>NZ_CP170643.1:2461154-2562683 GCF_051015765.1 Cupriavidus sp. a3 | reverse complement strand
CGGCGACACCGCCCATGTTTCCTTCTCATATCACCCCATCCATTTCAGGGGTGTTGCGACGACCGGTTGAATCCGCCGTATGCCAGTCAGGACTTCCAACGCAGGCTGGCGGAATACGGCATGCGTTGTTCGATGAGCCGCAAGGGCAATTGCTGGGACACTCAGTCCAAAATACGCTTTGAACGTCGGACCGATCTGACCCGTGCTGGGATTGGCCGAGCTGCCTTGGCGTTGACCTGTCGATCGGGTTCCGGCGTTCCCCGAGCATTGCCGGGCCCAACGCTTGTGACCTGATAGGAGCTTTGTCCTGCACCGTGAGTGTCCTGTCCTGCGAGTGGGGTTGGCGGTGTGCCCACTACAACGGATAACACGCATGGAACAAGAACAAGACGAAGTAATTCTGGGTGTCGACACGCATCTGGATACGCATGTCGGGGCGGTGATCAGCAGCACGGGCAAGCTCCTCGGCACGCAGTCGGTCTCTGCAGACACCAATGGCTATCTCAATCTTCTGACCTGGGCGAACTCGTTCGGATGCTTGCGGCGCGCTGGAGTCGAAGGGACAGGAACTTACGGGGCTGGCCTAGCCCGCGTGCTACGCGATCATGACATCGAGGTACTGGAAGTCAATCGCCCTGACCGGGCGGCTCGCCGGTCTCGCGGGAAGTCTGATCCCACTGACGCGGAAAACGCCGCGCGTGCAGTCCTCTCGGGGAAGGCAACTGCCCTTCCCAAAGCGCAGTCTGGAGCAGCAGAAGCGATGCGTGCCGTCTCTGTTGCCCGGCGCAGTGCCGTAAAGGCGAAGACGCAGGCTATCAATCAGTTGCGAGCTTTGCTGGTCAGCGCGCCTCAGGAGATCCGTGAACGGCTTCTGAAAGAAAAGACGGCGGAATGCGTGGCAGGCTGCGCCCGCCTGCGCTCGTTGCGGTGAGACCAAATGGGTGATTCCGGACCGGTTCTTCGACCAGTTCGAACAGGTGCTCGATACCGTGCCGCCGCTGCCCGGCGAGGAAGCACTGTATGGGCAATTTCGCTCGATGATGGACGCGGCGAAACGCGACCCGGAGGTAAAGAAGGCGATTGGTGCGATTGCCGCCGACGCGGAACGTGATGTGATTGGGCCGTTCTTCGAGTGGCGCCGAAACGGCCTTCCCGCCGGCAACGGCTGGAACCGCTCCACCAACAATGCGCAGACCGGACTCGACTACTTCGACCGGACGGGGACGGCCAAGTCGAACATGTTCGACAACCGGCCTAACGAGACGCAGTACTTCTACACCGACTTTGACGCTTCAGGCGGCCAGCTCAGCGGCGCCAGTACTTACGAGATCGTCTTCACCCCAGGCCAGGAGCCACCCGTAAATGGCTTCTGGTCACTAACGCTATACAACGACAAGCACCTCTTCCATGCGAACGATCTCAAGCGCTACTCGCTCGGGACCAAGAAGAACCTCAAGCGCAATGCCGATGGCTCGTTGACGCTCTATGCTGGGGCGAAGTCGCCAGGCAGTGACAAGGAGTCGAACTGGCTGCCGGCACCGGGCGGCGCGTTCTCGCTGTACATCCGCGCCTACTGGGGCGGTTGGTCGGGTGCGTGCGAGCGCGATGCGCTACCTATTCCGCGGAAGCGAGTCGAGCGAGCTGCCGGCCGCGGCGCCCCTCCTTTGCGCGATCCGCCTCATCAGTCACGAAGCGCCCAATGGCGGAGCGCTAAAACCTGTAAAGCTCACGCCTGGGCCCCCCATTTCAGGCGATGACCTTCTACGCTGCGGCAGCCTCCTCGCGCATGCGGCGGGCTTCGTCGCGCAGGAACTGCTGGTAATCGTCCAGATCGCCGTCGAAGGGCTCGACGCCGCCCTTGGTGACGAGCCAGAACTCGTCACATACGGCGCGCAGCAGCGCCCGGTCGTGGCTGACCAGCATCACGGTGCCTTCAAACTCGTTGAGCGCCATGCCCAGCGCTTCGCGTGTGGACAGGTCGAGGTGGTTGGTCGGCTCGTCGAGCAGCAGCAGGTTGGGGCGCTGCCACACGATCATGCACAACACGAGCCGCGCCTTTTCGCCACCGCTCATCGTGCCAACCGCCTGATGGACCATGTCGCCACTGAAGTTGAAGGTGCCGAGGAAGGTGCGAAGGGATTGTTCGGTGCCACTCTGGCCGGGGGCGCGCATGTGCGCCGGCGTGTCCCTGGCAAGGCGGATCATGTGTTCCAGCGGCGTGTCTAGCGGGCGCAGCACGTCGAGTTCCTGCTGTGCGAAGTAGCCGATATTCAGGCCCTTGCCTTCGCTGATCTCGCCGGCAATCGGCGCCAGCGCGTGCGCAACCGTCTTCACCAGCGTGGACTTGCCCTGGCCGTTGGCACCGAGAATGCCGATGCGCTGCCCCGCCATCACGGAACGGTTGATGTCCCGCACGATGACCGTGGGCGACGTGCCCGGCAGTGCGTCAGCCGGCGCCGGGTAGCCGAAGGTCGCGTCCAGCATCGACAACAGCGGATTCGGGACGTTGAGCGGCTCCTTGAACTCGAAGTTGAACTCTGCGTCGGCAAGCACCGGTGCGATCTTCTCCATGCGTTCGAGCGCCTTGACCCGGCTCTGCGCCTGCTTCGCCTTCGAGGCCTTGGCCTTGAAACGGTCGATGAATTTCTGCAGGTGGGCGATCTTGTCCGCCTGCTTGGCCATCGCGGCCTGCTGCAAGACGAGCTGCTCGGCGCGCATGTCTTCGAACTTGCTGTAGTTGCCGCCATAGCGCACCAGCTTGGCGTTGTCGACGTGCACCGTCACCTGCGTCACCGCGTCAAGGAATTCGCGGTCGTGGCTTATCACTACCATGGTTCCCTGGTAGCGCTTGAGCCAGGCTTCCAGCCAGACCAGCGCGTCGAGGTCGAGGTGGTTGGTCGGTTCGTCGAGCAGCAGCAGGTCGGACGGGCACATGAGCGCGCGCGCCAGTTGTAGCCGCATGCGCCAGCCGCCGGAGAAACTGTTGACCGGCTGGTCAAGCTGCGCAGCACTGAAGCCAAGGCCCAGGATCAGCGCCTGGGCACGCGCGGGGGCATCGTGTGCGCCGGCGTCGTGCAGGGCCATGTAGGCGTGCGCCATGCGCATGCCGTCGTCGCTGGCCTCGGCGGCGGCGACTTCGGCCTGCGCGGCCAACAGCACGGTATCACCCTCGACTACAAAGTCGGTCGCGCCCTGCTCGGTCTCCGGCATCTCCTGCGCGACCTGGCCCATCTTCCATGCTGCGGGAATCGAGAACTCGCCGCTGTCTTCGTGCAAAGTGCCGTTGAGAAGGCCGAAAAAGGACGACTTCCCGGCGCCATTGCGGCCGACAAGACCAATCTTTTCGCCGGGGTTGAAGGTGACGGACGCGCGGTCGAGTACGACATTGACGCCGCGACGCAGCGTAACATTACGGACGGAAATCATAGGGAGCCACTTCGGAGAGGATTGGCATGATAGCCGACCGGACGTGCAGGGCTGTCACTTTTCTGGCCGCACGCGTGAAGAGCCCTTGCGGTTTGCGGCGCCCACCGGCAGCAAAGCAAGGCAGCCCCTGGCGCACCGGGCGTTTCGGGCGTTCCGGCGGCGGGGCCAGCGACCATGGCGGTGAATGACGGCTCCTGGCCGGCGCGGCCGTCTCTGACCGAGTGCGGATTCAACCGGTCGATGCAACAGCTTGATGGAATCGCAGGTCGTCACGCTCCTGCATCCGTACTTGCAGCCGGATGATTATTAAAGCTATTTAAGAGATGTTGTACTAGGCAACTCGTCGTGGTCTCAAGGTTACGAAGCAGGGATTGTGATCAACTGACGAACACTCAGACGCCGGCGGCCATTCGCCGAGCGCTTTGTGGCGGGAGCGATGCAGAGAGACGGCGCCCGCGCAAGACACTAAGCTTCGATACACCGGCTGAACGATTCCATCAAGCCATCAAGCGGTTGCGTTGACCGGCTGAATCTGCAGCCGGCTACCGCCGTTGCGAATCCGCCAGCCTGAGGGAGTAAGCGACTCGTTGAAGCGAGCGGAGCAGGGGGCCCGCGTGCCGGGACACAGCGATAAGCCAGAGAGTTTTTTGCGCAGCGGAGACGGCGCAATGGTCAGCATGGGCACAGTTGCGCGTCCCGTCTTCGCTGTGCAAGAAAATATTTGAGCTAAACCGCTCCACGGGCCGTGGGAGCTATGGGCATTGAATCGCGTTGCGCCTGCGGGTCGGATGCCAGCGACAGTGCGGATTGGGAGTTTCGCTTCGCACCTGAGTGGGCAATGGATGCCATTGCGTGGGATCGGCGGCTGACCCTAGGCGGAGCCGGCGACGCTTGGAGGCCTGTGGCACGAACCTGTCTGCTGTGTCGCGCCAAAGGGAGCGAACGCAGTGATTGACGGCACGCGCGTGAGGGGTCATGCAACCCTCCTCGGCGGTGCGCGTGGCAAAGCGGTTGGCAACAGGCGCTCGATACAAAACATGCGCCCCCGCGCGCAGACGGGACAGTCGTACAACGACCGGCCGGTCAGCTTCTCGTAGCGGTCGCGGTAGTCAGACTGCGGGAGAAGGCGAACCTCGCGCAAGGACGGGGCCTCGAGCAACCGGCGACAATCGGCCAGCCCACGCTCGCGTGAGCGATTGCTGAGCAGGCCGTAGTGGCGGATCCGCTGGAATCCTCGCGGCAGCACGTGCATCAGGAAGCGTCGGATGAATTCGTGGGCGGGTAAGGACATCGCGTGCGGCTCGCCGGGGTGGCGATAGTCCTTCCAGCGGAACGTGACGTGCTCCTCGGTAAGCTCAAGTAGCCGGTTGTTGGAGATCGCTACGCGATGCATGTAGCGGCCCAGATAGTCCAGGACCTGCCGGGGGCCGCCGAACGGCTCCTTAGCATAGACGACCCACTCTGCGTGGCGCGGGCCGACAAGATGGCCGAGGAAGGAGTCCCGCTTGGCCAAGTGCGCTAGCGTTGAGAAGAATCGCAGCCTTCCGGCGTCGGAGGCATGTTGCAGGCGCGCGAGAAACAATCGCCGGAATAGGCGCGAGAGCACCCGGACGGGCAGGAAGAACCCGGGTCGGCAGGCGACCCAGCGCTTACCGTCCAGCGAGAGACCCCCGCCGGGGACGACGCAGTGTAGGTGTGGATGATGTACCAGCGTCTGTCCCCAGGTGTGCAGGATCGCGATGAAGCCGAGCGTGGCACCCAGGTGGCGGGAATCCGCGTCGACGGTCCGCAGGGTGTCGGCGGTGGCCTGAAACAGGATGTCATAGACCACGCGCTTGTTCTGGAAGGCGATTGCCGCGATTGGTTCGGGCACGGTAAAGACGACATGGAAGTACGGCACAGGCAGGAGGTCCGCCAGGCGGTCGTCAAGCCACTGCGCGCGGGCGAGCGACTGGCACTTCGGACAGTGCCGATTACGACATGAGTTATAGGCAATACGCTGATGGCCGCAGCTATCACACTGCTCGACATGACCGCCCAAGGCCGCGGTACGGCATTGCTCGATGGCGCGCATGACACGCTGCGGCTCGCGACCAAGCGAGTCGGCGTGCAGTTGACGATACGACGGACCGTGGCGGCGCAGGATGTCCGCCAGCTCCAGCGGGGCCGGCATGAGCGCGGTCAGTCGCGTGCGGGCGGTGGCTCGGGCGAAATGGGCGAGGCCGGGGGTTGAGGGAGGCGGTCGAAGGAGCTGGTGGTCGCGCACACGGTGCTGGTGGCAACCTTCAGGTAGCGCGAGGTCGTGGCTAAGTTGCGATGGCCAAGCAACAGTTGGATGGTGCGCACGTCGGTACCGGACTCGAGCAGGTGCGTCGCGAACGCATGCCGCAATGCGTGTGGCGTAATGGGCTTGGTGATGCCGGCACGGCGGCGGGCATCACCGCACGCGCGCCTCACGGTACCGGGGGTGATGTGCTGGCCCGGAACGCTGCCGGGTACAGCCAATGTTGCGGACGGCCAATACGCTGCGCAGGATCTCCAGCAGGCGCGGTGAAAGCATGACGTAGCGGTCGACCTGCCCTTTGCCTTGCGCGACACGCAGCACCATCCGTTGGCTGTCGATGTCGCAGACCCTCAGACTGAGCGCTTCCGAGATCCGCAGGCCCGCCGCATAAGCCGTCATCAGGATGGCGCGGTGCTTGACGCTGGGGATGGACTCGAGAAACCGCATCACCTCATCCGGACTGAGAATGACCGGCAGCATGCGAGGCCTCTTCGATGCGGCGATCTCCTCAATGGCCCAGTCTCGTTTAAGCGTGACATGGTAGAGGAAGCGCAACGCGGAGGTGGCCACCACGAGCGTGCTGCGGGATCGCTGGGATTCCACTAGAAGCAACTGCCAGGCGTGGACTTCCTCCGGGCCCAGAAGCTCAGACGAACGCCCGAAATGCTGGGCAAACGCACGAACGTAATGAAGGTAGATGCGCTGGGTATTGGCTGCGAGGTTGCGCACGCGCATGTCCTCGGTCATGCGCCGACGTAATGCCGTCATGATGGTCTTCTCTCGAAGTGACTAAGGCAGCAGGAACTGCGCTGCCATCGTCCCACTCGAGGGGGAAACCGGTCTCCAGCGTAATATCGGAGCTGCCGGCGCCGGCCGACTACCCCTACCGCGTCAGCGGTTTAGAGGCACGATAACGCGCAGTTATTACGCCTAAGAACCGGTTGTTTCCAAAGTAGGGGGACCTCACACATTTCGCGTCAGGACCAGGTCGTAAAATTGCCGTTCTCAGACCCGCGAGCGGCGACGGAGTCCCCTGACAAGTCCTGACGAATTCCCGGGCACCACCAAGTGTTGCTGTGAGGAACCGGAAATAGCTGGACTGCAATGCAGGCGCCGTTTTGCGCACTTCTCGTTGCAAGGATTCAACCCGGTTGTCAGTGGCTCTTGCCGACCCCGAACAGCCCTTCGATCCGAGTCTGCCTCTGCGCATTCGGGCGGAGCGCTTCTGCACTTATGTCCCCGTGCAGCAGGCCCCACCGGTGATCCTCCCTATTTCCAAAAAAACGCCGCCACCTGGTGCCGGCATTACCGGACAACAGCGCGAAGCGATTTACTTCGGCGCAACGACCTAGCGGGCATTCTTCATGGCTTCGGGCGTCATGCTTTCCGTCGAGACGATGGTCAAGGATTGCGGTGAACCAGCGACCGTCTTCTCCGAAACATGCAACGTCGCGTTGACGGAATCCAGGAACGAATACATAGCACCTGTAGCCGGGTCAACGGCCAGCAAGCCAATTACGCCGCCAAACAGAATGTTCCCGATGTACCAGCCGTTGACTGTGCTGACGATGTCCAATTGCCCCGGCTCGTAACCTTAGCGTGCCGACTCACGCCCAGTGACTTCCACCGGCGCACTCTAGTCCTCGTCACCATTGGATGCCCAGCTCGGGCACGGTGAAAGACTCCAGGTCGTCGAGGAAATCGGTGGCGTACCGGGCTTCGGCGGTGCCAATCACCGCGGGGTGCCGGCCTGGTACGTCATGTGCGAGTACCGCTGCTGCATGACCCCATCCGGGAACCGTACCGCAAACGTCGCTCTTCATTGCCGCGCCGAAAGTGGAGGATGGGGCGCTTCGTTGTTTTGATCCTTTTGGGCATTTTATTGAGCAAAGATAGTCTCGAAATCGGTATCGGGTACGCCTAAAGTGGAGGCTCCTAACCACCTGATGAAAGGGTCGCACCATGAGCCGTATCGCTATTCCCGCCATCGAGTCCGCCACCGGCGCCACCGCTATGCCCAACGAAACTACCAAAACCAATGCTGTCATCGAATGTATCTTGAGCCGCAGCGCCGCCAAGTATTACGACCCTGCCGCCATCTTGAATGACGACCAAATCCGCGAGCTGGTGCGAATCGGCACCGCCGCGCCGACATCCTTCCACTTGCAGAACTGGCGCTTCATCGCCGTGCGCACACGTGAAGCCAAGGCTCGGCTGAGTCCGATCGCCTGGAATCAACCTGCGATCACCGATGCCGCCGTTACCTTCATCGTCTGCGGCCAATTGGCCGATTCCAGCGTAATACCGGAGCGCCTGGCTCCGTTGGTTGAAGCAGGCGTTATGCCGGAAACGATGGTGGCTGAATGGGAAATCCCCGCACGCGATCTGTACATGCACTACCCGCAGCGCCAGCGCGACGAGGCCGTACGCACTGGCACCTTCGGCGCGGCGGCGATGATCTATGCGGCCCGCTCGCTGGGCCTGGGTTCGACGCCGATGATCGGTTTCGATGCCGAAGCGGTGCACCGCGAGTTCGGACTGGCTGCAAACGAAGTGCCAGTCATGCTGTTGTCCATCGGGGCAGAGCGCCCGGGAAACTGGGCGCAGAAGCCGCGCCGTCCGGTGGACGATGTGTTGGATTTGGTATAGGTGCGTCCCGGCGGTAGTGATCGCGCCGAACGACTAAGCGACCTTCAAGTGAGAGGCGGCCGCAAGGTACCTCCTACTTGAAGGCATGACCAGCTTCGACCCAAGACTTGGGTACGAAGTAAGCCGAGGAATGGTTCCCACATGGACTTTCCCCAATTAGCAAAACGTGTAACTCACGGAGATTATGATGGCAAGAACTGTAGCTCTAAAGCCGGAACAGGTACCGGCCGATTCGAAACCGACTCTCGATGCGTTCACCAAGAACATCGGGTTCACCCCAAACATGATGGCGAGCTTCGCGCAGAGCCCGATTGCGTTCAACGCATGGGCCACTCTGCTCGGCTCCTTGAGCAAGGCGCTCGACGTGAAGACGCGTGACGGCATCGGCCTCGCTGTCTCCGAAGTGAATGGCTGCAACTACTGCCTGACAGTTCACAGCTTTACGGCCGAGCATATGGCCAAGCTGTCGGCCGAGGAAATCATTCTCGCTCGGAAGGGTCACGCCAGCGACCCGAAGCGCGACGCCGCCCTCCAGTTTGCGCGCAAAGTCATCGAGGCCCGGGGCAACGTCAGCGATGCCGATCTGAAAGCCGTCCGCGATGCCGGCTACACGGATGCGAACGTCATGGAGATCGTCGCGCTGGTGGCCATGTACTCCCTGACGAATTTTTTCAACAACGTGTTCGACCCCGAGAAGGACTTTCCTGCCGTCACGCCGGCTGGCTCGATCTGAACTTTATCCGGCCGCATCGACCCTCTCCGAGGGTCCTGGAAGGTGTCATCTGATGCGAGCGTAACGCCAGAGCCTGGATGCACCCAAGAAAGAATCTTGGAAACGTGTCCAGGCTCTTCGTATGTACCGACGAGTCTAGGAGGAAGAAAGTGACACTCAATCATCCAATTTTCACGCGCTGGCCGGTGCAGTACCCCGATCGGCTCCAGGTCTTTTCCTTACCGACGCCCAACGGAGTGAAGGTCGGCATCATGCTGGAGGAGACAGGCCTCGCCTATGAGGCGCACCGCATCGACATCATGGCGAATGAGAACCACGATTCGGCCTTCCTCGCGCTCAACCCCAATGGCAAGATTCCTGCGATCTACGATCCTCACGGTCCGAGCGGACGGCCGCTGGCCTTGTTCGAATCGGGAGCGATCCTGATCTATCTCGCCGACAAGACGGGGCGGTTCCTCTCCACCGATCCCGGCACGCGCTACGAAACGATCCAGTGGCTGATGTGGCAGATGGGCGGTGTCGGACCGATGTTCGGCCAGGTTGGCTTCTTCAACAAATTCGCCGGCAAAGCCTATGAGGACAAGCGCCCGCGCGACCGCTACGCAAACGAATCCGCGCGGCTGCTCGGTGTCCTCGACGAACGGCTCGCGGGCCGCGACTGGGTGATGGGCGCTGACTATAGCATCGCCGACATTTCGCTGCTTGGTTGGGTGCGTAACCTGATCGGCTTTTACGAAGCGCGCGAGATTGTTGGCTTCGACCGCTTTCTTCATGTGCAGATGTGGCTCGATCGCGGCCTCGCGCGTCCGGCGGTGCAGCGCGGGCTGGAAGTGACGGCGGCCTAGCCAGAAGCCCGGAGAGGGAAGGTTTCTGCGGCCCCACGAGCTGCGTAGACGCCGTTGCAGCGAACGGTACTTACCAGTATGCACGGGCCAAAGACGGGCGCAACATTCACGCAGCGACTACTGCCCGCCAGAGATGACGGCCAGTGCATGAATGCACATCTTTTATTTCTGGAATATTCTATGCAATCAGTCGAGATCAAAGCCATTGATAACTACGATTTTGATATGTGGCTTCCGCTGTGGAAAGGCTATCAGCGATTTTACGAAGTGGATATCTCCGAGTCCGTGACGCTCAATACCTGGAGGCGCTTCTTGGACCCAGGCGAACCGATGCATGCAGCGCTTGCCATGGTGGGCGAACAACCATTGGGGCTGGTGCATTCGATCTACCATCGATCTGCCTGGACGACGGGCGACTACTGCTATCTTCAAGACCTGTTTGTTGCTGACAATGCGCGTGGCGGCGGCATCGGTCGCTCGCTGATCGAGCATGTCTATGCGGAAGCGAAACGTCGCGGGGCGTCCTGTGTGCACTGGCTGACACACGAATCCAACCATAACGGCATGCAGCTTTACGACCGCATCGCTGATCGCTCCGGTTTCATCCAGTACCGAAAGCTATTAGCCTAACCCGCTGAGCGGGTACTGTCCTCAGGTATCGTTCGGCGCATCGATATCGTTCGTGATCCGGGCTAGGTCGCGATAGATGGTTGCAATCGAGCAGCCCGGCCGGTGCGCAACGTGTCCGATCAGCTCTTGCACTGGGGCCATGTGGTGCGTACAACCGGTGTGCAACCGCAATAAGACGCTTGAGCGTTTCAAGTTCCCGAGGTCCTATGTCCCAAGTCGATTGGCTGAGCCATCTCCTGCAAATGATCAACATCACTGGCCGGCTGGAGGTCCGCTGCGTCTACGGTGCGCCATGGCGTGTGGCCTGGGATCAGTCCGCGGCGCACGAGATTCCCTACCACGTCGTGCTCAAGGGCCGGGCCATTATTGAGGATCCGGAGACGGGGAAGGTCAGGGAGCTAGTGGGTGGAGATATCGTGCTGTTGCCTCACGGGTCGGCGCACGTGCTGCACGATGGCAGCGGACATGCGCCGGGTCTTACCTACAATCGTCAAGGTTCTGCAGGATGGACGCTCAGCGAGAATGATGGCCAGGGCGAGCATCTGGACATGTTGTGCGGGCGATTTTTCATCGGGCCGCCCCATGATCGGCTGATTCGCGATTATCTACCCACGACTCTCGTGGTACAGGCCATGGACCGCCGTGGTGAAGAGGGCATCGTGTCCGCTTCGAACCACCTGGCCAGTCTCGTGGGTCTGATGCGCATGGAGTCCACCGGCGACAAACCGGGCGGATACGCCATGCTCAACGCGCTTAGCTTCGCGCTGTTCACACTGGTACTGCGCGCGGCGAGCGAATCCGAACAGGCCCCGGCAGGCTTGTTGGCGCTTGCCGGCCATCCACGACTGGCCCCGGCCATTTCAGCCATGTTCGCCGATCCGGCGCGACCCTGGAACCTGTCTGATCTGGCCGACTTGTGCAGCATGTCACGCGCCACCTTCATGCGGCACTTTCAGGCCAATCTGGGGCGCTCGGCCAACGAACTGCTGACCGATATCCGGATGAGCCTGGCCGCCAACGAGCTGAAGAAGCCGGCGATGACCACTGAGGCCGTGGCCGACTTAGTCGGGTATCGATCCGTATCGGCATTCCGGCGTGTGTTCACCGACAAGATGGGGATGACGCCGGGGCAATGGCGCCGCCTGGCGCGCGAAGCCGAGTAATGCGCTTCGCTTTCCGTGTGCAGCTTCGATAAGGCGCTAGACGCGCCGGCGCAAGGCAGGCCATTCCTTCGAGCGGAGCTCGTTCGCGTCTGGCTTTAGCAATGACGCGCGGTCCGACATGCACGCCCAGTAGCGACTATCCCAGAGCCGTGGCGAACTGGAATGTCGTTGTCGTTGCGTTTCGTTCGGGCAGACAATCCACGAAGCGCTTGCCTATATCTGCAAGTACCTGAACCTCGATCTCGACGAGACGATTTGCGGCGTGCTGCGCTGTGCCGCCGTTTTTGGGATGGATTGCCTCGTTATTTTGATCCTTGTGGGCATTTTATTGAGCAAAGGTAGTCTCGAGATCGATATCTGGTGGGCCTACAGTGGAGGCTCCTAACCACCCGATGAACAACTTGAATGGGAAACCCCAATGACCACTCGTGCAAATCAGTTTCGTCTACAAATCGCTGAAAAGAGCGTTGGATCGCTCTCTCTTCAGGCCCTACTCAGATGGGCGCTGGTCGTCATCTTTCTTTGGTTCGGTGGAATGAAATTCACCGCTTACGAAGCCAACGGCATCGCTCCGTTCATCGCCAACAGCCCCATCATGAGCTGGTTGCACGCCCTATTCGGAGTTCAAGGGACAAGTTACGTTCTAGGTGTACTTGAGCTGTCGACCGCAGCGGCTCTGATTCTCGGAGCCTTCCAGCCCATTTTCTCCGCATTGGGAGCGGCGATGTCGGCTGCGACCTATCTGATCACGCTCACGTTTTTCTTGACTACCCCCGGCGTAGCAGAAGCGACGGCGGGTGGATTTCCGGCCATTTCAGCTATGCCTGGCCAGTTCCTTCTTAAGGATCTCGTTCTGCTGGCTGCATCGCTTTCTCTCCTTCTGGCATCTGTCCAGGGCTCATGGCCCAACGCTCAGAAGTCATGAGGTGAACAAATGGCCCGGACATCCGGGCCGGCTTATTCAACAGGAGATCAGATATGACCAACACGACGGCGTTGAATGGCAAAGAGGCTGCCTATCACGGTGTGCCGGCGGAAGACGACTACGGCTATGCACAGGCAATCAAGATCGGAAACATGATCTATGTGTCCGGCCAGCTCAGCCACGACGACAAGGGCGTCATGATCGCGCCTGCTGCGCTCGATGGAACCGGCAAGCCAGCCGACTTCTCGATGATGGCGGAGCAGATGCGGGTGACCTATGCAAACGCTGCAACGATCCTCGCACAGTTCGGAGCCACGCTCGACCACGTGGTGGAAGAGACGCTCTATGTCCTCGATGTCGATGAGGCGTTTGCAGTAGCGGGTAAGGTGCGCAAAGAAGCCTACGCCATGGCGCGGCCTCAGTGCGCCAGCAATCTGATCGGTGTATCGAGGCTGGCCTTTCCGGAGCAGCTTATTGAGATCGTCTTCAAGGCGGTGCTTGCCGACGTGCACGAGCGGCACCCCGTCGAACCAGCTTGATGAACGGCACGACAGGCCAGCGATACGCAGGTCATGGGGTCGCTTCAGAAAACGGAAAATTTTGCACGCTAAGCGATCGCTAGCGCCCGCCGGGCGCTAACTACCGGGCGACGAACCTGACCCATAGAATTCGGAGATAGTCCCTTCACTTCCGAGCCAGCTGCGGTCGCGCCGGAGGCACAGGTTCTACCTGGCGCGCCCCTTCCACGCCAGTCGTCGTGTGGGGCCGTCGACCGTCTGCTCTTACCCCGACACCACCTAGCGCCCTCCAACCTGCATCGCGTGGACCGGCGTTGGGGCCAACATCTGCGGCCTCACGGCGCAGGATGTTCACCTCAAAGCCTTTTGCGTTCACTGCGGTAAAGCGTTGATCATCCCGAATCTCGAAGGTTCTATCTACCTTGCGTAGAACGTCTAGCATCGAGAGGTCCAAGTTCTTCATTCTTCCAGCACGTAGCTTCCCGCCTTGTGGGGGGAGTGCAGTGATGCCATGGTGACCTCCTTTCTTGCGAAGGTAGCTCAAGTCTGCACTTCGTTGGGTAATCGCTGACCGATGCCATTTCGGTCGTCCGTGGCTTCAGAAAGCTGTCCCTGAAGTTCTAGAAGGTGGGCCCACTTGGCTTCCAACTGAACGCGACCGCCGAGTTGCGCAACCGCCAGGATGCCTTCTGTGTCGGCTTGCGCACAGAACGCCTGCCGCACGCGCCGCAAAACTACTTCGAATCTGTCCAACCCGCCAGGAGGCACGGATGAAACAAGTATCACTAACCATTCCAGAAATTGGATTGATTGCCGGAACACGGGCGGCAGGCGGTGCGGGCCTCGCACTGTTGCTCAGCGACCGAATGAATCCGGAACAACGCCGCGCCATCGGCTGGACGCTGCTCGCTGTAGCGGTCATCACTACAGTGCCGTTGGTCGCGCAAGTGTTTGGGAAACGTCAGCCATACAAGAGCCCCGACGAGAAGTGAAGTAATGGTGCGAGGGCCAAATCGAATTGGCCAGCGCCTCAGCGGGCCGAGTCTGCCGGACTCTTGATAGGGCGACGGGCCGATGCTGGCCTGCAAGCGCACTACAAATCCCGTGCGCAGGGATCTGTCGAGCAGCGGCGTGCCGATCAGGGATCAGGATCGTAACTCCGCACCCGCTCGGACACCGCAGATTGCAGGCATGACGAAGAAGTGGCGACAGTGCATGTCCGAGTCAGCGGCGTGGGGGGGGACGCTCAACGGTGGCGAGGGCAGCGACCTGCCCGGACCGATGCCCGCGTCACGAATTTTCGCTGTTTATAGCTCCAGCTGAGCCCGCACGAACTCCGTGGCTTGCTGCGGAGGCACATATGCTGGCTCGCTCCCCAGGCGGGCAATGTGCTCTCTGATGTTGGGCAAAGCCAGGGCCTGCTCAATGGCGGCACTTTGCCGCTGATTGATCGCGTGCGGCGTACTGGCCGGCGCGGAGAATGCCCAGGCGATGGTTTCCATGCCTGCCAACGCCCCCGGGGTGCCGCGCGGCAATGAGGCGCGTGGAGCCGGAAGCCTTGCCGTCACCGCGCGTTCGGCCTTGCAGGCGGCAAGGATTTGGCTCAGGACGTCATGCGGTCCGGGATCCCATCGCCGGGAAAATGGGGCGCGACGTCTGCGTACTTCCACGACCACTAAGCCATGGGACTGACCGGCCAGTCGACGTACCTGGCCGGCGTTGTCTCGTCAGGCCATTTCCCACACCAGGTTGCGATAGATCTCCCGCGCCCCCTCCAGTTGTTCCAGGGCGATCGATTCATCGATGGTATGCGCATCCTCCTCGCATCCCGGCCCTAGGCCGATGGTCGGAATATGGCGGCGGCCGGCGGATTCGGAGCCGTTCGTGCAGAATGCCCAGCTCCCGACCTGCGGTGAGCGGCCGGCCTGCGCGATTGCGCGGACGGCGGCTTGCACGAGCGGGGCGCTGTCCGGCTGCTGCCATGCCGGTAGCCAGCGGTTCGGTCGCGCCGATTCGCCGGTAAAGGTTCGCACCTCATCGTCTGACACGGCCAGCGAGAAGTTGTGCAGACCGGCGGCACGCAGGCAGGCGTCGATCTGACCGAGGACGTCTTCCCGCGTCTCGCCGTCGAGAGTCCGGCGGTCGAAGCGAATGGTGGTGGACGTCGGGATCATCGAGATCGACGGATAGGGCGACGAGACGATGTCCGTCGGCACGAGCAGCGCAGCGCCAAGCACCGGGTCGGTCGGCAGTTGCAGTCCTTCCAGCACGGTTAGCGCGCGCGCGGCGGTATTCAGCGGATTGACACCGAGGTGGGGCGTCGCCGCATGCGCCGGTTTGCCGTGGAAGGTCAACTGGATCTCAAGCCGGCCCTTTTGTCCCGTCTTGACCTGCAGTTTCGACGGTTCGCAGATGACCACCGCCGCGGGATTGCACCGGCCTAGCACCGATGCCAGCGCATGCCCTTCGATGACTTCCTCCAGCACGCTCGCGGAAACCGCGATGCGCTTGCGCAGCGGCCGTTCTCGCGCTGCCGCCGCGACGCCGCAGATTGCCGCGGCGATGCCGCCCTTCATATCGGTGCTTCCGCGCCCGTGCAGGCGACCGTCGTGGATGGTGCCGCTGAACGGGTCGAAGTGCCACTGGCCTGTGACCGGCACGACGTCCATATGGCCGTCGAACAGCAGCATCACGTCTGCGTCGTCGGGGCCGATCAGCCCGAGCACGCTGCCGTTGCGATCCATCGTTACCGATGTGAAGCCGGCTTCGGACATGCGGCGCATCAGCAGGGCGGCGAGGTCACCCTCCTGACCCGAGAGGCTGGGAATGCGTACCATTTCGCGCGCCAGCGCGGCGACGTCACTGAGATTGCTTGCTTGATCAATCATGTCGAATTTCTCTTGTCGTCAGCGGTTGACCAGCGTGGCCGGCACACGAAGCACCAGCATTGCGCCGATCACGGTGAAGGAGGCGAGGAAGTACATACCCCAGTCGGTCGAGCCGGTCAGGTCCTTGATCCAGCCGATCGCGTAGGGGCTGGCGAAGGCAGCGAGGCCGGCGAAGGAGTTGATCGCCGCGATGCCGGCTGCCGCGCTGCGGCCTTCGAGAAATGCGGTCGGCAGGCTCCAGAACAACGGCGAGCAGACCATGCAGCCCGCCGCTGCCACCGACAGCATCGCCACCGCGAGCATGGGGTTGTGGCTGAACAGCGTGCTGAGCGCCAGCCCGGTGCCGCCGACGAGGAACGGCACCACCATGTGCCAGCGCCGCTCGCGCGTCCGGTCCGAATGACGGCACACCAGGATCATCGACACCACCGCGAACGCGTTCGGGATCGCCGTCAGCAGTCCCACGTCCAGCAGCGAGACAACGCCCGTCGAGCGGATCACCGACGGAATCCAGAACGCCAGGCCCGACAGGCTGGAGACCGTGCAGTAGCAGATCAGCGCCATGTGGATCACGCGGCGATCCCGGAACAGCTTCAGTAGCGACACGTGCTCGACCTTGGCCGCTTTTTCTGCCGCAACGTTTTGCGCAAGGCGGTTTTTCTCGGCCGCGCTCAGCCACTGCGCGTCGGCGATGCGGTCGTCGAGATACCACACCACGGCAAGCCCTAGCACGATCGATGGAATCGCCTCGAGCAGGAACATCCATTGCCAGCCGGCAAAGCCGTAGTGGTTGTGCATGCTCTCCATGATCCAGCCGGACAGGGGCCCGCCGAGGATGCCGGCCATTGGCACCGCGGTCATGAATACCGCAATGACCGCCCCGCGACGGTGCGAAGGGAACCAGTAGGTGAGGTACAGGATGATGCCGGGATAGAAGCCGGCCTCGGCGGCGCCGAGCAGGAAGCGCAGAATGTAGAACTGCGTCGGCGTTTTCGTCAGCGCCATGCAGGCCGAGATGCAGGCCCACAAGATCATGATGCGCGCCAGCGTCTTCTTCGCCCCGATGCGGTGCATGAGAACGTTGCTCGGGACTTCGAACAGGAAGTAGCCGATGAAGAAGATGCCGGCGCCGAGACCGTACACGGTATCGCTGAACTTCAACTGGTCCAGCATCTGGAGCTTGGCGAAGCCGACGTTGACGCGGTCAAGGAAGGCTGCCACGTAGCAGGCCATCAGGAAAGGCAGCAGTCGCCAGGCCACCTTGCGGTACAGCGCGTGGTCGTGCGCTTCCATCGTGTCCGACGTCCCGGTGTTCGGGATTGTGGCCGGGGTGCGCAGCGGCTGCGCAGAGTGCAGGGAATCGCTCACTATGTTCCTCCTTTGGATTTGGTGAGACAACAACGCCCCCTGCCGGCGCCCGGAAGCGCCTGCATCACGTTATTTTTTATGGATTCGGGAAGGGGGCGGGAAAGGTGCCGGCTACGCGGCCACGGCTTGTGGCGGCGTGGCGCCCCGCTGGCTGGTGATGCGGCCGTAGGCCTCGGGCCGGCGGTGCCGGTCGAAGTTGAACGTCGTGGTCTTGTACGACTGGCACAGGTCAAGGTCGCAGCGCGCGATGGCCAGCTCGTCGCCCTTGGTCGAGCAGGCCGCGACGATCTCGCCGGACGGCGCGATGATGCAGGTGCCGCCGATCATCTCGCAGCCTTCCTCCTTGCCGGCCTTCGCCACGCCGACCACCCAGGTGCCGTTCTGGTAGGCGCCGGCCTGCATCACCAGGTGGTTGTGGAACATCGACAGGTCGTCGTGCTCCGGCGCGGGCGGGTTGTGCACGGGCGTGTTGTAGCCGAGCAGGATCATTTCGGCGCCCTGCAGGCCCATCACGCGGTAGGTCTCGGACCAGCGGCGGTCGTTGCACAGCGCCATGCCCATCACGCCGCCAAACGCCTGCCAGACGCCGAAGTCGTCGCCCGGCTCGAAGTAGCGCTTCTCGAGGTGCTGGAAGGCGCGCCACGGCTCATGCTGGTCGTGGCCGGGCAGATGCACCTTGCGGTATTTGCCGGCGATCTTGCCGTCGCGGCCGACGAGGATGGCGGTGTTGTAGCGGCGCTCGACGCCGCCCTCGACTGCCAGTTCCGCGTAGCCGAGGTAGAAGCCGATGCCGAGCCGCGCGGCGGTCTCGAACAGGACGCGGGTCTCGGGGCCGGGCATCTCGCGCTCGTAGAACGCGTTGAGTTCCTCGGGATCTTCCATGTACCAGCGCGGGAAGAACGTGGTCAGCGCCAGCTCGGGGAACACCACGAGGTGGCAGCCCATCTCGTGGCCGTGGTGCAGGTGGGCGAGCAAGCGGGCGACGACGTCGCGGCGCGAATCGCTGCGCTGGATGGGGCCGAGCTGGGCTGCGGCGACGTGGACGAAGCGGGACATGATAGGGTGTCTCCAATTATGCGGTAAGTGTCATGCGGCCAGCTCGAGCATCAGGTCGAGGAGCACGTTGGCGCCGGCCTGGATGTCGTGGTCGTAGGTCAGTTCGGCGACGTTGTGCGACAGGCCGCCCACGCTCGGCACGAATATCATGCCGGCGGGGCACATGCGGGCGAGCATCTGTGCGTCATGGCCGGCGCCGCTCGGCATGCGCCGCACGCTGTGGCCGCGGCGGCGCGCGATGGCCTCGACGCGGGCGACCATGCCCTCGTCGAACGCCACCGGCGCGAAGTCAGCCAGCGTGCGGTGGGTGAGGCGCACGCCCTCGGCCTTCGCCGTGTCCTGCGCGTAGGCCTGCGTGCGCTGCACGGCGTCGGCGAGCGACGCGCCGTCGGTATTGCGCAGGTCGACGGTGAACACCGCGCGATTCGGAATCACATTGACCAGATTCGGGAAAAACTGCACCTGTCCGACCGTCGCGAGCTGCGCGCTGCCAAGCTCGCGCGACAGGTCCCGCACGAAGCAGGCGATCCGCGCGGCGACGAGGCCGGCGTCGTGGCGCAGCCGCATTGGCGTGGTGCCGGCATGGTTGGACGTGCCTTCGACGGTGAACTCGGTCCAGTGGATGCCTTGCACGCCGGTGACCGCGCCGATGGTGATGTCCTCATGCTCCAGCACCGGTCCCTGCTCCACGTGCAGTTCCACGAAGGCATGGACGCGGTTGCGGCCCACCGGCGCCGGTCCGGCATAGCCGATCCGGGCGAGGTTCTCGCCGACCGTGGTGCCGTCGATGCCGCGCGTATCCAGCGCCTGCCGCAGCGGAAGGTCGCCCTGGAACACCAGGCTGCCCATCATGTCGGGGGCGAAGCGCGCGCCTTCCTCATTGGTGAAAAAGGCCACTGCCAGCGGACGACGCGTGACAATGCCGGCGTCGCCGAGCGCCGCCATGACCTCCAGGCCAGCGAGCACACCGAGATTGCCGTCGTAGCGGCCGCCGGTGCGGACGGTGTCGATGTGCGAGCCGGTCATCACGGGCGGGAGGTCTTCGCGGCCGGCACGTACGCCGACCACGTTGCCGATGCCGTCGATGCTGACCGACAAGCCCAGCTCGCGCATCCACGACACCACGAGATCGCGCCCGGCACCGTCCTCGTCGGTCAGAGCGAGCCTGCAGACGCCGCCGCCGTCGATGGCACCCACTTCGCCGAGTGCGGCGATCCGGCGCAGCAGGCGGGGCAGGTCGATGCGCGCCGTCTGTTCAAGGTCGAGGGTAGCATTCACGCTGCTTTCCTCACGTCTTCCGGCAGGCGGCCGACGATGCGCTCGTACAGTGCCACGTCGGTCGCGCCTTCGCTGCCGAACACCAGCACCCGGCTGGCAGCAGTCAGGCCGAGTTGTTCGCGCACGGCGGGATCGGCCATCGCACCGAGGCAGCCGGCCAGCCCCGCGACTGCCGATTCGCCGGCCACGATGGGCGTATCGCCATAGCGGCTGTCGGCCAGGAGGCGCACGCTGTCGAGCGCGGAGGCATCATCGATGGTCAGGAAGGCATGCGCGCCGGGATGCAGGACTTCCCACGCCAGCAGCGAGACTTCGCCGCAGGCGAGGCCGGCCATCACCGTGTCGAGGTCGCCGTGGACCGCCACCGGCTTGCCGGCGCGCGCACTTTCATACAGGCAGGCGGCCTTGTCCGGCTCGACCACGATGAAGCGCGGACGCTTGTCGCCGAGCACTTCCCAGAAGTGCGCGCACACGGCGGCGGCGAGCCCACCCACGCCGCCCTGCAGGAAGACGTGGGTCGGAAGCTGGCCGTCCGGCAACTGATGCAGCGCCTCGTCGGCCATCACCGCGTAGCCCTGCATCACGTCCTTCGGGACCTCCATATAGCCTTCGTAGGAAGTGTCGGACACCACGAAGCGGCCCAGCCGCGCCGCGTCGTCGGCCGCCTGGCGCACCGAGTCGTCGTAGTTGCCGGCGGTGCGGACCACCAGCGCGCCGTATTGCTCGATGGCCGCCTTGCGGCCTTCGCTTACGGTGGCGTGAATATAGATCACGCACTGGCAACCGAAGCGCTGCGCGCCCCAGGCGACCGAGCGGCCGTGGTTGCCGTCGGTGGCGCAGGTCACGGTAATGTCGCGCACCACGTCGGCATAGCGGCCCGACAGGAGATCGTCTACCGACACGTCGCTCACGCCTAGGCGGCTGGCGATCTCGCGCACCAGCAGGCGGCTGACAGCGTAGGCACCGCCCAGTGCCTTGAAGCTGCCCAGCCCGAAGCGGCCGCCTTCGTCCTTGTAGAGGATTTGGGCGACCCCGGCGGCACCCGCGAGGCCGTCCAGCGCGACCAGTGGCGTCGGCGCGTAGCCCGGCCAGCGGCGGATCTGCACGGCGGCGCGGGCGAAGGCTTCACCGCCGAGCACGGCTTGCTGGCGGGCCCCGTAGGTCGCGCTGGGCGTGGCGGCCGGATTCAGGATGCTCTGCAGCTTCAAGTTGGGCAGTGGATGATTCAAGACAGTCTCCTTGGTTCCTTGGTTGGGATCTAGCGATGGAGGTCGCCGTAGTGGTCATGGAGTGACTCGATTTCTTCGAGCCTCTCGCGCGCCGTGTCGCCGAGGACCAGCGCGAGGGTTGTGCAAAGGTGGTTGATCAGGCTGACAGCGGCGACGTAGGAGTCGAATACCGCCGCGCCGTGGTTGACGCAGCGGAGCACGACGTCGGAGCGCGCCGGCAGATCCGTCGCGCTGGGGTCGGTCAGGATCACGACCTTGGCGCCGACACGGTTGGCGTGGGCGACCATCGGCCACAGCAACGTCACACGTCGGCGGAAGTCCATCACCAGCAGTACGTCGCCAGGGCCCAGGTCGGCCAAGTCTTCGGCGAGGTTCAGGCCAGCGCCCGGCGCTAGTGTCACGCCTGGCCGCAACTGCGTTAGTAGAGCCCACGCGTATTGCGCGAGCACGCGGCCGTTGCGGAAGCCGGCGATGAAGACCCGCCGCGCGTTGGCGAATATCGCGACGGCGCGCTCGACGTCGGCCGGATTCAGGCGGTCAAATGTGTGGGCAAGGTTCTGCATGTCGTTGGCGAGGTGGCGCGCCAGCGGCGCCTGCTCGTCCGCTGGTGCTTGGACGCCGGCTAATTCATACAGCGGTGAGCCGCGGTCGGCTTCGTCGCGCTGGAGGGACCGGACCTCGTTGAAATTCTCGTAGCCAAGGCGGCGAAAGAACCGACCGGCCGTCGCCTTGGAAACGCCAGCCTTTTGCGCCAACTCGGTCGCCGAGTAGGCCGCAAGGTTGCCGATGCACTCGAGGGTGACGGCGGCCAGGCGGCGCTCGCTTTCGGTGAGCTGGTCATGCAGCACGAGGATCTTGTCATGCAACGATGAGGTCATGATTGGGTCCGGATGAAACTTTGGTTTCAGAAATATAGGGGAATGAAACTTTGGTGTCAAACAAAATTCAGTGTGAAACCATGGTTTCACGACATGCATTTTCGCGCACATGGAGCACACGGGGGTGCAGTCGAGGCCGCGCTACTGGCGGCGAGGTCCGGCTTGGGGCAAGCGGGCCACTTTGGTGGAGGACGTCAAAGTCTGGTTCGCTAACTCGAAGCAGATCTATTGGGCAAAGCGGGAGGGAAGCTTTTTTTGTTTCGCCGTCGCAGGGCTGTTTACGACCCTTCTCTGTCATTTGACAGCGCTGAGATTAATGTCCGTTGACAGGATAGGAGCCGCCAGAAACCAGGCCGGTCGCCAGGGGCGACTCGAAAACAAAAAGTTACGGAATAGCCGCCGAAGGACCGCGCATGGGCTACGGCGGCATCACCCCGCCGGGCTGATGCACATTTGCTGATAGGCGCTGCCGGCGCCGACATCGCCAATAGGATGCCGGTCAACCAACGCACGATGGCAAGAAGTCGGCCGGCAAGGCGCTGCCGTCAGTACTTCGGGACTGGGCGGGCCCCACCTGCCCAGTCATGCGTGTACTGATAGACGTTCTGGATGTAGTCTGCGAGGCGCTGGTCGATCTGGCCGCCCTTGATGGCGGACATTTCGACGCAATCTAGGTCTTCGATGGCCGGCAGGTCATGAATGACAATGGTCGCGCGTTCATTGGTTTGGGTAGTCATGATGAAGCTCCTTTGCTCAGGTCGAGTTAGTGAGCATTGGATGTCGCGGTTGCCGTGTCCCTTGCTCACTAGTCGTATTGCATGGCGCGTGCCAGTGTCTTGGTTTGCGTACGTCGCCACCGGATTGGGCCCACAGGGAGCGATAGGCGACGATTCGACTACCGTGATGTGGGTGGGAAACCAACAGACGCTGTCTCTACGTTGGGCCGTACCAGACGGTCCCGATGGAGTGAGATTTTGGTGGGCGACATCGTCAATCACGACGCCGGACTTCAGCGCCTTCACCTAGTCCATAACCGTGGTCCGGAGTGCCGTGCGCAAGGGATTGGGTTGCCGACTCACAAGATCCCCGTGCTGCCTGCTGAATGCCCGGTGGCCTCCATTAAAGGGCTGAAGGACGCGAACGTGCTCCCCAGGCGGGCCGGCCAGCCCAAGGTGAAGCGAGAGTGCTTCCGCCCTTCTAACGAAGGTGGCAAAGATCTGTGCTGCCTAGAAAGGACGCTGCTCACCATTCTCAATCAGATAAGCCGGGACAGCCGCTCGGCCGATGAAAGTGAGGTGCGTCGTTGGCGGGCCAAAGTCCCTTGTCACTAGAGGAGCGGACATTCGAATGACTCGGTGCGCGATGACCAAAGTCGCTTGCTGGCCGACAAGCGCCGTCCCCGAGTGAAGCCGGGCTGTTTGCGACAAGGCGCGTCCGGCATTTTTGGCCACTACTAAGTCTGTTGACGCAGGGCGGAAGGGGGGAATCGTCCTTTTCTTGCCGATTGATACGGTTATCACAATCAGCCCCGAGTCCCCTGCCCATTCGTTGACGTTATTGCGGCCATCCGAGCACTTGTCGTACAGTTTTGACCCGAACGACACCCCGAAAAGTGGTAGATGTCGGCATTTGCGTATCGCTACGTTGGCAGGGAAGAGTTGCCTGCCCGCTTGACAGAGTTTGACCTGCAGCAGTTCTTTCAGCTCACCAGTGCTGACATCGCGGCAATATGGGAGCGGTTTCGGGCCGACAGATTCGCGGCGGTCGGCCTGCAGCTCGTTTGCCTCCGGGCCTTCGGTCGGCCGTTGGACCGGTTTGCTGTCGTTCCGCGCAATCTCCTTCAGTACGTGTGCGAAGCTTTCTCCGCGCCGTTGCTGTCGATTGCCAGCCTGAAGTCACTGTACCAACGACGTCCGACGTTGTACGAGCATCAGCAATGGGTCAAGGAGCACCTTGGCATCAAGCCGTTTGATGTCACCAGCCAGACCGCTTTGCAAGAGATGCTCCGCGTACAAGCTGCCGCTGCGGCAGACGTGGATGAGCTTGTCACCACCGCTCAGCGATGGCTCTACGATCGCTGCCGCCTCATTCCCGGCCAGCGCCAGATCACCGACATGGCACAGCATGCATTTTCCGCCTACGAGGCGCAAATGCTCGCAGTGGTCAGCCGACGCAGCCAGGATCTGTTCCGACGCGCGGCCAGCACGGCGCAGTCGACGCACACCCGTTCCGCTGTGGAAGACAGGCAGCAGGCGCTCAAGGCCAAGGCCGTCCTGCAAGACAAGAGCAAGCCGACCGAGCAGCGAGTGGATGAAGCCCTGGAGCACCTGGCCATCGTCACCGACGCGGCGCATTCGAGCTTTGCGTCACACGTGCGCGCGGCGCTGACCGGTGACCATCAGCGGATTCACGCTCTGCTGTCGGGACTGGAAGGCCTGGAATTCGGCGGCAGGGAGGATACCGGGAATCATCGCAGCAATGCCCATGGCATCGATCTCGGTGCCATGGGCGAGCAAGGCCGCGTAGGTCGACAGCAGTTCGGCCACGGACTTCGCCCGGTGCCCAAGCAGCACCTCGCTGAAATTGGTCGAGGCGTCGACCTCCAGCAATAGGTCTGGGAACTGCACTTCGCCGATTGTCTTGTAGATCAAGTCGCGCGTGCGGCGCGGCTCATCGTCCTGCTCCAGCGCCACAATCGCCGGCAGGTGAAGCATGCCATCGTCTCCAATTTCGATCTTGCCTTTAGCGGAGGCCTCGGCCACCGCAGCCACACCAGCACGAAGCGTATCCAGTAGCTGTTCGATGAAGGTATCAGCCGCGGCTGGCAGGCCCAATAGCCCGAGATACTTGACACGGTCGCGCTCCCACTCCTTGGCAGGGATGAGCATTTGGTCGGCATCACGAAAGCGCATCGAGTGGTCAATCCATACGCTGCCCCGACGCAGGCTATTTCGTAGCGACATCATCGTGCAGGCAGAGAAGGCCTGATAGCGGCGCTTTGGGTCAGGATCATGGACGAGGTCATGCCACGCTGTGCCAACGCCGGTCTCCGTAAAGTCTTCTGGCAGAGCATTGAGCTTCCTGGTCTGCAGGTCGCGCCACGCCTTGAGGTTCGCAAAGCCGGCATCGTCCGACACCGCCCAGGTGTCACTTGCCATGCGGGCGCTGGAGACCCATGGCCGTTTGCGCAGGGCCAACGAGGTGGTGGCTGAATTTCAAGGAAAGATCCCATTAGCCACGCACTGGGGCACCGGAAAGAAGGCATCGGCCGACATGATGTCACTAGACGTTTCACGACATCTGTGGATCGCCCGTGTTGATCCACGTCGACGCACCTACGCGACCGGCATCCCACGTGCTCGACAAGTGGGGCATCGTCTATGACCAACCGATTGTCTTGAACGAGCGTCAGGCTGGGGTGGCCATCGAGGGCGTAGAGCAGCACAACCGCAGCGAGGACCGTATCCGCCTGTCGTTACTGGCAGTGGACACGCACGGCTACACGAACGCCGCGATGGCCTGGGCCAAGGGCTTGAGTTTCGATCTATGCCCGCGGCTGCGCGATCTGTCGGAGCGCAAACTGTATCTGCCGGCAGAGTTTAAAGTGCCAGAAGGTATCGAGCGTGTCACCACGAAGCGATTGTCCTTGAGAGCCATACGCCTGGGTTGGGACAATTTCCTACGGGTGCTGGCATCGATCCGTATCGGCCGCATTAGCGCTGAGCTCGCCATGCAACGGTTGGGCGGCGCTGCCCGGACCAACAAGGCACACAAAGCTGCCGAGCATCTCGGCCGGCTGTTGCGTAGCATCTTCCTGTGCGACTACGTGACCATTGAAGACTTCCGCCGCGAAATCCATACGTTGCTCAGCCGAGGGGAGTCGGTGCACCAGTTGCAGCGCGCGATCCATGCTGGCCGGGTGCCACACGAACGCGGCCGGCGAGGCGATGAGATGACGGCGATCTCGGGGGCGCACGCGCTTCTGACCAACATCGTTCTGGCGTGGAATACCAACCGCATGAACGATGTCGTCGAGCGACTTCGCAAGGGGGGCACGAATATCGAGGACGCTTGGCTGCGCCGCATGGGGCCGGGGCATTCCGGGCACATCAACTTCCGGGGGATCCTCAGCTTCGGTGTCGAGCGCTACATTGACTCGCTGATCCAAGGCAGTGGCGCAACAACCCGACAGGCTATGGCATAACTGCCATCGAACGCCGCAGAGCAAAATCTGCCACAGATTGGCACACAGCAGTGTCTCGAGACCGAAATACGGCAGCACCTTCGCAGCGGCAGCTACGACAGCAGTTTCGCAGGCTGGCCAGGCATACTGGCTGCCAACCGCGTACCAATCGGCAAAGAAAGGACGGTGCAGCGCGAAACGAAGAATCGCTAAGTCATTGTTCTAGAACGTCTTTTTAAGCCTGACCGTCTCATTCTGCTGCAAAAGGACGATTACCCCAGGATGTGGAAACCGCCTTTGATGACAGATCGACAGGCCAAGCGCTCCCGACTTCAACCTCATCTTTGCTGATTCGTGCTGCATGGCGCACATAGAAATTTGAGCTCTCTCTCTGGCCGGGGGCGGAGTCACGAGGTTATCCGGGGCGCAAGGAAGGGTGCATTCTCTCGATAAATCAAAGGGTTGCCAGAGATGTGGCGGAATTTCTGCGAATCCCGGCCGGACCTCAGGTAAGCGACGGCCGCTGTGCGCGAAAGACGTTTCTTAGCCCACGGGAAAATCCAAGGGAAGGGGATGGAGGCTGGACTTCGCAGGTGACAGCGGCGCATGAGTCTCCATCAATAGTTTCACGATCTCGAAATTACGCCTGCTGTCTCTAGACGACCCGTAACGGTCGTCGGGCGGGCGTACTCCGAGTGTCTGCAGTACGGCCGGAGCGGCCGCAGAATTCTGGGCGGCCGCCTTCTGTCGCCCCTATCCCTTCTTTTCAAGCGACTTCTGAAACGTCTCTACTAAAAAGTCAATGAAGGCACGCGCGCGTGCTGTCTGATTGCGGCGCTGCGAGTAGTAGACAAAGAGATCCGCAGATGGCTGTTTGAATTGCGGTAAGACGACTCGCAATCGGCCGCTCTCCAGATACTTTGCCAAGTCCCACTCGGAACGGATCAGGATGCCGTGCCCGTCGAGCGCCCAGCCGAGAACGATATCCCCGTCGTTGCTGGATAGCGCCCCGGTGACCTTAACGCTTTCGTGATGCCCCGCCTGCTCGAAGCGCCAGATGGTGTGGGCTTCGTCGTTCTGTCGGTGAATGATGCAGCGATGCTTGTGAAGCTCGGACAATGACTGCGGTGACCCGAATTTGTCCAGGTAGACCGGCGAAGCGCATAGGAAACGACGGTTCGACATGATCCGCCTTGCGCTCAGCCGGTTATCCGGCAGCGTTCCGAACCGGATCGCCAGGTCGACACCACTGTCAACCAGGTCTACGGGGCGATCCGTGACTTCGAGTTGCACCTCCACCTGTGAATAGCGCTTTGCAAACTCGGACACCAGAGGAGCAATGGTGGTCCGTCCGAAGCCGAGTGTTGCATTGACGCGGAGCAGTCCGCGCGGTTCGGCTCCGCTGCTTGCCACAACGCTCTCCATCTCCCGGAGGTCCGCCAGGATCCTCTGGGCATATGCCAGGTAGGTCTCGCCTTCGTTCGTCAGGCTGATGCGCCGCGTGGTGCGATTCACCAGACGGACACCAAGGCGGCTTTCCATCAGTGCCAGCCGCTTTGTCGCTGCGGGGGGCGTCAGATCCAGTTCGCGCGCTGCGGCCGCTAACGAGCCGTGCCGGTCGATCAGGACGAAGAACTCCAGTTCGGACGCGATTTCAGTCTTCACTTTGAGCGAATAATGAAATGAAATTGATTCAATTGTAGTACACCATTCCGCACCTAAGCTACGTACTCCGACGCGCCCAGCGTTCAAGTAATGTGAGTCAGGAGACACACTGTGAGAGTCGTAGAAATCCGCGAGAAGACCTTCCCGATCAGCTCGCCCATCCGCAACGCCTACATCGATTTCAGCAAGATGACGCTGAGCCTGGTCGCCGTGGTCACCGACGTGATCCGCGACGGCAAGCCCGTGGTCGGCTACGGCTTCAACTCCAACGGTCGCTATGGCCAAGGCACCTTGATGCGTGAGCGGTTCATTCCGCGCATCCTGGAAGCCGATCCGGAGTCGCTGGTCGACGCCACCGGCAACAACCTGGATCCGCACAAAATCTGGGACACCATGTTCAAGAACGAGAAGCCGGGCGGCCATGGCGAGCGATCGGTGGCCATCGGCACCATCGACATGGCGGTCTGGGATGCTGTCGCCAAGATCGAAGGCAAGCCCTTGTTCCAGTTGCTGGCCGACCGCTATGGCAACGGGCAGGCGGACCGCAAGGTGTTCGTCTACGCCGCCGGCGGTTATTACTATCCCGGCCAGGATCACGGCAAGCTGAAGGACGAGATGCGCAGCTACATCGACCGCGGCTACACCGTGGTCAAGAAGAAGATCGGCGGCGCGTCGCTGGACGAGGATCTGCGACGCATCGACTCGATTCTGAGCGTGCTGCAGGATGGTCAGAAGCTCGCCGTCGATGCCAATGGGCGCTTCGATCTCGACACCGCCATCCAGTATGCCAAGGCGCTTTCCCAATACGATCTGTTCTGGTACGAGGAGCCGGGCGATCCGTTGGACTTCGAGCTGCAAGCGACGCTGCGCAACTACTATGACAAGCCGATGGCCACCGGCGAAGACCTGTTCTCGATGCAGGACGCCCGCAACCTGATTCGCTACGGCGGCATGCGCCCGGATCGCGACTACCTGCAATTTGACTGCGCGCTCAGCTATGGCCTGGTCGAATACCTGCGCACGCTCGACATGCTCAAGCAGCACGGCTGGTCGGCCAGCCGGTGCATTCCGCACGGCGGTCATCAGATGTCGCTGAATATCGCAGCGGGCCTAGGTTTGGGCGGCAACGAGAGCTACCCCGACCTGTTCCAGCCATTCGGCGGCTTCCCCGATGGCGTCAAGGTCGAGAAGGGCTACCTCACGATGCCCGACCTGCCAGGCATCGGCTTCGAAGGCAAGTCGGACTTGTATAGCGTGATGCAGCAACTGTCGGCGTAAGCCGCAGCATTTCAAAAACATAAACGGAGACAACCATGTGGATCAAGCAAGCGGCCGCCCGCGCCGCAACCCTATGCATTTTCAGCGGCCTCTTCGTCACGTCCGGCTACGCTCGTGCCGAATATCCGGAGAAGCCTGTCATCTTGGTTGTCCCGTTCGTGGCTGGCGGCCCGAGCGACAAAATCGCGCGAGACGTCGCCGAATCGCTGCGGAAAACACTCGGCACCACGGTTGTCGTCGAGAATACCGCTGGTGCCGGCGGTACCATCGGTACGGCTCGTGTCGCCCGGGCGACCCCGGACGGCTATACGCTGCTGGTCCACCATATCGGCCTGGCGACGGCACCAGCCCTGTACAAGAAGCTTGGCTACAAGACCTCGGACCTGGAATTCCTGGGGCTGATCAACGAGGCACCGTCGACACTGATCGGCAAGACCGCCCTGCCGCCTAACAACCTGCCCGAACTCAAAAAGTTTATTGCGGCGAATGGCGGAAAGCTGAACCTGGCCAACGCAGGCGTGGGCTCGGCGTCGCACCTCTGCAGCCTGCTGCTGCAAAGCACGCTGAAAAGCGACATGACCTTTGTCCCGTACAAGGGAACGGCGCCCGCCATGTCCGACATCATAGGCGGGCAAGTCGATCTGATGTGCGAGCAGGCCACCAACAGTACGCCGCAGATCGAAGCCAAGAAGGTCAAGGCATTTGGGGTGACAAGTGCCCAACGCTCGACGGTGCCGGCCTTGGCGGGCATTCCGACCCTCAACGAAGCCGGCTTGCCGGGATTCAACTTCACCGTCTGGCACGGTTTGTATGCGCCTCGCAGTACCCCGCCAGCCGTACTCGAGAAAATCAACAAGGCCCTGCGCGCAGCGCTGAAGGATCCGGCGTTAATCAAACGTGAAGAGGCATTGGGCATCACGGTTGTCACCGACGACCGTCTCTCACCGGCAGGCCATAAGAAGTTCTTCAACGAAGAAGTTAATCGGTGGACGAAAGTCATCACGGACGCTGGCATTCAGCCGGAGTGACTGCATTGCGCTCCCCACCGGCCGGGGCACCTGGTCTGGTGCCGTCCCGTCCTTTTCCAACATTCTTGATCGCCACGCGGCTCCGATGTACTGGAGCTGCCATAGGGCCCCGTGCGACCCTCCAGGTGAGGTCAACGAGCCCGCACTGCACCACGTACCAACCACTAGTAGCTGGGTCCCGGCCGCCAACGCCGCCGGAACGAAGCACTGCCGGAACTCCACATGAACACCAGGACTGCTGCACCGAGCTTGCGCGAAGCCACGCTTGAATATCACGAGTATCCTTCGCCGGGCAAACTGACCGTCTCGCCGACGAAGCAATTGCTGAACCAACGCGACCTATCCCTTGCCTACTCTCGATCTCCTCACAAGGGCAAGCAACCCCCGGAGAGTCGATGTCTTTGACATCGAGCTCAACGAGAGTGACCCTGAGCCTCGGCTGGCGTACGCATCCCTCACGGGATTAGGGCTGAAGGCTCTGCCCGAAGCTGAGCGCCCACTGAACCTTTAGCAAGGCTATGCCGTTTGAGAAAAACTGGGCCGCCGCTCAACAAGGCAAGGCTGCGTCACGTCCGCGGCTCTGGGATTCGTCAAACAGGGCAAGGTCACATCAATGTCGTTTCGGGTAGTGCGTCCATACAATTAGACTTGACGTTCGCGCATCACCTTAGCCGGCCCGGAAGGCTCTACCTAACGCGCTACAACCATTGGGGCACGAACATATGCGTCTTTACCGAGCGTCACAGTGACTGTGCCGGCGGGTGAGTCCGAGGCGACAATCTTGTCCGAGCTTACGACTGAAAGAACCATGCTATCGCCTGGCTGAAAAGCGTAAAACTTGCTAGGAACGCTGATCTTATAAAGGTATGTTCGACCTGGCACGCGAGGAGATGGGCCCGCGTCAGATTCAAGGTGACTTGCCTTCTTGTACGCCGCCCAACCGAGGTTTATTTGCTCTCCATTGCGACGCGCGTAAATGTTGGCGATCACATTTGCATCTGAAGCAGTAAAACTGAGCGGCAAGCTGATCTCAACGGGCCCTGCAAGGGTTGTAGCGCTGGAAAACGTTGTGGCAAGCGTCAGCCCAGTGGTGTTTCCGCTCGTATCAATCGCATATTGGAGCGTGCCAGCCGATGGAGCGTTCTGCTCAAGACCACTATTGGTAAGGTAGAAAGTCTTCGGCTCACTCGATTTTAGGGGCCAGGCAGCGAAGCCATCCCAATCTCGACCCTGCAATCCTTTCAATGCCACCTTAGGTGTCTCCGGCACGTTCGGCATGTCGGCAACCCAGCGATCGAACCAAGCCAAATACACGTTCTTGAGTTCCGGGGACGTCTGTTCAGGGACGCTATGTGGCCAGGGTCCGATCACTGTAGCAACATTTGATCTATCCCCGATTACCGCATTGCGGTTGTCATAGTAGGCCATCATAAAGTCTTGCAGTCCCTGTACGAACAGCATCGGGACCTTGATGGAGGCAACATCTACCGCGCGAGCTGCCCAGTAGTCATCAAAATTCGGGTGCGAGGTAAACGCTGCGGTCATTCGCGCAGAGCAAGTCGGTTCGCCCGCTGCGGAAGAGCAATTAGCGATAACGGGAAGAGTAGAGCCACCGCGGACGTCCTGGATACCCCCCGGATAAGCCCATTGGTATTGATCGCGAACCCCCATGACAGGAATCGAAGCGGCCAGATGTGGTGGCATTTGACCGGCCACAGCCAAAGACATGATGCCTCCATAGCTCGATCCGATCTGTCCGACCTTCCCGGTTGACCAGTTCTGCGCAGCAATCCACTCGATCACGTCGTACCCATCTCGTGCCTCCTGTGTCGAGAACATATCCACGTCCGCCTTGCTCTCAGGACCGGTCGGGCTGCCCCCGTTAGTTCCTTGGGCGCCACGAGTGTTGCACCATAGAACTGGCATAACCCTTCCGTGCAAAATCACGGAGATCGTTACCCGCACTCGCGAGCTTGCGTCCGTAGGCGGTGAAGTTGATAAGCAGGCCCGGAAAGCGGCCTAGCGCCGGCACGCCATTTGCGCCAGGGCGGTACAGGTCGCATGTAAGTTGAAAGCCGTCACGCATGGGCACAAGAATGTCCGGCTGTGCGATGGACTCGTAGGAGTCCGCCCGCGTGTAGGTTAGAAGCGGTTGGACTCGAACACGTGCTGCTGCGTCCTGCTCTGTCCCGCTCGGTGCGTTGTCGCCACCTCCGCAAGCCGTTAGCAATGCTGTGGTTGCTATGCAACGCGCGAGTGCGCTGACGTCGAGGGGGAGTCTGTTAACCAACGATTCGTTCCGCATTGTTGTCTCCGTTTGAAGGTAAATGCTCTCCATGAGAGGCCAGAATGCCTGGGGTCTCAATCAACCTTGGCTGCGGACTGGACGACGATCTTTCCTTGCTTCACAGGATCCCTGGATAATCCGGGGTAAGGCGCACACGGGTTTCATGAGCCGTCGTCTCGACTGGCACGCCAATCAATGTGGTTGTCATCCGGTGATCGCAGGTGAAAACGGCGCGGTTCCCAGTGATCCTGCAGATGGGAACACAAGCCGCTGCGCGGGTGGTCACGCGCAGCAGTTGCAGAAACTTCTCAGTGACCTCAGTCGATCCGCACGCCGACTCGGTGACGACCTTTCTCGATCTGGCGAAATCCTGCCGGATGATGCGCGCGAACACGCGCTTGTGTGTGGCCGCGGCGATCGGCTTCATCTTCCCGGCTTCGATGTGCAGCACAGCTAAGCCTTTTGCGAACTTCAAGCGATTGCCACAGTGAAAGCGGGCGATGCACTATCCTGCCTAAAGCGTCCCCGGAATTACGTGAGATTCAACTATCGGCTTTCGATGGGCAGAGGAATGCCTACAGAAGAAGGAAGCGGACTGCGATGACGCATCGCAATTTCGTTCCCCTGCCAGCGGAAGTATGCAAATCCTCCCATTCCAGCCGCCAACAACGACAGCGCGATCGCGACTACTCCTAAGACGGGTTTCGGCTCCATGTGAGCGGAGAACTGGTCGAGTACAATGCCCCCGGCCAAGACAGCGAGGGCGGTGCGAACCCAAGCGAGAAACGTGCGTTCGTTTGCAAGGGTAAATCGATAGTCCGGTTCTGCGCCACTCCTTTGCCACTGTGGTCTATTCATACTATTCGGCTTTCCTCAGACATCTCGCTGGTTCCTGGCACCTAAATCACATTTTTCATCTTCAATTCTGCAATTTTGTCGGGCGTCAAGCCTACCTGTTGAGTGAGGATTTCATCATTGTGCTCGCCTTGACCCGGGCCGCTTCGCCAGACACATCCGGGCGTAGCTGAGAAGCGCGGCACTACATTTTGCATATGAATACTTCCAAAATCCGAGTCTTCGACAGACACGATGGCTTCCCTAGCCTTGAAATGCACGTCGTTAAAGACATCTTCTATGGAATTCACTCGACTAAAGCTCACGTCATGCTCCGTTAGGATGGAAGAAATCTCTACTTCAGTTCGCTCAATAAACCATTGGCGAACGATCGTTTCAATTTCTCCGCGATTCTCCAAACGCGCTACGTTCGTATTGAACCGTGGGTCTACAAGGAGGTCTTGTCGATTCAGCGCCTTTGCAAACCTGGCAAACACCGGTGGCGCGCTGACTGCGAGCGCAATCCACTTTCCATCCCGCGTGGAATACACATCGCTCGGCGATGAGTAGGCATTGAGGTTGCCGGTACGTTCGCGGACGACACCGAGTTGGTCGTACTCAACTGCCAGAAAATCCAGTGCTCGAAACATTGCTTCTGTTGCCGATAGATCGATTTCCTGGCCCGGTCGCCCAGGTGCTGCATTTCGGTGTACTAGAGCAGCCGAGACCGAAAGCGCTCCAAACACACCAGCTAGCGCATCTGAAACGGGATATCCGGAGAACATAGGCGGTCCATCCGGCCGCCCACAGAGATAGGCGAAACCAGACATCGACTCAAAGATTCGCGCGAAACCCGGTCGGCCGCGATATGGGCCCGTCTGGCCGAATCCAGTGATGCGGAGGATTATCAGATGTGGATTGATTTCGAAAAGGCGGTCTTTGCCAAAACCCCAGCGCTCGAGCGTGTCAGGTCGAAAGTTCTCCACCAGGACATCCTGACTTGCCAGCAAGTGTTCGAAAATTTCCTTGCCTTCTTCAGTGCGAAGGTCAAGTGTGATTCCCTTTTTATTCCGGTTAGTGACCTTCGACCACAACGAGATGCCTTCCTTGTGAGGTGGCATGTGGCGGATATGGTCTCCTGCGCCGGGCACTTCAACCTTGATGACGTCGGCCCCATAGTCGGCCAGTAGTCCGGCAGCAAATGGCGCTGCCACGACTGTCGATATATCGAGGACTTTCACCCCTAACAAGGGGCCGCAGGGCGCGCGCTTTGCCGTCGGTTTGGATTTGCTCGTCGCATTTTTCATCTCTGTTGCCTCTCGATATTGGCCTTTGCTGGCACGCAAAGTACACCTTTGAACAGTATTGCTGCCATTAGTGGCGGGGGGGCCTTTACCGTAGTGCGCCCTTCCGACCCCTGTCATTCAACGCGCGCTCCCGAGTCGCGCACAACCTTGCCCCACAATGCGAATTCACGTTTCAGAATGGCGCTCAAGGCGTCCGAGTTCCCGGCCCGGGGCACTGCGCCAAGTGTCCGCAGCCGCTCGCCGAATGCGGGATCTTTAACAGTGTTGACCACTTGTTCGCTGAGTCGAAGGACTATGTCTTGATGAGTTCCCTTTGGCGCCACCAGTCCGAGCCAGGGAGTAAACGCTGCACCCGCCATGCCGGCCTCGGCAAGGGTTGGAACTTGCGGCAAAAATGCTAGTCGAGAGTCGCTTGATACGGCGAGGGGTTTCAGGCGCTTGCTTTGGATGTGGTGCAAGGTAACCGCCACGGTGTCAAGACCCAGATCGATGTTGCCGGCTAGAAGATCCGTCATTGCACGAGTACTTCCCTGGTACGGCACGTGTAGCATGTCAATTCCTGCCTGACGTTTGAGGACTTCCATACCAAGGTGGGACAGCGTGCCATTACCGGACGAGGAGTACTTCAGCCGCCCCGGGTTCGCCTTTGCGTACGTCGTCATGTCGGACACGGTGTTGAACGGCTCGGATGGATGGGCTACAAGAAGCATCGGCATGTCAGCCACGGTTGCAACCGGTTCAAAATCCCGGAGAGTGTCATAGCCCACTGTCTTGTACAGATGCGGGTTGACGACAAGCGAGGCCGTCGCGGAAAGCATCAGGGTGTACCCGTCTGCCGGGGATTTTGCGAGCGCCGCAAGTGCGATGCTTCCGCCTTGTCCCGCCTTGTTCTCTACGACCACCGGCTGACCAAGCGTCCTTAGCCGCTCGGCCAGCAGGCGAGCCACGATGTCAGTTGCTTGACCCGCAGGGAATCCAACCAGTAATTTGATGGGCTTGTCCGGGTACCGACTCGGTTGCCCAAACACGTGGCCTGTGAGCATCGTGGCCGCGATGGCCGTGATGAAATCGCGTCTTTGCATGGCTTGTCTCCCCCTGCTTTTGGACTGTCAGATGATCCCTGTTTCCTTCTTCGATGGCTCATTATGTGCAAGGCGGTAGCATTGCAGAATCCTCAACTCTCGCAAACCAGCTATACTGAATTGGCAAGGCGTGACTGGGAGACTAACGCGTGGATTTTGATGTTTTGCGAGGCTTTGTCACCATTGCCGAGCTGGGCAGCTTATCCAAGGCCTCTGCGGCGCTTGGGGTTGCACAGTCGGCGCTCAGCCGGCAGCTTTCGGCCCTTGAATCTGAAATCGGCGGACGCCTATTTCATCGCACCGGCCGCGGGGTGACGCTAACGGAGACTGGAGCTTCGATGTTGCCTCGTGCGCGTGGGCTACTCTCGGACGCCCAAGCTATGGTTGATGAGGCGGCTAATGTGATGCACTCGCCTAGCGGGCTGGTTTCAATTGGATTGGTTCCTGCATGGTCGAGCCCCCTTAGCGGACAGCTAGTCTCCTGGCAGCGAAACAACCACCCAGGAATCCGCCTACGCATTTATGAGGGTTATAGCGGAGAGATTGAGGAGTGGCTCACGAATGGTCGAATAGATGTTGGCATATTCAACCGATACCGCCCGGCCGGGCAGGAAGAAGCCATACTGACCAGCTCGATGTATCTGATAGCCCGTTCCGACGATTTGAGCATCGGTGACGAGTGCAAGCTTAAGGCCTTGGCAGGGCTACCGCTTGCGTTGATGACGCGACCCAACGCTTTCCGTATGTTGCTAGAAGAGAACTGCAACCGAGATGGTGTCTTGTTAAATTTGCAGCTTGAAGCCGATTCCGCCACTGCCATCAAAGGAGCGGTTCTAACCGGAGGGCTCTACAGCGTTCTGCCGTTGCACAGTATCACCGTTGAGCGGCAGATGGGCATTTTGCGTGGCATTCCAATTGTGGATCCGTCCATCAAGCAGAGCACGCTGCTTAAGACGACTACACATCATCCTTTGACCGCAGCAACTCGCGAAGTATGGAGGGCGCTGCCAGGCCTGCTGAAGTCGATTGTAGATGCGCTTTAACTAGCGTCTGCTTTTACGCACGGCGCCCTCACATCGCCGCAACAAAGCGGATTTCCCCTTCCTCCCCGGCCAGGAGGGCACGGTTCGCCTCTGCGGCCGCACGGAGGTAGTCCCACAAGACCGTAATACGGCGCAACTTGCGCAGATCCTCCCGGCAATACAACCAGAAGCAGCGGGTCAGTACCACCTCATCGGGCAGCACCGGCACCAGCGCCGGCTGCTGCGCGGCAATGAAACATGGCAGGATCGCAAGCCCACCGCCCTGCATCGCGGCGAAATATTGCGCAATTACGCTGGTGGTACGTAACCCGGCCGTGGCGCCTGGCACGGTCCGCTCCAGGTATAGCAATTCGCTGCTGAACGCGAGGTCATCCACGTAGCTGACAAAGGCGTGCTCGGGGAGGTCTGCCTTGCTCTTGATGGCGGGGTGGCTCGCAAGGTACTCACGCGAGGCATAAAGTCGTAACTGGTAGTCGCAAAGCTTCGTGCAGACATATGGCCCTCGGTCGGGGCGCTCGATGGTGATTGCCAGATCGGCCTCCCGCTTAGTCAGGCTGACGAAATGCGGGACTGGCAGCAGATCTACCGTGACATAGGGATGGGCGGCGCGGAAGCGAGTCAACTGCGGCGCCAGGAAAAAACAGCCAAAGCCTTCCGTCGAACCGATCCGCACATGACCGGAAAGGGCATGCCCGGTGTTGGCCACCTGATCGCAGGCAGACTGTACGGTGGTCTCCATAGCGTCTGCGTAGGCGACAAGTTGCTGCCCTTCGGCAGTGAGCGTAAAGCCGCCGGACCGTGACTTATCGAACAGGAGCGTACCCATAGCCTCCTCCAGTATGCGGATGCGGCGGGCTACGGTCGTGTAGTCGACACCCAGGCGCTTGGCTGCACCGCTGGCGCGCTGGGTACGGGCCACTTCAAGGAAGAAGCGCAGGTCGTCCCAATTGAGCTTGCCCGGGACCAGGTCGGTTTGTTTTTGCATGGGAAGGATCTTGATCTCGCAGTGGCGGCTGCGATGGCTCGCACCGACATGCATTTTTACACAACCGTCCAGCCAATTTATCGCTACATCATGGTTGTTTGCATAACTATACTCGGCCGAAACCTTGCACGCCTGCAGGCTGCTAGGGAACAACGGAGTTCAACTACCATATCCGGAGATTTTTCATGAACGCTGCCGTACCTCAAGCCACCCTCCAGCTCCCTACCGCCAAACTACTGATCGAGGGAAAGTTCGTCGACTCGCATACCCATGAGTGGGGCAACGTCGTTAATCCGGCCACTCAGGAAGTCATCGGTCGCGTACCCTACGCCACCGTGGACGAAATCGACGCCGCCATTGGCTCGGCCCAGCGCGCATTCCAGACCTGGCGACACACGTCCATCGGCACGCGCCTGCGCATCATGCTGAAGTTCCAGGATCTGGTGCGCCGCAATCTCGAACGGATCGCCCGCACGCTCACTGCCGAACAAGGCAAGACACTGCCCGATGCGCAGGGCGACATCTTTCGAGGACTGGAAGTGGTGGAGCATGCCTGCTCCATCGGCACGCTACAGCAAGGCGAATTCTCGGAGAATGTGGCCGGTGGCGTCGATACTTACACGCTGCGCCAGCCGATCGGCGTGTGCGCCGGCATCACGCCCTTCAACTTCCCGGGCATGATCCCGTTGTGGATGTTCCCCATGGCGATCGTGTGCGGAAACACCTTCGTGCTCAAGCCGTCTGAACAGGATCCTCTGTCCACGATGGAACTGGTGGAACTGGCCATGGAAGCGGGCCTCCCCGCCGGCGTCTTGAACGTAGTGCATGGCGGAAAAACCGCAGTGGACATGCTGTGCACCCATCCGGATGTGAAGGCAATTTCCTTTGTCGGCTCGACCCATGTCGGCACGCACGTCTACAACCTGGGCAGCAAGCATGGCAAGCGTGTCCAGTCGATGATGGGCGCGAAGAACCACGCCGTAGTACTGCCTGACGCCAATCGCGAGCAGACTATCAACGCACTGGTGGGTGCCGGCTTCGGCGCGGCAGGGCAGCGCTGCATGGCCACCTCCGTCGTTGTGCTGGTAGGCCAGTCGCGCGAATGGCTGCCCGATCTGGTGGAAAAGGCCAAGCTGCTCAGGGTGAGCGCCGGCCACGAGGCGGGCACTGATGTCGGACCGGTCATCTCGAAGACCGCACACGCGCGCATTACGGGCCTCATCGAGGAGGGCGTGCAGGCAGGCGCCACACTGCTGCTGGACGGGCGCGGCGTCAAGGTGCCCGGCTACGAAAAGGGTAATTTCATCGGCCCGACCATCTTCTCCGGCGTGAACACCGACATGTCGATCTATACGCAGGAGATCTTCGGTCCGGTGGTGGTGGTGCTTGAAGTCGACTCGCTGGACGAAGCCATTGCGCTGATCAACCGCAACCCGATGGGCAACGGCGTTGGCCTGTTCACGCAAAGCGGCGCCGCGGCGCGCAAGTTCCAGAGCGAGATCGATGTCGGCCAGGTCGGCATCAACATCCCGATCCCGGTGCCGGTGCCCTACTTCAGCTTCACCGGTTCGCGCGGCTCCAAGCTGGGCGACCTGGGGCCGTACGGCAAGCAGGTGGTGCAGTTCTATACGCAAACCAAGACTGTGACGGCGCGGTGGTTCGATGACGCGACAGTGAGTGACGGAGTGAATACGACGATCAGCTTGAAGTGAGAACGGCTTCCTCCCTCTCCGGCAAGCGGAGAGGGAGGTAAGACAAGCACAAGTTGAGACCTATCACGAAGGAGACCCCCATGCATATCGCCTTCATCGGCCTGGGCAACATGGGCGCGCCCATGGCGCGCAACCTGCTCAAAGCCGGCCATACCCTGACCGTGTTCGACCTCAATGCCGCCACCGTCGCCGCGCTATGCGCCGACGGCGCAGCCAGTGCAGACACCGCGCGCAAGGCTGTGGCGGAAGCGGATTTTGTCATCACCATGCTGCCCGCCGCCGCACACGTGCGCAGCGCCTACCTTGGCGAAGACGGCGTGCTCGCCGGCGTGCGCCCGGGCGTGCCGCTGGTCGATTCCAGCACCATCGATCCGGCCACCGTGCGCGAGCTGGCCGCCGCCGCCGAGGAGCACGGCAATTCTCTGGCCGATGCCCCCGTCTCCGGCGGCACCGGCGGCGCTCAGGCCGGCACGCTGACCTTCATGGTCGGTGCCACCGAAACCCTGTTCGCTCAGGTGCGCCCGGTGCTGGCCAGCATGGGCCGCAACCTGGTCCACTGCGGCGGCACTGGCACCGGCCAGGTCGCCAAGATCTGCAACAACCTGATCCTGGGTATTTCGATGATCGGCGTGTCCGAGGCGATGGCGCTGGGCGTGAAGCTCGGCATCGACGCCAACGTGCTGGCCGGCATCGTCAATACCTCGACCGGGCGCTGCTGGTCGTCGGACACTTATAACCCCTACCCCGGGGTGATTGAGGCCGCCCCGGCCGGCCGTGGCTACACCGGTGGCTTTGGCGCCGACCTGATGCTCAAGGACCTGGGCCTGGCCGCCGATGCCGCACGCAGCGTGAAGCAGCCGCTGTTCCTGGGCACGCTGGCACAGCAGGTCTACCAGGCCATGAGCCACGCCGGCGAAGGCCAGCTCGATTTCTCCGGCGTGATCCGCCAGTACCTGTCCGCCACCGACAAGAAGCGCCAGCCATGATCGAATTCGCCCTCGATGGCCACGTCGCCACGCTGACGCTGAGCCGACCGCCCGCCAACGCCTTCACCGCCGACGGCCTGCAGCAGCTGCGCGATCTGGTGGCGATGATCGACGCCAACCCCGAGATTCGCGCCGTCGTTGTCACCGGTGCTGGCGAGAAATTCTTCAGCGCCGGCGCCGATCTGAACGGCTTCGCCGACGGTGATCGTGCCCATGCGCGCGCGATGGCGCAGCAGTTCGGCAGTGCCTTCGAAGCGCTGCAGAACGCGCGCCCCGTGGTCATCGCCGCCATCAACGGCTACGCGATGGGTGGCGGCCTGGAATGCGCGCTGGCCTGCGATATCCGCCTCGCCGAGGAACACGCGCAGATGGCACTGCCCGAAGCCGCCGTGGGCCTGCTGCCGTGCGGCTGCGGCACGCAGACGCTGCCGTGGCTGGTCGGCGAAGGCTGGGCCAAGCGCATGATCCTGACCAACGAACGCGTCGACGCGGCCACCGCGCTGCGCATCGGCCTGGTCGAGCAAGTAGTGCCCCGCGGACAGGCGCTGTCCACCGCGCTGGAGATGGCGCAGCGCGCCGGCAAGGTCAGCCCGCGCGCCGCCGCCTACAGCAAGCAGCTGGTGCACCTGGCACGTCAGGGCGTGCCGCGCCAGGCAGCACTGGCGCTGGAGCGCGAGCGCTTTGTCGACCTGTTCGACGGCGCCGACCAGCGCGAAGGCGTCAACGCCTTCCTCGAGAAACGCGCGCCGCAATGGCGCAACGCCTAGGAGCCCGCCATGCGCCTGACCGAACCGGCCATCTCGCGGCGCAAGGCCGGCACGCAGGATGCCGCCGAGCCCGAGGTTCTGTTTGACGTCGTCAACGGCGTCGGCATTGCCACGCTGAACCGGCCGCGCCACCTCAATGCGCTCTCGTACCGGATGATCATCGCGCTGGGCGCGCAGCTGGAAGCGTGGGCGCAGGACGGCGCTATCCGCGCCGTCGTGCTGCGCGGCGCGGGTCCAAAGGCCTTCTGTGCCGGCGGCGATATCCGCGCGCTGTACGACAGCTACCGCGACGGCACGCCGCTGCACCGGCGCTTCTTTATCGACGAATACACGCTGGACTACCGCCTGCACCGCTATCCCAAGCCGCTGGTGGCGCTGATGGACGGCGTCGTCATGGGCGGCGGCATGGGGCTGGCACAGGCCGCGCACCTGCGCATCGTCACCGAGCGCTCGCGCGTGGCCATGCCGGAGACGGGCATCGGGCTGGTGCCGGATGTCGGTGCCAGCCATTTCATGTCGAAGCTGCCGGTGCAGTTGGCGCTGTATCTCGGCCTGACCGGCGTCACCATTGGTGCCGCCGACGCACTGCTGTGCGGCCTGGCCGATGCCGCGGTCGACAGCGGCGCGCTGGCCGGGCTGGAGCAGACACTGGCCGGCATCGCCTGGGGCGACGACGTGCTCGCCGACCTGCGCCATGCGCTGGTGCGCGAACCCGTGACAAGCGCCGCCGACGCACCGCTGCTGCAGGTGCTGCCCGCGCTGCTGCGCCACTTCCCCGCGCATGCCACATTGCCGGAAATCCTGGCCGGCCTGGCGTGCCAGGACGATCCGCGCTACACCGCCTGGGCCACGCGCACCATCGACGTGCTGCGTACGCGCTCGCCGCTGTCGGCATGTGCCACGCGCGAACTGCTGCTGCGCGGCAGGCGCATGGATCTCGCCGATTGCTTCCGCATGGAGCTTGCGGTGGTGGTGAACGCCTTCTCGCAAGGGGATTTCATCGAAGGCGTGCGCGCGCTGATCGTTGACAAGGACAATGCTCCACGGTGGCGTATCACCACCTATGACGCCGTGGACAAGGATGCCGTGCAGGCGCTGTTTTCTGCCTGGTGGACCGCGGGCGAACAGCCGCTACCGTTGAAAGGGTCGTGCCTGAGTTAGCGAAGGCTGTGCGCCACAGTGTGTTACAGACGGAAATGTTGGTCGCGGTAGCGGCCCACCACCGTCTCGCTCGGGCGGCCCTGCGCAGTTCTGCCGGCAGCTGGCGCGCCAGCGCCGCTTCGGCCTCGGCGCGTTCGGCCCGGCGCCGCGCCGAGGCCAACTCCGCCTGCAGCGCGTCCGGGTCATGCGCGGCTTGCGACCAGTTGTTGTCAATATTCAACTGCAGAGAGCCTGTTTCGTTGTGGTTTCGGTGCTTTCAGCAAATGAAGCTGTCCTTTCTGACCGCTGTGTAGCACTGTACGGCCGTCCAACGCATGGTCGCGAGTGGGCGTACCTGGCCGGTTGTCGACGCTGAAGGCAGTCAGACTGTCGCGGTCGCGGCGGCTGGCCAAGTGTGGTAGCCCGTGGTGCAGGCCTTTTTATTGACCTTGCGACTCCTGCCGCCATGTCGGAATGCCGTCGTCGAAACTATCGAACCATTCCCGGATCGCGTCGGCCACAACGCTTGGATCGCAAGTGTCGGCATCCGGAACGCAGTAACGGTCCGCCGAGTACCGTCATTGACGGACTCGTCGATTCGGTGGGCTCTTTGGTAGTTAGGCGGAGGCAGTGTCCGTGGCTGATCAGCTTCGCCAGAGCGCAGCCTGAAAGTATCCCCTTCGTCAAGAACGCTGACGGTCGGACGGTTACCGCGGAAAGGAATCCTGCAAAGCGAATGAGCAACGGCGCCTCAACCTGAATGTCGACACTTCGGCGCCGCTAGCAGTCTTCATTAGTCGCTTAACCTGGCAGAAGATGGCCGACGTATTACTTGAAAAGTTGCCCGCGATGTTGACACTCCATCCGCGCTTGCAATTTGCGCTACACGGTCGTGGAGAGAGCGCGCTGGAAGCAGGTTTTGCTTTCATGGCGGCCCGCTTTCCCGGGCGCGCATCAGTGCAGATCGGCTACGAGGAGGGGCGGGCGCACCGACTCCATGCAGCCGGCGACATTCTCCTGCACGGGTCTCGCTTCGAACCATGCGGCCTGACCCAGATGTACGCCATGCGTTATGGGACAGTTCCAGTCGTACGGCGGGTCGGTGGATTGGCCGATAGTGTACGCGACGCAGGTATACATGCCCGGGGCGCTTCCGATGCGACCGGCTTCGTGTTTGACGATGCTACTGGCGAAGCCATGGAGTCGGCGCTATCCCGTTGCATTGCGCTGTATGAGAGGCGACCCAAGCGCTGGTCAGAACTCCGCAAGCAGGCCATGTCGGGCGATTTTGGCTGGGCACGGTCAGCTGCAACTTACGCGCGAATCTACTTTGAACTGGCGGGCATACGTATTCCGACGCGAAGCAGGCGTATGCCGACATGTGCGGAGCTACCATGGATTGCGAGTCAGTCGGATGATTGCGAAGCCGCGCCACCGCAAGCGCGCTAATCGCGCGGAGGGAAGCTACAAGTGCATGCCTTTTTGCCACGCACGTTGCCGGAACAGCTGACAGTTCTAACGGAGCTAGCCCTCGATCTGCGTTGGACATGGAACCACGCCTTAGATACCCTGTGGCAAACCATCGACCCGGAACTCTGGAAGCGCAGCCACAACCCATGGGTGATCTTGCAGAACGTCCCGCAATGCCGTCTGGACGAACTCGGAAGAGACTGGAATTTCTTACAGGACCTCAACCGCGCCATTGAGAATCGCCAGTGTTATCTGAATAAGCCGGGCTGGTATGTGGAAAGGGGAAGCCGGAACGGCGATGGTCCTTTGAAGATCGCTTACTTCAGCATGGAATTCGGACTGAGTGAAGCGCTCCCACTTTATGCTGGCGGACTTGGGGTGCTGGCAGGCGACTACCTCAAAACTGCCAGTGATTTAGATGCGCCGATGATCGGCATTGGCCTCCTCTATCAGGAGGGCTATTTCCGCCAGATTATAGATGCACAGGGGAACCAGAGGGAGGCCTATCCATACAATGATCCAACGAGCTTGCCCGTCCAACCAGTGATCGGCCCAGACGGAGCCTGGCTAAAGGTCGAACTCCCGCTACCTGGTCGGACGCTATACGTTCGCGTATGGCAGGCCACTGTCGGGCGCACACGCTTGTACCTGCTCGATAGCAACGACGCGCGCAATGGCGCCGCAGATCGGGGCATCACGGCAAAGCTGTACGGCGGCGGCCCGGAGATGCGCCTACTTCAAGAGTTGGTGCTGGGTATTGGCGGCTGGACCATGCTTGAGGCGCTTGGCATCGAAGTGGATGTGTGTCATCTCAACGAAGGCCATGCGGCGCTGCTGGTGCTGGAGCGTGCTCGGCGCTTCATGCAGCGCACAAAGCTGTCGTTTCTAGAAGCGATGTGGGCGACCCGGGCCGGAAATGTGTTTACGACACACACGCCAGTTCCAGTCGGATTTGACGCCTTTCCACCGTCTCTGATCAATGGGTACGCGCGCGAGTATCTTTCCGAGTTCGGTATCTCGGCGCGCAATTTCCTCGCCCTGGGCCGCCTTGACCCGACCGACGACCAAGAACCATTTCACATGGCCTATCTCGCGCTACGCGGGTGCGCGCATGTCAACGGCGTCAGTCGGCTGCACGCCGAAGTTAGCCGCCGGCTCTTCAGCGGCTTTTTCTCGCGCTGGCCGCTAGATGAGGTCCCCGTGGGCCATGTGACCAACGGAGTGCACGTGCCGTCATGGGATTCGGCTAGGTCGGACCATTCATGGACCTGCGCTTGTGGGAAGGATCGCTGGCTCGGGACTGTAGACCATCTTCCTGAAGCGATGTTTACAAGTGACGACGAAGCCCTGTGGACCCTGGCTGGCGCGCAACGACACGATCTGGTGCGCTACGCGCGGGAACGTCTCGCATGGCAGTTGGGCCAGCGCGGCGCCTCGCCGCAACTGGTTTCAGACTCAGCACAGGTACTCGACCCCAATGCCCTGACGCTTGGGCTTGCACGCCGATTCGTTGAATACAAGCGGCCGAATTTGTTGCTGAGAGATCCGGCGCGTCTGGCGCGTCTGCTCACAGACGCCCAGCATCCTTTGCAACTCATCATCGCGGGAAAGGCGCATCCCGATGATACGGAAGGCAAGGCGCTGATTCGTGAATGGTTCGAGTTCACGCATCGCCCGGAATTGCGCAGGCATGTGGTGTTCTTGGAAGATTACGATCTGGCTCTTGCGCAGTGTCTATTGCAGGGTGTCGATGTGTGGATCAACACACCGCGAAGGCCGCGCGAGGCTTGCGGCACTAGCGGCATGAAAGCGTTGTGCAACGGCGGGCTGAACCTATCGACGCTCGACGGCTGGTGGGCAGAAGCATATCAACTGGAATATGGCTGGGCGATTGGGAGCGGTGAGGGCGGCAAGGGCGACGAGTCGGACGCGGAAAGTCTGTATCGCCTGCTTGAGGAAGAAGTAGTGCCCACCTTCTATGAACGGGACGCTATGGGCATTCCGCGCGGCTGGGTGCGACGAATGCGTGCCAGCATGTCGCATTTGGCCCCCCGTTTCAGTAGCAATCGGATGTTCCTCGAGTACTTGGAGCATTTCTACCGGCCCGCCGCTCGCGCATACCGGCGACGTAGCGAAAGCGGCGCGCGTCTCGCGAGAGCCCTGCACGCATGGGACACGTCGCTTGCTACAGGCTGGCATCAGATCCATTTCGGGACCGCCGACGCAAAGCAGGTAGCAGATCAGTGGTATTTCAGGCTGCCCGTGTACTTGGGCGAAATCAAGCCAGAGTCGGTAAGGGTCGAACTCTATGCTGCGGCCAATGGCGAGTTTCCCGCAGAACGGAGGTCAATGACCTCCGAAGGCCCGATTGCGGGCGCGATAGAAGGCTATATCTACTCCGCATCTGTGCGGGCTTCCCGTCCAGTCGAACATTACACGGCCAGAATACGCGCTTGGCATGAAGAGGCGTTTCTGCCGGCGGAGTCCACATGGATTACGTGGCAGCGCTGAGCGGTGCAGTCAAGCGCCTCAAGGTAAGGTATGCACTGGGTAGATCGGTTAATGCACAACAGAGAAAGGGCTAGCGGCCGGCCTTGGCGAACTTAGTTCTTCGTTGACGTTCATCAATACGGCTGCCCTGTCAACCCTTACCTTGGAGAAGACCAAAAGCCAAAAACGAGGCGGCAGTTATGTTGGTCCCTTGAGGATTCTTTTGTACTAGTGCAACCATGGTGATCAAACATGGACGGGCACTGGACGATCGTGTCTCGCTGACAATTGATCACGATACTCACGATCTTATGGCGATTATCGGCCTGTCCATGGCGGCGCACGCGCAACTGGTGGTCGATGTGGCCGTAGCGGAGAGAATCTTGCGGATGTTTCCACTGAAGTATCCAGAGCTGAGCGAGTTCCCTGTGCCGCTGCCAAGCGCGGAAGACGTCCGATTATTCAGGGTGACACCGATGGTCATTTCCGTGCTCGACTATTCCAAGGGCTTTGGGCATACGAATCTCGTTACCTGCTGATCTCTGGCTCTCGAAGACCACTGAGGCCTGCCTGTACAACCTGAACGACAATTCTCCGTGCCCTCGGGTGCGCCGCAGGCGGACGGCCCTTCTAGTTATAATGAGGTACTCGCGGCCTTCGGCGGTTGCAAAGCATGCCGCCGCGGACTTCTGCGGCCTTAGCACGCGCCGACTCCCACGCTTCGAACACCGCTTTCTATGCCCGCTATGTCGAACCGGGTTGCCGCATCGCTGACCTTGTCGCCGGCGAGGGCATATACCGGTCGTCTCTTCTCGACCTCAAAGGAGTCTGCTCGACCCGCTCGCCGTTCAACGCTAGGTTCAGCAGTAGTTGTGCGCACCTTGGCGCCGGCAGCAGGCCGGCTGGAGCCGACATTGACCCGGCTCGCGCCCAGCGGCCGGTCCGAAGTCGTGACCGGCCATTGAATGGAACTTCGGTCCACGGGCAGCTTGCCAAAACTCGAACTCATCCTGGCGACCAACCCCTGCCGCTCGGCCACGCAAAGAGCCAATGTCGGGTTGCCGCCTTTCGGACACAATGACAGCACCCCCAAGTCGCAAGATTCTGAAGGAGGTCCGCGCTTCGTGTCCACGAATTCAAGAACGGCTCCGTCCAAATTCTTAAACGACTTACGCAGATATTGGATATTTCTGCAAGCCAATCAGCCTCGACAGGCTATGACGCCGCACAGGAAACTGACGGTAGGGTCATCAAGATGAGAGGTGAGCAGCAGTCGGGGACTCACAACCTTGTCCATGCACCCGTAGTGGGGTCCTCCACGAATCTCGGCCAACCGCCGGTATGCCGCATGGCCCCGGGGCGCGGAAACCGGGTGTCCAAACTCTGGCCGAGTTGCTTGGCCATCAGCCTGAAGTCCTTGACGAGGCGGCCCTTTATAAGGGATTCGTGGGTGCCGAGTGACCGCAACACATGCACATGCGCATCCCACATTTCCTGCACCGTCACCAATGTCTCTGCCCCGTTCGGAATCAGTTCCTTCAGCATGTTCGTCTTGACGTTGTGCACGTACCGGATTCGCTGGCCACCGGCCATGATGAACATCTCCCGTGATACGGCTGGGTTCTTTGGCACCACGAAAGCCATGCCAAGGCCTTTCTCGTCGAAAGCCGTCGTCAGATTTGGGTTGTTGCGCCAAAACCGCTGCTCAAGCAGGTGATCGATCTCGAAAATTTTGCCAACATCTGGCACCTTGTTTTTCAGGTTGTTCCGCAGGTTTCGTAGTGTCCCGTAGTCCTCGACACCCCGAGCCACGAGGAAGTCGTAGGCGTCGATGTGTTTCTTGGTCAGTCGCCGCGGCAGCACATCAGCCCTCTCGGCACGATTGATGACTTCCACGAATTCGTCCCCGAGCGCGCGCCTCAGCAACTGTTTCGGAAGTCCGCGATTAGCCTTTTTGGCCCAAGATGCGGGATCGAGTGCAGGTAACTTCTTGCGCAACTTCGGTTGCAGATACCGGTTGTACGCGGCGGCTAGGTCGGCGTCGCGGAATCCGGTGAAGTCCGGTTTGAACACTTTTCTCATTACTCGCCGCTCGACGGCGACGAGGTAAGCGTCGTTTACGACGTTGGTGAACTTGTCGACCAGCTTCGGCAGCGGGAACGCAATCGGGTCGCGAAGGTGCCGGTCGAACGCACTGAGCAGGTCGTCCCACTGGCGAGGTGGGAGGTGGCCGACTGCCTCTACGTAGCCGGCGTCGGCAATTCGCCTGATCTGGCTCAAGGTTGCGTCCTCGGTCGCCGCCTCCAGCCTTGTTCCTTGGACGATCTTGCGCAGCGAGCGAACACCTGCAGCCGAGACTCCGAGCCCAATTGCCGTCGTGATGCCCATCAGCAAGAGCTCTTCTTCGCTGACGTTGTAGCCGAAAAAAGTCTTACCGGTGGCCGCGGCATAGGCGAGCTGACCAAGGTCGTAGACGACGCCGACGACAGGGATGAAATTGATGGCAAGCTCGAATAAGGCGATCACCCAAGGTTGGCGGTTGCTGGGGATGAGCTCGTCGATGGCGTGGCGACGGAAGCGCAGGTGAGGGAAGTCCGCTTTCCCGAGCGCAGCGCCCTGAGGTGGCACGTCGCTCAACCTCGAGACCTCGCATGCCTCTACGATCAGCGCGTCTTTTTGATCCTCGTGCGCGCGAAGGCGTATCTTGACGTCGCGCGTATGCACAATTCTGATAACTGTGCTCGATGGGTCCACGTCGATGAACTCGTGTTCCTTGAGCTCTTCCATCCACTCTTCCGGACGGACGTCGTAGCAGTACGCCGACGGGTTGCCCGGGTTCGAAAGCGTCACGTCCACCTTGGCGAAGCCATCGATCTGCTGGAACGTGACGGCGTTTTCGCCGGGCGTGACCTGCACAGCCTTCTGCTGCTTTTTCCAGTCTTCAATCGCGTCATCATTGGAAGTAAGTGATAAGAGGAATTTCTCCTGTTCGATCCTCTGAGGCTGGCCGATGATGCTGTACCAGTCCAGTGTTTCGTCGGGATCGCCTAGCAGCCCTTCGTCCTGGCACCGGTGCAGATGGACCTGCGGATAGCGCTTCGGATCCAATGCGTTCCATCCGATGGGGACGTTTTGCTCACGGCCGGGCGGTCCCGTCCGCTGCGTCACTGTCACCCCGCGCGCCACAGCGAGTCGGAGGTGCGCCCACTCAAGCTCGAAGTAGTCCCAAGCGAAGGGCCGCACCCCAATCTGGTGCCACGGCGGGCTATTCAGCGCCAGAATGGTACGGTTGCTGGTCCGCCATTGAAGCGAGGACTCGTACCAAGTAATTGTGGCACTGCCTGTCGAGGGATCCTCAACGACCTCGACTTTTGGTGGCAATGCAAACAGGTAGACCATAGCGACTGCCCTAGCTCTTGGTGATTACGAGTCGTCCAGACGGCCAATGGTTGTCACGCCCATTGTCGGGGCCGATTCGCTCCCACCGCGGGAGATCGGAGTTGTAGAGGAGGATCAGCGACGTTGGCACTCGGACCTCCAACGGGTCGTGACGGCATTGGTGAGACGTCGACCGCAGTGCAGGTGCATGGGATAGGGGATAGATCCATCGTCTCTGGCCAGGTAATAACAGCAGAGCGACTCCCCCGCCTACACCTCTTCGCCGGTCTGTGGATCCCAGGTCGGCAGTTGCGGCTTGGTGACGCTACGCGCCAGCACCAACGGCGTCGGCGCCAAGACCGTCCATTCCTTCGGAGAGTCGGGTGGCCAGGCAATCTCTTCGCCCGGTCCGCCCAGCGAAGTCATCTGCTCATCGATGAATGAGACGTAGTTCGGATCGCCTATCTTGGGCAGCCCGAGCCCGCCATAGACCTCGCCGGTCTCCATGTAATGCTTCACCGCATTCTCGAAGCCTGGCCGCACTGAGATCTGCACGCGCGCCGCGCCCGCATTCAAGAAGGCTGCGAAATCAGGATCGGGATGGGTCTGTACGACCGTGCGATCCCATTGCTGGCGGCGGCCCCAAAAATAGGGATAAAGAACCCAGACCATATGCTCCCACTCGAACGCTTGCTGCAGGAAGCGAATCTCCGGCTCCGACGTCCGCACTGCGTCTGTGTCCACCGTCGGATGGCTGCTAAGAGAGCCGTCGGCTTGGCTGAAATCGTACTCGCCCATCAAAGCGAAATCGACGGGGGCATTGCGCATGATGTCAATCGCGGATCGTTGCAGCTCAAACCGAACCATTCGCTGGAGTTCCAACCGCGACCCTTCTGGCAATTTTGTGCTCTCCGCTTGCTGGGTGGACGTAAGCTGGATGATCGTCTGCTCGTATTCGAGGCGCAGTTGCTCGTAGCGCGCCGACACTCTCGCGTAGGCTTCGATCGCCCAATCGCGTCGCGCGTCCTCGGTCAGTTCGAGATTGAGGGTAATGGCACCTACGATACTGGTGAAATTGTCTGCGTTGAAGGCGGCCGCAACGGAAGGTCCGGGCTGCGGAGTGACGAACGTGAAATCCTCGGCCGCCTTTCCCTTGTTGTCGGTCAGATTATTGATGATCCAGGTGTTGACAAGATTTCCCGCAATCCAGCCGCCATTAGGTTTGCTATTTGAATCCTCAACTTCCACTGAAAGGACGAAAGAGCCGTCAACAGCGACATATCCTTCCGGTATCTGCAGGTCCTTGTTCTGCGCATGCTTCGCGCTGCCTCCGCTACCGGTGTTGGATATTGCCATTGAGACTTGCTTATGCTCCTCTGGAAAGTCCGGCAGGTCGCTGACCTGATAAGCCCGAATCACCTCTGCCCGCTTGTCCGCGATGTTGGCGAGCGTCAACGACTCGAACAACTCGGCGTCTGGCCGTTGGAGGGGATTGTGCATTTCAACGCGCGACACCGCCATCTGCCAGATGAGGGCGGCAGGCTCCGGAATTAGCAGGTCATAGAGTTCACGCTCGCCGTAGCAGAAAATTTTGGCCCGGCTGACGCGCTCAAGATATTGATATATGCCAGATATGTGGTCCGGCGCAGTGGTATCGCGGTTGAACCCATGGCGGTTCAGCTCAGTTATTTCCTCTTCGATCACCGAGCGGACCTCTCGCGTTACACGCTCCATGGTGCGCTTGACGGCACGCTCCACGGTCTCACGCGAATATTCTTCGGCGATCTTGGCGGCTTCCTCCGTGGAGCGGCTGTACGAAGCGCTGGCGGAGGCGACAACCTTTGTCGGCCCACGGCTGGTGACCTGGATGCTACCCTCGGCCCGTAGGTCTTCCTTGATCACGTCGCTGATCTCACGGCTGAGTTCAGCCCGATCGGTGACTTGCAGGTCGTGAGTTTCCTCTTCCTCCTTGATCACCTGCTCGAACAGCTCGCGCCGCGTCATCAGGCGCTGGGTATGCTCGCGCAAGCGGGTCTCGCCCACCAGGATATTCTCAAGATATGCGATTTCCGATTGCCTGTAGCCGGTGGTTGTCTGCCGCACGACCAGTAGGTCGCTACGCCCGGCCGGCTCCAGATAGCTTGGCAACTGCGCCGCGTTGGCCATCACCATCGGCAATTCCACTAGCATATCGATCGATGTGCCCAAACGTGTCAACCGGTCGCGCAGGTTGGCCGGTAGTGCCGCCATCAGGTGTTCTGCAAGCGCCCGCCGATAAATCGTCGTGCGCCGTTCGAACTCGGAGAGGTCGACAAGCACCGGATACCCGCCGATGTACGTCCGGGTGATGCCCGCGCGTCGCGGCGGATGCCAGGATCGCTCGGTACCCGCCGGCCGCGGTCCCATAGCCGCGCTGTCCAGGACACGCGTAAGTCGTGCAAGTACGGCCGAATCACGGATGCCTTCGGCCCGCAGCGCTTCGGTCAGCGCCGATGCGCGCGCCCCGCGTTCCAGGTTTGCGATCTCGTCTTCCAAGCGACGCAGTATCTCTCGCCCGCTGGCCGTCTCAAACGATACAGCCGGGAAACGCGGGCCAGGCCGGCCTCCGCCCGATCCTCCACCGCCCGGGGCCGGTGGCTTTCTCGGCGCCTCGGTCGGACGCGCGACGAACACGCGCGGCACGACGAATGGCGCCGTCAACCACGTGACTAACTGCTCGCGGTTGGCCGGTGCGTTCGACTGTGTGGTGGCGGCGACTGCGAGGCGGTAGAGACCTGCAACGATGTCCAGAGGCCTCGTACGATGCAGGGCTGCATACTTGAAGATGAGGAGTAGGTCATTGAGCAACGCGGTCGTGCCCCCGCGCTCCAGTTCCGCCGACCAAGCAGCCACAGTCGGTCCGCCCGGCGCCGCCGCGGCAAGGAAGCTCTTCAGATTCGCCTGGTCATGCGGCCACTGGCCCGAGTCCGCCTTGGCGAGCGCTTCGAGCCCGGGCAGCAGCAATCGGACGCCCGGCACACTGAGCCACGCATCCGACCGGCCGTTGAGATAGGCTGCGACCGGCGTGTTCCACAGCAGGTTAGCCGCCTCCATCGGATCGAGCGCAGGGCGGCTGCCATCTTCGGAGAGTTTGATTTCCTTGGCGATATTCTCCGGAAGCGTGACAGTCACATGAACGAGCCCGACCCCACGTTCGGCATCGGGCGGCCTTTTGGTGGTCAGCGAGAGTAGCGCGGTCCCCTGATAGTCCATGTGATGCCTCCGCAGGTGTATGAGGTGCCGCCTGTCCTCCGCTTCCTCAGCAGAAATGGACACACTTGGCGCCCTCCACGGTCTTTGACAAGCTTCACTTATGTCAACATGAGCTGCTTGTGGCTGCAGATGCTTCGTCAACCGACTCCCGATCCAAGCGCTCAGATTGTGGAATTCCGCAATGTCATTGCTGCCGCCATCAGGGTAACAAGGGTAGTGTGGTAGCAGCCAAGGAAGTCCCGGTGTGCGGCTGTGTCGCCTTCAGCGAAAAGGAAGCTACCTGCGCCGTCGGGTCCCGGCACGGCTCCATCCTCGCGCTGGACAGCAAGCGCGCTATGCAGTCCCTGAGTACTCGCGGGATCATGGCTGGCTTGTAAACAGGCAGCAACCATGGCCAGTTCCGCCGCAAGGTCATTATCGTTGGCGTCAACAAAAGCACGTGTCCAGTATGGGAGCCAAGCGCGCAGGTAATCTGTCACACAAACATCTTCCAGCTCGCGTGCCCCAAAGTCAGTTAGGTAGAACACCTCGTGCGTAATCGCGTAGGCCACCTCCCCCGAGACCACCCATGGTTCGGGCCGTGTTGCTATATAGAGCCCACCCTCTTGGCCTGGCCACTTCGTCAGGCCAAGTTGCCACAAGTTATAGCGCATCGCCAAGCGTGACCAAGGTTGCAGGGGAAGCGCTGCCTCGATGTCCGCGCGCGCAAGTAAGCGTAGTACGCGGTCTAGCGCTGGGTCTCGGAAACCGAGCTGGCGCAACGAAGCATAGAGTGCACAACAAGGCAGGAAATCATGCCGCGCCAGCAGAAGTGCCACCAGTTTGCGGCCATGTTCGCATTGTTGCCAAATCCAGCTGGCCGTCGCATCGAGGAGGGGCAGTTCAAGACCGCATCGCTTCAGCATCCAGACTGTCAGCGCAAGTTCGGTGAGTGGCTTCAATTGTGCCACGTGGTGTTTGTCAAACCGCTGGCTGGTGACTGTGCGCACCGCGAAATGCTGCAGGTTCTCATTGAGCCAGGCCATCCCCAACAACAGGCCGCGCCGGGCGATCCCGGCGGTTCTTGGGCTCAGCCGCGGTGTCAAGGCTTGTCCCTCAGACATTTCAGCACACGGTGTTCATGCCGCAGGTCGTCGGTGTCCGAAAGGCGAGCGAGCGTTCGCAACATTGTGCGGCTTTGGGAAAGGAGCCTGTCACGCACGGTTTCGAGATGAGGCGGCGCGGGCAAAGCCGCCACCACGGTCTGCCAGCGCAGCAATTCCACCAGGGACAGCATCCTGGCTGCATCTGCCAGCGCATACATGGCCGCGCATGGTTCGGCAGTGGGCGTGTAACCTCGGGCTGATAGGCGAGCCAAAAGCCAGCTGCCGAGTATCAGCGACGAGTCCGCGAGGAAGCGGCGCGGTGCTTCGCAGCAGGGGCGAAGCACCGCTGCAATGGCATCGGTGCTACGGCCCGGCGGCAAGCCAGCGAGGAAGGCCTTGGTCTCATGCGTGTTGGCGCCACCAAGAATCAGGCTATCAGCTGCGGCCTGAGTAGCAACGTCGACAGCCTCGTCGGAACGTGGCATTTGCATCCCGTTTCATCCGTTTTGTAGCGGTCCAGCTGACGGCAATGCCTCCAGCTTGACGCAGTGCAGACAAAAGTCGCAGGCGGTTGCTGCCAGTACGCCCTGAGTGCCCAGTCTTACGCCAAGTTTCCGGATACTCTCAAACTCCGCTGGGGTGAGGTATTGGCTTGCCGGGCCAGGCTTGTTGGTTTCGTCACGGGCGGAGTGCGGTCCTTCGGTTGCCACTAGAGCGGGGCGCTGGCTGAACAGCTTGCGAACGACCACTTCCTGCTCGGGCGTCATGCTGACCGATGCCAGGTCGAAGGTCAGCATGGCGGATCCAGCGCCGCCTAGCGTTACCACATGCGTGGTGCGGGTCTGCAGGTGGGAAGTGAGGGTATTGGCATCCATGGAAAGCTCCTTTCCAAAGTGCTGGTGATGCGATCAGAGTCGACTTGCTTACGGCCACGCGCTGCCGTGCGCCCATATTCAGCCGAACATCAATCCGAGCCTGCCAGGCTACAGCCCGCCTTTCTTCTCCAGTCGGATCATGTAGCGGGTCAGTGCCTCGAGAGTAACCCTTAAGTAGGCGCGGGCGAAGCCCAACATTTCTTCAATGGATACCGCGACGGGCGTACAAGTTGACATGCCGCTTCGTGTGAAGGGTTCGCGGGTGAACGGATCCGTTAGGTCGAACACGGTCTGGGCCGCGTTGCTGATGAACTGTAGGTGCTGCAGATTGTCGGTCGACGTGGTGCTGGACAGCGGGTCCACTCGAAGGACTGTTGCCACTTGTCGCCGGAGGTCGGCACTGTGGTGCGTGTCCATAAGGCTCCCCCTGAATGACTCTTGATTCTTTGATTGTGGATTTAGGTTAGGTGAAGAGAGTCTGTCTGACATTAATATTTGTGCAGATGAGATTGAAATGCGCAGTGCGGACGGTCGCGGATTAAAGGCGATAGTCGTAAATGCGCACGCAGAGCCAATTTCGATTGAAGGATCAAGAGCCGCCTCTCTGTAAGCCGAAGATCGGCATGGAGCCATGCGAGCACATTCGCTGCGCGAATTGATTCAAATTTGCTACATATTAAATTTGACTAAATACAGATTTAAAAAGATTTGAAGGCTAGCGTCAAGATACTCCTACCTCTCTGATCGCTGGCCGTCTATTTTTATTTTCAATCCCGACGCCAAAATCGTGGATTCACATCTGGTATGCGATCTTTAAGGCATAACCGTGCCATGCGCCCTTTTGCTGGTCTACGCAGAAAGCGATGGTAACCTGAAGTTTCGATCTCCGACTGCGGGAGGCAGCATGTCTGATTATGTAGAGGTAACCCAGGTCGATGTGAACGCCCTCGCGGAAAAACTTAACGAATTAGGCGCGAAGCTCGACGAAAAGGAAGCGACGGTTCTGTTGGGAATCCTGTCACTGGCGGAGAAGTCCCTGGGCACGCAGACGGTGCCGGATCCCGCCGGCAGTCAACCTGACCAAGCCAAAAAAAGGAAGTTGACGCTAGAGCGCGAAACCATTCGCAATCTCAATGTCTGGGAACGGCTGCTGGCCCCTCGAAGCGAGAGTCTGTGGACTTGCCCCGGACTGCCGGATCCGGGCGCTGACGTCATCAATCCCGCCAAATCATAGTTGGAGGAGCCTGCACCGCTGTCTGGGCATCTGAGCGCACGGAACCGATATCATCGTGGTTTAGCGGCGTGACCGGCGATCAGAGCCATGGAACTCAATCCTGTTCCTCGCATTGCCGCTTGCAGCTTCAGGCCTGCGCGCCTGGCGCGTGCGCCTTGTGTCGTGACCGGCAACGTGGACGCCTGGCCGGCATTGCAGCGGTGGCAGCCCGCATACCTGAAGACCGCCGTTGGGGCGCGCAAGGTGGCCGTGCGCGAGATAAGCGGGGCGCCCCGAAACGTCTACCAGAACATGCTGGCTGGGGGCAAGATCCTGTTTTCCGACTATCTAGACTGGGTTGTCGAGATCGCCGGCGCGGAGGATATCCGCGCCATCGCGGCCGCCGGCGCGGACACGGCGCAGCTAACCCGGGCCATCGGGGCTTGCGGGTTCGAAAGCACCTATTATCTTGACGTGAGCCTAGGCGCGTTGTCGCCACTGCTGCTTGCCGACACCGCCGTACCGCCGTGGTTTGCTCTGCCCCCGGTGGACACCATCTTCTGGTGCGGCATACTGGGAACCTCCTCCGGCCTGCACGCAGATATCAAGCCGAACTGCAATGTGCAGGTATTTGGCAACAAGACCTTCATTATGTTTGCGCCGTCGCAAGCACGTTGGCTATACCCCGTGCCGCGCATGACCCATTGCCGCTTCGATCCCAACGTGCCAGATTTCGAGCGGTTTCCCCTGGCGCGCCGGGCGGTTGGTTGGAAATGCACTCTGCACGCCGGGGAATCTCTCTATATCCCAGTTGGCTGGTATCACCAGGTGACGGTGGCCTCGCCGTGGGCCATCAATGTCAATTTCTTCTGGCCACGACCGTTCCCCCAAGGGCTGGCAACTCCGCAGCTGTGGGGCCAACTGGTGCAACGGGGCTGGGGTAGCCTGTGGCGGGCTTACGCCGACCTGCGTCGCCTGGCTCCTAAAGAGCAACAGCCTGCTTTAACGGGCAAGGACAAAGAGTAGTGGCGATGGCACTAATAAAGGATGAGTTGGCGGACACGGGATTTTTCCTGATGCGCACGCCTGCGCTGCCGTGGGAGGTGCTGCTGAACTGGTGTGCAGATCTGGCCCGGCCGGCTGGGGCAGCGCTGTTGCGAGCGCGCTTACGCGAAATTGTCGAGCGCCCACAAGTGCGTGAGGCAATCGAGCTGGCTTCCCCTGGATTCTCTCGACGCATGGCCCCCTGGTTGAACGGGTGCGAGAACAAGGATGCTCTCGCAATCGAGCGGGTAGCTGTGCGCTACCTGCAGCGTATGGCCAGCCGCGCGACGCCGTTCGGCCTATTCGCCGGCTGGGCCTCGGGTCCGATCGGTGACGTCACCCGTCTCACGGTCGCACCCCGGGCTGATCATCGTCGCCACATCCGTCTAGATGCCGGTTACCTGCAAGAAGTGTCACGATCATTGGCAAAAGACGCTTGCGTCCGGCGCCACCTGCACTATCGCGCAGAGCAGACCCTATACCAGGCCGGCGACCGGTTACGCTACCACGAGATGCGCCTCTGCACTCCGCAGCCGACCTATCACTTGGTGGAAGTAAAGGACAGTCACTACTTACGATGGGTGCTGGCGGCAGCTGCAGGGGAGGATGGCGCCACTTTGAGCGCGATCGCCGAGCAGTTGACGGTGCCATTGCCGGATCTTGAGGAAGCCGACGGGCTCGCATTTCTAGAGGAACTGATCGACGTAGGTCTGCTTCGCCCCGTGTTGCCTCCTTTTGCGACAGGCCCCGAGCCGGGCAGGGCGACTGTGGCATGGCTGCGCAATGTGGCTACCAGTCATTCGCCCCCCTCTGTCCTCAGCACAATATTCGCTGCGACGGACCAGATAGCGTGCCCTGGGGAGTACCCCGAACCGGAGTCGACGGCCCTGCTGCAAGCACTTGCCGAAAGCGATTGCGCTGGACACAAGTTCTATGTCGATCTGGAGAAGCCCGCGGCGTCGCTCTCCTTGAGCCAGCACATGGCCAACGAGATAGCCCGCGGGGCAGAGCTACTGTGCAAGCTGGCAGCGCAGCGCGAGCCAGACGTGCTGGACGAATTCGCGCGGCGCTTTGAGAGCCGCTTCGGCCAGCGTGAAGTGCCCCTATTGCAAGCGTTGGACGAAGAAGACGGCATCGGCTTCGAAGCGAATTCATACATTGGCGCAAGTCCCTCATCCTTGCTGGACGGTTTGCCATCCACTCGCGAGCCCACCAAGCACGTATGGCATGGCGGCGATCAACGTCTGCTGCAGCGTCTTGCGCAAGCGCTCATGCATCAATCGGCACAGGTTGAGCTTGACCACGTTGATATTGAGGCGCTTGTCGAAGATACACCGTGGACTGCTCCCCATGGCAGCACGGCAATTGTCTCGATAGCCGCGGCAGATGCGCCAGCGATGGCCCGGGGCGACTACCAGATCTACCTTCAGAAGGTGATTGGCGGCTCAAGCGCCACCCTGCTGGGCCGCTTTTGCCATGCGTCACCGGAACTCACTGCGCTGGTGCGTGGCGCCCTTCGGCAGGAGGAGGCCAGCGACCCGGATGCGATTCATGCGGAAATCGCCTATTTGCCGCCGGGCAAGGCTGCCAATGTGGTCTGTCGGCCAATACTGCGCGCCTACGAAATTTCGCTATGCGCGTCATCCGGGGCTCCGCCTTCGCAACAAATCGCCGTCAGTGACCTGCTTGTGTCCCTGTGCGAGGGCAAGGTGGTTCTACGCTCTGCCGCAATGGAGCGCCGCGTCGTGCCACATTTGGGATGCGCACACGCCCACCAGCGCGGAGGTCCCATACTGTATCGCTTCCTCGCCAGCCTGGCCGCCGGCGGGCATGCCGCCGAGTCCAGATTCTCTTGGGGGACTTTGTCCAGCGCCCCCTTTCTTCCGCGGCTGGTGTCCGGTCGGTTCGTATTGTCGCTTGCGCGCTGGCAGCTCAGTGGCAAAGAACTGGCGGCGATCCACTTGCTTTCCGAGCACGATCGGATGACAGCGATCGAGGCGCTAAGGGAGAAGCATCGGCTGCCTCGATTCGTGTGGCTTCCGGAAAACGACAAGACGCTGTTGGTCGACTTCGACAATGCGCTGTCAGTCGACAGCTTCCTGGCCACGGCCAGGCGACGCATCTCGGTCGCCGTAACCGAAGTCTTCCCATTGCCCGATCAGCTGTTGGCGAACGGCGAGGAAGGCAGCTTTCATCATGAACTGGTCGTGCCATTGGTTCGCGCTCGCCGCGTCCGTGAAACATTGCGGCCAGCCCGCGCCATGCCGTCCGGCCAAGACAGCAGGCCGGGAGAAGACTGGCTCTATTTTCGTCTGTACGCCGGCCCGTCCACGCTAGACCGCTTGTTGACCGAGTGCGTGGGCCCCTTGGCCGCAGCGCTGCGGGCAGAAGGGGTCATCGATACCTGGTTCTTCATACGCTACGCGGATCCGGACTGGCATTTACGATGGCGCATGCATGGCGACGCATCGATCCTATGGCGGCACGTGGTGCCCCGGGTATTCTCTGCATTGGCGCCGTGGCGCAACAGCCTTTACAAGCACGCCGTAGACACATACGCGCCCGAGATGGAGCGCTACGGCGGCTTTCAAGCGATGGAGCTTGCGCATGCAATCTTCGAAAGCGACAGCGTGGCTGCAATTTCGATTATTGCCCGGTATCGCGCAGACAATGAAGCGAGATGGCGTGCCGCCTTGCTCGGCATGCACACCTTGCTCGATGATTTTTGTCTGGGCATGGATGAGCGCCGACGGGTCATGACCACCTGCCGAAGTCTCCTTCTGAAAGGCCGCGCGCACCAAGAGACATTGGTGGCTCTGGCAGCCAAATACCGCGAAGTGAAGAGTGTCGTGGGAAGCTTGCTCTCCACGCAAACGCATGACTGCGGCGAAGCCGATCTCGCCATCCGGACCCGCTCCGCGAGCATCGCACCCACAATCAACAAACTAGTTGCCCTGGATGCTGATGGGCTGCTTGGATGTAGCCGCGTAGCGCTTGTCCAGAGCTATCTGCACATGTGGGCAAACCGAATTTTTCGGGATTGTGCGAACACCTATGAGCTGGCCCTGTACGACCTGCTCGCGCGACACTATGCGGGCGAGATGGCACGGCGGGTATCCTCGAACTGCCAGGCTGGCGACAACTGACGCGTCACGCGTAGCGGTGGAACTGAATCGCCTTGAAAAAACAGGCTCATCTGATAAGCTTTTAACGGCGGCAAATCGCACTTTGCTAGTCAACCAAGCGGAGTGTCACACATGGCTTTTAGAGCGAAGCGCGTAAGGATCCAAATTCCTTGTGGAATCTCCGGCTCGCTTCTAAACCCCGGCGACCCGCTTGATATCGCCGCGGGCTGTGATGCAGGGTGCAGCGACTCACCGCAATCTGCTGTCTGCCCGCCGCCTCCCCCGATTCGTCCGCAAGGCGCTCCGCCCTGTGGGATGCCGAGCAATTTCTTCGGACTCAATCCATGGGATGAGGTCATCAACCCGACCGAGCAGGCGCTTCTGTCGCCCGAAGATCTTCCCTTGTTCAAGGAAGAGCTTGAATTAAAGATGAAGTTGCTGGAGCTTGCGGATGACGCCACCACTTTGGCGAAGAAACGAGTCCAATCAAAATTGGCAGACGTTGAGCGCGTCGAAAAGGAACTGAAAAAGAAGGGCAAGAACAACTAACGGTGCGGATCGGCGAAAGCAGAGAGATATGGACGGTCGCCTGCTTGAAACTTCCATATTTCGATCGAATCCGGACTACCAGTTGGTGCTGGTCGATCGGCTCAGCGAGCAAGAGCGACGCCAACTTCAGGAAGCCGATTGCTCGGAAGACCTGTATGGCGCTCTCGTGCCGCAAGGTGGCAGCGCGCAAGGCTGGCGCGCAGTATCTTGTGAAACTGCTCTGCTCTTCGTGGCGCTTGTCGAAGCCGGTCCGCTACCACGCTATGTGCTGCGTCGCCTCGGTCACGACCTTGAGTCCACCATAAAGAGGCTTCTGCTGGATGGAGTCCTGCAGATATTGCTCAACGATGATTTCATCAGTGGTCCGCAGGTGGCGGGACTTTCCGGATCGCTGCCTGGTTGGTCGAGCCGCGGTTGCAACTTCGATCTTTCCGTGTCCGCGCTTCGGTATGGCCAGGAGTTGAACTGCCTTCCCGAAACCGAACTTGCGCATCGCTTGTACTCCTATGGCCGGAAGCCGGTGTCTCCCAAACTTCAACGGCGTCTCACTGGTCCTGCGGCAGTAGCCCGCTTCCTCGGAATCGCTGAGGACGGTATCCTGGTTCGCTCGCTCCATCGTCATTGGACGCATGTGCCGGTATCGCAAGGTGCTCGGGAATTCTGGTGGCAGTGGCTTTCCACATCAGAGCCGCCGCGCGGGACCGCACAGAGGGCCAGCTTCAAGCTCTATTTGAGTCCTGTTGTAAATGACATGCCTGAAGCGCTGGAGACTCTCATCGGCGCACTGGCTCATGCACATGGGGTCACGGGATTCAAGGTTGGCGTCGGACTTTGGGGGATTTCCCGGCCGGACAAGACCTTAGTCTATTTCACTCATTTAGATGATCTCTATCAATTTGCCGACCTTCTTCGGACGAGACTTGCCGGCTGCGCGCCGCACGGTGTTCCATTTAGCGCCGCGGCTTCGGAGAACGGTCTCCTCTCCTGGGGAGCCGATCCGCCGCGTGGCGCCGTCAAAGGCGAGCGAACGACAAGCTGGCGAATGTGGGTGACTTGGCGCCTTGCCGAATATCTTGTCTCAGCCAGGACCGCCGCGCTGAACACGATGGAGCCTTGGCAATATGCGCTCGAACGTCTGAGCTTGGCAGAGATCGATACCGACACATGGATTCCGTCCGACGGGATGTGGCCGGCGGCGTTGGAAAGGGCATGAACGCGACCACAACGCTTCTTCTCCCAGAGGATGTGATTGTGGCGCCGGTCGCCAACCTTCCTTCATATCTTAGACGTGGCGTTGCACATGAGCCCGACGACTTCATTGTGACGCGAGCCGCCGCCGGGGCTGAATCCTTTGTTGTCGATGAAGACACCGCAGCGCTATTAGCGCACTTCCGTTCACCGACGACTGTGGTGGATGCCATCGCCAACTTCTGTGCAAGGAACGAATTGGATCCGATGCGCACGCTGGAAGATGCGTTCGCCGTGCTAGCGGACCTGGTTGCCGCAACGATGCTCGTCCCCGCTGAAGCGCATTTAGCGCTGCCCGTTCGGCGCATTCACATCGAATGGCAGACCTATCGTTACTACGAAATCTACAGAAGACTGTTCAGCGAGGAGGACTGCCAATCGATCGTTTCCCTGCACAATGAATACAGCATGGTGGCAAGCAGAATAAATTATCAATCGGGTGATCCCGTCAGAGACTGCCACCTGTTTTGGATCCCGAGAAGTGCAAGCACTGAATGGATTTTTTCTCGGCTATGGGCGGCAGCACAGCGCTTCAACGAGGCATATCAATTCGAGCTACTGCCAGAAATGGGGATGGCGCAGCTCACTCGTTATACACCAGGGCAGCAATACAACTGGCATATGGATCTCGGCGCCAAGGATGCGAGCGTTCGCAAGATCTCGATGGTTCTGCAACTTAGTGCAAACAAAGACATGAAGGGCGGTGGCACCGAGATATTTTACGGTGATGCGATCGACAACCAGTTGCATGCCGACATAGGAGATGTCGTCGTGTTTCCGTCATTCGTCATGCATCGAGCAGCGATGATTACCAGCGGTGTTCGCTGGACGCTCGTTATCTGGCTGACTGGCCCGGGGCCTCTCCGGTAGCCAACGATGGCGCCCGCTTCGACCAATGCTCGCTGTCAAAGAATGGCATACAGGCGAACTCCGGTGCGGCTAGATCCGCAACGAGCAGCGCAATGCCGAGGTCGCCATGGAAGAGACTATTCAGCCGATTCGATGTCAAGCCGGGACTCGCGGCGGCACGTTCCGCCATTACCCTGGCGCGAGCCAGCCACACCGATTCCCCAGTAGACCCATGGAGCCGCAACAACGCATAGGCTCGTCCGGCCAATCCACAGCACAAATCGCCTGGGGCATCGGACGATCCATCGTAGGAATGCCAGGCAGCCATGCGGGCAAGACGCTCAAATTGGAAGTCGGAGCCGAGCAGTTCATACGCCGTCGTCCAAAGATGGACGTACCCTGCGGCACCATTACACCAACTGGCTGAGAGTATTCCAGTAGTGGCCGTATGTTGGATCTTTCGTGGCCACAGCATGCCGCGGCCTGAAGGTTGTCCGAGCGCCGCAAGTTGCTGCAGTCGTTCGACCAGGCGCGGCGGCACGGCGGCGCCGGACGCCTCACACCATCGCATGGTGGCAAAAAGGTACCCACACCATCCATGAGCCGCGCCCAACGTCGCCTGCGACACTCGCTCCAACGGAGGGTAAGCATCCAGTTGTACCCAGATGCCATGCAGCAGTCTCTGCCCCAATGCGAGTAAAGCATCGCACTCGAGATGTTGGGGCGCTATGTCCAACAGCATGGCACAACCAATCAACAATCCCGACCGACCAAACGCAACGTCGAGCTGATCACATAGTGCGCAAGCGGCGGCGTAAGCTTCCAGCGCGTGCTGCTGTGCGACATCATCGCCGCGCGCATGAGCAATGAGGGCCTGCACGCAATGAATGCCGCAGGCGTGATGGAACAAGGAGCTCTGCCCGAGGACTTCCGGGACAATGCTACGTTCGGCATTCCAAAAGGTAGCGTCGCTCGAGATTGCGGACGCCGCGCGGGTCAGCCACTGGTCGGCGGCGGCGAGTAAGGTCTCGTCGTCCCTGCTACGCGCGATTCTGAGCAAGAAATAGGCGATCCCAGCGGCGCCATAAGTGATCGATCCCGTGGGCGCTTCCAACCCGTCGCGGTACAAGCGCTCTGGTACGCGGAGACGGCTTAGCACATTGTCCAGCACTAGCTGAGACTGCACGTCCGTGCTGTGGCTGACGGAATATGTCGCCCCTACGAGCTGTCTTCGCGGCGAAGCCTGCAGGAACGATTGCAGCATTTCGTCTAAGGACGAGAAACGGTCGGCCGGGTCTTTTTCCAACGCACGGTTGAGGCAGCCTTCCAGGCAGAAGAACCTGTCGGCGCGGTGATGAGAGAAAGGCTGTGGTGGCTCGTTGACCACCTGGCTTAGCATGGCATCTTGCTGCAGCGAAAATGAATGCGTGTGGGCGCCGGTAAAAAGAAAGTAAAGCAATGCTCCAATCGAGTATTGCTCCGAGGCGAGGGAGGCAAGCGGAACCTCTACCGATGCAAGATTCGCGCGGGCGATTTCAGGTGCAAGGAATAGATCGATACCACCGTGCAAGCCCATTGTGCCGGCGGCCGGCATGACCGCAAGGCCAAAATCGAGGACAGTAATCTTGTCGCTTTCGTCAACAACGATATTGCGAGGGTGAACGTCGCCATGCAATACGCCTTGTGAATGAAGTTGCGCATACGATCGAAGGACGTGCTCGGCAAGCTTCAGTAGTGTGTCGCTGCGTTCCGGTTCAGGTAATACATGGGCCTCCGCCACAGCACGGTACAAATCTACCCCAGAATGCCATGTCGTCACGATGAACGAGCGCCCATCAAGTCGGCCGGCCGCCAGCAGGCGAGGGCTAACCTTCCCATCCAGGCATGACAGGACATTGGCTTCATTATGAATGGTGGCGGTGGTAGTCCGCCTGATGTTGGCTCCCACGATCTTGAGCGCAACAGCAGTTCCGTCAGCGGAACGTCCACGGTAGACCTCGGTGTCATCAAGAAGATGGATGGCCTCGAGAATCTCGACGTCTCCTACAAATTCACCGACGGACAATGACGATGCAATGGGCTGAGCCAGAATCGACTCGGCCGGTACTAGCACCCTTGCGGCGACCAACTCGCTCAGCATAGCGAACGCGGCGACAAGCGTGCGCATCGGATCCAGTTCGTTTGCATGACAATAGGCCAGGATTGCATCCACGACCGTCGACGGCGAACGGAAGTGCGTCAATAGCGCAGCAGTCTGTGCATCGACGATGATTGATCCCGAGCGGGTACGCGCGCGCGTCACATAGAAGTCGCCAGAATCATTGGAAACACGACGCCCCAACTCTGAGGGAAGATTAGCGACTGGAGCTAACGCTACATCTTCGGGGAGAAGGAGTCTGGTGGTCGCGTTCATTGCCTGGCCTCCGAGCTTTCCGCATTGGGTCCGCGCCCGCAGAGAGACTTGGTTCGCAGCATCCACGTATATTAGACTGCCATCAAAGGCAGCTCCGATTCTTCTGTAGAAGCAGCCATCCCGCTCGCTGCCATTCCATCACCACCCCGTCCGACGGCCGCCTGGTCAGCCGGCCGCGGCACCAGATCGCTTCGAAGTTTGCGGTAGCGGTAAGTTGCCGATTCAAAATAATTGAATTGGCTTGGTACGGCGGAAGAAGCCTAGCCGGTGGCTCAGGAAGGCCGACATCGGCGGTGCCGCCTGCCGTCGGCAGTCGACGCACAGGTGTTCAGCTCCGAATCCCCAATGAATAGTTTCATGGCTCGCATGGCCAGCACGAAACCTTCGCGCAGGAGAGGCTGAAGCGAGAACTGTGTTTCGATCAACGAGCCTGGGTTTAGCGGCAGTTCGTCCCGCTACAGCGTATGCCCGCCCCCGCTAACCCAGGCGCTGAAGCTCAGGACTTTCTCGTCAGGCTGCACTTCATCGATCCCATGTCCACCCGGTAATTCTGCATCACTTCGGACAGGCGCTCATGTAACTGTCTGGCATCCAGATCAAGCCTGATATGTGCAGGCGCTTCCATCTCAGTCATATGCTGCCCGGGCTTTGTCTCGGGGTACATCGGAGGCGAACCTTCGGGATAAGCAACCATGGAAACGATGTTCCCGCTGCTGTCATGAATAACCGTCAATCGCATGGAAATCCCCTAAGCCGTTGTCACGGTCAGATACAAAGAAACATAGTCAATGGTCTCCTGTCCGTCGTTGGCGAACGTGGCATACGCGTTTGTTTCCACAAAGCTGATGTCCCCTGTGCCGCTAATGACGTTCTCGATCGACATGTCGCTGATCCAAGCCGCATACCTAGCTCTGCGGTTGCCACCAGGGTGAGCCGTCACATTAATCGTGGAACCCTTGAATACATCGCTGGGGCCCCAGACCACGTTATACGCGGCGCCGGGAGCCAAGCCTCCGGCAGGCGTAACGTAGTAGGGTCCGAAATGGTTGATCGTCGCCATATTTGGATTTCTCCTTCTTTCAACGTGAATGACCATCGACTCACAGCGAAGGGTAGCGCCTGCCGAGCTTCAATAGAGGTACCAACCAACGGTTGATGAGGCCCTTTCCAGACGGAACCAATTCTGGCTTGGCGGCCCGGGGGGCAGGCGCCAGGGGCATGTGGATGCAATAGACGTGAGCGGTTGGGCGCTTTGGCGTGAATTGCGTCCCGGTCGTAGAGCTCGACTTACCTCCGGGGACGGTACGCAATACCGCAAGCGCGGTAGATGCCGTCTCCTGGGCTGGCCTAAGACCTGACCTGTAGATATGCATGACGTCATCGCAGGCGCCCCCTCGCATTGCCTCTTTTTGTTGCGCGGAAGGCCGACCGCGGACTGTCCGGCAATGCATGGATCGTAGAAGATCGCCTTCAATGAGCAATTGCATGAAACTTAATACTGACCTGCACTGAATTTGCAGCAGTCGTGCATGGATCCATGCACGGTAGTGCTTCCTTGACCAATTACGCTGCATTGGCACAAGCCGCCGGACTCGACCCCGAGGCGATGCTGCGCGAAGTCGGAATCGATCCGGCCCTCCTCAAGAATCCGGACCTCAAGGTATCTTCCGAGGCCGTCGGCCTGCTGCTGGAGCACTCGGCCCAGCGATCGGGCTGGGAGGATTTCGGCATACGGCTGGCCGAATCCAGGCCGTTTCTCGTGCTGGGGCCGCTGGCTTTTCTGGTGCGGGAACAGCGCAACGTGCGTGCGTCGTTGCAGGTGCTCTCCAACTACATCCATTTGCACAGCGAAGCCCTTCAGCTCTGGCTGGAAGAGGACGCACTGCAGGCGTGCTTGTGCTTTGAGTACCTGGGGCGCAGATCGCCTGCGCGCCAAGCGCTGGATCAGTCGATCACCATGGGGTATCGTTTTCTCAAACAAGCGCTGTCCGAAAGTTGGGTGCCTATTCGCGTGTGCTTCATGCATGAGGCTCCTCAGGATCTGCGGGCTATCCGGCGCGTGTTCACGACCAAGACAAGCTTCAAGGATGCGATTTGCCGCGCAGTTAGGCATCAATGTGAGAACCATCCGCCGCCACCTGGATAGCGAGGCCACTTCGTTCAATACCCTGATGCGCGAAGTCCGGCGCGAACTCGCTCAGCGCTACCTGGCTGGCCCGCCGCGCTCGCGCAACGAACTGGCAATGCTGCTGGGCTTCAGCGCTCCCCGGCCTTTCACGCGCTGGTTCCGCGACGAGTTCGGGGTGCCTGTTGCGGGCTGGATGCAGAACGATGCTGATTTTGGGTAATTGTCGAGCGGAAAGTTACAGCATTGCTGGGGCTGGTCCGGGTACATAGCCTGCACCGCTCCGCTACGCCAACAAACCCGCGCAGATGGAAGCGCGCACGCGCTGATCGCTGAACTCAAGAGCTTTTGAGAATGTCAACACCCGGGATGGAGTCCGCTGCAGCGCTTTCAGCAGCCATTTGCTCCTGGATGCGCCATATGTCCTGTTCATAGCTGCGCGCTGCGATCAGAAAGCCCAGCGCCGCCAGCAGTGAGAAAGCGGGCATGACCGCCATCGCGGTGGGCAGAGACAAGGCGTCGGACAGGAGAGCGCGCCAAAACGGGGGCTGACGTCCGGACCGCTACTGAGAGGCCAATGAGATACCTACAATGCGCGCATCATCGATAGCGCGATGCGATGGTCGAGCCCACGTCTGTGAAGGCGCTGCTGGTGAATGGCGTTCTGTTCGCTGGGCTGCCGCAACCGCTTAGCGCGTGCGCTGCGCTTCAAGCAGGGCGGGGTTCGGCTTCGCGGGCTGCCCGACGTGCTGAGGACGAGGGCCGTAGTTCCGGGGTGCGGGAGGAGCTGCGGTCTGAGCGGCGAGCTGTGCCGCTCTTGCGGCCTGGCGGGCACCCTCAATAACGGTAAAATCCGGGCCCGCAATGGCCGTTCCGGCAATGAGTGCGGTGATCAGGACTAAGACGGTATGCTGGATATTGGCATTCATGGCGGCGATCCTCATGGAGCTGTCGGGTTGGGCTTGCCCACCCCGTCCACGAATCGCGGCACGCCGGCAGGTACGAATGCACTGTACGCAATGACGGTGAGCGTATGGATAAGGTATCGCCCCAAAAAGAGGCTAGGGGATTGCCTTATTCGGTGGGCGGGCTCCGCCCTATTGGCTCTCGATCCACTGAATGGCGAAGCGCATCAGCTCCTTGCCGTTCGGGATATCCAGCTTCTCTTTGATGTTGGCCCGGTGTGCGTCGATGGTCTTGATGCTCCGATTCAGTTTCTCGGCGATTTCCCGGGTGCTGAAGCCGAGTCCGATCAGGTGCAGGACTTCGAATTCCCGCTCCGACAGCCGCGAAATCAGACCCGTCGGCATCTTCCTGGAAGCCGTCAGAGTCCGCGCCAGCTTTTCATGCATTGAGGCCTCAGGTAGATATTGCCTGCCAGCACCTCGCGGATAGCGTTCACAACATGCTCTGTGGCCTCGCCAGGGCCACCAGCTGCATCGTGCCGCTTACGCCGCCTACAGACTGCTGGGGAAGGACGTGCTTCTCGCCAAGATAGCCCTGCACGCGAGCCCGCTGATAGCTGGCTCGCGTGGCGAGGCCTCGCGTCCCCTGGATCTTGTTCTGCTTCTCAAGCTTGGCCGCCAGATTGACCGTGTCGCCAATCACCGTGTACTCAAGACGGCTGTCATGCCCGAGTATGCCGAACAGCACCGGCCCGCTTGCCATCCCGGCGCCAACGTCAGGTGCAGGCTGACCGCTGGACTGCCGCCGAATCCGCCATTGGTCAACCGCTTCCAGGATGGCATCGATGGCACGCAAGGCATTTGCTGCATGGCAATCGTCGGCAGTGACGGCGCCAAAGCTGGCAAGGATGCCGTCGCCCATGAATTTGTCTATGCTGCCGCCATGCGCTTTCACAATCGGCACAACCAGGCTTTGGTATTCGCCCAGTAATTGGATCAGTGCGGAGGGCTGCAACATGGCAGACGCCTGAGTGAAGCCGCGCATGTCGAGGAACACGACCGACGCCTCGCGCAGTTCGGCGTGGCCGACCATGACGCTTGCTTCGGAGTCGGTGATGCGATGGGCCACGGAATCGTCAAAGAATAGCGACAGGTCCGCGACCGCCAGTTGGCCCTTGACGGCCTTGACCACAAAGCCGCGCGCCCTGGCCAGGGCCAATGCCAGCGTGGCGCTGACGATCAGGATGGAAAGCAGCTTGTCGAACTCCGCTCCGTAGTGGATCTGGGTCGAGCGCAATGCGGTGACATAGTCCCAGGTGACAGGGTTGCCGCTCGCGTGTGTCAGCGCGTAGTGCAGCAACAGCAGCCAGCCCAAGGTCGCTGTGAGGCCCGACAGCGCCACCCAGAGCGGCTCGAAGCGCAAGGCACGCAAGGCGATTAAGCCGAAGATATAGGCGAATTCGGTGGTTTTCAGGTACATCTGGGCTGGCTGCTCGTACTGCAGGTGGTAGGCCCAGATGACGAAGATCAGGACTGCCATTTCGGCCACCACGCTCAGTCCCACCATCCAGTTGGCCAGTTGCCGGGTCATGGCAAGGTAGAGCCGGACCAACGCCAGCACCGCGAACAGCGAGACGCCGAGCGGTACCGCGCGTACGGGCGCGTCGGGTGAAAAGCCCGGGGGCGTTCCGAGATAAAGGACCGCGAACAGGAGCAGCACCAGCAGTTGCAGTGAGGTCACCAGCAACTCGCTCAGATACTGTTCACGCTCCAACTCCCGCCGTACTCGTGGCGGCAACTGCATGCCCTGGCCCAACGCAGCGAGCTTCGCTGCTAGCCCCGCAGCGATTTTCCGTGCCATGCTTGCCGCAATACGTTCCGACTTCTGCCGGTGCGGTGCCGTCAGTGTCTGTTCTTCCTGTTTCATCGCGCTGTCCCGCAGCCACCGTTCAGGGTGCGGCAGACCTGAGGCTGCCACCCGCGATCCGGGCGCAGGTGCCGGCGGGCAGCATCAGCCATTCATCGCCGGCGGCGTCGTGGCGGGCGCGGCCCGCGCAAGCGTGCAACGCGGTGCCGCAGTCGTTCCTGCCTGCCCTGGCTACGCCGAGGCACCGTTCACGGTCCAGGGCAAAGTGTGCCGGGGAACTGGCCAGCAGATGCGTGTTCTGCTTGATCGCAAGCCCGACGGCAGTGAGCGCGGTCGCGATCACCAGCGCGTTCCCGATACGGTGGCTCATGCTTACTCCTTCAGATTGTCAGCAGTGCAACACGACTGGTCGTGCTAGTCTGGCCTAGGATTGCGGGGCGCCCGGGGTCGCAGCGGCTGGCCAAGCCGACGCTGAAGCCATTGCGCGAGCGCGATGGTGACGCACATCGTGCCGAATGCGACCCATGCATACGGCCACAGCAGGGGCATGCCGACCAGCAGCAGTCCATCGTTGCCGCCCGGAATCAGCATGCCACCCCAGCCCATGAAGGCACCGCCTGCGAAGCACCGGAGACACTGCGCACTGGAAGTCGCGGGACCTTCGCGGCGGCCAGCGCTCATCCCGCCGAGGATGGCACCAGCGAGCAGCCCCAGCGACAGCAATGCCCGTGCCGGCAGCATGGCAGCGCTGCCACGTGCCAGTTCGGCCAGCACCTCGGTGTATGACCACGCGCCTGCCAGCAACAGGAGCAGCAAGAAGGTGACACCGATCACCGTGGTGGCATGGTGCGGTGACCAGATCCGGGCGCCAACGCGTGCATGCCACGTTTGCTCCAAGGGTGCAGGAGCGCCATGGCGTCGCGCCCGCTGCCACAGACGGAGCAGGCGCCATCCGACGAACAGAAGGAAAAGCACTGTCAGCAGCGGCGCAGCACCCCATACCGGCGAGGTGGCTGCGAGCGCCGGGCGCTCGGCTTGCGGCCACAGCGCAAGCAGCCCCACGCAGCCTGCGTAATATCCGAGGGGTGTGGCAGCATACGCCCATTGCCCGCTGCCCAGCCGGGCGATGGCGCCGAATACGCATGCGCCATTGATGAAGGCGCCCAGCCCGAGCAGGGCACCTCCCAGGACGGTCAGGCCATCGACCGGATAGCCGGACGGCATGGCCGGAAGCAGATGCAACCGCTGCGCGATCAGCAGTCCGCCACACACGTACAGCGACGCTTCTGCCATGGCACGGAGGTGCGAGCAACTGCGCGATGACGTGATCTCGCTGACCGCGGCGACCGCACAGGTTGCGCCGCGCTGGATGGCGAATCCCATCACGGCGGCGCAAAGCAGGGCGCCCGCAAAGGACAGACTCAGCAGCATGAGTTTCATGGGCGCATCATCCTCGGGCATGCGCAGGTAGCCGTCCCCGCACCTGTTCACATAGTATGCGGGTCCATCTTCATTTCGACCGGGAAGAGATCGGACGACAGCAAGACTGCGGGGCTGCCGCCTTCATTCTTCCACCAGTGGGAAGTCCCGTTCCTCTCCGCGGTCACGTCGCCGGCGCGGTGTACGATCGGAACCGCGCAGTTGCTCGCATACTCCACGATCTCGCCGGAGACGATATAGATGATTGCCGGGCGGTTGTTGTGGCTGTGCCATGGCACGATGCCACCGGGCTGCACGTCGAGCTGGCGCAGCCGCAGCAGGCGTCCCGCTACGGCTGCCGGCTCCTTCGAAAGGTCGGTCGAGGCGCGCACTGTATCGGTGACGCCCTTGGGTTCTGTCGCGCCAGGCCGCTGCCCCTGGCCATCCGCGACGCGCTTGTCGGCGGGGCACTGGCCGGCGTAGGCCATCACTGAGACGAGGGACAGGGTGACGGTGACGATCGCGCCGCGCATCACGCGATGCCAGACGGGTACGGCTTGCTTGGTGGTAGTCATGGTCCTAAACTCCGTGGGTTGAGGAATCCGCGCCGACCGCTTCGGTGGCGCTACGTGGTGGATCAAAGAAATTCCTGGTGCAAGTCGACGCTGCACCGTTCACCGATTGCGCTGTAGTTCTGCTGCAACCAGCGCCCGGCCTCGTCCCGGCCCTGATCGCGCAGATAGCAAAGGAAGTCCCAGTCGGCATTGAGCTTGCTGGAGACGCCGAGCGCCATCATGGTCTGGTCCGAGCGGATCGAGTGGATCAGCATCTCCTTCATTTCCCCGCGGTTGACCTTGCCATCCTGGATGAGCCTGGTGACGAAGCTGATGGCGCGCAGTTCGCGGATCAACGAGGAGTTGAAGCTGACCTCGTTGATGCGATTGAGGATCTCCGCGGCAGTCTTCGGCACACCCTTGCGCACGATGGGATTGATATGGACGATCACCACATCCCGCGCGCCACAGTTGTAGATCAACGGGAAAATGGCGGGGTTGCCGACATAGCCGCCGTCCCAGTAGTGTTCGCCGCCAATTTCCACCGCCTGGAACAGGAACGGCAGGCAGGCAGAAGCCAGCACAGCCTTCAGGCTGATGTCGTCGCGCGAGAACACGCGTACCTTGCCGGTCTCGACATTGGTCGCACACAGGTAAAGGTGGATCGGGCAGTGCTGGTTAAGCGCGTCAAAGTCGACATGGCGGGCCAGCACGTCGCGCAGCGGGTTGAAGTTGAGTGGGTTGAACTGGTAGGGCGACAGCACACGCAGCATCATGTCCGTCAGCAGGTACATCGGCGAGTAATCGAGCCCGTAGCCGTTGTGCAGCAAGGTCTCCCATGGCAGCTTGCGGAACGGGTTGCTGGCGCGCGCGGCGTTGGCAACGTCGCGCCAGAAGTCGTGCAGGGCGGTGCGGGCGCGTGGCGGCCCGCCCTGGAGCAGGCCGTACGCGAGCACCGCGGCATTCATCGCGCCGGCGCTGGTGGCGCTGACGCCCTCGATTGTAAGCCGGCCGTCTTCGAGCAGGCGGTCCAGCACGCCCCAGGCAAAGGCACCATGGGCACCCCCGCCTTGCAACGCCAGCGTGATCGGCTTCACGGCTTGGCCGGTTTCTCCGGCATCTCGCATTCCAGGATTGGTCGACATGGCTCGCCCTCAGTGCTGGGTCCAGCCACCATCCATTGCGAGCGCAGTGGCGGTCATCGAGGCTGAATTGTCCGAGGCCAAGAACAGGGCCAGGGCAGCAAGTTCGTCAATCCGCACGAACTCCTTGCGCGCCTGGTGCACCAGCAGGACATCGCGCACGACGTCGGCGGGCGAGATCCGGTGCGCGCGCGCCTGGTCGGCGATCTGCTGTTCCACCAACGGCGTCTTGACATAGCCGGGGCAGATCGTATTGCTGGTAATGCCAAACTCGGCCGTCTCCAGCGCCACAGCCTTGGACAGGCCGATCAGCCCGTGCTTGGCGGCGACATAGGGCGCCTTGAACGGCGAAGCCACCAGGCCATGGGCGGAGGCGATATTGATGATGCGGCCCCAGCGCCTGGCCTTCATGCCGGGCAGGACGGCCTTGATCAAGTGGAACGCCGAGGACAGGTTGATGGCAACGATGGCGTCCCACTTGTCGTCCGGCATCTCTTCGGTCGGGGCAACATGCTGGATGCCCGCGTTATTCACGATGACGTCAACCTTGCCGAACTCGGATGCAGCAAATTCGGCCATTTCGCGAACCTGGCAAGGTTGGCTCATGTCCGCCGGCGAATAGCGCACGCGCACGCCATACTCGCCCTCCAGCCCTGCACGCGTGGCTTCAATTTGCTCGGCATCGCCGAAGCCGTTCAGCAGTACATCGGCGCCATGGGCGGCAAAGGCGCGCGCAATGCCAAGCCCGATACCGCTGCTGGAGCCGGTAACGATGGCTGATTTTCCTTCAAGCATGTTGATCTCCTGTTAGCGTGGGGGCGGCGGGGGTGGCGTAGGGCGCCCGCGGTATCCCGGAAAGGTCATGCGTTGCAATGCGGGTTGCCGATGCACCCGGCGCTTGTGGGCGGTGGGGTGGCAGCCCATCGGGTGGCGATTCGTCTGCCTCGCTGGTGCGTGTAAAGCGCAGGTGGGTGATGTCAGTCGGGAAGAACATGGACAACGTCCATTCCGCCCAGAGGCGCAGCTTGCGCCCGAGCGTCGGCATGCGCATCAGGTACAGCGCACGCCAGGCCAGCCAGGCCGGCAAGCCCGAGAAGCTGAAGCCATACACCTGGGCAACGCCCTTCATATGCCCGATGCTGGCCATCGCGCCCTTGCTCTGGTACGAAAACGGTTTGCTTTCACGCTGTTCCAGGTGGCCGGCGAGGTTGTGGGCAAGCTGGCGCGCCTGAGCCACGGCAAACTGCGCGGTTGGCAGCGAATCCTCTTCGGTGGCGGCGTTGGCGACCCGTGCGCAATCGCCGATGGCCCACAGTCCGGGCATGCCGCGCACCGACATATCCGGGTTGGTCTCGATGCGTCCGCGCCGGGTGGCTAATGCGAGATTGCGCTCCAGGGTGGCGACCAGCGGATTCGGCTTGGTGCCGACGGTGCAGACCACCGTTGCACCTTCGATCATTTCGCCGTCAGCCAGCACCACCGTGTCGGCTTCGAAGCGGACGGCCCGGGTACCGAGCCTGAGCCGGATGCCGCGCGCGGCCATGTGGCGTGCCGCGGCCATGCCAAGCGAGGCGGGCAACTCGGGAAGCAGTTGCCCGGTGTCATGGAGCAGCGTTACCGCCAGCTCTTCGCGCTGCACGCGCGGGTAGAAGCGCCGGATGCTGCAAAGATAATCGGCGAGTTCCCCGGCAACCTCCACGCCCGAAAAGCCCCCGCCCACCACGATGAAATGGCCCAGCCGGCGGCGCAGGACCGGGTCCGACTCCAGTTCCATGCGGGCCAGTTGGCGCAACACGCGGTTGCGGATAAACAGGGCGTCACCCACAAGCTTCAGGGGCAGGGCGTGCTCGGCCATGCCGGGCACCAGGTCGAGATTCGCACGGGTGCCGAAGGCAAACACCAGATGGTCGAAGGGAATCTCGCGCAGGCCCGCCAGGGTCGTGCAGGACAGCTTGCCCTGGGCGTAGTTGACGTCCTGCACGGTGCCCATGATGAACTGGGTCCGCCTGAGCATCTGGCGGATCGGCACAATCACGTGTTCAGGGAAGACCGAGGCACCCACCACCTCGGCGAGCATCGGGTTGAAGGTGGTGTAGCTTTCGTTGCTGACGAGCATCAGCCGGTGAGTCGTCGGCAGCAGCTTCTCCAGCGCCTGGGCCAGCGTGGTGCCGGCGAATCCACCACCGATGATGACGATGTTGTTCTCTGCAAGCATGACGGTTCCTTTTGCCCCTGGCATGGCGCCCTGGGCTTTCGAGCTAGTGGCTGCCCTTGCCGCGCAGCAGGAAGCGGTCGATCAGGTGGTCCAGCGACAGCCGGCCCGGGCCGTGCAGCATCGTGACCAGCAGCAGGAGCCCCCAGTACTGGTGGTCCTTCAGGCCGACTTCGCCCAATCCCGGATACGAGATCACCGCGACGATGTTGAAGACGAACAAGGCCAGCGCGGCTGCCCGCGTACCGAGCCCGAGCATGAGCAGCACCGGCAGGCACAGCTCCGCTGCGGTACCAAGATAGGCGGCCAGGGTCGGGTTCAAAAGCGGCACGGCGTATTCGCTTTCGAAGAGCACAAGCGTGCTGGACCAGCTGGCGAGCTTGGTCAGCCCGGACTGGAAGAACACCAGGCCGATCAGTACGCGAATGCCGAGATCGAGCACAGGAGCCAGCATTTCCAGCAGGCGGATCGCCGCCTGCCCAGCGGCGATGATGTGCGAAGGCTTTGCGCCGGCCACATCCAGCGGCGCAGACGACAGAGGGGTGGTGCATTTCATTTGGGCTACCTCGCGAAGCGGTCAAGGACTTGGGGCGCGCTGGTCAGCCGTGACGCGGTTCGTGGCACGGCATTCCGCTGCAGGCTCGGGTGCCGCTCAGGCCGGGTGGGCCGCCTTGGCGGCCGGGCTGAATTCGCCGCTCTTGCCACCTGGCTTGGCGAACTCGGACATCTGCAGCCGGCCGCCCGCGATTTTTTCGCAAGTGCCCTTGGGCACGAGGATCCAGGCCTCCGCGTCACGATCGACCTTCGCTGTGGCGGCGCAAGAGCTCTTGCTGGTGCCGCAGTCGTTCTTGCCGGCCTTGGCAATGCCCGCGCATTTTTCGTTGTTGCCTGCCGCTGCCATGGCCTGCGAGGTGGCGCCGGCAATGCCAAGCGCCAGCATGCCTGCAACGGCGCCGCGGATGATTTGATCGCTGTTCATGATGCACACTCCGTCTTCGGTTGGGTTCAGGACAGGAGGGGAGGGATACCTGTCTCTGGATGGCAGTATGGAAAGGCGAGCTCACGCTTGTTTCGCTCAAATTTCAAATTTCCATCACGAGTGCGCAGGTGTCGACGGGCCGGGGCATCAGCGAAACCGGCGAATGGCTTGCCATCCATGAAATGCGTTCTAGTGGCTCCCCGGCCGCAAATCGGGCATGCAAGGACGGTCTTGCCGACATCCCACATGTTTCAAGATGAGGTAAAGCCATGTCGCGCCAGGACAAGCCGTTCAGCGTCCTTGAGCTGACCGCGCGGGTCAAGGCGATCTTCCGGCTGGTCGACACCCTGGCCAACCCGCCATCCGATGGCCCCAGGACGGTGCAGGTCAAGGCCTTGCACATCGATATCGACAAGTGAGAAGTAACCGTGCGCGGCACGCCTATCTTCCTCACTGCCAAGGAATTCCAGCTGCTTCTCTACTTTGCCAGCAACGACCTGCGTACGCCGCTCGCATTGATGCAGGGTTACCTGGAAATGCTGCTGCTGAAAGCCGAAGAGATGACGCCCGAGGACCGCAATCGCTACCTGCAGGTGGCGACCAGGCATTGCGAACGGCTCGGCAAGCTGGTGCAGGACCTGTTTGACCTGACCAAGCTCGAAGCGCGGGAGGTCCAGCCGCGGCTGGAGAGCTTCCCGTTGTCGGAACTGGCGCAGGACGTGGTCCAGAAGTTCGCCCTGGCGGCGAACAAGCGCGGGCTGGCCCTGCTGGCCATGTCAGGTCCCGGTTGTCCGCCGGTGAGCGCCGATATCGGCATGATCGAGCGGGTGCTGGAGAACCTGATCGAGAACGCCATGCGCTATACGCCTGCCGGCGGAGAAATCAGCGTCGACGTCCAGGCCGCCGGGGAGCGCGTTGTCGTTTGCCACAACGACCTAGAGTCAAAGTCCCTTTGCGTCAATACCTTACGATGACTCTTGCCATCTCAGAATGGCAGCTGTTCGCCACAAGGTTCGAGAGTTCCTCAATTGCTTGCCAAGTAGTCCCAGAGTTCTTGAAGTCCCGTGACCGGTACCCTAGTAGACCTGTTCAACCGTGTACTGAAATTGCTATTGCTTTCGACTTTCTCGTTGAATCCAACGACGAAAGTTCTCAAAGGCATGGGATGCTTCCGCACTATTCAGATAGCTCAAGTACCACCCCGTCCCGCGAACCATCCCAGGTTCTTTAAGGGGAGCAACTAGTCGAGCCTCCCGAAGCTCTTCTTCGATAAGGTTGACATCTGCAAGTGCATACCCTAACCCCTTGATCGCGGCCTGAATTGGCAAAGTCGTGTTGCCGAAGCTGAGCATGTACCGAGGCGCCTGCAACGGCTTGACGCTCGCGTGAGCGAACCAGTCGCTCCAGTCGTCTGGCTGCAATGTGGAGAACAGCAACGTTTCGTTCAGAAGCAAGGTTTGAGACGACTGCTGTTGGGTCCGCGAGGCTAGGTATGTCGGGCTGCAAACTGGTATGACGACATCACCGAACAAATAGTCCTGCTCAAGGTCTCGCCGTTCGCCGTGTCCATGAAAGATGGCGCCATCAATCTCGCCATTCGAAAGATCAATCTCTCCACGTAGCGTCGAGATCCGTAGTTCTACATCGGGGTTTTCCAAGTGGAAGCGTTGCAGTCGCGGCAGTAGCCAGCCAATCGCGAACGCGGCCGGCGCTGTGACGGAGACAAGCTGACGGTCTCCCGAAAGCTCCAGTTGGGAAGCGGCGGACCGAATATCCTCCAGTGCTGAGTGGACCCGAGGGTAAAACTTCTTCGCTGCCTCCGTGAGTACCAAGCCCCGGGGTAGTCTTTCAAACAACGTGACACCCAAGTGCGTTTCAAGGTTCTTGATTTGATGACTGATGGCGTTCGATGTAACGCTTAGCTCACCTGCCGCCAAGGCAAAACTACAGTGACGCGCGGCGGCCTCGAATGCTCTAAGCGTGTTAAGTGGCGGCAGCTTGGCTATGGTGGGCATGTAAGGGTAAATAAAATTTAGCCTAAGGCCAAGATATTATACGTTGCCAACAAACAGCGTAGGCAACTACGATGGACTCATCGCATTCACGAGGAGAAAATCGATGAGCCGTCAAACCGTCCTACAGTACGCGAATCACTACTACGAAAGTGGCAGATTCACTGACGATCTTGCGCGCCGGATCGCTTACCCGACCGAGAGCCCTCTATTAGAACGACGCCCGGTACTGCGCGACTACCTTCTCAAGGAGATGGTCCCCACCCTCGCATCCCTGGGATATACCTCTCGCATACTCGACAACCCAGTTGACAAGGAAATTCCGTTTCTGCTCGCCTCGCGAGAAGAGGGCCCCGAACTCCCTACTTTGCTCACCTATGGCCACGGAGACGTGGTACGGGGACTGGCGGAACTGTGGGATGAAGGGCTTTCGCCTTGGGAACTTCGAAAGGTTGGTGACCGCTTCTACGGCCGAGGCACGGCTGACAACAAGGCACAGCACAGCATCGTGATTGGGGCTTTGGAGGCCGTATTGAAGGTTCGGGGCAACCACGGGTTCAATTCGAAAATTCTGATCGACATGGGCGAGGAAATTGGCTCTCCTGGCCTTACCGAGGTGGTTGAAAATCATGCTCGGGATCTTCAAGCCGATATTTTCATCGCTTCCGACGGCCCGCGACTAAAAGTCGAGCGACCCGATATCAAGTTGGGCAATCGCGGAATGATGGCGTTCGACTTAGTAGTCGATCTTCGAGATGGAAGCCGTCACTCAGGCCATTGGGGAGGGGTCCTTGAAGATCCTGGCATCATCTTGGCAAACGCCCTTGCTCGTATAGCGGACAAAAGGGGCAAGATTTTGGTGCCAAATTGGTGCCCCGCTTCTGGAATTCCGCCCGCTATTAAGGCAGCGCTTACTGACTGCTATGTGGACCCTGGTCCAGATTTCCCGCATATTGCAGCTGACTGGGGAGAGCCTGGTCTAAGCCGCGCTGAGAAGATGTTCGGTTGGACCAGCTTCATCGTCCTCGCCTTCCTAACTGGGCAACCTGATGAACCGGTCAATGGGGTTCAGCCTTGGGCACGCGCATCCTGCCAGCTTCGCTTCTCCGCCGACATGAATCCAAAGGACTTTCTACCGGCATTGCGTAAGCACCTCGATGAAGAGGGTTTCGAGCAAGTGGAGATCATGCAGCGAGAAACAGGCTTTCACCCTGCGTCCCGTACCGACCCAGAGAATCAGTGGGTTAGATGGGCCGTTGATTCGATCGCATCGACAATGGGCGCCAAGCCCATTGTTGTGCCCAATGGCGCGGGCTCCCTTCCAAGCGAAGTTTTCGCACGGCACCTCGGGGTGCCAACCGTATGGGTGCCACATTCCTACACGGGGTGCAAGCAGCACGGGCCAAACGAACACGTGCTTGGGCAACTGATGAACGAAGGGCTGCGGATCATGGCCGGGCTGTTCTGGGACCTCGGTGAGGCGGGGCCGGAGAAAATGGCACCGAAGAACCGTGTTTGATTGAGCAACGGTCGCGAGGCCGCCCCAAGTTATCGGAGATGATTGCGTGGTCCGGAATATCTCTCAGATGGCAGCGGCCTCTTGATCAGGTGCCCACGTGGGATGAATTAAGTTAGATGCAAATATGGTTCTATCGTGTTGACATGCCCCGTCACTCCAGTGACCGGCTTCGTTTTGTCACATTTTGAGATGGACCTAATAGGCCTGGAGATAGGCAATGAATTCTTCGAAGACAGCAGCGTATATTGCGTTCAGTATTTTGGGCGTTTTTTGCATTGCGCATTCAGCCGCCCATGCAGCGTGGCCTGACCGTCCCATTACCGTTGTTCTGCCTACGGTCGCGGGCAGTTCTTTCGACATCAATATTCGAAAGCTCTCTGAGATTGTTGGGAAGTCGTTGGGGCAGCCTCTCGTAATCGACAATAAACCGGGTGCTGGTGGCGCAATTGCCATGACGAGTGTTGCTCGTGCCAATCCAGACGGATACACGATTGGAATTGGGAATACTCCGTCGCTGGCAATCACGCCGGAACTGGGCGCCAAAGTAGCCTACGACACGGGCAAATCTTTCTCGTATATCAGCAGGTTCACCAGCCAAGCAAATGTCCTGGTGGTCCACAAATCGTTGCCGGTAAAGACGGTCGAGGAACTAACCGCCTATGCGAAGAAGAATCCCGGTAAGCTTTCCATGGGCTCGCAGGGAATCGGCAGCACCGGACACCTCAGCGGCGAAATCTACAAAGCAATGACGGGCGCAGACTTCGTCCATGTCCCGTATCGTGGCGGGCCCCAGGCTATTCAGGACCTCGTTGGTGGGCGCGTCGACTTCATTTTTGAAAACACATCGACAATCGAATCGTATCTCGCCGAAGGCAGTGTCCGTCCGCTGGCTGTGACGTCGTCGGATCGTCTTGGCCGCTTCCCCAAGATCCCCACCATGAAGGAAGCCGGCATCAAGGACTTTGAGGCAACGGTATGGACAGTGGTGCTCGCGCCCGCTGGGATTCCGACACCGGTTTCTGACCGTCTCAACCGCGCGATCAACGCCGCCTTGTCCAGTCCTGAATTCAGAAAATTTCTTGTGGAACGTGGGACGGTTCCTCACGGTGGAAGCAGCGCCGACGCTCGGACATTCGTTCTGAAAGAGCAAGAGAAGTGGCGCGATGTCATCAAGAGGACTGGCGCGACGAACCGGTAACACAAAGTGGGGCGGCAGTCATCAACTGTTGACTAGCAAGGAATCTGCGAAGGCGACGGTACCGGGACGGCCGCGCAGCGCAGCGCAGCGCTACACATTATCGCAATGGGCCACCAGCCATGAATCCCAAGCTATTTCATCATTCCGCGCACCGTAAGGCTTATCAGCGCGCCAGAACTGTCCTCATTGCGGCCACGATCACAGCGCCTACATGGGCTTCCGCGGGCATGCCGGCCAACAAGATCATTGACATGGACCTTCCCGAACTGCGATCGGCGCTGGACAGTGGGGCAATCACCTCCGCTGAACTGGTCGGCGCCTACTTGAAGCAGATCGAGACCTACGACCGTCCTGTCGACGGCATCCATGCGGTGCTAGCCATTAATGAAAAAGCCATGGAACAGGCGACTGCGTGGGACGCCTGGCGGGCTCAACAGTGCGCGAACCAGCGTAACGCGCCACTGGCCGGCATACCGTTCCTTGTGAAGGACAATTTTGACGTAGCGGGGATGCCCAACACTGGCGGCTCCCTCGCTCTGAATGGCTCGATACCGGCAACCAATGCCTTCATCGTGCAAAAGCTCCTGGATCAGGGTGCCATCTTGCTTGGCAAGACCAATATGTCGGAGTTGGCTGCATCCTATGGGTGGTACGGTTACAGCTCAGTGGGTGGCCAGACGCTCAATCCGTTCAATCGCTTGAGGACAGCAAGCGGCTCGAGCAGCGGCTCGGCAGCCGCTGTAGCGGCCAGGTTTGCGCCTTTTGCTCTGGGCACCGATACCACAGGCTCCATTCGTTCCCCGGCCAGCGTTACCGGCACTGTAGGCATGCGGACGACACTGGGACTAGTCAGCCGCTCAGGGATTATCCCGCTGTCGCTGACGGCAGATGTTGCTGGCGCAATCACGCGGACCGTTGAGGACCAGGCCATTGTTCTCGACGTCATTCAGGGCCAGGATAAGAGCGATGCTGCAACCGAAGACGTGGTGCGCCCGCAAGAGTCTCTGGCGACGGGATTGGGCACTGAAAGTCTCGCCGGCAAGACGATCGCTGTAGTGGATAACTTCGACGGCGCGAATTATGAGGTCGACGACATCAAGCGACGCTCCGTGGCGGCAATGGAGAAGGCGGGGGCACGCATCGTCCATATCCGGTTGCCCCAAGTGTATGAAACGCTGCAGCCCGCCCTTCTTGGCCCCATCGGTTCTGCCGAGTTCCGTCCTCAATTTGAGGCGTATTTAGCCGGCTTGCCGGTCGGCCAGCCGCAGGATCTGCGAGAGTTCATGCGCCGGCTCGACGGGTACACGGACAAGGGTACCCGAATGATCAACCCGGGCCGATACAAAGCATTGGTGGAGAACCTGGAGAGCCGGTCCACCGATTCGCCTGCGTACATACGGATGTTGAGTGTAGTCATTCCGTCGTTGAGGCGGGAACTGTTGGAACTGATGGCCCACGGTCGTTATGACGCGCTCTTCTTTCCGACCATCGGTTGCAGCGCTCCGGTCGTACCTGGCAAGATCGACCCGACATTTGTGTGCAAGTCTTACGCATACGCCGCACCGAAGATCGCCTCCGCCACCGGTTTCCCGGAAATCACCGTGAACGGCGGTAGATCAGCCAGCAACATTCCGGTCGGCGTGTCATTCCTCGGCAAAGCAGGAGAAGATGCAAAGATTTTAAGAATTGCCGCTGCTTTTGAGCAGATGCGCCGAAGCAAGAAGGAGGACTGATAAGGCCGGCGCGCTGCTCGCGCCTGAGAGAGTTCGATTGAACAGGCCGACTTGCGCCGGATCGCTGCCTAGATCCGGGCAGGACTGCAGCAAGCTAGGCTCCCCTCTGCTCTGGCGCTACCCAGTTGGGATCGCAATTCACGTTGTACTTCTTCGGGTCGAGATTCTCACTTACCCACAAGAGGAATGCTTGTACGAAGCCCTCGCCTTTGCCGGCAAGCGTGACGTAGTTGACCAACGCCTTCAGGATCGCCGCGAGCGCGCATCCCTCAAGATCATCAACTTCAACGATGCCGGTCTCGCCCTTATCGAAGTGCTTGAGCGCGTTGATGAGGAGCATGTCGTTGACCGCCTTCCCGGCTACCCCTCGCGTCCGCTCAGGTCCGCCATTCTCCACCTCCATTCTGATTATCTCGTCGGTGAAGTTCTCCTGGCCGGTATTGAGGACGAGACGAGAGAGGATGACGTCCGCCGCGCCCGCGAGAGTGATGACTGAGAAGAGGTCGCGGCGCGCAAGAAAGAGGCCGATTGCTGCCTCAAGCTGGTCCGCCGCAAGTTGGAGGCGTGTGTAGGTCTTGACCGTCATCTTCTCGGCCTCATGCGTGCGGGCACATCCTTATAAGCCTCCATCATGCGCGGCCCTTCGTTCTTCAGCCACAGGAGCCGCATGAAGGCGTTCATGGTCGGCTCCGCTCGCTCGTTCAAGTTGACGTAGTCAATGATTGCTCTGGTCAGCGCCTTCTCCGCCAACTCGTACAGATCCAGCTCAACCGTCTCGCTATCAGTCTCCGAGAGGTGCTTGTGCGCTGAGATGCCGAGAAACTGTTCAATGTGATGGAAGTATGAATCGCGACTGGGCGTTTGCCCTTGCAAGCCTTCATGAACCCGCCGTGCATAGTCCACGAATGCTTCCTTGTCGGCTTCTGCCCGCAGAAGACCGTCCAAAATCCCGCTCGCCGCGCCTGCGAGGGTGATGACCGCGTGGTAGCAAAGACCGCGAAGGAATGTGTCTACAGCGGTTTCAAGCTGTATGCGCGCAATATCGCGCTTGTGGAAGGTCGGCATAGGTGCTGGCCGGGTTCACCAATATGCTCATTATCGCATCGACTGCGCTAGAGCCCAGGATCGGGCGCGCCTTGTCCTTGGCGCCGAAGCGAGGCCGTCGATCATCACAGCCAGTGTGTTCCGCTTTGCTCCTGATGACAGATGGCTGGCCCAATCATTGTTCCGCTTGCGGGGGATAGGCGCCTGCATCGCTAATCTTACTGTGTCACAAATGTGATCGATCAGCCGGACGCGCAACACGGGCAGAGCCCAAGGCTGCGCATCAGGTAGAAGCTAAGTTGATGACGGAGTGTTGTGATTGAATTCGTCACGTGTCGCTGCGCGCGCTGGGCTGCCACGGGGGATGTAATCCGCGGGAAGCGCAGGTATCTGGCGTTCGAGGAAGTTTTTTTTATTCCCTTCGGACTTGTCTGCAGCGAGTCGTTCGGCCATCAGGAAGCCATAGGCCGCGATACTCAGCGTTGCATGATGGTGGAATCCGCGCCAGCCCCGGCCTTCGTAGTGACCAAGGCCGAGGTCTTGTTTCAAGTCCTGGTAATCGCGCTCAATACGCCAACGCATTTTGGTCACGAACACCAGTTGTTCTATCAGCGCTTCGGCTGGTGCCGTGGACAAGAAGTATTTGGTTGGCTCCGCTTCGCCCTGCGGCCACTCAACCAGCAACCACTCTTCGTCACGCAAGGTGCTGCGCCAATAGTCTCGATGCGCCGGGCGAACCCGCACGGCCGCAAATCGCGATGAAAGGGCCGTATTGGTGCCTTCCCGCCAAGTCACCACCTGGTACGCGCTCGCGGGTAATGCCATCGCCAGAGTCTTCGCCGAAACCGGTTCATGGCCTGGTGCGCGACGCAGCAACTTCGGCGGCCTACCCGGACCGCTTGCTGGTTTGGCCGGCAGTGGCGAGACTCCCTGCGGCCACACCGTCGTCGCGGATCGAATCCCGACGGCGTAGAGGAGACCCAGCTCGGTTAGGCTTTCGCGAAAGCCGGTTTCGTCGCCATATGCAGCATCGGCCAGCACGACACCGGCGGGCACGCCGGCTGCGATCGCCTCACGAACTTGTGCCAGCGCAATCTCCGGCTTGGTGGCGAACGCGATATCGTCTGGCACGCCGGCTTTTTCGCGGCGAGTCGCATCGTCGGCCCATTCCTTGGGCAAATAAAGCTGATAGGCAATCGGAAGGCTGCCTTGCTCTGTGGTCAGCGACAGGCTGACCGCCACCTGGCAATTGTCCTGTTTGCCAAGCTGGCCGCAATATTGGCGCGCCACGCCAACCGAATGTTTGCCCTTCTTGGGGAAACCCGTGTCATCGATGATCCAATAGCGACCGCTGGGTGCTTCCAGGAAAGGCTGGACCCAGTCCCGGACACGGCTTAACAACGCCGCATCCGACCAATCGGATTTGGAGACAAAGTGGTGCAGTGCTTGATGCCGGGCACTGGCATGTAGTGGGTCAACCCGCGCTGCCATCGGTTCGACGCTCTTGCGCGACAACGGCAGCATCAGGCCAGTGCAGTAGCTCTCCAAGCCGGCCCGGCGATCTGCGTGTCCCAATCCCTCAGCCAAGTAGCTCATGTAATCCGCAAATCGGTCACGTGTGCTCATGCACTTCCACATTGAATGAAGAAGTCCATATAATGCACAAATTTTTATGACACAGTAAGACTAAGTACCTGAAAGGAAACAACTTGGGCTCTGAGCACGATGGCAAAGCTCTCGTGTGAGGAGCCGGAATTCGTCAGACTGCGTTTTCCGAAAAATCAATGACTTAACAGCTAATTCCGTCGCCGCTCGGCCGTCTTAAAACCGGAATTTGCTGGACTGCCCTGACGAGAAGCACGAATTAGCTGGACTGCGCTGCACGCGCCTTTTGCTATGCGTCTCCTGCTTCAGGATATCGGCGCGAACTGTTCGGCGCCAAGAACGAAGCGCGTGATGCGGGCTAGCTCGGGCTGTTCAACGAGGCCGAAGCACTCACCGCCAACGCCCCGGCAACGTGTATTCCCTTGGCCTGGATTGCCGCGCAGGCGCTTTATGTGCTGGCGGACGGCGGGACGTCGGCGGCCAGTGGTGCGGTGTATCGCGTCGATGCGACGGTCGGCTGCAGCAAGCCGCCCTCGGTCACACGGCGTCGAAGGCTGCTCGCATGCAGGCGGCGAAATAGTTGACGTGCGTGTCGCGTGGTGCCAGTTGCGCGCGCAGCATGTAGCTCCTGAACGGGATATCGGGCTTGAACAGGATGGCGACCACGCCCGGGAACTTCATCGTCCGGCTGACGATGGGGTTCACCAGGCTCACGCCAAGGCCTTCGCTGACCATTCTGCAGATCGTCGCGGCGAAGGGCGTTTCGAGCGCCATGATGCGGTCGCCGTCACGGAACACGGCATCGATCGCACGCCGTGACGTATTTCCGCCGGGCAGGGAAATAAAGCGCTCGCCGGCCAAGTCTTCCGGGACGAGCTGCTTCTTCTTCGCCAGCCGGTGACGCGCCGGCACGACACACACGGCGCTTTCGGTGTGTATGACCGACGCCACGACACCCGGCTTGTCGGAGATGTTGGAAACAAAGCCGATGTCGCAGTGCTGCGTGGCGATCCAGTTGGCGATCACATAGGACTCGCTGGTGTCGCAGACGATGCGTACGTGTGGGTATTTTTCGCTGAAGCGCCGGACTGCCTGCGGCAACACGCTCAGCGATATCGACGCGGCGGCCGCCACGCGCAGCGTGCCGACGCCGACGTCGCGGATGGCGCGCGCCGAGTCGCTCAGGCTGTCCAGTCCGACGAAGGCACGCTCCACTTCCTTGAACAACGCCTCGCCACCCTTGGTCGCCACCACGCGTCCCGGCAGCCGGTCGAACAGCTCGAAGCCGAGCTCCGCTTCAAGCTTGCCGATGACGCGGCTCACGTTCGGTTGTGACGTATGCAGCTGCTTGGCCGCGACGGTCATGGAGCCGGTCAGCATAACGGTGCGGAAGGTTTCGATCTGCTTGAAGTTCATGCCGGCAATGGTACAGGCATTCCTGGATGCCCATATCAAAAATGCATGCACCCCCGTGAAACTGTCATTTGACCGGTATGTCGCTGGCTTCCATACTGGGTTCACCACACAAAGTATCCGAAACCATGGAATCGAAAGTCAGCCGCCGGCTCAACGAGCCGCTTGCCCAGGAAATCTGCGAGCACATCTACGGTCCGCGCCTTGCGCGCGACTTCACGAGACAATTCGCCTACCTCACCGAGGTGAACCAGGCGCACCTGTTGATGCTGCACAAGACCGGCCTGGTGTCTCCGGAAGTCGCACGGCAGCTGGCAGGCGGCCTGCAGCAGATGGAGGCCGAGGGGCCCGACGCGGTGACGCTGGATCCCGCCCGCGAGGATCCGTACTTCAACTATGAAGCCCGGCTAATGGAAGTGAGCGGCCGGGACATCGGCGGACGCCTGCACATGGCGCGCAGCCGGAACGACATCGCCGCCACCATCGACCGGATGCGCGCCCGCAACATCGTCCTCGACACCATCGAGGCGCTGGGCAGCGTTCGCAGGGTGGCGCTGCAACGCGCAGGTGAATTCGCCGATGCCGTCATGCCGGGCTACACGCACCTGCAGCCCGCGCAGCCCATCACGTTCGGCTTCTACCTGAGCGCTGTGGCCGAGACGCTGGGCCGGGACATGGACCGGCTGCATGCGGTTTTGGCGCGGATCGACGCCATGCCGCTGGGTGCAGGCGCGCTGGCCGGTACGCGGTTCCCGATCGACAGGCAAGTCACCGCGACCGCGCTCGGCTTCGGTTCGCTGGTCCACAACACGCTGGATGCAGTGGCGTCACGCGACTTCGCATGGGAGGCCATGTCCGCCATGACCATCGTCGCACTGACATGGGGGCGGGTGGCGCAGGACTTCTACGTGTGGTCCACGCCGGAGTTCGGCCTGCTGTCCTTCCCCGACCGCGTGGCGAGTACCTCGAGCATCATGCCGCAGAAGAAGAACCCCGCCGTGCTCGAATACCTGCGCGGCAAGAGCGCCCATGTCGTCGGGCTGCTGACGACCGCGCTGATTGCGGTCAAGGGCACCCACTTCACGCACACCGGCGACAGCAGCCGCGAGAGCATCCGCAGCTTCTGGGAGTGCTGCGAAGAAACGGCGCGCTGCCTCGCGCTGTTCAAGCTGGTCGTCGGCAGCGTCGAGCCGAAGCGGCAATCCATGCTGCAGCGGGTCAGGTTCGACTTTTCCGTGGCCACCGACCTGGCCGACGGGCTCGTTGCCGACGCGGGACTGTCGTTCCGCGACGCCCACCACGTCGTGGGTGGCCTGGTGCGCATGGCCCTGGATGCCGGCCAGTCCGCCGGCGAAGTGACCAGCACCATGCTCGACCGCGCGGCGGTGGACGTCATCGGTCGCGCGATCGAATGGCCGGAAGCCAAGCTGCGCCAGTACCTGGACCCCGTCGAGAGCATCAACTCGCGCGGCAACGGCGGTCCTGCGCCGGCGGAGGTGGCCCTTGCCATCGAGCGCCAACGCGCTCATCTTGAAGCCGTGCTGGCTTCGGTGACGTCGACACGGCGGTGCCTCGATGCGGCGCGGGGCCAGATGAAGCGCGATATCGCCGCGCTGGCAGCGGCCTGATCCATCCATCCTCTTCCTGCCCAAACACCATGAAGCTCATCGCCAAGTTACTGATTGCGGCCGTTAGCGCTGCTTGCGTTGCCCCAGGCGCGTCCGCCGCGTATCCGGACAAGCCGGTCCGCCTCATCGTTCCGTTCCCGGCGGGAGGCACCGTCAACCTGATCGGCCGAGTGCTGGCGCAGCGCCTTTCCGAGACGCTGGGCCAGCAGGTCATCGTGGAGAACAAGCCCGGTGCGGGCGGCACGCTGGGTGCGGACCTGGTCGCCAAGTCGCCGCCTGACGGCTATACGCTGCTGCTCGCGTCTTCGGGCCACCAGTCCATCCACCCGCTGATCTACAAGAGGCTGCCGTACGACGCGAACAAGGACTTTGTGCAGGTGGCACTGTTTGCCGCCGTGCCGAACGTTCTGGTGGTCTCGAACAAGGTGCCGGCGAAGACCGTCAAGGATTTCGTCGCCTATGCCAAATCCGGCGGCAAGCCGCTGTTCATGGGCTCCGCCGGCAACGGCAGCGTCAACCAGATGGTCGGCGAGCTGTTCCAGCACAAGACCGGCACCAGCTTCGAGCATGTGCCGTTCAAGGGCGCGGGCCCGGCGGCGGTTGACCTCATGGCGGGGCAGATCGACCTGATGTTCGTCAACCTGCCCAATGTCCTGCCGCAAATCCAGGGCGGGAAGATGCGCGCCCTGGCAGTCGCGAGTTCGCGGCGGGTGGCTTCGTTGCCGGACGTTCCCACCATGGCGGAGGCCGGCATCCCTGACTTGGTAGTCGACTCCTGGTCCGGCGTGCTGGCGCCGGCGGGAACGCCCAAGGCCATCGTCGACCGGCTGTCGATCGAGATCAACAAGATCGCGAAAGAGAAGAAAACTGCCGAGAGCCTCGCGGCCCAGGGGGCTATCCCGAAGCCCGGCACCAGCGCAGACTATGCCGCGCTGGTGCGCGTCGAGACGCAGCGCTGGAGCGAGGTGATCCGGAAGGCGAACATCACGCTGGATTGAGGCTGCCGCGGGGCGGCGTGGCATAAAAAACGGACGCTGGCGGGCTCGGCCGACAGCGTCCGCGTCGCGCTTACAAGTCAGGCCAGTTCGCCCGAAGCTGCACCACCTCGTCGTGCTGCGCCTTCAGCTATGGGGCTAGCTGCTGTGAGCGGCTGTGGCCTCACGGCGTTTGGGCTGATGATTACTGCTGCTGGCCATTCGAGCGGGCGCTGGCGTGGCAGCCAGAATGGCTAGTTGCTGATGGAATCAGCACTGGCGCTACCGCGACTGCATCCGGGCTTCAATTTAGTGACGGAAGAACACATGACAGACCGCGAACTGATCGTCCCACCGACGATGCAACGTATCGTCGAACGTACTGGCTATGTACCGGCAGTGAAAGTCGGCGCCACCGTATTTTGTGCCGGACAGATCGGGCGTACCGCCGACCTCGAAGTGGTCGCGGATCCCGAGGCGCAATTTCTGGCGTGCTGGGAAAATCTGCGCGTGGTGCTAGAAGAAGCTGGCTGCACTTTTGAGGACGTTGTCGATATGACGACGTACCACGTGCATATGAGCGCGCAGATGCACGTATTCCGTGAAGTGAAGAATCGGGTTTTCCCACGCGGCACGTGCGCATGGACTTCGATTGGCGTGTCCGAGCTCGCGCATCCGGGCTTGCTGGTTGAGATCAAGTGTGTGGCCGTGAAGCGAGATGCGACTGCAAGGTGACCACGCTAATGGCGGAGATGTGCCATTGATGGAAGGGTCGGCAACAGTCAATGCCTCGTTGAGGCTCGGTCGTCGCCTGCGAGCTCCGAAGACGACATAGGCTGGTTGCCCGCGTAGGGGCGCGACCGTTTCACCCCAGTAGGCGAAATGCCCGCGGCGACGGCCATCCTTACGTGACGCAACGACTCTGAGAGTTGCGCGCCCTGCCACCCAATCCACGGCAGCGACACCTGCGGCAGTCCCGCCAGGCCAGCAGGGCACTTCCGCCTCCATGGGCCGGCCCGCGGGAAAACCGCACACCGGGTTCGGAGGGAGGAGACGGCGCTCGCCGTTTCCTCCCCCTATCGCATCAATCCGTTCGCCTCCACCCAAGCCCGCAGGCGGGTAACGCAACTACTGCCTCCTCGCGCGTGCGGCATAACACCACGGCGTCATCCGCGTAGCGCACCGCCTGCCGCATTTCTGCGTCAAGCTCGTGCAGGTAGAGGTTGGCCAACAGAGGGCTTCGCACAGACCGCCGACGACTACACTGCGCTGCAGTGGAACATGCCGGCTGAGCCCCACTGAATCTTGCGTCTCACGCTGCGACTCTGAGGGGCGTCGTTAGAAGACAGCTGGCGAACGACTATGTCTGTCACCCTGAAGCAGCCGCGCCCACATCAGCTGCACGGCAGTCCAGCTAATTCCGGATTTCTAGGTCTAGCGAAAGCGCGCGTAGTTCGGCTAATTCCGGTTTCCTACATCTCGGACCATCTGGCAAACGACGGCGCCCGGCGGCCCCTGTCGTTTGCCACCACAACGTAGAGTCGAAGTCCTTTTGCTTCAACGACTTACCAAAACTCTCGCCATCTCGCCCGGCAGCCGTTCGCCACAAAGTCCCAGACTTCTCCTATTGTTTGCCAACTCGTCCTAGAGTGCTCGAAGCCACATGACCGGCACCCTACCGATGGGGGGTGCACAGGGAGCACGCAGCCGTGCGGAAATCCGCCAAGAGCAAAACGCCTTATGGCATTTTCGGAGGGAACATGGGTGAAGCCAGACGTCGTGGTAGTCGCGATCAGCGTGTGGGTGCCGCTGTGTCATCGCAGCCCACGCCTGAAACCATACGGGCCAGCATGGGCTTCCCGGAGTCGTGCAAGTTCGTGGGATATGTTGTGCACCTTCCCGACAGCGACGAATTTGTCGCCAGTGCCAGCGAGCCACGGCCCGGTGTCATGTTCTACGAGTACGCGGTCACCCCGGGCCTTGCCAAGGTCTATCCTCATCACCGCGCGGCGCTCAAGATTGCTGACGGCATCCAGAAACATCGAACGGTCGTCGCCTACCTCTTTGATCACGGCACCCAGTGGCTGGTTGGCTTTCAGGGCCGCGAGCCCGAACGGCAAATAGCTTGAAAGAAAACGCCCACATGGGCACCAGGCGCACCACGCGCCCCGCACCGGCCGGCAGCCGAAAGGAAACGGAGCCGATGGGCCAGAAACGTGGTTGGATCGTGCGCGATGGCAATGCCTATCTGTACCCCGCTGGGGGCGACGTCGGCTTCACCACCGAGCTGAGCGAGGCCGGTGCCTTCGATTCTCGCGAGGAGGCAGAAATGGCGGCGCAGGACCACTGCGACCGGGGCTACGTCATCCTGCGCGACCCGCGCTGAGGTGAGCTTCTGATATCCGAACCAAGGCGTTCTGATATCAGAATGCCGACTGACAAGCAGCAAGAGTCGACAACATTACACCTCAGGATGGGAGCCGCATGAAACGAATCACAGCATTGCTTTCGATACTCTGGCTAATGGGATGCCAAACGCAGCCAGTCGACACGCAGCTTGCCGGAGACTCCGCAATCAGTCGTGTGGAAAACTGCGTGTGTTATGCCAGCGTCGAAGGCCAAAAGCTCAAGCCTTGGGAGTATGGCTGGAATGATCCTGCGAAGCTGCGGACGCAAATAGCACGATGTACTTGCCAGGCAGATATTGATGTCAAGAATGTCCGCGATCCGAGCCGCTACGTTACCCCAGGCACCGTGCTCAAATAGCGACTTTGCTGATTCAGCCGTCCGTCCGGCCATCGAGGAGGGTGTTGCCGCAACTCTTCCCCGTTTCGGTAAAGTACATCCATGGACATTGACGAGATTCGCAGCATAGTTGCCGCCTGGGCCGAGACGCAGCCGCTCGTGGTCAAGGTTTGGCTATTTGGAAGCCGTGTCCGGGGGACAGAACGCCCGGATAGCGATATCGACATCGCGGTTGAGGTTCGGAGGCAGCCAGGCGACACGTCTGCGTGGACAACCTTCATTTTCGAAAAAGACGGACTGCGAGCCTCCATCCAGTCGCTCGTGCCAATGCCGGTCCAGTTGGAATGGTACGGCGGGGAAGTCGAAACACCTACGGTACATGCTGCACTACAAGAAAGCTCTATGCTGGTTTACGAAGTCGTGTAGAGACTTTCTATGGCAGCGCCAAAATTGCTGTGCGCAATGCCAGCCAATGGCCACCTTGGACCGCTATCAGGAGGTCGGAATGCTCGACGGAGAAGAGTGGAAAGCGCAGGTGGTGGCGAGCGGCGTGACGTTGTGCCCGGCGTGCCGGTCACACAATTTGACCATGGGCGCTTGCGCTGTGGGGGCGCTGACCGTGCACCAGGAGTATGTGTGCGAGGATTGCCACTATGAATTCAGCGCGCTGTTTGGCCTAGTCGGCTGCTATCCGGGCCAACTCGCGCAATGACTGGGAAAACGCCCCTGAGGCAGTGTCGGAAGGCGATGCTGCTGGCACTCAACGTCTGAATTCACCGGCCTGGCGCGGCTTGCCGCGACAGGCCCGGTGCACTGATGGGTAGGGCCTCGACTGGACGTTTCCAGCGTAGCGACCCGATGGACTTAAACTTCGACACCCCAAGAGCCCCTCTCTCATTGCGTGACTTGGAGCCGGGTTCGGTGAGCGCGGAGACTACGGCGTCACGAGGTGCCTCATAAATTGCAGTGGCCTCGAAATCCCCATCGAGGAGAACAAGCAAGACAGCGTCGAAATCTTTCTCGACGTCGATGGCCCCCATTCGTTGGCCGGGCTTACTACCTTCAAGCACGCACCGTCCTTTGATTTGAAGCCGGACCGGCTGACCATCGCGAACTTCGATGGCATCGTAGCCAGCTTGGCGCGCGGCAGTGAGTTCTACACCGAGAATACGTGCGGCCTCATATTCGGCGACTTCACCGGTGATGCCCAACGGCTTGCCCGTAAGCAGCCGATAGCGCTGCGCGAGTTTCTTTGCCTCCGCCAAAATTGCGAGGACGGGATCAGTAGTCATCATGAGGACCAACGTAGAGATAACCGGCCCGAGCTGGATTGCCGGCTAAGGGTCCAGCGACAGAAGGGAGCGGGGTTAAGCGCCATGTTTTTACGTAATGCTGATGCTCGCCAGTGCAACAGCTTTCAAGCTGACCGCGAATCACTGAGTGCTCCGGTACCGTTTGTCATTCACCCAGCGGTATCGGTTCGGATCTTCCGTCAGCAGGAAAGCCTTCATGGCTTCGCGCTTCGCCTTGTCCCCTCTTAGGAAGATGCCTCGCAGATCCGAGTCGATGGTTCGCTCGCTAGCGCCGCGCTCCTCAGCCTGGGCATACCAGTTGCGGGCTTCGCCAAAGTTACCCATTTCCATATGCACGGCGCCGAGCAGGGTGCATGGACGGAAGTCCTGCGGCTGTAACGCATGTCCCTGCTCGCCCAGCTGGCAAGCGTCGTTCAGCCGGCCCATGTCGCGCATGACGCCGCCACGCGTGGTGCACATGGCTGCCTTGGTCTTGGGGTTTTTGAGACGGTTGGCCGGCACGCTGTCGAGCAGTTCGAGCGCCGCATCCGTCTGATTACATTTACGATAGTGGCCGCTGGCATTGACCGCGTTCCAAGGGTCTTGGGTGCGACGGTACTCGTCAGCGAAGAACTCGGCCTCGCGCAGGTGGTGGGCAAACTGCAACTCTTCCGTAAAGTGCTCCTTTGCCGCGGTAGTGAGCCAGATAAAGTCGTCGACGGTCAGGCGATTGCCAGAGTCGATACGCTTGAGGATGTCCATCATGCGTCCGAACAGTGGCTGTTCAATGAAGTCCATCCCGTACCTTCTCCGTAGGGCTTGGTTCTCCATCCTAGCTATGTATTTGGGATCGCTCTCGCGGACTTTGCGGGCGAGTTCCGCTGCCTCGCACTGGCGCTTGTATCGCGCCGCCCACTCCGCCTCTCGAGCCACAAGTTCGGCTTCCTTTGTCTCGCGCGCTGCTTCGGCGGCTTGCATCCGGGCTTGCAGTTCGAGGCTTGAGGCCGCAATGAAGGCCTCATAGGTGATCTGGCCGGTCGCCAATAGGTGCAGCCCGATAAGGTTCTGGTCCTGCAGGAACTTCAGGGACAGTTCCGTGAGCGGTCGCCCATGATGCATGCTGTTTAGGATATTGCTGAGGCGGGTTGCCGGGATGGTCGCGCCGGCGATGTCGCTCACGCAGAAGTGACGGGCGATGTCGAAGAGGGTCGAAATGCTCATAAGCGGTGGTTGACACCTCCCTCAGTCCCTGGTGGTTCCGAGAAGGCATTTTTGTCTTCGCCCCATACTGTCTGCCGGGCAGAGGCGGAGACTACCCCACTTTGGTGGGGTGAGTTCTTCAACTTGTTTGCCAGCGCGCTTGCTGCTAGACATGCCCGCAAGCCAATAGAATCTTTGCACTGACAAAGCCTCTGCCGCATGGAATCCGAACCGACCCGACCCTCTGCATTGCAAGACAATCTGGCATACCCGCCCGAACTCTTCCTGCATCGCGGCGACATGCTGGTGTGGGCGCTTGATGGAAGCAGCGGGCTTCGCTACGTCGACCACGTCCCCAATGGCAAAGCGTGCGGCTGCTTCTGCCCGGCGTGCAGAGAACCATTGATAGCGCGGCATGGGCAGATCCTGGCTCACTCCTTCGCCCATGATTCCGGCGCTGAGTGCCGGTGGGCGCATGAGGCGATCCTTCATCACATCGCCAAACACCTAATCGAAAAAGGGGGCGTGTTTGCGGTACCTCCGCGCCACGTAGTCGTGCGTCGCGAAGGCCCCATCCGGCCAATCGTCCAAGAGACGAGGAGCGCCGCCGCAATCGTAAGACCCGATTCAGTGGGGCTCGAAAACATCCTCTTCAAGCATCGCCCGGACATTGTTCTGCGGATCGGAGAGCGCCGCCTGTTGGTCGAGATCGCCGTTCGAAACAAGGTCAGCAGCGAAAAACGGGCGCAACTGACAGCACGCGGGTATGCAGCAGTCGAAATTGACCTGACACGGGACCGGCCTGAGACCGTCGGCGATCTCGCAGCCATCCTTTTCGATGATGATTCCCGAAAGCAGTGGCTGGTCAACGGCAAGCTCGATCTGGAGCGCGAGCGACTCGAGCAGGCGTGCGAGACCGCGTTCCAGGAGCAGGTGCGCGAATACGCCGAGTGTGAAGAGGCGAAACGTGTCGCCCGGTCTCCCGTTGCGCAGCTCGTGCGAACTGTGCCTGCAGACGCGACGCGTTTTAGAACCCCTGACGGCTCACTCTGGATCCGATTTGTCGCCAGCAATGAAGTGCTGATCGTCGTCGAGGACGGAGCGCGGGACTTATTGGGTGAACTGCGGATGATCGCGACCATGCGCGCCGACAACGCGTTTCAAGTCTCCAAGTCGACGTGGGTTCGTCTTCAACGCACCTATGGCGCCACCCCAGTGTAGGAAGCCGGATTTAGCTGGACTACGTGCGCTTTTGCTGGATTGCTGCGCAGCAGATGCAGGCGCTCGCTGCTCGAAGGTGATGATGAACAGCCGCAACACTATGCGCGCCCATTCCTTACAGATACAGTGTGTCTTTCCCCTGCAAACCATTGGAAGATGTCGGTATGGCCGATAACACCCTGCACCTAGTCGATGCCCTCCACGGAGAAAAGGACGCCGCCCCTGCAGAGATGGACCCTGCGGAGAAAAAGCGCCTCAAACTGGAGAATGAGAAGAAGAGCCTCCTCGCCTCGTTGGCTGGTGGCGACTTCTCCGACCAGCGCACGCGGGTGGCGATGATTCTGAACCTGTACCCGCAGTCAAGAAACAGCGATGTCGTACTGGCACTAAAGTATTGGGAAACCTTCAACGCGGACGTCTACAACCCAGCCGGCATCCTGCCAGCTGACTTGTTCAAGCTTGAACGCATCCCGCTCCTCGCCCGCGCACGTGCGAAGATCCAGAACGAGTATGGCTTATTTCAGGCCGACGACGGCGTGCGAAAACGTCGCAAGAACCGCGAGGAAGAGATGTTCGCGGCGGTGATCAACGACGTGGCTCCAACGCCGACGATCAACGTCTATGCCGATGAGACTGGGAAAAATGCGGCGTACGTTATTGTTGGCGCGGTCTGGGTCCTCAATGGGCGCGCGGTTTGGGAGGTGACCGACGCCATTGAGAAGTGGCGCAAGACCTCGGCATGGGCGACGCGGGAAATCCACTTTGCCCGGTTCGGCAAGGGTGACATGGCCACGCTTCTCGAATACCTCGACACCATTCAGGCCCACCGAGAATTCCTCAGCTTCAAACTCATAGCCTTTGAGCGAGCGCGCACGAGACGAAGCATCGAAGAAGTGGTCGCGAAATTGCACGAGCACATGCTGTCGCAGGGTCTCCGACATGAAGTTGAGAATCGACGCGTTGCCCTACCCCGCGATGTGCGCGTGACGCTTGATGAGGAACAGTCGCTTGACGGTATTGCGCTGGCGGAGATGAAGAATGCCCTCGCTGCACACTTCCAGCGAGACTTCCCGGAGCAGGCAACCATCTCCGAGATCGCCACCATTTCGTCGCGGAAGAGTCCGCTGGTGCAGTTGGCCGATTTGATCGCCGGCGCGGCTAATCGTCGGCTCAATCCGCAGCCGGAGCGGAACCATAAGGACGAGATGGCAGACGCAGTGCTAGAACGCCTCGGCTTGGTGATGCGACAGGACGAGATTCCTGGCCTCGATGCCGCGGCCATGTTCGTCCTCTAACTTCGCCCCTTACCACTTCATTTGGGGCCTGTGGCGCCCGACTCGTCGCAGATCCGATCCGGTAACATCATGGATAGATGGCTGAGCGAGGATGGTTCTATGGTCGAAACGCCGGCGCGCTGGTTGTCCAGCATCGGGCTAGCTGAGCGACCAGCGCCTGCACAGGCCCTGACGAAGCGTCCCCACGGTGGCGGAAAAATGGAGAACTGAACGTGCAACGCGAATGTCCTGCCGCATGCAACGGCAAACAAGCAAGTCGCCAACATGATCTCTCAACTGGGCAGCTCGAGGGGATTTCTGCTGCCGCGCAGGTCGTCATAGAGTCTGCCGGGGGAGGCATGCGGTGCAACTACTGCGGTTGCGTATATGTCGCGCGAGGCAGCCAGCGGGAAAAGCTGGGATTCCTCGATGATGGTGTGATGGGGCCAGGCTGGCACTCGAGCCGCTATCCGTAGACCCGGCAGCAAAACGGTGAGGCGGCGCGCTGCGCGCCCCTGAGAGGGTTCGACTGAACGGGCCAGCGTGCGCCGGCCCGTCATTGTCAGGTCACGATGATCCAGAGCAAGCAGCAGAGAGCCCGAAGACACGCCGCCACGTCCACCTTTACATCCACCGTCACAGTTACTTTCTTCATGATTTGGCAATCAGGAGAAAGCCTGTGGCCACAGGCAGTTAGCCTGGAGAACTTATATCCCGCCCTTGCATGGCGGCTGCACTAGCCTATCTAGAATGGCGTCGCGCACCCACCTCCGCTTGGCCCCATAGAGTCGTCCACGGGGATGCCGCATTGGCAGGCCAGCTGGTGCCCTTAAGGGTGGTGAACGGGCACCGCCACGATCACTCCATACAAGCACTTCACCTTTGAGCGGCTTCGCGTAGCCGCAACCAGGCTTCGCGGGCCTGGCGCTGTCAATATACCAGAGGAATGCCCCATCCCTCCGGGCGTCCAGACGCTCTCCCCGAGGAGCGCATCCTTCTAGATGCACGTCCCAATCTCCGGCCCCCCACCTCTACCCGGGGTTAGGCGTTGCCCGTCGCGTCGCTGACGCGTGCGCCGAGAAGGTGACCGACGGCCGGTTTACTACATACGCCGGGATGTTGGCGTTCCTGCCGGTGGCCCGGTAGCATCGAAGGTTTTCACGGGGAGACGACAGCATGGCCAACAACACTTATCCGTCCGACGCCAGGAAGCCGGTCCAGACCCTCACCTTCCTCTACAAGGGCGGCGGGATCATCTACTTCTACCTGCATCCGCAGCCAGACGCCCAACACGAGCGCGTGGCAACGGTGGAGGTGACCTACGAAATGCCGGGCTGGCCCACCGTTATCGAGACGCCCAGCGAGCAGCGTTCAGTCATGGAAGCGGGTGTGCTCGCCTTCAACCAGGCGCAGACGGAAGGCCAAGTCAACGGCAAGACCATCCAAGAGGTGTGGCTCGACGGGAACGAGTTCCTGACCAAGGCGGATCTGGAGGACATTACGGGGCGCGCGTTCCCGGTTGTGGCGAAGTGAGGCAACCGGAGAGCCGCTGTCAATACGGCCTTTTGGTTGCGCACAGAAACAGTCGTATCGAACGTCAGTCTTCACTACTGCGGGAGGGAAGCCGCAGGAACGGCTACGAGACCGGCACGACCCCGGTGGCTAAGCGATAGCCAGCGCGCTGCCGCGCGCCAAACCATCGCCGGCCCTTGGGCGCAAGGCCACCGGCTTATGAATCGGCAGCGCGCAGCGCCGGCAGGCGCTACGGCATCATTCCCCCTTCGGCCCGCGACTGCTTCCAGATTTCCCGGTCAGTCAGCTGCAGCCAAGCGAGCCAGCGCTCACGCTCATGCGAAGAGAGAGCCGGCTGCCACGCGCTTCTGCCTCCGGGGCCTGCGATCTCGAGCGGTGGACGGTTGAGCTGGAACCGAGCCTGACGTTTGATTGCATCGACCTCCTGTTGCTGCGCCGGGGTCAGGGCTTGAGCAGATGGGTGCATTTTCGCATCCGAAAGTTAGTGAACCCCCATGCTAAGCGCTGTCGCCGGGCGTTCCTGCCCAGATTTTCCTACCGATGCGACGCCCCGTGAACTGGGGGCTCTTCCGGCCCGTTGCCCGGCGTCGTGGCAGGAAGGCAACGCGTAAGTTATTGATTCAAAACAAATCTGAATCTGACGTGACTGGCAACGCTCTCGAATGAGATGACAAACGACACGCGTCGAACTGACCGTGCGCGATACCGGCCAGGGCATAGACACGAGCCAGGTGCAGGGTGTGTTCGACCGTTACTACCGAGTGGAGCGTACGGAGTGCCGCCGCCGAGATCGAGCGCAAAGCCGTCCTTGAACACCTGACCCGGGCGCAGGCAGCGCCCGGTGCCGGGTAGCGCAGCGACGGGCGGCGCGGGAACGCCGCTTGTGGGCCACGCCATGTGTCGCCGCCTGACGCGTCATGGTCCGATGCGCGGCGCCAGCAGATCAGACATCCCCCCGATGCAGCGTTTCCATCCGCACGCGATCGAGCATGGCGATGCCCACATAAGGAATCACGAATCTGTTCTTGCCACCGTCCCGCTCTTACGTCGCATGACAGCGTAACCGGTTTGCTGCTTGACCAGTTGCTCGATGGGGTGTCGGCTTTAACCATCAGAGCGTGACGCGGCTAGCTTCATCGCTTCTGCATGGATAGCCGATAGCGGGGGACAAATAGGCGCTCAATGGTGCGCCGTGACGGAAATTTGATCTTTAACGGATAAAGGCGTGAGTTCTGTTGCGCACACTACATACCAAGGACAGACAATCAGTCTGTCCGAGTCTAAACCCGTCGTGGACCGTCATGAAAATGTCGAAGTGCGCTTGCGCCGGCCCGGCTCAACCCCTCTTAATGCCTAGGAAACAGGACCTGGACCAACATGAAACCCATCACGATCTCTTCCCTCGCCGCTGCCCTGCTCTTCTCGACGCTCGCTGTCGCGGCACATGCCGCCGACGCCAGCGGTGCGGCCCTTCCCCTGACGCGCGCCGAAGTGCGTGCCGACCTTGAAGCCTGGACACGCGCAGGCCTGGCCGAGTACTGGCACGGCGATAGCGGCCCCGATGTCAACAGCGCGGAATATCAACGGCGATTTGCCGTCTATGAAAGCCTGCGGGCGGCCCAGAGAGAGGCCGCCGCACGCTGATCCGGCAAGAATGACGAGTGCCCACGGCAACTGCGCCACCCGGGGCGATGCCGTTCAGATAACCACTGTCGTTCCCGCGAAGGCAAAAACCCAGTGACTTTAAAAAGATGCTGGATTCCCGCCTGCGCGGGAATGTCATCCCGAATCGTCTACTCAACTGCTTAAGCTGCAGTGCGCAAATCATATTGAACGGAACCGTAACCGCATCGGGTTTCGTCGAATCGGCCGTCAACCAGGTGATCAGCAAGCGATTCGTCAAACGGCAACAGATGGCCTGGCAACTGCAGCGCACTGCTACAGATCCGTACGGCCGTGCTCAATGACCAGCCCCGATCATTCTGAACGGTGGTATCCCTCCATCGCCAACCACCGCTTTGCCGCTTAATCAGCCCCGGTTTGGCGCGGTCTCAAGCCGAGGCGGTGGCGATCGCCGATCGGCTCGTGGTCGCCGAGCGGGCGCAGCGCCGAACCGCCTGCGACTTGGACGCCGATCTTAGCTTCGGCAACAAGGCCTGAATGGGCCCGGGGCGTCGGTCGCGACGACGCCATGAACGACCGGCGGGTCGGCGACATTGGGGCAGCGTATCGCAACGGCCCTACATTTTTATAAATCAACGGCTTAGTCGAATAGGCCACCGGAAAGGTCATGCTCTAGGGAGGAGCGATCCTTGAAGCCGGATGCAAGCAGCGCATGGGCTGGCCGGCTGTTCCACCAAACTGAGAGCAGGGAGTTCAGTGAGGTGTTCTGTCCAGCGCGGACACGTCTGGTTCATGCTGCAGCTAGTCGACTGAGGTAGCTTGCAGCGACTTCGCCTGGCGTTCGGTACCCCAACTTCGAATGGCGCCGTTGGCGATTGTAAAAAATCTCAATGTACTCACGGACAGAGGCCATGGCTTCCATCCGGGTGGCATACCGATGGTGGTACACCAACTCTGCTTTCAGGCTGCCCCAGAAGCTTTCCATGGGCGCATTGTCGTAGCAGTTTCCCTTGCGTGACATCGAAGCCAGCATGCCGAACTGCGCTAGCAACCTGCGATAGCCGTGAGCACAGTATTGGGCGGATTCAACCGGTCGTCGCAACACCGGTTAAGCGCTCATGATAAATGTTTGCCGAACACTTCGGAAGGTGTTT
>NZ_CP170643.1:2243987-2461054 GCF_051015765.1 Cupriavidus sp. a3 | reverse complement strand
ACACTGCCTCCGCCTAACTACCAAAGAGCCCACCGAATCGACGAGTCCGTCAATGACGGTACTCGGCGGACCGTTACATTGAAGTACACGTCGGTGCGCTTGGAGAAGGCGTAATCGGTGGATGCCACAAACATCAGCGGGTCCGCCCCGGAGCCACGCACATCCGTGTAGTACGCCACGCCCGTGAGGGATAAGGCCGAGGTCAGTTGATAGCGTAGGCCCGCCCAATACAGGTTCGAGCGAGTGTCGGTGGGGGAGGCCGAGATATTGCCGTTCAGCCAGCGGTAGCCGGCGTACAGCTTCGCGGGACCGATACCATAACTCACGCCCACGAGCGCACGCCGGTCCGCACACACCACAGGGCACGCGCCCTTTGGCGAGCGGCCGATTGGCGGCGGAATTCAATGAATGACGCGGACATGACGAATCGGTCAGGCCCCCCCTACTGCCGGGGATGAGCTGGTCGGCGTAACCATTCCGTGTTCCCAAGATGACGCAGGACAGCCGATGCCCGGCACCTGACCTATTTTCGGATTGCGGGACATGGTCGCCATGCCTTGACACTGCAGGCATTCAGGCCGTTGAGCGTAGCAAGCGGAGAGCAAATAGAGTAAGGGGCGTCATATCGACGGCGCCATGAACCGCCAGCCGAGGAGCCAAAGCGGTTGGCGCCTGCGCACGACCGCTTCGGCTGTGGCCATTCGAGCCGGCGTCTACCTCCTAGCCGCCCTCGCGATGCCCCTTGATCAGGGCATCGTCAAGGCGGAACACCTCGTTTCCTTTCATTAGGATCTTGCTCCCGTCCTTAGTTTCCATGACCTTGCCCTCGCGCATGCTCACGGTCTTCCCGAACTTGTTCTCCATGCCCATCTTCCCGTCTTTGAAAACATGAATCTTTGAGCCGTCCTTGAGCTCATAGGTTTTGACGACGTTGCTCTGGTCCACCGCGGCAGCGGTAAACGATAATGCGCCAATCAGTGTGGCAACGGCAAGTTTGCTTTTCATCTCAAGGCCTCCTTGGTTCCATAACACAACAAACAACTGAGAGCCCCCGGACTGGCTAGGTGCGAAGTCACAGAGACAGAGGAATGGCATCGCTGAGGCAGTGAAGCAGGGCGCGCCTGCTCGCAGTCACGTTTCGAGCGCCCCTGATCTCGTGTTGACTGGGTTGGCCGCGAGTTTCCCGAGGCGCTGCCGCGATGTTTAAGGGGTTCACGGCAGGCGCATAGTGCAACTCCTTCCTGTCAGCCTGCTCGGTATGAGACGGCGTGGATATGAAGCCTTGGTCAGCACATGAGTGCGCTTGGATCGGAGCGGAACCTGACTCTTCTTGCACCGTAGGCGCAATTCATTCCAGATATCGCTCATAGGCTCCCAGGCCAGACGGTTGGCCAGGATTGGACCGGGTACCATCCCCAACGCCGCGTCGCTAAGCAGGATGTGGAACCTCCCGACAGTCATTCATTTTTTCCTGGACGAGTTAACCGGCCTGTGCGTCATTCTGTCGTGTCGATAGGGGCAACGCGGCGTCACAGCCCGCTACATGCAGCATAAGCGATATTGGAAGCCTTGCCGCCGCGCTCGAGGGCATGATACGAAATGTAATCCTCCGGACAGCTTACCGTTATCTACGCACAGCGCGCCTGAATGGGTGCCCGTGGCGTCGGAGCCGCGACTGATCAATAGAGCCTGCCGCTAGTAGCAACATGGGTATCATAAACAGAACGAACTTGGGCGGGTGCTTTCGGCAAGGCTCCTGATTTGGATCTTCAGTTCAGCCTTTGATAGTCACGCGCGATGGAGTATGTGAACCGTACCGCAAGCACATATCCCGCGGCTGCCAAGACTGGCACCCCTAGGATCGTCGGGCCGATAGGATTTCTGATCAGCAACGTTGAAGCGATATACAAACCGAGGGTCACTATGGCTAGCGCGATGCGGGCGCCGAGATGTTCAAGGGACCGCCCAAAGTGGGGATCATGATTTATTGTCAACTCAAACAGTCCTGACTTCCCCAATCTATCATGAAGCTTACGAGCCATGAGATCTGGCAGCTCGTCAATGGTTGCCGCCAGTTCAAATGAGAGTCTCCGAGATCGGCCTGATTCCTGATCGGTGATGTCTATTTTCCCGTTTCTCACATGCTGAGACAGGGCTTCGACTATGGAAAACTCCGGTGCAATCCGCTGCAAGGTCGATTCTAGCAATAGAATAGTTCGGCTAAAGACAAGCAGGTCAGAGGGGAGGCCAACGGCGCTGGATCGCCCCGCCGCGATCAGACGGGATAGCGCATTTGCGATTGACCACTCGCGCAGCGGCAAGTCGGCGAAGTCGCGTAAGAGGTCGTCGACGACTTCGAGGAAGATTCTGCGATCCGCGTGCTGCCGTAGCAGGCCCATATCCAGCCACGCATCGACAACCCAGTCGGCATTCTGTTCTACAAACGCGGTAGCGAAAGCCGCCAATGCACGTCGAAGTCGTCTATCGATATGGCCGACGATGCCGAAGTCATGAAAGCAAACGCGCAGATCGGGCATGACAAACAAATTCCCGGGATGAGGATCACCGTGAAAATAGCCGATAGTGAACAATTGATGCACATAGCTATCGACGATCGACTGCGCAACAATCATGCCTTGCTCACCGTGGATTTCGTCGATGCGCCGACCGTGGCTGAATTCCTGAACTAGTACCGTTTCAGTCCAGAGGCCATCGATCACGTCAGGTACGAAGACGGTTGGCGAGTCTCGCATTGCATCGGCGAATCGACGGACGTTCCTCGCCTCGCGCGCTAGATCGATTTCGCGCCTCAGGTTGGACCAAATTTCATCTACCACGGCAACCGGGTTAAGAGGGCGCAGCGTGGGGACGAGCCGTTGGGCAATATGTGCGACGCGGCGCAGGAGTCGCATATCCGAATCCACTTGAGCGCGGATGTTGGGGCGGCGAATCTTGACGATGACGTCATGCCCATTAGCCAATGTCGCGCGGTGTATTTGCGCTATCGAAGCGGCGGCTAGCGGCTGCCGGTCGAAACTGGCAAATATCGCTTCCGTGCTACGCCCGAAGGCAAGCTCAATAATGCTCTCTGCGACATCTGCGGGAAATGGCGAGACATGATCCTGAAGTCGCTCTAGGGCTCGCAGCGTCTCCTCTGGCAGCAAGTCAGCACGTAAGCTCAGGTGTTGTCCAAGCTTGACGAAGGTCGTACCGAGGCCCTGCAGCAGGTCTGCAAAACGCTCGCCCGTTGTTTGATTAGGGCGTGCCCAAGGGAGCTTACATCGGGCCAGCCACAACACGAACCCAGAAAATGCAGTGACGATCGTGACAGCGCGTCCCACAGAGTTGGGCCGCCGCAGGATTGTCACCGGGCCATTTCCCGTTTCGCTTGGTACGGTGTTCATTGTGGTCCTTCCAGCAAGATCGTATCCCTATCTGCGTGGAATCCCAGAATCATGGCAGCCCCGCTGGGCGGCGGAAACCTATGGTAAGGACTTCGGTCATCAAGCGTCCAGGTGACGCCATGCCTGCGGGCGGCCGCCAATTGCGGATAAGTGTAGTGCATCAGAGCGCACGTACCGGGACTCGTTTTCCACTGCATTGGCTTATTGTGAGATCTCTTTGTCACGGAGGGCGCTGGCCGGGCGCTGGCTCCGAGGGTTGTGCAGTAAGAAGAGGGTGCCAGCGATAATAGATCGCTGGGGTCTCCGGGGCTGGGGCCTGCTTGCTTAACAAGCTGGTGCGACAAGAAGCTGCGATCCGGCATGCCGCCCGTCCCGACTTTAGCCGTCAACATCAGTAAGCCCGCGCCCCCGAAAGTGACGCAGTACCTGCGCGCCCACTGACTAGCGCTGGCCAATGAAGATGTGCAGTCCATAGGCAGAGAGCAGCCTGGGAGGCTTGCATGGCCGCCATCGTGCGCGAACAACATGATGGCGCGTGACCGGAAGGGGAGCGGTGCGTTGAAAGTTCCCGTGGAGCAATCGTGAAAGAGATCGATTTCTACTGCGCGCCCTTGCTTTGCGGAGGAGTCGCCGATATCACGTACTCGATGTCCGCGTCGTGGTTTGGCACCCTCACGAATAGTCGAAATCGAACCTTATTACTCAGCACGGTCGTGAAAATTTGACCATACGACGCCTGGCCGTTAATCGCCATTGGCGTCAAATACTTGGGCGGCGAATCCACGATTCCAATCTCGCTAACTTGCGCGCGTATTATGGCATTGTCGATTCGTGAGCCATCGGGATTGAATAACGCGACGACCAGATGCTGGAGCTGCCCACCGCCGGGCGGTATCGCGCCGTGCATATCTTCAATCGCGTGCTTCTGGGAAACGATAGCGGCCGGGACGAGGCCCCAGTACAGCACCACGCCGTCACGCACCAGCCGATTCTGAGCGATTGCGCTCGTTGAGGCTAAGGCGAAAGCAAATAGCGCCACGAGGACAATTCGCAAGCGATGAAGACTTTGGATGGCAGTCTCGTGACCAGATCGGACTGCTGGAGGACAAGGCCGGATCGGCGTTCCGGGCCAGCCCCGCGCAATGTCATCGCTATCATCGGTGTTCATAGTCGACCTCCTTCAGTGCCAATCCGCAAGCTCGTCATTCGCTTGCCAGTCTTTAAACCCAGCTTAGTCAGTGAGAATGCGATTGATTTGATGTGCGTCAGTCAGTCGCGAACTGAGCCGTCGCGTCCTCTCCAGAGGCAAGTCCTTGAAGGCGAACGTATGGGGATTTTGCGCCACGTCCCGCGCGCGCTGGTCCCATCATTGGGGAACCGGCACCTTCTCGACCCGATTTCTGTCATTATGCTGATGTTCGGGACGGATGAATCGCGCATTCACCCAGTACGCGAGCTGTACACCCAGGCGCAATGGAGGGCTAACATGAAGTTGTCGAGGCAAGTGAAGGCGACGGTCATTGCCGTCGCTGCCGCTATACCCATCGCAGTCATGGCGAGTGATGACAGGGCGAAATGGTGGCACGGCCACGGGCACGGCGGTGGCGGAGTGGCTGCATTTGGGCAAGCTGGCGATTCGAAAAAGGTCAGTCACACCATCAACGTGGATATGACAGACGGCATGCGATTTATCCCTTCCACGATTACGGTAAAGAGGGGGGAAACCATTCGTTTCCACGTCAGGAATACCGGAAAAATGAAGCACGAGATGGTTCTTGGGACGGAAGGTGAATTGGAGGAGCATTACCAGATGATGCTGAAGATGCCGGAGATGAAATATACCAAGCCTAACGCTATCGCACTTGACGCCGGGGAGACTGGTGAGATCGTCTGGCGATTCACCAAACGTGGTACGGTGCCGTTTGCATGCCTGTTACCGGGTCATTACGACGCCGGCATGAGGGGAGTGGTGACGGTGAAGTAATGGCCAGGGATTACTTTGTCCCCCGCGCATGGCAAGCCGAGCGGGGCGCCCTGAAGGACCGAGATGGGGTATGAGACGTACAATTACTACACTACGCAGCGGCCGGCTTAGCTGCCGATGGCATGCTCCGTATTCGTCATAGAATCACAGTTTTGTCGGCCAACTCGTTTTGACAATGATCGCGCGCCGGGAAATGCTGTGTCATATGTCGAGTGACCGCCTGGATGCCGGCAATCACTCCTGCCTGATACTCCCCGTGGCGGAATCTGGCCTCCATCTCGCGGCAGATAATTTCCCAGGCGTCGGCGCCAACTCTTGCATGCACCCCCCGATCTGCCACGATTTCAACATCATGGTCCGCCAGCAGGAGATAGATCAGGACACCGTTGTTCTGTTCGGTATCCCAAACGTGGAGTTGCGAGAATACCTCGATCGCGCGCGTTCTGGCCGATTGACCATTGAGCAGGGCGGTGCTGTGTAATGCGCCCTCCAAGGCAAAGCGAATTTCGCCGCCATGCATAGCCTCACTTAGCTTGATGGCCTCCTCGATGGCGTTCAAGGTCTCCCGAGGAAAGGCGTGATGAACGTGCCAGTGAGTCATCATCAGGTGGCGCCCGATGCGATTGAAGTTGTTCGTTACCATTTGCCCGAGGCCCCGCCGCCACCAAATCCACCACCGCCGCCGCCGAAGCCACTACCTGATCGGCCCGATCTGCCTGAGCGGCCACTACCACTGTGCCACGCACCCACGTGCGCGCCCATGCCACCACCCAGCAAGGTGAACGCCAAAGCAATCATGCCCGCAGCAAGTGCAACGAGCATAGTGCCAGAGAGCAGCCACATCACTGCACCAACTGCTGTACCGGTGGCAATCGCCCCGGGGAATCTGCCAAGGGCGCTTCGCAGTACGCCTGCCAGCACCAGTGTGAGTACCAGCACGATCGGCATATACTGACGAACGGGATCCCTTTCGCCAGCGACCGCGGTTTTCGGTGGTGGCAGCGGCTCGCCGTCGACCACCTGGACCATTCCCTCAACACCCGCAGTGAGGCCGCCATAGAAGTCTCCCTGCTTGAAACGGGGAACGATGATCTCACTAATGATGCGCTTGCTTGTCGCGTCAGTCAGAATGCCCTCAAGTCCGTAGCCCACTTCAATCCGGAGTGTGCGATCGTCCTTGGCGATAATCAGCAAGGCACCGTCGTCGACCCGCTTGCGCCCCAGTTTCCACTGCTCCACGACGCGGAGGGAGTATTGCTCGATAGTTTCTGGCTGGGTGCTCGGGACGACAAGGATGGAAAGCTGACTGCCCTTCCGAGCTTCAAAGGCTGCCAGTTTTTGCTCCAGGGTTTCCCGTTGATCGCGCGTGAGCGTGCTGGTCAGGTCCGTCACACGCGCCGTCAATGCTGGGATTGCGACCTCGGGGAAGACCGTTAGCGGAAGGAAAAGCGCAACTGCCAGGATTGAGGCAAGCGCGGCCTTGATCGAATTCAATTGGGCCTCCGCGAGGCGGGAGCCGGCGCACCGCCGAATTCAATCTGCGGAGGCTTGGCAATACCCGCCTCGTTGGCGACGGTGAAATTAGGTCTTTCTTTGTATCCGAAAGCCATCGCCGTCAGATTCGAAGGGAACGAGCGGACGGTTACGTTGAAGCCCTGCACTGCCTGAATGTATCGATTTCGCGCGATGGCGATGCGGTTTTCGGTGCCGTCCAGCTGCGCCTGCAGATCCCGAAAGCCAGCATCCGCCTTCAGCTGCGGATAGTTCTCCGAAACGGCGAGGAGCCGTGTCAGAGAACTCGTCAATTGTTGCTGAGCGGCCTGAAATCGCGCGAACGCTTCCGGGTCATTGAGGAGTTCCGGGGAAGCCTGAAGCGCACCGACACGCGCGCGCGCCTCGGTCACCTGAGTCAAGACCTCGCGCTCATGACTAGCGTAGCCCTTGACCGTGTTAACGAGATTTGGCACCAAGTCGGCCCTGCGCTGGTACTGGTTCAGCACCTCCGCCCAACCCGCCTTGACCTGTTCTTCCTGCGATTGAATGGTGTTGTAGCCACATCCCGTGAGCGCCAGTGCAAGCAGCGTCAGCAGTCTCAACCAAACTTTGCGCACGGCGCACCTCCAGATTTCCATGGCATCTGTTTCGAATGCCGAAGTCTTTATGCGACGGATGTCTCGGAACAGAAGCCATCGCAAAACCAATCCACAGAATTCATCCTAGAGCACATGGAGGACATGCCCTTGATTTGCCTCAACGAACACCGACTCCGGGCGGCCGAGCTGGCCAGTGCCGTAGCCGGCCGAGTTCAAGTCCCATCAAAATGGAGGCCATCTGGTAGTGCCGTCGGGCCGGCTTGTGCTTCACTGAATGGAGAGTCCCTAGCTGGCCGCCCAGTTCCGTCGATCGTCGCTAAGACAGGGACGGCTTCTCTTTCAGAGTCTGGAGGTCTTGATGCTGCGCTCAGACGAGATCGTTCTTTCTATCGCAACGTCATCGGTCTTGGTCCAAGGGCGCGCAGAGATCTGTGAGCACAAGGGGATCGGCCACCCGGACAGCCTTTGCGATGGCGCGGTGGAGGCAGCCGCCCGCGCGCTTTCCCGCGCCTATATTGATGGCTATGGCGCCGTGCAGCCGTTCAACCTCGATAAGGCGTTGCTGGTCGGCGGCACGAGCGCGCCGAAATTCGGTGGCGGCAGGCAGCTGCGCTCAATACGTCTCATCGTATCCGGGCCGGTTACCGAGCTTCCGTCGGCAAAGGTCGAGTATCTTGTTGAGCAGGCCATTCGCGAATACTTCGCCACTTCTCTGGGCGGGATTGGCAACGGCATCCGCATCGAGCCAATTCTGCGCCCGTCAGCGCCAAACCTACGGCGGGTGACTGGAGACGCGATTCTCCCGCTGTCCAATGACACATCCTTTGGTGTCGGTTATTCGCCACATACACCACTTGAATATGCAGTACTGTCCGCCGCGGACGTCCTGCAATCCAGTGCATTCAGGAGCATGTTTGCGGCGGCAGGGCTCGATTACAAGGTGATGGGGAGTCGGCTGGGCGAGCATCTGCGCCTCACGATTGCGCTCGCACTTGTGGACCGATGCGTGCACACCGTCGACGAATATTTGTTGCTCAAAGAGCGGATTGGATCGTATCTGGCGGGGCAAATCGGTATCGAGGCCGAGATTGCCATCAATACCCTCGATGACCAGGATGCTCGCGATGAGCGCGGAATTTACCTGACTGTCACTGGCTTGAGCGCCGAGCATGGCGATGATGGCCAGGTAGGCCGCGGTAACCGGGTCAATGGATTGATCACACCATATCGACCCATGTCACTGGAGGCGGCAGCGGGCAAGAACCCCGCGGCGCATGTCGGCAAGCTGTATAACATGCTCGCCCACCGGCTGGCAGCTCATATCTACGACAGCGTAGATGGCGCGGACGACGTCATCGTCCGGCTCCTTTCCGGAATCGGACGTCCCATCAACCAGCCCCAGCTAGTTGCCATTGATGTTGCGGCCGAGCGCGGTTTGTCGACTGCCCAGGAGCAGCACATTCGGGAACTTGCCCGGCAACAGCTGGAGGCGCTGCCCGCCTTGGTCAGCGAGCTCGTCCACGGCACGGTACCGGTTTTCTAAGGCTCACGAAGGCAAGCGTGCCAATCTCGGCGCCGGTATCGGCTGACCGAGGCCCTCCGTGAAGCTTCGGCAGATGCAAAGATCGCTCGAATGTGTTATTTCGCACTCATTTGCGAACCAGCATTCCCCAGCAAGTTCACCTGCCTCGGGAATTCTTGATTCACCTCAAGTGGCAGATTGATTGGTCGCGCAGAATGCAAAAGCAATCGTGCTGCAGGTTCTCCGAACTACTCTAAGGAGCCGAGGGAATGCCGATCAAGTCAGCTACCCCGTATGGGGAGAATTGCGGCGGCGTTACCAACGCCAAGACGGCCCCAGCGACCGCCGCAACCGCATCCGAACGGTTAGTGCGGGATCCCGTCTGCGGCATGGAGATCTCCCCGAGCGGCGCCGCTGCCAGTGCGGAAGTTGACCGAGAGCGGTATTGGTTCTGCTCGCGTCACTGTGAGCAAGCGTTCCTCGCCAACCCTGCACAATATACCCTCGGGCCTGCTCAGCAGCGAGAACACTTGAGCTTTGCTTGCCCGCCTGCGGACGCACCCGCCCGGTGGGTGGCGACACCCGCATTTGCCGCCAGCGGCGCAAAGCAACTCGCCAAGGACCCGATCTGCGGGATGATGGTGGACAAGGCAACGGCCCTGTCCACGGAGCGTGGCAACCGCAAGTACTACTTCTGCAGCGACAGCTGCCTTCGGACCTTCGAGTCCCCCGAGCGCGAGCTGAAGGCCATGAAGACACGCGTGACCATCGCCCTCACGGGCGTGCTTGCGCTGGCGGTGCTCCGAGCCGGTGCTTTCCTGGCGTTGGCGGCGGGCGCGACCCTGCTGACCTGGGCGCCCATTCCCGCCTTGCCGTGGTTCACGTGGGGGATGTGGCTATTTCTGCTCGTTACGCCAGTGCAGTTTATCGGTGGCTGGAGCTTCTACAAGGGCGCGTGGAATGCGATCCGCACGCGCAATATCAACATGGACTTCCTTATCGCCCTGGGGACGTCCGTAGCCTATTTCTACAGCGTGGTGGTGCTGTTCTTTCCGTCCTGGCTGCCAGTTAAAGTGGAAGAACGAGACGTGTATTTCGAGGTCTCGGCGGTGATTATCGCCTTCGTGCTGCTTGGCAAGTATATGGAGGAAATCATCAAGAAGAAGTCCTCCGCCGCTGTCCGGCGTCTGCTCGACCTGCGTCCGGCCGTCGCTCATGTGCTTCGTAACGGCAAAGAGATGGAAATCCCAGCCGAAAGTATCATGGTCGGTGAAGCGGTCGTCGTACGCCCGGGTGAGAAAATTCCCACCGACGGCAAAGTAATCGATGGTCAGACCAGCGTCGATGAGTCAATGCTGACCGGCGAATCGATGCCCGTGGAAAAGACGCTTGGCGCTGCGGTCATTGGCGGTACGCTTAACCGCAGCGGTGTCTTCATCTTCCAGGCCACAAAGATCGGTGCCGAAACGGCCCTCGCGCAGATCATCAAGATGGTCGAGGATGCCCAAGCCAGTACCGCGCAGATTCAACGGCTGGCTGACCAGGTTACTGCCTATTTCGTGCCGGCTGTCGTCATCGTTGCGTTCCTTGCCCTAGCCGGCTGGACCGTGGCCGGCCATTTCCCGCACGGCCTCCTGGCCTTTGTTGCTGTCCTCATTATCTCTTGCCCGTGTGCGCTGGGCGTGGCGACCCCCGCCGCGTTGATGGTCGGGGTCGGCAAGGGCGCGGACAACGGCATCCTGATCCGCGGTGGTGAAGTACTGGAGCGGGCGGAAAAGCTGACGTCGGTTGTCTTCGACAAGACGGGGACAATTACGCGCGGGGAGCCAACGGTGACCGATGTCATACCGGTCGCGGAGCACGAGGAAAATGGCTTGCTGAGCCTCGCTGCCTCCGTCGAAACCGGGTCAGAGCACCCGTTGGGCCAGGCTATCGTGCGCGCCGCCCAACACCGAGTTCTCTCCCTTCCCAAGGCCACGAGTATCAGCGCGTTGCCTGGCTTGGGCATCCAAGGTTTGGTCGAAGGTGAGCAGATCTGGCTGGGCAATCGGCGCCTGTTCGCACGCCAAGGGATTCAGACAGAAGCAGTCGAAGCCCTGTTGGGCAAGCTTGAAGCTGATGGCAAGACGGCCATGTTGGTCGGCGCAGGCACACAGTTGCTCGGCGTGGTGGCCGTAGCGGATACGGTGAAGCCGGAGGCGGCCGAGGCCGTGGCTGCCTTGCGGGCAAGCAAGATCAAGGTGGTACTGCTGAGCGGCGACAACCGGCGCACTGCCGAAGCAATCGGCCGACAAGTAGGCATCGAGCGCGTGATTGCAGAAGTCCTGCCGCAAGACAAAGTCACAACCATTCAGGCCTTGCAGAAGCAGGGGGAGGTCGTGGCCATGGTTGGGGACGGCGTCAATGACGCGCCGGCGCTGGCCGTCGCCGATATTGGCATTGCCATTGGTTCGGGGTCGGACGTTGCAAAGGAGACCGGAGGCATCATCCTGATTCGCAATGACGTGCGCGACGTCGTCGCCTCCATTCACTTGTCGCGCGCAACGATGCGCAAAATCAAGCAGAACCTCTTTTGGGCGTTCATTTACAACACTATTGGCATCCCCGTCGCTGCGCTTGGCTTCTTGAACCCCATCATCGCAGCAGCCGCTATGGCACTGTCATCGTTGAGCGTGGTGGCAAACTCGGCCTTGCTCAAGCGTGCTCGCCTTAGCGCGGTTGTTCCCAGCAAGGAGGCGGCATGAGGCAAACGTTGGCATGAATATGCGCCGTCATTGCGACACTACTTGCAGCCGCAATCGTCTATTGGTTTGGGATTTCGCCGCTCACCATACTGATCGCGTTGCTCTTGCTCGCCTGTCCAGTCGTCGTGATATGGATGAGCCTGCGGCTGTCAAGGCAGTGCGAGCAAGACATCCGCCACGCCGTCGAGCGTGAGCGTAAGTCTCGCGGAAAATGTTGACGAGGAGGACCTAAAAATGAACTGGCTCTCACAAAATCTCAATTGGATCATTCTTACTGGAGCAGGCCTAATCGCACTGCTTGCGTGGCAGCGCGTCATGAATCGCCAACGCCGGCAGGACGGGGAAAATCTCCCTGCAGCTCACCGGGACGACCACACTGTGCATGACCCCGTCACCGGCAAGCCGGTCGATCTGTCACACGCCCTTACGGCCGACTTCGAGGGGAAACCCTACTTCTTCGAGTCCGAAAACTCTCGGGCTGTCTTCCAGCAAGATCCTGCTCGATACGTGCACCGCCATCATCGCCATCACGGCTGTTGCTAGATGAGGCGGTCCATAGGATGACCTCCATAGGAGCGAAGTATGAAGCACGAGCAGAACAATCATGATCGGCCACAGGATGCACAGCGAACGGTTTCCAGGTCGAAGCTGGTCACAATCGGCTTTCTCCTGGTGATCGCCTACTTCCTGTTCACTGAACACCGAGCGCACGTCATCCCGTTCTTGCCTTTCCTGCTGCTCGCAGCCTGTCCGCTAATGCACCTCTTTATGCACGGTGAACATGGCCACGGGCATGGCGACCGGAAGGATGAGAAACCCAAGGACTTGAACACCAAACGAGAGCGATGATGCAACACGAAACGCAGTCGGGATATGGCCTGTGGTTGCTGGTGGCTATCAACTCCGCCATCTTCATCCTCTTCGCCTTCAGCTTCACAAAGCCGAGGACGACGCGTGACTGGCGCTCCTTTGGCGCGTTCTCCGCGTTCATTGTGGCGCTCTTTACTGAGATGTACGGCATTCCCCTGAGTATCTATCTCCTGCTGCCGTGGCTGTCGGCGAAGTTTCCAGGCATCGACTTCCTCGCCCATGATGCCGGCCATCTCTTGGAGACGATGTTCGGGTGGCGCGCTAATCCGCACCTGGGACCCTTTCACATTGCCAGCAACATCCTGATCTTTGGCGGCTTCATCATGCTCGCCGCCGCTTGGCGGGTGCTGTACCTGGCGCAGCAGCAGCATCGCCTCGCAAGCACTGGGCTCTATGCGCGCATGAGGCACCCACAGTATGTCGCCTTCGTTCTGATTATGTTCGGCTTCTTGCTGCAGTGGCCGACGATTCCCACACTGGGGATGTTCCCCATCCTGGTCTGGATGTACGTGCGGTTGGCCAAGGCCGAGGAACGCGAGGCGCTGGCGGTGTTTGGGCAGGAATACGAAGAGTATCGCGCCAAGACACCTGCGTTCATGCCGCACTTCAGCGGATCCGACTGTCCTCGGCCTCGACCAAATTGAGCTAAGGCTATGCTTAACAAGCCGCGTGAATTGGTGCGTTCAGACTGATAAGAACGTGTGCGGGCGAAAAACTCGGCTCTGATGACGAGAATGAAACAGCTGCCAGGGCCGGTACGGTAGCCTGGCAGATGGCAATCACGTGCAGCGGGTCCTCCGTGCCAATCTGACGGATAAAAGCCTGCAGTTCGGTGACATAGTCATCCAGGTGAAACGGCCCGTCCACCACGGGCACACAGCGCGCATCGATCCAGTCCGTCACATAGACGATATGCTCTGCCAATAAGGTTTCGACGACCTCGCGGAGCATGACGGCGTGATGCCCTGCCAGTGGCGCACAGACCAGCACAGCAGGTCTTGGATGGGAGGCGGCGGGGCCAAGAGCGCCCAGTGTGCCAGGTGGCGCCGCATGCTGTCGATGACTTCCCCCTGCCCCGCCCTCAGCCTGCTCACGCTAAAACGGTCCCGCAGGACGCGCATCAGGCCATGCGGCAGCTTGCGTGGCATCGACCATCGCTCGTCTAGCGGCCGCCGCAGGGAACGACGCGCACCAGCCGGCCGGTGCAATGGCTACTGGCTCGCGGCATCACTGTCGCCTTCACCACCCTTCTCCTGGTTCGCGGTCTTGCTCTCGTCTGGTTGCCGACCGTCTGCCGGAGTGGCTGCGCCACCAGAGATGAGACTGGCTTGGTCATCGCAACGCAACACTAAGGGAGAAGATGCCAATCTTGCATGTCGTCATCTTCCGAGCGATCGGTGGTCGTTGGCATGTTTCTCCCATCCGTCACGATGGCGCAAAGCCCACCAGACTTTAACGCTTCGCGGCAGCGCGGGCAGATGGGATGTTTGGCTTGTGCGCGGCCTTGGCAGCAACAGCGGCGGCACTGGCCACCTGGTTTTCCGCCAGTTCGACGGCTTGCCGCGTGGATTGCCGCAAGGATTCGCAGAAGGTGGCGCCGGAAAGCATGGCCGCCTGCCATGCGTCCAGCGCGCCTTTCGAGCCGGCCGGCGCACTTTGCATGAGCCTGTCGAAAATCTCCTGCAAACTGTGCTTGCTCGTTTCGTACTGGGCTTCGACCACCTTCTGGAAGTCGTCTCGGGTATCCCTCGCATCGGTCTCTGGAAAACCCTTGGCCCGTCTCGGGCCAAAGATGGCAAGCGGAGGACCGTTGCATCGGCTTCAGGCGCCAAAGCTTAGGAGAAGTGCGGGTCTAGTTCAAGCCGCTGGCGGCTAGTTCCAGCCGCTACGCGGCATGGCGCGTTCTCCCTGGCTTATCTCGGCCCGGACTCAGGAAACACTGACGTCGATGCGTCGCGGACGCGCGGCCTCACGGCGTGGAATCGTCAGCCTCAGCACGCCGTCCTGCAGATTCGCCTCGATCTTCGTCGAATCGAGATCGGGGCTCAGCGAGAACGCTCTCGCGAAACGCGGCTGCCGGATTTCAGCGTGTTGTACCCGCAGGCCCGAGGGCATCGATACGATTGCCTGCGCCTCGATATGAAGGTTCCCGTCATGGACGCTGACTTCCAGTTGGTCGCGGGTCACACCAGGCAGGTCCGCCCACAAGGTAACGCCGCCCGCATCCTCGACGATATCGACCGGCGGGAGCAACGTGACGGCAGGTGCCGCCTTTTCATCCTGGGCTTGTGCGACAGCACCTTGAGGCTGTGCAACGACTTGTTTCACCTCTGACATGGCATTCTCCCCGGTTCACTGGACGGTAATCGCGCGCGCCTTGGACGCTTCCCTCTTGCCCACGCTAATCGACAGGCAGCCGTTCGCGTAGCGGGCCTGAACCTTGTCAGGGTCGGCGCTTTGCGGCAGCTCGATGACGCGCCTGAATGAGCCAACGAAGCGCTCACGCGCATAGCGCTTGCTATCCGGCGAGTCGTCCGTACAGGAAGGACCGCGCTCCCCACTGATCGTCAGTAGCCCCTTGTCGATAGAGACCTCAAGGTTTTCCCGTTTCAGCCCGGGCGCGAACGCAACGATCTCGATGGTGTCGTCCGTCGACCCGATATTCACCGGCGGGAAAGCGCCGAAGCGCCCGGAGCGGATACTGGAGGGGAAGCCGCCAAACACGTCCGCCATCTGCCTTTGCAGGCGGTCGAGTTCACTGAAGAGATCGGCACCGAAAACTACGTGACTCATGGTCTTATCTCCTTCAAACCGCAAGGAGGCGAAGGGGCTTGCGCGCTCCCGTTCGCCTGCCTTGCCGGCCGAAACAAACAGAAACGCAGCGCGACGTCGCGACTGCTTGAGCCGGAAATAGAAGCAGTAAGTCAAATTTCAAGAGTACGGTAGGGCACTTAGGCGGAGGGCCTCGCATAAAGCACCCTCTCTGCGGTATCTAGGCTGCCACGCTCTGCCTAAGTATGTCGGATATGTGTGATCTGTACGCGAACGCGCTGGCGAGACTCTTCGACTGCTCGGCGTGCGTCAACCAATCCACGGGGGCGGTGTCCGTTATTAATAGGTTTTAAAACTAACTTGCATAAAATTTCATTCTTGAAACTACTTGACCGTCCCGCGTCGGGCTCGATTTGTGCTCCGCAAAGATATGATTGCGGACATCCCTGCACACGCGAGTAGCATTAGCTATTCACGCTTTGCCTTAGCCTGAGTGCTCATGCATTGTTTTTTCAGCCTTTGGGCACGCCATGCGGACCTGCTTTGGGATTTGCAAAGGTCGAATTCTGAAACAATTCTGAGGCACATTGGGTAGTGGTACCCACACCCGACATGCCCCGTGAGTGATGGCATGCGCGGCAAGCTCGCGCCGTTGATATCACCTCTTGACGTTTGGCCCCGCTCTGCCGTGCGGCAATGCAAACGTCTTAGATTCCTATCCAGATATTCCCTTGTAACAAAAATGCAACCATGCAGACGGCTCCGGTCGTCGGCACGGTTTGTTGCTCCCAAGAATTCGTAATGAATTCATCAGGCTACGAATGACTGGCACAACCATCGCTCGGTTATGTCGCGGCATGCATATCCCTACATAACAAAAAAGTGATTCAGGTCTACGCATCGCGGCTCAGCCTTGCGTTCAACGCCGGGCGGGACGACTGACCAGGCAAATCGTCCGCCAACCGACCGGCGAAGTAACCCAGAGACATCACATGCCGATGAAGGTCCTTGCTGTATTCGGAACTCGACCCGAGGCCATCAAGATGGCGCCGTTGATTCACCGGCTTCGGGAATCCAGCCATTTCGAGTTGCGGGTCTGCGTCACGGGCCAGCACCGTCTGATGCTGGACCAGGTACTTCGCCTCTTCGAAATCGTGCCGGACTATGACCTCAACGTCATCAGCCACGGGCAAAGCCTGTCCGACATCACGACACGCGTACTGTCAGGCGTGCACATGGTCCTGGACCGTTTCCTGCCTGAGGCCCTGCTTGTCCACGGCGACACCACCACCACGCTGGCCGCCACGCTTGCAGCCTTCTATCGAAACGTCGCGATCGGCCACGTCGAAGCGGGACTGCGCACTGGCAATCTCAGCGCTCCTTGGCCGGAAGAAATGAATCGGCGCGTGACCGACGTGATGGCGTCCTGGCATTTCGCGCCGACGCAACAGGCGCAGGAAGCCTTGCTGCGCGAAGGCGTCGACCCGGCGCGCATCAGCCTGACCGGCAACACCGGCATCGACGCGCTGCTGCAGGTCAAGGCCAGGTTGGACGCCGATGCCGAAATGCGCGGCCGGCTGGCGAGCCGGTACCCATTCCTGGATGAGACGCGCCGAATGGTGCTGGTGACCGGACACCGGCGCGAAAACTTCGGTACACCATTCGAGCGGCTGTTCAGCGCGCTGCGCATGCTGGCGGACCGCAATCCGGATATCCAGATCGTCTATCCGGTGCATCTGAACCCGCGCGTGCAGGGTCCGGTGCAGGCGATCCTGAGCGGGCACCCCAGCATCCACCTGATCGATCCGCAGGACTACCTGCCCTTTGTGTTCCTGATGTCGCGCGCCTATCTGATCGTCACCGACTCCGGCGGCATCCAGGAAGAGGCGCCGGCCTTGGGCAAGCCGGTGCTGGTAACGCGGGAAACCACCGAGCGGCCGGAAGCCGTGGCCGCCGGTACCGCTCGGCTGGTCGGTACCGACCCTGCTCGCATCATCGCGGCCGCGGAGCACTTGCTGAACGACCCGACGGAGTACGCCTGCATGGCGCGCGCGCACAACCCGTTCGGCGACGGCCGCGCCAGCGAACGCATCGTCGGTGCGCTGCAGGCGGCGTCACCTGAGCCGTACCGGCAAGGTGGTGATGAAGCGGTCAACGTCAACGTCGCCACCCAGTAGTCAAGCGAAGCATCAACGAAGCCGGCGGCCGGGCGCCACGCCCCCGAAGCCGAATGGCCACCGCAAGCAGGAGGAACAAGGCAAATGAAGCGCTTACGTACTGCAACGAATACCGCAACGACTGTCGCAGCGGCGGGCACGTCCGCTACAGCCATCGTTGTGGTAGCCGCCGTCGCCCTGGCATGGACGCCTGCGCATGCCGCGTTGACCGAAGAAGCGGCAGCGACCGCGGCCAAGGCCCCGCTCTACCTGCCGGCGAGTCCGGCGGATCCGGGTGGGTTGAAGGGCTACAACCATAGCTTCCAGATTGACTTTGCCTACGAAGCGCAAGGGAAAGGCAAGAACAAGGAGCAAAAGGACAAGCTGAAGGCGATCAAGCCAAAGAAGGCCGTGTCCGGGCCGAAGGTGAAGTCGGGCACGTACACGCTTGCGCCGGCCCCGGGTGCCGAGCCGGATTGACGCACGCATGCACATGATGCCTGACGACATATCGGCTCCAGAAAGGTCGCCCGGAAGGGCTTTCCCCACGGTGGCCGCAATGCACGGCGAGGCAAATCAACATACATCGCGCTGGGAGAAGACCGTGTTCAACAAATCCAATTCGCTTCTGCGGCGAAGCAGTTGCCTGGCGCTCCGGGCCCTGCTGATGGTATTCGCGCTGGCGCTTACCGTGCCGGCCATGACGCACGCCGCGACCAACCAGATCGCGCTGCTGGTGCCCGATGGCTTTGCCCTTCCCGATCCGCGCGTGTCGGCATGGCTAGACGCCGCGCAGGAGGAAGGCCTCAAGATCACCGTTATCAACGACACCCAGTTCCAGCAGGGCACGACCCCAGCACAATTTTCCGGCGTGATCCTGCCAGACCAGGTGCACGTCAACGCCAGCGATGCGCTGATCGCCGCCCTCGAAACCTACACCACGCAGGGCGGCAGCCTGATGCTGGTGTACGACTTCGGCGCGCTCACCACCACAGGTTTCTATGCCGTCCCGAAAAGCCGGCTCAGCAATCTCGCAGGGGTCGACTACGTCCTCTATGACCAGTTGCTCGGCAACATGATCGGCGTGGGGCCGATCACCGGTTTGGGCAGCACGCTGCGGACCCTGCAGGTGCCGCCGGGCAAGTCGATGCTGTGGGACGCAGGCGCGACGGACCCGGTTGAAGGCGTCTCGGGCTATGTCTATGGCTTCCTGATTTATCCGAGCTTCGTGACGCAGGGAACCTATCCGGGCTCTGCCCTGATCACGTCGCCCAACTTTGGACTGGTGGCGGGCCTGCGCGATTTCGGCTCGGGGCGGGTGCTGTTCGTCAACACGCCGCTCTCTTACCTTAAGGGCCAGACCGACGGCATGCTGATGCACGGCTTCCTGCGCTATTTCGGCACCAACCTGATGAAGATGCCGCGGCTGTCCGCGCAGCCCAAGGCGCTTGGCGGGCTTGTGCTGAACTGGCACCTCTGCGCCGGCGACCAGATCGCACCCGCGGTGGAAATGAATACCTGGGGCACCTTCGACAATAGCAATAGCCCGTTCTCCATTTCCGTGACTGCGGGTCCTGACCACATCGACTTCGGCGACGGCAAGGGCGTCAACCTGTCGCAGAACACTTCGGCAAAGAATCTATTGCTGTCGCTGCAATCGAAGGGGCACAAGATCGGCAGCCATGGCGGATGGATCCATGACTACTGGGGTGCCAATGCGAGCGAGTCCAACCAGTCCTCCTTCGAGCAGTACCTGATGCTGAACAAGCAGAGCGTGGAAAGCGTGGCCGGACGCGCCGCGGTCGAGTACTCCGCGCCGCAAGGGAATACGCCCCAGTGGTCGGTCAACTGGATCGAAGCCAACGGCAACACCGGCTACTACTTTCTGGGTCACACCGGGATGGCGCCGACGCGCAGTTATCGCGATGGCGTACTGTCGAACAACACGATCCGCGCCTTTCCGGTGATGCCGTTCGGGCCGAACGCGACGTTCGAGGAGTTCCAGGAATTCAACGTGCCTGTGACCGACGTCAACACCTGGTACCGGCAGCTCATCGATTTCGTGGCGAAGAATCGCACCAGCCGGCTGATCTACATGCATCCGGCGGGCGCCATCCAGTACCCGAGGACGCTCAACGTCATCTTCAACAAGGCGGACAACGTGAAGGCAAACGGCAAGTTCAGCTGGTACACGATGGATACGCTGGCGCAGTTCGCGCAGCGGCGCCAGCAGACCGCCTGGCAAGCCACCGATAACGGCAATTCATGGGCTTTCCAGGCGACGCACCCGACGGACATGACCGACATGGCCTGGGTGCTGCCGCGTTCGGCATACACACAACCTGTCGTGACGCAGGGGCTAGCGCTGGTGACATGGGACACCAACAACTGGATTGTCACTTCCTTGGGAGGGACCTCGCTGGCCTTTGTCGCCGGCAAGCAGTAAAGGCACAGGGACTCACCGCGCCTGCCCCCCGGGACGGGCGCGCGGCATAAACACCCTGCGATGAGAAGGCAACGGAGGAGGTCGTCGACATGTGTGCGACGTATCGCGTAGTGATTTCACTGAGCGGGCTGCTCTTTTTTGCGACGCCCGCCATGGCAGCAGCAGCCACGGAAGTTCCCAAGCACGGGAAGATTTTCTCCCGGGGTCCAGGAACCCCGGAAGATGCCACCAAACCGCTGCCCAGGCTCGTTGCGCACGATGCAGTCGCACCGTCCGGCGCAGCGGTGGACCTGGCAATGACGTCGCCCGACACGTTGGAAGAGCGCGCCGGTACGGCGCCGGCACTGCGCCCGCCGGCCCTGACCAAGCCAACGTCGATCGAGCCGCCGCCGGAACGCGCGGACGTGCAGGCCATCGTGCCGCCGCTGACGGCCATGCTCCTGCTGATCGTCGGCCTGGTGATCTTCTATGCCGTGCGCCACTACATGTTCACGCTAAACCGCTTGTTCGGCAGGCAACGCCATCCTTACCTGGACATCGACGTCGCGCACTGGCCCAGCCTCACCGTGCTGGTCGCCGCGCATAACGAAGAGGCAGTGATCGCCGGCTCGCTGCTATGCCTCTTGCACGCGGACTATCCGGCCGACCGGCTTACCATCATGCCCGTCAACGACCGATCCAGCGACTGTACGCGCGAAATCATCGATGACCTCGTGAAGCAGTACCCGGGACGCATCACACCGTTTCACCGTGCCGACGGCAAGCCCGGCAAGGCAGCCGCGCTCAAGGATGCCAGCGACGCCGTGGCCAGCGACATCATCGTCGTGTTCGACGCCGACTACCTTCCGCCGGTAAGCATGCTCAAGCAACTGGTGGCGCCGTTCTTCGACCCCGAAGTCGGCGCGACCATGGGCCGCGTCGTACCGTTGAACCTCGGTAGCAACCTGCTGACGCGGCTGCTCGATCTGGAGCGCTCCGGCGGCTATCAGGTCGACCAGCAGGCCCGCATGAACCTGAGCCTCGTCCCCCAGTATGGTGGCACCGTCGGCGGCGTCAGGATGCGGGCGTTACGCAGCGTCGGCGGCTGGCACGACGATGTACTGGCCGAAGACACCGACCTGACTTACCGGCTGCTGCTGGCCAACTGGAAGACTGTCTACCAGAACTGGTCGGAGTGCTATGAAGAAGTGCCCGAGACCTGGCCAGTGCGGGTGCGCCAGATCATGCGCTGGACCAAGGGCCACAACCAGGCGCTCTATCGGCACGGCTGGAAGATGGCCGTCTGCCGCAACCACGGTTTGTTCGAGAAGATCGACGGTGTGGCGCTGCTTGGCATCTACATGATGGCGCCGCTGATGTTGTTCGGCTGGCTGCTGGCCATCCTGCTGTACTACGCTGGTGGCCTGCCGCTGTTCGGTGAAGCGGTAATCCTGTTTGCGTTGATGTCGTACGGGACGCTGGGCAACTTTGCCGCCTTCTTCGAAATCGCCGCCGCCGTGTATCTGGACGGCAGCCGCGAGCGCATCCGCCTGCTGCCGATGAACTACTTCGGCTTCCTCGTCAGCATGCTGACCGTGTCGCGCGCCATTCTTGGTCAGCTCGCCTTCGACTATGTGCTCCGCCGCGAGTTGCGGTGGGACAAGACCACGCGTTATCGCCCAAGGAGCTGAACATGTGGGCCCTGCTGCTTGGCATCCTCACCATGCTGCTCTTCGGATTGCCGCTGATACCCGCAGTGCTTGAATGGCGACGCCGGCTCGATGTACGGCCGCTGGCAATCGATAGCGAACACACGCTGGATGTCGCGGCCGTCGCCGCGGACTTTCGTGCGATGGTCGGGCGGGGGGGGGCAAGGCAAGGCTTGCGTGGCCGACTTTACTCAGCCAACGCATTGCGGCCCCTGGTGCAGGTGACAGGCACCTTCATGCCCACGGCGGCGGAGGCGTTCATCGGCACTTGTGCGCGAACCATTGTCACCAGCGGCTCACTGGTGCTTCCTGACGGCTATACGTTTTCAAGGGACATCTACGGCCGGCGTGGCATCTCCACGGGCCGAAGGAATCGCATGCAGGTCCTGCTGTCCGAAGGCGAGATCCTGGTGCGCAGCGATAGCGAGGTGCAACGCTGGGCGCACGCCCGCACTGTCCATGTCGAGCCACGCTGCCGCTTGCTCGGACCGCTCTCCGCCCTCTACGCCATGCGGCTCGAAGAGGACTGCGAATTCACGTCTGTCAGCGCGGCGGAAATCGGTTTCGGCGGCCGTCACCTGGCCGCGCCGCCCGACATGGACGCCACCGCCCCACCCGGCGGAGACTGGGCGCATGAAGTGCTGAATCCCCCCTCCGAACCCTCGGACGGCCGCTGGCTGGTAACGCACGATATGACATTTCCCGCCGGCACCTTGTATCGCGGTGACCTTATCGTGCAAGGCGACTTGTGGATCGGCTCCGGCGCGCGCGTGATCGGCAGCGTCAAGGCAAACGGCCGCATCTGGCTAGGCTCGCGGGTGCGCATTGACGGCGCACTGATTGCCGGGGGCGCCATTTCCATTGCCCGCGAGTGTGCCATCGCCGGGCCGGTGGCTGCCGAGCGCGAGATTGAAGTGGGGGCGCGCAGCGTTATCGGGGCGGCGAACAAGCGCACCACCGTGGTGGCGCCGGTGCTCCGCGTACGGGTCGGTACGGTGGTCTATGGGGCGGCATGCGCCCCGGAGAAAGGACGAGTCCTGGCCGATGTGGCCACCCCATGAAACCTCCCCACCTGCCATGAAAACCCTCCTTGTCCTGCTCCTGGCCCTTGCCACATACGTCCACCGGCCGGCGGACGCGGTCGAGCTCACGCTGACAGACTACCAGCGTCCCGACGGGGCGATCACCACCTATTTCGCCGGCGACTCGGTCGATCCCTACTTCGCGGCCAAGGCACTGCTGGCCGCGCAGGACGCCGGCATGACCACCCGAATTGCTGCGACCCGCTGGATTGCATGGCTATTGCCGCGCCAGCAAGCCGATGGCCGCTTCGACCGCTATTGCGAGCGGGGCCAACGCTTCGTCTCCTGCCAGGAGGCCGACGCCGACGATGCGCTGATGGCCGCCTGGATGGAACTGCTGGTCCGCAGCGCGCCGCCCAAGGGCATGCCGCCGGCGTGGCAGGCCAGCTTCGACAAGGCCAGCCGCTACCTGGACAGGCTGCGCGACCCGGGCTCCGGCGTCTACCACATCTCCGCCAGGCTTCCGGTGGCCCTGCTGATGGACAACGTCGAAGTCTCAAGCGCCTTCAAGGCGGCCAGCCTCTATCGGCAGCGCCATGGAGACGCCGTGGGCGCCGCTGCCTGGCAGCGCAAGGCCGAGCAGCTGGACAAGGACATCCTGCGCGTGTTCTGGCGCGCTAGCCGCTACCTCGTCAGCACCCAGCCGCGCGAACAGTTCGAGTTCTATCCCGACGCCGTCGCGCAGATCTTCCCCATCCTGGGCGATATCCATCCCGCCGGCCGATCCCATGTCGTCGCTTACCAGTCGTGGATGAAAGAGAACCGCTGGGCCTGGTTGCAGATGTCAGAGGTTGATTTCCCCTGGGGACTGGTGGCCCTGGTAGCTGACCGGATGGGAGACAAGGATGCCATCACTTGCTGGCGCCTGCGTTCCATCCAGTTCCGCCATGGCAAGCACTGGAATGTGTTGGAAGAGGCGCTATACCTGGCATTCGAATCGCGCCTGACCCCTGAGCAGGCGATCGCTCCGCCTGCCCCGGGCCTGCGGTGTCGATGACTCACCCCGGACCAGACATGCAAGAAGGCGACAAAATGAGCCGGACTTTATCGACCGATCGCCGCGAGGCGGTGTATGGTGTGTCTGCAGCTTGCGGGCCGGAGGGTCCTGTCAGGCCCCTCCGGGCGACATCGATCAGAAAATCCACAGGATTCCCATGGCGAAACCCCCGGATACAAGAATTCACGGCGCCCAAGCCCTGCCCTTGATGGGCATGCTCGCACTGCTTGCCACCACCGATGTTCGCGCGCAGGCTGAAGCCACCCCTCCCCGGACCTTCGTGCCCTTGCTCACGGGTTTCATCGAAGGTGGTCTTGGGCACGCCAACCTCACTGGCGACAATGCCAGCTGGAACGACCAGTACCTGCGAGGCGGAGTCAACCTGACCCCGAAGGATTACGTGACTGGCGAAATCAGCCACCAGAGCCACTTTGGCGACCAGGGTACATTCTTCGGCCTGGGCTATACCCGCACCTTCAACGAGGACTGGTACGGCTTCCTGAGCGCCGGCACCAGCGCGGGCGGCTTCTTCCTGCCCGAGGTTCGGGTCGATGGCCTTATCTTCCGCAAGCTGCTCGAGAAGAAGAACCTGGTGGTCAACGCCGGTTTTACCTACTACCGCGCCAAGGAAGTCTATACCGACAAGACCTTGCTGCTCGGCCTGATCTACTATTTTGACGCGCCGTGGATCATCCAGCTTAACGCACGGCTCAATCGCAGCGATCCTGGCAATGTCCGCTCGAATCGCGGCATCGTCGCGGTAACTTACGGACGCGACAAGGACCAGTTCATCACCCTGAAATACGACGGCGGTAGTGAAGCCTATCAGCTCACCGGCGAGCAGGCCCTGCTGAGTGACTTCAACAGTCATGAAGTGTCGCTGACGTGGCGCAAATGGTTCACCAAGCGCTACGGCATCAACCTTCGAGCCATTTACTACGACAACCCGTCCTACACGCGCAAGCAAGCGGAAATCGGTGTCTTCGCGGAGTTCTAGCCATGGCACAACCTACCGGCCACACTGCAGCCACACACGACCAAAGCGACGCCCTCGGCCTGAGCATTCTCTGTCTGGCCAGGCATCGCTCGCTGGACCATCTGACGCTGTCCGTCACCTCCCTTGCGGCTATCCTGCTGGTGCCGGTGGCATTCAATTTGGGCGAATGGCTGCTGCGCGACCGTATCAGCGGGCTCTGGGCTGCCGTGCTGCGCTTCTGGGTTGACAAGCTCGGGATCGAAGGCAGCGTCATCGAACAACTGACGCGGGTAGCGTGGTTCGACTTCAACCTGCCCTACACCGATGTCGTGGCCCCTGCGCCGGACGTGCTGACCTGGTGTGTATCGCTGGTCGCCACGCTGGTTGTCTGCCTGATGGCGCTCCGGATACGCGACAAGTACCTGCCACTGCGGTACTTCCTGCTGTTCGCTGTGTTCATCCAGGCCACAGCACTGTTGTTTTTCGCGGTGGCGCCACAGAGTTTTCCGTACACTGCCAGCAGGTATGTGGACAACGGCGTCAAGACCTGCGCGAGCTTCCTGTTCCTGTTGCCATGGGGGCATGCGCTGGTCTACTACATCTTTGACTTCTCCTGGCCGAAGAAGATATTCCTGACGCTACTCACGCTTTTGTTCGTGGTGATCGCAGTGCCGATGCAGCTAGCGCTACACGTCTATCTGATGGTGACCTGTTCGCTGCTGATGATGCCGCTCCTGTCGTTTGTATTCGGGCCAACGATGCTGGTGTTCGGATGCATTGCGTTGTATGGCTGGGCGATGAGTTGGGAGAGGATCGAGCGGGCCGTATAAAGCGCGTGGCATCGTTACGATAACGTTGGCAGAAGCGCTTTAAGCAATGTCTTCCGGCCATCTACTCTGCATGGGCGGTACGAAATCGAATATCGCCTGAAACGGGCATCCGATGGCGATGCTGGGCTGCTGCGATGCAAACCTTGACCAGCCGGTTCTGCAGCGTGGCGTTCATTCGCTCGACCCGGCCTTGGCCGGGCTCCTGCACATCGCAACTCCTCCTCAACCTGCTTTCCGATGCCATCAAGTACAGGCGGGACCTTGGACCTAGCGAGATCGCACTTGGGCGGCGTGCCACTGTTGCCCGAATGCGTGAACTGAAAGCTGATTTCACATTATGGAATCCACGCCAGTTTTTCACAGCATTGCTTTTCGTTGCTTGAAAACCCGTTCCACATCGCAAAATTTACTTCCTATCTCATTGAAAAATAAAGAAAAACTAACTCTTATGTCTTATATAAGACCTTGCCGCAACGCATCAAGTACGCCCTACAATAAGTCCACGCTGCTTGCTTCGACATCCGTAGCGGCACACTCGACCATTTTTTCAAACGCTCCCTACCCCTAGGAAATTCACATGGCCCAGTATCAAGACGACATCAAGGCAGTTGCTGCTTTGAAAGAGAACAACGGCAGCGCGTGGAATGCCATCAATCCCGAGTATGCCGCCCGCATGCGTGCCCAGAACAAGTTCAAGACGGGCCTGGACATCGCCAAGTACACCGCCAAAATCATGCGCGCCGACATGGCCGCCTACGATGCGGACTCGTCCAAGTACACCCAGTCGCTGGGCTGCTGGCACGGCTTCATCGGCCAGCAGAAGATGATCTCCATCAAGAAGCACTTCAACAGCACCGAGCGCCGCTACCTGTACCTGTCCGGCTGGATGGTGGCCGCGCTGCGCTCCGAGTTCGGCCCGCTGCCGGACCAGTCGATGCACGAAAAGACCTCTGTCAGCGCGTTGATCCGCGAGCTGTACACCTTCCTGCGCCAGGCCGACGCCCGTGAACTGGGCGGCCTGTTCCGCGAGCTGGATGCTGCCCAAGGCGCTGCCAAGGCCGCCATCCAGGCGAAAATCGACAATCACGTCACCCACGTCGTGCCCATCATCGCCGACATCGACGCGGGTTTCGGCAACGCCGAAGCCACTTACCTGCTGGCCAAGCAGTTCATCGAAGCGGGTGCATGCTGCATCCAGATCGAGAACCAGGTGTCCGACGAGAAGCAATGCGGCCACCAGGATGGCAAAGTCACCGTGCCGCACGAGGACTTCCTGGCCAAGATCCGCGCCATCCGCTACGCCTTCCTGGAACTGGGCGTGGACGACGGCATCATCGTGGCCCGTACCGACTCGCTGGGTGCCGGCCTGACCAAGCAGATCGCCGTGACCCACACGCCGGGCGACCTGGGCGACCAATACAACTCCTTCCTCGATTGCGACGAACTGTCGGCCGACCAACTGGGCAACGGTGATGTCATCATCAAGCGCGACGGCAAGCTGCTGCGTCCCAAGCGCCTGCCGAGCAACCTGTTCCAGTTCCGCGCCGGCACGGGCGAAGCGCGCTGCGTGCTGGATTGCGTCACCGCCCTGCAGAACGGCGCCGACCTGCTGTGGATCGAAACCGAAAAGCCGCATATCGCCCAGATCGGCGGCATGGTCAGCGAGATTCGCAAGGTCATCCCGAACGCCAAGCTGGTTTACAACAACAGCCCGTCGTTCAACTGGACCCTGAACTTCCGCCAGCAGGCGTATGACGCGATGAAGGCCGCGGGCAAGGATGTGTCGGCCTACGATCGCAGCCAGCTGATGAGCGTGGAATACGATGACAGCGAACTGGCGAAGCTCGCCGACGAAAAGATCCGCACCTTCCAGGCAGACGCGTCGCGCGAAGCCGGCATTTTCCACCACCTCATCACGCTGCCGACCTACCACACCGCCGCACTGTCGACCGACAACCTGGCCAAGGAATACTTCGGCGACCAGGGCATGCTGGGTTATGTGGCTGGCGTGCAGCGCAAGGAAATCCGTCAGGGCATCGCCTGCGTCAAGCACCAGAACATGTCCGGCTCGGACATCGGTGACGACCACAAGGAGTATTTCAGCGGCGAAGCGGCCCTGAAAGCGGCGGGTAAAGACAACACCATGAACCAGTTCTGATACCAGTCATACCCCAGGCAAAACGCCAACCCATAACGGGTTGGCGTTTTTTTTGTCCGGCGATAACGCCGTGCGTGGGTTCTACCCCTGGGGCCACACAGGCGATTCCCTGTTTTCACAATACACAGGTCAAATCCTGTATTTTCAAGATACAGGCTACAGCTTGTAAAACATCAAAACAGGCTATATCCTGTACATCATCAGCAACTCATGGCCTGCCATCCGGGACGGCAGGCGGCGCCATGCAATATCCCATCCATACCCTCACCCAGCTGCGGCCGATCCTGCAGGGCTTCAGGAAGTCCAGGGGCCTGACGCAGGCCAGGATGGCGGCTTACCTGGGCGTCAGGCAGCAGACCTACGCCGAGCTGGAAGCCAACCCCGCCGCGGCCAGCGTCGAGCGGCTGTTCAAGGCACTGCGCGTGCTCGGCGTGGAGATGGTGCTGTCCCCTGCCCCGGATACCCAGGTGTCCCAGGTGCCCCAGGTGCAGCCGGAACCTGTGCAAGAGACAAGTCCCGCCTCCCTGCCGGCAAGCAAGGCTGCCCGCAAGGCAACAACGGAACAGCCGAAAAAGCCCGCTGGCGGCAAGGCAAGCCGCGCCGCCCGCAAGAGCACCAGGCCACAGCGGGAGGATTGGTAGCCATGGCGCGCGGCACGCAGGCGAGGCGTCTCGATCTGTGGATGAACGGGTTGCCGGTGGGTCACTGGGAAACCACGCCCGCCGGCGACCGGCTGGCCTATCGCGAGGACTGGATTGCCGACCCGCAAGGCCGGCCGCTGTCCCTGTCATTACCCTTTACGCCGGGCAACCAGCCCCACCGCGGGCCCGTCGTCGCCAACTATTTCGACAACCTGCTGCCCGACAGCGATGCCATCAGGCGGCGCATCGCGGCCCGGTACCGGACCGGCGGGACCGACGCCTTCGCGCTGCTGGCCAAGCTCGGCCGCGACTGTGCCGGCGCCCTCCAGATGCTGCCGCCGCAGGAGGCACCGACGGCGTTGAAGCGCGTCCAGGGCCGCCCGCTGTCGGAGACCGAGATCGCCACCCTGCTGCATGAGGCCACGGCCGAGCCCGTGCTCGGGCTGCGCGAGCCCATCGATGACCTGCGCCTGTCCATCGCCGGCGCGCAGGAGAAGACCGCGCTGCTGCGCTGGGGCGGGCACTGGCTGTTGCCGCAAGGCAGTACGCCTACCACGCATATCTTCAAGCTGCCGATGGGACTGGTGGGCAATATGCGCGCCGACATGCGGACCTCGGTGGAAAACGAATGGCTCTGCGCCAGGATCGTCGCCGCCTTTGGCCTGCCGGTCGCTGCCTGCGAGATCGCGCGCTTCGGGGATGTCAAGGCACTGGTGGTCGAACGCTTCGACCGCAAGCCTTCGGCCGACGGTTCCTGGCTGCTGCGCCTGCCGCAGGAAGACATGTGCCAGGCCACCGGGACGTCGGCATTGCAGAAGTACGAGTCGGACGGCGGGCCCGGCATCCAGCAGATCGCCGACATCCTCTCCGGCTCGCGCTCGGCGCTGTCCGATCGCCGCAACTTCTTCCTCGCGCAGATCGTGTTCTGGCTGCTTGCCGCCACTGATGGCCATGGCAAGAACTTCAGCATCAGCCATCTGCCGGGCAGCCGCTATGAAGCAACGCCGCTGTACGACATCCTGTCGGCGCATCCGATCATCGGCAGGGGCAAGAACCAGGTGGCGCCGCAACGGGCCCGGCTGGCGATGGCGTTGCACGGCAAGAATTCGCACTACGCCATCCAGGAGATCCAGCGGCGACACTGGTTTGCCCAGGGACAGCGCATCGGCTTCTCGCCCGACGACGTCGGGTCGATGCTCGACGAGGTCGTGTCGCAGACCGGCCGGGCCATCGACGCCGCCGCTTCCGCGCTGCCGCCGGAATTCCCCCTGGACCTGGCCGATGCGATCTTCGACGGCATGCGCCGGCAGCAGCGGCGCCTTGCTGCCTGAGGCTAGCGCCTGCGCGTGGACTGGTTCAGCGCCACGGCGGCGCGGACCAGTGTCTTCAGCGCTTTCTCGTCGATCTTGTCGCCTTCCTGGAAATCGATGGCGCGCCGGGTGTTGCCCTCCAGGCTGGCGTTGAACAGGCCGGCAGGATCGTCCAGCGCCGCACCCTTGGCGAAGGTCATCTTGACAACGTTCTTGTAGGTCTCGCCGGTGCAAATGATGCCGTCGTGCGACCAGACCGGGACGCCGCGCCATTTCCATTCCTCGACGACTTCGGGGTCGGCTTCCCTGACCAGCGCGCGCAGCCGGCCGAGCATCTGGCCGCGCCAGTCGCCGAGCTCGCGGATCCTGGCATCGATCAGCTCGGAAGCCGGAATGCTGTCCTGGCTGCTGTCCTGCGCTTCGCTCTTTTTCATGGCGGTTCTCCTCAAGCGGATACCGTGCCCGCGGCACATGGCTGGCCCTGCATTGTGCCGAAGCCGGCCCTGTATCGCCACCACCGCGCCACCACCGCCCTCACCTTGCCACGCCGCCCAAATCTGCCTCTAATAGTCTGAACAGGCGGGTCGGCATGACCCGGTCCGGTCAGGAGGCGAAATGCGCTGCACGCATTGCGGCTTCGCGAACCTTGCGGGCGCCAACTTCTGCGAGGAGTGCGGGGCAAGGCTTGCCCGCATTTGCCCACAGTGTGGCGCTGAAGCCACGCCAGCGGCCAAGTTCTGCCGCGCCTGCGGTGTTTCCCTCGGCGATACAGCCGCGCCGCGACCTGCGCCCCAACCCGCGCCCCAGCCGCCCCAGCCGCCCCGGCCGCCGGCGACCGCCCCCGTGCACTACACCCCGCCCCACCTCGCCGAGCGCATCCTGGCCGAACAGGCCGCGATGGAAGCCCGCGGCGAGGCCGCCGGCGAGCGCAAGACCATCACCGCCCTGTTCGCTGACATGGCCGGCTCGACCGCGCTGACGCAGGACATGGACCCGGAAGACTCGCGCCGCCTGATCGACCCGGTCGTGACGCTGATGATGGAGGCGGTCCACCACTACGAAGGCTATGTCGCCAAGTTCCTCGGCGACGGCATCCTGGCGCTGTTCGGCGCGCCGATCGCGCACGAGGACCATGCCCTGCGCGCGTTGTACGCCGCGCTGCGGATGCAGGGCGCGATGCATCGCCACAGCGACCGGGTCCGGCTGGAGCAAGGCATCCCGCTCCAGATCCGCATCGGCATCCATACCGGCGAGGTGGTGGTGCGATCGATCCGCAAGGACGACCTGCATACCGATTACGATCCGGTCGGCCACACTATCCACATTGCCTCGCGCATGGAAGGGATTGCCACCCCGGCATCGATCCTGGTCAGCGAATCCACACACAAGCTCGCCGAGGGCTATTTCGAGTTCACGGCGCTGGGCACCACCCATGTCAAGGGCGTGCGCGAGCCGCTGGCGGTGTACGAGGTGGTGGGCCTGGGCGCGTTGCGCACGCGGCTGCAGGTGGCGGCGCACCGCGGGCTGGCGCGCTTCGTCGGGCGCCAGCAGGAACTGGAGCATCTGAATGAGGCGCTGGAGCACGCCAAGGCGGGCAGCGGGCGCATTGTCGCCGTGGTCGGCGAAGCGGGCGTCGGCAAGTCGCGGTTGTTCCATGAGTTCAAGACCCGCTCGCAACAGGGCTGCCTGGCGCTGGAGACGTTCTCGGTCTCGCACGGCAAGGCCTTTGCCTACCTGCCGCTGATCGAACTGCTGAAGAACTACTTCCAGATCACCGCGCAGGACGGCGACCGCGCCTGCCGCGAGAAGGTGACGGGCCGGCTGCTGACGCTCGACCGTTCGCTGGAAGATAACCTGCCCTACCTGCTCTACCTGCTCGGCACCACCGAACCGGGTTCGCCGCTGCCGACCATGGATCCGTCGATCCGGCGCCAGCGCACCTTTGACGCGATCGCCCGGCTGCTGGTGCGCGAGAGCGTCAACCAGCCGCTGATGCTGATCTTCGAAGACCTGCAATGGCTCGATGGCGAGACCGAAGCCTTCCTCAACATGATGGTCGACCATGTGCCCGCCGCGCGCATGGTGCTGCTGGTCAACTACCGGCCCGAATACACCCATCGCTGGGACGCGGGGCCGCATTACTCGCAGCTGCGGCTGCAGCCGCTGGGCCCGGCCGAGGCGCAGGGCCTGCTGACCGCTTTGCTGGGCGACGACCAGAGCCTGGTGCCGCTGAAGCGGCTGATCCTCGACAAGACCGAAGGCAACCCGTTCTTCATGGAGGAAGTGGTCCAGACCCTGTCCGAGGAAGGCGCGCTGCTGGGCCAGCCCGGCTGCTACCGCATCGAGCAGGCGCCGGCGCTGCTCCATATCCCGACCACGGTCCAGGGCGTGCTGGCCGCGCGTATCGACCGGCTGCCGCTGGCGCAGAAAGAACTGCTGCAGACGCTGGCGGTGATCGGCAAGGAATTCCCGCAAAGCCTGGTGCTGCGCGTGGCGGGGCTCGAGGACGACAGGCTGCATCCGCTGCTGGCCGACCTGCAGGCCGCGGACTTCATCCATGAACGCCCGGCATTCCCGGAGGTCGAGTACGTCTTCAAGCACGCGCTGACCCAGGAAGTCGCGGGCAACTCGCTGCTGACGGAACGCCGCAGCGCCTTGCATGAAGCCACGGCGCGCGCGATCGAAGACTTGTTCCAGGGCCGGCTCAAGGACTATTGCAGCGAGCTGGCGCACCACTACAGCCTCAGCGGCAATGTGCCCAAGGCGGTCGAATACCTGCACTGCGCCGGCCAGCAGGCGCTGCAGCGCTCGGCGCAGGCCGAGGCGATCCGGCACCTGAGCGCCGCCATCGAGCTGCTCAAGCGCCAGCCCGATACCGCCGAGCGCGCGCGCCAGGAACTGACGCTGCTGCTGACGCTGGGGCCGGCGCTGATGGCCGCGCGCGGGCAGGCGTCGCAGGAAGTCGAGGCCAACTACCGGCGCGCGCTGGCGCTGTGCGAACAGGGCCGTCAGACCCCTTACGTCTTTTCCGCGCAGCTCGGCCTGTGGGCCTTCTACCAGCTGCGCGCGCAATACCAGGTGGCGCTGCCGCTGGGCAAGCGGCTGCTCGGCCTGGCGCTGCAGTCGCAGCGGCCCAAGCAACTGGCCGAAGGCCATCGCGTGCTGGGCGCCACGCTGTTCCGGCTGGGCAAGCTCGACGCCGCGCGCTCGCATATGGAGACGGTGATCGGCCTGCCCCACCCCGATTCGCAGGCTTACGACTTCCTGATGGGCTACGGGCGCGATCCGGCCGTGCACGCGACCAGCACGCTGGGCTGGATCCTGTGGTACCTCGGCTGTCCCGACCATGCCCGCGCGCTGTGCCAGGAAGCACTGGTGATGGCGCGCGCGCGGCCCGATGCCTACAACCTGGCGCTGTGCCTGGTCTTCGCCGCGGAAGTGCACCAGTGCCGGCGCGAAGCGAAGCTGGCACGCGAGTATGCGGAGGCAGCAATCGCGATTTCGGGCGAACAGGGTTTCCCGATCTACCTCGCGTGGGGAACCGTCGTGCAAGGCTGGGCGATGGCCGAACTTGGCGAGGCCGAGGCGGGGATCGCCCGGATCCGCCATGGCCTGGCTTCCTACGAGGGCACCGGCGCCGTGCTCGGCACGCCCAACCTGCTGTCGCTGCTGGCCGATGCCTGTTGCAAGGCCGGACAGCCGGAAGCCGCGCAGGAAGCGATAGCGCGCGGGCTGGCGCTGGCGGAAAAGACCGGCGAGCGGCTGGACGAAGCCACGCTGTGGCGGCTGCGCGGCGACATGCTGTGCCGGATGCAGCCGCCCGGACTCGAGGAAGCGGAAGCCTGCTTCCACCGGGCGCTCGGCATCGCCGGCGAGCAAGGCGCCCGGCTGCTGGCGCTGCGCGCCGCGCGCAGCCTGGCCAGGCTGTGGCGCGCGCAAGGCAAGGCCGAAATGGCGCGCGAGACGCTGGCCCGGTACCTGGCCCCGCTGACCGAAGGCGCCGACACCGCCGACCAGCAGGAGGCCGCAGCGTTGCTGGCGCAGCTGGAAGGCGAAGTATCCGGCACTGCCAGCGACACCACAACCCCTGTGCGCCAATGACTCCGCTCCAGGCCCGCCAGCTCGAGGACCGCTTCCATGCCGTGTGGACGCGCGCGGGCGGCGCGCATGCGCGCGACGCCTATGCCGACCTTGCCGGCCGCTATGGCGAGCCGGGCCGCCATTACCACACCCTCGACCACATCCGCCGCTGCCTGCGCGACCTGGACTGGGCACGCAGCACCATCGACACGGCCGATGCCGATGCGGTGGAACTGGCGCTGTGGTGCCATGACGTGATCTATGTGCCCGGTGCGACCGACAACGAGGCGCGCAGCGCCGGCTGGATCCGGCAATGGGGGACCGGCATGGCCACGGCCGGCCGGATCGCCGCACTGGTGCTGGAAACCGTCCACGACGGCATTCCTGCCAGCACGGCGGGCCGCTTTACCGCGGATATCGACCTGGCCGCGCTGGGCTGCGGCCGGAGGCGCTTCCGCCATAACGGCGCCTGCCTGCGCGCCGAGCGCACCGACCTCGACGACCAGGCCTACGACGCCGCCGAGCGTGCCTTCCTGCGCGCGCTGCTGGACAGCCCGCGCATCTTCCACACCGAGCTGTTCCACGCGCGCTACGAGGCGCGCGCGCGCGGCAACCTGGCGTGGCGGCTGGCGCAGCCGGGCCCTCCCGGCGTCACAGGAATTCGCCGCTGATGTCGATGCTGGAGCGCCGGCCGACGCTGTCGTAGTGCTGCGCCAGCCAGGCCGTGGCCTGCGCCCTGCCCTGGTCGCGCAGTGCGCACAGGAAGCCCCAGTCGGCGTTGTACTTGGTCGACACGCCGAGCGCCGCCATGGTTTCGTCGGAGCGGATCGAGTGGATCCACATCTCCTTCATCTCGCGCCCGTCCACCTTGCCCTGCTGGATCAGCGACGTGACAAAGGCAATGGCGCGCATCTCGCGCATCAGCGATGAGTTGAAGCTGAGTTCATTGACGCGGTTGAGGATATCCGCCGCCGAGGTCGGCACGCCGCGGCGCACGATGGGGTTGATATGGACGATGACCACGTCGCGGGTCTGGCAGTGGTAGATCAGCGGAAAGATCGCCGGGTTGCCGACATAGCCGCCGTCCCAGTAGTACTGGCCATCGATGCACACCGCCTGGAACAGCGTGGGAACGCAGGCTGACGCCAGCACGGCATCGATGCTCAGTTCCTCCGGCGGGAAGATGCGTATGCGGCCGGTCTCGATATTGGTCGCGCACAGGTAGAGCTGGATCGGGCAATGCTCGCGCAGCGCGGCGAAGTCCACCTGTGTGCCGAGCACTTCGCGCAGCGGGTTCAGGTTGTTGGGATTGAACTGGTACGGCGATAGCAGGCGCAGCGCAATGTCGGCCATGGCGTACAGGGGCGAATGGTTCAGCCCCAGCGTATGGCCGGTCTTGAACCAGGGCATCCAGCGGAACGGGCTGTAGCGCTGGGCCGAGTTCGAGATCGCCAGCCAGAACGAGTGCAAGGCCTCGCGCGCGCCGGCGCTGCCGCCTTGCAGCAGCCCATAGGCCAGCACCGCGCCGTTCATGGCGCCGGCGCTGGTGGCGCTGACGCCTTCGATCACCAGCCTGCCGTCCTCCAGCAGGCGGTCGAGCACGCCCCAGGTGAAGGCGCCGTGCATGCCGCCGCCCTGCAGGGCAAGCGACACGGGTTTGTGGTCTGGCTGGTCCGGCTGCATCCGAGGCTCCCTCCCTGGCGCGCCATGCGGGTGTGCCAGGCTCCGTGCTGCGGGCGGTGATCCGTATCAATCCAGTGTAGGGAATAAGCCGTTTTCCGGCAGCCCGGCGCGTGGCCTGGCGCGTGGCCTGACGGGCGGACCGATGGCGCGCTTGCCGCTGGCGCCATGCCCGGACATCCGTCACGCGCCGGCGCCGGCCATCACCACGTGCGCCTGCATCGGGCCGGAGACCGGACCGTCGCCATATGCCGCCACCAACGCCCGTGCGCACGCCTCGGTCGCCCGCGCCAGCGCGTCGGGGCCGCGCCGCTCCAGGTCCGCGCGCAGCGGCGTGCCCTGGCAGTACGCCACCGCAGGGATGCGGGCGTCATCGGCGCGGCTGGTCGCGGTGACGGTCTCGAACAGCGGCGGCGCGGTAAAGCCGCCCTGGCGCAAGTCCTGCTCGATTGCCACCTGGCTGTGATAGCCGTGTGGCGTGCGCACCATGAAATCCGGCGGCGATTCGGGGAACAGGCGCGCCAGCGCCGCCGTGACATCGCGGGCAAAGGCGTTGAATTCGATCCGGTCCCAAACGTTGAACGCCAGCGTCCCGCCCGGCACCAGCACGCGGCGCGCCTCGGCGAAGGCCTTGGCCTTGTCCGGGAAGAACATCACGCCGAACTGGCAAGCCACCAGGTCGAAGCTGGCATCGCCGAACGGCAGCGCCATCGCGTCGGCCTCCCGCCAGGTCACGGGGCGCTCCGTGCCCTCGGCCTGGGCCCGCGCCAGCATCGGCGCATTGAGGTCGGTGGCGACGATGATGGCGTCGGGCGCGAGCCGGCGCGCCAGTTCGCGCGTGAGCACGCCGGTGCCGGCAGCCAGTTCCAGCACCCGGCGCGGTTGCAGCGCGGCGATGCGTTCGGCCAGGTCGGCGGCATAGGGCGCAAAGATCATCGGCACCATCATCGACGCGTATACGTCGGGGATCGCACCCGCAAAAATGTGGTCGAAATCCGGGTGGTCGGCATTCGGCAAAGCCATTGGAAGTCCCCTTGCCCGGCGCGCTGGAAGCCCGGGATCGCCTCAGTGTGTGTAGGACACCTGGCCGCGAAAGTAAACCAGACGGCGCTGCCTGCCGTGGCGCAACGTCGTCAGGGCCGTCCCAGTGCCTGCGCTTCCTTCATCTGTGCGTTGGCGAATTCGAGCATGCGCAGTACTTCGTCGAATACCGGCAGCGCGTGTTCCCGGTCCGGCACCTCGGGCATGGCGGCGCGGTCGGCGGCAACGCCCCGGATCAGGTCTTCCAGGAAGCCGGGCTGGCTGGCCTCGGCGCGCTGCAGCAGCAGGTGCAGCAGATAGGCGCAGGCATCAAGGCGCGAAACTTGCGTGGCAGTCATGGAACCTTTCCTCCTGTAGGCGTTGGCAAGGCCTGCGCGCCGTGCGTGGCGTGCATATTGGAAAAAATACAGGGCACTCGCAGGCAAGGCAATGATCCGGATCGGCATCTCGGGCTGGCGCTACGACGGGTGGCGCGGCGTGTTCTATCCCAAGGGGCTGGCGCAACGGCGCGAGCTGGAGTTCGCCTCGCGCGCGGTCGATTCCATCGAGATCAACGGCTCGCACTACGCGCTGCAGACGTTGCGCAGCTATCGCGCGTGGTACGACGCCACGCCCGACGATTTTGTCTTCAGCGTCAAGGGATCGCGCTACCTGACGCACATGCTGCGCGTCCGCGACGACAAGGCGCGCCCGGCCATGGCCAACTTTCTGGCGTCCGGCGTGCTGGCGCTGGAGGAAAAGCTGGGCCCGATGCTGTGGCAGTTTCCGCCCAGCTTTGCCTTCGATCCCGAGCGGATGGAGCGCTTCCTTGCCCTGCTGCCGCATGACACCCAAAGCGCGCGCGAACTGGCGCGCGAGCATGACAGCCGGGTCAAACAACCCTGGTGCGAGACGCGGCGCCGTCGCCGGATCCGGCACGCGGTGGAGATCCGGCACGACAGCTTCTGCACGCCCGAATTCCCGGCGCTGCTGCGACGCCACCGCGTGGCGCTGGTGATCTCCGACGCCGTCGCCGACTGGCCCTACGCCGAAGACATCACCAGCAATTTCCTCTACCTGCGGCTGCACGGCAGCCAGACGCTGTACGGTGGCAGCTACTCCGACAAGGCGCTGCACCGCTGGGCCGCGCGGCTGGAAAAATGGGCCAGCGGCCATGAACCGGCCGATGCGCAGCGGATCTCGCCCAGGCGCCCGCGCAAGGCGGCGCACCGCGACGTCTATTGCTATTTCGACAATGACAAGAAGGTCAAGGCGCCGTTCGACGCGCAGCGCCTGATGCGCCTGCTGCAGAACGCCTGAAGGCCCTCAGTCGCGGATGCGCGGCATCCAGCCGCTGCCGCGCGTGCGCGGGTCCACCGGCAGCTGGCGCTGCAACGCGGCCTTGGACAGCATGTGCGCACTGATCGGCGCGGTCAGGAACAGAAATGCGGTTACCAGCAGCTCATGCAGGCTGGCATCGCCGCGGAAGCTGAAATACGCCACCGACGCCAGCACCACCCCGCCCACGCCCAGCGTGGTCGACTTGGTGGGCCCGTGCAGCCGCATGAAGAAATCCGGCAGGCGGAACAGCCCGATCGCCCCCACCAGCATGAATACGCTGCCGGTCACAAGCAGCGCGCAGACAACGAACTCCGCAACGGGATGCAGCATGGCCATGGCTCCTCAGTATTCGATGATGTCGCCGCGCTGCAGGTACTTGGCCAGCGCCACCGTGCCGACGAAGCCCATCACCGCGATCAGCAGCGCCGCCTCGAAGAACATCGCCGAATCGAGCCTGATGCCCAGCAGCACGATCAGCGCGATGGCGTTGATATTGAGCGTATCGAGCGCCACGATGCGGTCCGGCAGGCTGGGCCCGCGCAGCAGCCGCGCAAAGGTCAGCAGGAAGGCCAGCCCGAGGATGACCAGGCACACCGGTATCACGATGGCAAGCATTGGAAGATCTCCTTCAGCGGGATTTCATAGCGCGACTTGATGCGTTCGACCAGCGCAGCTTCTTCTTCCAGGTCGAGCACATGGACCAGCAGCGCGCGCCGGTCGTCGCTCAGTTCGGCGCACAGCGTGCCGGGGCTCAGCGAGACGATGCTGATCAGCGCCGTGGTGGCCAGTTCGTGCTCCCCATCCAGCGGCACCACGATAAAGGCCGGCCGCAACCGCGCGGTGCGGCCCAGCACCAGGATCGCCACTTCGATATTGGCCATGACGATGTCGATCAGCACATGGATGCTCAGGCGCAGGATCAGGTCGGGACGCGACAGCCGGAACGCGCTTAGCACCAGCCAGCGGTCGGCCAGCCGGCCGATGGCCCAGCCGAGCAGCGCGCCCAGCAGCCAATGCCCGGGGGCGATGCTGTTGGCCAGCATCAGCCACATCAGCAGCAGGATCAGGCTGAGCCAGGGATGCGGCAGCAGGCGGTGCAGCATGGCCTACTCCTTCTGCGCGGGCAGCACGGCCCGCATGTAGGCCGCGCGGTCCAGCAGCTGCGCGGCGGCGTCCGCCATATATTCGGTGGCCGGCCGCGCGTACACGGTCAGCGCGACGTTGCCCGCCAGCAGCAGTGCGCAGCAGGCCAGCTTGCGCGGGTCCGGCCGCACGCGGGCGCGCGCGGCGCTGGGATGGTCCTCGTCGAGATGCTCGGCGCCTTCCGGCACCTGCGCCGCCTCATGCGGCAGGCGCCACAGCAGCCGCGTGCCGGTGCGCGACACCGCGATCAGCAGCAGCAGGCTCGACAGCAGCACCACCGGCCACAGCACCGGCATCCACGGCGCCGGGGTCGCGCGCAGGATCATGGCCTTGCCCAGGAAACCCGACAGCGGCGGCAGGCCCACCGCCGCGAGCACGCCGACCAGGTACAGCACCCCGGCCAGCCGCGAGGCCACCGGCGGCGCGCCGTCGTGCGCGGGATCCGGCTCCAGCGCATCGGCCAGCAGGAACAGCCCCGCCGTGCACAGCGTGGTGCTGGGCAGGTAGTACAGCGCGGCGGCCCAGCCGGCTTGCGTCTGCATCGCCACACACGCCGACAGCAAGCCCACCGACGCTACCACCAGGTAGCTCGTCATCGCGCGCAGCGTGCGGGCGGCCACCGCGCCGATGCCGCCGATCGCCAGCGTCACCAGCGCCAGCGGAAACACCCAGTCATCCAGGAATGGCCCCAGCAAGCCCTGCGCGCCGCCGAACAGCAGCGCGGCACAGCGCAGCATGGCGTAGATGCCCACCTTGGTCATGATGGCGAACAGCGCGGCGACCGGGCCGGTGGCGCTGGCGTAGGCGCGCGGCAGCCAGAAGTACAGCGGGAACAGCGCCGCCTTGAGCGCGAACACGAGCATCAGCATGACGCCGGCCGCTACCGCGAGCGGCAGGTCCTGCGCCGGCAGGCCGGCCAGCCGCAAGCCCAGGTGCGCCATGTTGAGCGTGCCGCCGAGCCCGTACAGCACGCCAATCGCCACCAGGAAGAACGACGACGCCACCAGGTTCAGGATCACGTAATGGAACCCGGCGCCGATGCGCGCGCGCCCGGCGCCGTGCACTAGCAGCGCGTAGGAGGCGATCAGCAGGATCTCGAAGAAGACGAACAGGTTGAACAGGTCGCCAGTCAGGAAGGCGCCGTTGAGGCCCATCAGCTGGAACTGGAACAGCGCGTGGAAATGCCGGCCCTCGCGCGCGGTGCCGTCGCCTGCCGCGGCCAGCGCCGCGACGGCCAGCACCGCGGTCAACGCCAGCATCATGGCGCCGGTGCGGTCCAGCTGCAGCACGATGCCGAACGGCGCGGCCCAGTTGCCCATCGCATAGACCTCGATGGCGCCGCCTGCCGCGTGCTGCATCAGCATGATGGCCACCGGCAGCAGCAACAGTGTCGCTACCGCGCACACGGCGCGCTGCGCGCGCAGCGCCTGCGCCGGCATCGCCGTCAGCAGCGCGCCGGCGAACATCGGCAGCAGGATGGGGAGCAGCACGGCGTGGTTCATGGGCGTGGCCCCCGCGCTTCATCGTCGCCGTCCGGGTCGTGCACCGGGGCGCCTTCCGGCTCGCCGGCGGCATCGACATGGTCGCTGCCGGTCAGTCCCAGCGAACGCAGCGCCAGCACCACGGCAAACGCCGTCATGCCGAACGCGATCACGATGGCGGTCAGCACCAGCGCCTGCGGCAGCGGATCGGCGTAGCTGGCGCCGGGCACGATCACCGGCGGCCGGCCGATCGACAGGCGGCCCATGCCGAGCAGGAACAGGCTGACCGCATACGACAGCAGCGTCAGGCCCAGCACCACGGTGAAGACGCGCTCGCGCAGCAGCAGGTAGATGCCACAGGCAGCCAGGATGCCGATCGTCACGGCATAGAGGGCGGCCATCAGTCGTCCTCCGTAGCGCGCGCGGGCGGCAGGTTGCGCACCCCAAGGTGCGAGACGATGACCAGCGTGGTCCCGGTCACGGTGCAGAACACCCCAAGGTCAAAGATCATGGCCGTAGCCAGTTCGATTTCGCCGATGCCCGGCAGGTGGAAATGCCCGAACGCCGTCGTCAGGAACGGGTAGCCGAAGGCCAGGCTGCCGAGGCCGGTCAGCCCCCCCAGCACGATGCCGGCGCCGGCAATGGCGCGGTAGTCCGGCGCGATGCGCGCTTCGGTCCAGCGTACGCCGTTGGCCACGTATTGCAGCAGCAGCGCCACCGACGTGGCCAGCGCCGCGATAAAGCCGCCGCCGGGCAGGTTGTGCCCGCGCAGCAGGATAAAGACCGCCACCAGCAGCGTCAGCGGCAGCATCAGCCGCGCCAGCATGGCCAGCAGCAGCGGATGCGCCTGGCTGGTCCACGGCAGCCCGTCCGGCGCGGCCGACGGCGTCGGCAGGCGCATGCCCTTGAGCAGCGCCTGCACCGCCAGGCCGGCGATCAGCAGCACGCAGATCTCGCCCATGGTATCGAAGCCGCGGAAGTCCACCAGCAGCACGTTGACCACGTTGTGGCCGCCGCCGCCCGGCACCGCCTGCTCGACATAGAAGGCCGATACCGGGTCGAACGGGCGCGTCATCACCGCGTAGGCTGCCACCGCCAGCAGCGTGCCGCCGCCCAGTGCCAGCATCACGTCGCGGATGCGGCGCGCAGGGCCGCCCTGCTCGGCCGTCTCGCGCGGCAGGTAGAACAACGCCAGCACCAGCAGCAAGACCGTCACCACTTCCACCGACAGCTGCGTCAGCGCCAGGTCCGGCGCCGAGAAGCGCAGGAACACCAGCGACACCATCAGCCCGCAGCCGCTGAGCAGCACCAGCGCCGCCAGCCGCTGCCCGCGCGCGGCCACCACGGCAAGCGCCAGCACCGCCAGTATCGCCAGCGCCGCGGCGCCCATCGGGTCGAGCGCGCCGGCCGGGACGGTGCCGGCGAGCGTGTCGAGATCGGCCAGGAACCACGCCGGAATCGCCAGCAGCGCCAGCAGCATCCAGGCGATATAGCCCGGCAACGAGCCGCTCTCCAGCGCGCGCGTGATCGCGGTGGCAATGCGCTCCAGCGCGCGCATGCCGCTCTCGAACGAGCGGCGCGCGTTCAGGTGCTCGAGCGACTGCTGCCAGCGGCGCAGCGCATCGCGGCGCAGGAAGAACAGCGCCGCGCCGCCGGTCATGGACAGCAGGCTCATCAGCAGCGGCAGGTTGACGCCATGCCACAGGTTCAGGCTGTACGGCGGCAGCGGCGCGCGCAGCGTGGCCAGCGACGCCGCCGCCAGCAGGGTGCCTACCGTGTAGGCCGGCACCAGTCCCACCACCAGGCAGATCACGACCAGGAACTCCACCGGCACCTTCATGAAGCGCGGCGGCTCGTGCGGCGGATAGTTGGGAACGTCGGGCTGCCTGCCGCCAAAGAACACGCCGTAGATAAAGCGCAGCGAATACGCCATCGTCAGCGCGCCGGCCATGGTCGCCGCCGCCGGGATGACCCAGTTGAATTCGCCCAGCAGGCCCTGCGCCAGCGTCTCGCCAAAGAACATTTCCTTGCTGAGGAAGCCGTTGAACAGCGGCACGCCCGCCATTGACAGCGACGCCACGATCGCCAGCACCGCCGTATGCGGCATGTAGCGCGCCAGCCCGTGCAGCCGTTCCAGGTCGCGCGTGCCGGTCTCGTGGTCGATGATGCCGGCGGCCATGAACAGCGACGCCTTGAACACCGCGTGGTTGATGATGTGGAAGATCGCCGCCACCGTGCTCAGCTGGGTATCGAGCCCGAACAGCAGCGTGATCAGTCCCAGGTGGCTGATGGTGGAATACGCCAGCAGCCCCTTGAGGTCGCGCTGCAGCAGCGCCATCGCCGCGCCGAAGATCAGTGTGGCCAGCCCCGTCATGCTGACCAGGTAGAACCAGCCGTTGGTCCCGTCCAGCACCGGGTACAGCCGCGCCAGCAGGAACACGCCGGCCTTGACCATGGTGGCGGAGTGCAGGTACGCGGATACCGGCGTGGGCGCGGCCATCGCCTGCGGCAGCCAGAAGCTGAACGGGAACTGCGCCGACTTGGTAAAGACCGCCAGCAGGATCAGCACCAGCATCGGCATGTAGAGCGGGTGGCGCTGCACGTTGCCGGCCTGCGCCAGCACCACCGACAGTTCGAAGCTGCCGCAGATATGGCCCAGCAGCAGCACCGCGGCCAGCAGCGCCAGCCCGCCGCCGCCGGTGACGGCCAGCGCCATGCGGGCGCCCTGGCGGGCATCGCCGCGCCACGACCAGAAGCCGATCAGCAGGAACGACAGGATGCTGGTCAGCTCCCAGAACACCACCAGCAACAGCAGGTTGCCGGCCAGCACCACGCCCAGCATGGCCGCCATGAACAGCAGCAGCAGGCAGAAGAAGCGCACCGCCGATTCATTGCGCGCCAGATAGTAGCGCGCGTACAGGATCACCAGCAGGCCCACGCCGACCACCAGCAGCGCAAACAGGTAGGCCAGGCCGTCCAGGCGCAGCGACAGGTCGAGTCCCAGCGCGGGCAGCCAGCCCACGCGCCAGGCAAGGCCGTCCTCTGGCTGGTCGAAGACCGCGCCGCGCAGCTGCAGCAGCAGTACCAGCGCGACCAGCGGCAGGCCGACGATGACGGGCGCCACCAGCCGCGGCGCGCGCATGCCGATCACCCAGGTCAGTCCGGCGGCCAGCAGCGGCAGCGCGAGCAGCAGCGGCAGTTCCATGGGCGCCGCCTCAGGCCCGGGCCGGCGCGCGCGCCTGCGCGGCCCGGGACAGGCCGGGGCTGCCCGGCACCGGCGAGACATGGGCAACATGCACGGACAAGGGCCCGGCCAGCAGCGGGCGGCTGGCCAGGCGGCGGGCGGCGGCAACGCTGTCGGGCGATCCGTCCATCGCGAGTACGACGACTGTCATGGGCAGGGATCCAGGATTAACAAGGCAGCGGGCAGGCTGCCCCCTACTTTCCGGATTCTGGGGGTATTGCGCAAGTCATGCGTGGCCTGCTACCGGCTGCACGAAAGAATTCATCGCCCTGCATAACATACTGAAGTCCCGAGAATCGCCCCGGCAATCGATACATGCCCGCTATCGCCCGCCAACAAATGAATATTGGACGCGGCCGCCCCGGCTGACTTAGCCTTGGCGGCAGCAACTGAACCCGATGCCCCCCCGGAGACACCCACCATGAGCAACTTCCTCCTCTACGCACAGGACGGCCACATCGTCACGCTGACGATGAACGAGCCCGAGCGCCGCAACCCGCTGACCGGCAACACCGCGGTGGCTGAGTTCCTGGCCGCGATCGAGCGCATCCATGCCGACCGCAGCGTGCGCGCCGTGGTCATCACCGGCGCCGGCACGGCGTTCTCGTCGGGCGGCAACATCAAGGACATGGAACGCCAGGCCTCGGGCCAGGTGCCGGGCATGGAGATCCGGCAGGACTACCGCTGCGGCATCCAGCGCCTGCCGCTGGCGCTGTTCAACCTGGAAGTGCCGGTGATCGCCGCCGTCAACGGCGCCGCCATGGGCGCGGGCCTGGACCTGACCTGCATGTGCGATATCCGCATCGCTTCGGAGCGCGCGCAGTTCGCCGAATCCTTCGTCAAGCTGGGCATCATCCCCGGCGATGGCGGCGCCTGGCTGCTGCCGCGCGTGATCGGGCTGTCGCGTGCCGCCGAGATGACCTTTACCGGGCAGGCGATCGATGCAAAGACCGCGCTGGAATGGAACCTGGTGTCGCGCGTGGTGGCGCCCGAGGCGCTGCTGCCGACCGCATACGAGCTGGCCGGGCGCATCGCGGCCAACCCGCCGCATGCGGTGCGGCTGGCCAAGCGGCTGATGCGCGAGGCCATGCACACCCGCCTCGACACGCTGCTGGAATTGTCGGCCGGCTTCCAGGCCCTGTCGCACCAGACTGCGGACCACCGCGAGGCGGTGCAGGCTTTCCTGGACAAGCGCACGCCGGTGTTCAGCGGAAACTGATCGCGGCAGCTACGCAACCCGGCTTCAGGCGGATTGCGTTTCCGCCGCCTTGAGCTGGTTGACGAGCGCCACATAGTCGCGCATGGCCTGCTCGCGCTGCAAGCCGCGCCGGGCGGCCCAGGCGTCGTACTTGGCGCGCCCGACCATGTCCATCATGCCCGGGCGGTCGCCGCTGACGTCGCCGACGCTGCCCTGCTTGTAGAGCGCATAGAGCGACAGCAAGGTGTCGTTGTCGGGCGCCTGGCGCAGCGTCTTCGACAACGCCGCGGCGGCCTCGAAGGCTTTTTCAGCGGGGCTTGGCCCCTGCAGCGCCGGCGTGCCGCCGAAGTACGCATCTTCCAGCGCCACTTCGTCCGGGAACCACCGCCCCTCCAGCAGCCTGCCGTCGCGCAGCGCAAACGCCAGCACGCCCTGCGAGGCCAGCGTGCCGCTGCGCAAGGTCGCAGGCACCACGGCCATGCCGGTGTTGAGCACCGGCGCGCCGAACGCGGTGAACGCCAGCCCCGCATCCGCCCACTCGCGCAGCCGCGCCAGGCCACGATCGCCACGATAGACCCCGCTGGTCCGGTTGGCGCCCGGCTGGAACCACGCAAAATCGCCCTTGCCGCGCGCATACAGCGCGGCCAGGTCGCCCTGCTCCAGGTCCGCGCGCGCCGCCGCCAGCAGCCCGGTCATCTGGTCCGGCGTCATGCGCGCATCGTCGCGCTCCGCACCCGCCATGCCAAGCGACGTGCCCACGCTGGCCTCGAAGAATTCCAGCACATTGCGCGCCACCAGCTCGCGGTCATTGTCGACGCAGACCATGTGGTAGCTGTCTTCCAGCACCAGCATGCGCGCCTGCCCGGCACGCTTGCCCTGCCCGATCTGCTCGACCAGGAAGTTGGCGGAGCGCAGGCTGGTCAGCTCGTCCAGCCGCGCGTGGACCACCAGCGTGGGGCAGGCAATGCGCTGCAGCCCCTTGCGCACGTAGCCGCGCAAGCGATCGACTTCGCGGATGCACGCCAGCGGCACCCACTGGTAGTGGAAGTTCTCGCCGCGCGCGAACTTGGCCTTGACGATCTCGCGCAGCTGTTCGTTCTTGATGCCGAACGGCTCTTCCTCTTCCACCTTCATCCGGTTGGGAACGCCTGGAATCCGGTACAGCAGCGGGCGCAGGCTGCGATACCATGGCGTGGCCCAGCCGTCGATATAGACCGGCGGCGCCAGCGCCACCAGCCGGCCCCTGGTGTGCTGCTCGCGCTTGACCGTTTCCACCGCCAGCAGCGCGCCCATGCACATGCCCATCACGTGCAGCGTTTCATGCTGGTCGATGATCTCGCGGTATTTGGCGCGCACCGCCTCGAGCCAGTCCTCGGCGCGCACGCCGCACAGGTCTTCGGGTTGCGTGCCGTGTCCCGGCAGCGTCAGGGAGTGCGTGACAAAGCCGGCGCGCTTGAGGCGCTTGTGCATCGAGCCCAGGTCATACTGCGTGCCGCCCAGGCCGTGGATCAGGAACACGCCCGGGTCAGACATGCGCGGGCTCCGCGCCGGCACGGCGCAGCAGTGCCGCCACCTGCTCTACCTTGCCGTCCGCGCCGCGGATGCCGGCCAGCCGCTCGTGCACGCGCAGGCGGCCGCTGCCCGGCAGCGTCACGGCGTATTCCTGCACGCTGTCGGGCGCATCGCCGCGCGCCACGGCGGACCAGGTGGCCTGCACCAGCCCGCGGTCGGTGGCGTCGATATGGTCCAGCCATTCGTCGACGCTGTTGACGTCGCGGATCGTGTCGCCGAGCAACGCCGCCGCGCCCTCGCTCCATGTAGCGCGGCCGGTGACCGCGTCATACTCGACGCTGGCCACGCCCACCGCCTGCAGCGTGCGCGCATAGCGCAGGCGCCAGGCACGCGCTTCCTCCAGCGCGGTGCGGCGGCCCTCGGACAATGCGCGGCCGAGCAGCATCACCAGCGCCCAAACAATGACAAAGCCCTGCACCTCGACCACCGCTTCGCCCGGAAAGCCTTCGATGACGTTGAACGGGCCGGCACCGGCCGCGGTGCGGTGGATGATCAGCAGGCAGCCCAGCAGCGTGGCAATGGCACCGCCGCGCGGTCCCCACAGCAGCGCGGTGGCAAGCAGCAGCGGCATCGGCACGTAGGCCAGCGTGGGCGCAAGGCCGCCGAAGCGCTGCGCGGCGTTGTCCGAGAACACCGCCAGCACCGCCACGATAAAGACCACGAAGGCCAGCCCGCCGGCCGCGAACTGCTGCATCGGCATGCCGCCCGAGCGCCGCACGCGGAAGCCGCGGAACGCCACCGCCAGCGGCCCCACCAGCAGCAGCCCGGCCGCGGTGGAAAAGGCCCAGGCGCGCCATTCGACCGGCAGGTCCAGTCCCGGCCGCTGCCAGCGCCATAGCTCGACCGCCAGCGAAGCGCCCAGCGCCGAGCCGACCAGCGCCCCCGCGATCAGCAGCGTGGCTCCCGGCGGGCTTTGCGGATCGCGCCGGCCATAGGTGGCGATCCAGCCGGCGGTGCCCAGGCTGATGACCTCGATCAGGCCGAAGGCGACCGCCCCGCGCAGCGGCAGGCCGTGCGTGGCCATGCCCCACCCTGCCAGCGCCAGCCCGGCCCCGGCCAGCACCGCTGGCCATGACCAGCGCGCACAGACCAGCAGCGCGGCAAACGTGACGCCGCTGCCGAGCCAGACCGGCACGGCCTCGGTCGACGCATGCGCCAGCGAGCGCGACACCACGCCGGCGACGAGTACCAGCACGGCGACGATTGCCGCCAGGCGTATCTGCTGCATGGCACACCCCCAGGAGGCTGGCTGCGACGGGTTCCCGACGTCCTTGTTTGTGACTCAGGATAGTCGCCAGCCCGCCCGGGGCCAAGACAAGTCACCCCGCCTGGCGGGGCGCCGGAACGTCAGCCTGACACCCCGATGGCCCCCTCCACGTTGCGCACCAGGCTGACCAGCCGCGGGCCGATGTCTTCCTCGATCTGCTTGCTCTGCAGGCTGAACACCGGCACCGACGCGGCAAAGATCCACGCTTCGCCATCGCGCCGTGCGCGCATCGGCACGGCAACGGATTCCACCTCGCGATGCAGGTCGCGATGGCCGCGGCAGAAGCCGTGCTCCTGGAGGTCGCGCGCGGCATCCTTTAGGCGCTGCTGCAGCCAGTCAGCGCGCGCCGGATCGGCGGCGCGCAGCTGGGCCAGATACGCCTCGCGCTCGGGCTCGGGCATCAGCAACAGGTAGCCGCGGCCCGAACCGGTGCGCGAGATCGAGACCCGGGTACCGACCTCGGGCCGGAACACATGGCTGCCCACGCCCTGGGCGATCTCGACGTAGGTCATGGCGTTGCCGTTGCCGACGATCAGCTCGACCTGTCCGGCGATGTGGTCGGCCAGCTCCTGCATGGCCGGCCGCGCCAGCTGGCGCACCGTCATTCGCGCCAGCGCGGGCGCGGCCAGGTTGACCAGCCCGACCCCCGGCACGTAGCGCGACAGGCGCTCCGAATAGTGCAGCAGGCCCAGTTCGCACAGGGTGTCGAGCAGGCGGAACAGCGTCGGCTTGGCCAGCCCGGTGCGCTCCATCAGCTCGCGGCTGCTCAGCTCCTGCACCGTTGGCGAGAAGCAGTTGAGGATCGAAACGCCCCGCGCCAGCGCGCTGACGAGGCGCGACTCGCCATCGGCATCGGCGGCCGGCGGGGTCAGGGAGGCATGTGCTTCATTGGTCATAACCGGGCCTTCGTCTGGATTTTTTTGATACCAGCGTCTCAAAACCCGGATGTTGCCCTTCGTTGATTCCGAAGTCAAACACAGGATTTTGAGTTTACATGGCGAATTTCCGACGCGAGAATTCCGATTCATCGTATTGGACGATCACTTTTTGAAACCGACGTCTCAATATCCCAACTCAACGATTCATCAACGACTCGCAACCGCTGCACCAGGAGACACCCTCATGCAACAAGCCGTCATCGTCGACGCCATCCGCAGCCCGATGGGCCGCTCCAAGCCGGGATCGGCCTTTACCGAGCTGCATGCCACCGAACTGCTGGCCCAGGTGCTCAGGGGCCTGGTCGAACGCAACCAGCTCGATCCCGGCCTGGTGGACGACGTCATCACCGGTTGCGTGACGCAGGCGGGCGAGCAGTCAGCCGGGCCGGGCCGCGTGGCCTGGCTGGCGGCCGGCTTCCCCGACCACGTGCCTGCCACCACCATCGACCGCAAGTGCGGTTCGAGCCAGCAGGCGGTGCACTTTGCCGCGCAAGGCATCATGGCCGGCGCCTACGACATCGTCATCGCCTGCGGCATCGAGTCGATGAGCCGGGTGCCGATGGGCTCGGCGCGCATCGGCCAGAACCCATATGGACCGTCGATGGAAGCGCGCTACGCGCCGGGTCTGGTGTCGCAGGGCGTTGCTGCGGAGCTGGTCGCGGCCAAGTACGAGCTGTCGCGCCAGGACATGGACAACTACTCGGCCCGCTCGCACGAACTGGCTGCCGCGGCCCGCGAGAGCGGCGCCTTCCGCCGCGAGATCCTGCCGATCAGCACGCCCAACGGCGTGGTCGAGCATGACGAAACCATCCGCCCCGGCACCTCGGTGGAAAAACTCGGCACGCTGCAGGCCTCGTTCCGCAACGACGAACTGAGCGAGCGCTTCCCGCAGATCGGCTGGAACGTCACCGCGGGCAATGCCTCGCAGATCAGTGACGGCGCCTCGGCCATGCTGCTGATGAGCGAAGCCATGGCGCAGCGCCTGGGCCTGAAGCCGCGCGCGCGCTTTGTCGCGTTCGACGTCTGCGGCGACGATCCGGTGATGATGCTGACTGCCCCGATCGCGGCCAGCCAGCGCGCCATCAGGAAGAGCGGCCTGGCGCTGGACCAGATCGACCACTACGAAATCAACGAAGCCTTCGCCTGCGTGCCGCTCGCCTGGCAGAAGGCGCTGGGCGCCGACCCGGCGCGCCTGAACCCGCGCGGTGGCGCGATCGCGCTGGGCCATCCGCTGGGTGCGTCGGGCGTGCGCCTGATGACCACCATGCTGCATGCGCTGGAAGACAGCGGCCAGCGCTACGGCCTGCAGTCGATGTGCGAGGCAGGCGGCATGGCCAACGCCACCATCATCGAACGCCTGTAACCGCCTGCGTCGTTCCCGCGCAGGCGGGAACCCAGTGACTTTTTCCTAGGAGACACCCATGAAACTCGAAAACATGTCCGCCGTCGTCACCGGCGGTGCTTCCGGCCTGGGCCTGGCCTGCACCCGCCGCCTGGTGGAGCGCGGCGTCGGCGTGGTCATCGCCGACCTGAACGAAGAGCGCGGCAACGCGGTGGTGGACGAGTTCGGCGGCAAGGTCCGCTTCGTCAAGGCCGACGTCACCGACACAGAGCAGATGAACGCGGTCTACGACGCCGCCGAGGCCATCGCCCCGCTGCGCGCGCTGATCCACTGCGCCGGCCTGGGCGCGCCGGTGCGCGTGGTCGAAAAGGACGGCTCGCCGGGCTCGCTGGAAAAGTACGAGTCGGTGGTGCGCATCAACCTGATCGGCACCTTCAACGCGCTGCGCCTCGGCGCCGCGCGCATGGCCAGGAACGAAATGGTGGACGGCGAGCGCGGCGCATGCGTGCTGACCGCTTCGGTCGCCGCCTACGAAGGCCAGATCGGCCAGATCCCCTACAGCTCGGCCAAGGCCGGCATCGTCGGCATGACGCTGGTGGCCGCGCGCGACCTGGCGCAGCGCGCCATCCGCGTCTGCACCATCGCGCCGGGCCTGTTCGACACGCCGCTGCTGGCGAAGCTGCCGGAGAACGTGCGCACCTCGCTGGGCGCGATGGTGCCGCACCCGGCGCGCCTGGGCGCGCCGGACGAGTACGCCTCGACCGCGCTGCACATCCTGGAGAACCCGATGCTCAACGGCGAGACCATCCGCCTGGACGGCGCCATCCGCATGGCCCCGCGCTGAGCGCCATCGATCACCATCCAGCACTCCCCAATGGCCTTCTTGACCAGGACACCTGCATGAGCGACACGCTGCAACTAGAGACCCGCGGCAATACGCTGCTGATCACCATGAACCGGCCCCAGGCGCGCAACGCCATGGATTTCGAGACCGCGACCGCGCTGGCCGCCGCGATCGACCAGCTGGAAAGCCGTGACGACCTCGCCGTCGCCATCCTGACCGGCGCCGGCGGCACCTTCTGTTCCGGCATGGACCTGAAGGGCTTCCTGGAGGGCAAGCGCCCGAGCCTGCCCGGCCGTGGCTTCGGCGGGCTCACCGAGAAGCCGCCGCGCAAGGTGCTGATCGCCGCGGTGGAAGGCTATGCGCTGGCCGGCGGTTTCGAGCTGGCGCTGGCCTGCGACCTGATCGTCTCGTCGAAGGCGGCCAAATTCGGCCTGCCCGAAGTCAAGCGCGGCCTGGTTGCCGGTGCCGGCGGCCTGATGCGCCTGCCACGCCGCGTGCCGTACCACATCGCCATGGAATATGCGCTGACCGGCAACATGCTGGGCGCCGAGCAGGCGCATGCCTACGGCCTGATCAACCGCCTGACCGAACCGGGCGAAGCGCTGCAGGGCGCGCTGGCGCTGGCCGGGGAAATCGGGGCCAACGGCCCGCTGGCGGTGGCGGTGAGCAAGCAGATCGTGGCCGAGTCGGCGGACTGGAGCAACGAGGAGATGTTCGAGCGCCAGCGCCCGCTGATGGCGCCGGTGTTCACCTCGGCCGATGCGCGCGAAGGCGCCGCGGCCTTTGCGGAGAAGCGCAAGCCGGTGTGGACCGGCAAGTAAGGCGGGAGCAAGCCATGCCGTCGTCGCGCCTTTCGCCTGGACGGCCGGCCGCAAGCCGGCGGGTCAGCCTGGACTAGCGCGGCGCTGGGCCGCCTTCGGCAAAGCGGAAGGCGGCCCAGCCCAAAGCCAAATTGACACGGTGCAGGCTGCCGCTTACTCTCGGCCTACCCTGCGGTATATTCAGCGCATGCTTAACATGCCAGGCGCCGCCGCGGGCACATAACGACAACGACAATCCCGCGAGACGACCATCGTGCCTGCCTCCATCGCGCCTTCCCGCCTGGAAAGCCTCCGCCCGGCCCTGCCGATCCTGCTTGGCGCCTCCCTGATGCTCAGCCTGGCCATGGGCCTGCGCCAGAGCCTGGGCATCTTCATGCCGCCGCTGACGCGGGACATCGGCATCTCGGTCTCCGACTTCACGGTCGCCATCGCCGTGCAGAACCTGGCCTGGGGGCTGCTGCAGCCGCTGGCTGGCGCATGGGCCACGCGGATCGGCTTCCGGCCCCTGATGCTGGCCGGCTCGCTGTCGCATGTGGCCGGGCTGGTGCTGCTGGCGACCGCGCAAGGCATGATCGGCGTCACGCTGGGCGCGGGCGTGGCGATCGGCGCTTCGATGGCCTGCACCGGCAGCGCGCTGGCGATGGCGGTGGCGGCACGGCCGGTGCCGGCGGCGCTGCGCAGCACGGTGCTGGGGCTGGTGTCGGGGGCCGGCTCGCTCGGCGCGCTGCTGGCCGCGCCGATCGGGCAAATGGTGACGCAGGCTTACGGCTGGCGCGCCGGGCTGGCCGCGTTCGTGCTGCTGGCGCTGGTGATGCTGCCGGCGGCCTGGATGGCGGGGCGCGTGGACAAGCTGCCGTTGCCCGCGTTCGGCGGCGCCGACCAGAGCAATGCGCGGCAGGCGCTGGGCACGGCGCTGCGGCACGCGCCGTTCATCGTCATGGCGCTGGCGTATTTCGTCTGCGGCATGCAACTGGTCTTCCTGACCACACACCTGCCGTCGTACCTGGACATCTGCGGCATGGACCCGATGCTTAGCGCGCAGGCGCTGGGCGTGATCGGCGGCTTCAACGTGCTCGGCAGCATCTTCTTCGGCTGGGCCGGCGGGCGCTTCAACAAGCTGATGCTGCTGGGCGGCATCTATACCGTGCGCTCGCTGGCGCTGACCTGGTACTTCTCGTCGGCGCCCACGCCGGGCAGCACGCTGGTGTTTGCCGCGGTGATGGGCTTCCTGTGGCTGGGCGTGGCGCCGCTGGTGTCGGGCTGGATCGCCGAGACCTTCGGCCTGCGCTGGCAGGCGATGCTGGGCGGCGTGGCCTTCTTCAGCCACCAGATCGGCAGCTTTACCGGTGCCTTCGGCGGCGGGGTGGTCTATGACGCGCTGGGCTCGTACACCGTTGCCTGGCAGGCGGGCGTGGCGATGGGGCTGGCGGCCGGGATCGCGCAGATCGTGTTTGCGGTGGCGACGCAGCGTCGACCACCTTTGATGGCGACGTCCTGAGGGCACCGCTCCGTCCGCCGCCGTATCGAGGCGGGATCACGCACGAATGCGGCCTGCACCCCGAACGGGGGATGTGCAGCCGCTGCCGGGCAATTAGGATAAATACCGAGCGGTCCTCTAGCGGATCCTCAGGCCTTTGCGGCCCGCGTTCGCGCGGGCCTTTTTCTATATGGGCCGGCAGCCGCACGCGGCGCAGGTAAGAATCGCCCGCGGTTGTAAATCTGCCTGCCAGTCTGCCTGTCAGTGCCTGCCGGCACTCAGCGGGCGTGGCGGCGCCAATGCCACAGCGCGAGGCCGGCCAGTCCGGCCGCCACCGCCGCGCCGGCAATGCGAAGCTGGCGCATCTGTTCCGGCGAGGTCCAGCCGCCCTGGACGTCCATATGTCCCAGCGAGGCATGGAACAGGTTGCCGTCGGTGACCGGTATCTCGTGCGCCCCGCTGAAATGCCGATGCAGGATGCGGCCGTACGCCCGTTGCAGCAGGCCTGGCGCCAGCAGGTTGGCAACGCGCGCCAGCCTTGCGACCACGCCTACCGTCACCGCCTGCGAGGCCGGCGCCGCGACCGCGCGCAGCACCGCACGCGCGACCGCGCCGGCGTCGACCAGCGGCCGCGGCGGACGCAGTGCCTTGCCGGTGTAGTTGGCACTGTGGCGCATGCCCGGCGTGTCGGCGGTGGCCGGGAAGATGTCGCAGATGCGGATCTGCGGATAGTCGACCAGCTCCGCGCGCAACGCCTCCGAAAAGCCGCGCAGCCCGAACTTGCTTGCCGTATACGACACGCCATATGGCGACGGCGCCCATGCGCCCAGCGACACGATATTGACCAGCACGCCCTTGCGCGCCGCCTTGAAGAACGGCAGCACCGCATGCGCGCCGTGCAGGTAGCCCAGCAGGTTGATGCGTACCACCTGCTCATGCGCGGCCACCGGTGTTTCGTCGAACAGCCCAACCGCGCCGACACCGGCATTGTTGACCCAGACATCGATGCCGCCGTCGCCGAACTCCGCCGCACGCTCGGCCAGCCGGTGCATGGCCGCCGGCTGCGTGACGTCGCCCGGGACGGCCAGTGCCCGCGCGCCCAGTTCGCGGCACGCCGCGGCGGCGCGCGCCAGCGGCGCCTCGCCGCGCGCGCACAGCACCACGCGCGCCTGGGCACGCGCGAACGCCAGCGCGGTGGCCAGCCCGATGCCGCTGGAAGCGCCGGTGATGACAACAGTAAGCGGTCGGGTCGGGGGCATGGCGAACCTCTTTTTGAGTTAACGGCGTATTCCCGCAGGAGCAGCAGGTTCCGTTCCAGCGCGGCGGCGCTGGAATGCAACTTGCCTGTCTGCCTGGGGACCGACCACACGGCCGGCCCACGCGGCCGGTATGGCGTGCCGGCCCCCTGGAACCTGCACAAGGAGCCCTGCCATGATCTCGACCGAACAGGAAATCCTGGTGTGCGGCCCGGAAAACGGCCGCTGGCACCTCGAAATGCGCACCGGCAACGCCGCACCGGAGCGGCTCGCCGGCGAGTTCGATTCGCCCGACATGGCCATCGCCGGCGCCCAGCAGGTCTATCCGTCGATTCCGGTGCGCGTGACCGATATCTCCGGGGCGCCGGCACCGTCGGCCCCCGCGCATGGAGGATCGCTGACCGACTATCACTACGGCGGCCACAGCGCGACCCAGGACGAGAAGCTGACCGGCCGCGCGCATCCGTCGAGCGACACCTCGCAGCCGCCGCCGGGTCCGCACCCTTACCAGGCCACTGATCTCGGCAACCTGCCGGAAGGCACGCCGCGCCACGGCATGTACGGGGTCGCGTCCACTCCGGCAGAGGCGGAGGCGGCCGACCGCAAGGACGAGGCGACACGGCGCCACCCCGGCTCGCGCGACGCCGAAGACTAGGCCAGGGCGACGCCACGGCGGGCGGCACCACGTACAATCCTGGTTTTCCCTTCGCCCCGCCGCCCTGCTGCCATGACCACCCTCGGAACGCCCCTTTCCCCCTCTGCAACCAAAGTGATGCTGCTCGGCTCCGGCGAGCTGGGCAAGGAAGTGCTGATCGCACTGCAGCGCCTGGGCGTCGAGACCATCGCCGTCGACCGCTATGACAATGCGCCGGGCCAGCAGGTGGCCCACCACGCGCGCACCATTGCCATGAGCGACCCGGACCAGCTCAGGGCGCTGATCGAAGCCGAGAAGCCTCACCTGGTGGTGCCCGAGATCGAAGCCATCGCCACCCCCATGCTGGAAACGCTGGAAGCCGCCGGCACCGTGCGCGTGATCCCCACCGCGCGCGCCGCGCGCCTGACCATGGACCGCGAAGGCATCCGGCGCCTCGCCGCCGAGTCGCTCGGCCTGCCCACCAGCCCGTACAAGTTCTGCGATTCGCTGGAAGAACTGCAAGCCGCCATCGATGGCGGCATCGGCTATCCGTGCGTGGTCAAGCCGGTGATGAGCAGCTCCGGCAAGGGCCAGAGCAAGATCGACGGCCCCGAGGGCGTGCAGGCCGCGTGGGACTACGCCATGGCCGGCGGCCGCGTCAGCCACGGCCGCATCATCGTGGAAGGCTTTATCGACTTCGACTACGAGATCACGCTGCTGACGGTGCGCGCCATCGGCGCCAGCGGCCAGGTCGAGACGCAGTTCTGCGCGCCGATCGGGCACGTCCAGGTCAGCGGCGACTACGTGGAAAGCTGGCAGCCGCAGCCGATGCACCCCGCCGCGCTGCAGAAGGCCCAGCAGATCGCGCAGGCCGTCACCGCCGACCTGGGCGGCATGGGCCTGTTCGGCGTGGAACTGTTCGTCAAGGGCGAGCAGGTCTGGTTCAGCGAGGTCAGCCCGCGCCCGCACGATACCGGCATGGTGACCATGGCCACGCAGCACCAGAACGAATTCGAGTTGCATGCGCGTGCCATCCTTGGCCTGCCGGTCGATACCTCGCTGCGCAGCCCCGGCGCCAGCGCGGTGATCTACGGCGGCGTGGACGCGCAGGGCGTGGTGTTCGACGGCGTGGACCAGGCGCTGAGCGTGCCGCAGACCGAGGTGCGCCTGTTCGGCAAGCCCGAGAGCTTTACCAAGCGCCGCATGGGCGTGGCGCTGGCCTATGCGGACGATGTTGACACCGCCCGCACCCGCGCCAAGGAAGCCGCAAGCCGCGTGCGTCCGCGCGCGGTGGGCTGATACCTGAAGGAGCGGAAGGCGTTACAGCACGTGACTGCCCGCGGCGGCATGGGCGGGCGGGTGCGGTGCCGCCACCTGCGCGGCAGCGTGCGCCGCGGCCAGCACCGGCGCCATGCGCACGCCGCTCAGGTCGGCACCGGACGGGGCCTGGTACAGCCGCAGGCCCAGTTCCGGCAGGATCGCCAGCAGGTGGTCGAACACATCGCCCTGGATGCGCTCGTAGTCCATCCACGCCGTCAGCGCGGTAAAGCAATAGATTTCCACCGGGATGCCCTGCGAATCGGGCTCCATCATGCGCACGTTGAGCAGCAGGTCGTGGTGGATTTCGGGATGCGCCTTCAGGTAGGCGATGCCATACGCGCGGAAGGTGCCGACATTGGTCAGCCGCCGCCGGTTCACCGGGTCATTGCCGGCGGCAATCAGCAGCCGGTTGGCCTCGTCGACCTTGGCCTGCTTCTCGGCCAGGTAGTCGTGCAGCAACTGGTACCGCATCAGCGCATGCACTTCGTCGTCTTCCAGGAAGCGCACGCTGCTCGCGTCGATGCGCAACGTCCGCTTGATACGGCGCGCGCCGGACTCGAACATCTGGCGGTAGTTGCGGTAACTCTCCGAAAACAGCTTGTAGGTCGGCACCGTGGTCACGGTGTTGTCCCAGTTCTGCACCTTGACCGTATGCAGCGCGATGTCCTTGACGTAGCCATCGGCATTGCATTGCGGCATTTCGATCCAGTCGCCGATGCGCAGCATGTCGTTCGAGGTCAGCTGCGTGCTGGCCACCAGCGACAGCAGCGTGTCCTTGAACACCAGCAGCAGCACCGCCGACAACGCCCCCAGGCCGGACAGCATCCACAGCGGCGAACGGTTGATCAGGATCGACAGCACCAGCACCGCGCACACCAGCCCCAGCCCGAGCCGCCCCACCTGGATATAACCCTTGATCGAGCGCGTCTGCGCGCGGCGGCTGCCGGCGTAAACGTCCTGCCACGCGCCCAGCACGCCGCCCAGCATCAGGAAGAAGCAGACCCACAGGCTGGAATGGGCCAGGCGCTCCACCAGCAGCGCATAGCGGCCCATGTGCGGCACCTCGCCGATGCCGACGGTGATCACCGCAAAACCCACCGCATAGCCGAAGCGCCGGTACGCGCGATGGCGCGTCAGCGCCTTGCTCCAGGGCCCCTTGCCCCAGACCGTCAGCACGCGATGGGCGATGCGCGACATCACATGGCCGAACAGCCATTGCGCGACCAGCGCGATCAGCACCAGCACCACCAGATACAGCGTGATCTGCGCCCAGGGATGGGCCGGAATACGTTGCTGGAACAGCTCCAGCAGGGCATCGAAACTCATAAGGGGGCGAAGTCAAGCCAGTGGTTCGGCCGGATAGTGTACAAAACGTGCACGCCCCTTCGTAAAACTGCGATCCCAGGACCCACCGGGACCCACCAGGCCCCCTCCCCCCGTGTCCCGCGGCCCTGCCCTCGCTCAGGCAGGCAGCAGCTTCAGCCCCCCGATCCCGACAAAAATCAGCGCGATCAGCGCCAGGCGCATCGGCGCCGCGCTCTCCCCAAGGAACAGGATCCCGATCACGGTGACCCCGATCGCCCCGATCCCGGTCCATACCGCGTACGCCGTTCCCACCGGCAGGTGCCGCAAGGCCGCACTGAGCAGGAAGATGCTGGCCAGGGCGGCCCCGATCCCCAGCACCGTCGGCCCCGGCCGCGTCCATCCGTCCGTGTACTTCAAGGCGAGCGCCATCACGATCTCGATCAGCCCCGCCAGCACCAGCAGCATCCACGCCATTGCCTTTTCCTGTTCCCTGATTGCCGCCCGGCGACCATTGCCGGGCCCGCCAGGCCAATGTAGGCTGTGCGAATCGGCACGAGAACTGGCTATTTTCGCAAAGGGGCTATGCAAACATGCAGGAAGCGGACTGGGACGACCTGAAGTACTTCCTTGCCGTCAGCCAGTCAGGCTCGCTGGCCGGCGCTGCCCGGACGCTGCACGTCAACCACTCCACCGTGCTGCGCCGGCTCGCCCGGCTGGAAGAGGTGCTGGGCACCCTGCTCTTCGAGCGCCATCCGACGGGCTACGCCCTCACCACAGCGGGCGAAGCGCTGGCCCAGCGGCTTGCCGGCGTCGGCGAACAGATCGATGCCGCGCAACGCCAGTTGTCCGGCCTGGACAGCCAGCTGAGCGGGCCGCTGCGGGTCACCACTACGGACACGCTGCTGGCCGGGCTGCTGATGCCGCTGTTCGCGGAATTTCGCGCGCTGCATCCGCGGATCCAGTTGCAGATCGTGGTCAACAACAGCTTCCTGAGCCTGAGCCGGCGCGAGGCGGATGTGGCGGTACGTCCGGCCAGCGCGCCGCCGGAATACCTGGTCGGGCGCCAGGTCGGGATGCTGGAAACTGCGCCGTACGCATCGCGCGACTACCTGGCGCAAACCGGCAACGCCCCGGCCCGTGGAACCGCAGCGCCTGACTGGGCCGGCCACGACTGGGTGGTCCCGGACGACGCGCTCGCGCATCTCGCGCAGGCTCGCTGGGTGGCCGAGCACGTGCCGCCGGCGCGCCGGCTGGTGAGCGTAGACAGCCTGGTGGCCATGGTCGATGCCGTCAGGCATGGCATGGGTATCGGCATGCTGCTGTGCCTGCTGGCCGAGCACGACGCAGGCCTGGTCCGTCTGGCCCGGCCCGACCCCGCGCTCGGCACGCCGCTGTGGATCCTGACCCATCCCGACCTGCGCCATAGCGCGCGGGTCCGGGCGTTCAACGACTTTCTCTACGCCAGGCTCAGTGCGTCGCCCTGGCTGAAGCCGGCGCCGGCGCTATGAAGCGTTCGTATTCGTATACATCGCCATCAGTTGCTCGTCCGTGTAACCCCATTCGGCGGCATTCTCGAACGCCACCACCGTCTCCTCGCTGTGCCGCAGGTCGATCAGTTCCGTCGGTACCGGGCGTGACTGCGACACCGAATAGAACGCCATCACCAGCGGCCGCAAGGGGTCGGCTTCGTTCTGGCCGCAAACCACCGCCAGCCGGTTGGAGCGCAGCCGCAGCACGGTGCCCAGCGGGTAGATGCCGACGGTGCGCGTGAAGGCCTTGAACACCCGGCGGTCGAACAGCGTGTCGACGCGCACGGCCATGTATTCCATGGCGCGCGCCGGCGACCATTGCTGGTGGCCCGGACGGTCCGAGGTCAGCGCATCGTAGGCGTCGCAGATCGCGGCAATCCTGGCGTGGATGCTCAGTTCGTGGCCGGCCAGCCCGAACGGGTAGCCGCGGCCGTCCACGCGTTCGTGGTGGTGGACACAGACATCGAGCGGGATATTGGAGACCAGCCGCGCCTCGTTGAGGATGCGGTAGCCCGCCGACGGATGGCGGCGGTAGCTTTCCTCTTCCTCGGGCGTGCGTGCGACGGCCTTGTGCTGCACGGATTCGGGCAACGTCAGCTTGCCGATGTCGTGCACCAGGCCGGCGAGGCCGAGTTCGCGCACCTCGTCCTCCGGCAGGCTCAGCGTCCGCCCGACCGCGATCATCAGCGCGCAGACGGCAAAGGCGTGCAGGTAGCTGTAGTCGTCGCGCGCCTTGAGCCGCGCCAGCGCCAGCAGCGCCTGCCCGTGGCGCGACAGCGAGCGCGACGCGGCGTCGACCAGCGGCAGCGCGCGTCCGACCTCCAGCGCGCGGCCCATGCGGATGTCGGCGAACATGGAGCCGATCATCGCCTTGCCGGACTGGAGCAGGTCGCGCGCCCGGCCGAGCTCGGCTTCGAGCGAAGCGACCGGCTGCTCGGCCGCAGGCTCCCACGCCGGTGGCTCGGCCTCGGCAACCGGCACTGGCGGCGCCTCGGGCACGGCTGGTGCGGGCAGGTTGCGCCCCTTGAGGATATCGATCCAGACTTCGCGGACGCCCGCGGACTGGATCTGCCGAATCTGGTCTTCGTGGCTGACCAGAAACTTCGCGCGCCAGAACGGGTGGCTGATCCACGGCCCACCCAGCCTGGCGACAAACATCCCGACCTGCAATTGTTCCGACCCGATTCGTCTCAGCATGAGATGTCCCCCGGACGCTGGTTTTTTTCTTGTCGGAATGGCTATCGGCAGGCCGGCGCCAGACTTGAGGCCTGTTTTTTGCCCGCCGGAACCGCGCCGGCGTTGTCAAGGGGGCGCCAAATGCCCGGACGGCGCCGTCAGGCATTCCAGGCGGCCCCGGCGCCGGCGCTACAATGGCGCGCCCAGAGCTCACCAGACGCCAGCCAGTCGCCCCCGTTCAACCATGTCCGGAACGTACACGCTAGTCGGCATCGCCCGTGCCAAGTCCCATCGCCGCGAGGCGCTGGTATCCCAGCTCACCACGCTGCAAACGCGCGGGCTGAAGGAGCCCGGCTGCCTGGACTACCATGTCGGGCAGGATGCCGAGGACGCTCAGGTCTTCGTGATCTATATGGTCTGGGACTCGAAGAACGCGCTGGAATCGCACCTGAACCGGCCGTATATGCGCGATTTCCACGCGTCGCGGCGGGAATTCGTCGAAGGCGACTTCAGTTTCCGCTGGCTGAATGCGGCCTGACACGGCCTGAAACGGCCTGAAACGGCCAGCCACGGCGCCAGGCGTTACCGGAGCCACTTCCCCGGCCCCACGGCCTTCTTCCCCCCGCTTGTCATTCCCGCCGCCCCGGTCTATCAATCAGATTGACCCTCATCTCGGGCCGCCGCGGCCTGGCAGGAGTGCATCATGGAAGTCAGGGACGGATTTGCCGGCACCATCGGACACACCCCGCTGATCCGGTTGGCGGGGCTGAGCGCCGAGACCGGCTGCGATATCTACGGCAAGGCCGAATTCCTGAACCCGGGCGGCTCGGTCAAGGACCGCGCCGCGCTCTACATCATCCGCGACGCCGAGCGCCGCGGCGTGCTGAAGCCCGGCGGCACCGTGATCGAAGGCACGGCGGGCAATACCGGCATCGGCCTGGCCCACCTGTGCGCGGCGCGCGGCTATCGCTGCATCGTGGTGATCCCCGACACGCAGTCGCCGGAGAAGATGGAACGGCTGCGCATGCTCGGCGCCGAGGTGCGGCCGGTTCCCGCCAAGCCTTATGCCGATCCCGGCAACTACCAGAAGATCGCTTGCCGGCTGGCCGAGGAAACCGATAATGCGATCTGGGCCAACCAGTTCGACAACCTCGCCAACCGGCAGGCCCACTACGAAACCACCGGCCCCGAGATCTGGCACGCCACGGCTGGCCGCATCGATGCCTTCACCTGCTCCACCGGCACGGGCGGGTCGCTGGCGGGCATCGCGCGTTGCCTGAAGGAGCACAAGCCGGCCGTGCGCATCGTGCTGGCCGACCCGCACGGCAGCGCCCTCTATAACTTCGTCAAGCACCGCGAACTCAAGGCCGAGGGCAGTTCGATCACCGAAGGCATCGGCACCAGCCGCGTCACCGCCAACCTGCAGGACACGCCGATCGACGATGCGGTGCAGGTCGACGACCAGACCTGCGTCGACATGGTCTACCGGATGCTGCGCGAGGAAGGGCTGTTCCTGGGTGGCTCTTCAGGAATCAATGTCGGCGCCGCCGTGGCGCTGGCCCGCGAGATGGGACCGGGCCACACCATCGTGACCCTGCTCTGCGACCGCGGCGACCTGTACATGGGCCGGCTCTTCAACGAGGCGTGGCTGGCCGGCAAGAACCTGCAGCCGATTCCGTTCCGGCGCGTCGGCCCGGGGGTATAGGCACGGCCGGCGGCTACGCCGCCTTCAGCCGCCGCCACAGCGTGGTCGGGCTGATGCCCAGGATGTGGCACGCGGCGGTCCGGTCGCCGCCGCATTCGGCGAGCACGCGGCGGATATGCTCGACTTCGCTCGACTGCTTGACGCGCGCCAGCGAATGGCCGGGCCTGCCGGCCGTTGCAGCGCGCGCGGCCGGTTCCGTTGGGGCTTCCGCCACGGCCATCGCCACGCCCTCGCCGCCAAAAAGTTCCGGCACGGCGGCCTGCAGTTCTCGGAGCAGTGCATCGGCTTCCAGCTTGCGGCCGGCCACCAGCACCGCGATGCGCTCCGTGACATTTTCCAGCTCGCGGATATTGCCCGGCCATGCGTAGCGCGCCAGGCGCGAGCGCGCCACGGCCGGCAAGCGCTGCGCACGCTCGGTGCCCAGGCGCTCCTGCGCGCGGCGGTACAGCAGCTCGGCGAGCTCGGCCAGGTCTTCGGCGCGCTCGCGCAACGGCGGCATCTCGATGCGCAGGATATTGAGGCGGTAGTACAGGTCCTGGCGGAAGCCGCCGTCGCGCACCATCGCGGGCAGGTCGCGGTGGGTGGCCGCGATCACGCGCACGTTGACGGGCACGGCGTCGAGGCCGCCGATCGGCAGCACCTGTTTTTCCTGCAGCACGCGCAGCAGGCGCGTCTGCAGCGTCGGCGGCATGTCGCCCACTTCGTCGAGGAACAGTGTCCCGTTGTGCGCCGACTCGAACAGGCCGGCCTTGCCCCCGCGGCGCGCGCCGGTGAAGGCGCCCTCTTCGTAGCCGAACAGCTCGCTCTCCAGCAGCGCTTCCGGAAACGCGGCGCAGTTGACCGCCACGAACGGGAACGCGCGGCGCGGGCTGGCGTCGTGCATGCCCTGCGCCAGCACTTCCTTGCCGGTGCCGCTCTCGCCGCCGATCAGCACGGTGGAATCGACCACGGCGTAGCGCCGCGCCAGCGTGCGCAGTTCGGTCATCACCGCGGAGGTGCCGGCGAGGTCGTCGAGGCTGTAGCGCACGCCCGCGGGCCGGGCGCGGCTGCGCGAGCGCAGGTTGCGGTCGACGCGCTGGATCGCGCTGGCGTCCTGGATGGTGAGCACCGCGCCGAGGGTGCCGGCTTCGCTGGCGATCGGGATGCGGTTGACCACCACCATCTTGTCGCCGAGCTTGTGGATCGCTTCCAGCTCCTTGTCGCCGCTCTGCATCACGCCTTCAAGCGACAGGTTGGGCGCCAGCGTCTGCAGCTTGCGGCCCACAGCGGCCGCGGCCGAGGTACCGAGGAATCGCTCCATGGCCGGATTGAACGACTGGATCCGCCCTTCCGCATCGACGGCGGCCACGCCCTCGTTCAGGTGCGCCAGGATAGTGTTGACATAGTCGCGCCGGGTCGATTCAATGCGGCGCAGCCGTGCGGCCTCGATCGCGTCTTCCAGCGCCATGCGCACCGAGTTGCCTGAATACAGGAACACGCCGGTCAGGCCGTAGCGGTCGGCCAGGTCGGTGACCAGCCCTGGGCCGACCACCACCTGGATGCCCTCCTGCTTGAGCGCCTTGACCCGCGCCACGGCATCGTCCTCGGTCAGGTAGGTATAGGCCGGGATCGCCAGCGAGAACGCGCGCACGAATTCATCGACCTCGGCATAGGTGGAGGCATGCGTGACCAGCGCGACCCGGGGCGAGATGCGGCGCGCGGTGGCGAGTGCGCTCATGACGTCGAAGCCCGTCACCTTGACCAGCACCACCGGCACGTCCACATGCTGCCGCAGGTAGGCGCCGTTGGAGCCGCCGGCGACCACCACATCGAGCCGGCCTTCGCGCACTTCACGCGATACCGCGCTGGCGGCGGCCTCGAAGCCCTTGCCGACGATGCGGAATTCCGCGCGCGCGGCATAGGACGGGATCAGGTCGGCAAAGGCACGTGCCAGGCGGCTGATGCCGATGGCCCAGATGCGCGGGCGGGCGGGCGTGGAGGCGGGAGGACTCATGGTGCGGTGCGGCGTGGGGAGCGGGTGAAACCCCGTCGGAACAGGCGTACAGTGCTGGCACATTGTCCGTCATGCCCGCCCCGATTTCAACTTTGAATTCGCGATTTGCGAATGTGAAATTCAAATGTGCTGAAATGAGGACATCCGGCATCGGCAAGATTTCACGCTGCTGCCCGCGAGGCCAGTCCTGACAAGGCTTTACGGCGATTCCAGCGACGTGCCCGCAAAGGCTGGCACACCCCTTGCGCTTATGGCTCCGTCTTGTTCACCTCAAACGCAAACGCCATGACCTACTCCGCTTCCGACCTCGCGCGCTCCGCAGGCGCCCGTTTCCGCCAGGCGCTTGCCGAAGAGCATCCGCTTCAGGTGGTCGGCACCATCAACGCCAACCACGCCCTGCTGGCCAAGCGTGCCGGCTACCGGGCCATCTACCTGTCCGGCGGCGGTGTCGCGGCCGGCTCGCTGGGCCTGCCCGACCTGGGCATCTCCAGCCTGGACGACGTCCTGACCGATATCCGCCGCATCACCGACGTGTGCGACACGCCGCTGCTGGTGGACGTCGACACCGGTTTCGGCGCTTCGGCCTTCAACGTGGCCCGCACCACCAAGTCGCTGATCAAGTTCGGCGCCGCGGCCATGCATATCGAGGACCAGGTCGGCGCCAAGCGCTGCGGCCACCGCCCCAACAAGGAAATCGTCACCCAGGGTGAAATGGTCGACCGCATCAAGGCCGCCGTCGACGCCCGCACCGACGAGAACTTCGTCATCATGGCCCGCACCGACGCGCTGGCCGTGGAAGGCCTGGACAGCGCCATCGAGCGCGCCGTGGCCTGCGTGGAAGCCGGCGCCGACGCCATCTTCCCGGAAGCCATGACCGACCTCGGCATGTATCGCAAGTTTGTCGACGCGGTGAAGGTGCCGGTGCTGGCCAACATCACCGAGTTCGGCGCCACGCCGCTGTTCACCACCGACGAACTGGGCGGTGCCGGCGTGTCGATGGTGCTGTACCCGCTGTCGGCCTTCCGCGCCATGAACAAGGCCGCGGAGAACGTGTACGCGGCCATCCGCCGCGACGGCACGCAGAAGAACGTGGTCGATACCATGCAGACCCGCTCGGAGCTCTACGAGAGCATCGGCTACCATGACTTCGAGCAGAAGCTCGACGCCCTGTTCGCACAAGGCAAGGGCAAGTAAGACACCATAGAGGCAGGCGCGGCCGGGCCGGGGCAGATCCCCTCCCGGCCGTTCGCCTGACAAAGACAGGCAACACCAGGCATCACACCAAGGAGACCCAGATGTCCGAAGCGCAACCGCTCGTCACTCCCAAGCCCAAGAAATCCGTCGCGCTGTCCGGCGTTGCCGCCGGCAATACCGCGCTGTGCACCGTTGGCCGTACCGGCAACGACCTGCACTACCGCGGCTATGACATCCTCGATATCGCCGAGACCTGCGAGTTCGAAGAAATCGCCCACCTGCTGGTGCACGGCAAGCTGCCGACCAAGTCCGAACTGTCCGCCTACAAGGCCAAGCTGAAGTCCCTGCGCGGCCTGCCCGCCAACGTCAAGGCCGCGCTGGAGTGGGTCCCCGCCAGCGCCCACCCGATGGACGTGATGCGCACCGGCGTGTCGGTGCTGGGCACCGTGCTGCCGGAAAAGGACGACCACAACACCCCGGGCGCGCGCGATATCGCCGACCGCCTGATGGCCAGCCTCGGTTCGATGCTGCTGTACTGGTACCACTACAGCCACAACGGCAAGCGCATCGAAGTGGAAACCGACGATGACTCCATCGGCGGCCACTTCCTGCACCTGCTGCACGGCGAAAAGCCGTCGGCGCTGTGGGTAAGCGCCATGAACACGTCGCTCAACCTGTACGCCGAGCACGAATTCAACGCCTCGACCTTCACCGCGCGCGTGATCGCCGGCACGGGCTCGGACATGTACTCGTCGATCGCCGGCGCGATCGGTGCGCTGCGCGGCCCCAAGCACGGCGGCGCCAACGAAGTCGCCTTTGAAATCCAGAAGCGCTACGACAACGCCGACGAGGCCCAGGCCGACATCACCCGCCGCGTCGAGAACAAGGAAGTCGTGATCGGCTTTGGCCACCCGGTGTACACCATCAGCGACCCGCGCAACCAGGTGATCAAGGAAGTGGCGAAGAAGCTGTCGAAGGATGCCGGCTCGATGAAGATGTTCGACATCGCCGAGCGCCTGGAAACCGTGATGTGGGACATCAAGAAGATGTTCCCGAACCTGGACTGGTTCAGCGCGGTGAGCTACCACATGATGGGCGTGCCGACGGCAATGTTCACGCCGCTGTTCGTGATCGCGCGTACGTCCGGCTGGGCCGCGCATATCATCGAGCAACGCATCGACAACAAGATCATCCGCCCGAGCGCCAACTACACCGGTCCGGAGAACCTGAAGTTCGTGCCGATCAAGGACCGCAAGTAAGACCGGCTGCCGGTTTGCCCTGCGTCGGGTTGCATTGATCCGGGCCTGCGGGCAAAGGGGGTAGTTGGTCGCTGACACGGGACCACTACCCCTTTTTCATACTTATATAGATTTCCCTACACCATGAATTCTGCAAACCGCAAACCGCTACCGGGCACCAAGCTGGATTACTTCGACGCGCGCGCCGCGGTCGAGGCCATCCAGCCGGGTGCCTACGACAAGCTGCCGTACACGTCGCGCGTGCTGGCAGAAAACCTGGTGCGCCGCTGCGATCCCGCCACGCTGACGGATTCGCTCAAGCAACTGATCGAGCGCAAGCGCGACCTCGACTTCCCGTGGTTCCCGGCGCGCGTGGTGTGCCACGACATCCTGGGCCAGACCGCGCTGGTGGACCTGGCCGGCCTGCGCGACGCCATTGCCGACCAGGGCGGCGACCCCGCCAAGGTCAACCCGGTGGTTCCGGTGCAGCTGATCGTCGACCACTCGCTGGCGGTGGAATGCGGTGGCTTCGACCCGCAGGCGTTCGAGAAGAACCGCGCCATCGAAGACCGCCGCAACGAAGACCGCTTCCATTTCATCGACTGGACCAAGAAGGCGTTCAAGAACGTCGATGTGATCCCGCCGGGCAACGGCATCATGCACCAGATCAACCTGGAGAAGATGTCGCCGGTGATCCACGCTGACAATGGCGTGGCCTATCCGGATACCTGCGTCGGCACCGACAGCCACACCCCGCACGTCGATGCGCTGGGCGTGATCGCCATTGGCGTGGGCGGCCTGGAAGCCGAGAACGTGATGCTCGGCCGCGCCTCGTGGATGCGCCTGCCGGATATCGTCGGCGTCGAGCTGACCGGCAAGCGCCAGCCCGGCATCACCGCCACCGACATCGTGCTGGCCCTGACCGAATTCCTGCGCAAGGAAAAGGTGGTCGGCGCCTACCTGGAATTCCGCGGCGAAGGCGCCTCCAGCCTGACGCTCGGCGACCGCGCCACCATCTCCAACATGGCGCCGGAATACGGCGCCACCGCGGCGATGTTCTTCATCGACGAGCAGACCATCGAATACCTGCGCCTGACCGGCCGCACCGACGAGCAGCTCAAGCTGGTCGAAACGTACGCCAGGGCCGCGGGCCTGTGGGCGGATTCGCTGCAGAACGCCGAATACGAGCGCGTGCTGAAGTTCGACCTGTCGAGCGTGGTGCGCAACATGGCCGGCCCGTCCAACCCGCACAAGCGCCTGCCGACCTCGGCGCTGGCCGAGCGCGGCATCGCCGTGGACCTGGACAAGGCCCGCGCGCAGGAAGCCGAAGGGCTGATGCCCGATGGCGCGGTGATCATCGCCGCCATCACCAGCTGCACCAACACCAGCAACCCGCGCAACGTGATCGCCGCCGCGCTGTTGGCACGTAACGCCAACGCGCGCGGCCTGACGCGCAAGCCGTGGGTCAAGTCGTCGCTGGCGCCTGGCTCCAAGGCGGTCGAGCTGTACCTGGAAGAAGCCAACCTGCTGCCTGACCTGGAAAAGCTCGGCTTCGGCATCGTCGCCTTCGCCTGCACCACCTGTAACGGCATGTCCGGCGCGCTCGACCCGAAGATCCAGCAGGAAATCATCGACCGCGACCTGTATGCCACCGCGGTGCTGTCCGGCAACCGCAACTTCGACGGCCGCATCCACCCGTACGCCAAGCAGGCCTTCCTGGCCTCGCCGCCGCTGGTGGTCGCCTACGCCATCGCCGGCACCATCCGCTTCGATATCGAAAAGGATGTGCTGGGCACGGACCAGGACGGCAAGCCGGTCTACCTGAAGGACATCTGGCCGACCGACGAAGAGATCGACGCGATCGTCAGGCAGAGCGTCAAGCCCGAGCAGTTCCGCAAGGTCTACGAGCCGATGTTCGCGCTGACCGCGGAAACCGGCGAGAGCGCCGCGCCGCTGTATGACTGGCGCCCGCAAAGCACCTATATCCGCCGCCCGCCGTACTGGGAAGGCGCGCTGGCCGGCGAGCGCACGCTGCAGGGCCTGCGTCCGCTGGCGGTGCTGGGCGACAACATCACCACCGACCACCTGTCGCCGTCGAACGCGATCCTGCTGAACAGCGCGGCTGGCGAGTACCTGGCCAGGATGGGCCTGCCGGAAGAGGACTTCAACTCGTACGCGACGCACCGCGGCGACCACCTGACCGCGCAGCGCGCCACCTTCGCCAACCCGACGCTGATCAATGAAATGGCCGTGGTCGATGGCCAGGTCAAGAAGGGTTCGCTGGCGCGCATCGAGCCGGAAGGCAAGGTCGTGCGCATGTGGGAAGCCATCGAGACCTACATGGACCGCAAGCAGCCGCTGATCATCATCGCCGGCGCGGACTATGGCCAGGGCTCGTCGCGCGACTGGGCCGCCAAGGGCGTGCGCCTGGCCGGCGTGGAAGTGATCGTGGCCGAGGGCTTCGAGCGCATCCACCGCACCAACCTGATCGGCATGGGCGTGCTGCCGCTGGAGTTCAAGCCGGGCGTGAACCGCCTGACGCTGGGGCTGGACGGCACCGAGACCTATGACGTGATCGGCGAACGCCAGCCGCGCGCCACGCTGACGCTGGTGGTGCATCGCAAGAATGGCGAGCGCATCGAAGTGCCGGTGACGTGCCGTCTCGACAGCGACGAGGAAGTGTCGATCTATGAGGCTGGCGGTGTGCTGCAGCGGTTTGCGCAGGACTTTTTGGAGTCGAGCAAGGCGGCGGCGTAAACCACTGCTGCCGGTTTTCTCCCCTCTCCCGCTTGCGGGAGAGGGGAGAAAACAAGCGCTACGCTTTGCTTCCCCGCATTCGATTCGTAAGCTGTGCAAAGGCCCCCGGCCTAACCAGGACTAAAGACTCCATGGCCCACGTACCCCAGATCAAGATCCCCGCCACCTACATCCGTGGCGGCACCAGCAAGGGCGTGTTCTTCCGCCTGCAAGACCTGCCCGAGACCGCGCAGGTCCCCGGCCCTGCCCGCGACGCGCTGCTGATGCGCGTGATCGGCAGCCCCGACCCGTACGGCAAGCAGATCGACGGCATGGGCGGTGCCACCTCCAGCACCAGCAAGACCGTGATCGTGTCGAAGAGCACGCGCCCGGACCACGATGTCGACTACCTGTTCGGCCAGGTCTCGATCGACCAGTCCTTCGTCGACTGGAGCGGCAACTGCGGCAACCTGTCCGCAGCGGTCGGCCCGTTCGCCATCAGCGCCGGCCTGGTCGACCCCAGCCGCATCCCGCAGAATGGCATCGCTGTCGTGCGCATCTGGCAAGCCAATATCGGCAAGACCATTATCGGCCACGTGCCCATCACCAACGGTGAAGTGCAGGAAACCGGTGACTTCGAGCTCGACGGCGTGACCTTCCCCGCCGCCGAAGTGCAGCTCGAGTTCATGGACCCCGCCGCCGAGGAAGAAGGCGCCGGCGGCGCGATGTTCCCGACCGGCAACGTGGTCGACGACCTGGAGGTGCCGGGCGTCGGCACGCTCAAGGCGACCATGATCAACGCCGGCATCCCGACCATCTTCGTCAATGCGGAGAGCATCGGCTATACGGGCACCGAACTGCAGGACGCCATCAACAGCGACACCAGGGCGCTGGCGATGTTCGAGACCATCCGTGCCTACGGCGCGCTGCGCATGGGCCTGATCAAGGACGTGGACGAGGCCGCCAAGCGCCAGCACACGCCCAAGGTGGCCTTCGTGGCCAGGCCGGTGGACTACACCGCCTCCAGCGGCAAGAAGGTGGCAGCGGCCGACGTGGACCTGCTGGTGCGCGCGCTCTCCATGGGCAAGCTGCACCACGCAATGATGGGCACGGCAGCCGTTGCCATCGGCACCGCGGCGGCCATCCCCGGCACGCTGGTCAACCTGGCTGCCGGCGGTGGCGAACGCAACGCGGTGCGTTTCGGGCACCCGTCCGGCACGCTGCGCGTGGGCGCCGAGGCGCAGCAGGCCGATGGCGAATGGGTCGTAAAGAAGGCCATCATGAGCCGCAGCGCGCGCGTGCTGATGGAAGGCTGGGTGCGCGTGCCGGGCGACGCGTTCTGAGCTGAGCCCCTCCCGCGAGGCCGTTCATGTCCACCGGCACGCCATCCGCGCAACGCCCCGATCCGGACCAGGTGCTGGTCGACATCGCCGACTATGTCACCCGCTACGAGATCAAGAGCGGCCTCGCCTACGATACCGCCCGCAACTGCCTGATCGACACGCTCGGTTGCGGGCTCGAAGCCCTGTCCTACCCGGCCTGCACCAAGCTGCTCGGCCCCATCGTCCCGGGCACGATCGTGCCCAACGGCGCGCGCGTGCCCGGCACCCAGTTCCAGCTCGACCCGGTCCAGGCCGCGTTCAACCTCGGCACGATGATCCGCTGGCTGGATTTCAACGACACCTGGCTGGCGGCCGAATGGGGCCATCCGTCCGACAACCTCGGCGGCATCCTGGCCACCGCCGACTGGATCTCGCGCAATAACCTCGCCGCCGGCCGCAAGCCGCTGACGATGAAGGCCGTGCTCACGGCCATGATCAAGGCGCATGAGATCCAGGGCTGCATCGCGCTGGAGAACTCGTTCAACCAAGTGGGGCTGGACCACGTGGTGCTGGTCAAGGTGGCCTCCACTGCCGTGGTCGCGCAGATGCTGGGGCTGACGCGCGACGAGATCATCAATGCGGTCTCGCTGGCCTGGGTCGATGGCCAGAGCCTGCGCACCTATCGCCATGCGCCCAATACCGGCAGCCGCAAGAGCTGGGCCGCGGGCGATGCCACCAGCCGCGCGGTGCGTCTGGCGCTGATCGCGCGCACCGGGGAAATGGGCTACCCGTCGGCGCTGACGGCAAAGACCTGGGGCTTCTATGACGTGCTGTTCAAGGGCCAGCCGTTCAGGTTCCAGCGGCCCTACGGCTCGTACGTGATGGAGAACGTGCTGTTCAAGATCTCGTTCCCCGCCGAGTTTCATGCACAGACGGCGGTGGAAGCCGCCATGCAGCTGCATGGGGCGCTCGCGCGCGCAGGGCGCTCGGCGGCGGATATTGCAGCCATCACCATCCGCACCCACGAGGCCTGCCTGCGCATCATCGACAAGAAGGGCCCGCTCAGCAATCCCGCCGACCGCGACCATTGCATCCAGTACATGGTGGCGGTGCCATTGCTGTTCGGCCGCCTGACCGCCGCGGACTATGAGGATGACGTCGCGGCCGATCCGCGCATCGACGCGCTGCGCGGCAGGATCGCCTGCCGGGAAGACCCCGCGCTGACGCACGACTACCACGACCCGGACAAGCGCTCGATCGCCAATGCACTGACCGTCACGCTGAACGACGGCACCGTGCTGGACGAAGTGCTGGTCGAATATCCCCTCGGGCACAAGCGCCGGCGCGCCGAAGGCATCCCGCTGCTGGTGGAGAAATTCCGCACCAACCTGGCGCGGCGTTTCCCGCCGAAGCAGCAGCAGGCGATCCTGGCGGTATCGCTGGACCAGGCTCGCTTGGAGGCGATAGCCGTGAACGACTACCTCGATATGTATGCGATTTAGGTTATCGGGTACGGTGTTTCATGCCGAATCGGCATAACCCCTGAAGATTCTCCTAACGTATAGTCTCAGCCGCTGCCCGCCCGGCGCTCTCGCGCCCGCGGCGGCAAGCCGTCGAAGGAAGACGGACCGCACCGCACCACCCACAAGGTCTGCCGTGCCGTTCCGATCGTGCCTGTACGTGCCTACACGTCCGTATAACATCCGAGGAGAACCATGAAGAACTTTGCCCGCGCCACTACGCTGGCCGCTGCCCTGCTTTCCGCCAGCCTGATCACCGCTACGGCCCATGCACAGCCGGCAACGGCCGCCGCGCCGGCCACGGCCCAGGCCGAAGCCCGCAAGGCCAATATCGTCATCATCGGTACCGGCGGCACCATTGCCGGCGCCGGCGCCTCGGCCATCAATACCGCGGCCTACCAGTCCGCCGTGGTGCCGGTCGACAAGATCATCGCCTCGGTCCCGGAAGTCTCCAAGGTCGCCAACGTCAAGGGCGAGCAGATCTTCCAGATCGGCTCGGAAAGCTTCAACAACGAACGCCTGCTGAAGCTGGGCAAGCGCGTTTCGGAACTGCTCAAGCAGCCTGACGTCGACGGCATCGTCATCACCCACGGCACCGATACCATCGAGGAAACCGCGTACTTCCTCAACCTGACGCTGAAGAGCGACAAGCCGGTGGTGGTGGTCGGCTCGATGCGCCCGGGCACGGCGCTGGGCGCGGACGGCGCGCTCAACCTCTATGACGCGGTGCTGGTGGCCTCCAATCCGGCATCGAAGGGCAAGGGCACGCTGGTGGTGCTGAACGACGAGATCCACACGGGCCGCGACGTCACCAAGAGCAATACCTTCAAGGCCGAGACGTTCCGCTCGCAGTTCGGCCCGCTGGGCTACGTGGTGGAAGGCCGCTCGCTGTTCTACCGCCTGCCGGCGCGCCCGCACACGCTGCAGACCGAGTGGGATATCGACAAGATCGACAAGCTGCCTGAAGTGGCCGTGGTCTACGCCTACGGCAACGTCAACCCGGCCAGCATCGACGCCGCGGTGAAGAACGGCGCCAAGGCCATCGTCTACGCCGCCACCGGCAACGGCAGCGTCGGCGACTACATGGTCGAGCCGCTCAAGGCGGCGCGCGCCAAGGGCGTGCAGATCGTGCGTGCCTCCCGCACCGGCAGCGGCGTGGTGGTCCGCAATGCGGAGCAGCCGGACGACAAGTACGACTGGATCGTCACCGACGACCAGCTGCCGCAGAAGGCGCGCATCCTGATGGCGCTGGCGCTGACCAAGACTAACGACGCGAAGGCGCTGCAGCAGATTTTCTGGAAGTATTGATGGCGGCGTGGGCGTGGCCGGGTCGATACCCTACGCGCCCCGCCCTCTCCGGCGAGCCCTTTCCTGCTTGCGGGACAGGGCCTTGCTCTGCAGCGATTCCTCCACAAGCCGCCCGCTTTTGATGGAAGCGGATCGCGCCAGCGCACTGGCGCGCCTTGGTGTGGAGTAGTAGTTCTGGCGGTTAATTGCGTTTTTGAAGGTAGGCGCCAGCGCTCTTGCGCTGGCCCGGCGACTCAGAACATGGCGCTGCTCATCAACGCTTTAGCCACCAGCACGCCTTCGTCAGCGGCCTCGGCGTAGACCGACACCTCTGTCGCCACCTGCCGCCGGCCGCGCCGCACCACGGTTGCCACGGCGCGCAATGCCGCCCCCTGCGCCGGCGCAAGGTACTGGATCGACAGCGAACTGGTCGCCCCACCCTTCACTTCGTCGGCACTGGCGCCGGACGCTGCCGCCGCCGCGCCGGCAATATCGATCAGCGTGGCGATCACCCCGCCGTGCACGGTGCTGCCATGGGTCACGTTGGTCGGCAAGAACGGCATCTCCAGCTCAACGTGTTCGGGCGCCAGGCTCGCCAGCCGCACGCCCAGCGCCCGCGCGACCGGAGAGCCAAGCAGGATGTTGTCGATCATCGCGTGCATGCGGGGGTCGACGATGGCATCGCGGCGCGACGGTGCGAGAGTGGCGATGGCTTGCGGCATGGGGCGCTCCTTCAGGTGGTCAGTGATCGAGGCTATGCCAGCCAGCGTAGGGGAATGCTGCGAGCGGCTCAATTACGTCGCACATAGTTGTGCGGCAATGGCGCCGCCGATGCGCAGCATGGCTCATATCGCGCACATCACGGAGCGGCCAGATCCGGGCATTTGCCCCGCTACGCGGCCGGATGAAAACGCAGCGGCTGTGAATACACCTACACGGGGACAGGCCCCTATTCCCATGCCCGGGCACGAATGCTATCGTGCAGCGGCTTGCCGGTGCCTCAGCACCCCGCATGCCGGCAAGGCATCTACAGGATTGCGTACCCCCGCTATGTCGAGACAGATTCCCCCACTCAACCCGCTCAGGGCGTTCGAAGTGGCTGCCCGGCATCTGAGCTTCACGCGGGCCGCGGAGGAATTGTTCGTCACACCGTCGGCGGTCAGCCACCAGATCAAGGCACTGGAAGAAAGCCTGGGCGTGCAGCTGTTTATCCGCGAGGCCAAGGCGCTGGTGCTGACACCGGCCGGCAACGCCTACCTGCCCAGCGTGCAGCTGGCCTTCAAGCAACTCGCCGATGCCACGCACCGCCTGCACAGCAAGGACCGCCCGGCGCTGAAGGTCAACATGCCGCCCACGTTCGCGGTCAAATGGCTGATCCCGCGCATGGACCGCTTCATGAAGGCGCACCCGGACATCGACCTGAAGGTGTCCACCTCGAACCATCGCATCGACTTCGAGCGCGACGATTTCGACATGGCGATCCGCTATGGCCGCGGCGATTACCCCGGCCTGCACTGCGAGCTGTGCATGGCGGTCGAAGTCATTCCCGTGTGCAGTCCGGCGCTGCTGCAAGGTTCGCAGCCGCTCGAGACACCGTCCGACCTGAAGCACCATACGCTGCTGCACGACGACAGCACGTATACGGACGTGAGCAACCCTGACTGGGCGATGTGGCTGGAGCACGCCGGCGTGACCGATGTCGACGCCAGCCGCGGGCCGTCGTTCTGGCCGAGCCACCTGGTCATCAACGCCGCGCTCAATGGCCTGGGCGTGGCGCTGGTGAAGAAGAACTGGATCGAGCAGGACCTGGCTGAAGGCCGCCTGGTGCGCCTGTTCGAATCGATCCGGCTGCCGGTCGAGTTCTCTTACTTCGTGGTGTTCCCGAAGGAGCGGCTGGAGGATCGCCGCATCCGCAGCTTCACCGACTGGATCCGCGCGGAAGTGTCGGCGGACCAGCAGCAGCCGGCCCCTGTCTGAGCACAGCTTGCGGGGCGCGTCCCGCAAGCTGCACGCGCCTGGCCGCGCGAGGTCAGGCCGCGGCGGGCATCGATGCCGCCTTCTTCTGCACGCGTGCGCGCAAGCGCTCGACATCGACCACGAAGCGGCGATGCGTGCCGCTGCAAACCCGCTCCACCGCATCGTCGGCGGTCACGCTGAAGGTGACACTGCGGCCATCGATGGCCGTGATCTCGGCGTGGATGCGCACCTCGCCGCCCAGCGGCGTGGCCCCGGTGTGTTGCACCGACACTTCCGCGCCCACCGAGCTTTCGCCGTCATCGAGAAAGCCTTGCAGGAAATGGAGGCAAGTCTGTTCGATATCGCGTACCAGCTCGGGCGTGGCGTAGATGCGCAGGCTTTCGCCGAGGAAATCGATGGTGCGCTGGCGGTCGACCGTCAGCGTGCGCGCGCAGGTCGCTCCCGGTTCCAATTCGTTTTTCATAAGTGGTCCTTTCAAGTGTAGGGACGAATCCGCCCGCGCCGCCAAGGCGCAAGCCGGGCGGGTGGCGGATCCTTGCACTGCATGGCTACAGGCGATAGCAGCGCGCGGCGTTGTCGTGCCACAGCGCGCGCTGCTGTTCGGGCGGATAGATGGCGATGGCGGCGCGGAAGCCTGCCACGATGGTGTCGTAGCTCGCTACCAGGCTGTCCACCGGATAGTTGCTGGCGAACATGCAGCGTTGCGCGCCGAAGATGGCGATGGCGTCGCGGATCACCGGCACATTGTCGGCCTGCGTCCAGGGTTTTCCCGGCAATCCCAGGCCCGAGATCTTCACGGCGACATTGGGCTGCCCGGCCAGCTCGGCCATCGCGGCACGCCAGCCGGCCAGGCCGGCCTCACTGCGGTCGGCCGGCAGCCCGGTATGGTTCAGGATCAGCTGCGTGCCCGGGAAATCCCGTGCCAGCGCAGCCGCCTGATCCAGGTTCCACCACGGCGCCTGCAGGTCGAAGGACATGCCATGCCGGGCCAGCAACGCATAGCCACGCCGCCAGCGCTCATCGTCCATCGAGCCCGGCACGCCGCGCCGCGCATCCTCGCGCCGCGCCGCGGTCACCGGCTTGTTGCGGATGCCGCGCATCATCGCGCAGGCGGCATGGCCTGCCAGCACTTCCTCGACATCGCCGCGGTCAAGCTGGGCATGGCCGACGATCACCGTTGGCCGTCCCGTCTGCGCGGCGAGCTGCGTCAGCCAGGCGGTCTCGTCGACGGGATTGGCGCGCGCCCATTCGGCTTCGACATGCACCGTCTTCACCGGCGCGCAGCCAGCCGTATCGCGGGCGAGATCCTCGGGAAGGTAGCTCCTGCGCAGCGCCGAATAGTCGCCATAGCGGAAGTTCGGCACCGTTTCGCCCTGCAGCCACGGGTACGGGTTGATCGCCAGGTTCCAGAAATGCTGGTGCGCGTCGATAAAGGGCTCGACGGACGCCGCGCCCGCCGCGGGTGTGTCGCGCATGGGCCTACTCCTTGACGCTGATGCGGCTGGCGAGCTGCTTGAACTGCGCCGACTCCTTCACCATGGCCGCCTGCAGCGTCACGTCATCGGCATAGGTATCGGTGCTGAAATGCAGCTTCTCCAGCGTCTGGCGCATCACCGGCTCCTGCACGGATTTCACGATCGCCGTCTTCAGTACCGCGATCACCTCCGGCGGCGTGCCCTTCGGTGCCGAGATGCCGCGCCAGATCCCCATCGACAGGTCGATATTGCGCTCCTTCAGCGTGGGCACGTTCTCGAAGCCGCTGACCCGCTTGTCGGCCATCACCGCCAGCACCTTGAGCTTGCCCGCGGCGACATGCGTGAAGACCTCCGCCGTGCTGACCGTGACCGCGTCGATATGCCCGCCCAGCAGCGCGAGCGTGGCGGGAGCACCGCCGGCATAGGGGATATGGTTGAACTTCGCGCCGGTCTTGTCTGCCAGCGCGGCGGCTGCCATATGCCATGCGGAGCCCTGCCCGGCATTACCCACGCGGATATTGGCGTCCGGCTTGCGCGCATCGGCGACAAACTGCTCGATCGTGCTCCACGGCGCCTCGGCCCGGACCGCCACGGCGGCCGGGTCCGCGTTCAGGCGTGCGATGGGGACCAGGTCCTGGTAAGTGAACTTGGCCAGCCCGAGGTAGTTCAGGAAGGTCAGCTCGCTGGACGACAGCACCAGCTTGTAGCCGTCCGGCTTCGCGTGGACCACTTCGCCCAGGCCTACCGAGCCGGTAGCACCCGGCTTGTTGATGACGACGATCGGCTGCGGCAGGTGTTTCGCGGCCGCGGCGGACAGCGCGCGCGCTACCACGTCCGCCCCGCCGCCTGCCTGCCACGGCACGATCAGCTCGATGCGCCGGCTGGGGTAGGTTTCCGCACTCGCCGTGGCCGCGCCGCCCAACAGGGCCGGCAGCCCCAGCACCACGGCCACGGGCATCGCCCAGCGCCGCATCAGCGAACGTGAAATCGTCATGGTTGTCTCCTGTCTTTTATCGGTATAGATGATCGGTATGGATGATGGCCGCGGTGCGCTCAGGCGGCGCCGCGTTCCAGTTCCTGTGCGCGGGCCGGTGCGCCGAACGCCCCCTGCGCCCGCAGCCGCGTGACGGTGGCGGCGTCCAGGCCGAACTCCCCCAGCACTTCATCGGTATGCTGGCCCAGCAGCGGCGCCGGATAGCGCACCTGCTGCGGCGTGCCGCTCAGCTTGACCGGAAAGCCCAGCGCCTTGACCCGCCCTTCGACCGGGTGGTCGATCTCCAGCACCATGTCCCGCGCCACCGCCTGTTCGCTGGCCAGCGCTTCGTCGTAGGTGAAGATCGGCGCCGCCGGCACACCGGCCGCGAGCAGCGCATCGACCCACTGCGCCGCCGGCTTGCGCGCGAATTCTGCCTCAATTTCAGGGATCAGCGCGGCGCGGTTGCGGATGCGGGCGGCGTTGTCGGTAAAGCGCGGGTCGGCAAGCAGGTCGGGCCGCTCGATCACCTCGCACAGCGCGGCCCACAGCTTGGGATTGGCCGCGCCGATGACAAAATGCCGGTCGGCGGCCCGCACCGCCTGGTACGGCGCGCTCATGCGGTTGGCGCTGCCGATCGGCACCGGCACGTCGCCGGTGCCCCAGAACTCGGCCGACTCCCACACCGACAGCCCCAGCGCCGTCTCGAACAGCGATGCATCCACGTATTGCCCCTGCCCGGTATGCTCGCGCCCCATCAGCGCGCTGAGCACGCCATAGGCGGTGAACAGACCGGCCCCCAGGTCGGCGATCGGCACGCTGGCCTTGACCGGCGGCGCGTCCGGGTGGCCCATCACGCTCATCACGCCGGACATGGCCTGCGCGATCAGGTCCAGCCCCGGGCGCCGCGACCACGGCCCGGTCTGGCCGAAGCCGGAGATGCTGGCATAGACCAGGCGCGGGTTGATCTCGCGCAGCACCGCATAGTCGATCTTCAGGCGAGCGGCCACGCCCGGACGGTTGTTCTCCACCAGCACGTCGGCGCCGCGCACCAGTTCATAGAAGGCCTCGAGGCCGGCTGGGTTCTTCAGGTCGATCTCGACACTGCGCTTGTTGCGGTTCAGCGCCAGGAAGCCGCCGCTGTCGTCGCCCTTGAGCCGGAAGCCCATCGACTTGCGGGTCTGGTCGCCGGCGCCCGGCGCTTCGACCTTGATGACGTCGGCGCCCATGTCGCCCAGCAGCATGCAGCAGAACGGACCCGCCATGATCTGGCTGACGTCCAGGACCTTGATTTTCGATAACGGCAAATTCATGGATACCACCTGAGGTTGGAGCGGCCGCATGGAAATGGCGGCGCCGCGGTGCTTGGAGTGAAGGTGTTTTCAACGGCCCACGAACTGCGGCCGGGTCTTGTCGATGAAGGCGCGGTGGCCGATGCGGAAATCCTCGGTATCGAAGCAGGCATAGGACTCGGCATGCTCTTCCGGACGCAGCGGCGTGGGGTCGAGCAGCCTGCGCACGAACTGCTTGTGCCAGCGCGCCACCAGCGGCGCGCCGGCGGCAATGCGCCGTGCCGCCGCGTAGGCTTCGTCCGGCACGGCCTCGTCTGCCACCACGCGGTTGACCAGGCGCTTGTGCAGCGCCTCGTCGGCATCGAATACGCGGCCCTCCAGGACGATCTCCAGCGCGGTCGCCGGTCCCGCCAGCGCCACCAGCCCGCCGAGTTCGCCATACGACATCACCAGCCCGAGCCGGTTTACCGGCACGCCGAAGCGGCTCGACCTGCCGCAGATGCGCAGGTCGCACATCGACGCGATTTCCAGCCCGCCGCCGACGCAGGCGCCCTGGATCAGCGCGATGGTCGGGTGCCGGCATTCGGCGATGGCGCGCATGGTGGCGTTGGTGATCACGCCGTACTGCTGCGCCTGCGCGGCGTTGGCGCGCATGGTGTCGAACTCGGCGATGTCGGCGCCGGCGGCGAAGGCCTTGTCGCCGGCGCCGCGCAGCACCACGCAGCGCAGCGTGTCGTCGGCCGACAGGCCCTGGATGGCTTGAGTCAGGCCCTGCCACATGGACAGGTCCATGGCATTGAGCTTGTCCGGATTGTTCAGCGTGATGGTGGCGACCTGCGCGTCGCGCTCGATCAGGATGGGTTGTCTCATGGTTGTCGTTGGTGTGGAGGAGGCCCGTCGGGTGCGGGCGGTGGTCCGGAATCCGGCTGGTCTGCGCCAGTCTAGGGCCCGCGCCGCGCGCCGCAAAACGAGAAAATCTCAGCGCCGCTTCAAGAAAAACTAGGCGTCCGGTGCTGTGAGTTTTTCTTGGGGTTGCTTCAAGTAAATCCACGTTGTGACCCGCGCCCCTTGTTCCTAGACTTCGTCACCAATGCAGCCGGCCCGCCCCGCAGCGTCCGGCCCACCCCACACAGCATGGAGACAAGATGGCCCTGATCCACTACATCACCCAGATCCAGATCGACTTCGGCGCGATCGGGCTGCTGGCCCAGGAATGCGAACGCATCGGCATCACGCGCCCGCTGGTGGTCACCGACGCCGGCGTCAAGGCCGCCGGCATCGTGCAGCGCGTGCTGGAGCAGCTGCGCCCCGGCTGCGAGGCGGTGATCTACGACGGCACGCCGTCCAACCCGACCGAAGCCGCCATGCGCGAGGCCATGCGCCTCTATGGCGAGTACCGTTGCGATGGCATCATCGCGGTGGGCGGCGGCTCGCCGATCGACCTGGCCAAGGGAGTGGCGGTCTGCGCCACCCACGACGGCCCGCTGCGCCAGTTCGCCGCGATCGAGGGCGGCGTGGCGCGGATCACGGCGTCCACCGCACCGGTGATCGCGATCCCCACCACGGCCGGCACCGGCAGCGAAGTCGGCCGCGGCGCCGTGCTGATCCTCGACGACGGACGCAAGGTCGGCGTGCTGTCGCCCTACCTGGTGCCGCGCGTGGCGATCTGCGATCCGGAACTGACGCTGGGCCTGCCGCCGATGCTGACGGCGGCCACCGGCATGGATGCCATTGCGCATTGCCTGGAAACGTTCATGGCGCCGGCCTTCAACCCGCCCGCCGACGGCATCGCGCTCGATGGCCTGCGCCGCGCCTGGCTGCATATCGAGCGCGCGCGCCGCGATCCGCAGGACCGTGCCGCGCGCCTGGCCATGATGAGCGCATCGATGCAGGGCGCGCTCGCGTTCCAGAAGGGGCTGGGCTGCGTGCACAGCCTGAGCCATGCGCTGGGCGGGCTGATGCCGACGCTGCACCACGGCACCCTGAACGCCGTACTCCTGCCGGCGGTGATCCGCTTCAACGCCGACGCGCCGTCGATGCAGGCCGATGACAAGCTTGGGCGCATCGCGCAGGCCATGGGACTCCCCGATGCCAGCGCCGTCGCCCCGGCCATCACCGGCATGAACCGGCGCCTGGGCCTGCCTGCGGGCCTGCGCGAGATGGGCGTCGATGCGGCGCTGTTCCCGCGCGTCATCGACTACGCGCTGGCCGACCACTGCCACAAGACCAACCCGCGCGAGGCCAGCGCCCAGGACTACCTGGCGCTGCTGCAGGCGTCCTTGTAAGGCGCCGCCACTTCCCTACACCAACAACAACATCAGGAGACAACGCATGCGACGTCGCACATTGCTGTGCGCGGGCGCGGCCGCCTTGGCCACGCCGCTGGCAGCCTGGTCCCAGGCACTGCCGACCGGCCCGATCCGCATCATCGTGGGATTCCCGCCCGGCGGCGGCACCGACGTGATGGCGCGCGTGATCGCGCAGCAGCTCTCGGCGCTGTGGCGGGTGCCGGTCATCGTCGAGAACCGGCCAGGCGCCGCCGGCGTGGTCGCCGCCGAGTACACCGCGCGCCAGGCGCCGGACGGCACCACGCTGCTGATGACCAATATCAGCAACCATGCCATCGCACCCAGCCTGTACCCGAAGCTGGGCTACTCGGTGGAGAAGGACTTCACGCCGGTCATGCTGGTCGGCGTCACGCCCAACCTGCTGATCTGCCATACCGGCGGGCGCGCGCGCTCGGTGGCCGACGTGGTCGCGCTGTGCCGCAGCCAGCCGGGCAAGATCACCTTTGGCTCGTCCGGCGCCGGCGCGGCGCAGCACCTGGCGCTGGAGATGTTCAAGCTGCGCGCCGGCGTGGATGCGCTGCACGTGCCGTATCGCGGCTCGGCGCCGATGCTGACCGACCTGATCGGCGGCCAGATCGACTTCAGCTTCGAAACCATGACTTCCGCCACGCCGCAGATCCAGGGCGGCAAGGTGGTGGCGATCGCGCAGACGCGCACGCGCCGCGCGGCCAGTTATCCCAATGTGCCGACGCTGGCGGAATCGGGCTTTCCCGGCTTCGATGCCGGCACCTGGTACGGGCTGGTCGGCCCCGCCGGGCTGCCCGCGGCCATGGTCCAGCGCATGAACGCGGACCTGAACAAGGTGCTGGCGATGCCCGACGTGGCGGGCAAGCTCGCCGGCTTCGGTGCCGAGGACGGCGGCGGCAGCGCGGCGCGCTTCGCGCAGTTCATCGCCACGGAGCGCGCCAAGTGGGCGCGCGTGGTTAAGGACGCCAACGTGAAGGTGTGACATGACACGACGCATCTCGGTTGAGGAAACCCTGCCGCGCGACGCGGACCACGCCTTGCTGGTGGGACGCGCGTGGCTGCCCGGCCCGCGCGGGGGCCCCGTGACGGTAGTCGTGCGCGGCGCGGAATTGTTCGATATCACGGCCACCGCGCCCACGATTGCCGGCCTGCTGGCGCTGCCTGACTGCGCCGAACGCGTGCGGCAGGCCACCGGGCCTTCGCTGGGGCTGCTGCAGGACTGGCTCGACTCGACCTGCGCGCACGGGCCGGACCCGGAGCATCGCCACCTGCTGGCGCCGAACGACCTGCAGGTGGTCAAGGCCGCCGGCGTGACCTTTGCCGCCAGCCTGGTCGAGCGCGTGATCGAGGAGCGCGCGCGCGGCGACGCGGCCAGCGCCGCCGCGGTGCGCGAGAGCGTCAGCGCCATCATCGGCACGGGCCTTGCCGCCATTCGCCCGGGTTCGCCCGAAGCCATGCGCATCAAGGATGTGCTGGTCGCGCAGGGGTTGTGGTCGCAATACCTGGAAGTCGGCATCGGCCCGGACGCGGAGATCTTCACCAAGGCCGCGCCGCTGTCATCGGTGGGCACCGGCGTGGATGTGGGCCTGCATCCGGCATCGACCTGGAACAACCCCGAGCCGGAGGTGGTGCTGGCGGTCTCGCCGCGCGGCGAGATCGTCGGCGCGGCGCTGGGCAACGACGTCAACCTGCGCGACTTCGAAGGCCGCAGCGCACTGCTGCTGGGCAAGGCCAAGGACAACAACGCGTCCTGCGGCATCGGCCCGTGGATCCGGCTGTGCGATGCGCATTTCGGCATCGACGAGATCGCGCGGACCGAGATCGGCCTGACCATCGAAGGCGAGGATGGCTTCGTGCTGCATGGCGCCAGCGCGATGACGCAGATCAGCCGTTCGCCGCAGGAACTGGTGGCGCATGCGATGGGCGCGCACCACCAATACCCCGACGGCATGATGCTGTTCTGCGGCACGCTGTTCGCGCCGGTGCAGGATCGCGACGCAGCTGGCGCCGGCTTTACCCATCACCCGGGCGACCGCGTCAGCATTTCGGCGGCGCACTTCGGCGGCCTGGTGAACTGGGTCCGCACCAGCGACGCGCTGCCGCCGTGGACCTTCGGCATCGGCGCGCTGATGGACAGCCTCGCCCGGCGTGGCCTGCTGCATCCGCCGCCCTGATCGCCTCCCGCCCCTGATCCGCCCCTGTATGGGGGCACCGAGAGCCCGGCGCACATCGACCAGGCCGCATCACAAAACCCAGGAGACACCATGAAACACGTTATCCCGCATATCGTGCTGGCAGCGCTATTGTCCGTTGCCGGCGTGGCACAGGCACACGCACAGACACCGGTACCGGTAAAGCTGCGCTTCGCCCATACCGTTCCGGAAACCGATTCGCAGCACCTGGCCGCACTCGCCTTCAGCAAGAAGGTCAGGGAGCGCACCCAGGGCGGCGTCGAGATCCAGGTCTTTGCCAACAGCCAGCTCGGCAACGACACCACCCTCGTCACCGGCGTGCGCAGCGGCACCATCGATATCGGCGCCACCGGCAATCCCTTTGTCACCGGCCTGGCGCCACGCCTGAACGTGCTCGACCTGCCCTACCAGTTCGAGGACGGCCCCTCGGCCTACAAGGTGCTGGACGGCCCGGTCGGCCGTTCATTGCTGGAAGAACTGGGCGCCCACCGCATCAAGGGCCTGGCCTTCTGGGAGATCGGCTTCCGCAGCCTGGGCAACAACAAGCGACCGGTCAGCAAGGCCGAGGACATCCGCGGCCTGAAGATCCGCACCACGCCCAACCCGTCGCATATCAAGGCCTTCCAGCTGCTGGGCGCGAGCCCGCAGCCGATGCCGTTCGCCGAGGTCTTCGGCGCGCTGGAATCCGGCGCGGTCGACGGCCAGGAGAATCCGCCCACGCTGATGGTCTCGGCCAAGATGTACGAGGTGCAGAAGTACGTGTCGATGACGCGCCACGCCTATACCGCGCTGGTGGTGCTGATGAACAAGGCGAAGTTCGACGGGCTCAGGCCCGAGTACCAGAAGGTGCTGCTGGAAGAGGCCGCTGCCGCCGCCACCTACCAGCGCAAGCTCAACGCCGACAACGAGGCTGCGGCTATCGCCACGCTGCGTGCCAGGGGCGTGCAGGTCAACGAGCATCCCGACAACGCCGGCATCCGCAAGGTGGTGCGCGAGGAGACGCGCCAGCTGTTCGTGCAGAAGAACGGCGACGCCGTGCTGCGCGCCATGGACGCCCAGCGCTAGGAGGCCGGCCATGTCCGCATTGCCAGCTGCCATCGTCGACGCCCACCACCACCTGTGGCGGCTCGGCCCGGCACGCTATCCCTGGCTGCAGGAGCGGTACGACGCCGCAGCGTTTTTTCTTGGCGACTACGCCGCGCTGCGGCAGGACTTCGATCCGGCCGACTACCTGCGCCAGTGGGACGGCCTGCCCCTGGCCGCCAGCGTCCACGTGGAAGCCGAGCGGCATGCCGACGAATCGGTGGCCGAGACCGCGTGGCTGCATCAGGTCCACGCGCGCCACGGCTTTCCCAATGCGGTAGTCGCGCATGCCGACTTCAACAGCGACACGCTGGCGGCACAGCTGCGCGCGCACCAGGCCTTCCCGCTGGTGCGGGGCGTGCGGTGCAAGCCGCGCACCAGCCAGTCAGCGGATGCCAGCGTGCGCGGCCAGCCCGGCACGCTGCAGGACCCGCGCTGGCTCTCCGGGCTGCAGCGGCTGGCCGGGCATGGCCTGGCGTGGGACCTGCGGGTGCCGTGGTGGCATCTGGAGGAAGCCGCCGAGGCGATCGCCGCGGTGCCGGGGCTTGCCGTGGTGGTGGAACACACCGGCCTGCCGTGGGACCGCACTGAAGCGGGCCTGTCCGGCTGGCGCCGCGGGCTGGCGGCGCTGGCCAGCCTGCCCGGGGTGCACCTGAAGCTGTCCGAGTTCGGCTTGCCGGGCGCGTCGTGGGATCGCGCCGGCAATGTCGGCGTCATCCGCCAGGCGCTGGAGATCTTCGGCTGGCAGCGCTGCATGTTCGCCAGCAACCTGCCCGTGTCGGGGCTGCGCGCATCGCTGCATGAAATCGTCAATACCGTCGCCGCGGCGCTGGAAGGCCTGCCCGACGCCGCCGCGCAGGCGGTTTGGCACGACAACGCCATGCGCTTTTACCGGATCGGGGCAACCGCGCGACGCCTGCGCTGACCCCCGTCCACCCAGGAGTCCTCAATCATGAACCGAATTACGCTGCGCCTGATCCAGGGCGCGATGGTCGCCATGATGGCCGCCATGATCGTGCTGGTCTTTGGCAACGTGGTGCTGCGCTACGTCTTCAATTCCGGCATTGCCTTCTCCGAGGAAGCCTCGCGCTTCATCTTCATGTGGCTGACGCTGACCGGCGCCCTGCTGGTGATGCATGACAAGGCCCACCTGGGGATGTCCACCGTGGTATCGCGGCTGGGCGAGACCGGGCAGCGTGCCTGCCGCCTTCTCGCCGACGCGGGCGCGCTGGGCTGCTGCCTGCTGCTGGCCCATGGCGCCTGGCAGCTGGTGGCGATCGGCATGGACGACCGCGCACCCGTCACCGGCGTGCCGCTGGGCGTGGTCTATGCCTGCCTGCTGGTGTGCAGCGTCGGCATGGCGGCGATGCTGCTGCACGGGCTGTGGCGCCTCGCCAGCGGCCGCATGGCGCAGCATGAACTGGTGCCGCAGTCCGGCGCCTCCGGCGAATAAGCGCAAGGAGCCTGCCATGACCATCTTTGTCTTTGTCGGCTCGCTGCTGGGCGCAATGTCGCTCGGCATGCCCATCTGTTTTGCGCTGCTGGCTTCCGGGGTCGCGCTGATGCTGCACCTGGGTAACTTCGATACGCAGATCCTCGCGCAGAACATGCTCGAGGGCGTCAACAACTATCCGCTGATGGCGGTGCCGTTCTTCATGCTGGCGGGCGAGCTGATGAACGCCGGCGGCCTGTCGCGGCGCATCGTGCGCGTCGCCGACGCGGCGGTCGGGCACGTCCGTGGCGGGCTGGGCTACGTGGCGATCATCGCGGCGACGGTGGTGGCCAGCATCTCCGGCTCGGCCGTGGCCGATACCGCCGCGGTCGCCGCGCTGCTGATCCCGATGATGCGCAACGCCGGCTACAACGTGCCGCGCGCGGCGGGACTGATCGCGGCGGGTGGCATCATCGCGCCGGTGATCCCGCCGTCGATCGCCATCGTGGTGTTTGGCGTGGTCGCGCAGGTGTCGATCACCAAGCTGTTCCTCGCCGGCATCGCGCCGGGCGCGATGATGGCCCTGACCCTCGCCGTCACCTGGCACTTCTGTGCGCGCAAGGAAAAGCTCGCGCCCACCGAGCCCTTCAATGCCCGCCGCCTGGCCAGGGCCGCGCTCGACGGCATCTGGGCCCTGGTGCTGCCGGTGGTGATCATCGGCGGCATGAAGATCGGCGCGTTCACGCCGACCGAAGCGGCGGTGGTCGCCGTGGTCTACGCCATGGTGGTCGGCCGCTTCGTCTACGGCGAACTGAAGCTGCGCGCGCTGCCGGAACTGATCGTCACCGCGGCCAAGACCTCCGCCACGGTGCTGTTCCTGGTGGCCTGCGCGCTGGTGTCGGCATGGCTGATCACCATCGCCAATATCCCGGCGCAGGTGACCGACCTGCTCGAACCCTTCATCGACAACAAGATCCTGCTGATGTTCGTCATCATGATCCTGGTGATCGTGGTGGGCACCGCGCTCGACCTGATGCCGACGGTGCTGATCATGACCCCGATCCTGATGCCGGTGATCACCAAGGCGGGCATCGACCCGGTGTACTTCGGCGTGATGTTCGTGCTCAACAACGCCATCGGCCTGCTGACGCCGCCGGTGGGCACGGTGCTCAACGTCGTGGCGGGCACTTCGCGCTGCAGCCTGGACAGCGTGATCGGCGGCGTCTGGCCGTTCCTGCTGAGCCTGACCGCGCTGATGTTCCTGTTCGTGCTGTTCCCGCAGCTGATCCTGGTGCCGGCCGCATGGCTGCACTAAGGCCAGGCGCGCTCCATCTTTCTTCCTTGCAGGACACAAGATGCCATCCATCAACGAGATCGAGGACCTGCGCCGGCTCGCCCGGCAGCGGGTGCCGCGCATGTTCTATGAATACGCCGACTCCGGTTCGTGGACCGAGTCCACGTACCGCGCCAACCAGCGCGAGTTCGGCAACATCCTGCTGCGCCAGCGCGTGGCCGTGGATATCGGCGAGCGCCGCGTCGCCACACGCATGCTGGACCAGGACGTCGCCATGCCGGTGGCGATCGCCCCGACCGGGCTGGCCGGCATGCAGCACGCCGACGGCGAGATCCTGGCCGCCCGCGCCGCGCGCGATTTCGGCGTGCCGTTCACGCTGTCCACGGTCAGCATCTGTTCGATCGAAGACGTGGCCGAGGCCACCGGCGGGCATCCGTTCTGGTTCCAGCTCTATGTGATGCGCGACCGCGCCTTCGTCGAACGCCTGATGGACCGCGCCCGCGCCGCGGGCTGCCCGGCGCTGGTGCTGACGCTGGACCTGCCGGTCAGCGCGCAACGCCACAAGGACCTGCGCAACGGCCTGTCGGCGCCGCCGCGCCTGACGCCGTGGAACCTGCTCGACATGATGGGCAAGCCGCGCTGGTGCCTGGGCATGCTGGGCACGCGCCGCCGCAGCTTCGGCAACATCATCGGCCATGTGCAGGGCGTCGACGACATGACCTCGCTGGCCGACTGGTCGAGCCGCCAGTACGACCCGACGCTGGACTGGGACGACGTGGCGTGGATCCGCCGCCGCTGGCCCGGCAAGCTGGTGCTCAAGGGCATCCAGGATGTCGAGGATGCGCGGCTCGCGTGCCAGTCGGGCGCGGACGCGCTGATCGTGTCAAACCACGGCGGCCGGCAGCTCGACGGCGCGCCGGCATCGATCCGCGCCCTGCCCGCCATCGCGCAAGCCGTGGGCGAGCGCATCGAAGTCCATATGGACGGCGGCATCCGCTCCGGGCAGGACGTGCTGAAGGCGGTCGCGCTCGGCGCCCGGGGCGTCTATATCGGCCGGCCGATGCTGTATGGGCTGGGCGCCATGGGACAGGCCGGCGTGACGCGGGCGCTGGAGATCATCCGCAAGGAACTCGACCTGACCATGGCCTTCTGCGGCCACACCGACATCCGCGCGGTCGGCACGGACATCCTGCTGCCGCCGCATCCGCCCGCCTCGTAGTTTTCTTGCCGTAGCCACAAACCCAGACGCAATCAAACCAGACAGGAGACAACAGATGATGATCCTTCGCAAAACCCTGCGCGCCCGCCAGGCGCTCGCCACGTTCGCAGCAGCCACCGCCGTCGGCGCCGTCGCCCTGATGCCCGCGGCAGCCGCGGCGCAGCCCGCGCCATCTGTCGAATGCAAGGCGGCACTGGACGCCCGTGCCCAGAACCCCAACTACCCCCGCGACAGCGTGCCGCGCTACATCAAGACCCCCACCGGCTACCTGCTGGTGCTGCGCATGGGCGACAACGTGTTCGAGCAGATCGAAGCCTTTGCCATCTGCGAGAAGGTGCCCAGCGCGAGCCTGTCCGCGATCGGCTTCGCCAATGTCACGTTCGGCTTCTGGGATGCCGCGAAGAAGCAGTTCAACCCGCGCACCTTCCGCAACGTGGAGATGGCCAGCATCGTCGGCAGCCTGGCGTGGAAGGAAGGCAAGCCGTCGATCCATGCGCATGGCGTGGCCGGTGACAGCAGCTTCGACACGTACGGCGGCCATATCCTGTCGATGGAGGTCGGCACCGGATCACTGGAAGTGACGGTGACGGCTTATCCGCAGCAACTGGAACGCGGCATCGACCCGAAGATCGGCGCGAACGTGCTGGGACTGCGCGATAGCCACTGACGGGCTGCGGGATTGGACGGTGGGACCGGTGGCGGCCGGTCCCACCCCGTATAATGTCCCCCCGTTTCACCCCAACCCACCCGTTAACATGCCGCAGTCTCCCGAATCCGCCCCGTTCCGCCCTCAATCGGGCACCGGCAACACGGATTCCACGCTGTCAGAGCGCCCCGACAGCCCATGCATCGGCATCTGCTCCACCCTCTTCGACGAAATCTGCCAGGGCTGCGGGCGCACCGCCGCCGAGGTCAGCAACTGGGTGTTCTTCAGCGACGAGGAAAAGCAGGTGGTGTGGGAGCGCATCACCCGCGAAGGCACGGCCCGCCGCTTCCGGCAGGGCTGATACGCCTGCGCGGGAACGACTGCTCATAGCCCCGCCTGGTCCAGCCAGCGGGCAAACATGCGTTCGCCTGCCGCCGCCACGCCCGCGCCGACTTCCGCCGTGCGCGCCCGGATAGCGCGCGGCTCGATGCCGGCCTTGCCGAGTTCGACGGTATGGCCGATCAGCCAGGCCTCGATGTCGCCGGGCAGCACTTCGGGATGGAATTGCAGCGCCAGCACCTGGTTGCCGACGGCATACGCCTGGTTGGTCACCGCGGCCGTCGACGCCAGCAGTTCGGCGCCTGGCGGCAGGTCGAAGGTATCGCCGTGCCAGTGCAGCACTTCCCAGTTGGCCGCGGCGAGTTCGCCAAGCGCCGAATCCCGTCCGGCCGGCGTCGGCATGATCGGCGCCCAGCCGATCTCGCGCGTGCCGGGATACACGCGCGCACCGGCGGCTCGCGCGATCAGCTGCGCGCCCAGGCAGACCCCGATCATCTTGCCGCCGGCGGCCAGCCGCTGGCGGATCAGCGCGATCTCGCCTTCCAGCCACGGATAGGCATCGGTTTCGTAGACGCCGATCGGGCCGCCCAGGATCAGCAGCAGGTCGGCCGGGTCATCGACGATGGGGCGCAGGTCGTCGACACCCGCCTGGAATACCCGCAGCGCATGACCCCGCGCGCGCAGCGCATTGCCGATCACGCCCGCATGCTCGAATGCGAGGTGCTGGATCACATGGGTGGTGCGTGTGGCCATGGGCGACTCCTGCCGATCGGAAAGGGTCCTCATGGTAGCGCCAATGGCCCCGCCGCGAGAAAACCACGCCAGGATATCGGCTGTTGCGGCGGCATGCCGCCACGCTGCGCTATCTTGCCGCGGCCGGAACCAGGGTCAGGGCTTCGGCCTGCGCGGGTGCCGGGGGCATGGTCACGTACTCCACCGCCGCCCATTTGCCGGTCCAGTCGCGATAGCGCGGCAGCAACGCGTTGCCGGACTGCCCCGTCGAATCCATGAAGCGCGATCCCGGCAGGTCGGCCAGGTCGTACAGCGCCCGCACGCTGGCGGCATGGGTATTTTCGAACGGCGCCTTCGCGTCGCGCAGGTTATGGCGGCCGACGTTGACCGTATACGTGTCGCCGCCGGTCGGCACGCGCAGGTTGAACAGCGGCGACAGGTATGCGACCTTGCCGAACGGCTTGTGCTCGGAACGGGCCGTATGCGCCTCGCCCCAGCGCCAGCGCGTCGGGTCGTCGCCATAGCGGCGCGACAGGTCGGCCATGGCCTGGGTCCAGGCATCGGCGATCGCGTCGTTGCAGCTTTCCACGGGGCGCGTATGCGGGCGGTCGCACCAGAACGCGCCAAGCTTGCCGGGGTCGCGCAGGATATTCAGCATCGGCTGCTGCACGTTGCGCTGGTCCCACAGCCGGACAAAGATGGCCTCGCCGACCTTTTCCTCGAACAGCCGCCGCGACAGCTCGCGCAGCCAGGCGGTGACCACCAGCGGCTCGGCACGATCGGCATCCATGGTGCCGTCCCACTTGCGCAGCGCCTCGAGCAGCGCGCGCTCGCGTTGCGGCCGGGCGGCATCGCTGCCGACCGGTGCGGTCAGCAGCAGCGGCAAGGCGTCGCGCACGGCCAGCGAGAGCACGTCTTTCTGGATCGTGGCGAAGGTGTCGAAGGTGTGCCTGGGCGTGGCCGCCAGCAACGCCTGGATGCGGTCATGGCGGTACGGCACCGTCCATTCGCTGGTGATGAAGTAGGGGTAGTCCGGCGGCACGATGCGCTGGTTGGCGGTCACGATCACGCCTTCCGCCGGGTTGTAGCGCTGCGGCAGCGACTCGAACGGGATAAAGCCGGCCCAGTCATAGCGCGCATCCCAGCCCGGCGCGGGCGCCAGGCCCTTCAGGTCGTTGTCGGCGCGGCGCAGCGGCACCCGGCCCGGCGCGAAAAAGCCGATATTGCCGTCGACATCGGCGTAGACGATGTTCTGCTGCGGAGAATGGAAGTCGCGCAGCGCGGCGGTGAAGCTGGCCCAGTCGCGCGCCTCGTTCATCTTCATGCCGGCCTGGAAGGTGCGGTCGTCCGGACGCAGCGCGGTCCACTGGAACGCAACCACGTATTGCGCGCCAAGCGGCCCGGCCGCGGCGGACAGCGGCTCGGCCACGTCCGAGATGACCGGCCCGTGGCGCGTGCTGCGGACCTTCAGCGTCACGTCGGGCGCGCCCTTGACGCGGATGGTCTCGGTGCGGGTCTCGAAGGTGGCCCAGCCGTCCGGCGTCTGGTACTGGGTTTCGCTGCCGGGGCGCAGCCGTTCGATAAACAGGTCCTGCACGTCCGGCGCGGTATTGGTCAGGCCCCAGGCGATGCGGTCGTTGTGCCCGAGCACGACCACCGGAATGCCGGGCAGCGTGGCCCCGGCCACGTCGAGCCCCGGGGCGGTCATGCGGGCGAAGTACCACAGCGCCGGCGCCTGCAAGCCGAGGTGCGGATCGTTGGCCAGCATCGGCTTGCCTGATTGCGTGTGCGCGCCGGAGACCACCCAGTTGTTCGAGCCCATGCCCTCGACATAGCCCGGCGGCGCCTTGTCGCCGACGCTGGCCATGGCATTCGCCAGCGGCGCCAGTTGCTTGTACAGGTGGCCGTAGTCCATGGTGCGCACCGGCTGCTCGTCCGGGTACGGCGCCAGCAGTTCGCTGATGCGCGCCACCGGCAGCACCTGCGCCAGTCGCATGCGCAGCGTCTCCTGGTTCCAGTTGCCGCCCAGGTCCCAGGCCATCATGGTCTGCCAGCCGAGCGTATCGGCCGGCTCCCATTGCTCCGGCTGCGTGCGCAGCAACAGGAATTCAGGCGGCAGCGGTCCCTGCCGATGGTCGATCCACGCATTGACGCCGTCGGCGTACGCCTGCAGTGCCGCCCGCGTCTCCGGCGAGGCCTGCGCAAGGATCGCTTCGGCATTGCGCCTCACGCCCAGCGTGCGCAGGAACCTGTCGGTATCGAGCGCGGAGGGCCCCAGGATCTCGGCGAGCCGGCCGGCCACCACGCGCTTGTTCATCTGCATCTGCCACAGCCGGTCCTGCGCGTGGACATAGCCCAGCGCGAACCATGCGTCGGCCTTGCTGGCGGCACGGATCTGCGGCACGCCGTTGCCATCGCGCACCACCGTGACCTGGCCACGCAGGCCGGGCAGCGCGACCGTGCCGGATGCGGGCGGCTGGGCCGCCTGGCGATACCAGATGAAGGCCCCCGCCGTGCCGGCTAGCGCCAGCACCAGCAGCCATCCCACAAGCCTGGCCAGACGACCGAACCAGCGCATCGTTGCTCCCCTCTTATCGTTATCGTTGCGTGCCCCCGGCGGCAATGCAAAAAATGCCCGGACCGGCCGGGCATTTTCCCATGTCGCGCAGGCCTCAGGCCGGCTTCCTCAACTGCAGGGCCTTGTATTCGAGGAATTCCTCCAGCCCGTACTTGCCGGCTTCGCGCCCGTTGCCGGACTGCTTGTAGCCGCCGAACGGAGCGGCCATGTTGAACGGCCCGCCGTTGATGTCGACCTGGCCGGTGCGGATGCGCCGCGCCACGCGGATCGCACGCGCCTCGTCGCCGGACCAGACGCCGCCGCCCAGCCCATAGATGCTGTCGTTGGCAATGCGGACCGCGTCTTCCTCGGTGTCGTAGCAGATGATCGTCAGCACCGGCCCGAAGATCTCCTCCTGCGCCACGGTGGCACGCGGCTCGACATTGCCGAGCACGGTCGGCTTGACGAAGAAGCCCTGGTCCAGCCCTTCCGGCGCCTCGGGGCCGCCGGCCACCAGTTCGGCGCCCTCTTCCAGCCCGCGGCGGATATAGCCGGTGACGCGCTCCTTCTGCACGGCGGAAATCAGCGGTCCGAGCCTGGTGGTTTCCTGCAGCGGATCGCCCACGGTAAAGCCGGCCACCACCTTCTGCGCGATCGCTTTCACTTCGTCGTAGCGGGCGCGCGGTACCAGCATGCGGGTATGCGCCGAGCAGGTCTGGCCGGAGTTGAGGAAGCAGGCGCTGATCGTGCCCTTGACCGCCGCCGGCAGGTCGGCATCGTCCAGCACCACCGAGGCAGACTTGCCGCCCAGCTCCAGCGCAACGCGCTTGACCGTCTGCGACGCCAGCTCCGACACGCGCTTGCCGGCGCGGGTCGAACCGGTGAACGACACCATGTCGACCTCCGGATGGCTCGCCAGCACCTCGCCCACCACCGGGCCAAACCCCGTCACCAGGTTGAACACACCCGGCGGCAGGCCCGCGGCCTCGATCACCTCGGCCAGCACGAAGGCGTTCAGCGGCGCCACTTCCGACGGCTTGAGCACCACCGTGCAGCCCGCGGCCAGCGCCGGCGCAACCTTCAGCGTGATCTGGTTGAGCGGGTAGTTCCACGGCGTGATCGCCGCCACCACGCCCACCGGCTCGCGCACCACCAGCGAATTGCCGACTTCTTCCTCGAAGGGGAAGGTATCGAGCAGCTTGGCGGCCTGCCCCCAGTTGTAGACCGGGCCGCCCACCTGGATCGCGCGCGCCAGCTTGATCGGCATGCCGACTTCGCCGGCGATCATCTGGGCCAGTTCTTCGCTGCGCGCCTTCAGCCCTTCGGCGATTTTGGCGATATAGCCGGCGCGCACCGACGCGGGCGTCGACGCCCAGCCGTCAAAGGCAGCGCGCGCGGCCTGGATGGCGTCTTCCGCGTCGCGCGGCGAGCCTTCGGGAATGGTCCCCATCACCGCTTCGGTGCTGGAATGAATGACGTCGATGGTGCCGGTACCGTGGGGCACGACCCACTTGCCGTTGATAAACAGTTTGTCTCGTTGTTGCATGGCCACAGTTCTCGGTTGGTGCTGAGTTTGACGGATGAGCAACCGCAATTTTTTGTTACTTTTATGGTGCACGCACATTGTAGAGCGGTTTGGAGACTATGTTTCCAGCCCTGGCAGCCCCCGCGCCGGGCGCGTCTCTTCAAATGGCGATAATCGGCCGCACCCGGATACGGGATGCTCGCACGGACGGCCGGCATAACAAGGGAGCGAGACACATGGTCGATCCGATCTACCGCAAGACGGATGCGGGACAGGACGAGATCAGGACGCGCGCGCGCAAGCTGGACCACAAGCTGCGCGCGCTGCTGCTGATGGTCAACGGTGAGCGCCGCGGGCAGGACCTGCTGGCGCAGGTGGCAGGCATGGGGGTCGGGCCCGATGCCCTCGACATGCTGGCCGCCCAGGGGCTGGTCGAGCCAGTGCATGAGGCGGCACCGGCGCTAGCGGCTGCGGCTGCGGCGCCGGATGCCCCGGCACGCACTTCGGCCGCGGCGGCGGATACCAACCTGTTTTCGGTGTACGCCATGCGGCACGGGCCGGCAGCAACGCCCGACGCGGCACAGACGACCCAGCCGACGCACTCTGCCGCCGAGATCGACGCGTTCCAGCGCCTCTACCACTTCTATACCGACGTCATCGGCCAGCACCTGGGCCTGCGCGGCTACATGCTGCAGGTAAAGGTGGAAAAAGCGCAGGACCTGCCCGCGCTGCTGACCCTGCGCGAGCCGCTGCACGCGGCGCTGCTCAGGGCCAAAGGCGAAATCACGGCGCATGCGATCCTGCGTGAGCTGGACTCCATCGCACAGGACCTCCCGGCAGTGGCCGGATAAGCGGCGATCCCCGCGCCAGACAGCAAGAAGGCCGCCTCGGAAGGCGGCCCTTTTTCATCGGCATGAGGCAAACTCAGCCGTCGATCCCCTGCGACTGCAGGTACTCGTCATACGTGCCCAGGTAGTCGGTCAGCGTGCCGTCGGTGCGCACTTCGATCACGCGCGTCGCCAGGCCGCTCACGAACTCGCGGTCGTGCGACACGAAGATCAGCGTGCCCTGGAACTTGTCCAGCGCGATCTGCATCGACTCGATCGACTCCATGTCCATGTGGTTGGTCGGCTCGTCCAGCGCCAGCACGTTATGGCGGCCCAGCATCAGCTTGCCCCAGATCATGCGGCCCTTCTCGCCGCCGGACAGCACCTTGACGTTCTTCTTGATGTCGTCGGCAGAGAACAGCAGCCGGCCCAGCGTGCCGCGCAGCGAGGTTTCGTCATCGCCGGCCTGCGTCCACTGGCTCATCCAGTCCATCACGTCGCGATCCGCCGGGAATTCCTCGTACGTGTCCTGCGGCATGTAGCCGACATTGGCGTTCTCGGCCCACTTGACCGAGCCGCGATCCACCTCGACGCCACGCTGCACGCCGGTCTGCACCGCGCCGTTGAGCAGGCTGCGCAGCAGCGTGGTCTTGCCCGCACCGTTTTCGCCGATGATCGCCACGCGCTCGCCGGCCTGGATCGCCATCGACAGGCTGTCGATGATCTTGCGGTCGTAGCTCTTGGTGACGTTCTCCACCTCGACCGCCAGGTTGTGCAGCTTCTTCTCGAACTCGAAGCGGATGAACGGGTTCTGGCGCGACGACGGCTTGATGTCCTCGACCTTGATCTTCTCGATCTGCTTGGCCCGCGAGGTGGCCTGGCGTGCCTTGGACTTGTTGGCCGAGAAGCGGCGCACGAAGTCCTGCAGTTCGGAGATGCGCTCCTTGGCGCGCGCGTTGGCGGCCATCTGGCGCTCGCGGGCCTGCATCGACGCTTCCATGTAGTCGTCGTAGTTGCCCGGGTAGACCTTGAGCGTGCCGTAGTCCATGTCGGCCATGTGCGTGCAGACCGAGTTCAGGAAGTGGCGATCGTGCGAGATGATGATCATGGTGGAGTTGCGCTCGTTGAGCACGGTCTCCAGCCAGCGGATCGTGTTGATGTCCAGGTTGTTGGTCGGTTCGTCCAGCAGCAGCACGTCCGGGTTCGAGAACAGTGCCTGCGCCAGCAGCACGCGCAGCTTCCAGCCCGGTGCGACGTCGCTCATCGGGCCCTGGTGCTGCGCGGTGGGGATGCCCACGCCCAGCAGCAGTTCGCCGGCGCGCGCCTCGGCGGTGTAGCCGTCGTACTCGGCGTACTTGGCTTCCAGCTCGGCGGCCTTCATGTAGTCTTCGTCGGTCGCTTCCGGGTTGGCGTAGATGGCGTCGCGCTCCTGCGCGGCGGCCCACATCTCGGTGTGGCCCATCATCACCACGTCCAGCACGCGCATGTCTTCATAGGCGAACTGGTCCTGGCGCAGCTTGCCCAGGCGGATGCCGGGCTCCAGCATGACGTTGCCCGACGACGGCTCGAGGTCGCCGCCCAGGATCTTCATGAAGGTGGACTTGCCGCAGCCGTTCGCGCCGATCAGGCCGTAGCGGTTCCCCTCGCCGAACTTGACCGAGATATTCTCGAACAACGGCTTGGGGCCGAACTGCATGGTGATGTTTGCGGTAGAAAGCACGTCTGGAACCTTGTCTGGAGAATGTGGCGCCGCGGCACTGGCCGCATTGCGCAGGTTGTTGCACCGGGGTGCACCCCATGCCGTTCAGGGGCCGGCCCTGCCGGCAGGCATCGCGCCGTCCGGAGCATTCCGGAGCCATGGCTGGCGATGCGGCAGGGGCCGCGCCCGGTTCTTGCGAGAACCCGGCAGGAAGTCAGGAAATAACCGCATATTCTACCATCCGGATGCGTTCCTTGCATCCGTAGGCGGGACGATGAACGCCTGGCGGCCTGCATGTGGCGGCCGCGCTTCGCGTGCAGCGCTCAGGCCACCGGCGGCAGCACCGGATAGCCGGAAAACGCCATCGAAAACCCGTCGGCACGTGCGGCCAGCCGCACCTGCGCGCCCACCGGCAGCGTCAGCTTGCGCGCGCAATGGCCGAACGGCAGGCCGGTCAGCACCGGCATCGGCAGCTGGCCGCGCAGGTAGGCCACCACGGCGTCCATGTCGTAGCCGTTGTCGTAGTCGGTGACGCGATAGTTGGAGAAGTCGCCCAGCACGATGGCGCGCTGGGTGTCGAGCACGCCGGCCTGCTGCAACTGGAGCAGCATGCGTTCGACCCGGTACGGCGGCTCGTTGATGTCTTCCAGGAACAGCACCCCGCCCTCGACCCGCGGCATGAAGGGCGTGCCGAGCAGGCTGCACAGCATGGCCAGGTTGCCGCCCCACAGCGTGCCGGACACTTCGCCGCTGAACGGCTGCCCGCCGGCCTGCGGCGCCGCCACGTCGACCCGGTAGGCCGGATCGCGCAGGATGCCTTCGAAGTGCTCCCACATGTACGGATCGACGCTGTCCGCGCCAAAGTCCGCCAGCAGCATCGGTCCGGAAAAGCTGATGCCGCCGGCCGCGGCCAGGTAAGCGAGCTGGAACGCCGTGAAGTCGCTGTGCCCGACGATGGGCGTGGCGCTGGCGCGCGCCTGTTCGGCGATGCGCGCGAAGTCCACCTGCGCCAGCAGCCGGGCGATGCCGTAGCCGCCGCGCACCGCCAGCGTCAGCTCATGCGGCGCGCCGGTGCCGATGGCATGCAGGTCGGCCAGCCGCTCCGCGTCGGTGCCGCCGAAGCGCAGGTAGCGCCGGGCCAGCACGTCGGGGTTGGTGGTGTGGTAGCCGTGCTGCTTGAGCCAGGCAACGCCGCGCGCGGCAACGGCGACGTCGTGCGGATAGCCGGACGAGGCAATCAGTCGGACTTCGGTATGCGGCGGCCTGCTGTTCGGCGTGCTCATGCGTCGTTGGCTTTGTTCTGTGTATTCGGTTCGGGACGGGTCGGACAGGCGCAGGCTGCGTCGGTTCCGGCCTCGCTGCCTGCCTCGACATCGGCGCCGACACCGCCGGCAACACCGCGGGCAGCCCTCTGTGCGCGGCGCCTGGCCCCGAAGAAATCCTTCAGCATCCGCCCGCAGGTGTCGGCCAGCACGCCGCCGGTGATGGTGGTCTGGTGGTTGAGCTGCGCGTGCTCGAACAGGTTGAGCACGCTGCCGGCGGCACCGGTCTTCGGATCCGTGGCGCCGAATACCACGTGGCGCAGCCGCGCATGCAGGATCGCGCCGCTGCACATCGCGCACGGTTCCAGCGTCACGTATAGCTCGCACTCGGGCATGCGGTAGTTGCCGATCACCTGCGCGGCGGCGCGCAGCGCCTGCATTTCGGCATGCGCGGAAGGATCGACCGAGCGGATCGGCAGGTTGTGGCCGCGCGCGATGATGGTGTCGTTCCAGACCACCACCGCGCCGACCGGCACTTCGCCGACGGCCTCGGCCAGGCGCGCCTCCTCCAGCGCGGCGCGCATGTAGCGGGCATCGCGCGCGGCAGCCTCGGCCGGATCGTCCGGCAGCGCGCGCGGGGCCCTCAGTGGCATCGGCGGCAGCGGCGGCGTCTCTGGCATCGGCAGGATCAGTCTTGCGCCGGCAGCACTGCCGGGGCGCTGACTTCGGCCCAGCAATTGGGGGTTTCGAACAGCACCAACCTGGTCAACTGCAGGTGGTGGCCGAAGCAATCCTTGAACACCGGCGCCAGGATATCGAAGGCGACCTGGGCCAGGTTCTCGACGGTGGGGATGGCATCCAGCACCACTGTCTTGTGCCCTTCCATCGATTGCAGGAAGTTCAGCAGCGCGGTGTCGCCGCGGTAGATCAGGAAGGCGTGGTCCCACTTGTTGACCAGGTGCTCGTTGGCGAGCGCCTTGATATCGCCGAAGTCCAGGATCATGCCGTCATCCGAGGCACCTTCGCGATGCAGCACCTCGCCCGACAGCGTCAGGTCCAGCCGGTAGCGGTGGCCGTGGATATTGCGGCACTGGCCGCCGTGGTTCGGGATGCGGTGGCCGGAGTCGAATTCCAGCCGGCGGGTAATGGAAACTTGTTTGCTCATGTGTAGCGGCGCCCTTTCCGTGGTCCAGGCCGCCTGCGTTGGACGGGCGCCGCGCGTGCGCCCGAAGCCTCTATTGTGTACGTTTGCCCAGCGTTGAGCAAAACCCGGGGCAAAACCCCGGAGCCGCGCTCAACGAATGCCCAGCAGCTTGTGGGTCTGCAACGACAGCCGCCAGCGCGGATGGCGCTGGCAGAAGTCCACCGCGGCGGCCGTATTTTCGCGCTGCAGCGGGCCGTCCATGGGCTGCACCAGGAAATGCTCGAAATCAAGCTGCTCGTATGCGGCAAAGTCCTGGCCCGCCTGCGGGATCACGACCTTGAGCTCGTCGCCGCCCCTGACCACCAGCTCGGAACCCATCTTGGGACTCACGCAAACCCAGTCGATGCCGGGCGGCACGGCGATGGTGCCGTTGGTCTCGATCGCGATCTCGAAGCCATGCTCATGCAGCGCATCGATCAGCGGCGCGTCGAGCTGCAGCAGCGGCTCGCCCCCGGTGCACACCACCAGCGGCTTGCCCAGCGGCCTGCCACCAGCGCCCTGCGGCCATTCCGAGGCGACCACCGCGGCCAGCTCCCCGGCGGTGCGGTACTTGCCGCCGCGGGTGCCATCGGTGCCGACGAAATCGGTGTCGCAGAACTGGCATACCGCGCTGGCGCGATCCTCTTCGCGGCCGCTCCACAGGTTGCAGCCGGCAAAGCGGCAGAACACCGCGGCGCGGCCGGCGTTGGCGCCCTCGCCCTGCAGCGTATAGAAGATTTCCTTGACGGCGTAAGTCATGCGTGAGGTCTCTCTGGGACCGTAAACGGATTATGGCAGCGGAATATCGGCAGCCTTCGGGCTGGCCGGGTGTATTGGTATGGTTGGGCTCGGCCAGGGGCCAGTCTTGGCGGATCGATCGGCGGGACCGATGCCGTCCAGGGCGGGCGCACGATCGTGGCTATCGCTGGCAGCGCGGGCGGGAAGCACCGGGTTCCGGCGCAGGGGTCGAATCCGCCCCGTGGCCTGTCGCAGGCTGCGTCCGGCCGCTCCGGACACGGCTCGGACAACATCTGAGTATACCAGAGGGCTAAGGGTTTTTGCCTAGGGCCGGCGTGACGCGCGCGTCGCCCGCCGGCCGCACCTTACTTGAGCCCGAGGTAGTCGCGCTTGCCGATCTGCACACCCTTGTGGCGCAGGATGTCGTAGCCCGTGGTCACGTGGAAATAGAAGTTGGGCAGCGCAAACCCCAGCAGGTACGACTTGCCGTCGAACGTCACCGGCCCTTGCCGCAATTTCAGTTCGATCACGCGCTGTTCGCTGCCCTCGAGCTGCGCCGGCGTGATCTGCTCCAGGAACACGATGGTGCGCGCGATGCGGTCCTGCAGCTCGGGGAACGAGGTTTCGGTGTCGGCGAACGATGGCACCTCGATCCCCGCCAGCCGCGCCGCGGCGCCCTTGGCGGCGTCGCTGGCGCGCTGGACCTGCGCCGACAGCGGATCCATGTCGGCGATCAGCCGGGTCTGGATCAAGTCGGCCGGATCCATGCCCTGCGCCTGCGCGTGCGCGGCGCCCTTGTCGAGGATCGCGGCAAGGTTGCCGAGGGCGCGGATAAACGGCGGGATCGATACGTCGTACATCGAAAGTGCCATGGGGTCTCCTGGTGTGGCGTGTGTGGTCGCGGTTGTAGTGATTGCCGGGGGTCGGCAGGCTGTCCTGGCAACCTGCCGCGAGCATAGAACGGATTGGCCTTTGCCGCAGAACCTGCCACCGATTCTTGCAGCAGTGCCGGCGTCTCTTGCCGCATCCGAGGGCAACGCAACGGTTCGAGCGCCGCAGGCGGGCAACCTGATTTAACATATCTGGCCATCGCCCCGGAATCCGGCGGAGCCACCGCCGCGCCCCCATGAACGCGTCGTTCCCCCTTCGCACGGAGTGCCCGCCGGGCGCCTGCATCTGCGGGCGCGAAGCGCTGTTGAGTGATCCCGGCGCCGACCTGCGCGTGCTGCGGCTCACCCGCGCCGAGGAAAAGCGCCTGGTCGAGCGGCTCGAGAATCTGACCAGCCTGGCCGAACTGCGCCGCATGGAGGGCCTGATGCAGGCCCAGCTGAATATCGTGCTGACCATCACGCCCAGCGCGCGCGGCGTGAAGACGGTGCGCGGCATCAATATCCAGGTGCAGGAACAGCCGGGCCTGTGCCGCAAGATCCGCCAGTCCATTCCCGCGGCCATCCGGCGCAGCATGGAGCAGCATCCGGAGATCGCCTATGCGATCGTCGATGCGCACGACCTGCTGGGTGGGGCCTGAAGCGCGCGGGACGCCCCATTTCACCCCGCCCTGTTCGTCGAACCGTCGAAGGGGCACTCAGGTCAGCGCCGACAGCAACATGTTCTGCGCTGCCTCGCCGTCCTGTGCAAGCTGACGTTCATAGGTCCCGCCAGGCGTCATCACCCACGTGTCGCGCCGGTCGGAAAGGTACGGCTTCAGCCCTTCGGCAATGACCCTCCCCTTCAGCCGGGGATCCAGAATGGGAAAACAGATCTCGATCCGCCGGGACAGGCTTCGTTCCATCCATTCGCCGCTGGACAGCATGACCTTCTCCGCCCCGCCGTCGTGAAAGTAGAAGATGCGCGAGTGCTCGAGAAACCGGCCCATGACCGATTTCACTGCGATGTGCTCCGACAGGCCGGCAACGCCCGGCCGCAGTGCGCAGGCGCCCCTGACGATCAGGTCGATACGCACGCCTTCACGCGAGGCATCGTATAGCGCCTGGATCAGTTCCGGCTCCAGCAGTGCATTCATCTTGGCGATAATCCTTCCCTTGCGCCCGGCCTTGGCGTGCTCGGCTTCGCATCGGATCGCCGCCAGCAACTGCTTCTTCATGGTAAACGGCGATTGCCAGATATGGGTCATGCTGTGCGTCTGCCCGCGCCCGGTCAGCTGGCTGAAGACTTGTGCCACGTCCTGCGTCAGCGCTTCGTTGCAGGTCAGCAATCCAAAATCCGTATAAGCGCGCGAGGTCTCGAGGTGATAGTTTCCCGTGCCGAGATGGACATAGCGCCTGAGCTTCCCCCCCTCCCGGCGCAACACCATGACCATCTTGGCGTGCGCCTTGAAACCGACGACGCCATAGACAACATGCGCGCCGACTGCCTCCAGTTGCGCCGCCCAGCCGATATTCGCCTCCTCGTCGAAGCGGGCCAGCAATTCCACCACGGCGGTGACTTCCTTGCCGTTGCGCGCAGCCTCGATGAGTGCCGACAACAGGACCGAGTCGTGCCCGGCGCGATACACGGTGTGGCTGATCGCCACGACATCGGGATCCTGTGCCGACTGCCTGACGAAATCGACGACCGGTGCAAATGACTGGAACGGATGGTGCAGCAGGATGTCGCCGTCGCGCATGGCGCGGAAGACGTCGGCATGCTCCCTCAATATCTTCGGCACGCCGGGCCGGAAAGGCGTGTATTTCAGCTCCGGCCTGTCGACCTGGTCCGGCACCTGCATCAGGCGAACCAGGTTGACCGGCCCGTTGACCGAAAATACTTCGCCCGGCGCCAGCCCGAACTGTTCCTGCAGGAATGTCGTCATTGCCGGGGTGCAGTTGTCCGCGACTTCCAGCCGGACCGCGTCGCCAAGATGGCGGTGCGGCAGTTCGCCTTGCAGCGCCTCGCGCAGGTTCTTGACTTCTTCCTCGTCCACGAACAATTCGCTGTTCCGGGTCACACGGAACTGATAGCAGCCCCGTATCGACATACCGCTGAAAAGCTCGCCGACATGGGCGTGAAGGATGGACGAGAGAAAGACGAAGCCATGCTCGCACCCCGAAACGTCAGCGGGCAGTGCGATGACACGTGGCAGCGCCCGTGGCGCCTGCACGATCGCATTGCCGGAGTTGCGGCCGAACGCATCCTTGCCCTCCAGCTCAACCGCGAAGTTCAGGCTCTTGTTGAGAATGCGCGGGAACGGATGCGCGGGATCCAGCCCGATGGGTGTCAGGACCGGCATCAGCTCGGCGAAGAAGAAATCGCGAATCCAGGCCTGCTGCACGGCGTTCCACGATGGCCGTCGCAAAAAGCAGATCTGCTGCTCTGCCATGGCTGGGATCAACACGTCATTGAATAGGCGATACTGCTGATCGACCAATTCACGCACCCGCTGGTTGACCGCGGCATAGACGACCTGCGGCGTAAGCCCGTCGGGGCCGACTACCGGCGACTGAAGCGCGCACTGTTCCTTCAGGCCCGCCACGCGGATTTCGTAGAACTCATCCAGGTTGCTGCTGAAGGTGCACAGCGCACGCAGGCGCTCGAGCAGCGGAATGGCGGGATCGGCCGCCTGCTGCAGGACGCGGCTGAAAAATTCCAGCTGGCTGAGTTCGCGGTTGATATAGAACTCATTGCCATTGGGCAAGCTCTCCTCATCCACCAGAGGGCCCGGGCGCCCCGCGCCCCGAGCACCCGGCGACCCGTGCTGCATGAAGCTGGATTCGCGTTTCATGATTCCGTGCCGAAGAGAGTTCTTTCCAGATTCTAGCTGGCGTATCGCGCATATCGGCGCGATTCTGATTCTGGCGTTCGCGAAAAATGCAATCCCTGCGCAGCAGCCTCGTCCTAGAATAATCCGACCTGCCCAATGGAGTTGCCAATGACACAGGAAATATCATATGCGAGCGAGACCACGCCAGAAGGCCTGGCGAGATTAATCGAGCACATCAGGCATGCCGTGGGGCAAGGTGATCTTGACCCCGAGTTTGTCCACAAACTGGCCAAGCGGATCTGCAAGGAGTTTCAGGAGATGAAGGCCGCCAGGCCGGGAGCTACTGAACTGGCAGACCTCGAGTCGAGCATCGAAACGCTGCTGCTGGCCGCGGACAGCGGGCATGGCGCCAGGCTGACCAGGTCCTTGCAAAAGTTGCGTGAAACTGAGGGCGCGAGTCCGGCTTCTCACTAGCGGCCGTATTAATGATTTCGCCGGGGCTTTTTATTATGTTGTTAATTCAGGAATCCCAGGCGTTGCCTGCTTGCCGGAATCCGTGCTGCAGTTATGCCTTACAAGGCGGTTGCCGGCTCCCAACCGCCGCCCAGCGCCTTGAATGCCGCCACGGCGGCGCGGGCGGATTCGGTCTGCGCCTGCGCCCTGGCATCGGACGTCCGCAGCAGGCTCTCGTCGGCTAGCAGCACTTCGATCAGGCGTACGACACCCTTCTGGTAGGCGGCAAGCGAGGCGTTTCGCGCCTGCGTCAGCGAGGCTTCGCCCTGCGCCAGCGTGCCGGCCTGGTCTTCACGCCTGACCAGGGCGGAGAAGGCATTTTCGACATCTTCGGTCGCACGCAGCACGGCCTGCCGGTATGCCGCCAGCGCTTCCGCCTCCTGGCCGCGGGCCAGGTCGATCTGGGCGTTGATGCGGCCGAAATCGAACAGGCGCCAGCGCAAGCCCAGCACGCCCGCCGCCTGGCTCGCGCCCGCGGAAAACAGGTTGCCGCCGGCCACGGTCGTGGCGCTGCCCAACAGGGCGCTGAGCGAGAACCTGGGGTAGTACTCGGCAATGGCGACACCGATGCGAGCGTTGGCCGCCGCCAGCCGGCGCTCCGCGACAATGAGGTCCGGCCTGCGTCGCAGCAGGTCCGCCGGCGAACCCGTACCGGCGAGCTGCGGCGCTGCGGGAATCGTTCCGGCACCGCCGAGTTCGGCGCGGTACGTGCCCGGCGGAACACCCAGCATCACGTCGAGCGCGTTCAACGCCGCATCGAGCCCTGTTTCCAGCACCGGCACGGTGGCGCTGACCTGGGCCAGCGCGCCTTCGGCCTGCCGGACTTCCAGCCCGGCGGCAAGGCCCTTGCCGAACAGCAGCCCAACCGTGGAGAGCAATTTCTGCTGGGTCTCCATTTGCCGCCTGGCGATGCCGAGACGGGTCTGCAATCCACGCACAGTGATGTAGAGATCCGCCGTCTGCGCGGCCACCGCGAGGCGCGTCGCGGCCGCGCCCGCGGTCGAGGCCTGGTACTCCGCCAGCGCGGCTTCGCGCCCGCGGCGCAGTCCGCCGAAGACGTCCAGTTCCCAGCCGGCGCCGAGGTTTGCCTCGTAGAGGTTGCCATACCTGTCAAAGCCCGGCGTGGCATTCAGCAGCTTGCCAAGCGGCGTCTCGACCGACTGGTAGCTCCGCCCCGCCTGCGCGCTGACGCTGCCGGACGGCAGCAAGGCCGCAGTGGCCGTGCCGAGTCCCGCGCGTGCCTGGGCGACGCGCGCCGACGCCTGCGCCAGGTCCAGGTTCTGCGCTAACGCCAGCGACACCAGGCGGGTCAGCACGGGGTCGCCGAAACCTTCCCACCACGTCGTCAGCTCGGCCGGCGGCGAGGCCTGCCTCTGTTCGACGCCGGGCTTTCCCAGGTAGCGTTCCGAAACCGGCACGTCCGGCTTTCTATAGTCAGGGCCGACAGCGCAACCCGCCATGACGCCGGCACTCAGCAGCAGGGTTAGAGAGCGAGGAAAAAGCATGGAGGTTGAGTACTCGGAAACGATCGGAGGTGTGACTATATTATAAAATGGTCACTGGTTGTCAATGATCATCTGCCACGGTAAGCTGACCGAATGACCGAAACCACACCCTCTGCCCTGCCTTCCCGCGGCCCCGCAGACCACAATGTCCGCTCCCAGATCCTTGAGGCGGCTACCGAGCACTTCAGCCTCTATGGCTACGAGAAGACGACGGTTTCCGACCTCGCCAAGGCGATCGGGTTCTCCAAGGCATACATCTACAAGTTCTTCGGTTCCAAGCAGGCGATCGGTGAAGTGATCTGCGCCAACTGCCTGGGCGCGATCACCACCGAGGTCGACGAGACCCTTGCTGCCGTGCCGACAGCGTCGGAATGCTTGCGGCGGCTGTTCAAGACGCTGGTCGATGCCGGCGTGCGCCTGTTCTTCCAGGACCGCAAGCTCTACGCGATTGCCGCGGCGGCCGCGCAGGAGCGGTGGCAGCCGGTTCTCGCCTATGAGGACCACATCCGGGCTCTCGTGATGCGGATCATCCTGGAGGGGCGGAAATCCGGGGAGTTCGAGCGCAAGACACCGCTGGACGAGACCGTCAACGGCATCTACCTCGTCATGCGTCCCTACATCGATCCGCTGCTGCTGCAGCACAACCTCGACGTTGCCGCAGAGGCTCACGCGCAGCTTTCCAGCCTGATACTGCGCAGCCTGGCTCCGTAAGTGGCGTAAAAAAAACTCCCCAAGCGGCGTCGTCGCCGCTCCCTCATTGCGACCGCTTTGTGACCATTGACTAAAATGGTCACACGGACAATAATTCAGGTCCAGTCTCGCGTAGAGAGGACCTTATGCTTCAGCGCCGAATCGCTTCATCCGCCGCCGCGTGCGTGTTGCCACTTGTTCTAGCTGCTTGCGGCGGGCCGCCGGCGCCCGATCCCCGCGTCCAGCCCCCGCTGGTCCGGGTCGGAGTCGTCCAGGACCCGGCCGCCGCGACGCGTTCTTTCACCGGGACCGTTGCCGCGCGGGTCCAGGGCGACCTGGGCTTTCGAGTCTCCGGCAAAGTCCTGGAGCGGCTTGTCGATACGGGTCAGGCCGTCAAGCGCGGCCAGCCGCTGATGCGCATCGACCCGAACGACCTGAAGCTGGCAGCGCACGCGCAGCAGGAGACGGTAGTTGCCGCGCGCGCACGGGCCAGGCAAACGGCGGAGGACGAAGCCCGCTATCGCGACCTGGTCGGGACCGGCGCGGTATCGGCCTCGGCCTACGACCAGATCAGGGCCGCGGCGGAATCGGCCAGGGCCCAGCTCAAGGCAGCGGAAGCCCAGGCCGACGTGGCAAGGAATGCCACCGGCTACGCGGTCCTGGCCGCTGACGCCGACGGCGTTGTCGTGGAAACGCTGGCCGATGCCGGGCAGGTCGTCAATGCCGGCCAGGTGGTGGTGCGCGTGGCGCATGCGGGGCGGCGCGAGGCCGTCGTCCACCTCCCGGAAACCCTGCTGCCGCCGGTGGGCTCGGTCGGCGAGGCGACCCTCTACGGCAATGACACGCTGACGGTGCCGGCAAGGCTGCGGCAGCTTTCCAGCGCGGCGGACCGGCAAACCCGCACCTACGAAGCGAGGTACGTGCTCGAAGGCGCGCTGGCCGAAGCCCCGCTCGGAGCGACCGTGATCCTCCGGATCCCGGAAGTCCGCCGCGCTGCGACGCAGGCCGACCTGCAGGTACCGATCGGCGCGATCTTCGATCCGGGCAAGGGCCCGGGCGTGTGGGTGCTGAACGGAAAGTCCAATCGCGTCAGCTGGCGCCCGGTCAAGGTACGCAGCCTGGACGACGATGCCGCGCGCGTGGCGGGCGACCTCCGGGCCGGCGACCGGATCATTGCGCTGGGTGCCCACCTGCTGCGCGAGGGCGAGCAGGTACGGATCGCGGCAATCGGGCCCCGCGCCACGCAGGCTTCGGGCGAGGGAGCGCAGCAATGAGTGGTTTCAACCTTTCTGCGCTCGCGGTGCGCGAGCGATCGGTCACGCTGTTCCTGATCATCCTGGTGTCCGTGGCAGGCGTCATCGCCTTTTTCCAGCTCGGCCGCGCGGAAGATCCCGCCTTCACGGTGAAGACCATGACCGTCATCACGGCGTGGCCGGGAGCGACGGCGCAGGAGATGCAGGACCAGGTGGCCGAACGGCTGGAAAAGCGCATGCAGGAATTGCGCTGGTACGACCGCACGGAGACCTACACGCGGCCCGGCCTGGCGTTCACCACCGTAACGCTGCTCGACAGCACCCCGCCAGCGGAGGTCCAGGAAGAGTTTTACCAGGCGCGCAAGAAAATCCGGGATGAGTCCGCCGCGCTGCCTGCCGGCGTGATCGGCCCGCTCGTCAACGACGAATATTCGGACGTGACCTTCGCGCTGTTCGCATTGAAGGCAAAGGGCGAACCGCAGCGGGCCCTGGTGCGCGACGCCGAAGCCTTGCGCCAGCGCCTGCTGCACGTCGCGGGCGTGAAGAAGGTGAACATCATCGGCGAACAGTCCGAGCGCATCTTCGTCAGCTTTTCCCATGACCGCCTGGCCACGCTGGGCATCTCGCCGCAGGACATCTTCGCGGCGCTGAACAGCCAGAACGCGCTTACCCCCGCCGGGTCGATCGACACCGCGGGTCCGCAGGTCTTCATCCGCCTCGACGGCGCCTTCGACAAGCTGCAGAAGATCCGCGACACGCCGGTGGTGGCGCAGGGCCGCACCCTCAAGCTTTCGGATGTCGCCACGGTGGAACGCGGCTATGAGGACCCGGCGACCTTCCTCGTCCGCAACAACGGCGAACCCGCGCTGCTGCTGGGCGTCGTGATGCGCGACGGCTGGAACGGCCTGGACCTCGGCAAGGCGCTGGATGCGGAAGTGTCGGCGATCAATGAAGCCTTGCCGCTGGGCATGAGCCTGGCCAAGGTGACCGACCAGTCCGTCAACATCAGCGCATCGGTCGACGAGTTCATGGTCAAGTTCTTCGTCGCGCTGCTGGTGGTGCTGGTAGTGTGCTTCGCGAGCATGGGCTGGCGCGTCGGCATCGTCGTGGCGGCCGCCGTGCCGCTGACGCTGGCCGCGGTGTTCGTCGTCATGGCGGCCACGGGCAAGAACTTCGACCGCATTACCCTGGGCGCGCTGATCCTGGCGCTGGGCCTGCTGGTGGACGACGCCATCATCGCGATCGAGATGATGGTGGTCAAGATGGAGGAAGGCTACAGCCGCATTGCCGCCTCCGCCTATGCCTGGAGCCACACCGCCGCGCCGATGCTGTCCGGCACGCTGGTCACGGCGGTGGGCTTCATGCCCAACGGCTTTGCGCGCTCCACGGCCGGCGAATACACCAGCAACATGTTCTGGATCGTGGGCATTGCCCTGGTCGTGTCCTGGATCGTCGCCGTCGCCTTTACGCCCTACCTGGGCGTCAAGCTGCTGCCCGAGATCGGCAAGGCCGAAGGCGGCCACGATGCCATCTATGGCACGCCGAACTACAACCGTTTCCGGCGCCTGCTGGGGCGCGTCATCCGGCGCAAGTGGATCGTGGCCGCGGTGGTGGTGGGCGGCTTCGTAGTGTCGGTGCTGGGCATGGACATCGTGAAGAAACAGTTCTTCCCGACCTCCGACCGCCCCGAGGTGCTGGTCGAAGTACAGATGCCCTATGGCAGCGCGATTGCCCGGACCAGCGCGGCCACGGCCAAGGTGGAAGCCTGGCTCGCCCGCCAGCCGGAGGCGAAGATCGTGACGGCCTACGTGGGCCAGGGCGCGCCCCGCTTCTATCTCGCCATGTCGCCGGAACTGCCGGATCCCTCCTTTGCAAAGCTCGTGGTGCGGACCGACAGCCAGGCCGAACGCGAAGCGCTGAAGGCCCGCCTGCGCCAGGCCATTGCCGACGGGCTGGCCCCCGAGGCGCGCGTGCGCGTCAGCCAGTTGGTATTCGGCCCTTACTCGCCCTTCCCGGTGGCATTCCGCGTCGCAGGGCCGGATCCGGACAAGCTGCGTGCGATTGCGGCGGACGTGCGCCGCGTGATGGAGAACAGTCCGCAGATGAGAACCGTCAATACCGACTGGGGATCGCGTGCGCCGGCCTTGCACTTCACGCTGCAGCAGGATCGCTTGCAGGCCGTAGGCCTGACTTCCAGCGGCGTCGCGCAGCAATTGCAGCTTCTCCTCAACGGCTTGCCGGTCACTGAAGTGCGCGAGGACATCCGCTCGGTGCAGGTGCTGGCGCGCGCCGCGGGAGACATACGCCTGGATCCGGCGAAGATCTCCGGCTTCACGCTGACCGGCGCGGCAGGACAGCGCATTCCGCTGTCCCAGGTTGGCACCGTCGACGTGCGCATGGAAGATCCGATCCTGCGCCGCCGCGACCGTACGCCGACGATCACGGTACGCGGCGATATCGCCGAGGGATTGCAGCCGCCCGATGTGTCCGCGTCGATCCGGCAGCAACTGGAGCCGATCCTCGCAAAGCTGCCGGCAGGCTACCGGATCGAGCAGGCAGGCGCCATCGAGGAATCCGACAAGGCCACCAAGGCGTTGCTGCCGCTGTTCCCCATCATGCTGGCCCTGACCTTGCTGATCATCATCCTGCAGGTGCGTTCGATCTCCGCCATGGTCATGGTGCTTGCCACCAGCCCGCTCGGACTGATCGGCGTCGTGCCGACCTTGCTGCTGTTCCGGCAGCCGTTCGGGATCAACGCCCTGGTGGGGCTGATCGCGCTGTCCGGCATCCTGATGCGCAACACGCTGATCCTGATCGGACAGATCCACCAGAACAAGCAGGCGGGCATGGCGCCGTTCGACGCGGTCGTCGAAGCGACGGTGCAGCGTACCCGTCCGGTGCTTTTGACCGCGCTGGCCGCAATCCTGGCCTTCATTCCGCTGACCCAGTCGGTGTTCTGGGGAACGCTGGCCTACACGCTGATCGGCGGCACCTTTGCCGGCACGGCGCTGACGCTGGTGTTCCTGCCGGCGATGTATGCCATCTGGTACCGGATCAGGGTGCCTGCCGATGCCAGCGAGAGGGATCCCGGCAAGCCTGCGATCGCGCTGCATCGCGCGGATACTGACGACGGTGGCGCGGGCACTCCCGCGAGCACCGCATGACCCGGGCGGCCGCGACCGTCATGGCGCGGCCGCAGGGCCGGGAGCCCGCGCCCGCCGCCCCCGGGCAAGCGGGGCAGGCCCATGTCTGTCATGCCTGGATCAATACCCGGGGGCCAACAGATGGGTCATGCCTCGTTGGCAACAGCCGCCTGCTGCGATGGCTTCGCGTCCGCCGCCATGCCCTTGGCCGCGACGGCGATGGCCGCGAGCACGGATGGCACGGCCAGGATGCTCAGGATCGCGCTCATGCCCAGGCCCAGCTGCAACAGCGTGCCGCCGGCAACGGCGCCGAGGATGCCGCCAAAGCGCCCGATGCCGAGCATCCAGCCGACGCCGCAGGCGCGGCCCTGCGTTGGATAGAACGAGGCGGCCAGCGCCGGCATCGAAACCAGGCCCGCCCCCATGAACAGCCCGGCGACCGGCGTCAGCATCGTCAGGTATGAGCCACTGCTGGCGTGGCCCATTGCCAGCGTAAACACGCCGGCAAAAAAATAGGCCACACCGATCACGCGGTGCGGATCGATGCGGTCCATCAGCCAGCCACATGCCATGGCGCCCAGCGTGCCACCCAGCGGAAACAGTGCCGCGATCAGCGCCGCCTCGGCCGGGGTCGCGCCGGTTTCGTTGACCAGCGTCGGCATCCAGCTCGTCACCAGGTAGAAGACCAGCACGCCCATGAAATAGGTCGTCCAGAGCATGAAGGTGCCCATCCGGTATTTCTGCGACAGGATCAGCCCGAGCGGCGAGCGCAGCTTGTCGGCGTGGTCATCCGGCAAGGTGAAGCGCGATGCCTGGAATTGCGCGGAACCTGCGATGCGCCGCAACACCGAACCGATGCGCTGCGCCGGCCAGTCGCGCAGCACCATGAACCGGATCGATTCCGGCAACGCCAGCACCATGACGGCAAGGACCAGCGGCACCACGCCGCCAACGACAAAGACGCTGCGCCAGCCGAATTCCGGAATCATCACCGCGGCAAGGAAGCCGCCGCCCGCAGCACCCAGCGTGAACCCGCAAAACATGCTGTTCACCAGGAATGCGCGGCGCCTGGCGGGCGCATATTCGGCCAGCAGTGTCGTCGCGTTGGGAATGGCTGCGCCCAGCCCCATGCCCGTCAGGAAGCGCCAGCCGGACAGCTCGACCGCGGAAGCCGCCGTCGCGGTGGCCAGGCTGAACAGGCCGAAGACCGCCACCGATACGCCCAGCACGGGCTTGCGCCCGAACCGGTCGGCAAAGGGCCCGGCGATCAGCGCGCCAAGCGCAAGCCCAACCAGCGAAGCGCTCAGCACATTGCCCATCGCCAGCTTTGAAACGCCCCACTCCCTGGTCAGCGACGGCGCCACATAGCCGATCGCGGCGGTGTCGAAGCCATCCGCCACCACCACCAGGAAGCAGACGATAAGAATCATCCATTGGTAGGGAGAGAATCTCTGGCTGTCGATGAACGCCTGGACGTCAACCGTCCCCGGCGAGCTGGATTGCTGTGGTTTCATGCGCGTTGTCTCCATTGTCTGTCATGCAATGATGATCGTCATATCAAAGGGCGAACGATCGCAGCGGCCATGACGTTCCCCACGCCGCTCGCCGCGCGATTCCTGCAATGCCCCCGCTGATGTATCCAGCGTCTACATGCTAGTCAGGCGATGCGGCAGGGTCAAGGACGATCACCCCGCCACGGCGTTGGTGCTATCCCTAGTGAAGGAGGTGGCGTGAGTCCCTCGGCAGCCACATTTCCCGGCGCGGCGGGCAGACTTCGGGAAGCGCCCGATGCAATGACGATCGTAATGCTATATATTGCAGAGACTCACCTGCCGTTGCCGTCTCCCGATCATGCGCTACTCGCTCGACCAGAAAGCTGAAACCCACAAGCACATCGTGAAGGCCGCCTCGACGCAATTCCGCAAGCATGGCGTCAACGGCATCGGCGTTGCGCAGCTGATGAAAAGCGCCGGCCTCACGCATGGCGGCTTCTACGCGCACTTCGAATCCAAGGACGCGCTGGTGGCCGAGGCCATCGACGCGGCCTTCGACCAGACCATGGATTTCCTGAAGGATGCGACCTCGGTGGCCTCTTCCCGGCAGCGCAGGCAAGCCGTCGTCCAGGCGTATGTGAACAGGAAGCACCGCGACAACCCCGGAGCGGGCTGCGCCATCGCGGCGCTCGGTGCCGATGTGTCGCGGCTTGACGCGAAGACGCGCAAGCGCTTCGAGGCGCGCGTGACAGCGCTGGTCGATGCCATCGCCGGGAGCGATGACGAAGCTGCGCGCAAGGACGCCATCGTTACGCTGGCGGCCATGGTCGGCGGGATGGTGCTGGCGCGTTCGGTCAGGTCGGAAGCGCTGTCCGGCGAAATCCTGGATGCAGTCCAGGCCGGGCTCCACGCCGGCCTGTAGGCGAGCGCCTACAGCACCCGAGCCGACATGAGCCAAGCCCGCTTCCTCGCGATGCCCTGTCCCGTGGCACATGCATCGGCAGTATTGGGCGAGCGCTGGGTCATCCTGATCCTGCGCGAAGCGTATTACGGGTCGACACGGTTCGAGGAGTTCCAGCGCCGGCTCGGCATCGCTTCCAACATCCTGAGCGCCAGGCTGCAGGCGATGACCGATCATGGCCTGCTGGAGCGCAGGAGGCTCGAGGGCAGCACGCGTTGCGCCTATTTCCTGACCGACAGCGCGCGCGATTTCCTGCCGACGTACCTGAGCCTCAAGGCGTGGGCGGAGCGATGGGTCGCGGAACCCAAGCGGCGCGCCAAGCGCTTCGTCGACAAGCAGACCGGCAGCGAGATCGTGGCGCCGCCGTTGTCGCGCGCCGATGGCTCGCCGATCGTCTTCGATGACATCCAGGTCATCGACGCCCAGGTACGTTAGCGGCCCCTCTGCGGTCCTTTTGCAGCCCGCCCGGTAGCTGGCACGCCTGCGCGCCGCAACAAGCGAACACGCGACGGGTTGGCGCTAATATTGAGGCCTGACGAAACCGCGACCCGCATTTTCATGACCACCACCACCAAGCGCCCGGCCCGCCAGAGCTATCACCATGGCAACCTGCGGGAAGAAATGATCCGTTGCGGCCGCGAGATCCTCGCCAGCCAGGGCGTCCATGGATTGACGCTTCGCTCCGCGGCCAAGCTCGCCGGGGTCTCGCACGGCGCGCCGCGCAACCAGTTTTCCGACAAGGAGGGCCTGCTGGCCGCGATCGCTACAGAAGGGTTCCGGGAGCTGGTCGCGGTGCGGCGCGCCCGCCTGTCGCCCGAGATGGGCGCCGAGGCCCGGCTGCTGACGATCATGGATGGCTACATCGAGTTCGCCGTCAAGCATCCCGCGCTGTTCTACCTGATGTTCGGGCCGCAGATCGAGGATAAGGAGCGGTATCCGGAACTGCTGGAAGCAGGCAGCGCTTCTTACCAGTTGTTGTCGGGAGCCGTCCAGGACTACTTCCGCGAGAACGGTCTTGCCGAGCAGTTCGACGACATGATGGTGCGCTGCGCCTGGTCGGCCATGCATGGCGTCAGCATGTTCTTCAGTGCCAGGCCAACGGGGCCCAGCCCGCGCCCGCGCGTGGCGCTGGCCCAATGGCGGCAGAGCGTGCAGCAGTTCGTGCTGACCGGCCTGCTGGCAGCGGGCCATAAGAAAAAAGCCGCGGCGGCCGACGAGGCCGCCGCAAGCAAACCGAAGGCGAGGTCACGCAGCGCCGCGCAGACGTGACCTCTCCCTCGGGAGACTCAGGTTGTGCCCGGCGCCTTCAGCGCATCGGCAAGCGCGCGCTTCAGCATCACCCGGCCCAGTTGCAGCCGGTATGCCCCATCGGCAAAGTTGTCCTCCAGCGGGGGCACGTTGGCGAACGCGGCTTCGACGATGTCGTCGACCTTGTCCGGCAGGTCCGCGAAGCTGCCTTCCAGCAACGCCCCGGCCTCCCAGGCGCGGAATGCGGTATCGGCAACGCCGGTGATGGCAATCCTCCCCCAGGTATAGCCGTCCTTGCCGATGTTGATCGCAACGGCCGCCGCGGCCACCGCATAGCCCGACGACGGATGGCGGAATTTGCGGTAGCCAACCCGTGCCGGCGCCGGCAATGGCACATGGATGCGCGTCAGGATTTCGTCCGGCGCGACCGCAGTCGCCATGAAGCCGGCAAAGAACTCCGGCGCCGGAATGCGCCGGCTCCCGTGTGCGCCGACGACTTCCATCTCGGCGTCCATGGCAAGCACGACAGCCGGCCAGTCCGCCGACGGATCCGCGTGCACCAGCGCGCCGCCGATGGTGCCGCGGTTCCTGACGGTCGGATCGGCTATCACCGCGGCGGCCAGCGGGAACAACGGCGCCAGCTGCTTCAGTTCCGCGCTCGCCTCGAGTTCGGCGTGCGTCGTGGCGCTGCCGATGGAAATGGTTTCCTCATGGACCGCGATCCCACGCAGCTCGGGCAGTCGGCCGATGTCCACCAGCAGTGCGGGCCGCGCCAGCCTGAGCTTCATCATCGGCAGCAGCGTGTGGCCTCCGGCCAGGATCTTCGCCTCGGGATTCTGGACCAGCAGGGAGAGTGCCTGCTGCACGCTGCCGGCCCTGAGGTATTCGACTTCGTAGGGAATCATGTCGCGCTCCGGCTTTGTTGGATGGCACGCCAGACCTTCGGCGGCGTCAGCGGCATATCGAGATGGGATATGCCGAATGGCTTCAGTGCATCGCAAACCGCCGCCACCACCGCGGGCGGCGCACCGACGCAGCCCGCCTCGCCGATGCCCTTGACGCCGATCGGATTCGACGGCGCCGGCGAGACATGGAAGCCGGTGCGCATGCGGGGGATCTGCTCGATGCGCGGAAAGCCGTAGTCGAGCAGCGAACCGGACAGCAACTGCCCGGCATCGTCGTAGCTGGCTTCCTCATACAGCGCCTGGCCGATACCCTGTGCGATGCCGCCGTGCATCTGGCCGTGGCAAAGCATCGGATTGATCAGGACCCCGACGTCGTCGACCGCCACATAGTCGAGGATCGTCACGACGCCCGTCTCGGCATCGACTTCCACAACCACGGCATGGCAGCCATTCGGCGCTCCCAGGGCGACCGGCTCATAGAAGACGCGTTCATCCAGCCCTGCTTCAAAATCGCGGGGCAGCTTGTGCGCAAGGTATGCCATTCTTGCAACCTGCGAGAACGGGATAACGGTGGGATTGGCTGCGCTCGAGAAACGGCCATCTGCATAGTTCACTTCCTCTTCCGGGACTTCCAGCATGAAGGCGGCGATGCGCCTGGCCCTGGCCAGGATCTTGCCCGCTGCCATGTAGGCGGCACTGCCGCCCACGGGCATCGAGCGTGAGTTGAACGTCCCGTGGCCAGCCAGCACGCGGTCGGTGTCGCCCTGCACGACGTCGATATCTGCCATCGGCAACTGCAAGGCATCCGCGACGATCTGCGCGAAACTGGTGGCATGGCCGTGGCCCTGCGGCATCGAGCCGCTGAACAGCGTGACCTTGCCATCGGAGTGCACGCGGATATGCGCGCTTTCCCAGCCGCCGCGGTTGAACCCGACCTTTTCCAGCATCGGCGAAATGCCCATGCCGACCAGCTCCAGATAGCAGATCACGCCAATGCCGATATATCTGCCCTGCTCGCGCAGCGCCGCCTGCTGCTCGCGCCAGCGCCGGTAGCCGATCAGCTCGGTTGCCTGGTTCAGGCAGGCTTCGTAATCGCCGGAGTCCCATTTGCCGCGCGCGCCGTCGTGCGGCAGATATGGGAACTGGTCGGGTTGCACCAGGTTGCGGCGCCGCAGTTCGACCGGGTCCAGGTCCAGTTCGCCCGCCACGGCGTCCATCAGCCGCTCGATGATGTATGCGGCTTCCGGCCGGCCGGCGCCGCGGTAGGCGTCGACCGGCGTGGTATTGGTCGTCACCAGGTTCACTTCCACGTCGACCGAGGTAATCCGGTAGTTTCCCGTGATGTAGTTGGCCGTGTTGACGGTAGGGATGCCCGTCGCCATGTTCGACAGGTAGGCGCCGAGGTTGGCGTACGAGCGCAAGCGGATCCCCAGCACCTTGCCGTCGCTGGTGACGGGGGCTTCCACATACTCGGTATGCGCACGGCCATGGGTGGTCGCGACGAAGTTCTCGCTGCGCGTCTCGGTCCAGCTCACCGGGAGCCCGAAATGCCTGGAAGCGAACGCCACCAGCACCTCTTCCGCATAGAAGTGCATCTTCGCGCCGAATCCGCCGCCGATATCGGGTGCCACGATCCGGACCCGGTGCTCGGGCCAGCGCAGGGTTTCCGCCAGCCAGCGTCGCGACATGTGCGGGACCTGGGTCGGGACGATAAACGTGAGGCGCTCGTCGGCCGGGTCGAAGTTTGCGCACAGGGCGCGGGGTTCGAGCGGGCTGGGTATCAGCCGCTGGTTGACCAGCCGGATCGATACGACGCGGTCGGCCCGTTTCAATGCGTCCTCGTAGCTGCCGCCCTTGAGCCGGAAAGTGCCGATGTGATTGCCCGGCACGTTATCGTGGAGCTGGGGCGCGGAGTCCGCCAGCGCGGCTTCCGCATCGACGACCGGCGGCAATTCCTCGTAGCTCACCGAGACGAGTTCGGCCGCATCCGCCGCGATTTCCCGGCTCCCGGCAACCACCATCGCCACGGCTTCGCCGACGTACCGTACGCGCTCCGCCGCGAGGGCCGGATGAGGCGGCACCCTGGAATTGCCCACCACCCAGTTCGGCCGGATGTCGCCGACCTTGCCCTCGATATCCGCGTAGGTCAGCACGCCAACCACGCCGGGAAGCGCGCGCGCGGCCGAGGTGTCGATGCCGGTGACGCTGGCGTGGGCATATGGCGACCTGACAAAGGCGGCGTAGACCATGCCAGGGAACCGGTGGTCGTCGGTAAACCTGCCCTGGCCACTCATCAGCCGCTTGTCTTCCCGTCGCGTGACCGACTTGCCGATATACCGGGTCGTGCTGCCGTTCAGTGCTTCGCTCATCTGGAGGCCTCCGCTTGCATCACGGCCTGCGCTTCCCGCAGCCTGGTCGCGGCGAGCAGCACCGCATCGACGATGTTCTGGTACCCGGTGCAGCGGCACAGGTTGCCATGCAGCGCCTCCCTGACATCGGCCTCGGCCGGCTCCGGCTGGTGCCCGAGCAGCGCGCGCGCCGCCAGCAGCATTCCCGGCGTGCAGAAACCGCACTGCAAGCCATGCAGTTCGTTGAAGGCCTGCTTGAGGGCGTCGGTCGTGCGGTCATGCTCCATTCCCTCGATCGTGCGCAGTTCGCAGCCGTCGGTTTGCGCGGCAAGCACCGTGCATGACTTCACGGTCGAGCCGTCCAGCAGGACCGTGCAGGCGCCGCATTGGGACGTATCGCAACCGATATGGACGCCGGTCAGGTGCTTCTGGTCCCGCAGCATATGCACCAGCAGCCGCCTTGGCTCGACCTCGGTCGCACCGGTCACGCCATTGATGGTGTTTTCAATTTTCACGGTCGCCTCTGTGTCTCCGTTATCACCTTCAGCATCAGTCGACGCGATGCGTATAGTATTACGATCATCATACTAAAGGTCAAAAAATTTTTGGTGCACTACGCTCCATCCGGAAGCTTGCTTAGGAAGACGCTTCAAGGGAGGAGGCACTTCGCTCCATCTCCTGCGTGACCAGCCGCTCAAAGCGGGAAAAGAACTCCGCGAGGAACTTGTTCGCCACGGAACCCACCAGGCGGGATCCGATCTGTGCGAGCTTTCCGCCGATCTGGGCCACGGCCACGTAGTGCAGCGAGGTCCCGCCATCGGCGTCTTCCAGCCGGACATCGGCGCCCAGCTTGCCGTATCCCGCGACGCCACCGCTGCCGTTGCCTTCGATGTGATAGCCGATGCCTTCTTCGTGGCCGGAAAAGCGGACGTTTCCCTTGAAGCGGGCCTTGATCGGCCCGACTGCCGCGACGATGACCGCGTCATAGCTGCCATCCTCCGCTTGCCCGTACTGCTCGCATCCCGGCAGGCACTGCTGCAAGGTCGCGGGATCATTCAACCGCTTCCAGACCTCTGCCCTGGAAGCATTGATTACCTGTGTGCCAGTGAATTCCAATATCTGCTCCTTTCGGCTGCTGCGATGTCGTCACCGCATGGCCGGACGCTCAATGTATCCAGCGTCTATATCGTAGGGAGCGCATCGGCCAGCGTCAAGGAACGGGACGCCATTTGCCCCTAGTGCTAACCCCTAGCGCTCCCAATCGGCTGGCGCCGCGATGCCAACGCTTTGACGGGGTGGTAAACCCGACCTTGCCCAACGACTCCTTGACGCCGTTGCAACGGCAATCCTAGGATGTAGACAGTGGATACACTGGGTGCCCGCGCCTGACCGCACTGGCGCAACCAGGCAAGCGAAGCATCCGGCCTCTCACGCTTCCGATTGCGGTCCGACGCAACCACAGGCGCCTAAATCTATCCACTGTCTATATTCGATCCGGCGGGCCGTCAACGCCCCCTTCCATCCACTCCAAAGGAGAATCCATGTCGCGTGCAGTGATCGTTTCGTTTGCCCGCACCCCGATCGGCAAAGCCACCCGGGGCGCATTCAACATGACCCATGGCGCAACCATGGCGGGCCATGCCATCCAGCATGCCGTCCAGCGCGCGGGAATCGACGGCGCTGAAGTCGAGGACATCATCTTCGGCTGCGGCCAGCCCATCGCCGCAACCGGCGGCAACGTTGCCCGGCAAGGCGGCATCCGCGCCGGCCTGCCGGTCTCCGTCAGCGGCACCACCCTGACCCGCTTCTGCGCCTCCGGCCTGCAGGCGGTCGCGTTTGCCGCGCAGCGCGTGCTGATCGACAAGGTGCCGGTGATGGTGGCGGGCGGCGTCGAATCCATCAGCCTGTCGCAGCCGGTCACGCTGAAGGTCGCCCAGCAGGAGGCGTGGCTGGCGAAGCATCGCCCCGACGTCTACCTGCATATGATCGATACGGCCGAAATCCTGGCCGAGCGCTATGGCATGTCGCGCGAGCGCTCCGACGAGTTCGCCCTGCGCAGCCAGCGGCTCACCGTCGAAGCACAAAAGGCAGGCCGCTACGCCGACGAAATCGTCCCGCTGGCAACGGTGAAGGCGGTGAAGGACAAGGTGACCGGCGAGACGTCGACGGTGGAATGCCTGCTCGAGGCCGACGAAGGGGTCCGTCCCGACACCACGGTGGCGGGCCTGGGTGCGCTGCCCGCCGTGAAGGGCGAGGGCTACCAGGTGACGGCCGGCAACTCCAGCCAGCTGTCCGACGGCGCCGCGGCGCTGGTGGTGATGTCCGAGCGTGAGGCCGAACGCCGCGGCCTGGAACCGCTCGGCTACTTTGTCAGCCTGGCCACCGCCGGCGTGGAACCGGACGAAATGGGCGTCGGCCCGGTGCGCGCGGTGCCGCGCCTGCTGGAGCGCAACGAGCTTTCCATCGACGACATCGACCTGTGGGAGCTCAACGAAGCCTTTGCCTGCCAGGCGCTGTACTGCATCGACAAGCTCGGCCTGCCGCTGGAGCGCGTCAACGTCAATGGCGGCGCCATCGCCATCGGCCACCCCTATGGCATGACCGGCGCGCGCCAGACCGGCCACATCCTGCTCGAAGGCCGCCGCCGCAAGGCCAAATATGGCGTGGTGACCATGTGCGCCGCCGGCGGCATGGGCGCAGCCGGCCTGTTCGAGTTCATCCACTAAGCACCCCATAGCGATAACGGAGACACCGATGACCGATATCACCGAGTACGACACCGTCTTCATCGACCGCGACGGCCCCTGCGCCGTCGTCACCATGAACCGGCTGGAGAAGTACAACGCGCTGAACACGGGACTGCGCAGCGACCTTTACGCGGCGCTGTCGTCGCTGATGGCGGACCGGACGGTCCGCGGCATCGTCCTCTGGGGCGGCACCAAGGCCTTCGTGGCGGGCGGCGACATTCCCGAAATGCTCGCGCGCCGCCCGATCGAAGCCTTCGTGCCGACCAGCGGCGCGCCCGACCTGTGGGCGCTGATCCATCACAGCACCATCCCCGTGATCGCGGCCATCGCCGGACCGTGCTTTGGCGGCGGCCTGGAGCTCGCGATGGCGTGCGACCTGCGCGTCGCCGCAGACAATGCCCTGATGGGCCAGACCGAGACCAACGTCGGCCTGATCCCGGGACGCGGGGGCACGCAGCGGCTGACCCGGCTGGTCGGCGCGACACGCGCCAAGGAAATGATCTTTACCGGCGAAATCATCAAGCCCGACGAGGCCTACCGCATCGGCCTGGTCAACAAGGTGGTGCCCGCGGACGAACTGCTGGCGGAAGCCAAAGCCTACGTGCACCGCATTGCCGAGAAGTCGCCGCACTCGATCGCGATGGCCAAGCTGATGATCAACAACGGCCAGGACGCCACGCTGGATACCGCGCTGATGCTGGAACAGCTGGCCTTTGCCACGCTGTTCAGCACCGAAGACATGCATGAAGGCGGCGAAGCATTCCTCAACAAGCGCCGTCCGGTCTATCGCGGAGTCTGATCATGACGCAGCTCACTACACGCGTGCAGGCAGCCGCCAACCTGGTGCAGCCAGACCCCTACCGGCCGAGGCTGACGGTGACGGCGCTTGCCGATATCCGCCGCTTCGAGCAGACACCGCTGGCCGAGCGCCGCCTGCCCGACAGCACCTATGAGTTGCTGCGGCTGGCGCGCGACCGCGCGCCGGAGGCGCCCGCCCTGCACTACTTCACCTCCGGCGACGAACTGGCGAAGTCGGTCACCATCACCCATGCGCAGATGTTCGGGCGCATCACGCAGACCGCCAACCTGCTGCACTCGCTCGGCCTCGGCGCCAGTGACGTGATCGGGGTGCTGATGCCGGTAACGCCGGAATCGCAGTACGCGATCTGGGGCAGCGAGGCCACCGGCATCGCCTGCCCGGTCAACTGGATGCTCGAGCCCGAGATCATCGCGGCGCTGCTGCGCAACGCCGGCGCCAAGGCGGTGATCGCCTACGGTCCCGACCCGGATATCGAAGCCTGGAACAAGGCCATGCTGGTGCGCCGCGAATTGCCCGGCGTGCAGCACTGGATCAAGGCGGGCGGCGGCAAGGCGAGCGAGCCGGGCATCGTCGACCTGGACGCCGCGCTCGAGCGCTTCGACGGCGACTCGCTCGACAGCCAGCGCGTGTTCTCCCCGGCGGACACCGCTTCGATGTTCCATACCGGCGGCACCACCGGCACGCCCAAGCTGGCGCTGCACACGCATGGCAATGAAGTGGCGATGGCGTGGATCAGCGCGATGCAGATCGACGTGCAGCCCGAGGATGTCCGCGTCTGCGGCGTGCCGATGTTCCACGTCACCGGCGTGCTGACCAATTGCCTGATGCCGCTGGCCCGCGGCGCCTCGGTGGTGATGCTGACGTCCAGCGGCTGGCGCGATCCCTCTGTCATCCGCAACCTCTGGCAGATCGTCGAACACTTCGGCGTCACCGCGCTCGGCATGGTGCCGAGCGTGGTCAACATGGCGCTGAATATCCCGGTCGGCGACGCCGACATCAGCTCGCTCAAGGCGGCCAGCTGCGGCACCGCGCCGTTGTCGGTGGCCGTTGCCGAAGCCTTCGAACGACTGACCGGCGCGCTGATCTTCGAGGGCTACGGCCTGACCGAAGGGACCGCGCTCAGCGCCACCAACCCGCGCTATGGCCAGCGCCGCATCGGCTCCATCGGCCTGCCGATGGCCTACCAGGAGATGAAGGTCGTCAAGGTGGCGGACGGGCGCATCCAGCGCGACTGCGCGCCGGGGGAACCCGGCATCGTGGTGGTGCGCGGTCCCAACATCTTCGCGGGCTACCTGAATCCCGAGCAGAACAAGGGCATCTGGTTCGACGGCGGCTGGTTCAATACCGGCGACCTGGGTTATGCGGATGAGGACGGCTACTTCTGGCTGACGGGGCGGGCCAAGGACCTGATTATCCGCGGGGGCAACAATATCGACCCGCGCATGATCGAAGAGGCGCTGTATCGCCATCCCGAGGTCTTCGATGCCGCCGCGGTCGGCCTGCCTGACGCACACGCCGGGGAGCTGCCGGTGGCGTATGTCGCGCTCAAGCCGGGCAGCACCTACCCGCTCGGCCGGATCAAGCACTACGCCTATGAGGTGATCCCGGAACGCGCCGCCGTGCCCAAGCAGTTCTACCTGGTCGATGCCATTCCCAAGACCGCGGTCGGCAAGATCCAGAAGAATGCGCTGCGCAGCGACGCCGTGCTGCGGGCGCAACGGCAGATGCTTGCCGAGGTCAATGCGCAGTCGCCCGTGCCGCTTGTCGATATCCGCATCGACGACCGGGGCGATCAGGGGCTGCTGTCCACGCTGGTGCTGCCGTCCGCGCTGAGCGCCGAAGAGCGGGAGGCCGCGGTCGCGAGCATCGACAAGGCCTTCACGACGCTGACGATCAAGTACGCGGTGGTCTACGAATAGTCCGCAGTCCGCCCGGCAGCTCTCACCAGAAGCAGTGCCTGCCGGCAGCCGCCCCATCGCGGGATGCGCTGCCGGCCAGCACAATCCATAGAGGAGACAACCATGACTATCCAGCTATCGCGCCGGCGCCTGCTGCAAACGGCCTGCGGCGCCGTGCCGGCCATGCTCGCGCCATCCTGGCTGCGCGCCGAAGGAACCTATCCGGGCAAGCCCGTTGTGATCAAGGTAGCATTTCCCGCCGGCGGTCCGGCCGATGAGTCGATCCGCGCGGCAGCCGTCGTGATGAAGCGAAGCCTTGGACAGAACGTCATTGCCGACAACCTGCCGGGGGCGAGCGGCTCGATCTGTGCCATGAACGTACTGCGCGCCGCCAACGACGGCTACACCCTGCTGGGAACGACCGGCATCGACTTCCTGGTCGCGCCGCTGACCATCGCCTCGGCCAGGTATGCGCCGGAGAAGTTCAAGCTGGCGGGCTTCAGCGGGATTTCCGATTTCATCCTGGTGTCGAATCCCACGTTGTCGTTCAGAAACGTCGACGAGGTCATCGCCTACGCGAAGAACCCGAAGAACCGCCCGTTGTCGCTGGCGCACTGGGGCCCAGGCTCGGCACCCCACCTGGTCGGCGCCGACTTCCAGGCCCGTACCGGCGTGCGCTTCCTGGAAGTCCCGTACAAGGGCGCGGCACCGGTCACCAGCGATATCGCGGGTGCGCAGGTAGACCTGACCTTCATTCCGATGGGCGGCCCGACCTACGGCATGATCAAGTCCGGCCGCTTCCGGCCGATCGGCGTCGCCAGCAAGGCACGGCATCCGTCGCTGCCCGATGTGCCGGCGCTGGCCGAAACCAGCGGACTTGCCGACTTCGAGTACAGCCAGTGGGCAGGGGTGCTGGCGCCGCCGGACACCCCGGACCCCGTGGCGGCACGGCTGGTGGAAGCCATGAATGCCTGGGTGGGCAGCCCGGAAAACCGCACCCGGCGCTCCGTCAACCTGCAGCGCGCGATCGAGCCGATGACGATGGCGCAGGCACAAGCCTTCCTGAGCACCGAACACGCCAAGCTGACCCGTATCGCCAGGAGCCTGAAGCTCGCCGGCCAGTAGGTCGGACAGTAATGCCCGGCGGCAATGCCGGGCAGCCGTGCGCCGCGGCTATGCCGGATCGCCGCGGCGCAAGCGGGCAAAGTCCACGGGACGCTTCTCCAGGAAGGCGGCGATGCCCTCCGCGGCTTCTGCGCCGCCCTGGGCCACGGCCATCGATACCCGTTCCGCTTCGAGCTGGTCATCGAGCGTGCGTTCGTGCGCATGCCGGCACAGCGCCTTGATCGAAGCCAGCGCCTGCTGCGGGCCCTGGGCAAGCCGCGCCGCCAGCGCGATCGCCGCCGCGCCGGCCTGCCCCGCCTCCACCAGCTGGTTGACCACGCCGAACTGCTGCAACTGCTCGGCCGTGATCCGGTCGCCGCTCAACGCGAGCTGCGTCAGCACCTGCCGCGACAGGCTCTGCGCCAGCAGGCCCGTGATGCCGCCATCGGGTGTCAGCCCCACTTTTACATAGGCAATCGAGAAGGCCGCGCCGGCGGATGCCACCAGCAGGTCGCAGGCCAGTGCCAGCGAGAAGCCCGCGCCCGCCGCGCCGCCCTCCACCGCTGCGACGATCGGCTTGGGAAAGTCGCGCAGCTTGCATACGACGTCGTGCAGGTGCCCCAGCTTCTCGATGCGCTCGCCGTAAGTCAGTTCGCGCCGCTTGCTGATCAATGTCAGGTCGCCGCCCGCACAGAAGTAGTCGCCGGCGCCGGTCAGCACGATAGCGCCGATCGCCGGATCGTCCGCGGCGGCGGCCAGAGCGGCGCGGATGTTGTCATAAAGATCCGCCGCGATGGCGTTGCGCTTGCCCGGGTTGTTGATGGTGAGCACGCGCACGCTGCCTTCGGTGCGTTGCAACAGGGAGGAAAAATTCGTCATGTCGTGATTCTTGATGGCTTGAGTGGGCGGACGCGGTTCAGGCAGTAGCCTGGCTGGCAGCGCGCTGGCGCTCGTAGACCTGCAGGTGGCAATAGGCCGTGCGGCTCAACGGCAGCTCGTTCCCGTGGGCGGCGGCGCGCCGGATCAGGTCGCCGACGATGGCGTCGGCTTCGATGCGTGGCGCGCCCTGCGCAATGTCCCGCATCATCGACGCGGCCCAGGTCGAGGTTTCGTCCAGCAGCCGTGACTGCATGGCGGCCGCAACGGGTTCGGGAATGGCATGGCCGCACAGTCGCGCCACCGTGCGGCATTCGGCCATTGCATCGAGCATCAGCCGGCGGCCATCCTGCGTCTTCATGATGTCCGCCACCGAGCCGCGCATCAGGCATGTCATCACTGCCCCGGCGGCGATCATGGCCCATTTGTTCCAGAGTTCCTGCCCGATGGCGCCCGATATTTCACGCGTGCCCGCCGCTCGCGACAGCAGCGCGTGGAATTCCGCGGCAATTGCCGACGCCTGCGCGGCACGCGACCCGATCACGAGCCGGTCCATGCGGCCGGCGTGCATGACGGTTCCGTCCGCCGCCAGCGTGGTCGCAATGTAGGCGACCCCACCCAGCACGCGTTCCCTGCCAAAGCACTGGTCGAGCGAGTCATAGGCGCCGAGCCCGTTGAGCAAGGGCAGCACCGCGGTGTCCCGGCCCACGGCGGGACTGACCGCCCGGATCGCGTCGGCCAGGTCGTAGGTCTTGCATGCCAGCAGGATGAGGTCGTACTGCGCGTCTACCTGGCCCGCCAGCGCGGTCCTGACCGGGCGATGGAAGTCGCCGAGTTCGCTGCGTATGGCAAGGCCGTGGCGTTCCAGCGCCTGTGCGCGGCCGGGCCGCACCAGGAAGGTGACGTCCGCGCCCGCCTCGATCAGCCGCGCGCCGTAGTAGCCGCCCATGGCGCCGGCGCCGAGTACCAGTATCTTCATGGTGCCTCCCGACTACGCCGTGCCGCCGGGACGGCACTGCACCACCAGGTTGACGACGCCGGCCTGCACCGCTTCGTCATGCTGGTTGAAGGTCGTGATGCGCACCTTGACGATGCCCTGGTCAGGACGCGATTTGGACGTCCGCACCTCCAGGATCTCGCTCTCGACACGCAGTGCATCGCCGGGCCGCACCGGCCTGGGCCAGCGCAGCTCCTCGAAGCCCGCGCCGATGATGCCGCCCGCGGGCCGGAGCTCGCCGTCGACCAGCAGGCGCATGGTCAGCGCCGCCGTGTGCCAGCCGCTCGCGGCCAGGCCGCGGAACAGCGTGTCGCGGGCAGCGGCTTCATCGAGGTGGAACGGCTGCGGGTCGAACTCGGCAGCGAAGGACTTGATCCGCTCGGGCTCGACGGTCAGCCGCCCCGAACCATATTTCTGGCCTGGCGCCAGATCCTCGATAAATTGGATGTTCATGGTTTGCTCCTCCAGGTGTTGATTGCGACGGCAACCGACGGATCAGGCCAGGGCCTCGAGCGCCAGCGCGATTCCTTGTCCTCCGCCGATGCACAGCGTGACGATGCCGCGCCGGATGCCGTCCGCGCGCATCGCATGCAGCAGGCGCGTCGTCAGCACCGCGCCGGTCGCGCCGATCGGGTGGCCGTGGGCGATCGCGCCGCCGTCGACATTGATAATGTCGTGGGGCAAGCCCAGTTCCGCCGCCACGGCCAGCGGCACGGCGGCAAAGGCTTCGTTGATCTCGATGCGCTCGATGTCGCCCAGCGCCCAGCCGGCGCGCTGCAACGCCTGCCGCACCGCCGGGACGGGACCCAGGCCGAACATGCCGGGCTCGACGGCGCCGACCCCGTAGGCCGCCAGCCGGCCAAGCGGCTCCAGCCCGCGGGCTTCGGCCAGCGAACGCTCCGCCACGATCATGGCCGCGGCGCCGCTGTTGAGCCCGGGAGCATTGCCGGCGGTGATGGTGCCGTCGGGGCGGAACGCCGGCTTGAGCCGGCCGAGCGCCTCCAGCGTGGTATCGGGCCGGTTGGCTTCATCCACCTCGAAAGACGTCGTACCGCCCTTGCCCTTGACCGCCACGCCGGCGATCTGGCCGGCGAACCGGCCGTTCGCCTGTGCCCGCGCGAAATTGCGCTGCGAACGTTCGGCCCAGCGATCCTGCGCCTCGCGGCTGAGCTCATAGCGGGCGGCAAGGTCCTCGGTATGCCATCCGGAATGCTCGCCCGAGAAGGCGTCGTGCAGTCCGTCGTACAGCATGCTGTCACGCAGCACGGCATCGCCCATGCGCTGGCCCCAGCGGCCGGACGTCATCAGGTAAGGCGCGCGGTCCATGTTCTCCATGCCGCCGGCGACGGCGATGTCGACATAGCCGAGGCGCACCTCGTCGGCGGCCGTGGCGATCGCCTGCGCGCCCGAGCCGCAGACGCGGTTCACGGTCATCGCCGGAACCGACACCGGCAGCCCCGCGCCGATGGCGGCCTGCCGTGCCGGATTCATCCGGTTGCCGGCCTGGATCACATTGCCGAACACCACGCTGCCGACCTCGCCCGGATCGATACCCGCGCGTTCCACGCTGGCCCGGATCGCCGCGGCGCCGAGTTCGGTTGCCGCAATGGACTTCAATGAGCCGTTGTAGGCGCCAATGGCGGTCCGCACCGGCTGACACAGCACGACATCTCTTGCATGCATTGCTTTCTCCCTGCCAAAAAACCAATGATCAATCGGTCACACGCGCTTCAGTCGTGGCGCCCTGCGGCAAACGCCCGGCGGCCGGCTCCTGAAGGTTGCAATACGTATTGCCTGCCCGCGAACAGGCCACGCCGGTGTCACGCGGGCGCTCATTGCCAGCGTAGGCCAACGTCGCCCCGCCCGCGATCAGCGCGGCACACAGCACTCGTCTGAACAGAACGGCTTTCATCGCTGCCCCCATCAATGCGCATCCGCCGACGGGCCCTTCGGCGCCCCGACCTTGCGCATCAGCGGCACCATCGCCGTGGCGATGACGAAGCAGACCAGGATCACCAGGAACGCATCGCCGAAGGTCTGCGTCTGGGCCTCGCGCCAGGCCAGCCCCCACAGTTGCTTGAGCGCGGCGGTATGCGCATCGAAGGCATCGTGCCCGGCCGCCACGAACTGGTCGGTGAGCCCTTGCAGCACGCTTCCCATGGCTTCATTGCGGATATTCAGGTGCTCCGCCTCGCGCAGGAAATGCATGTTGCCGCGGTCGTTGAGCACGGTTGCGCACGCCGCGATGCCAATGGCGCCGCCCAGGTTGCGCATCAGGTTGAACAGGCCGGAGGCCAGCTTGAGCCGCTCCGGCGGCAGGCTGCCCAGCGTCAGGGTCACGGTGGGCGCCACGGCAAATTGCTGTGCCATGCCGCGCAGCGCCTGCGGCAGCAGTAGCTGCGCGGCGCCCCAGTCGTGGGTGATGGGCGCAAAGAACCACATCGATACCGCGAACATCGCCAGCCCGGCCATCATCAGCCAGCGCAGGTCGACGCGGTTGGCGAGGAAGGCATAGAACGGGATCGAAGCCATCTGGAACACGCCGGTGGAGAACACCGCCAGCCCGATGTCCAGCGCGCTGAAGCCGCGCACCCGCCCCAGGAACAGCGGCGTCAGGTAGATGGTGGCAAAGATGCCGATGCCGGTAACGAAGGAAAAGAAGCAGCCAAGTGCGAAGTTGCGATCCTTGAGCGCCCGCAGGTCGACGATCGGGTTGGCGTAGGTCAGCGTGCGCCAGATGAAGGCCACGCCCGACACGCCGGCGATCCACGCCGTCGTCAGGATCACGTCATCGTCGAACCAGTCCCAGCGCGGGCCTTCCTCCAGCGTGTATTCCAGGCAGCCCAGGAACAGCGCCATCATCACGATGCCAAGGTAATCGGCTCCGCGCACCAGCGACCAGTTCGGCCGGTCGACCTTGACCAGCAGCGGCACCGCGATGGTGACGAAGATGCCCGGCACCAGGTTGATGAAGAACAGCCAGTGCCACGAGAAATGATCGGTGATCCAGCCGCCCACCGTGGGCCCGAGCGTGGGCGCCAGCGAAGCCAGCCCGCCGACGGTGGCCGCGGCGATCACGCGCTGCGGGCCGGTGAAGAACGCGAAAGCCGTGGTGAACACCATCGGGATCATCGAGCCGCCCAGGAACCCCTGCAACGCGCGGAACACGATCATGCTGTGGATATCCCACGCCACCCCGCACAGCAGGCTGGTCACGGTGAAGCCGGCCGCCGAGGCGGCGAACAGCCAGCGCGTCGACATCACGCGCGACAGCCAGCCGGACAGCGGAATGACGATGATCTCGGCGATCAGGTAGCTGGTCTGCACCCATACCGTTTCATCGGCGCCGGCCGACAACGCGCCGCCGATATCGCGCAGCGACGCGGAAACGATCTGGATGTCCAGCAAGGCGATAAACATGCCCACGCACATGGTGCCGAAGGCGAAGACCTTGGCGCCGGTGGACATCGCGTCCGGCGTCGTCGCCACGGCGGCCGCAGGGGTGGTCACGCTGGCCGTCGTCATCACTGCACCCGCGGGGTGGTCTGCGTGGCGGGATTGGCGGGATTGGTATCGACCTGCGCGATGACCGACAGGCCCGGGCGCAAGACCCCCAGCCGGGCGTCCTGGTCGTCGAGGCGGATCCGCACCGGTACGCGCTGGACGATCTTGGTGAAGTTGCCCGTAGCGTTCTCCGCCGGCAGCACGCTGAACTGCGCTCCGGTGGCGGGCGCCAGGCTCGCGACCCGGCCATGGAAGACGCGTCCGGGCAGGATATCGGCCTCCACTTCGACCGGCATGCCAGGGCGCATATGGGCCAGCTGCCCTTCCTTGAAGTTCGCGTCCACCCACAGCCCGTTGGCCGGAACGATGGAAAGCAGCTGGCTGCCCGCACCGGCAAAGGCACCGACACGTGCGCGGCGGTTGCCGACGGTGCCGTCCACCGGGGCGCGCAGCTCCGTATAGCTGAGATTGAGCCTGGCGATATCGCGCTCGGCGCTCGCCTGCGCCAGCGCGGCCTCGGCCTGCTGCTTCTGCGTGCCGATGACCTCAAGCTGGCGCTGGGCCGCCAGCAGCGCAGCGCGCGCCTTGTCGCCATTGGCCTGCGCCTGCTTGTAGTCGGAGTCGGCTTTCTGCGAGCTCTGGATCGAGACGGCTGCCTTGGCCACCAGGCTGGCGTAGCGGACCTGGTCGTCGTGCGCCCGCACCGTGTCGGCATTGGCCGCCGTGATGCCCGCCCTGGCCTGCGCGATCACCGCCTCCTGCAGCCGCGCGGTGGCATCCAGGTTGGCCAGCAGCGCCTTCTGTGCTGCCACGGCGCCTTCGGCCCTGGCCAGCGCCGCGCGATAGTCGCGGTCGTCGATGCGCACCAGCACGTCGCCGGCGTGGACCGACTGGTTGTCGGTCACCGCGACTTCGGCAATATAGCCCCCGACCTTGGCACCGATCACCGTGACATCGCCGCCGACGTAGGCATCGTCGGTGCTCTGCAGGTAACGGCCCGACGTCCACCAGTGGTGGCCATAGCCGATGGCCGCCAGACCCGCGACAACCAGCGCGCCGGCCGCCAGCAGGCGCTTGGGACTGGCTTTGGATTTCGGCTCGGGAACGGGTTCGGCACCCGCCCGGTCAGTCAGCGTATTGCTACTCATGGCACTTCCTTTCTGCTCTCTGCTCGTTGCTGTCGGGGGTCTGCGCCGCCTGTGGCGCGGCTGGGTCGGGAAATCGGGTGGTCGGAAAACTGGAAAGGGGAACGGGATCAGGCTTCGGCCGAGCGGCTCAGCCGCTGACGCACGCGCTCGCTGGCGGCGGGGCCAGGCGTAATGTGGTAGTCGGCGCCGGTGACCGGGCTGCCGGTGGCAGGGTCGACCAGCAGGGGTTCCACGCGAGCGCCGGTGCGCCGGTCCGCCAGCTGCACGCTTTCGCCTTCGGGCGCGAGATGCTTGTTACCCCACGCCAGCATGGCCAGCAGCACCTGGCGGAAGTCGCGCCCGCGCTCGGTCAGGATGTATTCGGAACGCGGCGGCCGGTCGCAGTACTGGCGACGCTCCAGCATCCCTTCCTCGACCAGCGAGTTCAGCCGGCGCGTGAGCATATTGGGAGCGATCGCCAGGTTCTGCTGGAACTCGTCAAAGCGGGTCACGCCATAGAAGGCCTCGCGCAGGATCAGCACGCTCCAGCTGTCGGCAACGCGGGCCACGGTGCGTGCAATGGGACATGGCATTTGATCAAGGGGCTTTTTCGGCATGATCGGCGTCCTCTGAGAATCTAGTTGCTTTCAATTTGAAAGTTAGTCTAGAGTAGTCACTATCATCATGCAAGTTAGTTTTTCGGTTGTGCAGTATCCGCCGCTGTCGAGTCGTTGAAGGTCGCCGTTGAAAGGTGTTAGCAATGCCGCAAGATCCCTCCCGTTCTGCTCTCCATCCCACCACGCGCTCCCGTCTGCAGCGCCCCGGCGCCGGCATCGCCCGCGCCGTGCCGCTGCTGCTGGCGGCCGCGCTCGCCGCCTGCGCGGTGGGGCCCGACTACCAGACTCCGTCGTCGGATCTGCCGGCCGCCTACCCGCACGCCGCGGCATTGGAAGCCCGCGAAGCCACCCGCGAAGCGCCGGCGCTCGACAGTTGGTGGCAGGGCTTTGACGACCCCGCGCTGACCCGGGTGATCCGGCGTGCGCTGGAACAGAACCTCGACCTGGCAGCCGCCATCGCGCGCGTCGACCAGGCGCGCGCGATGGCGCAGTACGCCGGCGCCGCGCTGCTGCCTGAAGGGTCGCTGTCGGGCAGCGTTGTCAAACAGCACCAATCGCTGGAAGGACCGCTGGGCAGCCTTGCCAACAGCCGGCCGGGCTTTGACCGCAACAGCACGGTGTACAGCGTGGGCGCCGGCGCGAGCTGGGAGATCGATGTGGCGGGCGGCCTGCGGCGCGGCGCCGAGGCGGCCAGCGCGGAAGCGCAGGCCGCCGAAGCCGAGCACATGGGCGTGCGCGTGCTGGTGGCCGCGGAAGCCGCCGATGCGTACTTCCGCGTGCGCGGCGCGCAGCAGCGCATCGCGATCGCGCAGCAGCAGGTGCGGACCAGTGCCAGGCTGCTGGAACTGGTGCAGTTCCGTCTCGCCGACGGCGTTGGCGCGGAACGCGAACGAGCGCAGGCCGAAGCACAGCTCGCACAGACCCGCGTGACCATCCCGCCGCTGCAGATCGAGCTGGAGACGCAGCTGAACCGCCTCGACGTACTGATGGGCGCGCATCCGGGCACGTATGCAGCCGAACTGCTCGCGCCCGTCGAACGCGCCACGGTCCCGCAGATTTCCGTGGCGCAAGGCCCCGCCAACCTGCTGCAACGCCGCCCCGACGTGATTGCCGCCGAACGCCGGCTGGCAGCATCGAGCGCCCGCATCGGCGTGGCCACTGCCGAGTACTACCCGAAGCTGTCGCTGTCGGCGCTGCTCGGGTTCGAAAGCCTTTCCGCCGGCAAGCTGTTCACCGCCGCCGCGTTCCAGCCTGCCGCTGCCGCGGGGCTGCGCTGGCGGCTGTTCGACTTCGGGCGGGTGGACGCCGAGGTAGCGCAGGCCAGGGGCGCCAACGCCGAGGCGCTGGCCACCTACCGCAAGGCGATGCTGCGCGCCACCGAGGACGTGGAAAACGCGATCATCGCCCTGACCCAGCTGGAATTGCAGAGCAAGGACCTAGCCGTGGAAGTGGCCGCGCACGCGCGCGCCCGCGGCGCGGCCGAGGATGCCTACAAGGGCGGCGCCGTCAGCCTGTTCGAAGTGCTCGAAGAAGATCGCCTGCTGCTGGCCGCGCGCGACCAGCAGGCGCGTGTGCGCGCCGACAATGCCCGCGCGGCGGTGGCAACGTTCCGCGCGCTGGGTGGCGGCTGGTAGTTTGCATGTCCCGGCCTCACCGCCTCAGCCGAGCCTGAGCTGCGCCTCCAGCCCGCCGCCCTCGCGATTGCGCAGCGTCAGCGAACCGCCGATCGCCAGCGCCAGCTGGTGCGCAATGGCCAGGCCCAGGCCGGTGCCGCCGGTCTCGCGGTTGCGCGATTCCTCGAGCCTGACAAACGGCTGCACCACGGATTCAAGCTTCTCCGCCGGGATGCCGGGGCCGCGATCGAGCACGCCGATCACCACCACCGCGCCATCGCGCCGCACGCTCAGCTCCGCCGCCCCGCCGAACTTGATCGCGTTGTCGGTCAGGTTGGTCAGGATGCGGCGCAGCGCATGCGGCCGCGTCATGATGGCGCCGCCGATGTTCTGCAGGATCGTGACGGCCTTGCCGGTGTCCTGGTAGTCGTAGACCAGGCTCTCGACAAATGACCCGATGTCGATCCGCGATGCCTTCTCGCCGTCGCCATGCATGGCGCGCGCATAGGCCAGCCCCTCTTTCACCAGCGTCTCGATCTCGGCGAGGTCGTGCACCAGCTTGCGCTTGTCTTCGGAGTCCTCCGCCATCTCGGCGCGCAGCCTCATGCGCGTGATCGGCGTCTGCAGGTCGTGCGAGATCGCCGCCAGGATCTGCACGCGTTCCTCGACAAAGCGTGCGATGCGCTCGCGCATGGCGTTGAACGCGCGCGCCGCACGCACCAGTTCCGTCGGACCGGTCTCGGCCAGCGGCTTGCCCGCGGCGTTCGGGTCGAGCGCGTCGGCGGCATTGGCCAGCGCCACCACGGGACGCAGCGACAGCCGTACGGCCAGCCAGCAGCACAGCACCAGCAGCAAGAGCTGCAGCACCAGCACATAGGGCAGCCATTGCGCGACGGGTGGCGGCTTCGGATGCACGTCGATGGTCAGGGGGCTGCCATCGCTGAGGGTGAGGTGCGCCTGCAGGCGTTTGCCTTGCCCCGGGATCGACTCGACCCTGACGGGAAAGCGGCCGCCGCTCGCCTCGGTGATGCGATCGGCGATCTCCTGGGCCTGCTCGCTCATCTCCGGCATGCCTGGCAGACCCGGCCCCAACACATATTGGTAGTTGCCGCGATTGACGTACCGTAGCCACTGCGGCCGCTCCGCCGCGGGCAAGCGGTCGAGGATGGCGATCGACGTGGACACGTCGGTTTCCAGCGTGCCGAGCATCACCTGGCGCGCGGTGATGTAGCGCTCCCCAAACAGCACGCCGAACGACAGCCCATGGGCCACCACGAGCCCGGCCAGCAAGATCAGGAACAGCCGCGAGCCCAGCGTGCGGGGCCACGGCAAGGCGCGGAGATTCACTGCCGGGCCTCCCGGATCTCGACCGGCACCGAGAACACGTAGCCCTCGCTGCGCACGGTCTTGATGTAGCGGGGCTCGCGCGCATCGTCCCGGAGATGCTGGCGCAAGCGGCTGACCAGCAGGTCGACCGAGCGTTCGAACATTTCCGCCTCGCGGCCTTGCGTGAGGCTGAGCAGCTGGTCGCGGTTGAGCACGCGCTGCGGATGGTCGACAAACACGCGCAGCAAGCGGTATTCCGCGCCACTGAGCGCGACGATGATGCCATCGCGGTCGATCAAGTGCCGCGCCGTGGTGTCCAGCTGCCAGTCGCCGAACGCCAGCAGCTGGCCCGCTTCGGTGATCTGCAGGTTGGGCGGCAGCATGCGCGTCCTGCGCAGCACCGCCTTGATGCGGGCCAGCAACTCGCGCGCCGCGAAAGGCTTGGGGAGATAGTCGTCGGCACCCATTTCGAGGCCGAGAATGCGATCGGTCTCGTCGCTGCGCGCGGTCAGCATCAGGATCGGGGTGGTCTTGTGCTTGCCGGCTCGCAGTTCACGACACAGCACCAGGCCATCGTCGCCGGGCATCATCACGTCCAGCACGATCAGGTCGACGGCGTTGGCTTCCAGGATCGAGCGCATTTGCCGGCCATCCTGCGCTACGGTCACGCGCAGGCCATTCTTGGTCAGGTAGGTCGATACCAGCTCGCGGATTTCCCGGTCGTCATCGACAACCAGGACATGGTCGACGTGTGCATCCATCTCTATCCCCTCAGAAAAGTCAGGTGAACCGCCAGTCTGCGTCGACGCCATTGTATGGGTGGCGGCAATTCTCCGTGTATCTCACTGTATCCGGCGCAGCACACGCCACAATCCGGTACATATCCCGTTGCCTCCCGTACCGCACCCTCCCTCCCTGCATGAGCGCGCCGCCGGTGGCGATGGCAGAAAAGGTTGCATATATGACATTGGCGCCATGCCATTGTGCCCCTACTCTTCAGTTCACGCAGCCGGCCATTCCGGCCACGGCTTCCACCCTCCTCCCCAGCACCCCGGAGCTCAGACATGACGACTCACATCCACGCCGGCACCGCCGTCATCACCGGCGCCTCGTCCGGCATCGGCGCGATCTATGCGGATCGCCTCGCGCGCCGCGGCCACGATCTCATCCTGGTGGCGCGCAATCGCTCCCGCCTCGAAGCGCTGGCCCGCCGCATCAGCGACGACACCGGCCGCTCGGTCGAGATCGTGACCGCGGACCTTGGCCAGGCTGCCGATGTCCGCCGCATCGAAGAACTGTTGCGCAGCGATGCCAGCATCAACACCCTGGTCAACAATGCCGGCGTCGGCGCCGCGGCACCGCTGGAGGTCTCGGACGTCGACAAGATGCAGGCGATGATCGAGCTCAACGTCACGGCCCTGACCCGCCTGACTTATGCCGCCGCGCCGGCATTCGTGGCGCGCGGCGAAGGCACCATCATCAATATCGCGTCGATCGTCGCGGTGGCGCCCGAGATCCTGAATGGCGTCTATGGCGGCACGAAAGCGTTCGTGCTGGCCTTTACCCAGTCGTTGCAGCATGAGCTTGCCGGCAAGGGCGTGCGCGTGCAGGCCGTGCTTCCCGGCGCCACGCGGACCGAGTTCTGGGACACCGCCGGCCATTCGGTCGAAAACCTGCCGCAAGGCATCGTGATGAGCGGCGACGACCTGGTCGATGCCGCGCTGGCCGGGCTTGACCTGGGTGAAGTGATTACCGTGCCATCGCTGCCCGACGACGCGGACTGGAAGGCGTTCGAGGCTGCACGTGCCGCGCTCGGTCCCAATCTGTCACGTGACCGGCCCGCGGCCCGGTACGGCGTGGCGCGGTAGTTCACTGGCAGTTCTCTGGCAGTTATCCCGGGGCGCCGGATCGGCGCTCCCCGGCTGAGAAGGCTGGAGGCGGGTGTCACAGGCGACGCCCGGTACGTTTGAACAGGTCTCAAATGCTATGAAACTCATCACGATTTCTTTGCTCGCTGCAGCGCTGATGGCTTCGAGCCTCGCTTTCCCGACGCATGCGCAAGCAGCCGATACGAACGCCACCAGCCGCGCCCTGACCCGCGAAGCCGTGCGCGCCGATCTCGAAGCCTGGCACCGCGCCGGGCTGTCGGAGTACCGGCTTGGCGACCGCGCTTCCAACTTCGAAAACGCCGAGTATCAGAAGCGCCTCGCGCTGTATCAGCGCCTTCAGGCCGAACAGGCGACCGCCACGGCTCGGTGAGCCTGCGACGCACGGCGCCCAGGGCTTGCGGTTATGGACAGCGCACCTAGCCTTCATCCGTTTACTTCGCATGCGAATTATATATATATACTTCGCACGCGAACTTCATTCCGATACTTGCACGGCATCCTGCCATCCCGCAACTCACCCGGAGACCGACCAATGACCCCCGAAATCCGCATTGACCTCACCGGCGGCGTGCTGACCATGACGCTTGCCCGGCCCGACAAGAAGAACGCCCTGACGAACGACATGTATGGCGCACTCGCCGACACGATCGAGCAGGCGCAACAGGACCGGCGTATCCGGGTCCTGCTGGTCCAGGGAGACGGGGACATGTTCACCGCCGGCAACGACATCGGCGAATTCGCCGCGATCGCGGCGGGAAAGCACAGCGGCGAACGCCACGTGCATCGCTTCCTGCACGCCCTTGCCAACTCGACGGTACCGACTGTCGCCGCCGTCAACGGCAAGGCCGTCGGCGTCGGAACTACCATGCTGCTGCATTGCGACTACGTCGTGCTCGGCCAGGATTCGCAGTTGATCACGCCTTTCGTCAACCTGGCGCTGGTTCCCGAGGCGGCATCGAGCCATCTGCTCCCGCTGCGGATCGGCCACGTCAGGGCCTTCGAGATGTTCGCGCTGGGCGAGCCGCTCGACGCGCAGACCGCGGTGGCCTGGGGCATCGCGAACAAGGTCGTCGGCAATGACCAGTTGCGGCCGGAGGCGCGCCGCATGGCCGAGAAGCTTGCCACCCGGCCGCCGGGCTCGCTGAGCGCCATGAAAAAATTGATGCGCGATGCGGAAAAACTGGTGTCGCAGATGCACAGCGAAAGCGCCAGGTTCGAGGAGCGGCTGGCCAGTGCGGAAGCCAGGGAAGCCTTCCAGGCTTTCGCCGAAAAGCGCAAGCCGGACTTCACCAGGCTCGACGGGCAGTAAGCCGGCTGCCTCGCGTCCTCGATTCGGCGCCGCTGCCCCGGGTTACTCCTGATCCTCGTCGGCGGCCGGAAATTTCGTCTGCAAACTGCCCAGCCAGCGCGCCACTACGTCGATCTCGTCCGGGGTGAAGCCCTCGGTCAGCCTGGCATTCAATACCTTCATGCTGGCCTTGGAGCGCAGGCGCGCCTTGCGCCCTGCTTCCGTCAGCCACAGGCGCGATGCACGGCGATCGCTATCGTCCGGCCGGCGCTCGATCAGGCCGGCCCGTTCGGTCCGGTCGGCCAGCCCGCTCATCCCGGGTGCGCCCAGATCGAGTGCCGCGGCGGCTTCGCTCATCAGCGCGCCATCATTCCTGCCCAGAAAGAACAGCAGCCCGGCCTGGGCGGATGTCACGCCACCGGAGGCAATGCGCGCTTGAGACCACCGCTGCAGGCGCTGCTGGCCCACGTTCAACAGGTAGACGAGGCGAGGTTCCATGTGTTCGGCGGCATTGTGAATTTGTTCGCATGCGAATATATCATGGGCCCGCCCGGCAACGGCGTAGCCGGCCGGAAGGCGCACGCGACCGCATCCGGCGCAAACCGGATACGATCGGATGCGATTGCGATGCCATCACGGCATTTCCGCACTCGCCGTGATTGCGGGTAGCAGCGCTAGCGCGCCAGGCGTCCCTGCAGCACATTGCTGATGCCACCGCCCAGCGCGCCGAGCACCCCCGCCGCGACCAGTCCGGCCAGCAACGACGGAGTCGGAGGCTGGCTCGCGGCAAAGAAGCTGATCAGCCCCAGAAAGTAGGCAAGCGGGTTGTTGATGCCGGGCAAGGCCCGCAAGCTGAGCACGAGCACCACATCGGCGAATACAGCAAGCGGCGTAGCAAGGTTCCCGACGTGCGGGGACAGCCATCCGATCAGCAGTGCCGTCCCGGCGCCAAACACGATGCCGAGCAGGAGTGCCACAAGATTCGCCAGGCCTTCGCGCACCGTCTGGCCGCGCGAGTTGTAGCCGACCCAGCCAAGGAACATGGCCCAGGCCGGCAACGCCGCGGCGAGCGTCACGAAAGTTGTCACTGCGGCCACCACGGCCCCGACCAGCGTAATGCCATGGAACGTGCCCGGCGAAATTGCCATGGCGGCAGGAGTGCTGGTGTTCGACATGGATTTCCTCCTTCGGTGAGTGGGACCGCCTGGCGAACGCAGGCGGATCCCCGGGTCTTCAGATCAGTTTGGTTTCGACATGGATGTTGCCGCGCAGGGTCTTCGAATACGGGCAAGTCTGGTGCGCGGTATCCACCAGTGCCTGGGCCACGTCGCGCTCGATGCCGGGAATCCGGACATTGAGGCGGGCCTGCAGCAGGTAGGCTTCGCCGGCCGTGCCCAGGTCGACTTCCGCGTCGACGGACAGGTCCGACGGCAGCCTGACCTTCATCTTGCCGGCAGCCAGTCCGATCGCGCCGATAAAGCATGCCGACCATCCCGTCGCCAGCAATTGCTCCGGGTTCGTGCCGGATCCGCTGGACCCCGGCGACGACAACTGCAGGTTCAGGCGGCCGTCATCGCTACGGGCTTCGCCGTTGCGGCCACCCGCGGTGATATGGACCTTGCCGGTGTACAGCACATTTTCGATGCGGGTCATGATTTGCTCCTTGATAGACGGTGATGGCGTGGGTCAGGCGTGTGCGCCGTCGAGATAGGGGTCGGCACTGCGCGCCGGTGCCGCGGAGACGCCGGTGCGGTCCAGGCCGGCCAGCGTCCGTGCGCCATCGGTGAAGGGATCGAAGCTGCGGGCGCCGTCGCTGTACGCGCTGCGCGGCTCCTGCACCGAACGCGCCCCTTCGCTGTACGGGTCGCGCGCATCCAGCACCGAGCGGGCGCCGTCTGTGTACGGGTCACGCGCGCCCACATGGGACAGGCTCGCGGCCTGGGCACCTGCCGCTGCGGCGGTCAAGGCGATGGCCAGTACGAAACGGCGGGCGATGTTGGTAGTCATGATTGGTTTCCTCAAGAATCGACGTTGAACTGTGAGCGCCCGGTGCTTGCTTTCGCTGGATTTCGGCGCCGGGCCACGGAACGTATTTAAGGAGACCGGTGTATCGCGCGTGTAGTGCAGGGAGGCCGATGCTGTCACCAAGCGTATCGCCCCGGCTGCGCAATACAAAGACATACAAAATCGCTGTCAGGTCCTGATCTGGCCTGGGCCTGATGCGCCCACTGGTAGCGGGTGCCGATGCCGCCCAACGAAGTCGTCCACGACCGCTGTTGTCGCCCCGGCGCCATCCCGGCGCCGGCAGAGGTCTTTCAGTTCAGCGCCGGAACCACAGCAGCGACAGCCCGCACGCCGCCGCCAGCAGCACGGCCGAGGCCGCCGCCAGCAAGGCGCCGATCTCGATTGCCCTGCGCTCGAGCACGAAACGGGCGCTCAGCCGGCGATACACCTGCGTCAGGTCCGCGGCCGAGCCTGCCTGGAAGTACTCGCCGTCAGTGAGCGCCGCGACCGCGCGCAAGGTGGGCTCGTCCAGCTGCATGTAGAAAGACAGGCCAGACACTGCCGCACCCCCGTCCTGCGGCATGCCGAAGCCCACGGTGTAGACGCGCACGCCGCGCTGGGCCGCCATGCGCGCGGCGTCCAGGGGGTCCGGGCCGGTGGTGCGGCGGCCGTCGCTGAGGAGGATCACCGCACCGTGCCGGTAAGAGCCCGGCAGCGCCGCCGGCTGCTCCAGGTCGCGCTTGCGGACGGCGTCCGCCGCCGCGGCCTCTGTCATCGATCTGCCACCCGGCCCGGGGGCGAGCGACTCGCCACTGAAGAGGATCGCTTCCAGGTCGATGCCATCGTCGGGAAACAGCATCGCCAGCGCCTGGATCAGCCCGCTGCCTGTCGCCGTGCCGCGCTGGAGCTGGAAGCGATCGATCGCGTCGATCATGTCCTGCCGGTTGTCGGTCGGGGGCAGCACCACGGTCGCCGTGGCGGCAAAAGAGACAATGCCCAGGCGCACGCTGGCCGGCAGCCCGACGATAAGATCCCGCGCAGCCTGCTGGGCCGCGCTGATCCGGGTGGGCGCGACATCGGTGGCCTCCATGCTGCGGGAAGTATCCATGGCCAGCACCAGGGTGATGGTGTCGGACGGCAGCGTGACGGTCGCCGTAGGACGGGCGCAAGCCAGCAGCGCCGCGCCCAGCGCGAGCAGGAAGAGCAGCGGCGGGATATGACGCCGCAGCCGTTGCCTGCGGCCCAGCGCGGCGCGCGGCAGCGCAAGGCTGGAATACAACAGGGCGATTTTCTTGCGCCGCGCAAGCAGGTACAGGTAGGCGGCTGCCAGCAGTGGGAGCAAGAGCAGCAGCCATAGCATTTGCGGCCAGAGAAACTGCATGCCCTGCTCCTTGGCGCGTGGGTAGGACGATGTTACTACTGTAGCTTCCCGGGCGGACCGGATCCCCGAGCGATCAGACCGGGTAACCGGCAAATGCCATTTACCGCACAATTTCATCCACGGCAAGGCTCACGCGCCCGCCAGGCATCCAGGCGCTGGCTAACGACCCCACCCGCAGAATCGCTCGAGCAGTTCCGCCTCGGTTTCATGGACTTCAACCGGCAGGCTGCTTGCGCCGGCAAACGCCAGATAGCGGGCGCGATGCTGGCCGTTTCGAAACGACACCACGCCTTCACTGGGAATGCCGATCAGCCCGGATAGCGTACGGCGGCGCCGGGTTGTGAACGTTACATAGGGGACTTCCGGAATCCGCTCCTGGCCGGGCGCCAGGAACTCGCAAATGCCGCGCACCTTGCCCGCATGCCAGTACTGCGCAGCCTGAAGGACATAGTCCGTGGTATCGCGGTCGGCGCAGGCGAGCGGTTTCGCCAGGTTGATCACGACCACCTTGTGGCGCGAGTCGGGGGCATCGAAACCGCATTTCATGCGGGTGAACGTGTAAGGACTGTGACCGGGGATAGGAACTATCCAGTTCCCGTCAGGACCCCGTTGCACCTGATCTTCTGACAAGGCGACTCCGATTTCTTGTTATCCCGGCGCTTCGCCGGGGCCGGATTCGATGCGGCGCGGCTTCAACCGCCGCTGCCGTGCTATCCGTATGCCCTGGGATTATGCGTCAGCGCCAAGCCCTTGTGAACTCGCCAGTCACACGCCCCGCATCAGCGTCCGCAACGTCTGCCGCTTGCCGGGTAGGGGTATGCCCCAACGTGTCGCCAATCAGCAATTCAAAGTCGCAGCAACACAAGCGCGACGCGCCCAAGGCATCAGACACTCGCCCAGCACCCTGATCCTGCATGTCAGGGTTGCCGAGCATCACAAGAATGAAACCAGAACATGGGCCAAGGAGGAACGAGTAGATGAAAAGAACGATGATCGCCCTCGCCGCGATGGTTGCGTGTGGCGCAGTCAAAGCGCAATCCAGCGTAACGCTCTACGGCGTGATGGACGTGAACGTCGAGTACGTTAATCACGTTGGTGCCGTGCCGCAGGCGAGTAACGGATTCAATCCGGGCACGGGCGGCAAAGCATTCAGACAGGACGCCGGCGGCTACTCCGGCTCGCGCTGGGGCCTTCGCGGCAGGGAAGACCTGGGCGGCGGGCTGAAATCGGTTTTCGTTCTGGAGAGCGGCTTCTCGAGCGATACCGGTACCCTGCAACAGGGTGGCCGGATATTTGGCCGCCAGGCCTTTGTTGGCGTTGAGTCGCCATATGGCCAGATTACTTTCGGCCGGCAATACCATTCGTTGTTCTCCACGCTAGCCAACTTTGTCCCGGCGCGATATGCCAGCCAGTATGAGCCTACCGGCGTGATTGCCGGTGCCAACTTCCGCCAGGACAACGCGGTGAAGTACACCGGCGTGTTCGGGGGGCTCACGGCCATGGCAAACTGGTCGTTTGGCGTGGGCACAACACTTCCGCAAGTCGCTCCCACCCTCCCGACTGCTGGTGGCAACGGTGAAGTGCCAGGGCAGTTCCGCCGGGACACAAGCTATGGAGCAGGGCTGAACTATCTTGCCGGGCCTTTCGGGGTGGGCGTCGGCTATGACCAATGGAATCCGACGATCGGCACTGGCCACGGTACCTATAAGAAGGCTGCTGTCATGGCCAGCTACGCTCTCAATGGAACGGCGAAGGTAATGGGCGGTTATCGCTGGGGTCAGAACAAGAATCAAAATGGCACGTTGATTCAACGTGACGATTTCTACTGGATTGGCGGTCAATACCGGTTCTCACCGACTCTCGATTTCACGCTCGAGTACAACTACCAGGACGTGAAGAACCTGGGAGGGAACACTCACATTGCCAACCCCTGGCAGATTGCGCTGATTGCAGACTACGTGCTCTCCAAGCGTACCGACATCTACCTGACCACGGCCTATTCAAAGAACGCTGGCCTGGCCATGGAATCGGCGGCAAGCAATTTCGCCACCAGTCTTACGTTGAATAGTTACGCGCTCCCCAATGGCCAGACCTCGATGTTTGGCGTTGCCGTGGGTATCCGTCACGTCTTCTGAGGCCCGCATAGTGGCGACGTGTCATGCTTCTGTCGAAGTGATGGGTGGCACGTCGCCCCCCTGTCGCCCCCCTCCCGCGCCTGAACCGGATCAAGTGCGCGACTACAGCCGCGCCTGGGGGAGCGCAGGAATGCCATGAAAGCTACGCGGCTGTCTTCCCGCCGTTCACGTGAAGGATCTGGCCCGTGATGTACGTGGACTGGCCGGATGCCAGGAAGATAATCGCCTCAGCGACTTCTTCCGGTGTGCCGACGCGTCCGGCTGGGATCGTTGCGGCGACAGCTGCGACCCGATCCGCGCCGCCGGCAATGCGTCCGAGCATTTCCGTTTCAATCGGGCCCGGCGCCACGGCGTTGACGCGGACATTCGATTTGATGGCATCCAGCGCCGCCGACTTGGTGAAGCCCTCGATCGCGTGCTTGCTTGCCACATACATGGGATTGCGCGGGTTGCCGCGGCTGCCCATCGTGGAAGAGAGGTTGACGACCGCCCCACGCTTCTGCGAGATCATCGCGCGCAGCTCGTGCTTCATGCAAAGGAATGTCCCAAGGACATTCGCATCGAAAATCGTCGTGTACGACTCGACGGTCTGCTCGACGATCGATCCCGGGGTTCCTTCCGTTCCGGCACTGTTCACTGCGATATCAAGGCATCCAAAGCGCTCGACGGCATGGCCGACAAGACGGATGACATCGTCTTCACGGCTGATATCGGCCGCGACGAAGTCCGCTTCCGCGCCCATCTGCCGAAGTTCCGAGATGAGGGCATCTCCGGCAGCGGCGTTCCGACCCGAGCAGACCAGTCGTGCACCTTTGGCTGCAAAGGCAAGCGCCGTCGCGCGGCCGATGCCTGCCGTCGCACCGGTAATCAAGACAACAGCATGAGACATGAGAATTTCCTTCGGGGGAGTGAAGAGGAGCTATTCGAGAGCCTGGGGAAGATGTTCAAGACGCGCGCATGCCCGGATGCTCAACTGGCCGGCACAACATTCGCACTGTCAGAATGCGACAGCGTTCCTGCCCTTCAGTTGAAGCATGTCACGCGCCTCGTCCGGCGTAGCCACCTCGAGGTTCAGCGATTCCAGAACACCAACGACGCGCCTGACCTGGTCGGCATTGCTCTTCGACAGGCGGCCCGGGCCGTCCCAGAGCGAGTCCTCCAGCCCCACGCGGACGTTTCCGCCCATGGCAGCGGCCATCGAGGCAATCGGCATCTGGCTGCGGCCGGCGCCGAGCACCGACCAGTAGTAGTCCTTGCCGAACAGCCGCTCGGCGGTGCGGCGCATGTGCATGACGTCCTCGGGATGCGAGCCGATGCCGCCGAGCAGGCCGAACACCGACTGGATGAAGAACGGCGCCTTGAGTATGCCGCGGTCAGCGAAGTGGGCGGCGGTATAGAGATGACTGGTGTCGTAGCATTCGACTTCGAAGCGAGTGCCATTGTCGGCGCACGACTCCAGGATGTAGCGGATCTCCTTGAACGTGTTGCGGAAGACGCGGTCCTCGGAACCCTCCAGGTAAGGACGCTCCCAGTCGTGCTTGAACTCCTTGTGCCGGGCGAGCATCGGGTACAAGCCGAAGTTCATTGAACCCATGTTCAGCGAGGCCACTTCCGGCTTGAGCTGCAACGCCGGCTGGAGGCGCTCCTCGACCAGCATGTTGGGGGCGCCGCCGGTCGTGAGGTTGATCACCACGTCGGAGCGCGCCGCGATGCGCGGAAGGAATTCACGAAAGAGCGCGGGGTCCTGGGACGGCTGGCCATTCTCCGGCTTGCGGGCATGCAGATGGACGATCGAGGCGCCTGCCTCGGCCGCGGCAACAGCCTCGTCTTCGATTTCCTGCGCGGTAATGGGGAGATAAGGCGACATCGTCGGAGTGTGGATGCCACCGGTCACGGCGCACGTGACAATAACCTTGCTCTGGGGAACTGCCATGGTAGATTTCCTTCGTTCTCTGGCTGGGGAATGAACTGCTTCATGCGACGCCGCAAATGCTCGGGAACTTTGCCGTCGCCGGCTGTGACCACGCCCTGAATGTCGCCAATTGGAAAGTAGATGTTCCGGCAAGATATGCGTGGAAGCCGGCAGGAGACGTAGCCACTCAGAGTTGCTGAATCAGTTCCTCTGCCAGCGGCCACGGTCCATAGCCATCTGCCGGTCCGAGATGGCCCACTTCCCCGGCATCGACGAAACGGCTGCCCCAGGCCTGCGCCAGGTCGCGGATTCGTTCGAACTTCCCGAGCGGATCATTTCGGCTCGCCACTACGATGCTCGGGAATTGCAGAGGCCGCCGCGGGATAGGGATCCATCCTTCCTCTGCCAGCGCCTGCGGATCCTTGTATCCGGCCGGCAACGGACTGTCGTAGTCGGTCGGCCCGGCAAGTAGCACGCCCTGCACGGCGCGCGCCGTCTCCTGTGCCCAGTGAACCGTGATCAGGCAGCCAACACTATGTGCAACCAGGATGACCGGCCCTGCAATGCTGCTTACGACACGGTCAAGGTTGGCCACCCTGGCACTGCGCAACCGCTTGTCCTGATCAATCTGGGGCACAATGCGCACCGCTCGTCCCTGCTGCTGCAAACGCTCTGCCAGCAGCGATTGCCAGTGCTCCGGCATGTGATCGCGAAAGCCGCGAACAATCACAACCGTTGGCTGATTTCCGGATGTCATGGGATTCATTTTCCTCGCTTGATTTGATGATTCGCCAGCGCAGCCTGGTCCGTCGGCGAGTACGGCCGATGGTCGGAAGTGATTCTCCCGGCCCGCTTGCGGCTTAGCAGGGGATATCGCCCACGATGCCGGCGCGCTCGAGCTTGCGCGGTGCCGGGTAGTAGTCGTTGACGGCGTAGTGCTGCGTGCTGCGGTTGTCCCAGACCGCAACGTCGCCCTCCTGCCATGCCCAGCGCACCTGGTATTCGGGAATGGTGGCGCGGCTGGTCAGGTAATTGAGCAGCAGCGAGGCGCCGGGCGACTTGTCGATGCCGTAGCGCACGTTGTCCGGGGTGCTGTAGTTGGTGAAGTGCGTCGTGAACGAGGCGCCGACGAACAGGATCTTCTCGCCGGTCTCAGGGTGGGTGCGTACCACCGGATGCTCCACCGGCGGATGATCCTGGGCCAGCTTTGCGCGGTCTTCCGGGGTCATGACCGCACCGAAGCTGTGCTCGATGCTGGCCCTGGCGCGCAGGCCGTCGATCTTCCTTTTGATCTCCTCCGGCAGCTCTTCGTATGCCTTGACCATGTTGACCCAGATGGTGTCGCCGCCGATCTCCGGGCATTCGATGCAGCGCAGGACTGCGCCCATGGCCGGATTGGGACGCCACAGGCCGTCGCAGTGGTAGCTGTTCTCGTAGCTGTGCGGGTTGTCGCTGCGGTAGACCTTCACGAGGCCCGGATACCCGGGAACACTGCCGACCACCGGATGGTCTTCCAGCTTGCCGAAGCCGCTGGCGAAGGCCACGTGATCGGCGCGCGTGATCTCCTGCTTGCGAAAGAAGAGCACTCTGTGCTTGAGCAGCGCCGCGCGGATCTCGGCGAAGCGCGCAGGATCGCGCGCCGCCTCGCCAAGGTTGACGCCAGAAATCTCGGCCCCGATGGCGGGGGTGATTTGCCTGATCTTCATTATTTCTACGTCTCCTGCAGGTGGATGAATCTGCGAACGGGTTCAGAGTCCGGCTGCTTGCGGATGAGCATCCGGCGTTCCAGGCTTTCCGGCGGCGCCGTCGCGAAGGAAGTCAAGTCGCGTTCACGTGACAATTCTCGATAATGACCGCTGACGCATATCATCGTGCCTGGCGACACTTCCCGCTTTGCCTTGCGCGCCTGGAACTTGGCAATTGACGACAACCATCCGATTGCACAGGAAACCAGAGGATTCAACGCTTCCCCGCAACCTTGAGAGGATGAACGTCGCGGGTCATTCTCGCTTGACAGTACGTGACAGCGATTTATCATGAGCTGTCCATTTTCAGCCTCATTTCCCGATGTCGTTACTTGTCCGCGCTGCAGCCCTGACCAACTACAGCGAGGTCGCTCGTGCCGCCGGACTGGATCCGGTGCGGCTGATGTCTGACGCAGGAATTAGTCCGAGCGTACTTCGCGAGCCGGACCTCATGATTCCAGTCGAGCGTTTCGGACGCCTGCTCCAGGCCTCCGCAGACCTGTCGGGCAACGAGAGTTTCGGGTTGTGCATGGCCGAGTCACGCCAGTTGTCCAATCTCGGGGCGGTAGGCATGCTGATCCGCGACCAGGCGACGCTGCGCGACTCGCTTGGCACGCTGATGCGCTACCAGCCGATGCTCAACGGTGCGCAGTCACTGGCAGTCGAGGAATGCGGCGAACTGGTCATCATCCGCGAGGCGCTGATCGCCGGCAGCGCGCATCAGCCAACCCGCCAAAGGGTTGAACTGGCCCTGGGGGTCATGGTGCGGTTGATACGCCAGCTTCTCAAGCCCGACTGGCAGCCGCAGCGCGTATGCTTCGAGCACCCGGCGCCGCGCGACCTGAGCGCACACCAGCGGTTTTTTGGCCCTCGCATCGAATTCGATTGTGACTTCAACGGGATCCTCTGCGCGCGGGCCGACCTCGATGCGCGCAATCCGTGGGCCGATCCGGCCATGGTGCGCTATGCGCAGCAGCTGGTCGACAAGTCCGCCATGCCGCATCGGGCGACAATGCATGAGGACGTGCGGCGCACCATCCTGCTGCTATTGCCCAGTGGGCGCTGCAGCATCGAACGGGTAGCTGATAGCCTGGGCGTGGTGTGCCGCACGGTCCAGCGCCGGCTGGCGGAAGAGGGTCAGAGCTTCTCGTCGATCGTGAACGAAGTCCGCACGGAGCTCGCGACCCGTCATGTCATCGAGAGCGATCGTCCGTTGACTGAAGTGGCGACACTGCTCGGCTTTTCCGCGCTAAGCGGATTCTCGCGCTGGTATCACGTGCAATTCGGTTGCAGCCCCAAGGAGAGCCGGGCCGCAAGCGGCAGCGTGCGCCGACAGGCAGCCCCTTCGCAGGCAAGCGCTGCCGACCGGATTTGTTCATGATTCCGACCTGGCACGGATCCCGGGGGAGCCTCACCTGCTGCAGCCTTGCCTCGCCACCGGCAAAGTGAGAACGCCCCCGGTCACAACACGTTTCATTCATCGAGCCGGATCTTTGCATCGACCGCGATCTTCGACCAGGCTTGCAGATCGTTGCTGACAGTCTCGCCGAACTGCACCGAGGTCTTCACCGGCGGCGGCCCAAAGTTCATGCTCTTCATCATCGCTGCGAGATCAGGGGACGCCTGCACCTTGTTGACTTCATCGGCCAGCCTCTTCACGATCGCCGGGTTGGTTCCCGCTGGCGCAAACATGCCGAACCACCCCACCATATCGAACTTATAGCCCTGTTCACCCATGGTCTTGACATCAGGCAGCTGCGGCGCACGCACATTGCCGGTAATGGCAATGGCGCGGACCTTTCCGGAACGCAGGAAGGGAACGGGCGCGGCCGGATCGGTCCAGCCGATTTTCACGACACCTGAGGAAAGGTCAGTCAATAGCTGATTCGAGGTCCGATATGCGACGTGATCGGTCTTCATGCCGGTCTGCTTCTTGAGCCATTCCATCGTCAGCTGCCCTGAAGAGCCGGTGGCCCAGGAAGCGTAGCTGTATTTGTCCGGATTCGCCTTCACCAACTGGATAAGCTCCTGCAGGTTGTGGACCGGCAGATCATTGCTCACCAGCAACATCACGCCACCCTCGGCCGTCTCGGCGATTGGGACAAGGCTCTTCTTAGGATCATACGGGATGGTCTTCAGAACGGCCGGGGCGATGACCTGGTTCGATGCCGTGGTGTAAAGAATCGTGTATCCGTCGGCCGGCGCCTTGACTACAGCGCTTGTCCCAATGACTCCACTGCCGCCCGGCCGGTTTTCAACAACGACTGGCTGCTTCAGGGATGCCGACAGGCGTTGCGCCATCACCCGTGCCAGGGCATCGGTTCCTGATCCTGCCGACGAGGCCACGATCATCTGAATCGGGCGCGCGGGCCAGGCTTCCTGCGCCTGCCCTGAAGCGCACAACGCCAGAAGCGCTGCGGTGCCCAGCGTGACCGCAACCAGCTTTTGAATTCGCAATGCCATTGTCTACCTCCATGTACTTGTTTTGTTGACGATTGGTCAAGCTGCGCGCCTTCCATGTGCGTCGCCCTGGCAGCAGGCGCGACGCACATGGCGGCATGAGCAACGCTGGCATCGCCAATACCGCAAATGCTGTCAAGTTCCCCCAAGGGCTACTTACATGCATTCGGCCTTGCGCAGGAAGCCCTGGTGGCCACCGTTACGATTGGGGGAAAAGCCATTCTTCTGCAGCGTCTCTTCCACCGTGTCGTAGAAGACCCCAAGCTGCAAGATCTCGCGGGTCTGCTGCGCGGTCGCGATGGGCCGACCAAATTCGCCGGCAATACGCACCAATTGCTTGATCTGCTCGACCGTGCTCATCTTTCCGGTGCGGGTCTGGTTCCAGAGTACGTCCTCGATGCCGCACCGCACATGCAGGCCCAAAGCCATGCCGATCATGTTGATGGGCAGCACGTTCAGCACCGAACTCTCCACCGTTACCACGGCTCCGTCCGGCACGGCACGCAGAATGTTGGCCAGGTTGTAGATGTTCGCCTGATCCATGCCGCCGCTGATCGCCACCCAGTTCATCACCAGCGGGCCCTTGTAGACACCGCGGCGAATCATCCGCTCAATCGTTTCAAAGCTGTTGATGTTGTAGCATTGAAACTCGCTTTGAATACCGGCGGCCGTCAGGCGTCGAACGTGCTCCTCGAACCAGCTGGGATTCGAGGGAACGACCATGTCCTTGTAGGTTTCGTAGAGGTGCGCGAACCCCCGCGAAACTCCCTTGAAATCATCCACACTGGCGTGCTCCGTCACATTCATCTGCGAAGTGTTGACGGTCACCGTCACCTGGTCCGGCTTCGGATCAAGTTCGGCCAGCATGTGCCGCGTGTCATCGCTAAGCCATTTGGCGGCCTGTCCCTCTTCAGGCGCGAAGCTGATAGAGCCGCCCACCTGGATGACCATTTCCGGACAGGCCTTGCGCACGCCGGCGATCAGTTCGTTGAACTTGGACAGCCGCTTGCTGCCCTTGCCATCCTCTTCGCGCACGTGCAGATGCAGCACTCTCGCACCAGCTTCGTAGCAATCCACCGCCTTCTGAATCTGATCCGCCATGGTGACAGGGATGTCTTCCGGGAAGTCTGACGGGATCCAGCCTGGCGCATAGGGAGCGGCGGTGATGATCAGGGGCTGCTGGTTCTCGGGATACAGGTGGCCGTCAAGGAAGTTCATATCGATGGATCTCCGGGTTGAGGTTTGAATCTTGGGAACGTCGAACTAGATGGGAAGGCTGCTTCGCGCTGTCAAATCACGAAAATGGACGAGCCGGTGGTCTTTCGGGACTCGAGGTCCCGATGTGCCTGCGTGGCATCTTCCAGGGCATAGCGCTGATTGATCCCGATGTGGATGCGGCCCGCCGCCACGTGGCCGAACAGCTCGCTCACCAGTTCCGCCTTCTCGGCAGGATCGGCGATATAGTCGGCCAGGCCCGGGCGCGTCAGGAATGCCGAGCCTTTGCGGGCCAGGATCGCAGGATCGAACCCGGTGACCGGGCCGGAGGCGAAACCCACGCACACCAGCAGGCCGCGGCGCTTGAGGGAGTCCAGCGAGGCCATGAAGGTGTCCTTGCCCACGCTGTCGAAGACCACGTTCACGCCCACGCCATCCGTCAACTCCCGCACGCGCGTGGCCACGTCCTCATGGCTGTAATTGATCGTGTGGTCGCAGCCATGGGCGCGCGCGATTTCGGCCTTGGCATCGGTAGAAACCGTTCCGATCACCGTCAGTCCCTGCAGCTTGGCCCATTGCGAAATGATCAGGCCGACACCGCCTGCCGCGGCATGCAGCAGGATGGAGTCGCCCGCCTTGAAGGGGTAGATCCGGCGCATCAGGTAGGCCGCTGACAGGCCCCGCATGGTCATGGCAGCCGCGATTTCGCAACTGATCGTCTCCGGCAGCTTGATCAGCGGTGCGGCGGAGATCAACCGCTCCGTGCTGTAGGCGCCCAGCGTGTTGGTAAAGCCCGTATAGGTCACACGGTCGCCGACCGCCAGATGGGTGACGCCGGCACCGACGGCCTGGATAACGCCGGCGGCTTCGTTGCCGATGCCGCTGGGCAGCGGGACCTTATAGGTACCGCTGCGGAAGTAAGTGTCGGCAAAATTCAGACCTGCGGCCACGTGACGGACACGAACCTCCCCTGGCCCCGGATCACCCACATGCGCGTCCTCAAAACGAAGGACGTCGGGTCCGCCTGTCTCGTAAATCTTAACGACTTTCGCCATGTGGTCTCCTGTTCTTGAGTAGATGTCACGGCTTGCCTGGGGCTTGCCGCCTGGGCTCGCCGATGGACAAAATGGACAAGCCGGTGCTGGTGTGACTCAGACGGGTTGATGTCCGAGTGCACTTTGCATGACCGAATCATCGAGCCTGGCGCCGCTTTCCGCTTTCCCTTGCGTGCCTTTAACTTTTCTCTTTATGACAAGGATCCGCCGGCTCATGAGTGATGGAAATACAATGCTTCTGTACAGGCGGCGGTGGATCCTGAGGGAGTCTCCAGATGACCGACAACGGAGTGAAATCCAGTCTTCGCAATACGTGGGAGTCGGCAGCACCCGGCTGGGCGAAGTGGGAGAATGTGTTCGCCACCACTCTTTCTGGCGCCACGGACACGCTCATTGATATGGCCGGTGTCCGGCCGGGCATGCGCGTTCTCGATCTGGCTTGCGGTGCCGGCAGCCAGAGCATCCAGGCAGCGATGCGAGTGGGTGCCGACGGCGAAGTGGTCGCCAGTGATATATCGGGCACCATGCTGGAGCATGTCCGCCGAAATGCCGCCCGTGCCGGCCTTCAGAATATCGAAACGCTGGAATGCGCAGCAGACGAATTGGACGAGACACTGGCCCCGTTCGACGCGGCGATGTGCCGATTGGGACTAATGCTTTTTCCGTCGCCTGGTGAGGCATTGAAATCTGTCCAGCGCGCACTCAAGCCTGGCGCGCGTTTCGCGGCGCTGGTCTTCACGACGCCCGCCGCCAATCCCTTTATGGCTCAGCCGATGGCGATCCTTCTACGCCACGCGGGCAAGTCTCCTCCCGCGCCCGGACAACCCGGAATCTTTGCACTGGGAGGCGATGGCGTGCTGGAACGCCTGATGCACGACAGCGGTCTTGGCGATGTGGAAACACGGCACGTCCGAGCGCAGCTCGTCTTGCCGAGCGCGTCCGATGCGCTGCAACTGATGCAGGAAGCCGCCGGGGCATACCGGGCGGTGGTAGCGGACCTCGACGTCGCGGCCAGGGTGAGGGCCTGGAACGATGTTTATGAATGCCTAAAGCAGTTCGACGTCGGTGAAGGCTTCAAGACCGAGCTTGAACTCATCATCGGCTCGGGCGCGAAGCCAGGATAGTTTTCGCCCCCGTTCGAGCCTAGCGGAACGGCATAAGCGGCAAGCCGATATGGGGCTTTGTACTCCCGCCAACTGGAAGGGCCCTGACAAGGCTTCCAACCATTGCTCCTGTACAGTACCGCCCGGTATCCTTCGTGCCGAGAGCAACGAAATATGGAAGACCAGCATGCAACTCAAGACCGAGGAGATCGAGGCATACCTGCTGGTGGTGGAGTCAGGGAGCGTGAGCGGTGCCGCGCGCCACCTGGCACTGTCGAAGTCCGTTGTCAGCAAACGTATCAGCGACCTGGAGCGCAGCCTTGGCGTGACCTTGCTGCAGCGTTCCACGCGCAGCGTGCAGCCCACCGAAAGCGGCAGGCATTTCTACGAACAGGCCCGTGCTGCGATGGCGCAACTGACGCATGCGGCGGAAAGCATTTCCGAGACATCGCAGCAGCTATGCGGCGAGTTGCGCATCCTGGCGCCGATGAGCTTCGGCACGCTCTGGCTGTCGCCGATGATCGCCGAGTTTGCCAGCGCCCACCCGCGCCTGCATGTCGTGATGGAGCTGGATGACCGCTTGGCCGATACCGGCCATGAGCGCTACGACGTTGCCATCCGCATCACCCGGCTGGGCGACAGCGCGCTGATCGCGCGCCGGCTGGCGGTGAGCCGGCGCATCGCATGCTGCAGCCCGGCCTACGCTGCGCGCGCCGGGCTGCCGGCCAGCCTCGCCGACATCTCGCAGCATGCCTGCCTGTCGTACAGCAACTCCGCGCCCGGCCAGGTGTGGGCGTTCCGTGGCGCGACCCCGCAGGCCGCGCCGAAGGTCATCGCCCCGCGCGGGGTCTTCACCGCCAACAACGGCGAAGTGCTGCGCGACGCGGCGCTGGCCGGCCATGGCATTACGGTATTGCCCTTGTTCATTATCTCGGCGGACCTGGCGGCGGGCCGCCTGGTCCAGGTGCTGCCGCACGAGGTTCCGCTCGACGACGGCATCTTCGCGATCTATCCGCGCAGCAACTTCACCTCGCAGAAAGTGCGGACGCTGGTGCAATACCTGCAGCAGGCAATGTCACCGCCGCCGTGGGAGGCCCGCGCCGCGGGCGGCAGCCAGGTGCCTGAGCCGGCGCCCCTGCTGCGGCACGGTTGAGCCGCGGTCATTCATCACCGTGAGGTAGTAGTACACATCCTCCTGCTCCTGCATCATGCGGCGCAGGCCGTCCTGGATGATCACGGCGAGCGCGTAGGCAAAGGTCGGGTCATAGCTGATGCAGTTATCATCGCGTCCGTTCAGTCGGGATCGCGGTTGTCTACCCGCAGCAGGAACGGATGAATCTGCTCCTCCTTCCACACGCCGGCCTGCTGGAAGGGATCGCCCGTGGTGAAGTCGATGACCTGCCGCTTGTCCAGCGCACGCACCAGGAACAGGCTGCCGATCATGCGGCCGCCGTCATCGGACATCAACGGCCCGCACATGACGCACCGGACCTCCGCGGCAGCCAGGTAGGCGCGATGTGCGTCGTAGCTGTCGAGCCGGCGCTGCTGCGCATCGGCGTGGTCAAGGCAATGAATGATGAAGTCCATATCAATATATCTATTGAAATGCCTGGCCTGGGACAGCAGCAACCGGCGCGGGGATCGGCGTCGAGGCCCACGCCAGCATCTGCCACGCGCCCTCCCGCCGCTTCCACACGCAGAGGAAGCGGTTGTCCAGCGTGCGTTCCACGCCGTCGACCACGGCAACCAGCAGGGCCTTGCCCTGCATCACGGCGATGTCGTTGTAGATTTCCTGCCCAACCTCTCGTACCGACGCCTGCAGGTAGCGCACCCGCCCGCTGCGCAGCGATGCCAGGTATGCCTGCTTGTCTTCGCGCAACGCCGAGGAGTGGGTATAGCTGAGTTCATCCGCAAGCAGGCCTTCCAGCCCCGCAATATCGGCGGCGAGCATCGCGCGGTATCGCGCGGCATCCGCCTGCCTGAGCGCAGCGAGATCTTCCATATACCCTCCGGTCTTTGTGTCCGTTTTGCCCATGCCGGTGCCCTCAGCCATGCAGATACGCTTTCACCAGCGTCTTGTCGTTCAGCAGCGCCTGCCACTCTCCGCGCCGCACTTCGTGGATCACCCGTCCCACCGAAAGCACATAGGCGCGGTCGGTCATCTCCGCGGCAATCGCCACGCTCTGTTCCACCAGCACGATGCTCAGCCCGCGCTCGCGCAGCCGGTTGAGCACGGCCAGGATTTCCTTGACAATGCGCGGCGCCAGGCCCGTGGTCAGCTCGTCCATGATCAGCAGGTCGGGCTGCAGCAGCAGCGCGCGGGCGATCGCCACCATCTGCTGCTGCCCGCCCGAGAGCAGGCCAACCTGGCCGCTGCCGCGCTCGCGCAGCAGCGGGAACAGTTCGCAGACTTCGTCGTGCGTGAAGCGCATCGCGCCGCCGCGCGCGCGCCTGCCGGCCTGCTCGGCCAGCCGCAGGTTGTCGCGCACCGACAGCTCGCCGAACAGGTTGCGGTTCTCCAGCACTACGGCAATGCCATGCTCGAAGCGGCGATGCCCCGGCACGTGGCCGATTTCCACCCCGTCCTTGACGATGCTGCCCGCCATCGGCCGCACCAGCCCCGACAGCGTGCGCACCAGCGCGGTCTTGCCCGCGCCGTTGGCGCCGACCACGGCCACCGCCTCGCCCGGCCCGACCTCCATGTCGATATCATGCAGCACCGGCACCGGGCTGTAGCCGGCATACAGGCCTTTCACTTTCAGCATGGTCAGACTCCCATATAGGCTTCGCGCACGCGCGGATCCGCCTGCACGGCTTGCAGCGTGCCGCTGGCAATGATTTCCCCGTAATACAGCACGTGGGCGGTGCCGCAGATCGTCATCAGCCCCATGTCGTGCGACACCAGCAGGATGGTCATGCCTTCGCCGTTCAGGCGCAGGATCCACGCGCGCAGCAGTTCGATTTCCTCGCTGTTCAGCCCCGAGGACGGTTCATCGAGCAACAGCAGGCGGGGTTCGCCGATGCAGGCGCGCGCCAGCTCGACGATGCGGCGCTGGCCCGCGGGCAGCGCGCCGGCGCGGTGCTGCAGCAGGCCTTCCAGACCGAACTTCCGTGCGCATCCCAGCGCGGCTTCGTGCATCGACTGCAGCTCGCGCCGCGACAGCGGCGAACGCAGCATCGCATGCACCACGCCCGAGCGCGTGGCCTTGTGGCAGCCGGCCATCAGGTTTTCCAGCACCGTCATGTGCTCGAACACCTGTGGCGTCTGGAATGTGCGCACCAGCCCGGCGCGGCTGCGCTGCTGCACGCTGTCGGCGGTGATGTCGCGCCCCGCCAGCAGCACCTTGCCGCCCTTGGGCCGCAGAAAGCCGGAGATGATGTTGAAGCAGGTGGTCTTGCCACTGCCGTTGGGGCCGAGCAGGCCGACGATGCCGCCGGCCGGCACATCGAACGCAACATTGCGCAGCACGTCAAGGCCGCCAAAGCTGTGCGCGACCGCTTCGACCCGCAGCAGGGCCTGCGCGCCTGCCGCGCCCGCGGCACTGGTGCCGGATTCAGCGATGGCGGATTTCATCGGACCTCCTTCAATGCGGGGTTCTGCGTGCGGCCGAAGGTGCGGCGATGCATGCGGCCAACCATGCCCGCGAGCCCACCCATGATCCCGCCAGGCATCAACGTGACCACCAGCACCAGCACCGCGCCAAACAACACCTGGTGGAAATCCCCCAATCCGCTCAGCAGCTCCGGCACCAGCGACACAAACAATGCGCCGATCACCACGCCGCAGGTGGAGCGCGCGCCTGCCACCACCGGCACCAGCAGGAATACGATCGAGCGCTCCACCGTAAAGCTCTGCACGCTGACGAACGACACGTAGTGCGCAAACAGGCTTCCCGCCAGCGAGCCGAGCATGGCCGACAGCACGAACATCACGGTCTTCAGCCGGTGCATGTCGATGCCGAGCACCTGCGCTGCCGGCGCCGCGTCGCGCATGGCCCGCATGGCCAGGCCGGGGCGGCCCTTGACCAGGTTGTCCACCAGCCAGAGCAGCAGCCCTACCAGCGGCCAGGCAAAGTAGTAATAGCGCTCCGGCGTATCCAGCAGGAAACCGAACAGCGACAGCTTGGGGATGCCACCGATGCCCAGCGTGCCGCCGGTCAGCCAGTCCCATTCGAAGAACAGCACATTGGCGATGCTGCCGACCGCCAGCGTCGCCAGCGCCAGGAAGAAGCCGCCCAGGCGCAGCACCGGCAGGCCGATCGCCGCCGCCAGCGCCGCGCTGGCCAGCAGGCCTGCCGCGGCACCGGCCAGCGCCGGCCATCCCAGCACCGTGGTGCTGTAGGCCGAGGCATAGGCGCCGATGCCGTAGAACGAGGCCTGCGCCAGGTTGACGATGCCGCACTGCCCCAGCAGCAGGCCGACGCCCAGGCCGCCCACGGCCAGGATGGCGGCGAAGTTGAGCAGGTCGATGTGGTGGCGCGACAGCAGTTGCCCGGCCAGCGCCCACACTACCACCGCGGCCACCACCAGCCAGCGCGTGGCGTTGGATGATGCATTCATGCTTATCCTCCCTTGCGCCCCGCGCGGCCCAGCACGCCGTTGGGGAGCAGAATCATGATGACGACCAGGATCGACAGCGCGACCACGTCGCGATAACCCGACGGAAAGCCCACCACCGCCAGCGATTCGGTCAGGCCCAGCAGCAGCCCGCCCACCACCGCGCCCAGCGGATTGCCCAGCCCGCCGAGGATGGCCGCGGCAAAGCCCTTCAGCGTCAGGCCGATACCCATCTGGTAGTTCATCGACAGCAGCGGTGTCACCAGCACCCCCGCTACCGCGCCGAAGCCGCCGCCGAGCAGGAACGTCAGCGTGCGCATGCGGCGCACGTTGATGCCGGTGGTGGTGGCCCCGTCGGGGTCCAGCGACGCCGCCGTCATGGCAAGACCGACCAGGGTCTTCGTGTAGAACAACCGCAACGCCGCCACCAGCAGCACCGCAATGACCACCAGCGCCAGTGCGTGCACGGGCGCGGTCGCCCCCAGCAGCTCCACCACACCCTCGCCGCCGATGGCCGGCAGCAGGTGCGAATCGCGCCCGCCGAAGTACAGTGCCGCGGCGGACAGCGCGAACGCCAGGCCGATGGTCAGCAGCAGGAAGCTCTCTTCGCCGGCGCCGCGCCGCATCATCGGGCGTACGAACAACGTGTCGATGGCCAGGCCGCTGGCGGCGCCGGCGGCAATGCCGCCGGCAATCGCCACCGGATAAGGCAGGCCCAGCGTCTTGAGCGCGAATACCGCAACCAGCGCGCCGATTACCGCGAACTCTCCCTGCATCGCATTGACGATGCGCGTGCCCTTGAAGATGATCGATATGCCCACGCCGATCAGCGCGTAGACGAAGCCGTTGGTGATCCCGGACAGGACCGCCTGGATAACTAGGGTGTCAGACATTGCCGATCCTTTTGCCGATGCGTTTTGCCGCTACACCGGCTAGGGCCGGGCCTTGTAGTCCAGCCGCACGAACTGGCCCTTCTGCAGCTTCGAGTAAGTAAAGCCGGCCAGCGTCATGCCGCCCATATCGGGCGCAGAAAAGTCATAGCCCATCGTGACGCCCTGGTAAGGCCGGCGCAGCGCGCTGCAGAGCTTGTCGCCGGCCACATCGGCGCCCGCCGCCTTCAGGCCGCTGGCCAGCGCCATCACCGCATCCCAGCCCACGGCGGCGAAATGCTTGGGCAGCTTGCCGTACTCCTTGCGGTAAGCCTCGACAAACTCCTTCTGCCCCGGCAGCGGATCCTCGGAAACGATGAACTCGGGATGGATGATGTTGTCGGCGGCCTCGCCCATGCCCTTGACGGTCTCGTAGGTGGCGGTGCCGTGCACTGAGATGATCGGTGCGCCGACCTTCAGCTGGCGCACATTGCGGAACGGCGCGGGCGAGGTAGAGATGACGACGATCGCGTCCGGCGTGGCGGCCTTGAGCTTGGCAGCCTGCGTGGTGACGTCGGTGGCGGCGATCTCGAATTTCTCGACCTGCACGAAGGTGACGCCGTATTGGCGGTCCAGCGTCTTCATGCTGCTCCACACCACCTGCCCGTAGCCCGAATCGTGCAGCACGCCGATGCGCTTGAGCCCGTTGTCGCGCGCATAGGACAGCACCGCGCGCGCATTCAGTTCCTGCGAGGGCGTCAGGTGGAAGACGCAGGTACGCTCGCGTTCCACCGCCGGCCCGAGTCCGGAGAACGCAAACAGCGGCACCTTCTGCGCCTGCGTGATGCCGCCGATGGCCACGGTCTGCGCGATCCCGGACGGGCCGACGATGGCGCGCACCCTGTGCGTGTGCAGCAGTGCGTTGGCCTTGGCCACGGCGGTATCCGGGCTGGAGCCGTCGTCCTCGACGACCAGCTCCAGCGGCCGCCCGCCGATGCCGCCGCCGGCATTGATGACTTTCTGCGCCAGCAGCGCGCCTTCGCGCTCGGCCAGCCCCACGGCGGCGAGGCCGCCGGTGGTTGAAAACAGGCCGCCGATGCGCACCGGCTCCGCGCCGGGCCTGGCCTGGGCCAGCACCGGCTGCTGCGCCAGCCCGAACATCACTCCGGCGACAGCCGCGCACAGGACGCCGTGCGGCGTCCGGATGATTTGCTTGAGGTTCATGTCTCCATCCTTTTTGTCATGGTTCATGGGTCTTGGGCGCGCTCTCGCGGCGCGCCTCAGTTGACGGCGGCTAGCGCACCTCCCCGCCCGGCGCACTGCTCCAGGCCGGCACATCGGCCAGCGCGGCAATGTCGAGATGGCCCAGGTCGCGCTGCTGCATCATCGCCAGGTACTGCCGCACCAGCGACGAGATCGGCAGCGCCACGGCGTTGTCGCGCGCCACGGCGAGTGCCAGGTCCAGGTCCTTCACCACCAGCGAGATCGGCCCCGCGGCGCCGTATTCGCGCTGCTTGAGCTTGTCGGCCTTGGTGCGGTAGTGCGCGCTGCCGACGATGCTGTCATTGATCGCATCGACCATCAGCGAGCGGTCCAGCCCGGCGCGCTCGCCGAAGGCCAGCCCTTCGCCGATCACCGCGGTGCTCATGAACACCATCATGTTGATCATCAGCTTGATCACGCGCGCCTCGTCGGCGCCGCCGACATAAGACTGGCGCGCGGTCAGGCAGGCCAGCAGCGGCTGCACCGCAGCGAACGCCTCGCGTGGCCCGGACACAAAGCAACTCAGCTGCGCGCTCGCGGCCAGCGACACCGTGCCGGACACCGGCGCGCGCAGCCAGCTGGCGCCGCGCTGCGCCAGTGCCTCGGCCACCTCAGCCGAGGCTTCCGGCGATACCGTGCTCATGTCGACAAAGACCTGGCCCGCGGCCGCCGCAGCGGCAATGCCGCCGTCGGACAGGAACAGCGCGCGCAAGCTGCTGTCATCGAAGACGGTAGAGAACACCACATCGGATTGCGCTACCGCATCCCGCGCGGACGGCCCGGCGTGGGCACCCGCGGCAACGACCGGCTCGCACTGGGTGGGCACCTTGTCGAACACCGTCAGCGCGTGGCCGGCCTTCAGCAGGTTCAGGCACATCGGCCTGCCCATGGCGCCGATTCCGATCCAGCCGATGCGCGGCGATGACGAGGTGCGTTCGTGATTCACGTCTTTCATGTCCTTGCCTTCCGGCCTACTCGACCTTGACGCCCGACAGCGCAACGACCTTGCGTGTCTGCTGCGTCTGCGTTTCGATGTAGCGCGCAAACTGTTCCGGCGTCAGCTTCATCGGCACCATGCCCTGCGCCGCAAAGTGCTTCTCGACAAAGTCCTGTTCGTCGAGGATCTCGCGGATCGTGGCATTGAGCTTGTCGACCACCGCGCGCGGCACCTTGACCGGCGCCAGCACACCGTAGACCGCCGAAATATTCATTTCCTTGTAGCCGGCCTCTTCGAAGGTCGGGACCTGGGGCAATGCGCGCGTGCGCTTGTCGCCGCTGACCGCCAGCACCTTGAGCTTCTTCGCTGTGACAAAGCTCTGGATCGTCGGCAGCGCCGGGAAGGTCATCAGGATCTGCCCGCCGACGACATCGGCCACGGCAGGCGCCGAGCCCTTGTAGGGCACGTGCACGAGGTCGGTGCCGGCCAGCTTGTTGAACAGCGCGCCCATCAGGTGCGGCTGGCTGCCAGCGCCGAACGAACCGTAGCTGAGCGCCTGCGGGCGGGCTTTCGCATAGGCCGCCAGGTCCTTGACGCTGTCCACCGGCAGGCTGCCCGATACCGCCATGACCAGCGGCACATAGCCGATCGCCGCCACCGGCGCAAAGTCGCGCGCGACGTTGTAGGACACCGATGGCAGCACCACCGGATTGAGCACGAACGTGGCGTCGTTGGTCAGCAGCAGCGTGTAGCCGTCGGGCTGCGCCTTGGCAACCGCGTCGGCCCCGATCACGGTGTTGGCGCCGCTCTTGTTCTCCACCACCACCGGCTGGTGCAGCTTCTCGGACATGCGCTGGGCCAGTTGCCGGGCGATGATGTCGGTCGTGCCGCCGGGTGCGTACGGCACCACCATGCGGATCGGTTGTGCGGGATAGGCTTGTGCCAGGGCGGCGCTTGCGCCGGCAAAGCAGGCCAGGCCGAGCGCCGCGGCACACAGCGCGCGAGGGGTGTGAGTGTTCCAGTCCATCATGTCTCCATCTATCGTTGTCGGGCTTTCCGGCTCGTGCGGCCGGATGTCCAGTCAGTTGAACAACCAGGGTTCGCGCTGCCGCCGCACTTGTTCGTAGGCGTCTATCTGCGCGGCGTGGCGCAGTGCCAGCGCGATATCGTCCAGCCCGTTGAGCAGGCAATGCTGCTTGAACGGGTCGAGCGTGAAAGCGACCACCTCCCCGGCCGGCGTGACCACCTGCTGCGCGGCCAGGTCCACCTGCAGCCGGTAGCCCGGCGTGGCAGCGACCTCGGCAAACAGGCGGTCGACCACCTCCGGCGCCGCCACGATCGGCAGCAGGCCGTTCTTCAGGCAGTTGTTGTAAAAGATGTCCGCGAAACCTGGCGCGATCAGCGCGCGCAGGCCGAAGTCTTCCAGCGCCCACGGCGCATGCTCGCGCGAGGAGCCGCAGCCGAAGTTCTCGCGCGCCAGCAGGATCGACGCGCCGCGGTAGCGCGGCTGGTTCAGCACGAAGTCCGGGTTCAGCGGCCGGGTGCTGCAGTCCTGCCCGGGCTCGCCATGGTCGAGGTAGCGCCATTCGTCGAACAGGTAGGGGCCGAAGCCGCTGCGCCGGATGGATTTCAGGAACTGCTTGGGCAGGATGGCATCGGTATCGACATTGGCGCGATCCAGCGGCGCGACCAGTCCATCCAGGGTGGTAAAGGCTTTCATTGCTCGGCTTCCTCCGGTGTTACAACGCGCGGACATCGACGAAGTGCCCCGCCACGGCGGCCGCGGCTGCCATCTGCGGGCTCACCAGGTGGGTACGCCCGCCCGGTCCCTGCCTGCCTTCGAAATTGCGGTTGGACGTGGATGCGCAGCGTTCGCCCGCCGCGAGGCGGTCGTCGTTCATCCCCAGGCACATCGAGCAGCCGGGCTCGCGCCATTCGAAGCCGGCCGCGATAAATACCTGGTCAAGGCCCTCGGCCTCGGCCTGGGACTTGACCAGGCCCGAGCCCGGCACCACCAGTGCCTGCCGGATGCGCGGCGAGACATGCCGGCCGCGCACGACCTCCGCCGCGGCGCGCAGGTCTTCGATGCGCGCGTTGGTGCATGACCCGATAAAGACCTTGTCGACCGCGACCGCTTCGATCGGCGTATTCGGCAGCAGGCCCATGTAGCGCAGCGCCGCCTCGATGCTCTTGCGCCGCACCGGGTCGCGCTCGTCCCGCGGATCGGGAATGCGCTCGCCGACGGGCACCACCATCTCCGGCGACGTCCCCCAGGTCACGTGCGGGCGGATGGTCGCGGCGTCGAGGTCCACCACGGCATCGAAGGTCGCGCCCGGATCGCTGTGCAGCGTGCGCCAGTATTCGACGGCCACGTCCCACATCCGGCCCTGCGGCGCCTGCGGCCGTCCTCCCAGATATTCCAGCGTGGTCTCGTCAACGGCCACCATGCCCGTGCGCGCGCCGGCCTCGATCGCCATGTTGCACACGGTCATGCGCGCCTCCATGCTCAGGCCGCGGATGGTGCTGCCGGCGAACTCGATCACGTGGCCGGTCGCGCCAGCCGTGCCGATGCGCCCGATCAGCGCGAGCGCAATGTCCTTGGCGGCAACGCCCCTGCCCAGCTCGCCCTCAACGCGTACCAGCATCGACTTGGGCTTCTTCATCCACAGGCATTGCGCGGCCAGCACCTGCTCCACTTCCGAGGTACCGATGCCGAATGCGAACGCCGCGAACGCGCCGTGCGTGGAGGTATGCGAATCGCCGCAGGCAATGGTCATGCCGGGCAAGGTCGCGCCGCGCTCCGGCCCCACCACGTGCAGGATGCCCTGGCGCGGATCGTCCATGCCGAAATTGACGATGCCGTTCTCTTCGCAGTTGCGGTCGAGCGCGTCAACCTGCGCGCGGCTCACCGGATCTGCGATGCCCTGGCTGCGCGCGGTGGTGGGCACATTGTGGTCGGCAGTGGCCAGCACCGAGGCGGCACGCCACACCTTGCGCCCGTTCAGGCGCAGCCCTTCGAAGGCCTGCGGGCTGGTCACTTCGTTGACCAGGTGGCGATCGATATAGATCAGCGCGGGGCCGTCGGTCTCCTGGTGGATCACGTGGCTGGCCCAGAGCTTGTCGAGCAGGCTCGCGGGGCGGTTAGGCTCGGTCATGGTGATGTCTCCTTGCTTATGCTTTGCTTCAGTGCTGGCGCGCGCCCACCCATTCCGGCACCGGATACAGTTCGGTGCGCTTGCCCGCCTTGACGACCTGCCCGGAAATATCGTGCCCGACCAGTGCCGGCAGGTCGCGCGCGGCGCCCAGCAGCCGGTCCAGGTCAACGCCGGTGTCGATGCCGGCCGACTCGAGCATGTGCACCAGGTCCTCCGTGCAGATGTTGCCGGTGGCGCCGGGCGCGAACGGGCAGCCGCCGAGCCCGCCCAGCGAGGCATCGAAGCTGTCCACGCCCGCGGCCAGCGCAGCCAGCACGTTGGCCAGGCCCATGCCGCGGGTGTTGTGGAAATGCAGTGTCAGCGGCACGCCCGGGAACCACTGGCGGAAGGTCTCGACCAGGTCGCTCACCTGGCGCGGGTCTGCCATGCCGGTGGTGTCGGCCAGCGTGATGCTGTCCATGCCCAGCTCCAGGTATCGCCCCGCGGCCCACCGCACGCGCTCCGGCGCCACCGCGCCTTCGAACGGGCAGCCGAACGCCGTCGCCACGCAGCCGCTGACGACCAGGTCACCGGAGCGGGCCAGCGCCGTCACATCGCGGAACTGCGCCAGCGACTGCTCGCACGTCATGCGCATGTTTGCCAGGTTGTGGGTCTCGCTGGCGGACATGACGAGGTTGATCTCATCCAGCACGCACTCGAGCGCGCGCTCGCATCCGCGCACGTTCGGCACCAGGGCCGTATAGATGACCTCGGGATGGCGGCGGATCTGCCTGGCCACGGCTTCGGCATCGCGCAGGTTCGGAATCGCCTTGGGCGACACGAACGAGGTGATCTCGATCCGGGCGAGCCCGGTTTCGGATAACCGGTCGATCAACGCGATCTTCTCTTCGGTGGGGACGAATTCCGGCTCGATCTGGAAGCCGTCGCGCACGGACACTTCATTGATGCGGACTCGCCGCGGGGCATGGGGAAGCCACATGGTCATGTTCATTTTCTGTCCTTCGGTTTGGCGCCGCGGGCTTAGACCACGCCGGCCTCGCGCAGCGCGCGGAACTCGGCGCCGGCAATGCCGATTCCCGCCAGGATCTCTTCGGTGTGCTCGCCCAGCGCCGGCCCGATCCAGTTGGTTCGCCCCGGGGTGGCGCTGAGCCTGGGCACGATGCCCGACAGCGCCAGCGGCGAGCCATCGGCAAGCTGGTGCGGCTCGATCATGCCGCGCGCACTGTAGTGGGGGTCGCTGCAGATGTCCTGCGCGGTGTAGATGCGCCCGCAAGGCACCGCCGCGGCTTCCAGCGTCGCCAGCACGGTGTCGAGGTCGTGCGCGGCGGTCCATGCGGCGATGGCGTCGTCGAGCATGGTGTTGTGCTGCACGCGGCCATCGTTGTGCGCCAGGCGCGGATCCTGGCCGAGGTCGTCGCGGCCGATCGCCGTCATGAAGCGCCGGAAGATGGCGTCGCCGTTGCCCGCGATGATCACGTACTGCCCGTCCTTGCAGGGATACGTGTTCGACGGCGAAATGCCGGGCAGGCTGGCGCCGGAACGCTCGCGCACGTGGCCGAACTTGTCGAACTCCGGCACCAGGCTCTCCATCACGGCAAAGACGGACTCGTACAGGGCCACGTCCACATACTGCCCTTCGCCGTTGTTGTTGCGCAGGTGGTGCATGGCCAGCAGCGCGCCGATCACGCCGTACAGCGACGCCAGCGTGTCGCCGATGCTCACGCCGGACCGCACCGGCGGCCGGTCGGGGTAGCCGCTGACATAGCGCAGCCCGCCCATCGATTCCGCGATCGCGGCAAACCCCGGGCGGTCCTTGTAGGGGCCGGTCTGGCCATAGCCGGAAATGCGCACCATGACCAGGGCCGGACTCACCTTGCGCAGGTCTTCCCAGCCCAGGCCCCATTTCTCCAGCGTGCCGGGGCGGAAGTTCTCGATCACGATATCGGCGCCGGCGACCAGCTTGCGCACGATGTCCTGGCCTTCCGGGCTGCGCAGGTCCAGCGTCAGCGACTTCTTGTTGCGGCTCTGGCTATACCACCACAGCGAGGTGCCCTCATACAGCTTGCGCCATTTGCGCAGCGGATCGCCTTCGCCCGGCGCTTCGATCTTCAGCACCTCGGCGCCGAACTGGGCGAGCAGGCCGCCGGCATACGGGCCGGCGATCAGCGATCCCAGCTCCAACACGCGCACGCCTTGCAGCGGCATCTTTTCCTTGTTCGCTTCGTTGACCATGACGGTTTGCTGCTCCTGTCGAAATACGGTGACTGCCATGCAAGATTGGAAGAACCGGCGCGCGTGGTAAAGCAGTGATTGGCGAGCCTGCCATCGCATAGCGCGATGGCAGGCGCGTCTGTGCTACGCGGCGTCGAGCAGGCGGTCGACCAGCAGCCGCGCCACCGCCGAGAGGCTGTCGTAGGCGCGCACGCCGATCACCAGTTGCCGCGCGGCCCAGGGCTCGTCCAGCCTGACGGTACGGATGCCGAGGGTGTCCTGGTAAGGCGCCGCGCTGGACCTCGGCAGGATGCCCAGCCCCATCCCCGCCTGCACCATCAGGCACAGCGCGTCATAGCCAGGCACGTGTATGCGCGGCTTGAACACGAGGCCGGCCTCGCTGGCGGCCCGCACCAGCTGCAGATGAATCTGGCTGCCGGCATGCATGCTGACCAGATCAAAGTCCAGCGCCTCGCGGATCGACACCGACTGCCGCGCTGCCAGCGGGTGGCCGTCTGGCACCACCACCACCAGTTCGTCGCATTGGTAGGGAAAGGTCTCGAGTTCCGCGCCTACCGCGCACGCGGTGAAGATGCCGATATCCGCGGCGTTCTCGGCCACGGCGCGCACGATGGCGGTGGAGACGCGCTCATCAAGGCGCACGTCGACACGCGGATAGTCCGCCAGGAACGACTTGAGCTGCGCCGGCAGGAACTGCGTAATGGCGGAGACGTTGGCGAATACCCTGACCTGGCCGCGCAGGCCTCCGCCGAAGTCGCGCATGCGCGTCACGATGTCGTCAAGGTCGTGCAGCACGCCGCGCGCCAGGTGCACCAGCTCGATGCCGGCCGTGGTCGGCTCCACGCCCTTGTTGCTGCGCCGGAGCAGGGCCGTGCCCAGGCCTTGCTCCAGCTCGCTGATGCGCTTGCTGACCGCGGCGGCGGCCAGGTGCGCACGCTCGGCGGCGGCTGCGATGGAGCCCTCTTCCGCCACGCAGACAAAGAGCCGCAGCGAGGTAGGATCGAGTCTCATGTTGCTATGTCTCCCGGGCGCCGGCCATGGCGCCCTCCTTTCTGTTCCAGCCTGGGCGTTGCGGATAAAATGCGTGCATGACCTCCGCCGCCAAACCCACCGCCCCCGTCGACCAGGACGCCCCGCCCAAGCTCGAAGAAGGCCACCGCGACTACGTCGCGGCGCTGGCGCGCGGCCTGGCGGTGATCCAGGCGTTCACCGACACCACGCCGGAAATGACGCTGAGCGAAGTCGCCCAGGCCACCGGCATGACGCCCGCCACCGCGCGCCGTGCCTTGCTGACGCTGCAGGCGCTGGGCTACATCGGCGCCAACGGGCGGCGCTTCGTGCTGCTGCCCAAGGTCCTGTCGCTGGGCGCCGCATTCCTCAGCTCGATGAACCTGCGCGACATCGTCCAGCCCTTCCTGCAGGAAGTGGCCGAGCGCTTCCGCGATTCGGTCTCGCTCGCCATCCTCGACGGCGACAGTGTGGTCTACCTCGCGCATGTGCCCAGCCAGCGGCGCATCGCGTTCCGCGCCTCGGTCGGCTACCGGCTGCCGGTGCATTGCACCTCGCTCGGCCTCGCCTTGCTGGCGCATGCGACCAAGGCCCAGCAGAACAAGGTCCTGGACAAGGCACCGTTCCAGAAATTCACGCCGATGACGCTCAGCGATGCTGATGCGCTGCGCGCCGCGCTGGCACGCACACTTGAACAGGGCTATGCGATCCAGCACGGCCAGCTCGAGCTCAACGTCCTGTCTATCGCCGTGCCCGTGCGCGACCCCCAGCAGCGCGTGATCGCCGCCATCAACTGCTCCACCGAGACCGAGCGCGCCAGCCCCGAAGAACTTGTCGCCACACGGCTGCCGGCACTGCGCGAGGCGGCCGCGATGATCGAGGCCGCCATCCGGCGGGCGCCCACGCTGGCGCATTCGATCCTGGCGGCCTCCTGAGCTGCGCGGGGCTCAGGCCGCCACTGGCGCCACCTCGGGCTCGATCACCACATCCAGCGTCAGCAGCTGGTAGCCGTCACGCTGCGGATGTGGCCCCACCTCGACGATGTGGTCATCGATGGTCGAGAAGATGCAGTCGACCGGGTTGGCGGGGTCGCCCTTGAAATAGATCTGAGAGGTCAGCGTGCGGTATCCCGGCTGCACCACCCGGTAGTGGATATGCGGCGCGCGCTGGCGGTTGCGGCCCAGGCGCCTCATCAGCACGCCCACCTCCGTGTCCTCGCGCCCGATGATGTAGCCGCCCGGCCGCACCGTGAAGATCTGGAAGCCGCCCTCCACATCGCAGCGCAGCTTGCCGCGCAGGTTGTCTTCGGACTGGGAGTCGTCTTCGTTCTCGTAGCGGCCGAACTGGTTGGGCTGCCACACGATCAGCGTCGCGCCCGGCACCGGCTGGCCCGTGCGCGCATCCAGCACGCGGCCGCGCACTTCGAGCCGCTGCCCGGGCTCCTCCGCCGTCGCCAGGTGGCAGGGGTTGCTGCCTTCGGCCACCTGGTCCTTGGGGAACGGGCCGGTCACGTTCTGTGGCGTGGCTTGCTCGCCGGTGCGCGCCAGGTCCAGCGCGCGCATGGTCAGGCCCATCATGTCGCACAGCATGATCAGCTCATCCTGCGCGGCCACCCGGCCCAGCCAGGCGGCAATGCGATAGAGCTGCGCATCGGTCAGCTGCAGCTCGTCCAGCATGGCGTGGAAATGCCGCAGCGCCACGCCGAATTGCGCCTGCAAGGTCTCGTCCGAGCCGGGTGCGCCGGCGCACATGGCGTCCAGCGCGCGCTGGAGGGTGTAGTTGTCCTGGGTGCTCATGGTTGTCTCCTTTTGTTCTGGCTTATTGGCTGGCGGCCGACAGGTCGACCGCGCGCGCCAGTAGTGTCCGGTCAGCCTTCAGCTTGTGCTTGGCAGGCTTGTGCGTCGGTGTGTGCGGGATTGCGTCGACGGTGGCGATATAACGCGGCAGCTTGTGCACGGCCAGGCGGCCGCGCGCCCAGGCGAGCAGCTCGGCCGCATCGGCCGACTGGCCCGCGCGGAACTGCACCGCCAGCAGGATTTCTTCCTCGCCAAGTTCCGCGGGCACGCCGATGGCCGCCGCTTCTTCCACCGCCGGGTGTTCGCCGAAGATGCGATCGAGCTCGGCGCCCGACACGTTCTCGCCCTTGCGCCGGATCACATCTTTCTTGCGCGCAACAAAGACGTAGTAGCCGTCCTCGTCCTGGCGCACCAGGTCGCCGGTGGCGAACCAGCCGTCGCGGAACGCCGCCTCGGTCTGGGCCGGGTCACGGTAGTAGCCTTGCATCAGCGTAGGCGTGCGGATCAGCAGTTCGCCCTCGCCGCCCGGGGCCACGTCGCTGCCTTCGTCGTCGACGATGCGGGCCTGCGGCACCGGCACCGCCGGATCCGGGTGGGGCGAGATCAGGCCCATGGTGCCAAGCTTGTGCGGGCCGTCGAACGGGTTGGCAATCACGCCCGGGATTTCCGTCATGCCATAGCATTCGATCAGCCGCGGCACGTGGAACTCCTGCTTCATCACACGCACCATTTCCTGGGTCTGCGGCGCGATGAACATCTTGGTGATGCGGTGGCCAGGCACGAACTCCGCACGCGGGCGCCGGGCCAGGATGCTGCCGGCCGCCGCCACCAGGTTCACCTCCGTGGCGCCGGTCTCGGCGGCGAAACGCCAGAACGACGACGCCGAGAACCTGCGCACCAGCACCAGGCAGCCGCCGCAAGCCAGCGACCCGCCCACCGAATACATCAGCGCATTGATATGGAACAGCGGCATCACGCACATCACGCGCTCGTCTGGCTGCAGCTGCAACCGGCCGACGAAGGCTTCGGCGGTCAGTACGTAGCCGCGATGGCTGTGCATCGCGCCTTTGGGGAAGCCCGTGGTGCCGGACGTATAGATGATCAGTGCGGTATCCCGGTCGCCGCCGTCGTCGGCAGGTTCGGCCGCAAGTTCGCCCGCCGACGCCATCGACTGCTCCAGCGTCGGCACGCCGTGGTCGCCAGGCTCGTTGGCGCGCAGCCAGACCCCACCGCCCAGCGCCCGGGCGATGGCCGCACCGGTGTCCAGCGTAGCCGGTGCACACACCAGCCCGCAGACCTGCGCATGCTGGAACACGTACAGCGCCTCGTCCAGCCGGTATTCCGGGTTGGCCGGCACCATGGTCGCGCCGATGCGCGCCAGCGCAAACATCAGCACGACCGTGGACGGATGGTTGGGGGACAGCACGCCGACGCGGTCGCCGCGGCGCACGTGCATGGCCCGCGCCAGCCATTGCGCGGCTTGCGCGATCCGTCCCTCGAGCTCGCGATAGCTCCAGGTCTCGCCCTCGAAAAGCAACGCCGGCTTGTCCGGATGCGCCGCCACGCGGGCCGCGAGGAAACCGGTCAGCGTGAAGTCATGCGCCGGATACTGCCTGAGCACGTCGAGCGGCGCCATCGTGCCGGTGCAGGTGGCCGGCGCGCTCATGATGCTTGCGCCGGCGCGGCGCTGTAGGCGATGGCCTGTTCGGCGGCATCGGCCAGGATGAAGCCAATCGGCTGGCGGCGTTCCTCCTGCAGGTGGGCGATCAGGCTCGCTACGCGCGCCAGCAACGGCACCCCCTTGAGCGCGGTGGCGGGATAGCCAGCGTCGAGCAGGACGGCGGGGATTGCGCCCGAAACGTTCAGCGGCAAGGGCTTGCTGTAATGCTCGGGCACTGCGGCGGCTACCGCTTCCAGCGCGGCCACGTGGTCGCCGGCAACGCCCAGCTCCCGCGCAATGGCCAGCAGCCGGTGCGCGCGCGGATCCCCCAGCTTGTGCGTGGGATGGCCAAAGCCTGGCAGTGGCTTGCGCGCCTGCCGCACGGCCCTGACCACCAAGTTCGCGCTCTCGGCCAGCGTGCCGTGTTCCCGCCCGGCGAGCACTTCCGCCAGCAGCTGGCCCGCGGTTTCCGATGCGCCCAGGATCACCGAGCCGCAACCCAGCACGCCAGCCGCCACGGCGCCTTGCAACGCATCCGGCGCGGCGGCCAGCGTCATGCGGGCTGCCTGCACCGAGGGGACCAGGCCATGCTCCGCGATCGCCACGAGGCAGGCATCGGTGATCGCCACCAGCTTTGCGCCGGGCTCGCGGCCGGTCAGCAGGAACAGGAAGTAGGCGGTGAAGCCGGTCTTGCCGATCAAGGCCTCGCTCAGGTCTTTGCCATGCACCGACACGCCGTGGATATCCACATGCGCGATGCTGGTCTGACCGGCAGCCCGGGGGTGTTTCGCTTCCGTCACGTTGTCTCCGTTTTTGCGCTACGCGCAATCTAATGCGATATGCGAATTATTTTAGGTGGGGGTGCGAGCCTCTGCAAGAACGGTAAACCCGCACCCCGACGTCAACTTGCGGCCGGCACTGCATGTGGCGCAGGACCGGCTTGCCGTTCAGGCGCCATCCGTGAACCGGTCGGCACTCCCAATTCTCGCGAGTGCGCCGTCGGCGAACGGATCCACCTGGCGCAGTGCGCCGTCGGTGAACAGATCTACCTGCCGCAGTCCGCCGTCGGTGAACGGATCCGCCTTGCGCACGGCAATCCGGCGGAATTGCTCATCGGCCAGGCGGCCGGATTGCGAACGCTGCAGGGCCTCGGCAACATGCGCCCCGTCTGTATAGACGTCCGCGGGGCGCACCGCGGCTTGCGCCCCGGCCGCCATCACCACCATCAGTATTGCGCCAATCGATGCCTTTTTCATCACTTGCTCCTTTCCTACCAGGAAGAACCTTGTGTCGACCGGGGCAATCTGCCCCGCACGTCTCACGATCCAAATATAAAAAACCGTACCGTATGGTACTAAATAAATTGAAAAACCTCACTCGAATTTTTTGAAGAAAGGGGCGACGCCTGGGCTGCCACTTGGATCACGCAAGCATTTGGTAGACTGCGCGGGGCGCCAGCGCCCCTTGTCCCCTGTTACTCCTCGCTACCGATGGCATCACCCGTGAGCGTTACCGACACTCCCCTGCACCGCCCGCCGCAGCGCATCACACGCCGTGGCGAAGAGAAGCGCGCCCTGATCCTGAGCACCGCCGCCGACATGTTCCTCGAGCACGGCTATGACGGCGTCAGCCTGGACGACATCGTCAAGGCGTGCGGGGGCTCCAAGACCAACGTCTACAGCTATTTCGGCGGCAAGGACGGTTTGTTCGTGGCGGTGGTGGAGCGGCTGTGCGACCGCTTCCTGGAAAAGACCGAGAAGGGCGTGGATGTGTCGCGCTGCGATGCGGCGCAGGGACTCGGCAAGATCGCGCACAGTTTTCTGCAGTCGCTGCTGGAGGAACGCCACCTGGCGTTCCTGCGGCTGATCTTCGCGGAATCGCGGCGCTTCCCCGCGTTGGGGAACGCCTGGTATACGCGCGGCCCGGCGGCGACCTGCGCCTATGTTGCGGCCTTCCTTGGCAGCCAGCAGGCGAGAGGCACGCGGCTCTCGGCAAGCCCTGAGGTCAGTGCCAGGCTGTTCCACGGCATGGTGCTGGCCAGCGTCCTGCACCGTGCGCTGGCTACCGGCGTCCGTCCGGACGACGCCGAGATCGATGCGCTGGTCCGCGACGCGATCGCGGTGATCGTGCCGGCCCTTGATGCCGGCACGCCCTCAGAAGCGCGTCAGAAGCGATAGCGGATGTAGCCCATGCTGAAGTTGACGCCCGGATTCGGCTCCTGAATGCCGGCGTTGGACAGGTGCTGGAAGCGGTAGCCGATGGTCAGGCGCCGCGCCTCGCCGAAGGCAACCCCGACGCCGACCATGTCTGAGAACTGGAACGCCGATCCCATGCGGTGGCCGCCGGCGATCTCGGTGTGGCTGAGCACGCGCAAACCCACTGACGCCTCGATAAACGGCGTGGCAAATTCCGCGGCATAACCCAGGCGAAAGATTGGCGAGATGCCGTACTCCATCAGCTGGCTGGACGGCCGGTTAGACAATGCGCGCCAGTTCGCGACATTGACCTCCCCATCCAGCGAGAGCGTGAAGCGGCTGGACAGCTGCCATTGCACGATGTCGTCCCAGCGCGCGGCGATTTCATACTTTTCCACGCCGTGGTCGTTATCGCCGCCATAGCCTCCCTGCATGGAGAACGCTGCCACTCAGGCCACAAGCTTCATCCGGTAGAACAACTCCATCCTTTCCACCGCATCGCTGCCATCTTCCTGGAAGCGGCGGATGTGCTCGGTCTGCGTATGGTGCGCCTCCTGCGCGGCGGGACTGTCCCAGTGCTCGACGAAGACAAAGCGCCGCGGATCATCCTGTTGCTCGAACATCTCGTAGCGCAGGTTGCCGGCATCGCGGCGGGAAGGCGCCACCACGGCCCGCAGTTTTTCCCGTAGCTCCGCCTCGCGCCCGGGCTTGGCATACAGGATCACCAGCACATAGAAATCGCCCATCGTTCGTGTCCTCCGCACATATGGTGTCAGCAAAGACTAGGCAAATACCACGGCGCAAGCAAGCAGGACACGGAGGGCGCGCGGATCGTTCTATCAGCGCGAACAGCATGTTTGGCAGATGGCTATCACGCTCGCCCCAATGCATGGCTTATGCTGCAAAGGCTCGTTGCGACGGCCGACCGCGACGCATGCGGGACGGCATCAGAACCGCATTTCCGGTTTGCAGTGTCCGGCAATGCCGGTACCGTCGCGGGGCAGTCGGGCCAGCGTCGCGCACAGTACATGCAGCGCCGGCCTGGGAACGCCGAGTAGCAGAAACCCACCCATTGTTCTGGAGATAACCATGGCGAGCGAACCCATTCGCGATCCCGCAAACGACCACCTGCTGACTCCGCAGAACGCAGCCTTCGTGATCATCGACTACCAACCGGTCCAGGTGAACTCCATCGCCTCCATGGACCGGCAGTTGCTGATCAATAACATCGTCGGCGTTTCGCGTGCCGCGGTTGCGTACAAGCTGCCGATCGTGCATTCCACGGTCAATGTGAAGACGGGCCTGAACAAGCCGCCAATCCCGCAGCTGCAGAAGGTGCTGGGCGACTTCCCCACCTACGACCGCACCTCGATCAACTCCTGGGAAGACGTGGAGTTCCGCGCGGCAGTGGAGGCGACGGGGCGCAAGAAGCTGATCATGACTGCCCTGTGGACGGAAGCGTGCCTGACCTTCCCGGCGCTGGACGCGCTCAAGGAAGGCTATGAGGTCTATGTCGTGGCCGACGCCGTAGGCGGTACTTCCGTGGCGGCGCACGAGGCCGCGCTGCGCCGCATCGAACAGGCTGGCGGCAAGATGATCAGCGTGGCTCAGCTGTTCTGCGAACTGCAGCGCGACTGGGCCCGCAGCGACACCGTCCCGGCCTTCATGGATCTCTTCATCCAGACCGGCGGCACGGCTGGCATCCAGTTCTCCTACGACCGCACCTGAGCTGCAGGCGGGCCGGCATGCCCGCCCCCAACTCCATGTGCCACGCGCCCCGCGCCACGCGGGGCGCGATTCCTTTGTTCTCTCGCTTAACCCCGCCCCGACCGGAGCCGGCATGGCCGACTACTACCTCCTTTCCGGCCGTGTAAAGCAATCAATAGTTATCGTGCCATCGCATTCTGTGATGACAAAGCTAAAGACAAAAACACATGCTCGATAACTGAACGATACCTACGCCATGCCTTGCCGCTCGACACAACGCCGTCATATCGTCGGTGATGTAGCGGGGGTGATGCCGTACCTGCGCTTCCCTCTCCTCAGGGCCGTCCAGTGCCCATCGCCCCCGTCATTAAGTGCCGACTTGCGCACTATTACACTACTGAGCCCGGCGTGCTGGCGATCATGGCAGTCGCGAGGCATAATCGTGAAACTGGTTTCATCCAACTTTATGCCGCCGCCCGTGACCCGACCGAAGTCCAACCCGAATCCCGCAGAAAAGCTCACCATCCAGGATGTAGCCGACTATGCGGGCGTTTCCAAGGCAACGGTATCGCGCTACCTGAACCGGGGTGGCCAGCAGTTGTCCACGGAGGTGGAGGAGCGCGTGGCATCGGCCATCCGCACACTTGGCTATAGTCCCAGTCCCATGGCGCAGGGACTCAAACGCGGCAAGTCTCGCCTGATTGGGCTGGTGGTGGCGGACGTGTCCAATTCGTTCTCGGTAGCAGTGCTGCGTGGCGTTGAGAAGGCCTGTCGCGATGCCGGCTATATGGTGATGCTGTTCAACCTGGGCAACGACGAGCAACTGGAGCGCGAAGCCATTCGCTCGCTCTCGGCTTACCGCGTGGAGGGTTTCATTCTGCATACACTGGGCCACGACGCCGGTGCCCTGACCGATGCCGCGCAGCTGGGCAAGCCCGTCGTCCTGGTTGATCGCAAGGTCGGCGATGCGGAAGTCGATCTTGTCGCCCTGGACAACCTGACTGCCGTCCATGAAGCGGCCGGCCACCTTGTCGAAGCCGGTTATCGGCACATCCTCTTTATCAGCGAGCCGATCAAGGCCATCAGCTCGCGCAACGAGCGCGCCCGCGCATTTCGAAGCTTTATCGCCGAACACGCGGACACGGTCAGCGGATCTGCTATTGAAGCCCACAGAGGTGACGACGATGCCCTCGATGAAGCGCTGCGCGAGCTGCGCCGGCGTGCCGGCCAGGCGCCCGTTGCCGTGCTGGCAGCCAACGCAGTGATCTCGCTGCGCGTGGCCGCGTCGGCCGCCCGACTGGGGTGGCAACTCGGTACCGACCTTGGCCTGATAGGCTTCGATGACCCCGAATGGGCCGCGTTGGTCGGCCCGGGCCTCAGCGCCATTTCCCAGCCGACCGACGATATCGGGCGCGTTGCCACCAATTGCCTGATCGAGCGCCTGCAAGGCGGCCAGCTGCCGCCGCGGCGGGTGCTGTTGCCCGGCACGCTGGTCACACGCGGTTCCACCCGCCGCGGCTGATCACTCCCCCGCCGCCGTCCGGCGTGCGCGCGCAAGCCACGCATAGAGCCGCCGCACCAGCGTAGCGGGTGCGCAAGCGCGCCCATTTCCCCGTCGGAACAACCTCGGCGCGCCCGTAAGGGTTTCCACTGCTGTATCTCTGAAACCGGTTTCCTATAATCCTGAAACCGGTTTCAAATCCGGCATGCAGATCGCTGCCGCCAGCGACACCTTTCATATCCGTGCAGGAGACATCCAATGAACGCCCAACACCTGTTGCGCCGCTTTGCCACGCCCGTACTGGCTTTGCTGATCCTGGCCAGCGCCGCTGTTACCGCCCAAGCCCAGACCGTCGCCGAGATCGTCAAGAAGGGCAAGGTCACCATCGGCGTGGTGACCGGTGCTCCGCCTTTCGGCACCACGGACGCCACCGGCAAACCCGCCGGCTATGACGTCGACGTGGCCAACCTGCTCGGCAAGTACCTGGGCGTGCCGGTCGATATCGTTCCGCTCACCTCGCCCAGCCGGATTCCGGCGCTGGAAGCGGGCAAGGTCGACTTCCTGGTCGCGACGCTGGCGCCGACGCCGGAGCGGGCGCGTGCCATCATGTTCAGCTCGCCCTACAGCGCATTCGAGCTGACCATCTTTGCGCCTACCGCTGCCAAGTACGCCAAGCTGACTGAGCTCGGCAAGAAGAAGGTGGGCGTGACGCGCGGCACCACGCAGGACACCGCGCTGACCCGCCTGGCGGTGCCCGGCATGAATATCGTCCGCTTCGAGGACGATGCCACCTGCGCGCAGGCGCTGATCAGCAACCAGGTCGACGCCATTGCGCTGCCCAACACCACCGGCAACGAAATCATGAAGGCGCGCGGCGCCGGCAAGTTCGACGCCAAGTTCGCGTTCTCGGTGCAGCCGAATTCGATGGCCGTGCGCCGCGACGCCTTCGAGCTGCGCCAGTGGCTCAACACCACCATCTCCTACGTCAAGCTCAATGGCGAACTCGATGCCATTGCGCAGAAGTGGACCGGCAAGGCGCTGCCCGCGCTGCAAACGTTCTGAACCAGGCCGTCTGAGGTTGCGCGCCGGCGCCCCGCCGGCGTGCCAGGAGACCCGCATGCACTACCAATTCGAATGGACCCCGGTGTTGTCGCAGCTGGATCGCTTCGCGGAAGGCGCCGCGATGACGCTGGCACTCAGCTTCGGCTCGATCCTGCTTGGCACCCTGGTCGGCACCGCCGGCGCCATTGCCGCCGCTTTTGGCGGCCCGTGGCTGCAGCGCGTCACCAGGGCCTATGTCGAGGCGATCCGCAACACGCCCTTCCTGATCCAGCTCTTCATCATCTTCTTCGGCTTGCCGACCGTGGGCCTGCAGATCGATGCCGTCACTGCCGCGGTGATTGCGATGACCGTCAACCTCGGCGCCTACTCGACTGAAATCATCCGTGCCGGATTGCAGGCGGTACACCGCTCGCAGCTCGAAGCCGCCGCCGCGCTGGGCATGACGCGCTGGCAGCTGATCCGCCACGTCGCGCTGGTACCGGCCTTCGAAAAGGTCTATCCCGCCCTGACCAGCCAGTTCACGCTGATGATGCTGACCTCGAGCGTGGTGTCGACGATCTCGGTGGAAGAGCTGACGGCGGTCGCCAGCCAGGTCGATTCGCAGACCTTCCGCACCTTCGAGAGCTACATCCTCGTCATGTTCCTCTATATCGGGCTGGCACTACTGCTGCGCGCCATGTTCGCCCTGATCGGCAACCTGGTGTTCAAGCGGCGCCGCGTGGTGGCGCGCGCACGAAAGCTGGCCCGCACGGCGCCGGTCGTGCCGCTGGCGCGCGCCGAACTGACGGCAGCGGTTGCTGGGAGCACGAAATGATCACCGAGTTTTCCTGGAATCATCTTGAAATCCTGCTGCTGGCCGCACGCTGGACGCTGTGGGTGACCTTGCTGGCCTTCGTCGGCGGCACGCTGGCCGGTTTCCTGGTCGCGCTGGCGCGTACCTCCAGAAGCCCGCTGCTGCGCCTGGCCAGCACGGTCTATATCCAGGTCGTGCAAGGCACGCCGGTGCTGATCGTGCTGTTCCTGAGCTACTACGGCCTGTCCGTGCTCGGGCTCAAGCTGTCGCCGATGGTCGCGGCCATGCTGGCGATGTCGATCTACGCCAGCGCCTATCTTGGCGAGATCTGGCGCGGCTGCATCGAGGCCGTGCCGCAAGGACAGTGGGAAGCCAGCGAGGCGCTTGCCCTCACCCGCTGGCAGCAGCTGCGCTACGTGGTGCTGCCGCAGGCGGTGCGGCTGGCCTTGCCGCCCACCGTGGGGTTCTCGGTCCAGCTGGTCAAGAACACCTCGATCACTTCCATCATCGGCGTCATCGAGCTGACCCGCGCCGGCCAACTGATCAACAACGCGACCTTCCAGCCCTTTGCGGTCTTTGTCGTCGTCGCACTTATCTACTTCGCGCTCTGCTTCCCGCTGTCCGCGGCGGCCCGGCGCATGGAAAGGAGGCTCCATGTCAATCGTTGAAGCACAAGGCGTGCACAAATCGTATGGCTGCGTCGAAGTCCTGAAAGGCGTGTCGTTTGCCATCGAGCCGGGCCAGGTAGTCGCCATCATCGGCCGCAGCGGCTCCGGCAAGAGCACCATGCTGCGCTGCCTGAACGGACTGGAGACGATCAATGCCGGCAATATCACCGTCGCCGGCCACAAGCTGGATCACGACCGCAAGCGCTTGCTCGACCTGCGCCGCGACGTGGGCATGGTGTTCCAGAGCTACAACCTGTTTCCGCACCTGACCGTGGGCCAGAACATCGCGCTGGCGCCGGCCATCGTGAAGAAGATGGCCGCAAGCCGGATCGACGGCATCGTCGCCCAGGTGCTGACCCAGGTCGGCCTGCTCGACAAGAAGGACTGCTACCCCGAGCAACTCTCGGGCGGCCAGCAGCAGCGCGTGGCCATCGCCCGTTCGCTGGCGATGGAACCCAAGGTGATGCTGTTCGACGAAGTCACCTCTGCGCTCGACCCCGAGCTGACGGCGGAAGTGCTTCGTGTCATGGAGAACCTCGCTGCCTCCGGCATGACCATGGTGCTGGTCACGCATGAGATGGAATTCGCGCGCCGCATGGCGCATACCACCATCTTCATGCACCAGGGCAAGGTCCACGAGGCGGGCCCATCGAAGGCGCTGTTCGCGCAGCCACGGACGCCGGAACTGCAGCAATTCCTCAGCGCGGGAGCACTGAAATGAGCCAGTGGCAACCAGAAGGCGCAAATGGAGCCTCGCGCCCGCCGGTCCTTATCTCGCTGACCGCCTATGGTGCCGACCTCGCGCTGCGCGACGGCCAGGCGGCGCTGGCGCGGATTGCCGCGGCAGCGGGCGCGGATGGCGTGGAATTCCGCGGCGAACTCCAGCGCGGGCACAAGGAGGAAGTCATCGAACAGCGCGAGGTTGCTGGGGAGCATGGACTGGACGTGGTCTGGTCCAGCCCGGAAGGCCTCTGGAATGACGCAGGCAGCCTCGATGCCGCCGCGCTCGACCGTGCCTTCACGACCGCGCTGGCGCTCGGTGCGAGCCGGGTCAAGATGTCGCTTGGCGGCTATCGGGCAGGCACGGCACTGGCAGCGCTGCTTCCCTGGCTGCGGCACGACGGCATCGAACTCGTCGTGGAAAACGACCAGACCGCCCGCGCCGGCACCGTACCGCCGCTGCGCGACTTCTTCGCGCGTATCGCGGCGCTCGGCGAGACCGTGCCGATGACCTTCGACATGGGCAACTGGCACTGGACCGGCGAAGACCCGCTCGACGCCGCGCAAGTCTTCGGCGCCAACGTCGGCTACGTGCACTGCAAGGGCGTGCAGCGCACGCCCGCCAAATGGATCGCGGTACCGCTCGACCAGTCGGCGGCACCCTGGCGCGGCGTCTTGCGCCGCCTGCCCACGCAAGTTGCGCGTGCGATCGAATTCCCGCTGCAAGGCGAAGACCTGGTACAGGTCACGCGCCATCATGTCGAACTGCTGCGTTCGGTGGAGGTCCCCGCATGAGTCCCGATCTTGACGTGGTCACGCTGGGCGAGGCCATGCTGATGCTGGTCGCCGGCGAAGCCGGGCCGCTCGAAGGCGCGCAGACCTTCCACAAGCGCACCGCCGGCGCCGAGACCAACGTGGCCATCGGCCTGTCGCGCCTGGGCCTGAAGGTCGGCTGGGCCAGCCGGCTGGGCGACGACTCGATGGCCCGCTACCTGCTCGGCGAAATGCAGCGCGAAGGCGTGGATTGCAGCCAGGTGGTATGCGAGCCCGGCGAGCGCACCGGCTTCCAGTTCAAGGGCCGGGTCGACGACGGCAGCGATCCGCCCGTCGAATACCACCGCCGCGGCTCGGCGGCGAGCCGCATGAACCCGGAGCACCTGGACGACAAATGGCTGCGGCGCTCGCGGCACCTGCACGTCACCGGCGTGTTCCCCGCGCTGGCGGCAGGCACGCAGGCCGCCACGCGCCAGGCCATCGCCACCATGCGCGCCGCCGGCCGCACGATCTCGTTCGATCCCAACCTTCGGCCCACGCTGTGGGCCACGCCCGAGCTGATGCGGGAGACGCTGAACGACCTCGCGCAGCAAAGCGACTGGGTACTGCCCGGCATCGAGGAAGGCCGCTTCCTCACCGGCCACGCCGAGCCGGAACGCATTGCCGCCTTCTACCGTGCCCGCGGCGCGAAGCTGGTGGTGGTGAAGCTCGGTGCCGACGGCGCCTACTTCGATGGCGAGGCCGGCAGCGGCCATGTCGAGGCCTTCAGCGTCGAGCGCGTCGTCGATACCGTTGGCGCCGGCGACGGCTTTGCCGTGGGCGTGATCAGCGCGCTGCTGGAGGGCCGCCCGGTGGGCGAAGCCGTCCGGCGCGGTGCCTGGATCGGCGCCCGGGCGGTGCAGGTGCGCGGCGATACCGAAGGCCTGCCGACCCATGCCCAGCTGGCGGCCGCCAGCCTGTGAAGCCGCAGCAAGGACTACCCATGCGCAAGAATGTACTGGTGTTCCGGCCGATTCCTGACGACCTGCTCGCCAGGATCGAGTCGGAGCATGACGTGATCGTGGCTGACCCGCGCCAGCCGGCACAACGGCCGGCCTTCCGCGCCGCGCTGGCATCCGCCCACGGCCTGATCGGCTCCAGCGTGAAGCTGGGCGCGGCGGAACTGGCCGAAGCCGGCCGGCTGGAAGTGATCTCGAGTATTTCGGTGGGCGTCGACAACTATGACCTCCCCTGCCTGCACCAGCGCGGCATCACGCTGTGCCATACGCCGGGCGTACTTACCGAGACCACGGCCGACACCGTCTTCGCCCTCATCATGGCCACGAGCCGCCGCCTGGTCGAGCTGGCGGCCCACGTCAGCGAAGGCCGCTGGACCGCCAATATCGGCGACAGCCTGTTCGGCTGGGACGTGCACGGCAAGACGCTGGCGATCCTGGGTTTCGGGCGTATCGGCCAGGCCGTGGCGCGGCGCGCGGCGCTCGGCTTCGGCATGGAGGTGCTCTACGTCAACGAGACTGCCATGGAGCCGCCCGACCTGGTGGGGCGCGCCACCCGGACGGAACTCGACGACGCCTTGCGCCGCGCCGATATCGTCGCCATCACGCTGCCCCTGACAGACAGCACCCGAGGCCTGATGGGCCCGCGCGAGTTCGCGCTGATGAAGCCGGGCGCCATCTTCGTCAACGGCGCGCGCGGCCAGATCGTGCAGGAAGACGCGCTGCTCGCGGCGCTGGCAAGCGGCCACCTGCGCGCGGCCGGGCTGGACGTCTTCGCCACCGAGCCGCTGCCTCAGGATTCGCCGCTGCGCCGCCATCCCAGGGTGACCGCCCTGCCCCATATCGGCTCGGCCACGCATGAGACCCGTCGTGCCATGGCCGAACTGGCCACGCGCAACCTGCTGGACGCGCTCGCCGGGCGGCAACCTGCCGCGCGCTTCGACCTGGCGGCCTTTGCCGCCCAGGCAGCCGCCTGATTTTTCTCGCAAGGACACCCCGCAATGCCCGGTTCCATTCCCACGCTGTGCGGCTCGATCATGGGCGAGCCCTTCACCTTCAATGTGCGCATCCACAATGCCGCCTATCGGGCGCTCGGGATCGACTACACCTTTGTGTGCTTCGGGGTGCAGGACGTGCCCGGCGCCGTGCAGTCGATCCGCACGCTCGGCGTGCGCGGCATGAATGTCTCGATGCCGCACAAGCAGGCCGTGATCCCCCACCTCGACCATCTCGACGAGACCGCGCGCGCCATCGGCGCGGTCAACACCATCAACAATCTCGATGGCGTGCTGACCGGCTTTAACACCGACTGCATCGGCGCCGTCCGGGCGTTCCAGGAGGTGACGGATGTGGCCGGCCAGCGCATTGCGCTGCTGGGCGCGGGCGGCGCGGCGCGGGCGATGGCCTATGGCTTGCGCGAGGCCGGCGCCAGCGTGACCGTGTTCAACCGCACCGCGGCGCGCGGCGAAGAACTGGCCGGCTCGCTCGGCCTGCGCTTTGGCGGCGGGTTGACGGACTTCCGCGCGGCGGATTTCGACATGCTCGCCAACGCGACCGCGGCGGGCTTTCGCGCCCCCGATGTCAACCCGGTCGCCGGACAGCTCGCCGCGCACCTGATCGTCATGGACGCCGCCTTCATCCCGGTCAGGAGCAAGCTGATCCGCGATGCCGCAGCGCTCGGCTGCCGCACCATCGACGGCACGCGCATGATGCTGCACCAGGCGTGCGCCCAGGTCGAGTTCTACACCGGCTGCGCGCGCGCGCCGATCGAGGCGATGGAGGCGGCGCTGCTTGAGGAGATTGCCCGCCTGTCATAAGCCCCCGTCAGCATCATCGGGACCAGCGAATGCGCTGCCTCACTTCTTCAGGTTGGTCCTGGCCACCAGCGCCTTCATCACCGCGTTGTCAGCCGCGATCATCGCCTTGAAGGTCGCTGCGTCGGCATAGGCAATGCCCAGGTTCTGCCGGCTCAGCGCCGCCACAAAGACTGGATCCGCCACCGCCTTGCGGCTGGCGGCCGCAAGGGTTTCGAGCACCTCGGGTGGCGTGCCTTTGGGCGCGGCCAGCCCGCGCCATGTGCCGATCGAGAGGGCGATACCCCGCTCACGAAGCGTCGGCACATTCTCGAAACCGCTGACACGCTGGTCGGCCATCACCGCGAGCGTCTTCACCTTGCCCGCGGCCACATAGGCCGATACCTCCGCGGGACTGACAGCCACCGCGTCGATATGCCCGCCCATCAACGCCACCAACGCCGGCGCCGCGCCGGTGAACGGCACGTGATTAAACTTGACGTGCGACTTGTCCTCCAACGCCGTCGCCGCCAGGTGCCAGATCGAACCCGGACCGGAATTCCCGAGCTGCACCTCACCGGGGTGCGCCTTGGCGAATGCCAGGAACGCCTCGATGGTATTCCAGCGCGAATCGGCCCTCACCGTGATCGCGGACGGATCGGCATTCAGGCGTGCGATCGGCACCAGCTGGGCGGGGTCGAACGTGGTCGGCCCGACATGCGGGACGATCACGGCTTCCGCGATGATTATGCCGAGCTTGTAGCCATCCGGCCTGGCGCGGGCCACTTCCGTCATGCCGATTGCGCCACTGGCGCCTGGCTTGTTCACCACGGTCAGCGGCTGCGGCAGGTACTTTCGCATGGCTTCGCTGAAGGCTCGCGCAACCGTATCAGTACCACCGCCCGCTGAGCTTGGCACCACCAGTTCGACAGCGTGACTCGGGTAAGTCGCCGCAGTCGTCTGGCCCATCACGGGAACTGCGGCAAGGAATCCGGCCAGTTGAGCGGCCAGCAATAAAGCTGTTTGAAGGTGCTTGCGGGGTAGTCGCATCTATGACTCACACGTTTAGCTAGCCGGCGGCATTGCAAGCATTGGGGCACTGTCAGGGACAGAACGTGAAAGACTAGCACCATTTGCCGCTTGCCGGATTTGTCGTGCTGGCGAACGGCATGGAAACCACCTTCGCCTGTCTCCAGTTTTTTTCTCTAGCGCAGTCCGCAAGGGATGGTCATGGTGAGGAACACCGCGAAAGAGGTCTATCACGTGGGGCGCTGCATTTGATCCCGAATCGCCCGGTAGAGCCATCCCGAAGTTGATAGGAACGGCCACACTGGCGGCCTTGCTACCGACCCCAGAGTCCGATTTCAGTCGATAGCCATCGATAGCCAAGAACACGAAACCCGCGCAGCGGCGCGGGTTTCCGGGAGATTTCCGATCGTCAGCGATAGACTTCGGAGGACGTCAAATCACTCCCACTCGATCGTCGCCGGCGGCTTGCCCGACACGTCATACACCACCCGATTCAGGCCGCGCACTTCGTTGATGATGCGGTTCGAGCAGCGGCCGAGCAGCGCGTACGGCAGGTGCGCCCAATGCGCCGTCATGAAGTCGGTGGTCTGCACAGCGCGCAGCGCCACGACGTAGTCGTAGGTGCGGCCGTCGCCCATCACGCCCACCGACTTGACCGGCAGGAACACGGCAAATGCCTGGCTGGTCAGGTCGTACCAGCTCTTGCCGACCTGGTTCGGCTCGCACAGGCCAGCGGCAGCGTCCTGCTCGGTGGCGATGGTCTTGCGCAGTTCTTCAATGAAGATGGCATCGGCGCGGCGCAGCAGGTCGGCATAGTCGCGCTTGACTTCGCCGAGGATGCGCACGCCCAGGCCCGGGCCCGGGAACGGATGGCGGTAGACCATTTCCGGCGGCAGGCCCAGTTCCACGCCGAGTTCGCGCACTTCGTCCTTGAACAGGTCGCGCAGCGGCTCGAGCAGCTTCAGGCCCAGCGTTTCGGGCAGGCCGCCGACGTTGTGGTGGCTCTTGATGGTGGTGGCCTTCTTGGTCTTGGTGCCGCCCGATTCCACCACGTCGGGGTAGATCGTGCCCTGCGCCAGCCACTTGGCCTTGCTCAGTTTCTTCGCCTCGGCCTGGAACACCTCGACGAACTCGCGGCCGATGATCTTGCGCTTCTGCTCGGGGTCGGTCACGCCGGCCAGGTGGCCGAGGAACTGCTCGGAAGCGTCGATGTGCACGACCTTGGCGTGCAGGCGGCCGGCGAACATTTCCATCACCATCTTGCCTTCGTCGAGGCGCAGCAGGCCGTGGTCGACGAAGACGCAGGTGAGCTGGTCGCCGATGGCGCGGTGGATCAGCGCCGCGGCCACCGACGAATCGACGCCGCCCGACAGGCCCAGGATCACCTCTTCGTCGCCGACCTGTTCGCGGATCTTGGCGACGGCTTCTTCGATGTGGTCGCGCATGACCCAGTCTGCCTTGCAGCCGGCGATCCCGAGCACGAAGCGCTCGAGCATCTGCCGGCCCTTGACGGTATGCGTGACCTCGGGATGGAACTGCACGGCATAGTAGCCGCGCGCTTCGTCGGCCATGCCGGCGATCGGGCAGCTCGGGGTGGACGCCATCAGCTTGAAGCCCGGCGGCAGGCCGGTGACCTTGTCGCCGTGGCTCATCCAGACCTTGAGCATGCCGTGGCCTTCCGCAGTGCGGAAATCCTCGATGTCCTTGAGCAGCGCGGTATGGCCGTGGGCGCGCATCTCGGCGTAGCCGAACTCCCGCTGGTCGCTCCACTCGACCTTGCCGCCGAGCTGCACGGCCATGGTCTGCATGCCGTAGCAGATGCCGAGCACCGGCACGCCCAGGTCCCACACCGCCTGCGGCGCGCGCAGCTGGTGGTCTTCATAGGTGCTGGCGTGGCTGCCCGACAGGATGACGGCCTTGGGCGCGTACTCGCGCACGAAGTCGTCGGAGACGTCGTTCGGGTGGATTTCGCAGTAGACGTGCGCCTCGCGGACGCGGCGGGCGATCAGCTGCGTGACCTGCGAGCCGAAATCAAGAATGAGGATTTTGTCGTGCATGATGGGCCGATGGCGTGTCTTCCGTTGCGGGCTCGGTCACTTCCGTGCCGGGGCCATAGCCCGGCGGCGGCGTGATGACCGGCTCGCGCCGGTATTCTGGGGTATTCGTTGGGCGTGCCGCGGGGGCGACGCCGGGTTCCTTCCGGGTTTCCTGTTCCTTCAGCGCGCGTTCCATCTTCAGCTGCTGCTCGCGCACGCGCACGCGTTTCGCCGCGGGGATCTGCACCGCGGCAAAAAACAGCAGCACCACGGCCATGGTCGGCAGCCAGATCTTGCCGGCGCCTTCGAGCGGCAGCTCAAGGAACACCATCCAGGCAATGATCAGCATCGCGCTGGCGAGGTTCACATAGCCGGCCGTGCGTGCCACCGGTACCGTCAGCTGGCCGTTGAACGCGGCCTGCCACAGCAGCACCGACAGGCCGGCCAGCGCCACGCCCAGCAGTTGCCCGAACAGCGCGGGTTGTGGCTGCGGCAATTGCAGCGCCGCGTACAGCGTGGTGAATGGGGACATCAACAGCAGGACGCCCAGCAGCAGGTCCACCAGGGCATCGAAAAACAGCACGGCTCGCAGCAACACCTTCATTGGCGCTCCTCGTCTGGGCCCCGCCGGTGATGCGGCTGGCAGCAAGGCACGCCGGGACAGGCAACACCGGCGTGGCGCGCGGCCGGGGCCACGGTCGGGGCCGGATTGGAATCCGGTCGGACCAGGGCGGCGCTGCGCACCTCGCACCAAACCTCGCACGCCCTCGTCCCGCTGATCGCGGGCAGCGCACCGCCGCCACTGCGGACGGCGGGCGCGACCGCTGCGCGTCAGTCGATATGGTAGTTCGGCGCTTCCTTGGTGATCTGCACGTCGTGCACGTGCGATTCACGCATGCCGGCTGCCGTGATCTGGACGAACTGGGCACTCTCATGCCAGTCGGCGATCGACTTGCTGCCGCAGTAGCCCATCGAGGCACGCACGCCGCCCGTCAGCTGGTGGATGATGGCCATCACCGAACCCTTGTACGGCACGCGGCCTTCAATCCCCTCGGGGACCAGCTTGTCGACGTTGGCGGTGTTGTCTTCCTGGAAGTAGCGGTCAGCCGCGCCGTCCTTCATCGCGCCTACCGAACCCATGCCGCGGTAGCTCTTGAACGAGCGGCCCTGGTACAGGAACACTTCGCCCGGCGCTTCTTCGGTGCCTGAGAACATCCCGCCCATCATCACGGTGTGGGCGCCGGCCGCCAGGGCCTTGGCCACGTCACCCGAATAGCGGATGCCGCCGTCGGCGATCAGCGGCACGCCGGTGCCCTTGAGCGCCTCGGCCACGTTGGAAACGGCGGTGATCTGCGGCACGCCCACGCCAGCCACGATACGGGTGGTGCAGATCGAGCCGGGGCCGATGCCGACCTTGACGCCGTCGGCGCCATGCTCGACCAGCGCACGGGCGGCGTCGCCGGTGGCGATATTGCCGCCGATCACCTGCACTTGCGGGAAGTTCTGCTTGACCCAGCGCACGCGATCCAGCACACCCTGGCTGTGGCCATGCGCCGTATCGACCACAATCACGTCGACGCCGGCCTTGACCAGCAGCTCGACACGCTCGTCGTTGTCCGGACCCACGCCGACCGCGGCGCCTACGCGCAGCTGGCCGTGGTCATCCTTGCTCGCCAGCGGGTTCTCGACCGCCTTCTGGATGTCCTTCACCGTGATCAGGCCGCGCAGCTCGAAGGCCTGGTTGACCACCAGCACGCGCTCCAGGCGGTGGCGGTTCATCAGGCGCTTGGCTTCTTCCAGCGGCGCGCCTTCGGCCACCGTCACCAGCTTCTCGCGCGGGGTCATCTTGGCGCGCACCGGGGCGTCGAGTTCTTCCTCGAAGCGCAGGTCGCGGTTGGTGATGATGCCGACGACGATCTTGCCTTCCAGCACCGGGAAGCCCGAAATGCCATGCTGCTGCGACAGCGCGATCACATCGCGGATCTTCGCGTCCGGCGAAATGGTGATCGGATCACGCAGCACGCCCGACTCGTAGCGCTTGACGCGCGACACTTCGCGGGCCTGGTCGGCGGGCTTCAGGTTCTTGTGGACGATGCCGATGCCACCGGCTTGCGCCATGGAGATCGCCAGGCGCGCCTCCGTCACCGTGTCCATGGCAGCGGACACCAGCGGAATGTTCAGTTCGATCGAACGGGACAGGCGAGTGCGGAGGGAAACATCCCGGGGAAGGACGGCCGAATAGGCCGGGACGAGCAGCACGTCATCGAATGTGAGTGCTTTCTGGACAAGACGCATAGCAAATCCTCTAGGCGCAAAAGCGAATTATACAGGAATGCGCGGCTGGCTGATGAACGGCAACGGGTTTTCCGGCGTGTCGTCTGCTATGCTCGTCGTCCTTTTAACCGGGCGTTGAAAAGCATGGGGATCGGCGTATTGTGCGGGCTGCTGGCGGGCGCGTTCTGGGGCATGGTCTTTATCGCGCCCAAGCTGCTGCCCGTGTTCTCGCCGTGGGAGCTGGCGATCGGGCGCTACCTGGCGTATGGCCTGGTCGCGCTGGTTGCCGCCCTGCCGCTGATCAAGCGCATCGCCCGCAAGCTGACCCGCGCCGATTGCGTGGCGCTGCTGCGCCAGGCCTTTACCGGCAACCTGCTCTACTACGTGCTGCTGGCCTTCGGCGTGCAGCTGGCCGGGGTCGGGCCGACTTCGCTGATTATCGGCATCCTGCCGATCACGGTCACCATCATGGGCCGGCGCGACCACGGTGCGGTGCCGCTGTCGCGGCTGCTGTGGCCGCTGCTGGTGGTGGCCGCGGGCATCGCCTGCATCAACATCGACCTGTTCGGCGGCGGCCAGAGCGCACATGCCGCCGCGGCCGGTGACGCCGTGCGGCCGGTCTGGCAGAAGATTGCCGGCGTCTGCTGCGCCGCCGGCGCGCTGGTCTGCTGGACGCTCTATGCGGTCGACAACGCGCGCTACCTGCAGCGCAACCCGCACTACAGCGGCAATGAATGGTCGGCGCTCTATGGGCTGTCGACCGGCGCGGTATCGGCCGTGCTGGCCATAGTCGGCTGGCTGGTGGCGGGCGATGCCCTCACTTCCGGCGACAGCGGCCGCGACTGGCAGTGGTTCTGGATGGTCAACGCCGCGGTGGCGCTGGGCGCGTCGCTGATCGGCAACAACCTGTGGAACATCGCCAGCCGGCGCCTGCCGCTGACGCTGTCGGGCCAGATGATCGTGTTCGAGACGCTGTTCGCGCTGGCATATGGCTTTGTCTTCGACCACCGCTGGCCGCGGCCGCTGGAAATTGCCGCCATTGTGTTGCTGATGGTCGGCGTGGCCTGGTCGGTGCGCTTGCACGCCAGCGACAAGTCTGCGTAGACTAGCGGACGATGGCGCGGGGGTCACACGCGCCACATCAGAACTGAAGTACCAGGGTCAAACCGGCGCCATGCCCTGGCGCCAAGCCATCGCCCGCGGCAGGCCTGCCGCGGCATTGCCTCGCGCGCAGCCGGCGGCCCAGCAGTTCTCCAGCCGCATCCGTTCCTTACCAGCCACTTTGAGACGCCGCGCCATGAAACGATCGTCCGTGCTGTGCCTGCTTGCCGCTGCCGTCACCGCTGCCGCCTCGGTCCACGCCCATGCCTACTGGCAATGGCGCGATGCCAACGGCCGCATGGTCTACAGCGACGTGCCGCCCTCCGGCGCCGCCGCCAGGGTGCTGCGTGCCCCTGGCCGCAGCGCCGGCGAGTACCAGCCGGTGGAGGCCGCCAACACGGAGACCGCCAACGCCCCCGTGGCTGCACCGGCCCCTGCCAGGGCCGCGGGCAAGGCGAAGGAGGCCCCGCCGCCCACGGCCGAAGAGGCCTTCCAGAAGCGCCGCGACTCGCGCCTGAAAGCCGCCGCGGAAGAGGCGCGCAAGGAAGCCGAGGCTGCCGACCGCGAGGCCCGCTGCGCCCAGCTGCGCAACTACGCCACCGGCCTGCAGCAAGGGATGCGCGCGGCGGTAGCGGGTCAGGACGGCTCGCTGCAGCACCTGAACAGCGAGCAGCGCCAGGCCGAACTGGTCAAGACCAGCGCCAGCCTCGAAAAGAACTGCAACTGAACATAAGCAAAAACGGGGCATCACGCCCCGTTTCGCGGTCAGTGCTGCGGCCGGTGGCGCAAGCCTTGCGGCTCAGCCATTGCCACGCAGCCATTTCTGGCCTTCCCGCGCCCCGCCCTCGCGCAGCTTCTGCACGCGCTTGCGCCGCGCCTGCTTGGGGTCGGCAGTCAGCGGCCGGTACACCTCCACGCGGTCGCCCTCGCGCACCACGGTATCGGGCGTCTTGAGCTTGCCGAAGATGCCCACCCGCATGGTCGACGGATCCACTTCCGGGCACGCCTGCTGCAGCCCCGAGCCGACGATGGCCGCAGCGATCGTGGTGCCCGCGGGCACGTCGATCTCCTTCAGGAATACCGCATGGGGCCGCGCATAGCACACCGTGACATGCACGGTGCCCGCGCCTTCAACTGGCGCCATAGACCACCTCGGCGCGCTTGACGAAGGCATCGACGAAGGTATTCGCGATCATGCTGAACACCGGGCCGATGAGCTTTTCCAGCAGCAGGCTCGAAAACTCATAGTGCAGGTGGAATTCGATCTTGCAGGCGTCCACGCGCAGCGGCGTAAAGCGCCACGCGCCATTAAAGGTCTTGAAGGGCCCGTCGGCGAAGGTCATGTCGATGCGGGTCGGGCGCTCCTGCGTATTGCGGGTGTGGAAGAACTGCTGGATCCCCTTGAAATGGATATGGATCTTGGCGTCGAGCGTGGTTTCGGTCTGCTCGAACACCTCCACGCCGCCGCACCATGGCAGGAACTTGGGATAGTCCTCCACGCGCGTGACCAGGTCGTACATCTGCGCGGCGGAATAGCCGAGCAGCACGGATTTATGGACGTCTGCCATGTATTGGAAAATCTGGCTCCCGGCCATGCCTGGCGCATTGCGCCAGGACACAAGCCGGTACCGGGGCTGGTTTGCTAAAATCCCAATTTTAGCCGACGCTGGTCGCTGGCGGCACTTCGCCATGCGGCGCTGCAGCGATCCGGCCCGCTTTCACCACATTGTTCCCCTACCCGCACGCATGACCATCGCAGACAACAAGAAGGCCTTTTTCGACTACTTCATCGAAGAGCGATATGAGGCCGGGATCGTGCTGGAAGGCTGGGAAGTGAAGGCGATCCGCGCGAACCGAGTACAGATCAAGGAAGGCTACGTGGTGGTGCGCGACGCCGAGATGTTCCTGATCGGCGCCCATATCAGCCCGCTGCAGAGCGCCTCCACCCACGTCAACCCCGATCCGGTGCGCACGCGCAAGCTGCTGCTGAAGGCCGACGAGATCAAGAAGCTGATCGGCAAGGTCGAGCAGCGCGGCTACACGCTGGTGCCGCTGAACCTGCATTACACGCGTGGCAGAGTGAAATGCGAGATCGGCCTGGCCAAGGGCAAGAAGCAGTTCGACAAGCGCGAGACCGAAAAGCAGCGCGACTGGCAGCGCGAGAAGGCGCGCATCATGAAGGGCGACACCAAGGGATAATGCCGCCCGGCGGCGCCTGCGTGCTCAGGCGCCGGCCTTCTGCCCCTTCACGATCTGCAGCGCTGACGCGATCATGCTGCTCATCTCGCTCATATTCCCGGGCACGATCAGCGTATTGCCCTGCTTGGCCAGGTTGCCGAACGCAGCCACGTATTCCTCGGCCACCTTCAGGTTGACCGCGTCCATGCCGCCTTCGGTGCGGATCGCGTTGCCCACCTTCTGGATCGCCTGGGCATTGGCGTCCGCCACCGCCAGGATCGCCGCCGCCTCGCCCTGCGCCTTGTTGATGGCGGCCTGTTTCTCGCCTTCCGACTTCTGGATGGCCGCTTCCCGCGCACCCGTGGCCAAGTTGATCTGTTCCTGGCGCTTGCCCTCCGACGCGGCGATCAGCGCGCGCTTCTCGCGCTCGGCGGTGATCTGCGCCTGCATCGCATGCAGGATTTCCTTCGGCGGCGTCAGGTCCTTGATCTCGTAGCGCAGCACCTTGACGCCCCAGTTGGCGGCGGCCTCATCGAGCGCGTTCACCACGCTGTGGTTGATGAACTCGCGCTCCTCGAAGGTCTTGTCCAGCTCAAGCTTGCCGATCACCGAGCGCAGCGTGGTCTGCGACAGCTGCGTGATCGCCACCACGAAGTTGCTCGAGCCGTAGGACGCCTTCATCGGGTCGGTCACCTGGAAGTACAGCACGCCGTCCACCTGCAGCTGCGTATTGTCCTTGGTGATGCAGACCTGGCTGGGCACGTCCAGCGGGATTTCCTTGAGCACGTGCTTGTAGGCAACGCGGTCGACGAACGGCACCACGATCGACAGCCCCGGCGTCAGCGTCGCATGGTAGCGGCCCAGGCGCTCCAGCACCCAGGCGTGCTGCTGCGGCACGATCTTGATGCCCCTGGCGATCAGCACGATCACGGCAATAAGGATGATCAGCGGCAACAGGCCAAGCTGAAAAGCGAGCATGTAACAACCCTCCGGTCAGGAAACAGCGGTACGGCGCCGCCGGAACGGCGGCAGGCGGATGGTTGCGCGGCTGGCACCGGGCAACCCTTGGATGCGGCTCAGCGCGGCGAAACCACCAGCGTGCTGCCGCGCACTTCGACGATACGGTAGCGGCCCGGCGCCGCGGCGCAGTTCGGCGCAAGCTCGACGGTCCAGTCTGCGCCCCGGTACGGCACGCGCGCACGGCCGTTGGCGTCCCACGCTGCAACGTCGAGTTCCTGGCCGATGTCGAGATTGACGTTGGGATCGGCGGCGGCATTGCCGCGCCGCAGCTTGCCGAAACGGGTACGGCGCAGCCCGGCGATCAGCACCGCGGCGACCAGCGCCGCGGTCACCGTCTGCGCGGCGGGCGACAGGTCCAGCAAGGCCGCGACGCCGCCGGCGGCCAGCCCGACGGCCACCATCAGCAGGTAGAACGTGCCGGTATTCAGTTCGACGATCACCAGCGCGACCGCCGCCACGAACCAGATGTAGTACGCCATCCGAAATCCCCCCGTCCGATCGGTTCCCGGCAGCGAATGCCCGGAATCGATTCCCGAAAAACAAAAACCCCGCAGCGCCAGGGGCGCCTGCGGGGCCGATGCAACACCTGACGCAGGGGCCGGTGCCAGCCGGCTGCCGAAGGCGCGCCGGCGAATGTCGTTATTGTGACGTCAAAAGCCTCAGGAAGCCAGCTTCTGCCAGGTGTCGACCACCGAATCGGGGTTCAGCGAGATCGACTTGATGCCTTCCCTGGTCAGCCATTCGGCAAAGTCCGGGTGGTCCGAAGGACCCTGGCCGCAGATGCCGACGTACTTGTCCAGGCGGATGCACGCCGAAATGGCGCGCGACAGCATGAAGCACACCGCCGGATCGCGTTCGTCGAAGTCCTTGGCCAGCAGCTCCATGCCCGAGTCGCGGTCCAGGCCCAGCGTCAGCTGCGTCAGGTCGTTCGAGCCGATCGAGAAGCCGTCGAAGTACTGCAGGAACTCTTCGGCCAGGATCGCGTTGGACGGCACTTCGCACATCATGATGATGCGCAGGCCATTCTCGCCGCGCTTCAGGCCGTGCTTGGCCAGCAGGCCGATGACCTTCTCGGCCTGGCCCAGCGTACGCACGAACGGCACCATGATCTCGACGTTGGTCAGGCCCATTTCATCGCGCACGCGCTTCATGGCCTTGCATTCCATCTCGAACGCTTCGGCGAAGTCTTCGGCGATGTAGCGCGAGGCGCCGCGGAAGCCCAGCATCGGGTTTTCCTCGTCCGGCTCGTAGCGCGAACCGCCGATCAGCTTCTTGTACTCGTTGGACTTGAAGTCCGACAGGCGCACGATCACGGGCTTCGGGTAGAAGGCCGCGCCGATGGTGGCGATGCCCTCGGCCAGCTTGTCAACGTAGAACGCGCGCGGGCTGGCGTGGCCGCGGGCCACGCTTTCCACGGCCTTCTTCAGGTCGGCATCGACCTGCGGATAGTCGAGGATGGCCTTCGGGTGGACCCCGATGTTGTTGTTGATGATGAATTCCAGGCGGGCCAGTCCGACGCCGCAGTTCGGGATCTGCGCGAAGTCGAAGGCCAGCTGCGGGTTGCCCACGTTCATCATCAGCTTGACGTCGATTTCCGGCATGTCGCCACGCTGGACTTCGGTCACTTCCGTTTCGAGCAGGCCGTCGTAGATGCGGCCTTCGTCGCCCTCGGCGCACGACACGGTTACCAGCGTGCCATCCTTCAGGATGTCGGTGGCATCGCCGCAGCCGACCACGGCCGGCACGCCCAGTTCACGCGCGATGATGGCCGCGTGGCAGGTACGGCCGCCACGGTTGGTGACGATCGCCGAAGCGCGCTTCATCACCGGCTCCCAGTTCGGGTCGGTCATGTCGGCGACCAGCACGTCGCCGGGCTGCACGCGTTCCATCTCGGACGGATCGTTGATGACGCGGACCGGGCCGGTGCCGATCTTCTGGCCGATGGCGCGGCCGCTGGTCAGCACGGGGGCGGTGCCCTTGAGCTTGAAGCGCTGCTCGGCCTTGCCGGCCGACTGGCTCTTCACCGTTTCCGGGCGGGCCTGCAGGATGTAGATCTTGCCGTCCTTGCCGTCCTTGCCCCACTCGATGTCCATCGGGCGGCCATAGTGCTTCTCGATGATCACCGCGTACCGGGCCAGCTCGGTCACGTCTTCGTCGGTGATCGAGTAGCGGTTGCGCAGCTCGGCCGGCACATCGACGGTCTTCACGCGGCCGGCTTCGCCCGGCTTGGTGAATTCCATCTTGATCAGCTTGGAGCCGATCGAGCGGCGGATGATCGGGTACTGGCCGGCTTGCAGCGTCGGCTTGAAGACGTAGAACTCGTCCGGGTTGACCGCGCCCTGCACCACCGTTTCGCCCAGGCCGTAGCTGGAGGTGATGAAAACCACATCGGGGAAGCCGGATTCGGTGTCGATGGTGAACATCACGCCGGAAGCGGCCAGGTCCGAACGGACCATGCGCTGGATACCGGCGGACAGTGCCACCACGTCATGGGCAAAACCCTTGTGCACCCGGTAGGAGATAGCGCGGTCGTTGTACAGCGAGGCGAACACGTGCTTGATCTTGTCCAGCACGTCGTCGATGCCGCTGACGTTCAGGTAGGACTCCTGCTGGCCGGCGAACGAGGCGTCGGGCAGGTCTTCGGCCGTGGCCGACGAACGCACCGCGAACGAAGCCTCGGCGCCTTCGCGCTCGGACACGCTGGCATAGAACTCACGGATTTCCTGTTCCAGGCGCGGCTGGAACGGAGCGGTGGCGACCCAGTCGCGGATCTCGGCACCGGCCTCGGCCAGGGCCTTGACGTCGTCGACGTCGAGCGTCTTCAGGCGCTGGGAGATGCGCTCGGTCAGGTTGTTGTGGGCGAGGAAGTCGCGGAAGGCAAGCGCGGTGGTGGCAAAACCGCCGGGAACGCGCACGCCGGCCTCCGCCAGCTGGGAGATCATCTCGCCCAGCGACGAATTCTTGCCGCCGACGATTTCCACGTCAGCCATGCGCAACTGCTCGAACGGCAACACGTAGGCGCCGTTATCTGCCTGGTTAGTCATGAGAGCCTCAAAACAAAGTAGAAAACTTGTTGCGCATGCCCGGTATGTTGTTCGCGTTCTGTTCCCGGACCGATCGCTTGGCTAAGCAACCCCATGCTCATGGTGCTGCAATGTTGCGGACACGGCGCTACGGCTCTCATCGCGCAGCGCACATTGTCGACAATTCCGGGCCTGGATTGATGCAAAGCGGGCCCCTCGCGGAATTGCTTAGCGAAAAGATCGCCGCTATTCTACCGTGCTGCGCCGCACTTTTCTGCGGAAGATTGAATCTATTTATTTGCGCAACCCCATGTCCCAGCCAGAAGCGCCCGGTACAGCGGATTCCGGGACCCAGCCTGGAACGCAGCCCGCCTCCCCGTCCACCCAAGCGACCGCGACAAGACCTGCGATAACGCCCGCTGCAGCCGCCCAGACCGGCGACCGGCCGCCGGTGCGTACCGTCTTTATCGTCTCGGATGGCACCGGGATCACTGCGGAAACGTTCAGTCACTCGATCCTGGCGCAGTTCGAAATGCGCTTCCGCAAGGTGCGGATGCCCTTCGTCGATACCCCGGAAAAGGCACATATCGCGGTCGGCAAGATCAACGAGGCCTTCCACAACGAAGGCGTGCCGCCGATCGTCTTCACCACGCTGGTCAACCAGGAAGCGAACAAGGCACTGCGCCGTGCCAAGGCGATGATCCTGGACATGTTCCAGACCTTCATCGAGCCGCTCGAGAAGGAACTGGGGCTCAAGTCCACCCACGCCATCGGCCGCTTCCACCAGAATGCCGATACCGAGGCGTACAAGAACCGGATCGAGGCGATCAACTTCTCGCTGGCGCACGACGACGGCCAGTCGCACAAGAACCTCGAAGAAGCCGATGTGATCCTGGTGGGCGTGTCGCGCAGCGGCAAGACCCCGACCAGCCTCTACCTGGCGATGCAATACGGGCTGAAGGCGGCCAATTACCCGCTGATCCCGGACGATTTCGAGCGCGGCAAGCTGCCGTCGGCGCTGTACGCGTTCAAGAGCAAGATCTTCGGGCTGTCGATCGACCCGCAGCGCCTGACCGAGATCCGCAACGAGCGCCGCCCCGGCAGCAAGTACGCGGCGGTGGAGAACTGCCGCTACGAGGTCAATGAGGCCGAGGCGATGATGCGGCGCGAAGGCATCAAGTGGCTGTCGTCGACGCACAAGTCGATCGAAGAGATTGCGACCACGATCCTGCAGGAGATCAAGGTCGATCGCGACAACTACTAGGCACAAACAAAAAGCGGCCGCCCGGCCGCTTTTTTCATCGCCGCTGCCGCACCGCCTCGAACAGGCAGATCGCGGTGGCGGCCGCCACGTTCAGCGATTCCAGGCCGCCCGGCTGTGGAATGCCGACCTTGCGCTTGACGTGCTGCATCCACGCGTCGCTGACGCCGGCGCCTTCATTGCCGACCACCCAGGCCACCGGCGCGCGCAGGTCCGTATCGAACACCGCGGCGTCGGCATGCGACGACGTCGCCAGCAATGGCAGCGCCAGCCGCGGTGCCAGCGACTCCACGGTGCAGTGCTCGACGATGTTCAGGTGGAAGTTGGCGCCCATGCTGGCGCGCAGCGTCTTCACCGACCAGGCGAACGCGCATCCCGTTGCCAGGAAGGCATGGCGAATGCCCGCCGCGGCGGCGCTGCGCAGGATCGAGCCGACATTGCCGGCGTCCTGCACGCCGTCGAGGATGATGCAGTCCTCTTCGATGCGCGCCGGCAGGTGGCCAGCAGGCGTTTCGATCACCAGCATCAGGTCGATGCCGTTGACCACGCCGGAAATCTGCGTGAACAGCGTATCGGCCAGCACTACCAGCCGCTCCGCGTCGACGCGCGCCAGCAGCGGCGCAACCTCGGCATGGTCGTAGTGGCGCTCGGACACCACGCAGGTGACTGGCTGGCCCAGTGCATCCACATAGGCCTGGGCCAGGTGCACGCCGTCGAGCAGCGACTGCCCGGCCTTGCGGCGCTGGTGGGTGGAGGTGGCCAGCGCCTTCAGGTGCTTGAACAGCGCGTTGTCGCGCGAGGTGACGTGCTTCACGGTGCGTCGGTTTGCAGGGTGCCTGGGGGCGCGGCCTGGATCGGGGTGGTGAGTTCGGCGACTTCGATGCCGTCAATGCCCCCGGCAGCAACTGCCGTCACCGCGGTAAACAGCGGACGCTGTGCCAGCGCCTCGCGCACCGGCGCGAACGAGCGGCGGTGATGCGGCGTGGCGCCGAACTCGGCCAGCGCGGCCATGTGCTGCGGCGTGGCGTAGCCGACGTGCGAGTCGAAGCCGTACTGCGGGTAGGTTGCGTGCAGCTCCATCAGGGCACGGTCGCGCGCCACCTTGGCCAGGATCGACGCTGCGGAAATCGCCTTGACCAGCGCGTCGCCCTTGACGATGGCCTCGACCGGGAACGGCACCTGCGGGCAGCGGTTGCCATCGACCTGCACCAGGTCCGGCACGATTCCCTTGGCGGCCAGGCCCTGCACGGCGCGCTGCATCGCCAGCATGCTGGCGTGGAAGATATTGATGGTGTCGATTTCCTCGACCGTGGCGAAGGCGATATGCCAACCCAGCGCTCGCTCGCAGATCTTCTCGTACAGCGCCTCGCGCTTGGCGGCGGTCAGGATCTTGGAATCGGCCAGCCCGCGGATCTGGCGCTTGGGGTCCAGCACCACGGCGGCGGCATAGACCGGGCCTGCCAACGGCCCCCTGCCCGCCTCGTCCACGCCGCACAAACGTTGCACGGGGGATGCGGAAGGAGCCAGGTCCAGTCCCATCTGCAGGGATACGGCATTGCGGCGGGCCATCAGACTTTGCCCCGGCTATGCATCAAATCGACCACCACATCGGCGGCAATCTGCGCGGTGTTGCACTTGAGCGTCTCGTGCATGCGGGTGAAATGCTCGTACAGGAAGGCGGTATTGCCCTCGTCGTTGAGCTGCAGCAGCGTTTCGCGGGCCAGCGCCTCGGGCGTGGCATCGTCCTGCAGCAGCTCGGGCACGACAAAGCGCCCTGAAAGGATATTAGGCAATCCCACGTACGGCAGGTAACCCTGCCGCTTCATGATCTGCGCGGTCAGCCAGGGCACCTTGTACGAGATCACCATCGGCTTCTTGTACAGCGCCGCCTCCAGCGTCGCGGTACCGCTGGCCAGCAGCACCACGTCAGCGGCTTCCATGGCCTGGTGCGACTTGCCGTCGACAATGGTCAGGCGCAGTTCCGGATACTGCCGGTGCAGGTCTTCGACGATGGCGCGCAGCGGCGCGCTTGCCGCCGGCAGCACGAACGCCAGGTTCGGGTCCATGCGCTGCATCTGCGCCATCGCGGCAAAGAAGGTGGCGCCAAGGTTGCGCACCTCGGACTGCCGGCTGCCAGGCAGCACCGCGACCACGCGGTGGCCGGCAGGCAGCCCCAGCTCGGCGCGCGCGCCGGCCACGTCAGGCACCATCGGGATCACGTCGGCGAGCGGGTGCCCGACGTAGGTGGCGGGAATGCCGGCCTTGGCGTAGATCTCGGGCTCAAACGGGAACAGGCACAGGATGTGGTCCACCGCGCGCGCGATGGTGCGGATGCGCCCGCCGCGCCAGGCCCAGATCGACGGGCTGACGAAATGCACCACCGGGATGCCGGCGCGGCGCAGCGGCACTTCCAGGCCGAAATTGAAATCCGGGGCGTCGACCCCGATAAAGCACTGCGGCGGCTCGGCCAGCAGCCAGTCTCGCACCTCGCGCCGGGTGCGCAGGATCTCGCGCAGCGAGCCCAGCACCTCGACATAGCCGTTGACCGACAGCGTTTCCATCGGCCAGCGCGAGACGAAGCCCTGCGCCATCATGCGCTTGCCGCCGATCCCGGCGTACGCCATGGTATCGCCCAGGCGGGTCTTGAGCCCGCCCATCATCAGCGATGCCAGCAGGTCGCCGGAGGCCTCTCCGGCCACCATGGCGATGGTGCCGCGCCTGGCGGCGGCAGAACCGTTGCCCGTGGGCAGGCCACCCCGAATCGCGGCGTCGACCATGTGCAGCCCGGTCTCAGCGCACGATGCCGCGCTGGGTGGCGGCAAGGAAGTCGACGAACGACTGCAGCGGCGCCGCGGTGCCGGCATCCGACTGGGCCAGCAAGGCGGCGATCTCGTTGCGGGCCTCGTCGAAGCTGAGGTCGGACTTGTAAAGCAGCTTGTAGGCCTGGCGCAGCGCGGCGATCTGGGCCGCATCGAAGCCGCGGCGGCGCAGCCCCTCCACGTTGACGCCATGCGGCGTCGCCTTGTTGCCGCCCTTGTCGCTGGCGGCGATCACGAACGGCGGCACGTCCTGCACCAGCGCCGAGGCACCGCCCAGCATCGCGTGGGCACCGATGCGCACGAACTGGTGCACGCCGCTCATGCCGCCCAGGATGGCCCAGTCGCCCACGTCGACGTGGCCGGCGATCTGCGCGTTGCTGGAAAACACGGTGTGGTTGCCGACCGAGCAGTCATGCGCGATATGCACGTAGGCCATGATCCAGTTGTCGCTGCCGATGCTGGTCAGGCCGCGGTCCTGCACCGTGCCGGTGTGGATCGTGGTGAATTCGCGGATGGTGTTGCGGTCGCCGATCTCGAGCCGGGTCGGCTCGTTGCGGTACTTCATGTCCTGCGGCACGCCGCCGACCGAGGCATAGGGACCGATGTTGTTGCCCTCGCCGATCGTGGTATGGCCCTCGACCGTCGTATGCGAGCCGATCCGGGTGCCGCTGCCGATCCGCACATTGGGGCCGACGATGGAGAACGGCCCGACGGTCACGTCGGCTGCCAGCTCTGCCTTCGGGTCAACCAGGGCGGTGGGGTGGATTTGCGTCATACGTCCTGTCCTGTGGTGTGTCTGGTGAAGAATGGGCCCCTGCGCGCGGCAAAGGTTCCCGTCCGCGCCGCGCGCCCGTCCGGGAGCGCGGCAGCCGGCCTCACTCGGCCTGCTTCACGGTGCACATCAGTTCCGCCTCGCAGGCGACCTTGTCGTCCACGGTGGCGAACGCCTTGAATTTCCAGATGCCGCGGATATAGCGCTCGACCGTCACATTCATGTGCAGCTGGTCGCCCGGGTACACCACCTGCTTGAAGCGGGCGCCGTCGATGCCGACAAAGTAGTACAGCGCGCCTTCCTTGCGCTCCATGTCGGCGCCGAAGGTCAGCAGGCCGGCCGACTGCGCCAGCGCTTCCAGGATCATCACGCCCGGCATCACCGGCTGTTCCGGGAAATGGCCCTGGAAGTAAGGCTCGTTGATGGTGACGTTCTTCAGCGTCTTGATCCGCTTCTGCGCTTCGAACTCCAGCACGCGGTCGACCAGCAGGAACGGGTACCGGTGCGGCAGCAGCTTGAGGATCTTGCGGATATCGATTTCGGCCGCGCTCATGATGATTTCTCTTAGTCTTGTGTGGGTTGGGACCCGGCGGACTGGCCGCGCAGGCGACGTTCCAGCGCCACCACGCGTTCGCGCAGCTTGCTCAGGCCGCGCACGATGGCTGCGTTGCGTTCCCACTCGCCGTGCGGCAGGAACGGGAAGACGCTGGTGAAATGGCCCCCGGGCTTGGTAATGGATTTGGTAATCGACGTACCGCCGGACACTGTGGTCCGGTCGGCGATGGTCAGGTGGCCGGCAAAATTGGCGGCGCCCCCGATCACGCAGAAGCGGCCGATGCGCGTGCTGCCCGATACCGCGGCGCAGCCGGCAATGACCGTATGGGCGCCGACCCGTACGTTGTGCGCGATCTGGACCTGGTTGTCGATCTTGCAGCCGTCCTCGACCACGGTGTCGGCCATGGCGCCGCGATCGATCGCCGTATTGGCGCCGACCTCCACGTCATGACCCAGCACCGCGCGTCCCGTTTGCGGGATCTTCACGTATTCGACGTCGGTGGCGCTGATATCGGGAGCGAAACCGAAGCCATCGGCGCCGATCACCACGCCGCTGTGCAGGATGGCGCGCGCGCCGACCACGCAGTGGTGGTAGATCGAAACATTGGCGTACAGCAGCGAATCGTCGCCGATCTCGGCACCGGCACCGACGTAGCCGTTGGCCAGGATGCGGACGCGCTCGCCCAGCCGCGCGCCGCGCTCGATCACCACGTTCGGGCCGATGAAGCACGACGCCGGCACCACCGCGTCGGGCGACACGCTGGCACGCGGGTCGATGCCGACGCGGGGATCGTGGTTGGCTTCGCGATCGAAGCGCTGCGCCACGCGGGCAAAGCAGACGTAGGGATTGCGCGCCACCAGCCAGTTGCGGCCGTCGGCCCGGCCCTCGGCGCGGATGCGCTCGAGGTCGGCCGGCGACACGATCACGGCGCCGGCTTGCGAATCCAGCGCCTGCTGCAGGTAGAGCGGATTGGACAGGAACGAGAGCTCGCCCGCCGAAGCCTGGTCAAGGGGAGCCAGGCCAACGATCGCCAGGTCGGGATCACCCACAACCTGCGCGCCGTTCTCGGTGGCGAGCTGACCCAGTGTGGGTGTCTGCATGGCGGTACTTCCTGAAAAAAGGGACGAAACGAACAGCGGCGGCTTAGCGGGCGCCGGCGTTCAGCGCCTTCATCACGTCGTCGGTGATGTCGATGCGCGGGTTCACGTACACGGCTTCCTGCACGATCAGGTCGTACTTGCGCTGCTCCGCCAGCTGGCGGATCACGCGGTTGGCGCGCTCGAGCACCTGCGCCAGCTCTTCATTACGGCGCTGGTTCAGGTCCTCGCGGAACTCGCGCTGCTTGCGCTGGAACTCGCGATCGAGGTCGGCCACCTCGCGCTGGCGGCGCTGGCGGTCGGAGTCGGCCAGCACGGCGGTGTCCTTGTCGAGCTTGTCGGCCATGCCCTTGATCTTCTGGGCCATGTCCTGCAGCTCGCGGTCGCGCTTGGAGAACTCCTGCTCGAGCTTCACCTGGGCCTGCTTGGCCGGCTGCGAATCGCGCAGGATGCGCTCGGAATTGACGGCGGCAATGCGCGCCTCCTGGGCCATGGCCGGCATCGCGGTGCACAGCGCGGCGGTGGCGAATGCGGCGGCGCCCAGGGATTTGACCAGTTTGGATGTTGTCATCATGAAAACAGATCCTTTTACAGAATCAGAATGCCGTCCCGATCTGGAACTGGAAGCGCTGGACCTTGTCAGTTTCTTCCCGGTTGAGCGGGAAGCCCATGCTGATCTTCAGCGGGCCGATCGGCGACAGCCACGACATGCCGAAGCCGGTCGAGTACTTGAGGTCGCTGAACGAAATCGGCGCGCCTTCCTGGTAGACGTTACCGAAGTCGAAGAACGTGAACAGGCGCAGCGTGCGGTCGACACCCGAGCCCGGCAGCGGGAAGATGAATTCCACGTTACCGATCATCTTGGATGCACCGCCCACCGGGTTGCCGTTCTGGTCCTTAGGACCCAGCGTGCTGGTCTGGTAGCCGCGCACCGAGCCGATACCGCCGGCGTAGAAGTACTTGAACACCGGGAACGGCGTGTTGCCGTAGCCGTGGCCGTAAGCGACTTCACCGTTCAGCGCCAGCGTGAACGACTTCGAGATCGGATAGAAGTACTGCTGCTGCACGCTGGCGCGGTAGTACTGCGTATCGCCGCCCGGCAGGCCCACTTCCAGGTTGGCCTGGGTGTACGGGCCCTTGGTCGGGACCAGCGCGCTGTCGCGGCGGTCACGTGCCCAGCCGATCGTAAACGGGAAGTTGTTGATGCCGTCGCCGCTGTTCTTGCCGATCGCGTTCAGCCACGCCGTGTACTGGCTCGGCGTGTTGACCGAGGTATAGACCTGGGTGCGCTCGTAGCCGATACCGAAGAACACGGTGTCGACTTCCGAGAACGGCACGCCGAACTTGAAGCCGCCGCCGGCGGAGACGATCTTGTAGTCCTGGTCGCCGGTGTAGTACAGCGGACGCGAAGTGCGGTAGTAGATATCGGTCGAGCGGCTGATGCCGTCCACCGTGAAATACGGGTCGTACTGCGTCAGCGCGATGGTACGGAACGACTTGGCGGTGTTCACGTCCAGGCCCAGGCTGGTACCGGAGCCGAACACGTTGTCCTGGCGCAGGCCGGCCTGCAGCACCAGCTTGTCGGTGGACGAGAAGCCCACGCCCAGGCTGATCTGCCCGGTCGGTTTTTCGGTCACGTTGACGTTCACATCGACCTGGTCGGGCGCGCCGGCCACGTCCTCGGTGGTGATGTTGGTGTCGGTGAAGTAGCCGGTCCGGTTGATACGCGCCTGCGACTGCTGCAGCTTCTCGCTGTCGAACCACGAGCTTTCCATTTGGCGCATCTCGCGGCGCACCACTTCGTCGCGGGTCTTGCTGTTGCCCACCACGTTGACGCGGCGCACATAGACGCGCCGTCCCGGGTCGACCATCAGCGTCAGCGCGACCTCGCGCTTTTCCTGGTCGATGTTCGGCTGCGGGTTGATCGTGGTGAAGGCGTAGCCATAGGTGCCGAGCAGGTCGGTAATGGCCTTGGTGCTGGCGGTCAGCTTTTCGGACGAGAAGATGTCGCCCTTCTTCAGCTGCAGCAGTTTTTCCATTTCCTCCTGCTTGCCCAGCAGTTCGCCGGCCAGGCGGATGTCGGACACCTTGTACTGCTCGCCTTCCTTGATGTTCAGCGTCAGGTAGATGTCCTTTTTGTCCGGCGTGATCGAGACCTGGGTCGATTCGATCGCGAACTCGAGGTAGCCGCGGTTCAGGTAGTAGGAACGCAGCGCCTCCAGGTCGGCGGTCAGCTTCTGCTTCGAGTACAGGTCATTCTTGGTGTACCACGACAGCCAGTTCGGCGTGGACAGCTGCATCTCGTCGCGCAGCGTGCTTTCCTTGAACGCCTTGTTGCCGACGATATTGATCTGGCGGATCTTGGCGACCGGGCCTTCCTCGACGTTGAACACGACCGAGACGCGGTTGCGGTCCACCGGCGTAACCGTGGTCTGCACGTCGGCGGCATAGTAGCCGCGCGCGACATACTGGCGCTTGAGCTCCTGCTCCGCCTTGTCGATCAGCGCCTTGTCATAGTAGCGCGCTTCGGCGACGCCGACCGCGCGCAGCGAGCGGCGCAGCGTGTCCTTGTCGAATTCCTTGATGCCGACGAATTCCAGTTGCGAGATCGCCGGGCGTTCTTCCACCTGCACGACCAGCACGCCGTCTTCGGCGCGGATCTGCACGTCCTTGAAGAAGCCGGTATTGTAGAGGGCACGGATCGCATCGGCGCCCTTGTCGTCGGTGAACGTTTCACCGACGCGCACGGGGAGGTAGCCAAACACCGTACCCGGCTCGACGCGCTGCAGGCCCTCAACGCGGATGTCCCTGACGACGAACGGATCGGCAGCCCAGCCCGCCGGGCTCCAGGCTGCAATAACGGCACTCGCCAGCAAGCCCAGCGAAATGCGCTTATGTCTGATCAATGTTGATCCCCTCTTTGATTCCATCCAGGATTTTCCATGCCTCGTGGGACTGCGCATGGCAATGGCGCCCCCTGGCGACGGTGTCCGACGACACGACCGCCCCCTTGCCGACAAGCGTTTCTAGCCGTTCGCCAGAAACATTCGGCTGACGTCATTGAACAAAGCGAGCGAGGTCAGGAGCAGGATGCAGGCAATGCCAACCTTCTGCAGCATTGCCTGCCAGTGGTCTGGTACGGGCCGGCCAGTCAAAAATTCCACGCAATAATACAGCAAATGCCCCCCATCCAGAACCGGAATAGGTAACAAATTCAGTACACCGAGGCTGACGCTGACCAGCGCCAGGAAGCTGACAAAAGCCTGCAGGCCGAGGTTTGCGGCACGCCCGGCGTAGTCCGCCACTGTCAGCGGTCCGCTCAGGTTCTGCAGCGACGCCTGCCCCACCAGCATCTTGCCCAGCAGCTTCAGCGACAGCGCGCTGGTGTCCCACACCTGGCCGAACGCGCGCGCCAGCGCCTCGTCCGGACGGTAGCGCACCGTCTCCATCTCCACCGCCTGGCTGAGCGCCGCGCCCAGCTTGCCTGCGGGCGGCGCCGGCGCGCCGCTGGCATCCTTCTCGCCGTCGCGCGGGGCGGCAGCGTCCAGCGTCACCGGCACGTCCAGCCGCTTGCCGTCGCGCTCGATGCCGAGCGTCACGGTCTGGCCCGGCTGGCTGCGCACCGCCTTGATCAGCGCGCTGGCCTGGGTCATCGGGGTGCCCTGCCAGGCGACGATGCGGTCGCCCTTCTTCAGCCCGGCGCGCTCGGCGGCCGAGTCCGGCAATACCTCGGTGATCGTGACCGGCCCGCCTTTCAGATTCAGGCCCAGCGTGTTGAGCGGATCCTGCTCCGGGTTGCCGCCGGTATTGGGCAGGCGCGCCAGCGTGACGTCGCGCTCGGTGCCATCGGCGGCGCGCACGCGCAGCACGGCGCGCGCATCGCCGAAGCCCCCGGCGAAGACCGCCATGCGCAGGTCGTTCCAGGAACGCACCGCTTCGGTATGGCCGTTGGCGGTCAGCGACAGCACCCGGTCGCCTTCGCGCACGCCGGCCTGCTGCGCCATGGTGCCGGCCGCCGGCGCGGCGACGATCGGCGCGGGTTCGCGCATGCCGCCGGCGAACAGCGCGAAGTACAGCACGATCGCCAGCAGGAAATTGGCCAGCGGCCCGGCCGCGACAATGATGAAGCGCTTGCCGACCGGCTGGCGGTTGAACGCGCGCGGCAGGTCGGCCGGATCGATCCGGGCGTCGCGCTCGGGGTCGAACTCGCGCTCGTCCAGCATCTTCACGTAGCCGCCCAGCGGGATGGCCGCCACCGTCCATTCGGTGCGGTCGCGGCTCTTCGAGATCCAGCGTAGCAGCGGCCGCCCGAAGCCGATCGAAAAGCGCAACACCTTCACGCCGCAGGCGCGCGCGGCGAGGTAATGCCCCATCTCGTGCACGTAGATGAGTACGCACAAGGCAACAATGAAAGCGAGTACGGTTTGCATGGCGTCGGGACGTCAGTAACAGTGGCTGGACTGGCGCGCCGGATCCGGGGGTACCGGCATGTCCGGGGCCGCCGCAACCGCTATTGTCGCAGATGCGGCGGGCCGGTCCGTCGGATCAGTGGCGCAGCGCCAGCCCGGCAACGGCCGCGCGCGCAGCCGCGCGCGCCATGCGGTCGGCATCGAGGATGGCGTCTAGCGTGTCCGCCGCGCCGGCCGGTGCCGCCTGGAGCACCTGAGCCACCAAACGCGAAATGTCCGTGAAGCGCACTTTTCCGCCCAGGAATGCTTCGACCGCCACCTCGTTGGCGGCATTGAGCACGGTCGGCGCCACGCCACCGGCGCGCAGCGCGTCGAAGGCCAGCCCCAGGCACGGGAAGCGCTGCAGGTCCGGCTTCTCGAAATGCAGCCCGCCGGCCAGCGTCAGGTCGAGCGGCGTCACGCCGGCATCGATGCGCTCGGGATAGGCGAGGCCGTAGGCGATCGGCGTGCGCATGTCCGGGTTGCCCAGCTGCGCCAGCACCGAGCCGTCGTGGTAGGCCACCATCGAATGCACGATGCTCTGCGGGTGGATCAGCACCTCGATGCGCTCGGCCGGCGCGCCGAACAGCCAGTGCGCCTCGATGACCTCGAGGCCCTTGTTCATCATGGTGGCCGAGTCGACCGAGATCTTGCGGCCCATGACCCAGTTCGGGTGGGCGCAGGCCTCGTCCGGCGAAATGTCATGCAGCGTGTCGGGATCGCGGGTGCGGAACGGCCCGCCCGACGCGGTCAGCAGCACCTTGGCCACGCCACGGCCATAGCGCGGGTCGTCGGCAGGCAGGCACTGGAAGATGGCGTTGTGCTCGCTGTCGATCGGCAGCAGCGTGGCGCCATGCTCGCGCACCGCGTCCATGAAGATGCGGCCGGACATCACCAGCGCTTCCTTGTTGGCCAGCAGCACGCGCTTGCCGGCACGCGCAGCGGCCAGCGTCGGGCGCAGGCCGGCGGCGCCGACGATCGCGGCCATCACGGCGTCCGTCTGCGCGTCGGCGGCGACCGATTCCAGCTCGGCCTCGCCGTGGCTGACTTCGGTATCGACACCGGCATCGCGCAGCAGCGCCTGCAGCTCGCCGGCCGCCTCGGCACTGCCTACCACGGCGCGGGCCGGGCGGAACGCAATGCATTGCTCGGCCAGCTTGCGCACTTGCCGATGCGCCGTCAGCGCGTGCACGGTGTAGCGGTCGGGATGGCGGCGGACGACATCGAGCGTGCTTTCGCCGATCGAGCCGGTGGCGCCAAGGATGGTAATGCGCTGCATATCAGACCGCTTCAGAGAAGGCTTCAGAGAAAAATCAGCATCAGTGCCGCCAGCGGGAACACCGGCAGCAAGGCATCGATCCGGTCCAGCACGCCGCCATGGCCCGGCAGCAGCCGGCTGCTGTCCTTCATGCCGACCTGCCGCTTGAGCAGCGACTCGAACAGATCGCCGATCACGCTCGCCGCGACCAGCAGCGTGGTCAGCGCGGCCACGTAGCCCAGGCCGCCGCGGTCGCCCAGCACCGAGAACCACGTCGGCGCGAAGGCATGGGTGGCGGCCAGCGCCAGGCCGATGACGAGCGCCAGCAGCCAGCCGCCGATGGCGCCCTCCCAGGACTTGCCCGGGCTGATGGACGGTGCCAGCTTGCGCCGGCCGATGGCCTTGCCGGTGAAATAGGCGCCGATGTCGGCCGCCCACACCAGCACGGCCGCCGTCAGCAGCACGCCGATGCCGGCGCCGCGCAGGATCATCGTGGCATGGGCAAACGCGGGCAGCATGACCAGGCCCAGTATGGCCCCCAGCACGGCAAAGCCCGGCGTGGCGGTGCGCACGCCGCGCGCCAGCAAGACCAGCGCCACGCCCCAGCACACCACCGCCGCTTCCAGCAGCCAGGTGGTGGCGTGGCGCAGCGGCATGTCATGCCAGGTGATGGTGGCGATCAGGCAGGCCAGCGCATAGACATAGGGCCAGGGCCCGCGCAGTCCGATCAGGCGTCCGAATTCCCAGCCCGCCAGCAGCACGATCACCCCGAGCAGGCCCGCCAGGCCGGCCGGCGGCGCCAGGAACAGGATCGGAAGAATCAGCAGCAACAGGCACAGGGCGGTGATGACGCGGGTGAGGAGCATGCGCTGCGGTCCCGTGGTAGTTATTGGAGTAGCCCGGATCGGCCAGGGTGTCAGGCGGTGCCCGATAGTCCCGGCGCAACCAGTTGCGCGCTGGTGCGGCCGAAACGGCGTTCGCGCTGGCGGTACGAGGCAAAGGCCTTGTCCAGCTCGGCGGCGTCGAAATCCGGCCAGTACACGTCGGTGAAATACAGCTCGGAATACGCGAGCTGCCACAACAGGAAATTGCTGATGCGCTGTTCGCCGCCGGTGCGGATGAACAGGTCGGGCTCCGGCGCATAGGCCATGGCCAGGTGCGGGGCGAGCATCGATTCGTCGATCGACTCCGGATCGAGCATCGGCGAGCGCGCCAGCATCTTGCGCATGGCCTGCAGCAGGTCCCAGCGGCCACCGTAGTTGGCGGCGATGGTCACGGTCAGGCCGGTGTTGCCTGCGGTGCGGGCCTCGGCGTCCTTGATCAGTTTCTGGATGCGCGGGCTGAAGCGGGCCAGATCGCCAACCACCCGCAGGCGGATGTTGTTGGCGTGCATCTTCACCACTTCGCGCCGCAGCGACATCATGAACAGCCGCATCAGGAACGACACCTCGTCCGCCGGCCGGCGCCAGTTCTCGGAACTGAACGCGAACAGCGTCAGGTACTGCACGCCGCGCGCGGCGCAGGCTTCCACCACCGCGCGCACAGCATCCAGCCCCCGGGAGTGCCCGGCAACGCGCGGCAGGTGCCGCTGGGTCGCCCAGCGGCCGTTGCCGTCCATGATGATGGCAACGTGACCAGGCACGTAGGAGGTATCGGGTACGGCGAGTGTTGAACTGATGTGCTGCATGATGGCAGACGGTCGCGGCAGCCCCGGCAAATGCAGGGACGGCGTCAGACCGTCATGATCTCCTTCTCTTTTTCGGCGACCATCTTGTCGATCTCGGCCACGTACTTGTCGGTCAGCTTCTGCACCTCGTCCTGGCCGCGGCGCTCGTCGTCCTCCGAGATGGCCTTGTCCTTGACCAGCTTCTTGAACTGCTCATTGGCATCGCGGCGCAGGTTGCGCACCGCAACCTTGGCACCCTCGGCCTCGCCCTTGACGACCTTGGTCAGCTCCTTGCGGCGCTCTTCGGTCAGCGCGGGCATCGGCACGCGGATCACGTCGCCCATGGTGGCCGGGTTCAGGCCCAGGTCGCAATCGCGGATGGCCTTCTCGACCGCCCCCACCATCTTCTTTTCCCACGGCTGCACCGTGATCGTACGCGCATCGGCCAGGCCGACGCTGGCGACCTGGCTGATCGGCACCATCGAACCGTAGTAATCCACCTGAACGTGGTCGAGCAGGCCGGTGTGGGCACGGCCAGTGCGGATCTTCGCCAGATCGGCCTTGAAGGCTTCGATCGACTTCTGCATTTTCTGCTCGACGCTCTTCTTTGTGTCGGCGACGCTCATGTTAACCTCCGGAAATCAGCCAACCATGATCCCGCCGGGCGGGATCGAAAATGAATCATTCTACTCTTTGCCCGGCCAGACACCAGCGCCGTGGCGCGGCATCGGGGGGCGCCGGACTCAGACGTGGACCAGGGTACCCTCGTCTTCGCCCAGGATCACGCGCTTGAGCGCGCCCGGCTTGACGATCGAGAACACGCGGATCGGCAGCTTCTGGTCGCGGCACAGGGCGAAGGCGGTAGCGTCCATCACCTGCAGGTTCTTCGAGATCGCCTCGTCGAAGCTGATGGTGGTGTAGCGCGTGGCGCTCGGGTCCTTCTTGGGGTCGGCGGTGTAGACGCCGTCCACCTTGGTCGCCTTGAGCACAACCTCGGCACCGATTTCCGAGCCGCGCAGCGCGGCGGCGGTATCAGTGGTGAAGAACGGGTTGCCGGTGCCGGCGGCGAAGATCACCACCTTGCCCTCTTCCAGCTGGCGAATCGCGCGCGGGCGGATGTACGGCTCGACCACCTGGTCCATGCGCAGCGCGGACTGTACGCGGCCTTCGATATTGGCGTGGCGCATCGCGTCCTGCAGGGCCAGCGCGTTCATCATGGTGGCCAGCATGCCCATGTAGTCGGCCGTGGCGCGATCCATGCCGGCCGCGCCGCCCGCGACACCGCGGAAGATATTGCCGCCGCCGATGACCACCGCGACCTGGACGCCGAGCTTCACGATCTCGGCAATGTCGTTCACCATCGCCTCGATGGTGGAGCGGTTGATGCCAAAGGCATCGTCGCCCATCAGGGCTTCACCGGACAGTTTCAGAAGGACGCGCTTGTAGGCTGGCATGTTTACCCTCGGGCAGGAGCAAGTCGCTCGTTTGGGACTGAACACAAATGAGACGATTGATTTTTTGACACCGGCGGCGCGGATCGCGCGCCACCGGCGGGAGAAAGCCGGTTTTCGGGGTCGCCCCGCCCTGGCGGCAGGCGACAGGAAGACGACCGCGAAAACTGACTGCTGCAGTCAACGTGCTGCAAAGTGCAATACGCGTCACTGCGCTACTTATGCAGAGGGGCACCTTGCGGCGCCCCTGCGGCATTATAGGCGCCCGGACCGTCCCATAAGGGCCGGCCGGCGCGCCCCTGACATCAGCCCTTCTGGGCAGCGGCCACCTGGGCGGCCACTTCAGCGGCGAAGTCGTCCTGCTTCTTCTCGATGCCTTCGCCCACGACGTACAGGGTGAAGCCCTTCACGGTCGTGTTGGCAGCCTTGAGCATCTGCTCGACGGTCTGCTTGTCGTTCTTCACGAACGGCTGGTTGAACAGCGACACCTCCTTCAGGTACTTCTGCACCGAGCCCTCGACCATCTTGGCGGCGATCTCGGCCGGCTTGCCCGACTCGGCAGCCTTCTGCTCGGCGATGCTGCGCTCCTTGGCGATCAGGTCGGCGGGGACCTGCTCGGCCGACAGCGACACCGGCTTCATGGCGGCCACGTGCATGGCCACGTCCTTGGCGGCGGCTTCGTCGCCGTCGAACTCGACCATCACGCCGATACGGGTGCCGTGCAGGTACGAAACCAGCTTGCCGCCGTTGGCGTAACGGACAAAGCGGCGGATCGTCATGTTCTCGCCGATCTTGCCGATCAGGGCGGCACGGGTGGCTTCCACGCTCACGCCGTCGATTTCCAGCGCCGACAGCGCAGCCACGTCGGCCGGGTTCTGCTTGGCGATCAGCTCGGCAACCTTGGCCGTGAACGCCAGGAAGTCGTCGTTCTTGGAGACAAAATCGGTCTCGCAGTTCAGTTCGACCAGGGCGCCGGTGGTGCCGTCGATGAACGAACCGACCACGCCTTCAGCGGTCACGCGCGATGCGGCCTTGCTGGCCTTGTTGCCCAGCTTGACGCGCAGCAGCTCTTCGGCCTTGTTCAGGTCGCCGTCGGCCTCGGTCAGGGCCTTCTTGCATTCCATCATCGGCGCGTCGGTCTTCGCGCGCAGTTCTGCAACCATGCTTGCGGTAATTGCCGCCATTTGTCACTCCTTGAATGGTTCGCGCCGGGCCCCGGCAGTCGCCCGCGGCACCCGGTCGGTGGGTCTACAGCGCACCCGCGGCAGATATTGCCTGCGGCGGATGACAACAATTCAAATTCGAAAAAAGGGGGCGCCAGATGTGCCCCCTTTTTTTGCCCTGCTGCCGAAGTACCCCGGCTTGCGCCCTGCGCGCTGCCCGGCATGCCGGGCGGCAAGCGATGCTTGCTGTCTTATGTTGACGTGCGCGCTATCGGGTTCCTTTCAAACAGCGGGCCGGAGGCTATCAGCCTTCCTGCACTTCGACGAATTCGTCGTCGCCGCGGGCGGCTTCAACGACTTCCTGCACCGCGTTGGCACGGCCTTCCAGGATCGCGTCAGCCACGCCGCGCACGTACAGGGCCACAGCCTTGCTCGAGTCGTCGTTGCCCGGGATCACGTAGTCGATGCCGTCCGGCGAGTGGTTGGTATCGACCACGCCGATCACGGGGATGCCCAGCTTGTTGGCTTCGGTCACGGCAATCTTGTGGTAGCCGACGTCGACCACGAAGATGGCGTCAGGCACGCCGCCCATGTCCTTGATGCCGCCGATCGACTTTTCCAGCTTGATCATCTCGCGCTCGAACATCAGCGCTTCCTTCTTGCTCATGGTTTCCAGCGCGCCGGCTTCCTTGGCGGCTTCCATGTCCTTCAGGCGCTTGATCGAGGTCTTGACCGTCTTGAAGTTGGTCAGCATGCCGCCGAGCCAGCGGGCGTCGACGTAGGGCATGCCGGCGCGGCCTGCTTCTTCAGCCAGGATTTCGCGCGACTGGCGCTTGGTGCCCACGAAAAGGATGGTGCCGCGATTGGCTGCCAGCTGACGCACGTACTTCATGGCGTCCTGGAACATCGGCAACGTCTTTTCGAGGTTGATGATGTGGATCTTGTTGCGATGGCCGAAGATGAAGGGGGCCATCTTCGGGTTCCAGAAGCGGGTCTGGTGGCCGAAGTGGCAACCGGCTTCCAGCATTTCGCGCATGGTAACGGACATGTGATTCTCCAAAGGGTTAGGTCTGAAGCCCGCCCCGACATTCCTGAAAAGGAACACCCCGGATAGGCGGGCCAGCGATTTCCAAAAACGATTTCCAAGAAACCGTGCAGCAGATGCTGCAAAATACCGGCCTGGCGGATGCAATGCTGCGCCGCAATCAAGTCAGCCCGCTATTCTAGCAAGAAAAGCATCGGGCGCTCAAGCCGCCCGGATCGCAACCGCAGCACCCGCGTTGGAGAGGCGCCGTCCAAAAGCGCCTCGGCACAGGCTGCTATCAGGCTCCGATGGTGCGATAATCCGACATTGACCTTTCGAATTCGGCGCGGCCAGTGGCCCCGCCATCACTTTTGGCGACGCAGCATGAGCATTTACCTGAACACCGCCGAAGACATCGCCCAGATGCGCGTGGCTTGCCGCCTTGCCTCCGAAGTCCTCGACTACATCACGCCCTTCGTCCAGCCGGGCGTCACCACGGGCGAGCTGGACCGCCTGTGCCACGCCTACATGCGTGACGTGCAAGGCACCGTGCCGGCGCCACTGAACTATGCGCCCCCCGGCTACCCGCCCTTCCCCGGCGCGATCTGCACCTCGGTCAACGACGTGATCTGCCATGGCATTCCCGGCGAGCGCGTGCTCAAGAGCGGCGACGCGGTCAACCTGGACATCACCGTCATCACCAAGGAAGGCTACTACGGCGACACCAGCCGCATGTTCATCGCCGGCGAGGGCTCGATCCTGGCCAAGCGCCTGGCGCAGGTGACATACGAATGCATGTGGAAGGGCATCGCCCAGGTACGCCATGGCGCGCGCCTCGGCGACATCGGCCATGCCATCCAGGTGCACGCCGAAGCCGCCGGCTACAGCGTGGTGCGCGAATACTGCGGCCACGGCATCGGCAAGAACTTCCACGAAGACCCGCAGATCCTGCACTACGGCCGAGCCGGCACCGGCGCCGAGATCAAGGCCGGCATGATCTTCACCGTGGAGCCGATGATCAACGCCGGCAAGCGCGATATCCGCACCATGCCCGACCAGTGGACGGTCAAGACCCGCGACCGCAGCCTGTCGGCGCAGTGGGAGCACACCGTGCTGGTCACCGAGACCGGGTATGAAGTGCTGACGGTCTCCGCCGGCACACCGGCGCCGCCGGCCTTCATTACGGAATCCGTCGCGGCCTGAGGTCGCACACCAGCCAGGGCGCCTGAGCGGCGCCCTTATTTTTCCAGCCGTGCCCACGAACCACCCCGCCCTCTCCATGGACACCACGCCGGAACTTCTGCTGGCCACGCGCGTGCGCGAACAGCTCAAAGCCGACAAGCAGGTCCTGCTTGCCGACTTCAATACCAGCGCCAACGTCGGCACGCTGATCACGCGGCTGCGCCGCGCCGTCGACGCCGCGCTGGTAGAGGCGTGGCGCGGGCTGCAGATGCCCGCGGGTGCGGCGCTGGTGGCGGTGGGCGGCTACGGCCGCGGCGAGTTGCTGCCCTATTCGGACGTCGACGTGCTGCTGCTGCTGCCCGCCGATCCCGACCAGGACACCACCGGGCGGCTGGAGCGCTTTATCGGCCTGTGCTGGGACCTGGGGCTGGAGATCGGCTCGTCGGTACGCACCGTGGACGATTGCATCGGCGAGTCGCGCCAGGACATCACCATCCGGACCTCGCTGCTGGAGGCGCGGCTGGTGACCGGGAGCCGCAAGCTGTTCGAGTCGATGCGCACGCGCTACCTCGCCGACCTGGACCCGGCCGCGTTCTTCCAGGCCAAACTGCTGGAAATGCGCCAGCGCCACGCCAAGTACCAGGACACGCCCTACGCGCTCGAGCCCAACTGCAAGGAAAGCCCGGGCGGCCTGCGCGACCTGCAGGTGATCCTGTGGATGACCAAGGCCGCGGGCCTGGGCGACAGCTGGAAAGAACTGTTCGAGCGCGGCCTGCTGACGCAGCGCGAAGCGCAGGAACTGGCGCGCAACGAGCGCCTGCTCAAGACCATCCGCGCGCGCCTGCACCTGGTGGCGGGCCGGCGCCAGGACGTGCTGGTGTTCGACCTGCAGACCGCGCTGGCGGAATCCTTCGGCTACCGCCAGACCACCAACAAGCGCGCTAGCGAGCAGCTGATGCGGCGCTACTACTGGGCGGCGAAGGCAGTCACGCAGCTCAACAGCGTGCTGCTGCTGAACATCGAGGCGATGCTGTTCCCGAGCGAGTCGCAGGTCACGCGCGTGCTCAACGAACGCTTTGTCGAGCGCCAGGGCATGCTGGAGATCACCAGCGACGACGTGTATGAGCGCGATCCGCACGCGATCCTGGAAACCTTCCTGCTGTACCAGCGCACGCCCGGCGTGAAGGGCCTGTCGCCGCGCACGCTGCGCGGGCTGTACAACGCCCGCACCGTGATGACCGCAAGCTGGCGCAACGACCCGGAAAACCGCCGCCTGTTCCTGGCCATCATGCAGGAGCCGCAAGGCATCACTCACGCGCTGCGGCTGATGAACCAGACCAGCGTGCTGGGGCGCTACCTGATCAACTTCCGCCGCATCGTCGGGCAGATGCAGCACGACCTGTTCCACGTCTACACCGTGGACCAGCACATCCTGATGGTAGTGCGCAACATGCGCCGCTTCGCCATCGTCGAGCACACGCACGAGTTCCCGTTCTGCAGCCAGCTGATGGCGAGCTTCGACAAGCCGTGGGTGCTGTGGGTGGCGGCGCTGTTCCATGACATCGCCAAGGGCCGCGGCGGCGACCATTCCAAGCTCGGCACGCAGGACGCGCGCCGCTTCTGCAAGCAGCATGGCATCGCGCGCGAAGATGCCGACCTGATCAGCTGGCTGGTCGAGCACCACCTGACCATGAGCCACGTGGCGCAGAAGCAGGACCTGACCGATCCGGAAGTGGTTCATGCCTTCGCGCGCGTGGTCGGCAGCGAACGCTACCTGACCGCGCTGTTCCTGCTGACGGTGGCCGATATCCGCGGCACCAGCCCCAAGGTCTGGAACGCGTGGAAGGGCAAGCTGCTGGAAGACCTGTACCGGATCACGCTGCGCGTGCTCGGCGGCGCCAGGGTCGATTCGCACTCGCTGTGGGCGCAGCGCAAGGAAGAAACCATCTCGACGCTGCGGCTCAAGGCGTTCGATCCCGAGCTCGGCAAGCGGCTGTGGGCGCAGCTCGACGTGGCCTTCTTCCTGCGCCACGATGCGCGCGATATCGCCTGGCTCACGCGGCACCTGTACGACAAGGTCGACAGCCCCGCCCCCGTGGTGAAGGCACGCATCTCGCCTGCGGGCGAAGGCCTGCAGGTGGCTGTCTACGTGCAGGACCAGCCCGACCTGTTCGCGCGCATCTGCGGCTATTTCGAGCGCAAGGCGTTTTCGATCCAGGACGCCAAGATCCACACCACCCGGCACGGCTACGCGCTGGACACGTTCCAGGTCACGGACCCCGGCATGGCAGGAAATGACAACTACCGTGGCAACTACCGCGACATCATCGCGCTGGTGGAGCACGAGCTTTGCGAAAAGCTGCGCCAGCACGACGCCCTGCCCGAGCCCACGCAGGGACGCCTGTCGCGCCAGTCGCGCAGCTTCCCGATCAAGCCGCGCGTGGACCTGCGCGCGGACGAGCGCGGCCAGTATTACCTGCTGTCGCTTTCCGCCAACGACCGCACCGGCCTGCTGTACGCCATCGCCCGCGTACTGGCACGGCATCGCGTGTCCGTGCATTCGGCACGCATCAACACCCTGGGCGAACGCGTCGAAGACGTGTTCCTGGTAGACGGCAGCCGCCTGGCCGCCGACAACCGATTGCAGATTCAGCTTGAACAGGACTTGCTCGCCGCCCTCGCGATCTGAGGCGGCGGACAGCATCAACGATATGACCGACAGCAATTCGCCGAAGCGCAAGACGCTAGGCATCAAGGCCGCAAGCGATACCGGCACGGCCGCGCGCAAGACCGGCAACCGCCCGGTGCGGGTTTCGGACCTGAACCGCAACCGCGTGCGGGCCGTGACCGAAGGCATCAAGCGTGCGCAGCAGAATGACGGCGGCAAGAGTGCCGGCCGCCGCGCGCCAGGCGAAGCGCAATCGGGCGGCGACGTGCGCAAGCCGCGTCCGCCGCGGCCCGCTGACGGCGAGCGCCAGGCACGGCCGCGCCGTGCCGAAGGCGAAGCGCGCCCGCCTCGACGTTTTGGCGACGACGACAATCGTCCGCGCCGCTACGGCGACGATCGCGGTGAGGCTCGTCCGCGCCGCTTCGAAGGCAATGAGTCGCGTCCGCCGCGGCGATTTGGCGACGACGACAAACGTCCACGCCGCTATGGCGACGATCGTGGCGAGGCGCGCCCGCGCCGCTTCGAAGGCAATGAATCGCGTCCGCCGCGGCGCTTCGGCGACGACGACAACCGTCCGCGCCGCTATGGCGACGATCGCGGCGAAGCCCGCCCGCGCCGCTTCGAAGGCAATGAATCGCGTCCGCCGCGGCGCTTCGGCGACGACGACAACCGTCCGCGCCGCTAT
>NZ_CP170643.1:2175557-2243889 GCF_051015765.1 Cupriavidus sp. a3 | reverse complement strand
ATGGCGACGACCGCGGCGAAGCCCGCCCGCGTCGCTTCGAAGGCAATGAGTCGCGTCCGCCGCGGCGCTTTGGCGATGACGACAACCGTCCGCGGCGCTACGGCGACGACGAAAACCGTCCCCGTCGCCCTGCCCCCACCGGCGAACGCCGCCACGAAGGCTCGGCGCCGGCGCGCCGCTTCAGCGATGCCGCGGACCGCATCCGCACCGCCGGCACCTCCCGGCCGCAGGCACCGGCCCCGCGCCCGCAGCAGCCCGCCCGCGCCGATGCCGCGCCCGAGGCTACCCATGACGACGGCCTGGTGCGCCTGTCCAAGCGCATGTCCGAACTCGGCTTGTGCTCGCGCCGCGAAGCCGATGAATGGATTCCGCGCGGCTGGGTGCTGGTCGACGGCAAGCCGGTGACCGAGCTGGGCAGCCGCATCCGCCCGGATGCCGAAATCGAGATCCTGCAGGAAGCGCGCTCCGAACAGGGCGAGCGCGTCACCGTGCTGCTGCACAAGCCGGTGGGATACGTCTCCGGCCAGGCCGAGGACGGCTACGAGCCCGCCGCGGTGCTGTTCACCGCCGAGAACCAGTGGGAAGGCGACCCGTCGCGCAAGCGTTTCGCGCCGTGGCAACGCAAGAGCCTGGCGCCCGCCGGCCGCCTCGATATCGACTCAACCGGCCTGCTGGTGCTGACGCAGGATGGCCGCGTCGCGCGCGCGCTGATCGGCGAGGATTCGAACGTCGAGAAGGAGTACCTGGTGCGCGTGGTCTGGCACGGCCCGCAAGGTGCGGTCGAGCGCAATGTCAGCGAGGCATTCCCCGCCGACCAGCTCGAGCTGCTGCGCCATGGCCTGTCGCTGGACGGCGTGCTGCTCAAGCCGGCCAAGGTCAGCTGGCAGAACGAAGAACAGCTGCGCTTCGTGCTGCGCGAGGGCCGCAAGCGCCAGATCCGCCGGATGTGCGAGCAGGTCGGGCTGGAAGTGGTTGGCCTGAAGCGCGTGCGCATGGGCCGCGTGGTGCTGGGCGACCTGCCGCCGGGGAAGTGGCGGTTCCTGGGGCAGTTCGAGAAGTTCTGATGTGAAAAAAGCGGCCGCGATGGCCGCTTTTTTTGACAGACTTTGGCAAATTGCCACAGCCTCATGTCTGTACCGATTGCGTGCTCCCTCTCCCGCTTGCGGGAGAGGGGAGCAAACCGGCAGCAGGCGATCACTCGTCGCTATTGGCCGGCAAATCCGGAAACAGGATCTCGGTAAACCCAAACCGCGAAAAATCCCGGATCCGCATCGGGTAAAGAATGCCCTGCAGGTGGTCGCACTCATGCTGCACCACGCGCGCATGGAAGCCCTCGGCAACCCGCTCGATCCGGTTGCCCATGAGGTCGTACCCGCTGTATTTCAGCCGCACATGCCGCGGCACCACCCCGCGCAGGCCGGGCACCGACAGGCACCCTTCCCAGCCGTCTTCCAGCTCGTCCGACAGCATCTCCAGCACAGGGTTCATCAGCACCGTCTTGGGCACCATCGGCGCATCCGGATAGCGCGGGTTGCGGTCGAAGCCGAAGATCACCACCTGCAGGTCCACGCCGATCTGCGGCGCGGCCAGCCCCGCGCCGTTGGCGTGGTCCATGGTGTCGAACATGTCTTCGATCAGCGTGCGCAGTTCGGGCGTATTGAAACGCTCGACCTTCCGCGCCACCTGCAGCAGGCGCGGATCGCCCATCTTGAGAATCTCGCGGATCATGGCTGTTTCCCCGGTCTAATCCTGCGCGGGCGCGGCGCCCGCTTCTGCCAGCAACGCGAGCATGCCGGCCTCGTCCAGCACCGGCACGCCCAGCGCCTCGGCCTTGTCCAGCTTGCTGCCGGCTTCGGCGCCAGCGACCACATAGTCGGTCTTCTTCGACACCGAGCCCGCCACCTTGGCGCCCGCGGCCTCTAGCAATTCCTTGGCGTCCTCGCGCGACATCGTCGGCAGCGTGCCGGTCAGCACGAAGGTCTTGCCCGACAGCGGCGCCGGCGTCCTGGCGGCCGGCTCGCTCTCCGGCCAGTGTACGCCTGCGGCGCGCAGTTGTTCGATGACCTCGACGTTATGCGGCTCGCCAAAGAAGTGCGCGATCGACTGCGCCACCACCGGGCCGACGTCGTTGACCTCGAGCAGCGCGGCTTCGTCGGCGGCCATCAGCCCGTCGAGCTTGCCGAAATGCCTGGCGAGATCCTTGGCGGTGGCCTCGCCCACGTGGCGGATGCCGAGCGCGAAGATAAAGCGGTTCAGCGTCGTCTCGCGCGACGCCTCGATCGCCGCGACGAGGTTGGTCGCCGACTTGTCGGCCATGCGCTCCAGCGCCGCCAGCTTGGCCACGCCAAGCTTGTACAGGTCGGCCGGCGTGCGCACGATGCCCTGGTCCACCAGCTGCTCGACCACCTTGTCGCCCAGCCCTTCGATATCCATGGCACGGCGCTGCGCAAAATGCAGCAGCGCCTGTTTGCGCTGTGCCGCGCAGATCAGGCCGCCGGTGCAGCGCGCGATCGCCTCGTCTTCCAGCCGCTCGATATGCGAACCGCACACCGGGCAGGCCGTCGGCATCACGAAGGCGCGCGCATCCGCCGGACGGCGCTCGGCCACCACCGCCACCACCTCCGGGATCACGTCGCCGGCGCGGCGCACGATCACGGTGTCGCCGATATGGACATCCTTGCGGCGGATCTCGTCCTCGTTATGCAGCGTGGCATTGGTCACGGTCACGCCGCCGACGAACACCGGCTGCAGCCGCGCCACCGGCGTGATCGCGCCGGTACGGCCGACCTGCACCTCGATGTCCTCGACGATGGTGGTCATTTCCTGCGCCGGGAACTTGTGCGCCAGCGCAAAGCGCGGCGCGCGCGAGACAAAGCCCAACCGGTCCTGCTCGGCCAGCGCGTTGACCTTGTAGACCACGCCGTCGATATCGTATGGCAGGTCATCACGGCGCTCGCCGATATCGCGGTAGAAACCGAGCAATCCCTGCGCCCCCTTGACCACGGCGCGTTCCTTGCACACCGGCAGGCCCAGCGCATCGAAGCCGTCGAGCATGGCGCTGTGCGTGGGCGGGCGGTCCACGCCCTGCAGCTCGCCCAGGCCATAGGCGAAGAACGACAGCGGCCGCTTCGCGGTGATGCGCGGATCGAGCTGGCGCAGGCTGCCGGCAGCGGCGTTGCGCGGATTGACGAAGGTCTTTTCGCCGGCTTCCGCCTGGCGCGCGTTGAGCTTGTCGAAATCGCGGCGATACATGAAGACCTCGCCGCGCACTTCCAGTACCGCCGGCGCCTGGCCGCGCAGCTTCAGCGGGATCGCCTTGATGGTGCGCACGTTGACGGTCACGTCCTCGCCGGTCTCGCCGTCGCCGCGGGTGGCGGCCTGCACCAGCCGGCCGTCTTCATAGCGCAGCGACATGGCCAGCCCGTCGAACTTCAGCTCGCAGGAGTACTCCACCGCGTCAGCCGCGCTGAACAGGTCGGCCTCGCCCGCCGCGGGTGCGGTGCGGCCCAGGCCCTGCGCGCAGCGGCGGTCGAAGTTGAGCACGTCGTCGTCGGCGAACCCGTTGTTCAGCGACAGCATCGGCACGCGGTGGCGCACCGTGTCGAAGGCGGCCAGCGCCTCGCCGCCGACGCGCTGCGTGGGCGAATCCGGCGACTGCAGCTCGGGATGCTCCAGCTCGAGCGCCATCAGTTCGGCGAACAGCGCGTCGTACTCGGCATCCGGGATGGTGGGCGCGTCCAGCACGTAGTACTGGTAGCTGTGGCGGTTGAGCTCGTCGTGCAGCCAGGCGACGCGCCTGGCTGCGGCTTCGGGCGGCAAGCCGCCGGCGGGCGCGGAGGCTTCAGCCTGCGCGCCGCGTGGTTTTGCGGTCATGGCAGGCTCCGGCTAGACGCTGAACAAGCGCAGCGCCACCGGCGAGCCGGCCGGCATGCCGCGCGCTTCCAGCTTCTGGTACAGCGTTTCCAGCTGGCTGAAGATGGCGATGAATGAGGCTTCGGTCAGCGGGCGCATATTGTCGTCGACCAGTTGCGCGCCCATGCGCTGGGCCAGCGTGTTGCCGTATTCGCAAACCGTCTTGAACGGCCTGGCGCCCTGGTCCGCCAGCGGCACGTCGAGCAGCAGCGTGATCTGGCGCCCGGACTTGACGGTCAGGTCGTCGCGCAGGAAGTTGGTATCGCCGAACTGCAGCGTGAACAGCGGGCGCTGCACGCCTTCGGCATTGGCCTGATAGCGGATAAAGCGCGTGCCGTCGCGCGACAGCACCAGCCCGTCCTGCGTGGCCACGTTCTGCACGTAGGCGGCCGACCACGGCGCGCCGTCGGAAATCACATTGACGCCCAGCTGCACGTCGCTGCCGGCGGCAAAGCCATCCAGTTCGCGCGCGTTGGCCACGGTCTCGCTCATGTCGGGCAGGTCGGCGGAGGCGTCGAGCGCCTCGGCCAGCGATTCCACCGCGGTGATGAACTCGGAGAACTCCAGCGCATTGAGCGGGCCGCTGCGGTTGGCCAGCTGCACGCCGACCTGCAGGTCTTCGTACTGGTGGCCGGCGGTGACCGGTTCCCAGGCATTGGCTTCGGCGCGCAGACCCTCGATATGGACCTGCTTGGTGCCGGCACGGCGCAGCCGCCCGGTCAGCGGCAGGATGCGGTCGCCGGAGGCCTTGCGCTCCAGGTGCAGCGGCACGATGCAGTCGATCAGCGGATCGACCACGGCCGGCGCGGGCTGGCCGTCGGGAACGGCGGCGAGCGGGGCCGGAACCGGGGCCGGGATCGGTGCCGGCGCTGGGGCGGGTACGGGCGCCGCAGCGGGTGCCGGCGCATCGGCCACCGCGGGGCCCGTCGCCGGGGCGGATTCGGCCTCGGCGTCGCCGGCCGCGGCGCCGGGCTCGGCCTGCACCACGCCGGCAGCCACCGCGACTTCCTCGGCCACGGCCTCGTCAGCATCGGCGGTGCTGGCCGCGGCCGCGGCCGCGGCGGCCACGTGGTTGGGCTGCGACGATGCTGCCGGCGTGCCCGGCGCCAGCGTCGGCTCGCGCCGCTGCACCGACTCGGCGTTGGCCTCGTGCAGCCGCGCCGCGGTCTCCGGGGCAGTGGCCTGGCCGACCACCGGCTCGCGCATCGGCGGCAGGTCGTCCTCGGGGCTCAGCTCGCGCGGACGGCGCGCCTTGCGGATCTGCCACTGGTTGTAGCCAAACAGCAGCACCAGGAATACCAAACCCGCGACGATCAGCGCGGTCTGCAGGTCCATGTTCAGCTTCATGCTGCAATCTCCAAAGCGCCCATGTTGGTCACAGCATTGTGGTCTCGGGGCTCCTGCTTACGGCTCATGCTGCCTCCGCCATCGAAACCGCCGCGTCCATATCCACGGCCACGATCCGCGAAACGCCTTGCTCCTGCATGGTCACGCCAATGAGTTGATGAGCCATTTCCATGGCGATCTTGTTATGTGAGATGAAAACGAATTGAGTCTTGTCCGACATGCGCGCCACCATGTTGGCGTAGCGCTCGGTGTTGGCATCGTCCAGCGGCGCGTCCACCTCGTCCAGCAGGCAGAACGGCGCCGGGTTGAGCTGGAACATCGCAAACACCAGCGCAATCGCGGTCAGCGCCTTCTCGCCGCCCGACAGCAGGTGGATGGTCGAGTTCTTCTTGCCCGGGGGCTGCGCCATCACCTGCACGCCGGCGTCGAGGATTTCCTCGCCGGTCATGATCAGGCGCGCCTGGCCGCCACCGAACAGCGACGGGAACAGCTCGCCGAAATGGTGGTTGACCTGGTCGAAGGTGCCCTGCAGCAGCGCACGGGTTTCCTGGTCGATCTTGGCGATCGCGTCTTCCAGCGTGTTGATGGCGTCGTTCAGGTCGGCCGACTGCGCATCGAGGAAGGTCTTGCGCTCGCGCGCCGCCGCCAGTTCCTCGAGCGCGGCCATGTTGACCGGGCCCAGCGCGTTGATGGCGTTGTTGATGCGCGTGACTTCGCCCTGCAGGTACGACGGCTTCAGGTCGCCGGTGAGCTTGTGCGCCAGCCCGGCTTCGTCGACCTGCGCCGTGGTCAGCTGCTCGCTGAACTGCTCCTGGTTCAGGCGCGCGGCCTGCTCCTTGAGCTGCAGCTCGGTGATGCGGTCGCGCAGCGGCTGCAGGCTGCGCTCGGCGGCCAGGCGCTGCTCGTCGAACTGGCGCAGCTGCGCCGACAGCGCATCGAGTTCGGTGCGCGCGACGGTGAGCCTGGCTTGCTTCTCGGCGCGCAGTTCCAGCGCATCCTGCAGGCCGGTATGCGCGGTCTGCTCGTTGATGGTTTCAAGCTCGGCGCGGGCGTTCTCCAGCGATTCGGCGATGCGCTCGGCCTGGTCCGCCGCGACCTGGATATTGCGGCGCAGTTCGTCGATGCGGCTGGACAGGTTGCGCTCGGCAAAGAGCGCTTCCTGCGCCGCGCGCTCGAAGTCACGCAGCTGGTGGCGCGCGGCCGACAGCTTGCTGTCCAGCGCCTCGAAGGCCATCTGCTGGTCTTCGTGCGAGGCCTGCATCTCGGCCAGCGCGGCGTCGTGCTGCTCGAAGCTGGCTTCGGATTCTGCACGGATCGCGCGCTGCTCTTCGATCTGCGCGTGGATTTCTTCCAGCTCCTCGCGGATCTGGCCGCTGCGCGCGGAATAGCGCTCCATCGCCTGCGACAGCTTGAGCACGTCCATCTGCAGCGCATGCACGCGGCGCGTGGCCTGCTCGGCGCGCGTGCGGGCCTCGCCCAGCGCCTGGCTGGCCTGCGTGTACGCAGCCTCGGCACGTACTGCCTGGGTCTTGGCTTCGTCAGACAGCAGCGCCTGCGCACGCGCCTGCTTCTGCAGGTTTTCGATTTCCTGCTCGCGCGCCAGCATGCCGGCCTGTTCGGAATCGGCGGCGTAGATCTGGATCGCGTTGCGGCCCACCAGGTGGCCTTGGGCCACCACGAACGACGCGCCTTCGGGCAGCGTGCCGCGCGTGGCCAGCGCCTGCGCCATGTCGGTGGCGACGAAGATATCGGCCAGCCAGTCCTGCATCACTGCGCGGATGCCCGGCTCGGTGATCTGCACCAGCGACATCAGCGGACGCAGCCCCGCCGGCGTTTCGAGCGGACGGGCCGCGGCCGGGGGCGAGTAGAACGCGAGCTTGGCCGGCGGCGCGTCGGTCAGGAAGGCCTTGACCCAGTCCAGGTTGGAAATTTCCAGCGCGTTCAGCTTCTCGCGCAGCACGGATTCCAGCGCGTTTTCCCAGCCCGCCTCGATATGGACCTTCTTCCACAGGCGCGGCAGCTCGGCCAGCTCGTGCTTCGCCAGCCAGGGCTGCACCTTGCCGTCGGTCTGCACGTTCTCCTGCAGCTGGCGCAGCGCATGCAGGCGCGCTTCCAGCGACGCGATCGCGGCGGCTTCACTATGCACGCGCGCCTGCGCGGCGCGGCGCTCTTCATCGAGGCGCGGCACGCTTTCTTCGGCATCGGCCAGCACGGCCTGGGCTTCCTCGACCAGCGCCTCCTGCTCGGCCAGCTCGGCGCGGCCCTGTTCCAGCCGGGTTTCATCCGGACGGTCCAGGCCCTTTTCCTCGGCCGACAGGCGCTCGCGGCGCTGCTCCAGCTGCTGCAGCATCTGGTCGGCGCTGCGCTGCTGCGCGGCTTCGAGCTTGAGCGCCTGCTCGGCCTGCATGATGCCGGCGCGCTGCTCGTTGAGCAGCTGCTGGGCATCGCGCCACAGGCCTTCCAGCGTCGGCAGCTCGTCGTTTTTGTGCGCCACCGCCTCCTGCGCCTCGACCGTGCGGCCCTCGGCCACGGCCAGGTTCTCTTCGGCCTGCGCCAGTTCGTCGGTGGCCTGCTCGGCCTTGCCCTGCCACTGCTCGCGTTGCGCCGTCAGCGCGGCAATCTGGGCCTGCACGCGGTTGCGCGACTCCACCACGTAGCGGATCTCGGCCTCGAGCTTGCTGACCTCGGCATTGGCTTCGTACAGCGCGCCCTGCGCCGCATGCATGCCGTCGGATGCGGCATAGTGCGCGGCGCGCATGGTTTCCAGCTCGGCCTCGACATGGCGCAGCTGCGCGGTCTGCGCTTCCAGGTCGATCTGGGCCTGCTCGATGGCGCGCTGGTGGCGTTCCTGCTCGACCTGCGCCTCGCGCTTGCGCAGCAGCCACAGCAGGTGCTGCTTTTCTTCGCCATCGGACTGCAGCGTCTTGAAGCGCTGGGCGACTTCGGCCTGGCCTTCCAGCTTTTCCAGGTTGGTGCCGAGTTCGCGCAGGATGTCCTCGACGCGGGTCAGGTTTTCGCGCGTGTCGGACAGGCGGTTCTCGGTCTCGCGCCGGCGCTCCTTGTACTTGGACACCCCCGCGGCTTCTTCCAGGAAGATGCGCATGTCATCGGGCTTGGCCTCGATGATGCGCGAGATCATGCCCTGCCCGATGATGGCGTAGGCGCGCGGGCCCAGGCCCGTGCCCAGGAAAATGTCCTGGATATCGCGCCGGCGCACCGGCTGGTTGTTGATGTAGTAGGACGAGGTGCCGTCGCGGGTCAGCACGCGCTTGACCGCCACTTCGGCGTACTGGCTCCACTGGCCGGCGGCGCGGCCTTCGGCGTTGTCGAACACCAGTTCGACGCTGGCCCGGCCGGCCTGCTTGCGCGCGGTGGAACCGTTGAAGATCACGTCCTGCATGGACTCGCCGCGCAGCTCCGAAGCGCGTGACTCGCCCAGCACCCAGCGCACCGCGTCGATGATGTTGGATTTGCCGCAGCCGTTGGGACCGACGATGCCGACCAGTTGGCCCGGCACCTGGAAATTGGTGGGATCGACGAATGACTTGAAGCCCGCCAGCTTGATCGAGGATAGTCGCACGGTTTCTCGTGTGGTATCGGCCGCCAGCGGTCCGTCTTGGGTACCGCGCGCAGCCTGGTATCGGGGCTATAGCAATGTTCAGAAGCCGGGCTGCGCGGGAGCCGGCGCGGCGTGCCGCCTGCGCCTCAAAATACCCCCCCGGCCCGAGAATTGGGGCTAATCATACCATCGCAGATGCCTTCGCCGGCCCGTTTGGCGGTTGCCCCGGCGCCATATTCCTACCCCGATTTCCCTTGCTTTTCCGTCCCTTACAGGGGATTCCGCAAGCACTTTGGCATTCATCGGCGGCGTGCCCGGCCGGCACGCCTGTGACGTGGCCGGGAAACTAATTAGGGTAAATGCTAGTCTCTGCACTGTCGGCGTGATCCCGGATTCGCTCCGGGAGCCGCGCACCATGAAAGCCCCCCCCCGAAGCCCTGCCCTTGCGGCAATTTCCAGGAGGACCAAGCATGCGTGAACTGTCGGCGGCCGCCCGGCCGTGGTCCATCAGCGACATCAATAACCGGCAATCGAGCTAGAGCGCGTCCGCGGTGACCGCCGCCTGTTCTACCCTGCTGGTGTCTGCCTCGTTTATCGAAAGTGGCTCCGATGGGCCTCGTAGGCCTTGAGGTGGCTGTACGCGACTTGAAGCAGCTACAGCGGGCCACGGTAGTACGCACTGTCAAGCGCACGCTGGCTGGCTGCGTCCGTCCCATCACGTGCTGCCGCACCAAATGTCCGTTGCGCTTTGCATTGGGCAGCCTGCGTACTATGCTTCAGCGACAACCCATAGCATCCTGCTGCGCCTTGCATGTCCGGGGGGAACAACAAGAGTGAGCGCACCGCATGGCGCTGAAAGGCGGGGAAACAGCATGTGTTTCTTTCTTCGCAAAGCTTGCTGCATGCAACTGGCAGTACTCAGCCTGTTCAGCGTCCCCACCTTTGCCTATGAAGTCGCCCCGGTCAGCGGGGGCGGCAAGATCGAAGGCAAGGTCACTTTCCAGGGCACCGTCCCGATCCGCAAGATCATCCCCACCAAGGACCGCGAAGTCTGCGGCGGCCCGCGCGATGAACCACAGATCCGCGTGGGCGCCGGCAAAGGCGTCCAGGATGCCGTCGTGTACCTGAAGGAAGTGCCCAAAGGGAAGGCCTGGGGTACCCCCGACAAGATCCCGGTGCTCGACCAGGAACACTGCATTTTCAAGCCTGCCGTGCAGGTGATCCGAGCCGGCAAGCTTGAAGTCACCAGCTCTGATCCGATACTGCACAATACCCACGGCTTCTACGGACAGCGCACGGCATTCAACCTTGCGCTACCCGAGAAAGGGGTCAAGATCACGCGCGAACTTCCGCGGCCCGGGCTGGTCCGGGTCGAGTGCGACGCGCACGGCTGGATGCTGGCCCACATCTATGTCGCCGATAGCCCGTACTACGCGCTGACCGGCGAAGACGGCAGCTTCCGCATCGACGACGTTCCACCAGGCAATTACACCCTGGTTGCCACGCAGTACTACACCGGCGATACCGAGACGCCAGTCACGGTAGCCGGCGGCCAGACCGCGAAACTCTCGATCGAACTGAAAAAGAAATAGCGCGTTCAGTTTCGCCGCTGCCAACTTCATCATCCCCCGGGGGGCGGAGGACCGCCAGATGAACTCATTCCAACTCGAACGACGCGAGTTGCACCGGACCCTGGCCGGTCCGGGCGATCGCCCGGAAGGCGCAGCAGTATGGACGCGCCGCACATTCCTGCACCAGGCGCTGCTCAAAGGCGTTGCGGGCGCCGCCGCATGCGGGTTCTTCCCGCTCCTGAACACTCTTGAGGTGGCCTACGGGCAAACCGGGCAGAGCTTCCGCTTTGCCTGGGTCTCCGACACGCACCTTTATCCGAGGGAGCTCAACTCCCGCTTCGTGGAAAAGACGGTGCGCGCCTTCAAGGAAGTGCAGGCGATGAATCCGCCGGCTGACTTCATGATCTTCGGCGGCGACCTGGCGCAGCTGGGCGATCCTGTCGAGCTGCAACTCGGCGCCGAACTGCTGAAGGAAGTGAAGGTCCGCAAGGTCTTCATCCCGGGCGAGCACGACTGGTACCTCGACATGGGGTCGACCTGGAACAAGACCTTCGGCAACACGCCCTGGACCTTCGACCACAAAGGCGTGCGCGTGATCGGCCTGAATACGGTCGCTGCCGCACCTGACTTTTGGACGGCACGCAAGATGACGCCGAAAGAGCGCATGGGACATATGGCCACGCTCGACGGCACTCTGGGTGGTGCCTGGTCGGCGATCGGCGAAAAGCAAATGCGCTGGCTCAACAGCACGCTGTCGAACTGGCCCAAGAGCAGCCCGGTCATCCTGTTCACGCATACGCCGCTGTACGAGTACTACCCGCCTTGGAATTTCTGGATCCGCGACTGGCGCGAGGCGCATGAAATCCTCAAGCCCTACGCCAACGTCACCAATATCCACGGTCATACGCACCAGGTGCTCTACAACGAGATCGGCAAGGTGCGCTCGATCGGCATGCTGGCCACGTCGTGGCCATGGCCCTACGCGCCGGAAGGCGTGCCGCTGCTGACCAAGCCGATGATTCGCGCCGATCCGGGCGATCACTTCGACGGCGTGGGCTGGAGCACGCTGACCATGACCCCGCAGGGACGGGTGGAGAACGAATACAAGATGTGGCGCAAGACGGTCTTCGCCGACCAGCCGGCGGATTCCGGCACTGAGGACAACCGCAACCAGGTGCTCAGCCCGCGCGTGGCCGACCGGATCTAGCCCGGCCGGCACCCCTGATCCGGCGCAGAAATGCGTGAGGAGCGAATGATGAAGAACGACAAATGGCATGCCCGGGCCCTGGCGGCTGGGGTAGCCGTGTTGCTGCTGCTCGGCTACGACAGCGACCAGCCGATGGCGCACAAGGAACCCCACACGGCAGATCAGCTGAAAGCGTTTGAAGAGGTGTTCATGGAACAGGTGAAGGTCGGCGACCAGCTGTTCCACGGCGATTCCGGTGCGCAGCAGCGGCTGAACGTCAAGCTGTCGAACACCGGTGTTGCCTGCGCCATGTGCCACCCGTATGCGTCGGACACCCATCCGCATGAGTTTCCCAAGTTCCAGGAACAGATGAACGAGTTCGCCACGCTGCGGGACATGATCAACTGGTGCATCGAGAAACCCAACGAAGGCGAGAAGATCGACCCCAACGGGCCCGCCATGAAAGCGCTCGAGGCGTACATCTACTACTCGAACCGCAACAGCAAGCTCGATCCAGGCAGGCACTGAGCGCGTGGCCGGCTGCGATAACGAAGGGAGATAAAAGCATATGACTGCCGCCCGCGCGACATCGGACCCATCCGAAGCATTTCCTGACCTGGATTCGCTGATCGACCGCGGGCTTATTCTCAAGTGGCTCTACTGGGGATTGTTCTGGCTGATGTTCACGCCCAGCATCGGCGTGACCATCTCCAGCCTGTTCAACTTCCCAGACTACCTGGGGACCTCGCAATACCTGACTTTCGGCCGCTTGCGGCCGATGCATGTCAATGGCGTGATCTTCGGCGCCTTCTCCACGCTGTTCATCGGCTTGTGCTACTACCTGCTGCCGCGCCTGTGCGGCGTGCCGGTATGGAAAGGCCGGTGGGGACACTGGCTGGTATGGGTGTGGAACCTGGGCCTGGTTGCCGGCATGGCGTCGCTGATGCTCGGCTACAACCAGGGCCTGGAGGCCGGCGAATTCCCGCTTGCGATCGACGCCATCATCTTCTTCGTGGTGACGGTCACCACCGTGCAGTTCCTGATGACGATCGCGCACCGGCGCGAGCCGCAACTCTATGTGGCAGTGTGGTACCTGATCGGCGCCTTTGTCTGGACCGTGATGAACCTGGTACTCGGCAGCTTTATCCTGCCGTACACCATCACCGGCATCAACAGCGCCGCCTTCCACGGCCTGTTCATCCACTACATCGTGGGGCTGTGGATCACGCCTGCCGGCTACGTGCTGATCTACTATTTCCTGCCGGCGAGCGTGCAGAACCCGGTCTACAGCCACAAGCTGTCGCTGGTGGGGTTCTGGTCGCTGGCGCTGTTCTATCCCTTCGTCGGCATCCACCATTACCTGTACAGCCCCATCGCCGACTGGGCCGAGACGCTGGCGATCATCACCTCGATGCTGCTGATCGTGCCGGTCTGGACGGTATTGCAGAATTTCTTCGGCACCATGATGGGCCGCTGGCACACCTTTACCCAGAACCTGACCGCCAAATTCCTGATCATGGGTTCGCTGATGTACCTCGCGGGCTGCTTCCAGGGCTCGACCGAGGCCCTGCGCGCGATCCAGCAGCCAACGCATTTCAGCGATTTCGTCATCTCGCACTCGCACCTGACGGTATTCGGCACCTTCGTGGTGTGGGCCATCGGCGGCACGGTCTACGTGATACCCAGGCTGGTGGCGCGGCCGCTATGGTCGGCGCGGCTCGGCAACTGGTCGTTCTGGCTGATCACCTTCGGCATCAGCCTGATGGGACTGGACCTGACCATGGCCGGCCTGCAGCAGGGCTACATGCTGATGGCGGGCGTGGAATGGCTGGACTCGCTGGTAGCCATCCGGCCCTACTGGCTGGTGCGCACGACTGCCGGCATCTCGATGGACATCGGCATGTCGCTGCTGGTCTACAACCTGATGCGCACCGTGATGGCGGCCGAGCCCGCCACGGCACCGAGCGCCACGGGCGCCGCACGCGGAGCGTCAACATGACCCCGCGCCGCCCCGATGGCCGCTATGGCCTGCGCTTCTATGCACTGATCGCGGGGTTCGGCTGCCTCTCGCTGGCCGCCTTCGTGCAGGGCGTGCTGCCGATGCTGGAGCCGCAGTCGCGCACCGACAAGGTCACCCAGGTGGTGCGCACCGACCTGGGCGAACTGAAATGGACGGAAGCACGCGCCACCGACTACACGCCGCTGCAGTTGCGGGGCCGCGAGGTCTATACGCGCGAAGGCTGCTGGTACTGCCACTCGCAGTTCGTGCGCCCGGTCACCGGCGAGACCCGGCGCTGGGGCCCGGTCTCCCAGGCCGGCGAATACGCGTTTGACCTGCCGCACCTGTTCTCGACGCGGCGCATCGGCCCGGATCTCTCGCGCGTCGGCCTGAAGTTCAGCGATGCCTGGCACCTGGCGCACTTCTGGGATCCGCGCATGTTGTCGCCCGACTCGATCATGCCGCGCTTCACCGCGCTGTTCTCCGAGCCGCACACCGCACGGCTGGTGACCGACCAGCAGGGGCGCCGCACCGTCGAGAACACGCCCGCGACCCGGCAGCTGTTCGATTTCGGCAGCAGCGAGACCATCACGCTGACGCCCAACCAGGCCGGCCTGCTCTATGTCCCGGCGCGGGGGAAGTACCCCGTGATCCTGACCCCCAACAAGGAATTCACAGGCGAGACCGTGATCCTGATCGCCGACACGGAAGACCTGCGCGCGCTGGTGGCCTACCTGCAAAAGCTGGGCACCAACCGCGGCAAGTGGCGCGACCGCTTCGAGCCGCAGCAGATGGAGGCCTCGCAGACGAGCATCCCGCGTTCGGAGGAGTGGATCGCGCACGGCAAGAACGTGTATGAGCGTCGCTGCCTGGGCTGCCATGGCGTCAAGGGCGATGGCAACGGACCGGCCGCTGCGTTCATGCAGAAGGACCGCCCGCGCAATTTCACGCTGGGCGTGTTCAAGTTCCGCCTCACGCCGTCGGGCTCCATGCCGGATGACGGCGACCTGCTGCGCACCATCACGCGCGGCGTGCGCGGCACCGCGATGCCGAGCTGGCACGAACTTCCGGAAAAAGACCGGCTGGCGGTGATCCAGTACATCAAGTACGTACTGGCGGCCGACCGCAGCAATCCCGACAAGCCCTACTTCTACTTCCTCGAAGAGCCGCCGCTCGCGCCGATCTTTATCGGCGTGCCGCCCAAGCCCTCGGCCGAAATGATCCAGCGCGGCAAGCAGGCCTGGGACCGCGCCAAATGCTGGGAATGCCACGGGCGCACCGGCAAGGGCGATGGCGAAAAGGCGGCCGGACTCGAGGACGATTTCGGCTTCCCGATCCCGCCGGCCAACCTGACCACCGGGCAGTTCAAGTCCGGGGCATCGGTGAAGGACATCTTCCGCACCATGAGCACGGGGCTGTCCGGCACGCCGATGCCGTCGTTCAGCGACACGGTGTCCGAAGACGATCGCTGGGCGTTGGCCTACTTTGTCCTGTCGCTGTCGGCCTACACCGATCCCCTGACCGGCGAGCCGCTGCCGATCCCGCCCGGGCAGAAAGCCGCGCTGAACGACCCCGGCCTGCGCGCCGACGAATCGCGCCACGCCTATCGCGCGCCGGCGGCGGGCCAACCGGGACAGCCCGGCCAGCCAAGCACCTATGCCGGCGAGGCGTGGGCCAGGCGGCATGGTTTCGCATTTGCCGACGAGCGCTAGCCAGAGGGAACGAGCATGGCAGAACTCACCTTGCTGCAATTCGTGGTGGCCTTCTTCATGAGCCTCGGCGCGGTCTGCGTGTTTATCTGGGCCGTGCTGTCGGGGCTGTTCGAAGACGTCGAAGCCATCAAGTACAAGGCCTACCGGGCCGAAGTCAAGGACGACGAAGCGGAGGCATCCGGCCATGAATGATGAACGCGACAGCCCGCCCGCCGTGCCGGAAGAGCCGCATCACCGGCAGACCCAAGACTACGGCGGCGGCCATATCCAGGCGCGGCATGGCCGCATCAATGTGTGGCTGCTGGTGGTCTACCTGGTGTTGTTCGTCTGGGCGTTGTACTACGGCTATGCCTACTGGGGCGGGCTCGGGCCAGGGCTGGACCTGACGCGCTAAGCCAACCGCCCGCCGACCGTCCGCCATACCATCGGAGCCGACCATGATACCGAGACTGCTGCTCGCGCTGGCCCTGCTGAACCTGGCCTTCCTGTTCGGCGAACTCGCGCTGAACGTGCTCGGCCTGCAGTTCCTATAAGCGGAGCCGGTCATGACCCTTGCCGAAGCGATCGCCTTCTGGATCTTCGTCATCATGACGGTTGGCTTCTTTGCCTGGGTGGCCTACCTGGCGTTACGCAAGTAGCGGGAGAGGCCATGAGCGACCTGTGGCTGGTCTTCCTGGCAGGCGTCGCCGGCAGCATGCACTGCGCCGGCATGTGCGGCGGCTTTGCCTGCGGCCTGGGCCCCGCGCCCGGCGGACGCGTTGCCACCTTGCTGCGGCACCTGGGCTACAACCTGGGCCGCATCGGCAGCTATGCGTTCCTTGGCACGCTGGCCGGCTATCTCGGCATGCTGCTCGTCGGGCACTCCGGTGAAAGCAGCATGGCCAGCATGGTGCAGCGCGGGCTGGCCATCCTGTCCGGGCTGCTGATGCTGATGATCGGGCTGAACCTGGCCGGGCTCATTGGCCGAGGCGGCCATGCGCTGGGCGGTGGGGGCGCGCAGTGGCTGGCGCAATCGCTGCGCACCTTGCTGCGCCGGCCCGGACCTGGCGCGCCGCTGGCATTTGGCGTGCTGAACGGCTTTCTCCCCTGCCCGCTGGTCTACGCCTTTGCCGCGCAGGCGGCGGCCAGCGGAACCGCACTGGGCGGCCTGCAGATCATGCTCGCGTTCGGGCTCGGCACCTTGCCCACCATGCTGGCGATGGGTGGCCTCGGGCTCTGGTGGCGCGCGCGGCATCGGCCTGCGGGCATCCCGGTGCAGCCCGTCATCGCCAGCTTCCTGCCTGCGCCTGCGGCGCGCCCGGGCTGGCGCATGCAGGGTGTGCGCGCCGCCGGCGCGTTCATCGTCCTGCTCGGCCTGATCACGCTCGCGCGCGGCGTGGTGCCGATGAGCGCCCACCTGCATTAGACAAGCCGCCTATGCCCATCGAAACCTCGCACGCCTGCAGTCACTGCCAGTTGCCGGTCGGACGGCTGGGCCAGCAGCGCGAGCTGGACGGTGAAGCGCACTGGTTCTGCTGCTATGGCTGCTGCCTGGCCTATCAGGTTCACCATGGCGAGCACGAGGAACCGCAGGCCGCCGCCGCGCTGATCCGGTTCGGCGTCGGCGGGTTTCTCGCCATGAACGTCATGTTGTTCAGCTGGCTGCTCTACGCCGATGCGTTTACCGGCGACGAAGCGTGGCTGCGTGGCCCGGTTCACTGGCTGCTGTGGGCGCTGGCGACGCCGCTGGTGCTGCTGCTCGGGCGGCCATTTGCCGAAGGCGCGTGGCAGGCCATGCGGCAGGGACGGCTGTCGACCGACACCCTGGTCTGCATCGGCGTGCTCGCCGCCTACTGCTACTCAGGTTGGCAGGTATCGCGCGGTTCGAGCCTTGTCTATTTCGACACCGCCGCCATGGTGCTGCTGCTGTTTACGCTGGGCCGCCTGCTTGAGGCGCAGGTGCGCGTACGCACCGCGCGCCGCCTCGCGCCGATGCTGGCGGCTGAACGCGCCGAGGCGCGCGTGGTCGAGGGCGGCACCGAAGGCTGGCGCGCCGTCGTCGACATCCGGCCGGGCGAACTGGTGCGGATACTGCCGGGCGAACGCGTGCCCGTCGACGGCATCGTCGTCGATGGCCGCTCGGAGTGCGACGAAGCCGTCCTGACCGGGCAGAGCGAGCCGCAGTTCAAGCCACCGGGGGCGCTGGTGCACGCCGGCAGCATCAACGGCAGCCGCCCGCTGCTGGTCCGTGCCACGGTGGCCGGCTCGCAGACCCGGTGGCAGCAGATCGGCCGGCAGGTGCGTGAAGCGCTGGTGCGCAAATCGCTGGCGGGCGACACCGTCGACCGCATCATTGCCGTGTTCATCCCGGGCGTGCTGGCGCTGGCCGCGGCCAGCGCGTGGTTCTGGGGCAGCCGGGCAGGCGCTCCGGCGCAGGTGGCGGACGCCGCGATGCTGGCCGGACTGGCCGTGCTGGTGGTCGCGTGCCCGTGCTCGCTGGGACTCGCAGCCCCCCTCACGCATGCGTTGGCGATCGGACTGGCTGCACAACGCGGCATTCTCGTGCGCGGCGGCGACGTGCTGGAACGGCTGGCACGGCTCAAGGGCATTGCCTTCGACAAGACCGGCACGCTGACGGCCGACACGCTGCACCCTGTCGGCATGCAGACAGCAGGCGCCAGCCATGCGGAAGTCCTGCGCGTGGCGGCTGCGCTGGCGCAGGCTTCGGACCATCCGGCGGCCCGCGCGATTGCCGCCATGGCCCGCGCCGCGGCATCGCCGCCCGTGGCCTCCAACGAAGTCGAGGCCAATGCCGGCGAGGGCCTGTGCGGTCGATTCGATGGCATGGACTGCGCGCTGGGATCGCCCGCGTTCCTCGGCACGCTCGGTTGGCACGTGCCACCTGCCCTGCTGGCTACGGCGCCACTGGGATGCACGCTGGTACTGGTTGGCTGGGAGGGCCAGGCGCACGGACTGATCGCGCTGCGCACGCTGCCGATGCCGCATGTTGGCGACGTGATCGGCGAAATGCAGCGCCAGGGCCTGGGCACGCTGCTGCTGAGCGGCGACAATCCGCACGCGGTGGCGGCACTGGCCGGCGATTTGCATATCGATGCGTGGCGGGCCAGGCTGCTGCCGCAGGACAAGGTGCTTGCCCTGCGCGACTGGGCTGCCGGCACAGGGCTGGTCGCCATGGTCGGCGATGGCCTTAACGACAGCCCGGTGCTGGCGGCTGCCTCCGTCGGCATCGCCGTGGGCAACGCCTCCGACCTGGCGCGCGAAAGCGCGGACGTCGTGCTGCCGCGCTCGGGCCTGGCCAGCCTGCCGTGGCTGTTGCAGCAGGCGCGCCAGGTACGCCGCACGGTCCGGGCCAACCTGGCCTGGGCCTTCGGCTACAACGCGATCGCGCTGGCGCTGGCCGCCGGCGGGCTGCTGCAACCGGTGCTCGCGGCGGTGCTGATGGCCGGTTCCAGCGTGCTCGTGGCGATGCGCTCGTGGCGTGCCAGCGCAACTGCCGAAGCGAATGCAGGCACTGCCGAGCGCGCAGGCGCCACGGCACCGGGCCATCCCGCTGCATTGCGATCCGGACAGGGAGTTTCACCATGAACCGATGGCTGGCCAGGCTGGCCGCGTGCCTTTTCGCCGTCGCACTGCCGGGCCTTGCGCCGGCCACGCACAACGAGACCCAGCACACCGACCTGTCGTCGCGCGGCTGGCCGGTGGGCGATTTCAGCCTCACCGACCAGAATGGCCGCGCATTTACCCAGGCGCAGCTGCAAGGCCGCTGGACCCTCGTGCTGCTGGGCGACACCCATTGCGGAGCACCGTGCGGCGCTGCGCTGACGGCGCTGACCGGGTTGTACCAGCGCATCAGCACGACGCAGAAGCTTGCCACCACGCAGGTGCTGTTCATCTCGCTGGACCCGCAGCGCGATACCCCGGACGCCCTGCGGCGCTACCTTGCCCCGTACGACGCCCGCTTCATGGGCGCCACCGGCAGCCCGCAGACGCTGGCGCGAATGATCGACGATCTCGGCGCCAGGCCGGGCGTGCCGCCTGCCGCCAACGCAGCCTATCCCGGGTCGCTGATCCTGGTCGGGCCGGATGCCACGGTACGCGGACAGTTCCTGCCGCCGTTCGACGTGCCGCTGCTGACTGCCGCCTATCTGAAAGCACGCGTGCGCAAGTGATTCATACGCCGCAAAGGCGACGGCTTAAGCTGCCAGCCCGGCGTCAGCCACTGCCGAAGCACGCGCCGGCCGGCTGCGGTGCACCAGCCCCGACAGGGCGCCGGCAGCGATGATGCACAGCCCGCCGGCCGCTTCCTTCCAGCTCAGCACCTCGGTCGCCAGCCACCACGCCGATACCGCCGCGATCACGACCTCGAACAGCATCAGCAGCGACACCCGGTTGGCCGGCAGCCGCTGCAGGCCGTATTGCACCACCGAGTTGCTGACCACCAGCACCGCGGCCAGGCCCAGCACCAGCATGGCGACGCTGACCTGCGCGCCCGGCACGATCGCCACCGAGGTACCGTCAAGCAACAGTGCCGCCGGCACGCCGATCACGGTGCAGCCGAGGTACACCACCACGGTACGCACGCGCGCATCCATGTCGGGAAAGCGCTGGCCGGCCCGGCGCGACAGCACGTTGTTGACGGCAAAGCCAATGCCGCCGATCAGCCCCGACCATTCCGCGGCGTTGCCCGGCAGCGGCACGCCGACTTCGGGCGTCCACAGCATCAGCCCGGCGCCAAACAGGGCCAGCGCCACCAGGCCCAGCCCCGCCGGCGAGAGCCGCTCGCCCAGGAACAGCCGGGCGAACAGCGCGGTCCAGACTGGCGTCAGGTAGAACAGGAGCAGCACGCGCATGACATGGCCGTTGACGCTGCCCCAGACAAAGCCGGCGTTGGTCACGCCGGCTGCCAGCCCGACCGCGACAAAGAGCCAGTGCGGGCGCAGCCCGGCCAGCTGGCGGCGGAATGCCAGCAGCGACAGCACCGCGGCGACCGCGCTGACCAGCGCGGCGGCGTGCATGCCACCCAGCCCCCAGCCGGCCAGCACGCGGTACGGAAACCAGGCGATGCCCCAGACCGAGGCCCCCAGCAGGATGGAAAGAGACGCCTTGACCGCATGGCGGTCGGCCGGCGCAGCCTGCGCCGTAATGGGTGTAATGGTTTTCGTGCTCATGAAGGGAATTCTGTTTGAGGCGAGCCGGCGCCTGCTGCCGTAATGCGGAGACGGGCGAGCAGACAAGTCCGGACGGCGCCGGCGGCATCACTGCGAAGTGATTCCCGCCATCCGCGCCCCGGCCGGCCGCGCGGGCGGCTCCGGTGCACGGTAACCCGCGCCGTTCCTCTATAATGCGTCGTTTTAACCGGCCCCGACTGCTACCGTGAATCCGCGCCTCGACCTGCTCCAGCCCTACCCGTTCGAGAAACTGCGGGTACTCTTTTCGCAGGTGACGCCTGCGGCGGACAAGCCGGCGATCAGCTTCGGCATCGGCGAACCCAAGCACCCGACGCCCGAATTCATCAAGCAAGCGCTGGCCGAGTCGCTTTCGGGGCTGGCGAATTATCCCACCACCGCTGGTTCCGATGCACTCCGACAGTGCATCGCCGGCTGGCTGGAACGCCGCTACGGGCTGCCCAAGGTCAATGCCGCCACCGAGGTGCTGCCGGTGACCGGCTCGCGCGAGGCACTGTTCGCCTTCGCCCAGACCGTGGTCGATGGCACCCGGCCGGGCGCGCTGGTGATGTGCCCGAACCCGTTCTACCAGATCTATGAAGGCGGCGCGCTGCTGGCCGGCGCCACGCCCGTGTTCGCCAACAGCGACCCGGCGCGCAACTTCGCCCCGGCGTTCGGCCGTATTAGCGACGACGTCTGGAAGAAGGTCCAGCTGCTGTTCGTCTGCACCCCGGGCAACCCGACCGGCGCCGTGCTGTCGCTGGATGACTGGCAGCAGCTGTTCGCGCTGTCGGACCGCTACGGCTTCGTGATCGCGTCGGACGAGTGCTACTCGGAGATCTATTTCGACGAAGGCCGCGCGCCGCTGGGTGCACTGGAAGCCGCGCACAGGCTTGGCCGGAGCTTCGAGCGATTGGTGATGTTCTCCAGCCTGTCCAAGCGCTCCAACGTGCCGGGGCTGCGCTCCGGCTTTGTCGCCGGCGACGCCGCGCTGCTGAAGAAATTCCTGCTATACCGTACCTACCACGGCGGCGCGATGAACCCGGCGGTGCAGAGCGCCAGCATCGCCGCCTGGAACGATGAGGGTCACGTGCGCGAGAACCGCGCGGCCTACGTGCGCAAGTTCAGCGAAGTGACGCCGATGCTGGCCGAGGTGCTGGATGTGGCGCTGCCCGACGCCGGCTTCTACCTGTGGGCCGATGTCTCGCGCACCGGCCTGAGCGATACCGAGTTCGCCGCGCGCCTGCTGGCCGGGCAGAACGTGACCGTGCTGCCCGGCAGCTACCTGGCGCGCGAAGCCGACGGCATCAACCCGGGTGCCAACCGCGTGCGCATGGCGCTGGTGGCTACGCCGGAGGAATGCCTCGAAGGCGCGCGCCGCATCGTCGAATTCTGCAAGTCGCTGGGCTGAGGCGCTGCCTCGCCCGCCGCATTGGCCAGACCCAAGCATCAATATTCAACCCTGAGAAAACGAACATGACGCAAGCACTGCAAGCCCTGATCGACCAGGCCTGGGAAGACCGCACCAGCCTGTCGCCCAAGTCCGCCCCCAACGATATCCGCGAAGCCGTTGCCAACGTCATCGCCCAGCTGGATGCCGGCACGCTGCGCGTGGCCGAGAAGCAAGGCAAGGACTGGATCGTCAACCAGTGGGTCAAGAAGGCCGTGCTGCTGTCGTTCCGCCTGGAAGACAACGCGCCGATGAGCGCCGGCGGCTTCGCCCAGTTCTACGACAAGGTGCCGACCAAGTTCGCCAACTGGAGCGGCGACGACTTCGCCAAGGCTGGCTTCCGCGTGGTGCCGCCCGCAGTGGCCCGCCGCGGTTCGTTCATCGCGAAGAACGCGGTGCTGATGCCGTCGTACGTCAACATCGGCGCCTATGTCGATGAGGGCACCATGGTCGACACCTGGGCCACCGTCGGTTCGTGCGCGCAGATCGGCAAGAACGTGCACCTGTCGGGCGGCGTTGGCATCGGTGGCGTGCTGGAGCCGCTGCAGGCCAACCCGGTCATCATCGAAGACAACTGCTTCATCGGCGCCCGTTCGGAAGTCGTGGAAGGCGTGATCGTCGAAGAGAACTCGGTGATCTCGATGGGCGTGTACCTGGGCCAATCGACCAAGATCTACGACCGCGAAACCGGCGAGATCCACTATGGCCGCGTGCCGGCCGGTTCGGTGGTGGTGGCGGGCAACCTGCCGTCCAAGGATGGCAAGTACAGCCTGTACTGCGCCGTGATCGTGAAGAAGGTCGACGCGCAGACCCGCGCCAAGACCAGCCTGAACGACCTGCTGCGTGACTGATCGCGTCTGATCGCGTCTGATCGGTCTGACCGCGCTGGCGCGGCCTCGCTGCGCCAGCCCGTCCCGGGGCCGGTCCCCGGGACCGCAATACCCGTGTTACCGCTGTTCCCGCTGTCACCTCCCGCCTGGCCAGGCTCAACATGCCTTCCCTCCGCAAGCGACTCATGGCCCTGGATCCCGCCACCGTCAGTACCGTGCTCTCCCTGTTGCCCACCATTCTCGAGCAGGCCAACAAGACCATCGAGAAGATCAAGAAAGGCAAGCGCAAGGACGATGCGCCGGAAGGCGCCGTGGCCGAGACGCGCGATCCCGCCGCCCGCATTGCCGAACTGGAAGCCGCCGCCGTGCAGCAGGCCGAAGCGGTCAAGCTGCTGGCCGAGCAGCACGCCATCACCATCGAAGCGCTGCGCAAGGAAGCCGCGCGGCTGGACCGCCGCCTGCGCCTGATGACCGCCGTTGCCATGGGTGGCGTGGCGCTCGGCCTGGGCAGCCTGGTGATTGCGCTGAACCTGCTGTTCCGCTGAGCCCGAATTCAACAAAGACCAAGCCATGACCGTCCTGCTCTACGGCATTCCCAACTGCGATACCGTCAAGAAAGCCCGCACCTGGCTGGACGCCAACGGCGTGGCCTACACCTTCCACGACTTCAAGAAGCAGGGCGTGGATGAAGCCATGCTGCGCGGCTGGCTCAGGCACGTGCCGCTGGCCACGCTGCTGAACCGCAAGGGCACCACGTATCGGGCGCTGTCGGATGCGGACAAGGCCCGCGCCGAGGAAGAAGCCGGCGCGATCGCGCTGATGCAGCAGAGCCCGTCGCTGATCAAGCGACCGGTGCTGGCCCATGCTGGCAAGGTGATGGTGGGTTTCTCCGCCGACCAGTACGCCAGCCAGTTCTGATTTCCCCCGATTCCCCTGCCGATTTCCCTGATTTTCGCCGCCGTCACATGACCGCCACCCTCGCCCTCACCGAAGACCTGATCCGCCGCCGCTCCGTCACGCCCGCCGACGAAGGCTGCCAGGCCATCCTGGAAACCCGCCTGAAGGCGCTTGGCTTCGACTGCGAAGCCATCGTCAGCGGTCCGGACGATTTCCGCGTGACCAACCTGTGGGCGGTCCGGCGCGGCACGCAGGGCACGGCGGGCAAGCTGCTGGTGTTCGCCGGCCATACCGACGTGGTGCCGACCGGCCCGCTGGAGCAGTGGCACTCCGACCCGTTCGAGCCGACCCATCGCGACGGCAAGCTGTACGGCCGCGGCGCGGCCGACATGAAGACCTCGATCGCCGGCTTCGTGGTGGCGGTGGAGGAATTCGTCAAGGCGCATCCCGCGCATGCCGGCTCGATCGGTTTCCTGATCACCAGCGACGAAGAGGGCCCGGCGCATGACGGCACCATCAAGGTCGTCGAAGCGCTGACCGCGCGCGGCGAGCGCCTGGACTACTGCGTGATCGGCGAGCCGACCTCGGTCAACGCGCTCGGCGACATGGTCAAGAACGGCCGCCGCGGCTCGCTGTCGGGCAAGCTGACGGTCAAGGGCATCCAGTGCCATATCGCCTACCCGCACCTGGGCCGCAACCCGATCCATGACGCCGCCTCGGCGCTGGCCGCACTCGCCGCCGAAGTCTGGGACGAAGGCAACGAGTACTTCCCGCCGACCAGCTGGCAGATGTCGAATATCCACGGCGGCACCGGCGCCACCAACGTGATCCCGGGCCACGTCACCATCGACTTCAATTTCCGCTTCTCGACCGCGAGCACGCCCGAAGGCCTGAAGGCGCGCGTGCATGCGATCCTGGATCACCACAGCCTCGAATACACGCTGGACTGGACCCTGGGCGGAGAGCCCTTCCTGACGCCGCGCGGCGACCTGTCCGACGCGCTGTCGTCCGCAATCAAGGCAGAAACCGGCTTCGACACCGAGCTGTCGACCACCGGCGGCACGTCCGACGGCCGCTTTATCGCCAAGATCTGCCCGCAGGTGATCGAGTTCGGCCCGCCCAATGCCAGCATCCACAAGATCGACGAGCACGTCGAGGTGCGCTTCATCGACCCGCTGAAGAATGTTTATCGCGGCGTGCTGGAACGCCTGATCGCCTGATTTTTTTCGCCGAAAGACACTGACATGGCAACACCCTCTCCCTTGCGCACCGTGCGCGACCTGCTGCGCCTCGCGGTCTCGCGCTTTACCGCCGCGCGCCTGTCCTTCGGCCACGGCAGCGCCAACGCCTATGACGAGGCGGCCTACCTGGTGCTGCACACGCTGAACCTGCCGCTCGACACGCTCGACCCGTTCCTCGACGCGCGCCTGCTGCCCGAGGAAATCGACGCCGTGCTGAAGGTGATCGACCGCCGCGTCAACGAGCGCGTGCCGGCCGCGTACATCACGCACGAAGCCTATATGCATGGCCTGCGCTTCTACGTGGACTCGCGCGTGATCGTGCCGCGCAGCTTTATCGGCGAACTGCTGCAGGAAGGGCTGGAGCCGTGGGTCGGCGAGACCGGACAGATCGGCCCGGTGCTGGAGCTGTGCACCGGCTCGGGCTGCCTGCCGATCCTGGCCGCGCACGTGTGGCCGAATGCGAAGATCGATACCGTCGACATCTCGCCCGATGCGCTGGCCGTGGCGCGCCGCAACGTCGCCGACTACAAGATGGACGACCGCATCCGTCTCTACGAAGGCGACCTGTACGCGCCGCTGCCGCATGGCGCGACCTACGACGTGATCCTGACCAACCCGCCGTACGTCAACGAGGCCTCGATGCAGGCACTGCCGGCGGAATACCAGGCCGAGCCGCGCATCGCGCTGGCCGGCGGTGACGATGGCATGGACGTGGTGCGGCGGATCATCGCCGGGGCCAAGGCGCGGCTGAATCCCGGTGGCGTGCTGGTGGTCGAAATCGGCAACGAGCATGCCAATGTGGAGGCCGCCTTCCCTGACCTGGAAATCGTCTGGCTGCCGGTCAGCGCGGGCGAGGAGCAGGTGTTCTTGCTGACATACGACGCGCTGCCGGGGTAAATCAGCTCACCAAATGTGTGCTCCCTCTCCCGCAAGCGGGAGAGGGAGCACACAATCGGCACGGGACACCCGCGCAATCTGGGCGAACACCGGCCACCCGTTGATCAGGCAACGCGCGCAGGCTCTACACTCGCTGCAGATATTGCGCCACTGACGCCGTGACCGCCAGCAACTCCCCCCTCCCCGGGTCCCCACCCGGTGCCAACGCCCTGCCCGCCCGGGCCGCAACCACGCACGCCGTGCGCGGCATTGCCATCCTGACCTTCGCGTTCGCGCTCAGCCAGTTTTTCCGCTCCTGCCTGGCAGTGATGGCGCCGGAGCTGCAGCACGATTTCGGCCTGTCGCCGGCGGGGTACGGCGCACTCTCTTCGTCGTTCTTCCTGGCCTTCGCCGTGGCGCAGATCCCCGTGGGCATTGCGTTCGACCGCTACGGTGTCGGCCGCCCGACCGCGCTGCTGCTGGCCGTGGGCGCGCTGTCGTCGATCGTATTCGTGCTGGCGCCCAACGGCACCGCAGCCACGCTGGCGCAGGTGGGGCTGGGGCTGGCGTGCGCGCCCGTGTTCATGGGCCTGCTGCATTTCGCCTCGGAACAGCTCTCGGAGCGCGACTACACCCGCGTGGTCAGCCGCTCCAACGCCACCGGCATGATCGGCTCGCTGTGCGCGACCGCGCCGCTGGGCTGGGCCATCTCGCTGATCGGCTGGCGGCCGTCGATGGCGGTATCGGCGCTGGGCATGGTGGCGGCCTGCTATGGCGTGTGGCGCTTCGTGCGCGACCATGGCCATGCCGAGGCCCGCTGCGCCTCGTGGCCGGCGATGCTGTCGGAAAGCACGCAGCTGCTGAAACTGGCGCCGCTGTGGACGCTGATCCCGCTGTGCGTGGCCATGGCCGCCGGCACCGCCTTCCGCAATGCCTGGAGCGGGCCCTACCTGGCCGAGGTATTCGGCCTGGGCTCGGCACCGCGCGGCGTGGCGCTGACGCTGCTGAGCCTGGCCGGCTTCCTGACGGCATTCCTGCTGCCGGTGCTGGTCCGCCGCAGCACGCTCAAGACCGCCATCGCCGGCTGGTCCTGCTTTGCCATGTCGGGGGCGATCCTGCTGGCGCTGTGGCCGGACACCGGCATCGGCTACGCCGTGGCGATGATGGCGCTGCTGTCGACCATTGGCATGCTGCATCCGCTGGTAATGGCGCAGGGCCGCGGCCTGATCCCGCCATCGCAGCGCGGGCGCGGGCTGGGGCTGCTCAATACCTTCGTGTTCCTCGGCTCGGCGCTGACATCGTGGGCGTTCGGGCTGATCGCCAATGCGGGGCATGTGCGGCAATGGCCGGTGGCATCGACTTATGCGGCGATCTTTGTGTCCGCGGCGGTGCTGGTCGCGGTGTCGCTGATCCCGTATTTCTTCAGTCCGCCGCATCCGACCAACTGAGCGCCATGTCGTACGGCGTCCTTGATGCAGCCGCGCGGCGCGCGGATCACCAGGACGATCGCCCCGGGCTTCGCCTACAAAAAGCCAGACTTATCAATTTAAGAATTCCGCTGCCGCGCATCCCGCTTTACCGTTTGTGACACCGGCGTCCCAGCCCGCAACATGGGACGGCGGCCGCGCCCGCGGCCGCACAACAAGGAGACACATCGATGGCATCATCCCTGCGCCCCGTCCGGGGCCGCCGTGCATGGCTCGTGCAAGGCCTGGCCGGCATGCTGGCCGCCGGCTCGCTGGCCGTGCCGTTCACCGCCGGCGCCGAGACCTGGCCCGCGCGACCGATCCAGCTGCTGATCCCCTACCCGCCCGGCGGCAGCGCCGACCTGCTGGCGCGCCCGGTGGCCGCCAGGCTGCAGGAAAAGCTGGGCCAGCCGGTGGTGCTCGACTACCGGCCCGGCGCCGGCGGCACCATCGCCACGCAGGCGCTGGCGCGCGCCAAGCCGGACGGGTACACGCTGATCATGGTCCTGGCCGCGCATGCCATCAATGCCAGCCTCTATCCCAAGCTGCCGTACGACACCCGCAAGGACTTCGCGCCGGTGTCGCTGGTGGCCAACCTGCCGATGATCCTGGCCGGCAGCTCGTCGCTGCGCGCGAACAACGTGCAGGAGCTGATCGCGGAGGCCAGGGCCAACCCCGGCAAGCTGACCTTTGCTTCGGCCGGCAACGGCAACACCGGGCACCTGGCGGGCGAGTTGTTCGATTCCGTCGCGGGCATCAAGATGACCCATGTCCCGTACAAGGGCAGCGCCCAGGTGGTGACGGCGATGCTGTCGGGCGAGGTCCAGCTGACCTTCGACAGCATCTCCACCACGCTGCCGCACGTGAAGAGCGGCAAGCTGCGCGCGCTGGCGGTGACCGGCAGCCAGCGCGCCGCGGTCGCGCCCGACGTGCCGACGCTGGCCGAAGCCGGCGTGCCGGGCATCAGCATCACCGGCTGGTATGCGGTACTGGCGCCGGCCGGCACGCCGCAGCCGGTGGTCGACCGCCTCAGCACCGAGATCGCCACCGTGCTGCGCCAGCCCGAACTGAAGGCCTCGCTGGCAACCAATGGCTATGAACCGGTCGGCTCCACGCCGGCGGCGCTGCGCACGCATATCGATGCCGAGATCAACCGCTGGAGCAAAGTGGTAAAGGACTCCGGCGCGCAGATACAGTAACCGCTTCCCGGCGGGCGCCGCGATGCCGGCGCCCGCTCCGTTCTTGCGACATGAACTTGCCGACATGACCCAGACGCCCAACCAGCCCACGCAGCCCACCCAGCCCGCGCCGCTTGCCCGCCCCTTCACCACCATGTCCGTGCTCGTGCGCGAGCATGCCACCGAACGCCCCACGCAGCGCGCGCTGATGCATGACGGGCGCGTGCTCGACTATGCCGGGCTGGACACCGCCATGGACCGCATCGCCGCGGCACTGGCGCGCGACAACGTGCGCCCGGGCGAGGCCATCGCGATCTGCGCGAACTCGTCGATCGAATACGCCGCGGTCTATCTCGGCGCGGTGCGCGCGGGCGTGGTGGTGGCACCGCTGGCGCCATCGTCCACGGCGGAGAGCCTGGCCGGCATGGTCGCGGACTCCGGCGCGCGCATCCTCTTCACCGATGCCGCGGTCGCTGCCGCGTTGCAGCCGGTACGCGCGCAACTGGCGGGCACGCCCCTCGTCACGCTCGATGGCAGCGATGGCGGCCAGCCGTATGCGGACTGGCTCGCCCCCGCCGGCACGCCGGTGCAGGAGCCCGAGATCCGCGCGGAAATGCCGCTGAACATCATCTATTCGTCCGGCACCACCGGCAAGCCCAAGGGCATCGTGCAGTCGCACGGCATGCGCTGGGCGCACGTGTCGCGCGGCGCGGCCACGGGCTACGGCACCGACGCCGTCACGCTGCTGTCGACGCCGCTGTACTCCAACACCACGCTGGCCAGCTTCTTCCCGACCATCGGCCTGGGCGGCACGGCGATCCTGATGGCCAAGTTCGATGCGGGCAAGTACCTGGCGCTGGCGCAGCAGCACCGCGTCACGCACACCATGCTGGTGCCGGTGCAGTACCAGCGCCTGCTGGCGCATCCGGACTTCGACCGCCACGACCTGTCGTCCTTCCGGCAGAAGTTCTGCACCAGCGCGCCGTTCAGCCCGGCGCTGAAGGCCGAGGTGCTGCGCCGCTGGCCCGGCGGGCTGACCGAGCTGTACGGCATGACCGAAGGCGGCGGCAGCTGCCTGCTGCACGCGCACCAGTTCCCCGACAAGCTGCACACGGTGGGCCGCCCTGCGCCGAACGCCGACATCCGCATCATCGACGACGAAGGCCGCGAGCTGCCGCCGGGCAGCACCGGCGAAGTGGTCGGCCGTTCGCCGGCGATGATGAACGGCTACCACAACCAGCCGGAAAAGACCGCCGAGACCGAATGGCACGATGCGCAGGGCAATCGCTTTATCCGCACCGGCGATATCGGCCGCTTCGATGAAGACGGCTTCCTGGTGCTGCTCGACCGCAAGAAGGACATGATCATCTCGGGCGGCTTCAATATCTATCCCAGCGATATCGAGGCGGTGGTGCGCGAGCACCCGGCGGTCGCCGAGGTGTCGGTGGTCGGCGTGCCGTCGGAGCGCTGGGGCGAGACGCCGGTGGGCTTCGTCGCGCTGCGCGCGGGCAGCGGCGCCACGGCGCAGGACGTGCTGGCCTGGGCCAACGAGCGGCTGGGCAAGACCCAGCGGCTGGCCGAACTGCACGTGGTCGACAGCCTGCCGCGCAGTGCCATCGGCAAGGTGCTCAAGCGCGAATTGCGCGACCGGCTGACGCAGGCCTGAGCTCTCGATGCAAAGCATGCTGACGCGGTGCGCGCAGCACAATCGCAGAAAGTTTGCGAAGGTGCTTGCGCAATCGCGGAGGCATACCTATAATCTGCGGCTTCGCTAGGCTCGTAGCTCAGCTGGTTAGAGCACCACCTTGACATGGTGGGGGTCGTTGGTTCGAGTCCAATCGAGCCTACCAACGCACAAAGGAAACGGACGGTACGCAATCGCGCACCGTCCGTTTTTCTTTTTCCGCGCGGCAATGTCAGTCGCTGAGGGTCAGGCGCTGATGCCGAACTCCGCCAGCACCGCTTCGGTGTGCTGCCCCAGCGTGGGCGCATTGCCCTCGGGCCGCACCATGCCTGCCATCCCCGGCAGGTTGGCCCAGGGCACCTCGCCAATCCCCTCTAGCGCCAGACGGCCGAAGACCCCTGCCTGCCGGCATTGCTCGCTCCCCAGGAAATCGCTGGCGTGGCTGACGCGGCCGAACAGCACGTCATGCTCGGTCAGCTGCGCTTCCCAGTGCGCGAGCGGCTGCGCGGCCACCGCCTGCGCCACGCGCCGGTTCAGTTCCGCCGCGCGCGGCAACCGGCCGGCACTGGTGCGCAGCGCGGCATCGCCGAGCCAGTCGTCAAAGCCCAGCAGGCGTGCCAGCCGCACGAACATCGCGTCGTTGAGCATGCTGATATAGAGCATGCCGTCCGTTGCGGCGAACAATCCCGTCGGCGCATTGGCCGCGGCCATTTCCGCGTCGGGAAACATGGCATCGTCCACCAGCAGGTACGACTGAAGCGCAGCGCTGGTCTCCAGCAGCGACAGCTTCACATGGCGCCCCTTGCCATGGCGCGCGGCCCTGAACAATGCCGCGCAGGCATGCTGGGCGGCATAGAGCCCGGTGCTGAGATCGATCAGGAAGAACGGGATACGGCGCGGCTGGCCCGCGCCGTCGCGGTTCAGGTGCATCAGTCCGCTGACCGCCTGCACGGTGGTATCGACCGCGGGCAGCGCCGCCATCGGGCCGGCATGGCCGTAGCCGGTGATCGACACATAGACCAGCGCCGGGTTGCGCGCCGCCAGCGCCTCGTAGCCCACGCCCATGCGCTCGGCCACGCCGGGGCGGAAGTTCTGGATCACCACGTCGGCACGTGCGGCCAGCCGTGCGATGGCGGCGCGGCCGCTGTCGGTGCGCGCATCCAGCAGCACGCTTTGCTTGCCGGCATTGCACGCGACCGCGATCGCGGTCTGGCCGGCGCGGATGCGGCCCATATTGCGCGACCAGTCGCCGCCCGGCGGTTCCACCTTGATCACGCGCGCGCCCTGCTGGCGCAGCACCAGCCCGCAATACGGCCCGGCGATCCCCTGGCTCAGGTCGAGCACCGTCAGGCCGTCGAGCAGCGCGGCGTCTTGTTCGGATTGCATCTGGTCCTTCCTCCGCGTTTCAGATATCCAGCATGACCTTGCCGATGGCGCGGCGCGACATCGTGGTGTCGACCGCCGCCAGCCAGTCGCGCAGCGGGAAGTGCTGCAGCACCGGCGGCGCCAGCTTGCCGCTCGCCACCGCCTGCATGATCTGTTCGACCACCTGCTGCACGCGCGGCGCGAAGCGCTGGCGCTCGTCGGTCAGTCCCCAGCCGATGTAGTAGCCGTAGTTGAAGCCGATCATCGACAGGTTCTTGACCAGCAGCAGGTTCGCAGGCACTTCCGGGATGCGGCCGCTGGCATAGCCGATCGACAGCAGCCGCGCGCCCGGTGCCGCGCAGCGCAGCGAGGCATCGAACAGGTCGCCGCCGACCGGATCGAACACCACGTCGGCCCCGCCCGCCGGGCACAGCGCCTTGACCGAGGCCGCCAGCGTGGCCGCATCGGCAGGCAGCGCGTGCGCCGCGCCGTTGGCCAGTGCCGCCTCGCGCTTGGCATCGGTGCTGGCGGTGGCAATCACGCGCGCGCCCATCAGCTTGCCCACCTGCACGGCAGCCGTGCCGAGCGCGCCGCTGGCGCCGTGCACCAGCATGGTCTCGCCGGGGTGCAACGCGGCGCGCCACGCCAGCGCGGCCCACACTGTGCCGTAGGTGACCGGCAACGCCGCGGCGTGCGCCAGTTCAAGCCCGTCCGGCACCGGATAGACCGTGTCGGCAGTCGTCACCACTTCTTCGGCAAAGCCGCCCCAGTCCAGCGCCGCCGCCACGCGCTGGCCCACGCGCAGCCGCGTCACGTCCGGCGCCACCTCCAGGATCTCGCCCGCCGCCTCGGTGCCCGGCGTGAACGGCAGCGGCGGCTTGCGCTGGTACTTGCCCGACACGAACAGGCTCAGCGCAAACCCGACGCCCGCATGCCGCACGCGGATGCGCACCTGCCCCCGCCCGAGCGGCCGGCGCGGGATGCGCTGCAGTTCGAGTTCGCTCCAGTGGCACCAGCGCGAGCAGACCAGCCCCAGGTAATCGTCCTCTTGCATCATCAATCCTGTCATTCCAGCGTAATGCCGACATCGCGGATGATGCGGCTCCATTTGTCGCGGTCGCTCTTCAGCACCGTGGCAAAGGCTTCCGGCGTGCCGCCGACCGGCACCAGGTTCAGGTCCTGCATTTTCTTTGTGATCTCCGGCATGCGCACGATGCGCGCCACTTCGCGCGACAGCGCCTCGACCCGCGCCTTCGGCACGCCCGCCGGGAGCAGCAGGCCCATCCACGCATCCGGCTCGAAGCCCTTGTAGCCCGCCTCGCGGAAGGTCGGCACCCCGGGCAGCAGCGCCGAACGTTCGGCCCCGGCCATGGCCACCGGGATCAGCTTGCCGCCCTGCAGCAGCGCCATCGCCGTGCCCACCGGCACAAAGCCGATCTTCACATGCCCGGCGGCCAGGTCCGTGACCAGCGGCACACCGCCCTTGTAGGCCACGTGATCCATCTGCAGCCCGGCCTCGCGCTTGAACAGTTCGCCCAGGATATGGCCAGTGGTGCCGGCACCGTACGAGCCGTACGGGTACTTGTTGGGATTGGCCTTGACCAGCGCCACCAGCTCCGGCAGCGTGCGCGCCGGGAAATCCGGTGACACGGCGAGGATGGTCGACGAGATCGCGACCTCGCTGACCGGCGTGAAATCGGTGATCGGGTCATAGCCGATGCGCGGGTACAGCGACGGGTTCTGCACGTGCGCGGTGAAGGTCAGCAGCGCGGTATAGCCGTCCTTCGCGGCGCGCGCGACGTGCTTGGTGCCGGTGGTGGTGCCCGCGCCCGGCTTGTTGTCGACGATGACCGGCTGGCCCCAGGTCCTGGTCAGCTCCTGGCCAATCAGCCGCGCCACGGCATCGTTCACATTGCCGGCCACGGACGGCACGACGATGGTCAGCGGCCGCGACGGATAGGGATCGGCATCGGGTGCATCGGCCGCGTGCGCAGAGACTGCGAACGTGGCCAGCACGATGGCGGGCATGGCGGCGCGCAGCCGCGAGCGAAGAGTCGGCATGGTCGGTGTCTCCTGTCGTGGCTCCCTTCTGTGATACTCGCCAGCCGCTGGCGATGCGAGGGATGCCAGCGCAGTCTAGGGCACCAGCGCGGCACGATCGATTCCTGCGCGGCACAGTTCGAGTCCTGCCAGGCATGGCGCAGTGCGTCAATGCCGCGGCGCGGCCCCCTCGCCGCGCTACAATGGCCGGCACTCTCCGCACGCTGCCAGGCCGGCACCTATCCCATGCGATTCGAGGATCTAGAAGCCTTCCTGGTAGTCAGCGAACACGGCAACCTGCATCGCGCGGCCGACACGCTCGGCATGACCCAGTCCGGCCTGTCCAAGACGCTGGCGCGGCTGGAGGCCGAGGCCGGCATGCCGCTGTTCGAGCGCACTCCGCGCGGGCTGGTGCCGACCAGCGTCGGCAAGACGCTGCTGGCCCATGCGCGCAAGATTTCGCTGGCGGCGACCGACCTGCGCAACGAACTGGCCGAGCAACGCCTGGCGCGCGCCGGCACCGTGCGGCTCGGCGCCATCCCGTACCTGGTGCCGTCGCTGCTGTCGCCGCTGCTGGCGCAGTTCTTCGTCAGCCGCCCGCTGGCGGTGTTCTCGATCGAGACACACCTGAGCGCGCGCCTGATGGCGGTGCTGCAGAACGGTGACGCGGACCTGATCCTGGCCGCGCGCCCGGCCAGCGTGCCTGAGGACATCGACTGGCTGCCACTGGGGCCGCTGACCATGCAGATCGTCTGCCGCGCGGCGCATCCGCGCCGCGACAGCTTCCGTACGCTGGCCGACCTGACCGAAGAGCGCTGGGCCGTGCCGGCCAGTTCGCTGTACCTGCGCCAGTGGCTGGAAGAACGATTCACCTCGGTGGGCCTGCCGCCGCCGCGCGTCGCGGTGGAAAGCACGGCCTCGCCGGTCGCGTTCGGCGAGTTGCTGCGGCACTCGGACCTGCTCGGCATCATGCCGCCGCGCATCCTGAAGCAGGCCGAGGGACAGGGATTGCAGGCGATCGCCGGGCCGGGCATGTCGTGGCAGCATGAACTGGCGGTGCTGTGGCGCGCCGGCGGCTACCTGTCGCCGATCTGCCAGGACTTCCGCGACGCGGTGGTCAAGTGGTGCGAGGAAATGGAGATCTGAAGGCGCGGCTCAGGGCACCCACCAGTAGCGGGTGATATGGAAGAACACCGGCGCGGCGAACACCACCGAGTCGAGCCGGTCGAGCATGCCGCCGTGGCCCTGGATCATGTGGCCCCAGTCCTTGATGCCGCGGTCGCGCTTGATCGCCGACATCACCAGCCCGCCCAGGAACCCCATCAGCGCGATCGCCAGCGCGATCAGCCCGGCCTGCCACGGCGTGAACGGCGTGATCCACCACAGCGCCGCGCCCAGTGCGGTGGCGCTGGCCACGCCGCCGACAAACCCTTCCACCGTCTTTGACGGCGACAGCAGCGGCGCGATCTTGCGCTTGCCGCACAGCTTGCCCCACACGTACTGCAGCACGTCGCTGCCCTGCACCACGATCACCAGGAAGGCGATCAGCAGCAGGTTGCGGCCCTCGAAGCCCGGGATCGGCAGCGTCAGCAGCGCCGGCACGTGCGAGATGCAGAACACGCAGATCATCACCGCCCACTGCACCCCGGCGCAGCGCTCCAGGAAGCGCGTGGTCTCGGACGACAGCGCCGCCAGGATCGGCAGGAACAGGAAGGCATAGACCGGGATCAGGATCGAGAACATGCCATACCAGCCGGTGTAGACCAGCACGTACTGCAGCGGCAGGAACACGAAGAAGGCGGCGGCGATGGCGCGATGGTCGCCGCGGCGCGTGGTGGTGATGGTGACGAACTCGCGCAGCGCGAAGAACGACAGCAGGAAGAACAGCACGATCACCGCGGTGCGGCCCAGCGCGAAGGCCGCCCCCATGACGCCGATCATCCACCACCAGGCATTGACGCGCTGCGCGAGGTTGTCGATCACCGCGTGCTGCCCGCCGCCGGCCACGCGCCAGCGCAGCAGCGCGGTCACGGTGGAGGCGAGCAGCAGCACCGCAAACAGGCCGCCGAACAGCAGCCAGGTTTCATGGCTCCAATGCAACGTTGGCGTGGTCGGCATGGTCATCAGTCCAGTTCGGGGGCTAGCGCGAGCAGGCCGTCGCGGCAGCGGGACAGGAAGCTCTCCTTGTCCTCGCCGTCGGCCACCAGCAGCGGCTGGCCGAAAGTCACGGTGCACAGCAGCGGCACCGGCACCACTTCGCCCTTGGGCATCACGCGGTTGAGGTTGTCGATCCAGACCGGCACGAACTCCACCGCCGGGCACGCGCGCGCCAGGTGGTAGATGCCGCTCTTGAACGGCAGCAGCCGTGCATCGGTGGTATTGCGCGTGCCCTCGGGGAACAGGATCAGCGAATCGCCGCCTTCCAGTGCGCCGCGCATCAGTGCCACCGGATCGCTGCCGGGATCACTGTGCGTGCGGTCGATCAGCAGCGCGCGGAATACGTCGCGGCCGATAAAGCGCCGCAGCGGCGAACAGTCCCAATAGTCGGCGCCGGCCACGGGCCGCGTGCCGGCGCGCAGGTCGGGCGGCAGGCAGCCCCAGATCAGCACGAAGTCGCCATGGCTGCTGTGGTTGGCAAAGTACACGCGTTGCACCGCGGCGGGAAAGCAGCCCTGCCAGTTGGCGCGCATGCCGGTCAGCAGGCGGGCGAAAGCGATGATGGCGCGCGCGGTGGCGCGGGCGATCCACATGGTGTTGTTTACCTCAGCAGCAAGATCAGCAGGGACAGGCACAGCTGGACTGCGGCCAGTGCCACGCTGGCGCGCACCAGCCGCATCGCGCCGCGCGCGCGTTCGGGCAGCGAACGGCCAGTGCGGCCGGGTGTGATCCAGCCCAGTCCGGTCAGCGCGCCGTCGAGTCCGGCCAGGTCCGCCTGGCCCTCGCGGTCGGCCGAAGCGGCCAGCGCATCGAACAGGCGCCGGTCGATCGCCACGCGCAGCAGCAGCCAGAGTTGGGCCGGTGCCACCAGCAACGGCAGTGCAGACAGTGCGGGGCCGGCAGACAGCCAGGCAGAAGCCAGCGCGAAGGCCAGTCCGGCCACGCCGATGCAGAGCGCACCGGACAGCGCGCCGGTGACGGCGTGCGCGATCCAGGCGTCCGTGGTTCCGCGGCGGCCGGGGTTATCGGCCATCGGCAGCCTCCAGTGTCGGATACTGGTCCAGCCACGCCTGCAGCGCCTCGGCGTGCTCGCGCCCCAGCACCACCGCGGGCCGGTACGCGCGCAAAGCGGCCAGCGCCGCCGGGGCAGCGCGCAGCCCCTGCCGGCGCGCCATCCATGCAGCCGCCACCAGCGCGCTGCGCGAATAGCCCAGCGCACAGCTCACCAGTATCCGGCGCGCTTGCGCGTGCCACGCGTCGAGTTGCGCCACGGCCTGCTCCAGTTGCTGCGCGGTCGGCACGGTCAGGTCCAGCACCGGCACGCAGCGATAGGCCAGCCCCGGCTCGGTTGCGGCGCGCGGCAGTTCGGCGCTCAGGTCCAGCACGGCGTCAGCGCCCAGTGCGCGCAGTTCGGCATCGGTCGGGAAGCGGCCGACCCAGACGCCGTCTGCGATGCGGCTGGCCTGCGGCGCGCGCCGCGTCCACCAGCGCGAATTCAGGAACGCGCCGAGCAGGTATGGCGCCAGCACCCAGCATGCCGCCTGCGCCATCGTGCCGTCGGCATGCTTCTGGAACCAGGCCGGCGCGGCCAGCGCGTAGATGCGGGCAACGCAGGCCAGCGCCAGCGCCGCCCACAGCAGCAGGAACGCCAGCGTCACGGAGGCTCCCACCGCCAGCACCGCGCACAGCAGTGCCATGACTGCGCCAATCCCATAGCGCCGCGAAAGCTGGCGCGTGCGCGCATCGGGCACTCCCATCGCAACGCCCGGCAGCCGCATCGGGAACAGGTAAACGCACAGCCAGCCGGCCAGCGCCCCGGTCGGCACGTCGATCACGTGGTGCTGCCACGTGGTCAGCACCGACACGCCGATCAGCGCGAACCAGCCATGGAGCAGCCAGCGCCAGCCGCCGCGCAGGTGCGCCGCGTACGCGACCCACAGGATCACCAGCAGGCTGATATGCAGCGACGGCGCCTGGTTGAACGGCAGGTCGAAGCCGCCCAGCAGCGCGAACAGCTGCCCCGGCAGCCCCTCCGCCTGCGGCCGCTCGAAGCTGAAGCGCAGCGGGAACGCGATAAAGCACGCCACCGAGACCAGCTGCGCCAGCACCAGCCGCCTGACGTGCACGACCAGCGCAGCGCGCGTGCGCCACAGGAAAAAGGAGATGCCGTACAGCAGATCGATCGACCAATACGGGATGATGGTCCACGGCAGGAACGGGATGCCGCGCTCCCAGCCGAAATAGACTGACGGCACCTGCGCGCGCTGGCTCGCAAGCCAGTTGGCAAAGCCGTAGCTGGAAAAGAAAAACGCGCCGGCCAGCGCCAGCAGCAGGCAGGCCAGCCGCCACGGACGTTCGCCGCGGGATGCCGCGGCAGCCGCCTCAGCCGCGCCAGCGGGCAGCGTGCTCATGCTGCGCGCCTGCGCGCCAGGCTGACGGTGAAGATGCCCCACGGGTCGATACGCTGGGTCACCTTGTCGAAGCCGGCGGCGCGCACCAGTTCGTCCATCTCGGCCTGCGAGCGGCGCCGCATCACCCACGCTGCGCCGCCGCGGTGGCTGGTCAGCGCGCGGGCGATGAATTCAAGCTGCGGATGCCAGGGCTGGCCGGTGTAGACCAGATAGCCGCCCGGCGGCAACGCGCGCGCCAGGCCTTCCAGCGAGCGGCGCACCATCGCGTTTTCCGGGAACAGCTCGTACAGGCCCGATACCACGGCCAGCGTCGGTGCCGGCGTCAGCGCGGCCAGGCCGTCGCCGTCGAAGGCATCGCCCTGTTCGAAGCGGGCAACTCCCTGCAGTCCCTTGGCCGCGATCAGCGCCCTGCCCTGGTCGACGTTGAGCTGGCTGTAGTCGCGCAGCAGGATCGATTCCACCGCGGCCGCACCGCCGTCCAGCGCGTCCAGCGCCTCCAGCACATAGCGACCGTGCCCGGCGGCGATGTCGACCATGCGCACCGGCATGCCGGCCGCATGCAGCCGCCGCACAGCCTGGGCGATCAGCGCTTCGGCGTGGACCTTGCGCTGGCGGATCCCGCGCCAGCCGATGGCGCCGAGGTATTGCTCGTCGGCCAGCCGGCCCAGTGGGCCGCGTCCCGACGGCGTATTGCGGTAAACGTAGTCGAGCGTCGAGCCCGAGTCGAAACCGGTCTCGTGCCCAAGCCGTACGCCGTCCGACAGCATCCCGCCGAGCTTCAGGCTGGCGCGCGCCGCGCGCCAGTACCACGCCGCCAGCCCGCCCGGCGCCGACGCCAGCCGGTCCGACTCCTCCCGGAACGGGCCGATCTGGTCGGCATCGAGCAGCGAGCGCGGCGCCGACGGCGTGTCGAACTCGCGCACGATAAATCGCCGCGCCGCGTCCACCGCCAGCTTGCGGTCGCGCTCGCCCAGCGTGTCGTGGAAGAACCCGTCCAGCACGATGCGTTCCTTGGTGCGCGCGCCCAGCCGCTCGTAGAAGCGGTCCTGCGGCCCGTGGTGCACCACCCAGTCCGCGCCGGAGATCAGCAGCTGCGTCGGCACCGTGATCGCGGCGGCATCGGCGACGATGCGCTCGGCGGTCTCGTACAGGTCGAGCAGGATATTGACCGCGATCGGCCGTGTGATCAGCGGGTCGGTGTCGTAGCTGGCGGTGCGTTCGGGATCGTGCGTCAGGAACTTCGCCTTGACGTAGCTGTTGACAAAGAACCTGCCGCGCAGCCGGTGCATCAGCTTCAGCCCCGGCCGCGCGAACGGCACGTACAGCTTGACCTTGAACGCCGGCGAGGCCAGCACCAGCGCGCGGATCGGCGGCGCGTAATCGTGCACCCAGGTGGCGGCCAGCACTGCACCGACGCTTTGCGCGATGACCACGGTGCGCTCCAGCGGGATGCCGTGCGCCTCGGCGATATGGTGGGTAAATGTCTGGATGTCGCGCACCGAGTCCGCCAGGCTGGGGCTGTAGCCACGCTCGCCTGGCGAGCGGCCGTGGCCGCGCGCGTCCCAGGCAAAGATGTCGTAGCCCGGCAGGTTCAGCTCGTCGGCCAGGTGGGCGACCCGGCCGGAATGCTCGTGGCCGCGGTGGAACAGCACCACGGCGCCGCGCGCCGGGCCCTCCACCGCCGGCCAGTGGCGGTAGAACAGCGCCTGGCCGTCATGGGTCTGGAAATGCCGCTCCTGCGGCTGGCGGATAGCGGCTCGGTCCATGGGCTCAGCCTGCGGTGCGGGCACGCGCCTCGGCAACGCCGCGGCGCACGCGATTGGTGATGGTGTACAGCGACAGCAAGGACAGCGCGAGCCACAGCCACGAAGCGGCACCGCCGAAACCCAGACCGAGCCCCGCCCACAGCGCGATGGCCCCGACCGCGAAGGCACGGTCGCTCTTGCCGAGCGGGCCGTCGTAGCGCCGGCTGGCGCCGGCAAGCGGGCCGACCAGGCCGGCGGCCTCGACCATCACCGCCAGCAGCGCAAAGGTGCCGACCTGCGCCAGCCCGAAGTCCGGCAGCGCCGCCAGCGGCAGGATCAGCGCCAGGTCCGAGACGATGTCACCGAGTTCGTTGAGGTAGGCACCGAGCGCGCTCTGCTGGCCGTGCTCGCGCGCGAGCATGCCGTCGATGGCATTGAGCGCCATGCGCAGGAACAGCCAGAGGGGAAACAGCAGGAACAGCGCCGGGCTCTCGCTCACCAGCATGCCGATGGCGGCCAGCACGCCGACCGCGAGGGAACCGGCGGCCGCGGCGACCGTGACCTGGTTGGCGGTGGCGCCGCGATCGGCCAGGTCCTGCACCACCGGGCGCAGCCATGCCTGGAACCTGGGCTTGAGTTCGTAGAGCGTCATCGCGCCGGCCTCCCGCCGAGCTGATGCCGGAAGCGGCGCCGCTGGCAGGCCGGGAACCCCTTCCGTCTTGTTCTTGTGGCGTTTCTTGTGGCGTTTCGTCGTGACTGCCCGGCCCGCGCTGACGCGACCCGCCAGCGGTGCCTTTGGCGGCACTCTACAGCCAAGTCCGAGACATTACCAGAAGCGGCTTACGCCCTGTAGTGAAGGATTTCGAATGCGCAGGCTGAGTGCCATCCGGCCGCGCTCTAGCCACGATCAAGCCGCGGCCAGCGTGCTGCGCACGGCGTCGGTCACCTGCGCCACCACGCCGTCGCGCCAGTCGTCGGCATCGCCGTAGAAGGCCTGCCACATCGCCCGGCGCACCAGCGCGCGCTGGTTCTCGTCCGCCTCGGGGTGCTGGTGCAGCCAGTGGTCGCCGCGCAGCGCGTCCAGCACCTCGCCCACCGGCAGCGTGCCGAACTCCAGCGCGATGCCGGCATAGTCGATCCCCGGCAGCGTCTGCGGCACCGCATGCCAGGCCAGCCCGGTCAGGTTGGCCGAGGTCGACGAGCCATCATAGATCGACGTCACCCGGCTGCCCCAGATCGCGCGCGTGCGCGTCAGCGACTCGGGCGTGTCCGGGCCCATGTGGATCGGCTCGCCGTAGCCCCACGGCCCCAGGCCGGTGTGCACGTCGATCCAGCGCAGCGCCCCGCGCCCGGCGCCGAAGCGCGCCAGGATGCGGCACAGCGTGTAGTTGCTCCAGGTCGCCTTGTTGCCGCCGAAGAACATGCCGTCCGGGTCCTGGTACTGGCCGCCGCTCAGCGCGGCCTGGTACCACGCCATGCCGCGCTCGGCGACGGTCTTCATCAGCTGCGCCTGGTCGGCGTCCGACGGCGGCCATTGCGCCGGCAGCAGCAGCGGCGCGATCTCCGCATAGGGCCCGTTGTGCGGCAGCGGCTGCGAGAAATCCATGAAGTTGCGGTTCAGGTCGACGTTGTCTTCGTTGACCCGGCGCAGGTGCGAGAAACCGTAGGGATTGATGGCATGGACCAGCAGCAGGCTGGTGCCGGCCGCGGCGCAATCGGCCAGCAGCGCGGTGTCGTTCAGCATCGCAATCTGCGCGCCGGAGCCGGCGAAGCCCTCGGCGCCATGGGTGCCGGACGTCACCATCAGGCACTGCCGCGCACCGGGCGCGCCCACCTGCGCCACGTCGATCGCCAGGTCCTCGCCGGCGCTGCCGCGGCGGGTCGGATGCGGGAACTGCGCCAGGTCGGCCCCGGCCGCGCGCGCGGCATCGAGGAATTTCTGGCGGGCTTCGGCGTAGCTGCGCGAAAAAGGGCTCATGGCGTCACCGGCGGATGGCGATGCTGGAGATTAGACGCCTTTTCCGCCGGTTCTGCCAGCCGTGGCGAGAACAGCGAGCCGTTCGGGTCGGCCGGCGCCGAGTGTGCCGGGACTGCCGGGCCGGCCGCTTCCGTCCCCGCGCCCCAGATGCCGGGCGAGGTGAAGGCCTGCGGATGCATCTCGATCCCTGCCGCGGCCAGCTGGCCGGCGGTCAGCACCAGGTGGCGCGCCAGCCAGTCGTGCAGGCCGCGCAGGAAGCGGATGTTGTCGACGCTGTTGGACGCGGCGATCAGGCGCTCCAGCTTGACGTGGGCGGTATAGACGTCGAGCAGGTTGGTGGCGCGCAGCCGCGGCGGCGTGCTGGGCGCACGCTCGATTGCCAGGATCCGGCGCACCTGCGCGGTGGCCACGTCGCCGGTGCGCAGGTATTGCTCGTAGACGGGGTCCAGCGCGGGAAAGCGCACGGTGGGCTGCACGCGAGGCACGGCGGCCACTTTTTCCATGCGCAGCACGAGGTAGCGGATGGCGGCCAGGCGCTCGGCCGCCGCGGTTTCCGCCGCGCTGCGCCGTCCGCCCCCTCCGCGCCGGGCGCCGGCGGGGACAGGATCGGGCAAGGCTGTGCGGGGCACCACGTCGCGCTCGGTGTAGTCCGGCACCTGCAGCAGCAACCCGGGATGCGCCACCGCGGCGCGGGCGCAGTCCTCGCCGAACGGGTACTCGTGCCCGGCGGCGTCGCGCAGGATATAGGCCTGCCCGTGCGGGAAACCGTGGTGCCGGCGGCTGTTGCCGCGCGCCTGGCAGCGGGTGTCCACGTCGACGAAGTCCTTGCGTACGGGGATCCAGCCCCCGTCGTGTGCCTGGGTCATGCGAATGCGTAGCGCCGGTTGGCTGGGTTGGCTGCGGACCCGCTATTGTCGCCGATCCGCGCGATCCGCACGATCCGCTGCCGAGCAGGCGCTACTTCAGCATGAACGACATCGCCGACAGGCAGTTGAGCATGCGCACGGCGGCCTGCACGGAATCGGCGTGGAAGCCCAGGGTCACGCCGTCCAGGCGCTCCAGCGTCGGCCACTGGCAAAACAGGTCGGCATGCGCCGGCGTCAGGGTCTGCAGCCGGGCACTCACCCGCGCGTCGGCCGGCGTGTCGAGCCGCAGGCATTGCGCCTGTGCCGCGGCGCGCACGCCGTCGGCCGCGGCCGCCTGGATCGCCTCGCGCGCCGCCGCCGGCGACAGCGTGGTGCCGCTGCCGAAGCCGCCGGCGCGCTTGGTCTCGGCAAAGCGCACCCACGGCATCAGCGGCCGGGTCTCGTGCACGAAGACATCGTCGCCGCTGGCCATCAGCACCGGCACGCCCAGCTCCCCGGCCATCGCGCCGTAGAGTCCCGCCTCGCCCAGTTCCATGCCGTTGAGCCAGACCCGGGCAAAGGCGCTGCTGTTGATGGTGTGCGCCAGCACGCCGCGGCTCTGCGCGCGGCCGTGGTAGCCGATCATCAGCACGCCGTCGGCGCCGTCCTCGATGCCGGCCATCATGCCGAGGTAGCGCGGCTTGCCGAGCACCAGCCGCGCGCGCGGGTCGAGCTGGTCTGGCAACAGGTTGCGGAAGCCGCCATGCGAGTCGTTGACCAGCACTTCGGTGGCGCCGCCGGCAAAGGCGCCGGCGACGGCGGCATTGGCCTCGGCGGTCATCCAGGCGCGGGCGCGTTCGTACTCGCCGTTGCCGGGGCGGGTCTGCTCGGCGTGGAAGACGCCGGCGACGCCTTCGATATCGGTGGAAATCAGGATCTTCATCAGGCCGACTGGCGCAGTTCTGGCATGGCCTCCAGCAAGGCGCGGCGGGCATGGCCGTCGCGGCCCTGCACCGTCGCCGCATGCCAGAGCGCATGGACGATGGCCTGCTCGACACTGTCCGCGGCGGCGCGGAACAGCGGGTCGAGCAGCGTTTCGTGGAGCATGGCGACCGATGGCATCGCACGGTCCGCCTGGTGCGGGACGGTATAGGCGGTCGAGAAGGCCAGCGCGATATCACCCGAGCCATGCCCGAACACCGACCCCGTGCGCGCCAGCCCCGCACCCGCGCGCAGCGACAGCCGGCGCAGCTGGCGCGCGTCCAGCGGCGCGTCGGTGGCCACGACCATGATGATCGAGCCCTTTTCAGGCTGTGCCCCAGCGTCGGGCTGCGCCAGCCGCTGCACCAGCTGCGGCCCGAGCAGCTTGCCCGCCAGCGTCAGCGATTCCGGCGTGCCGAAGTTGGCCAGCACCAGCGCGCCGACGCAATAGCCCGACGCGACGCACGACACCATGCGCGAGGCCGTGCCGATGCCGCCCTTGACGCCGAACGACGACATGCCGCGCCCGGCGCCGATCGCACCCTGCGCCACCTCCTGGCCGGCAGCGGCCAGCGCCGCGTCATAGTGGCTGCCGTCCACCACCATGCGCTGGATATCGTTCAGGTAGCCGTCATTGCATTCGAACACCAGCGGATTGATGGTCGGCCACGCGCGCCCGATCTCCGGGTTGGCGGCGACGGCGGCGCGGATCTGCGCCTGCGCCACGGCGCCGACCGAGAAGGTGTTGGTCAACGCGACCGGCGTCTCCAGCACGCCCAGTTCCTCCACCTGCACCAGCCCCACGCTCTTGCCGAAGCCGTTCAGCACGGTAGCCGCAGCGGGCACCTTGTCGCGATACACATCGCCGCCATGCGGGCGGATCACGGTGACGCCCGTTTGCACTGCATCCTGCGCCAGCGTGCAGTGGCCCACGGTCACGCCCGGCACGTCGGCGATGCTGTCGCGCGGTCCCGCCGGCAGATTGCCGATGCGCGGCACGCCCTGCGTCGATGTCTGCATGGCTTTAGCGGCGGTCGATCTTGGGATCCAGCGCGTCGCGCAGGCCGTCGCCAAGCAGGTTGAACGCGAGCACGGTCAGGAAGATCGCCAGGCTCGGGAAGATCGCCACGTGCGGCGCGGTCACCATGTCCGCGCGGGCCTCGTTCAGCATCGCGCCCCACTCCGGCGTGGGCGGCTGCGCGCCCAGCCCCAGGAACGACAGGCTGGCCGCGGTGATGATCGAGGTGCCGATCCGCATCGAGAAATACACCACGATCGACGACACCGTGCCCGGCAGGATATGGCGCATCAGGATGGTCCAGTCCGACGCGCCGATGCTGCGTGCGGCCTCGACGTAAGTCAGCCGCTTCAGCATCAGCGTATTGCCGCGCACCAGCCGCGCGAACGCCGGGATGCTGAAGATCGCCACGGCAAAGATCACGTTGGTCATGCCGTTGCCGAGGATGGCGACGATGCCGATCGCCAGCAGGATGCCCGGGAAGGCGAACAGCACGTCGGAGATCCGCATCACGATGCGGTCCCACCAGCCCTCGTAGTAGCCGGCCAGCAGGCCCAGCACGGTGCCGATCACCGCGCCGATGATCACCGACAGGAAACCCGCTGCCAGCGAGATGCGCGCCCCGGCCAGGATGCGGCTGAAGATATCGCGCCCGAGCGAATCGACGCCCATCCAGTGCGCAGCCGACGGGCCGGCGTTGAGCGCGTCGTAGTCAAAGAAATTCTCCGGGTCGTATGGCACGATATGCGGCGCCAGGACGGCGACCAGCACCAGCAGCAGCACGAACACGCCGGCGCCGAGCGCCAGGTGCTGCTTGCGGAATTTGCGCCAGAACTCGGTCCAGGGCGTGCGCACGGCCTCCGGCACCGGGGCCGTTGCGGGTGCCGCTTCGCTTGCGGCGGGCGTGGAAAGCTCAGTCATGCCGGCCTCACTTGTAGCGGATGGTGGGATTGATCACGGTGTAGAGCATGTCCACCACCAGGTTGATCAGGATGAATTCGAGCGAGAACAGCAGCACCTCGGCCTGGATCACCGGGTAGTCGCGCATCTCGACGGCATCGACCAGCAGGCGGCCGAGGCCGGGCCAGTTGAACACTTTCTCGACCACGATCGAGCCGCCCAGCAGGAAGCCGAACTGCAGGCCCATCATCGTCACCACCGGGATCATCGCGTTGCGCAGGCCATGCTTGGCCACCACCGCCGTCTCGCGCACGCCCTTGGCGCGGGCGGTGCGGATAAAGTCTTCCTGCAGCACCTCGACGAACGAGGCGCGGGTAAAGCGCGCCATCACCGCCGCCACCGCGGCGCCGAGCGTGATCGACGGCAGCACGTAGTGTTTCCAGGTGTCGGCGCCGATCGACGGCAGCCAGCCCAACTGCACGGAGAACACCTCCATCAGCAGCATGCCGAGCGCAAAGGCCGGGAAGGAGATGCCCGAGACCGCCAGCGTCATGCCCAGCCGGTCCGGCCAGCGGTTACGCCATACCGCCGAGCCGATGCCGATCACCATGCCGAACACCACCGCCCACGCCATCGACGCCACCGTCAGCAGCAGCGTGGGCATGAAGCGGTCGCCGATCTCTTCGCTCACCGGGCGCTTGGTGCGCAGCGAATTGCCGAACTCGCCGCGGATCGCATTGGAGAAAAAGTTGACGAACTGCTCGGGCAGCGGCCGGTCCAGGCCCAGGTCCTTGCGCACCAGCTCGACCGTAGCCGAGTCGGCCTCGGGGCCCGCCGCCAGCCGCGCGGGATCGCCCGGCAGCAGGTGGACGAACAGGAACACCAGCACTGCCACGATCAGCAGCGTGGGGATCACGCCCAGCACTCGTTTGAGGAAGTAGTTCAGCATTGCACACCATGAAGAAAGGCCGCAGGCCGCCTGCCTGCGACCCCGCGACGCGGGCAGGCGGCCACCATCGGCTTACTGCTTTACTGCTAGGTTGGGTGGGTTGTGGCAGAGCGCGGCTTCGCGGTGCTGCAAGCGCCTGCCCTCACACCCCTCACTGCTTGATATCAATCTCATCAAAATTAAACGACCCGTCCGGCATCACATACGCCCCGGTCAGCCGCTTGCTGCGCGCGAACAGCACCTTCTCCGTCACCAGGAAGGCCCACGGCGCATCCTTCCAGATGCGTTCCTGGGCGTCCTTGTACAGGCGGGCCTTCTCGCTGCGGTCGGTGGTGCGCAGCGCGCCGGCGATATCCGCATCGACCTGGTCGTTCTTGTAGTAGGCGGTGTTCAGCAGCTTGGGCGGCATCGACTCGGAAGCCAGCAGCGGACGCAGCGCCCAGTCCGATTCACCGGTCGACGACGACCAGCCCACGTAGTAGATGCGCACGCCGGCGTCTTCCGGCTTCTGCACGCTCTCGACCTTTTCGACGCGCTGGCCCGCTTCCAGCGCCTGCACCTGCGCCTTGATGCCGACCTGCTGCAGCTGCTGCTGCACGAACTGGATCACCTTCTGCGCGGTGGTGTGGTTGTACGCCGACCACAGCGTGGTCTCGAAGCCGTTCGGGTAGCCGGCTTCCTTCAGCAGCGCGCGCGCCTTGGCCGGGTCATACGGCCACGGGCCCAGCTTCTCGGCAAAGTCCACGCCCGGGGGCACCACGCCTTCGGCCGGCACGGCATAGCCGGCGAACGCCACCTTGGCGAGTGCGTCCTTGTTGATGGCGTAGTTGATGGCCTGGCGCACCTTCGGGTCGTTGAACGGCTTGACCGTGGTATTCAGGCTCAGGTAGCGCTGGATGATCGACGGCGACGAGATCAGATCGACCTTGGCGCTGCTCTTCAGCACCGCGGCCTGCTCGAACGGGATGCTGAAGGCAAAGTCCGCCTCGCCGGTCTGCATGATGGCGGCGCGGGTGTTGTTGTCGACCACCGGCTTCCAGGTGATGGAATCGATCTTCGGGTAGCCGGTCTTCCAGTAGCCGGCGAACTTCTTGCCCTTCAGGTGATCGGGTTGCTTCCATTCGACGAACTCGAACGGGCCGGTGCCGACCGGATGGAAGGCAATTTCCTTGCCGTACTTCTGCAGCGCGGCCGGCGAGATCATCACCGCCGACGGATGCCCCAGCACGTTGATGAACGGCGAGAACGGCTCCTTCAGCGTGACCTTGACGGTATTGGCATCGACCACGTCGGTCTTGGCGACACGGTTGAACAGCGTATAGCGCTTGAGCTTGTTGGCCGGGTTGGTGACGCGGTCCAGGTTGGCCTTGACGGCGGCGGCATCGAAGGTAGTGCCGTCGTGGAACTTGATGCCCTTCTTCAGCTTGATGGTGTAGACCAGGCCATCCTTGCTGACGTCATAGCTGTCGGCCAGCACGTTGACCAGCTTCATGTCCTTGTCCATGCCGAACAGGCCCTGGTAGAAGGACTTGCTGGCTGCCTGCGACAGCGTGTCGTTGGCGTCGTACGGGTCCAGCGTGGTGAAGGTGGAATACACCGCCATCACCGCATCCTTGGCCGCGAAGGCCGGCGCGGCGGCCAGCATGCCGAGCGTGCCGGCGGCAAAGGCGCCGGCCATCCATCGGGGCGAAACCATACGTGCAGACATCGTCGATTCTCCTTGGTAGCTTCGTTATTTCCAGGACTTCAATAGGCGCCGCCGACGGCATGCCGGGCGACATAGTGGCCAAGCGCGCCGCTGCCGGCGACCTGCACCAGCGGCTGCACCACCGGCTCGTCGCCGACCGCGCGGATCGGGCTGGGAATCTCATCGTTCAGCGGCTCGCGCCGCAGGTGGCGCCGCGCCGGATCGGCGATCGGCACCGCCGACATCAGCTTGCGCGTGTACGGGTGCTGCGGGTTCTCGAAGATCGCGCGGCGCGGGCCGATCTCGACGATCTGGCCCAGGTACATCACCGCCACGCGGTGGCTGACGCGTTCGACCACCGCCATGTCGTGCGAGATAAACAGGAAGGCGATGCCCAGCTCGCGCTGCAGGTCGAGCATCAGGTTGACGATCTGCGCCTGGATCGACACGTCCAGCGCCGACACCGACTCGTCGGCCACCACCACCTTGGGGTTCAGCGCCAGCGCGCGCGCAATGCAGATGCGCTGGCGCTGGCCGCCGGAGAACTCGTGCGGATAGCGCGCCGCGTGCGACGGATCCAGCCCCACCTTGTCGAGCAGCCAGGCCACGCGCTGCTCGGCCTCCTTGCCGCTGGCCGCCTTGTGCACCAGCAGCGGCTCCATGATCGAATAGCCCACCGGCACGCGCGGATCGAGCGACGCGAACGGGTCCTGGAAGATGAACTGGATATTGCGGCGCAGCGTCTGCAGCGCCGGCCCTTCCAGCTTGCTGATGTTCTGGCCGTTGAACTCGATGGTGCCGCTCTGGCTTTCCACCAGGCGCAGCAGCGAACGCCCCGTGGTGGACTTGCCGCAGCCGGACTCGCCCACCAGTGCCAGCGTTTCGCCGGGGTAGAGATCGAAGCTGACCTTCTCCACCGCATGCACGCGGCGCGTGACACGGCCGAACAGGCCGCCGGGCACGTCGAAACGCGTGACCAGGTCCTGCACGCGCAGGATCGGCGCGATGCCGGGCTTGACCGTGTCCTGCGGCGCGGCCTGCTCCGCCCTGGCGCTGTCCAGCCGCAGCAGCGGGAACTTGGCCGGGAGGTCGGTGCCGCTCATGGCGCCCAGGCGCGGCACGGCCGACAGCAGTGCGCGCGTGTACGGATGCGCCGGCGCGCGGAACACGTCGTCGGAACTTCCCTCTTCCACCTTCTCGCCGCGGTACATCACCAGCACGCGATCGGCCACCTCGGCCACCACACCCATGTCGTGGGTGATGAAGACCACGCCCATGTGCATCTCGGCCTGCAGGCTGCGCACCAGTTGCAGGATCTCGGCCTGGATGGTCACGTCCAGCGCGGTAGTGGGCTCGTCGGCGATCAGCAGCGCCGGCTTGCATGACAGCGCCATCGCGATCATCACGCGCTGGCGCATGCCGCCGGAGAGCTGGTGCGGATAGCGCTCCAGCACGCGGCGCGCCTCGGGGATGCGCACCAGCTCCAGCATGCGCAGCGCTTCGGCGCGCGCCGCGGCGCGGCTCTTGCCCTGGTGCAGCCGGATCGATTCGGCGATCTGCTCGCCCACCGGGAACACCGGGTTGAGCGAGGTCATCGGCTCCTGGAAGATCATCGCCACGTCGGCGCCGCGCACGCTGCGCAGGGTCGCGTTATCCGCGCGCGCCAGGTCGATCACCTCGCCGCCGCGCCGGCGCAGCAGCATGCTGCCGCTGGCGATCTTGCCGCCGCCATGCTCGACCAGCCGCATCAGCGCCAGCGACGTGACCGACTTGCCCGAGCCCGACTCGCCCACCACCGCCAGCGTCTCGCCGCGGTCGACATGGAACGACAGGTTGCGCACGGCCTCGACGGTACGTTCGGACGTGGCAAAGCGCACGCTCAGGCCGTCGACCGAGACGACGCGCTCGGGCGGCAGGATGATGCCGGAGGCGGAAGCGCGCGATTGCGCAGGGGTAGTGGCCACTAGGTACTCCTTGTTTGCTGCGAGTGCTGAGACTTGCCGGTGCGGCGCGGGTCAGCCGTAGATCGAGACGCTGACGGCCTCGCCCACGCGGGCAAAGCCGCGGTACATGCCTTCGGTGTTGAACGGCAGCGTGACGTTGCCGTCGCGGTCTACCGCAATCAGGCCGCCGCGGCCTTCGATGGCGACCAGCTTTTCCATCACCACGCGCCGTGCCGATTCCTCCAGCGGCAGGCCGGCATAGCGCATCTGCGCCGAGACATCGTGAGCGGCCACGGTGCGGATAAACATCTCGCCGGTGCCGGTGGCCGACACCGCCACCACGTCGTCGGCATAGCAGCCCGCACCGATCACGGGGGTATCGCCGACGCGCCCCACCCGCTTGTTGGTCACGCCGCCGGTGGAAGTTGCCGCGGCGAGGTTGCCACGGCTGTCGCATGCCACCGCGCCGACGGTGCCGAACTTGCTGTCGGGGTCGATCGGGTCGGCCGGGTTGTTGCGTGCCGCCAGTGCGGCGGCATCATGGTCGAGCAGCGCCATGCCGGCGGTACCGCGGGCGCGCTGCCATTGCTCATGGCGTGCCTGCGTGAAGTAGTAGTCCTGCTCCACCAGCTCCAGCCCCTGGGCGGCGGCGAATTCTTCGGCGCCTGTGCCGGCAAACAGCACATGCTCGCTGTGGTCGAGCACCGCGCGCGCCGCCAGCACCGGATTGCGCAGCCGCGTGACGCAGGCGACCGCGCCGGCATCGCGGGTGGCGCCGTCCATCACGGCCGCGTCGAGTTCATAGGTGCCGGCGTGGGTCAGCACGGCGCCCTTGCCCGCGTTGAACAGCGGACATTCCTCCAGCAGGCGCACGGCTTCGGTCACCGCGTCGAGCGCGCTGCCGCCGTTGGCCAGGATGCGCTGGCCGGCCCGCAGCACGTGTTCCAGCGCTTCCGTGTATTCGCGTTCGCGCGCGGGATCCATCGCCTCGCGGGTGATGGTGCCGGCGCCGCCGTGGATGGCAATGACTGCTTGTTGCATGGGATAGCTCAGGGCTTCTTGAGGTTGGAGGCGCGGCGGCGCGTGGTGCCCGCCGCCTGCTCTTCGGTAGCCTGCGGCTCGGCTGGCCCGGCACGGCCGGCGCGGTCCGCGCCTGGCGCGCCATAGAGCCACGGCAGCAGGAATTCGGTCATTTCGGCGGCGGCCTTGACCGGCCGCTCGGCGCGATGCGCGACCGCGCCGCACAGCGCTTCGATCAGCGCCAGCACGGTCGCGTCGGAGTTGGCCGAGAGCCGGTTGGCGGCCTGCGCGTACAGCGCGATATCGGCCAGCGGCGCCAGCGGCGAGGTCGGCCCGTCGGTCAGCGCCAGCACCCGGCCGCCGTGCGCCTTGACGCGCTCCGCCAGTTCGATGCTGTCGGTCACATAGCGCGGGAAGGCAATCACGATCAGCAGGTCGCTCGGCTGCAGCTTGAACAGCTGGCGCGCCGCGTGCGAGGCGCCGCCGGCGCCGGCGACCGAGGTCACCATGCGGCAATGCAATTCCAGCCCGTGCTGCAGCAGGCCGGCCAGGAAGCCGCTGGCGCCGAAGCCCGCCACGTAGACGCGCTGCGCACCCAGGATCGCCGCGACCGCGCGCTCGCACGCCTGCGCGTCGATGCCGCGCCGGGTGGCTTCGGCATTGGCGGCCGCATCCTCGAGCGAGGCGGCGAACACTTCGGCCACGGTGGCGGGCCGCTCCAGTTCGCTGCGCAGCCGCTCGACCGGCGCCAGCGTGGCCTCAAAGCCGCGCACCAGCTCGGTACGGAATTGCGGATAGCCGTCGAAGCCCAGCGCCCGCGCGAAGCGGTTGGCGGTGGCCACCGACACGTCCACCGCCGCGGCAAACTCGTCGATGCGCATCGTGGCCGCGCGGAACAGGTTGGCCAGCACGTATTCCGCCATGCGGCGGTGCGCCGGCGTCAGCGTGGGCAGGCTGCGCGCGATGCGGTCGGAGATCGAATGGCCTTGGGTCATGTCGGGTCGGGACGGCATGCGCATGGGCGACGCTGCCGGTTACATCCTGAAAAACGAATGAAAATGAATTTACACGCAACCCACCCACAAAGAAAATAGAGTTTTCGCAGTTCGAGGGTAATCCCTAGGAGCCGCCGCCATGCGGGGCACCGGGGCGGTGCGCAATGCCCTGGCATTTCTGGTGTTTCGCCATTCGCGGGCATGCCCCGCACTGGAAACGCTACAATGCCGGCCAGCGCCGCCAACCCGCCTTGGCCGGCTTTTCCGCGTAGTTGCCAGTACCCCGTTCAGAAGTTTCCCCGCACGTGATCCGAATCGACCAGCTTGTCCTCCAGCGCGGCACCAAGGTGCTGTTCGACCACACCAGCGTGACGCTCAACCCGGGCGAGCGCGTGGGCCTAGTCGGCGCCAACGGCAGCGGCAAGTCGACGCTGTTCGCGCTGCTGCGCGGCGAATTGCATCCGGACGGCGGGGATGTCAGCGTGCCGGCCCAATGGCGCGTGGCGCATGTGGCGCAGGAAACGCCGGCGGTCAGCCGCAGCGCGGTCGAGTACGTGATCGACGGCGACACCCGGCTGCGCGAGATCGAAGCCGCCATCACGGCCGCGCAGGCCAGCGGCGACGGCACCGCCGAAGGCGAAGCCCACGCCGCTTATGCCGACGCCGACGGCTACACCGCCCCCGCGCGCGCCGAGGCGCTGCTGCTCGGCCTCGGCTTTACGCTGCCCCAGGTCACGCAGCCGGTATCGTCGTTCTCCGGCGGCTGGCGCATGCGCCTGAACCTGGCGCAGGCGCTGATGTGCCCCTCCGACCTGCTGCTGCTCGACGAGCCGACCAACCACCTGGACCTGGACGCCATCGTCTGGCTGGAAGACTGGCTGGCGCGCTACCCAGGCACGCTGGTGATGATTTCGCACGACCGCGAATTCCTCGATGCGATCTGCAACGTCACCGTGCATATCGAGAACCAGCAGGTGCGCCGCTACGGCGGCAACTACACGCTGTTCGAGACCCTGCGGCTGCAGCAGATGGCGCAGCAACAGTCCGCCTATGTGCGCCAGCAGAAGGAAATCGCGCACCTGGAGTCGTTCATTACGCGTTTCAAGGCCAAGGCGACCAAGGCGCGCCAGGCGCAGAGCCGCGTCAAGGCGCTGGAGAAGATGGAGCGGCTCGCGCCGGTGCACGTCGCCGCCGGCTTTGCCTTTGAATTCCGCGAGCCCGACGCCGCGCCCAATCCGATGATGGTGCTCGACGGCGTCGATTGCGGCTACGCCGAGGCCGAGCCGCCGGTCACCATCCTGCACAACCTGGCGCTGTCGATCCAGAACGGCCAGCGCATCGGCCTGCTGGGCGCCAACGGCCAGGGCAAGTCGACGCTGGTCAAGACGCTGGCCGGCACGCAGGATCCGCTGACCGGCACGCTGCGCCTGGGCAAGGGCCTGCAGATCGGCTACTTCGCCCAGCACCAGCTCGAGACGCTGCGCGACCACGACTCGCCGCTGCAGCACCTCGCGCGGCTCGCGCCCGACGTGCGCGAGCAGGAGCTGCGCGACTTCCTCGGCAGCTTCAATTTCCGCGGCGACATGGCCACCTCGCCGATCGAGCCTTTCTCCGGCGGCGAAAAGGCGCGGCTGGCGCTGTCGCTGATCGTCTGGCAGAAGCCCAACCTGCTGCTGCTCGACGAACCGACCAACCACCTCGACCTCGATACCCGCGAGGCGTTGACCATGGCGCTGGCGCAGTTCGAAGGCACGCTGATCCTGGTCTCGCACGACCGCCACCTGCTGCGCGCCACCGCCGACCAGTTCATGCTGGTTGCCGACGGCACCATCAAGCCTTTCGACGGCGACCTGGACGACTACCGCGACTGGCTGCTGCAGCAGGCCGCCGCCAAGCGCAACGCCGCCGCGGCCGCGCACCTGGCAGAGAATGGCGGCGATGGCGCCGCCACGATCAACCGCAAGGACCAGCGCCGCGCCGAGGCCGACGAGCGCCAGCGCCTGTCGGCGCTGCGCAAGCCGCTGACGAAGGAGCTGGAGAAGGTCGAGAAGCGGATGGCAGTGCTGCAAACCGCCAAGGAGGAGATCGACCGATTCATGGCCGATGAATCGAGCTATGCCGAAGCCAGCAAGGCGAAGCTGATGGAGATGCTGAAGCGCCAGGGCGAGGTCAATGGCGAGCTGGAGACGCTGGAAGAGAAGTGGCTGGAGTTACAGGAGCAAATCGAGCAGATTGCGTGAGGAGCCCCTCAACGCCAACAGCGCCTGCATAGCCTTACACCCCTTGCGGACGCTGCCCTCTCCCGCGAAGTGGGAGAGGGCAGCAAACCCGCTGGACTTCAACCTTCCCGCAGTAAAAAAACGGCGCCTTAGCGCAGCGCCTTAGGCCGGTTTTTGTTTGCCCTTACCACTCAACGGAAATTCTTCTCCCGCCGGATCAACCCCACCGCCAGCGTCAGCGTCAGGACAAACAGCCAGATCAGCGACCACGCCGGCACCGACAGGCCCAGCACCGGCGGCAGCGGCGCCGCGCACAGGCCATCGGCGTAGAACACCTGCGGCAGCACCTTGGCGGTCGGCAGCGCGTTGACCCAGTTCTCCAGCGGATCGATGCCGCAGGTCGCCTTCGGGTTGAGCAACAGCGACACGTGATACACCGCCACGGCAATGCCGGCGATGCCGGACAGCATGCCCAGGCCCTGCCACAAAGAGCGCGTGTTCTGCGCCACCACGGCGAGCAGCGAGAAGATGCCGATGCCGATAAACGCAAAGCGCTGCATCACGCAAAGCGGACAGGGCTGGTAGCCCTTTTCAAACTGCAGGTAGAGCGCAACGCCGACCAGGCCGAAGGAAACCAGGGCGATCAGCAGGAAATAGGCGCGGGAATTGGCTTGCATAGCGGTGATAAATGGTGATCCGGGGTGATCCGGGGTGATCCGGCAAACGGGTGCCGTCAGGTGTGTTTAGTTCGGGGGCGCGGCATTGCTGCGCATTATTACCGATTTTTCCGCCCCCGCCTTGGACGCCACATCGGCTGCGCAACGCCTGCGCGAGTTTCCATAAGCAAGCCGCCGGCGCCCATGCCTCAGTCCAGGTGGCGCACCCGGTCGATTGCCTGCTCGATGCGCTCCACCGCGATCACTTCCAGGCCGTCGATCTTCTGCTTGGGCGCATTGGCCTTGGGGATCACGGCCAGCGTGAACCCCAGCTTGGCCGCTTCCTTCAGCCGTTCCTGGCCGCGCGGGCTGGGCCGGATTTCGCCGGCCAGGCCGACTTCGCCAAAGACCACCAGCCCGCGCGGCAGCGGCTTGTTGCGCATCGACGAATGGATCGACAGCAGCACCGCCAGGTCGGCGGCCGGCTCGGTGATCTTGACCCCGCCTACCGCGTTCAGGAACACATCCTGGTCGAAGCAGGCAATGCCCGCATGCCGGTGCAGCACCGCCAGCAGCAGCGCCAGCCGGTTCTGCTCCAGGCCCACCGCCAGCCGGCGCGGGTTGGGCACGTGGGCGGTGTCGACCAGCGCCTGGATCTCCACCAGCAGCGGGCGCGTGCCTTCCTGCGTCACCAGCACGCACGAGCCGGGCACGGTCTCTTCATGCTGCGACAGGAACAGCGCCGAGGGGTTGCTGATGCCACGCAGCCCGCGCTCGGTCATGGCGAACACGCCCAGCTCGTTGACCGCGCCGAAGCGGTTCTTGAAGGCGCGGATCAGCCGGTGCGAAGAATGCGTATCGCCCTCGAAGTACAGCACCGTGTCGACGATATGCTCCAGCACGCGCGGCCCGGCCAGGCTGCCTTCCTTGGTGACGTGGCCGACCAGGATGATGGTGATGCCGCTGCTCTTGGCGATGCGCGTGAGCTGCGCCGCGCACTCGCGCACCTGCGCGACCGAGCCCGGCGCCGACGTCAGCGCCTCCGAGTACAGCGTCTGGATCGAGTCGATCACCGCCACTTCCGGCTTCTCGGCTTCGAGCGTGGCCTGGATCTTCTCTAGCTGGATTTCGGCGAGCAGCCCCAGCGCCGGGCTTTCCACGCCCAGCCGCTGCGCGCGCAGGGCGATCTGCGCGCCCGATTCCTCGCCGCTGACATAGAGCACGCGGCGCTGCCCGGCCAGGTTGGCCAGCGCCTGCAGCAGCAGCGTGGACTTGCCGATACCGGGATCGCCGCCGATCAGCACCACGCCGCCCGCCACCAGTCCGCCGCCCAGCACGCGGTCGAACTCGTCGATGCCGCTGGAGAAGCGCGGCACGTCCGCGGCCTCGATCTCGGACAGCTTGCGCACCATGGCCGATGCCGCCAGCGGCTGGAAGCGCTTGGACGCGGCCGTCTCGGCCACCGTTTCCACCAGCGTGTTCCATTGCTGGCAATGCGGGCACTGGCCGGCCCAGCGCGGCGCGGTGCCGCCGCATTCGGTACAGGTGTAGACGGTCTTGGTCTTGGCCAACGGAAAATCCTTGCGGGAAAGAACAGGCCGGGCGCAGAAGTGGCCCGGCCCTCACACTAGCCGGCGGCAGGCGCTGCCGCCAGCTCTCGTTTGCAACCTCTCGTTTGCAACCTTCTACACCACGGCCGGCGCGGCGCTGTCGGATGCCGTGATGGTTGCCACCGTGGTCGGCACGCGCGGCGCCAGCGCGCACATCAGCTCGTAGCCGACCGTGCCGCTGGCCTGTGCCACCTCGTCGATCGGCAGGCCCTGGCCCCACAGCGTCACCGGGCTGCCGACCCGCGCCTTCGGGCACGGCGTCAGGTCCACGCACAGCATGTCCATCGAGACACGGCCGACCAGTTCCGTACGCACGCCGTCGACCAGCACCGGCGCGCGCTGCGCGCCCCAGCCGGAGGCATGGCGCGGGTAGCCGTCGGCATAGCCGCAGGCGACCACGCCGATGCGCATCGGGCGGTCGGCGGTAAACAAGGAGCCATAACCCACCGTCTCGCCCGGCTGCAGGTCCTGCACCGAGATCAGCTCGCTGTGCAGCGACATGGCCGGCTGCAGGCCGGTGCCGGCGATATCGGCATCGCGGCCGGTCGGCGAGGCGCCGTACAGGATAATGCCGGGACGCACCCAGGCCCGGTGCGCCTGCGGATGCCACAGCACCGCGGCCGAGTTCGACAGGCTCGCCTCGCCCGGCAGGTTGGCGGTGGCGGCGTCGAAGGCCTCGACCTGGTGGGCGATGCCTCGGGGACTATCCGCATCGGAAAAATGCGTCATATGGACGATACTGCCTACGCAGGGCATGGCGCGGGCGCGCTCCCAGGCGGCGCGATACTGGGCTGGATGGAAGCCGAGCCGGTTCATGCCGGTGTTCAGCTTGAGCTGGATCGCCAGCGGGCCCCTGGGGCGCGCGCTTTCCAGCATGCGCAGCTGTTCGTCGCAGTGGATCGCGGTGGTCAGGCGGTATTGCTCGATCAGGGCGATGTCCTGCGGCTGGAAAAAGCCCTCCAGCAGCAAAATGGGGCCCTGCCAGCCCAGGTCGCGCAGCAGCACGGCTTCATTCAGGTCCAGCAGGCCAAAGCCGTCGGCGCCGCGCAGCGCGGCAAAGACGCGGCGGATGCCGTGGCCGTAGGCATTGGCCTTGACGACGGCCCAGATGCGCGAAGCGGGGGCGCTGCGGCGGACGACGTCGAGGTTGTTGGCCAGGGCGGGTTGGTGGATGACGGCGTGGATGGGTCTTGGCATGGAGTCACATCTCGGGAATCAGGCAGTGCGGGCAGCGCGGTGGCGCATCGCTCACGTCACTGCGGGGACTGGAAGGACGGCTCTGTCTCAGCTTTAATGGCGCGAGGGTCACCTGTCAGTGGGCGACGGCACGTAGATGCGAATTGCTTCATTCATATTGCGGGCATGTCGCGCTAAGGTGAGCGGCCATGGGAAATTTGCGTTTGCCTGGTCACGTGGGCGTCCGGCTGCGATATTGTCTTGCCGCTGCACCAGTCAGCGGTACACCCGTCGTCTGGCCGGGATCGCAGCCGTTATTTGAACACATCCGGGAGCCGCTGCCGGGGGTCATTGGGGAATCGGCGCGGCAATTTGCAGTCAAAAAGGCACCTTGCCGGGGTTCGGGAATGTCATGTTTTCGTGATATAAAGCCGGACGCTCCGGCCATGTTCTAAAAGCGAAGCATTATGTCAATGACTGTCAGGCAAACCGCACGGCGCCGCAGCGCAGTGCAACAAAGACAATTCGACACGGCCGCGGCGCAAGGTTCCCTGCAAACCATAGCCTCCCCAGCCGGTGCCGCCCTGACCGGCGTGACGGAAGTCCGCGATGGAGACAAAGTCGAAAGCATGAAGAAGGGTTTTTACACCATCATGGCCGCGCAATTTTTTTCGTCGCTGGCCGACAATGCGTTGCTGATCGCCGCCATCGCCCTTCTCACCGAATTGCATTCACCGCAGTGGATGACCCCGCTGCTCAAGCTGTTCTTCGTTCTCTCCTACGTCATCCTCGCCGCCTTCGTCGGCGCCTTTGCCGACTCGATGCCCAAGGGGCGGGTGATGCTCATCACCAATGCCATCAAGGTGGTCGGCTGCGCGATCATGATGTTCGGCTTCCACCCGCTGCTCGCCTACGGCGTGGTGGGCTTCGGCGCGGCGGCCTATTCCCCGGCCAAGTACGGCATCCTGACCGAGCTGCTGCCGCCGGAGAAACTGGTGCTGGCCAACGGCTGGATCGAGGGGCTGACCGTGGGCTCGATCATCCTGGGCACCGTGGTGGGGGGCGCGCTGATTTCCGTGCATGTGTCGGACATCCTGATGCGGCTCGACCTGCCCTTCATCGACACCGGCATCGACACGCCGGCCGAGGCCGCGATGGTCGTGATCATGCTGTTCTACGTGATCGCGTCGGTGTTCAACCTGTTCATTCCCGATACCGGCGCCCGCTATCCGCAGCAGGAAAAGAACCCGATCAAGCTGATCGCCGAATTCGGCGACTGCTTCCTGGCGCTGTGGCGCGACAAGCTGGGCCAGATCTCGCTGGCGGTTACGACCCTGTTCTGGGGCGTGGGCGCGACGCTGCAGTTCATCGTGCTGAAGTGGGCGGAGAAGTCGCTGGGCCTGAACCTGTCGCAGGGCGCACTGCTGCAGGCGGTAGTGGCCGTCGGCGTGGCCGTGGGCGCAATCGCCGCCGCCGCGCGCATTCCGCTACGCAAGTCGCTGTCGGTGCTGCCGTTCGGTGTGGCGATGGGCGCGACCGTGATGATCATGGCTTTCTACACCAAGGACGCCATGCCCCAGGTGACGCTGAGCATCCTGGGCATGAACATGCCGCTGTACATGGCCATCGCCTACGTGTTCCTGATGCTGGTGGGCGCGATGTCGGGCTACTTCGTGGTGCCGATGAACGCGCTGCTGCAGCATCGCGGCCACGTGCTGCTGTCGGCGGGCCACTCGATCGCGGTGCAGAACTTCAATGAGAATGTATCGGTGCTGCTGATGCTGTGCCTGTACGCGCTGCTGATCAAGCTGAACGTGCCGATCGGCGTGGTCATCATCGCGCTGGGCCTGTTCATCTGCGTGACCATGATGCTGGTGATCAAGCTGCACAAGTACAACATGCGCGCCTTCAACTCGCTGGCGATGATCGGCGAGGACAAGCACCACTGACCTCCTGACCTCCCCAGGCCGGCGCCCCGTTCAGGGTCCGTCGGCCAGCGCCTGCGCGCCCTGCCGGGTCGGCTCCGCCGCCCGCGCCATGGCGCGCGCCTCCCATCCCGGCGGCACCACGAACCCGCGCGAGCATTCGCGCCACCAGCCGTGGCCGGCCAGCTCCAGCTCGCACAGCATCACCGGCGCTTCGCGGCGCCAGCCGTGGTCGTGGCGCGGGTCGGCAAAGCGCTGCGCCAGCGTGGCGTACAGGGCGTCGACCTCCTCCGTGCCGCTGGCAGGCACCAGCGCCCCCGACAACCATTCCGAACGTGGCAGCCGGCACCAGCGCAGGCCCGGCCGCGCCGCCGCGCGCGCACGCCAGCCGTCGAGCGTCGACCACCAGCCTTGCAGGTGGTCCGGCGCGATGCCCAGCTGGTCGAGTCCCGCCGGCACTTGCCCGTCCGGGTAGAACAGCCAGCCCAGCAGGTAGACTTCGCTGCGGTCGACCACATGGCCGAGCAGCGCGCGCGCTTCCGGCGTGCGCCCGAGCGGCAGCTGGCGCCCGACTACATGCCCGAGCTTGTCGCCGAGCCGGTCGACCATGTTGGGCCCGACGAAATCGAGCAGGGTCGGCGCCGCCACGGCGCCTGCCATCAGGTAGAACTTGGCGGCCATTTCCCAATGGACCACGTCGCCGGAGGCCTGCTCGCGCCAGACGAAGTCCAGCTCGCCCAGCGTGCGGATGCCATGCGCACCGGCGCGCCGTACCGGGACGTTGGCCGCCAGCAGCGTCAGCCCCTCCATCCGGCGCAGCGCGAAATGCAGCAGCCGTTCGGCATGGCGCCCCAGCCGCAGGCTGCGGCTGGCGGGATCCTGCGGCTGCAGCGCGGCGGCGGAGCCGGGAGCGGGATCGGAAGGAAAGGCGGCATGGCCGGCGGCCAGTTCGTCGATGGTGGCCGGCAGCGCCGCCGGGTCGGCGGCTTCCAGCCAGTGCCGCCACGCCGCCAGCGTACCGGCGGGCCAGCGCGCCGCAGCGGCGCCCGCTACCGCGGACAGCAGCGGCGGCGACAGCGTGGTCCAGGCCAGGTCGCGCGTGCGCGGCGACAAGGCGCGGCGCCACAGCGGCGGCTCCGGCGGCAGGTTGCCGTCGCCGCCGCGATGCAGCGAGAGGTCAGGCCCCAGCTCCCGCACGGTCATGTACCTCGCGGGCCAGGCACAGGTCTTCCCATGCGCGCGCCTTGTCGGTCAGCGTGCGCAGCAGGTAGGCCGGGTGGTAAGTCACCACCACGGGGATGCCTTCATAGGTATGCACGGTGCCGCGCAGCTTGCCGATCGGCGTGGTGGTGCGCAGCAGCGACTGCGCGGCGAAGCGGCCCAGCACCACGATCACCTTCGGGCGAACCAGCGCGATCTGCCGGCGCAGGAAGGGCTCGCACTGCGCCACCTCGGCCGGCTCGGGGTTGCGGTTGCCCGGCGGGCGGCACTTGAGCACGTTGGCGATAAAGACGTTGCGCCCGCGCGCCAGGCCGAGCGCGCCCAGCATATTGTCGAGCAGCTTGCCGGCCTGGCCGACGAAAGGCTCGCCCTGCAGGTCTTCGTTCTCGCCCGGGGCCTCGCCTACCAGCATCCATTCCGCCTGCCGGTCGCCGACGCCGAAGACGGTATTGGTGCGGGTCTGGCACAGTCCGCAAGCGGTGCAGCCGGCCACGGCGGCATCCAGCGCGGGCCATGCCATGGCGGCGATGGCAGCCTCGCGCGCGGCCTGCGCCGAGTCGGGTTCGGGGCCGGCCGGTACCAGCGAGGGCTCGGCTGGCGCACGCGAGACAGGCGCCGCCACGGGGACGGCAGGCACCACCGGGGTAGCCATTTCGAGCGCAGGCGCGGCTTCCACGAGGGGCGCAACGGCCGGCGCGGCCACCGTGACAGGCTCGGCAATGGCCTCGGCAATGGCCTCGGCAACGGGCACGGCAAGCGCAACGGCTTCGGACACCACGACCGCCTGCGGCGCGTCAGCGCGTGCCCGCGGCAGCCATTCGGCCGTGATGCCCAATGCCTCGAGGAAACGCGCGCGGCGGCTCATGCGCGGCCCTCCCCGCCTTCCCTGGACTTCCCGGCCACCTTGTCAGGCCAGCTCCGGCGCAGCACCAGCGCGTCTTCGCGGTTCCGGCCCAGCGCCGGGTAATAGCCTTTGCGGCGGCCGATCTCGGCAAACCCGGCGGCCTGGTACAGCGCGATCGCGCCGGCATTGGACGGGCGCACCTCCAGCAGCATGGTATGGATGCGATGCGCGTGCGAGGTCGCCAGCACGATCGACAGCATCAGCCGCCCCAGCCCCTGGCGTTGGCGCGGCGGGTCGACGGTGATATTGAGCAGGTGCATCTCGTCGACCACCGGCATCAGCACGGCATAGGCCACCAGCGTGCCGGCGGGATCGCGCAGCGTCAGGCCGAGATGCCCGGCCTTGACCGAGTTCTCGAAATTGCCGCGCGTCCACGGATGGCTGTAGGCGCGCGCCTCGATCCCGGCCACCGCCTCCAGGTCGAGCGCGCTCATCCGGCCCAGCGCAAAGCCCGGCGGCAGCGGCGGCATGGCGGGCACGGCCGGCCAGTCGGCACGCTCTTCCAGCGGGTAGGCGGCGCTCACGATGCACTCCCGGCCGTGGCCGCGGCGCGCGCGGCGGCGGCGGCTTCGCGTTCGGCGACGGTTTGCGCGACCTTGTCGCGCAGGTAGATCGGCATGGCACGGTCGGCGTCGATGGCCTCGCCACGCGCCAGCGCGCGCAGTGCGATGGCGACCATCGGCTGCGCATGGGGCATCGCCTCCGGCAGCACGCGCTGCGCGCGCGCCAGGCCGGCGAGGCGTTCGCCGAAGACCGTGGCGGCATTGCCCGCCAGCCAGAATTCGCCACCGGGCAGCTGCACGGTTTCCGGCGCGCTTACCAGCATCGGCGTGCGCTCCACCCACTCCTGCGCGGCGGCATCCCAGCCGAAGGCGCCGGCATAGGCCTCGTCCATGCGTGCGTCAAGCGCGACCAGCACCGAGATATCCGCGGGCAGCGCCGGCTCGGCGGCGCGCACGCGCTCGGCGCAAGCCAGCAAGGTATTGACCGGCACCACCGGCAGGCCGGCACCGAAGGCCAGTCCCTGCGCCACGCCACACGCGGTACGCAGGCCGGTAAACGAGCCGGGACCGGCGCCGAAGGCGATCGCGGCGCAATCGGCCAGTGCGATGCCGGCCTCGGCCAGCAGCTCGCCGGCGGCGGGCAGCACGCGCGCGGAGGAGCGTGCGCCGGTGTGCTCATGGCGCACCAGGCACTCAATGCCGGCGCCGGCCACGGCACGTCCGAGCGCGACCGAGCACCACTCCGTAGAAGTTTCAACAGCAAGAATCCAGGACATGGCGCGATTGTAGCCGCTGGCGCCCGGAACCGAGGGCTTCTTCGGTTTTAGACGCGCGGTCTGGCGCACCGGCGCGGCTATCATCGGCAGCACTTTCACAAACTCCCACGGAGAAACCCATGAGCGACCTGCAGGCACGCTTCGACCAGTCCCAGATCGACGTCAAGCAACTGAGCGAGCGCCCCAGCAACATGACCCTGCTGCGCCTGTACGCCCTGTTCAAGCAAGGCAGCGAAGGCGACGCGCACGGCGACAAGCCGGGCATGACCGACTTTGTCGGCCGCTACAAGTTCGAAGCCTGGGAAGCGCTGCGCGGCACCGCGCGCGAGCAGGCGATGGAGCAGTACATCGCGCTGGTGGAAGAACTGCGCAGCGGCGCGGCCAGCTAAGCCCCGCCAGCCGGCCCCGCCACGCCAGCCGGCGGCCTCAGCCCGCCGGCAGCGGCCTTGGGCGGATACGCCAGGCCGCGAAGATCGCACTGGCGATCACCACCCCGACCGCCAGGAAAGTCTCATCGAAGGCGCGGATGCGCGCCGCCTGCAGCGCGGCGTCGCCCGCCTGGCCCAGCACCGCGCCGTGCTGCGTCAGCCGCCACTGCAGCCCCACGCCGGCAAGGCTCACGCCGATCGCGCCGCCCAACTGACGGATAAAGTTGATGCAGCTCGACCCCTGCGCGATCAGCGAGAAATCCACGCCCCGCATCGATCCCAGCGTCAGCGACGGCAAGATGCAGCCGAGCCCGATCCGCCCCAGCACCGCCAGCGCGACCAGCAGCAGATACGGCGTAGAAGGCGACCCCAGCGCCATCAGCAGGAACGACAGCGCCAGCAGCGCCAGCCCGAACGATACCTGGACATGCGGCGAGATCCGGTGCGTGAAGCGGCCCGCCACGGCGATGGTCAGCGCCAGCATCACGCCCGCCGGCAGCAGCACCAGGCCCGCGCGCGAGGGCGTGTACTCCAGCGCCATCTGCATGTAGACCGGCAGCAGGTAGGTCGAGCCGAACAGGCCCGCACCGTAGATAAATGCCACCACCGCGCCCGCCGCGAACTGCCGGTAGCTGTACAGCCGCATGTTCATCAGCGGATGGGGCGCGCGCAGCTGCCACAGCACGAACGCCGCCAGCATCAGCACGCCGAAGCCGGCCAGCGCCATGCCCGCGGCCACGCTTTCGCGCATTTCGACCACGCCGTTGAGCAGGCTCACGGTCGCCACGCCGGCCAGCGCCAGGCCGCGCCAGTCCAGCGGCTCGCGCTCGCCCATCATGATCGAATCCACCGCCATGAAGCGCCGCGCCATCGCCGCGCCGAGCAGCGTCAGCGGCACCACCACGAAGAAGATCGAGCGCCAGCCGAACGCCTCGACCAGGAAGCCGCCCAGGCTCGGCCCCAGCGCCGGCGCCAGCACCACGCCGAAGCCGAACATGCTGATGGCCTTGCCCTGCTCGCGCTCCTCGAACACACGCAGGATCAGGATATTGGGCAGCGGCTGCATGATGCCGGCGGCGGCGCCTTCGGCCACGCGCATGGCGATCATCACGCCGTAGGTCGGCGAGAACCCGCCGAACAGTCCGCCCGCGCCCAGCAGCAACAGCGACCCCAGGAAGGTGCGGCGCAGCCCGTAGCGGTTGAGCAGCCACGGCGTCAGCAGCATCGACAGCGTCATCGCGATCATGAAGCTGGCCGCGACCCATTGCGCGCGCTCCTGCCCCAGCACGAAGTGCCGGCTCAGGTCGGGGATGGCAACGTTGATGATGGTGGACGAGACGATCGACGAGACCGTGCCCAGCATCAGTGTCATCAGCACCAGCCAGCGCAGGCGGTCGCCATAGCGCTCACGCAGCGCCGCCCGGGTCGGCCCGCCCGGCTGCTTGCCGGACGTCTCCGGCGCGACGGGGCCCTCGCTCACCCCAGCCGCCCGGTGTCGGCGATCTCGCGGATCTTGCGGACGGTGTCGAGGTCGGCCTCGTGATAGGCGGACTTGACGATCTCGGCGTAGCGGTCGTCGCCGCTGGCATCGACGGCCGGCATGGTGGTGTCGTAGGTGAAGCGCAGCAGCAGCGCGCCCGGGCCGGGGGTCTCGATCACCATGGTCAGCGTGCCCCCGGCGTGCTCGGCAGTGGCTGCGGTTTCGTAGCGCACCTGGCGGCGCGGCTCGAACACGACGCGGTCATGGATGGACGCCTCGCCGAAATGCAGCACGCGGTCGATCCAGTTGTCGCCGCGCGCCACCACTTCGGCACTGTCCAGGCCCAGCACGAACAGTTCGGGCGACTCGGCGCGCAACACCAGGCCTTGCCAAAGCTGGTCGGGTGTCAGCGGATCCAGCTGGGGGTTGCCGGGATCATTGATTTCCACCAAGTGCTCGAAACGCAACTTCTCTCTCCCTGTCTTCAATAAGTCGATATTATGAAGTCTCCGCGTGTTCGGAAGACGTTTTTGTCTGCGCGGTGCAACATTGCCGAGGCAGCCCTCTCGCCGGATATCGACCGATCATCATGTTGACTGGAGTACCGCGCATGCCTGCCGCGTCGCTAGCAGACACCGATCCGCTGCAAGTCCTTGTCTATGCCGATTCACTGTCCTGGGGGATCGTCCCCGGCACGCGCCAGCGGCTGCCGTTCCCGGTGCGCTGGCCGGGCCGCCTGGAACTGGCGCTGAATGCCGACCGCGGCACGCCGGTGCGCATCATCGAAGACTGCCTGAACGGCCGCCGCACGGTCTGGGACGATCCCTTCAAGCCGGGACGCAACGGGCTGCAGGGGCTGGCGCAGCGTATCGAGATCCACTCGCCGCTGGCACTGGTGGTCTTGATGCTGGGCAACAACGATTTCCAGTCGATGCATCCGCACAATGCCTGGCACGCCTCCCAGGGCATCGGCGCCCTGGTGCAGGCCATCCGCAGCGCACCGATCGAACCGGGCATGCCGGTGCCATCCGTACTGGTGGTGGTGCCGCCGCCGATCCGCACGCCGCGCGGGCCGCTGGCGCCCAAGTTTGCCGGTGGCGAGCATAAATGGACCGGCCTGCCGCAGGCGGTTGCCGAACTCTGTGCGCAGCTGGATTGCCCGATGTTCGATGCCGGCACGGTCATCCAGAGCAGCGCCGTCGACGGCGTGCATCTTGACGCGGACGCCCACGTGGCGCTTGGCGACGCATTGCATCCTGTCGTTCGCGAACTGCTGCCGCGCTGACCCCCGCGTCTCGGCACTCCTTCAGCGGCCGGCTGAAACATCACTCCTGACAGCAGTTGTCAGGAGGGCCGGCGCACAATGCGGCCGCTCTCACTCGGAACGCCGCAAGGAGGCTGTCATGGAGTTGCTGATCAATATCGATGTCGACGACCTCGCGCGCGGCATCGCCTTCTACGAGCAAGGCCTGGGGCTGAAGCTGCAGCGTCGGCTGTTCGATGGCACCGTCGCTGAAATGCTGGGCGGCAATACGCCGATTTACCTGCTCGCCAAACCCGCCGGCACCCGCCCTACCAGTCGTTCGGATACCCGGCGCGATTACCGGCGGCATTGGACGCCGGTGCATCTCGACTTTGTCGTGGCCGACCTCGAAGCCGCGATCGAACGGGCGCTGGAAGCCGGGGCCGAGATCGAGGACTGGCCGCAGGATTTCGACTGGGGCAGGCAGGCTACGTTGTCGGATCCGTTTGGGCATGGGCTTTGTTTTGTTGAGTGGAGGGGTGAGGGGTATGGGGTGGTGGCAGGCTGAATGACCGGTTTGCCGCTATCAAAGCCTGGCCTTGTCGCGGCTGGTGACATGTTGTCGGCCGTTGAACCGCCTGGTTCCGCCCTCCTGGGCGGGTCGCTTTTTGTCCGAGCGACAAAAAGTAACCAAAAAACGCGTCGCCTGAGCGGCTGGCTATCAATTTAGCTGCGTGCGTGGTTCGGGCGGTGGTGATTTCCGTTCGATGTGGATGGTGGTTCGAACCTGCTACGCCAGGTGAGTTTGGGATAGTGGCTACGTCGTCCCACTATTGGACGATCCCCATGCAGGGCGTAGGCCGCCTGCTAAATGCGTTATCGGTGGACGCCTTCGGCCGCGCTGCGCGCCGTCCCTGGTGTGACAGGACGCCGCGCCCAGCATAGCGCCATTTAATGCCGGCATTCGCCTTTAGGTAGGCTTCATAAGCATATGAAAAAGAAATAGACGCCAGATCCGTTCCTGTTGCGCGGTTTTAGCGCAATTGCGTTAATCTGTGGCCTCGCCTGCGTAGACAATCCCTGCCAAGGCGTACCTGTCTCTCTCGCCACATAATCAAAACATACAGAACTCCTATGCGCAGCACCTCCCTTATCAAGCGCCTGGCGGTTGCCGTCTCCGCAATCGGCTTTATCGCCGCCGGCAGCGCCTCGGCCCAGGAACAGACCATACGCGTCGGCACGGTCAGCGGTCCGGACGCGGAAGTCTGGCAAGTCGTACAGAAGGTCGCCAAGCGCAACGGCCTGAACGTCAAGGTCGTGGAATTCAACGACTACGTGCAGCCCAACGCCGCGCTGGATGCAGGCGACCTGGATGCCAACAGCTTCCAGCACCAGCCCTACCTGGACAGCCAGGTCAAGCAGCGTGGCTACAAGATGCAGAGCGTCGGCTACACCTATATCTCGCCGCTGGGCATCTACTCGAAGAACCTGAAGTCGCCCAAGGACCTGCCGCAGGGTGCCAAGGTGGCGGTGCCCAACGACCCGTCCAATGAAAACCGCGCGCTGCTGCTGCTGCAGTCGCAGGGCGTGATCAAGCTCAAGGCCGGTGCCGGCACCAATGGCAACAACGCCACGCCGCTGGACGTGGCCGAGAATCCCAGGAAGCTGAAGATCGTGGAACTGGACGCTGCGCAATTGGCGCGCGCCCTGCCCGATGTCGGCGCCGCGGTGATCAACACCAACTACGCGCTGGCCGCCGGCCTGCAGCCGACCAAGGATGCGATCGCACTGGAAGACATCCACAGCCCGTACGCCAACATCATCGTGGTGCGCACGCAGGACAAGGACAAGCCGTGGGTCAAGAAGCTGGTTGCCGCCTACCAGTCGGAAGACGTGCGCCAGTTCATGAAGGCCCAGTTCAAGGGCGCGATGGTGCCGTCGTTCTGACCGGACGCGCCTGGCTCTGCAACTTCGTGCTTGCAAATTCCGCCGCCTTCGGTAGAATGCGGCGCTCACCTTGCCCAGGTGGCGGAATTGGTAGACGCACTAGGTTCAGGTCCTAGCGGTGGCAACACTGTGGAGGT
>NZ_CP170643.1:2154604-2175457 GCF_051015765.1 Cupriavidus sp. a3 | reverse complement strand
GAATTGGTAGACGCACTAGGTTCAGGTCCTAGCGGTGGCAACACTGTGGAGGTTCGAGTCCTCTCCTGGGCACCAGAAGGTTTCAAGCGAGAAGCCCGCACGAATGTGCGGGCTTTTTGTTTTTGCGCCGACTGATATGAATTTTGGACACGGTGCTTCCGGGCCTTGCAAATTCCGACGCGCCGTGTAGAATGCGGGCGCTCACCTTGCCCAGGTGGCGGAATTGGTAGACGCACTAGGTTCAGGTCCTAGCGGTGGCAACACTGTGGAGGTAGAAGCGCTGGCTCCAGCGCAGCGTCTCGGGCCCTTGCCCCATGGCGGTAGCGCTGACGGGGCGCATGCCCGAGCAGTGCTGGCGCGCGGTCGCAATGTCGTACGTCGGCAGACGCTTAAGCACGGCGGCCTCGCGGTTTAGCCGCAGCGGCCCATGCTCGGCCCAGCGGCGACCGTGCGGTGCCGTCGCCTACTTGGGGCTCGCATATTGATCGGTCGCTTCGCGCTGCGCGGCCGCCATTTTGTCCGGCCAAGTGCTCTTGATATAGGCGAGCACCGCGAGGATGTCGTCATCGGACATCGACAGGCGAAACGCTGGCATGTCGCTCACATAGCCTTGGGGTGCGGTCACGCCCGCCACGAGTCCGTTCTTCGTGATGGCAAACAGCACCGCGTCGGCGTGGTGCCAGGTGTGGCCCGACGCATCGTGCGGTGGCGCTGGCATACGCCCGTTCGCCAGCCGCTCGCGCCAGTTGGCCTGGCCTTCCAGGTTGGCGCCATGGCATGACGCGCAGGCCTGGGCGTACAGTTGCCTGCCTCGGACGAGGCGCGAGGAGTCCGTCGCATCGATGCGCAGTTGTCGCGCAACAGGACTCTCCTGGGTAACCGGCGTCTCCAGATAACGTTTGGTCGTCAGCGCAATCCCCGTGGCAGCGGCTGCGCCCACCACCAATAGGCACGCCACGATCCAGCGCGACTTGTTTGATTCTTCCATATCTTTGGTTTGGCAGCGCTGCCCGCACTGCCAGCCCCGGCCCTAGTCTTTCGAGAACGGCTTGCCGCTGAAATCCACGGTCACCAGGTTGCCGTCCATCCGCCCCATGCCAGGCGAGTTCGCCGGCATGCCAGGCACTGCGACACCTTTCAAGGTCGGATTGGCAGCGAGCTCTCGGATTGCTGTCGCGGGCACATGCCCCTCCACCACCTGCGCGCTGCCATCGACCACCGCGGTATGGCAGGAGCCGAGCTGGGCCGGAACCCCGAGCTTGCTTTTCATCGCCGTAACGTCGGACGAATTGATCACCTTGGTACGAATGCCGGCCTGGTTGACGTGTTTGACCCATTCTTCACAGCAACCACAGTTGGGGTCTTTGTACACCGTCAGCGTCGGCGCGGCCGCGTGCGCGCCGGCGGCGACTGTGAGGAACCCGACAATGGTCAAGAGATGTTTCATTAATTCTCCCCAAAAGCAAATATGTTGATAAACGCGAAGCCAAGGTTCTGTTTCATATTGCGGATAGTCGCCTCAGACAGGCCGCGAGCGCGGCGTCAAGTATCGACCCGCGTCCGCGCCGGCCGCCGGCGATCGTTGTTGGCATTCCTTCATGACAGCCTCCTTACACAATCATGACGAGAAGCTGACCGGCATTGACTTTGTCCGCTCAGCCTGAAAAACATCAGGATAGACCTTCCGATCATGGGAAGGTCAAGCCTGTTCAGTTGCGAAGATTGCGCCATGCCAAAATGCTCCAGGGTGGTACACCTGCCTCGCAAAAAAGTACACCATGACAGACACCATCCGCATCCTCATTGAGCGCTGGAAGTCCGACCCCAGCGGCTGCTACCAAACTTGGTTTCTTTGGCCTGAGCGGCTTAAGAATTTCCGCTCGATCCGGCGCGGCATTGGTGCCGTCGTCGACGAAATTCAGGCCGGCACATTCGGCAACGTGTATCGCGGCTCATCCCTCGAAACCGTGGTGTCCTCGATCGCGGAGCAACGGCAAATCTTCAAAGGCGCGGATCACGCCTTCCTGTGGAAGCCGAAACTGCGCATTCCCGACATCTATGAGCATGCCGAGAATCAACGTGCCTTTGCCAGACTGCTCCATACGTGTAACTGCTGCGACAGCGAACGCGAAGTCCTTAACGCGATCCGCCAACTCAGCAGCCTCGGCATCAAGGGGCTCGGGCCGGCGGCGGCCAACCTGCTGTATTTCATTCATCCCACGCTGGTGATGCCGTTCAACACGGCAATTGTCAACGGCTATAACGCACTGACCGGATCATCGGTCAAGCTTGGCAAATGGGATCACTATCTGGCAATGCGTGAAGGGGTACTGGCACTGAATCAGCGCTATCGGGACCTGCTCTCCAACGATCTTGGCGCCATCGCGGGCCTGCTCTTTGACCTCGGCATGCAACGCTACCCGCTGCCACCGCGGCAGGCACAGGCAGGCGATGTGGCAGCATGGCAGCAAGAACTGGCTAAGGTGCGCGAGCAAGCCGCCACGCTTGCCAGGCAGATTCAACTGGGCCAAACCGAAGACGCCACCCATACCGAGGTGCAGGGTTGGTTGCGCGATCTCGGCAAGTCGCTCGGCTTCGCAGTCTGGATTGCGACGAACGACCGAAGCCGCTTGTACAACGGGGAACCCCTGAGCAAGGGTTGTCTCGACACCTTGCCGCCGACGCTGCTTGTGGCGGGCGGCGATACCGTTCCTCTCATCGACGCCGTCTGGCTGAACGCCACGACACTTGAGGTCGAGGCCGCGTTTGAAGTGGAACATACGACCTCAATCTATTCCGGCATCGTGCGCTTGCTGGACTTGGCGCTAGGTTCTGACCAGTCTGCCCACAAGCACCTCTTTCTGGTCGCGCCGGATGATCGGGACGGCGATGTGCGCGCACAGTTAAGCCGGCCAGCCTTCAGCCGCGTGTCGGCGCTCAATATCCGATACGTCCCATACTCCAGCCTACGCGAGCATCGCGAGAGCATTGCGCGCTTTGGCAGCGGACTGAAGCCGATCGAAGCGATCGCGAGATAGCTCTGAAATTAGCACTTGAGGGGAGCGCCGGGAGATGCCACACGAAGCCGTTGCAGATGGCAACGTCGTGTGGACCGGCGATGGACAAACATAATCGCGCCTGAGGCGCGATGACGAGCCACTAGGCCTTGGTCAGAGCCAGACCGCCATGGCGTTGTCATTGTCTGGCTGGCTCCGGACTGTTCCAGTCAGATCTGGCCCATCGGAATTGCGTCACCCGGGCGCTCGCCTGAGGAACCAAGCGGGTATCGGGCTAATTCCCGATACCCGCACCACGGCAAGGCACCCCAACCCGGCGACCCATCCGTCCCGGCGAAACGGCGCGGTGCCGAGGTCAGGCGCCGTCGCTGAAGGTGTCCCGCGGGCCTACAGCGTGGCTGCCGTCCGTGAACGGATCACGGGTGCCCATGGCGTGGCTACCGTCGGTGAACGGATCACGCGTGCCCATGGAGTGGCTGCCATCGGTGAACGGATCGCGCGTGCCCATCGCGTGCCCCCCAGCGGTAAAGGGATCACGCGGCGAATTCACGCCGGCTTGCGCGATGCCCGCGACGCTACCAAGGGTTGCCACAGTCAGCGCCACCAGGGCCGTCTTCTTCAACGTACGCATTATGTTTCTCCTTGCTTCGGTAGTGGCTCGGTGAGCCTGCACTTACAGTGTAGTAAGGTGTACCCGACCAGGGCCTGACGACAAAATTACAAATCTGTCATGTTGGCACTCCTGACAGTCTGGGATCTTCAGCCACCGGTATAGAGCTTGCTGCGCTCGATATAGACGCGCACGCCCTGGGCGTTGGGCAGGGCTGGGAACAGGACGCCAAGATCCACGGATGTGCCGTGAATGACTTCGGCGAACGTCCAGGTGGCTTCCTGCGCGCCACCGCGGAAGATGACCGTTTCGCCCGAGGCCACGTTGACAGACTTGAGGCCCGGGGCAAGCGTCACCGCACGCGAGGCCGTGTTCGCCGACGCTAGGCTACCGAAGAGCGCCGCCTGCGGCCCCAACGGGGTGGCAGCCCCCGCTTCGGCCATGGCACTGGAAGTCGCGCCGGAAACAGCGAGCGGCGCAGGCGTGCCGGCTTGCTCAGCGGCTTGCCGCTGCACGTGCTGTGCCCAGTTGTCCCCTGCATTGGTTCTGGTCTGGTCCGAACTCCACGCTGGCGACATAGAAGACAGGACGGAAAGGGCCGACAACGCCAGTGCGGTCATGGCGGTCTTCTTGGTGTTCATGATGCTCTCCATTGACGTTTCGAGGCAGAACCTCTTAACTGCCATGGTAGATAGCCACCGCTCACCGAGACGTTACCCGGCAATTACATCCATGTAAGCTCCCTCGCCTCGTTTCCAAGCTTGGCGCAGAAATGGGTCCGCCAACGTCAGCTTGGCGAACTAACCGGGCTTCTGAGACGCGAGATTCCCAGCGTCGCGCCGCGATGCGATGCAGTTGCGGCGCTCGGCAAAGGCATACCGGAACAACGCCTCGCCGTGCCGCGTCGGCTTCCGGCCGCAGACGTACTGAGCTCAGCAACCGATGGCAGCCGGTGCGTTGCACGTGCTTGTCCTCCGACGTTGCGTACCGGTGAGCGGCCGCCGTCCCTCACGTTGTCCAAACCTTCTTCTTTGCCATAACCAGCAGCGCGGCCACCCGCTGCAAAACGCTGGCCGGCTCGGATCAGGCTGTGCTCAATGGTGCAAACACCGCCTAGCACGCCATTCAAGGCTGCTCCGATGCGAAAGCCGTCATCCATGGCGTCGCCAGGCAGCTTGGCGCGCTGCCGCAGCCGGGAGATGGCCATGGCTGAACGAGGTGACGTCGACAAGTTCGAAGCCGGCTGACTCGACCTTTGTCACCAAGGCCCGGCGCGTATAGCGCCGCTTGTGCTCGGCTTCGTCCATGTGGCTCCACATCGCCGTTGGCACACCGCTTCGCTGAATTGCCGATCGTGCCACCAGACGCCCCGCTCAGCGCGACGGCGTCCTAACGCCATGTGTGACGAAGGGAATTTTCATGCGTGTTTTATTGCTGATCCGCTCAGCTATCCAAAGGGTTCGGATCCATGGCGTGACTGCGTGTTGCGCTTCAGTGCAAGCAGCGACCCTGTACGCCTGTACGCATGAACGGCTTTGAATGCCTGCCCCGCGAGCGGCGGCGTGCTCCATCGCTGGCTCGACTCCTCAGCCAAGTCATAACGCGGTCGTGTACCGCGGCCGCAACTTGCACTCATTCGCCGCGCCCCCGCGCGAAAGCACTGCTTGACCTTACCCCCATGGGAAGGCCCATAGTGCAAATGAGGGCGGCATGGCGGCGATAGCGCCATCGCCACACAGTGCATTAAGCGGGGGGCAAGCTATGAACACTGCGACGCAATTGCTATTTGATGACGTGTTTTCGGTATTCCGGCGGGCATGCGATCAGCAACAGTACGGCGTGGCCGAGCACCTGCTAGCTGCCCTGGAGCGATTGGCCGGCGGGGACAATCGCTTGCTCGACGACGTCTACCTGTCATTCGCGTCCCCCCGTTCTGCGGGCCGGATGCCGCAGCCGCCGGTGGCTCGAGCAAGATGAGAATCTATACTGAAAAAGATCTGGGATGGCGCTACCGCGCGTCGGCTCGGAGCGCCCAATGCGTAAGCCTATACCAGCTTTGGGGTATGGTCGTGCTGCTGCTTCTGGCGCTGGCTTTGCCCCTGCGGGCTCAAGCCGGGCGATTGGACAGCTGCTGCGTCGCCGGCATGGCTGGCATGCCGGTCCATGAGGCGCAAGCCAGTGATGCGACGGGCAGCCCGCATGACTACGCCGTTCAATCCAGTTGTGCCGGCGACCGGCATGCCAGCGGCCCGTCTCGTGTTTCCTGCATGTCCTCCACTTGTGCTGTCTTCGCTGGCACGTCGTTGGCAACCGATTCTGCCACGGATGCGTGGACCAGCGTCTTGGTCGCCCATCCGGAATTTGCGTATCCCTCCGTTGTTCCGCCCCGCCTCGATCGCCCGCCCAAACGCGTCCGTCTGTAGCGCGATCCCGCCCACCGGGTTGCCGCGGCTGGCGTCACCGCGCCACGGTGCTCCTGTCTGACTTAGCCAATTGCAGTGTTGCCTGCCGGCCGCTCTTTACGCGGCCCGCTGCCCGCTGCCTATCCCGTGCGAGGAACAACATCATGAAATCCCTGCTTTACACGTTTGTGGGCGCCGTCGCTCTGGCGTTCTCGCTATCGGCCGTCGCCGGACCGGACTGGTATGTAATCGAAAAGGCTCGTGCCGCCAAACAAACTGAGGCGCAACAGAAGTCACAGCAGTCGCGCGACCACGCGGCCATGATGGGGATGTGCCGCGAAATGATGGGTCAACCCAAGTAACTGAGCCTGGGGAACCGGCGAGCTGGGTTGCGTGGCTCGCCGGCGCACTCCCCTGCTGGGCCATACCCGTACTTGATCTACGGCAAACCGCCACATGCGGGATGTGCCGAAAGAGCCCAAACGCTGCTACCATTTGGCTCAAACCGAGTCCCCCACGTGCGTACCCGCTTTCGCCGGCTTTGGCTTGCCGCTTTCCTGCTGAGCACCTTCTTGACAGTCCAGCTGGCAACGGCGGCCTACGCCTGCGCGGGCAGCCGGTATTCGATGGACGGTATGACGGACATGGCCGGCATGACCGAGTCCTGTCCCGACATGACGCAGAAGGCTGAAGCGCCGGCTGCCCACGACGGCTTGTGCCTGGAGCACTGCCAGCTTGGCTCCAAGTCGGCCGACCACCCCAGTCCGCAGATCCCTGCGTTCCAACCCATGCTCGTCAATCTGGTTGAGCCTGCGCTGCTGCCGATATTCATCAGCCAGCGAGCGGCCTACGCCAACGCGGTGCCGCGCGGGCCCCCTCGACCCCTGCCCATCCTCCACTGCTGTTTCCGAACCTAGCCTCCGACGCAACGCCTGCTATCGTGCCCTGAACCTGGTCCTCAGGGTGGTCGTTGCTTTGCGGAGGCTTTATGCATTTGCGTTTCCTCTTCGCGCATGGGTGCCGGCTGACGCTCGCCCTTACGCTGTTCGCCGCTGCCCATCCCGGATGGGCGCAACCCACGGCCGCACTCTCCTTGTCGGAAGCCGTTGCACTCGCGTCTTCCCGCTCGACGGATGCCGAAACATCCCGCTCAGCGGTCCAGTCCGCCATCGAGATGGTCGTGGCTGGTCGACAGTTACCAGACCCGGTCCTGAAGGTTGGCGTCAATAATGTGCCGGCGAATGGCCCCGACCGGTTTTCCCTCGGCACAGACTCGATGACGATGCGCTCGATCAGCCTGATGCAGGAGTTCACCCGATCGGCCAAGCGCGAGGCTCGCGCCCAGCGATTCGAAGCCGAGGCCTCGTCGGCAGAGGCTCAGCGTACGGCGGCGCTCGCAACGGTGCAGCGCGGCGCCGCGACGGCCTGGCTGGACCGCTGGTACGCCGAACGCGCCAACAGCGTGCTCACCGAGCAGGCGCAGTCCATCAAGCTGATGGTGGATGCGGCGCAGGCTGCCTACCGCGGCAACCGCGGTTCCCGTGCGGACATCGTGGCCGCCGAACTGGAACTCCGGCAACTGCAAGATCGCGAAGACGAGGCCCGCGCGACGCTGGCTTCGGCGAGAGTAATGCTGCGCCGTTGGGTGGGCGAGGCCGCAGATCTTCCTTTGGCCGAAAAACGCCCTGGCTTTGAGGCGCCGGCCTGGCTCAATACCCTGGACGCCGACGGCGTGGCGCAACTGCCGGACGTGGCGGCAGCCGAGGCACAGGTGGGCGTCGCAGAGGCGGAAAGCCGCGTCGCACGAGAGAACAAGCTCCCAGATGTGAGCGTCGAACTGATGTACAGCCAGCGCGGCCCAGCCTACTCCAACATGGTTTCGCTCAACGTCTCACTGCCGCTTCCCTGGGACCAGAAGCAGCGCCAAGATCGGGAACTGGCCGCAAAGCTAGCGCAGGCCGACGCCGCACGCGCGCAAGCCGAAGTCGTACGCCGCGGCTTGATCAGCCAGTTGCGTGGCAAGCAGGCGGAGCTGGCGCTCAGCCAGGCGCGCCTCGAGCGCTATCGGAGCGCCACCGTGCCACTGGCCAAGGCACAGACTGAGGCGGCCCTGACTGCCTATCGCGCGGGCGCCGGCACCCTGACCGCCGTGGCCGATGCCAGCCGCAAGGCGCTCAATATTTCGCTTGAGCGTCTGAAGCTTGAAGCCGCCACCGCCCGACTCTGGGCGGACCTGACTTTCCTGATGCCGTTGCCCACTGCAGCCCAGCCCACCTCACTGCAAGGATCTCAACCATGAACAAGCCCACGATCGCACGGACGGTGGCAGGCCTGATGGTGGTGGCAAGCGTTGGAGCTGCCTATTATCTCGGTCAACAGCAAGGGCAGCAGCAGCCCGCGTCGACAACCGCCGGCAGCGGTGCCGCCCTCAAGGCAGGCGACATTGACCCCAAAACTGGCAAACGCATCCTCTACTGGCATGACCCCATGGTGCCAAGACAGCGCTTTGACAAGCCGGGCAAGTCGCCGTACATGGACATGCCCTTGTCGCCGGTGTACGAAGACGCCAGCGGTGGTGCGGCCGTCACCATCGACAGCCGCGTGACCCAGAACCTTGGCATCCGCACGGCCGAGGTGAAGACCGGCCGGCTGGAGGCCGTCTTGCAAGTACCGGGCAATGTCGCGATCAATGAACGCGGCATCGAAGTGCTGCAGGCCCGCACCAACGGATTCGTGGAACACGCGTACGCTCGGACCAGCCTCGATCCGGTCCGCAAAGGTCAAGCGCTGGCACAAATCTATGCGCCGGAATGGGTCGCCGCGCAGGAAGAATACCTGGCGGTCAGCCGGATGGACGGCAGCCTACAGCACGAACTGCTAGAGGCCGCCATTGCGCGCATGCGTCAGGTTGGCATGACTGAAAGCCATATCCGGTTAGTCCAGTCCACCGGCAAACTGCAGCCTTGGCTGACCGTTACCAGTTCGGTGGACGGCATCATCACGGAAATCGGGGCGCGCGATGGCATGACGGTCTCGCCGGGGAAAACCCTCTTTCGCATCGCGAGCCTTGCGACCGTATGGGTCATCGCCGAGGTGCCAGAGAGCCAGGCCGCCCCGGTGCGGCCCGGGCAGACGGTGTCGGCCACGGCCGCAGGCTTGCCCGGCCTGACGTTGTCAGGCAAGGTCGATGCCATCCTGCCAGATATCAGCGCCGGGACCCGTACGGTCAAGGTGCGCATCGAATTGCAGAACAAGGCGCGTCAGCTGTTGCCCGGCATGTTTGTCTCGGTGCGCTTTGACGCGGCCCCGGGACCGGATCGCCTGCTGGTGCCAACCGAGGCGCTGATTCGCACCGGCACGCGCACTATCGCCATGGTGGCATCCGGCCAGGGCGGATTCAGCCCCGTCGAAGTCAAGACCGGCGCGGCAGCCGGCGGCCAAATCGAAGTCATTGAGGGTCTCAAAGCAGGCCAGAAGGTGGTCGTATCAGGACAGTTCCTGATCGACTCGGAGGCAAGCCTGCGCGGCACGGCACAGCGCATGACCGAGCCCACGGCCGCCTCCGCAGCCGGCGCGTCCGCGTCTGGCGCCGCTGCAGCGCCCGGGCCGGAACATCAAGGCGTCGGCCGGATCGAGGCCGTCACCGAGCAGAGCATGACGATCTCCCATGGCGCCATTCCCTCGGCGCAGTGGGGCGCCATGACGATGGAGTTTGGCGCGCCACCAGCCGGCATGCCCAAGGGACTCAAGCTGGGGGACCGGGTCCGGTTCCGCTTCCGATTGGATAGCGACGGCGTGGCAACCCTGTCCGCGGTTGAGACGGCCGACGCCACTGCGGGAGCAAAGCCATGATTGCCCGGCTCATCCTCGCGTCCATCCGCAATCGGTTCCTGGTACTGCTTGCCACCGTCATGGTGACCGCGTGGGGGCTTTGGGCGGTACAGAGTACACCGCTCGACGCCCTGCCGGACCTGTCCGACGTGCAGGTGATCATCCGCACGCCATTCCCCGGCCAGGCGCCGCAGATCGTGGAAAATCAGGTCACCTATCCACTGACCACGACCATGCTGTCGGTGCCCGGCGCCAAGACCGTGCGCGGCTACTCGTTTTTTGGTGACTCCTATGTCTATGTGTTGTTCGAAGACGGGACCGACCTGTACTGGGCGCGCTCGCGCGTGCTCGAGTACCTGAACCAGGTGCAATCGCGGCTGCCGGCAGCAGCCAAGCCCGCGCTCGGCCCCGATGCAACCGGCGTCGGCTGGATTTATGAGTATGCCTTGGTTGACAAGACCGGCCAGCATGACCTCAGCCAGCTACGGGCGCTACAGGACTGGTTCCTGCGTTTCGAGCTCAAGTCCCTGCCGAACGTCGCCGAGGTGGTTTCGCTTGGCGGCATGGTCAAGCAATACCAGATCGTACTGATGCCGGATCGGCTGCGCGCCTACAACTTGTCGCAAGCCAAGGTGCTTGCAGCGCTCAAGGGCGCCAATCAGGAAACCGGCGGCTCGGTGCTGGAGTTGGGTGAAGCGGAGTACATGGTCCGGGCCAGCGGTTATCTGAACACGCTGGACGACTTTCGCCAGATTCCGCTCGTCACCAGCGACGCCGGCATCCCGGTACGGCTGGGCGACGTTGCCACCGTGCAACTCGGCCCCGAGATGCGGCGTGGCATTGCCGAACTGAATGGTCAGGGCGAAGTGGCCGGTGGCGTCATCGTCCTGCGCTCAGGCAAGAATGCCCTGGAAACTATTGAAGCGGTCAAGGCCAAGCTCGCCACCTTGCAAAAGAGCTTGCCCAAGGGCGTCGAGATCGTCACGACTTACGATCGGTCGGCGCTGATCGAACGGGCAGTGGACAGTCTCACCACCAAGCTGATCGAGGAATTTGCGGTCGTTGCGCTGGTCTGCCTGGTGTTTCTCTTTCACCTGCGCTCGGCGCTGGTGGCCATCGTCTCGCTCCCGCTGGGCGTGCTGGCCGCCTTCCTTGTGATGCGCTACCAGGGCGTGAACGCCAATATCATGTCGCTGGGTGGCATCGCCATCGCCATCGGCGCGATGGTTGATGCCGCGGTGGTCATGATCGAGAACGCGCACAAACATCTCGAGCACTGGCATGCCGACAACCCGCAGCGCGACCTCGGCGAGCATGAGCGTTGGCGCATCATCGGCGAATCTGCTGCCGAAGTCGGACCTGCCCTCTTCTTCTCCCTGTTGATCATCACGCTGTCGTTTATTCCGGTGTTCACGCTGGAGGCGCAGGAGGGCCGGCTTTTTTCGCCGCTCGCCTTTACCAAGACCTATTCCATGGCGGCCGCTGCGGGATTGTCCGTCACCTTGGTACCGGTGTTGATGGGTTACATGATCCGCGGCAACATCCCGTCTGAGCAGGCCAATCCGCTCAATCGCTGGCTGATTCGCGGCTACCAGCCGTTGCTCGGCAAGGTGCTCTCATATCCAAAGACCACCCTGGCAGTTGCAGCCGTGCTGCTCGTCGCCACCGCGTGGCCCATTATGCGCATTGGCGGCGAATTCATGCCGCCCCTGGATGAAGGCGATCTGCTCTACATGCCCTCCGCCTTGCCAGGTCTCTCTGCAGGTAAGGCCTCCCAGCTACTGCAGCAGACCGATCGGCTCATCAAGACCGTGCCGGAGGTCGCAACGGTGTATGGCAAGGCGGGCCGCGCCGATACCGCGACCGACCCGGCGCCGATCGAAATGTTCGAGACTACTATCCAGTTCAAGCCTAAGAACCAATGGCGTGCTGGCATGACTACCGACAAGCTGGTGGAGGAGCTCGATCGGGTCGTCAGAGTGCCCGGCCTGTCCAACATCTGGGTGCCGCCGATCCGCAACCGCATTGACATGCTGGCGACCGGCATCAAGAGCCCTGTGGGGATCAAGGTCGCCGGTACGGACCTGAAGGAAATCGATCGCCTGGCAACGCGCATCGAGGAGGCCGTCAAGTCGGTTCCCGGCGTCACCTCCGCGCTGGCCGAGCGGCTCACGGGCGGCCGGTACATCGATGTCGATATCGACCGGGCGGTTGCTGGTCGGTACGGCCTGAACATTGAATACATTCAGGCGATCGTATCGTCGGCCATTGGCGGCGAAAACGTCGGCGAAGTGGTCGACGGGCTCGCTCGCTTTCCTATCAATGTCCGGTATCCGCGTGACTATCGGGACTCCATCGAGCAACTGCGCAGCCTGCCCATCGTGACCGACAAGGGACTGCAGATCACGCTGGCCGACGTTGCACACATCCAGGTCGTGCAAGGGCCACCGATGTTGCGCAGTGAAAATGCGCGGCTCTCGGGGTGGATCTACGTCGACATTCGCGGCAGGGACCTGCGCTCTGCCGTGAAAGACATGCAAGCGGCGGTTGCAAAGGCGGTGCCGATGCCAGCCGGGTATTCGCTGAGCTGGTCGGGGCAATTCGAGTATCTCGAGCGCGCCACCACCAAGCTGAAGGTGGTGGTCCCCTTCACCCTCCTGATCATCTTCGTATTGCTGTACCTGGTATTCGGCCGCCTGGATGAGGCGCTGCTCATCATGGGAACCCTGCCGCTGGCCTTGATCGGCGGCTTCTGGCTGCTCTATCTGCTGGGGTACAACCTGTCGGTCGCGGGGATTGTTGGCTTCATCGCGCTCGCCGGGGTCGCTGCGGAATTCGGCGTCATCATGCTGCTCTACCTGAAACACGCCTGGCAGAAACGAATCGAAGATGGACAAAGTAGTCTTGCGGCCCTGCTCGATGCCATCCAGGAAGGCGCCGTGCTACGTGTGCGGCCGAAGGCGATGACGGTGGCTGTGATTCTGGCCGGCCTGCTTCCCATCATGTGGTCGCATGGCACTGGCTCGGAAGTGATGCAGCGCATTGCTGCCCCGATGGTCGGCGGCATGGTTACGGCGCCGCTGCTCTCCATGTTCGTGGTCCCGGCGGTATACCTGCTGTTACGCCGTCGTCAGATCAAGCAGCGTTCAAGTTCTCTTTCCCCCAACCTCTCACCTCAGGAGGAATCGCAATGAAATCTCTCAAGACCCTCGCCGCCGCCCTGGCGATCATTGCTGCGCCGGCCGTGTTCGCCGCGGTTTCGATGGAGGGCATGGACATGAAGGCAACCTCCGCCTCGCAACCGGCGGCTCGGCCGGTGCCCGCAGAAATCAAGAAGATCGATGCACAATCCGGGAAGGTCACGCTTAAGCACGGCCCGATCGAGAATCTGGGCATGCCCGGCATGACGATGGCGTTCCCGGTCAAGGATCGCGCCTTACTTAGCAAGTTCAAGGAAGGCGATGCCGTGTCGGTGACCTTCGACAAGGTGGATGGCTTGCCGACGGTCGTGGACATGCAGCGCAAGTAATCGCTCCATCCGCGCACGGTTCGCTGCAAGCGGCCGTGCGCGTCCTGACCGACAGGCATGGCATAGCAACGTCGAGCCGGCAGCCATGGGCGCGTTTGCGCAACCCATCTGATAGCGGATTTCCTTTATCTTGGATGCACCGGAGCTTTGAATGCGGGCTTTCTGTTGATTCCTGTCAATCTGCCAGCAATCACGTATAGTCATAATAAGTTGTCTTCCTTAGACTCGAGGAGCTTTCGCATGGTCCACATCCGCCGCCTTCCCATCCTCTTCGCCGCCGCCACCCTTGCCTGGTCGCCAGCGGTCTTTTCCGCTGCGCCATCGACGGGCGCCGAGCACGAGCAGCACCACCTCAAGGAAGAAGCCAAGAAGCCGGCTAAGAAGCCGGCATCGGCAGCCGCACCGGCCGCTGCTCCCCAAGCCACGGGAAACCCCATTGACGCGCAGGTCGCCCACCTTCGTGCTATCCGTGAGCGGCTGTCGCGGGCCAATACTCCGGAAGAGCGCCAGGCACTAATTGCCGAACGCAACAAGGTCATGCAGGACGGCATGGCCATCATGCACAAGGACATGATGGCCATGGGAACGGCCGGTCCACGCAAGGGCAAAGGCCAAGCCACACCGGCCCAGATGCAAATTTGTCACGACCTGATGGGCCAGCACATGGCCTTCATGCAGGAAGTGATGCCGATGATGATGGATAATCAAGGCATGATGGGCGGGGGCATGGGTCCTGGCATGGGTACCGGCACTGGCACTGGCACTGGCATGGGCCATGGGATGATGGGCAAGTGACTCACTAACTGGTCCCCGCTGCAGCCAGCCCGCTGGCTCGACGCAGGCCTAGCTAGGCGACCAGAATTCTCCCTGACTATTTGCTCGCGCCTTCGAAGCGGCGACTCTTGCCCAATGGGATGTTCTGCATGATCGCATCGACGTTGGCCGCAGCTTTCTTGCCGTAGTCCATGTGGTAGGAATGCTCGTAAATATCCAGCACTAGGATCGGCGTCGCGTCAGCCAGCGTATAGGCGTGGTCGGAAGTCCACTGGTTGATTAGCCGACCGTCACGCGGCGAGTATGTCAGCAGCACCCAACCCGAGCCGCCGCCGAGTGCCTTGCCCATCGCGGTGAACTCTGCTTGCCACCGTGCGACGGAGCCGAAATCCCGCACGAGCACCGCTTCCAGTTCGCCGTTCAGACTGCCACCGTTGCCGAGGCCGTCGAGTACACCTCATGCAGGATCATCGAGTTGGTTGCAATTTGTTCCTCGCGCTTCGGGCCGTTCAGCACAAAGACCGATGCGGCTGCCACGTCAAGTGCGGAGAGTTGTGAGTTCCGCGGCGCGTGACCTGATCTTGCATTCAGCCATGGTCGGATCGACCAACTACACTTTGTCCGACTTCTTGCTTGGGCTGTCGCCGCTTAGCGCGTGGCGGTATGCTGGACCGACTGGATGAAATGATGTCGGCTGGTCCGTCAGTGTCGAGTGGTTTGCCTACGTCTGGTTTCCCCTATTCCTGTTGGCGGCGCCGCGTCTGGGAAAACTCCGGATCGCATTGATGGCGATTCTCGCACTGGCCGTGGTCGGTGTGGTGGAGGCGACGTCGCCCACACACCTGTCGATGAGTGGTGGCGTCGCCCGCCTGATCCCGGAGTTTATGCTGGGCGTGCGTAGCAGTCTTTTTGAAACGGTCTCTAAGGTTCAGGCGCTGCTGCTGGTGCTTATCATTGGCGCAGCCGTATTACTCCACTTCGGTATCGAGAGGCCAATGCGCTCCTGGATAAACAGCCGATTAGGCTCCAGTCACAGGTCTGCGAAGTCGATCGCCGGGGCGAAGAACAATGAGCGCGACCACGGGGGCTGGTACATGCAGCGGAAGCGGTAGCACAATGCCGCCGGTCGCGCTCAGTTCCACTTCGTCAGTGCAGCCAAGAAGAATGACCAATGAGGCCCAATCTTCTGCCGTCATTTGCCTTCAATTAGTTCTCCAAAAAGCTCCCTGACCTTGGATTTGGCATCCTTCAACGCAATACGGCCTTGCTGGGTGATTTCGTAAACCCGCCGATCACGTCGGCCGGTACGCTCGGGGCGTGAAGTGAGATATCCCTTCTTTTCCAAACCATGCAGCATCGGATACAACGTTCCTGCGCTGATCTCGTAACCGTGGTGTCGCAACTCCTCGATGATGCCGAGACCGAAGATGGGTTCTTCGGCTGCATGGTGCAGGATGTGCAAACGAATCAGCCCCCCGTAAAGGTCTTTGTCGGTCATTCTCCAAGCCTCACAGAACCGTGCTCATCGACCAGCCCGCAATACCACTGCCGACCACAACCAGCCACGGCGGCAGTTTCCATAATATCAGGGCAACGAGTGCCACAAGGGCCAAGCCAAAGTCTTGTGGTTCGTGAATCGCGCTCGTCCATACCGGTTGATAAAGGGCGGCCAGCAGCAGGCCAACCACGGCCGCGTTGATGCCAAACAGCGCCGCTTGCGTGCGGGGGTTGCGACGTAGGCGTTCCCAGAACGGCAATGCTCCCACGACCAGCAGGAAGGATGGCGCGAAGATTGCCAGCAGGCAGATCAGCCCGCCCAACCAGCCGGTGGGTGCCTCGTTCATCGAAGCACCGAGAAACGCTGCGAAAGTGAACAAGGGGCCTGGAACCGCCTGTGTCGCGCCGTAACCCGCCAAGAAGGATTCATTACTGACCCGGCCGGACGGCACGACTTCGGCTTGCAGCAGCGGCAGCACGACATGCCCACCACCAAAGACCAATGACCCAGCACGATAGAAGGCATCCACCATTGACAACGCCGGATTCGGGAACAAGGCTGCCAACAACGGCAACCCCATCAGCAGGGCAAAGAACAGCGTCAGCCAGAAAATGCCGACGCGACTCCGCATGACAATCGGCAGAGGGTCATGCGCCGCTCCCGGCTGAGGCTTGAACAGCAATAGGCCGATGATCGCCGCGATCGCGATAGCCCCGACCTGACCCCACGCCGATGGCAACAGAAGAACGAAGCAGGTCGCAGCCGCCATGATGGTGACGCGCAGCGCGTCCGGGCAAAGATTGCGAGCCATCCCCCATACGGCTTGCGCGACTACCGCCACGGCCACCACCTTCAAGCCGTGCAGCAAGCCAGACGGCATCGCGTCCCCGTAACTGGCAATGCCCAATGCAAACAGGATCAGGGCAATCGCTGACGGCAGAGTGAAGCCCGCCCAGGCAGCCAACGCGCCGGCATAGCCGGATCGGGACAGCCCAAGTGCCATTCCAACCTGGCTGCTGGCAGGACCTGGAAGGAACTGACAGAGAGCGACCAAATCCGCATAGCTGCGTTCGGTGAGCCACTGCCGACGCGTCACGAACTCATCGCGAAAGTAGCCTAGGTGGGCAATGGGGCCGCCGAAAGAGGTCAGACCCAGTCGGAGAAAAATCAGAAAAACAGCCCAAGGGCTGCGGTCATTCATGGTGACGTTGGTCATGGTCGCCACTTGCTATGTTGAAGAGTTGAGCCATAATAATCGAAATTCGATAGCGAAACACGATAACACCAGATGGAACTCATTCTGATCGGAGTTGTGGCCTTGCTAACATCCGGGCTGACGTTGTTCTCCGGCTTCGGCTTGGGAACGATCCTGATGCCGGTGTTCGCCCTGTTTTTCCCGTTGCCGCTCGCTATCGCCGCGACTGCCGTGGTGCATTTCGCCAACAACCTCTTTAAATTCGGGCTGATGGCCCGGCAGGCAGATTGGCCAGTCGTGGTGAAATTCAGCGTGCCCGCCGCCATGACGGCAATCCTTGGCGCAGGCTCCCTGGCGTTCTTCGACCAGTTGCCGCCTCTCTGGCACTACACTATCGCAGCTTCAAGCTTTGAAATCACTGCGGTAAAAGCGGTCATCGGCAGCTTGATCGTGCTGTTTGCACTGCTTGAACTATCCTCTCGCTTTCAAGCGCTCGCTTTTCCAGCGCGCTGGCTTCCTGTTGGCGGGGCGCTCTCGGGCTTCTTCGGGGGCTTATCGGGCAACCAAGGTGCGTTGCGTTCGGCGTTCCTGTTGAAGGCGGGTCTGTCTAAGGATGCATTCGTGGCGACGGGTGTTGTTTCGGCGGTGATCGTCGATGTTGTGCGCCTCGGGGTGTACGGTACCGCCATGCTTGCAGGCCAATTTTCACAAGCTCAGACACTCGCATTACCCATTGTCGTGGGAACGATCTGCGCGTTCATCGGTGCTCTTGTAGGTAAGCGCATCTTGCAGAAGGTCACGCTGCGCACCGTACAAATCATTGTTGCAATAGCCATGTTAAGCATAGGTACCGGATTGGCTCTTGGCTTGCTCTAGGGTCTTGCAGACTTCGGCTGGAAGTATTCTGCCTCTTTTGAATTTCAAGTGGGTGGTATCGTGGCGGGTTTCAGGTAAAGAGCAACACAATCGATGCATAGCAAACTGTTTGAAGCAGCCCTTGGCGTAAGCGATCCGTGGTTCGTCCGGGAAGTCGACTTCAACGCGCAAACCAAGACGTTGACGATCCAGATTGACTTTGTCGCCGGCAGCCGCTTTTCCCACCCGGAGGTCGCCGGTGGGCACCCGGTTCACGATACGGTGACCAAACGCTATCGGCACCTGAACTTCTTCGAGCACGACTGCTATCTGGAAGTCCGCACGCCACGCGTGAAGCTTCCCGACGGCCGAGTGGCGTTGGTCGAGCCGGACTGGGCTGGCAAGCTCTCTGGCTTCACGTTGCTGTTTGAAGCCATGGTGGTGGCGCTTGCGCAGCAGATGCCGTTTTCTGCTGTAGCCAGAACGGTGGGTGAGTCGTGGCATCGCGTGTACGCTATCTGCGAGCGCTATGTCGACCTCGCGGTGGCTGAACTCGATCTGGCCGGCATGACCGCTGTCGCCGTTGACGAAACGTCCTACAGGCGCGGTCACAACTACCTGACGCTTGTCGCTGATGCCGACGCGCGTAAGGTCGTGTTTTTGATCGGCATAGGGGGCGGCGGCTAGCCGCGCCCCTGCCACACCACCTGGCATGCGGGTCCGCACCAGGCGGTTCGAGAAGTTGAGGTCATATGAGTCGGGGAAAGCCAAGGGCGTCAAAGTATGCGATCGTGAGGACGCGGTTCAGACCAGCCTTGCTGTGAGCCCACCAGCGACCGGCACCACCGGCAATGAGGGCTGCCAGCTCATGAGACGCGCCGAGACCTCGGAGACGACTGTAGACCGTCGTTCCAACGCGCCAGTGCTTGAGCTGAATGGCCCTGAGGCGGTGACGTATCCATGAGTCCAGATCTTTGAACGTCTGGGGTGTCCGTGCCAGACGGAAGTAGGACTTCCACCCCGGCAGATATTCCCGCATCTGTTCTGCGACCTGGGCCAGGCTTCTGCCACCAACCCGCTTAGTGATGATCTTGATACGCTGCTTGAACGTCTTGATGGCCTTGGGGGCAACCGCAACCTTGACCGCGCCGCCCGACCATCGCCGGAGGCAGTAGCCGAGGAACTTGCGGCCAAAGACCGAGCCCACCTCGGTCTTCAATTCGTTCACCCGGAGGTGAAGCTGCGCATACAGCTTGCGCATCCAACGCAGCACCCGCTCGCCAGCCTGCTGGCTGCGAACATAGACGTTGCAGTCATCGGCGTAGCGGGCAAAGCGGTGCCCGCGTTGAGTCAAGGCGCGATCCACATCATCCAGCAGGACGTTGGCCAGCAACGGAGACAAGGGGCCACCTTGCGGTGTTCCCTCATCACGTGCGACGATCACGCCATTCATCATGACGCCAGCCTCCAGGTATCGGCGAACCAACCGCAGAGCGGCCTTGTCGCTGATTCGTTTGGCCAGGCGGTCCATCAGAATGTCGTGATTAACCCGATCAAAGAACTTCTCCAGATCCACATCAACTACCACCCGGAACCCTTCCTACGCATAGCGTTGAGCTTGAAGCACCGCGCCATGCGCACTGCGGCCCGGACGGAAGCCGTAGCTGAACTCGGAGAACGTCGGGTCGATCAACGGCTGCAGAACTTGCAGTAGCGCCTGCTGGATGAGCCTGTCGGTGACGGTTGGAATTCCCAGTTCCCTCATGCCGCCTGTCGGTTTGGGTATCTCCACGCGGCGCACGGCTTGCGGCCGGTACGTGCCGTTTAGAAGCTCCCGCCTAATGCGCGGCCAGTGGGTCTTGAGGTGCTCTACCGTCTCTTCAATCGTTAGACCATCAACGCCAGCACTTCCCTTGTTGGCCTTGACGCGTTTCCACGCCGCGACCATGTTCTCACGCGAGAGAGCTTGCTGGAGCAAGCCATCCCGCCCTAAGCCTTCGTCCATGCGACCCGCCGAGCGAGCTTCACCGCGCGTCGAGACGTTGCGGGCTTCACCCCCGTCATCCGCGATACGCCCGAGTTGCCCCGGCTTCTGGTGCGATGTTCTCTCAAGAGTCACAGTTTCCAGCTTTCCTTCTCGTTCGGCCCTTCGTCGGGTTGCCCCGACTACTACTGCCTCTGCTGACTTCTCGCTTGCAGCCTTGCGGCTGTCGCCCTTTCAGACGTTAGGCGAGATCTCCCCAGGTAAGAACGCGATCCTTCCCCGCACAACCGCCAGATCTACGCGACTTCGCTTTGACCACGAAAGCTTCGCAGTGACGTGCCTGCTCGCCTTGCTCCATCGCGCCTCGTATCTGGTTCTTGTCCATCGGCTCACGGTTTCATTCCATGCTTCCTTCCCACGCTTGGTCGCCCTCACGCAGTTGCACTTCCTTTCGCTCGCTGTGGTCAGCTCACGGGAGGACTTTCACCTCCGAGATCGCGCCCATGCTGGGCGCACACATCCTCTCCGGGCTAAACCCCGGAGATTCCTACTTCTAGCGCCTGATGTCCCAGGCGGGCAATGTTGCACGCGGCGTTCGTGTCGCGGTCGTGTACCGACCCGCACGAGCAACACGTCCACTGCCTTATTCCAAGTCCGGCCCTACCTTTCGGACTGCTGGGCGAGATAACGCCACAGCACGAGCACGTTTGGGTTGAAAACGCTTCGTTGACCTCTGCGAACACCACTGCCTGCCTGATGGCCTTGTACTGGAGTTGTGTCCTGAACGTCGTCCACGCGGCATCGAGCACGGACTTTGCCATACTCGTTTTTGCCACCGCTTTCGCGTTCACGTTGCCTACGAAGATTGCTGCATGTTTCCTGACCAGCGCGGTCGTTTCCTTGTGGATGGCATCCTTGCGCTGATTCGCGATACGGGCGTGGTTAGCCTTCACGCGCTTTTTCTTGCGAGCCCGTTGCGAGATACCCAACGCCGCTTCCGATTCGCGATAGAACTTCTTCGGGTTGAACGACGTGCCGTCGCTGTACGTCGCAAGCGTTTTCAGGCCAAGGTCGATACCGATGGTTGTTGCGCCGTCCGGCACGCGCTTCTCTTCGACCTGTACCTTGACGGCCACGTTGAGATACCAATGCCCGCGG
>NZ_CP170643.1:1705807-2154504 GCF_051015765.1 Cupriavidus sp. a3 | reverse complement strand
AAACACCTTCCGAAGTGTTCGGCAAACATTTATCATGAGCGCTTAACCGGTGTTGCGACGACCGGTTGAATCCGCCCTGGCTGCCGCGATCCGAATGATGCATGGCCCCCGGCGTCGGCTTGCGTCGGAACCAGGCCATCGTCAGCGCGTCGGTCACGATCTCTGCGCTCATGCGCGGCTTGATCGACCAGCCGACAACCCCCCGATTGAACAGGTCCAGGACGACTGCCAGGTACAGCCACCCCTCATCGGTCCAGATGTACGTGATATCCGATGTGAAGACCTGGTTCGGCGCCGTCGGCGCGAAGTTGCGCTCCAGCAGGTTCGGCGCGACCGGCAACCTGTACTTGGAGTCCGTCGTGACTCGATAACGGCGTTTGTGGCGTGCCCGGATACCATTCTCGCGCATGAGGCGCTCGACTCGCGCTTTGCTGGCCGGAAAGCCTCGCGAGCGGATTTCCTCGGTCATGCGCGGCGAGCCATAGGCGCCCTTGACCCGTCAAACTTTGGGGGGCCACACTTTTGGTACTTGACACGGTCCATACATGTTGTCTAGCGGTTTATTCCAGTGGGTCAATCATTAAAGCTGATACTTCCTGCTTCTGCGCCCTTTGGTATCAACGGGCCTATTCCTCCTCGACCTTCGTCTCGATGCGCCCCTCACGGATTGCGGCGATGAAGGCGCGGAAGTCGCTTCGGTTCTGCGAGCTGTATTCGGTGGCGAACTCGCAGATCGCGTCGTCAAAGGTCTGGCCTGATCCCATGTACCCAGCAATCATCGCGGCATCGCCGGACCGTGCGTGCGCGCGGGCCAGCGCGTGGGCGCACATGCGGCCATACTGCCTCAGCATGCCGGTATCCCAGTCCTCAATGACGGCAGACATCTTCATGTCGCGCAACTGGCGGATGTAGAAGTCACGGCCGTTCTTGCCGCGGGTCCACCCCAGGAAAACGTCGCTGGCAGACTGCATCAACCGCTGACCGACGATCACGCGCTGCCCGTGGTTTGGATACACGCTCTTGCCGGCATACGGCTCCAGCACCGACGCCCGCGCCTCCTTCACCTGCAGGAACAGCGGATCGTTGTCTGCGGCCATGAACAGGCCCACGCCGCACATCGTGCCGACGCTGCCGACGCCGACCACCTTGATGGCCAGGTCGAAGAAGTGAAAGCGGTCGAACAATACCCGTGTATGGTCTGCCAGGCTCTCTCGGTATGATGCGATGGCTTCATCGTAGCCCGACGTCAGCCCGGGGGCGAGTTCTACTGACGGATGGAAGATCAGCGGCGGCTCGTCCTTGATCCTAAGCCTCTCGCCCTCTTCCGAGACGAGCTTGGGATACAGGTGATCGGGCACGGACTTGCGCCGTTCTATCTCAATGCGCTGGGCCAGTCGTTTGCGCGCCGCCGCGACGACGTCGGGGTCGCCTGAGCGGTCTTCGTACTTCTGCAGGTCGATGCGGTCGTACCAGACGTCCAGCGCGCGCATCCAGCCGTAGTTGTGTATCCGCTCGCGGTACTCGCGCACGACGTCGGTCACCACGCGGGCCGCGTCACTCTTTGGCAGCGCCAGATGGTCCGCCGCGATGACGATGCTCGCCGCCAGCCGCTTCAGGTCCCACTCGAAGGGTGCCGGCAGCGTCTCGTCCAGATCGTTGATGTCGAAGATCACGTTGCGCTCCGGCGTGGCGAAGCCGCCGAAGTTCATCAGGTGCGCGTCCCCGCAGGCCTGTACCCGGATTCCGCTGTTGGGTGTGGTGGCCAGATCCGCCGCCATGATCGCCGCCGCACCCCGGTAGAAGGCGAAGGGCGAGGCAGACATGCGGCCGAATCGGATGGGCACTAGTTGCATGATCCGACCTGAATTCGACTCTTTCAGCAGCGTCACCGGATCTCGGCGGTCGGGCGCCGGGGTCCATCCGGCTTGTGAGGTACGTGGCACTGCGTCGCGCAGCAGCCTCCCCTTTGCCGCCCGTTCGTCGGCGGTCAGGTAGGATCCTGCGGCATACCCTTCGCTCTCCGTTCCTCGACTATGTTTGTCTGCCTTGTTCATGGCTGGTCCTTTCCCTGCATCCGCTGCACCTGCTGTATCGATTGATCGATTTTTGCTGTCGCCCTGCACATTTGCCCTGCTTCCGCAGCCGGCGCAATGGCGTCCGGTGACCGCACCCATGCCGGCCCGGAAACATCGACCGCGTCCGCCCCGTCAGGTGGCGCTCGAGACGATCCAACTGCTTCTCCATTCCTTCGGTGCGGAGCATGTCGCGCGTGGGGGCATGTGCACCGACAAGTCGCAGCACGGCACCGACCGCCTGCTGTTCCTTGTGCCGGGCCAGAAGCATGCGCGCGCCCGCCAAGTCGACGACGGGACTGAGGGAGAGATCGCCATTCACCAGCCGAACCGGGCCGGCACCGGTCCGGACGCGCGACCGCATGGCTTGGCGCACGAGCTCTACCGGAAAGGGGCTGGTTCGCGGGGTGACGCTCCATGTCGGTGAAGATGCCCGGACCCCGAATGCAGCCCAACTGGCCATGCGCGGATGGGCGACGCGGCGGATCAGCAGCAGCATCGACATCAGGACCGCCACGATGACCCCCTTCAGGATTCCCAGCGGTAGCATGGTGGCGAACGCGATCATCGACACCATGTACTCTGGCTCGGATCCGCACGAGAATGAAATTGCCGAGAAGGCGGCCACTTTCCGGTCCAGAAGGAGCGAGGAATACACTTCATTCTCTTGGTCCCGCAGAGTCCATACTAGCCGGCCGGTCGTACGCTACAAAAAACGTCTTCCGATCCTGTGTGTGGTAGCCCACATTCCACTTGCAGCAGCTGCCGGGAGTCGGCTTGTTGGCAAAGGGCGATATTGCTAGGCTGCTCTTGTCCTACCTGCCCGACAGCATGCCGTGACTTGAAAGTCCACCTTGCGACTCGCGCTACAGATGAGGGAGGCGGAGATGGCAAGTGACAAGGAACTGGGTTTCGCGCTGACCCGCCGGGAGTTTTTGCGCACAGCGGGAATGGGAGCCGTGGCGTTGAGCGTCGGCTCGAGCGACAACACGTGGGCGGCAGCGCGTGACACCAGCAACTCGGCGTTACACAAGAATGGTCGCACACCTGGCCCGTTTAATATCCTGTTCATCCTTGTCGATCAGGAGCGCCATTTCCGGCCGGGAGAATTGCCAGCGGGCTATAGCTTGCCTGCGCACGAACGCCTCATGAAGCAAGGTACGACGTTCGTCAACCATCGGATTAACTCTTGCGTCTGTACGCCATCCCGTTCCGTAATTTACTCGGGGCAGCACATCCAGCATACGCGAATGTTCGACAACACCAACTTCCCCTGGATAAGTAGCATGTCGACCGAGATGCGGACGCTCGGCGACATGCTACGCGATGCAGGCTACTACACCGCTTACAAAGGCAAGTGGCATCTCACCAAGGAATTCGAGACAGTCAACAAGCTTGGTACGCCGACCAGGATCTTTACGGCCGAAATGGAGGCCTATGGCTTCTCCGATTACATCGGTATTGGCGACATCATCGCCCACACCAGCGGCGGTTACCTGCATGACGGCGTAATATCTGCAATGGGCATGAGCTGGTTGCGCGGAAAGGGGCGCGAGCTGGCGGCACAGGGAAAGCCGTGGTTCCTCGCTGTCAATCTCGTCAACCCTCATGACGTGATGTTCTACGATACCGACGCTCCCGGCACCCAGGTTCAGGCAATGCGCGGTCTCGCGCACGTAGCCCGCGACCCGGCCGACCCGCTGTACGCCAGGCAGTGGGGCTTCTCGCTCCCGGAAAGCCGGGTGCAGGCCCTCGACGCACCGGGGCGGCCCCCAGCCCACCGCGATTTCCTGCGCTCGCACGATGCCTTGGTCGGGGCGATTCCCAACGAGGACGCACGCTGGCGCCGGCGGCATAACTATTACCTGAATTGCATGCGCGATGTTGACCGCAATATTGCAGCCATTCTGGCCGAGCTTGATGCGGGAGGCCTTACCGACAAGACCATCGTAATTCTGACGTCCGACCACGGCGATATGGACGGCGCCCATCAGCTCCACGCCAAGGGAGCCGTCTCATATCGGGAACAGAACAATGTTCCCTTGATCATTGCGCACCCGGCTTACCCCGGTGGCAAGCAATGTCGCGCCGTAACGTCACACCTGGATATTGCGCCGACGCTGGTCGCAATGACCGGCGTTGCCCCCGATAGACGCGCTTCCATCGTCAAGGGGCTGGCCGGGAAGGATTTTTCGGGAGTGCTTGGCGCCCCTGAGAAAGCCGATCCGAATACCGTTCGCGACGGTGCGCTGTTCTGCTACAACATGCTCGCCTACATCGATGGCGACTTTCTCTTCAAAGCCGTGGACCACATCCAGAAAGGCGGAAAACCGGACCAGCTAAAGAGTGCCGGCATCCGACCCGATTTGATGAAGCGAGGCGCCGTGCGTTCCATCCATGATGGACGGTATAGTTTCGCTCGCTACTTCTCGCCCAAGCAGCATAACCGACCCACGACACCGGAAGAACTCTATCGGTTCAATGATGTGGAGCTTTATGACCTGCAGACTGACCCGTTCGAAATGCATAATCTGGCTGCGGAACGCAGACACCTCGAGCTTGTCGTCGCAATGAACAATAAGCTGAATCGCCTGATAGACGTCGAGGTTGGTGAAGACCGTGGGCAGATGCTGCCAGGTGGTATCGACGCCGGGTGGGAAGTCTCGGCAGAGACGATGACCGGCGCATGACGTTGACGCGTTGATTTGTTAGTGGGATGGGCCACCGCGGCTCACTGCGCTTTCAACTGCAGTGCTAGCTTCCTGCTACGCTTCCATGCACCACGTCTCCCCGGATGTGTGGGCGAGCGTTTGCGGGCGTAATCCTGCAAGTTCCGGCTCACTGGGTTTCTCGCTCCCTTCGTCACAGAAATCCCCGCAGGCAGCGTGCGCTCATGTGGTATCGCAACAGCCCAGTGGACCGGAAAAATACGGTCTGCTGCTCGCCGCGATCGAGCCGTGCCGGAGAATCCATGAGACGTCTTTCGAAGCCGGCATCGGCGGTATTGGCGGTACTGGCGGCATCGCTCCTCATCTGCGGCTGCGCGAGCCGGCCAGTCAACCCGCCGCTGGCCCATGCCGACCCCAATGCCGGCTATCGATTCACCACGCGCCCGCAGTATTCGGCCACTAGCGAAAACCTGGTGGTCCTGGCCTTTTCAGGTGGCGGCACTCGCGCCGCTGCTTTCTCCTATGGCGTGCTCGAATTCCTGCGGAACACGGAAGTCGTTGGACCAAGGGGCAACCGATCGCGCCTGCTTGACCATGTCGGCGTCATTACCGGCGTGTCTGGCGGCAGCTTTACCGCTCTTGCCTATGGGCTCTATGGCGAAAAGCTCTTCGACGATTACGAACAGCGATTCCTCAAGCGCGACGTTCAGGGAGAGATTACTTGGCGCACACTCAACCCTGCCTACTGGCCATCCTTGTGGTCGGGAGGCTGGGGCCGCTCTGAGCTTGCGGCCGATCTGTACGACGAGATACTGTTCAACGGTGCGACCTTTGGCGACCTGAATCGCGCGAACGGCCCGTTCATCATCGCCTCTGCCACCGACATTTCCACAGGCGCCCGCCTGGCCTTCACCCAGACCACCTTCGACGTACTGTGCTCGGACCTGAATGCAGTACGGCTTGCGCGTGCCGCGGCCGCCTCGTCGGCAGTCCCCGTCGTTCTGACGCCCGTGACGCTCAACAACTACGGGGGCAACTGTGGCTACGCTGCACCCGAATGGGTCAGGCCGTTTATCAATACGAACGATGCACCGCGGCCGGCTGCGCGTGCGACCCGCCACCTGAAAGAGGAGGCGGAACTGGAAAACAGTATCGAGCGGCCCTACATTCATCTCGTCGATGGCGGTGTCTCCGACAATCTGGGCATGCGCAGCGTGCTGGATTCCCTTGAGTTGATCGAAGCGCTGCATCTGGTCGGCCAGCCTAGCCCGCTCGACCGTACACGCAGGATCGTTGTTTTTGTCGTCAACTCGCTCTCCACGCCCAGGACAGCGTGGGACAAATCCGAGTCTCCGCCCGGTACGCTGGAAATACTGGTCAAAGCGACGGGCGTTCCGATTGACCACTATTCCTATGAGGCCACCGAGTTGTTGAAGGACAGCCAGGCGCGGTGGCATGCCATGCGCCAGGTCCGTCAGTCCTCCGCCTTCGCGGCGAACAAGGATGCTGCCATAGCCAAGACGCTGCGCACGCCGGACACGACCATCTACGCTATCGATGTATCGTTCGCGCAGTTGACAGACAAGACGGAGCTGGACTACCTGAACCAACTGCCCACCTCGTTCTCCCTGTCAGCCGAGGCCGTCGACCGGCTTCGGGCAGCCGCGGGCAAGATTATCTTGGCGTCGCCCGATTTCCAGCGGCTGCTAAGGGATGTCGGGGCCACGATTGTGCCCCCAAGCGAGCAAGGCGCCGGACAACCCTAATGACTGCGATGCGGCAACAATTGCGTCCACATCCAGATAATTTATTTCCTGCCGCTCGCCTGCGCCCTAGAGCGTCAGATGTTCTCGCCAGCGCATTTCGATGCTGCCGTTTCTTTCGAGCCCGGTGCGTCGACGGCCGGCTGAGGGGCTGGCGGCGCCAACAAACGTCCGCCCTGCCCATTAACGTAACCTTCCGGCAGCCGGCAAAAAATCGCTCTTCTGGCCTTATGTTGATAATAGGGCACATTTTGGCTGGACGTCGGCTGGGCCCGTTGGCCCCATGGGCTAGACCAAGGAGGCCGCGGCGAGGCGGCCAGATGCGCGACCGCAGCCCCTCCAGCCCAGCTCGAGTGCCCCGCCTTGGCACCGTGATCGCGCCTGAACGTGGCGTGGCGCATGCGGATACCACGGTCCCGCGCTCACCCCTTGGTTGTATCTCAATTGAGATGCATAATGCAGGTCCAAGCATAGGAGATTTCCATGGCGCATACTTCAATGTTGCACATCCGGGTGGACGACGACCTTAAAGCCCGGGCCACGCAAAACCTTGCCAGCGTCGGGCTAACCGTGTCCGACGCAGTTCGCATCCTGTTGACACGGATCGCCAAGGAGGGCGGGCTGCCGCCCGGTCTGACGACGGATCCCGAGACCTATGATGCTTGGTTCCGCGCCAAGGTCCAGCAAGCGCTGACCGACCCGGCCCCGCCGCTCCCGCATGACCAGGTCATGGACGACGTTCAGGCGCTGATCGACCGGAAACGCCGTGCGCGCGGTTGAATGGACGCGGTGGGCCAGGGCCGATCTTCTCGCCATCGTTGACTACATCTCGGATGATAATCCGGATGCGGCCCAGAGCCTGAAGGACGACCTCGAAGCGAAAGCGGCACGGCTGCCGGAACACCCCGAGCTCTACCGAGCCGGCCGCGTCGCGGGCACGCGCGAGATGGTCGTGGCGGCCAACTACCTGGTCGTGTACGCCGTGGATGCCACCTCCATCCGGATCCTGCGGGTACTCCATGCCGCGCAGCAATGGCCGTCGCCCGGTTGAGCCAGGCGAGGACTGACCAAAAAATGGGTGCGCCGCCCTGCCGCTACGCGCTTTCGGCTTCGCCCTCGGCGAACCCACCAGCCTTTTGCGTGACAGACCACCTGAAACATCCAAGCACTAACGCTGCCTGACGTCGCGTCCAGGACGCGCAAACACGGCGCGCCGGCTTCGACGCTGATCGTCGCGGCAGCTCGTCGACTGCCTTCTTGAGATTGCACCATCATGAGGCTCGCCGTATTCCTGCAGCAGCCAGGACCAGACCGTCGTCGATGCCAAAAGCGGCAGGCGGCGATATACCCCGCATCGTCGTCAGACGTGTACACGAAGCGGTTGGCGTCGTCGGTGCGGCGTGACCAGCCGAGCGCGATGGATCTGCGCGCTGCCTGGGAGAGCGCCGAGAGTCAGGCGGCCCGCAGCTCGCCTGACTCAACACAAAGTCTGGAGAACTCGCTAGTGGGCAGTTAATTGCATTTATAAGGACTTAATCCCATCAGTGCTCAAAGCGCTCGGGAACATCCCGGTCCGATGTTCCCAACAGGCATGCCGGGCAACGCGGCCGGCAACCGACGGTGAAGCACGCCACTCTCAATGCACGACGTCCGCTGTTCCGCCGCTGGCGCCCCGCAGGCATACCGGTGAGTCGCCAGGCATTCGCGGGGGATTTCAAGGGCGCCCTCCACCATCGTGGCCTGCCCAGCCCAGGCACCACGGCCGCTGTGCGCGCTTCCCGTTCTAGTGCTGGCCGGGCACGGAACCCGGTAGGTTGCGGCCAGCTACCCCCGGGACGCGGTCCATCACTTGGGGCGGGGGGCGGGTGCGACGAAGCAGCCGACGCCGCTTATTCGGGTTGAATGCCAGCTTGTTTCACCAGGCTCGCCCAACGATCCACCTCTTCGCGAAGCCGATCTCCGAGTTGAGCAGGTGACGATGCTTTGAGATCGATACCCTGGCTGTCGAGCCGTGCTTTGGTCTGCGGACTCGCCAATGCCGAGCGGACTTCGCCCGCCAGCTTGCTCACGACGGTCGACGGTGTTCGCGCGGGTGCCACCAGGGCCCACCATTGGCTGACCTGCAATCCCGGAAGCTTGGCTTCTGCCGCAGTGGGAACGCCAGGAAGCGAAGACACACGCGCCGGACCAGTCACCATCAGCGCCGAGATCTTACTGCCACCAAGGAGGCTGCTGCCGCTTGCCAGCGTTGCGAAATGGCCTTTGACCAGTTGCGCAGACACATCGGTCAGCGCCGGCGCCGAGCCCCGATATGGCACGGCATCGACCGGGATCCCAGTCTGGGTTTCCAGCATCTTGGCGGCCAGATGGCTAATTGTGCCGTTCCCGCTTGTGGCAAGCTGCAGGGGCATTCCTGCCTTGCGTGAGTCCGCAAGGAACCGTTGGATGTCGCCTGCTCGGTAGTGCGTGCTATCCACGAACAAGACAAGGGGTGCCTCGCCAAGCAATGAAACGGGCGCAAAGTCGCGCAACACATCGTATGAAATCTGGCGGAACACGGACGGTGCAACGGTATGCGCCAGTTCAATGACACCCAGCGTGTAGCCGTCAGGGGCCGACTTTGCCAACATGTCGGCGCCGATGCGGCCGGAAGCGCCCGCGCGATTGTCGACAACGACAGGCTGGCCCATCGTTTCGCTCATGCGTTGTGCCAACGCACGGGCCAGTGCATCGGTACTGCCACCGGCAGCCCAGGGCACGATCAATCGAATCGGCTTTTCAGGATAGGCGGCCAGGGCCGACGGCACGTGCGCCGAGAGGCAAAAAGTGATGGCAATAAATGGAGAACGCAAGCTCATGAGTGGCCCCGCAGGTTGTTTGGAAATCATGCTTGTCCCGGATCGCGTTCGCCGCGTGCAGTCAGCATCAGCATGACGGCTTCCGCTTTGTCGATGCGCCCGTCGGCACGCAGCGCTTGCGCGGCAGCCAGCCCCGCCCCCGCACACAGTTCGACCCAAAAACCGGCGGCAGCGAGTTGGCGGGTGCCCGCGCGTGCTGCAGCGTCATCGATGACCACCGCGCCACCTCCCGATTGCCTGACTGCGTGGACCTGCTGGGCAGTAACGGTTGACCCGGCGGTGGAAAATTGTTGGGTCGTGCCTGGGAAGTCGGACTGCTGCGACGCGCCCGCCAGCACGCGCGAAAGCCGTGGAAACGGCTCGATCGCCCAAAGGCGAGGCATCTTCGAGACGTGCCCCAGGGCGACGAGGTCCCGCAGCGCGCTATAGATGCCCCACAACAAATCCCCCCGCGCTGTTGGCACCATGACATGGTCGGGGCGGCATCCTTGAACCACCCACTCCAGTGCGACAGCGCGGTAACCTTCAACACCAAATACCGGGCTGCCCACTGCGGGCACGCTATAGTTGGTCAGCGCAAAGGCTCCCGCCTCCTTGACGCGGCGGCGGACATGTTCCCATCGCGCGTGACCGTTGTCGCAAATAACACGCCGTGCGCCGTAATAGCGCAAGGCCGCGTCAAACACGGATGGAAGCGCCTGGTAGGTCGCGACTTCGCAGGCCAGACCCGCGGCGGCGCAATAGGCCGCGGCCGAGACTGCGGCGTTGCCGCTTGACGCCAGTACCACCTCGCTCGCGCCAATATCGAGAGCCCGGCTTACGGCCTGCGCCGACATGCGATCCTTGTGCGATCCCGTAGGATTTGCGCCTTCATTCTTGAGCCAGATGGAGGCCACGTCTGCTAGCGAAGCAAGGGTTCGAACCGGCACGCATGGCGTGGCGCCCTCTCCCAGCGACACGCCTTCCAGGTAGGGCTGCCAATGCCCCCACATATAACTTCCGCTTTTTGGTGCAAAATCCAGGGCCTGGAGATGGTAGGCCACTTCGAGACTGCTTGGCCGGCCAGCGCTTGCGCAGGCCGTGCACCCTTCCGGCATGTCACTGACCGGATATTGGGCGTGACACGTAATGCATTGCAGGGCGTGCATCGCCGGGTTGACAAGCGGTTCGGTGAGATGCGGAGAGTGGCTGGCGCGCATGGTAGAAGCCCAGGTGATAGTGACCTGAGTCTATGCGAAGGCACCCTGGGGCAACGCGGGCGTTTCGATAATCAAGTTAAGTAAAACTTATAGGGTGGATATGGGAACAGCCGCCGACATCGTGATCAGCGCTCGGCAAATCGAGGTGTTTCGCATGGTGATGCGTCTGGGATCGGCGCGCCGGGCCGCCGAAGCGTTGCACATCAGCCAGCCCGCCGTGACACAGATCGTGCTACAACTGGAAAACGCAGCGCGGTTAAGACTGTTCGATCGAACCAAAGGCCGTATGGTGCCGACACCGGAGGCGGCGTCGCTGATGGACGAAGTCGAGCGCGTCTATGTCGGGCTTGACGCTGTGCAACGCAAGATCGATCAATTGCGTTCCCACGAAGACACGGTCCTGCGCGTGGGGGCCTTGCACGCCATGGCGTCCAGCGTGATACCGTCTTCGGTGGCCGATTTCATTCACAGCTATCCCCGCGTTCGTTGCCAGCTGGAGGTCGACAGCTCGCGGGGCTTGCGCGAACGCTTGCTTCAACGCGAACTCGATATCGCGTTCATGGGCGACGAGGCGGACACCAGTGGTCTGACTGCGTCCGAATTCTATTCAGTGCAGGCCGTTTGCGTCGCGCCCGCGACGCATCCTTTCGCGACGCGCGCAAAGGTCGGAATCGAGGATCTGATCGACGTACCGTTAATCGGCTTGGACGCTGCGGATCCTGCGCAACGCCGGCTGCAAGCGTGCTTTGCCGAGCTCGGCATCGAGCCGCGTTTCGTGGCAACCACACCTTATAGCCACACGCAGTGTTCCCTCGCCTTGGCCGGCGCTGGCCTCGCGATCACCAATCCATTGGTGGCCCGTATCTACGTAGCCCTCGGGCTGCGAAGCGTACCACTCTCCGCGCCCGTTCGGTTCCGGGCAATCCTTGCCTTTCATCCGACCCAAGGGCAATCCACTGCGGCCCAGCAGTTCGTAAGCCTGTGCCGTCAGCGCCTGGCTGCTCTGCAGTGATAACTGCGTAGCAACGCGGGGCGCTCATGCGGAGCGCCCCGTAGTTTGTTCTGATCAGGCGGCAATTACCTTTGAGCGCCTTCCTCGATCAAGCCATCGCGGTTAGTAATTCTCGCGCCATCCAGGAACACGTCTGGGCGATCGATGATTGCTCTGCCGCCATTGGTATAGATATCTTGCGTCCCAATCCTGGCGCCATCGGTATAGACATCACGCATGCCGATGCCAGCATGCGCGACACCGGCGCCGCCGAAGGCGGCAACCGCCGACATCAGCAACAAGATTTGCTTTGACATTTTCCATCTCCTTTTCAGGCAACTACCTAGTGCCGTCCGATATGATCAGTGCGCTGCAACTCAAGCAGCCTGGGATAGCCTGATGACGATCCGCGACGGGTTTAGCCTCGAACAGGCTAATCGCCTGTCCTTGGTACGTAGTGTGCGCAACGGACCTCACGGCTTTGTCCGTTAAAGATCAAATTTTTGTCACGGCGCACCATGGCATGCGAGGTGCCACCGCATCGCGTTCCAGGAGCGATCAACGGGCTGCCATGCGACGTGGGCGTGGGACGGTGGCAAGAACGGACTTAAGCCTGCGCTAGCGGGGGCGCTAGCGGGGGCCGTCTGGCGCTCGGACATCGCGCGCGCGAGTGCGTCGGTCTCGCGCCGTGCGTCGCTGCGCTACCGGTCAGCGGACGCCACCTGCGTGCGGGTCAGGTGTTCGAGAACCGCCTTGCGCTCTATCTCTGCGGCGGCGCGCGCGGTAAAGATGCGGTACACGTAGTCCATCAGGACTTCTTCCTCATGCATCTTTCGAATGTTGAGGAAGGCCATGTGGCCGATGACCTTGCCCTGGCTGTCCTGAATCGGCAAACCGTAATAGCATTCGAAGCCCTGCTCCCGCGGAAACAGCTTGCCGATACCCTCTGGGTAGAACACAGGCAAGCCCTGCTCGAACACCGCCTCGCAAGGGGTGCCGGCCAGGTCGTACTCGACGTTGTCGCGGAACGCGTCCTTGAACCAGAAGGCCAGCGTGTGGACCCGCCGCGGTGGCCACCCTGTGCATTCCGTCACGAAAGCGCACGGGACATCGAGCGCGGCAGCGAAATGGCGGACAAGCGCGCGGAAGAATTCGTCGCCACAGGTGCCGGAAGTCCCCTCGACGATGTGCCTGAGTATGTCCTCGACACGCTTGATGCGCGTCACATCGGTATCCATGCCGATTAACCGCAATGGCTTGCCGTTGGCATGACGGATGGCGCTGCCCAGGGAATTGACCCACCGGTAGTGTCCGTCCTTGTGCATCAACCGGCACTGCTGTTGATAGCGCGGGCTCGCACCCTCGACGTGCCGCGCGATTGCCTGCTCAACGGCGACCCGATCGGCGGGATGAAGCCGTTCCGTCCAGGCCTGCAGGGTGTCCGGCAGTTCGTCGTCCTCAAAGCCGAGCATGGCCTTCCAGCGCTCGGAGAGATGGAATTCGTTGGTCTGGAGATTCCATTCCCACATGCCATCGTCGGCGCTACGCATGGCCAGGGCGTAGCGCTCCTCGCTCGAGCGCAGCGCGACCTCCTGCTGCCGGCGCTGCTGCACGGACAACGCCAGTTCGGTTTGCGCGGCTTCGACGCACGCGCGCAAATCCGTAACGACCTGGCGAATCTGCTCGAACTCATCAGGGAACCTGTCCTGCCCGGCGCCCGCATTGCGTGAGGCCACGGAGGTGACGCAAGAGCGTAACAACGCGTCCAGCGGACGTCGCCAGAAGGCGTGAACGGCAAGCGCGAGGATGCCGAGCATAAGTGCCAAGCCGACCGCAACCACCAGCACAATGCCCGAACGCGTGCCGGGAGGGCCGGCTCCGGGCACCCAGCCGACCAGAAGATAAGCCACCAGCGCCAGGCTGATCAATGCCGGCGGCAGCAGCAGCTTTGCTTTCAGGCCCATCTTGGCTCTCTTTCTGTGGCGCCAACCGGTGCGGCCTGGCATCCACAACAAGTGCTTTTTGCTTGACAGCTTAAGCGGCCTCAGTGGAAACACGCGATGCCGGCTCCGTACCTCGTGACGCGTCGCCGCAAGCCCTACCTAACATAGTCCACGAATTCGTCACCAACCAGTGCGGCGGCATCGCCAGCGCCCTTTCCCCCTGCGATCGGCGGAGTTAATTGAAGGCGCCGTGAGGGTTTCGTGATCTTTGTCGGCGAGAGTGGTACGGAGGACAACCACGACCGACAGGACTTGCGATGCGATCCACCAGCCCCTTGCCTGACTTCGGCGCCGCCGTCCCGCCCCGGGCCGGGATCGGCCTGCGCGCACCACACTATCGCCAGGTCCTCGCGCAAACGCCGCGCACAGGGTGGTTCGAAGTCCATAGTGAGAACTACTTCGGTGACGGCGGCCAGCCCCTGCACTACCTCGCGCAGGTGCGCGCCGCCTACCCGCTAAGCCTGCATGGCGTAGGCCTGTGCCTGGGCGCGACGGATCGGCCTGATCGCGATCACCTGCGTCGTCTGGCGGCCCTGATCCGGCGCTTCGAGCCAGGGTTGGTATCCGAACACCTGAGCTGGGGCCGCATCGGTGATCGCTACCTCAATGACTTGCTGCCCCTCCCCTACACCGACGAATCGCTCGCGATCGTGTGCGCCCATGTGGCGGAAGTCCAGGATTACCTGCAACAGCCGTTGCTGGTGGAGAACATCACCAGCTACCTCCGATTCACTCACTCCACGATTGCCGAACCCGAATTCCTGGCGGCGCTGGTAGCGCGGACAGGATGTGGCATCCTGCTCGACGTCAATAACATCTACGTGAACGCGATGAACCACGGTAGCGATGCATTGAGCTATATCGATGCGATCCCTTTGGGCGTGGTGAGGGAGATCCACCTGGCTGGCTTTGACGTCATCGATGGCATGCTGATCGATACCCACGGCCAGCGCGTGGCCGAGCCCGTATGGCATCTCTACCGCCATGCGCTCGCCCGCTTTGGCCCGCTGCCCACGCTGATCGAGTGGGATACCGACATTCCCGCGCTCTCAGTGCTGCTGGACGAAGCCCGCAGGGCCGATCAGATGCTGGAGATTGAAGATGCCTTCATTGCATGAGATCCAGACCCGCTTTGCCCGGGCGCTGTTCGGGCAGGACCCGACAGCTCTCGCCGGCTATATCGTCGATGGGGCCATTGACGCGCAACGATGCCTCGACGTCTACGCGGGCAACGTACACCAGAACCTGTGCGAGGCCCTGGGCGCCGTATTCCCCGTGATTTCGTGCCTGGTGGGCCAGCCGTTCTTTGATGCCACGGCTGGCCGGTATATCCGGGCCTGCCCCTCCACCAGCGGTGATATCCAGCGCTTCGGCCAGAGCTTTCCAGATTTCCTCGCACAATTCGAGCCGGCTGCTGGCTTGCGCTACCTGCCTGATGTGGCCAGGCTGGAATGGCTCATGCATGAAGCCTTTCATGCTGCCGACGCGGCGCCGCTGACGCTCGATCGCCTCGCCACCCTAGGCACACTCGCCGAGGCCGAGGCGACGTGCCTGCAGCTGCGGCTGGCCCCGGCCTGCCGCTTGCTCGCGTCGCCGTTCCCCGTATTGCGCATCTGGCAGTCGAACCAGCCGGACGCCGAGGAGGACGCAGAGATCGACGCCGGCAGCGGCGGCGACTGGTTGCTGGTCAGGCGCAGCGGCTTTGCGGTTGAAGCGCAGTCATTGGAGGTTGGGGAATACGCCATGCTCGAAGCGCTGCATGGCGGTGCCGCGCTGGAGCCGGCTTATCGACAGGCGCTGCAAGTCGCGCCCGACTTCGCGCTGGCCGGCTTTCTTGAGCGTCGCATCCTGGACGCGACGATCCATGATTTTGAAATACGCGCCGCCTGACCTTATCCTCGTTCCAGGTCGATCGTGAAGGCAGTGCCCTGGCCGAGCGCGCTGCACACGCGGATCTCGCCGCCGTGCAACTGTACGATACGCCGGCTGATGGCGAGGCCCAGGCCGACATGGCTGCCATTATCGGACTCCGTACGCTCCACGCGATAGTAACGGTCAAAGACACCCTGCACCTGGCTCGCGTCGATGCCCTCGCCGGTGTCTCGCACGGTCAGTTCCACACGCTCCCCCACCGGCTGCACATCGATGCTGATCTTGCCGCCGGCAGGCGTATAGCGCATGGCATTCTCGATCAGGTTCTCCAGCACCCGCTCGATCATGCCGATGTCGGCGTTCACCGGAGGGCAGCCCGGACCCGACGTCGCCAGCAAGGCCAGCCCCCGCTTGTTTGCCGCCAGGGCGAACTTCTGCACCACGTCCTGCGCCAGTTCAGACAACGGGAAGCGTTCCAGCCGCGGCTGGACTTCTTGAGCTTCGAGCTTGGTCAGGTCAAACAGGTCCTGCACCAGCTTGCCAAGGCGCTCGCAGTGCCTGGTGGCCACCTGCAGGTAGCGGTTGCGGTCATCGGGCGTCATTTCTTCTGCCTTCAGCAGCAGCATTTCCAGGTAACCTTGCATCGATGCGAGCGGCGTACGCAGGTCGTGCGAAACATTGGCAAGCAGCTCGCGCCGTTGCTGATCCACTTGTCCCAACTGCGCAAGCTGGGTGACGATCCGCTCGGACATCTCCTCGAAGGCCGTGCTGAGTTTCTGGATCTCGTCGTCCGCACGGCTGCCCTGCGCCAGTCGCACCGGCGTGGAAAACCCGCCCGCGCGGAATGCCTCAATGGCGTCGGACAGCACGCGCAAACGCACCGTCAACAGCCGGAACACGATCAGCGCCGCCACAAGGCTGAAGGCAACCGTCCCGATGATGAGGTCGGTCGCCAGTTCGAGCAGGCGCTGCGTCTCGATCATCTTCTGTGAGGCAAGGATCATCAGCGCGCCAATGGTGATGAACACCACCATCAGCACGATTGCCACTCTCCCGTACAGGGTTCGGAACATGAGGCCCCCTGCCCCTTACGTGTTGCTGAACTTGTAGCCCACGCCCCATACGGTCTGGATGTACTCCGGCGCATTGGGATCGAGCTCGATCTTGGCGCGCAGCCGGTTGATATGTGAGCTGACAGTGTGCTCGTAGCCACTATGGCTATAGCCCCAGACCTGGTCCAGCAGTTGGGCACGGCTGAAAACGCGTCCCGGATTGCTGGCAAAGTACAGCAGCAGCTGGAATTCCTTGGCGGTGAGGCAGATAGGCGCGCCACGCACGTTCACTTCGCGCTTGTCGATATCAATGTGCAGGGCTTTGACCTGCACCGTTCTGGGACGATCCGATGGCGGATTGACCAGGGTGTCGACCAGACGGAAGATCGCCTTGACCCGTGCGGTCAGCTCGAGGACGCTGAACGGCTTGGTCAGGTAGTCGTCGGCGCCCATCTCCAGTCCCAGCACCCTGTCGAGTTCGGTGGAGCGTGCCGTGAGCATCAGGATCGGGGTATAGCGCGGCTCCGCGCGCAGGCGCCGGCAGATCTCCAGCCCGTCGGCACCCGGCAGCATCAGGTCAAGGATAACGAGGTCATAGGGATGGCTGAGCGCTTCGTCCAGTCCCGCCCGGCCGTGGTTGATCACCTTCACGTCGCAGGACAGGCCGCTCACCTGCAGGCGTACCAGCTCGGCGATATCCGCGTCGTCCTCGATCACCAGCACCTGGCGCGACATGGTGTCACCTCATCGTTGAAAACGTGCGGCATGTCGGCGAGACCGTCGCGGGCCTCCTGGCTTGCGGCCCGCGCGGCCCCGCGTGTCCGTCAGACGTCAGACACTAGATCATTCTAGAACGCATTTCGTGGATGGAAAGCCATCCGTCGGCGTGACGCCCGGCCTCGCCTGCTCTCCCGTCGTCCCCCGCCGCCCGCACCCACCCTCAACCGCTCTCGCCCGTGCCTCGTGACGAATATTTGAGATCTGAGGGAAACCAGCGTGAATTCGCCTTTCCATACTGCCATCCAGAGACAGGTATCCCTCCTGTCCTGAACCCAACCGAATACGGAGTGTGCATCATGAACAGCGATCAAATCATCCGCGGTGCCATTGCGGGCATGCTGGCGCTTGGTATTGCCGGCGCCACCTCCCAGGCCATGGCCGCGGCGGGCAGCCATGAAAAATGCGCCGGCATTGCCAAGGCCGGCAAGAACGACTGCGGCACCAGCAAGAGTTCCTGTGCTGCCACAGCGAAGGTCGATCGTGACGCGGAGGCCTGGATCCTCGTGCCCAAGGGCACTTGCGAAAAAATCTCCGGGGGCCGGCTGCAGACGTCCGAGTTCGCCAAGCCAGGTGGCAAGAGCGGCGAGCTCAGCCCGACCGCCAAGGCGGCCTCCCCGGCCTGAACGGCACCCGAGCCTGCAGCGGAATGCCGTGACGCGTCACCGCGTCACGGCTACCCCGGCCTGCCCCCGTCCTTGACCGCTTCGCAAGGTGGCCCAAAATGAAATGCACTACCCCCCTGTCGTCCGCGCCGCTGGATGTGGGCGGCAAAAAGTCTTCGCGCATCATTACCGCCGCACAGGCGGCAATCCGCCTGCTGCAAACCCTGGCTCCCGTGCTCGATCTCGGCATTCGTGTCCTGATCGGCCTGGTGTTCTTCCAGTCCGGGCTGACCAAGCTCGCCAGCTGGTCCACCACGCTTGCGCTGTTCGAAAGCGAGTACACCGTGCCGCTCCTGAACCCGGCCCTGGCCGCCTATCTTGGTACCGCCGCAGAGCTGAGCCTGCCGGTGCTGCTCGTGCTCGGGCTCGGCACGCGGGCCGCCGCGCTGGCCTTGTTCGTCTTCAACATCGTCGCAGTGATCTCGTATCCCGGATTGGGCGAAGTTGGCCTGAAGGACCACCAGTATTGGGGGCTCCTGCTGCTGGTCACGCTGCTGCATGGCCCCGGGCAGCTGTCGCTGGACCACCTGATCGACCGCTTCCTGCTGCGCGGCAAAGCCAGCCACTAGCTCGACAGTCACACGCGCCGTCCCAGGGCGAACAAGGAACCGTCATGCTTGCAGAAAACAACATCGTCATTGTCGGTGGCGGATTCGCCGGCACCACGCAGGCCCAGGCGCTGGAGAAGCGGACACCGCACAACTCCTTCCCGAGCTGCCCGCCTCGCTTGGCCTGGCCGCGGCACGCCAAATGACCGCGCGCGGCATCCGGCTCAGGCTCGGCGCCCGCGCCGCCCGCTGCGAAGCCGACACCGTGGTGCTCGCAGACGGCGAAAGGATCGAGGGCGCGACGGTGATCTGCACGGTCGGCACCAAGCCGAATCCGCTGGTCGCCACGCTCGAGCGCAATCTCGCGCTGGCCACCCGGCGCGGACGCATCGAGACCAACCCGGATATGTCGGTGCGCGGCATGCCCGGACTGTGGGCCATCGGCGATTGCGCACGCGTGGCCAATGCCGCCACCGATCGGGATTCGCTGCCCACCGCGCAGTTCGCCGTGGCCCAGGCGCGCCAGCTCGCGCATAACCTCGCCGCCTACCTCGAACAGCGTGCGTGTCAGCCGTTCTCGTATCAGAGCAAAGGCGCAATGGCCAGCATCGGGCATATGAAGGGCGTTGCCCAGGTCTATGGCTTCAGCTTCTCCGGCTTGCCGGCCTGGCTGGCCTGGCGTGCGCTATACCTGATGCGTATGCCGACCCTCGGCCGCAAGCTGCGTCTCTGGGCCCACATGGCAAAGCATAAAGCTTCCGGCGTACTGCGGGCGCCCCACCCTACCCCGACGCTAACCGGAGATCAACATGCTTAAAGGAAGATCCGCTATCGTTACCGGCTACAGCAGAGGTATCGTGCTTGGCGTTGCGCACGCCTTTGCCATCCACGGCGCGGGTACGGCGTGCGTTGTGCGCTATTCGCCGGCGCGCCGGCCTAAACCGGTTCGCGACATGGCGGAATTTGCAGCTACCGAGTTCGGCAAGGTTGACCTCATCGTCAATAACGCAGGCATCCAACAGACAATGCCGCCTCCATGACCGCCACGGAGCTCGCCATGGATGGTGGCTGGACACAGCACTAGAGACACGCCATGCCGACCGATACTGGAGTGCAAGAGTCCGGCCAACCCAGCCAGGCCGTGAAGCCGGTCACGCTGGCGTTGCAGGGCGGAGGAGCCCATGGTGCCTTTGCCTGGGGCGTGCTGGATCGCCTGCTAGAAGACGGCCGGCTGGCGATCGAGGGCGTCAGCGCGACCAGTGCCGGCGCGATGAACGCCGCGGTACTCGCGTACGGCCTGCTCCAGGGCGGCCCGCCCCGCGCCCGCACCGCCCTGCACGACTTCTGGCGCGATATTGCCAGCACCGCGCGCGTCCACAGCCCGTTCCGCAAGCTGCCATGGGAATACTGGCTGTCCAGTGGCTATGGGCTCGATTACTCGCCGATGTACTTGTTGACGGACATCACGCTGCGGGTGCTGTCGCCCTACCAGTTCAACCCGCTCAATTTCAACCCGCTGCGCGATGTACTAGCCCGCCATGTTGACTTTGACGCGCTGAACCAGCGCTGCCCGATCCAGCTCTACCTGTGCGCGACCAACATCGAGAACGGGAAGATACGCGTGTTCTCACGCGACGACATCTCACTGAAGGCGGTGCTGGCGTCGGCCTGCCTGCCGTTCCTGTTCCAGGCCGTCGAAATCGACGGCGAACACTACTGGGACGGTGGCTATGTCGGCAACCCGGCCATTTTCCCGCTGATATACAACTGCGGCGCACGTGACGTGGTGATCGTCCATATCAATCCCATCGTGCGCAAGGGTGTGCCGAAGACCGCCGCGGAGATCCTCAACCGCATCAACGAGGTCAGCTTCAATTCCTCGTTGATCCGCGAACTGCGCGCGATCAGCTTTGTCACCCGACTGATCCAGGATGGCAAGGTCCGCGGCGGGGACATGAAGGAAATGCTGATCCACTCGATCCGATCCGACCAGACCATGATGGCGCTCGGCGTCTCCAGCAAGCTCAACGCGGACTGGGACTTTCTTTGCTACCTGCGCGACCAGGGCCGGGACCAGGCGGGGCGCTGGTTGCAGCAGAACTATGACGCCATCGGTGAACGGGGCACCGTCGACCTGCAACAGGAATTTCTTTGATCCAACCACGCAGCGCTGCCGCAACGGACGGCGCCGATCTCTTCAGTTACGCACCTAAAATGTGGCGGTTTCGTCATACTCCGAGGTGACCTCAACGCGGAGAGTGACTTTGATTTTTGGGGGAACCGCGCGGCCGCCCGAGTACGGCGTCGAGTCGGGCAAAGTTGACGAAAGACTGTTAACGGACTATATTCGGTCCAGTCATGTCATCCACAGGAGGGTGCGATGCGAATCGCCGATCACGTCAAGCCGATCAGCTATCTCAAGAGTGAAGCCGCGCAGATCGTCAAGGACCTCGCTGAATCCGGTGAACCATTAATCATCACCCAGAACGGCGAAGCCAAGCTCGTTGTCCAAGACGTGCGCAGCTACGAATCCGACCGGCAGACATTAGCCCTGCTAAAGATTCTGGCCCTGGGGCAGAAGCAGATCGAGCAGGAGAAGTTTTCCGACATCGATGAGGTGTTCGCAGAGCTGGACGAACTGGACCGGAAAGAGAAGCAGCGCTGATGGCCTCCAAATTGCTGAAGGCAAAGCTTCTCGACAGCGGTAAAACCGAACTGAAGCGGGTGCGCCGCTATGTGGTGGACGCATTTGGCATGGCCGTCTGGGAAGACTCATATGCTCAGATCCAGGCGTCCATGACTCGCATCCGGGAGTTTCCCGAATGCGGGCACATTGTCGATGAACTCAGTGGGCTAACCGCGAACAGGTTCCGCGAAGTGCATTGCGGAAAAAATCGCATTATTTATGAAGTCAGGGATGACACCATTTTTGTGCACTTGATCATAGATCAGCGTCGAGATCTGACTGCCCTGCTACAAAAAATCATCCTGCAGGTGTAAGAAGAGACGACCAGCGTCGCGAACCCTGGTCAATCCGGTTGTTCGTTGTCCGTCGACTGAAGCAGGTGGCCGTAGGCGTCAATTTCCTTTTGCGTTCGCACCTGGCTTTCCGCGATCTTCTCTGGTGTGACTTCGCCGTCGACAAATTCCACTGATACCCGGCTTACGCGTGGATCTCTGTCAACGATCCCCTGCAAGATCTTGTCCAATAGTTTTTCACCGGCTTGCAGACCGAGCGATCGTGGCACCAGTACCTTGACCAGCAGGATCTCATCGTCGGCGGCGCTTTGCGCCACACCCGCGAGTGCGGATTTCAGATAGCCCTTCAGTTTCAGGACGCTTAGGTCACCGGGTACGCCAACATGCGATACCCGAATGGATTTGTGAGCCATGCCGTCTGTCTTGCGCGTGTTCTCGAAGCTCTGAATATACCGCACCGTTAAGGTTCGCCACCGCGTTCGCCCCGGATCCTGCCGGGGGCAGTCCACCGCTTCGATCGCGACAGCCTGTTGAAAACAAAGAAGAGGTTCCACAGGCGTTGCCTGTGGAACCTCCGAAGCCCGGCTGCCGTGGAAAGTGTCATCAGGACCGGAGGTCGGCACCCGGAGTGGAGACGCAATGAATGATGAATGTCACAGCTCGCGGAGCAACTCCGCGGCTTTCGGCCAGTTGCCATATCCGTCGAGCGGCGAGAGGTGGCCGATGTCGCCGCCATCGACGAAGCGGCTACCCCAGGCTTGCCCAAGGGCGTGGACCTGTTCGAATCCCCCGATCGGGTCGTTGCGGCTGCCGACCACGATGCTCGGGAACGGCAGGCGCGCCCTGGGCAGCGGCGTCCAGCCGTTGGCAGCCAGCGTCTGCGGATCGGAGTAGCCGGCGGGCAGGGGCGTGTCGAGGTCGGCGGGGGCCGCGAGCAAAGCGCCCTGGACCTCGCGCGTCGTCTGCTGCGCCCAGTGCACGGCGATGCAGCATCCCATGCTATGGGCCACCAGGACGATCGGCCCTTCGATGCCGCTGACGACGCGCTCGAGGTTCGCCACCCTGGCGCTGCGCAGGGCCTTGTCGTGGTCGATCTGCGGCACGATCTGCACAGCCCTTCCCTGCGCTTGCAGTTGTTCGGCGAGCAGCGTTTGCCAGTGCTCCGGCATGTGGTCGCGAAGACCGGGAACAATCACGACCGTCGGCAGGTTGGTAGAAGTCATGGAAATCGATTTCCTCGGTTGAGATCCGGAGCGTGATCGCTCCCTGCCCTGCGGGATGTACGCAACGGTCAGAAGATATGGCGGATGCCCACGGCCGCACCGAACATGGACTTCTGCCCATTGGACAGCGAGTAGCTATTGCCCAGCGCCAGGCTGGTAGCGAAGCCGCTCGCTGCCGAGTCCATGGTCAGGCCTGCGTTGCGGGTATACGCAGTGGTCAGATACACGTCAGTCCGCTTCGAGAGCGCGTAGTCGGCGATCAGAGCGATCTGCCACGGATTTGCCGCGTGCGTGTTGCCGCCGACATTCTTCAGGTTCTGGTAGTCATACTCCAGCGTGAAGTCCAGCGCAGCCGACACGCGGTACTGGCCACCGATCCAGTAGAAGTCGTCGCGCAGGAACTCCCTGCCGGTCTGGTCCTTGTTCTGCCCCCAGCGGTAGCCGCCCATCAACTTACCCGCGCCAATCGCATAGCTGGCCATGACGGCCGCCTTCTTCAACGTGCCGTTGCTCGTGCCGATCGTCGGGTTCCACTGGTCGTAGGCAACGCCCAGCCCGAGCGGGCCGTTCATGTAGGTCACGCCCGCACCGTAGGCCGAATCCCGGCGGAACTGGCCCGGCACTTCGCCGTTGCCGCCCAACGTGGGAATACCGGGATTGATCTGCGGCAGCGTCGTACCGACGCCGAACGACCAGTGCGCCATGGCGGTCACGGGACCGAACGTGCCGGTGTACTGCGCCACGTTGTCCTCGCGGAAGTTCGCGCCGGCGATGACGCCCGCCGGTTCATACTGCGTGGCGAAGCGGGCCGGCATGAAGTTGGCCAACGACACGAACAGCGAAGTGTACTGGCGGCCGAAGGTGACCTGCCCGTAGTCCGACTTGAGGCCGGCAAAAGCCTGGCGGCCGAACATGCGCCCGCCCTGCTGCTGGGTGCCGGTATCGGCGTTGAAGCCGCTTTCCAGCACGTAGATGGACTTCAGCCCGCCACCGAGGTCTTCCGTGCCGCGCAGGCCCCAACGCGAGCCGGAGTAGCCGCCGGAGTTCTCGCGGAACACCGAATTGCCCGTACCGGGATTGAAGCCGTTGGCCGCCGACGGCACGACGCCGACCTTATTGACGTATTCGAGGTTGACGTCGATCACGCCGTACAACGTTACGCTGGACTGCGCCTGGACCGTACCACATGCCATCGCGGCGGCCAGGGCAAGAAATGCTCTTTTCATCTACTCCCATCCTCCATGGTTCATCGTTTTCATTTGATTGTTCTCAGGCTCAGTCACTACGACTTCCGGCGTCTGGTGCGCCGCTACTACAGGGGGGATGGGTCTTGCAATCCGCCCCCCAGTTCAACGATCGGCAGCCAGCACCCTCCCGGTATGCGGCGGCCTGCTGTGATCAGAAAGGACGGTCTCCGACGATGGTGGCGCGGTCCATCCTCCGGTGGCACGGCGGATAGTCCATGACGGCGTAATGCTGGGTCGAACGGTTGTCCCAGATGGCCACGCTGTTCTTCGTCCAGCGCCAGCGGACCTGGTGTTCGGGGATATAGGCCTGCGTGACCAGGTAGCGCAGCAGGTCGGCGCCGCCGGGGCTGTGGTCCTGCCCGAAGCGCACGCGCGCCGGCGTGTGGAAGTTGGTGAAGTGAGTGGTAAATCCGTTGACGAACAGCACCTTCTCGCCAGTCTCCGGGTGGGTCCGCACCACCGGGTGCTCGGCGTCAGGGAACTGGCTCTTCAGCGCCAGGCGCCGCTCGATTGGCATGGCGGCGCCAAAGCTCGCCTCGATGCTGTGACGCGCCCGCAGGTCGGCGATCTGCTCCTTGACGTGGCCGGGCAGGTTCTCGTACGCAAGCACCATGTTGGCCCACATGGTGTCGCCCCCGATTGGCGGGCACTCCCGGCACCGCAACACGGCGCCAAGCGGCGGCACTTCGCGCCAGGTCGCATCCGTGTGCCAGGCGTTCTCGTAGCGATCCGGCGGGTTGGCCGGCGTCTTGTAGATCTGCACCAACCCCGGATTCTCCGGGTCGCTGCCCGTCACGGGGTGATCCTCCAACTCCCCGAAGCGGCGCGCAAAGGCCACGTGCTGGGCAGCCGTGATGTCCTGGTCGCGCAGGAACAGCACGCGGTGTTTGAGCAGCGCTTCGCGGATGCCGGCGAACAGGCCATCATCATGGATCGCATCGGCCAGGCTGACCCCAATGAGTTCCGCGCCGATCGCACAGGTAAGTTGTTCAACTCGCATGGTCGATGGATGTCATTGCGGCTGGAGGTTGAAGGTCTTCACGATGCGGGCGTTGCGATCGAAATCGGCGCGCAGATCGTGGCTGAGCTGGCCAAGGCTCTGCGGCTGCAGCGGCTCGAACCCGAGCGCGGCAATCCGTTCCTGCACGCCGGCCCTGGAGGCTGCCTTGTGGACCGCGGCCTGGATCTTCTCGGTCAGCTCTGCCGGCACCTTGGATGACACGAACACGCCGGTCCAGTTACTGAAGTCAACCTCCGGATAGCCCAGTTCGGCGAAGGTCGGCACCTGCGGGAGCATCGGCAAGCGCTGCCTGGCGGCCACGGCATAGGCCTTGAGCTTGCCCGCCTTTAGGTATGGCAGCGATGTCACCATGCCGTCATACATCACGGCGATCTGCCCGCCCATCACCTGCGTCAGGGCCTGCGGCGATCCCGCGAACGGGATGTTCTGGAGATCCATCCCCGCCTTCTGGTTCATGATCATGCCGGCGTACTGCGAGGCCGTGCCCGGGCCGTAGGTGGCAAAGCTCAGGTTACCCGGATGCGCTTTCACGTAGCTGATCAGCCCCGGCAGGTCCTTGGCGGGCAGGCCGGGCGCGCTGACGAGCAGCAGGGTCGACCTGGCCGCGGCCGCAACCGGCTTCACGTCCTTCATCGGATCGTAGGGCACCTTCATCGCGTGCGGGATTTCCGCGAACACGTTGGTCGCCGACACCAGGATGGTCTGGCCATCGGGCGGCGCCGCCAGCAATGCGCCGACCGCGATGGCGCCGCCGGCACCCGGCTTGTTGTCGACAACCACGGGCTGGCCCAGGTCTGCCGTGAGTTGTTCGGACAGTATGCGGGCCATCACGTCCATCGTGCCGCCGGCAGGCGCTGGCACCAGTACGCGCACCGGCTTGTTGGTCCACGCCATGGCGGCGGGCATGGCAAGTGCAAGGATCGATGCGGCGACGACGCGGCGCACGCGCAGAACGGCAGGTCGGACTGACATCTTTGTCTCCATCTCGGTGTTTCCAGCAATGTGAACTTGCTTTCGAGGGCGCAGCCGTCCCCCAACCCTCGCCCCGGCGAGGGGGAAAATGCGACCGCTGCATGGGAGGGACTACGGGACGGCTTTACGGCACCAGTACGGTGGCACCGCTCGTCTGCCTGTTTTCCAGCGCGCGATGGGCCTGCGCGGCCTCTTCCAGCGCAAACTGCTGCTTCGGCTCGCTGGTGATCTTTCCGGCTATCACCATGTCGAACACCTCGCTGGCCATGGCGAGCATGTGCGAGCGCGGGGTGGCATAGTGGACCATGGCCGGACGCGTGACCCAGAGCGAGCCCTTCGCCGCGAGCGTGCGGCTGTCGATCTCGACGGGGCCAGAAGTCGTGCCGTTGCTGACCAGCGTGCCGCGCACCTGCAGGCAGGACAGCGAGGCGTCCAGCGTCGACTTGCCGACCGAATCGAACACCACCGGAACCTTCTTGCCGTCGGTAATTTCCATCACGCGATCGACGATGTTCTCGCGCGAGGTGACGATGACGTGCGAACAGCCGTTGGCCCTGGCAAGCTCCGCCTTCTCGTCGGTGCTGACCGTCCCGATCATGTTCACGCCAAGCGCGCGTGCCCACTGGCAGGCGATCAGGCCCACGCCGCCGGCTGCGGCGTGATAGAGGATGGTTTCGCCGCCCTTGAGCGGGTAGACCTGGCGGAACAGGTATTGCGCCGTCATGCCCTTCATGATGAGCGTCGAGGCGACGCGGTCGGAGACGCCGTCCGGCAGCGGGATCAGCCACTCGGCAGGCATGACCCGCACGTCCGAGTAGGCGCCCTGCGGGCCGAGCAGGTAGCCCACGCGGTCGCCCACGCGGATGTCGGTGACGCCGGGGCCCACTGCCTCGACCACACCCACGGCATCAGAGCCGAGGCCATTGGGCAGGTCCAGCGGGTAGTGGCCGGTGCGGAAATAGATATCGATGAAATTGACGGCGATGTAGCTGTGCCGCACGCGCGCCTGGCCGGGGCCGGGGTTGCCGACTTCCACGGTCTCGAGCTTGAGCACGTCTGCGCTGCCCGTCTCGTAGAACCGGATTGCTTTTGCCATGACTTGTCTCCTGAAATTCTTTGCTTATTGCCTCTGAGCGCGCCGGGGGCAATCCCACTGCCCAGCGCGTCAGCGACTACATCGCTGTCTTGCCGCCATTGACTGCGACAATCTGGCCCGTTATGTACCTGGACCGTGGGGAGGCCAGGAACACGATGGCGTCGGCGACCTCCTCCGGGGTCCCGATGCGACCCGCCGGGATACTCGCGGCAACTGCCGCAACTTTCTCGGCGCCTCCCGCGATGCGATCCAGCATCCCGGTCTCGATCGGTCCAGGGGCAACCGCATTCACTCGTACATTCGATCTGGCCGCATCGAGTGCTGCGGCCTTGGTCAAGCCTTCGATTGCGTGCTTGCTGGCCACATACATCGGATTCTGTGCGTTGCCGCGGCTTCCCATGGTGGAGGAGAGGTTGATCACAACGCCCTCCTTCTGCTCCAGCATGACGCGCAACTCGTACTTCATGCTCAGGAACGTCCCAAGGACATTGGCGTCGAAGGTCGCTGCATAGGATTCCACCGTCTGGTCAACGATCGACCCTGGCGTGCCTTCCGTCCCGGCACTGTTCACTGCGACATCGAGCCGTCCAAAGCGGTTGACGGTGTGCTCGACAAGTTGGCGGACCTGCTCCTCATTAGGTACGTCAGCGGGCACGAACTCGGCTTCGGCACCGAGCTCCCGGAGTTGTGACACAAGTGCGGCGCCTGCGGTGGCATTGCGGCCGGAGCAAACCACTTGTGCCCCATCACGGCCAAATGCAAGCGCGGTTGCGCGGCCGATTCCAGACGTGGCTCCCGTAACGAGAACGACGGTACGAGTCATGACATTCCCTATTTGAATCAAGTCAAAACAGATCGATCCAGTTGCACCAATTCAGGCTGGAGTGCACACATCAACCGGATCGATTCATTGTCTGCGCCGTAGCCGGCGGCTCAGGCTGCGTTGCGCAGCGGCACGTTCTTGACACCAGGCTTGCGGTTCGGGGTCATGCCGTTGGCGGCCAGGGTTTCATCGACATCGTCGTACCAGGTGCCGATGCGGTAGATTTCCCGCGCTTCCTTGCCATCGGCGATCTCGCGGCCCAACTCCTTGGCGATACGCACGGTCTGCTGGATCTGCTGCACCGAGGTGAAGCGATTGCCGTGCTGATCGATGAGGGTGTCCTCGATGCCGCAGCGCACGTGCATACCCATTGCCAGCGCCATCGTGTTCCACGGCAGTACGTTCTTGAACAATGACTCCGAGGTGATGGTGCAGCCGTCCGGCGCCCGCTGGATGAAGTCGAACAGGTTGTACGGATGCGGTCCGTGGTGGCCGCCACCGATGCCGATGCAGGTAAGGTTCAGCGGGCCCTTGTAGAGGCCCCTGCGCACCATGCGGTCCAGCGTTTCGAGCGCATGCATGCCCACCAGCTGAAAGTGCGGCTGGATGCCGGCTTCCTGCAGGCGGCGCAGGTGCTCTTCCGCCCAGGCCGGGCCGGCCGGAACGATCATTTCACGGTAGGCGTCGTAGACGGCCGGGTTGGCCATGTGCGTGTTCTCGTAGAACTCCGGGTAGATCAGCTCCATGATGTTCATCTGGATGGTGTTGAGTGCTACCGTCACCTGGTCCGGCTTGGGGTCGAGATCCGCCAGCGCGTGACGCGTGTCATCATCCAGCCACTTCGCGGCCTGGCCTTCATCTTCCGGTGCGAACGAGATCGAGCCGCCGACCTGGATGATCATGTCCGGCACCGCCTTACGCACGCCGGCGATCAGTTCGTTGAACATGGACAGGCGCTTGGATCCCTTGCCATCCGGCTCACGTACGTGCAGGTGCAGCACGCTGGCGCCGGCCTCATAGCAATCCACCGCTTTCTGGATCTGCTCTTCCATGGTCACGGGGATGTCTTCGGGGAAATCTTCCGGCATCCACTCCGGGCCGTACGGAGCCACGGTGATGACCACCTTGTCCATGTTCTCGGGGTGCAGCGAGTCATCCAGAAATTGCATTTCTATCTCCTTGTTCATCGTCGATTCACGGGATTAGTCTAGTAATCCCGGGTTGGACGTTGTCTCTCATTTCACGACATTCATGTCTCATTTCGTGACAGAATGCCGAGGCATTCGGGTTTCCCCGGAACGAATGGATCCGGGCTACACCGGGTGAAGGAGAGGCAATGAGCACATTGATTCGCACTGGCGTGCTGACCCACTATTTCAAGGTTGCGAAGCAACTGGACCTTGAACCGCGGCCGTTGCTGCGCAAGCTGGGGTTGAGCAGCGAGATGCTTGCAGACCCGGAACACTGGATTTCCGGGAGTGCCGCCGTAACCTTGCTGGAAGAGTCAGCGCGACTCACGCAATGCCCGACGTTCGGGCTGCGTATGGCCGACCTGTGGCAGCTGTCCGACCTCGGCGTCGTCAGCGTATTGCTCACGCATCAAAGAACGCTGCGCGACGCGCTTGGAACCATGGTTCAGTATCGCCACCTGATGAATGAATTCCTGGTCATCCGTATTGAGGAGACCGGCAGGAAGGTCATCGTGCGTGAGGACGTCGTCGCGGATGAGGCCGGGCCGACCATGCAGTCCGTCGAGCTGGCACTGGGCACACTGTCACGCATGTGCAGCACACTGATCGGCACGTCCTGGCATCCCCTCAGCGTCCATTTCACTCATGACGCTCCCGATGATCTGCGGCTGCACCGCCGCATCTTCGGGGGGAAGCTGGAGTTTGCAAGCGCTTTCAATGGCTTGATCTGCCGCGCTGCCGACCTGGACTTGCCCAACCCGATTGCCGACCCGGTCATGGCACGCCATGCGCAACGCCTGCTTGCAGGCCTGCCGGGCGCCAACGAGCCGTCGATTGTGCTCGAGGTGCGCAAGGCCATCTATCTGATGCTTCCGGCAGGACGCGCGACGATCGAGCAGGTTGCTCAGGGCCTGGGGATGAACGTGCGTACACTGCAGCGCCAACTCGAAGGCGCTGGAAAGGTCTTCTCAGACATGGTCAATGGCGTAAGGCGCGATCTCGTTACCCACTATATGGACAACAGAACTTACTCGCTTGGACGCATTGCCGAATCGCTTGGCTACTCTGCTTATGGCTCGTTCGTCCGCTGGTTCACGGCGCAGTTCGGCATGACGCCGACGCAGTGGCGCAGCATGAAGCTGCGAAGCTTGAGATGAGCCGCGTGCCTATGCGGCTTTATTCGCCACTCCGACGCCGGTCTCTCAACTAACGGTGGCGATCATGTTCGCCGGCATCTTCTCGTGTTCCTGCACGCGGCCCGAAAGGCCCCCATTGGGCTTTCCCTAACTGTCCCGAAATGTCAAGTATTTGCCCCCGAATGTTAAGAGGCTTTGCATCGACCGCTCATACTTCTCGCACGACTTCCGTCGTCAATGGCACCCATTTCGAGCCCACACCCATAACGGGGAGACATCTATGCAAATCCGCCCTGCCCTGAACTGCGTGCGCCGCGCCGCCGTTTGCGCTGTCCTGGCCCTGTCCATGCCCGTCGCCATGGCATGGACCAACAAGCCGGTCCGGGTACTGATCCCTGCGCCTGCCGGCGGCACCATGGATGTGCTGGCACGCGTGCTGTCCGAAGCGCTCACGGCGGAACTGGGCCAGCCCGTGGTGGTCGATAACAAGCCGGGCGCCGGCGGCAGCATTGCGATCAACACCATGCTGGCGGCGCCGGCTGACGGGCAGACCATCCTGGTGTCGACCACCAACGTGCTCACGGAAATCCCGCATGTGATGAAGACGTCCTTCGATCCAATAAAGGACGTGAAGCCCGTGGCCGCAGTGGCCAGGTCGACCCTCGTGCTGGTCGGGTCGACGAGCCTGCCGCCCAAGGACCTGCCAGGCCTGGTCAGCTATGCGAAGGCCCATTCGGGCCAGCTCAGTTTTGCTTCCTACAGCGCAGGCACGGTCGCCCACTATGCCGGTCTGATCATGAACCAGAGAGCTGGCATGGATCTGCAGCACGTGCCTTTTGCCGGCTCTCCCCCGGCGCTGACACAGGTCATGGGCGGACAGATCGCCGTGATGTACGACGGGATGGTGACCTCGCTGCCGATGATCAAGGCCGGCAAGCTGCAGGCCTATGCCCTGGCCGCGAAACAGCGTTCGCCGCTGCTGCCACAGGTCCCGACCTTTGCCGAGCTGGGCTATCCGAACATTGACTTCAACAACTGGGCGGGCGTGTTCGTATCGTCCAGGGTGCCGTCAGACGTGGTCCAGAAGATCCAGGCTGCCGTCTACAAGGCAGCCTCGACGTCCAAGGTGCAGGACCGGATTCTCGGGCTCGGCTTCGAGACCGTGCCAGCGCAAACCCTGGCTCAGCTTGGTCAGGCCTTGCGCGCCGAATACGATCGCAATGCCGCCATCGTGAAGGCCAATAACATCCAGCCCTGACTGTCAGCGGCTCCGGCGGCGTTGGCTGTTTCCTTCCTGCCGGAGCTTTAGGCCATCGCGACGATCGGCGCGATTCTTCAACCTTCGCCGATCGCTCCCTCCTCCCCGATCTCCATCGACACCCGCTTGCGCAATGTCCCCGGCGGTCACGGCAAAGACCCCTATCATCAATCGCCAGGCCGACCGTCTGCCTAGAATCGGCACACATACCTCACGGCACAGCGCACCGCGCACCGCCGCCTCTCAGTCCGCCGAACCTTGCAGGAGCTTGCTTTGCCTCTCACCCATGCCCTGGACTATGCCGACACCCCCGAAGAGGTGGGGCTGTCCGCGCGGCGGCTGCAGTCGATCTCGTTGGTGATCAATGCGGATGTCGACCGGCGCAAGATCCCGGGCGCTGTCGTGCTTGTTGCGCGCAAAGGCCGCATCGCCTGGTTCGATGCGTTTGGCTTCGAGCATGCGGATACCCCGTCGCGTCCGATGCAGCGCAATTCGGTCTTCCGCATTGCAGCGATGACGCGGCCCGTCGTCGGCGTGGCGGCGCTGATATTGATGGAAGAGGGCCGGCTGGCCCTGAACGACCCGGTCGAGCGCTACATCCCCGAGTTCGCCCGCCTACAGGTCGGCGTCGAGTCGGCCGATGCGAATACCGGGGAGCGCCGCCTTGCGCTCGAGCCCATGCGCCGCGCCATGAACGTTCACGACCTGTTCCGGCACACCTCCGGTCTGACATACGGGCAATTCGGCGATTCGCTGGTGCAGCGCCAGTATCGCGATAGCGGCCTGATGGATCCCGGACAGACCAATGCCGAGATGGTCGCGAAGCTGGCGGCCATCCCGCTGCAATGCCAGCCGGGCGAGGTGTTCGAATATGGCATGTCCACCGACGTGCTTGGCCGCATTGTCGAGATCGTCTCGGGCATGGACCTCGCTCGCTTCGTCGCGGAGCGCGTGGCGCGGCCACTGCGCATGCATGCAACAGGCTTCCGGTTGATCAGGCAGGACGGCGCGGGCCTGGCGCTGCCCTCCGGCGCATCCGGCAAATCCACCGCCCTGTTCGACTACGACGAGCAGGACCCGCCTCGCTGGCATTCCGGGGGCGCCGGCCTGCTGTCCACGGCCGGCGACTACGCGCGGTTCTGCCAGATGCTGCTCAACGGCGGTGTGCTCGATGGCGTGCGCCTGCTCTCCAGGAAGACCGTCGAATTGATGCTTGGCAACCACCTGCCCTGGTCCACGCGCTTTGGCAATTCGACAACAGGGCTCGGCATCAACGCACCATTGCCCGAACTCGGCCAGGGCCATGGCCTGACAGTGGGTGTGCGCACCGCGCGGGGGTTGAGCCCGGTGCCGGGTTCGGTCGGCGATTTCTACTGGGGCGGCGCGCTCGGGACCTATTTCTGGGCGGATCCGCAAGAGCAGCTGCTCGCCATCCTGATGCTTCAGGAAAACGACCTGGCGACGCGCGTCGGATACCGGTCCCTGTTACGCAACATCGTATACGGCGCGCTGGAAGACTGAGCAGCGAGCGCATTGCGGCGACCGGCAGTGCGGCCCGCGCACACACGGCGCCAGGCACGAATTACGGAGGAGCAAGCATGAAGACAATGAACCGGCGCTGGATCCTCAGGCAGCGCCCCGTCGGCGATATCGGCGACAACGATCTGCAGCTCGTGGAAGCGCCGCTGCCACAACCGCGGGACGGCGAGATCCTGGTGCGCAACATCTATCTCATGGTGGCGCCGACCAACCGTGTCTGGATGAGCGATATCGACCAGTACATGGCCCCGGTGGCGCTTGGCGAGGTGATGCGCGGCGTCACCATGGGCGTGGTCGTGGAGTCCCATCACCCGGACTTCAAGCCTGGCGACATTGTCGAAGGCGGCATGGCGTGGGAAGAGTATTCGGTAACAAGAACTGCCCGGCGCGTCCCGGTGGAGTACGGCCTGCCCCTGCATGCCTATGCGAGCGTGCTGGGCAGCTCCGGCATGACGGCCTATTTCGGCATGCTCGACATTGCCAGGCCCAAGGCTGGCGAAACCATTGTGGTGTCGGCCGCCGCAGGCGGCGTCGGCTCGATCGCCGGCCAGATCGGCAAGATACTCGGCTGCCGGGTGGTGGGCGTTGCGGGCGGCCAGGGCAAATGCCGGTTCGTCATGGATGAGTTTGGCCTGGATGCCTGTATCGACTACAAGGCGGGCAACGTGCTTGCCGACCTTCGCGCCGCCTGCCCGGACGGCATCGACATCGATTTCGAGAACGTGGGCGGGGACACCATGGACGCCGTGCTGGCACTGATCAACCCGGGTGCCCGTATCGCGCTATGCGGAATGATCTCGACTTACAACGCGAGCGGTGACTGGTGGAGCCCGAAGATGTTCCGCAACGTCATCATGAAACGCGCCCGCATCGAAGGGTTCCTCATTTCGGACTACCGGCCGAGGTTCCACGAAGCCGTGGAAGCCATGGCGAAATGGGTCAGGGACGGCCAGCTCAAGTACCGGGTCGACGTCATTGAGGGCATCGAGCAGGCGCCCGCCGCCCTGAACCGCCTGTTTACCGGCAAGAACATCGGCAAGCAGCTTGTCCGCCTTGCCCCCGAATCCGTCATCGGCTGAATGCCGCGGCCCCTCAGTCCTTACTTGCGACATCCATGATTCATCCTGACATCGACAGCTACGAATCCCTGCCGGACGCGCGACCCCGCCTTCAGGACTTTCAGGGCAAGACGGCAATCATCACGGGCGCCGCGTCCGGCATCGGCCTCGCACTGGCCGATACACTGGCGGCGCGCGGTGCCGACCTTGCGCTGGCCGACATCGACGCGCACGGACTTGACGCTGCACGCGAGCGGCTCGCATCGACCGGCAGGCGCATCTGCACGCGCGTACTGGATGTTTCCTCCGACGCGGACGTGCGCGATGCGGCGGCGGAGTTCGCGGCAAAACTGGGGCGCATCCACCTGGTCTTCAACAATGCCGGCATCGATATGAGCGGCGAACTGGCATCGCTGTCCGAGCAGGACTGGACACGCGCGTTCGGCATCAACGTGTTTGGCGTGATTCACGGCATCCGTCACTTCCTGCCGCTGCTGCGGCGGCACGGCGAGCCAGCCCATTTCGTCGCAACGGCGTCAGGCGCTGGCTTCTGGGTGAACGGCAACTTTCCGATGGGAGCGTACGCAGCCACCAAATACAGCGTCGTGGCCCTCTGCGAGGCACTAGAGCAGGAGCTCGACGGCACCGGCATTGGCGTCTCGGTGCTTTGTCCGGGTCCGGTGAAGACCCTCATCGCCGCACGCTCAAGCCATGCCAGCGAATCGTTCAAGGCCAGTATTGCCGCTGGCACGGCGCCGGAACTGGTGGCCAGCCAGGCACTGGAGGCCATTCGCGCGGGCGAGTTCTATATCTTCACGCCGACACGCATGCGGCCGCGGCTGGAAGCGCGATTCGCGCGGATTCTCGGCGCACTGGAGCGCGCACCTGCCATCGCCACCGGAGCGCTCCCGGCATGATCCATCCAGCCGCGCTTCGACGGTGAGGCGCAGGTCTGGTCCGCGGAAGATGCGGCGCTGCAGGCAGCGGCGTGCTCGCCGCTCTTGCGCGAATCAGTCAAGGCACAGGTGGCCTGGGCAATTCGGTTCTAGACGCGCTGCTCCGTGCTTGCCGCCACCAGCACTTGCCGTGCAACAGGCCCGGCCGACTGCGCGCCATCGCTGCGCCATGCACTGGGGCTGCAGCCAAAATGATCGCGGAACCAGCGCGAGAACGCGCTCTGCATCGAAAACCCGAGCAACACGGCCACGTAGCTGACCGGGCGTTCCGCATGCCGGAGATACTGCACCGCCAGCGAGGCCCGGACCTCATCGAGAATGCTGCTGAAGGTCGAGCCTTCCTGCAGCAGCTTGCGGTGGACCGTGCGCCGGTCGACGCCAAGCTGGCTGGCGACGCGCTCCACACTGCAGTTTCCCGAAGGGAGCAAGGACAGCACCATGCGCCGGACTTTTTCGGTCATGGACAGGGCCGCACGCGCAGTCAGCGAGTCCAGATAGGCATGGGCGTACTGCGCCAGCTCCGGGCGCGCGGAGCACGGCACTGCCTCCATGTCCTTCAGATCGCAGACAATGCCGTTAAAGTCGCAACCGAAATCCACCGGCCGGCCGAACACGCGCGCGTGCGATGCCGGATTGCTTGGGGCGCCATGCGAAAGGCAGATACGGCGCGCGCGCCACCGTGGACCGATCAGTTCCTGGAGCATCCGGTAAAGCGAAAGCACTACCATTTCGTCGGCCTGGCGTGTCGGCCCGGAATGCTCGACCATCAGCGACACGCGGATGACAAGAGCGCCCTCCCGTTCCTCCACGCCGAGGAACAGAGCCTCGCTGTGCAGCGTGATGTAGCGCACCATCGCACCAAGCGCATCGCGCAGCGTCCGCGAATCACGCACGGCCATGCCGAGGGGCCCGAGAACCGATAGTTGACGGCCCTCCCCCATGCGCAGGCCGAAGTCTTCGGCATCGGAGGCTGCGGCGGTCATTTCGAGAAGCCGGCAGACTGCGCTGGCGCAGACCAGGTTGTCGCCGGCGTCCAGGCAGCTTGGCGGCAGCCCCACTTTTGCCAGGATTTGCAGTGGATCCACCCCAACCGAGCGGGCCACCTCGGTATAGCGCGTCAGCGTGGCACTGCGGACCAAACGGCTCATGGGCCTCCTTGCACGGGCAGCGGCTGCAAGGCCATTGCAGCCGGCGTTTGTCGCGGGAACTGTGTCTGCGCCGGGTCTGTCGCCCACCTTGGCGTCAGGCGCGGCGCATCAGGCTGTAGCTCTGCGCGCTGGGGCCGAAATCAGGCATGCCGGCCAGGAACAGGGCAAGCGGGACGACGTCCGCGGGATCCTTGAACCATTCGCCGGGCGGCGCGGCAACGTCGCGCGTCATGTCCGTCCTGACCGGCCCCGGTATCAGCTCATTGACGCTGATGTTGTCCTCCTGGAGCTCCAACGCCAGCGACTGGGTAAGCATCCACAGGCCGCTCTTGGAGCACGAGTAGGCCGAAAAGCCCGCGTTGGGCCGCTTGCGCTGGCCGGAACCGATCATGATGATCTTGCCGGTGCCGCGGCGCCGCAGGTGGGGAATGGCGGCATGGGCAGTGTGGTAGGCACCGGTCAGGTTGATATCGATGGTCTTGCGCCAGAGCGCGGGATCGCCGTCAGCGATCCTGCGCTGCTCGAGCGCGACACCGGCATTGGCCACGACGATATCGACACCGCCAAAGGTATCGCTGGCGCGCCGGAACAGGCTCGCGACGGTCTCGTAGTCCGCCACGTCTACGGTCTGGGCAATGGCCCGGCCACCCGCTTCGCGGATCAGCGCGGCTGTCTGCCCGATGTCGGCTTCGCTGCGGGAGCTGCATACCACCGCAGCACCGGCGCTGGCATAGGCCAGTGCAATGGTGCGTCCGATGCCGCGGCCCGCGCCGGTGATCACGGCAACTTTGTCCTTGAGCAGGTTGGGGTCGATCTGGCTCATTGTCAGTCTCTCGGTCTCGCTTTGCGGAAGCAGAAGGGTCGATGCAAGTATTGAAGAACCGGCGCGCGATGCATTGACATTCCGGGGCAGCGACTTTACATTTTGGGGCACCTTGGGGGAACTCCTATGTCGACGCTGCTGCAACACGTGAACCTGACGGAGTTTGTCGACGTGGCCCGCCAACTCGGCCTGGATCCCTACCGCCAACTCCGGCAGGCGGGTATCAGCCCGACGGCCCTGGTGGACCCGGAAATGCGGGTGCCGGCGAAGTCGGTCACGCAGTTGCTGGAAGATTCGGCGCAGCTTGCCGGCCTGGAAGATCTTGGGCTACGCGTGGCGGAAGCCCGTCAACTGACAACACAGGGCCCCCTGTGGACGGTGATGCGCGAGGGCGCCACGCTGCGCAATGCGCTGGATGCGATGGCGCGCTATCTGCATTTGCTCAACGAAGGTATCGATTTGCGCATCGAGACGGTCGGGGACGCCGCGCTTGTCAGGCTTGAACTCCTCGTGTCCGTGGAAGGTTCTATGCAGCAATCGACGGAATTCGTCATTTGCCTCTGGTTCCGGTTGTTCAAGCTGCTTGCCGGATCGGCATGGAAGCCACGCAGCGTCTGCTTCAGCCACGCCGCGCCAGCCAGCCTTGCCACGCATCGGCGCGTGTTCGGTGTACCGGTGCGATTCCGCCAGGATTTCGATGGCATCGTGCTGGCTGCCTCCGATCTCGACGTGGCTGGCGCAGCCTCGGATCCGGCGCTGGGCCGGCATGCGCGCGAATTCCTGGATATCAAGCTGGCGCAATCCGGCTCCACCATGCCCGACAAGGTACGGAAGCTGGTATTCGCGCTGTTGCCAGCCGGCGAGTGCGGGGCCGAACAGGTGGCCCGGCAGCTTGGCATCGACCGCAAGACGATGCATCGCCATCTGGCTGCCTATGGACAGAACTACCTGGCCGTCGTCGATGCAGTCAGGGTCGATCTCGTCACGAGGTACGTGAAAAACAGCGAACGACCGCTGTCGGAGGTTGCGATCCTGATGGGCTTTTCCTCGCTCAGTGCCTTCTCCCGGTGGTTCTCCATGCGCTTCGGCTGCAGCGTGTCGGCGTGGCGCCGTCAACCACCGGCACCGGAAAATACGCGCCAGCGGTGCGCAGTGGCATCAGGTGCGCCGCGGCTAGCATGCGTCCGGGTCGAAACGGAACACGAGGTGTATTCGATGCAAATCACGGACGCGTGAGCGCTGGAGCAAGGGCGTGTGCTGGTCGGGGTGCCGACATGAGCCACCTTTGTCCCGATGCCGACGTCGTCACGTGCCGCCACCTGCTGGTCCCGCTCGACGAAACGGATGGCCGTGTACGCGTTGACGCAAAGCGACCAGGGGGCGACGTGTTCATGGCACGATCGCCCCAAAGCCATTGAAGGAAATCGGAGAGATCATGGACCTGAAGTTAGAAGGCAAGCGTGCAATCGTGACCGGCGGCAGCCGCGGCATTGGCAAGACGATTGCCCTTCAGCTCGCGCAGGAAGGGGTGGACGTCGTGCTCGCCGCTCGCGCGAAAGAAGCGCTGGAAGCGACCGCCGCGGAACTTGCGGCGCTGACCGGCCGCCGCATTGTGCCGCTCACGGTCGACACCGCCGACAAGGCTTCTGTCGACGCCATGGTGGCGCGGGCCATTGAAGCCCTGGGCGGCATCGATATCCTGATCAATGCTGCGGCCATGCCGGGCGGCATTTCACCAGCCACGCAGCTCGACGAGATCGTCGATGCGCAAGCGCTCGAAGACATCGACATCAAGGTCATCGGCTACCTTCGCACCGCGCGGGCGCTGGCCCCGCATCTCGCCGCGAATGGCTGGGGCCGCATCATCAATATCGGTGGCCTGGCGATTTACCACACGGGCCGGCCCGTCGCCACGCTGCGCAACGTCGGCGTGGCGGCCATCACCAAGAACCTTGCTGACGAACTTGGCCCGAAGGGCATCAATGTCACGGCGGTCCATCCCGGGCCAACGCGCACCGAGAAGACCGACGCGGCAACCGAGGCATGGGCGGCGACCAGGAGTTCCCTTGGCCGCATGGTCGATGCCAGCGAGGTCGCTTGCGTGGTGACCTTCCTCGCCTCGCCATTGAGCGTGGCAATCAACGGTGAGGCCATCGCAGTCGGCGGCGGGACGCCGGGCATCATCCACTACTGACTTCGCCGCCATCGGCGGGTTGACCTGCGGGCCCCTGGACGAAGCGGGGCCCGCGGCTTGCTGCCGGCCTCAGTGGCTGTTGCCTTCCTGGAGCCGCTGGCGCAACACCGCACGCAGATCCTCGCCGTAGCCGGTAAGGGTGCCGCCGTCCACCGCCAGCATCTGGCCCGTGATCATGTCCGCGCGCTCGCTGGCGAGAAAGGACACCGCTTCACCGATCTCCGAGGGCTCGCAGAACCGGCCCAGCGGTACCGTGCGCCGGATCAGGGCCTCGCGCTTTTCGGGGCTTGCGTATGCTTCGATCGCAGGCGTCCGGATGCCGCCGGGACATACCGCATTGACGTTGATGCGCTGGTCGGCCAACTCCCATGCAAGATGCTGGGTCAGTCCCGTTACCGCATGCTTGGAGGCGGTGTAATCGACGCTGCTGAAGTACGCCATGCGAATGCCGGCGATCGAATCGATATTGACGATCTTGCCCTTTCCCTGCGCCCTCATTGCCGGGATGACCGCCTGGCAGCAGAACAGGATGCCCTTGGCATTCACCCCCATCACGCGGTCCCAGTTCTCCTCGGTCACGTCGCAGACCAGGGCGGAGGCCCCGCCCACGCCGGCATTGTTGACCAGGATGTCGATGGCACCGAACGCCTCGAGGGTCTGGGTGGCCATGGCTTGCGCTTCGGCCTTCTTGCTGACGTCGGCGCGGATGGCAATGGCACGCTTTCCCTCCGGATCGAGGCTGGAAGCGACACGCCGGGCCGCCTCAAGGTTCAGGTCAACCACGGCGATCCTGGCCCCTTCCCGCGCCAGCACGTGCGCGATGCCTTCGCCGCCACCCTGGCCAGCCCCGGTGATGATGGCTACTTTGTCCTTCAGTTCCAATGTCGTCTCCTTGCGAAGCTGCGCCGGATCCATGCCGTGCGCGTGCCGCGCGTGTTGTGGGTCGGGCCGCCGCTAGTGGCGGCCGGATACAGTGCGTGATGCCGCGGCATCACGTCCCGAAAGCCGCGAGATCCCAGTCCCGCCAGCGCAGCGACACGTTCGAAACTGGCAAGTACGTCGGCTCGCTGCTTGTCTTGCTCATGGGTCTCCTTCCGCGGATTCGGATGGGAAATTCCATGCCGGCCGGAAGATGGCTAGTCAGGCGGAGGGCGCAACGAGACGCGCCATCGCATGCAAGCCCAGCAAGTATCCGGGGATGACGACCACTTGAGTTGACAATCCGGGGCACAGGATTGACAGTTTGGGGCAGGGCAAGTGATGGGATGTGTCCCATGACCAGGACGTCGGCCCCCTGCTCCCCATATGCGGAAAAAGAAGCGCCGGTCGCCGCAACGGCGGACCGGCGATTCCAAGCAGGGTAGTTGTCACGGCGATAGAAGTCCAGACGACAAGACCTGATCCCTATGTGGTCAATAATGGCAAGACGCGCACGGTGTTTTCCGCCCTGGTCAGTGATGCATGCCGCCCCTAAGTGCTCCCTTAGGTAGGCAGATTGTCCTCGCCAAAGCCCGACGGACATCGGGCTGAACGTTGCTCCATTGCCTTGCCCCGCTCAGGTCAGGCACTCGCCGCTGTCGCGCGCCTCGCCGCGCGCGCCGTCGGTGAAGCCGTCGCGCGAGCTGATGCGGGCGCCATCGGTGTAAGGATCAGGCTTGCGCATGCCGTCCCGGTACGGATCAAAGCCACGGACCGCGCACACGAACCTGCCCTGATATGCGACGACGGGCAGCATGGTGGCCTCGCTGGCCAGACCGCGCGCGCCCTCGGTAAAGACGTCCCGCTGGCCGCTGTGTTCCGGCATGGCAACGATCAGTGCATCAGCGTATGAACCGGCGTGGGCGGTCTGGCTGAGCCCGGCGGCAAGTGCGGCAGTGGCAAGCAGGGTCTTGGCGAGTTTCTTATGCATTGCTATCTCCAACAGGGGTGCCGGCGGCGTTGCCGCGACGGCACTCTTCTACAGGCGATCACAGGGAACGTCGCGGGCCGCACGGGATCGCCTCTGCCGTGCAAGCCGTTGCCTGGCGCGGGCCGGCTGCCATCTCGTGGCAGCGGCGTTGCGCCGGAATCATGGATCAGTTAGTACGCATGCGCGGGGAAAGGCGGGCCCTTCCTCGGGGCGCTAGCTTGTTGTGTCAGGCAGGCCTGATGTTCTGGTTCACGCGGAACAGGTTGGCCGGGTCGTATTTGCGCTTGATCTGCGCCAGCCGCGCATAGTTGTCGCGATAGGACGCCCTCACGTTGTCATCGCCCTCATCCATCATCATGTTGATATAGCCGCCGCCAGCAGAGTACGGATGCAGCGCCAGCCAGTAGTCCTTCGCCCACTGCACGATGCGATCGTTGTTGGCCGGGTCGGGATCCACGCCGACAATCACGCTGGCAAAGTTGGCATCGCGGTAGCTGAAGGCCGTGTCGCCGCAACCGGCACGATGCGCGGCACCATTGATCGGATACAGGTGCATGGTCGAGTGCATCGACGGCAACTGCTGCGCGTACTTGATGTGCAGATCGATGGCTTTGTCGCTCAGGTCGCTGACGAAGTCGGCTTTCCAGTACCACTGCAAGCCAGCCGGATACAGTCCATCGAACAGGCTCTGCAGGACAGGCCAGGGGATTGGGCCGGCGAAGTCCACCGCTGGCGGCATGACCTCGCGAATCGCACGGAAATGCGTTTCGGCCTGGTCGAGCGGCCCGGTGTAGCACCACACCACGGCACACATCTTCTGCAGGTGGACTTCCTCCGGGAAAGGCGCCGCCGGCGGCACGGTGACGAAACCGAACCAGCCGTTGATGTGCTGCGGCGCGCTCAGGATGAAGTCGCGCCACCATGTCATCAGCTCGCGTGCCTGCTCCATCGGCCACAGCATCGGGCCGCCATAGACCGTCGCAACGGGATGCGCCTTGAACTCGAACGATGTCACCGCGCCAAAGTTGCCACCGCCACCGCGCAACGCCCAGAACAGGTCGGCATTTTCCTCTTCGCTTGCGGTGACGACGCGCCCGTCGGCCAGCACAACCTCGGCGCTGAGCAGATTGTCGATCGTCAGGCCGTAGGCGCGGCTGAGGTAGCCGATGCCGCCACCGAGCGTCAGTCCACCTACACCGGTGGTCGAGATAAAACCACTCGGCGTTGCCAGCCCATAGGCACTGGCGGCGTGATCCACGTCGCCCCAGGTGCAGCCACCGCCAACCCGCAACGTCTTGCGTGCGGCGTCGACAAGCACGCCCTTCATTGGCGACAGGTCGATCACCAGTCCACCATCGCAGGTGCCCAGCCCGGCGCCATTGTGCGCGCCGCCACGCACGGCCAGCAGCATCCGGCCGTCGCGCGCGGCGTTGACCGCTGCGATGACGTCCGCCACATCGACGCAGCGCGCGATGATCGCGGGATGCTTGTCGATCATGCCGTTGTACACGGCGCGCGCCTGGTCGTAAGCCGCCTCACCCGGCTGAATCAGCTGTCCCCGGAAATGCGCCTTGAGTGCGGTTGCGACGGGTTCGCTCAATGAAGCTGCCATGGTTGCCTCCTGTCCGGCTGGTATGCAGGAGTTTTAGCAACCCGGGCGTTTCGAAAGCGTTAGGTGAGCCGTTACATGGGGGACTCTGCCGCTCCACCGGCGCGCGGTGGCCGAGCCGGAACTAACGCGCGAGTAACGCCCGCGCGCTGACGATGTCGGGCTGATCGAAGCCCTCGGTGCATCGCGCAAGCGGCGCCTCGACCACCTTATGCGGATCGACGCGCCCCTGCGAGGTTCGCAGCGTTGCCCACGACAGGGCTGCACGCAGTTCCAGCGGCAGCGCGCGTTGGGCTGTGGCGATCTCGATCGCCTGCATCAGCGAAGACTCGGCTGCGGCAAGATCGGCACTGCTGCGCAGCAACAATTCACCGCGCAGACGGTGCAGTTCGGCATCCATCCAGTGCTCGCCCGTGCGCCCGGCGCATTCAAGCGCCTGGTCAAGGGCCGCCAACGCAGCCTCGGTCTCGCCTGCGTCGCCCAGGCATTCAGCCAGCATGGCCAGGTAGAGCGGCAGGCGCAGGCGTGCACCCGTCGCGTGAAAATCCTCGATCGCCGCCTGCATCGACGCCACCGCGTCGGCGCCAGGAGACTGTTTCGCATTGGCCCAGGCGAGCAGCATGCCTGACCACGCGAGGTAGTAGCCAACGTGGTACTGGTCGGCAATCTCGTGCGCCTGGCGGGCATAGCGCAGCGTGAGACCGTGCTCACGTCGCAGCGCATGCTGCGTCGCGAGGTATGACAGCGCGAGCGCCTGGGAGAACGGGTGCGCTACCCGGTTCGCCGCCCCCAGCGCTTCGTGTCCACGCTGAAGGGCCTGATCGGCAAGCCCGCCGAACCACAATGCGTGCGCCGACCACGCTGCGGCCAGCACGCCGAAGTTACCGCCCATCAGGGACGTATGCTCCGCGTGCTGGGTTTCGTCATAAGCGCGGTGCGCACGTTGATATGCGGGCTCGGCGGCCATCCAGTCGCCTTGCTGGACCAGGCTACCCATGACGCTGGTCCATGCCATCACCGAGTAAGTATCGGAGCCCAGCGGCCCCAACCTCGCAATCAGTTCCTCGCTCAGGCTGCGTGCCTGTGCAAGTTCCGCCCTCACCGCCAGAAAAAATGAAAGACTGACCTGGGCGCGTGCCTGCTGGCTGGTGTCACCCGCCAGCCGGCTCAGTTCCACCGCGCGTCGCAGCGGCGCCTCCAGTTCGGGGGCGGCCCAGCCCCGGGCGATGCGAATCGGTGGCGCAAGGTCGAGTTGCAGGGCCAGCGACTGACTGGCGCGCTCCTGCGGATCGGCAATCCGGTCCGCTTGCACCAGGCCGCGCATCAGCAATGCGATGGCATCGTCATAGGCATAAACACTTTGCGCAACGGCCGCCGCGCGCCGATAGAATGCCGCCGCCTCGGCTGGCAGGCCCGCCTGCGCATAGTGCCACGCGATCTGCGCGCTTGCCACGTCGGGCCCATCGCCCGGCGCCTGCTCGAGCGCTCGCGCCACGCGCAAATGCAGGCGGCGGCGCTGCAACGGGCTTACTTCGGCGTATGCCACGTCGCGGATCTTGTCATGGCTGAAGTCAAACGCCAGGCCGCTACCGTCGGTCTGGCGCACGATGCGCCGCTGCCACAGTTCGTCCAGGGCCCCTGCCAGGGCATCATCGCCGAGGTCGCTGGCCTGGGCGAGGATGTCGGTCGTGAATGCCCGTCCAATGATTGCGGCAACCCCGACGATATCGCGAGCGCCGGGGGGAAGCTGCGCCAGCCGGTTCGAGATAATGGTGTAAACCTTGGGCGGCAACTTCGACGCCATGCCGCCCTGTGCGTTCCCGACCGGCATCGTGTCGGAGCGAGCCCGCATCATTTCGATCGCAAACAGCGGGTTACCCTCGCTCTCCTTGAACAGCCGGGTTGCCTCCGCGTCGGCCAGCGGTCGGTTCAGGATCTGGGCTGCTACCTTTGCCGTTTCGGCGGCATCGAGTGTTGCCAATGAGATCTCGATGAGCTGATCGTCGCGGCGTAGTGCGTCCAGCAGCCGGTTCGAAGCGTGTCGCGGCATGATTTCCTCGGGGCGCGCCGTTGCGACCACCATCAGCTTTGCGGCCGCGTCGAAACGCATCAGGAAGCGCAGCCATTCGAGCGTCTCGCCGTCGCACCATTGCAGGTCGTCCAGCAGCAGCAACAACGGCCCGCAGGGTGCAAGCACCGCCCGTGCAAGCGCCTCGAAGAACCGCTGGCGCTGCCAGTATTCGGTAAGAGGCGACGGCGGCGACAGTCCGGATTGCTGCGTGAGCAGTTCGGGCAACAGGCGCGTGACTTCGGTCAGCCACACCCTGTCGAGCTTGCCGATTGCGCCACTCAGGCCAGGACTGCGCAGCCAGCCGGTCACCGGCGCAAACGCGAGCTGGCCCTCGGCCGCATAGGCGCGCGCATGCGCCACAGTGATGCCTTGCTCGGCCAGGTGGACGAGCAATTCCTCCGCCAGGCGCGATTTGCCGATGCCGGCTTCGCCCAGGATCAGGACAAACTGCTTGTCCCCCAGCTGGGTGCGCTGCCAGACTTCAAGCAGCCGGCGCCATTCGTCATGCCGGCCGATCATTGGCAGCATCGCGTCCCGCGGGCGCTGGCGCTGCATTGAGGCGTCCTGCGCAGCCAGCCGTGCATAGGCCTCGCGCAGGGGCTCGCCCGGCAGGACGCTCAGTTCGCGAGCGAGCGTCTCCACACAGCTACGATAGGCGCGCATGGCCGATGCGTGATCGTGGTTCAGCGCATGCAGGCGCATCAGCGCCAGGCAGGTGGGTTCCCGGCACGGATCGAGCCGCTGCAACTGCTGTGTGTACTTCAACGCCTTGGCATAGTCTCGCCGCTCCTCACTCAGTTGACCGAGGCGCGCGAGCGCCGCGATGCACTGTTCGCGCAACCTTTCGCGCTCGGGATGGATCCACTCGTCATAGCAGTTGGCCAGCAGGTCACCGCGATAGAGATCCGCGGCATGCGTCAGCAGCGCTTCTTCAGCGCCTGCGTCGCCGTGCCTCAAGGCCCTTGCCGCAGCCGCAAGCGCGGACTGGAACTGCGCCACGTCGACGTCGAGCGCCGAATCGGGCAGCCATCGCACCGATTGCGCATCGGCATGGATAAACTGATCAGCCTCCGGCCAGGCCTTGCGCAGCTGAAACAGCAGTTGACGCAGGGCGTTGCGCGCCTGCGTCTGCGAGGAATCAGGCCAGAACAGTAAGGCGAGCTGCTGCCGCGTCAGCGGTGCGTCACGATGCAGGACAAGGCAGGCGAGCAGCGACTGCAAGCGGGGCGCGTTTGCGTTAAACCGGGGCGCGTCAGCGCCGTCGAGCTGGAACTCGCCAAACAAATGGACGGAGAAGCGGGCCTGGGCAGTCATGCTGGAGCGCAATGCGGCACATAGCGATGGGGAACTCCTGCAGGCGGCTTGCGGTGCGCACTGCTGTAGCGCTCGTGCGGAACTCTCCAACGCCCCCAGCCTGCGCGAGCGTCATTCGTGACTATACTCTCGTTGGTGCGTCCCATCCGGGCAACAGCGGGACAAGCAGTTCACTCCCTCCCCCCGCCGTTCAGCCCCTCTTCCCTGAAGAGATCGCGTATGGGGCCATCAGGCAGCCAGTCAAAATCGCGCATGACGCGCAGACGGATCCGATCACCTGGCAGGACAGTAATCAGGCACTGCCGGAGCATGCTGCCTTCAGCCGGGTCGTCGGAGCATAAGCAACCGGTTTCTACTGCTTAATTTTCGGGTGATCGGTAGTTCTGAACGAAGCGCCTAAACAAGCCTTGGGCGAATGGGGTCTCGCCCAGCTTTCTTGGTTCATCGTAGATGATTCATTACGCGGAACCGGTATTGGCCGGCAGCTCATGGCAAGCGCAATGCGATTCACCGCTCCACCGACAGTGGTGCCGGTCTCGTGCCAGGCGTTTCGCTTGCTTCGGAGCGCAACATGCGCCCACAGTTCCCAAGCGATTTCAACAAATTTCCGTCATCCCTCTTGCATACGCGGCCGCTTTTGCTATTCTTCGCCGGTGCGCCACATCCAAAAATTGCTGTCAGGCGCGCATAAATCTACCAAGACACGACTATGGCCACGAAAGCGAAACCCGTAGCAAAGACTGCAACGAAGACCGCAGCGAAAAAAGCTGCCCCGGCTAAGAAGGCTGCGACAGCAAAGCCGGCCGCTCCTGCCAAGAAGCCTGCTGCCGCGGCCCCGGTCGCAAAGCCGCTGAAGGACACCTTCAACAAGTCGAGCCTCCTTGCCCACCTGGTCGCCCAGACCGAACTGGACAAAAAGACCGTTCAAACCGTTCTGGCCCACCTGGAAAACACCATGGTGAGCGCGATCCACAAGAAGGGCGCCGGCGAATTCACCTTCCCCGGCCTGTTCAAGGTCTCGGCTATCCAGGTCCCGGCCACGAAGAAGCGCTTCGGCAAGAATCCGTTCACGGGCCAGGAGCAGTGGTTCGCCGCCAAGCCGGCCAGCGTGAAGGTGAAGGTTCGCGCAATGAAAAAGCTGAAGGACGCTGCAGCGTAATCGTGACGGCTCCACAAGCAGAAAAAAAGCCCCGATGGGGCTTTTTTTACTGAGAATGGCGTAAGAACGCCGCAGCGCGGGCACTGCTGCCCACAGCTACGGCCCTAAGCCGCGCGACCACTTGTAGATGTCATAAGCAGTGATCGAACCTTCCCCGATATCAGTCTCGGCAATCCAGTTCGCCGGGAAGTCCAATCGTCACCGCTCGTCCGTCGGACATGGCGTCTATTCCTTGGCGATTGGCTACCACGTCAGTCTGTTCGCCTGCCTTCACGCGAAGTACGCCGGTAGCCCCAACGACGACACTACTTTGACTGATGCGGGAGAGGTATCGGCCACCTGACTAGCCGCCGGATCGCTTCGCGGACAGCACAGTTAGAAAGATCGCGTTCACCTTCCCGTGAATTTCGCTGGGCGACGCTCAATAAAATGTGCGACGCCCTCGGTGAAATCTTCGCTCTGGATGCTGTCGAACATTTCTGCGTTGGCCATGCGCGTGGCGTCGGCCAGCGACTGGAAGGGTTGCTCCCACAACTGCTGCTTCATCACCCGGATGGAACGTGGCGAGACGTTCTGGGCAAGATCGTCGGCATAGTGGAGCGTCTGCGCCATCAGCGCATCCGGATCAAACACACGGTCCACCAGCCCAATCCGCAAGGCTTCTTCCGCCAGCACCTTGCGCGCGGAATACAGCAGGTCGGCTGCATGGCCGGGGCCCACCACGCGCGGCAGCAGCCACGAGATACCGTGTTCGGCAATCAGGCCCCGGCGAGAGAAAGCGGTGCTGAACGCGGCGCTGCTGCTGGCAAAGCGCATGTCACTGTATAGGGCAAATACCAGGCCCAACCCGGCAGCTGCGCCATTAATGGCAGAAATCACCGGCTTTCGCATCGCAGGGAAATAACCATATCGGGTCTGGTAATCGGCTCGCCGGTTCATGTCAAACGGCCGCATCCATTGCTCGGCGCGGATGTCGCCCGGCGGGAGCACTTCAAGTTCATTGATGTCCATCCCTGCGCAGAAGCCCTTCCCTGCGCCGGTCAGCACCACCACACGGACGTTATCGTCGCGGTCAACAGCTTCCATCGTGTCGCGTAGTTCCGCCTCCATGACCTTGGTCAGTGCGTTGAGCTTGTCGGGGCGGTTCATCGTGACGACGGCAATGTGCTCGCTCTTGCCGGCGCGAGTAACGTTAATCTGGCTTTCCATGTCGTGTTCCTGTCAATACATTGCTTGTGGATTACGGAAGCTGAATCGATTTCGGCTCCAGAAACTCTTCGAGCCCATAGACGCCCCCTTCTCGCCCGACACCGGACATGCCAAAGCCCCCGAACGGCGCCGCTGGGTTAAACCGCGCACCATTGACGTCGACCTGCCCTGCCCGCAGGTCATTGGCCACAGTCATACCCGTGGCGTCGTCCGCGGCCCAGACCGCCGCCGCCAGTCCATAGGATGTGGCGTTGGCTAAGGTGACGCCCTCGTCAACCGTCTCATAGGTCAATACCGCAAGCACCGGACCGAAGATCTCCTCGTTTGCCAGGCGGCTGTCGGGAGCAACGCTGCCGAAGATTGTCGGGGCAACGAAATAGCCTGCGTCCGGCACCGGTGCGTCAACTCCGCCAGCGATGAGATCGAACCCTGCTTGCTGTGCCTCCGCAATATGCGCCCGCACGCGGTCACGTTGCTGCGCCGACAACAAGGGGCCGATGCGCGTATCCGGATCGGCTGGATCACCAAGCCGCATCGCTGCCGCCGCATCGGCAAGCAACTGCCTGCAAAGCGCGTAGTCCTCACGCGCAACAATCAGCCGGGTTGTCGCACTGCAGGTCTGTCCCGAGTTGAGAAAGCAAGAACTGACCGTCGCCTTGACCGCCTTCGCCAGGTCAGCGCCAGGAAGCACCACGGCTGCGGACTTGCCGCCAAGTTCCATCGACAGGCGCTTCATATCACGGGCAGCCAGCGCGGCCACCTTGCGTCCCACCGCCGTGGAGCCTGTGAACGACACCATCTGGACATCGGGGTGCGACACCAGCGCCTCACCAGCAACCGCACCACCCGAAACAATGTTGAGGACGCCAGCCGGCAGCTTTGCCGCTTCGCAGGCGGCGATCAGTCGCCCGGTCACCGATGGTGCCAACTCCGACGGCTTGAGCACGACCGTGCAGCCAGCCAGTAATGCTGGTGCCAGCTTGGCAGTAATCTGGTGCAGGGGGTAGTTCCATGGCGTAATCGCCGCCACCACGCCGACAGGGGTCATCGTGACACGCGAATTGCCGACCGTGCTGACAAACGAAAACGTCTCCGCTAGCGCCGCCGTGGCGCGCCACGCGGCGATCGGCGCGTCGACCTGGATCCGCCGAGACAGCTTGAGCGGCATGCCGACTTCACGGGAGATGTCCTGCGCGAGCTCTGCGGCGGCCGTTTCCAGTACGTCGGCCAGTGCTCGCAGATACGATGCCCGCAGTGTTGCACCGATGCCATGCCAAGCCGGCAGTGCCCTCCTGGCCGCCGCGACCGCCTCAGCAACGTCATCGGTATCGCCAAGACGAACCTCGACCAAAGGAGTTTCGGTCGCGGCATCATAGACCAGAATCGTTTCGTTGCTGCGGATCGGGGTGCGCTCACCGCCAATATAGTGTTCGGACAACTGTTTCACTGTGATTCCCTTGAGTTACGTTTGCCCAGGAATCCGGCCATCACGCGCTGCGGCTCACCATCGGCGTAGCACTCCAGCTGCGCCCGAATCCCGGCGATGCAAGCTTCGTCAAAACCCGGTTGCGTCATCGCCCGGAAACGTTGCTTGGACAGGCGCATGGCCGTCGGCGGCAATGCACCGAGCGACCGGGCGCGGGCAACGGCCGTCGCCATGAGGTCCGATTCACTGCTAAGTCCGGTCACCAGCCCGACATCGAAGGCTCGCTGGCCGCTGATCAATTCGCCGGACAGCGACATCTGTACGTTGTGGGTGTGCCCGACGTGCAGCGTCATCAGGTACGAACCGACGATGCTTGCCAGTCCTGCCTTCACTTCAGGCTGGCCCCAGCGGCTATCCGGCGTGGCCAAGCGCCAATCAGCGCACAGGGCGAGTTGAAAACCCGCTCCCGCGGCCACGCCGCGTACGGCGGCCACGCAGGGCTTATCGAGGTCGCGCACGGCCTGGTACATGGCCCGTTGCCGGTTCAGCCAGGGCACGATTTGCTGCCATGTCACGCCTGCCGCTTCTTCAAGATCCTGCCCGGCGCAGAATGCGCGCTCCCCGGCACCGTTCAGCACGATGGCGCGCACCGCGGGGTCCGCATTGAGGCGGCTTAGCGCGTCAATCAACTGGCCTCGCAGGACATCGTTGACCGCATTCATTCGCGCGGGGCAGTCAAGTGTGACGATGCTGATGTCGCGATCCTGTTCAATCCGTATGGCTTCCACGTCCTCAGGCTCCCTGCAGTTCCACGACGGCGTCGACGGCGCTGACCCCTTCGCCAGCAGCCATCACCATCAGCGGGTTGATGTCGACAGATTTCAGCGCCGTGCGATGACGCAACGCCCAGTTGCCGAGTGCGACGGCGGCAGACGCCAGTGCTTCGAGATCGAGCGCCGGGATATCGCGGTAGCCCTCGAACAACGGCGCCAGCCGCAACCGCGCACAGGCTGCCTTTACGTCATCGGCGCTAAAGGGCGCCAACAGCGTGACGATGTCCTTGCGCAGTTCGAGCAGCGTCCCCCCCTCGCCGATCATCACCAGCGGGCCGAACACGGGGTCGATCGATACGCCTAGCGCGAACTCATGGCGCCCCTTGACCATCGTCGCGACCACCACGCGCGGCGATGCCACGCCAAGCCGCTGCAGCTTGTCGAAACAGTCCTGCGCGGCGTGGGCGACGCCGGCGGCATCGGTCAGGCGAAGATGCACGAGGCCGTGCTCGCTCTTGTGCGGCACGGCTGCTGCGCAGCCCTTGACCACCACAGGCACGCCACCCAATGCGCTGAACGCCGTCACAGCCTCGTCGACGCTCGCGCAGAAGCGGTATGGCACCACCGGCACGCCTGCTTCGGCAAGCAGCGACAGGCTCCTTGCTTCATCCTGCATGCCGCGACCGTCGAGCGGACATGGCTCCAGGCGCGGCGATGTGAGGGCGACAGCGTTCAACTGATGGTGGGCGGCATACTGCGCCAGCGCCGCGATGGCGTCCGCTTCGGTGACAAACGCCGGTACGCCATGGCGTGCAAACACCTCGCGCACGGTCTGCTGCGGAGCGCTGGCGACAAGCGGCTTGCCGTAATGCCCGCTGAACGCGGCGGCATCGCGGGCCAACGCCTCAACGTCATAACCTGGGCCCGCCACCGGAATGCCAACCATCACCATGTCTGCCTGCGGATCGGCTGCCAGCGCATGCAGCACGCGCGGAAACATATCGCCCTTGCCCAGCAAGGCTGCCGTCATGTCGAGCGGGTTGCTGGCGGTGCCGAATTCAGGGAGGATCTTGCCCAGTTCGCGCAGCGTTGCAGGCTGCAGGTCGGTGAGCGGCAGCGCTTGCTGTTCGGCCAAATCGGCCGCCATCACGCCAACGGCGCCGCTGTGGCTCATCACCACCGTGCGGCCCTGCCCTGGCGCCCGGCCCTGCAGATAAAGGGGGACGGCACGGACCAGTTCGCCGATATCGCCCGCGCGCCAGATACCGTGGCGGGCGAGGAATGCGTCGATGGCTGCGTCGTTACCAACCAGTGCGCCGGTATGGGAGGCCGCCGCCTGGGCACCACGGCGGCTGTTGCCGGCCTTGATCGCCACAATGCTGGCCCCGCGTGCTCGCGCTACGTCCGCAGCCCGAGCAAGCTGTGCGGGGTCCGAGATCGATTCCAGGTAGACGAGGATCAGCCGCACTTCGGGATCCTCCGCCACGGCTGCAGCCATTGCGCAGGCATCAAGGTCCGCGTCGTTGCCGGTGGCCACCAGATAGCGCACGCCGTAGCCGGCCTGCCGCAAAAGCGCATAGGGCATGACGCTCGCCGCGCCACTCTGGCTAATGATCGCTATCGGGCCATCCTTTGGCGCAACCTCCATGAACATCGTGGAGAAGTTCAGGACCGCCCCACTGGCGAAGTTCGCCGTGCCCTGTGCATTCGGGCCTACGAGCCGCATCCCGCTGGCGTTGGCTACGCTCACCAGTTCCTGCTGGCGCTCCCGGCCGGCCGTGCCGGTCTCGGCAAACCCCGACGCCATGATCACCGCCGCCTTGACACCGGCCGCGCCGCATTGCCGCACCTGCTCCAGCGTGGCATCGCCTGACACGGCAATGACGACTGCGTCCGGCGTCTTGCCAATGGCTCCGAGATCCGGATACGCGCGATAGCCCTGTATGGTGTCTCGCGCCGGATTCACAGGGAAGACTTCACCGGTGTAGCCAAACGTGCGCATGTAGTGCACCGGCCGGCCACCTACCTTGTTGGGATTGTCCGAGGCGCCGACGACGGCCACCGATGCGGGCGCGAACAATGCGTTGAAAGTTTCAGTCAAGGGTCGCTCCCGAGGCCTTAACCACCGGCGACCACTTGCCGGCGTCATGCTGGATCAGCGTGGAGAAATCAGCCGGCGTGCCAGGCAAGGGGCGCGCGCCAAGCGCGGCCAGCTGGCTCTGTACCTCGGCCTGTGCGAGCACAGTCTGCAGTTCGCTGTTGAGGCGGCGGATCACTTCTGGCGTGGTGCCTTTTGGCGCGGACAGCCCGAACCAAATCGTTACGTCGAAGCTGGGCAGGCCAGCTTCCGCAATCGTTGGCACCTTGGGCAGCGCATCCGAGCGCTTGGTGCCCGTGACGCCCAGCGCCTTGACCTTGCCGCTGCCGATGTACTGCACCTGGCTCGATACCGTATCGAACATCATCGAGATGCGACCGCCGAGCAGGTCGGTGAACGCCGCTGCCGACCCCTTGTATGGCACATGGACGATATCGATGCCGGCCATCGATTTGAAGAGCTCGCCCGACAGGTGATTGGAGCTGCCGTTGCCAGCCGAACCGAATGTCAGCGTGCCCGGCTTCTGCCTGGCTAACGCCATCAGGTCCTTGACGTTGCTGACCGGCAAGCTGTTCGGGACCACCAGCACGTTTACCGTCGAGGCTACCGAGCCCACGGCCTCGAACGACTTGAGCGGATCCACCTTCAGCGAGCGATAGAGCACCGGGTTAATCGCCATGGTGCCCGTGGTGGAAAAGAACAACGTGTAGCCGTCGGGCGCCGCCTGCGCGACCGCTTCGGTGGCGATGGTGCCGCCCGCCCCGCCGCGGTTGTCGATCACTACTGGCTGCCCAAGCTGCTGCGACAGGTGTTGGCCGATCAGCCGCGCCATGGCATCGGTGGGGCCGCCGGCCGGGAAGGGCACGACCAGGCGGATCGGCTTGGTGGGATACCCGGTCGCAGCGCCGGCCACGGCACCAAATGCGAGTGGACCCGTGGCAAGCATCAGCGCGCACAGCGGTCGCCGGAATGCGCTGAGTAAAGAGGAAAAATGGGGCATGTTGTCTCCATATCTGTCTGGCGCCCTCCTCCTGCGGGAAGGGCTGATTGCAGTGTATGGAGTCCATGGCCAATGCAAAAGAGTAGAATCTGCGATACCTGATATCGACTTTATAGATGGGAAGCGCTGTGAACCTGAAGCAACTGGAGACAGTGGCGCTGGTGGCCGAAGTCGGGTCACTGTCGCGTGCCGCGCGTGCGCTGGGAATCGCTCAGTCCCTGGTAAGCCGCACCATTGCTCAGATTGAGACGGAGTGGGGCGACAGGTTGTTCGACCGGACTGGTCGTGGGGTGGTGCTGTCAGAGTTCGGGAAGCGGATTTTTCCGCACATTGAGCTTCTGCTCGCTCAGTCGGCGCGACTCAATGATGAAGTCCGGAACGCGGCCGGTATTCCGTTCGGGGTGGTACGTATCGGCATCCTCCCATCTATGACGCGCCGGCTCGTTCCCGCCTTATTTGCCGACCTGCGCGCGAGCGCACCGGGCGTTCGCTTGCGCGTGACGGAAGGCTTCAGCGGCCAACTCGATGAGCAGCTGGAATCCGGCCACCTCGATATCGCAGTCATTAACCGCTATGGTCCTGGACCGCGGCAGGCCGAGGATATCCTGGCGACTGTTTCAACTTACCTGGTATGTCCGCCCCAGCATGCCTTGGCTGGCGAGCCGACTGTCGCCTTCCATCGACTGCATGGCGTACCCCTGGTCCTGCCGCCTACGCCGAATGGCCTTCGCTCCATCCTTGACCAACATGCGCGCCAGCAAGGCATTGTCCTTGACGTCGCGCTTGAGGTGGAGTCGCTCAACACCATGAAGGAAGTCGCCTTGTGCGGGCATGCCATGACGATCCTGCCTTTGCTTGCCGTCGATGACGAAGTGGCTGAGGGCCGGCTGGCAGCGGTCGAGATCGTCGACCCCGACCTGCTCAGGTCAATCGCGCTCGGCGTCACGCAGCACCACCCGCTGTCCCGTGCGGCCCGGCTGGTTCTTTCCCGGCTTCGCGCATTGGTGCCACGTGTCGCAAGCGCGAAGCGCGCATGAGGCTGTTGACAGCGTCCCGTCTAGGCCGGCTAGACCGCTTTGGTATCGAAGATCAAAAGGTCCACGCCTGCCCCAGCAAAATTGGCTAGATCGGCCGCTGTTGCGGCGCCTTCCGGCGACGCCAGCCCCTGTTGGATTGCCTCCAGAGAATCGAAGCTGAGCAACGCTACCAGATGGAACGGGGACTCTCCTAAAGGGATTGCCACCGACCCGTCGCTCACCTCGTAAGCTCGCAAGCCGGGAATTTTCTTAGCCAGCGGAACGTGCTTCGAAAAGTAATACGAATCGAACGCTGCCTTGTCGTCCGGCTTTTTGTACAGTGCCACAAGCTTTGCCATCTTGTTCGTCCTGTCGCGCGCCTCTGAGTGCGGACCGCAGGGGTACGCCTCACGGCAGCGGTGCTTTCAGTAGATTGATAAGACGATCGGTTGCCTTGCAAGCAACCGATCGCATAATTTTCGGTCTGCCGTGCTCGTTATCCCGCGACTATTTCACGTGCAGGATGACAGTTCCCTCGGATATCGACGGCGCATTGGCGGCCGTGCCAGCAGCGTTCGTGGCGATCCAGTCCTTCGCCACCTTGACGCTCTCATCCGCGCCGGCCTTGTCATTGCAGGTCGTGACGGAAAAGCCGCCATCGGCGGTTCGCGCCAGGGTGTAACTCACGAAACCCTGAACCGAGCGCATCAACGATTCAATCTCTGCTGTCCGTGTTTCAAGCAGCGCAAATAGCTCCTTAGCGCCGCTTCCGGAATAGGTTCTGATAACAGTGTGCATGATCCGCCCCTCCAGCGTATGGCCCCGGTTTTTGCGCAGCCAATCACGGAATGCTTTGACTGCATCAGTCTAGTTGGGATACGAGCCTTGCCAAAGCCCGTTTTGCGGCGCTGAACGCCAGGAAGGTCTGTGCAGCGTGGTAGGCTGCGTCAAGGCTCTGAACCACACTCATCTCGCGGACGTCCAGCCCCAATTCTTGCATCAGGGTTTCGAAGAGTCTCGTCTCAGCGCTCGTCCCTGACCTGCACCTTGCCGTCCTCCACCCGGACCGGAAAGGTCGCCACGGGCTCATAGGCAGGCGGGCACAGCGCCTCGCCCGTCAGCAGGGAAAAGTGCGAGCCGTGGCGCGGGCAGACGACCTCCTGGCCTTCCAGGTCGCCGCCGCAAAGCGGCTCGGCCTCGTGCGAGCAGAGGGCCTCGATGGCGTAGTAATTGCCATCCACATTGAATACCGCGACCTCTACGCCACCGACATCGACGTTGCGGCAGGTGCCCGGCGCGAAGTCCTCGGCGCGGGCGACATCGATCCACTCGCTCATCTCAGATCAGCCCCAGTTCCAGGCGGGCCGCCTCGCTCATTCGTTCTCTCGACCAGGGCGGCTCCCATACCAGTTCAACCTCGACTTCGTTCACCCCGCTGGCTTCCATCACGGCGTCCTGCACCACACTCGGGAAGGCCTGCGCCACCGGGCAGCCCGGTGCGGTCAGCGTCATCCGGATGCCCACCTTGCCGCTGGCTTCGTCCGCCGATAACTGGTAGACCAGGCCAAGGTCGTAGATGTTGACCGGGATCTCGGGGTCGTACACCGTACGCAAGGCCGCTATCACCCGCCCCTCGAGGCTGTCCGATTCGGGCTCGAGCCTGTCTTCGTGTTCCTCAGCCTTGCGCAGCCAATCGATCATGCTCATTGTTTCACTCCGTTGAGACCGGCCTGGTGGTGTTATCCAAAGCGGCTTGCATGGTATGCCAGGCCAGGGTCGCGCACTTCACGCGTGCCGGGAACTCGCGCACGCCGGCCAGGACCTCCAGCTTGCCCATCGGCACACCGGCCTGCTCCGGCACGCCGGTCACCAGCGCGTGAAAGCCCGAGAACAGCGCCCGTGCCTCTGCCTCGGTCTTGCCCTTGAGCGCTTCTGTCATCAGCGAGGCCGAGGCGGTGGAGATGGCACAGCCCGAGCCCTCGAAGCTGGCGTCCTCGATCACCCCGTCGCGGATGCTCAGGTACAGCGTCAGCCGGTCGCCGCACAGCGGGTTAAAGCCCTCGGCGCTGCGGTTCGCTACCGCCAGCCGCCCGAAATTGCGCGGCGAGCGGCTGTGGTCGACCACCACTTCCTGGTAGAGGTTGCGCAGGTCGGACATCAGGCGAATACCTCCTGCGCCGCGCGCACTGCAGCAAACAGCGCATCCACTTCTTCACGCGTGTTGTACAGCGCGAAGGACGCGCGCACCGTGGCAGGCACGCCGAAACGCTCCATCACCGGCATGGCGCAATGGTGGCCGGCACGGACCGCCACGCCGTGCTGATCGAGGATGGTGCCGACATCGTGGGCATGGATGCCGTCCAGGGTGAACGAGAGGATGCTCGCCTTGCTGGCAGCCGTGCCGATCATGCGCAGCCCGGAGACCTTCCCCGCCCGCGCGCTGGCGTACGCGAGCAGCGCATGCTCGTGAGCGGCGATGGCCTCCAGGCCGACCGCGCGCACATACCCGATGGCCGCGCCAAGGCCGATGACGCCGGCGATATTGGGGGTGCCGGCCTCGAACTTGTAGGGAATATCGTTGTAAGTGGTTTTATGGAACGTGACCTCGCGGATCATGTCCCCGCCGCCCTGGTAAGGCGGCATGGCATCGAGCAGCACAGCCTTGCCATAGAGCACGCCGACGCCGGTGGGGCCGTAGAGCTTGTGCCCGGAGAAGGCGTAGAAATCGCAATCGAGGTCCTGTACGTCGACCTCGAGGTGCGGCACCGCCTGGGCGCCATCGATCAGCACCGGGATGTCCCGGGCATGCGCCAGCTCGATGATGTCTCGCACCGGGTTGACCGTGCCGAGCGCGTTGGAGAGGTGCGCCAACGCGACCAGCCTGGTGCGGGGGCCGAGCAATTGCGCGAACTGTTCCAGCATCAACTCGCCGGCATCGTTGATCGGCGCGACCTGCAGCAAGGCGCCGGTGCGCTGGCACGCCAGTTGCCACGGCACGATATTGGAGTGGTGCTCCATCGCGCTGATCAGGATCTCGTCGCCCGGGCGCAGGCGCTGGCCAAAGCTTGCCGCCACCAGGTTGATCGCCTCGGTGGTGCCGCGCACGAACACGATTTCCTCGCGCCGGGCCGCGTTGATCAGGTCTCGCACGGCGTCGCGCGCGGCTTCGTAGGCATCGGTGGCGCGCTGGCTCAGGGTGTGCAGGCCGCGGTGGATGTTGGCGTTGAGCGCGCTGTAGTAACGCGCTTCGCAATGGATCACGCTTTGCGGCTTCTGGGTGGTGGCGGCGTTGTCCAGATAGACCAGCGGCTTGCCGTTGACGGTCTGGCGCAGGATGGGGAAATCCTGGCGCAGCCGCTCTACCTCCAGGCCGGCGGGCGGCACCGCGCGCCCCACGGCCATCAATTCATGCGCTGCCGTGTTCATGGCAACTCCTTCACAGGCTCCGGCAGCTTGCCGCGCAGGAGCGCTTCCAGCCGCGTGCGCAATGGGGCAGAGCCGAGCCGCTTGACGACCTCTTCGGCAAAGGCAAAGGTCAGCAGGGCACGCGCCGCGGCATCGTCCATCCCGCGCGAGCGCAGGTAGTAGATCTGCTCGGCATCGAGCTGGCCGACGGTGGCGCCGTGGCCGCATTTGACGTCGTCGGCATAGATCTCCAGCTGCGGCTTGGTGTCGACCTCGGCCTGCTCGGACAGCAGCAGGTTGCGGTTGGACTGGTGGGCATCGCTGTGCTGGGCATCGGCATGCACCACCACCTTGCCGTTGAAGACGGCGCGCGAGGCGCCCGCCAGCACGCCCTTATACAACTCGCGACTCTTGCTGTGCGGGCTGGCGTGGTCGATGCGGGTGTGGTGGTCGATATGCTGCCGCCCGGCGGTCATATACAGCCCGTCCAGCGAACACTCGGTATGCTCGGCATTCAGCCCGATTTCGATGTCAACACGCGCGAGGGCGCTGCCGAGAGCAAACGAACTGGAGTCGAAGCGGCTTCCCTGCTGCTGGTCGAGGTGCACCCCGGCAATATGGAAGGCTTTGAGGCTCTCCTGCTGCAGCTTGTGATGTCCGACCTGCGCATCGCGCTCGGCAACGATGTCAGTGATGGTATTGGTGCAATAGCCCAGGCCATCCAGGCCCGCGTGGTGCTCCACAATGCAGACCCGGCTGCCGGCTTGCGCCACCACCACATTGCGCGCATGGGTTGCCAGTTCGCCGGCGGTGGCGAGGAACAGCAAGTGGATCGGCTGTTCGAGGACGGTGCCGGCCGCCACGCGGATATAGGCACCGTCGGTCATGAACGCCATGTTCAGGGCGGCGAAACCGGACGGGTAGTCGCCTGCGCCGCGCAGCAGTAGCGCTTCCAGGCAGTCCGGTGCGCGCTCCAGCATGGCGGCGAGGCTGGCGAGCTCCATCCCCTCAGGCAGGGCAGCGATGCGCGACCATTGCGGCTGGTGCACACCATTGACGAACACCATCAGGTGCGCGCCGGCCAGGGCCAACGCCTCGATCTGCGCCGCCACTGCAGTGTCCAGGCCGTCTGCGGCCTGTGGCAGAGCCACGGCAAAACGGCTTCTCTCGAGTGCCGCCACGTTGGTGTATTTCCAGTCCTCCTGCCGCAGCGTGGGGAACCCCGTATGGGCGAAATGATCCAGCGCCTGCCGGCGCGCGTGCTCGAGCCAGCTCAGGCGACGGCCCGGCAGCGCGGCCTCGACGCGGTCGAACTCGGCGAGATAGTGCTCCAGTCCGCTTGCGCTCATGCTGAAGACTCCATCCCGGTGACGGCTTGCGCCTCCATCGCGGCATAGCCGGTGCGCTCCAGTTCGCGCGCCAGCTCGGGGCCGCCGGACCTGGCGATGCGGCCGTGCGCAAGCACGTGGACCTGGTCCGGCACGATGTAATCGAGCAGGCGCTGGTAGTGCGTGACCAGCACAATGGCGCGTTGCGGGCTGCGCATGGCCTCGATGCCCCTGGCGACGATCTTGAGCGCATCGATGTCGAGGCCGGAGTCGGTCTCGTCGAGAATGGCGAGCCGGGGCTCCAGCACCGCCATCTGCAGGATCTCGTTGCGCTTCTTCTCGCCGCCGGAGAAGCCCTCGTTCACCGAGCGGTAAAGCAGGTCCTGGTCCATCTCCATGAGCTGGAGCTTGTCCTTGACCAGGGCGAGAAAATCCATGGCGTCCAGCTCCTGCTCGCCGCGGTGCTTGCGGATCGCGTTGAGCCCCGCCTTGAGGAGGTAGATATTCGAGACGCCGGGGATTTCCACCGGATACTGGAAGGCGAGGAAGATGCCCGCGCGGGCGCGCTCTTCCGGTGGCATCCCAAGCAGGTTCGTGCCGTCGTAAAGGACTTCGCCCGCAGTCACGGTAAAGCGGTCGCGCCCGGCCAGTACATGGGCCAGGGTGCTCTTGCCCGAACCGTTGGGGCCCATGATGGCGTGCACCTCGCCGGCCTGCACGCTGAGGTCGATGCCGTGCAGGATGGGCTTGTCGTCTACGCTGACGTGCAGCTTGCGAATCTCAAGCATGGCTGGCTTCTTCCTCCGATGCGCCTGCAGCGCGCCTCGTGCGCGCCACCCTTACCCGATACTGCCTTCCAGGCTCACGCCCAGCAGCTTCTGGGCTTCCACCGCGAATTCCATCGGCAGCTCCTTGAATACTTCCTTGCAGAATCCATTCACGATCATCGACACTGCATCCTCGGCGCTGACACCGCGGCTCTGGCAATAGAACAGCTGGTCCTCGCCGATGCGCGAAGTCGATGCCTCGTGCTCAACCTGGCCGGTGGCGTTCTTCACCTCGATATAAGGGAAGGTGTGGGCAGCGCATTTGTCGCCAAGCAGCAGCGAATCGCACTGCGAGTAGTTGCGCGCGCCGACTGCGCTCCTGGCCATCCTCACCAGCCCGCGGTAGGCATTCTGGCCATGACCGGCCGAAATGCCCTTGGAAAGGATGGTGCTCCTCGTATTCCTGCCAAGGTGGGTCATCTTGGTGCCGGTGTCCGCCTGCTGGTAGTGATTGGTCAGCGCGACCGAATAGAACTCGCCGACCGAATCGTCGCCCTGCAGGATCACGCTTGGATACTTCCACGTAATGGCGGAGCCGGTCTCCACCTGGGTCCAGGAAATCTTCGAGCGCGCGCCGCGGCAATCGCCGCGCTTGGTGACGAAGTTGTAGATGCCGCCCTTGCCTTCCTTGTCGCCCGGATACCAGTTCTGCACGGTCGAGTATTTGATCTGTGCATCTTCCAGCGCGATCAGCTCCACCACCGCGGCATGCAGCTGGTTCTCGTCGCGCATCGGCGCGGTGCAACCCTCCAGATAGCTGACGTAAGTGCCCTGGTCGGCGATGATCAGGGTGCGCTCGAACTGGCCGGTGTTGCTGGCATTGATGCGGAAGTAGGTCGACAACTCCATCGGGCAGCGTACCCCGGGCGGGATATAGCAGAACGAGCCGTCGCTGAACACGGCGGAGTTGAGCGAGGCGAAGAAGTTGTCGGTATAGGGCACGACCGAGCCGAGATACTGCTGCACCAGCGCCGGATGCTCCCGCACCGCCTCGGAAAACGAGCAGAAGATGATGCCGAGCTCGCCCAGTTTCTGCTTGAAGGTGGTGGCCACCGAGACGCTGTCAAATACCGCGTCCACTGCCACGCCTGCCAGCAGTTCACGTTCGTGCAGGGGCACGCCCAGCTTTTCGTAGGTACGCAACAACTCCGGATCGACTTCGTCCAGCGTCTTCGGTCCCGCTTTCTGGGAGCGCGGCGCGGCATAGTATGCGATCGCCTGGTAGTCGATGGGCGGGTGCTTGACCGTCGCCCAGTGCGGCTCGGACATCGTCAGCCAGTGGCGGAAGGCCTTGAGACGCCACTCCCGCATGAATTCCGGCTCGCCCTTGATGGCCGAGATCATGCGGATCACGTCCTCATTCAGCCCGCACGGCACCGTGTCCGTCTCCACGGGCGTGTAGAAGCCATGCTTATAGCCTTGGCTGATCAGTTCATCGAGCTTGCGTGCCGGGGTTGCCATGTTCTGCTTCGCTTGCCACTGTTATCGACGTCACGAAATGCCAGCTTGCGGCCCGTGTGCGCGTCGGGCGTGCAAGGCGCCAATATCTACCGCGTGCAATACCGGTTGTGCCATATCTGCCAGTGTCACGCCGTCAAGCACCATAAAGATCACTCTATTGATCGATTGCCAGTTGGCGCGGATGGCGCACAGCCCTTCCTGCGCACACAGGCCGGCAGCGACGCTGCACTCGGTCACGCCGGCCGGGCCTTCCATGGCGTCGATCACCTGTGCGATCGAAATCTGTTCCGGCGGTCGTGCCAGCAGATAGCCGCCATTGGCGCCGCGCAATGACTGCAGCAAGTGGTGCCTTGCCAGCGTCTTCAGGATCTTGCTTGCCGTCGGTACAGACACGCCGATTGCGGCGGCGAGTTCGGCGGCACTGTAAATCCGGCCCGGGTTTCGCGCCAGGTGCGTCATGATCACCGTGCCGTAGTCGGTCAGCTTGCTGAGTCTGAGCATCGTCGCCACCAGTATTTGTCAATTAGAACCAAATCAGTCCTCAATTGTTCCAGCATCCCTGTTTCGCGCCAGGCCAGGATCTTGGATCCGCTATCATCAGGTCACCGTCGACGGTGTATAGATGAGTAGCCGCAGCTATGGGGGCATGCGAGCCCCGAGAGCGGCGAGGAGACTCAGACATGGTCAACCAACCTGTTACCGTCATCACTGGCGCAAGCCGCGGCTTGGGCCGCGCGGCCGCGTGCCGGCTGGCCACCGTGGAAGGCCATCTGGTCGTCGCCACGGCGCGCAGGCCGACGGACCTCGAGTTGCTGGAGACAGAGCTCCGGCTTGCGGGTCATCCGATCGCTTGCCATCCCCTTGACGTTACGGAAGACAGTTCGGCGGCTGCGCTGGCCAGCTGGCTGACCGAACGCTTCGGTCGCGTGGACGCGCTGATCAACAACGCTGGTGTATCGCTCGACCACTACGACACCAGCCTGCTCGAAATGCCGCTCGAGACGCTGCGCCGTACCTTGGATATCAATCTTTTCGGCGTGCTCCGGATCACACAGGCGTTAGCGCCGCTGCTGCGCGCCAGCCGCGCCGGCCGGGTGGTCAACCTGGCTTCGGGCATGGGACAGCTGGCGGAAATGGGGAGCGGCGTGCCAGCCTACCGAATCTCGAAAACGGCGCTGAACGCCGTCACACGCATCCTGGCCGCCGAAATGACCGACAGCGGCGTCAAGGTCAACTCAGTGTGCCCCGGCTGGTGTCGCACCGACCTGGGCGGCCCCGATGCGCCGCGCTCGCCCGAGCAGGGCATCGACTCCGTGGTGTGGCTGGCAACGCTGCCCGACGATGGCCCCACCGGTGGCTTCTTCCGCGATCGCCAGTCGATTCCATGGTAGCCAGATTCGGATTGACCTGATTGTCTCCCGTCCTATAATTCAAGTGCTGACTGAGACACGCTTTGACAAAGCGAAGGTAGGTCAGCGAAACGATCGTGTTTCCTATATGAAGCGTGATCGTGCAGGCCTCACAAGCCTGCAGGTCCGAACCGGATCATGAGTTGCTGACCCGGTTCGGACGCAGACGCCCACGGTTGGAAGCACTGAGCACCTGTAGCAGGTGCTTTTTTGTATGGTTCATCGAGGTATGCCGGGGAGCCTCGCGCTTGCCGCGCGCCTTGTTCTGCGTCACAGCTGTCCCCACTGGCCTGCCTGAAGATCATGACGAGAAACCGGCTCGCCACAGAAACCTCGCCTTACCTCCGGCAACACGCGGAGAATCCGGTCGACTGGTATCCCTGGTGCGAAGAGGCGTTTCGCCGCGCGCGCGACGAGGACAAGCCGGTACTGCTTTCCGTCGGCTACGCCACATGCCATTGGTGCCATGTCATGGCGCACGAATCGTTCGAGAATCCCCGGATCGCCGGCCTGATGAACGAGCGTTTCATCAGCATCAAGGTTGACCGGCAGGAACGCCCCGACCTCGACGACGTTTACCAGAAAGTTCCCCAGATGATGGGACAGGGGGGCGGCTGGCCGCTCACGGTGTTCCTGACGCCGCAAGGAGAGCCGTTCTTTGGTGGCACCTACTTTCCGCCGGATGACCGCTACGGGCGCCCCGGCTTGGAACGTGTGCTGCTGAGCCTGAGCGAAGCCTGGACGCATCGGCGCGAGGAACTGCACGACACCATCGCGCGGTTTCAGCAGGGGTTCCGGCAGCTAGAAGACGCGGACCTCAGCCGTGAAGCCGCGGAAGTCGAGGATCTGCCCGCGCAGACAGCCCTCGCCCTCGCGCGAAATACGGATCCGATCCACGGCGGGTTAGGCGGAGCGCCCAAGTTTCCCAACGCAAGCGCCTACGACCTCGTGCTGCGCATCTATCAACGAACTGGTGAACCCGCGCTGCTTGAAGCGCTGGAGCGCACGCTCGACGGCATGGCGGCCGGCGGCATCCATGACCAGCTCGGTGGTGGGTTCGCCCGCTACAGTGTCGATGAACGCTGGGTCGTGCCCCACTTCGAAAAGATGCTTTACGACAACGGCCAGCTCGTCAAACTGTACGCGGACGCCTATCGCCTGACCGGCAAGCAAGCCTGGCGCCGCGTATTCGAGGGAACTATCGCATACATTCTGCGGGACATGACGCACCCCGATGGCGGCTTTTACGCTGGCGAAGATGCCGACAGCGAAGGCGAGGAAGGCCGCTTTTATGCCTGGACGCCGGCCGAGGTGAAGGCTGTCCTGGGCGAATCCGAGGGGGCCCAGGCATGTCGCGCCTATGGCGTGACCGACGGCGGGAACTTTGCACCCGGCAGATCGGTGCTCCACCGTGCGGTCACGCTGCCCGCCCTGGAGGAGGCGCGACTCGAAGGCTGGCGCAATCGGCTGTTGGCAGCACGCGCCCAGCGTGTGCGCCCCGGCCGTGACGAGAACATTCTCGCCGGCTGGAACGGTCTCATGATCCAGGGGCTCTGCGCGGCTTACCAGGCGACGGGCAACCCCGCACACCTCTGCGCCGCAAGGCGTGCCGCCAGCTTTATCGAGGATAAGCTCGCCATGCCGGACGGCGGCGTGTACCGGTACTGGAAGGACGGCACAGTCAAGGTACCAGGGTTCCTGGAGGACTATGCCTTCCTGGCCAATGCTCTGATCGACCTCTACGAATCCTGCTTCGACAGGCGATACCTTGATCGCGCAGCCGAACTGGTGGCACTGATACTCGATAAGTTCTGGGAAGACGGGCTTTATTTCACGTCCCACGATGCCGAGCCATTGGTGCACAGGCCTCGCGCGCCGTACGACAGCGCCTGGCCGTCGGGCATTTCAGCCAGCGTGTTCTCCTTCCTGCGCTTGCATGAACTCACCGGCGAGGATCGCTATCGCGACTTCGCCGAGCAAGAGTTCCAGCGATATGGGGCTGCCGCCACCGCGGCCCCGGCCGGCTTCGTGCACCTCCTGGCCGCCAGGGACTTCGCGCAGCGCGGCGCGCTCGGGATCATATTTGCCGGCGATAAGGCGGCTGCCGCCCCATTGGTAAAAAGCGTTCACCGTGCCTACCTTCCGGCACGCGTCCTGGCATTCGCCGAAGACGTTCCGGTCGGCCAGGGGCGGCACCCGGTCGACGGCCGGCCGGCAGCCTACGTGTGCCGACATCGCACCTGTACCGCACCGGTAACCAGTGGCCAGGCGCTCCTTGAACGCTGCATGGCGTGACTGTCACGATGCGACTCGGCCTTTGCCGCGATTCCTGGGGGTCCGCAAACCAAATTGGGATTGCTCATGACGCCGCTTCGAGCGCGAGCGCCGGTTTCCTGCAGGCGGCCCTCCAGCAACCAGCCCTCGATGCGCTCGGTCTCGAGCGCATAGCGCAGCGTGCAGCGGCGGATAGTGCGCAGGCACGCGACCCAGGTTGCGCGCCTCCGACATATATACACAAAAAGTGTCAATAGCTAACCAATAATATATTGGACGTGATCTAGCTGCAGCCATATTCTCCAGCAGACCCCAACAACGGGCGCGGAAATGACCATGGCAAGCAATCTCATTCTTGAAACCGTCGGACTGAGGAAGGAGTTCAAGGGATTCGTCGCCGTAAACGACGTCAGCCTCAAGGTCAGGCGTGGGCACATCCACGCACTGATCGGTCCGAACGGTGCAGGCAAGACCACCTGCTTCAACCTCCTTACCAAGTTCCTGGATCCCACGCGCGGCACCATCCGGTTCAACGGTGCCGAGATCACCGGCGAGAAGCCGGCGCAGGTCGCGCGCCGGGGCGTGGTGCGCTCCTTCCAGATCTCGGCGGTGTTTCCGCACCTGACCGTGCTTGACAACGTGCGTATCCCGCTGCAGCGCAGGCTCGGGATTTCCTTCCAGTTCTGGCGCTCGCCGAAAGTCCTCGCATCGCTCGATGACAGGGCCATGGCATTGCTCGCCGACGTCGGACTGGAGGACTTCGCCGACATGACGACCGCCGAGATGCCGTACGGCCGCAAGCGGGCGCTGGAAATCGCCACCACGCTGGCCCTCGACCCCGAGCTGATGCTGCTCGACGAGCCTACGCAGGGCATGGGCCACGAAGACGTTGACCGCGTCATGCAGCTCATCAAGAAGGTCTCGGCCAATCGCAGCATCCTGATGGTGGAGCACAACATGAAAGTGGTGTCCGGCATCTGCGACGCCATCACGGTGCTGGCGCGCGGCAGCGTGCTGGCCGAGGGCACATACGCGGAAGTCTCCGCCAACCCGCAGGTCATCGAGGCCTATATGGGCAGCGCTGATGCCGCGCTTGTGGAGCCGGGAGGGCATTGATCATGGCGACGGAATACCTGCGGGTCACCGACCTCCATGCCTTCTACGGCGAATCGCACATCCTGCACGGCATCGACTTGCTGGTGAACGAGGGAGAGTGCGTGACCCTGCTCGGCCGCAACGGGGCAGGCCGTACCACCACCCTGCGCGCCATCATGGGCCTGACGGGGCGTCGCGCCGGCTCGGTCATGATCGACGGCCGCGAGGCAATCGGCATGCCGGCCCATCGCATCGCGCGTCTCGGCGTCGGCTTCTGCCCGGAGGAGCGGGCGATTTACTCCAGCCTCTCGTGCGAGGAGAACCTCCTGCTGCCGCCGCAGGTGGGCGGCGGCGGGATGAGCCTCGACGAGATCTACGCGATGTTCCCCAATCTCCACGAGCGGCGGCATAGCCAGGGCACGCGGCTCTCGGGCGGCGAGCAACAGATGCTGGCGATGGCGCGCATCCTGCGCACCGGAGCGCGGTTGCTGCTGCTGGACGAGATCTCCGAGGGACTGGCGCCGGTGATCGTGCAGAAGCTCGCCGAGGTCATCCGCGACCTCAAGGCGAAGGGCTACACGATCGTGCTGGTGGAGCAGAACTTCCGGTTCGCCGCGCCGCTGGCCGACCGCATGTACGTGGTGGAGCACGGCCAAATCGCCGCGGAGATCCACCAGCACGAGATTCACGAGAAGCAGCACCTGCTCAAGGAACTCCTGGGTGTCTGAGACCGCTGCGGAGGAGACAACATGACAACGATTCTGGGAGTCCCGCTACAGGGGCTGTTGGGGCAACTCGTGCTCGGGCTGGTAAACGGCTCGTTTTACGCGATTCTCAGCCTCGGGCTTGCCGTGATCTTCGGCATGCTCAACATCATCAACTTTGCCCACGGCGCGATGTTCATGGTGGGCGCATTTGTCGCCTGGGCGGGCCTGGAGTATCTCGGCGTCAGCTACTGGTGGTCGCTGCTGGCGGCGCCGGTGCTGGTAGGGCTGATGGGTATCGCCATCGAGCGCGGCCTGCTGCGGTGGCTGTACAAGCTCGACCACCTGTACGGGCTGCTGCTGACCTTCGGGCTGGCGCTCATTATCGAAGGTCTGTTCCGCTTCCAGTTCGGCGTCTCGGGGCAGCCGTATTCGATTCCCGACGAGGTGGCCGGCGCCTTCAACCTCGGCTTCATGATTCTGCCGAAATACCGCGCGTGGGTCATCGGCGGCTCGCTCACAGTGTGCCTGCTGACCTGGTTCACGATCGAGAAGACCCGCCTCGGCGCCTACCTGCGCGCCGCCACCGAGAACCCAAGCATTACCCAAGCCTTCGGCATCAATGTGCCGGTGATGGTGATGATGACCTATGCCTTCGGCGTGGGCCTGGCCGGGCTGGCCGGCGTGCTGGCAGCACCGACGGGGCAACTAAGTCCGCTGATGGGGTCGAACCTGATCATCGTCGTGTTCGCGGTGGTGGTGATCGGCGGCATGGGTTCCATCCTTGGCGCGATCGTCGCCGGACTGGGACTGGGCGTGGTCGAAGGACTGACCAAGGTGTTTTATCCAGAGGCGTCGGCCACGGTGGTTTTCGTGATCATGGTCATCGTACTGATGGTTCGGCCGGCAGGCCTGTTTGGCAAGGAAAAGTGAGGTCAAGTATGAAAATGAGAAATCTTGGCTACGGAGTCCTGCTGCTGGGCGCGCTGGCGGCCCCGGCGGTGCTCTATCCGGTGATGCTGATGAAGGTTCTGTGCTTCGCCTTGTTCGCCTGCGCCTTCAACCTGCTGCTCGGCTATACCGGCCTGCTCTCGTTCGGCCATGCGGCGTTCCTGGGCACCGCGGCCTATATATCGGGCTATGGCATGAAGACCTGGGGGCTCACCCCGGAACTCGGCCTTCTGCTCGGCACGGCCGTCTCGGCTGCCGCGGGCTTTGTCGTCGGGGCGCTCGCTATTCGCCGACAGGGCATCTACTTCGCGATGATCACGCTTGCTTTGGCACAGATGTTGTACTTCCTGTTCCTGCAGGCGCCGTTCACAGGCGGCGAGGATGGCATGCAGGCCATTCCGCGAGGCAGGCTGTTCGGCCTGCTCGACCTGGCGTCGGACCTGCGCATGTACTACTTCGTTCTGGCGATCTTCCTGTGCACCTTCTGGCTGATCCATCGCATCATCCATTCGCCTTTCGGCCAGATTCTGAAGGCGATCCGCGAGAACGAGGCGCGCACCACTTCGCTGGGCTACGACGTCGCGCGCTACAAGCTGCTGGCCTTCGTCCTCTCGGCGGGCCTGGCCGGCCTTGCCGGGGCCACCAAGACCCTTGTCTTTCAGTTCGCCACACTGACCGACGCGCACTGGCACACCTCCGGCGAAGTCGTACTGATGACGCTGTTGGGCGGCCTTGGCACTGCCTTCGGCCCGGTGGTGGGCGCGGGCATCGTGGTCGCCATCCAGAACGCCTTGGCGGACAAGGTCGGTTCCATGATCACCGTGATCATGGGGAGCATCTTCGTCGTGTGCGTGCTTGCGTTCCGCCGCGGCATCGTCGGCGAGTTGAACGCGTTGTGCCAGAACATCGTGGGCAACCGCCGCGTCCGGCCCGCACCGCGCCGCGCTGCCGTGCCGGCACCAAGTCATGACGAAACGCCCGCCGGAGCGGGCGTGCATGCCCGGCGCGTGGAAGGAAAGGCATGAAATCAAGCGCTGAACGGAACACCCCATATATATCCCCACAGTAGAGGAGACACAGGATGAACAATCGCATCAAGCTGCTTTCGCTCGCCGCGCTGCTGGCGGCCTCGACGGCGCAGGCCGAGATCACGGGCGGCGTGGTCCGGATCGGCGTGCTCAACGATCAGACCGGAGTTTATGCCGGGCTGGCCGGTCCCGGTTCGGTCTGGGCCGCGAAGAAGGCGGTCCAGGACTTTGCGCCCGAGAAGCATGGTCTGAAGGTTGAGATCGTGGCCGCCGACCACCAGAATAAGCCGGACGTCGGGGCGAGCATCGCCCGCCGCTGGTTCGACGTGGACAAGGTGGACGCTATCGTCGACGTGCCGACCTCGTCGGTCGTCCTGGCGGTCAACCAGGTGGCCAAGGAGAAGAACAAGGTGATGATTGTCACCGGCGGCGGCACCTCCGACCTCACCGGCAAGGCCTGCACGCCCAACGCGATCCACTGGGCCTACGACACGTGGGCACTGGCGAATGGGACTGGTAAGGCGGTTGTCAAGTCGGGGGGCAAGAGTTGGTTCTTCGTGACTGCCGACTACGCCTTCGGCCACTCGCTCGAACGCGACACCGAGGCCGTTGTCGTCAAGAACGGTGGCAAGGTCCTCGGCAAGGTCCGGCATCCTTTCCCGGGCAACGATTTCTCCTCCTACCTGCTTCAGGCTCAGGCCTCGAAGGCGCAGGTAGTGGGCCTGGCCAACGCCGGGGGCGACACCATCGGCGCGGTCAAGCAGGCCGCCGAGTTCGGCGTGACCGCCGGCGGTCAGAAGCTGGCAGGCCTGCTCGTCTTCAGCAGCGACGTCCAGGCGCTCGGCCTCAAGGCTGCACAGGGCCTGTTGCTGAGCGAGACCTGGTATTGGGATATGACCGACGAGAACCGCAGGTTTGGCAAGGAATTCGCCGCCGCCAACAACGGCAAGTTCCCGACCATGGCGCAGGCGGGTACGTACTCGGCTGTGATCCACTACCTGAAGGCAGTAACGGCGATGAAGGCGGATGGCGACGGCGGCGCCGTGGTAGCGAAGATGAAGGCGATGCCCACCGACGACAAGCTGTTCGGCAAGGGCAGCATTCGCGAAGACGGCCGGAAGATCCACCCGCTCTATCTGTTCGAGGTGAAGAAGCCGTCGGAATCGAAGTATGCGGGCGACTTCTACAGGCTCATCGCCTCCATTCCCGCCAACGAGGCGTTCCGGCCGATGGAAGAAGGTAGCTGCCCGCTGGTTGGGAAGAAGACGTCATGAAGATCACCTGTCGCGAGACGACGCCCGAGGCGAGCGCCAGCTTCCGGGAGGCCATCGACCTCGGCATCGAAGGGCTGGGCTACGCCCTCACCGAGCGCAATGGCCGAGACCGCCCTGTTATCAGAACTTCCTCTCACGCCTGTTGCGGGCCGCCCTGGCCGACGGCAACTCGCTGGCGTTCGACCGCCACCTACGGCTGCCGCCTATTGCCGGCAGCCCGGCGCGACTGAACGGCCGCGCCATTCTCCGGGCCTCGCCAACGTTACAGCGGGCGAGGCCCGGGGAGCATGCTTTTCGCCGTCTCGATGAAAGCCGTCATCAGCGGCGTTGGGGTGCGCTGGCTATAGCCGAGCATGATCTCGACTGTTGGTTGCCGGCCTTTGATCGGCTTGTAGACGACGTGGTCGAACTTCATCTGCCGGACCGATGCCGGCACGAAGCCAATGCCCGCACCGGAGCTGACCAACCCGACCAGCGTGTAGACCTGCCCCACTTCAGACACGACCTTCGGCACGAAACCCGCCGACGCGCACATGCGCATGTTCATGGCGTGGAAGTCCGGCGCCGCCTCGGGCATGTACATGATGAAGGGCTCCTGCGCGCAATCCTTCAGCGAGATTGACTCCGCGTTCGCGAATGGGTGCCTTGCCGGCACAGCCAGCACGAACGGCTCTTCGAGGATGGTTTCCCACGTCACGTCCTCGAGGTCGGGCACGGGCCGCATGAAGGAGATATCCGCGTCACCCCGCCGCAGCGCTTCTGCCTGTTCAACGACCGGAAACCAGCGCAGCAGGATTTCCACGGAGGGAAAACGCTCCCGGTAGGCGCGCAGGATGGGCGGCAGCAGCGTATAGGACGTGTGCTCGAAGAAGCCGACCGTCAGCCGGCCAGTCTCACCGCGATGCGCGCGCTGCGTCTGGATGACCGCACTCTCGGTAGCGCGCAGGATCTGCCGCGCCTGCTCCAGGAAAATGCGACCCGCCTCGGTCAGCTCCACGTGCCGACGCGAGCGGTTCAGCAGTGTCACATCCATCTCCTCCTCGAGTTGGCGGATCTGCAGGCTCAGCGGCGGCTGGGCGATGTGCAGGCGCTCGGCAGCCCGCGTGAAGTTGAGTTCCTCGGCGACGGCGATGAAGTACCGGAGGTGGCGAAGATCCATCGCTATATCCTGTAAGTATAAAAGAGCGATTAATTATATATTGGACGCTAGTTTGCGCAATCCCTACGATTCCATGCATACCCCGCTCCGCGCTCCACGCCGAGGTCCGCAAGGCTGGCAGCGAAGACCGGACAAGCCAATGTATGCATGGAGACAAAACTATGGATTCCAGACTGATCGATGATGCGCTCGATCGCATCCTGCAACGCATCGATGCGACGATCGCGCAGGACGAGGCGGGCTTTCCGCACTATGGCAATCCGGCCGACGGCACCTGGACACGCTCCCCGGCCGGCGACTGGACCGGCGGCTTCTGGGTCGGGATGCTGTGGCTGGCTGCCTTGCGCACTGGCGAGCAGAAGTACCGCGACAGCGCCCGCATGTGGTCCGCACGGCTGGCGCCGCGGGTGGCGTCGAAGTCGGTGTTCAAAGGATTCCTCTTCTGGTACGGCGCGCAACTCGGCGGCTCGCTGCTGGCCGATCCGCAGGCCGCGGGGCTCGCCCTCGACGGCACCCGTGGCCTGGCGGAAATGTACAGCGAAGCGGCCCGCCTGATCCCGCTCGGCACCGAGGCCGAGGAGGCCTCCAGCGTGGGGACGAGCGAGGTCAACATCGATGCGATTCCGGGCACCGTGGCGCTGCTGCTGCGGCACGACGCCGCTCTAGGTACGGGCGAGATCGGCCGCCAGCACCTGCGCCAGCACATTGCCCTGTGCGTGCGGGAGGATGGCTCGGTTTGCCAGTCCGCCACATTCAACGCTGCCGATGGCTCGCTCGTGAAGCGCTACACGCACAAGGGCATCCATGACAGCAGCACGTGGGCCCGCGCCCAGGCGTGGGGCATGCTTGGCCTCGCACAGGCGCTGTCGTGCGGCGAGCAGGCGTTCAAATCCGACGCGATCCGCGTGGCAGATTGGTGGGTCGCGCACCTGCCCGCCGACCGCGTGGCCTTCTGGGATTTCGACGATCCCGCCATCCCGCACACTAACCGCGACACCTCGGCCACCGCCATCGCCGCCGCCAGCCTGCTCAAACTGGCCGCGCTTGTCCCGGAGCGCGCGGCGGTCTACCGCCAGGCTGCCGTCAACAGCATCGAGCAAGTCGTGACCCGCTTCCTGACCCCAATCGGTCCAGGCGATGAACGGCAGCCTGGCATCCTCACCGGCGGCTGCTTCAACAAGCGCAATAACGTCGCCGTAGACAACGAACTGGTTTGGGGCGACTACTTTCTCCTCGAATCCCTGCTCATCCTCGCGAGCAGGATCGACGCCACCCAGGTCTGAACCCCAATCCACTTCCGGAGAACCCACATGTCCGACATCAAGATCCCGCACGAAGGCAACGTATCCACCCTTATTGGCACGCACACCAGCTACACCCGCACCCTCGGCGAGTACGACATCTATGCCTTCGCCGGCATCAGCGGTGACAACCACCCCAACCACATGGACGACGAATACTGCAAGCGCATGGGCTTCGGCGGCCGCATCGCGCAGGGCGCCATGATGGTCGGTTTCATCGCCGGCGCCGTGACCAAGTATCTCGACATGATCCAGCGCCCGGCGGTCTCCTACGGCTACGACAACGTGCGCTTCACCAAGCCCGTTCGCATCGGAGACACCCTCACCGTGAACTACCGCATTGCCCGCGCCGACGACGAGAAGAAGCGCCTGTGGGCCGAGGCGACGCTACTCAACCAGCGGGGCGAGACGGTCTGCGTCGGTACCCACATCATCCATTTCCAGGCCTGAGCCCGGGTTGCGAGCGGCGAGAAAGGTGAGAGATCGCATGAGCAAGATCTGTACTGCGGCGCAGGCCGTTTCGGATATCCGGCCCGGTCAGAGCGTGGGCAGCGTCGGCGTGATCGGCTGGCTGACGCCGGACGCGTTGTTCCAGGCGCTGGCGCAACGCTTCCACGAGACGGGATCGCCCCGTGACCTGACGTTCTTCTTCCCGGTCAGTGTCGGCGACGGCATTGGCATCCGCGGCATGGATCACGTAGCAGTCGAAGGGCTGATGAAGCGGATCGTGGCGGGCAACTTTACCAACGCGGTGAATCCGGCCACCGGCAAGCGCCCGGAGTTCATGCGCCTGATCCGCGAGAATCGGGTGGAAGCCTATTGCTGGCCGATCGGCGCCACCATGCACTGGCTGCGCGAAGTCGCCCGGCGCAGCCCAGGCTACCTGACCCGCATCGGCCTCGGCTCCTACATCGACCCGCGCCAGCAGGGCGGCAAGTATACGGCGCGCGCCACCGACGACCTGGTGCGGGTGCAGGAGCTGGACGGGAAGGAATACCTGTTCTATCCGAGCTGGCCGCTCGACGTGGGGTTCCTGCGTGCCACCAGTGCCGACGAGGACGGCAACCTGAGCTTCGAGGACGAGCCGATCACGTCGTGCGCGCTGGCCATGGCGCTGGCGGTGAAGGCGTCAGGCGGCATCGTGATCGCACAGGTGCGCAAGCTGGTGCCGCGCCACGCCCGGCCGGCGCACGCGGTGCGGATTCCCGGCGTGCTGGTGGATCGCGTCGTGGTGGAACCCGACGCCATGATGACCACCGACATCCGGTACGACGATGCCTATCTCGGCGGCCAGCTTTTCGACGGCCGCGCCTCGGACCGCCTGCCGCCCGGCGCCGACAAGGTGATCGCCCGGCGGGCGGCCCGGGAAATCAGGCCCGGCGAGGTCAGCATCTTTGGCTTCGGTGCTTCGTCCGACGTGCCCACGGTGATGATGGAAGATGGCCTGTTCGCCGACGGCGGCCTGCGTCGCTACAGCTTTACCACCGAGCACGGCCCCTTCGGCGGCGTCGTGATGAGCGGCTGGCAATTCTCCGCCAACAAGTATCCGGAGGCCTTGATCGACGGCCCGTCGCAGTTCGACTTCATCGACGGCGGCAACTGCCCGATGGCGGCACTGGCATTTGCCCAGTTCGACCGGGCCGGGAACATCAACGTGAGCCGCTTCGGCGCGGCCAATCCGGGGCCGGGCGGCTTCATCGACATCGCCTACAACGCGCGCAAGCTGCTGTTCACCGGCACTTTCTCCACCGGTGGCCTCGTCGCCGACACTACCGACGGCTTCCTGTCGGTCGGGCGTGAGGGGAGCGTGCGCAAGTTCGTCGAGCGCGTGGATGAGATCACCTATCCACTGGGGCGCAACGTGACCGAGCGCGGCCAGGAGGCCAAGGTCATCACCGAGCGCGCAGTTTTCTCAGTGGCGGCAGACGGACTGGTGCTGGAGGAGGTTGCGCCCGGTGTAGACGTCAGGTCCCAGGTACTAGACCTGATGGCCTTCCCTCCGGTGCGCGTGGCGGAGCCGCTTCCGCGCATGGACCCGACGCTATTCCGCGCCTGACGCATCGACCTATCTACGAGGAAAACATGGCTGTCATCAACTACCTGACTACCGTCCACATCGACTTCGGCGCCATCCGGATGCTGGGGGCCGAGCTGCAGCGCCTGGGCATCCAGCGACCGCTGATCGTCACCGATCGCGGCATCCGCGCCGCCGGTATCGCCGACAAGGTGCTCGACGCCCTGGGCCCGGATTGCACTCCCACCTTCTTCGAGGACACCCCTCCCAACCCGACGGAAGCCGCCGTGTCCGCCGCGACCGGCCTTTACCTGGGCAACGGCTGCGACGGCATCGTGGCCGTGGGCGGCGGATCGCCCATGGACCTGGGCAAGGCCACCGCGCTGCTGGCGACCCACCCGGCACCGCTGCAGACCTACGCGGCGGTGGAGGGCGGCGCGAGCCGGATCACTAGCCGGGTCGCCCCGCTGGTGGCCATCCCGACAACTGCGGGTACCGGCAGCGAAGTGGGCCGGGGCGCGGTCATCGTCATGGAGTCCGGCCGCAAGCTCGGCCTCCTTAGTCCGTTCCTGCTGCCGAAGCTCGCCATCTGCGACCCGGAACTGACGCTGGGCCTGCCACCGGCCCTGACCGCCGCGACCGGCATGGACGCCATCGCCCACTGCATCGAGACCTTCCTGTCGCCGGCCATCAACCCGCCAGCCGAAGCGATCGCCCTGGACGGCCTGCGCCGCGGCATAGCCAATATCGGCAAGGCCACCGCCGACGGCTGCGACCGCGACGCGCGCTGGAACATGATGATGGCCGCCATGGAAGGCGCGCTGGCCTTCCAGAAGGGGCTGGGCGCGGTGCATGCACTGTCGCACCCGCTGGGCGCGGTGCCCGGCGTCTCGTTGCACCACGGCACGCTGAATGCCGTGCTGCTGCCGGCCGTGCTGCGCTTCAACAAGCCGGCGACCGAAGCCAAGCAGGCCGCACTTGTCCAGGCCATGGGCCTGCCCGCCGGCGGGGACCCGGCTCAGGCCATCAGCGAACTCAACGCCCGTCTCGGCTTGCCGGCTGGTCTCGGCGCCATGGGCGTGCCGCGTTACGTGTTGGAGGACATCGCGGTCGCCGCCACGAAGGACCACTGCCACGCCACCAATCCCCGCACTGCCACGGTCGACGACTACCTGGCGATGCTGCAGGAATCGTATTGAGGAGAAAGACGATGTCATACATCGCAGAACACCACGAGATTATCCGGCAGGCGGTGCGCCGTTTCGCCGAGGAAGAGATCGCACCGGTCGCCCACCGGTTGTGGGAGGAGGAGAGTTTTCCCTACGAGATCTGGCGCCGGGCCGGCGAACTGGGCTATATCGGGCTGCCGTACCCCGAAGCCTGGGGAGGCAGCGGCGGCGACTGGCTTGGCTTCGCCATTGCGCTGGAAGAGATCGCCCGCGTCGATTGCGCCGTGGCGGTAGCCATCATGGCCAACTCCACGGCGGCCAGCCTGCTTAACAACTACGGCACCGACGGCCAGAAGGCGCGCTTCCTGCGGCCGATCCTGGCGGGCACGCAGGTCGGCTGCATCGGCCTGACAGAGCCGAACGCCGGCTCCGATGCCGCCAATATCCAGACCCGCGCCGTGCTGAAGGATGGCTGCTGGGTTATCAATGGCGCCAAGACCTTCATCAGCAACTCGGGTTCCGAGATCACCGGCCCGATCGTCATTGCGGCGGTGACGGGAACCCGGCCCGACGGCCGCAAGGAGATTTCGAACTTCATCGTGCCGAACGGTACGCCCGGCTTCAGCCATGGCAAGAAGCTGCACAAGATCGGCTGGCGCGGATCGACCACATTCGAGCTGTTCTTCGAGGACTGCGCCATTCCTGCCGGGCACCTGCTCGGCGAGGTCGGGGCCGGCCTCCGGCAGACCCTGTCACAGGTGAGCACCGGCCGCATCCTGATCGGAACGCTGGGCCTGGGCATCCTGCAGGGCTCGCTGGAACGTTCTGTCCGCTACATGAGCGAGCGCACAGCGTTCGGCAAGACGCTCGACCAGTTCCAGTCGCTGCAGTTCAAGCTGGCCGACATGGCGACCCACGCGCACGCTGCCCGCCTGATGCTCTACGACGCCGCGGTGGCCAAGGACGAGGGCCGGCCCTACGATCGGCAGGCCTCGATGGCAAAGCTCTTCGCAACCGAGAAGGCCATGGAGGCGGCCCACCAGGCCGTGCAGATCCACGGCGGCAACGGGATCATGACGGAGTACGCGGTATCGCGCGCGTTCGGGGATGCCAAGGTGCTCGAGATCGTTGAGGGGACCTCCGAGATCCAGCGGATGATCATCTCCCGCGACGTAATGCGCTGACGCACGGCTGCAGCCAGTGAGGCAATCCATGGAACACGTCGAACACAGCGCGGATGGGCTGGAGCGCAGCCCGGTCAACTTCGTGCCCCTGACGCCGATCTCCTTCCTGCGCAGGACGGCCGAGGTCTACCCTGAGCGTACAGCCATCGTCTACGGCGAGCGCCGCACGAGCTGGCGGGCAATGCTGGAGCGCAGCCGCCGCCTCGCGTCGGCGCTGGTGGCCGCCGGCGTCAGGACTGGCGATACGGTAGCCGTGATGGCCGCCAACACGCCGGAGATGCTGGAGATGCATTTCGGCGTGCCCATGAGTGGCGCCATGCTGAACACGTTAAACGTGCGCCTGGACGTGGCCGCCATCGCCTTCATGCTCAGGCACGCGGATGCAAAGGTGCTGGTCACCGACACGGAGTACGCTGACGTAGTCGAAGCCGCACTGACGCTGCTCGACGACAAGCCGCTGGTGATTGACATCATCGATCCCGCCGTCGAAGGGGGCCGCAGGCTGGCGGAGATCGAATACGAGGGCTTCCTGGCCGGGGGCGATCCGCACTGGGAGGGCGGCGAGCCTGCCGATGAATGGCAGGCCATCGCCCTCAACTATACCTCCGGCACCACAGGCAACCCAAAGGGCGTGGTCTACCACCATCGCGGCGCCTATCTGGCTGCGCTGTCGAACATGCTCGACTGGGGCATGCCCCGGCACGCCGTTTTCCTGTGGACGCTGCCGCTGTTCCACTGCAATGGCTGGTGCTTCGCCTGGACGCTGGCTGCCAACGCCGGTACCAGCGTCTGCCTGCGGCGGGTGGAGGCTGCCGCCGTGCTCGATGCGATTCGCGCGTGCCAGGTCACGCATTACTGCGGGGCGCCGATCGTGCATGCGATGCTTGCCCACGCACCCGAAGCGTGGAAGGCGGGCATCGACCATCCGGTCCACGGACTCATCGGCGGCGCCCCCCCGCCGATCCCGGTGATCGAAGGCCTGATGCGCATGGGGATCAGGATCACCCAGATCTACGGGCTGACCGAGGTCTACGGCCCCGCGGCGGTTTGCGTGGAGCAGCCCGAATGGGAGGAACTCGGCATCGGTGCGCTGGCGGAACGAAAAGGACGGCAAGGCGTCCGCTACACCGCACAGGAAGGCATGGCCGTGCTGCATCCCGAAACCCTTGTGCCGGTGCCGTGGGACGGGAAGACCATCGGTGAAGTCATGTTCCGCGGCAACATGACGATGAAGGGCTACCTGAAGAACCCCGAGGCCACGGCGGAAGCTTTTGCCGGCGGCTGGTTCCACTCGGGTGACCTCGCAGTCGTCTGCCCGGATGGCTATGTACAGATCCGGGACCGTTCCAAGGACGTCATCATTTCGGGCGGAGAGAATATCAACTCACTGGAGGTTGAAGAGGTGCTCTACCGGCACCCTGCGGTGCGCGTGGCAGCCGTCGTCGCCCAGCCCGACGAGCGTTGGGGGGAGACGCCATGCGCCTTTGTCGAAGTCGTCGATGGCGCCAGGGTTGGCGAGCGCGAACTGATCGAACATTGCCGCGCCCATTTGGCACACTTCAAGGCGCCGAAGAAAGTAGTCATCGGCCACCTTCCCAGGACGTCGACCGGCAAGATCCAGAAGTTCCTCCTCAGGCAACGAGCAAGCTCCGGCGCTCCCTGGCCCGGCCACGTACCGGCGAGACGTCCCCCGTGAATGTGTTTCGGTGGCCGGCCGGGCCTGCTCCCCACATTCGGGATATCCGAGAGCGCCCGGTCGTGGCGGAGCAGAAGACTCGTGTCCGGCATCGCATTGGGAGCGAAGACCGCTTGATCGACCGCCTTGGCGACATCTTTCGCGAGATGCGTGACTGGCGCGGTACTACAGCACGGCAGGCACGGTCGGTATATCGTTCAGACTTGCGGCACGCTCCTTGTCGAGGGCTCTGCTCGGCCCGGTACGCGCCATCGGCGAGGAGCAATCGTGCCGTAGTCATTCGGGCAATCCGGCCAGCCGCAGCCCCTCCGCAAACTGGGTCAGGTCTTCTGGGCGACGGATCGGAAGCCAGTCCTTGAGATTGGAGACGCGGAGTGACGGATCGAGCGTGCGCAGGCGCTGCATCGCCTCCTTCGCTTTGTCCATGCGGCCAGCGAGCGCATGACTCGCCGCCAGAATGCCGGCCGGGGCAAGGAAACTCGGTAGATTGCATTTGGCCCTTTCGGCCCAATCCGAAGCGGCGTCGAAGCGTCCCGCGAAGAAATGCGCCAGCGCCATCCCAGCCTGCATCCTGAACATTTCCGGATCCAATGGACTCAAGCGAACGGCACGCGCCAAATACTTAATCGCAGCGTCTGTTTCACCGCGACAAGCGTGCAGGCACCCACACAGGGACCATGCAGGTGCGTGGTTCGGATTAAGCAGCAAAGCTCTGTCGAACAGCGCGATACCGCCGTCGAGGTCGCCGGTCAGATGCCCAAGTGCATGAGCTCCTCTCGTGAGCGCCACAGCATCGTCCCGGCCGAGCTCCACCGCCAGTCGGGCCAGGCGAGTGCCCTCGGCAATCTCCCGGGGCTGATCGGTCATCCAGCCATTCATCTTGCGCCAGATATAACACCAGGCCGCCATGCCATAGGCCGATGCGAAATCCGGATCGAGCTCGGTGGCCTTGTAGAACAAGGGCAGCGCCGCCTCGATTGATTCGCGCGTTCCGCTGTGCACCTGCGCGGTGCCGCGAAGGTAATAGTCGTAGGCGCACAGGTTCTCCGTCGGCTTGCGCTTGGCACGCTCGATCTCCGCCCGCTCGAGCTGCGGCGCGATGGCGCCGACCACGCTTTCCGCAACCTGGTCCTGCAGTTCGAAGATGTCGTCCAGCGTGCCTTCGAAGCGCTCCGCCCAGAGATGTGTCCCGGTCCTGGCATCGATGAGCTGCCCTGTGATGCGCACCTTGTTGCCGGTCTTGCGCATGCTGCCTTCCAGCACGTAGCGCACGCCAAGCTCGCGACCAACGTCCTTCACCTCGACTGCGCGGCCCTTGTAGGTGAAGCTTGAGTCGCTCGCGATGACGAACAGCCAGCGTATGCGCGACAACGCAGCGATGATGTCCTCCACCACGCCGTCGGCGAAATACTCCTGCTCGGGATCGCCGCTCAAGTTCTGGAAGGGCAATACGGTAATGGAGGGTTTATCAGGAAGGAGGAGAGCCGACGGCGGCTCCCTCGATTCCCTGGAGATGTGTTCGCCGATTTCGCCGACGAAGCGGAAACCCTTGCGGGCGACAGTCCTGACCAGGCGCTGTTCCCCGCCGGTGTCGCCAATGGCCTTGCGAACCGCATTGATGTGACTGGTGATCGTCGATTCCGAGACGATTCGGCCGCGCCATACCGCCTGCAGCAGGTCGTCCTTGCTGACGACACGGTCGCGGTTCCTGACGAGATGCAGCAGCAGATCGAAGACCTGCGGCCCGACAGGTACGACTTTCGCGCGATGCGAAAGCTCCCGGCGTTCCGGGTCGATCACGTAGTCTCCAAACACGAACTGCACTTGACATCCCCTGGCCGATTCGCCTCCCAGGTGGGGGCAACTGGCGAATTCCGTCCATGGATGATACTGCAACCCGTGGTGAGAGCATCTCATCCCGATCGGGCAACCCTTGGACGAAGAACCAAGCTCTCCTGCAGAGAAATTCAAGGTGAAGGCAAGGACCTCTCCGGAGCGCGCGGGCAATCTCCACGCACATTGACTGCAACGGCTTGCGGTCGAGAGACGGAGAGAAAACATGAAGATTGTCGTCATCGGGTGCACCGGCCTCATCGGAACGAAGCTTGTGGAGAACCTTCGCAAGCGTGGCCATGACGTGCTCGCACCCGCCCCTGACACCGGCGTCAACACCATCACCCGCGAGGGTTTGGCCAAAGCGCTCGACGGCGCCGAGGTCGTCGTCGATGTGGCGAATGCGCCAGTATGGGAAGACGAGACGGCCCTCGAGTTTCTCGAGCGATCGGGCCGCAACCTGCTGGCTGCGGGCGCTGCCGCCGGCGTACGCCACCATGTGGCCCTGTCGATCGTTGGTAGCGAACGGCTTCCCGACTGCGGCTATTTCCGGGCGAAGGTCGCGCAGGAGAGCCTCATCAAGGCGTCCGGCATTCCCTACACCATCGTGCGTGCGACTCAGTTCTACGAGTTTGTCGGCGACATTGCCCAGTCGGCTGCCCCGTTGGACACCTTAGGCAAGGAGATTCGCTTGTCGCCGGCGCTGATCCAACCGATCGCCTCAGCGGACGTGGCAGCGGCGCTCGCCGAGGTTGCAGTCGCGCCGCCAGTCAACGGCACGGTCGAAGTCGCCGGTCCGGAGGCGATGCCGCTGGACGAACTGGTCAGGCGCTTCCTGCGGGCGACGCAGGATACGCGCAAGGTCGTGCCGGACGTCCACGCGCGCTACTTTGGTGGCCTCCTCTCCGATCGGACGCTCACACCCGGGGAGAACCCCCGCATCGGCGCGATCCGGTTCGAGGACTGGCTCGGTCGCTACCAGGCTAAGTCCTGCTTCGCCATGCAGTCCCCTCTTTTGGCGACTGCCGGTGCGGACAACTCGGAGGCGCTTGCATCGAGCTTCGCGACGAGCTATCCCGGAGTCGTCGCCTTCATCACCGTCGTGGCCGAAGGCGGCTTTTCCAAGGCCGCTGACCGGCTCGGGATCACTCGTTCCGCGGTCAGCCGCTGCATCCAGAAGCTGGAGGCGCAGGTCGGCTTGCGTCTGCTGAGTCGGACGACGCGCAGCATTTCGCTCACGCGCGAAGGCGAGATCCTTCATGCCCGCTGCCAGCCCAGCGTCGCTCTCATCACGGAGGCGATGGAGGACCTGCGCGATCTGCGCGACGGTCCGCCGCGAGGACGCCTGCGGGTCTCCGCTTCCGTGGGTTTCGGCCGCAAGGTGGTTGCGCCGCTGCTGTGGGCCTTCCAGGAAAAGTACCCCGACATCGAGATCGAGCTGCACCTGGGCTGCGTCGCGAGCGACTTCACGTCGGACCGCATCGACGTCTCGTTTCTCAACGGACGCCTGGCCGACTCCCGGATCGTCGCGAAACGGATCGTCCCGATGCAGACTTTGGTGTGCGCCTCGCCCGCGTATGCGGTAAGGCGCGGTATGCCCGAGTCGCCGGACGCGTTGATGCTGCACGACTGCATCAACGTCCGTCTGCCGTCGGGCCGCGTCTACGAATGGGAGTTCAAGGTGGAGGGGGGATTGCGAAAGCTGACGCCGCCATCGCGCATCATGTTCAACGATGACGGGCTCGTACTGGAGGCCGTCCTCCAAGGCAAGGGCATCGCTCAGTTGGGCGGGTACCTGATCTGCGATCTGCTGCGCGAGGGGAAACTGGTTCACTCCATGCCACAGTACGCACCCGATGACCAGGGCCACTACATCTGCTACCTGAGCCGTCAGCACCTGCCGTCGCGTATCCGCGTGTTCGTCGACCACATGACGGCAGCGATCCGGGCGCTGGACCTTCAATGCGCGGGTGCTTTCTCACTACCGCCTGAGGATCGACAGGTCGCCTTGGCACCATTGGTGCCCCTGCGGGATCAATAGCCTTGGCAAGACGACTGACAACGCGCGCGAAGAGCTTCAATGAGCGGCTGCGCCAGGAGTGGACGACGCCAGGGCCAAGATCTCTGCCTGGCGGACCCACCACAACGAGAGTCGACCCCACTCTGCGCCGGACTGGGCCACCCCCACCGGATTCGCCCGCCGATGCGAGGGCGAGGCAATCACAGGTCACCGCGCGGTGGGCTTCGCGAGCCTGGCGACGACCTCGTCGGTCGTCCACAGCGCGTTGGCGATGTAGCGGAAATTGATCAGTGCGCTGAGATTGCCGTCGCCCTCAGGCAGCTTCGGGGCGGCGACCGCATCACGCACGATGGCCACCTCGAAGCCCTGCTCCGCAAACTCACGCAAGTGGGACTCCACGCACAGGTTGGCCAGCATCCCGGCGAGGACGATCTTGGTGACCCCCTGCTTGCGAAGCTGGAACGCGAGATCGTTGGTCTGCGGGCTGTAGAGCTTGTGGGGCGAAGCGACGATCGTCTTGCCGTCCTCGATGTAGCGCTTGAACTCGGGCATGAAGTCCGCGCCCGAGCCGCGGAACCCATCCAGGCTCAGTGCGCTGGGCCTGTCGAAGATCTTGATCTTGTGCTGGAAGAGCTCGGCGGGGGCCTGGAACTTCCATTGGTGGTCGTGCGGGTAGTAGTAGTGAGGCGAGATCGCGACGACGATGCCCGCCCTCTTCGAGGACTCGAACAGGCGCAGCAGGTTCGGCACGAGCCGTTGCTCGGTGACGGCTTCACCCACAGCGGACCAGGCGGCGCCCTTCGGGCTCATGAAGTCGATCTGGGGATCGATCACAACCAGGGCGGTGCGTTCCAGATCGAGTGTCATCGTGGGAACGGGCATGGCGCGCTCGGTCGGGTCGGTGTACTGCGCCGGTTGTACCGGATGTGGATGTGCCGTGGCGGTTGCGATGCTTGCAACGGCCATCGCAAGCGCGGCCGTCAACCGAAGCGTGGCGCGAGCAACGCATCGGTGGTCACGGTTCTTGAAAGGCTCCGACGACTGCTGTTGGTAGTTACTGCGTTGGGTCATGTTGGTTCCTCGGACTGGGGTGGACAACGAACACGCCGCGAGGGTCTCGATCCGATGCATCGATGCTGACGTGATGCGTTGAAATCTAGAAGCAAATGCCCGCCTGCACTAGGGGCTGGGTATGGACAAATCTGTTGATCGCGAAGTACCAATCGCGCTCAGCCAGAGTCCGTCAAGAATGAGCCGGCGCATTTGAAGATCCTGTCGCGCGGATGGCTAAGCTCGGTGAACGACCCAGCGGCACGCGCCGGATGCGTTGCCGCGACATTGGTGAAGATCCGGCAACATCGAATTGCCCGTGATGCATATCGCATGGCGAGGAGACCATGGCTAGACTGATCGCGTCTCCACTCAGATCTATACCCATGAAAATTGATCCCGCGCCAACACGGCCTGGCTTCGCTCGAGTCACGCGCCGTCAGTTGTTGGTCCTTGGGGCAGGCACTGCAGCAGCAGCGGCTTTGCCATTCGCAGCGTCCGCTGCTCCTACTGCGCCGAACGGCGCTGAAACTCCGGAAGGAAATCCACCCATGAGCTATGTCACCACCAAAGACGGGGTCCAGATCTTCTACAAGGATTTGGGTCCCCCCAATGGCACCCCGATCGTCTTCTCGCACGGATGGCCTCTGAGCTCCGACGATTGGGACGCGCAGATGATGTTCTTCCTCTCCAAGGGCTATCGCGTCGTCGCGCACGATCGGCGCGGGCATGGCCGCTCGGCGCAAGTCTGGAACGGCCACGACATGGATCACTACGCCGACGACCTCGCCGCGGTCGTGAACCATCTCGACCTCAAGGGCGCGATCCACATCGGCCACTCCACCGGCGGCGGCGAGGTCGTGCGCTATCTGGCTCGCCACGGCGAGAAGCGGGCCGCGAAGGCCTGCCTCATTAACGCCGTGCCGCCGCTGATGGTCAAGACCGCGTCGAATCCCGGCGGCCTGCCGAAGGACGTGTTTGACGGCCTGCAAGTGCAGACGGCCACGAACCGGGCGCAGTTCTACCGCGATATTCCCGCCGGGCCGTTCTACGGCTTCAACCGGCCGGGCGTGAAGCCGCAGGAAGGCATCATCCAGAACTGGTGGCGACAAGGGATGATGGGCAGCGCCAAGGCGCACTACGACGGCGTCGTCGCGTTCTCCCAGACCGACTTCACCGACGACCTGAAGAAGATCGGACTGCCGGTGCTGGTGATGCACGGCGACGACGACCAGATCGTCCCCTACGCCGATTCCGCGCCGCTGTCGGTCAAGCTGCTGAAGAACGGCAAGTTGAAGACCTACAAGGGCTTCCCGCACGGCATGCCAACAACGCACGCGGACCTCATCAACGCGGACCTGCTGGCTTTTATCAAGGCCTGATTGCGTCGAATCAGTCGGCACCGTCGATGGCCGGTCCACCTTTAAGTGGGGGCCATCGACGCGACTCCCACTCTGCACGTCCAGTCCTCCCTCCAGAAGTGGCTCCGCTGAATCCCTCTTTTTGCCCAAATTGCCATGACCAAACTGACTCATGCCAACGGCGCCCCCGTTGTCGACAACTTCAACATCGAGACCGCCGGTGCGCGCGGCCCCGCGCTGCTGCAGGACATCTGGCTGCTCGAGAAGCTCGCCCACTTCGACCGCGAGGTGATCCCCGAGCGGCGCATGCACGCCAAGGGCTCCGGCGCTTTCGGCCACTTCACGGTGACGCACGACATCACGGCGTACTCGAAGGCCAGGCTCTTTTCCGGCGTCGGCAAGAAGACCGACGTCTTCGTGCGCTTCTCCACGGTGGCCGGCGAGCGAGGCGCGGCGGATGCCGAGCGAGACATCCGCGGCTTCGCGGTGAAGTTCTATACCGAGGAAGGAAATTGGGACCTGGTGGGCAACAACACGCCCGTGTTCTTCCTGCGCGACCCACTGCGATTTCCCGACCTGAACCACGCAGTCAAGCGCGACCCGCGCAGCAACCTGCGCAGCGCCCAGAACAACTGGGACTTCTGGACGCTGCTACCCGAGGCGCTGCACCAGGTGACCATCGTGATGAGCGATCGCGGCCTGCCCGATGGCTATCGCCACATGCACGGTTTCGGCAGCCACACGTTCAGCCTCATCAACGCGGACAACGAGCGGCGCTGGGTCAAGTTTCACCTGCGCAGCCGGCAAGGCATCCGTAACCTCACCGACGCACAGGCCGCCGCGATCGTCGCCAACGACCGCGAGAGCGCGCAGCGCGACCTGCTCGAGGCGATCGACGGCGGCGACTTCCCGCGCTGGACGTTGTGCATCCAGGTGATGAGCGAGCAGCAGGCGCAGGTCTGCCCGTTCAATCCCTTCGACCTCACCAAGGTCTGGCCGCACGGCGACTACCCGCTAATCGAGGTGGGTGTGCTGGAGCTCAACCGGAACCCCGACAACTACTTCGCCGATGTGGAGCAGGCGGCGTTCTCGCCCGCCAACATCGTGCCGGGCATTGGCTTCTCGCCGGACAAGATGCTGCAGGGGCGGCTGTTCAGCTACGGCGATGCGGTCCGCTACCGGCTAGGCGTGAACGCGCACCAGATTCCGGTGAACGCCCCGCGCTGCCCGGTGCACAGCTATCACCGCGACGGCGCGATGCGCGTGGACGGCAACCAGGGCGGGCTGCCCGGCATCGTGCCCAACAGCCGCGGCGAGTGGGCCGACAGCCCGCGGCTGGCGGAGCCGCCACTGCCGCTCTCGGGCGCAGCCGCGCACTGGGACCATCGCGCGGACGAGGACTACTACTCGCAGCCGGGGGCGCTGTTCCGACTGATGTCGCCCGAGCAGAAGCTGCAGCTCTTCGACAACACGGCGCGCGCGCTCGGCGGCGCGAGCGAGGACGTGCAGCAACGGCATATCCGCAATTGCACGATGGCCGATCGCGCCTATGGCGCAGGGGTTGCCGAGGCGCTGAAGAACCGCTAGTCAGGGACCGGAACCTCCAACACCCCTTCAAACTGGAACTGAGCCTCCTACCGCGCGAGCGGCTTCGTCCGATCGGCCGCTACGGCCGACCTGACACTGACAGTTGACCTCACGTCAGCCATGGTCGACGACTGTCGCGGAAGAAGGCCGCCCGGCGCAGAGTTCATCTCTCGCCGTCGCGAGAGGTCCTAACGAGAAAATCGTGAATGTAGTCGGAAATAAGTTCGGGGTGTTGGTGCTGTGGTGCGTGCCCCGCTTCGGAGAAGAAGATGAATTGTGCTTGTCGCATCTTCCCGATCAAAGGAAACCAGTTCTGCCCAGCGGTGCTCGTATCGTGGTCTCCTGCGATTACCAGGATCGGCACATTCACCTGCCCCATGCGATCGCGCCGGTGCTCCTCATCCTTGCGGAAGCCCTCTGCCGCCGTAAAGTACGGCGCCAACTCGTCGGGCCTGGAGGGTATCCTGGAGGTAACGTCAGCCCTTGCGTAGATGCGTTCGTGAGATGCCTTGGCCTGCGCACGGCTTGCCTGGGAGGCGGGCTCGAAAAACAAAACCTCCTCATCCGCCAGATCGTTCACAGGCTTGAATGCACGATCGAGAAACACCTGCTGCAGTGGGATATCGTTATGTCCGGGTGGGTTGGTTCCGATGAGGATCGCCTGAGTAACGCGTTGCGCGTGGTCCAGAAGATAGGTCTGAGCCACAAGTCCTCCCCACGACCAGCCGAGGATGACGAAACGATCGGCCTCGATTGCGTTGGCGAACTCATCGATGAACTTCGACGCCGATGCCATGGAGTCGGGCAGTTTGCCAGTCGAGTAACCGATGCCGGGATAATCGACGGTGACGACGGTGTACCGCGACGCTAGTCCGTCAAGAAACAACGGATCCCATGTATCGAGCGTCCCGCGTAAGCGGTTGGCGAGAATGATCGTCGGTCCCTGCCCTATCTTGCGGTAGGCAATGCTGTCGCCCTCGACCGTCACGTAGGAGGTCGGGGCGGTCCCCGCGGAGACCGCGGCATCGGCGGCAGCCGCGTGGCCCGCAGTGGGGAGAACACCGAAGGCCGGCATGCGTTGGGCGAACAAACGCTTCATGACTGCATCTCCTGGAAAGTTGGTGGCTATCTCACCACCGGATCATTGGGAGTGGCTTGAGCGGGTGCAGGACGGCGTGCCGGCATGTCAGTCGAAGAAGACAGCGGTGGAAACCGGCGTTGGGAAACAGCGCGAATACGTCGGCCAGAAATCCTTTCGGAATCGACGCGGTGATGACTCCGCCGGTCACGTCTACCCAGTCGGCCTGCCGGAACATATCGACCAAGTCGCCTTCGGTGCCGGCGCCGAGTTGCACCCTATGCTGTTCAAGAATGCCGTCGAGCAGCGGCAGTTGGGCAGATAGCCCCGGCTGTCCTTCTTCTGGCTGGCTCATCACAAGGGCAACAGAGATTCAGGGGGTGACCGTCTGTCGGTGGGCGCGGCGGATACGCATCGCCTGGACCGTCGCGCAAGTCAGATAGACGAGGAAGCCGATGCCAACCATCGCCTTCAGTGTCGGATCTTCCGGACCGCTGAAGGCCGGATTGCCGAGCGGGATGCGCGTGCCGGTCTCCGTCAATCCTGGGATCAGATGGAAGAACAGCGTAAGCGAGTAGCCCAGTACGGCCAGGTAGCGTGCTACGCCCGCTTCCCTATGTCGCTCGCAGGCACTGGCAATGGCGAGCACTGCCAACGTCAGGATTGACAGTGCATGGGGCGGCCCGAATCCGCCATGGCGGAAAATAAAGAGCCCGGTGAATGCCGTCGCTGCCGTCAGCCATATATAGAGCCGGCCGGATCGCGTCCTCATCTCGATCTCGCCGTGCTTAAACAACGCCACCAGACCACACGCCACTGCCACCAGGGCAATCGAGGTGTGGAGTATTCCGAGCGGACTGAGGTTGAGCATGATGGCACTCCGGGATTCGCCTGCTTAGACGCCGTGGAGGATCCGTATCGGCAGCACGTCTGCGCGAGCGGGGGGAATAATCAGGAGCGAACGAAAGCCAACAGGTCGGCGTTAATCGTCTCGGCATGCGTGGTAGGCATGCCATGTGGGAATCCCTTGTATGTCTTCAGGATGCCATTGCGCAACAGCTTTGCCGAAAGGGGTGCGGAGTCGGCATAGGGCACAATCTGGTCGTCGTCGCCATGCATTACCAGCGTCGGCACAGTGATCTTCTTCAGGTCCTCCGTGAAATCGGTCTGTGAAAAGGCGACGATGCCGTCGTAGTGCGCCTTGGCGCCACCCTGCATGCCCTGGCGCCACCAGTTTCCAATCACCCCTTCGTCCGGCTTGATGCCCGGCCGGTTGAAGCCATAGAAGGGACCAGCAGGGATATCGCGGTAGAACTGTGCCCGGTTGTTTGCAACCTGCGCCTGGAAGCCGTCGAAGACTTCCTTTGGCAATCCGCCCGGATTGGCTTGCGTCTTCACCATCAACGGCGGCACAGCGGCGATCAGGACTGCCTTCGCCACGCGGCTATCGCCGTGTCGCGCTAGATAGCGCACGACTTCACCGCCGCCGGTGGAGTGGCCAATGTGGATGGCGTTTTTCAGGTCCAGATGGGCAGTCAGCATTGCCAGGTCGTCGGCATAGTGATTCATGTCGTGGCCGCTGGCGATCTGCGTGGACCGGCCGTGGCCACGCCGGTCATGCGCAATTACACGGAATCCATGGTTCAGGAAAAACATCATCTGCGCGTCCCAGTCGTCCGCGCTCAGCGGCCATCCGTGGGAAAAGACGATGGGCTGGCCACTGCCCCAGTCCTTGTAAAAGATGTCGACACCATCCTTCGTCCTGACTGTTTGCATGGCATTCCCTCCTTGTTGTTTGCCCCTGCTCGCCGGGGCGGTCGCGTTGGTGGCGGCGTCCGCCGCGCGAGACATCGTGAACAATGCCGCCACTGACGCGACGGCCTTCAGGACGCCACGGCGCGTCGCTGTCATCACCGACCCATTTTCGTCGTTCATTTTGCGCTTCCCCTTGCGTCCGGTCAGTACGGTCCCCTATCGAGGGTGCTGCTCATCCAGCCATTCCCTTGTCGAGATGACACGAGCATAGGCAAACCTGAGCGCGGCCATGAACGCCGCGTGGGCCTGCGCGGCGGGCACCTCGACGCCTTCGAACTCCAGATCGCGCGACGCGCATGCGTCATGGACGACGGTGCATTGGTAGCCGAAGTCATTCGACGCACGTGTCGCGGCATCCACGCACATATGACTCATGGCGCCGCAGATGACGACTTCATTGACGCCGCGTTCGTCCAGGATTTGCTTTAGATGCGTATCCCGATAGGAATTGATGTGATGCTTGAGGACGATCGCCTCGCCTTCCTTTGGACTGGCCTTGGCATGGATCTCGGCGCCAGCCGAGCCTGGCGTAAAGAACGGCGCATCGGAAGTGGGAAATTCATGGCGGATATGGATCACCGTTTCGCCGGCTTCGCGCATCGCCGCGATCAGTGCAGCCGCGTTGTCGGCCGCCCGATCCATTTGCGAGAGCGTCCACCGGCCACCCGGGAAGTAGTCGTTCTGAATATCGATGACGATAAGTGCGCGCCTGGACATAGTATTCCTCGCTATGAACGTCTTCTGTCGCTCCGGCGATCGGTGCAAGTGGCACCTGCCCGTAGGTTAGGGAGAAAATCACCGCTCCCCCGCAAGCGGCGATCTCAGGATTGCTTACCGTGGCACGCCGCCCGCGTCACCCAGCGCCGAACACAACTCCGCGGTCGTGACGATGGCGTGGGCGAACGTTGGTCCGTTGATCTCATGCGCGGCATGCATGGCCTCCGCCGAGAACGCTGCCGTGGCATCGCGCACCAGCGTCACGTGATAGCCGAGTTCCGTCGCAAAGCGTCCTGTCGCCTCGATGCAGGTATTGGCCAGCATCCCGACCAGAATGACCTTCTGGATACCATGCTGCTTAAGTTGCAAGTCAAGGTCGGTGTTGGCAAAGCCGCTGCCGCCCCAATGTTCGTGAATCATGATGTCTCCGGGAAGCGGCTCGAAATCCGGATGCCACTGGCCTCCCCAGCTTCCCGCGGCAAAAACCTGCGCACGGCTGGCGCCCAACTGGTACGGGCTGGGATGCCTCCACGTGGAGAAGTCACCAGACCTCGCGCGATGATGTGGCACATAGAACACCTGGATGCCCCTTGCGCGTACGATGGTTACCGTCCTTTTCAGGTTGGCCAGTGTACCGACCTGGTCGGCTACCGGCTTTGCCCGGCCGTTGAGCTTGCCGCCCTCACTGAGGAAATCGTTGTAGGGATCCACAAGCAGCAATCCTGTGGACGCCGCGGGATACGTCCCCGGTTGGCTTGATTCCGTCATGGTCTCCCCTTCGCATCCATTTGCTGCTAATCATTTCTTGAAACCTTGGTCCCCGGCTACGTAAAATCGGCAAATGTCGCCTGGACTTGCATGGCAACCCGCCGTGAAGGGCCGCCCAGGGAGCAATCCATTGACGAAGCTGGTCTGCCCGGAGTTCGACGAATTCGAGGCGGCGCTTTACGGCGTCCAGGGAAGGTATGTCTTGCGGTCCCGGCCGCAGCGAGACTGGCAGCTCAAGGTGATCGACCTCGATGGCGTGGCGATCATGATGGGCCGGGAGGGCGCCTCCACGGCCTATTCGGGTATCGGCATGCCCGACTACTTCAATATCTTCGTGCCGTTGAGTGCACAACAATGCACCATTGTCGATGGCCATGCCTTCGACGAGCGCACGGTCGGCTGGATGGCGCCCGACCAGATGTTCCACATCGTTGCGGAGCGGGCGGCAAGCTGGCTGACGGTGGCGATATCGGCGCCATTGGTCCTGCACTGGGTCCACACGCACGTCGACGAGTTTGACGCCACGCTGCTCTCCAACAATCTGGTCTGCACCGGTCGAAACGGCGTGCCGCAACTGCTGGCAACGATTCGGCGCATCTTGCGCGTCGAGCGCGACGACCCTGACCAATTGCGCCATCCGGCCGCCACGCTCACGGCTCGCGCCGAACTGATCAACCTCGTGTTTCGCGCCGTGCTGACGGTCGACGATGGCGCGACCCATCTCCGGCTCAAGCCACGTCATCGTCAGATCCTGAGCAGGGCGCTGGGCTACCTCAAGTGCGTTGGGGAAACGACGGTCCTTGTGGACGACCTCTGCGCGGCTGCCGATGCATCCGAACGCACGGTTCGCAACGTGTTTCATCGATACCTGGGCATGGGACCGCATCGCTACCTAGCGCTGTACCGCATGCATGCCATTCGCGCAGCCCTCTGCAATGCGAGGCCGGGCGATACGGTATCCGCGATCTGCGGACGATTTGGCGTCTGGGACTTTGGCCGGTTCGCCGCGCTCTATCGCGCCCACTTTGGCGTTCTCCCATCGCAGACGCTTCGACAGCGCCGGCGTGGATGAGGGGGAGAATGTGGATAGGTTGGGGGCACCAGCGGACGGGCGACTGCAATGCGAGATAGCAGGCGCAAACGTCTCCAATACGCCGTGGTATATGGCGAACCTGACATAGAGCGGACCGTGGGCCTGGACAACGGCGATCTCTTTATCATGCTCTGGATTGGCTATGCGGAGCAGCCGTCGACAAGCGATCGCCCGCGTCGGCCGATCAACTGCCAAAGCGACAGTGGAAGCGGATGACTGTTGGACTCGGATAGCCGCCACCGAGTTGTGGAGGAGTCGAACGGCTCAGAAGGGTCGCAAGCCGCCATATGCCAATTCTTCGCGAATGATTGCCATACGGCTCTTCGTGGCGCTCTACAGTCACCATTCTCTGGCGATAAGCCGGTCTTGCGCCCGGAAGCTATCAAGATCCGCTAGCGGAGAGGTGCGCCTTCCACTCTTGGGACTTCATTCGCAAATTGCACAGTGCGAAACATCCTATCGACGCCCTCCATCAGCCCTGCACCACCTCAGCGCCAGCCTCTCCGGCATCCTCTTCCTCCTGGAATCCCAAAGCGATCACTCGGAAGAAATCCACGGCACCCACTGCCTGCTGGTAATGGTCAAATCCCAGCTCGATCAGCTCTCAGCCAAAGTTTGCTTCGCTGACTGATTTGGCAGCTCGAACCGTCGGCACAATCCGCACTGCCGATGGTTCGCTCGATGCTGTTGCAGCCGAGTCCTGAACCCGTCATCCCGTCGCCAGCTTCTCTCCATTCACCGCAATTTCCCTCCTGAACAATTCCGCCATAGTCTCCGCCGCCAACGACAGCGGCGTATCCCGCAGCGTCAGAATCCCCAGCGTGATCGGCGGCAACGGCATCCGCAACGGGACCCGGCTAACCTGCTGCGCATACGGTTCCACGCCGAGCAGCCCGGCCGGACATGAAAGCAGCGCATCGCTGCGCGTCATCAGGTTCCAGCTCACGCCAAAGGTATTGGCCTTGATGATCCGTGCCGGCACGGGAATACCAGCCTCCCGCAACTGGTCGAGCATATAGGTGTGGTGACTGCCTGGCGACAGATGCATCAGCCATTCGCATTCAAGCAGTTGTTCCCACTCGGTCGCGTGTTCCAGCGGATGGCCACGGCGGCAGGCGACCATGATCTCCAGCGTCTGCAGCGGCTCGAAGACGAACTCGCTGCCAATGGCCTGCTGTCCCGGCGCGGCGACGGCAAAGTCGACGGTGCCGTCGCGCAGTGCGGGCAGCACCAGCGGCATCATGCCTTCTTCCAGCGTGAGCTCGGCCAGCGGCATGCGCTTGCGGAAGGCGCGGATTACGTCGGGCAGCAGGCTCAGGAAGACCATCGGCGTGACCGCTACCGATACGTGCGCCTGCTTGCCGCCCTGCAACTGGCGGATGTCCTGCCGTGCCAGTGCAAGCTGCGCCTGCGCCAGCCGCGCCCGCAGGGTGAGCTGGTGGCCGCATTCGGTCAGCGTCACGCCGCGCGAGCTGCGCACGATCAGCGGCGCATCCAGGTCCTGTTCCAGTTCGCGGATGGCCTTGGTAATGGCGGCTTGACTCAGGTGCAGGCCGCGTGCCGCGCCGCGGATGCTGCCGGTCTCCACCAGGCTCAGCCAGGCCTTCAGGTGATGGTCCTTCACGTTGTCTCCCTCGCTTCCCGGTCCATGGGCCGGGATGTCTTGCGCTTGCTGGCGATAATGACGACAACCCTGAGTTGTCATCACAAAGAATTTAGCGTCTTTTGGCTTTCATTCTATCTGCGTAGCCTTGTTGCGAACCCCATGCCAATGCAAAGAAAACAGCGAGGAGACACATGGAGAAGACGCGCACCCCGACAGAACGACCGGTCGTCACCCGTTTCGCCGTGCGGGCAATGGCCGCCCTGGCGATAACAGCCCTATGCACCGCGCCACTGCTGGCGCGGGCCGAGTGGCCGGAGCGGCCACTCAAGATGGTGGTGCCCTATGCGGCCGGTGCGGGCGTGGACGTGGCGCTGCGCCCGATCGCAGAGGCGATGGGCCGCGAACTGGGCAAGCCGGTGGTGATCGACAACCGGCCCAGCGCCGGCGGCATCGTCGGGACCCAACTGGTGGCCACCTCCGCCGCCGACGGCTACACCATCGGCTACGGCAATATGGTCACGCTGGCCGTCAACCGCACCTTCTACACCAGGCTGCCCTACGACCCGGAAAAGGATCTCGCGCCGATTGGTCTGGCAATTGGCAACGCCTATGTGCTGGTGGCGCGCAAGGACCTGCCGGCCAACAACCTTGCCGAGCTGGTCGCGTACGCGAAGCAGCACCCCGGCAAGGTGGTGATGGGGTCGCTGGGCATCGGCTCGGGCGCTCACCTGGCGGGTGAGCTGGTACAGGGCAGCACCGGCATCAGGATGCTGCATGTGCCCTACAAGAGCGGCGCGCAGGCGCTGGGCGACATGGTCAACGGCCAGGTCGATGTGATGTTCGACAACGTCTCGGGCATCCAGCAGTTCATTGCCGGCAAGCAGATCAAGGCGCTGGCCGTGACCAGCCTGCAGCGCGTGCCGGTGCTGCCGCAGGTGCCCACCGTGGACGAGAGCGGCATCAAGGGCTTCGAGGTGGTGGCCTGGGGCGGGCTGGTAGCGCCGGCGGGTACGCCCATGCCCGTCATCCGCAAACTCAACGCTGCGCTCAACAAGGCCCTGGCAGATCCCGCCGTGGTCAAGGCGAATGCCGCGCTGTCGATCGAGGCCATGCCCTCCACGCCCGAGGCGTTTGCCAGCCTGATCCGCAGCGAGGTGCCCCGCTGGGGCGCCACCGTCAGGCGCGCCGGCATCAAGGCCGACTGATCGCGCGCTTGCCGCCGCGCCGGGCAGCCGTGCGCATCACCGATTGCATCGCATCCACAACCACAACGGACCATCCATGAGCAACGAACTGTGGCGCCTGAGCGCCGTCGATCTCGCGCGGCATATCGCCTCCCGGGAAATCTCGTGCCGCGAGGCGGCGGCAAGCTGCCTGGCCCGGCTGGACGACGTCAACCCCCGCCTCAACGCGGTGGTCGAGGTGCTGGCCGACGAGGCCCTGCACACTGCCGCCGAAGCCGATGCCATGCTGGCACGCGGCGAGCCGGTGGGCCCGCTACACGGCGTGCCCGTGACGATCAAGGTGAACGTGGACCAGGCGGGGCGCGCCACTACCAATGGCGTAGCGGCCTACCGCAGCACCGTGGCCACTGCCGACAGCCCAGCGGTCGCCAACCTGCGCAAGGCGGGCGCCATCATCATCGGCCGCAACAATACGCCGGCGTTCTCGATGCGCTGGTTCACCGACAACGCCCCGCACGGCCGCACGCTCAATCCCTACGACGCCACGCGTACACCCGGTGGCTCCAGCGGCGGCGCGGCGGCAGCGGTTGCGGCCGGCATCGGCCCGCTGGCGCACGGCAACGACCAGGGCGGGTCGATCCGCTATCCGGCCTATGCCTGCGGCGTGGCAGGCCTGCGGCCGAGCTTCGGTCGGGTGCCGGCGTTCAATCCGTCCCAGTCGCGGGAGCGCACCATCGGCATGCACATGACCTCGGTGCAGGGGCCGCTCGCGCGCAGCGTGGCGGACCTGCGCCTGGCGCTGGCGGCGATGTCCGCGGCCGATGCCAGGGATCCGTGGTGGACGCCCGCGCCGCTGGATGCTGCCCAGCCGGCCAATGCCTACAAGCCTGGTACAAGAGTGGCCGTATGTACCTCGCTGCCGGGCTACCGCGCCGACCCCGAGGTTGTCGCTGCGGTCGCGCAGGCGGCACGATGGTTGGAACAGGCCGGCTATACGGTCGAGGAAGCCGCACCGCCGCGCTTCACCGAGGCAGCGGAGCTGTGGCTGGCACTCACCATGAACGAGACCAAAGCCAGCGTACGGCAAGCCGTAGAGACCGACGGCGATGACGCAATCCGCCGCGCCTTCGGCAGCATGTACCGGCTGGCCCCGGATCTGGATCTCGTGGGCTATATGGACGCCCTGGCCCTGCGCTCCAACCTGCTGCGCGACTGGCAGCTCTTTCTTGCGCAATATCCGCTGCTGCTGATGCCGGTTTCATGGCAGCGCCCGTTTGCGGTCGACGCGGACCAGCAGGGCGATGCCGCCATGCGCGAGATCCTGGACGCGCAAAGCCCGCTGCTGGCGCCGGCCATGCTCGGCCTGCCGGGCTTGTCGGTGCCGACCGGCATGGCAGGCAGCACGCCGATGGGTGTGCAATTGGTGGCGGGGCGCTTCCAGGAGGCGCTTTGCCTGGCGGCTGGCGAGGCCATCGAACGGTGCGCCGGCTGGTCGGGGCTGGCCGAGATGCGGGCTAACCGGTCCTGACTGAGGGAGCGCCCCGTGTTCGAGCCGCATCGGAAGCTTATGGGCATGCGGCGCAGCGGTGACCGGGCGCTTGGCCCTGCCGTGAGCGTGCATTCTGGGACGAGTGTCGCCAGAATGCCACCTACAACCTCATGCACCGCAACTGCTCCAGCACTGTGGCGCACGCGCTCGACGCCGCGCTGGAAGGCGGCGCCGCGCGCGTGTGGGCATGCCTCATCGGCTGGTGGCCACTGTTCCGCCTGCTGGACGACTGACCTCTGGGTAGCTGCGCACTTACGCAAGCGTGCGGCGACGATGGCGTGGACGCCGGGGCTGATGCTCGACTACGCGCGGGCAATGAGCACGTTGGTCGATCCGAGGCCGTTTGCGTGGGGGTGGGTGTTTCACGGCAGGGATGGGCGTGGGTCTTCGCAGGGGTCGGCGCAGGAGTCGCGCTAAGGAGCCGTGGCCGGCTGGGGGCGGCCCGATTTGCTTGGACGGCAGTTGTCGGCCAGCTTGAGTCGCTCAAAGAAATTTCACGACTGCCCGCTCCCGGACCGAGAAGAGACGGTCGTCAATGATGCTGTGACCTTCGGCTCGTAGACCGTTGCGGCGGTCGCGAACAGATGCCCTGTCTCGCAGAAGAGGCTTGGTCGTGGCTGCCTGTCCGTAGGCAGACACGTTCGACACCAGGGCGGCCGGGCAAGCGGCTCAGATCACGCAGTCGGAACAGTTCCTCCGTCGATGACGTACTCAGTGCCGGTGATGGCACTGGCGCGGCCAGAGACGAGGAAACCAATGAGTTCTGCCACTTCCCGGGGTGAGCACGGCCGGCCAAGAGGAATGCCGCCGAGCGAATCCATGATGATCTTGCGGGCGCCTTCCGTGTCGATGCCGCCTTGTCGGGCGATCTCGGCAACGAGACCTGCGGCGGCATCCGTCTCGACCCAGCCCGGGGAGACACGCACGACGCGAACGCCCTTCGGACTGACCTCCTTGGACAAGGCTTTGCTGTAGTTTGACAGGGCAGCCTTGGCGGCGGCATAGGCAATCGTCGCCTGCGGCAACGGTAATTGCCGCTGGATCGACGTGACGTGGATAATGACGCCCGAACGCTGCTCGACCATCGAGGGCAACAGCGCGCGATCGATGCGCACTGCCGGGAATAGGTTCAGGCTCAATGCCTTGTTCCATTCATCGTCATCTAGCACGCTGAAGCCACCGGCCGGTGCAGATGATCCGCCCACGACGTGCACGACTATATCGACGCCACCGAACCGCTCGTGCACTGCGTCGACGATGGCGTTACAGCCCTCGGCCGTTGTGATGTCCGCCCCGATGAACCGTTCTTCGGCAAGTTCATCGGGACGGGAACGCGCAGTCGTCAGAACGTTCGCACCTGCCTCGCAAAGGCGTGCGACAACGGCCTTGCCGATGCCTTTGGTTCCGCCCGTAACGAGCGCCCGAAGCCCCAGAAGTTCGGGTGCGGAGTTCATTAGCGAATCTCCAGCGACGCAATCCTGCCGCCAGCCAGGACGAACGTATATGTCAGCACGACTGGGCTACCGGGAAAGGTGCCCGTGAGCCGTGCGTGCATCGTCACAGTGGCGCCGTCCTGGGATACGTCCAACGGCTCAATGCTGTACTGGTACCTGGATTTGCTGTCCTTCTTCCAGGCCTGGATGGCTTCCAGCCCCTTGATCGTGCGGCCTTCGTCCCGCACGACGGCATCGGCGGCAAAGCAGTTCGAGAGAGGGGCGGAGTCGGTGACGGTTTCCGCGAGTAGATAGGCATCCAGTGGCGGGGGCAGCATCATGTTCATCGGGGTTCACCTCAACGTGAAGGTTTTCATGCCCCAATCATGGCGCTACAGTTACCGTATCGCAAGAACGCACAAGAAAGTAAGTAACCCTTGGCTAACCGAAAAAACTACACTCCCGCGACTGCCGCAATCGATGTTGAAGCCGCATTCAAACTGCTGGAAGGCCGCTGGAAGCTGGTGATCTTGTTTCACCTTTTCGGTGGTCAGGTACAGCGCTTTTCGGACCTCGAGAGACTGATCCCCGGCATCACACAGAAGATGCTTGCCCAGCAGCTACGCCGCCTCGAAGCGGACGGCATCGTGATGCGTACGGTCTATCATCAGGTGCCGCCGAAGGTGGACTACCGCCTGACTGATTGGGGCCAGGCGTTGTGTCCGGCACTGGATGCGATCCTGACATGGGCGGAGCGCCGTGAAGACTTTCCGTAGGCTGCGCCGAGCTTGCGTGCGTGAGAAGAAGCCTGTCATCCAGAACTCCGATTTCGCAAGTCATCGACGTGGCCTCATCCGCGATCGTCTCATGTCGGGCCGGAACCTGACGGTCGTCAATCCTATTTCAGGGGCAGCACTGGGTCGGAAGCGGCCCTGTTACCACGCCCCTTGCACCTGACCCGCCCGATGGCTAAGTCCCGCCATTCTCGGCCGCCCAACCTTCCGGCGACCGACCGCTGAGTTGGCCCCTTGCAGACAGTCAGTCAACGCGCAATCCATAGTTGAACTGCCTACGAACCGGCGCAGACGACGGTTCAAATCCAGAGCAGTCACTTTGAATCTGGCTGCCCTTCACGCCAGACGAATGTCGTCTGGCTAACGGCCGGCCCCAAGGATAAGTGGCCGCGATCATCGAACTTTCGTATCGGCTTGTACCTCAAGATCATCGGCTATTTGAAATCAAACCACTCATGTATTTATTTAAATCTCGAAAATCTTGAACAGTCCAAGAGTGCGGCGCCAGTCTTACACCATTCTCTTGCAAAGTTCTTGGAATCAAGTCTCCATTTGGACGAAGTATCACCGATGAAACAATAACACCAGGATAATCATTGAGTCGTCTTTTGAAAGCGGCGGTTGTCAGATCAGGTGTGGGAGGAGTGCTTTTCTTTGCCAATGGCCCTGTGCCTTTGAGGTCTGCTCCATGGCACATGGCACATCTCTGCGTAAAGAGATTTTTCCCATTAAAACTTTGCGCCCAGGATAGTGATGTTTGAGTTAGCACTACAACTCCTAGCGAAGCGATACATAACTCTCTTACTTTCATTTAGCCTTATTGTATAAATCAGATCATAATCGAGAGCAAATACCGGGGAGCACCACTGCAACACATGAGGGCCACGACACGCGACAGCTCGTCGGGCCGCCAAGCCGATTCCTGGGCAACCCGCCTCGCAGGCGGCGGCTCGGCGCACTCAGTCATGTTCCACCGAGAGTTAGGTGCGCTGTCCCACTATCTGCGCCCGGCCACTCAAGCTCCGCCCTCCCGGTTGCGGCGCACCGCTAGTTAGCCTATGTCTTCTACCGTGCCAGCCGCGACGGCACACGGCTCGCCATGACGGTGACTTCGACTAGCCATCCTGGCGGCACCAGCCGCAAGACTTCGGCTCGCGTGCGCACCGGCACGTTGGGCTGCTTGTCTGTTCCGAAGTATTGCTTATAGGCGCTCGAGAAGCCGGTAAAGTCTGGCTTGCCCGTGGCCGGGTCTGCCACAATCAACGCCTGCATGGAGACGATGTCGCCCATGCGATAGCCGCGATCCTGGAGGATGCGCTCGATCTGGCCAAGCACGCTGCGGGTCTGGGTTGCGGTGTCGCCATAGGAGGCCGCCGTATCGGGCGGCGCCGAGGCATTCGCCACCGTGGGCCCCACGCCGCTGAGCACAAGCAGCTGCGCATTGGCGGGAATCTCGATCACCTCCGCGAACTCACGCGCCCACGGTTCGGTCATGTGCGCCGGGTTGCGATGCCTGACGATCTGCTCGGCGGCGTTGGCATTGGCGATGCAGAGCGCCGGCACAACGAGGGTGGCAAGGGCCGCGATAGAACTACATGATAGCAAGCGTGCTGTGCGCATGGGCAGGGCCTGTGAAGTAAAGGATGAAGGTCCGGACAACGCGGCGTTGCCTTGCCGGACCGTACAAAACGAAGAACGCATATGCGAAGAACGTACTCGCGTTCGTCTCGACTAAATCGAGTGGTCGCCCCTTGGGCGGACAAATGACTCCCGCTGCCTGGTCCACGGAGGGAGTTCGGTGTGCATTTCATCTCGAACAGAAGGCGGCGTTCGTCCCACTCACTCTTTAGACTACTCATAACTTCATCATCTCATCAGCCGCATTGAGAATCCGGTTGGAGGACTGCTGAGCACCGCGAACAATGCTGTCCACGTTGTAGGCTAGCAAGCGACCGCTTCTCTTTATTATTCGGCCATCGACTAACACCGTGTCGACGTTGCTGGCGCTGCCGCTCTGCACAATCGCCGTTTCGATATTGCCTATTGGCCAGATGTTCAGATCCTTGGCCCGCACCAGAATGATGTCTGCGCGCTTGCCTTCAGTGATCGATCCAGTGATGTCGCCGATCCCCATCGCGATGGCTCCATTGATCGTCGCCATCTCGATCACCTCTTGCACGCTGACCGCCCTTGCCCGCTCGCTGGGGGTGCCAACCCAGGGCACCCCGAGGTTCCAGGTGAAACGCATCATTTCGAACATGTCCGGTGGGGCAATGGACGTCGCGTCGCTCGACAATGAGATAGTCAGCCCCGCGGCACGCATCGCGAACAGCGCAGCCCGGGCATCGCCCGTGCTGCTGAGCCGGAGCTCGGAATGTGTCGCAAAGGAGAGCGGTGTCTTCGTGCGCGCCATCGCCATCAAGTCCTCGGTCGTCGCCGGGACGTAATGCGCGATCATAAAATCGGGGCCGAGGTAACCGCGCCTCTCGTAGTCGACAGCATCGACATTGTTGGGCGACTCCTGCGGCGCGTGGATCGCTACGGGAAGCCCACTCTTCTTGACGAACTTCATTTCCTCGTGAAAGACAGCATCGGTGCTCTGTTGCGGACCACGCAGATTCAGTCCCAGGTGCACCAAACCTTCGAATGGGGAGTTTGCACCGAACCATTTGCGCTGGACGCGCGCAAGGTCGCCGAACCTGTTCACCTCGTCTACCGGGAGCTTGTCAATGTGGCCATACGAGTAACGGGCCCTCAGCAGAGAGTGCTGGTGCGCGCGAAGTTCGGCATCCGCATGGGCCGCGGAGCGGGTGTTATGCGACCAGTTGTGCACGGTAGTGGTCCCGCCGTTCGCTAGTTCGGCGCACGCAAGGAGCACGCTGTTGTAGAAGTCCTCCGGCGTGTACAAGGCGGATGTGGCGCTCTTGGCCGGGTAGTAAGAGAAGCCGCCGTTCCGCGCGGTGAAGCTGCGTCCGATCGCGCTCCACATATGGTAGTGAGAGTTGACGAAGCCGGGCATGACGATCATGTCCGCGGCATCGATCGTCTGCGCGCCGGACGTGCTCAGACCCCGACCGATCTTCTCGATCACGCCGTTTCGAATCAAGATGTCGGCGCGTGGCATGACGCCATTCTTCCGGTCGACCGTGATGACCATGCCGTTCTTGATCAGGTAGGTGCCTCGACGGGCTCCGGACGCTGCGGATGGCATGCCGCCTCCCGCCGAAGCCGATGCCGAAGCGACAAGCGAGGGGATCCCGGTTGCCGCGACCATCATTGCGCCGGCGACCTTGGTGAATTCTCTTCTGGTTGTTCTCATGTTCCTTTCCGATGCGATTTGGATTGCAGGAAGACGGTTGTGGTCAACTCGTCTCGAGAAAGAATGCTGCGGTCATTGCCAGCCCTGTCAGGACGACGAAGCCACGCACCAGGGCCGGTTTAAGTCGCCGAGCCATGACGCCGCCGAAATACCCGCCGGCTGTGGCGCCGATCGCCATCCATAGTGCATGCGTCCAGGCGATGGCGCCGCTGGCCGCATAAATGGCGACAGCTATCACCGTCAGGATCACGGAGACGAAGTTCTTGATGCCGTTCATCCGGCTCATGTCGGTGTGCCCGAGCGCAGCGAGAACCGCCAGCAGCAAGATGCCGAGACCGCCGTTGAAATAGCCACCGTAGATCGCGACCGCAGCGATGCAGATGTCCGTGATCCATTCACTGGGGGACTGCGATGCAACGGCTCCTTTGCGCAGAAGCCTTGGCCCACAGGCAAAGAGAAGGGTCGCGGCCAACAGCAACCATGGCACAATGCGCCCGAAGTCGCTGTTCGAGGTCGACAGCAGCAACGTGGCGCCTGCCGCACCGCCCAGCACCGACAGCACGCTTAGCCGAAGAAGCGAGGGTGCCATCGGCCCCGACAGATCCTTGCGCTGTGCCCAGGCACCCGCCATATAGCCAGGCAGGAGCGCGGCGGTCCCGGTGGCGTTGGCAGATACCAGCGGCACGCCGACCATCGCCAAGGCCGGCAGTGTCAGGAAACTACCGCCGCCTGCCACCGCATTCAGCGTCCCGGCGAAAGTCGCAGCGCCACCGAGCAGCACCCATTCGGCCGGCGTCATGGCTTACGCACAGGCAAGGACATCCGGTCGGTCCGCAGTAGCACGGTGAGTACTATTCCGAAGACCGATAGCAAGGTGATCTGCGCAAAGCCGGCGGTGCTCCAGCCAAAGCGCGCCGCGATGCCGCCGATGATGTAGCCCGCGAAAGCGCCCGCGCCGTAGAGCGTCGTGACAAAGACACCGGTGGCCCGATTCGTGAGCGAAGAGCGCACGGACTTGATATGGTAGCCGGCCAGGTTCACGTACAGCACGCCACTTACCACCAGCCCCCACACGAATGACAGCACCGATTGGACCAACATGCCCGTCGGCCCCGAGAACAGAAGGAAGCCGAGCAGCCCGGTCCCCGCAAAGCTCAGCGACAACACAAGCTTGGGGTGGAAGCGGTCGCCAAGCCAGCCGCCAAAGATGGAGGCGAACACGCCGCACCCGAAGATACTCATGACGCGACCAGTGTCCGACGGCGTGTAGTGCAGATGCTCGCGCAGGAACGTGGGGTACATGCCGAGGTAGCCATAGATGCACAACCCGCCAATGATGCTCATCACAGTCAAGAGAGCCGTGTTGCGGTTCCACATCGTGGTTGCACCGCGCGTGTCGATGTGCGTGGCGATCGCGCTGGCCTTTTCGGTCATGCGCTTGCTCACGGTAGCCGCGATCAGCGCCATTGCGACAAATCCGGTCAGGCCGAACACCACCAGCGGCAAGCGCCAGTTTCGCTCAATGCCGATCAGGTGCCCACCGAGCAGCGGTCCCACGATGGCGCCGACACCGAAGGAGAAGTTGATGGCCCCAACGGCCGTCGCGCGGAAGCGAGCGAAATAGCTCGCCGCGATGGCGATCACCACAGTCAGCTGCATCGCTTCGCCGATGCCAGTAGCGGCGCGGTAGAGGATCATGTCGGCAAAGCCGCTCGAGTAGGCAGTCAACAGCGTGCCAAGCGAGAAGATCGCGATGCCGATCTGGAGCACGGCCTTGCGCGACCACCGCGCAAGCAGGTAGCCTGTCGGCACCCCCGCTAGTGCCATGCCGAGCGTAAAGATGGTCGAAAGCAGGCCGGTGTCGGCGAGGCCGAACCCAAACTCCCTTCGCACATCTGCGGCGATCAGCGGAAAGATCTGCCGGTCCATCGCGTTGAGCGCATAGGAGGCAAGCAGCACAAGAAACATGCCAATCTCCAATGCCGTGACGGGCGCATCGCTGCGCACGTCTCCGGTCAGCGGGCCGGCCGAAGTCGAGGAATTCACGTGTTGTCTCCTTCTCGTCAAGCGAGAGATTTGTTCGAGTTTCTGGCGATGTACGGATCCGGCTATGAGGCCGCGCGCGCTGCCTTATACCAATCGAGGATCTGTTCTCCCGTCAGGAAGGCAACGTCGTCATGTGCCCGAATGTGCGCCAGCGCCTCCCGGAAATAGCGCAGGCGGTGTGGCGCGCCCATGATGTACGGATGCACGACCAGCGCCATCACGCGGGCTGAGTCCTTCGCATCGGCGTAGAGTTGCTCGAACTGGTCGATAGCGCGGTCGCGATACTCGCTGGCCTTGTGATGCTGGATCAGCATCATCGCTACATCGTTGCACTCCTGTGTGTAGGGCACGTTCACGATACAGCCGCCATCTCGCGTCCTCAGTTCCACGGGCTGATCGTCGAGCACCCAGTCGCACACGTACTCGTAGCCTTGCTCCGCGAGGATGTCGGGTGTGTTCCAGGTCTCGGTGAGCCCCGGTCCGAGCCAGCCGCGGGGGCGCTTCCCGGTGTAGGCGCGAATGGCCTCGGTGGTCTTTGCGATGTCGACCGCTTCGTCGGGCACCTTCTGCATGTTGCGCTGTCCAAAGCCATGGCCGATGAACTCCCAGTTACGCGCCTTCGCCGCCTTGGCGATAGGCTCGTAGGCATCGATGGCGGCGCCGTTGATGGCGAGCGTTGCACTGATCCCGAGTTCGTCGATGACGTCCAGCATGCGCCAAAAGCCGACGCGGTTGCCATACTCGTGCCAAGCCCAGTTCGGGATGTCTGGCATAGGTGAACCGCCCGCTGGAGGCGTGAGAACCGTGCGCGGCATGGTCTCGTTGATATCCCATTCCTCAACGTTGACGATGACCCAGACAGCCAGGCGCTTGCTGGCCGGCAGCGTCAGGGCGGGACGTTCGGAAATGGCCGAATATGAGATGCGTTCGAGTGGTTTCATGGCGTGTTTCCTTTGACCCGGGACTCAGACGATCTCGACCTGCAAAGGATCGAGTCCTTCAATACAGCCGGTCAGCCTGTCACCGCGCTGCACCGGACCAACACCTTCTGGCGTGCCGGTAAAGATCAGGTCGCCAGGGAGCAGGCGGTACTGTTTGGACAGCTCGCTGACGATTTCATGGACGTTCCAGATCATCTTCTCCAGGACCGAGTTCTGTCGTACGTCACCGTTTACCGCCAGGCTAAGTGTGCCCGAGCGGAGATGGCCGACCTTCGCCACGGGATGGATGGGACCGCATGGCGCTGAATGGTCGAAAGACTTGCCCAGTTCCCACGGCAGGCCGCGCTTGTTGCACTCTCGTTGGCGGTCCCGCCGAGTCATGTCAAGCCCTGCGGCATAGCCGAAGACATGATCCAGTGCCGTGTCCGGCGGCACGTCCGCCGCTTCGCTGCCGATGGCAACGACGAGTTCAAACTCGAACTGAAAGTCGTCGGTAAACGTCGGATAGGGTACGCGCCCATCGGTCACGATGGCATCGGCCGGCTTCTGGAAGAAGAATGGCGGGTCGCGTTCGTCACCCTCCCCCATTTCCCGGATATGGGCAAGATAGTTACGCCCCACGCAATAGACGCGCCGTACCGGGAAGCGTTGAGCGCTGTCAACGATATCAATGACGGCGGGGGTAACGCTCAGGACCTTGGTCGATTGCACGACGCTGTCCGCACTGTCTCTAGGCATAAGGATTGTCTCTGTGTAAGATTATTGAACGGAGTGGCTAGAGTTTAGAGACGCGGCCGTTCGGCCTCAACGCACAGGCTTGCGAAAAGATGCGCAATCCTTACGATCCTTTGCTCCTCACCGTTTCCATGCACAGAGCGAATCCCTCGAACGCCCCACTGACGCCCCTCGACTACGAGGGCAAAAAGGGCGCTGTCATCCGGAACTACACCATGGCGGCCCGGGCGCAGAGCGCCTACTTTGGCATCCACGATCAGAGCAACTGTCTGCCGAACCCGGTGCCGCACCGTCACGAGTACTTCCAGATTTACGTCAACACACTAGGCGAAACCACTCACTACATTGGGGGCCAGCAGCGGCCTATTCGCCCCGGCACCGTAAGCTTCGTCCTGCCGTTTCTGGTTCACTACATTCCGAACGTAGCGGACGGCAAGTTCCACGTAATCAACATCAGCAAAGAGTATCTGCTACCGTCGCTTAACCTTGATGTCTTCGAGTTGTCGGAAGTGCCGCTCGCGCGCGCGCCAGAGCTTGGTCCCTTCCGCTTTCAGCATTGTCTGGATTTTCAGTTCGATGAACTGGACACCGAGTACCTTCAGGAGCTATGCGAGCGCATGGCGCAAGAATCCCAGCAATCGCCCAGTGACGATACGGCCAGCAACTTGCTGATCCGCAGCCACTTGCTAAACCTGATTGGCATGGTGTGGCGACGCCACGGTGACAAGATTCGTCTTTGCGAGAGCAACGGGATGTTGCTGCAGTCGTACAAGCAGTCCGTGCTGCGCTGCATTCGGTATATCACCCAAAACCTTTCGCGGGAACTGACCTTGGGCGACGCTGCGCAGGCCAGTCATGTATCAGCAACACACCTGGCCCACCTGCTGAAAAGTGAAACCGGAAAGACCTTTCTGGAGATCGTGACTGAAAGGCGGATCGAGCGGGCAAAGACTTTGCTGGCTTTCACATCCGCCTCGGCCGCAGAAATCGGGCAAAGCACGGGATTCGGTGAACCAAATAACTTTGCTAGGCGGTTTCGGCAGATCGTGGGTTCGACACCTTTGGCATATCGACGCCAATTCCAGGACGTGGGCGCGCGAACTTGGGTTGAGTAAGACCACGGTGGTGAGCTGAGGGCTAGCCGATGAGACTGGCATTGTTGGGGCTTTCCACTATTCTTTATTTCAAGCTTCTTATTCGTGATATTTACCTTGTATGTGTACTGCCCTCCGACTGGCCTCAGTATTCCTTGTGCTGCGGAAGCGTATCGGTGATGTCATACCACGACGCCTTGCTGCCGACAAAAACATGACGCTCGGCCTTCACGCCGGGATCGCTATCAAGCGTACCGAGGGGGAATCCGAATACCTCGGGATTGCAGTCAAATCGCGTCAATATGCTTGAGCCACATTCGCTGCAAAATCCCTTGTGCTCGCCAGGCGAGGACTCGTAAAACTTGACGGTGTTCTGCCCCGATACCCATTCCCAATCCCTAATCGCCACCTTGGCTCTCGTGCGGAAGGCCGAGGCATGGAGCTTTCGGCACATCGAACAATGACAATTCAGGACGTCGGTTAGCGGGCCGTGGATTCGGTATTTGATGCGTCCGCAGAGACAACTGCCGTGCTGGGTCATGGGCTTCTCCAGGAAGTGTTGCGATGAATGCCAAATTGGAGAAGATCGTAGGGTGTGCGGAAATTTTGATAAAGTAGCCGCCCATGAATGGATTCTTCATGATTTACGAATAATGGACGATGGATCAGCTGTTCAGCATGCAGGTGTTCTGCCAGATCGTGGACTCGGGGAGCATGGCGCAGGCAGCCCGGGTCCTCGGACTCGCGCCTGCGACGGTGACCGGCGCACTAGCTCGAGTAGAAAAACGGCTTGGCGCGCGCCTGCTCGACCGGACGACGCGTCGCATCGCCGTGACCGAGGCAGGCAGGCTCTGGTACAAACACGCGAAGCGCATCATTGAACAGTCGCACGAAGCTGAAGATGCGGTCCGGCGCCTTGCGTCGGAACCAAGGGGTGAGCTGCGCGTGACATTACCGTTGGGCGTGGCGCTGACCTTTGTGTACCCGCATCTCCATGAGTTCACGGCACGCTTCCCGAGAATCAGCCTCGATCTCCAGGTTAGCGACCGGATTGTCGACCTTGTCGCCAACGGCTTCGATCTCGCCCTGCGGGCGGGGCGACCGGGGGATTCCGATTTCTCCGCTCGATGCCTCAGCACGTACCGCCGCGTAACATGCGCCAGCCCCGCCTATCTGGCATCTCATGGCGCCCCCCGGCATCCGGCCGAACTGGCACGACATCAGTGCCTGATTTACCGCCATGAACCGCATTCCTCATCTTGGCAGTACCAGGTGGACGGCACAACTATGGCAATTCCGGTAGATGGGCCATTTTCGAGTAACGAATCGCATGCGCTGATTGCATGGGCCAAGGCAGGCAAGGGAATCACCCGGCAGCCCGACTGGCTTGTCGCGCAGGACTTGCTCAGCGGTAGCTTGATTCGGCTGCTGGAAGAGTACGACGAGATTGGTGCGTCTAAGCAGCCGGGAATATATGCGGTGTTTCCGAAACCTCGCAATCACCCGAGGAAGGTCGAGGCTTTCGTGAAGTTTTTTTCTCAAAAGATCGCCTCAGCATCCCACCAGTAGCGTCACAAACGGGGCGAGGGTCGTGCGCCATATATCGAGTGTCTTGCTGGGATCGCAGGCGCCCATCGTTTCCTTGACCGGACGGATGGCTCGGATGACAGCTATCGTCGGCGGCGGCAAGTGGTTTCCTTCGACAAGGATGGCGTTCAACGCCGTATATGCGCCGTCCGCTTCGGCTTCCGTTGCCCGCGCCAGCGCGTCGACGGCCATCTGAGGCGCTGGCCGTGTCGACAGGCGTAGAGGCAGGTCAGTGCTAAATCGATAACGCTAAACCGACACCGGGTGATGACAGCATACGCAAAGCTTGTTTCCATCAGCATCTCGGAAGTATGCGCCGTAGAAGTGAGGGTGATACTGGGTTCTTAGGCCAGGAGCGCCTTCGCAATTTGCTCCGTTTGCGAGCGCACGGGCGTATGCCTGGTCAACGGTCTGCCGGTCACGCGCAAGCAATGCCACCATTTGACCATTCCCACCTCGCGCAGCATTGCCGTCATATGGCTTGCCAATAAGGAACAGCGGCCGCGGTGCGTCCGTTGCCATCCACCCTGCCCATGGCGTGTCGCGCTCGCAGAATTTGAGGTTGTGTCCTAGTTCATGCATCAACGCCGAATAAAACTCAAAAGCACGATCGAAGTCGTTAACGCCAAGAAAAATGTGCGAAATCACTTTGCGTCTCCCAGGAAGGTGGCGGCGACGAACAATATCACGGCTGTGAGGTGGCATCGCTCCTAGCCTCCCCACGAAGCGTCAGCCTCGCCGGTCCGATACCGAGACGCAAAATCGGGGCTAATTAAGCGGCAAGGCGATGTTGTTCTTCTGCGGCAATAGATGGAAACCGTCGCTCAACGTGCGATCGCAACTGGTCATTGAGCACGACCGTCCGGACTGCCTTCCTCCCCGATCCAGGATTTCCGCACCCTTGAGCCAATTGAAATGCCAACGATGGAGAGCATCGCAACGGCCGCAGCCGGCCATGTACCGCCGCTCGCCGCTCCTCTCGCTCGGACACCCCAACGTCGGCTCTACCCAGACAACAGACCTTCGTCGGCCGATCTATCCGGCTAGTGATCGGCCGTCTCTGCTCGTCCAACCCAGCATGCACGCGGGCGCATCGCGCAAGCTCACGATAGACGGACTGTCGTCGGGCAAGAAAGGGCCGCTCATGGAAGCGACCATTTCCGCGCCCTGAAGCTAAACGCCGGCAAGCACTCCTTCGAGCCCCTGTAGCCGAGGCGCTTCGAAACCGCCTGCGCGCAAGCATCCAGCGCTTTGGCAACCGGGCCGTCCCAATCGGTATCGACCGTGCTGGACGGGCCCATGATGGTGATCGTCAGCGCAATATTTCCCGACTAGTCGAATACCGGTGCGGAGAAGGCAACGATCCCCGGCGTCGGATGGTTAATGCTGCGGGACATGTGGCGCGCCCGCGCCTCCTTGATCATCTCCTTCACCCTTGCCGTCTTCGAAGACCTCAGGGGAGCAGACAGTTATGTGCGCAAGGTACAAGTCCGGCGCGTTCGATCGAGAAGGTCTGGCATTGGGTGGCAAGGTATCGCTTTCCACTGGCGCAGCCTGCACACCACATTCGACTAAGCCGGTAAGCCATGGCATTCCCGTACGGCGGCGAGCTCCCCCCTTTGTATGCGCTTGTATCAAGCCGACGGGACGATACAAGCCCTGACAGAAAAGGTTCCCGCACGCTACACGCGCGATACGTCAGCTTCCTTAAATACGTTCCGTAGTACGGCGGCGAAGAATAACGAAGCGATTCGCAGCTGCTCAATTCTCAAAGCAACGTCCCAAGGAAATCGATCATGCGTACCAACCTCGTCAATCGTCTGGTCTTCGCCGTCACCCTGGCGGCCTCCGCAGTTGGCGCTCAGGCGGCTGGGCTGTCCTATGCCGGAGGAAGTGCGCCGTACACCGCCGGCGCCCACTCAGTGCAGGAGGCGCGCAACCCGTACATCGATGGCGCCCGCACGGCGCAGGAATCCCGCAACCCGTACACAGGCGGTGCCCGCACGCTGCAAGAGCCGCGCGACCGCTACACCGACGGCGCCCGCACCCTGGCCGGCACGGACCGCAGCGGTGTCTCTGTGTCGCCGGCGCGCACGGTCGATGCGTATCTGGACGGCTCCTACGCCTGAAGCCCCAGCATTGCCGCATGAGCAGAATCACTCAGAACAAGCTCGTGGACGGGACCGCGGATGAGTTGGTCCCGGCTCCCGACGGCAACGCGTAGGCCGCCCGCATCATCAACCCGCGCGTCCATCGCCAGGTCCGTGGCGTTGGCCACAACCTTCCGCAGGAAGCCCCGAAGCCTTCGCCGATGCCGTGACCGAACAGGTGCACGGCAATAGTGCCGCACCTGATGCGGTGCGCCAACCTTAGTCAAGGAGACAACGAAGTTATGACATCCCATTCAATTCAACCCATCGACGACGCCCATGCCGCGGACTGGATCCGCGTCCAGCGCTATACGCACGGAGTGATCGGCCCGAGCCAGCCGATGCTGGGACCGCTGGCCGATGGCGGTACGCTGGTCGCCGGCACGCCACCGGGCTGCTGGGGCCCGATGATCACGCCGGCCTTCGAGGGCGGGCATGAAGTCACGCAGCCGGTGGCAATTGCCGGCGCCGAGGTCGGCGACGCGGTGGCGCTGAGGATCCGCCGGATGACGGTCACCTCGTCGGCCACGTCGTCTGGGGTGATGCGGTTCGTCGAAGGGCGCTATCACGGCGACCCCTTCGTGGCCAAGTTCTGCGGTCAGTGCGGCACCGAGCATCCCGCCAGCCACGTAGAGGGCATCGGCGACGATGCCATACGCTGCAGCCACTGCGGTGCCGAGGTCAGCGCTTTCCGCTTCAGCCACGGCTACGTGATCGTGCTGGATCAGGAAAACCAGATCAGCCTGACGGTCAATCAGGCGGTGGCGGACCGGCTTGCGGGCAAGGCATCGGAAATGTCCGCACTGCCCGAACTGGCTGCGCAGCATTCGATCCTGTCGCTGGCGCGTGCCGACATGCCTGGTGTGGCGTCGCGCATGCGGCCGTTCCTGGGCAATATCGGCACGATGCCGGCGCGGGACCTGCCTGATTCGCACAACTGCGCGGACTTCGGGCAGTACCTGGTCGGCGCGCCGCACCGCTTTGCACTGACCAGCGACGAACTCCAGCTGGCCAAGACCGATGGCCACATGGATACCAACTCGGTCCGCGAGGGCTGCATCCTGATTAGCCCGGTCAAGGTGCCGGGCGCCGGCGTGTATCTGGGCGACATGCATGCCCAGCAGGGCAATGGCGAGATCGCCGGCCATGCGACCGATGTATCCGGCGAGACGGAGCTGACTGTCGAGGTCATCAAGGGCCTGACGATCGACGGACCGATCCTGCTGCAGAATGTGGAAGACCTGCCGCCGCTGGCCCGGCCGCTGTCCGCCGCCGAGCGGAAGAAGGCTCGGGAGCTTGGCGCGCGATGGGGCCAGCTTGAAATCGAGGAATCCGGACCCGTGACATTCCTCGGCAGCGGCGTCGATCTCAACGCAGCAACGAAGAACGGGCTGCAGCGTGCGGCTGACGTGACCGGGCTGCCGTACGACGAGGTGCTCAATCGCGCGACGATCACCGGTTCCATCGACATCAGCAGGTTGCCCGGCACCGTCCGCGTCACCTTCCTGTGCCCATTGGCCGTGCTCGACCGCATGGGGATCGGCAAGCTGGTGCGGGAGAAGTACCAGCTGGTCTGACCATGAATGGCGCGGGCCTGGGGTCCCCGCGCCATCCTGCAGCCGCCGCGGCATCCCCTGCACACCGCGAAGGCCGCGGCCAGCGTTGACCGCTGACGGGAGGCAGGCTGGCGCTGGGCATCGCGTCCGGAGAGCGTTCGGCATCGAGCATGAAGCGCGCACGCGCTCGGCCCGGCGCTGGGCCGCCGCGAGCCGGTCGGCCTGCGCGGCGGCCTGCGCTTCCAACGTTCGGATAAGTACCGGTGCGTTTCCCTCCTTGCAATACACGATCTTTGACTTCTCCGGATGCCATGATCAACCGGCAGATCCCGGCTGCTTGCGGGCGCTATATCCGATGCGTTGCCCGCAGGGCAACAAGGTGTGGACATAGTTGCTGTTGGAGATTGTCCTTGTCGCTGCCACTATCCGCTCAACGCGGTACCCGCATCAAAGAGACATTGGAGACTGGCATGCTTTGCTCCGAGCGGCCCGATCCGCGAAGCCCTGGACTTCCGTGCCCGCTTCCCCGACGGACGCATCGGATCCGATCCAGGCCCGGCAACGCGCGAGAAAGGCCGTGCACTAGTCGAACTGGCCGAAGCCTTCTGCCGCGAGCCGATGCCGGACTGAAGCGGCCCGCCGGCGTCACATGATGCGCGACGACTCCCCGTCGCGCGGGCCATCTTGCCCTCCATCGACAAACATCATGCAATCACACGATATCCACCAAAGACTGAAAGCACTCGACATCGAGCTGTCCCCCGCAGGCGCGCCGGCTGCCGCGTACGTCATGAGCGCGCAGAGCGGCAGTGTTGTCTACCTGTCTGGCCATATTGCGAAGAGGAACGGCAGCGTGTGGGTTGGCAAGCTCGGTGCCACGATGTCGACGGACGAGGGACGCGCCGCAGCCCGCGCGGTCGCGATCGATCTGCTGTCGACGCTGCAGGCCCACACCGGCGATCTGAATCGCGTCAAGCGCATCGTCAAGGTTATGAGCCTGGTCAATTCAACGCCCGACTTCACCGAGCAGCATCTGGTCACCAACGGCGCGTCGGAGCTGTTCGTCGACGTGTTTGGTGATGCCGGCAAGCATGCGCGGTCGGCGTTCGGTGTCGCACAGATTCCGCTGGGAGCATGCGTGGAGATCGAAGTCTGCGTCGAACTGGACTGAGGCTTCAGATCGAACCAAACAGTGCACACGGATGAACTCTTAATTTCTGCGCGACAACTTTCAACGCGGCAACCAGTTGCTCATGCGAAGCAACGCAACAAGGCAAGCAGCCAGATGAACGCCCCCAATTCCTCGTCCTCTCTTACCTCCGTCGGTCCCCGCATCAAGAGCCAGCGGCTCTGGGAACATGTCAGCGCCATGGCAAGGATCGGCGCCACGGCCAAAGGCGGAGTCAACCGCCAGGCGCTCACCTCTGAAGACACCCAGGGCAAGAAGTTGTTGCTCCAGTGGGCATCCAGGCGAGGCTATCAGACCTCGATTGACCCGATCGGCAATCTGTTTATCCGCCGCCCCGGACGGGATCCGGGTCTCAGCCCGGTATGGACGGGTTCACATCTTGACTCCCAACCGACCGGAGGGAGGTTCGACGGTGTCTACGGGGTGCTTGCAGGTTTCGAGGTACTCGAAACGCTTGACGATCACGGCATGGAGACTGAACGTCCGATCGAGCTCGTTGTGTGGATGAACGAGGAGGGCTCAAGGTTCCCACCTCCTACGATGGGCTCCGCCGTTGCGGCCGGCGCGCTGCCGCTGGCCGATGCATTGGCGATCAAAGACATCAACGGAATCGATGTGGAAAGCGCATTGCAGGTCCAGGTCGCCGAGCTGTCGGTTCTGGAGAAGCGCCCGCTTGGCATGAGCGCCTTTGCCTATATCGAAGCCCACATCGAACAGGGCCCCGTCCTTGAGAACCAAGCATGCAATGTGGGCATTGTCACGGGCATTCAGGGACTTCATGCCTACGAGATCCAACTGCTGGGTGCCGAGGCCCACGCAGGCACGACGCCGCTGCGGCATCGCAAGGATGCGTTGGTGGCCGCCACCAAGCTCATCGGATGCATTCGCGCCGCGATAGACGACCCCGAGGATATCCTGCGCTTCACCGTCGGACGGATGGAGGTATATCCGGGATCGCCCAACACCGTGCCAGGCCGGGTGACATTCAATATCGATCTGCGGCATCCCGACCCAGATTCCCTCCTGCGTGCCGGCGAGACGATCCTCCAACTTTGCGTCGGCGAGATTGAAGGCTGTCCGGTGTCAGCGAAGGTTCTGTTGAAGTCCACGCCGACAACGTTCGACGAGCGCGTGGTGGCAACCGTGCGCAAGGCTGCTGGCGGTCGGGCCATGAAGTTCCAGAACATCGTTTCCGGCGCGACCCACGACGCCAAGTACACCGCACAACATATTCCCACCGGGATGATCTTCGTGCCTTGCGAAAATGGCATCAGCCACAACGAGGCCGAGAACGCGCGCGAAGTCGATGTCGCGGCCGGGGCGCAGGTCCTCTGCGACGCCATGCTTGCGATCATGTCCGAACCACTATAAGCAGTTTCAACTGCCACATCGATTGCGGGTCAACCGCCCACGGCCACCGCGAAGTGTCGGTCGACCGAAGCGACGTTGACGCAATCACGCCAGAGCCATTTCAACCACGGATGCCGGCGCCGGTGCGCTCCGTGGCGACGCTATACGCACCAACCAAAGGAGAGGTCTGTGTCTCGGAAGGACCAAATTTCAGGGAGCGGAGCGCACCGCGCCTCCCTCTATCGAAAAGTAGATATACGCCTGCTGCCACTGCTGTTCATTGGCTTTATGCTCGCTTATCTGGACAGAGTCAACGTCGGCTTTGCGAAGCTTCAGATGCAGAGCGACCTCGGCTTCTCCGACGCCGCCTACGGCATCGGGGCAGGAATATTCTTCGTCGGCTACGTCTTGTTCGAGGTGCCAAGCAATCTCTTGCTGCCCAGGGTTGGCGCCCGGCTTACCTTTAGCCGCATTATGGTGCTCTGGGGTATCACCTCGATGTGCATGGTGTTCGTCAACAGCGTCCCGGTGTTCTACGCGCTGCGCTTTCTGCTGGGCGTCTTCGAAGCCGGCTTCGCACCGGGCGTCCTGTTCTACCTGTCGCGCTGGTATGGTCCGAGCCGCATCGCGGGCGCCATTTCGATGGTTTGGCTTGCGGGTCCTTTCAGCGGAATTGTTGGGGGGCCGCTGTCGGCGTGGATCATGACGGCTTTCGCCGGTACGGCCAGCCTCGCCGGCTGGCAATGGATGTTTCTCATTGAAGGCGCCCCCACCCTCTTGCTTGGCGTCGCGGCCTACTTCCTGCTCGTCGATGGCCCATCCAACGCGAAATGGCTCAACGACACGGAGAAACGCGCGCTGGCCGCGGAAACGAACACGGCTGCAGACCGGCGGCACGAATCGTTTCTCATGGTACTGCGTGATCCCAAGGTGTATGTCCTGGCGATAGCCTATCTGTGCATCATCGCGCCAATCTACGCCTTGAGCTTCTGGCTGCCGACGATCATCAAATCCGCCGGTGTCACCAGCACGCAGACCCTCGGTTGGTATGCGGCGATTCCTTATGTGGCGGCGGCGTTTGCCATCTTCTTCGGCGGCCGCAGTTCCGACAGGCGCCAGGAGCGTCGAATTCACATCGCCGTGCCGGCTGCCTTAAGCAGTCTTTGCTTCGTTGGCTGGTACCTCGCCGACGGCAATCTCGCAGTGACGCTGGTATGCGTTACCGTCGCTACTGGCCTGATGTGGATGGCCAACATCGTCTTCTGGGCCGTTCCGCCCGCCTACATCAAGGGCAACGCCCGAGCGGGAGCCATTGCCCTGATCAATACGATTGGCCTGTCTGGCGGCTTCTTTGGCCCAAGCATCATCGGTTGGTCGAAATCCGTGACTGGCAGCATCTACCCTGGGTTCCTGCTGATGGCAGCGATGTTGCTGGTGTGTGCATTCATCATCCTGTTCCTGCGCCTGAAGCCCGGGGCCGATACAGCGCTTCGCCACGAGTCGCCCATGCCGACCAGTGCGGGTCAAGCGAAGTAAGTGCCTTTGGCCAGTGATCACGCCTGCCAGAGGCACTCGACTATGAAGCACCGGGGGCGATGCGGAAAAGCTTTGCCTGCGGACAGACCAGACAGGTGTGCAATCCTTGCGATGCGCGCCCTCCCAAGTCCCTGAAGAGAAAGTTCACATGAAGCTCGCCGAATATACCGCCCTTGACGGCATGGGGCTGCATCACCTCATCGCCACGCGAGAGGTGACCGCAATGGAAGTAGCGCAAGCCGCATTGGCTGCCATCGAGGCCGTCAATCCCCAGGTAAATGCTGTGCTCGATTACTGGCCCGAAGAGGCGGAGATACAGTCAGCTGGCGTTGCGAGTGCTGATCCAGGACCGCTCGGCGGCGTGCCGTTTCTCCTCAAGGATCTCGGCGTCACCATGCAGGGACGCAGGAGCGAAATGTGCAGTCGTCTTGCACTGGGAACGGTTGCAAAGGAAGACTCGTACGTGATGACGAGCTTCCGTCAGGCAGGCCTGATCACGCTCGGGCGAACAACAATGCCGGAACTGGCAGTTAGCACGACGACGGAGCCCGTGCTGTACGGCCCGACGAGGAATCCCTGGAGTCTGCAACATGGCGCGGGCGGATCGAGCGGAGGTGCAGGAGCGGCGGTGGCCGCCGGTATCGTTCCCATCGCGCATGCGACGGACGGAGCCGGATCAATACGGGTGCCGGCCTCCGTCAACGGGCTATTCGGTCTGAAGCCAACCAGGGGACGCGTGTCCAGCGGCCCGTTCGTGGACGAAGTCTGGAATGGTCTGGGCGTGCATTTTGCCGTGAGCCGAACCGTCCGCGACAGTGCGGCGCTGCTTGATGGCATCCATGGCGGCGGCGTGGGCGAGCCTTACTACATTGCCTCACCCCAAGCCAGCTATCTGTCGGAGATCCGGCAGCAGCCGGGAAACCTGAAAATAGGGTTCATGATGAATCCATTCAGTGCCGCGCGTACCGACACGGCGGTTGCTGACGCCTTGAGCAAGGTGGCCAGGACACTTGAGTTCCTGGGTCATCATGTCCATGAGGTAACGCCAGAGTTGGGTGTGAGTTGGGACACCTTTGTGCAATGCAATGCGCAAATCTGGGCTGCCAACGCGGCGCTCCGGATCAACGGCATTGCCGCAGCCACCGGACGAACGGTGGATGAAAAACACCTTGAACCCGCAACGCTCGCGCTCTATCGATACGGCATTGAGATTGGCGCCGTAGAACTCCTGTCAGCATTGCAGGTGAGAAATACGGTCACGCGAGCGCTGGGTCGGTTCTTCGGCGACTACGACATTCTGCTGACACCAACGCTACCCGGACTTCCGCCTCGGATTGGTGAATACAATCGGGTAGAAACATCCGTCGATGGGCTTGGCTGGATCGCGCACGTTTTTAGACAGTCACCGTTTACCGCGCTATCGAACGTGAGCGGAACGCCAGCAATGTCAGTGCCGCTTTCCGTCGACTCGCAAACAGGTCTGCCAATCGGGTCGCATTTCATGTCTGGCTTCGGGCGGGAGGACACGCTGTTCCGTCTGGCCGCACAGTTGGAAGCGGCAAGCCCCTGGTGCGAACGGCGACCATCGGTATGGGCAGGGTCAATCGCCAACGAGACGTCGAAACAGTAGCATCCGGGCAGCAAGTGGCGGGATCACAGCCGCAGATTCGTTATCCTGGCAGTCCGCGCGCCCGCCAGAAACAGACGGGCACACAATACATCAATGCTCGTGCGGCTTCGAGACCTTAAGATCTGGAACCGTGACGGCAACCACCTCCGTCGCCAGGATCTTGTGGCTCGGGTCAGCCAACTCGAGCCGAAGCTTGTGCGGCCCCGGCGTGAGCCCGACGACGATGATCGGGTCTTCACTCGTATGGGCCCAAGTGCCATGAACGTCGTCCATTGTTGCGTGCAGATGCCCGATGCGTGGCGAGATATCGAACGACTCACTGGGCGTTTGCGCGAGAGATGCAGAAGCGTTTTCCGGACATCCGCGTGGAGGACGACCGCATCTATATCGTCGACGGCCCGATTTGGACGTCTGCGGGGATGACCGCAGGGCTCGATCTCGCGCTGGCGATGGTGGAGAAGGACCTGGGTGCAGACGTGGCGCGTTCGGTCGCGCACAACCTGGTAATGCATCAACACCGTTCGGGAGGACAGTCTCAGCACTCCGAAATGCTCGAACTCGCGCCGAAGTCGGACCGTATCCAGAACGCATTGAACTACGCACGCAAGAACGTGAGTCGGCCGCTGACCGTCGACGAATTGGCCCAGAAGGTCAACCTGAGCCCGCGCCAGTTCAGCCGCGTATTCATGCTGGAGACAGGGCAGTCACCCGCCAGGGCCATCGAGGGTCTGCGCCTGGAGGCTGCGCGTCTGATGATCGAGCAAAGCCGGCATCCGCTGGACGTGATCGCGAGAGAGACCGGCTTTCGCGATCGACGCCATATGCGCGAAGCCTTTATGCGTGGCTTTGGCCTGCCGCTGCAGGCGGTACGGCGCGAAGCGCGGAGTCCAGCATGAAGCGATGTCGTTGGGTGCACTGCCGAGCGTGGCAGGCGTAGAAGGGCAGGAAGCCGAGGTCTCGCTCGCTCTCGGACCTGGGGAAAGTTTGGCTTGCTTGGGTCCGGGCTCCATTCTGTTGGGAACCAGAGCCTCCATAAGACATGGGCGGTTCAACTTGAAGTCCGCCAGCAGGAATACCGGCGACTGGTGTATTGCTATGTATCAGGGATGGCAAGCAATACCTTCCCATACAACATCACCACAACGGTTGGCTGGCGTGTGATGGAATGTGGAGACTATCCATAATCGACTCACGCCATTCGGCAACCGCCATACAAGGAGTGACATCATGACGCAAACACATCACGGCACAGCGCTTATCACCGGCGCATCCTCAGGTATCGGTGCGGTGTACGCGGACCGCCTCGCCCGCCGCGGATATGACCTTATCCTCGTCGCACGCAATCGCGAGCGTCTCGCTACCCTCGCCAATCGCATCACGACCGAAACGCACCGGAACGTCGAGATCGTGGACGCTGATCTCAGCGACAAGGATGGGCTGGCTGCCGTCGAAACAAAGCTCAGACAGGACGCCACCATCGCGCTGTTGGTCAACAACGCGGGTGTCGGCACGCACACGCCTCTCCTCGACAGCGACGTCGACGCAATGTCGCGGATGATCGACCTGAACGTCTCCGCGTTGACGCGCCTGACGTACGCCGCCGTGCCCGGCTTTGCCTCACGTGGCAAAGGCGCCGTCATCAATATCTCTTCGATCGTCGCCATAGCGCCGGAGATCCTCAATGGCGTGTACGGCGGCAGCAAGGCTTTCGTGCTTGCTTTCAGCCAGTCTCTCCATCATGAGCTGGCCGACAAAGGCATACAGGTCCAGGCAGTCTTGCCCGGCGCCACGGCCACCGAGTTTTGGCAGACGGGCGGTCTTCCTCTGGAGAGTCTCGACAAGGCGATCGTCATGTCCGCCGATGACATGGTCGACGCTGCCCTGACAGGCTTCGACCGCCGCGAACTCGTCACCATCCCGTCACTGCATGCTGTGGAGAAGTGGGAGGCTTATGAAACCGCGCGCGGCGCAATGTCCCCGCTCCTGTCGAGCAATATACCCGCCGCGCCGCGCTACACCGCCGCGCAGTGAACGTCTGCCTTCGAAAACGCCAACCGAGTACATAGCCCTTGCGCGCACCGCAGACTGGCGCGCTCTTGTTCCCGGCATTGGCCAAATCAAGCTTTACGGTTCAGGCAACTATGCGATGCGCATCTGGCTCAACCCGCAGAAGATCGCCGAGCGCAACATGAACCCCGACGAGGTAGTGGGCGCGATCCGCAAGCAGAACATCCAGGTGGCGGCAGGCGTAGTGGGCGGGCCGCCGTACAAGGACAACGTCGAGATCCAGTTGCCCGTGAACGTGCAGGGCCGCCTGGCCGACGTGGACCAGTTCGAGAACATCATCGTCAAGCGCGAGGGGGGTGTGGTCACCTACCTCAGGGACGTAGCGCGCGTGGAGATGGGCGCGAGCGAGTACGCCCTGCGCGCGCTCCTCGACAACCAGCAGGCGCTGGCGTTGGTGATCTTCCAGACCCCGGGCGCGAACGCTATCGACATCTCGAACAACGTCCGCGCCAAGATGGCCGAACTGAACAAGCACTTCCCCGATGGCCTGGAGTACCGTATTGCTTATGACCCGACGACGTTCGTGCGCGATTCGATCAAGGCGGTCATCCATACGCTGCTCGAAGCCATCGTGCTGGTGGTACTGGTGGTGATTGTCTTCCTGCAGACCTGGCGCGCGGCCATCATTCCGCTGCTCGCTGTGCCCGTGTCTGTGGTCGGTACATTCGCGGTGATGCTCGGCTTTGGCTTCTCGATCAATGCGTTGTCACTGTTCGGGCTGGTGCTGGCGATTGGCATCGTCGTGGATGACGCGATTGTAGTGGTCGAGAACGTCGAGCGGAACATTGCCACCGGCCTGCGGCCACGCGAGGCTACCATCAAGGCGATGAAAGAGGTGACGGGGCCGATCATCGCCATCGCGCTGGTGCTTTGCGCAGTCTTCGTGCCCATTGCGTTTATCAGCGGCCTCACCGGGCAGTTCTATCGCCAGTTCGCGCTGACCATCGCAATCTCGACCGTGATCTCGGCCTTCAATTCACTGACGCTATCGCCGGCGCTGTCCGCCTTGTTGCTGCGTTCGCACGACGCGCCCAAGGACAGGCTGACGCAGCTGATGGACCGCTGGCTCGGTGGCTTCTTCAGCCGCTTCAACCGCCTATTCAGCAGAGGTGGGGAGTACTACGGCGGCGGCGTGAAGCGGGCGTTGCAGCACAAGCGGGGGTCCATGGTGCTCTACGCGGCGCTGCTGGCGGCCACGGTGCTAGGCTTCGTCAGGGTGCCGGCCGGCTTCGTGCCGATCCAGGACAAAGGCTACTTGGTCAACCTGGTTCGCTTGCCGGAAGGGGCGACGCTAGATCGCACGGAGTCCGTGGTAAGCCAGATGGTCGATGTGGCCTTGGAAGCGCCGGGCGTACGCACCGCCGTGCAGTTGCCGGGACTCTCAATTAACGGGTTCATCAACAGCCCTTCCTCGGCCGTGGTGTTCGTCGGCGAACAGTCGTTCGAGGAACTGCACAAGCAGGGGACGACGGGGCCGGCGATGGCGGCCAGCCTGCAGAAGCAGTTTGCGTCGATCCGCGATGCCTTCATTGCCGTGTTCCCACCCCCGCCCGTGCAAGGGCTCGGCAACACCGGGGGCTTCAAGCTGCAGATCGAGGACCGTGGCGACGCCGGCTACCTGGCGCTAAGCAAGGTGGTGAACAACGTACTGGAGAAGGCGCGCAAGGCGCCCGAGCTGGCGGGTGTGTACACCAACTACAACGTCTCCACGCCGCAGCTCTATGCAGACGTGGACCGTACCCGCGCAGCACAGCTCGGTGTGGACGTCGATGATGTGTTCAAGACCATGCAGATCTACCTTGGCTCCCTTTACGTGAACGACTTCAACAAGTTCGGCCGCACGTACCAGTTGATCGCGCAGGGCGATAAGGACTTCCGCTCGAAGCGGGATGACATCCTCGGACTGAAGGTGCGCAACGTCGAAGGCAGGATGGTGCCGCTGGGAGCCGTGGTGACGCTCAGCGACACCAGCGGCCCCGACAGCGCATCGCGCTACAACGCGTACCGCTCCGCTGACATCAATGGGCGCGCGGCACCGGGTTACTCGACCGGACAGGCACAGGCGGCGATCACGCGCATCCTGAACGACACGCTGCCGGGCGACATGGCCTTTGAATGGACCGAGCTGGCCTACCAGCAGATCCTGGCCGGCAACACCGCGCTGATCGTCTTCCCGATCTGCATTCTGCTAGTGTTCCTTGTGCTGACCGCGCAGTACGAAAGCCCGTTCGTGCCGCTGGCCATCATTCTGATCGTGCCGATGTGCCTGTTCTCGGCCATCGCGGGGGTCTGGCTGACCGGCGGGGAGAACAACCTCTTCACGCAGATAGGGTTCTTCGTGATAGGACTGGCCTGCAAGAACGCGATCCTGATATGCGAGTTTGCCCGGGAACTGGAGATGCAGGGCAAGGGCACGCTGGCGGCGGCCATCGAGGCTGCGCACCTGCGCCTGCGACCGATCCTGATGACGTCTATCGCCTTCATCATGGGGGTGCTACCACTGGTACTGTCGCACGGTGCCGGCGCCGAGATGCGCCACGCGATGGGCGTGGCCGTGTTCTTCGGCATGATCGGCGTCACGTTCTTCGGCCTGTTTCTGACGCCGGTCTTCTATGTCCTGAGCCGGAACCTGGAAAAGCGCATCACGAGGAAGGAAAAGGTGCAGCAGCATGTTGAAGCTTGAGCGATTGACCGCCTCGGTCCTTGCTGCCGCTGCGGCTGTCGTAGCCGGCTGCACGAGTCCGGTGGGGCCGCAAAGCTCCGGTGTCGACGTCACGCCGCGCTGGCAGACGCTGGCGCCTGCGCAAGCGCACGCCGACCTGATCGTCAGCAACGACGATGCGCGGGTCGACCAGCAATGGTGGTCGCATTTCAATGACCGCGCGCTGGAGGCCCTGGTCCGTGAGGCGATTGCCGACAACAAGTCGCTGGCGATTGCGCGGGCACGGGTGGAAGAGGCACGGGCAGCGCGACTGCGGGCGCAATCGGCGCTGGCGTGGCCCAGAACCGGCGCGCGGCCGAACTGGCGCGAACGCAGTACCGTTTCGGCTATGTGGGCTTGCTGGACGTGCTTGTGGCCGAACGTGATCTTCTCGATGCGGAGTCGCGACAAGCCGCATCGGATGCGAGCCTGCGGACGAACCTCGTGCGAATCTTCGCTGCTGCGGGTGGGGGTTGGCAGGTTGAAGTAGACGCCCACTAGCTATTTCGCCGTTGCCGCCGATCGGCGTTGACAGTCCTACCGATGCCGGCAGGGCCACGCCCGCGCCAAAGGACCAATGCGCAAGCGCGGTCACCGGTCCGAATTGCCCGGTGTATTTGACCGTGTTGTCCTCGCGATAATTCGCGCCTGATTGCAGCACCACGGGCTCATACTGGGTGGCATAGGCAGCGGGGGCAAAAATTCCCGAGTGCTTCGAGCATCGATGTGTACAGGCGCCCAAGGGTAAATTGGCCAATGCCGGCCGTCTGCAGACCAACAAACGCCTGTCGGCCGAACAACCGCCCCGCTTGCTGCAGCGTGCCTGTATCCACACCAAAGCCACTCTCAAGCACGAGTATTGCCTGCATGCCGGTACCGAGATCCTCTACGCCCCGACACCCCAGCGGGAGCCGGACAACTCGCCCGAATTGAGCCGATAGACCTGCTTGCCGACGGCGTACCTTCTTGTATGACGAGGCCAGCCATGAGAAGAGTGACTGCTTGTCGAGTGTGAGCACGCCATCGAGCCATCACATCGAACGTCTCAGATGGGTCGCTAGGCGACTAAGGACGGAATTCTGTTCGCTCCTCGTTGACTTGATAGACTCTGGCGGTCTATTCGCACTCCCATCGCTCGCCGTGCACATCCTGATCACTGGCGCCGCAGGTTCCGGTACTTCGACTCTGGCGCAGGCAGTTGCGCTTTGCAACCCAGCGCGAGTTCTGGAATCGGACGATTTCTTTTGGCGTCCAACCAATTCCCCCTATCAAGAGAAATTTGGTGCCGAAGAACGAGCGGCTGCTTTGTTGACCGCCGTGCGCGCCAGCGGCGAGACTGTAGTGGCGGGAGCTGTGATAGGTTGGGGGCACGAATTGGAGCATGCTTTCGACCTGGTCGTATTTCTCTACCTTCCTACCGATATCCGCGTTGCCCGGCTCAGGCGGCGAGAAGAGCTGCGATTCGGCAAGGCCGATCCCGAATTTTTGGACTGGGCAGCACAGTATGATGCGGGGACGGCCGAAGGCCGGACTCTCGCGCGCCATCGGGAATGGCTCAGGCACGTCACCTGTTCTGTTCTATGTCTGGAACGCGATGAATCGGTGGACGAAAGGCTGAAACAGGTTCTTCTGGCACGCGATGCCATCATTCGCGCCAAGCACTCTTAGTGCACTATCAATGATTACAGGACACGTCTTTATTGCCACCAGCCTCGACGGCTTTATCGCCCGGCCCGACGGCGACATCGGCTGGCTTCTGGAGCGGGATGACCCCGCCGAAGACCACGGCTATCCGGCCTTCATCGCCGACAAGGACGCGATCGTCATGGGCCGGGGCTGCTATGAAAAGGTCCTCACCATGGGCGAATGGGCTTACGACAAGCCCGTGCTTGTGCTGTCCCGAAAACTGGCAGGCACGCCGGTGCCAGAAGAGCTTCAGGGAAAGGTGCGTTTCTCGGATTGCACGCCTACGGACGCGATGTCGCAACTGGAGGCGACGGGAATGCGTCGCGTGTACGTCGATGGCGGTCAGTTGGTCCAGTCATTCCTGCGCGACGGATTGATCGCCGACCTAGTCGTCACAACCGTGCCGGTCTTGATCGGGACCGGCAGACCCTTGTTCGGCGACTTGCTGCGCGACGTGAGTCTGGCGCTCGAATCGAGCCGGTACTTTCCATCAGGCCTGGTGCAGTCGACCTATCGTGTGCTGCGCTGAGGCGCTGCAGATAAGGGCCTGAGCTAATCTCGGGCTGCTCCCGGCCATCTACGAACGTTGACCCACGCTCTCACACGGAGCTTCGAACGCCGGTTCTGCTCAAAGAACGGACCGCTGATCATATCGGTCGCATCATCGGCCATTCCGCACGATCGCCTTGCTTGGGATCACAATGGGATGTCTGCTCTCCAGTGGCGCCCCCACGCGGCCGTGAAAAACCGAGTCTCATGCAGAATTAACAATTCGTCATCCTGCCAACGAGATAAGTCTCCTAAGCTGATGCCAGCGTCCGCAAGTGGAGGAGGCCCTCATGCATCGTCACAGCAAGCTTATCTCGCTCCTGGTCGGAATCGCACTCTGCGCTGCGTTCACAAGCCAGGCGGCCACCCTCGTTTCCGGTCCCAGCCCCTTTGCAAGCTGCACCATTGGCGGTGGAACGGGGGGCACCAACTATCTGAATGCCGAGGTCGAGCCCTATCTGGCCGTCAATCCTGCCAATCCTGCCAATTTCATCGGGGTCTGGCAGCAGGACCGCTGGTCGGATGGCGGCGCGCGCGGTCTGGTTGCCAGCTCCTCGTTCGACGGCGGCAAAACCTGGCAGCAGACGCCACTGCCCTTCAGTGCATGCGCCGACGGCCTCGGGTACGAGAGGGCCTCCGACCCCTGGGTGTCGATCGGACCCGACGGCACCGCCTATGCCATCTCGATCTCATTCAACCGCTCCAATAACAGCAACGCGGTCGGCGCCGCGGTCTCCCGGGACGGCGGCCAGACCTGGCAGAACCTGAGCGTCATCTTCGCCGACAACGAACCCACTTCGCAGTTCTTCAACGACAAGGAATCGGTGACTGCTAATCCGGTCATCCCTGGCGTAGCCTACGCGGTCTGGGACCGTCTCGAGCAGCCAAACGGCAACCCATATGCCAATTTGCACACGGCAGCCTTCCGTGGACCCGCGCTGTTTTCGAAGACCGTCGACGGCGGCCGAACCTGGAGCCCGCCGCAGGTGATCGTCAACACCCCTTCGCGGCAGCAGACCATTGGCAACCAGATCGTGGTCAACTCGCAGACCGGCTCGCTCTACAACTTCTTCAACCTGATCCGCCCGCCATTCAACATCACCGCATCCAAAGTCGCTTTCGTCATGTCGACCGATGACGGTGCGACGTGGACCAAGCCGAAGGTCATCGCTGAAATGCGCACGGTGGGGGTGACGGATCCCAATACTGGCGAGGCAGTTCGAACCGGTGACATCATTCCGGAGCCCGCCATCGACCCGGCAACCGGGCAACTTTACGTGGTCTGGCAGGATTCGCGCTTCAACGGTGGGCTGTACGACGAGATCGCCATGTCGACATCAAGCGATGGCGGCCAGACCTGGAGCCCTCCGATCCGCGTCAATACCCCGTCCGGACGCACTGCTTTCACGCCATCAGTTCACGTCAATTCCGCTGGAGTCGTCGCCGTTACCTACTACGATTTCCGTAACCTCGCCGCCGGCAATATGACCACGCTGCCGGCCGACTACTGGTTAACCATTTCGAACAACGGGGGCGCCTCCTTCGGCGGTGAAGTGCACCTGTCCGGTCCCTTCGATATGAAGACGGCGCCTTTGGCATTGGGCTTCTTTGTCGGGGACTATGAAGGGTTGGCGGCCATGGGAACCGCGTTTGTACCCTTCTTTGTTCAGGCAAACTCGGGGGATGCGGCGAATCGCACTGATGTTTTTGTGGTTGCGCCGTAAACTGCGTTGCCCAACAACTACTCCGGAATTGGGAATGCCGCAGGTGTCTGCTGAGCAGATGAGGCGCGCTTATGAGGAACACGGAAGGTCAAGGAAAGCATCAAAACTCTCGTGATCGGCGCAGGCCAAGCCGGTCTTGCCCTGAGCTAGCTCTGAGCCAGCACCACTGTGAACACCTGGTAATCGAGCGAGCGCGCATCGCCGAGCGCTAGTGAGCGGGCGAAAGCGTTGTGCTCACGCAGATGTTCAGCGAACTGGCCAACCGTGGCCGCTTCCTTGCCTTCGGTCAAAAACACGACCTTACGCGCGTCGGCATCAGCGACAAGCGTCAAGTATCATCCGTCGGCAGGCCGGCAATGCGCGCTTCGTTACGTCCGTCTGTACCGGCGCACTCGTTCTCGGGGCGGCCGGTCTGCTCCGTGGACGCCGGGCGACGACGCGCTGGGCGTTTCACGAATTACTAGGTCCGTTGGGCGCAATTCCCGTGCGCGAGCGCGTGGTCCGCGACGGCAATCTGGTGACCGGTGGTGGCATTACTGCGGGAATCGATTTCGCCCTGACGTTGGCGATTGAGCTCGTCGGTAAAGAAGAGGCACAAGCTGTCCAGTTGGAGCTCGAATATGCGCCCGCTCCGCCGTTTGACGCTGGTAGCCTGGATTCCGCACCAAAGTCCATTGTGAGCTGGTACGTCGGCGGTCCGCAGGCTCGCTAGCGCGACGTGAGGAGATCGTTGCGCGGGTTGCCTCTTCCCTTTGACGCGGATTGGATAGCCGGAAGGCCGACGATCCTCCGCGACGCACGCGTACGCTGCCCGACTCTGGGCCCTTGGGATCGACGAGCGAGCGTAGAACGACCACGTGTGCCACGAACTGTCGCATGGCGATTTCACAGGAAACGAGGATTCATGACCCCGCTAGGCTGCCCGGACGAGGAATAGCAAGCGCATGATCAACTCGCCATCTGCCACCGTATTTTCGCCTCGCTCGGCTGGACGGAGTTGATCTACAACCACATTCACCGGTCAACCTGGTACGGCAGATTCCAGGAATCGTCGAGGCGCTAGGCCTCGTGATCGCGACTCCCGACGAGGCCCAGCGGATCCGGGGGCTCAAGGGTCCGCGAGCTGGTGCGACTGCAGCAACTGCGCCGCCTGACGTCAATGCCTGCGCTCCTTGGGCATCGAGTGCTCGTTTGCGTCGACTTCGCGTACTAGGCGAATGCCAACCAACGGATAACGCCTATCGCTTGCCCACTGAAGCCGAATGGGAGCGAAACGGTGAGCGTGGCGTCGGTGTCCGCTCCCCAGAGCTCGCGGCCTTCGAAAACGACAGTGTAGAGCCACTGCGGGTCTTCTCCCGCGCCTGTCACGACGCTGTCCGGGAAGACATGGCAACCCCGGATCGCCTCGATCGTTCCTTCACGGCCGCGTGCGTATCGCGGCAAGCGTGTGTGGGTGGGCGGGTTGATGTTCTTCGTGCGCACTCGCTCACCCGGTTTGAACCTGGCCTGCTTCTTGGGCGGGCGAGCGAAAGAGCCTCGGGTGAATGCGTGTTCGATGTCGTTTGTCGTCATGACCCGTTCGACGGGCTTGCCCGGATGCAGGGCATGCCCTGCGGCGATTTCATCGGCGCCGATCAGCCCTCGCTCGACGGCGTTGCGCTCGATTCCCAATTCCCATCTTTCGTAGTAGGACACCGAGAGGTACACCTCGGCAGGCAGCCGCTCCTGCGCGTCGCGAGACATGTCGATGTTCCAGGCGCGCGTGAAACGCATGGCCCGCTGCATCGCCAGCACGCGCTCCTCCCACTGCGCGTGGAACGGGGGTTCGTCAGCCTCGGGCCGGACCGCGCCGAAGCCGTGCATGCCCCCCATGTCATGAACTCCGTTCATGGCGATATCTCCTCGGGACGCTGGGGCAAGCCGGTGCCGATCATGCAGTCACGGGTGACGAGCCGCGCAAGGCGCTCCTCGGGCCAGCCTTCGGTGCCGGCGGGGCGGGGTGGTACCACAATGAAGCGGGCTTCTGCGGTCGAGTCCCAGACTCGGATCTGCGCGTCTTCTGGCAGGACGACACCGAAGTCGGCCAGCACGCCGCGCGGATCTGACACGGCACGCGAGCGATAAGCGGCCGACTTGTACCAGACCGGTGGCAGCCCGAGCACGTCCCATGGGTAGCACGAGCACAGCGTGCAGACGACCATGCGAGGTGGAACTCGACCGCCGGGCCCCGGCCAGCGAACTGCTAGTCGGCTACAGCGCCGATGTGGAGATCGTCACCGAGGTGCGCGATGGCGTGCTGCGGGCTCCCAGCGCGGCGCTCGACGCCGGCGGCCGCGCGCTGGTGCTGGCCGGGGGCCGCCTGCAGGCGCGGCAGGTGCAGGCCGGGCTGGCCAATCCCGAGTTCACCGAGGTGCGTGGCGGCCTGGCGCGCGGGGACCGGGTGGTCGTCTCGCTTGACCGCAGCGGCGTCAAATCCGGCGCCCGGGCAGTGGAGGAGGAGGCCCCGCGATGATCGAGCTGGAAGGCATCCGCCGCGAATTCGTGCTTGGCGGCGAGACCGTCCACGCGCTGCGCGATGTCAGCCTGCGGGTCGAGCTGGGCGAATACCTGTCGATCATGGGGCCGTCCGGATCGGGCAAGTCCACCTTGCTCAATATCATCGGCCTGCTCGACCGCGCCGCTGCGGGACGCTACCTGCTGGACGGCCGTGACGTGACCGCTCTGAGCGAGAACGAGCTGGCCGCCGTGCGGCGCGAGAAGATGGGCTTCGTGTTCCAGTTGTTCCACCTGGTGCCGCGCCTGACTGCCGCCGGCAATATCGAGTTGCCGATGGTGCTGGCCGGCATCGACCCGGCGCAGCGCCAGCGGCGCGTGGCCGCGCTGCTGGAGGAGTACGGGCTTAGCGAACGCGCCGGGCATCGGCCCGATCAGTTGTCGGGCGGCCAGTGCCAGCGCATGGCCATCGCCCGTGCGATGGCGATGCAGCCGTCGGTGATTCTCGCCGACGAGCCCACCGGCAATCTCGACCGCCACACCGGCATGGACGTGATGGCCGTGCTCGAAGGGCTGCACACGCGTGGCGGCACGCTGCTGGTGGTCACGCACGACCCCGAGATCGGCCAGCGCGCGCACCGTCGCCTGCGCATGGTGGACGGCGCCATCGTCGAGGACCGCCATGCGTTGCTCTGACGTGCTCGCTTTCACCTGGCAGGTGCTGCGCGGCAACCGCGCCCGCACGCTGCTGATCCTACTGGCGATGGGCATCGGCGTGGCGGCGGTGGTGATCGTCACGGCGCTGGGCGAGGGGGCGCGGCGCTACGTGGTCGACCAGTTCGGCGCGCTCGGCACCAATCTCGTGATCGTGCTGCCGGGGCGCAGCGAGACGGTCGGCGCGGCGCCGGGCATCGTGCTGGGTGCCACCACCCGCGACCTGACACTGGACGACGCGCTGGCGCTGCGCCGCAGCGCCGCCGTACTGCACGTGGCGCCGCTGATCGTCGGCGACGCCGACCTGCATGCCGGTGCACGCCGCCGCGAGGCGCCGGTGCTGGGCTCCACCGCCGAGCTGCTGCCGGTGCGGCATATGGAGCTGGCGCTGGGCAGTTTCCTGCCCGAGGGCGACCTGCACCACGGCCAGCCCGTCTGCGTGATCGGCGCACGCGTGGCCGCCGACCTGTTCGGCAGCCGTCCAGCGCTGGGCGAATGGCTGCGCATCGGCGACCGACGCTTCCGCGTAATCGGGTTGCTGGCTGGACAGGGACAGTCGCTCGGCTTCAATACCGACGAGCTGGTGATTGTGCCGGTCGCGGCCGCACAGGCGCTCTTCAATACCAACTCGCTGTTCCGCATCCTGGTGGAAGCCCGCTCGCGCGCGCAGGTGGTCGATGCCCGCGCCGACGCCGAGGCCATCCTGCGCCTGCGCCATGAAGGTGAGCGCGACGTCACGGTGATCACGCAGGATGCGGTGCTGGCGACCTTCGACCGCATCCTTCGCGCGCTGACCCTGGCCGTCAGCGCAATTGCCGCCATCAGCCTCGCCGTGGCGGGCATCCTGATCATGAACGTGATGCTGATCGCGGTGACGCAGCGCCGCCACGAGATCGGCCTGCTGAAGGCCATCGGCGCCACGGCGGGGGAGATCCGACTGCTGTTCCTCAGCGAGGCGGCGCTGATGGCGCTGGCCGGCGCCGCCGCCGGGCTGGCGCTGGGCGGCCTGGGCTGCCTGGCGGTGGGGCGGATCTATCCTGCCATCCCGTTCGCGCCACCGTGGTGGGCGCTCCTGGCGGCGCCAGGCACCGCGCTGGCCACCGCGCTGGCCTTCACGCTCGCGCCGGCCTCACAGGCGGCGCGTCTCGATCCCGTGCAGGCGCTGTCGCGCCGCTGATCACCATGCGCTGGGCCGACCTGCTCCGCTTCACCCTGACCGCGCTGGCGGCGCACCGCCTGCGCACCGCACTGAGCGCGCTGGGCATTGCCATCGGCATCACCGCCGTGATCCTGCTGACCTCGATTGGCGAGGGACTGCACCGCTTCGTGATCGCCGAATTCACGCAGTTCGGCACCAACCTGATCGGGGTGACGCCGGGGCGCACGCAGACCAAGGGCGGGATGGGTTCGCTCGGCTCGATCAACACCGTCCGCCCGCTGAGCATCGACGACGCCGTGGCGCTGCGCCAGGCCCCGCACGTGCGCATGACCAATCCCATGGTGCAGGGTAATGCCGAGGTGGAGTACGGCAGTCTGCGCCGGCGCGTGACGCTCTATGGCGTCGGCGCGGGATTTACTGAGGCGCTGTCGATGCGCGTGGCGAGTGGTCAGTTCCTGCCCGACGACGACCAGCGCGCCGCACGCCCGCTGGCGGTGCTGGGCGCCCGCGTGGCGCGCGAGCTGTTCGGCGCAAAGAGCCCACTGGGGGCGCGCATCCGCGTCGGCGCGCAGCGCTACCGGGTGGTCGGCGTGATGGAGGCCAAGGGGCAGATGCTCGGCTTCGACCTGGACGATACCGTCTACATCCCCGCCGGGCGAGCGCTGGAGCTGTTCAACCGCGAAAGCCTGGTGGAGATCGAGGTGACTTATGACCCGCCCGCGCAGGTGGCCGAGGTGGAGGCGGGGATCAAGCGCCTGCTGCGGGCGCGCCACGGGGCTGAGGATTTCACCGTCACCCCGCAGCAGAAGATGCTGGAGGTGTTCGGCACGGTGCTCTATGCAGTGACTTTCGCGGTGGCGGCCATCGGCGCGGTGTCGCTGGTGGTGGGTGGCGTGGGCATCCTGACCATCCTCACCATCGCGGTATCGGAGCGGACCGCGGAGATCGGCCTGCTGCGCGCGGTCGGCGCCACGCACCGGCAGGTGCTGGCGCTGTTTCTCGCCGAGGCCACCATGCTGGCCGCTATCGGCGGGCTGGCCGGGCTGCTAGTGGGCTGGCTGATCGCCGTCGTGCTCGATGTCCTGGTGCCTGCGCTGCCGGTGCGCACGCCGTGGTCCTACGCCGTGGGCGCCGAGGTGGTGGCGGTGGTGGTGGGGCTGGCCGCCGGCGTGCTGCCGGCGCGGCGGGCGGCGCGGCTGGAGCCGCAGCAGGCGCTGCGGTCGGAGTGAGGTAGATACTGCCTGCAAATTCCTCTGCAAACTTAAGCCAAATAGAGCTGCATCGACCCGCCAAGCCGCCATAGATGTCACGCTGGGTCGACAGGCCGCAATGGGTCGCTTTGCGACTGTCATCATCCCAGTAGATTTGCACCAGCCCACATGGCTGCATCCTCCAAACTGCGGAAATAGCATCCATTCCTCTTACCTTGACGGTTTGTACAAGCTCGCAAATACGGTTGGCTCCCACTCCCGCGCGGCCAGGAGCATGCCGATTCCCCGACGCTGTTCCAAAGGTACCGATGACGGGCGACTGCAAGGCGAACATTGTGTGGCACGCAGTAAGACGGGTGAGACGCAGATCTGGCGGATGGATGGTCCCCGAATCGCTGATCGCGCCACGGTGGTCGGCTCTACTTCGATTTGATCGTCGTCCGATGAGGTCGACGGACTCATTTGACCGGTTGGCCGATGGCAAGAAGGTTGCCCTCGCAATCTCTGAACCAAGCACCTTTCTCGCCAATGCCACCCTTGGACGGGTAGTTTCCCTGGATCTCGGCGATCCCATTGATGGTCTTGAGACCGGGAAGATCGTATTCTTCGAATGTGACTCCCCGGTGCCGCAGTTCGCTAACGATTGCCTGAATGTCATCGACCTCCCAGGCCATTTGTGTGTGACTGCCAGAGGCCGATCCAGCCGACTCGAAAAGTACGAAGTAGCTGTTGCCGCATTTGTAGCGGAGGCCGCCAGGCCGTTCCTCTACCGGCTCAAGACCAAGCTTGCTCGAGTAGAAGCTTCTCGCTCGTGCGAGGTCTTGTGCAGGAATCCTGGTCGCGACGTCACTGTTTTGGAGCATGGGAAACTCTCCTGTGTAGGGGTGGAGGCATAAGTCCAGCTTAGGCGTGTGCCGGACGTTAATGAAATGGGGCGCTTCATGACGCTACTAGTATTGGGATTGTTCATTTTCCTGGGCGCGCACTCGGTGCGCATGGTTGCTGACTCATGGCGCACCGCGCAGATTGCCAAGCTCGGCCCGCGTCGCTGGAAAGGCTTGTTCACCCTGGTTTCGATTGCCGGCCTGGCGGTGGTTGTCTGGGGCTACGGCCTGGCCAGCGCGCATCCTGTGATGGTCTGGACGCCACCGGCGTGGGGGCGGCACTTTGCGGCATTTCTCACAATCCCGGCCTTCGTGCTGATTGCGGCGGCATACGTGCCTGGCAACCGCATCAAGGCTGCGCTCGGCCATCCGATGCTGGCAGGCGTGCAGGCCTGGGCCCTGGCGCACCTGCTTGCCAACGGAACACTCGCCGCAGTAGTGCTGTTTGGCGCGTTCCTGGCGTGGGCGGTGGCAGATTTCGTGTCAGCGCGCCGGCGGGACCGGGAAGCGAGAACCAGCTACCCAGCCGGGACACCTGCACGTGATGCAATAGTGACAGTCGCAGGACTAGCGGCCTGGGCGTTGTTCGGATTCATGCTTCATGAACGGATGACCACCGTGCGGGCGTTCGCGTAAGCAGAACATCTGGCAGTTAGGATGGCTTTTCATCCAGAAGCTGACAAGCCCGCCTTGGTTCTATACGCTGTGAAGCGTCGGATACATCAGGGACGGAGCATGAGTTCACCTCAACCAATGAACGAGCAAGCGCCATCTGCATTGAGGATCGTCCTTACCAGCATCGAGCGAGTCCTTCCGCCACATATCCGCGCGACGCTTCGGCCTCCGGCTGAGGCGGGAGACCTGGCTGGGCTTGTCTCATCCGTCCCAGAAGTTGGCCAACTGCCAGCCGACGTGTGCGTGCTGTTCTCTTGGCACGATGGGCAGCCATGGAACTCACCGCTCAGTCGAAAGGACAATCGGCGGCTGCTCTCGGTAAGCGAAATAGGGAGGGAATGTTCGTTCTTTGCAGATCCGACGTCCGACTTCATGGAGCCATGGAGCCCCTTGTGGTTGCCCGTTCTAACCAACGACTCGGGAGACTTCGTTGTGTATGAAACTGCGGGTCCGTCGAGGGGCAAGCTGCTGCACTACTGGCATGACGATCAATCGAGAAGCGTCGCATATTTGTCCCTTCCGGAATGGGCCGAGGAACTGCTTCGTGAGCATGAACAATCCGAACCGTGACCCCGCCGCCGAGCGGATAACTTCAAGCCGGTTGCGCTATCTGGAAGTCGCGGTTCCTGCCGAATGTTGAGCGGCACAGGGAGAAGGCCGATGTTGAAATGGTTCAAAAATCTCGGCGCACCCAGCGTCGGGCCTGATTACAGGCACGTCGATTCGCGCGGGAAAGCTGAAGACTTATGTAAGCGAGGAGAGCTCATGAAGCTACTGCTCATGCCTCTCGAGTTCGGGGGCGAGGATATTCTTCCGAACACAGTGTACGTGCCGGCTCATGCCGCTGAATCGAAGGCTCGGATCGATCAGCGCACCGTCGTGCCACTCGCTCAGAAAGGGCAGATTCGCCGCTACTCAGCCACCCCGGAGTACGAGGGCAAGAGTTTTATTCCAAGCATGATCCGGATTTCGGCCAGCGATCCGGGTCACTTCGAGGCAAGCGTTGCGGTTTGGGGAAAGGCACTACAGGAACCCGAGGCACCGCCACAGCCTGAAGCACCGCTGCCGGAGTTCGCTCCGGCAGCAGCGTCCCTTGACGGTTTGGAGCCCGAAGACGTGGTTCGTGCTTTCATCGCTGACTATGAAAGATGGAACGATTTCGTTAATCAGGCAAACGCGCAGGATACTTTCCAAGGTATCGATGCTGCGGAATCCGCTTACAACGCGCTGATCTCAAAATATTGCCCGCCGGGGCATCGCCCACAGCCCGTGTCATTCGGCGACGACTGTTCACACGACAATCGCGAGGCAATCCTCGACACCGAATTCGGCGCGGTGAACGCTTGTATAGTAAGGACGCGCCACACCAAGACGAAGCATAACGTGACTTTCACCGCTGATTACGAGTATCACCTTCACGAAGCAGGTTCCAGGTGGTTCCTGACGAGCATTCTCTACGTTGACGCCGAAGGCAAGTATAAGGGGCTCTAGGCGCGAACCCAACGCGCTCCACTCGACGGGCCTCGCCCTGCGGGCTCGGCCTTCCTTTGCATCCCCCGGCGCCGGTGCGCGCGGGATTACGTGTCCCCGCAACTGGCCAAGGACGACGGAAACGCAATGGCTGTAGTCGGCCATTTTGCGACATTCGGCGTGCGCCAACGGATGTCCGTCCTCCTACCGCGAACGGTCTTTCGTCATCGGCTTGCGACGGCCCGTGATGCGGCTCGACGAAATACTTACGAGTACGGGCCTATCCTTGATGTGCTCGTCGAGATCACCTGAAATCACGCCTCGACAGTCAGTAGGGAGAGGCCCAGGCCACCACGGCGCCACAGCCACGGACTCGGGCGATAGCGCATGTCGCCGGTCACCGCTTCCATGTTGCGCAGCGTTTCCAGCACCAGTTGCGGACCGACCGCGTCGCCGAGCGCCAGCGGGCCCTTGGGGTAACCCAGGCCGAGGTTCACGGCCAGGTCGATGTCGGCCGGCGTGGCGATGCGCTGCTGCGCGATATCGCTGGCGATGTTGATGATGCAGCAGAGCACGCGCTGGGCAACGAAGCCGGCGGAGTCGCGGATCACCGTGACCGGCACGCCGTCGCTGGCGAACAGGCCATGCGCGGCGTCGCGCGCGGCGGCGCTGGTGGCCGGCGTGGTCATCAGCGTGCGGCGCCTGGTGGCCTCGAACGGCAGCAGCGTGTCGATGGCAACGGTGCGGGCCGGGTCCAGGCCCTGCTGCAGCGCGCTGGTGGTGGCGTCCAGGCCCAGCGGCGTGACGATGATCAGCGCGTCGGCCGAGGGCTGGTTGCCGCCTTCCGGGGTCACGCCGAGCGCGCCCAGCAGCTTGGTGACCATGGCGTGGCCGCGCTCGCTGGCGTGGCTGACCCACACGCTCGACGGGCGCGCGCTTGGCACCGCGGCGGCGGCCGGCACCTGCTTCTGGCCATCGGCATAGGCATAGAAACCGGCGCCGGCCTTGCGCCCGATCAGCCCGCCGACCGCGCGGATCGCGGTGATCGGCGACGGACGGTAGCGCGGCTCCTGGTAGAACTGGTTGTAGATCGATTCCATCACCGGGTGCGACACGTCCAGCCCGGTCAGGTCCATCAGCTCGAACGGCCCCATGCGGAAACCGGCCTGCTCGCGCATGATGTTGTCGATGTCGGCGAATCCGGCCACGCCTTCCTGCGCCGCCTTCAGGCCCTCGATATTCATGCCGCGGCCGGCATGGTTGACGATAAAGCCCGGCATGTCCTTGCAGCGCACCGGCGTATGGCCCATGCGGCGCGACAGCGCCATCAGCGCGTCGCCCACCGCCGGGTTGCCCGACAGGCCATCGATGACCTCGACCACCTTCATCAGCGGCACCGGGTTGAAGAAGTGGTAGCCGGCGATGCGGCCGGGATGTTTCGAACCGACCGCGATCGCGGTGATCGACAGCGACGAGGTGTTCGAGGCGATGATGGCGTCTTCGCGCAGGATGGCTTCGAGCTTGGCCACCAGGTCACGCTTGACCTCCAGCTTCTCGACGATGGCTTCGAGCACCATGTCGCAGCCGGCTAGGTCTTCCAGCGCACCGCAGGGCTTGACGCGGGCCAGCGTGGCCTCGGCGTCGGCGGCGCTGAGCTTGCCCTTGTCCGCGAGCTTGGCCAGCGTGTCCTGCAGGTACTTGCGCGCGGCTTCCACCGCCTGCGGGTTGGCGTCGTACAGGTTGACGGTCAGGCCTGCCTGCGCGGCGATCTGCGCGATGCCCCGGCCCATGGCGCCGGTGCCGACGATGCCAAGGGTGTTGATGTCAGAAGAGTTCATAGAGACGCTCTGTTTGAGTCGGAGAGTGGCCGATGGCCGCACTAGAAGGGCAACCCAGGGCTGCAGTCTCCCATGATGGCGGAGAGTAACTCTCATGGAGCCGCCGCGCACCCGCTCAATTCCATCCATTGAAATTGGATCTGTGCCGAGCCACGTCAGGCCGGTGTGGTGACACTCACGGGCGGGAAGCCCTTCAATTCTGCAAGGTATCGAAACCAATTTGATGCGTTACCCTCTGCAACGCCAATCTCGTCGGGCAGCGTGAACGGCCCACTGCAATGGCGGTCTGACCCCATCCTTACCTCCCCTTTTAAAATTTGCTATAGGTATTAGCGAACGTGGCAATAAGGCGACCGCGTCGACGCCTTACTCTCCCCGAAGCATCCGCGCTTGTATCGCTGCCGCAAGTTCCATCAGTGGCTTGGCCAGCGCCGCCTCGATAGCGCCGGCATCCTGCTGCGTGGATACACTGACGTTCAATACATGGGCCGTATACTCGTCAAAGCGCATTGGTGTTGCCATGGCCACGACCTGAGGCTGCCATGACGCAACGCAGTAGCCCTTCTCATGCACGGAGCACACCGCAGCATCGATTTCCCGTCGCAGTGCGCCCCAGCCGCGGCCGCGGTACTTGTCGGCCATGACCCTCATCATCGCACTGAAAGCCTCCGGTGACAGCGTTGCCAGGTGCGCGCGGCCGAGAGAGGTCAGCGCCATCGGGATGCGCTGTCCGCTCACCACCGTACGCAGTGACTGGCGCCGGTTGTAGCGGAACGACTCCAGGTAAATCATCTCGTCGCCCTCCGCCACCGCCAGTCCGACATTGATCTTCTGACGCATGGCAACCTCGGCCATCATCGGCGCCGCGACCCTGAGAACCTGCGAGCCGTCGCGCATGGCATGCGCCATACTGAGGACCGGCACACCCAGCCGGTAGGCCCGGAACTGCGGGACATACTCGAGCATGCCGGTCTCTATCAGCGACTGCGTCAGGCGGCTGACTGTGGAGCGGGACAAGCCGGTGCGCTCGGCAATTTCACTGTTGCCGAGCATGGACGAGCCGGCGCGAAAGGCGCGTAGTACGGCAATGCCACGCTCTAGCGAGCGGTTGGGCGTCGCCTTGCCTTGGCCTGGTTTGATCCGTTCGATGTTGACGATGCTGCTCGGCATAGCAGGGAGTCACTGCGGGCCAGTGACCGTTCTGGAAGTCGGCGCCCGGCGCCTGCGTATGTTGGGCTGCGGGCAATGCTACTCGATGCGGATCTCCTTGTCCTTCACCACTTGCAGCCAACGACTGACCTCCTGCTCGGCAGTGGCGCAAAGATCCTGTGGCGAACCAATGCCGCCCACCACCCCTTCGCGCGCCAGCCTTTCGCGGAACGCGCCACCGGCAGATGCCTGGGCGATGGCTCGATGCAGCGCGGCGACCACCGTCGCCGGCGTTCCCTTCGGTACGAAGACGCCGTACCAGACCTCGGCGCTGTAACCTTTGACGCCAGCCTCCGCGACGGCAGGCACCTCCGGGAAAGCCGGGGACCGCGCGGGCGAGGTCACGGCCAGCGCCCGCACGCGCCCGTCGCGGATCAGCGTTGCGGCGCTGGCCATCGTCGCGAACGCGACATCGATATGGCCGGCCAGCAGGTCGGCGAACTGAGGTGCTGAGCCACGGTATGGCACGTGCACGAGCCGGATACCAGCCAAGGACTGGAAATACTCGGCTGCCAGGTGCACCGACGTCCCGTTACCTGCCGAGCCATAGGTCAGCTTGCCCGGATTGGCTTTGGCATCGCGCAGCAGATCTGCCGCCGAGCGGATTCGGCTATCGTTGCGAACCAGCACCACATTTGGCGCGCGGCCGAGCAGCGCCACCAGCTCGAAGGCTTGGATGCCGCCATACGGCAACTTGATGCCAATGCTGGCGACGATAGAAAAGGCACTGGTGGTAAGCAGCAGCGTATAGCCATCCGCCGAACTCTTGGCGACCAGGTCATTGCCCATGACCGAGCCGGCGCCGGGCTTGTTTTCAACGATGAAGGGCTTACCCATGCCGCGCGACAATTCATCGCCCAGCGAGCGGGCGATCACGTCAGTGCCCCCGCCTGCGGGGAATGGCACGATGATGCGCACCGGCCGCGCCGGGTAGGGCTGCGCGTGCGCGGCCAGGGGAATGATCGGCAACGCCGTCACCAGCATGGCGAACAGCAGTCGACCTATGGCAAGAATGCTAAGCATGATCCTGATCTCCTCGGCGCTGGGCCTCCATTAGTCAGCCAAACAGACTGACCTCCAGCTGCGTGTCGATGTGCCAGATCTTCTGCGCCAGCCGGCGCGCGCCATCGGTACCTATCACCGGCGATGCCAGTTCGATCAACTTGCCGTCAAGGTCGTCGTCGGTCAGCGGATCCTCCGGATCACCCTTGCGATTCGGCTGCAGGTAGTCTGCCGTGGCACCGTCCCGGGTTTCGATCTCCACCCTTGCGGCGCGCTTGCCAGGAAACCGGCCGTCGATCTCAGGGTCGACCTCGACCGTCATGCAGGCCATCAGCCGGCGCGTCTCGCTGTCCCACAGCCGTTCCGGCGTGTATGCCGACAGGCGCACGCTGCCATGCACCAGGGCGGCGGCGACGATGAACTTGAGGCTGAACTTGGCTTCGTTCTCGCTCTTGGGGTCGAGATAGCAGGCGATATCCAGCGCCGGACGATAGGTGGCGACGCGGAGGCGACGGATTTGGGCCGTTTCGATGCCCAGCTTCGCTTTCAGCGCCAGCGCACCGTCGATGGCGGCGAAGGTATGGCCGCAGCCAATGTGGTTCTTGAAGGTCAGCCGGCAAATATGGAAGTCTTTCCCAAGGGTCGATGCCAGCCCGTTCCAGTCAGGGCCGTCCGACATCGCGTGCCCCATGCCGGTCTCACCGTCGAGCACATCGAGCGAACCGGTGATGCCCGCGATGGCGGCGCGGGCGGCGAGCAATCCGCCCTCCGCAGCCCGGCCCGCGTGAAGGGGCTTGGACATCGAGTCCATGCGGAACGCCTGCTGCAGTCCGGCGGCGAAAGTGGCCGCAGTCGCCAGCGCGTGGGCAAGCTGCTCCTCGTTCGCGCCATAGATGAACGCCGCGGCGGCCGCCGCGCCAAAGGTGCCGACCGTGGCGGTGCTGTGCCAGAAACGATAGTGCGCCCGGCCCAGCACGACGCCGATACGCGTTGACACCTCATAGCCGACGACGACGCCCTTCAGCAACGTCTCGCCGCTGGCGCCCACGTCCTGTGCCGCAGCAATCGCGGCGGCGATGGTGGCGGCACCGGGGTGGTACATCGCATCACGGAAACTGTCGTCGATCTCCGCAGCGTGGGCGGCAGCGCCATTGAGTAGCGCCGCGGCGCGCGCCGTGGCACGTTGCCCCATTGGCAGCGTCGCGTTGCCGCGGCCAAGCTCCTCTTCCAGCACGCTTTGCAGGCGTTGGAACGCATCGGTGCCGATGCCCGGAAACAGCGCCGCATGCCAGTCGACCAGCGCGCGCTTCGCATGATGCAGCACCTCGGCGGGCAGCGGCCCTGCCTTGACTGTGCTGAAGAACGGCCCAAAGGCCTCGGTTGCGTTCAAGATGGGTTCTCCTCAGCCGGCCTGCGCCAGCATGTGGGGGGACTGCTGCACCCAATCCTGCAGCAGCCCGTTGACTTGTTGGTGGGCCTCGTACTGGACCCAATGCCCGGCGCCCGGCACCACGCGGACCCTGACTGCTGGCGCGCCGGCTGACGCGTCCCGCGAGTCGCGGGCGATCCCGGCAATCGATGCCGGCGACATGGTCACATCGGCTTCGCCCCAGATCATCAATACCGGGCCGGGAAAGTGTGCAAGCGCCTGCTGCAATCCGCCCGCGCGCGAGATCGACTTGCTATGGAAGCGCGTCGCGCGACAGGCACGCGTGTGGATGGCCACGGCTTCGCTGTCGATGGCGGCCGGATCGGCGATCATGAATGCCGCCAGGTTGTGACGCATCGCCGCGGCAAGCGCGTGCGGATCGAGGCAGCGGCGCCAGTCGACCAGCGCCTGCGTCATGCGGCGCGGACCGCCGTGGCCGGCCGGCCCGAGCAATGCCAGGCGGCCGACTTCGATTTCGCCAAGACCCTCATGGGTCGCAAGGTGCGCCGTCACCAGCGCGCCAAAGGAAAAACCCACCAAGTCAATACGGTTCAGCGACTGGTCCATCGATAAGCGGGCCAGCGAGCGGGCCAGGACATCGACGAGTCCCGGCAGGTCGGCGCGCGGCGCCGCACCGGAATCGCCAAAGCCCGGCATGTCCGGCACCAGCAGCCGGCGGTTGCGGGACAACGGCCCGATATTGCGCGTCCAGTGCCGCCAGTTGCCATGGCCACCATGCAGCAGCACGGTCGCCGGGCCATCGCCAAAGCTTCGCCAAATGACCTCGCAGCCATCGACCGAAGTCACCAACGTACCGCCGCGCTCGCCGCACATGCCAGGGCCTCGTCAGGGCTTGTCGGCGCCCGCCAGTACCGCCACGCCATCGGCGGCCACCACACCCTGCCCTTCGGGCAGGACGAAGACGGGATTGATCTCGGCCTCGACCAGCCGATCGCCAAGCGTGGCGACCATGCGCGAGAAGGCGACGATCGCCTCGGCCAGCGCGTCCACATCCGCCTTCGGCCGGCCACGGAAGCCCTGCAGCAATGGGGCGGTCTTCAGGCGTCCGATCATCGCCAGCGCGGCGTCACGGGTCAGCCCCCCCTCGCCAGGCAGCAGACGCAGCGTGGTATCGCCGAACAGCTCCGCGGTCACGCCGCCCATGCCGAGCAGGATCGCGGTGCCGAGCGCGTCGCGGTGCATGCCGAGAATCACTTCGACGCCGCCCTTGACCATTTCCTGCACCAGGAAGCGTTGGGGCGCGATCCCCGTGGCCGACTGCACATCGCTCGCCATTCTTGCCAGCCGGCTTGCCACCTCTGCCGGCGGGACATTGACGGCCACGCCGCCGACATCGCTCTTGTGGGTAATCTCGGCCGACAGGATCTTCAGCACGACATTGCCGCTGAAGCCTTGCGCCGCCGCCGTGGCCTCGACGCCATCGGCAACCACCACCTCCTTTGCGACCGGTACGCCGAAACCGGCGAACAAGGTCTGGGCCGCGGCTTCGTCGATCGAACCGGTGCCATAGGCGCCGAGATCCGGCAACGGCAGCGTGGGGGTGCCCGCTTCGTCAACCGCGCGGAGCTTGCCGGCACGCAGCATCGCATCGATCGCCACCGTGCACGCCTCCGGCGCGGAAAACGCCGGCACGCCACGACGATTCAGCAGCGACGCGACTTCGGGCGCATGCGGGCTCACGTAAGCAATCACCGGTTTGTCGCTGTCGGGCAGGCAGTCGCGAATGGCATTGGCCATCAGGTCCGGCATCGCCAGGCTGGACGAGCCGACGATCACTGCCACCGCGTCATAGCTCGGGCTCTCGAGCAGGATGCGGATCGCGGCGCGGAGCAGGTCAGGCTGCAGCCCGGCCAGGGTGACGTCGATCGGGTTGCGGTCGAGCGCGGCGTGGTCGCCCTTCTGCAGCGCGCGCAGCTTCGTCGCGGTCGCCTCGTCCGGTGCCGGCGTCTCGAAGCCGGCCACGCCCAAGCTGTCGGAGACCAGCGTGCCTGCGCCCCCGGTCGAGGTCAGGATCGCAACGCGATTGCCGGTGAGTTTGCGGCCGGCAGCCAGGGCTGCGGGCATGTCAAGGAGGTCCGAGAACGTCTGCGCGCGAATCACGCCGACCTGTTCGAACAGCGCGTCGTACATCCGATCCGCACCGGCTAGCGCGCCCGTATGCGACACCGCTGCGCGCGCGCCGCTCTCGGAGCGGCCGATCTTGAACGCCACCACCGGCTTGCCAGCGCGCGCGGCCTTCAGGGCAGCACGGCGGAACGTTTCCGGGTTGCGCACGCTCTCAACATACAGCGCGATCACGCGGGTGGCCTCGTCATCGGCCAGGTAATCGATAAAGTCGGCCAGGTCGAGGTCGACTTCATTACTGGTGGAAACCAGTTTGGACAGGCCAATGCCCCGCGCCGCGGCGCGCGACAGCAAGGCCCCGAGGATGCCGCCGCTTTGCGACACCACGCCGATGCTGCCGGCCGGGAACTGGTCCATTTCCAGCGCGCCGCTCGCCGACAGCGGGATGTTGTCGGTCAGGTTGACCAGGCCGATGGTATTGGGCCCGAGCAGGCGCATGCTGCCGGCCGCATCGATCAGTTCGGCCTGGCGCCGCGCGCCTTCGGCACCGGTCTCGGTATAGCCGCTCGCCAGCACGATGGCCGCGCCCGCGCCGCGCGCCGCCAGGTCGCGCACCGCCAGGTGCGCACGCTCGGCGCCCAGCAGCACGATGCCGACGTCGGGCACTTCGGGTAGCGAGGCAATGTCGGGATAGCAGCGCAGCCCGTCGATCGATTCGACCTTGGGGTTGACCGGGTAGATCGCCCCGCTGAAGCCATGCTTGCGCAGGTAGGAAACTGGGCGGCCGGCGGTCTTTGCAGGATCGGCGGAAGCGCCGATCACGGCAACGCTGCGCGGCGTGACAAGTCGTTGGATCGCATTCATGGTGTCAGGCCTTGGTGGCAGTCTTGTTCAGAAAAGCCAGCACGGACTCGCGATGCTCGCTGCTGGTGTAGCAGATACCTTGCGCCTGGCTGCCTTGGGCAAAGACCTGGTCGGCGGGCAACTCAAAGGACTGGTTCATGATGCTCTTGCCCAGCGCGATCGCGGTGGTGGAGCCCTGGCTCAGTTCTGCCGCCCACGTCAGCGCATCGCCAATCAGCGCTTCTGGCTTGCTCAGGCGGTCGGCGATGCCAAGCGCCTTGGCCTCCTGTGCCTCGACCTTGCGGCCCGTAAAGACCAGTTCCTTAGCCGCCGACAGCCCCACGCGGCGCGGCAGGAAATACATGCCGCCCCCGTCCGGGATCAGGCCCCGGTTGATATAGGACCACGAGAACGATGCCGCTTCGGAGGCCAGCACGAAATCGCAGCACAGCGCGGTATCGGCACCCAGCCCAGCCGCGGCACCGTTGACCGCGGCGATGGTGGGCTTGGGCATGGTGTGCAGCAGCTTGACGGTGTGATGGACCCGCTGCTGGCGGCTCCAGCCGTTGAAGCCCACCTCGCCCTGCGGCGCTTCCATGCGGCGCTGCATGCCGGCCACGTCGCCGCCGGCGCAAAAGCCCTTGCCGTTGCCGGTGAGCACCAGGGCGCGGATCGCCTTGTCCGCCGCCACGCGTTCCAGCGCATCGATGAATTCCGAGCGCATGTCGTCGCTCATGGCATTGCGCTTGTCGGGGCGGTTAAAGGCGAGCAGCGCGATACCGGATTCAATCTTCAGTTCAATCAGGGAATAGTTGTCCATGGCCTGTCCAGTTCTGCGGGTGCGATCAGTGCGATTTGTTCGGTACGTATGCCGAGCTCAGTCGGCCGTGATGTTGGCGTCCTTGATGACCTTGCTCCAGCGCTGGCTCTCGGCCTTGACGTAGCGGCCGAACTCGTCTGGCGTGCCACCACTGATGGCCAGCCCTTCCTGCTCGGCTCGCTTGCGGAACGCGTCGGTGTGCACGGCCTTCTTGGCCGCGGCATTCAACCGCGTGATCACCGCCGGTGGCGTGCCGGCCGGCACGAACAAGCCATACCAGCTATCTGCTACATAGTTGGGCACGCCGCTTTCCGCGATCGTGGGCACCTTGCTCAGCGCCGGCGCTTGCGAGCGCTGTGCGGTCGTGACCGCCACCGCCCGCAGCTTGCCGCTCTCCAGGTGCGGAGCGACCGCGGCTGCCGTGGCAAACATCACATCGACCTGCCCGCCGAGCAGGTCCGTGATCGCCGGGCCGGCACCGCGATAAGGAATGTGGTTCATGTCGACCTTGGCCATCTTCTTGAACAACTCGCCAGCCAGGTGCGCCGAAGTGCCGGCGCCTTGCGAGGCGTAGTTGAGCTTGCCCGGCTTGGCCCTGGCGGCCGCGATCAGGTCCTGCACGGTCTTGATGGGGCTGTCCGGCTTTACCACCAGCACATTGGGTGAGCGGCCCACCAGCATCACCGGCGCGAACGCCTTCTCCGTATCGAACGGAAGTTTCTTGTGCAGGCTCGGGTTAACCGCGTGGGCCATCGTCGCCATCACCAGCGTGTACCCGTCGGGCGCGCTCTTGGCCACCGCATCGGTGCCGATGATGGTGCTGCCACCCGGCTTGTTATCGACGATGACGGGCTGGCCCAGGTCCTCGCCCATGGTAATGCCCATCGCACGCGCCACCAGGTCCGTGCCACCGCCGGGGGCGAACGGCACCACCATGCGGATCGGCTTGTCGGGGAAGGCTGCGAGCGCGGGCAAGGGCGCTGCCGCGGCCATGAGGAACGGGATGGCTGCCTTGGCAAGCCGGCGGAAGAAGCCGGTACAGAACGGATGCATGCTTTGTCTCCTGGAACAAGTCGGAACGCCGCGGCCATCAGACTGCGTGCACCGGGCGCGTTTCTTTGTTAGAGACAGCTTAGGGCTTGCCGGGCGATTCCACACCCCCACAATTCCATTGCATGGAATTATAGGTTCGGCGGACAGTTATCAGAAAAAAAGAGGCCCTGCAGAGCGCACAAACGCTGCAGGGCCAACCCTATTCCCCAAACCAGTCCCAGATCGCCAGCCCGGGGAATGTAGGACTGCAAACAGACGCCGGACCCGAACCCGGCGAGTACATTACTCAGGCTTAACGTTCCGCTCCGCAATCAACTTCGACCACTTGTCCCCGTCCGCACGGATCCGACCTGCAAATTCCGAAGCAGTAGACGGTGCCGGTGTCAGGCCCATCTTTGCCAGATTGGCCTTGACGTCCTTGTTCTCCAACGTCTTGCGAATGGCCTCATTCAACGTCTGCACAACCTTTGGCGGCGTGCCGGCGGGCACCATCATGCCGTACCAGTTCTCCGCATGGACGCCCTTGATGCCGCTTTCATCCAGCGTCGGCACGTCCGGCAGGTATGGCAGGCGTTTGGCCGTGGTCACGGCGACAGGCTTCAGTTTTTTTCCCTCGATGAACGGCAGGAGGCCCGAGGCATCGCCGAAGAACGCATCCACCTGTCCGCCGATCGTATCGGTGATCGCTGGTGCCGCGCCCTTGTACGCCACGTGCAGGAACTCCGCCGAGGTCGAGGCTTTGAACAGCTCGATCGCCATGTGCGGCATGCTGCCGATGCCGGATGACGCCAGCGACACCGGACGGCCGGCCCGGCGCTGCGCCACCAGGTCCTTCGCCGAGCCGATCTTCGACTGCAGCGGTACCACCAGGACCTGCGGCGTGGTGACCACCAGCGAAACCGGCATCAACTCTCGGTCAGGGCGGTACGACAGGTTCTTGTACAGGGACGGATTGATGACAATGGCCCCGGCACTGGTCAGGAAGAAGACGGAACCATCCGCCGGCCCCTTGGTGACAGCGCTGACGGCAATGGCGCCGTTGGCCCCGGGCCGGTTGTCGATGATGACGGTGCGCTTGAGTTCCGTCTCCAGTTGCTTGGACATCGCGCGCGCCAGCGCGTCCGCCGGCCCGCCCGCGGGGAACGCCACCACCATCCGCACCACGTCGCCGGCCATGGCCGCCTGGCCGAATGACACCGCCAGTATCGTGGCCAGCGAACCCTTCAGGAAAGTCCTTCTCATGTTGCAATGCCTCCTTCTGTGGGTGCTGGCGGTCAGCCGCCGGCCGCACCTTGCGTATTGACATAGAGCGTATAGATCGAAGTACAGGACGCCATGAACAGCCGGTTGCGATGGCGTCCGCCAAAACACAGGTTGGCACAGCGCTCTGGCAGGCTGATATGCCCGAGGGGTTCGCCATCCGGGGCAAAGATCCGCACGCCGTCGAGTTCGGGCGTGCCCATGCCCCAGCCGCACCACAGGTTGCCGTCAATATCGACGCGAAAGCCATCGGGGGTGCCAGGTCCGGCGTCAACCAGTACTCGGCTGTCGCCCAGCGCCTGGCCACCTTCGCTGACCCGGAAAGCGCGGATGCGGCGCGGCCGCGTGCGCGACTCGATCACATACAGCACTTCCTCGTCAGGCGAGAATGCCAGGCCATTGGGCCCGCTGACGTCATCGGCGACAATCTCAAGGCGGCCGCTGACCGGATCGATACGGTAAATGCGCTCCGGCAGTTCCGAAGTCGCCTTCTCGCCCTGGTAGTAGCCGGCGATGCCGAACGGCGGATCGGTGAACCAGATCGAGCCGTCCGACTTCACCACCACGTCATTGGGCGAATTCAGCGGTTTCCCGTCATAGCGGTCCGCCAGCACGGTGATGCTGCCGTCATACTCGGTGCGCGTGACGCGCCGGCCGACATGTTCGCAGGTCACCAGCCGCCCCTGTCGGTCGCGGGTGTTGCCGTTGGCATGGTTTGACGGGCTACGGAAGACGCTGGTGTTACCGGTCTCCTCATCCCAGCGCAGGATCCGGTCGTTCGGGACATCGCTCCACAGCAGGTAGCGGCCATCCCCGAACCAGACCGGGCCTTCGGCCCAGCGGCACCGGGTGGCAATGCGATCGATCGCTGCAAGGGGCAGGTGGTATTTCTCGAAGCGCGGGCTCAGTGCCTGGACGCGCGCATCCGGATAGCGCACCGGCTCGGTCGGCGCAAGAAAAGAGTGCATGGTCATCGTTCAGACCGGAGGATCCGGAAAGAGGGTTATCCGTAGAGACGGGACGGGTTCTCCGACAACACGGCGCGCAGCAGTGAGTCATCGCCGGCCGCAGCTTGCAGCCAGGCGAGCAGCGCACGGTCGTCCGGCACCGGATAGGAAAGGTTCGGATGCGGCCAGTCCGTGCCCCAGATTGCGCGGGTGGGTGCCGCCGCCAACAAGTGCTCCAGTACGCTGCGCGCCTGCGGTGCCCCGAGGTCACCCGCAGTGATGCGGTCGACGCCCGAGACCTTGATCCAGACCGATTCATTGCGCAGCAACGCACAGACATTCTCGAGCTGGCGCGCCAGCCCGCCTTCGGAGACCGCAACCCGCGCCATATGGTCGATGACGAGTGAGGTGCCGAGATGGCCCACGGCTTCGACCGCCCGGACCACATCTTCCGGCGTGCCATGGACCAGCGCGTGCCAGCCATACGGCCGGATGCGCTCGACCATCGCGCGCACGCGCCCCGCGTCAAAGGCATTGCCGAGATGGCTCATCAGGCCAATGCGCACACCCTTGACGCCCCGAGCCGCCATCTGCGCCAGCAGCGCCTCGTCCATCTCCGGCGCAATCACGGCGATGCCGCGATACGCTCCCTCTCCCGCATCGAGGGCGGCCAACAGCGCGCTATGGTCGCTGCCATAGCAGGCCGCCTGCACAATCACGCCGTGCGTGATGCCGAGCGATCGGTGCATGGCGCGCAAGGCACCGAACGGTGCTGCCTGCGGCGCATAGACGGCGCCGTCGGGCAGCGGGTGCCGGTCATAGGGTCCGTAGATATGCGTGTGGCAGTCCCACACCGCCGGCGCGGCGCGCATCTTGGCTTCGTCGCTGGATGTCATCAGTTCGCCGTCGCGCCGGTGTCTTTCACCACCTTGGTCCAGCGGGCGTACTCGCCGTGGATCAGGTCACGGTACTGGGTGGGCGTCCCGCCGGTAGGCTCGGCGCCTTGCGCCTGCAGCGCCTTGACCACCTCGGGCGCCTGGAGCGTGGCGTTCAGCTCGCGGTTGAGCCGTTCGACCACCGGCGTGGGCGTGCCCTTTGGCGCCACAATGCCTTGCCAGGTGCCGGAATCGAATCCCGGCAGGACCGACTCGGCCAGCGTTGGCACATCCGGCAGCACCGAAACTCGTTTGGCCGTAGTGGCCGCGACCGCGCGCAGCTTGCCTTCCTTGATGAACGGCAGCACCGCGTTCAGGCTTCCCGACATCATGAAATCGATGCGTCCGGCAAGCAGGTCCGGCAGTGCCGCGGCATTGCCTTTGTAGGGGACGTGGTTGAACCTGGTCTTGGTCTTGTCGGCAAACACCACACTGGTCAGGTGATCGATGGTGCCGTTGCCGGACGAGCCGAAGTTGAGCTGCCCCGGCCTGGCCTTCAGCAGCTTGATGAAATCGGCCGGCGTCTTCACCGGGGATTCGGCGTTGACGATCAACACCAGCGGCACAGTGGCCGCGTAGCCAACGGGCGCGAAGATCTGATCCGGATTGAGTTTGGTGTTGTTGAACAGCGCCGGCGAAATCGCGATCGACGAACTGTTGTACAGCAGCGTGTAGCCATCGGCCGGCGCTTTCGCCACGAACTCTGCGGCAATATTGCCACCGGCGCCGGGACGGTTGTCGACGATGATCTGCTGACCCAGCCGCGTGCTCATATCGCGAGCGATCACGCGGGCGAGGATGTCGGTCGGTCCGCCCGCCGAGAATGCCACCACCAGACGGATTGGCTTGTCCGGGAACGTCGCGGCGTGCGCGCCGGATGCCAGCGTGCCCAGCATGACGCCGGCGATCAGGCCCAGCGCCTGGCGGCGCCCGATGCCAAGGGAAGACTCCATTTTCAACTCCAAAGCTCTGCCTACAAATTCTGCGCTTGATGCTGCTCAGTCGCAGCGTACGCTCATGCCACCGTCGACCACGATCTCCGTACCGGTGACAAAGCGCGCTTCATCGGATGCCAGGAACAGCGCCGCATTGGCGGTATCGCGGCCATCGCCCATGAAGCCGAGCGGAATACGTGCCTGGCGCTGGGCGAGCAGCGCGTCCACGTCACCACCCGCGCGTTGCCCGGCAAGGCGCACCTCGACCATCGGCGTATGCATCTGGCCAGGGACCACCGTGTTGACGCGAATATTTTTCTTGGCGTACTCGACCGCGACCACGCGCGAGAGCTGGATGATCGCCGCCTTGGCCGAGGCGTAGCCGACCTGGGCCGAACCGGTCCAGCGGATGCCCGAAGTCGAAGCTGTATTGACGATGGCGCCGCCGCCCTGCTGCTCCATGTGCGGCAGCACGTGCTTGCAGGTCAGGAAGACACTCTTCAGGTTGAAGTTGAGCTGGCGGTCCCAGTCTTCTTCGCTGAGCTGCACCGGGCCGCCCTTGGCCGAACCGCCGACGTTGTTGACCAGCACATTCACGCGCCCGAAGCGCGCCACACAGGCATCAACCATGGCCTTGACCGCCGCGGTGTCGGTCACGTCGCACAGGTGCGAGTCGAACTCTGCGCCCGCGGTCTCTAGCCGCTCCAGCGTTTCACGCATCGCATCAGCGCTCTTGTCGACGGCAAAAATCTTTGCGCCTTCCTGTGCAAAGCGCACTGCAACGGCGCGGCCGTTGCCCCAACCGGGGCCGACGCAACCCGCGCCGGTGACGATGACAACCTTTCCTTCGAGACGGCCAGACATACGGAAATCCTTTGTGTTTCGGGGTAACGGTTTGAACTCAAATCAAGCGCGTACCAGTTGGGGCGCGCTGCCGTCCGGGGGTACGACACCAAAGACATTGATGGTCATCGAGATCAGCGTGTAGTAGCCAGCCAGGCCAACCAAGTCGACCACCTGGTCCTTGCCCAGCACTGCCATCGCGCGCCGGTACAGTTCGTCCGGCACATTGCGCGTGGCATGCAACTCAGTGAGGAACTCATGAATCACGCGCTCATCCTCCTTGACGAAGGCCGGCGCACGCCCGGTGCGGATCGCTTCGACCACGTCTTCGGCTACGCCTGCCTTCAGCGCGATGGGCTTGTGTGCCCACCATTCGAACTCCGACATCCAGGTGCGGGCCATCACCAGGATCGCCAGCTCCGACAGCCGCGGCGACAACGACGAGTCATAGCGGCAGTACTGGCCCAGCGCCTGCGCGCGGTTGGCCAGGCCGGGGCGGTGTAGCCACATTGCAAGCGGCCCGCGAACCTGCCCCCGCGGACCGGCGGCAATCGCCGCGTGAACTTCCATCTGCTCGGGCGTCAGTTCTTCGGGTTTCAGTGGCTTGAGGCGTTCCATTCGCTAGCGCTCCGTGTCGACGGTTGGAAACGGAACGCAGGCCGTGGCGCTGATGGGGCGCCGGCCGCACAGGATCGGCCTGGCTGTCTCCGCTTCGTTGTTGGTTTGATGGAAGCTATTCTGGTCGCCGACGACGATAGCGTCCAATACAGTTTTAGGAAGAGACTAATTCAGTTCTAGAATAAGTCGACTTCGTTCACCGGCCTCTTCAGCCCACACGCCATGCTCGAACTCCGCACCCTCCGACTCTTCCTCGTGCTCGCCGAGGAGCTTCACTTCGGCCGCGCGGCCCAGCGCCTGCTGATCTCGCAGCCGCCGCTGACCAAGCACATCCAGCAGCTCGAAGAAGACCTCGGCGTGCTGCTTTTCGATCGCAACCGGCGCACGGTGCGGCTGACGCCGGCCGGCTCGGCGCTGGTACGTGAAGCGCGCCGCATGCTCAACCAGCTCGACGCCACCGTCGAGGCGGTGCGCAAGGCCGAGCACGGCGAGACCGGCCACCTGCGCATCGGCTTCGTCGCGGCAGTGCTGTACATGAACGTCGAGCGCATCGTGCAAAAGTTCGAGCAGGATATCGGCGAGATCGATATCACCTGGGAGGAGACCAGCACCGCCGAGCAGGTCGATGCGCTGCAGCGCGACCGCATCGACCTGGGGTTCGCGCAGATCGGCACGCCCCCAGGCGAGCTTCGCGCCCATGTCATCCACAAGGAGCGGCTGGTGGTGGCCTTGCCCGCATCGCACCCGTACGCCAAACGCAAGCGCATCGACCTGGTGCGGCTGGCCGAGATGCCCTTTGTCACGATCCCGCGCGACAGTGCGCCGGCGTACTTCGACCTGGTGACCTCCACCTGCGTCCAGGCCGGCTTCAGCCCGCATATCCGGCATTACGCCAAACATCTGCTGTCAGTGGTCAGCCTGGTAGGGCTGGGCCGCGGCATCGCGCTGGTACCGGCCACGCTCGCCAAGGCTTCGCTGCCCGGCGTGGCCTTGCGCGATCTCACCGGCGAGCCCGCCATTGCCGAGTATTCAGCGATCTGGAATCCCGACAACCGCTCGCCAGTGCTGCAGCGCGCGCTGCGTTCGCTCGGCGTGCCGCAGGCGTAGCCCTGGCTTCAGGCGACGGAATCGGCGGCGGCCAGGATGTGGCACACTGGCGTCGTCGTCAGCTTGCCAAATGCGTCGATCAGCACCTCCGCCTGCGCGGGCGCCAGCACGTCCGCCGTCAAGGCGCGAAACTTGTCCCGGATGGCTGCCATGCGCGCCGGATTCTCCGCGGAGCCCGAGGGGTTGGCCTGGTACGCGCGCAGCGCCTCGCCGTTCGTCGACATCATTTCCACCCAGCCACAGAAACTGGCCGGGTATAGCGTGTCGAGTTCGGGGTCGCGTACGATCTCGATCGTGTTGGCCAGCGCGACGATCTGCGGGTCGGCCAGGCGGGTCTGCTCGAACTGCGCCGGCAGTACCTCGCCATCCAAGAGCGCAACCGCCAGCGCGTAGCGAGCGCTCATCTGCGCGTTCAGCACACTGCCCGGCGCGTAGTGGTAACCGCATTGCACATCGACAACGGTCGGCATGCCGACGCGAATCGGTCCCTGCCCCGCCCAGTCGGCGCGCAGCCGCAGCGCACAATCGACATGCGCATGTGCACTGCCGCAGCACGCATAAGGCTTGAAGTTGGTCCGGGCCATATGCCAGTCGCTGCCCAGCCCGTCCAGCAGCCTTTCCGGTTTGGGCGACTCCGAGAACGCCTTGAGCCAGCCGCCGTCCCCGGTCTCGAACAACTGCGTCGGGCCTGTCAGGCCGCGCGCAGCGAGTTCGGCTGCCATCACGCCGGCTTGCGCGCCGCGCCCCGGATGGAAGCGCTTGGAATCCGTGCCGTCACTAGCGAACGCAAACAGCCCGCCCGACTGGGTGCCAGCAAGACCCAGCGCCCACGCGGTGCGCTCGGCGTCGAGCCCCAGCATGACCGCCGATGCCGCTGCCGCGCCCAGCGGCGCGCACACGGCGGTCATATGCCATCCCTTCATCCTGGCCAGCGCCGGCTGCAACGCTAGTGAGCAGCGGATCATGGTTTCGTAGCCAACGGCAATAGCGGTTTCGACCCGCTCGGGCGGTACCTCGAGCGTCTCCGCCAACGCGAAAACCGCCGGCAGTACGACCGCGCCCAGGTGGACCTTTGCATTGTGGAAGTCGTCCAGCTCGTAGGCGTGTGCAGCGGCGCCATTGACCAGCGCGGCATCGGCGGCCCGGTACGACCGGCCCGGTCGGCCCCATGCGCGTGCCCCGCCACTGCGCGGAGCGAGGTAACCATCGTCCGCCCAGTCACGGATGGCGCGCGACCAGGGCTCGTCATGCCCGGTCAGGCCGGCGCCGAATGTGTCCAGTGAGAGTCCACCGACCGCCTGCCGCACACCGTCCGGCAAGTCGGCATTGCGGATGCCGGCGATCCATCCGGCAAGTTCCCGGGTGATGGCCATCGATTGCATTTGCTGATGCATGCTTGCTTGTCCTTATCCCTGTCCATCGCTCAATCGATACGGATGCTGGCTGCCTTGACAATGCCCGCGACCTTGTCGATCTCATCCTTGATCACCACCTTGAACTGCTCCGGGGTGGACTGCACGGTTTCAAAGGCCAGTTCCTCGAAGCGCGCCTTCAGGCTGGCTTCGCGCACGGCCTTGTTGACCTCCTGCGACAGCTTTCGGGTGATGTCCGCAGGCAGGTTGGCGGGACCCCAGAGCCCGTACCACGACAACAGCTCAAAGCCAGGCAGGCCACTCTCGGCAACGGTCGGCACGGCTGGAAGCTGCGGGATACGCTTGCTACTGGTGACCGCCAGAACTTTTAGCCGCCCCGCCTTGACGAACGGATACGCGCCTGGCATCGGCGACACCGCCGCCGACACGTGCCCGCCCATCACGTCATTCAACTGCGGCACGGCGCCCTTGTAGGACACGATATCCATCTCCAGCTTGAACGCGTGGCGAATCATCTCCTCGGCCAGATGGCTGGTGGTGCCTAGCCCGGAGGTGGCCCAGGTGTAGGTCCGCGGCTTGGCTTTCGCCAGCTTGACCAAGTCGCGCAGCGAACTGGTTGGGAGGCTGGTGTTGGCGACCACGATCAGCGGCACGTGCCCTACCTGTGCGATCGGGGTGAAATCCCTGATGGCGTCGTACGGGGCGTTCTTCGCGACGAGCGGCAGGTACACCTGGCTGGAGGCATTGAAGAGCAGCGTATAGCCGTCCGCCGAGGCCTTTGCCACCGCCTCTGACCCGATCATGCCCGACGCACCCGGTCGGTTCTCGATAACGATCGCTTGCCCAAGCTGACGCTGCAGTTGTGCAGCCACCAGGCGCCCCACTGTATCGATCGAGCCGCCCGGGGTGTAAGGGATGATCATCTTGATCGGGCGATTGGGATACGCCTCACTCGCGAGCGCCACCGGCTGCGATCCGATCATCATCGCCATCGCGCCGATCACACCCAGCGCCGCACGCCGCCCTGTCCTGCCAGTCCTGTTCATGGCTGTCTCCTTGGTTTTTACGCGCTTGCAAAGGCGTCCGGACCTTTTCCATCCGCATGGCACCGCGCTATGCAGGCCACTGTAGGGACGGGCCGGCAGACCGTCCAATACTGTTTCGCTCCATGAGTTATAGGACTGGCATATGACACGGCACTGCGCTACCTGCGTTGGTTGCGGCTATCCTAGTGCCCTGTCTCGCAAGGAAATCAGCACCATGGAACTCCGGCAACTGCTCTATTTCGTGACCGTCGCGGATGAGTTGAACTTCAGCAAGGCCGCGGTGCGGCTGCACATGTCGCAGCCACCGCTCTCCCAGCAAATCAAGGCACTGGAAGACGAGATGGGAGTGGAACTGTTGGTGCGCAATCGCCGGGAAGTCCGCCTGACCGACGCGGGCCGTGCCTTCCAGGCAGACTGCCGCACCGTGCTCGACCAAGTGCGCGTAGCCGTGACTACCGCGCGGCGCACGGCGGCCGGCGACATCGGCACGCTGCAGATCGGCATGGTGACGTCAGGCATCTTCCATGTGCTCCCCACCATCCTGACCCGCATGGCAGAGCGTTTCCCCGGGCTGCATATCGCCGTGACCGACATGGGCTCGGCCGACCAGGCGCATGCCGTGATGCAGGGCAAGCTCGATATCGGCATCGTGCATTCGATCCCGACGCGCAGCGGCCTCGGCAAAGCCCCGATCTTCACCGAGTATTTCACTATCGTCGTGCCCCAAGGCCACGAACTCGCCGCCAGGCCTGCGCTGGCGCTCCGCGACCTCGAAGGTGTGCCACTGGTGGCATTCTCGCGTGAGCACGCGCCGGCGTTGTTCGACGGCATGATCGCCTCATGCCTGCATGCCGGCTTCAGTCCCGTCATCGCACATACGGCGCGCAATCCACTGACCACCTTCCAGATGGTCAAGCTCGGCCTGGGCGTGGCGCTGGTGCCGCGCTCTTACGCCCGCGCCGGGCTGCCAGGCGTGGTGTTTCGTGAGATCGGCCAGACCGCTGGTCACATCCAGCTCTATGCAATCTGGCGTGAGCAGGCGGCCAGCGATCTGGTCATGCGGGTCGTGAGCGAAGTGATGAGCGAACCGATCGCCTACTAAACTGCATCACGCGCCTTCATGCCACCGCGCTTTGCCCCCGCAGACAGCGCAGCCACATAGTCGATGATCGCCGCCACAACCTCGTCCAGCCGCTCCGGCAGCAAGGCATGCGCGGCATCGCGGATGGTGAGGTTGGTCACGCGATCGCCGAGGTAGTCACGCAGCACATTGGCATAGCGCTGCGGTGCAATCACATCGTATTCTGCCTGCACATTAAGGATCGGCACGTTGCCGCCAGCGAAGAAGTCATCTACAGGTGTGCGCTTCTGCGCCAGCGTCTGCATCGTCATCAACTCCGTGTTCCAGCCCTGCAGCCAGGGAGCAGGATCATTGCACGGCGCGAAGAATACCGCGCGCAGGCTTTCCAGACGCACCGCGTCCGGCAGGTTGGTATCGCCGCAACGCTCGATCTGGGCGCGCACCTCAGGCGGAATCGGCACGGCATCGACGTCCTTCGGCACCTTGCCCGCCGAACCGGCCAGCAGGACCAGCGCGCGCACCAAATCAGGCCGGTCGCTGGCCACGGTGCGGGCGATCCAGTTGCCATGGGCATGCCCGACGATAACGACCGGCGTCTGGCCGCCATGCTCGATCACGGCTGCGATATCGCCTGCCCAGTCGTGCAACGTCTTGTCGGCAAGGGGGCCGACGCTGCGGCCATTGCCGCGCGGCTCCGGGCAGAAGACGCGATAGCCGGCAGCAGCAAGCGGCTCGGCCAGTTCCAGCATGTCAGTTGCGCCGCGGCCGAGCGACGGCAGCAAGACGATGGCCGGTCCGGCACCCAGTTCATAGACCTCGATGGAGATCGCCGCCGAGCGCGGTACTTCGTAGCGCAGAACTGCGCTTTGGTTGTCGCCAGCGCGCGATGTTGCCTTCGCTTGCTGCTCCGTGTTGCCTCGCATGGTCTAGTCTCCCTCGGTGTACCGGTCAGGACAAAGGCGTCCTGGACCTTGTCCGGCCTACTGTACCGAGGCCACCCTGTAAATTCCAATATGGAATCTGACTGACAGTTATAGGGCTGGCGGGGAACACGGTCAGCCTTCCTGCCGGCTTAGGCTGGCTAGCTTAGTCAGGCTTGATCCCGAGTTTCGTCACGATCTCCGACCAGTTCTTCACTTCGCGGCCGATTAGCGAGGCAAACTGCTGTGGCGTGCCGCCGGCCGGGGCGGCGCCATCGATAGCGAACTTTGTCGCCGTCTCGGGCTGTGCCAGGATGCGATTCACCTCACCATTGACGCGCTTGACTATATCGGCCGGCATCCCCTTGGGACCGACAATGCCGTACCAGAGCGTAACGTCATAGCCCGGAACACCGCTTTCAGCTACCGTCGGTACCGCGGGCAGCGCTGGCAGCCGCTCGGAAGACGTCACCGCATAGGCCTTCAGCTTGCCGGCCTTGATCAATGGCAGCGCGCTGGCGCTGGCGGCAAAGTACAAGTCGACCTGCTTGGAAACCACGTCGTTCAGTGCCGCGCCGCCGCCTTTGTAGGGAATATGGCGCAACTCAACCTTTGCATTGGCACCGAAGCGCTCGCCCGCAAGATGGATTACGCTGCCGGCTCCGGAGGAGGCGAAGGTCAGCAAACCGGGCTTGGCGCGCGCTAGCGAAATGATCTCCGCGACATTGCGCGGCGCGAAATCCGCATGCGAGACCAGGATCAGCGGCCCCTTCGATACTTGGACGATAGGAGTCACGTCTGCCACAGGATCGTACTTAAGGCTGTACAGGCCGGGATTGACGGTATAGCTGGAGGAAACCAGGGTCAGCGTATATCCGTCAGGGGCCGAGCCCCTGCCGGCATTGACACCGATCTGTCCGCCGGCCCCGGGCCGGTTCTCGACAATGACCGGCTGGCCTAGGGAGCGCGATAGCTTGTCGGCGATGTAACGCCCGACGATATCTGCGCCGCCACCGGGTACAAAGGTGACGATCAGCCGGATAGGCTTGTCAGGGTATGGTGCCGCAAGCGCGGCAAGCGGCACAACGGCACAACGGCACAACGGCACAACGGCACAACGGCAAGCGTAAGGCCTGCGAGAAAAGTAGTTACCGGGCCTCGGCATCCTGCCATGGTGTGTCTCCTGTTTACTTAAGTCGGTAATGCAGGAGAGAATGATCGCAAGGTTGGAGACTCAAGGCCAATACCGATTCGGAAAGACAATGATTCCGCTGCGCTATTGATGACGCAGCCGAGAAGCGGAAGGCGTTCGACCATCACGATATGAGCGATCTCCAACCGGCCGTGCAACACTCATCCTCTCATCTACAGAGTGCGGGCGCTTAAGCACACAATCATGTGTGCAGCAGATTAGCTGCTTGCTGTCCGTGATTCGTCTTCGCGGAATATTGTTGTTCCGAGGGAGCCATCGACGACACCCAATCCGGCATGCTGTTGAGTGTCCGTTTCATGAACCATCTCGGTCACCCCGGATCGGAAACTGACTGGCTCAAACGGGTCGGAAACGGAAGTCTGTAGTTGCGGCAGGCCAGCGTTACATGCTCGCCCTTTCCGCCTCAGTCAGGCCAATCCTGACTTGCGAGTTTTCGAGCTTGGCGTCGGTCACCCCATCAACGCCTCGTTGGTCATGAGCACGATTTTGCCGGCCACGCCTTTCTCGCCGAGCAACTCGTGCGCAAGTTTTGCCTCGCTAAGAGAGAATTTCCGAGCAATCAGCGGCTTGATTCTCTCTTGTTGAAGTAGGTCCAGCAGAACAGTCAAGTCCTGCCGGAACAATGCCGGTTTCATCCGCTTGAGCCATTGAATGCTGTAGGGGACCACCCGCTTCCGGCCCGGGAGGAGCCAGCCTCCAACAATACACACACCGAAAATCGCAAGTCGCTGGAAACGGTTACGGCGCCCCGAGCGACCTGATGCCAGGCGTCCCCCACGTAGCGAGGCAGTAAGGCCATAGGCTACGACTTTCCCGCGGGGATGGAGAGCGTCGCGGGAACGCCAGATGTTGCTGCCGCCGATGCCGTCGAAGACGACGTCTACGCCGTCACCCGTCAGGCGCCGTATCTCTTCCACGAAATCAAGCCTTTGATAGTCAATGGGTATGCCGCCCAGGCCAGAAACCGCCATCGCATCTTGCGATGAACAGGTCCCGTACATTTGCAGCCCGGCGAGCCGCCCAAGCTGCAATAGTGCCGAGCCAACTCCGCCCGCCGCACCGTGAATCAAGACCTGCTGACCCGGCTCGACTTTGGCGCAGCGATGTAACATCTGGTACGCAGTAACGTAGTTCAGTACGAGGCTGACAGCCTCGGCCACGTCCACTCCCGGAGGCACGGGAACCAGTTCGCGCTCAGCCAGGCAGACGAACTCGGCGTATGCGCCGCTGATCGGCAAGGCTGCAATGATCTGACCGGGTTCAACCCCGGAGACCCCACTGCCTAGTTTATCCACCATGCCGACCAGATCCCAACCGGGCGTAAAAGGCAGCGGGGGCGTTTCGGGGTGAAAGCCCTCGCGCATCATTAGGTCGGGTTGGCCCACACCTGCTGCCAGCACCCTCACCCGCACTTCGCCGGCCTTGGGTTCGGGGCATTCCTCCTCCACTACGTGAAGCGCATCGGGCCCGCCGTAGTTGGTGACTATGATGCGCATGTGTTTCATAGCGTTGGAGAGTATCCGTCTCGTACCACAACAACGTCGCAGATCGGCGACACATAGCGACAAAGCCTTGAGACTAGCCGCTCGTATGTACGCAGCCTCTGCATTAAAACTAGGTGCTATCTCGCCAGCGCTGTTGACCTAAGTCAACGGGGTTGGCCTTGACGATTCAGCCTACAGAATGCATTCCATCCGACGCACCAAAGAGCATCACTGATCTATCGACGGACCAAGAATCTGCGTGCCGTTTTTCAAAACGGTGCGAAGCGCGGTTCCCGCCTTGAAACGCGGCCGATGTCGGAGCGGGGGACATCCAGGACTCGCTTTCTCTTGATGCAGCGCAAAGCAGCCACGGCCCTTCATGACTATTCACTATCCAAGTGCCAACCTTTCGGGGGAGCCGGCCATGTACCCGATTGTCGAAACGCGTCTTGGCAAGGTGCGAGGCCTCCGCTGCGATGGCGTGTACGCGTTCAAGGGCATCCCATATGCTGCCCCACCGTTCGGCATGAACAGGCTGCGGCTGCCGCAATCCGCAGCACCCTGGCCTGGCGTGCGGGATGCGCTCTCGTTTGGGCCGAAATCGCCACAGATTGCGTACCCGCCCGGCATCGCGGAGGCACTCGGAGAACTCGTTGGCGGCGGCGAGGATTGCCTAACGCTCAACATCTGGACGCCTGAACCCGGAACACCCGGGCGCCCGGTGTTGGTCTGGATTCCCGGTGGGATGTTCGAGTTCCATGCAACCGGGGCTACCCCTATCTATGACGGCCGCCACTTCGCGCGCGACGGGGTGGTGTGCGTCACGATCAACTACAGGGTGGGCGCGGAGGGCTTCCTGTATCTTGGCGACGGTCTCGCCAATCTCGGACTACTTGACCAGATCGCCGCGCTCGAGTGGGTGCAGCAGAATATTGATGCATTTGGCGGGGACCCAGGTCAGGTCACTATTTTTGGGCAGTCGGCCGGCGGGATGAGCGTCGCAACCCTCCTTACCGTGCCACGCGCGCAAGGGTTGTTTCGGCGGGCAATCGTGGAAAGCGGAAACACACCCCATGTCACTTCGGCCGCCACGGCGAAACGCATTGGCCACAGGCTGGCGGCGCTCCTGAAGGTCGATCCCACCAGGGAGGCGATTGCCTCAACCACGCCCGCGCAGGTTCTGCAGGCACAGGCGCAATTGCGCGAGGAACTGACTGCCGATCCGGACCCGGCTTTCTGGGGGGAGGTTGCGCTTAGCAGCCTCCCGTGGGCGCCTACGGTCGATGGAGCAATTCTTCCTGCCCCCCCAATCGACGCCATTCGCGCGGGAGCGGCCGCGAACACAGCACTGTTGGTCGGTTCGAATACCGAGGAGACCCGGCTCTTCCTGGTCCCCAGCGGAGCCATAGATCGCATTACCGAGGCCTCCCTCCTGGCGCTGGTGGCCGCGTACGGCCTGTCGGCCGGAGGCCTGAGCGGCTACCGCGCAGCACATCCCACGGCCACCGCTGGTGAGCTGTTCTCGGAAATCCAGACGGATTGGTACTGGCGCATCCCTGCCGTTCGACTCGCAGACGCCCACGCGGCGAATGCCCGGGTCTCGACGTACATGTATGAGTTCGCCTGGCGTTCGCCGCAGTTGGGAGGTCGTCTGGGCGCGGCGCATGGGGTGGAGATACCATTCATCTTCGATACTCTGGGCCCCGGAGCAGAGGCGCTGGTCGGCCCAACACCACCACAGTCACTCGCCGACGCGATGCACCGGGCCTGGGTTGCGTTCGCGGTCAACGGCGATTGCGGCTGGCCCACCTACGATCCGGTCCACAGGTCAACGATGCGCTTCGACACGCCGTCTGCCGTGGTAGACGACCCGTTGGCCGTGAGGCTTGCCCTCTGGCACGGCGTGCCTTAGTGCGTCGTACCGCTGGCCTTCCGAACAGCTTCGCCCGCAACATGTCCAAGCGCATCGTGATCATCCAGGGGCATCCAGACCCATCGGGCCAGCGCTTGCTGCATGCGCTGGCGGACGCCTACGCTCAAGGCGCGACCACGGCAGGGCACGGCGTACGGCGCATCGAGGTGGCGAAGCTCGACTTCCCGCTGCTTCGCACGCAGGCTGAGTTCGAGACTGGCACACTGCCTCCAGCATTGGAGCGGCCAAGGGAGGACATGCGCTGGGCGGAGCATTGGGTTTTCCTGTTTCCGCTATGGCACGGAACCATGCCGGCGCTATTCAAGGGTTTTCTCGAACACATCTTTCGGCCCGGATTTGCCATGGATTACAAGGAGAAAGGGTTCCCCAGACGACTGCTCGCCGGCCGCTCGGCACGCATCATCGTGACCATGGGAATGCCGGCGCTGCTGTATCGCTGGTACTTTGGCGCATACGGAGTCCGCGGCTTCGAGCGAAGTATGCTGAGTTTCGCCGGGATAAGGCCGATCCGCGAGAACCTGTATGGGCTTACCTTTGCCAACGAGAGGACACGTATCCGGTGGCTGGAAAACATGCGTGCACATGGTGCGCACGGGAACTGACCGGAACTTGGCAGACACATGCGCGCTCCTGGGCAGTTGCCGTCGTTGTGGTGGCTCCCTGCCACCGTCCGTTCATCGGTGTGGATTCAACCGGTGGTTTCCTTCATCGGAGAGGACATGGGGTCGGTCTCGTCGAGGAAGATAACTTCTTGATGAGGAATGTCTGCGTGAACAGGCACTTCATAGCCAGCGAGGTCGGCGAAGTCGGCGTGTGAAAGCAATGTGGCAAGTGGCGGAAGTTGCTTGTCAGCGGTCGTTGACGGCGCCGAAGATTGGATGACGGGTTAGGGTCGGGAACGCTTCGGCCCGAGCTATTCCTTTCGCACGACGCGGAAATGCTCAATCGGCTGCCCGGCATTGACGGCGCGCTGCATCTAATTTGGCAGATCTTCAGCGCCATCCCAGGCGTGACGACCGGCGGCCCGGAATCGGGATGCCTCCTGAGGCAGGGCCTCTAGCCACGCCGGGCACCGCGAAACAGCCTGCCATCATGAGATATTCGTAGGTCAACCCGAGGCGGGTCATCTGGTACTTGATCCACGGAGCAGCGTCAGCGCACTCGTGCAAGATCTCGCCTGCTCTTTGCGCAGCCGCCTCGCTACGGCGTCAGCGCTTGGGATCACCCATACCCTATGGCTGCCAGACCATTGAATGGAATGGAATGGGCGTATCACGATCTGTGACGGGGACCGGGCGGCGAGCCCGGACCTTGATGCACCACACGTTCTATGTTGCGCGCCGGTGTCGCAGCACACTGCCGGCGTGCAGGTCCTTGGACTCGCCGTCCTGACAGGCCAGCTTTCCGTTAACGAACACCGCCTTGATACCAGTACTCACTGCTGTCGGCTGGTCAAATGTCGCCGAGTCGCCCACCGATTGCTCGTCGAACACGACAATATCGGCATAGTGGTTCTCAGCGACGATACCTCGCCCGGCAAGGCCAAAGCGACCCGCGCTCAGCCCGGTCATCTTGTGGACGGCGATGTCCAGCGAAAAGAGCCCCCGATCTCGCGCATAGTGGCCCAGTACGCGAGGAAAGGTTCCCCAAAGTCGAGGATGCGGACTCACGTCATGTGCCAAGCCATCGGAACCGACCATCGTGGCCGGGTACCGGAGGATGCGGCTCACATCGTCTTCGCTCATGGCGAAATAGATGGCGCCCGCTGGTTGCAGGGCCTCGGCAAGCGCCTCGGGCGATGTCCCCCGCTCCCGCGCCAATGCAAACAGTGACCGCCCGGCTGCCCTGGGATCGGCCTTGGACCATGTCACCCGGACATCATCGGACTGTGCAATCCTCGCCGGCAGCAGCATGGTTGACGATGCGTTGTACGGGTAGCAGTCCAGGCAGACCGACTGCTTCCTGCCGGCAGCTTCGATCATGGCCAGCGTTTCCACGGATCGCCCGTGATTGGCCTTGCCGACCAGCTTGTGGTGGGACAGTACGGTCTCGATGCCGAGCGCATGGCCGATCTGCAGCGCTTCGGTCAATGCGTCGACGATGGCGTCGCCCTCATCCCGGATATGCATCGTGATGATGCCCTGGGCATTGGTCAGCGGCGCGCCGACCGCGATCACTTCGGCGGTGTCCGCCGCCCTGGCAGGCGGGTAATAAAGCCCGGTGGACATGCCGATGGCACCCGCCGCGAGCGCGGCGTCGAGATCTGCCGCCATGAACTGCTGCTCCCTTGCCGTGGCGAGTACGCCCAACATCCTCGAGGGCGACGCCAAAACCGGGACGTTTGTGGTTCTGGAGTTCGAGAGCCCTGAGCAGGCCGAAGCCTGGTACACCTCCACGGACTATCAGCGCATTTTGCCGCTCCGCCTCCGCAATGCCGATGCGCGCGTCATCTGCTTGCCCGGAGCTGGCTGAATTGCCGTGTCATCGCCCGTGATAAACTCAAAAGTCGTTTGCGCACCCTGAATCCGAGGTTCGCCCCCCTTCCGAGAGGAGTATCGACGGCTTTGACAAAAGCAAAAAAAACCATCGCAGAACCATCGGCGGTGTCGGCGGACGACCTGCCACCGACTGCTGCCGGCAATGGCGGAGGACGGCGCCGGATTCAGTCGGCCGACGGAGGTTCTTCTTGCGCTTGTCGAGGCGGGTAAGGCGACACCCCTCCGAGATCTGGCGCGCGCCATCGGCATGCCAAACAGCCTCGCGCATCGCTACCTCGCAAGCCTGATGGCAAGCGGTCTCGCAGTACAGGATGAAGTCACCGGTCTCTACGACCTTGGGCCGACGGCGGTACGCATCGGCGCGTCCGCCCTCGCCCGTGTTGATCACCTGCGCCTCGCCAGCGAAGCGATGCCACAGCTAGTTTCTAGCACGGGATTGCCCGCCCTCCTGTGTGTGCTCGGCGATCGCGGCCCCACTATCGTGCGATGGGAACGCAGCTATGTGCCGTTCATTACAACGCTATCGGTGGGCTCGACATTCCAATTAACGAACTCGGCCACGGGCCGCGTACTGCTCGCCTTCACCCCCGATCAGGTCAGGGATGACCTGATCGAGATGGCCGTTTCGAAGAACCATGAACAGCCCCCAGTGAAGTTGCTTGAGCGTCTTTCGACGATCCGGCGAGTCGGATACGACGAAGCGGAATCGGTTCTCATCCCAGGACTGTCAGCCATGAGCGCGCCGATTCTCGATGTTCAGAACGAGGCAGTCGCGTGTCTGACGCTAATCGGCGCAAGCCCAGATGTCCGGCGCATCAAGACAAAGGCAATCAAAGCGCTGCTCGAGGCAAGCGTGAGCATCTCGCGGTCTTGCGGGAGCAATCTGTCGTTCGCCTCTTCATTGCCTGATCCGACAACATAAGCCTGATCTCCTGCATTGCCACCGGATCGTCTGCCAAAACCCGGCATCGCAACTTGCGAGCGACGGTCGCAACACCGACCCGGGCGACCGCTCTTGTCGCGACTTCAGTCAGAACAACTGGACCGGCCGACCGTCGGAGAAGGGCCGAGCGAAGAACGTCGAATGACTGCTCTGTCCAATTCCTACTCTGGCGCAACTTCTTCGCTGAAAATAAGCGAGGTGACTTGAAGAAGATCTATGGGTGCTGAGCGAAAAGCTGTGAGGTGGCGCCAAAGTCTGGAATGGGTCGAGGCCGTGTGGAAACGTCTCTCGAGCCGCACAACGCGCGTTCCTTCCAGTGCTTGGCCTGATCGATCGGATTCTCAGTCAAGTCGGTCGGGACGACGTCAACACGGCGCCGGCAACGTAAATTGTCCTTTGAAGGCTATTTTCAGCCTTTTTTTTGGTGCTCAAATGGGTGCTTATGCACCCGCCAGGCGCATTGCCTTCATTGTTTTCGAGAACCCGAGAATCCTAAGCACTCGCTTGAGGTTATACGCCAGAACATGCAGGCTCATTTCAGTGCCTACATTCGGTAGCCTGCGTGTCAGGAAGTGCGTGTAGCCCATCCAATGTTTGAAGGTTCCGAAGACATGCTCGACGGTTCGCCTCCGAACCGTCATTGCATCCGGCGTCCTATCGAGCCGGCGCTGGACGGCCTCTAGCACTTCCTCATGCTCCCATCTGATATGCGCCGGTAGGGACTTGGCGTGCACTGCGACCTCATGGCGCACTGAGGGCAAGCACTGCTCCAATAGCGGCGTAGCCGCAGTCCATGTTCCTCTCTGGTGAAGCGGTAGATCGCGCGTTCACCAGCGGGACATTGATACTCGTCGTCTCGGGCAATGTAGATGAAGTCCGCCCTATCAAACCGACCTCCCGCCTTCGCGCTGGATGTCGTGGGCTTAGGCAAGATGGCAGCGATGCCCGTATCGGCGCACGCCTTGATCTCCTGCGCACTGAAGTAGCCACGATCAGCGATGGCTCTAAGCTTGACCTTACCCATCGCATCGCGAGCGGCTTGAGCCATCGAGCTGAGCTGCGCACGATCACTGCCTGTGTTAGTGACCTCATGCGCGACGATTAGATGGTGCTTGGCATCTACGGCCATCTGTACGTTGTAGCCGACCATTCTGGAGCCCTTGCCACTTGTCGCCATCGAGCGCGGATCAGGATCGGTCAGCGAGATCTGACCGTCTGGCAGTGTCTTGAGCTCTTCCTTTATCTGGTCAAGGCGATGCATCTGCTGGCGCAGTTGCGCAATCTTCTCGCGCAGTCGAGCTGTCTTGAGTTCCAGTTCCGCCGGCTGCGTGCGATCCGCGGTCTCCAGTGCGCTGAGATACCGCTGGATGCTTTCCTCGATTTGCTGCTGGCGCTTGTCGACCTTGCCCGCCGTGAAATTGCGGTCACGCGTGTTGACCGCTTTGAACTTGCTGCCGTCGATGGCGACTAGCGACTGCGAGAACAACTTTAAATCGCGGCACAGAACTACGAAACGACGGCAGACATTGCGAATTGCCTGTGCTGTTATCCCGGCGGAAGTCTGCAATCGTCTTGAAGTCCGGCGCCAAACGGCCGGTGAGCCACATCAGTTCAATATTGCGCTGGCATTCGCGCTCCAGGCGGCGACTAGACTGGACCCGATTCAGGTAGCCATAGATGTATATCTTCAACAGGACGGCAGGATGATATGAGGGGCGACCGGTAGTCGAAGGATTGGCACCTTCGAACCCGGGCGACTCGAGATCCAACTCTTCAACGAACGCGTCGATGATCCTGGTGGGGTTATCCTCGGCGATGAAATCATCGAGGCATTCTGGAAGCAGCGTAGCTTGCTTGCTTGCGGTCTTCTCCCTCTATGAATCGCTTCATCCGGTCCCCCAATCTGAATGCGTTGATCCAGTCTAGGTGATCGAAACGTTTTCACACACCCTCGGTCGTAAGGCGCCGGCCAGCCAGCATGCTGGCCCCGCTTAGGCCCGTTCCAGCATGGTGTAACCTTCCGCACCGCCCCCAAAGAAGGTAGCTGCTGGTGCCTCATACAAAGGCACGTCCAATTGCAATCGCTCGACAAGGTCGGGATTTCCAATGAAGGGCTTGCCAAAGGCGATCATGTCTGCGTGACCGGAAGCGGTCGCGTTTAGAGCGCGCTGTCGGTCGTATCCGTTGTTGGCGATGTAGGCGCCGCCAAAGGCCGCGCGAAGGCCTTGCACGTCGAACGTCGCGGCGCCGTTGCGGCCGTGTAGCTGTCCCTCGACGACATGCAGGTAAGCCAGTCCCATCTCGCCGAGCCGGCGAACCAGGTAGCCGTGCGTTTCCATCGGCGTGCTGTCCAGCGGCGTGTCCCCGACTGCGGTCGAAAGGGGGGAAAGGCGAAGCCCAACACGATCGGCTCCCCAAACCTGGGCGACAGCTTCCACCACTTCCAACGACAAGCGCGCGCGGTTCTCGATGGAGCCGCCATAGCGGTCTTCGCGGTGGTTCGTGCTGTCGCGCAGGAATTGCTCCAGGAGGTAGCCGTTGGCTGCGTGCACTTCCACGCCATCGAACCCGGCGTCCTTCGCGCGACGCGCGGCCTTTCGGTAGTCTTCCACAATGCCGGCGATCTCCTCGGTGGCGAGCGCGCGCGGCATCGACGGCGGCAGGTGTCCGGCTTCCGTAAAGACGCTGCCGCTGGCCTGGATGGCGGAGGGCGCCACGGGCGCAGCGCCGCCTTCCTGCAAGCTCACATGTGACATGCGCCCCACATGCCACAACTGCATCACGATGCGGCCACCCGCGGCATGGACGGCGTCTGTCACGGGTGCCCAGGCGTCCACGTGCGCATCGGTGTAGATGCCGGGCGTGTAAGCGTAGCCACGGCCCTGGCGAGAGATGTTGGTTGCCTCGGTGATGATCAAGCCCGCCGACGCCCTCTGTGCGTAGTAATCGATGGCCAGCGGCGTCTGGACACCGTCCATGCCCGCGCGCGACCGTGTAAGCGGCGCCATGGCAATGCGGTTGCGGACATCGATAGCGCCCAGGCGGGAGGCGGAGAAAAGAGGTTCGGTAAACATGGCGGCTCCAGTGGCTGTGTGCGAATGCGGTATGGAAGAAGTGCTGCAACCCCGTCTGCCAGATAGGAGAGCAACCCCTCGTTGCAATGCAGTATGTGCGCGGCCGTTCCATTCATCCAATTTATTTATTGGATTCTAGTTATATCCCTGCCAATATATCTGGATGCGCTACGACCTCAACCTCTTGCCCGTATTCCTGACGCTCATGGAAGAGCGAAACGTCACGCGTGCAGCCGAGAGACTAGGGATGACGCAACCGGCGCTATCCAATGCCCTGGCGAGACTGCGGGACTTGCTGCAGGACCCCCTGTTCATTCGCGAGCGGTACGGCATGCAGCCGACGGAGAAGGCCGAATCGCTCGCGCCTGGCATCGCCGCTGCGGTCGGCCAACTGGATGAGCTGGTACTGGGTCAGCAGGGCTTTGACCCGACCAAGGCGGAACGTCTGTTCATACTGGCGCCGAGCAGCTACGTCGAGTTCGTGCTGTTGCCTGGAATTGTCACGCGATTGAGTGAGCGAGCACCGGGAATTCGGCTGCGGCTGGTGCCGTTCGGCACGGACTTGGCCGAGACCGGCGTAGGCTCCGGCGCGACGGCGTTGGTGCTGGGCCGCATTGTCGACCCGCCCGACAACCTTGTGGTGCAGCCCCTGATGGAAGACGGCCTTGCGTGCGTGGTGCGGTCTGACCATCCGCATGTACACAAGCGAATGTCCAAGCAGCAGTACGAGCAGCTCAAGCACGTCAATGTTTTGCCACCCGGCCGCCTGCGCGCAGGCCTTTTCCAGACACTTCAGCGCCACGGCCTTCGCCGCGAGGTAGCGATATCGGTCACGCACTTCATGGCCATTCCAGAACTTGTTGCCGCGACGGACTACTGCGCGACGCTACCTGCCCTGATCTGTCGCCACCTTGCGAGCGATGTGCGGCTGAAGGTCCTGGCCGCGCCAGTGGACCTCGGGACATTCCCGGTGGATATGGCCTGGCATGTTCGCTACCGCCATGATGCTGCGCACCAGTGGTTGCGTGAACTGGTCACCGAAGTCGCTCGCGAAGCCGCGCATCGCAAGACGAAGTGAGCCGCAATGCAGGTCGTTGCATCGATTTGATACTCGTGGACGTCGGGATGGGCACTGCTCCTCCTATTGCGCTGCTCCCTCTGACCTGAAGGGTCGTATTGGCCAGCGCATAGGGGTAGGAAGCGGGCTCGCCGGTGCCTGGCTGTTCCCGGGCCTCAATCCGATCGAGCCGATCAGTGTCCGTCAAACTCAATCGCGCCATCCATGCCGCCGCCCAGGATGCACAGATTGATAAGCGCGTATCCATGCATATGCTGCGACACAGCTTCGCCACCCACCTGCTCGAACAGAATGTCGACTTCCGCGTGACTCGAGTACTGTTCGGGTAGAGACAATCAACGTCGGATAGTCTCGTTCACGATACTGTTCTAAACGAGCGCGCATGCTCAGTCGTGTGCAAATTGCACGCGTCGCGCTTTGCAGCGCCCCTCGTTGCATCCATTTCGGTGAGCGAGGATGGCTTTCGATCGACCCGACAGGACTACTCGGTGACAGAGCCTTCGACTAAGCGAACCTCTTGTGCAACTGTGCTACCTGCGCGCCATCAAGGCGTGGGGGATCGTGTCCATCCCGGCCGGGCCCCGGTATTGCCAGGACGGTGCAAGGCCAGAGGCTCTGCGCAGCGCAGTTGCCAATCGAGCCAGGCCCGCGAGCGGCCGGCATCTGTTGATCGGTTGCGCAGCCAGCAACCGAAGGTGGAAAGGAAGTTGCCGGTCAATTCGACCTCTCCCGCTTCGCGGCGCAAGCCGGATTCTGGCAGTTGATCGGCTTCTCGCAGCCACTGCACTCCGGCCGGCAGCCACCACCCGTTCATCGACTTGCACGGCCGACGTGCCCAGCGCGGCCAGGCTGGGGGCATGCGCGCATTGAACGCGGCGCATGCCAATTCAGACAGCAGATGACAGTGTGTTGCCCGTCCCATTGTCATTCGCCCGCGCCTACCAGCGAATTTACATAGCGCCAAAGCGGCCGCTAAGCGCGCGACGGAACTTTTCAGTTTAGGTCAAAATCGGCTGCCCGCTCCACTATGATCCCGATGTTCCTGTTGCTGAAACTCGGTACAGGACGCGACATTACTAGGCATTAGCAGCGCCTCGCTATATCGTGAGCTTAAGAATGTCCAGCGCTCGGGCGATTCGTAAAGTGCTGGGGACCACCCCGGCCACAGGAGCTCGGCCACGGACCTGCGTAAATTGCCGGAGGCTGAAATGCTCGAAAAAAAGCGCTCTTACAAGGGATTTCGCGTTACCTTGTTCGTGCCGGACGTGATTGAGCAGGGCAAGCCAAATGGGCGCGTCCAGATCTCCACACGCAACGAGGACATGGGCATCCGCTTTACGCCCGACTGGGCCCGCCCGCCCGCAACGCCGCAGGAAGCAGAGGACTGGCTTTTTGCCTACGCCGCCGGGATCATCGATTGTGAACTGGCTGGCGGTTTCGGCATTGATCTCAGGAACGAGTAAGTCAGCTCGGCGATGAATAGTCGTGACTACAGCGCCTGGCGGTGATGGGCTGTTCGTGGAGATTCTGGCATGGCGTGCAGCGCATGGCCGTTGGGCACGCGAGCAAGCGTGGGAATGGGATGGCCTGCTGACAGTCGACACAAACGCCATACTGACCGCTCCTCATCCGTGACTGGGCGGCCTCAATGTCGGCCAGTTGCATACGATAGTGTTTCAGCATGGCGTCGCCCTGGCGCTGCACGGTCTTTACGTCTGCCACTTCACCATCATCAAGGTGTTCACGTTGTGTTGGCGTCACCACTGGCGAATCCGCAGTTCCGGCGATAGCACGGATACGCGACTCTTCAGCGTCCATTTGTGCCGCCAGCTTCCCCAATTCTTCCTTTGTCAGTCCTTTCACGACTGGCCTCCCCCATAAACATCTTGCGGGTCGCACGCAGGCAGATCGCACAGCGTATCGCGCAAGGGCAGGCGGATTTGGCAGATACAGTTGCCGTATTGCCGCCCAGATGTGTCACCCCTCAGATCGGAGGCTTCCGCAAGGGGCTGGTATCGTTTGCCGGCATGGCCAACACCATGTGCCCCATGCGGGACTATCAGGTGCCACGGCCGCGCCGGCGCCGCAGTCACGAATCCCTAACGGTGGCTGGCAGCCAGCGCGACGATAGCGCCTGTGGTTGCCGCGATGGCGGCCACGGTCCCCATGCTTTGCCAGGGATGCTCGTGAACGTAGCGATCGGTTGTTGTCGCCCACTCGGAGACTTTGGCGCGGCTGTCTTCGCGCAGCGAAACGAGGCGCTCCTGCAGCGCGCGCTGCCGGGCCTTGAGCGCGTGGCGCTCAAGGCTGGCTCCTACGCCAGTCTCGGCTTTGACATCATGAAGCAGTGCCTGTACGTCGGCCATCAGCGTATCGACGTCGCGTACCAATGCGTCCTTGCGCATGGATAGATCGGATTGGATGTCGTTCATCTTTCCCTCCTGTTAGCGAGAGCATCGCGGTGCATCGCGCAGCACGATCGGCATTTTGTCCAATATAGGATTGGCTTGACAGTCCGCCATGACAAACAGCAAGCCGCGATGACGCGGCCCGCAAGGAGACAAGAGGAGCCGGCAACCAATGCCCGGAAGTATCGTCGCGCTTACGCCTCGAAGGCCTCTTGCCGCTGGGATGGCTTATCGCTGGCCTGTCTGGCTGGCGTGCCGTGCGGCATACATCCGGTCAGGGAGCAGAGCGTGGTCCACGATGACAGCGATGCTTGGCGGCATCGGGAGCATCGTCATCATCCGGATCGTTGCCATGGGGTAAATCGACCTGCTCCACCGCCCGCTCGACGATTTGCGCGGCGGCCCGTTCGACGTCTTCCTATGGGGAATGCGATAGTGACTGGCTCGCCCTGGTAAAACTGCGCCGGGATTCGCATACTGGGGCTAAGAGATCCGCGTGGCGGCGGCGCCCCACGATTCATGGGAGGGCCTGCATTGTCTCAGAGGTCTACCACCAACCTGTTCCGTGGGAGGCAATAGTTACGGCAAAGTAGGAAATCGGCGACCCTCAGGCACGTGACGCGGCCATGCGCCCAAATACGAATTGGCCCAGATACCATGCCAACTCCGAGTTGGCCAAGATCACTTCTTCTGACACGGACGAGGCGTCCAGCTTCATCCGCTTCAGCACGAGCTTGCCCTCGCGCGAGGCCAGCCATGCCCGTGCAAACTCCTGTCGCGCTTTGGTATCGGCCGCACCGAAGTGCTCGCGGCCCTGGCGCGACTCTTCGTTCATGCGAGCGCGGGTCTCGTCATCACGCGAGGCGACACTGCGCTCCACGCTTGTCTTGACCGCGATCTTCGCGGCTTCCTTCTGCTCTTCCTCGACAAGCAGCTTGGTCTGCACCTGAACCATCGTCCGTTCAGCGTCGGACATCCTCCAGTTGTCGCGTAGGGCTTTCATCAAATAGCCGGCGGGACTCTTCTTGATCTGGCCGCGATTGAGTTTGAACCGCGTGTACTCGATTGCCTGCAGGATGCGATCGTCGTTCCATGTCTCGCGATTCTCGGAGATCTCGCCGAACTGGCGTGTGGAGAGGTTGAACTCGTCCTTCAGGATCTTATAGATCTGGCTGGCATCGGACAGGCTTGCCATTACGGCGTCGGCGGTGTCCTTGCGTTTCAGGAGAAAGCGAATCCGATCGACTTTCTTGGAGGACGTCGACTCCGTCTTGGTCTCATAGCTGAGTTCGATGTCCGAGATCTCATTGATTTCGCGGACCGCCGGCTCCAACCAGTCGCGCTTGAAGTATTTGAAGATGTTCGCGTTCGCCCCCATCTTGCCTGGCCAGGTGCGCATTTCCTCAAGCCTGATCCAGTCCGTACGCCCGTTGGGCACGCTTGGCAAGACCTTGTCATAGATCGCGCGGGCGAGACTGCGGGTGAAAGCCGTTGAGATGCGAAGGCTGAGCCAGTGAGACTTGCGGGGGTCTCGAATATGGGGAATCAGGCTATGGTGGACATCGAAGCGGATGCGTCCGCGGTGCATGGCCACCATGCCGATGAGCTGAACCTGGATCCAGATATCGTTCTCATCGGGCTCACGGTCCGATGGGGTATTGGTGACCCGGATCTTGGCGTTCTGTGCTTCGTCCGCGATGGTTCGAAGATGCTTGAGGTTACGGCTGTCATAGCGCATCAACCACTTGAAGTAGTTCAGCTCGACATCGTATTGGTCAGGAATCTCGGGATCTTGCGCGACGATGAAATAGGCGGCATCTAGAAACCGTCGTGCCGCTAACCCCATGTTGACGATTTCGGTGAAGAAGTTATTGCGCTGATAGCCGATTTCGCGGTTGGCCTCGCTGATGGGCATCCCGAGGTCGAACATATCCTCGAACAATGCCAGCGCCATCTGGCGAGGCGTCGTCCTCGCGTTGACCTCCACCGGATTGTCCGTCGACATACTCGTCTTTCCCCGCTCGTTTTTTTGTGCTCGGGCACTCTAGCATGTGATGGTGAGGTCCTGTCAACACAACAAACCTCACCATCACCCATTGGCGTCGCGAGTTCGGCCGAACGGAATTTGAGGCGCACAACAAACCTCACCTGGCGCACAACGAACCTCACCCATGTTTACCGTTTGAGGCGCCACGCCCGTGAACTGCTTAGCCGGATCGGACTTTTCCACAGGTGCCGCACAATACATCTCACCTTCGAAGTATCAGCACAAGGAACCTCACCAACGCGCGCAATAGACCTCACCGTCCCCACACAGTAAACCTCACCATGACAACACAGAGAACCTCACCTTTGACACATTGAACCGCACCTTTTGAAGGTTAAGTCTCTGATTTATAAGAATATCGAGTTTCTCTGTTTGTGGGTTAGGTTGTTTACTTCAAAAACATCCAACCCACAGCACGCAACCACTCGCGAATCGAAGCGCCGCGCGAAGTCCTCGGGAGGTGGCCAAGGTAGAGTACCCATTTATGCGTCGCTGGTTCAATCATGTAAGCGGGCGACAAGCGGACCCGGGAGATCTGGCAGAGCACCTGCACTGCTTGGCGAATCAGTCTGAGGAGTAGCGCCAGTTCCTTGACTCGACACTGCGCCGATTAGAACCTTGACGCCTAGGTGAGGTTATTTGTGCAAGACGCTAAGGTGAGGTTATTTGTGCGACGACGATCCATGCCGCTTTGCACAATGAATCTCACCTTGGTGACAGCCGATGACACGTAGTTGGGCATGGTGAGGGTTATTGTGCCCGCTTGACGCCTTGCAGCAAGGCAGTTGGCCGCCCCGAAATGCCCTCACAGTCGCGATGACCCATCTTCATTCGCACTTTTGCGAATCTGTATAACCGTCACTCCGGGGTATGGCTGGTTCTGAGGGCACGCCTGGGCGAGGTCGAGTTGTAGGTGAGGTTGATTGTGCAGTAACGCTCGGCGCTGCCCTACCTTCTCGGGGCACTGAGGGAAGGTGAGGTTCGTTGTGCTGAAAGCTTTCCAGGAGACCTCACCTGTTCTATGGAACTGCACAAATGACCTCACCTTTGCCCCTGTGGAATGCGGATTCCGGGAGGAAGGTGAGGTCATTTGTGCTGTCGGTTATAGGAAGCGCACCTGCTCACGGACGTGGTTAGGCAGGACGTGCCTTCCAAGACATCCCCAAGCTGCCCAAAAATTAAGCAAATTTGTTGTTTTTCCCGAAACTTTCGTTGAAGATCAGCGGCTTATGCGCCATAACTCAAGCATTTCCTGTATTCTGAGCTTTCTCGAATTTTCCGGAAAAACCTCAAAATGGTGAAAACGAGCCAACTTCCTGCAGTCGACCGAACTGTACCGCTAGAGCAGATATCCCAGTTCGCGGAAAGGGTCACCATTTTCACGGACGAACTTCGCGAAACTATTCTCGCGCCTCGGCCGAGAAAAACCGCGCCGATTTTCAAAACGGGGGAGATTGCAGAGTTGTGCAACATCTCTCACTCCCAAGTCCAGTATCTCGCGACCAAGGGTGACGGCGACCTGCCGCCTGGAAAAGCCGCGGGTACAGGGCGTACCAGAACCTTCACGCTGGAGGAGGCACGCATCTGGGTGCAGAAGGTTTCTGACATCTATCAGACGCCTCTGGTCACAGGAACGCGTGAGCCTGAAGGGAAAATCATTATCACGGCCCAGCTAAAAGGTGGGTCCGCAAAGACCACCACGACCATGTGTCTTGCCCAAGGGCTGACATTGCGCGGTCGGAAAGTCCTCGTGGTCGATCTGGATCCCCAAGCCTCGCTCTCGGAATTGTGCGGCTTGTATGCGGAAAAAGATGTCACGCCGGAAGACACGGTCTTGCCCTTTATCTATGACCAGCAGATCGAAGGGGGACTGATGGGTAGCATCCAGTCTACCTATTGGGATGGCCTGGATTTGATTCCCGCGCACACGGAACTGATTGGGGCAGAGTTTCATCTGCCCGCTATGCAGAAAATCAAACCTGGCTTCCGTTTCTGGACGGTGCTCCGGGAGGGATTAGAGCCGCTGCGCAAGCATTATGACTACATCCTGATGGATACGTCGCCATCGCTCTCGTACATGAATTTGAACGCGTTGCTCGCGGCAGATGCGATGGTCATGCCGATGGTCCCGGAGAACCTTGACTTCATCAGCTCTCTGTCGTTCTGGCGTCTGTTCTCAGACGTCTCCAAGAGCTTCATCAAGTATGAGGCGGACAAGAAATATGACTTCGTCTCGTTGCTGCTATCCAAGGTTGACTATGGGCGCACCTCGTCCGCGCCGATTGTGCGTGCCTGGGCCGAGAGTGCCTATGAAAAGTGGTTGCATCCGATTGAGGTGCCTGCGAGCTCGGTAATGAGCACCGGTGCGCTGGCATTCTCGACAGTGTTTGACGTGAGCAGCACGCATAGCGCATCCAAGTCGCTGCAGCGCGTGCGCCAGCCCATTTTTGATTACTGCCGGTGGCTGGATGATATCTATGCGGAAAAGTGGAGGAACGCGCAATGAGCAATATGCGAGAGCAGCTGCTGGCCAAGACGGCGGGCATCCGAAAGACCTCGGCGATTAAGCAAGACGAGGTCAAGCGCAACGACCGTACCCAGACGGCACCGGGCCTGACCGGGGCATTGGCCGTTGCGCAACTCCGTGTCCAGGAGTTGGAGGCCGCTGGCGTCGCGTCGCAACTCGCTGTTGCGGACATCGTCCCGAATCCATGGCAGCCTCGGCGCGTGTTCAACGAAGTCAAGCTGTCGGAGCTCGCAGAGTCGATTCGTGAAGTCGGACTCATGCAACCTATTGTGGTGCGCCGCGCCGAGACGGGTTACCAGATCGTGGCAGGTGAGCGGCGGTGGCGCTCTCACAAAATGCTTGGTCTGGATGCTGTCAAAGCAGTTGTCGTGGAGTGTTCTGATGCCGACATGGCGGTGCTCGCCATGGTCGAAAATATCAGCCGCGACGATCTGTCCGACTATGAAATTGCCCTGTCTATCCGGCAGTCGGAGAAGGAGTTTCCCTCGCGGGTACGCCTGGCAGAGGCGCTGGGTCTTTCCAAAAGCGGTCTCTACCGGTTCCTTAGCTTTGCACAGCTGCCAGACTTCGTCGTGAAGGACCTCGACCTTCAGCCCCGGTTGCTCGGCGGAAGCGCTGCGGAGGCGATCGTGACGACGATCCGCAAGTACGGGGAAGCTGGTAGCGATGCCGCGAAGGAGATCTGGCCGCTCGTGGCGTCTGGCAAGATGGACCAGGGTAAAGCCGCAGGAGCCATCAAGGCGCTGGCAACACGACGGACCTCGGAGCCTAGCTCCTCGAGTGAGCGAAGCATTGACAAGTTTTTTTCGGGGAAAGAGCAGGCCGGGTCTATTACGAAGGACGTCAACGGTTTTACCGTGAAGATTAAAGCCGGTGCGATGTCGCAAGCGCTTGAGACGCAAATTCGAGAGCTCATCAGCGAGACATTCCACCACCAGCCCAAGTAATATCAAACTGAAAAGCCCGCTTGCTTAGCGGGTTTTTTTTCGCCCTGGTGTCGGGAGTACCCCTTCCGGGCGCGTTGGCTGCGCGCAGATTCCAAGTTGGGACCGTCCTTCGAGTGGGCGCAGGCCTTCCCAACTTGGGACGGTGCCTCTGCTGGAAGACTGACCTTCCCAACTGGGAACGGTACCTCGACTGGACGCCGAGCCTTCCCAATCTGGGACGGGACCTCGCCTGGGCGCCCGACTTCCCGACCTGGGACGGTACCCGCCTGGGCTCCCGACTTCCCGACCTGGGACGGTACCTCGCGCGGATGCCGGACTTTCCCAACTTGGGACAGAACCACGACGAATGGGCGCGGACCGCGTGCGGGTTCCCAATTGCGTAGGACATTGCCTTTGCCGCTTAGGGGCTTACGATTCCCTTCCGCCGGAAATTTTTCCAGCCAAGGCATGCGCCACATCCTCCAGCGCTTCGTGGGTATATCTGCGGGTCGTATTGATATCGCGATGCCTTAGTGCGCGCTGCACGTCGGTAACGGGTACGCCGGCGCGTAGCAGATGTGTGGCGTGCGAATGCCGCAACCAGTGAGTCGACGCCGTGCGAAGCCGAGCAGCATCCTCGGTCCGTCCTTCGGACGTCAGGCGGTGGGCTGCCTCGTCAAACGCCGTGCGAACGATTATGTAAATCGCCTGGCGCGTACCCAATTGGCGGTCTAGCTTTTCCTGGCGTTCAGTAGGTTTGGGACCTTGGTGCCTGGAGGGCTGTCGTCCACCGCCAAGAGCTGGGATGACAGCCATGCTATCCGACGAGCTAGGCGTTGGCGGTAGTCCAACAAGCCGCCGAAACCGTGCCAGTTCTTCCATGACGTTGTCGCACGGCACCAGCTGATCGTCGCCTCCTTTAGCCTGTCGGATCCGTACCGTCCAGAATGGGCCGGAACGCCCAACCAGGCATTCGAAGTCCGCCCAGGTGAGCGCGATGACTTCCGAGGCGCGCAACCCAGTCAGAAATAGGAGCGCAACGAGCCAGCGGTCCCTAGCCTTGTGTAGCCGTGCCGACTCCGTAAATGCCGCCCTGCGCTCTATCGCCTCGAATACGGCATCGATTTGTTCGAGTTCCAGAAAGCGTCGCTGAGAACCAAGTCCTGTCGCGACACGCGCTCGCGGCACTGTGGCGAATGGGTTGATCCGCAGTGCGCCGACCCGCACCAGCCAGTCGAACAAGATGCCGACAATGATTGCACTCTGGCGCCGCGAAGCCTCCGATAGTGGCCCTTGGAGCGGCCGCCAATTCGGGCTAGTCCGGCGTGCCCGGCCCATGCTGACCGCAGACGCTGGCGGGTTAGCAAGGAAGGCAAGGTAGTCATTGGCATCCGAGACCTGCCAAGCTGCCAGAGGCCGGCCAATGTCATTGGCATACCACAAGAGACGTCGCGCCTCGAGTTCGTACTGAGCAAGCGTGGTAGCCCTCAGTCCCAACCCTGCAGCCGATTTCGCGTCGAGCCAGGCTCGGGCCCATTGCGCATCGGTGGCCGCGGCGGGCAGCACTGGCCTAGCTAGCGCGTTCGGTACAAGAGACGGCTCATGCGGCAAGGCGGCCGGGACAGATCGGTCGGATGTCATACACGCATTGATAGTCAACAAGCACAGCCATGCCGCCCCAGGTGAGTGGTTGAACCGAGGCCTCCTATTATATTCATTGCAATACCATTATTAGGATAATGGTAAATGAATGAATGCGACCCTGGGAGTCGGCTACTCTCGGTGTACAGCGGTCGAGGATTAAGCTTTTCCTACGCGGCTACGAAGCTGTCCGGGTGAAAAACCCTCCCAAGGAAGTCCACATTGATCGCAGAAGCGGCGCCACAAGCTTCGAAGCAGCTGATCAAGGCCGCTGGCCGAATAGCCGGCCACCACGCCTTCCAGGCTCTTATTGCGCCCGCGCGTGGTGTCCGGTCGTTCCGTCGGGGCTAATAGCGCTGCTTGCGCCGGTGGCATCATGTCTGCCCAGCCGCGGTCGGCCCAATGCGCCTGTAACGCCTGTTGGACGGAGATATCGATGGTCACCGCCAGCCGGCGCGAACCTTGGCGTTGCAATATCGTGCCGCTGCCGCTGGAATGTAAGCTGGCGCAGCGCAGCACCGCCAGCTCGCTCAGTGGCACGCCGCACCTGCGCATCAGTTGGGCCGCAACCAGCGCAGCGCGATGTCGCGGACCCTGCCCCGCTTCTCCCAGCCAAGCCAGAAAGGCCTCCACGGCGGCTTGGTGGGACGGTGGGCGCAGCGCCGTGGGTGCAGTGGCGGCCGCTTGCCTTGGAATGAGCGGGGCGTTCGTCAGATGCCCGCACTTAGCCAATGCGCGAAGCAGTGCCCGAACTACCCGCAAGGCTGCCACCACCGAACTGGTCCCCAGCGGGCCTTCGAAAGGCCGCCAGTGCATTCTGTCGCGCGCCCCGCTCGGGCCGCACCAGAACGCCGCCGGCTGCGGGTCCGCCAGAAATTCCTCATATGCCTCAAGGTCGCAGACCTCCAACGCATTCAACGTCTTCTTTCGCGACGCATTCCACAACAGCAGCCGCTCTGCCTCACGCCGATAGCTGTTGTGGGTATGTGGCGCCCGGTCCCTTAGCCAGGCGCGTACGAACGCCAGATCGTCGCCGAGCGACCGCCCTGCTGCGGAATTTGCCGCTGGCGCCAGCATATGCTCGAGTGGCACCGGATATGGCATACCGGGGGCCAAGGTGAGCGGCACCAAGGCGTCGCGACGGGCATGGGCGGCAGGCGGAAGCACATAGGTATTGACTGCCGCAGCGCCCATGGCAGCTCGTTGGCGCACCAGCCAGTGCGTGATGACCTCCGCCGACTGCGCGCCGATACGTGGTACAGCGCGCCACCAGCTGCTGCCGCGCCGATTCGCCAAGGACGTCAGATCCTCAATCCGCCGGATATTGGCCGCCGCCAGCCGGCGCGCCAGGCTAGGCTTGAACCAAAGCGAGACCTCGTGCTGTGGCTGGGGGTAGCTCTGCCCAAGCTGCTCAAGTGCCGCCACAGCGTCTACCCGCCGGGTCATGCCAACGTCCGACCGCGCCCGCAGCGCTTCAAACATGCTGGCGATTTCGGGCTGACCGTGCTGTAGGGCGAACTGCACCAGGCGGTCGCGCAATGCCAGGATGCGCTGGATCGCCTGGGCCTCGCTCAGGTGCTCATCCTCATCCGGGTCCACCAAGTAGCGGTTGGCGATGTCCACCGGCCGCATGCCTTGTGCATAGGCACGGACTACGGCAAATTCGGTGCGGGTGAGCTTGGTGACGGCGTTGAGGCTGGGATCGCTAACCATCGCAAACTGCGCTAAGCGCTTGATCTATAACAATATTCAACAGTAGTCACCCAGAGCCGGACGAAAATGCTGACTAAAGCGCAATGTAAATTATTTTTGTGCCCAACGCTACGCCTTTCGGCTGACCTTGCGCGGCCTGTCCTCGTTTGGTCCAAAGCAGTCGTCTGGTGAGTGTCGTTGAGCCCGGTTGGGCATTGCCGACGATGGATCCGGCCATCAGGCGACAGCGCACCTCCGAGGCGATCGCGCGCTTGCTGGTGCGCAAAAGTCAAAACCAGCCGCTCATGGTCCTATAGAGGATCTCCAATGGCTGGATAATGGCGAGCGGGCACCCACCGGGGTGCCTGGCACAGACCGCTATGGATATACAGCTCGCAAGCCCTTCCGTCGCGCCTTGGCTCGTGCGCGCCAGGATCATTCCGTTTCGAAGGTGAAGCGGCCTTGCCTCCCCAGCTTGCGGAGATGGTGGCATTGGCACTTGTTGCGATGCTCACGCCGCTGCAATGCCTCGGAGGAGCTATGCCTTGTTGCCCTGCAGGGCGATGGCGGCCACGGCGTCGGTGGCCGCGGCACATCAATTGTTGAAGTGTTGAAGACCAGCATTTCGTGCGAACCGCGCTCATCATGCGACCGCCAGTGCCGAGGGTCATCACCCGCGGGACCGTGGCTCTTAACTGGGAAGTAGGCTAGAAGTTCTGCAGAACTACGTTGGCAGCAGGTCCTCGATCCCTCTGGAGTGAGAGCTCTCTTGCCTTTTGACTTACCTCACCTCACCATCGCCCCAGCCCGGCAAGCAGGGTTGCGGCCCGTCAGGAACCACGTTTGCAGCGTGCCGATCCCTTTCGCCTCGATTGCGCCGCGCTCTTCGAACAGGAACGAGTCGCCCAGCAGGCGCCTGGTCGCGTCGGTGACCTGCACCCGTCCGGCCACGCCGTGGGACTCCATCCGGCTCGCGATGTTGACGGCGGCACCCCACAAGTCGTAGATGAACTTGCGCTTGCCGATGACACCGGCGACCACTGGTCCGCTATGGATGCCAATGCGCATCTGCAGGTCGAAGCCGGTGCGCTGGTTGAAGTGCATGAAGGCCTCTGTCATGTCCAACGCCATCTGCGCAGCCCGCACCGCGTGATCAGGTGCCGGCTCCGGCAGCCCCGCGGCCGCCATATAGGCGTCGCCGATGGTTTTGATCTTCTCGAGGCCGCGGAGGTCGGCAACGGTGTCAAACTCGGTAAAGATCTCATTGAGGACGGCCACCAGCTGCTCGGGGCTCATGCCCGCCGAAAACCGCGTGAAGGCCACGATGTCCGCAAAGAGGACCGTCACGTCCGGAAAGCTGTCGGCGATGAGTTCCGGATCGCCGCTGGCGACAAGATCTGGACGCGCTTTCAGCCGTTCAGCGATCGAGCAGGGCAGCAGATTGAGCAACAGCCGCTCCGACAATTTCTGCTCGGCCTGAAGCCTGTCGTAGAGGCTCCGGAGTTCGTCGTGCTGGCGGCGGATCAATTCCCAGCTTGCCTGCAGTTCCTCATTCTTCCGCGCCAGCACGGCTTCTGCGTGCTTCTTCTCGGTGATGTTGCGTCCTTCCGGGAGCAGGAATACAACCTTTCCGTTCGAATCCCTGATTGGCAGCAGCGAGAAGTCGACAATGATCGTCTCCTCGCTCTCGCTCTCGCCCTTGACGTAGTTTTCGAAGTCGCAACGGACAAATTCGCCCTGGCTTGCGCGTTGGATCATTTCTCGCAGCAACGCTTGGGTCTCTGGTGAGCCCACCCACCAGCGTGCCTCCCAGAACGGCTTCCCTCGAATGTCGTCCATCCGTATGCCAATCGCCTCGAGCGCGGCACGATTGATTTCGAGCATCGTGCCGTGCGCGTCCAGCAGGCCCACGAACTGGTACATCGCGTCCAGCATGATGCGCGCGAGCTTGTCCCGCTGGGTCTGGAAATCGTCGCTCACAGAAAGCGTGACATCTCGCACCCGGAGTTCCATGGGGGTGAAGAAATGCCGTCGGTGAATGGTAGCCATGCTTCACCTCTTGCGCCTCGGGCACCGCGACGAGCGCGAGCCCGTTTTCGTCAGAAGACCGTGACTACCTTGAACCATAGTTTGTCGGCGGTCCCCATGGAAAGCCAACTAGGGGCTTCAAAACAGCAGAGTCAAGCGTTGCGCGAAAGGCACCTGACCGTGGTCAGTTCACCTTCCGAGGCGGATTACCGCGAAGTCCAATATGCCGCTTTGATGATATTGGTGGGCTGAAAAGCAGAAGGCTCGGAAAGGCTGGGAATGTTTGGTAAGACGACCTGATCGCCAAGGCTCAAGCCTATAGGGCCTGGAGGAGAAAACGGCACTCGTGCGCGAGGCACTAAAGGCCTTGATCCAGCGTGAAGCTGCGAAACGACTCGCGAATCTTGGCGGTAGCCAACCGGGCATCAAGGGGGCGCCGCGTTGCCGGCAGGACATCGAATGATTCTTTCGGCATGTCTAAGCGGCGCCTACGACTCCAGAACCTCCAGCCCGTTTTCGGCACACCATTGCCTCAGAGCTCTTTCGACACAGTCGGCTTCAAAGGAATACCAGATCTCGAGAATGCCTTCGCGCTCCGCCAGATCCTTAAAGCGCGCGTAAGCCCCTGGCCGTCGGAAGAATTCTTCAACCTGATCGTAACGCTCAGGCAATTCTTGGGCGACAAATTGGAGGGCGAGACGTCTTCCAAGACCGAGCTCGGTCTTATGCGGTATTGCAACGTAGCGGTCCGAAGTTTCGATGTCGTCAGGAATCTCCTCGTCGAAGTCGTCATTGAATTCAGATGTCCAATAGATTTTGCCGCTATCGAGTGAGACATAGGCGTTGTGCGCCGTCGGCGCCGCGCAGCTAACGAACTCGAAGGACATGGAAAGATCGTCGTATTTGACTGCGACCATGCCTGTACTCCAATGGGTTGCGAGTTGAACGGGACCAGGGATATCCGGCGACAGCTGGTCTTCAAAAAAGGGCCCATGCACGATGGTAGCCGCTCGTCGTCGACAGCGAGCTGTGCCCAACGTTGTCGCGCACAAAGCGCAGGTCAACCTGCCGGTCGGTCATGTGCGAGCCGGCGGTGTGACGCGGCCAGTGCGCCGAGGCGCTGGCCAGCACGGCGGCTTGCGGTTCCCATTCCGGCCCGCGCGCCCGCAGGCGCGCCGCGGCCATGCCGAACACCTCTTTGAGGATCAGGTGCAGCGCACCGCGCGACAGCGCTTCTCGTCGCTTCCAATCACCGGCAGCACCAGCCGTGAAGTGTAATAAAAGGCGGTCCGTCGGGCGACGCCAGGGGTTGAGAACGAAGCTCTATTACTGCTTGGCGCCCGCTTCTTTGAATTCCACATCCTCCACGTCCTTGTCACTCTTCTCGGCGCTCGCCTCTTTCGCGTCTGCGGCGCGACCGGAGCCAGTGTCCGGCTGAACCTGAACGTCCGCATAGATCTTTTCGCCGAGTTTCAGCGAGGCCGTGGCCAGGGCCTGCGCCTTGGCGTCGATCTCGGCCTTGTCGGAGGTCTTCAGTGCCGCCTCAAGGTCCTTGATTGCGGATTCGATCTTCTCCTTCTCGTCCGCGTCCAGCTTCTCGCCGTATTCGGTCAGCGCCTTGCGCGAACTGTGTGCCAGCGCGTCGCCGTGGTTGCGCGCATCGACCAACTCCCGCTGTCGACGGTCTTCGTCAGCATGAGCCTCGGCGTCCTTCACCATGTGCTGGATCTCGCCTTCAGACAGGCCGGAGTTGGCTTTGATGGTGATCCGGTTCTCCTTGCCAGTAGCCTTGTCCTGCGCCGACACGTGCAGGATGCCATTGGCGTCGATGTCAAACGTCACCTCGATCTGCGGCATGCCGCGCGGCGCCGGTGCAATGCCCTCCAGGTTGAACTCGCCCAGCATCTTGTTGCCCGTAACAATCTCGCGTTCGCCTTGGTAGACCTTGATGGTCACCGCCGCCTGGTTGTCGTCGGCCGTAGAAAAGATCTGAGAAAACTTGGTCGGGATGGTGGTGTTCTTGGTGATCATCTTGCTCATCACGCCACCGAGGGTCTCGATTCCCAGCGAAAGCGGCGTGACGTCAAGCAGCAGCACGTCCTTGCGATCACCGGCGAGCACCGCGCCCTGGATCGCCGCCCCCACCGCCACCGCTTCGTCGGGGTTGACGTCCTTGCGCGGCTCGCGGCCGAAGAACGCTTTGACTTTCTCCTGCACTCTGGGCATACGGGTCATGCCACCCACCAGAATGACGTCGTCGATCTTTTCCACCGATACACCGGCGTCCTTGATCGCGATCCGGCACGGCTCCAACGTGCGCTCGACCAGGTCTTCGACCAAGGCTTCGAGCTTGGCGCGCGTGAGCTTCAGGTTCAAATGGCGCGGTCCGCTGGCGTCGGCCGTAATGTACGGCAGGCTGATTTCCGTCTGCAGGCTTGACGAGAGCTCGATCTTGGCCTTCTCCGCGGCTTCCTTCAGGCGTTGCAGAGCCAGCATGTCCCGCGACAAGTCGACCCCCTGGTCCTTCTTGAATTCGCCGATGAGGTAGTCGATGATGCGCTGGTCGAAGTCTTCTCCGCCCAGGAAGGTATCACCGTTGGTCGACAGCACTTCGAATTGCTTCTCGCCTTGCAAGTCAGCGATCTCGATGATGGAGATGTCGAAGGTGCCGCCGCCCAGGTCGAACACGGCAATCTTGCGGTCGCGGCTTTCCTTTTTGTCCAGCCCGAACGCGAGCGCCGCCGCGGTCGGCTCGTTGATGATGCGCTTGACGTCCAGCCCGGCGATGCGCCCGGCATCCTTGGTCGCCTGGCGCTGGCTGTCGTTGAAGTAGGCGGGCACCGTGATGACGGCTTCGGTGACAGGCTCTCCAAGATAGTCTTCGGCGGTCTTCTTCATCTTGCGCAGCACCTCAGCCGAGACTTGCGGCGGAGCGAGCTTCTGGCCTTGCGCTTCGACCCATGCGTCGCCGTTGTCAGCCTTCAAGATTGTGAAGGGCATCAGGCCAATGTCCTTCTGCACTTCCTTTTCCTCATAGCGGCGGCCGATCAGCCGCTTTATGGCAAACAGCGTGTTCTTTGGATTCGTGACGGCCTGCCGCTTGGCGGGCGCGCCGAGGAGGATTTCGCCGCCGTTCAAATATGCGACGATCGACGGGGTCGTGCGCGAGCCTTCGGAGTTCTCAATCACTTTGACCTGGTTGCCATCCATCAGCGCCACACACGAATTCGTGGTGCCGAGGTCAATCCCGATGATCTTGCTCATGATGTCCAAGCGCCTGGCGCTTCCTGGTAGGAAATTCCCTGCACATCCACAGCCGTATGGACCTCGCCGCACGCCTTGCGTGTCTCGTCAATCACGCCCATCTCGGGGATGTCTTGGCCGCAACCTGCTTGACCAACTGGGCCCCCATGTTCTCGAACTGATGAGACTTCTCGCGAGACGCCAGTCTTCTGTTCCTTCCTTTATTCAACGACGCACAGAATGTCCTCGTCACGCATCACCAGTACCTCCTCGCCTTCAAGCTTGACGGTGGTGCCCGCATACTTGCCAAATAGCACGCGCTCGCCAACCTTCACGCTCGGCGCGCTGACATGGCCGTCGCCCAGGCGCTTGCCGGGGCCGACAGCCAGGACTTCGCCCTGGTCCGGCTTTTCGGCGGCGGTATCGGGGATGACAATACCGCTGGCCGTCTTGTGTTCTGCGTCCAAGCGTTTGACGATGACGAGATCGTGTAGTGGACGGATGTTCATAGCCTTGCTCCTCGTCCCATCACTCTGATCATGAGCTTGTCCGGCCGAGCGGGTCGTGTCCGGGCGGCCGTTCAGGGCATTCACGTGTCAACGCCGGCGTCTGGATTCAAGCCACAAGCATTATTGGCCAGGAACCGATCCCGGCGCTTCACTGAATGGCCGGCACGGTGCCGAGCTTCTCTGCCAGCATTCGCTCATATACGCCAAAATGCACATCCACCTCTGCCTGACTGACAACGACAACGTCAATCGTGATCTGCTCGGGCGCCAAGCCGAACATCGTGGCCAGTGCCACTTCCAGGTGGGGGGCCGCCACTCTGTCCTTTTCGAACGTCGTGCCGATGCTGATCACGTAAGCATCGCCTTGCGCCGTGACGTCGACCAAACGGGCCCGCGCGCTGAGGTTGTTATCGATCGCGACTGTGACCAACTCCGCTACGCGCCGCGTCCGCTCGGTAGGAAAGCCGCGCGTGCACTTGAGCCGCACCCGATGCCTGCCTAGCGTCACCCACTCAGAATCGAATTCCATCGAAGTCTCCATCTCGGGAAGTGTTTGCCGCGAAAATAGAGGCCAGTCCGGCGATTTCAAGACCTCAGCGTCGCAGGTGGATTCGCTGCCGTTGCAAGCCAGCATCGCGCGTTCCGAGCGCCGCCTATGCCAGAAAGGGCCTTGGAGGCGCTACCTTGCATGGCCAGCTGGAATCCGCCAGCTGAGCGCAGCAGACTCACGCGAGTCTATTCCCTTGACGCAGCTCGCCATCTTCCGCTCACTTCACCTCGATCTTCTTCACCGCAGATTGCGACGAGCCGGTCTTGGGTAGACGCAGCGTCAATACGCCTCTGTCGAACTTCGCATCGATGTGATCGAGGTCGATGCCATTGGGTACTGCGGTGGCGCCCTTGCAGACGCCACCGGTACCCTGCGGCGGCAACTCACGCCACGTTGACTGCAATTCGGCGCGGACGCGCTTCGTCGCGACGCGGGATCGTCAGCTTGAGCACGCCGTCCTGCAGGTTCGCCTCGATCTTCGACGCGTCAAGGTCGGCACTTAGCGAGAAAGCGCGGGCGAAGTGAGGCTGCCGAATCTCCGCGTGTTGCACCCGCAGGCCTTGGGGCGTGGGCACGACCGCTTCCGCCTCGATATGGAGGTTGCCGTCGTGGACATTCACCTCAAGCTTGTCCTTGGTCACACCCGGAAGATCGGCCCAGAGGGTGACGCCGTTGCTGTCCTCGACGATGTCGACCGCGGGAAGCAGGGTCATCGTCGACGTGGACCTGTCCTCCTGGCCTTTTGTCACCGCGTTCTGGTTGCGCTCAGTCACTTGGGTAGTCTCGTTCATGGCATTCTCCTCACGTTACTGGACCGTGATCGCCCGGGGCTTTGAGGCTTCGCGCTTGCCGACACTGATAGACAGGCAGCCGTTGGCATAGCGCGCCTGGACTTTGTCGGGGTCGGCGCTCTGTGGCAATTCGACCACACGCCGGAACGTGCCTGTGAATCGCTCTTGCGCGTACAGCCGGACCTCCGGATCATCCTCCGCTTGCGCCGCTTCGCGCTCGCCGCTGATGGTCAGCAAGCCCTTGTCGATCGACACCTCGAATTTGTCTGGCTTGAGCCCCGGTGCGAACGCGACAATCTCGATGGAATCGTCCGTGGCGCCGATATTGACGGGGGGAAATGCCCCGAAACGGCCGGAGCGGATGCTGGATGGGAACCCGCCGAACAAACTCGCCATCTGCCTCTGCATGCGGTCGAGTTCGCTGAAAAGGTCGGTCCCAAAGAATAGATCACTCATGGTCGTATCCTCCTTCGATGCAGCGAGGAGGCGAAGGGGCATACGCGCTCCCATCCACCTGCCAAGCTGCTGGCAAACAAACAGAAACACGCAGCGCGCAACGGTCGCGACTGCCTGAGCGAAAATAAAATAGTAATTGGCCACCCAAATTTCAAGGGGGCCAGCTTGCGCCGTTCCGCGAAAGGACATCGGCTGCCCCGGTCACGGTTGGGCAGATTCCCTTACATTGCATCACCGGGGTTGCTTCCGTTACACGCGCCACATCCATGTGCCGCATGGGGCGCATTTGTCGCGCCGCCTGGCGTTGGGGTAAGGGCCGTACCTGACGCTTGCTTTCGCAATCACGCCTTTGACGCAGCCATGGAGATGTACCCGCGGCTTTCGACGCCGGTTACAGGCCGGTCGGCGACGCCGGCGTGCTTTGGTATTCGAGAGCGCGCACAACAGCTAAGCCCGCCGATGGTTGAAAATTTTCCTTCCTACCACCTAGCATAATTAATAACAATTCATGAGCGACCAATTTCACTCAGTAAATTTGTATATCTGGGATAAATCGCCTAAGTCCCAGTTGCCTCCAGTCAAAACCACGCAAACTTTCTCATGCGGTTTAAATTGAATGTTGCCGCCCAACAAAGCCCCGATACCAATCGAAGCAGCGGGCTCAGCAATCAATTTTGCATCTTTTGCAAGCATGCGCATGCCGGCAACTATAAGTTCGTCTTCTACCAGAACGATCTCGTCCACATATTTTTCAATAATGGGATATGGATTCTGGCCCGGGACACTTATCCTTAGTCCGTCCGCAATAGTATTTTTTAAAGGAAGTGATGTGCGCTCTTTATTCTTTCTGCTGTAAAAATACTTTGGCGTTAGGGCAGGCTCCGCGCCTATGACGCGCACTGATGGGGCGGTTTCTTTGATGGCGGTAGCGATTCCTGAAATGAGGCCTCCGCCACCCATGGGAACAATTACCGTGTCTACCTCTTCCAGATCCTCCAATATTTCACAGCCGATTGTTCCTTGGCCGGCCATTACCAGAGGGTCCTCAAAAGCGTGGACAACTGCATAGTTGCATTCTTCAGCAATTTCATAAACCCGCTTCCATCTGGCAGCCGTATCGCCATCGAAAAGAATAACTTCGGCCCCTAAGGCTTTTGTGTTGGCAATTTTAATTTTCGGTGTGGTAACCGGAAGTACCAGTATCGATTTAACGCCAAGCATCTTTGCGGCATAGGCAAGCCCCTGGGCATGATTGCCCGACGATGTGGCTATGATGCCGTTGGCTATCTCATCTTTCGTTAACGATAGTGACTTGTTCAGTGCACCTCGAATTTTAAAGGCTCCAGTAATTTGCAGCATCTCTGGTTTCAGATATACCTGATAGCCAAAAGCGGTTTCGATCTTTTCCGCACGCAGTAACGGCGTATGTCTGATGAAGGGCTTCAGCCGCTCTTGGGCGTCTCGAATGTCATGAATGGTAGGGTGGTCGAACATGGTACTTATTGATTTTCCGCGTTTAATAACTATCTTACTCAAAGAACTCAAAAAAAGTCCCGGTCTGGCTTTCTATTGCATTTTGATAGATCTTTGTTGAGGTAGTATTGTCCTGTACGGCCATTCCCGTCGAGTCGAAAATCGTGATCTCTTGATCGTTTTCTCTTCCCGGCTTTCTGCCCAACAATATCTCGCCAATTTCCCCGTGAATATCGTCCTTGGTGATAATATTGCTATTGAGCGGGTGCCATGTTTCTCCTTTTTCGATGCATTGCTCAATTGAATCATTGACTATTTTTGCATTTCTGAATAGCTCTGGATCCAGTTCCTGCTTGCCTTGTTGATCTGTGCCGATCGCAACAATGTGTGTGCCCGGTTTTACCCAGTCAGCTTCCACCAACGATCCTTTACCGCGGGTCGTGGTAATCAGAATATCAGCCTGCTTAACAGCTTCTTTTTTGGAATCTGCCATCACTACAGGAATGCCGAGTTCGGTCTCAATATCAGTTTTATATTTAGATAGCGTATCCGGGTTGCTGTCCCATGCATGGATCACTTCAACGTTCATGATCTCTTTGATGGCGCGAATTTGCATCCTCGCCTGATTTCCTGTGCCAATAGAGGTGATGCTTTTCGCGTCCTTTCGTGCTAATACTTTCACAGAAACAGCGCCGGACGCTCCAGTTCTGAGGCCGGTGATCAAGCTGCCCTCCATAACGCAAATCAACGCACAGCTTCTCGCATCAAATAGAAGAATAGTCCCCATTCCGCTGGGAATGCCGTGAGATTCCGGGTTGTTAATGAAACCTCCAGAAGATGCCTTCATGGAGATGATTTCGTTGGATTTGCAATACCCAAGCTTGAAATCGATTTCGCCGCCAGGTGGCGGGAGGTGTATTCCGATATAACCTGGTTGAACTACCTGATTGCCGCTAAAGGCCCTGTATGCTTCTTCCACAGTACATATGACTTCCCTCATGCAAATCAGTCTGCTTACTTCCTCTTTTTTAAGCAACAGTGTTTTCATTTACTTCATCTCCATTATTTTCGATCGTCATATCGGTGCGGACGTCGGCAAAGAATAATCGTCTTCCGTTAGCAAAAGCTGACGAGCAGCTGAATTCATTGCAGCCCGTCCTTGAGGCGATACCATGCGCCCACCAGGGGCAAAAACCATGGTTTTCCAAAGTGTCCGGGGATGGCGGGCCAGTCGAAGTCTTTCCAAGGGTTGAGATCGGCGCGTCCGTCCATGATCTCCGCCATCAGCGTGCCCATCAGGGTGGCCATCTGGGTGCCGTGGCCGCTATAGCCCATCGAATAGTAGACACCGTCTCGCTGGCCCGCGCGAGGCAAGCGATTGGCCGTCATGTCTACCATGCCGCCCCAGCAATAGTCGATCCGTACGTCGGTCAGTTCGGGATACACGGTTGCCATTTGCTGGCGCAAGATCAGTCCGCTTTTCTCGTCCGACCTGAGGTTCGACGTCGCGAAGCGTGCACGACCGCCAAATAACATGCGGTTATCGGGGGTGACACGAAAGAAGTTGACGAAATTCTTGGTGTCAGTGGCCATCCGGCGGGTTGGTAGCAGCCGGTCTAGCAGTTCCTGCGGCAAGGGTTCGGTGACGATGAGGAAGGCCCCAACCGGCACGATCCTACGCCGGATCCAGCCGAGCGGTCCTATCTGGGAGATACCGCTCGCCAGCAGCACCTGCGGCGCGCATATTTCCCCACGCGGCGTTCTGACCACGTATCCGCACCGAGATCCTCTCTGCAAACCTAAAACCGGGGTACGCTCCAGAATGTACGCTCCGCGAGATTCCGCAGCCTTCGCGAGACCGCGAACATAGCGACCGACGTGCATCCCAGCACTCTTTTCGAAGATCAACCCGCCGTGATAGTGGTTCGAGCCTATTTCGTCGCAAAGCTCCGCCTTTGTCAAAAGGCGCGTATCAGGGTCGACGCTCGCTGCGAGCAACGCCTGGCTTCGCGCGAGCTTGTCGTAGTGCTCGGGCTTTGCTGCGAGTTTGAGCTTACCCGTGCGGACGAAATCGCAATCGATTGACTCTTCCCTGATCAGCCGCTCGACCGTATCGACGCCCGCGTCGAAGGCCAGGTATAGCCGGTTGGCCAATTCGGTGCCGATGCGCTGCGAGAGTGAAGCATAATCTTGCGCAAAGCCGTTATTGCACATGCCGCCATTTCGTCCCGACGCCGCATGACCAACGGTCTCCGCTTCGCATACCATGACGCTTGCGCCTTTCTTGGCAAGCGCCAATGCCGCAGCGGTACCCGTTATGCCCGCGCCAACCACTACCACGTCGCAACTTCCATCCGGCACGTCAGGCGATCTGCTGACGAACGGCTCGGAGGTGTCCAGCCAGTAAGAACTAAAATGCATTACAGACTCCCCGGCGGACTTGTAATTGTCGCAGGCTCAACACGATCCGTTCCGTTGCTCGGTTCAGCCTGGGTGGGGGCGCTAAACTCGCGGACTAGCCAAGCGCGCCGACCGGCGTTTCATCGCACGTCAGGATTATCGGCCCTCTTAAGCTTGTGTGGCTGAAAACTCAATTAAGCCACCGTTAAGTCAAGCTTAATGGTCTGCATGGTGTGAGGCGGCACCTCCAGCGTGGTCCGGAAAGTCTTCCGCAGGAATGGCCCCTTGCCTGCTCACGCGGTGCCATAGAAAAAAGAACGCCATCCTGTTTAATATGGAACGAAACCCTTCGTTAAAGGTCGTTAAAGGTCCATCAATGCTTGAAGTGGAAGACTTGCGCATGCTGTGTGCGCTGGGCTCGTCACAATCGCTCGCCGCGGCGTCGAGACTGTTAAATCTGACTCCCCCTGCTGTTACGGTGCGCCTTCAGCGGATAGAAGAACGGATGGGGTTTCGCCTCGTCATTCGCGCCGCCAGAGGTATTTCACTGACCACCGAAGGCCAGCAGCTTGTTCAGGAAGCGATTGAAATCCTGGAGCGAATCGAGTCGATTCCCTCACGCGTCGCGGGCGATAACAGCGGTGTGAGCGGCCATTTGCGCGTTGTGGCGCCCTTCGGGTTTGGTCGCGTCTATGTCGCGCCGCTGGTTCGTGATTTGCATCGCTCGCACCCAAATCTTGCGATTTCCCTCATCCTGGCGGAAAGCCCACTCGCTGCAGCCTCGGGCGCCGACGCGGTCGTGTCGATCGGCAACGTCAAGGGGTCTTCCTGGATAGGTCATTACCTCGCCCCGAACGACCGGTTCCTGTGCGCGAGTCCGGCCCTTGCCCTTCGGCTGTCGAAACTCGATCATCCATCCCAACTCACACAGTACGAATTTCTGACATTGCGCGAGAACGACGAATACGTTACCCGCCTGCGTTTCACTCAACAAGAAACTGGGACAAAGCGTGGGCGCAAAGTCGTTACGATCCGGCTGGATAGCACATTATCATCAAACGACGGCACCGTGGTCAGGGACTGGGCGATGGACGGCCTGGGCATTGTGGAGCGCTCGGAATGGGATGCCGCACCGTTGATCGCCGAGGGTAAGCTGAAGCGACTGTTGCCCGCTTGGCGGCTAGAACCTGCGCCAGTGATGGCCTTGACGCCGACGCGTCAGGGCTTAACAGTCCGCCAACGCGTGTTTCTCGATGCGGCCAAGCGGGCCTTCAGCCCTGCACCTTGGCGCAAATGACGCCACGTTTTAATCAACAAGACGCAAGACCCTCCTATAGTTGGCGGTCCTGATTGGGGCAGTGTCGCCAACGATGCATCGCGCGGCGACGACTACGTCGGCACCAGCGCAAGATTTTTATGGACAGTGCGCATTTCATTAATCCCAGTCCGGCCTTCCGGTTGCAATAATTCGCAGCGGATACCCCCGTTGCTCAAGCGGCTTGCGCAATACGATCCGGCTGGAAAATTTTTCGATCCCGATATCGTCTTTCAACAACTGCTCCATGAGCGCCTGAAAATAAGCGATATTAGGTGCGATGACTTTCAGAAGGTAATCGTAACCGCCACTGACGTTGTAGCATTCGACGATTTCGTGGTACTTCTCAACCCCCGCTTCAAATTTGCGGAAGTCTTGGGGCCGATGGCTGCTGATAGTGACCTCGGAAAACACGATTACGTGGCTGCCCAGCTTCTCCAGTGCGACCTCCGCACGGTAGCCACGGATAACGCCGGTCTCCTGAAGCCGTTTCGTGCGGAGAAGACATGGGCTTTCACTGAGGCCAATGGCTGCGGCCAGGTCGACATTCGAACAGCGTCCCTCGCGCTGAAGATGCACAAGAATCTTGATGTCAAACTGGTCGAGGGAAGCTGAAGCTCGCATGAGTCGATACTACCGTCAGTGTCGGCCCTAGTTACCTCCGTTTTGCCGATTGCACTGTGTTAGCGCTTCGTCGAGCGTTTCGATGACGATGCCGGCTTGTTCCGAGGATAGCACCAGTGGCGGTCGAATCTTGAGAACATTGTGCCCCATCGCACAGGCGCTGAGCAAGACGCCCTTGTCGCGCATTCGATTGACTACCCGGGTGGTGAGCTCGCGATCGGGCGTTCGCGATGCGCGGTCCGAGACAAGTTCCACACCGACGAACAGGCCCACGCCACGCACGTCACCAATGGCCTCGTGTCGGCTGGCGAGATCGGCGATGCCGTTACGCAGGATGTTGCCTACCCTGGCGGCATGCTGCACCAGGCTTTCCTTCTCGATCGTATCCAAGACCGCCAGCGCAGCCGCACACGATACGGTATTGCCGGCGAATGTGTTGAAGTATCTTGAGTTCTTTCCGAATTCTGCCAGCGCGTCAGCGGTGGCCAGCAGTCCCGCGACAGGTTGTCCATTGCCCATCGGCTTGCCGAGGGTGACGATGTCGGGGATGACACCGTGACGCTGAAAACCCCACATATGCTCGCCGGTCCGGCCGAAGCCTGGCTGGACCTCGTCGGCGATGAAAAGGCCGCCAGCCCGCTTGATCGCATCGACCGCGCCCTTCAAAAAGCCCGCTGGTTCAGGAAGGATGCCGTCGCTCGTGAACAGGGAATCGACAATCAGTGCCGCAGGCTTGATGCCGTGACGCCGAAGATCGGCGATCGCCGCCTCGACATCGCGCGTGAAGCGTTCTGAGAGGTCAGCACCCTCAGCATGATAGAGACGCGGTGCTGGAACCAGGCGAACGTGGGCGCCGAGATCGACTGTCACGCCGAGTGATGGCGAGAATTGCGACACTGCGTCGGTAAAGCCATGATAGGCGGTTTCGGTCACGATCACGCCCGTGCCACCGGTGCGCACCTTTGCGATGCGATAGGCAAGGTCGTTTGCCTCGCTGCCCGTGCAGGTCAACATGAGATGGGCAAGGTTAGTCTCAGGCACGCTCGCGAGCAGGCGTTCGGCCAGTTCGAGGATCGTGTCGTGCAGATAGCGGGTGTTGGTCGCGAGGGTCTGCACTTGCCTGCATATCGCCTCGGTCACCGCCGGGTGACAATGTCCAAGTGAAGCGACGTTGTTGTAAACGTCGAGGTAACGGCGACCTTCCGGATCGATCAGCCACACGCCTTCCCCGCGCACGATGTGAAGCGGATGTTCGTACATCAGCCTATATGCCGGGCCGAGCAATGCATCGCGCCGATCGATCATCGCCGCAGTGACAGGTCCCACGTTAGCACGTCCGGGGATATAGGCGTTGACCATGTTGAGGTCAGTGGTACTTTTCATTCACTTATCCTTTTCGTACTTCGGTTAGTAGTCGGTCGCGCGCCTCATTGCGGGAAAGAGCGGCCATCTGAGAGAGCGCTTCCCATGCTGCGGGATTGTGGCGCATGATGTAGGCCCGGTTCTCGGGGTAGCGCGCGGCGCGCCATTCCGAAATCAGCGCTGTGATCAGGTGGCGTGTCGCCATGAGATCGGTGACAATCTCCTGCTCGATTTCGGTAAGCGGCAGCGTCGCGTGATAGGCGCCGACGAACTGCGCCGGCCCCTCGAAGGGATCGGGGTTGCCAGTCATATGAAAGGCCGCCGCCGTAGCGACCTCGCCGACCAGCGGCGCATGAAGCATGTCGCCGAAGTCGATAATCCCCAAAATGCGTTCATGATCGTCGGGTGCGACCAGAACGTTGTAGAGATGGTAGTCGTTGTGGATTACCTGCGCCCTCACCAAGGCGAGACGCGGCAGGACATGGTCGGTGAAGCGCGACATGAACGACTCAGCGAGCGCGCGACGCGGGGCGTCCACGATGCCATCGAGCTTGGCTGTCAGCCGGTGCGCCGCCGAAACATTCCAGAGCAGATTGTGCATTGCGGAAGGATGCGTGAAATCGCGCAACGCGAGGTTTAGCTTGGCGAGCACTGTCCCCATGGCCCGACGCTGTGCGGCGGTCCGGGGAGTCTCTCGAATCTGGACGCCGTCGAGATAGGTAAGCATCCGCACGGTGGTTTGAAGCCCGTCGGCCAATGCCACAGTGTCGCGCGTACGTCCGCTAAGCGTCCGCACGACTCGGGGCACTGGCTGGTCGGGCGATACACGCGCGATGTGTTCCAGCGCAGCGATCTGGAAATCGACCACTGAAACCGGCTCGGATGGATTGCTGATCTTGACAACGTAACGAGTGCCGTCCGCCGTCTCTATGCAACAATTCTGGTCTCGTTCACCGGCCAATGATTTGACGCTGCCATTGATACCGTAGAGACGACTGACCAAGGCTGCCACTTCGTCTAGAACAAGACTGGGCGCCGCTGTGCTCAACGCTGCTGCCGCAATCGGACGATTCTCCGGCATCATGCGTCTCATTTCACCATCGCGGTCGGAAGCAGGCATTCAAGTCCAAGCAAACCGGGAAGCTGGCGAACATCGGTCAACCTGTTGACACCATAGCTATCGGAGGTGGGCTCGTGGCCCCGATCGATGAACGCTTTGGCCATGAATCCCAGATCGGACGCCGTCATGAGGTCATAACGAAAGCTCGACGAGACGTGCATCATCTGGTCTGGTCCGCAACCGAGCTGATCAAACATATATTCGAACATCTGGGCCCGCGGTTTGTAGGCGCGTGCTTCCTCGGCGGTGTAAACGGCGTGGAAGGGCGCCTTGAGGTGCGCGACGCTATGCGGAATCAAATCGACCATCGAATTCGAGAGAATCACCAGCGGGATGTGCGGAGCAATTGCCGCAAGCACCTCAACTACGTTCGGATGGGGCTGCCAAGTTGGGACCGCGTCGTACAAGGCGACCGCATCAGATGAGCGATATTCAACGCCGTGTGCCTGGCACGCCCGTTGAATGGAATTTTCAATAACGTCAAAGAAAGGTTTCCACTCGCCTAATACTTCATCGAGGCGGTAAAATCGGAAGCTGTCAAGAAATGCCTGCATCCGATCAGTCGGAACGCGACCTTCGAAAATCTTCTTGGCTGTCGGCCCCATTTCGAAGTTAATGAGAGTACCGTAACAATCGAAGCTGATGAATTTCGGTTTGTATATCATTTGGGTGATTCTCTGCAGGTGGACAAGTACAAATAAGTTTATTGGTATCAGTGCTAAGGAGATGCTTTTTTGCGGAGAGAACCAGGCAGTTTCCACTTGAATCTCGAGCACGCCTGATATTTCCTACGTCGACCGTTCAGATCTAACTTTGTCGGGCGGCTCATTAAGGCAGGGCCTGAGGACAGGGGCATATTGAGTCTCTTGCGACACTGCGAGACCGGCGCAAACATGTCATGCCGCGAACGAAGGCCGCTCGCGCAGCAGCCCAGTTCCCGTGGTGGTTTTCTGCACAGCTTCCAATCTCCCGATCAGCCTCTGGAAACTTGCGAGACGCCTGTCCTGTGGTCTCTAATGACTGTTGTCGGGCCAGGTGGTCAGAGGGGATATGCGCTGCATCAAGTGCGGATTCGATAACCCCGCAGGCGGGCGCTTCTGCGAGGCGTGCGGAGAGAGCCTTGCGCGAATCTGCCCGCAATGCGGCCATGAGTCGGGGGCCGCGGCGAAATTCTGCGGCCTTTGCGGGGTGCTGCTGCCTGACGGCCCTACCGGTCAGCACCGTGGGGCTGCGCCCGCTTTCTATACGCCGGCGCACCTGGCCGAGCGCATTCTCGCCGAACAGGCGGCGATGGAAGCAAGGGGGCAAACCGCTGGCGAACGCAAGACCATTACCGCGCTGTTTGCGGATATCGCCGGCTCGACGGCATTGATTCAGGATCTGGATCCCGAGGATGCCCGCGGATTGATCGACCCCGTCGTGGCCATGATGATGGAGGCGGTTCACCACTATGAGGGATACGTTGCCAAATCGCTTGGCGATGGCATCCTGGCGCTTTTTGGTGCGCCCATCGCGCATGAGGACCACCCCATTCGAGCGCTCTACGCCGCACTCCGGATGCAGGCTGCGATACGCCGTCATAATGAAAAGACGCCTGTAGCGAGGGGCATGCAGCTGCGGATCCGGGTTGGCGTCCATACCGGCGAAGTGGTAGTGCGGGCGATCCGGAAGGATGATCTGCGCACTGACTACGATCCGGTGGGCCACACCATCCATATCGCGTCACGGATGGAAGGCATTGCAATGCCCTCATCGATCACTGTCAGCGAAGCCACGCATCGGCTTACGGAGGGCTACTTTGAGTTTCGTACCCTCGGGACGGCATCGGTAAAGGGTATTCAGCAACCGCTTGCCGTTTACGAAGTTGTTGGCCCCGGCATGTTGCGCACGCGGCTGCAAGTCGCGGCGCATCGCGGGTTGTCGCGTTTTGTCGGCCGCCAGGCTGAATTGCAGTGCATGCAGGAGGCGCTGGAGTCGGCAAGGCTTGGCCAGGGACGCGTCCTTGGCGTATCAGGCGAGGCAGGCGTCGGCAAGTCGCGCCTGTTTCACGAATTCCGGACGCGTGCGCAACAGGGCTGCAAGGTGCTCGAAACCTTCTCGGTCTCGCATGGCAAGGCGTTTCCCTATCTGCCATTGATCGACCTGATCAGGGCGTACTTCGATATTACCGCCCAGGATGACGACCGTCAGATTCGCGAGAAGATCACTGCCAGGCTGATCGCGATCGCCTGTGCCCCGGACGACGTTCTTCCCTATCTGCTCTATCTGCTTGGTATCAAGGATCCGGCGTCGACGCTTCCGATGATGGAGGCTTCGGTGCGGCGCCAACGAACTTTCGATGCGCTGGTACGGCTGCTTGTGCGCGAGAGCGAGATCCAGCCGCTGATGGTGCTGTTCGATGATCTTCAATGGCTCGACAGTGAATCAGAGGCCTTTCTCGGTATCCTGGCTGATCATGTGCCCCGGGCAAGCATGCTGCTGCTCGTCAATTACCGCCCCGAATACGCGCATGACGGGGGCATGCAATGCCACGTCAAGCTGAAGCTGGAGCCCCTGGGCCAGGCCGATGCGCAAGGCTTCCTTAGCGCGATGTTGGGTGACCATCCTTCGCTCGAGCCACTGAAGCGCGAAATCCAGTTGAAGACCGAAGGCAATCCCTTCTTCATGGAGGAGGTCGTCACAACCCTCATCGAGGAGAACGTCCTGCACGGAGAACGGGGTAACTTCCGGCTGGACGACCGTGTCGTGTCACTGCATATGCCCACCACCGTGCAAGGCGTGCTTGCCGCCCGCATCGACCGCCTGCCGCCGGCTCAAAAGGAATTGCTGCAGACGCTCGCTATCATCGGCAAGGAATTTGCCTTGAGCCTGGTCCGGCATGTCACGGCGCTGGCGGACAGTGCTCTCCATGCGATGCTCGCCGATCTTCAGGCCGGAGATTTCATTTACGAGCGCCCGGCGTTTCCGGAGGTGGAGTATGTGTTCAAGCACGCGCTGACGCAGGAAGTTGCCGCCAGTTCGCTGCTGAGTGACAGGCGCAGCGCGCTACACGAGCGCACCGCCCAAGCCCTGGAAACGCTGTTCCCCGGCAGCCTGATGGATTACTGCAGCGAACTGGCACACCACTACAGCCGAAGTGGCAATACCCGCAAGGCGATCGAATACCTCGGTCTTGCCGGGCAGCACGCCGCGCAGCATTCCGCGCAGCGCGAGGCAATCCGCCATCTCAATGCGGCGCTCGACTTGCTTAAGACGCTGCCAGAGAACCCCGAGCGCGCACGTGACGAACTGGGCCTGCTGCTGAACCTCGGCATTGCATGCATCACGGCACGGGGCCATGGGGCACCGGAAGTCGAGACAATCTACACGCGGGCGCTGACTTTGTGCGAGCAAGGCGCGGAGACGCCGCAGCGTTTTTCCGCCCAATTGGGGCTCTGGTCCTTCTATCTGTTGCGCGGCAAGCTCTTGACGGCACAATCCCTGGCTGAAGGCCTGCACCAACTCGCCGAAGACAGTGGAGACTCGGAGCAGCGGGCGGAGGCGCAGCGCGTGCTGGGCGTTACACGGTTCCGGCGCGGCGATATCCGAATGGCCCGTACATACCTGGAGCAAGCGCTGGCGCTGCACCGTCCCGACCAGCACGCCTATGGCCACCTGCTGCGCTACGCGCGGAACCCGGCGGTCCACATGCGCAGCTCGCTGAGCTGGGTGCTCTGGTACCTCGGCCTGCCGCAGCAAGCTCTGAACCGAAGCGAGGAGGCGCTGGCGCTGGCACGCCGGGCCGCCGATCCGTTCGGCCTGGCCGTGAGCCTCATCTTCGCGGCCGAGCTGCACCAGCGCCGTTGTGATGCGCAACGTGTGCTGGAGTGCGCGAAGGCGGCGATCGCACTGTCAGAAGAGCATGGGTTCCAGCTGTACCGAAGCTGGGGATCGATACTCCGTGGTTGGGCACTGGCCGCAACAGGAAAGGCTGAAGCGGGGATTGACCTGATGCGCCGCGGCTTCGATGATCTGGAGGACGCCGGCGCGGTATTGGGACGGCCCTCACTGCTGGGACTGCTGGCGGATGCGTATCGACGCTCCGCGCAAGACGAGCCTGCGCTGCGTGTGCTGGCCGAGGCCCTGGCCCTGGCAGGGCACACCGGAGAACGCTTTGACGAGCCCGCGCTGCTCCGGCTCAAGGGCGAGGTCCTGGTGCAGAAGAGGGGTCCGCGAGGTGCTTCGTCATCCAAGGCAGACCGCGAAGCCGAGGCGTGTTTCACCACGGCGATGGAACTGGCCCGTGGGGAGGGTGCCAGTTCCGTCGAGCTTCGATGTGCGATAAGCCTTGCCGAGCTTTGGCATCGTCAGGGCAAGGACGACGCGGCGCGGCTGTTGCTGGCGCGCGTGAGCGGCCTCTGCACGGAGGACACGGATTCCGCTGACCGGCATCGGGAAAGACAATTGCGTGAAGAGTTGTCCTGAGGCCGGCTACGCGAGCCCTATGCCTGCCCGGTCAGGCCGATGCGTTCCACGACGCTGGCAATGGCTTCACCCATCTCGGTGGTGGAGGCATTACCGCCCAGGTCTGCAGTGCGAGGGCCGTGAATCAGGACGTGCTCGATGGCGGCAAGAATGGCATCGTGCGCTTTCCTTCCGGCATCGTTGTCCGTGTCGAGGAAGTCGAGCATCATGGCGCCTGACCAGATCATGCCGATGGGGTTGGCAATGTTCTTGCCATAGATATCGGGGGCCGAGCCATGCACCGGCTCGAACAGCGAAGGGAACGTGCGCTCGGGATTCAGGTTGGCCGAAGGCGCCAGTCCCAGCGTACCGGTGCAGGCCGGGCCCAGGTCGGACAGGATATCGCCAAACAGGTTGGACGCCACCACCACATCGAAGCGCTGCGGCTGCAACACGAAGCGGGCGCACAGGATGTCGATGTGCTGCTTTTCCCAGCCGACATCCGGATATTCATCCGCGATGGCGGATGCCCGGCGGTCCCACCACGGCATGCTGATGGCAATGCCGTTGCTCTTGGTCGCCACGGTAACGCGCTTGCGCGGCCGCTGACGGGCCAGGTCGAATGCGAAGCGCAGCGCGCGGTCCGTCCCATGCCGTGAGAAGACGGACTGTTGCATGACGACTTCGCGTTCGGTACCTTCATACATCACGCCGCCGACCGACGAGTATTCGCCCTCGGTATTCTCGCGCACGATGATCGTGTCGATATCGCCCGGCTTCCTGCCGGCCAGTGGGCACGGTACGCCCTCGAACAGGCGGGCGGGGCGCAGGTTGATGTACTGGTCGAACTCGCGGCGGAACTTCAGCAGCGAGCCCCACAACGAGATATGGTCCGGCACGATATCGGGCCAGCCCACTGCGCCGAAGTAGATGGCATCCATGCCCGCCAGTTGCGCTTTCCAGTCATCCGGCAGCATCTTTCCGGTGGCCGCGTAGTAATCACAACTCGCCCACTCGACATGGGTGAAGTTCAGGTCAATGCCAAAGCGGCTTGCGGCGGCACGGAGTACGCGCAAGCCTTCTGGCATGACTTCCTTGCCAATGCCATCGCCCGGGATCACGGCGATATTGTATGTCTGGGTCGTCATGACGAGTCCTGTGAAGTAACGAAACAGCGCCATGGTCGCTACCAGGGCCGCGAGTAGTGACCGAAATTGTAGTGGTTGGATTTCGACGGCACATTGCGTATACCGGGTGGGCGGCAGAAGGAAATCCCGTATTCATCGCCATGCTCGGCATGCTGTGCGTGGCGGCGGCTGCATGCCGGCCGGCATGTGGTCCCATGGACGACACTGCCCCGCTGTCAGAACCGGTACCGCAGTCCGGCGACAAACTGGCGCCCCAGTCCCGGCACTACGGCGAGGTTGCCCCACGAGGCGGGATAGTAGGTCTTGTCGAGCACGTTGTGAACGTCCAGGAAAAGGCGCGTGCGGCGATCGAGCTGCCAGTACGTGACAAGCTTCACGGTGGCGTAGGCGGGCAGCGAGTACGTGTCGGTGGCATTTCCGGATCGGTTGCCGACGTAGACGATGCCGGTGCCGATACCATAGCGGCCGCCGAACTTCGGCATGGCATCTTCACGAATGGCGAGCAGACTCGCACTGATCCTCGGGATATTGGCCAGCCGGGTGCCGGGCGCGATGGCATTGTCCTCGGTGACCCTGGCGTTCACCAGTGCAAGACTGCCGCTGATGCGCCAGCGCTCGTCCAGGTTGCCGAATGCATCGACCTCCAGCCCGCGGCTCGCGGCCTGGCCCGTGGCGATGTTGAAGTTGGGATTGGTGGGGCTGCGCGTCAGGACGTTGTGCTTGCGGATGTCGAAGAGGGCAAGGGTTGCCCCTAGCCGTTCGTCGTGGGACTGCCACTTCAGCCCTGCCTCCACCGAGCGGGCGTACTGCGGATCAAAGGCGTTGCCGGCCTCATCCACGCCGCTGTTCGGACGGAACGATTTTCCGAAGGACACGTACGCGGAAAACTGCGCGGTCGGGAGCCACGTCAGCCCGATCCGGGGCGACACGGCACTCTGGCGCTGTCGGGTCGCTGCCGCGGAAAGGAGGTTGTCCACTGACTGGTGGTAGTTATCGAACCTGACGCCGGCAAGCAGCTTCCAACGCTCGTCGATCGACATCTCGTCCTGCAGATAGACGCCCAGGTTGCGCTGGTTTTCGCGCGTCGATATGCCTGGCGAGACCGCCGGCTTCGCTTGCCCGTACACCGGCTCATAGATGTCGATCGCATACGCGTTGGCCGCGAGGCTGGAGTAGGCGATATCCATGCCCATGAACAGGCGGGAGGCTTCGATGCCGAGAAGCATGCGGTGGCCCAGGCCAGCCATATGGAAGTTGCCCTCCACCTCTGCGCGGGCAGACGTGTCGCGGGAGGGCAATGTCCGCAGGCTGTTGCGACGCGTGAGCGTACGGCCATCGGCGAGCAGACTGCCAAACTCCGCGGCGTATCCCTCGAAGCCCGATTCCTTGTAGCTCGCCCCGATCCGCGTGCGCCAGGCCGCAGAAAGCTGCCGCTCGAATGTCAGCTGGTGCGTGTCGCTGGAAAGATGAAGGTTGGGGTCGCTGGGCTCCTGCAGGTAGCGGTCGCGGGGAAGCGTGATTTGTCCGTTCACATTGACGAGGCCACGGTCGAGCGGCGTACGCAACCGCAGGAACTCTCCTTCGTATTGCAGCAGGGTGCGGTCGTCCGGCGCCCATGCCAATGCAGGCGCCACGAGGTACTTGTGGCCGTCGATCAGGGAGCTGCGGCTGGCGCTGTCCTCGGCCATGATGTTGAAGCGATAGGCCAGCGTCTTGCTCAGGGGGCCGGTGGTATCGGCGGTGGCGCGCCGGAACCCGAGCGTACCGGCACTCAGTTCCGCCGAGGTCGCGGGCGCGAACCTTGGCTTCTTAGTGACGATATTGATGGAGCCGCCCGGTTCACTGCTGCCGTAAAGTGCCGCGGCCGGGCCTTTCAGGAATTCAAAGCGCTCGACCGTGGCGGCGTCGCGCATGGGGTTGTATCCACGCGAGCCGGGAAAACCGTTGACCAGGTATCCCATCTCCGTGCTGCTGAAGCCGCGGATGGCATAGTTGTCCCAGGTCCCGCCAAAGTCATTGAGGCGCGCGATTCCGCTCACATAGTCGACGGTGTCCGAAAGCCGTGTCGCGCGCAGGTCGTCAATGAGCTCGGAGGTAACCACGCGCACTGACTGCGGGATTTCACGCAGCGGCGTTTCAGTTCGCGTGGCGCCAGCGGCTTCGACAGCAACGTACCCGCTGCCGCCTGCATTGGCGCTGACGCGCACTTCGGGAAGATCGGCCGTCGACGCAAGCCCCGGCGCTTCGGCAAGCGCCCCATCGGATAGCGGGAACAGTAACAGGCTGACGTGACAGGCATGGCGCGCGATGCGCCTGGCGCGTGGCGGAAATAATGGCATGAGCGTGGCATGAGTAACTGCAGGGCCGGAATTTAGCCGCGCAGATGATAGAGATTCTCATTCACCTACTCTCTGACCGGGAATCGAGCGGCATGCCGGATTGCGTGCTACCGGGGGAAAGCCGGCTCAGGACGCCGAACAATCTGTTCACCTGGACTGGCAAAACGCAATTCAATGCGGCGCGGCACGCTGCGATCGGCACCATCGTTGGCGAGAGTGCTCTTAAGCTGGCAACGATGCAGCACGCGTGGCGCTGCTGAACCTTTTACCTTTCTGCATTCAGTAACACCGGAGCGCACCGATGGACCTCTGGGATCTCGAAGTCCTGTCCAACCATCCCATTCCTCGCCAGATTCAGCCTTCCAATGGAGCGGGGGCCGGCTCATGAGGTGGAACCAGATCGCAGAACCCGTGGCCGACTTGCTGCCGGACCTGATTGCGCTGCGCCGGGACCTGCACGCCAATCCCGAACTTGGCTACGAGGAGCACCGCACGGCAGGCATCGTGGCGCAGGCATTGCGCATGCTGGGTCTCACGGTGCACGAGGGGATCGGCGGCACGGGCGTGGTGGGCACGCTGCGCGCCGGCAAGGTAAAGCGCAGCGTAGGTCTGCGCGCGGATATGGACGCATTGCCAATGGTGGAACTGGGCCGCCCGGCTTATGTCAGCCACGCGCCCGGCAAGCATCACGGCTGTGGCCACGACGGCCATACCAGCATGCTTGTGGGTGCCGCGCGTCAGCTTGCGCGCAGCGGTATCGATGGCACGGTGCATTTCATCTTCCAGCCGGCAGAGGAAGGCAAGGGGGGCGCCCGCCGCATGATCGCTGAGGGCCTGTTCGAGCGATTTCCTTGCGACAGTGTCTATGCCCTGCACAACTGGCCGGACTTGCCGCTCGGCCACGCCCAGACCTTGCCTGGCGCCATCATGGCGGCGGCGGATCGGTTCGATATCGTGCTGCGCGGGCGTGGGGGCCATGCCGCGCAGCCGCACCACACCGCAGACGCCATCCTGGCCGCAAGCCAGCTCGTGTCGCAATTGCACACGATCGTGGCGCGTCGCATTGATCCTGCCGAATCCGCCGTGTTGTCCGTCACGCGTATCGAAGGCGGGCACTGCCACAACGTATTACCGGCCGAAGTGCGGATAACCGGCACGGTGCGAAGCTTCGATATGGAAGCCCAGAGCCGGATCGAGACTGCATTGCGTGCGATGGCGCATGGCGTGGCAACGGCGAGCGGAACCGAGGTCGAAGTGCATTACGACCGCTATTACCCGGCCACGGTGAACAGCCCGCAGGAAGCGGCACTGGCCGTTGACGCGGCCCGTGCCATCGGGCTGGAGGCGCGCATGGCCCCCCGTGCTGCATTCACTTCCGAGGATTTTGCCTTCATGCTGCAGCAAAAGCCTGGCGCCTACCTTTGGCTGGGACAGGGACGTGCCGATCCCGGGCCCGATGGAGAGCGACCGTTGCACCACCCTTGCTATGACTTCAACGACGACGCGCTGTCCCTGGGCGTGCGCTGGTTCTGCGAAGTTGCCCGCCGCTCGCTGGCTGCAGACTGACGCGGCTAACTACCCTATCGACACTGGATCATTCATGAGCATCGTTATCATTCGCCAATCGGCGACCGCCGAAGGTTTCCAACAACAGGGCACGCCTGCCCGCCCTCTGACCCAGCCGCCCTGCGAGCTCAGCGGCATCGACATCGACCTCGAGGGCGCCGGCGAGAGCCATGCCGGTCTCCGGGAATGTACGCCGGGCCGGTTCGAGCGCCAGATTGCGAACGCCGAGGTCATGCACATCCTCGCCGGCGCTAGCACGTTCACCCCAACGGACGGGGAGGCGCAGCAGATCCGTGCAGGTGACACACTCTTTTTTCCCGCCAACACGACCGGCGAATGGCACGTGACGGAAACGCTGCGCAAGGTATTCGTGGTGTTGTCGGCCTGAACGAAACGATATCTACCCATGCTGGCGCGGCGCAGGCTGCTATTGCTCAGGCTGTCAGGGCGTTGACCGCTCGGATCGGCAGGTCCTGTCCGCTTTCCTTCGACCCATCACATAAGCCTCATCATGACCACAGCTACGCCCACGCGCCAGGAGAAGGATCTACTGGGTACGCGAGATCTTGATCACACCTTGTACTACGGCGTGCAGACGCTGCGCGCAAAGGAAAACTTCCATCTTTCCGGCCGTTGCATCGGCGAGTACCCGGACTTCATCAAGGCGTTGGCTATCGTCAAGCATGCGGCCGCCAATGCCAACCATCGGCTCGGCCTGCTGGACGCCGCCAAGCACGGCGCCATTGCCAAGGCGTGCGCGGAAGTCTTGGATGGGGCGTTCCACGATGCCTTCGTCGTTGACATGATCCAGGGCGGTGCCGGAACCTCCACGAACATGAACGCCAATGAGGTGCTGGCGAACCGCGCGTTGGAGCACCTGGGCGAGCAGAAGGGCAGCTACGGCCGGCTGCACCCCAACAACGATGTCAATCTGTCGCAATCGACCAATGATGCATATCCGACGGCCATTCGGGTCGGACTGCTCCTGGCTCATCTGCCGCTGCTGGAAAACCTGGGCCACCTTGCGGCCACGCTGGCCAACAAGGCGCAACAGTTTGGCGGCATCCTGAAGATGGGGCGTACCCAACTCCAGGACGCGGTTCCCATGACGCTTGGACAGGAATTCCAGGCCATGGCCGATACCGTCTCGGCCGACCTTGAGCAACTGCGTACGCTCATTCCCGCGACGCTGTGCGCTGTCAATCTCGGCGGTACGGCGATCGGCACCGGCATCAATGCGGATCCGCGCTATCAGGCCATTGCAATCGAAGAACTGGCTGCGCTGTCCGGGTTTCCTGTTCGCGCCGCGCCCAACTTGATCGCCGCGACCTCGGACATGGGCGACTTCGTGCTGCTATCGGGACTCGTCAAGAAGACGGCACTCCGTCTGTCGAAGATCAGCAATGACCTGCGCCTGCTTTCAAGCGGCCCGCGGACCGGCATCGCGGAAATCAATCTGCCTGCGCGCCAGCCCGGCAGCTCGATCATGCCGGGCAAGGTCAACCCGGTCATTCCGGAAGCGATGAACCAGGTCGCTTATGAGATCGCCGGCAACGATGCCGCGCTGACCCTGGCGGCCGAAGCGGGCCAATTGCAGCTCAACGCGATGGAGCCGCTCATCGCCTACAAGCTCTATGACTCCATTCGGCTATTGTCGCGCGCCGTGCGCATGCTGGACCGTGAATGCATCGAAGGGATCACCGCGAACCCCGAGCAATGCTCCGCGCTGGTCCAGCGTTCGATCGGTATCGTGACAGCGCTGAATCCGTATATCGGATATGAGAACGCTACGCGAATCGCGCGCCTCGCGCAGGAAACCGGTCGAACCGTGGTAGAGCTGGTTCAGTCGGAACAGCTCGTGAGCAATGCGCTTCTGGCGGAGATTCTACGGCCGGAGAATATGGTGGCGCCCCGTAGCGCATTGACGAGCTAAGCAAAGCCATGCGGAGCCGCGATTCGCCGGCTCCGCCACGACGCATTCCGGTCGGGCGTATCTGCTGCGGCACAGCATGCTGCCGCAGCTGATGGAACGCAGGCTCGGTCAGCCGCTGACCTGGAGGGTATCAGCGCTGGCAAAGCGACCGACGGCATAAGGTTCGAGCGGGATCGAGGTCTGGCCGGTGGCGATAAGCTCGGCCATGATCTCGCCCACGCCGGGGCTGATGGCGAAGCCCTCGCCGTTGAAGCCGAAGGCGTAGTGCAGTCCGGGCACGGTGGCGCTGGGCCCCATCACCGGCTGCCAGTCGGAGGTGTAGCCTTCGATGCCGCTCCAGACGCGGATCAGCTGCACGTGCTCGAAGGCCGGCACGAAGCGGCGCAGCTCGCGGAGCTGGCGCAGCACGTTGTCGGGCCTGACGTAAGCGCGAATGCGGTCGATATGCGCCGGTCCCTTGAGCCCGCCGCCGAAGACGATATTGCCGCGCGAGATCTGGCGGAAGTACAGCCCCTCGTATTCGATCGGCGACGAGATGCCGATGGAGGGGCCGATGGCATAGGGCAGCGGCTCGGTCACGCCCATTTGCGGGCCCCGTGCTTCCATCGGCACGGCTTCGCCGAACTGCGCGGCGATGCGGTTGGACCAGGCGCCGCAGGCCACCAGCAGCTGCGGCGCGCGGAAGCGCCGGCCATCGGCGGTGTGGGCGACGAAGCCATCGGGGTTGCGCTCGACCTGCATCACCTCGGCATGCTCGACAATGTTTGCGCCGGCGCGGCGGGCGGCACGCGCGAAGGCGGGGCCGGCCAGGCGCGGGTTGGCATGGCCATCCTGCGGCGAATACGAGCCCGCCACGATGGCGGGCGCGAAGATGCCCCAGCGCTGGCGCAGCTGCCCGGCGGTGTAGAGCTGCAGGTCCAGGCCGAGCGGCTTCACGTCGTGCGCATGCTGCTCGAGCACGGCGGCCTGCTGTTCGGTGTAACACACGCGCAGATGGCCGTATGGGACGAACTCGAGATCCTCGCCCAGCAGTTCCCTGACGCGGCCCCAGACGGCGCGCGCGCGGTTGGCCAGCGGCATCTGGTGCAGCGCGCGGCCCTGGCGGCGCACATTGCCGAAGTTGGTGCCGCTGGCCTGGCGGCCGACCAGCTCGCGCTCGAGCAGGATCACCGAGAGGCCGCGCTGGCGCAGGAAGAAGGCGGTGGTGGTGCCCATCAGGCCGCCGCCGAGGATCAGCACATCGGCGTCCTGGTTCCGGGTTGCCGTGCTGCTCATGCCTTCACCTCGCTGGTATTCATCATCAATGGCTTGACCGGTGCCTGCGAGCGCAGGCGACCGACTTGTTCGACCGGGATGGCGCAGCGCTGCGCCACGATCTCGGCCGCGGCATGGCCGCAGAAGCGGCCCTGGCAGCGGCCCATGCCGACACGGCTGAAGGCCTTGGCGCGGTTCAGTTCCTGGCTGTCGAGCTCGGTCACGCAGCGGCGCAGCTCGCCCACCGTCACGGCCTCGCAGCGGCACACCACTGTGTCATCGGGCAGAGCGGCGGCCTGCGCGTGCGGCCACGGGAAGGCGCGCGCCAGCCCCTGGCGGAAGCGGTCCATCTTGCCGAGTGTGCGGCGCAGGGCGGCGGACTCGGCGGTGTACAGCTCGCGCCCGCGCGCGTGGCCGAGGTCGGCCAGCGCCGCCAGCGCGGCGAGCCGACCCGCGGCCTCGGCGCCATCGGCACCGAGGATGCGGGCGCCATCGCCGGCCAGGTAGACGCCGCGAGTGCTGCTGCGCCCGTCCTGGTCGATGCGCGGCAGCCACTGGCGGCTCACGGGCTCGAAGGCGAACTCGCAGCGCGCGAGGTCGGCCAGCTGCGTCTCGGCACGCAGATGCCAGCCCAGGCCGACGGCGTCGCAGGCAAAGCGCTGCTCGCGCCCACTCGCATCGCGCGCGGTGACGCCCTGCACGCCAAGACAGTCATCGCCGTCGATGGCCAGCGGCGCCACGCCCTGCAGCACCGGCACGCCGGCGGCGCGCAGTGCGCGGATCAGGCCGAGGCCGCGCAGGGCCAGGCGCGGACGCGCCAGCAGCCCGGCGATGGCGGCCCACGACCTGGTGGCGGGCGCGGTGTCGAGCACCGCGGCCACGCGCGCGCCGGCCTGCACGTACTGGTTGGCCACCAGGTAAAGCAGCGGCCCGCTGCCGAGGAAGACGACTTGCGAGCCGATGGCGCACGCCTGCGCCTTGAGCGCGATCTGCGAGGCGCCGAGGCTGTAGCAGCCGGCGCGGTGCCAGCCGGGCACCGGCATGAGGCGATCGGTCGCGCCGGCGCACACCAGCAGCGCATCGAAGGGCAAGGTCTTCGGTTCGCCGTCGCGCACGACGTGCAGCTCGCCTTCGGTCAGGTTCCACGCGAGCGTGTCGGGGCGATAGTCGATGCGGTCGCGCAACGCGTCGAAGTCGCGGTGCAGGGCCTGGGCCTTGTGGGCCTCGCTGCCATAGAGCTTGGCGTAGGAGCGCTTGAAGCCCTCGGGCTGGCGGCGATAGATCTGGCCGCCGTCGCGGCGGCCCTCGTCGACCACGGTGGGGCGCAGTCCGGCCTGGACCAGCGCCTGGGCCGCGCGCACGCCGGCGGGGCCGGTTCCGACCACGACGATGCGTGGCGATGCGGACAGGGCGCTCATGCGGCGGCTCCCTGGCGGTGGCGGGCGAGCGATTCCTGCAGGTCGGGCGTGGCCGGCCAGTGCTGTGCGGGCGGCCGGGTCAGCACCTCCATGCCGGCCTCGGCCGGGGTGGAGCAGGCGCGCAGGCGCTGGCCGGCGGGCGTCCAGACCCAGCAGTCCTGGCAGGCGCCCATCAGGCAGAAGCCGGCGCGCGGGCCGTCGCCGAACTCGCTGTCGCGCACGCGCCGGCCGTTCATCAGCAACGCGACCAGCAAGGTGTCGCCGGCCAGCGCGGTGGCGCTGTGGCCGTCGATGCGCAGGGTGATAGTGGGGCGATCGGACTCTGCCAGGCGCGTAAAGCGAGGCGGCGGAGAATGGGAGGTGTCGGGCATGGCGTTGATCCGGTAACGGCGGTTATGGCGCGGCAGCTGTCATGTCGTTGCCGCGCGGACGTCGGACCGGGACAGCGCGTCGTCGGTCAAGGCGCGCTCCGCTGTGTCATCGAGTCATCATGGCTGCATGACGGCAGGCTTCCATGCGTGCGTGGCGAAAACGGCGGGAAGCTTTCACAAGCTTAGAGCTGCAGTCGCATGGCATGGTGCTGCATTTGCGGAACGCACGAATGACGCTGCTGTTATCTCCGCCATGACAGCAGATTGTTCGGTGTTGGATTGGACGGTTGTGGGCCGCCTCGCATCGATCGATGCGGCTGGAGCGCCATATCAAGCTTGTTTTCCATGTCGTCGTGCCGGGCCGCGCCTCAGGGTTTCTCCGGGGATTGGAAGATTCGTTCGCGTGGGGGGGCGGCTTTGAAATTCGATGCGGTGGCGCAGACCGCAACAGGGACAAATTCTGAGGCTTCGCGTCTAGCATGGAAACCATGAATCAACCACGGTGCCAACCCCAGGCGCCCTTCATCCCGTGCAAGTATTCGATCCCCAGACGATCCCTGTGCCCGCGGGCCATTTCATCGGTGGCCGCCTAGTGACCGACGCAGGCCGGATCCCGGTGCGCCGACCCTCCGACAACCGGGTGCATGCCGAGCTGCCGCTGGCCGATGCTGCCACGGTCGATGCCGCGGTGCAAGACGCGTGGCGGGCGTGGCGCACCAGTGACTGGGCGCGCCGTGCACCGCGCGAGCGGGCCCGCGTGCTGCGCCGCTGGGCGGACCTGATCGAGGCCGACGTGCGGGGACTTGCGCCTCTCGAAGCGGTGTGCTCGACACGGCCGGTCCGCGATGCCGGTGCCGGGGACGTGCCATTCACGGCCGAGGGCCTGCGCTTCTTTGCCGAATACGCGGACAAGCTTGGTGGAGACGTAGCCGCCACCCGGCCCGACCATCTGGGCATGGTGGTGGCCGAGCCGTACGGGGTCGTTGGCGCCATTACGCCGTGGAATTTCCCGCTGGTGATGGTGTCGTGGAAGGTTGGCGCAGCACTTGCCGCAGGCAATGCGGTCGTGCTGAAGCCGTCGGAACTGACGCCGTTCTCGGCGGTGAGGCTGGCGGAACTCGCTATCGAAGCTGGTGTGCCGCCGGGCATGTTCAACGTGGTCCAGGGCGACGGACAAACCACCGGCGATGCGCTCACGCGCCACCCGCTGGTTGCGAAAATGACCTTCACGGGATCGACGCGCACCGGGGCGTCGATCATGGCTGCTTGCGCGGTGCATGGGCCCAAGCCCGTGACCTTGGAGTTGGGCGGAAAAAGCGCGCAACTGGTATTCGACGATGCCCCCGACCTGGACCGGCTGGCCGGCATTATCGCCGGGGCCATTACCGGCAATGCCGGGCAAGTGTGCGTCGCCGGCTCGCGCCTGATTGTGCAGCGGGGCGTCGCCGAGGCGCTGGTCGAGCGCATCGTGGCGCGCTTCGCAGCCCTGCGCCCGGGTGCGACCTGGGACGACGCAACCACGCTGGCACCCATTATTTCGGCAGGGCAGGCGTCGCGCATCCTGGACATCGTCGAGCGGTCCAGACAGACCGGCGCGGAATTGCGCTGCGGCGGCGGCCTGTTCGACGGTGGCCCGGGCGGCGCGTACTTCCAGCCCACGCTGATCTCCGGGGTGGCCGCAGACAACGCTGCCGTGCAGGAGGAGATATTCGGCCCCGTGCTGACCGTGCAGACCTTCGGCGATGAAGAAGAAGGCCTGGAGCTGGCCGGGCATGCGAACTACGGCCTCGCCGCAGGCGTGCATACGGCGGACATCGGGCGGGCGTTACGGGCGATGCGCGGCATCTCGGCCGGCACGGTATGGATCAACCGTTATGGGCGCAGCGCCGACTTTGTGATTCCGACCGGAGGCTACCACCAGTCGGGCATCGGCAAGGATCTTGGCCGGCAGGCGGTCGAGGCGAACCTGCGCTTCAAGAGCGTGCTGATCGATTTTTCCGAGCCGCGGTAGCCATGCATGCCGGCAGGACAGGGGCCTGTGGACGCACAGCCGCGGTGCAGGCCGCACGACCTGCCGTCGCAACTTAAATAACCGCATTTTCGCCGCGTGACGCGGCTGAATTTCCCAATAACCGTAAAGAGCTCGCATGCTCTAATCCCCCGCAATCACGCTGTCATCTGCGCCGGACAACGCGCAGTTCCACCCCGGTCGATGACCGGTAACCCCTGAGGATCAGAAAACATGACCTTCCGACCCAAGTACGTGACTTTTGACTGCTATGGCACGCTCACGCGATTCCGCATGGGCGAGATGACGCGCGAGCTGTTCGCCGATCGGATTGCCCCTGAGCAAATGGAGCAATTCATCGCCGACTTCAGCGCCTATCGCTTCGACGAGGTGCTGGGCGACTGGCAGCCGTATGAAGTGGTGCTGAAGAACGCCGTGCGCCGCCTGTGCAAGAAGTGGAAGATCCAGTACCTGGACAGCGATGGCCAGTCGTACTACGACGCGGTGCCGACCTGGGGCCCGCACGAGGATGTACCGGCGGGCCTGGCCAAGGTGGCCAAGGAGATTCCGCTGGTGATCCTGTCGAACGCCTCGGACGACCAGATCCAGAAGAACGTGGCGAAGCTGGGCGCGCCGTTCCACCGCGTCTACACCGCGCAGCAGGCGCAGGCCTACAAGCCGCGGCTGAAGGCCTTCGAGTACATGCTGGACTCGCTGGGCTGCAATCCTGAAGACGTGCTGCACGTGTCGTCGAGCCTGCGCTACGACCTGATGTCGGCCGATGACCTCGGCATCGTGAACAAGGTGTTCGTGAATCGCGGCCACGGCCCGGGCAACGCGGCTTACCGCTACACCGAGATCCAGGACATCGGTGGCCTGCCTGCCGTCGTTGGTCTCTGAAAACCCTCAGCGGTCCCTCCCGTACATCACTATGAAGCTCGATTCCTATTGGAAAGATTCAGTGCCTCCGCTGGCTCTGAATGCGTACGATCTGCCGCCCCAGGTCGATGTCGCCATCGTCGGCGGCGGCTTCACCGGGCTGTCGGCAGCGCTGGCGCTGGCCAGGCGGGGCGCGAGCGTCGTGGTGCTTGAGGCGGGGCCCACCATTGCGCCGGAGGCTTCCGGGCGCAACGGCGGACATGTCAACAATGGCCTTGCGGTGGATTACGCCGACGTTGCTGCCAGGGTTGGCGCGCAGCGGGCCCGTGACTGGTACCACGCCTACGACGATGCGGTCGACACGGTGGCGCGCATCATCCGCGACGAGGGCATCGCTTGCGATTTCGAGCGCAACGGCAAGCTCAAGCTCGCGACCCGTGCGCATCAGATGGATGCGCTGCGCCGCAGCGCGGACAGGCTTATCGCCGATGGCGTGGATACCGATGTGGAAATACTCGACGCGCACCGCGTGCGTGCCGAGGTCCAGAGCGAACGCTTCCACGGCGGCCTGCTCTACAAACGCAGCGGCCAGATGCATATGGGCCGCTTTGCCCAAGGCCTGGCCGTGGCCGCGCAGCGCCATGGCGCACAGATTCATACCGGCACGTGTGTACAGCGCGTTGAGCGCATGCATGGCCAGGTACACCGCCTGCACACCACGCGCGGCACCGTGCTGGCCCGGCAGGTGCTGCTTGCCACCGGCGCGACCCGCCATGGCGGCTATGGCAGCTTTGGCTGGCTGCGCCGGCGCATCGTGCCGATCGGCAGCTTTATCGTGACCACGGAGCCGCTGGGGGCAGAGCGCGCGGCTGCACTGCTGGCCAAGCGCCGCACCTACACCACGGTGGCGAACATCCACCATTATTTCCGTCTCACGCCCGACCATCGGCTGGTCTTCGGCGGCAGGGCGCGCTTTGCCATCTCCAGTCCGCAGCAGGACGCCGCCAGCGGCGAAATCCTGCGTGCCGGCCTCGCCGAAATCTTTCCTCAGCTGGCCGATGTCCGGCTGGACTATTGCTGGGGCGGGCTGGTTGACATGACCCAGGACCGCCTGCCACATGCTGGCGAGCGTGACGGTCTCTTCTATTCGATGGGTTACAGCGGCCACGGCACTCAAATGTCCGTCTACATGGGTGAGCGCATGGCCGCCGTGATGGCCGGCGACGCAGCCGCCAACCCATGGCGCGAGCGCGATTGGCCCGCCATTCCCGGACACTTCGGCGCGCCATGGTTCTTGCCCGCCGTTGGCCTGTACTACCAGCTCAAGGATCGGCTGGCTTAAGCCATACCAACCGATCCTGTATTCAACAACGCGACTTGCATGCCTTCCCTAATCGATACACAGGAGTACAACCATGAGCGATAGCCGTAACCAGTTGGAAAACTTTGTCGGTCCCGGTGAAAGCCTTCGCATGATGGAAGAGCTCAAACACGGCGCCACCCGGCGCGATGTCCTGAAGATGCTGCTGGCGGGGGGCATGCAGGCCACGCTGGCCGGCGGTTTGGCCGGCGCGGCGGTGAGCGCGCATGCGCAGACGCCCAAGCGCGGCGGACGCATCCGCGTGGCGGTCGCCACCGCAGCGGCCTCCGATACCCTCGATCCGGCCAAGCAGTCGAACCAGAACGACTACGTGCGCTGCAACATGGTGTACAACGGACTGACTTCGCTGGACCGAAGCCTGACGCCGCGGGCGGCGCTGGCGGAGACGTTCAACACCACGGACGCCAAGACCTGGGTCTTTACGCTGCGCAAGGGCGTGACCTTCCACGATGGCAAGGCGCTTGTGCCGGCCGACGTGGTGTACTCGATCATGCGCCACAAGGATCCGGCCACGACCTCCAAGGCCAAGGTGCTGGCCGAACAGATCGAGAGCGTGAAGGCCACCGGCCCGAACGAGGTCACGGTGGTGCTGAACAGCCCCAATGCCGATCTGCCGGTCATTCTGGGTACGTCCCATTTCCACATCGTCAAGGACGGCACCACCGACTTCAGCGCCGGCATCGGCACCGGGCCTTACAAGATCAAGGAGTTCAAGCCCGGTGTGCGCACGCTGGTGGTGCGCAACGACGCATACTGGAAGCCGGGCAAGCCATACCTCGACGAGATCGAACTCGTCGGCATTGCCGACGACAGCGCGCGGCTCAATGCGCTGTTGTCCGGCGGGATGGACTTGGTGGCGATGGTCAACCCGCGTTCTGTGTCGAGGGTGAAGGGGACCCCGGGCTACGCCATCATGACGACGCAATCCGGCCAGTACTCCGACCTGATCATGCGCAAGGGCGTGGGCCCCGGCGCCAACCCTGACTTTATCCTGGGCATGAAGTACTTGCTGGACCGCCAGCAGATGCGGCAGACCATCGCGCTCGGTAATGCGGTGGTTGCCAACGACCAGCCCATCGACCCCACCAACCGCTTCTATTTCAAGGATCTGCCGCAGCGGCCGTTCGATCCCGAGAAGGCGAAGTTTCACCTGCGCAAAGCTGGCGTGTCCGGCAAGGTACAAGTGGTGACGTCCCCCGCAGCGCTGTATTCGGTCGAGACCGCGCTGGTGTTGCAGCAGGCCGCGCAGCGTGTCGGCCTGGAGCTCGACATCAAGCGCATGCCGGCCGATGGCTACTGGTCGAACCACTGGCTCAACAGTCATGTTGGCTTTGGCAACGTGAATCCGCGGCCCAGCGCCGACACCATCTTCACGCAATTCTTCAAATCGGATGCGCCGTGGAACGAGTCGCGCTGGAAGAACCCGAAGTTCGACCAGTTGCTGGTAGCGGCGCGCGGTGAGACCGACGTCGCCAAGCGCAAGCAGATGTATGCCGACATGCAGACGATGGTTCACGAGGATGCTGGCATCGGCATCCCGTTGTTCCTGGCAAGCATCGACGCCCATACGACCAAGCTCAAGGGCCTGTCGCCCATTCCGCTGGGGGGGCTGATGGGCTATATGTTCGCCGAGAACGTGTGGATCGATGCGTGATCCTGACCCATGGAGCGCCGGGTCATCCGGCCGCTGAACAGTGCCTCAAATGATCGCGGCGGTCTCGCGACCGCACGCTCCCTGTGTGAACCAGGCCGCGCTGTAGTTTGGCCTTCTCAACGACAACCGCTCTTAGACCGGAGACGCCCTACATGAGCACATTCATTTACAAAGCAGATCCGGCGCGAGGCCAGCAGTGGGCCAAGGTCTTTGCGCGCGAGCGGGCGGATGTTGATTTCCGCATCTGGCCCGATATTGGCGACCCCGCGCAGGTCCGGTACCTGGCGGCGTGGGAGCCGCCCGAGGATATTGCACAGCGCTTTCCCAACCTCCAAGTGGTGTTCTCAACGGGCGCGGGCGTTGACCAGTTCAATCTGAAATCAGTACCGGCACATATGCCGCTGGTGAGGATGATCGAGCCAGGTATCGTGGAGGGCATGGTGGAGTATGCGGTGTTCTCGGTGCTGGCGCTCCACCGCGACATGCCGGCATATCGGCGGCAACAGGCGCAGTCGAACTGGAGTCCCATCCAGGTGCGACTGGCGCAAGAGCGGCGTGTCGGAGTGCTGGGACTAGGCTCTCTGGGGCAGGCAGTGCTGGCGCGCCTGCGCTCGTTTGGCTTCGACTGTGCGGGATGGTCGCGATCGCAACGCAGCATCGACGGGGTGACGTGCTACGCCGGTCAGGCGGAACTCAACGCATTCCTCGCACGTACCGATATCCTCTTGTGCCTGCTGCCGCTAACAGACGAAACGCGCGGCATGCTGGACGCGCGCCTGTTCAACGCCTTGCCGCGGGGTGCCGGACTGGTGCACGCTGGCCGGGGCCAGCAACTTAACCACGCGGATTTGCTGGCCGCGCTGGATTCCGGGCAAATCGGCGACGCCATTCTCGATGTCACACATCCCGAACCGCTGCCCGCGGACAACCCATTGTGGCGGCACCCGAAGGTATGGATCACGCCCCACATTGCCAGCATGACCCGACCGGATACTGCTGCCATGGCTGTGCTGGACAATATGCGCCGCCATGAAAACGGCGAGCCGGTCATCGGGCTTGTCGATCGGGCAAAAGGATACTGACGTCTTCAAATAATCAGGTAGATATCGTGGCATCAACGATAAAGAGAATATCACATATCACCTGATCCGACGGTCATCAATAATAAACATCGGCGTGCCTGAAAATAGATATTAATATCATTCAGGAAGCCATGAAAATGCGAATTCATCTTGAAGAAATATCGATGATGAATTCGCCTGACCCCGTGCATTTCAGGTAATGGGTAAATCAAAGCAATGGGAGGAGAAATTTTCATGAAGTATAGAATGTTGGCAATGTCGGCCGCATGTCTGGTGGGTTCCGGCGCGCACGCCCAGTCGAGCGTCACGCTCTATGGGGTCGCTGATGTGGGATTCGAGTACCTGAACCACGCAGTAGCGTCAAATGGCACCGTTGCCGCCGGCGCAGCCGGCCCCAATCTATGGGCCATTCAGTCGGGCAACCAGTCGGGGTCGCGTTGGGGGGTGCGTGGCGTCGAAGATCTGGGAGGCGGACTGAAGAGCATTTTCCTGTTGGAAAGCGGGTTCAACATCGATACCGGTACCTCGGCGCAGGGCGGTCGCTTGTTCGGACGCGGCGCGTACGTCGGCCTGCAGACCGGGTGGGGTCAGGTTACGTTCGGACGGCACACTACGCCCTTTTTCGACTTCGGCGTTACCTACGACCCGATGGCCATCGCCAGCCGGTACTCGGTTGGCGCACAGGACCCGTACATGGGCGGAGCGCGCGCCGACAACTCGGTCAAGTACATGGGCAAGTTCGGCGGACTAAGCCTGAGCGGCCTGTATAGCTTCAATAGCAACAACCAGGAAGTCGCGGGGAATTTCACCAACGGACGTTCGTATTCGGCCTCGGCAAGCTATGCCGCCGGGCCGTTCGCCTTCGGTGCCATCTATGACCAGTCGAACCGTTCGGCAGCTACCGCGCTGTCGACCAACAGCCTGATCCGGCGCGCGGCAGCGGCGGCGACCTACTCGGTGGGTTCGGCCAAGGTCTATGCAGGGTATCGGTATGCGCACGCGTTCAACGGTGCCGTCCTGCCGGGCGTTGCCCTCGCCAACACGGTGTCGAACCTCGCCTGGCTTGGCGCTGCTTACCAGGTTACGCCCGCATTGTCTGTGGCTGGCTCTGCCTACTACCAGAATCTGCGAGAGTCGAATGCCGGCAATCCATGGCAGTTCGTGGCGCTGGTCGACTATGCACTATCGAAGCGAACCGACGTCTACAGCACGGTGTCGTACGCGCTGAACCGCGGCAAGTCGAACCTCGGCGTAAATGGGTTCAATGACCAGCTGGGCGTCAGCAGCGAAGCTGTGCGTCCCGGTACCAACCAGTTTGGCGCCGTTGTCGGCATTCGCCACAAGTTCTGAACCTGCCGCGACCTGCCGCGATGCCCGGATCGTAAGGGAATCCGGGCCCCCACTGCTGAGCAGACCGCTGCGAGTTCCCCGTAGCATCCGGGCCGGACTCGCAGCACCCACGCTCTCATCGTCCACAGGAATTGCCAATGTCTGATATTGCACCGCTGCAACAGGAAATCGAGCTCATCAATCCGCCCGCCCAGTTCGTGGATCAAGCGAACATTGCGGGCATGGCGGCCTATCAGGCCCACTGCGCGGCCGCAGAGGCAGACTACGAAGGCTTCTGGGCTCGGCACGCACGCGATTGCATCAGCTGGCACAAGCCGTTCACCAGGACGCTGAACGAGGATCATGCGCCGTTCTATCGCTGGTTCGAGGACGGGCAGCTCAACGTTTCGTACAACTGCCTGGACTGCAACCTGCAGCTGGGCAACGCGGACAAGACGGCGATCGTGTTTGAGGCCGACGATGGACTGGTCACGCGGATCACGTATGCGCAGCTGCATGCGAAGGTCTGCCAGCTGGCCAACGGCTTGCGTGCCATGGGGGTCGCCAAAGGCGACCGGGTCGTCATTTACATGCCAATGTCCATCGAGGGCATTGCCGCGATGCAGGCGTGCGCGCGCATCGGAGCGGTGCATTCCGTCGTCTTCGCTGGATTCTCCGCGAAGTCGCTGCGCGAGCGGATCATCGATGCCGGCGCGGTGGCCGTGATCACCGCCGACGAGCAGGTACGAGGCGGCAAGTCCCTGCCGCTGAAGTCCATTGCCGATGAAGCGCTCGCGCCGGGCGGTTGCGAAACGGTGAGGCACGTTGTCGTTCACCGGCGTACTGGTGCCAGCATTCCGCTGGTTGCGGGACGCGACCTATGGCTGGATGCGGTGATGGCCGCCCAGCCCGCAGCCTGCGAGCCGGAGTGGGTCGGGGCCGAGCATCCGCTGTTCATCTTGTATACCTCTGGCTCCACCGGGAAGCCCAAGGGAGTGCAGCATGCATCCGGTGGCTACCTGTTGTGGGCGGCGTTGACGATGAAGTGGACCTTCGACATCAAGCCTCACGACATATTCTGGTGTACGGCGGACATCGGGTGGGTGACCGGCCATACTTACATCGCCTACGGCCCTCTCGCCGCAGGAGCAACCCAGATCGTGTTCGAAGGGGTACCAACCTATCCCAACGCCGGCCGCTTCTGGGACATGGTGCGCAAGCATCAGGCAACGATCTTCTATACGGCACCGACGGCAATCCGTTCCCTGATCAAGGCCAGCGGCAAGGACCCGGCAGTACACCCGGGGCGATACGACCTGTCCAGTCTGCGCCTGCTCGGCTCGGTGGGCGAGCCCATCGATCCGGACACCTGGCGGTGGTACCACCAGAACGTCGGCAACGGGAACTGTCCGATCGTGGACACCTTCTGGCAAACGGAAACGGGTGGACATATGATCAGCCCGATGCCGGGCGCAATGCCATTGCAACCCGGCTCATGCACGTTGCCGTTGCCAGGGATCATGGCCGCGGTGGTGGATGAGACCGGCAACGAACTGCCGCACGGGCAAGGCGGAATTCTGGTCATCAAGCGGCCCTGGCCATCCATGATCCGGACGATCTGGGGTGACGCTGACCGGTTCTGGAAAAGCTACTTCCCGGCAGAGCTGGGAGGAAAGCTGTATCTGGCCGGCGACGGGGCGGTGCGCCATGACAAGACCGGCTATTTCACGATTACCGGTCGCATCGATGATGTGCTGAATGTATCCGGCCATCGCATGGGCACCATGGAAATCGAGTCGGTGCTGGCGGCCCACTGCGACGTGGCCGAGGCCGCGGTGGTGGGCAAGCCGGATGACACCACCGGCGAAGCGGTCTGCGCGTTCGTGGTCCTGAAGGGCGCACGCCCGCAGGGGGAGGAAGCAGCGCAGTTCGCGAAGGTGTTGCGCGAGTGGGTTGCGCGCGAGATCAGCCCGATCGCCAAGCCAAAGGAGATCCGCTTCGCCGACAACCTGCCCAAGACCCGCTCCGGCAAGGTCATGCGCCGTCTGCTGCGAGGAATCGCGAAAGGGGAGCAGATCACGCAGGACCTCTCCACCCTGGAGGATCCCTCGATCCTGGTTCAACTCAGGCAAGCACAGTAAGTCAGCGTAACCGGCCGGCACGCGACGTATCCCTGCTTCAAGAGGCGGCCGGCCGCCGCACGATGGCCCGCGGATCCCATGCGTGACGTACCGGAAACGGTATCGAGCCCGCATGGTTGAAAACCGGCAGGAACCTGCAACAAATATCGGAAGGCAAATGAACGCGGAGAAAGGAGGGAATCTCGGGCGGGATACGGGGGGCGGCAATGTTCCCCCAATGTCCCCGAAAAGACGATGGGCGGCAATGCAGCAACGCTATCCGTCGCTGGGAGAGTTCGGCTATATCAGCATGATGCTCAGTTCATCCATGCATCCCCGGACGCAGCATCGGGTGTTGGACTGCATTGAGGAACAGCGTGTATGGGAGTGGAGGGACCCGCCCGGGATCGGCGTCACGCGCTTCGGGCGCTTCGAGCATGCCTGTTGTGTAACGTTTGCGCGCCGGGGCCGGTCCGCGATGTACTACGTCAGCCAGGATGAACGCTATCGCATGGAAGCAGCGCCGGCGTTCGTGTCCGAGTTCAATGCCGAGGCCGCATAAGCGCGCATGGACTGGCGCGGCAAGATTCAACAGCGACCGCCGCGCAAGCCGGCGGTCGCTATATGAGAGATCGCCTGTAAATCTCCGGATAGCTGCTGGTGCGCTGACTTAGCAGAGCGCCTGGCTAATGATCGCAAACTGCTGCAGCGTGCTATCCGCCTGCGGTACATCGTGGCGTGCCATGGCCACCACCGTGTCAACCTGAAGTAGTCCTGCCTCCGCTAGCCAACCTTGCAGGCCGCTCGTGCCGGTGACGTCAATGCGCACGAAGGAGCCGGCGTAGGCTCCGCACCAATAGGCGATCAGGGCTTTCGCGTGATCCGTGTCAGACGCTACCACCGGCCCGATCGCATGGCCGCGTCCGAAGCGGCGCATGATGGAGAATCCGGCGACCTTGCCATGGCGCTCAAGCACGACCGTCTCGCCAGCGGCGAGCAGTGCCCTGAGGACCTCGTCGCGAGACATGCCAGTGGCGCGGTTTCCCAGCGCAATGATGGCCTCGGTATCGCCGGGGACGTACTGGCGCAGTGCTTCGCCTGGAAAGGACGGGGCGTGAACGAGGGCATTCAACGTTCCCTGGTGCTGGTGGATCGTGCCGGTCGCGATAAAGCCGAGCTGCTCGTACAGGGGCTGGCCGGCAGGCGTTGCGTTCAGCAGTGTGCAACGTTCCCCCAGGGCTTCCAGCACCAGTTTCATCAACGCTTTGCCGATGCCTTTACCCTGGTGCGCCGGGGACACGATAATCATCCCGAGCGACGCCTGCTGTCCTTGTTTCCAGCACAGGCCGGTGCCGATCACCGCACCGGCTTCTTCGGCGACGAAGCCAGTGCCAAGGCCGAGGACAAAGCTCCAGTCCTCGAGGCGATGTGGCCAGCGCATAGTCTGCGACAGCTCATAGGCTGCAGGCAGGTCCTTCTCGCTCATCGCGCGATAAGTTACTGGAACAACGGTAGCTTGGCTTGGCATGATGTCTTCCTTTCTGGCACATTGAACCGGCCGCCGTGACTTGCTACGGGCGCCATTGGCAGCATTGCCTGGCATTGTCGCGTCGGGCGGGTCTGGCGACTCAGGTAATCTTGCCATAGCTTTGGGGCCGCTTTGCGGCCTGGCAGAGATTCCGCACGATCATCTGGCTGCCGTGGCGTAACGAGGGTCTTATGCGGTTAAGCCGGAGGCAGACCGCATGAATTGCTAAGCCCATGGGCGTACCGTTGGCTTACCGTCGGCGGGTGCATCAGCGAGTACCGCGCGGTCGGCGTCCCCATAATGGGCGCATGCGAGGCTTGCAGCAACATATGCCGCCGTGCGTGGCGAATGCCATAGATTCTTTCCTTAAGCCCTACCCAAACACGATACGCCGGAAATCCGGTAGTGGTCTAATCCTACTCGGGTTGCAGGAACGAGCGACGCCGCTTTCATGGTGCTCTGACCGTGCCTGTCCACCAATTTCTTCATTCCGAGACCCTGCGCGGACAGGCTATGCAGCGCAATCTCATTGATCGCGGGAACAAGTCATGTCGAGTTTGCAGCAGCGCGCCACCCCGGCGACTTTTGTCGATCTGCGCGAGTTTGCGCGGGACCATACCCGGGGCATCCCGGTCACCGCGCGGGATGGCGAAGATGCATTCCTGTCCAGCCGCCGGCTTCTCGACTTGCCGCCGGGGCCCGTCACGGTAGGGAAGATCGCGCTCGATGCTGGTGCGGGAGCCGTTGCTGACCTGCAGGCGGACGAGTTCATTATCGTCAGCGATGGCAGCCTGACGTTGACGCAGATGGGCCAAACGGTCGTCCTCGGTTCCGGCAACAGTGCCGTCATACTGCGCGATGCGGGGTTTGCGTGGCGTGCCGAAGCGCCTGTCACCATTATTTTCATGCGCTACAACCACAGCGTCATTGGCTCGCGCGCACTGGTGCCAATCGCGCAGGTGCCGGAACTGCAACAATCCGGCACGCCACCGGCCGAGTTTCTGCTTACGCCGACGCCGGTTTGCCGCAACCATACCGATTATCGCTCCGAGGACGGGCAATTTGTCTGCGGCACCTGGGATTCGACGCCTTACCACCGCCGTGCAATGCCGTATATCCATTACGAACTGATGCACCTGTTGGACGGCAGTGTGACGTTCCAGGACGAGACTGGCCGCAGCGGCACATTTTCCGAAGGCGATATTTTCCTGGTCGAACAGCATGCGCAATGCAGTTGGGAAAGCCGGGAGCATGTAGCAAAGGTTTATGCCATCTTCCGTCCGTCCTAGCAATCGATTTCCAGTCCGTTTTTCTTCAGCGGTCCCTGCTTCACTGTGAGGCGTTTGCCCACAGGCTGCCATGCCTGTGGGCCTTTTTTTTTAAAGCGGCGCTAAGCAATGCTTTGCGGCACAGCGCTGGGGGCTGGGGGCGCTGTCGCACGTCGAAAGAGCGTCTCAGCGACAGATCGGAAACGATGGCTCTGGCAAACAGTCGTGCGGAAAGCAAGGGGCTAGGGAAATCGATTTGTCGACGTTGCCGGTTCGCAATCAGCTTGCAAGCGCGGCGCGCACGTCAGCTGCTGCAAGCACGTCATCCAGCGTCTTCTTCACGCGTGCGAACAGCAGCTCGAACTCGGCCTCGGTATATGTCAGTGCGGGGGCAAAGCCCAGGATATTGTCGGCGAAGGCCCGGAACACAATGCCGTTGCGGTAGGCTGTCGCCGCGATCCGCTCGGCCAGGCGCAGCGAAGGGTCGAAGCCGCGCTTGCTGTCCTTGTCGCTTACGAGCTCCAACGCGCCGAGCAGTCCGCGATGGCGCGAGTCACCCACCAGCGGATGGCTGCGCAACGCATCCAGGCCCGCGGCAAACGGCACTGCGCCCCGCTGACCATTGGCCAGGATGCCGCCTTCCTCATACAGGCGCAGCACCTCCAGGGCCACCGCGGCGCTGACCGGATGAGCGGAGTATGTCGCGCCATGGCCAACTGGCGACCCATCGGGAGCGCCGTCGGCAATGCCGGCATACAGTTGCTCGGATATCATCGTCGCGCCCATGGGCACGTAGCCGGCGGTGAGGCCCTTTGCGAGTGTCATGATGTCGGGGACAACCTCTTCAGCCTCGCAGGCGAACATGGGGCCGGTGCGCCCGAAGCCCGTAATGACTTCGTCGACGACAAAAAGAATGTCCAGCTCGCGCGCCGCGTCACGCATGGCCTTGAGCCAGCCCCTGGGCGGCACAATCACTCCACCCGAGCCCTGCACGGGTTCACAGAAGAAGGCGGCCACATTGTCCGCGCCGAGCTCCGCGACCTTGTTGCGCAACGCTGCTACCGAGGCGTCGATGATTCCCTTGGCATCGTCGGGGTCGCTGGCGCGATAGGGATCGGGAGAGGGAATGTAGTGCTGCGTTGGCAGGGGCAGGTCGAAGCCGCGGTGGAAGGCAGGCAGGGCGGTCAGTCCGGCACCGGTGGAAGAAGAGCCGTGATAGCCGCGCTCCAGCGCGATGAAATGCTTCTTCGTTGGCCGCCCGGTGGCATTGAAGTATTGCGTAATGAAGCGCACGGCCGTATCAACCGCTTCGGAGCCACCCAGGGTGAGATAGACGTGGTTCAATGAGCCGGGCGTGAGCTGCACAAGCTTCTCGGCGAGGCGGATGGCAGGCTCGCTGCTGAAGTGAAAGTAACCGGTCGCATAGGGCAGGCGGCGCATCTGCTCGGCGGCGGCCTGCACCACGCTTTCCTGTCCATAGCCGATATTGACGCACCAAAGGCCGGCGAACGCGTCGAGGACTTCATTGCCGTTGGCATCCGTCAACCACGCGCCGCGGCCGGAAGCCAGTACGGTAGGGCCGCGCTGCTCGTGGAGGCGCCACGGCGAGACGGGATGGATCAGATGCGCACGGTCCGCGGCGTCAAGCGAAGCGAGTTGGGGCAGGTCATTGATCAGGGTCATCGCGGTTTCCTTCGCATCCATTCGTGCGTAGCGCTGCCGGCTGGTTTGGAACAAGCTTAGCGGCGGTGGCGCGCGGTATGGTGCCGCATTGTGGGGGCGCCACGATGAACGCTGCCGTTATGCGGGGCGAGTCAGCAGATTGTTTGGCGCGGGGTCCGTCAAGCGCCTGAACGACGCTGTCCCGTATTGACTGGCTGTTCTGGCGGCTGCGCCACAGCGGGAGACGGAGTGGCGCCGGCTGCATCGGGACAGCGGGGGCCGGCTTCCATTGGCGGTAGGGGCAGGGAGGCGGCCGACTCGCCGTGCGGGAAGGGCAAGGCAGCGCAGGAAGGACTGGAATGAGCGCATCACACGGCGGATGATGCCAAGTGACCTGATGCCAGGCTGCTGAAACAGGCTGGGGTTTATCCGTAGTTTGAAAGATTCGTCTGCCGGAGGTGCCAGCTTTGCAATTGGATGCGGTCGCGCAGCGCCCAACGGAAACAAATGCTGGTGCGGGTTGACTAGCATGAAGCACCTGAAGCCGATCCTGGCAGTCGGCGATCTCGGAAAAAATAAAGAAATTGCGGGCCAAGCCCGAGGGTCAACAGCATTCCGCCTGGGGCACAGTCCTCGTGCCCCGGCACCAAAGGAGCAGACGATGAGCGATAGCCGTAACCAGTTGGAAAACTTTATCGGCCCCAGCGAAAGCCTTCGCATGATGGAAGCGCTCAAAGGCGGCGCCACCCGGCGCGATGTCCTGAAGATGCTGCTGGCGGGGGGCATGCAGGCCACGCTGGCCGGCGGCCTGGCCGGCGCGGCGGTCGGCGCGCATGCGCAGACGCCCAGGCGAGGCGGGCGCATCCGCGTGGCGGCAGCCACGGCTGCCGCTTCCGATACCCTCGATCCGGCCAAGCAGTCGAACCAGAACGACTACGTGCGCTGCAACATGGTGTACAACGGACTGACTTCGCTGGACCGAAGCCTGACGCCGCGGGCGGCGCTGGCGGAGACGTTCAACACCACGGACGCCAAGACCTGGGTCTTTACGCTGCGCAAGGGCGTGACCTTCCACGACGGCAAGGCGCTCTCGCCGGCCGACGTGGTGTACTCGATCATGCGCCACAAGGATCCGGCCACAGCCTCCAAGGCCAAGGTGCTGGCCGAGCAGATCGAAAGCGTGAAGGCCACCGGCCCGAACGAGGTCACGGTGGTGCTGAACAGCCCCAATGCCGATCTGCCGGTCATTCTGGGTACGTTCCATTTCCACATCGTCAAGGACGGCACCACCGACTTCAACGCCGGCATTGGCACCGGGCCTTACAAGATCAAGGAGTTCAAGCCCGGCGTGCGCACACTGGTGGTGCGCAACGACGCGTACTGGAAGCCCGGGAAGCCTTACCTCGACGAGATCGAGTTTGTCGGTATCGGCGACGAGAGTGCGCGCGTCAACGCACTGCTGTCCGGCGGCATGGACCTGGTCGCGATGATAAACCCACGCGCCGTGGCGAGGATCAAAGGGACTCCCGGCTATGCCGTCCTCACGACGCAATCCGGCCAGTACTCCGACCTGATCATGCGCAAAGATGTGGGCCCCGGCACGAACCCTGACTTTATCCTGGGCATGAAGTACTTGCTGGACCGCCAGCAGATGAAGCAAGCGATCGCGCTTGGCAATGCGGTGGTTGCCAACGACCAGCCCATCGACCCCACCAACCGCTTCTATTTCAAGGATCTGCCGCAGCGGCCGTTCGATCCCGAGAAGGCGAAGTTTCATCTGCGCAAGTCGGGCGTGACCGGCAAAGTGCCAGTGGTGACATCGCCGGCCGCCCTGTATTCGGTCGAGATGGCGCTGGTGTTGCAACAGGCAGCGCAGCGTGCGGGTCTGGAGCTCGAAGTCAAGCGCATGCCGGCAGACGGGTATTGGTCCAATCACTGGCTCAATAGCCCCGTAGGGTTCGGCAACGTGAACCCACGGCCCAGCGCCGACACCATTCTCACTCAGTTCTTCAAGTCCGACGCGCCATGGAACGAGTCCCGCTGGAAGAATCCAAAGTTCGACCAGTTGCTGCTGGCCGCGCGGGCCGAAACCGATAACGGCAAGCGCAGTCAGATGTATGCCGACATGCAGGCGATGATTCACGAGGATGCGGGCATCGGCATCCCGCTGTTCCTGGCAAGCATCGACGCCCATACGACCAAGCTCAAGGGCCTATCGCCCATCCCGTTGGGAGGTCTGATGGGCTACTCGTTTGCCGAGCATGTGTGGCTCGATGCCTGACTGGCCTCTGTAGCGGCAGATGAGGCAAAGGCTCCCTACGCTGTAGGGAGCCGCGGGGCTTTCATGCGCGCCCAGCGAAATTGCTGTGTGCCGGGCGCCGTTCGCGGCGCCGGTGTCCTGGTTATTGCTCAGCGTTAGTGGCCAGCGCAATGGCCGCGCGCAGGATCTCCATGGCCTCCTGAGCGGTTTCCAGGCTGGTGTTCAGCGGTGCCAGCAGGCGTACGGTATTTCGATGCACGCCGCATTTGATCACGAGCAAGCCCCCTTCGCGGCAGCGGTCGATAACCGCTTGCGCGAAGGCCGCGTCAGGCTGGAACGGGTCGCCGTTCTTGACGAACTCCAACGCCAGCATGGGGCCCAGACCGCGCACGGTGCCGATGGCGGGGAACGCCCGGGCGAGCTGATCGAGCCCTGCACGCAGTGTCTCGCCTAGTCCGTGTGCCTTGGAGAGAAGCTGTTCCTCCTCAAATACGTCGAGCACGGCCAGCGCGGCGGCGCAAGCGAGCGGGTTGCCACCATAGGTCCCACCCAGGCCTCCCGCTGCCGGCGCGTCCATGATCTCGGCGCGCCCGACCACGCCGGACAGCGGCAAGCCACCGGCCAGGCTTTTCGCGACGGTGACCAGGTCCGGCTGGATGCCCGCATGCTGGAAGCCGAACGTCTTGCCGGTGCGGCCGAAGCCGGCCTGGATCTCATCCAGGATCAGCACGATGCCATGCTTTTCCGTCAGTGTGCGCAGCGCGCGCAGGAACTCGCTTCCGGCAGGGATGAAGCCTCCGTCGCCTTGCACGGGCTCTAGAATAATGGCGGCAACGCGGTCGGGCGCGATCTGCGTCGCGAACAGGTCTTCAAGGGCGCGAATCGCGTCTGCGCTGGAAAAGCCGCGGAACGCATCCGGGTACGGCGTGTGGTAAACCTCGCCGGCGAGGGGCCCGAAGTTCTGCTTGTAAGGAGCGCTGATGCCTGTGAGGGTAGTGCCGAGCAAGGTTCGTCCATGGAACCCGCCACGGAACGCGATGACCCCCGGCACATTGCGGTAGGCGCGTGCGATCTTGATCGCGTTCTCGACGGCCTCCGCGCCTGTTGTCGCGAATAGGGTCTTGTAGTGCGCCGCGCCGCCGACGAGTTTGTTCAGCCGCGCGGCCAGCTCGACATAACCGTCATAGCCAACCACCTGGAACGCCGCATGGGTAACGCGACCCAATTGCTTGCGCACCGCCTCGACAATCTTGGGGTGGTTGTGGCCGATGTTCTGCACGCCAATGCCACCCACAAAGTCGATATAACGGCGGCCTTCCACATCCCAGATGTAAGAGCCTTCGGCCCGGTCCGCGAAAACCGGATGGGCGGTGACGATGCCGTGAGGCACATGTTGCGTACGGAGCGCGATAAGGTCCTGGTTGGACTGGGTCATTGCACTACACCTCTTTTTTCAGGTTCCGCGAAGCCGGGGTCGCGGTGAGTTGTGAAGGAACTGGAGCCGGCAAGCGTTTCTGCACGGGGCGGTCCTGGCCGCCGTGCAGCCTTGTCGTTCACGCTGGCTGACGCTAATCGTGAAGACGAGTATAGGGAGGATGCCGGAGGCGCTTTGACGGATTTCGCTCCCTGTATTGGTAGCGAATCCTGTTGTAAGGAGGGGAACAGCAGTTCCTTCGTTGGCCGGATGATCGCGTCCGTCGCCGACGTTGAAATGCGGAGCGGCCGGCAAGGCCGGCCGCTCCGCATGCTGACGAGAAAAGCCTTCGCCTGACTCAGCCGCTCAGTCCAGCTGGCCCTGGCACACGTACTTGATGTGCATATACTCGTCGAGGCCGTGCCGCGAGCCTTCGCGCCCGTATCCGGAATCCTTGACGCCGCCGAAGGGGGCCGCTTCCGCGGCCAGTGCGCCTTCGTTGACGCCAACAATGCCCGTCTCCAGTGCATCAGCCAGGCGCCAGATCCGTCGAACGTCAGTTGAGTAAAAATACGCGGCGAGGCCGAACGGCGTGGCATTGGCCGCCTCAACCACATCGGCCTCGGTATGGAAGCGGGTCACGGGCGCTACGGGGCCGAAGGTTTCCTCGCAAGAGCATTGCATGGACGCATCCGCATTCACCAGCACGGTCGGCGCGTAGTAATTCGGACCGGTGCACTGCGCGTTGCGAATGCGCTGGCCGCCGACCACCACGCGGGCCCCACGGCTCAGCGCGTCCTGCACATGGCGCTCGATCTTGTCCACCGCGCGCGCGTTGATCATCGGGCCGATCTGCGCCGCCGGGTCGGTCGCGGGACCAACGACCAGCGCACCGACGCGCGCGGCAAGTTTGTCGACAAAGGCATCGTGGACCTTGTCCTGGACATAGATCCGGTTCGGAGACACGCAGGTCTGTCCGCCGTTGCGGAACTTTGCGGCCATCAGCCCGTCGACGGCCGCGTCCAGATCCGCATCGTCGAACACAATGAACGGAGCGTTGCCGCCAAGCTCCAGCGACAGCTTCTTCAGCGTATCGGCGGAGCGGCGTGCCAGGTGTTTGCCGACGGGCGTCGAGCCGGTAAAGGTAATCTTGCGCACGCGTGCATCATCCAGCCACACATCGACGACTTCGGCAGCCCGCTCGCGCGAGGCCGTGACGATGTTCAATACGCCCGGCGGCACGCCGGCCTGCTGGGCAAGCTTTACCAGTGCGAGGGAGGTCAGCGGGGTATCTTCCGCCGGCTTGCATACCACAGTGCAGCCGGCAGCCAGCGCGGGGGCAATCTTGCGTGCGATCATTGCGGCAGGGAAATTCCATGGCGTGATCGCGGCGACGACGCCAACCGGCTCGCGCAGCGCCAGCATGCGGCGGCCCTGTACCGGCGCGGCGATCACGTCGCCATCCGCTCGCGTGGCTTCTTCCGCGAACCATTCGATATAGCTGGCCGCGTACAGAACCTCGCCTTTGGCTTCCGCCAGCGGCTTGCCTTGCTCGCTGGAGATCAGCCGGCCAAGGTCTTCCTGGTGGCTGACCACGAGATCGTTCCAGCGCTTGATGATCTGCGCGCGCTGTTTGGCCGGGGTCTTGCGCCATGCGGGGAATGCGGCATGGGCGGCGTCGACGGCGCGGAGCGCGTCGGCAGCGCCGCTATCCGGCGCGGTCGCGAAGGCTTCTTCCGTGGCGGGGTCCACCACGGACACGGTGCGGTCATCGGCCGCACTGCACCATTCGCCGCCGACAAAGTTGCGGCCGGGAAGCAGGTCTTGGTTCAGGTACAAAGGCATGAAAAGAGATCTCCGTGAAAATGAATCAGGCGGCGCTGCGTACGCCTTGTACCGCGCGCGCGCCTTCGATATGCAGGTTGACTTCGTCGATCCAGCCGCGGCGCAGCTCCGGCACGGAGCGGGCGAGCAGCGTGAAATAAGGATGATGCGGTCCGCGTTCGTAGTCCTCGTGTGCGACCTGCGTGACCTTGCGGCCGTCCTGCATCACCACGATCTCGTCGCAGATGGCGCGCACGGTATGCAGGTCATGGCTGATGAACAGATACGAGACGCCAAGTTCCTTGCGCAGTTCCGCCATCAGGTCAAGGATTGCCGCACCGACCACGGTGTCCAGTGCGGAGGTAATCTCATCGCAAAGGATCAGTTCCGGGTCGGCCGCCAGGGCGCGCGCGAGGTTCACACGCTGCTTTTGCCCGCCGGACAGGCCGCCGGGCAGGCGTTGGGCCACGCCGGACGGCAGGCGCACCAGATCAAGCAGTTGACGAATGCGGGCGCGTTGGGCTTCGCCGCGCAGTCCGTGGAAGAACTGCAACGGTCGCGCGAGGATATCCTCGATCGTGCGAGCCGGATTGAGCGCGGTATCGGCCATCTGGAATACGATCTGGATACGCCGCAGCTCTTCGCGGCTGCGCTGCGCGACGGTCGGCTTCAACGAATGGCCATTGAACGCAATGCTGCCACGGCAGGGGGCGACCAGCCCTGCAATCGCACGCGCGAGCGTGGTCTTGCCCGAACCAGACTCGCCGATGACGCCGATTGCCTGGCCGCGGTACAGCTTCAGGTCCACGCCCTCCAGGATCTTCGAGGCGGGCTGGCCGTGCGCGTCGAGCGGACCATAGCCGGCCGACAGGTCGCGTACCTCTAGCAGCAGGGGACTCTTGTCCGGATCGACGGTGGCCCCGGGGCGCTCGGCGGGCTTGGCGGCGGCGAGCAGGCAACGGGTGTAGTCGTCCGCTGGCTGGTACAGGATCTGGTCCGTCTCGCCCAGTTCGCGCATCTTGCCGTCGCGCAGCACCAGGATATGGTCCGCGACCTGGGCCACCACGGCCAGGTCATGGCTGACATAGACCGCAGTGGTACGGCGTTCCTGCACGGCGCGGCGGAATACCCGCAGCACTTCCACCTGCGTGGTGACGTCCAGGGCAGTGGTCGGCTCGTCGAGGATCACAAGATCTGGATCGGTGATCAGAGCCATCGCGGCCATAAGCCGCTGCAGCTGGCCGCCGGATACCTGGTGCGGATAACGCTCACCGATGGATTCCGGATCCGGCAGTGCCAGTTCCCGGAACAGCGCCACGGCTTTCTCTTCGGCAGCGTCGCGATCCATGAGGCGATGGATCAACGCTGGCTCGACAACCTGGTCCATGATGGTGCGGGAGGGGTTGAACGACGCTGCCGCACTTTGCGCAATGTACGTGATCTCGCGCCCGCGCAACCGGCGTTGTTCGCCCGCAGGCAGGCGAAGCACGTCATGGTGCCCGACCCGGATGTCGCCGGAAATCTCGCAGCCGTGGCGTGCATAGCCCATCAGCGCCAGCGCGGTGGTGGTCTTGCCGGAGCCGGACTCGCCGATCAGGGCGAGCACTTTGCCAGGCTCAATTTCAAAGTCGACGCGGTCGACCAGCGTCGCGGGCCCGGCGGTAACGCGGAGGTTGCTGACCTTTACAGACGTGCCCATTACTTGACTCCATTGCGTGCCGAGCGACCCGGCAGGTTGTCGATGACGAGGTTGACCGCAAGGGTCAGGCTGGCAATGGCCAGAGCCGGCGCCACCACGGCCATGCTGCCGTCGGACAGCGCGCCGATGTTCTCGCGTACCAGCGAACCCCAGTCGGCATCGGGAGGCTGGATACCCAGGCCAAGGAAGCTCAGGCTGGCGAGCAGCAGCACGACGTAGACGAAGCGCAGACCCAGGTCGGCCAGCATCGGGCCGATGATGTTGGGCAGGATTTCCTGGCGCATGATGTAGGCCGTACCTTCACCGCGGGTGCGGGCGACGGTCACGTAATCCATGGCATTGATGTTTACCGCCAGCGAACGCGCAATGCGATAGGCGCCCGGTATGTAGATGATCGCTGCCGTGATGGCAAGCATCCAGACCGACGAGCCGAAGGCCGCGACCATGATCAGTGCGAACATCTTGCTTGGAATCGCCGTGAGCGTATCGAGGCCGCGGCTCATGCAGGCATCGATCCAGCGGCCGCTGACTGTTGCCAGCAACGCCAGCGTAATGCCGATGCCGCTTGCGCACAGCGTGGATACCAGTGCCACGCATACGGTATAGCGTGCACCCAGAATCACCCGGGTCAGCATATCTCGCCCCAGGTAATCGGTGCCCAGCCAGTGCTGCGCGCTGATGGGCCCGAAGATCTGGATTTCGCCAGTGGGCGAGCCGTCAGCGTTGATCAGGATCGGGCCAAGTACGGCGGCAAGCAGCCAGCCAAGCAGAATCAGGCAGCCGATCCAGGCCGTGAAGCCCATGTAGGGCAGGCGCAAACGTCGGCAGCTTTTGCCGACGGCGCTCGCTGCGGCGGTTGCTTGCGTATTGGATGTGGTGGACATGAGTAGCGGCTCCAGCATGCGTTCAGGGCATCAGCGGTGGCGCAGACGCGGGTTAGCGACGATGCCGCATACATCGGCAAGCGTTACGAGGGTCAGGAACGCCGCGCAGAAGATCATGGCGCAAACCTGGACGACGGGCATGTCGCGCTGGGCGACACTATCCACCATCAGCTTCGCAATTCCCGGATAGTTGAAAATGGTTTCGACGATGATGACGCCGCCGAGCAGGTAGGAGAGGCTCAGCGCGACGGCATTGGCGATCGGGCCGATGGCGTTCGGCAGCGCATGGAACAGCACCATGCGGGTGGGGGATGCGCCTTTGAGCCGCACCATTTCGATGTACGGCGCATTGAGCTGATCGATCACCGCGGCCCGCGTCATGCGCAGCATTTGTGCAACGATCACACAGCAGAGGCTCAGCACCGGCATGGCCAGGGAACGCAGCACCTTGTCCCATGGTTCGTTGTTGCCGATATAGGCAAGAGCGGGCAGCCAGCGCAGCTGTACTGCAAATAGCAGGACCGCCAGGGTGGCAACCAGGAATTCCGGCACGGACACCACTGCCACAGCACCGAGGCTGACGCTGCGGTCGAACCAGGTACCACGGTAGACCGCCGCCAGGATGCCAAGACCCAGTGCCACCGGAACGGAGATCAATGCGGTCAGGCCTGCCAGCAGCAGCGAATTCGGTAGACGGCTGCCGATGGCTTCCGAAACAGGCATGCGCGTGACGAGGGACTCGCCTGCATTTCCCGTAAGCATGCCGCCCAGCCATTGGGCGTAGCGGACCGGCGCTGGCACGTTAAGGCCCATCTGTGTGCGCAGCGCGGCCAACGCTTCAGGCGTGGCGTCCTGGCCGAGTTGCTCCTGTGCGGCATCGCCGGGCAATACCGCGGTGATCGCGAAAACGATGGCCGAGACGGCCAATAATGAGATCAGCGCCAGTCCGACGCGCCGCGCCAGCAGGCGCAGGATGAACAGGTTCACGGTGTCTCCTTTCTTGGTTGATAAACAGGGCCGCTTGGAACCGCCCGTCGGACTGTGCATCCGGATCAGAGCGGTACGGTGCACCGATTTCCAAGCCCCGTGTGGACACTTCGTGCCAGGAGTCTCGATTCGGTGGAGACGGCGCTAATATATGTTCCGGTTGCTTAAAAAGTTTCCGAAGGTGTCTTTTCCGACATGGCCGCCGTGGGGGGCTGGCCTCTACGCTGCAGGCTTCATGGTGGGACTCGAAAGCGGCCGCGCGTGCTACGTTGCATCTCCCTGACATTGAAGCATGTAGGGCCAAAGGCTTTGTGGGGTATTCCGAGTCATGGCAGTCAAAGCTGCGGTTTCATGCGCGCGGTTTGGCATTGCATGCCACGTGCACTTGGGATGGGCATGTGCACTGCAGCATTCTTCGGGATTACCCTATTGTTGGCGCATTATTGGTGCGCGCTCACGCAGCAACTTTTTCCTATCCGGATCTGCCGGTTCATCGCATGATCTACGCTACTAATTCGTCCGGCGACGACCATACCGCAATGAACTCCGCCCAGCATCCAGTGCATGCCACCGAACACCTTCCCGTGATCAGACCGATGGTCCTGTCAGACTTGCCTGTCGCTCTTTCTCTTTCCGAAGCAGAGCGGTGGCCGCATCGTGCCAGTGACTGGAAGACTCTGCTCGCGATGGGCGAGGGGCGAGTGGCGGCGGTCGAGGGCGCCGTGGTTGGTGTAGGCATGCGCTGGCTCTGGGGGGAGCGCGGTGCTACCGTCGGCCTCGTCATTGTTAACCCGGCATTCCGTGAGCGGGGCATCGGGCGCAGCTTGTTGGAAGCACTGTGTGCGGGTCTGGACAGGCGCGCCGTGCTGCTTCACGCCGCCGGGATCATTCACGGCTTCTATGGAAGTATGGGGTTCGAACGGATTGGCGAAATTCACCAGTACGAGGGCAAGGCTTTGCAGGCGCCCTTGATGCCCCTGCCTGAAGACACCCGTCTGCGCCCAGGGGGACGCAATGACATGCAGTTGCTGGTCGAAATGGATGAGCGCGCAGGAGGCGTTGTCCGCGAAAAACTAATCCAGGCCTGGCTGCGCCATTCCATCGGCACCGTGGTACTGGATCATCCCGACGGTCCACAAGGTTTTGCGATTCTGCGGCGCTTCGGCCGCGGCGCGACAATCGGCCCTGTCATCGCCCCTTGCCCGATGGCGGCCAAGGCAATGATTGCGCACCTGGCGGGCCTGGTCACTGGGCGCACGCTGCGCTTGGACGTACACGCCCATGGGGAACTCGAGGAATGGCTTCCTGGTCTTGGCCTGTCCCGCGTCGCAGATGCAGCCGTTCTCTTCCGGGGCACTCCTTATTCCCCTGTCAGGCCATTCCTTTCATTTGCGCTCGCCGATAAGGCGATCGGGTAGTGTGGCGAACGAAGAAGTAGTGCGGTGCGCACATTCTCGCGGCGCGCCAAGCAACGGCTGCGCGACGTACAGGGAATTTGCCAGGCGACCCGCGAGTGTGAGCATAGGGGATTTTGACCCGCAACTCTCCCCGGGCGCGCCCCGGTTGCCCTGACCGGCGCATATGACGACAATGTGATTCAGTCACCCTGCCTTGAAAGACCATGTCCGCCCCCATCAAACTTGACCGGCTTGACCTCCGCATTCTCGCCCAGTTGCAAAAGAACGGGCGCATGACCAACGTGGATCTCGCCGACGCAGTTGGCCTGTCTGCGAGTCCCTGCCTGATACGGGTCAAGCGCCTGGAACAGGCCGGCTATATCGGCGGATACAGCGCGCAAATCCGCATGGACAAACTCGGCGACATCCTTACGGTGTTCACCGAGGTCACCCTGGAGGACCACCATCGCGAAGATTTCGCGCGCTTTGAAAAGGCCGTGTACGCGATCGACGAGATCGTCGAATGCCATCTTGTCAGCGGAGGCTATGACTACTTGCTCAAGTTCATCACCCGTGGTGTCAATCATTACCAGGAGCTGATGGAAAGTTTGCTGGAGCGCAATATCGGAATTGAAAAGTACTTCAGCTTTATCGTCATCAAGTCGCCATTCATCAAGACTCACTATCCGATTGAACGGTTGTTTCCGTTGGCAACTTGATGCACCGGGATACAGGGAGAGTGATCGGCACCGGCAGATGCGGACTTCATCGCCGTTTGGAACTGCCGTGGTGTCATGCCGCATTGGCTTTTCAGGCAGCGTGTCAGATGGCTCTGATCATAGAACCCGCACTCATGCGCCGCCAATGCCGGAGTGTGGCCCTGCCCAAGCAAACACTGCGCGCGATGAATGCGCTTCAGGTAAATGTAGCGATGCGGGGTCACCCCTACCGTCAGCCGAAATACGGTGACGAAGCGCCCGACACTTAACCGGGATAGCTGCGCGAGAAATGGCAGCCGCAACGGCTCGCCGAGGTGACGATGGATGTACTTGAGCGCAGCGTCGAGACGAGGATGTGCGTGTTCGTCCAATGAGGGGGCGTGGGCGTGCATCGGGTAAGCGGCAACGGTCAGGATGATGCCATCCAGCATAAAAGCACCATTGCCGTGCAAGACGCTGATTTTGACGCCGCCGCCAAGAGCAAATTGCGAACTGTGCTGCTCGGAACGCAGAAACTGCGGTACCCGGCGTGTCTGACCAGCGTGCACAGAAGGCGCCGTACCGGAGCGCTAAAGGAATTGAAAGCCAGACACTATGCACAAAATCATGCCGCAACATTTGCGTTCCTTGCTATTCGTGCCTGCTGATAGCGATAGAAAACTCGCCGCCTCACTCAAGGCAGGTGCCGATGGCCTGGTGTTTGATTTGGAAGATGCGGTCCCGGAGCATGGGAAAGACGAGGCCCGCCGGAAGCTGGCGGGCTTTCTTGCCGAGCACCGTCTTTCGACAGACGCACAAGTGCTGGTGCGGGTCAATGGGCTGGCATCCGGGCATATTCTTCACGATCTGGCCGCAGTGTTGCCGTATCAACCCGATGCGATCGTTCTTCCAAAGTGCAGGGGGGGCGAAGATGTCCATCGCCTGTGCGATTTTCTTGCCGCGCTCGAGCATGTGTTGCTCAATGGCGCATGGGAGACGGGCATTGTGGCCATGGCCACGGAATCATCCGAAGGTGTGTTTGGCCTGTCTTCGTACCGGAATGCGCCGATGCGTCTGCGCGCCTTGATGTGGGGCGTCGAGGATCTGGCGGCCGATCTGGGCATTCGCTCGTCCCATCAGGGACGGGAGCTTACCTCGCCATTCTCGGTGGCACGAACGATGTGTCTGTTAGCCGCTGCGCAGGCCGGTATAGATGCCATCGATGCGGTCAGTACAAACCTGTCCCACAACTTCGAGATCGGTCACGAGGCGGCCCTTGCCCGGCGCGATGGCTTTGCCGCCAAGGCGGCAGCCCATCCGTCCCATATTGCCGCGATCAATGAAGCTTTCATGCCTCATGCGGAAGAAATACAGTGGGCGAGACACGTCATCGAAGCATTTTCAAAAGTCGGAGCCTCCGGCGTTGCCAGGCTTGGCAATGCGATGATTGACCGCCCGCATCTGCGCCTGGCCCATCGCATTCTTTGTCGAGCGGAGGGGGCGGACTGATTGCCGCGACTCGGCCTTGCCGGCATTCTCACCGATCAATATCGCGTGGTCGACATCAAGCCGATGAACGAGGAAGCGCATCGACCGGCATCGCCCAGAACAGGGTGAGGCTTGACTAACTCGAAGCGGGCGGCCAGAAGATGCGCATCCTGCACGCCATTCACCCGCTCGGCACGGCATGCTGGCGGCGTGTCATAAAACAGCAGCTTCGTGATGATCAGCCGTGCGTTTCGCGACAAGCGCATGGCGACTCTATGTTGAAATGACAGTGACCGAAAAGTTCACTCATTCGCTACCTCAGCGAGACATAGACGCGCCACTGCCATGAAACTCAATACGTACTGGATCGCTTTCCCAGTCGCGTGCACGCCCCCCGACCTGGATGATGCCATGCATCGGAAGGGCTTGTGCAAAGGACGGCTCTGATGAAACACGCCATCATTGAGCGCCTGACCAGCGCGGGTCATCTGGATCGTATCTTCATCGACGGCGCGTGGGTTCGCCCTGCAGGGCAAGCGGGGGCGGCCGTCACCGACCCGTCGACCGAAGATGTGGTTGCAGAGATCGCCTTGGGCAGCAGGCAAGACGTCGCCGCCGCCGTTGCCGCCGCCAGAGCCGCCTTTGCCGGGTGGTCCGTCAGCTCCATACAGAGCCGGACGGCTCTTCTCAACCGTGTGCACCAGCTCATACTCGAGCGGGCCGAGGTGTTCGCCGAGGCAATCTCGCTGGAGATGGGCGCTGCCATCAGCGTGGCGCGCAGTGCGCAGGTGCCGGCCGGGGCAGCGCACATCCGGGTGGCCTGCGACGTCATGAGCGGTCATCCCTTTATCTCGCATCGGGACGGCATCACGATCGCGCGTGAGGCCATCGGCGTGTGTGGCCTCATCACGCCATGGAACTGGCCGCTATATCAGATCACCGCGAAGGTAGGCCCTGCACTGGCAGCAGGATGCACCGTCGTGCTGAAGCCTAGCGAGCTGTCACCCTTCAGCGCCTTGCTGTTCGCGCAGGTGATGCAGGACGCGGGCGCTCCGCCGGGCGTGTTCAACCTCGTGAACGGGGAAGGACCGGAGGTCGGTGCCGCGCTGGCGGAGCACCCGGACGTGGACATGATTTCGATCACGGGTTCTACCCGTGCAGGTGTTCTCGTCGCGCAGGCGGCGGCCGTGACGGTCAAGCGTGTAGCGCAGGAACTGGGTGGCAAGTCCCCCAACGTCATCCTCCCGGATGCGGACCTCGCGCGAGCCGTGCCGGCGGGTGTGGCGGCGGCCTTCCGCAACGTCGGACAATCCTGCAGCGCACCCACGCGCATGATCGTGCCGCGCGATCGCCTGGCCGAAGTTGAGCAGATCGCTTGCGAGGCGGTTGCCCGCCTTGTGGTCGGCGACCCGCGCTCGGTACAAACCACGCACGGACCGGTGGCGAACGGCGCGCAGTTCAACCGTGTGCAAGAAATGATTGGCGCCGGCCTTGCCGAGGGCGCGCGGCTGGTCTGCGGCGGCCTCGGTCGGCCGCCGGGCCTGGAGCGCGGGTTCTACGTACGGCCGACAATCTTCTCGGACGTGCATCCAAAAATGCGCATCGCTCAGGAAGAGATCTTCGGGCCGGTGCTTTCGATCATTGCCTACGACAGCGTCGACGAAGCCGTGGAGATCGCCAACGACACCATTTATGGTCTGGGCGCCCATGTGCAGGGCCGAGATCTGGACGCGGCGCGAGCCGTGGCTGCGCGGATCCGCGCCGGCCAGGTGCATATCAACTATCCGGCATGGAATGCCCACGCTCCCTTCGGCGGCTATAAGCGCTCGGGGAATGGTCGCGAATACGGATTGGAAGGCCTGGAAGAGTATCTCGAAACGAAGGCCATCCTTGAACACGGCGACGAATAGCCAGCATGCAGGCCGCCATGATCTTGCCGGACGGCGGAGCGCAGAGCGTGTTGCCGGGTTCAACCTGAAACAAAACGTGCAAGACAAATAATGCGAGGAGATCCATCCATGTCCCAGCCCTTGCGTCTCATCGAGAGTACCTCATCCCTGCCGGCCCATGCCGACGCCGTAGTGATCGGCGGTGGCATCATCGGCGTTTTTGCTGCGTACTACCTGGCCCGGCGCGGCCTTTCGGTTACCGTAGTAGAAAAGGGCCGCATCGGCGCCGAACAATCGAGCCGCAACTGGGGCTGGTGCCGCCAACAGAACCGTGACGCGCGTGAATTGCCTATGGCCTCCAGAAGCCTCGAGCTATGGGAGCGGTTCGCCGAAGAAACCGGCGAGGACACGGGCTTCCACAGGTGTGGTTTGCTTTACCTCAGCAACGACGAAGACGAGATTGCACGCTGGGCCAGATGGCGAGATTTCGCCAGAACTGCCGGCGTGACAACCCACATGTTGAGCGGGCGCGAGGCCAGCGAACGGGGTCGGGATACTGGCCGCGTATGGAAGGGTGGCGTGTTCTCGCCCAGTGACGGTACGGCCGATCCAGCCAAGGCAGCTCCGTCGGTGGCTGCGGCGCTCATGAAGCTCGGTGGCACCGTGCTGCAGAATTGCGCCGCCCGGGGCATTGAGCTTGAGGGCGGCCGCGTCAGCGGCGTCGTCACCGAAGCCGGAACCATCAAGACCCGCGTCGCGGTGTTCGCCGGAGGTGCGTGGGCCTCTTCGTTCTGTCGCCAACTGGGCATTCGTTTTCCCCAAGCTACCGTTCGCCAGTCCATCGTGCGCGTGTCTGGGGTGGCCGGGCATCTCCCTGACGCCCTGCACACCGCGCGCGTGTCCATCACCCGCCGCAGCGATGGCAGCTACAACCTTGCCATCAGCGGGCGTGGACGCGTGGACCCGACGGCGCAACTGATGCGCTTCGCGCCGCAGTTCCTGCCCATGTTTGCCAAGCGCTGGCGTAACGTGTTTCCAGGCGGGTTGGAAGGGATTCGCGCAGGCCATGAAACACTCGCGCGGTGGCGGCTGGATGCACCAACCCCCATGGAGCGGATGCGAATACTCGACCCAAAGGCGGATGCGGCGGCGGTCAAGCAAACCTATCGTCGTGCTGTCGAACTGATGCCTGCACTGGGCCAGACCGGCATCGCCAGTGCCTGGGCCGGCTTTGTGGACAGCACCCCTGACGGTGTGCCGGGGATTGGCGAAGTGCCGGAGATCCCCGGTTTCATCCTGGCAGCGGGCTTCTCCGGGCATGGGTTCGGCATCGGCCCCGGAGCGGGCCACTTGATCGCAGACCTGGTGACCGGTGACGAGCCGATCTTCGATCCTGCCCCGTACAACCCGGCGCGCTTCAAGCAGTCGGCCTGGGGCAAAGTGGCCGACTTCTGAAGGTGCACTCCAGGACAGTGAACCGGCGCGGCTGATGTTCACTCAGCTGTTCCTCAATGCAGGCGCGCAGGCATGCGGATGACCATGCCTGCGCGCCTGCATTGGGACGTGCGCCTCAGTCGAGCCGATAGCCCGCCCCCAGCAGCCGCTCCAGACGCTGGGACAGTGCCATCGCGGCGGTTCGCGCAAAACCCTGCACCGCCAGCACGTGACGTCGGTAGATAACGCGGTGCACCAGCTTTGCCAGTGCGCCCCGTACCTGCCAGCCGTCGCTGCTGCCGGGCGCGAGCAGATGGCACAACGCCATGTCGTCGGCCAACGAGATGACCGAGCCCCGATCGCGAAACGTGAACCTGGCTACGGACTTGCCGGCGAGCACACGTGGCAAGGCCCGGGCCAGGTAAATGGCTTGCTGATGCGCGACCTGCGCTCGCGTGGGAAGCTCTGCCTGTTCCCCAGCCGGGCGGAAGCTCGCGCAATCACCCAAGGCATAAATATGTTTGTCCTCCAGGGTCTGGAGCGTATCTCCCACCCGAACGCGTCCGTTGCGGGTGACCTGCAGGCCGATGTTCGACAGCACAGGCGATACGGTGACGCCGGCGGTCCATACCGTCACGTCCGCGGCAATAGGGGCCGCGCCTGCAATATGCAGGGAGTCCGGGCGGACCTCGGTGACGCGCGTGTTCAGCAGGATCTGGATACCCTGAGCCTGCAACTCGGCTGTGGTCCTGTCGGCGAGGCGACGATCCATGCCCGGCAGGATGTTGCCGGAAGCCTCGACGAGCAGGACTTCGGTGCCGCGGTCCGGATCGAGCGAATGGAGGCCGTACTGGCTCAGCACGCGCGACATCTGCCGCACTTGGGCGGCCAGCTGCACCCCGGTCGCGCCCGCACCGATGATGGCGACGCTGGCCCGCGCCGGACGGTCGGCCGCTTTAGCCTGCGACGATACGCGGCGCAGCGCATCCACGATCTGGGTCCGCGCATACTCTGCGCCCGGTACGCTGTCCAATGCCAGGGCGTGCTCACTCGCCCCCGGGACACCAAAGTACTGCGTGGTACCGCCGATGGCCAGCACCAATGTGTCATAGGCCAGCGTCGTCGTGTGCGTGACACCATCGCTTCCGGACGTTGTGATCGCTAGCGTGCGGTTGTCGCGATCCAGCGAGGTGAACTCGCCTTGTACGAAGCGGAAACCGTAGCGGCGCGCCTGGAGCGCGAAGGATGTGTGGTGGATGTACGGCTCAAGCTTTCCCGCGGCGACTTCGTGCAGCAGGGGCTTCCACAGGTGTGTCCGGTAGCGGTCCACCAGGACAATGTTCGCCAGCCCGCGATTGCCCAATTGCTTTCCCAGCCGGGCCGCCAGTTGAAGGCCGGCGGTTCCGCCGCCGGCAATGACGATCGTCTTCATTCCATCCCTCTCTGTGCGTTGGTGGTGCCACGCCGGCTCATGCCGGGGCGGCCAATGTCCTTAGGCGCGTGTAGCGCGACGTCTGGGCCAGTGCGCCTTGCGTGAATCGCATCTCGATGTCGTCGAAAGATGGCCACGACGCGGTGGGCCCGTCGGAAAGGATGGTTGCGCCATCGTCCTGGCGCCATACCTGCGCCATGTCGTCGTGCAGCCACATCGATGGCATGCCAAGCGCGGCGGTAGCACGGGCTTCACCGGCATTCGCACCGATGAACAGCGCGCGATCGGGAGGAACGTCAACGGCATGGAGCACGAGCCGCAGCAGGTCTGCATGGCCGCGGCCGTGGCCAAGCAAATCCGCCGTGGCAGTCACGGTAAAGCGATCGGTACAGGCGGGCTGGTCATAACGGTCAAGCAGGGCGCTCAGCATGCGTGACGACATCATGGTTACGATGGCAAGCCTGGCCCCGGCTTGCTCGGCTTCGCGCATCAGCTGTTCGGTTTGCCGGCGCACGGATAGTTTTGCTCCCGTGCTTGCCTGAACGAACGCCTCCTGATACGCCGCGCAGAAGTCTTCGCTGGTTTCGCCGGCAGGCGCCGCTTCCGACCGGGCCTGGGTGGCCGCTGCCAAGCCGGCCGCATGTTGCGCCTTAGTCTGGAACAGTACATGGTCGGCGGAAACAATCAGCAATTCGATCGACATGGTGAACTCCGTTGGTTTCGCAGAAGGCGAAGGGCTGGCTCGATAAGGGCTGTCGTTTGCACTGTACGCGGGAAAAATCATATTGAATAATTAAGAAACATATCCGACCGATAGGTTTTCTTCTATGAATAAGACCACCACCTTCCGGCAGCTCAATGCGATCGACGCGGTCGCGCGCCTCGGCGGCGTATCCCGGGCAGCCGAAGAATTGCACCTGACCCAGCCCACGGTTTCGCTGCAATTGCGGCTGCTCGAAGAAGCCACGGGCACGCCGCTGGTACAGCGCTCGGGCCGCGGCTTGCTGATGACGCCCGCCGGAGAGGTGATGGCAGGCTACGCCAGCCAGATACTCAAGCTATGGCGCGACGCGGTGGAGGAAGTGGCTGCCTTGCGCGGCGGCATCGCGGGGACCCTTCGCGTCGGCGCGATCACCACCGCTGAGTATTTGCTTCCCCAGATGCTGGTGGCGTTCACCCAATGCAATCCGGATGTGAAGATCGTGCTACGGGTCGGCAACCGGGAAGAGATCGTCCGCATGCTGGGAATGCACGAGATTGATCTTGCAATCATCGGCCGCCCGCCTTCCGAGCTCAGGACGAATGCGGTCGCCTTTGCCAAGCATCCGATGGCCTTCATTGCCGCACCCGACCACCCATTGATGTCACGGCGGCACAACACGCTGCGGGATCTGCTGACGGAAAACCTGCTGGTCCGCGAGCGCGGCTCAGGCACGCGCGATACCGTCGAGCGACTGTTCCGCGAGGCGGGGCTGCGCTTGCCGCATGGATCCGAGCTGTCCAGTAATGCGGCAATCAAGCGCATGGTCTCGGCGGGACTCGGCATCGCGTTTCTGTCGTTGCATGCCTGCACGCTGGAGTTTGAAGCGGGCTTGATCGATGTGCTGCCGCTGGCAGGCAATCCGCTGGAGCGCGACTGGTATGTGGCGCACCTGCCGGCTGTCCGATTGCCTCCGGTCGCGTCCGCATTCCGCGCGTTTCTGGTTGAGAACGGGCCTGAGGAGATCCATCGGCAACTCGAATCGTTCGATGGCATTCTCAAGCGGCTGCACCAGTCCGAACGTCGGCGTGCGAAGCTTAGGGGGAGCGCTCAGAAATAGGCCGGCACGATCCCGGCCCGCCTCAGCCACCGGGCACCAATCCGCTCAGATGAAGGGCGAGAAGCTGTGGCAACGCACCATCAGCGAGTCAATTTGCGAGATCGCTTTCACGATCGGATCGCGCCATGGCATCAAAACCCGCACCGTGCCGTCAGAAACTCTGGGTGCAACGGGTTGATCTGCCAGCAGGTAAGGGCAAGACGGTCGCGGCGACGAGCGTCATCGCCCGTGAATTTGATGCACCTGCCGGCGTCAAGCCAATCGAGTGGCGCGGCCTGACAAGTCGCAGCGAAGCCAGCCTCGATGATGCGATTGAGCTTATTGACTGGTGCCGCACGAGCCGTCGACGATGGGGACAATTGCGTATAGCCGCATGAGCTAGACGGCGTTCCGCAGAGTCTGCTGAGGGGGCTCGAATAATTGTGTTTTTGTATTGAGTGGCTCGAACTTTCAACGTCATATGGTGGTTTCACCGTGCTGTAATGAAGTCGTGGTGCTGCGACGGATCACCGCTCTTATCAACGAACTTTCAGGACTGCCAAGATGAGCTTCATGCGCCCTAAATACCTCACCTTCGACTGCTACGGCACGCTGACCAACTTCCAGATGGGTCCGCTGACCCGCGAGCTGTTCGCCGATCGCGTTGCCCCTGAGCAGATGGACCAGTTCGTCAAGGATTTCACTGCTTATCGCCTGGATCAGGTGACGGGTGACTGGCGTCCTTATGACGAGATCCTCAATACCGCCATCTCCCGCGTGTGCAAGCGCTGGGGCGTGGAATACCGCGGCGAAGGACAGCTTTACTACAACGCCGTGCCGACCTGGGGCCCGCATCCCGACGTGACGGCCGGCCTGGCGAAGATCGCCGACAAGATCCCGCTGGTGATCTTCTCTAACGCGATGGACGCACAGATCATGTCCAACGTCGACAAGCTGGGCGTGCCTTTCCACAAGGTATTCACTGCCCAACAGGCCCAGGCCTACAAGCCGCGCCTGCAGGCCTTCGAATACATGCTCGACAACCTCGGTTGCGGTCCGGAAGACGTGCTCCACGTTTCTTCGAGCTTCCGCTATGACCTGATGCCGGCTGAAGACATGAAGATCAAGAACAAGGCCTTCGTCGCCCGTGGTCATGAACAGCCGGGTAACGCTTGCTACAACTACCGCCAGATCGCCGATATCGGCGGGCTGGCCGGTCTGGTCGGCCTCTGACCAGCAATCGTCGCACCGCCTCGGCAAGGGGCGGTGCGCCGTTGTGCCGTATCCCCGGCATGCGGCAACTCTGCCTTATCGAATTTTCCCGAACATAGGGCCACAAGGTGATCGCATGAGCGAGAACGAAACAAAGAATGGTCGGCCGCTGCGCAGCGCGCGCTGGTTTCGCAAGGATGATCTGCCTGGCTTCGTGCATCGTTCGACTTTGTCGACCGCCGGCTGGAGCCGCGAAGACCTGATGGAGCGCCCCGTCGTGGGCATTCTCAACACCTGGTCCGATATCAACCCGTGCAATCTCAATCTACGCACGCTTGCCGAAGAGGTAAGAGTCGGGATTCTCGAGGCAGGTGGTATCCCGTTCGAGGTGCCGTTGATGTCGATCAGCGAGAACATCATCAAGCCGACCTCCTTCCCGTTTCGCAACCTCCTGGCGATGGAAGCCGAGGAGACCATTCGCGGCTATCCCTTCGATGCGGTGGTGCTGCTCGGCGGATGTGACAAGACGCAGCCGGCACTCCTGATGGGGGCTGCCAGCGCTGGCGTTCCGTTCATATTCCTTGCCAGCGGGCCGGCCACGCCCCGCTCGGCGACTGGCGGAAATCTGGCGAACGCTACCGGTGTCTGGCGTCTGGTCGACCAACTGCGTGCAGGAGAACTCTCGGAAGGCGATTTTGCCGCGTTCGAGCGAAGTGTGATGGGGACGGCCGGCCACTGTGCAGAAATGGGTACCGCTTCTTCGATGGCGGTCATCTGCGAGGCCCTGGGTGTGTCGCTGCCCGGTAGCAGCCTGGTGCCGGCGGTCGACCGGCGTCGTCATCAGCTCGCCCGCGAGGTGGGGCGTCGTAGCGTGCGCATGGCCGCCGATGGCAGCCCCCGCCCGAGCGAGGTTCTCGATGCGAGAGCCTTTGCCAATGCCATTACCCTGCTGTGCGCGGTAGGTGGGTCGACCAACGTCATCATCCACCTGCTAGCGCTGGCCGGCCGCGTCGGCGTACCGCTGACTCTGGAGCGCTTCGACGAGATCGTCAGGCGCGTGCCTCTGATCGCCAACGTCCAGCCCGCCGGTGAACACCTGACTGAGCGACTGATGGCCGCGGGCGGCGTACCGGCCCTGCTCAAGACCCTTGGGCCCTTGCTGCATCTCGATGCGCGCACCGTCGACGGCCGCACGGTCGGCGAGATTCTCGAGACGGCGGAAGTCTTCGATAGCGATGTGATCCGCCCGCTGGACAAACCGGTCAAGCCTGGCGAGACGATGGTCGTGGTCAAAGGCAACCTGGCGCCGGACGGTGCGGTGATGAAGACCTGTGCGGCGAATCCCAAGCTGTTCCGCCATCGCGGCCCGGCGGTGGTGTTCGAAGACGTACAGACGATCGCCGACCAGATCGATAACCCTGAACTCGGCATCGACGAGAACAGCGTGCTCATTCTGCGCAATGCCGGGCCCGTGGGCGCGGCGATGCCGGAGTGGGGCATGCTGCCCCTGCCGCGCCATCTGATGGAGCGCGGCGTGCGCGACATGCTCCGGATCTCGGATGCACGAATGAGCGGTACCGCCTATGGTGCCGCTGTGCTGCATGTTTCTCCCGAGGCTGCGATCGGTGGTCCGCTGGCTCTAGTGCGTGACGGCGACATCATCGAGCTCGACGTCGCCGCGCGGCGACTGCAACTCTGCGTCGAACCGGATGAACTCGAACGTCGGCGCCAAGCATGGCAGGCGCCGCCGTCCCAGCACGTGCGTGGCTACCGCAATCTATATAGCCAACACATCGAGCAGGCTCATCTGGGCTGCGACTTCGATTTTCTCCGTGGCGCCAACAAGGACACCCTTCCCGAGGGGCTGTTCGATGGCTGGGTAGGAGGCTGGTAGGACCTTGGCATGAGTATTCTTTATCGATCAGATGCCCCTCGCGCTGCAGCTTGGGCGCGCTACTTCGCCGAGTACGCACCCGACCTCGACTTTCGTGTCTGGCCCGATGCCGGCGACCTCGCCGAGGTCGAATACCTGATCGCCTGGCAGGCACCGGCGGAGTTCATCGCCAAGCTGCCTCGGCTGAAGGTGTTCTTCTCCTCCGGAGCCGGTGTCGATCATGTCGATTTTTCCGCGCTGTCCGAGCACGTTCCCATTGTCAGGATGGTCGAGCCAGGGATCATCAACGGCATGGTGGAATATGTCAGCCTGGCCGTTCTGGCGCTGCATCGCGACTTCTTCGACTACGTGGCGGCGAAGGCGGCGCGCGTCTGGGATCCGTTGGAGGTACCGCCTGCCTCGGCCCTCACGATCGGCGTGATGGGCATGGGCGCGTTGGGGTGTGCCGTGCTGGAGCGGCTGGCGAGCTACGGCTTCAACCTGCGCGGATGGAACCGCTCCCTGCGTGAGATCGAGTGCGTGGAGAGTTTCGCCGGCCCGGATCAGTTGCAACCCTTTCTCGCAGGGTGCGACGTGCTGATCTGCCTGTTGCCGCTCACCCCGGCCACCAGGGGCATCCTGAACCGCGAACTGTTTTCGCTGCTGCCTGCCGGTGCGGCGCTGATCAATGTCGGGCGCGGTCCGCATCTGGTCGATACGGATCTGCTCGAGGCGTTGGATTCGGGACGGCTATCGCGCGCGATTCTCGACGTGACCGAGCCTGAGCCTCTGCCTGCGGAGCATCCATTCTGGGCCCATCCGCGGGTATTTCTGACGCCCCATGTGGCGAGCATGACCCAGCCCGAATCGGCTGCGCCAATCCTGCTGGAGAACGTTCGTCGACATCAGCGGGGTGAGCCGCTCGCGGACGTTATCGACCGCTGTCGCGGCTATTGAGGTTAGCGGCCCTTGCATGGGTCCAACATAGCGGACAAGGCTGCCCCTGGTGGTGGGAAAGCCCCCATTGCAGCCGCTGCGGCGATAGCCGTTGGCGAGCAGGGGCGACGTGACGAATGTCGGCACCGGCTATGTCTGCTGGACTGGGCTGGTGCGAGAGGGCGCTCGGTCAGTGCTGGCGCAATGCACCCGGGCGAGGAGGCTTCTGCTTCTGTCGGTGGGCTCGGCAACTCCCGTATCAGTGACTTGGTGGCGCCTAGGCTGCAGCTGTGCCAGGATTGATGAGCCTTTCCCAAACTGGAAAAGGTTCGCCCCTCAAAGGCTGGAAGAAGAGATAGGTTCGTCCTCCAGGGTCTGGAGCGTATCTCCCATCCGAACGCGCCCGTTGCGCGTGACCTGCAGGCCTATGTTCGATAGCACAGGCGATACGGTGACGCCGGTGACAGCACCAGTCCGAACGTCGGCGTGCGAAGCTTAGGAGGAGCGCTCAGCAATAGGCCGGCACGATCCCGGCCAGCCTCAGCCCTACGTGGCAACAATCCCTCCTGTTTTGATGCGAGCAATGCATCAATTCATCGAAACATTGCAATTCCCCTCTGCGAGTTGTCTCTGCAAACTGGCGTCAATTCGCCTTTCCCGTTCGCGGGGGCAGGGGAAGGTGACGACAAATAGACCGAAATGGGGAGATAGGATGGGCATCGAGCAAGAACGGAAAAGTCGGTCAAACGGGAAGTTGGCGGCCGGGGCGGTCCTTGGGATTGCAATCACCACTACTGTGCAAGCACAGACTTCGTCCGGAGTAAGCCTGTACGGCATCATCGATACCACTCTTCGCTACTCAAGCAATAACGCGGGCGACAATAAGTTGGCTGCATTAACCGACGGCTATTTCAACGGTTCGCGTTGGGGCATGCGGGGCAACGAGGCGCTCGGAGGCGGATTGTCCGCCATCTTCAATTTGGAGAGTGGCTTTGATCCCTCGACTGGCGTATCGCAGCAAGGCACCGCAACGGCAAACTATGGACAGCAGAGCACCGGCGGTCAGGGGCGTTTGTTTGGAAGGCAGGCATGGGTCGGATTGAACCACGAGCGCTTCGGTAGGCTGACGTTCGGCCGGCAATTCACCACGGGCTACGATGCGACCTCCCGCTTTCAGCCTAACGGTCACCCCAATCTGGACGCAGTCACCATCTTTAACGGCTATACGGGACCGCGCCAAGACAATATGGCGAAATACTTCGGACAATGGGGAGCGCTATCTGCGGGAGCGTATTACACCTTTGGCGAGGTGTCGGGTCATATGAAGCCGAGCTCTAGTTACGGCGCAACTCTTGGCTATAAGCAGGGACCGGTGGACGTCGGTGGTTTCTGGCAGCAGGCCAATGCCCTAACCACGCCTGAGTCGAGAAAAGTCTGGGGCGTGGGTGGCAACTATCAATGGGGGATAGTCAAGCTAACTTTCGGCTATCTCAACAATCGATTCGATGTGAGCCCGACGCGAAACGATGTATTCAGTGGCGGCTTCGCTGTGGCGGCTACCTCTGCTCTCACGCTATCCGTTGCGTCGCACTACGACCGCCAGCGCAATGCCTCCGGCAGCCGCATCATGGTGACCGGCGTCGCGGACTACAACCTTTCAAAGCGGACCGACATTTACGCCGAAATTGATTTCAATCGCATCAACGGTGCCTATGCGCTGCCCACCTTCATGGGAGTGAAAGGCAGCAAAGTCGGCGGTGGCATCGGCTTGCGACATCGCTTCTAGAGCGCTCCATTGTTCTGCCAGGCGGCTAACTGGTGCGCCGGCGATTCAATGTGCCCAACTATTCTTCGATTGATCTAACTCCGCTGGTCCCGCGCGTGAACGGGCATTCGGGCTAGCACAAATGCAAGGAGCCAGCAGTGGACGAACAGGCAATTGACCCCAGGACGTGGATCGGACGCAGCGAGCAGTGGGAGGACACAGTCACTGCCGCGCCGATCGCAGCGCTGCGTGCGACGCTGGATTACCCCGCAGCAGCGCAGACAGCAGGCACTCCATTGCCGCCACTGTGGCATTGGCTGTATTTCCTACCCATGCATCGTCAAAGCGAAATTGGGCACGATGGCCATGCCAAGCGCGGCGGATTTCTACCCCCTGTGCCATTGCCCCGCCGCATGTGGGCAGGCGGCCAATTCGAGTTTCGCCATCCACTTCGGGTGGGCGACAAGATCCAGCGCACCTCCATCATCGACGATGTTACAAGCAAGGAGGGGCGGACCGGGAAGTTAGTATTTGTAAAAGTGCGTCACGAGATCCGCGTGATCGGTACTGCGGAACCGGCGTTAGTGGAGTTTCACGACATCGTTTACCGAGAGGCACAGCAGTCTGGCGAGGCGCCTGTCATGCCCCAGGCGGCGCCCGCGGAAGCGGCTTGGCAGCGCCAAATTGTTCCGGACGACGTGTTGCTGTTCCGCTATTCGGCCCTGACTTTCAATGGGCATCGCATCCACTATGACCGCCGCTACGTGACAGAGGTCGAAGGCTACCCCGGCTTGATTGTCCACGGCCCGCTGATCGCTACGTTGCTACTGGATCTGCTGCAGCGTGAATTGCCCCAGGCCGAGGTCGCCAGCTTTCGATTCCGTGCGGTGCGCCCGACCTTCGACCTGCATCCCTTCCGGGTCAGCGGTCAACCGCAGTCTGACGGCAAAACAGTTCGCTTGTGGGCATCGGACCACGAGGGCTGGCTGACCATGGACGCCACGGCAGTCCTTCGCTGATTTCGCTTTACGGAAGATCCTGATGCAACCCCTCAAAGACATCACGGTTGTCACATTTGAACACGCGATTGCGGCGCCTTTTGCCACGCGCCAGCTTGCCGATCTGGGTGCACGAGTTATTAAGATCGAGCGGCCTGGGGTCGGCGATTTCGCCCGTGGTTATGATGAGCGGGTCCGTGGCCTGGCCTCGCATTTCGTCTGGACAAACCGCTCGAAGGAAAGCCTGACGCTCGATGTCAAGCACCCGGCCGCGGCTGGCGTATTACAGCGTTTGATTGAGGAAAAGGCGGACGTGGTGGTTCAGAACCTCGCACCAGGCGCCGCAGCACGGCTTGGTCTCGGCTACGAAACGCTTTCCGCCGTCAAGCCCCAAATCATTGTGTGTGATATTTCGGGCTATGGCGACAACCCGGAGAATCCCGGACCATACCGCGACAAGAAGGCCTATGACCTTCTCGTTCAGAGCGAAGCCGGATTTCTGTCCGTGACGGGGACGCCTGAGGTGCCTTGCAAGGCTGGGCCTTCCATTGCCGATATTGCCGCCGGCATGTATGCCTACACAAACATTCTGGCCGCTCTGTTACAACGCAATCAGACGGGCCGAGGGCAACGTATTGACATCTCCATGCTAGAGGCGCTGGCGGAATGGAATAGTTACCCTCTCTACTACGCGTTTGACGGGGCACAGCCGCCGCAGCGCACGGGCGCAAGCCACGCCACAATCTACCCCTATGGACCGTTTCCGGCTGGCGATGGGGCGACAGTAATGTTGGGGTTGCAGAACGAGCGGGAATGGGCAAGCTTCTGCAACACGGTGCTCCAGCGGCCCGAACTGATCGAAGATCCCCGCTTTAGCTCAAACTCCAGACGCGTGGCCGAGCGCACTGCACTGAGGCAGATCATCGTAGATGCCTTTTTGCCTCTAAGCGGTGCTCAAGTGGTGCAGCGACTGGAGTTAGCCCAGATCGCTAATGCCAGCGTCAATGACATGCAGGGGGTGTGGGAGCATGCTCAACTCAAGGCGCGCGGCCGCTGGACTGAAGTCGACTCGCCCAAGGGCATGCTGCCCGCTCTCTTGCCCCCGGGGACCTGGAACGAAGGGCCGCGTATGGATCCGATACCGGCACTTGGTCAGCACACCGACACAATTCTCGCGGAGCTTGGATATGCCTCCGACGAAATCGCCATGATGCGCGCTGATAGCGTTGTGTAACGCGCTGGCCTAGCGCACCATACATGTGACCAACGGAGACGTAACCTATGGCTTCCACCATCATTGATTCCCGCATTTTTGGCGACATGTTTAGCGACGCGCGCATGCGCGAAGTGTGGTCCGATGAAAACCGCACGGCTAAATACCTGGACATCGAGCGCGCGTTGGCAAAAGTGCAAGGTGAGCTTGGCATCATCCCGCAGGAAGCGGCCGACGAGATCGTCAAGAATTGCGAACTTTCCCAAATTGACTGGGTTAAGCTCAAGGCAAAGACCGAACAGATCGGATATCCGATTATCGCGGTGGTCAACCAGATCAACGCGAACTGCCGAGATGGGCTTGGCGAATTCTGCCATTGGGGCGCCACCACCCAGGACATTACCGACACAGCGGCGGTGTTGCAGATGCGCGAGGGCCTGGCACTGATCGAGTCGGACCTCGAGGACATCGCTGACGCGCTTGCAACGCTGGCGAAGCAGTACCGCGACACGCCGGTGATCGGTCGGTCCAACCTGCAACAAGCCACCCCTATTACGTTCGGCTACAAGATGGCCAGCATCCTTGCCGGCATCGAGCGCCACCGCGAGCGGCTGCAGCAGTTGAAGCCGCGAGTGCTGATGGGTGAGTTCGGCGGCGCATCCGGTACGCTTTCCTCGTTGCAGACGGGAGCCATGGAAACCCAGGCTGCGTTGATGAAGGAACTTGGGCTGGCGCAGCCACTGATCTCCTGGCACACGGTGCGCGATACGATTGCCGAAGTGGGCGCGTTTCTCGGACTCGTCGGCGGCTCGCTCGGCAAGATCGCCATGGACGTGAAGCTCATGATGCAGACTGAAGTTGCCGAGGTGTTCGAACCCTTTGCGCCGGGGCGCGGCTCTTCATCAACCATGCCGCAGAAGCGCAACCCGATTTCGTGCCTGTACATCCACGCCAACATCTCGGTTGCACGGCAGCACGCGGCGGCCCTGATGGATGCGATGGTGGCTGACCACGAGCGTTCAACAGGCCCGTGGGAGATCGAATGGGTATCCCTACCGGAGATCTTTTGCCTGATTTCCGGTGCCCTGAAGCAGGCGAAGTTCGTGTTGCAGGGCTTGGAGGTGGACGCGGCTCGCATGCGCGCGAATATCGACATGACAAACGGGCTGGTTATGTCTGAGGCGGTGATGATGGGCCTGGGACCATATATTGGGCGCGAATACGCGCACGATCTGGTCTATGACCTTTGCCGCGAGGCCATTGCCAACAACCGACCGTTGATCGACATCCTCGCGGCACATCCGGAAGTAAGCAGCCACGTGTCACGCGCACAACTCGAGGCCATGTGCGATCCACGCAACAATGTTGGCCAAGCCGGCGTAATGGTCGACAGGGTACTGGCTAGCCGGCGCTAAGACGCACTGCCAAGACGAGCATGCCGGCCTGCCGGCATGCCGCGGGCCAAAATACTATTTGCCACGCCGTTTGCCGGCGGGCGCGCCACGTCTTGGTCGTGTTTCGCAAAGGAAGTCGTAGAGCTGCTGCGCGGCAGGTGTTAAGGATCGGCTCTTGCGGCGTATTAACCCAATTTTGCGCGTCACGACCGGGTCGGTTAGTGGAACACTAACTAGAAGCGGATGGTCTGGACCTGGCATGGCGATCGATGGCACCGCTGCGATGCCAAGGCCGGCTTCGACCAGGCCCAAGGTCGTGGTGACGTGCTGTGTCTCATAGATACTCTGCGGCAATCCTGACACGTTGGATAGCGCCTGATCGAGGAGCAGCCGGTTGCCGGAAGCTTTGCTGACCGAAATGTAGTCGTAGCCGGCGAGGTCTGCCCAGGTCACTTGCCGTCGCTGCGCCAGTGGATGATCGCGACGACAGGCCGCAACGAAGCGTTCTTCCAGCAAGGGCCTGAATTCAATGTCCGGCTCTTGGCCTCCCACGAAATCGATGCCGAAATCTGCTTCACTGCGCGACACCGCTGACAGCACCTCGTTCGCGCTGGCATCCAGAATCTTTACCCGAATCTTCGGATACTGCGCATGGTAGCGCGAGATGACTTGCGGCAAGAAGTAATAGACCGTCGACGGTACGCAAGCAATAGTCACTTCCCCCATCCGCGTCGTCGTCACTCCGCGTATGCCGAGCAGTGCCTGATCCAGTTCGTCAAGTATCTCCTTTACCTTACGGTCGAAATCCCGGCCGACGGTCGTCAGGCTCACCCGGCGGGTGGTGCGGTCGAGCAAGCGCACCCCCAATGCCTCTTCAAGCTTGTCTATGCGGCGGCTAAAGGCCGGCTGCGAGACGTTCAGGGAGTTAGCCGCCTTGCGGAAGCTATTCAGCTCGGCAACGGCACGAAATGCCTGCAAATCATTGAGGTTGAAGTTGATGGTCATTGCACTTTCCCGAGCTTCATCACTGATACCTATTGTGCATCAATTGATCCTAAAAATTCAATTCTCTAAATGACGGGGAACTACGAACATACCGAGGCGGCTCCACTAGGCCGACCATTAAAACCACATCATATGGAGCAGACAGATGCAATCATCCAAGCGACTTTTGCTGTGCAGCATTGCGATCGCGGCAGCACTTGGGAGCGCCAGCTCCTTCGGGGCGTTCCCTGAAAAGAGAATTTCGCTGGTAGTGCCCACCGCAGCGGGAGGCGCTAATGACGCCATGGCGCGGGTAGTTGGCCAAGCAATGTCGACGATCCTCAAGCAGACAATCGTGGTCGACAACAAAGCGGGGGCGAACGGGGCGATTGCCAGTGAGTTTGTCATGCGTGCCCCACCGGACGGGTACACCTTGCTACTCGGCTACGTGGCGACACATGCCATGAATCCTGCTTTGCAGAAGCTTCGGTACGATCCCGTTAAGGATTTTGTACCGGTCGGCATGGTTGGTTCTTCGGCAATAGTGATGGTCGTCAATCCGAACCTGAAGGCCAACGATGCCAAGGGAGTCGTGACGCTACTCAAAGCAACGCCAGGAAAGATCAGTTACGCCTCGGCGGGCAATGGAACCGCTCCGCATTTTGCCGCGGAAATGTTCAAACTCTCGACCGGCACCGAGATGCTTCATGTGCCGTATAAGGGATCAGCTCCGGCGATTAATGACACAGTTGCCGGGCAGACACAAGTGATGTTTCCGAGTCTTTTCACCGCATTGCCCCAGTTGAAGAACGGCAAGCTGAAGGCGGTCGGGATTGCAGGCAGCAAGCGCTCTTCGCTGATGCCAGACTTGCCCACGCTGAAGGAGCAAGGGATCAATGACGTCGATGTCTCCCAGTGGTACGCCATCTTCGCACCCGCGAACACGCCAGCACCCGTCGTAGAGGCACTGAACAAGGCATTAAACCAGGCGTTAAAGGACAAGACTGTTGTCCAGCGTTTGGAGGGACAAGGCGCAGAGGTTACGGCCATGTCCACGGCCCAGATGCGAACATTTATTCAGGAGGAACAGGTCAAGTGGAAGAAAGTAGTGCAGGCGGCAAAACTGAAGGCGGACTGAGATGAGCAAGACGATTCCTTGCGTGCTGATGCGAGCCGGCACCTCGCGTGGACCGTTCTTTCTGCGAGAGTGGCTGCCGGAAAGCGTAGAGGCTCGTGACCAGGCGTTGATCGGTGCCATCGGTGCCTCCGACCCGCTTCAACTGGACGGGGTGGGCGGCGGTAGCACGCTGAACAGCAAGGTGGCGATTGTTTCGCGATCCACGCAACCCGGCTGTGACCTTGACTACCTGTTCGTACAGGTAGGAGTGGGCAACTCCTCGGTGGACACCCGGCCGAACTGCGGCAATATGCTTTCCGGAGTCGCCCCCTTTGCGATCGAGCAAGGACTGGTTGCCGCCCAACTCGGCTCAACCCGCGTACGCGTTCACAACGTCAATACGGGGTCACGAATCGATGTGACGGTCCGCACGCCTGACGGTCGGGTCACCTATGACGGCGACACTCGAATCGATGGCGTTGCGGGGACGGGTTCACCCATCCTGCTCGATTTCGTCGATGCGTGGGGCGCAGTGACCGGAAAGGTCTTTCCGACGGGCAACCGCGTTGATCTGATTGACGGCGTCGAAGTGACTTGTATCGATGCGGCGATGCCATTGATGCTCGTCCGGGCACGCGACCTCGGTGTCAGTGGACGCGAGGCGCCGGCCACGCTCGACAATGACCCGACACTGCTTGCGCGTCTGGAAGCGCTGCGCTTGCAGGCTGGGGAATTGATGGGCCTGGGCGATGTCTCGGACAGCGTTATTCCAAAGCCAGTCCTGGTCAGCCCTGGCGATTCACCGGACAGTATTACGTCGCGCTACTTTACGCCTCGCAAATGTCATGCGTCGCATGCCGTCACCGGCGCCATCGGCGTTGCCAGCGCATTTGCGTTACCTGGAACGGTTGCTAGCCAATTGACCCGATTGCCCGGCCGCCACGCACTTGTCGTCTTGCACCCAGCGGGACGGATCGAAGTGGAGGTGGAATTGGAGGGGGAGGGCGCTGCGGCTACTGTAACAAGAGCGGCCCTCGTTCGAACGGCACGCAAGATCATAGAAGGCCAGCTCCATCTGCCCGATTATGTCTTCTCGCGGCCGGAAGGCAGCCGAGTAAAGCAGGCATCGTCTCGGCATTCACTGCGGATCATCGTACCTACCCGTGCCGGGGGTGGCAACGATCTTGTGGCGCACCTTATTGGCCCCAGGCTTGGACGACTGCTGGGACATGATGTCATCATCGATAACCGTCCCGGTGCCAACGGCGGCATTGCCTGCGAGTTCGTGGCGCGGGCAGAACCCGATGGTCAGACGCTCTTGCTCGGCTATATTGGAACTCATTCGATGAATCCGGCCCTGCAACCCGTCGGGTACGATCCGGTTTCCTCTTTTTCTCCGGTCGGGCTTATAGGATCGTCCCCAATATTGTTGGTGGCGAATCCAATGCAAACGCCGCTTGATCTGGGTACGCTGGTCGCCCACATGAAGCGCGAGCCTGGAAGGTTTCGCTACGCGTCCGCAGGGGACGGTACACCGCCACACTTTGCCGCAGAGCTTTTCCAACTGGCCACTGGTACTTCGATGCGCAGTACTACCTTCGAAGGCGCTGCGCCAGCCATCGCGTCGACCATTGACGGACGGACACAGGTTATGTTCGCCAGCCTGCTGACAGCATATCGGCCAGTGGGTGCCGGTCAGTTGCGAGCCCTGGCAGTCGCCGGACCAAAACGCCTGCCAGTGCTGCCAGAAGTACCGACGCTTGCGGAGTTGGGCGTTAGGGGCATGGAATTGACTCAGTGGTATGGTCTGTTTGCCCCCGCGGGAACCGCTGCCGCGATGGTGGAACAGCTCAATGGCGCCTTGGCCGAAGTCCTACGGGATCCAGAGGTCAAAGCGGGCTTCGAGAGTTACGGCGCAGCCCCCGAGCCGGGCGGTCCTGAACTGCTCGCAAGACGGGTGGAGACTGAACTAGAGCGCTGGCAGCGCATTGTTAAGGTGTCAGGTCTTGCGCCGTCGTCGATCGACGGTGACCCAGTGCAACAGTTTCTGGAGCCTTGCTAAAACCAAACTGCCGCGCAAGGGTGGTGGTTGGCAGCCGATGTGGTGCTTGAAACCGGGCACGCTCGTAAATTGCTTGCCAACTGCGGCCATACCGGACACTCATTTCAGCATCAAGTGCAGCGCACCGTGCGACAGCGGTTCCTTCAACGGGCTGATCGATGCCCGCCGCCAGGACCCGGTCAGTGGCTCGTCGCCGCTGCGGTCCTACCGCTGCCGCGTGGAGCGCGAGGCTGCCTTCGATATCCAGCGCAGGCCGTGGGAGGGCTTTCGGCCGTTCCGCGTGATCGCACTGCACAAGGAAGCGGTCGTGCCGGTTGTCAGTCAGGCTTCGCCTCGCGATCTTTGCCCTCACCCTGCGCAATGTAGCCGCCTCCCAGCACCGTCGACAGCGTGACTGCCGCCTGGAGATGCCGGTTGCGGATCTCGACGGCCTGGCTTTGCTCCATCAGTACTGGCAGCATGGCCTCTCGCGCGGTGGCCTTGTCGAGCAGGCCCTGCCGATATTGGGCGGCGGCGCTGTCGGAGGCAAAGACCGCTGCCTTCAGCTTGCCTGCCTGCAATGTCTGCTGGTGGTCCAGGCTGTCCAGTTCAAGGCCGGCCTGTGCGACTTCACGCACGGCATTCAATACCGACTCGTTGTACTGGGCGATCAGCAGATTGCTCTGGGAGCGCGTCGCAGCGAGGTTGGCATTTAGCCGTCCGCTGTCGAAGATCGGCAGACTCAGTCCTGGGATCAGGTTGACCTGGCGGCTCGCTTTGCGCAGCAGATCGGACATGTGCAGCGAGTCCAGCCCGATGAACGCGCGAATATCGAAGCTCGGATAGAACGCTGCCCTCGCCGCGTCGATCTGATCCATCGACGACTGCACGTACCAGCGCATCGCCTGCAGGTCCGGCCGGCGGGCGAGCAGTTCATAGCCAAGCGAGGCCGGCACGCCAGCGGCGCCGTCCGGCAGCGGCCGTTGCGTGATCGCGGGCAAGCCGTCCGGCCCGGCGCCCGTCAACTGTCGCAGTATTTCATGCAGCGTGCGAATGCGCGTCTGCGCGGAGTCGATCTGCTGGTCGAGTTGGAGACGCTGGGCCTCGGCGCCTGCCACCTGTGTGCGAGCCACCAGGCCGCGCGTGGTGCGGGCCTGGCTGGCCTCCAGCTGTTCCTGCCGGATGCCCCGTGCCTTCACCAGCAGGTCGTGCAGGGCATAGGTGGTCTGGATCTCGTAGTAGACGTGAACCACCTGCGACGACAGCACCAGAGCCGCCTGCGCAGCCTCGGCCTGGCGGGCCCGCGCGACGCCCATCGCGGCATTGACGCGAGACCGGTCTTTGCCCCAGAGGTCGACCGAGTATGTGGCACCCAGGCCGATGGTGCCTTCGGTGTACCACGGACCCGTGGTGCCCAGCGCAGGGTTGGTGTGGGCGAAAGGCCCGAGGAAGCCGTTCTCCGACACGCTCTGGCGGTTGACCGATGCGGACAGTCCGACCAGCAGCCCGGTCGATGCATCGACCAGTTTCGCCTGCGCGCGGCTGGCGTCGACACGCGCCGTGGCCACTGCCATCGTGGGCGAATCCCGCAATGCGCGATCCACCAGCGCATCGAGCTGGTCGTCGTTGCAGGCCTTCCACCATTGCGCGGACGGCCAGTCGGCCTGCGGGAGCTCGGCGTCCTGCGCCATGCGGATCTGTTCGGGGGCAATCTGTGCCGCCGGGGCCGTGTCCTCGCGAATCAGCGCGCAGCCGGCGGTGGCCAGTAGCAGCGAGATGGCTGCCGCGGTCGCGGCAAGCCGTGTGGCGAAATGATGTTGCCTTGAGCGATGCGTTGTGCGGGTGTTCATGGTCCCCTCGTCAGTCAATGGACCGGCGCCGGCGGGCAGCGGTCGAGTTGTGCGATGCGCTCGTCGAGCACGCGCGCGGCCTGCAGGATTTCACCCAGTGATCCAGTCGATGCCGCACCGGCGCCGATGATGTCGGCAGGCAGGGCAGGGATTACGTCGGCTGCATGCCACGCCGGTTCGTCGGGATGTTCGAATTGGCCAGCGATACGTTCCAGCCGCACTGCAACGTGCTCGAGCCAGGCCCGGAACGCATCGGCAGTCGCATGCGGCAGGACCGGCCCCGCGCTTTCCACCTGGGCATAGAGCCAGTTGACCGAGAAAAGGATCTCCTGCGTTTGCGCCAAGGCCGTAGTGACTTCGGGCGTAACAGCGTCGTGCGCGTACTGCCAGCCCGGTTCCAGCGCCACGCGTGCCTGCATTTCCTTGTTCTGCGTCAGCAGCGACCAGCCGCGCAGGCGGGCCTTGTCGATGGCATCGCGCCGGGTCCGGCGGTCTGCGGCTTGCCCGGCGCGTGCCACGTCGGCGACGCTGCGCAGCAGCCGCGCCAGCAGGCGCATGAGCGCATCGCCTTCGCGCTCAGGCCAGAGCACGGTCGAGATGGCGATCGACACCCCGACACCGATCAGGATGCCGATCATGCGGTCGCGGATCTCGGTCAGGTCCGTGGTCGGCCCGAAACGGCCAAGCTGCGACAGTGCAAAGGCAAAGACGAACTGGACACCGATGTAGTTGGTGCGCGGCGAGCCGGCGGCGATCCAGGCGCCAATGGCGATCACCGGCAGCGTCACTGCCAGCAGCCCCGTGATGGTATCGAGGTGCGGCATGATGAAGACGGCCGTCGCCAGGGCCACGACGCTGCCCAGCGCGCAGCCAACGACGCGCGTCAGTCCTTTGTGCGAGGTCGCGCCGAGGCTTGGCAGCGCAAGGATGAAGCAGGTCAGCATCGAGGTATGGATGCCGGGCCATTGGACCGCGGTATAGAACACATAGCAAAGCACGGCCCCCAGCACGGTCTTCAGCGCGAAGCGGCCATATGCCCCGTTGGTGAAGGCATCGCGGGCAATCCATCCCTCTTTGCTCTGTGGCGCGGCCGCCGGCGGCAATTCGGCTTCGCCGATTGCCTGCAGTGCATGTCCCATTTCGCGCAGCACGGTGTCGAGCGGGCCAGCAACCGGCCGGGTGCCGGCAAGGTCCGGGTCGCAAGTGAATGGCGTGTCATCGGCAAGCGACGTGCGCAACGCCCGGCAGTGCGACTGCAACGCGACGATCTGTTCGTCCTGCTCCGGCGAGAGTGCGGTCAACGGCAGCCTCGACAGGTGCGAGGCTGCGGTATGCAGGCGGTCGATGGCCGCGACGCGCGCAAGGTGATACGCACGGTCGCGCTGCCATGCCTGGTCGCCCTGGACCGCAAAGGCCAGGTGACGATGCAGCAGCAGCACGGCTCGCGCAACGGATTCCGTGCCGAGCGGCCGAGCGGCCGTATGGGTGCGGTGGGCCTCGAGTTGCGCGAGTACGTGATCGATCTGGCGGCGCATCTCCTCGGTCAGCAGGCGGGCAGGGCGGCTCGGCAGGAACAGGAAGTTGACCGTGATTGTCAGCAGGATCGGATACGTGATCGCGATCCATACCCACAGCAGCGCGCGGACCAGCGCCTCGGGACTCATGGACTGGTCGACGAAGCTCTGGAAATAAAAGACGAAGAGCGCGAGCAGGTAACCCATTGCGCCCAGCTTGCTGATGCGCATGAAATACATGCCGCAGAACGCGAGCGCGCAGGCGGCGAGAATTCGCAGCAGCGGATAGTTGATGGTGAACTTCAACAGCAGCAGGCCGGCGACCACCGCGATGGTCGTGCCGATCAGCATGACGATGCCGGACAGCCGGGTCAGCACGGTATTTTCCTGCGCGGTGAAGAACACCATGACCAGCGAGAGCGGCAGGAAAGGCACCTGCAAGGCCATCGATATCACGACGACGAGCGTGGTGCTCAGCAGGAAGCGCCATAACGCCTCCACGCGCCCGGGAAACGGCGCCAACTCGGCGCGAAGCCATGCGGGCACTACTGCCAGTACGGAGGCAAGGACCTCGCGCTGGTGATCGGCTGCTTGTATGTTCATGGCATTGCTCGTGATGGGATAGCAGAGATCAAGCGTCCGGCGTCAGGATCGCCACGGCCGAGGCGCCGATACGAAAGACGACCGGGTCGGGCTTTTCAACCAGGATGCGGACCGGGAAGCGCTGGGCCACGCGCACCCAGTTGATCGATCGGGGCACGTGCGGCAGGCCGCCGGCGTCGGCGCCACCATCGTCGGGGAACACTCCGTAGCCAACCGATTCCACCACGCCGCGAAAGCGCTTGTCCGCCTGGCCCAGGACGTAGACCTGCGTCTTCTCGCCGGGCCTGATATTTGCCAGGTCGGATTCGCGGAAATTCGCCACCACATACCAGCGCGTGGTGTTGGCCAGCGTGAATACGGGATGGCCCGCACCGGCGAATTGACCGGCCGAGGTCTTGAGGTTGACCACAATGCCGTCGAACGGTGCGCGCACGGTCGCGTATTCCAGATTGAGTTCGGCCAGCGCGATTTCCGCCCGCACCACGTCGCGCTTGGCGACCAGCGCGTCGACACCGCTGATGCCGGCGGTGGCGCGCTGCGCATCCAGCACGGCGGCATTCAATTGCGCCTGCGCGGAGCGGCGGGCAGTGCGTGCCTGGTCGACCTGTTCAGCGGCCACGTACTCGCTGCCCAGCAGCGGCTCCATGCGTGCCAGCGTGTCTTTGGCCTGCTCGGCGGCCGCACGTGCGCGCTCGACGCTGGCGCTGGCCGAGGCCGCACCGAGCTTCTGCGCGTTGACGGAGCGCTGGGTCAGCTCGATCTCGCGGTCGAGCGCGGTCAGCGTGGCCCGCGCCTTCTCCAGTTGCGCCTCGAACGGGCGCGGGTCGAGCCGGAACAGCACGTCGCCGCGTTTCACGGCCTGGTTGTCCTTGACGGCCAGTTCGACGATACGGCCGCTGACCTCCGGCGCCACGTTGATGGTGTCCGCATAGGCGTAGGCATCGTCGGTGCGTGGCGCGGTATCAAGCCGCCAGACGACCACGATCGTCAGCGCGATAGCCGCCAGGGTCAGCAATATCGCCAGGGCACGGCCATGGCGGACTCGGTTTGAAGTGTCTTCAGGCATGGCCTTGCTCCGTACGCTTGAATCAGTTCTGGAAGAAAATCAGCCACCCGGTCAGCGCAAGGACCACCGTCAGCGCGCCGTAGGCCAGGGGCAGGAAGGGGGTGCCGGAAGGCAGCACGCGCCCCGTCGCACGCAAGATCGCGTGGAGCACTGCCGTGCCGGCGATAGCGCCCACGATGCAGAACAGCCAGTCAGGGAAGTACGCGCCCAGCACGCCGATCGACGGCGCGGTGGCGCAACCGCCCAGCATCGCGCATACCAAAGACACCCCGACGAGGGCGAGCGTCGCGCTGCATTGCCGGGCGTGTGGAGCGTTGCGTGAATCCTTGGGGATCAGGTGGGTTTTCATCGGCGTTCACATCGTTGGATGCCATGTGCGATGGCTGACTATTGCCTAGGCAATATATTGATCAAAAAAATTATTCCTGGGCCAGCATGCGTTCGAGCATCGACTCGAGCAGGGCCAGCTCGCTTGCGCTGTAGCCGCCGAAATAGCGGTCGATGACGGTCGTCGACGCCGCCAGCAGCTCGGGAAATGTCGCTCTTCCTGGCTCGGTCAGCTCCAGCTTGTTGGCTCGGCGGCTGTCTGGGTGCGGCACGCGGCACACCAGTCGCTTTTGCTCGAGCCGGTCGATCATGCGGGTCATGGCTCCCGGCGTATAGGACAATTCCTTGCAGAGCTGCGCCGCGGTATCCGCGCGGTCGTACCACAGCGCGGCCAGAATCACATATTGGGCGGCGGTGACCCCGAACGGCTCCAGTTCCTTGTCCAATGCCACTACGAGCCGGCTCTCGCTTCGGTGGAGCAAGCGTCCGACGTGCGCGCGCTGCTCGTAGGAGGTGATGTCCTTCTTCATGGTGGGGGCGGTCATGATTGGCATTGGTCTGGATAGTACATTGCCTAGGCAATATGTGAGCGTGCAGTTCTGGCAATGGTGCATTTCGATATCCGTCATGGTTGCGCGCCGTCACTCTGTCCGGCGTGTCCCCCAGGGTTGCCTGACCCGTTGCGTTGCGCCGCATCGGCGTAGTGCCGATAATTGGGGCCGCAACAATGGTGATGAAGAACAATGCCCCGACTCCGTTACAAGGAAGTAGTGGACCGGTTCGCCGACGATATACGCGAAGGCAGGCTAAGTCCCGGGACCAGGCTGCCGACGCATCGCGACCTGGCGGCTGGAGAGGGTCTGGCTCTGGTGACGGCCACGCGGGTCTACGCGGAGCTTCACGCGATGGGACTGGTGAGCGGGGAAGCGGGCCGCGGCACCTTCGTCAAGGAGGTGCTTCCCGCCGGACAAGGCGTCGACCTGCCTGCCTGGAGCGCAGACACGGTGGATCTCAGCTTCAACAATCCGTCGATGCCCGGCCAGACCGATCTGCTGCGCGCCGCCTTGCGCAGGCTGGCCGGGGCAGGCGATCTGGAGGCGCTGCTTCGATACCATCCTCATGGCGGACGGGAACACGAACGGGCGATCATGGCCCGCCACCTTGGCAGCCGGGGCGTGCCAGCGACAGCAGCGACCACGGTATTGGTGAGCGGCGCGCAGCACGGGCTGACCGCCGCGGCCATGGCGCTGCTGGATCCCGGCGACGTGGTAGCCGTCGATGCACTGACTTATCCGGGATTCAAGCTCGCGGCTGACGCATGCCGGCTCGAACTCGTGCCGATTCCCGCCACGGCACGCGGGCCGGACCTCGATGCGCTCGCAGGCATATGCCGCCGCCGGCGGGTACGGGCCATTTATACGATGCCGACGCTTCATAACCCGCTCGGATGGGTGATGAGTATGCGACGCCGCGCTGAACTGGTCGCGATCGCACGCCAGCACGGGCTGACCCTGATCGAAGACGGCGCCTATGCATTTCTGGCAGAGGGCGCTCCGCCGCCTCTGGCTGCATTGGCGCCGGAAGCGACGGTTTATGTGTCTGGCCTGTCAAAAAGTGTTGCTACCGGACTTCGCGTCGGAATGGTATGCGCGCCGCGAGAATGGATTCCGAAGCTGGAACGCACCATCCGGGCCACGACGTGGACAACGCCCGCTGTCATGACAGGGATTGCCTGCGGCTGGCTCGAGGATGGCACCGTGGCAAGACTTGAGGCCGAGAAACGGAGGGACGCCAATCTGCGACAGCGCGTAGTTGGCGATGTGCTCGGACATCTGAAGCCCGTTCGTCACGCCAACTCTTACTTCGTCTGGCTGCCAATGCCCAAAAACGTTCGCGCGGATGCCGTCGCCAAGGCATTGCTGCAGGAGCGCATCTCCGTGTCGACCGCGCATCCTTTCGCGGCATCGAACCCTGTGCCTCATGCCATCCGCCTGGCACTTGCCTCGGTGCCGCTCGAAGCGCTGAGGCAATCTCTGGAGATCGTCGACAAGGTCGTGGCGGACCAGGGAGACTGAACACAGTTACGCATTGTCAATGAAGGTAACCCGACGCACCGTCCCACAGCAGCTTCAGCGCCGTCAGCACGAGCAAGCCATAGCAGGCACGGTACATCTGCCGCTGGTCCAGCTTGTCGTGCAGGCGCCACCCCAGCCAGACGCCTGAAGGAATGGCGAGAAGGGAGATCGCCATCAACGTCCATACCGCGCCGGCTGGACTGGCGAGCATCAGCCATGGTGCCGCCTTCATGATGTTGCCGACCGTGAAGAACATGCTGGTGGTCCCGGCATAGACCTGCTTGCTCAGGCCAAGCGGCAGCAGGTATATCGCCAGCGGTGGCCCGCCCGAGTGCGCGACCATGGTGGTGATGCCCGATGTCACGCCGGCGGCCACGGCCTTGGGCGATGAGCGCGGCCGCACCACGACTTCTCCGCCGCGCAAGAACCACAGGCCCACGAACAGCAACGTGACTGCCGCCATCATGATGGCGATAGCCCGGTGGTCCAGCACCCTGAACAGCATGTACCCGACCCCGATGCCGACCACCAGGCCGGGCACCAGCAAGAGCAGGTCGGGCCTGGACCATGTGGACGGCTTCCAGTAGCGCAGGCTGAACAGATCCATCGCGACGAACAGTGGCGCGAGCAGGCCGCCGGCAGTCACGGGATCCATTACGAGTGACAGCAGGGGAATGCCAACGATGGCAAAGCCGCCCCCGAAGGCCCCTTTCATGAAGCAGATCAGGAAGACGCCGGCAAAAGTGACGAGGATGGTAGTGGTGTTCAGTTCCATTTGGCCACCCCTTCGGTCGAGCGGCGGGCAGAGTGGCCGTGCCGGGGCGTATCGCCCGTGATTCCTGCGGCTTGTGTGAAATATGTATGCATTGCAGACCCAGTCATGTTTCCGAACGCTCTCGGCTGCCCTCGGGCAGCGACCTGCTGCGCTTGAGTGCATCGGTGGAGAGACAGGGCTATCGTAGTCCACCGGATCAATACAATATGAATATTGTCATGCATACAGCTTCCCCGGAAGCTGCCTGCGACACGCTAGTCATCAAGGCGAGCGGTGCTTTCCAGGGCGGGCTGGCTCAAGACTTTGCCGGGGACGATGAGATCTTGATGGTCGTCCAGCGCAGCACATTCTTGGTTGATTGCTTCGCACGCGAAATAAATATATACTTCGCATGCGAAGCACACGGATGCCTGCGGCGTCCATCCTCATTCCACCTGGAAATCGACCATGACCGCGGAAATTCATACCGACCTGAGCGACGGCATTCTGACCATTACGCTTGCCCGGCCTGACAAGAAGAATGCCCTGACCAACGAGATGTACGGCGTGCTGGCCGACACGATCGAGGCGGCGCAACTGGACCCCAGCATCCGCGTTGTGCTGTTGCAGGGCGATGGAGACAGTTTCACGGCCGGCAATGATGTTGGGGAATTTGCTGCAATCGCGGCCGGGAAGGGGCCAGCGAAACGACACGTGCATCGCTTTCTGCACGCGCTGGCGAATGCGACGAAACCCGTAGTTGCCGCGGTCAACGGCAAGGCGGTCGGCGTCGGCACCACCATGTTGCTCCATTGTGACTACATCGTGCTCGCGGAGGATGCGCAACTCATCACGCCTTTCGTCAACCTCGCCCTCGTTCCCGAGGCGGCGTCGAGTTATCTGCTGCCCTTGCGCATCGGACATGCCCGGGCCTTCGAGATGTTCGCGCTGGGCGAGCCGCTCGATGCGAAGAACGCCGTTGCATGGGGCATTGCCAACAAAGTGTGCGCCAATGATCAGCTGCGGGCAGAAGCGCAGCGGATGGCCAGCCGGATTGCCGAAAAGCCGGCTGGCTCGCTGAACGCAATGAAGAAGCTGATGCGCGACGCGCAAAGGCTGGTCGCGCAGATGGCGAGCGAAAGCGCTCAGTTCGAGGAGCGGCTCGGCAGCGCTGAAGCAAGGGAAGCCTTCTCGGCCTTTGCCGAGAAGCGCAAGCCGGACTTCACCCGACTCGACCGGAAGTAAGCGGGAGAACGGCCCTGCGGTCCAGGGCTATGCTTCGCCGTTGTCAGTGGCCGGGAACTTTGTCTGCAGGCTCGTCAGCCACCGTGCGACGATGTCTATCTCGGCCTCGGTGAAGCCTTTGGTCAGTTTGGCGTTCAATGCCTTCATGCTGACTTTCGAATGCTGGCGCGCGGCGCGTCCGGCTTCGGTCAACCAAAGCCGCGACACGCGGCGATCAGACTCATCCGGCCGGCGCTCGATCAGCCCTGCCCTTTCGGTCCGGTCGGCAAGACCACTCATTCCCGGTGCCCCAAGATCCAGGGCCGCAGCGGCCTCGCTCATCAGCGCGCCGTCGTTGCCTCCCAGGAAGAACAGTAGCCCTGACTGGGCTGCGGTCACGCCGCCGCCGGCCACGCGCGCTTGCGACCATCGCTGCAGGCGCCGCTGGCCAACATTCAACAGATAGACAAGGCGATGTTCCATACCGTGATCCACTAGGACTTCGAGATTAGTTCGTACGCGAATATACCACGCTCTCGCAAGCCAACTGACTGTCTTGCTCACTGTGCTCCGCGCGCTCATCTGGGAAGCAGCACTCGCAAGGCCGAGCCTCTCCCGCAACCTCGGGACTGCAAAATCGATGAAGGCCCGGAGCTTGAGCGGAATCTGGCCCTGGTCCGCGTACATCAGGTGGACCGGCACGGGTTGCGGTTCGAAGGCCTCAAGCAGCCTCACGAGCGTGCCGGATTTCAGCGCCGCATAAGCCGCCACCCCGGGGAAGGCAACGGTATAGCCGGCGAACGTCGACGTAAAGATCACCGAGCCGCCGCCATGTTTGAGCATCTGCGAGATCTTCGCGGAGCGCGCCACGCGCATCCTGAACGAGGTTGAGGCAGCAGTCACCGACGTGGCAGAGCGGCGCGGCAGCCTGGCCGGGACGCTGCGCATTTCCGCGCCAGTCACATTCGGCCGTATGCACCTGGGGCCGGCACTCTATCCCTTCGTGGCTCAGCACCCGGAATTGGAAAATGGGCATCCCGGCCACCCTGGAAGAGCTGAAGCAGCACCGCGGCATCTACTATGCCAATCGCGGCGCCGCCGACTGGCGCCTGCAAGGCTCCAGCGGCATCGAGATCGTCCGTGCCCACATCGCGCTGCGCGTCAACAACGGCGACATGATGCGTGACGCCGCCGAAGCCGGCGTAGGTATCGCGCTGCTGCCTACCTTTATCGTTGGCGAGGCCATCCGGCGCGGCGCGCTGGCAGTGATCGAGATCGGCTTGCAGGCGGAGCAGGAAGCCATCTACATTGCCCATCCTGAAGGGCGGCGCGTGTCGGCGCGGTTGCGCGCGTTTGCGGAATGCGTGCGGGCGGCGATCGGGAGTCCGCCGTATTGGGACGAGTGGGCAGCCAGCTCGGAGCAAGGCTAAGGTCGAGCGACTGCATACCCCCATTACTGCACTTCGCGGTCGGCGCTGGCACGACTGCGTGAGTATGCGCCAGGCATAGCCTGGACTACAGCATGGCCGAATGCAGATGGTGCGGATCATCAAGCGTATCCGCGACGATCTGCAGCGACTCCTCGATTTCGTCCCGGTCGCCGGGTCCGCCAAGGCAAAGCCGGATCGCATCGGGCGGGTTGCCATCCGTAGAGAAGGCCGCGCTCGACACGGCGCCAATACCGCGTGAACGCAGGTGCAAAGCCAGTTCAGACGGGCGCCAGGCATTGCCGGCGCCCAGATGCAGCCAGAAGTGGAAACCGTCCGGATCGGCGGCGTACGTGCGGCCGGCCAGCACGCGCGTGGCAATGGCCTGGCGTGCGGCATTTTCCTGCCGGACTGCGGCAAGCATCTCATCGGCTGTGCCGTCCTTGATCCAGGTCGTGGCCAGCAAATTGGTAAACGGGCTGGCCATCACGGTGGTGGCGCGCAACGTGCCTGCCAGGCGCTGGCTTTGCCTGGCTGAGGGCGCATGGACGAACGCTGTGCGCAAGCCGGCGCCGAAGCATTTCGACAGGCCGGTCATGTAGTAGGTCAGTTCCGGGGCAAGCGCTGCAAAGGTGTCCGGGGTGCGCCGGGGCAGCATGCCATAGGCATCGTCCTCGATGATCGGCACGTTATAGCGTAGCGCGATATCGGCGAGGATCTCGCGGCGTCCCTGGGGCATCGTGCGCGTGCTCGGGTTCTGGATGGTGGGGTTGCAATAGAGCGCTGCGGGCTTGTGCGCCTTGCAGAAGTTCTCGAAGGCGCTGCCGATCATTCCATCCTCGTCGCCTGGCAGTGCCTGCAGCTGGACCCCGAGTTGCGCAGCAATGGCCTTGATCCCAGGATAGGCCAGTGCCTCAACGCATAGCGTCTGTCCGCCGCGCGCCAGTTGTGACAGCAGGGCAACCAGCGCGCTGTGGATGCCCGGGCAGATGAGCAGCGTTTCACTGGCTGCCGTCGGTACGAGCCGCCGCAGCCAGCCCGTCACGGCCGCACGGTCGGCCGGCGTGCCGCCGAAATCCTGGTAGCGCAGCAGCGTGTACGGATCCGTCCCGGCGAGCAGTGCCGCCGACGATTCACGCAGCCGCGTTGCCAGCGTGGGTGGCTCCGGCGGCATGTTCATCGTCATTTCGGCGCTGGTGCCGGCGCGCAGCGGCACAGCCGGCGCACGGCCGCGCACATAGGTGCCGCTGCCGGCCTTGGCATCGATCAGCCCGCGCTTGCGCGCCTCGCCATAGGCACGCGCGACGGTGGTGTAGTTCAGGTCCAGCGCCTCGGCCAGGTCGCGCAAGCCGGGTAGCCGGTCGCGAGCCTGCAGGCGCCCGTCGGCAAGCGCCTCCTCGATCAGGTCGGGAATGGTCAGGTAGGCGGGCTTGGGGCTGTCTGCAATGCGCTTTGCCCAATGACTGGTCAGGCCGGACAAGATTCTCTCCAAACGGGGCTGCGCCATCGCGGCGCCGCGCAAATGAATGCATGGTGCGTGCCAGTTTGATTGCATCTGAATGGCTGCATGATGGTGCACAGGCCAGCTGGCCGCACCATCTGAATGCGCTGTGCAGCGGCGCGCGACGCGATTCTGGTGCAACTGTCAGGCGCTCTTCGCGTTGCGATAAAGGCATGTGGGTCATGCGATCAATGATGCGATCGATCGCGTGGCGGCTGGATGATCGGCCATTGATCGGAGGGGTGAATCCGCTTGATGGCATATCGGTTGCAAAACCCGGACGTCGGCGGCAGCGCCGGCCCGGTGTGGCAAATGGCGCCGCACCGGCTTATCCGAACCGCAAACCACCACTGGAGCACAGCATGCCCGCAGTCAACAAACCTGCCCATCAGGATGGCGATTTCCTGGTCGATTTCGAAGAGAAGGTATTCGAGGACGTCAAGGCAGAACCCGGAGAGAAGGCGCTGGTGACCTTCCATACCGTGGCCTTCGAGGGATCGATCGGTTTCGTCAACTTGCTGCAGGCCACGCGGCTGCAGCGCAAGGGGTTTGACACCAGCATCCTGCTGTACGGCCCGGGCGTGACCCTTGGCCTGCAGCGCGGCTTTCCGCGCCTGGGCGATGAAGCCTTTGCCGGCCACCTGAATTTCAACAAGCAACTGCGCAAGTTCATGGACGAGGGCGGCAAGGTCTATGCCTGCCGTTTCGCGCTGCAGGCCCTCTATGGCCATGGCGAAGCGTCGCTCATCGAGGGCATCCGCCCGATCAATCCGCTTGACGTGCTGGACCTGAAGTTGCTCCACCGCAAGGAGAACGCACTGATCATCGACACCTGGACCGTCTGATCCAGCGCAGGGGTATCGCCATGTCACAGAAACGCATTGTCCGCGCCGCGGCGGTCCAGATCTCGCCGGACCTGGAAAGCGGGGAGGGAACCCTGGCCAAGGTGCTCGAAGCCATCGACAAGGCCGCGCGCGAGGGCGTGCAGCTGATCGTCTTCCCGGAGACGTTCGTGCCGTACTACCCGTACTTCTCGTTCGTGCGCCCGCCGGTGCAATCCGGAAGCGATCATCTGCGCCTGTACGAGCAGGCCGTGACGATACCCGGCCCCGTGACGCTGGCCGTCGCCGAACAGGCGCGGCAGCATGGCATGGTGGTCGTGCTCGGCGTCAACGAGCGCGACCACGGCAGCCTGTACAACACGCAGCTGATCTTCGACACGGAGGGGCGGCTTGCCGTCAAGCGGCGCAAGCTGACGCCGACCTTCCATGAACGCATGATCTGGGGGCAGGGCGATGCGGCAGGCCTCAAGGTGGCGCAGACCGCCATCGGCCGGGTCGGCGCGCTTGCGTGCTGGGAGCACTACAACCCGCTCGCGCGCTACGCGCTGATGACCCAGCATGAAGAGATCCATTGCAGCCAGTTTCCCGGCTCGCTGGTCGGACCCATCTTTGCCGACCAGATCGAGGCAACGATCCGCCATCACGCGCTGGAAGCCGGCTGCTTCGTGGTCAATGCGACAGGGTGGCTGACAGACGAGCAAGTCGCCTCCGTGACGACCGATCCCGCGCTGCAGAAGGCGCTGCGCGGTGGCTGCAACACGGCGATCATCTCGCCGGAGGGGCAGCACCTCGCGCCGCCGCTGCGCGAAGGCGAAGGGATGGTGATCGCTGACCTCGACATGGGCCTCATCACCAAGCGCAAGCGCATGATGGACTCGGTGGGCCACTATGCGCGCCCCGAACTGCTCAGCCTCGCCATCAACGACCGGCCGGCGGCCACGGTGTCGGCCATGGGCGAATTTCCTCTTCCCACTTATCGGAGCCCCGATCATGCAAGCCAGCGAGACGATGTCGGCCTCGAGCCGGCAGTTGATGACTGAGCTGCAGTCCGTAGGACTGCGGCTGGAAGATCCGAGCGCGGGCGCCGCCAGCCGACGCGGCGGCGCGGGGCCATCCGACCACAAGGCGGTGACCATCGATGGCGTGACCATCATGGTGCCCGTGCATACCAGCACCGCGTGGAACTCGCCCTTCGTCGCCTCGGCGCCGGATGGCAGCGGGCGAAGCGCACTGAAGCGGGGCGCCATTCCGATCGCCGACATCAGCTTCCCGAAAGCGCCCCGCTTCTACGGCCTTCAGACGCTGGACGGCATTCCGTACGCGCAGATCGCGACGCTGCATGGCGCCGATGTGCTGGCCACGACCGTGCTGCAGACCTGCATCCGCTACGAGAGCCGGCGTAAGACCTGCAAGTTCTGCGCGATCGGGCAGTCGCTGGCAGCCGGCCGCACCATCGCCAGGAAGACCCCGGAGCAGCTTGCCGAGGTCGCCCGCGCCGCGGTGCTGCTCGATCATGTCAAGCACATGGTGCTCACGACCGGCACGCCGCCGACACCCGATCGCGGCGCCGGCATCCTCTGCGACAGTGCGTTTGCGATCCGGGCGGCGGTCGACCTGCCGATCCAGGGGCAGTGCGAACCGCCGGATGACGACCGCTGGTTTGCGCGCATGCGCGCCGCGGGGATCGACAGCCTCGGCATGCACCTCGAGGTGGTCACGCCTGCCGTGCGCGAACGGATCATGCCCGGCAAGGCATCCGTGCCGCTATCGCGCTATATGGACGCGTTCGCGGCGGCCGTAGGCGTGTTCGGGCGCGGACAGGTGAGTACCTATATCCTCGCCGGACTTGGTGACACGGCCGAGTCCATTCTCGCCATCTCGCGCCGGCTGGTGGACATGGGCGTGTATCCCTTCGTGGTGCCGTTCGTGCCGATCTCCGGAACCCCGCTGGAAGACCACCCCGCACCGACGCCGGCGTTCATGCGCGAAATCCTGGCGCCGCTGGGCGCAATGGTAGCGGCGGCCGGCATGCGCTCGGCCGACATCAAGGCCGGCTGCGGCAAGTGCGGGGCGTGCTCGTCGCTGTCCGCGTACGAAGGGGTGCCGTCATGAGCCGCGATCTTTGCGTCGAGGTCCCGGCGATCCCGGTGTACCGGATCCGCTGGGCGGATACGCGCCGCGAAAAGGATGCGGCCTATGCATTGCGCCGCGCCGTGTTCTGTGAAGAGCAGCAGCTCTTTGCCGGTGACGACCGTGATGCCATCGACGACGTGGCGCAGTTGCTGGTGGCGCTCAGGGCCGATCCGGACCTGCCGGGCGAGCCAGGCGAGGTTGTCGGCACCGTGCGTATCCACGAAAGCGAGCCTGGCGCCTGGTATGGCTCGCGCCTGGCGGTGGCGGCACCGTATCGTCGCCAAGGGCGCATCGGCGCGACCCTGATCCGCCTGGCCGTGAGCAGCGCCCATGCGCTAGGCTGCCGGCGCTTCCTGGCCCATGTACAGAGCCAGAATGTGCCGCTGTTTCGCCGCCTGCACTGGACCACGCTGCAGGAGGAAGTGCTGTTGGGCCGGTGCCATCACCTGATGGAGGCAGACCTGAATTACTACCCGCCTTGCCACACGCCTCTGTCCGGACTGGTCATCGAGGAGAGGAGGGCACCATGAACGCGGCGGAACTGGCGAAGGTCTTGCGGGCTGGTCGCGGCTTCGGCCACAAGACCGATATCGCGGGGATGCTGTCGGTGTTCAGGCATGCGCTGCCGGCCGGGCAGGGCGCGGACGACCGAGGCATCGCACTGGGGGATGACTGTGCCGCGATTCCGGACGGTGACGGACACCTGCTGTTCGCGGTCGAGGGCATGGTCGGCGAGTTCCTGCGCACCATGCCCTGGTTCGCTGGCTATAGCGCAGTGATGGTGAACGTCAGCGATGTCTATGCAATGGGCGGCCGGCCGCTGGCGGTGGTCGATGCGATCTGGAGCGATGGCATCGACGGCGCGGCCGAAGTCATCCGGGGCATGGCTGCCGCATCGGCCGCCTATGGCGTGCCGGTCGTCGGCGGGCATAGCAATGCCAGGAGTGATGGCGCGCAACTGGCCGTGGCCATTCTGGGCCGGGTGCGCCGGCTGCTGTCGAGCTTCGCGGCGCGTCCCGGCCAGCACCTGCTGATGGCCGTGGACCTGCGAGGTGCCTTCGAGGAACCTTATCCCTACTGGAACGCGTCCACCAGCGCGCCGGCCGAACGGCTACGCGCCGATCTGGAGATCCTTCCCGCGCTGGCCGAGGCCGGATTGTGCGCGGCCGCCAAGGACATCAGCATGGCGGGCATCGCGGGCACGGCATTGATGTTGATGGAGTGCTCGCGCGTCGGCGGACGGATCGACCTCGACGCCGTGCCAATGCCACCGGATGTGCCGTTGCTCCGTTGGCTGAGCGCTTTCCCAAGCTATGGGTTCCTGCTCGCCGTGGACGAAGGCCATCTCGCGGAAGTCACGGCACGTTTCCAGTCGCGCGGCATCGCGTGCGCGTCCATCGGCCAATTCGACGGCACCACGCGCGTGTCGATCGCCCACGGGGGCGAGTCGGCCTTGCTGTGGGACTTTGCCAGGGCCGCCTTCATCCTGCCTGAACAGACAGCGGGTTTCGAAGAGCCGGAACCCGTCACGCCGGGAGCGTAAGCCATGCCTGTTACCCATTTCCGGATCCGCTGGCCGGACCAGAGCGAAGCGGTTTGCTATTCGCCGTCATCGGTGGTGATGGCGCATCTCGACGCGGGCCGCACCTATCCGCTCGCGGAGTTTGTCCACCTGACCCGCGCGGCCCTGGTCGAGGCGTCCGAGCGCGTGCGCACGAAGTATGGCTACGCGTGCTCATCCGCCATGGACCAGTTGCAGGCCATTGAAGCGGTCGCCGCAAGATTCCACGACCAGCCGGATGCCACCGTGCAGGTGATCGGCTTCGGTCATTAGCCAGCATTGACGGCTGCCACCGCGGCCGGACCCTAATCGCATCAAGGAAACCACGCCATGACACGCAACAGCATCGATACCCCCATTAAAACCCCCATTAACGCGGAACCCCGTCATCTTCCGGTGATCGTGGTAGGCGGCGGCCAGGCCGGCCTGTCCGTCAGCTACTACCTGAAGCAGGCCGGGATCGAACACCTGGTGCTGGAAAAGCACACGCTCACCCATACCTGGCGCACACAGCGGTGGGACGCCTTCTGCCTGGTCACGCCGAACTGGCAATGCGCGCTGCCGGGGCATCCGTACCGCGGGGACGATCCGCACGGCTTCATGAGGAAGGATGAGATCATCGCGTACCTGGACGGGTTCATCCAGTCCGTCGCGGCACCGGTGCTCGAACATACCGCGGTGCTGAGCGTCAAGCCGAGGCCGCAGGGCGGGTACATCGTCACGACCAGCCGCGGCGTCTTCAGCGCCGACCAGGTGGTCGTCGCTTCCGGCGGCTACCACACGCCGATCGTGCCGCGCATGGCCGAGCGCCTGCCCGCTTCGATCCGCCAGATCCAGTCGGCCGACTACCGGAACCCGCAAGACCTGCCGGAAGGCGCTGTGCTGGTAGTGGGGTCCGGGCAGTCGGGCGCCCAGATTGCCGAAGACCTGCATCTGGCCGGCCGCGACGTCGTTCTGGCGGTCGGGGAAGCGCCCCGCTGCGCGCGCTTCTATCGCGGCCGCGATGTGGTCGACTGGCTCGCCGACATGAAGTACTACGACCTGCCCGTCACCGAGCATCCGCTGCGCGAAGGCGTGCGCGACAACACCAATCACTATGTGACCGGCCGCGACGGCGGCCGCGACATAGACCTGCGCAAGTTTGCCACCGAGGGCATGCAGTTGTACGGGGTGCTGGAGGACTACTGCGACGGGCAGCTGCATTTTGCGCCGGACCTGCGCCAGAGCCTTGACGATGCCGATGCGACCTACAACCGCATCAACGCAAGCATCGACAAGTTTATTGCCGAGCGCGGCATCGATGCGCCGCCGGCCAGTATCTATGCGCCGGTATGGACGCCAGAGGCGGAACGCACCACACTCGATCCCCGTGCGGCGGGGATCAGCACCATTATCTGGAGCATCGGGTTCCGACCCGACTTCAGCTGGCTGGAGGTCCCGGTCTTCAACGGCCGCGGCTATCCGGGCCACGAGCGTGGCGTGACTGCGCATGCCGGCCTGTATTTCCTTGGCCTGCCGTGGCTGCACACGTGGGGGTCGGGGCGCTTCTCGGGCATCGCGCGCGATGCAGAGTACCTGGCCGGCCTGATCGCCGCATACGGGCCCGGCGCCGCACTGGCAGCGTGAAATGGAGACCGTCCGCTCGCATCATATCGCCGGTATGCCGCAACTGGCCTACACCGGCCTGTCGGAAAACTGGTTGCTGAAGACCTGCGGCGACCTGCACTGGCGCCAGTTGGCCGCGGGCTGCGGCCTGGCAGTACCGGACTTTCGTGACGGCGAGGGCAATCCTGTCTATGCGGCCTTCACCGCCGTACGCGTACGCGATGCAGCGCTGGAGAGGATCGGCGAGCACGGCACCTTCACACTGGACTCGGCCGGGTTGCCGGCAGGCGGCGCGAAGCGCCTCAGCCAGCATGCCGTGGCGTCGCTGGACGGCACGCGCTGCGCGACCGTCACCATGCTGTCGACCTTTATCCGGCGCACGCGCGAGCGGGACAATCGCTCGGTCGTACGCGCGATGCCGTCCGTGGCAACTGGCTGGAACAACGCGGCAACCACGAGCGAGGCGGCGGCGCTATCACAGCTCGCACGGCGCTTTCGCAGTGGGGATTGGGGTACGCATCTCGGGTTGCGCCAGCAGCAGGATGGCGTCAACCATGTCGTCGACTTCCTGCCATGTCCCTACAACGACTTCAACGGCGCCGACCTGATGTACTTCGCCAGCTTCCAGGCGATGGTGGACCGCGCGGAGTGGCAATGGCGCAGCCATGCGGAACCGCCAACCTTGGCCGCGCGGGACCTGTTCTTCCATGGCAACGTCAATGTCGGCGAGGCACTGGAGCTGACCTTCGCGGCCCTGCGCGAAGACGAGTCGGGACTGGCGCACTGGTGCGAGGTCCGGCGCGCTGCGGATGGCGAGAAGATCGCGGATATCGTGACCCGCAAGCGCTGGAGGCAGCGATGAGCCAGGAGTGGAATGAGCCGCGCTTCGGCGTGGACCTGAAACCCGTCTACGGCCAGGAGGACGTTGTCGGCCTGAGCCACCTCGGCGGCATGCCTGGCGAGGCGCCATTCGTGCGCGGGCCTTACCCGACCATGTACCGGCAACGCCCGTGGACCATCCGGCAGTACGCCGGGTATGGTGACGCCGCGACGTCGAACCTGGCGTATCGCGAGGCCCTGAGGCAAGGGGCGCAGGGCCTGTCGGTTGCGTTCGACCTGCCAACCCATCGCGGCTACGATTCGGACGATCCGGAGGTGGCGGCCGACGTCGGCATGGCTGGGGTGGCGATCGACTCGGTCGACGACATGCGGCGCCTGTTTGACGGCATACCGCTGGATCGGGTTTCCGTGTCGATGACCATGAGCGGTGCGATACTGCCCGTTCTGGCGGCATTCCTGGTCGTGGCCGAGGAAGCGGGAATTCCCTTCGAACGGCTGCGTGGCACCATCCAGAACGACATCCTGAAGGAGTTCATGGTCCGCAATACCTGGATCCATGCCCCGGAGCCGTCGCTGCGCATTGCGGCGGATGTGGTCGAATGGCTCGCCAGGCACGCGCCGAAATTCCACGGCATGTCGATTTCCGGCTACCACTTCCAGGAAGCCGGGGCGGATCCGGCGCTGGAACTTGCCCTGACCTTGGCCAACGCGCGGACCTATGTCGATGCGCTGCGCGCCCGGGGTCTCGATGTCGATGCCTTCTGCGGTGGGCTGAGCTTCTTCTTCGGCGTCGGCAAGCAGTTCTACAAGGAGATTGCCAAGCTGCGCGCCGCCCGGCTCTTGTGGCACGACATCGTCCGTGCACGAGGCGGCACCACTGCCCAGGCCGCGGCGATGCGCATGCACTGCCAGACATCGGGCTGGACGTTGGCGGCGCAGGCACCGCACAACAATATTGCCCGCACCACGATCGAGGGCATGGCCGCAATCTTTGGCGGCACGCAGTCGCTGCACACAAACGGCTTTGACGAGGCTCTGGCGCTGCCCAGCGTCGAAGCCTCGCGTATCGCGCGTGACACGCAGTTGATCCTGCAGCACGAATTCAGTCTTTGCGACGTGGCGGATCCGTGGGCCGGGTCCTACCTGATCGAGTCATTGACGGGGCGCATGGCCGATACCGTCCGCTCGATCCTCGCAGAGATCGATGCGCATGGGGGCGTGCTCAAGGCGCTGGAATCAGGCTGGGTGCAGCACCGCATTCACCGCAATGCCCTACGGACACAGGCGCGGATCGATGCGGGAGAGGAGGTCGTGGTGGGGGTCAATCGTTTCCAGGCCGACGAAGAAGCACTACCAGCGTGCCTGGAGATCGACGGAGGCCGCGTTCGCGCCGAGCAGGCAACTCGACTGGCGGCATTGCGGGCAAGGCGGGACGAGCACACAGTCAAACAGGCGCTGGGCGCACTGGCGGAAGCTGCGCGACGGGGCGGCAGGAACTTGCTGGACTGCGCCATTGACGCCATGCGCTGCCGGGCGACGGTCGGCGAATGCACGCGCGCCTTGCTTGATGTCTGGCCGCGCTACGCAGCGCAACCGGGCTACGACAAGGCGCACTACGGCGCTACCCGTGAAGGGAGTCCGAACTGGGCGGCGGCTTGCGACCGGGTCAGGCAGCTGAGCGCGATACTTGGACGCGCGCCGCGAATCCTGGTGGCAAAGCTCGGGCAGGATGGGCACGATCGCGGCGCGAAGGCTGTCGCCGCCGCCCTGAGCGATGCCGGGTTCCTGGTCCGGCTTACGCCATTGTTCCAGTCGGCCGAGGCCATTGCGGCGCAAGCGTGCGATGGCGACTTCGATGCCATCGGCATCTCGACGCTCGGCGGTGCACATCTTGCCCAGGTTTCCATGTTGTTCAAGGCCCTTCGCCAGCGCGGGGATACTGTGCCGGTGTTTGTTGGCGGGATTATTCCGGCGCCGCACAGGCACACCTTGCAGCTGGCAGGCGTCCGTGGCATCTATGGTCCAGGGACGCCACTGGAGCGAATCGTCACAGAGATCGTGATGGTGCTGACCGCGCAACACGATAGACAGCGTGCGGTCGCAGCGGAGCACCGGTGACCACAGCGGCTTACTGAGCAGGCCGGAAGCTGTGCCGGTAGGCAACGAGCGGTGAACTCGCCCGTTCTCGAGGAGCTAGCTGGCTGCTGAAGTCGAGGGTCGCCCGGTCAGCAATCCCCACGATGCATGATGCAGTTTGCGCGGCAGGTGGCAGGTCAAGCCTCAACCATTCCCAAGAACTGCTGCAGTTCGTGCGTCTGTGGCCGGCCGAACACTTCATTGGGCGCGCCGGTTTCGTGGACCTTGCCCTGATGCATGAAGACTACGCGGTCGCACACCTCGCGCGCGAAGCGCATTTCGTGCGTCACCATCAGCAGGGTCATGCCATCGGCCGCGAGACTGCGCACAACCTGCAGTACCTCGTTAACAAGCTCTGGATCCAGCGCGGAGGTGATTTCGTCGCATAGCAGCGCGGTTGGCTGCATGGCAAGCGCGCGAGCGATGGCGACACGTTGCTGCTGACCGCCAGACAGTTGGTCCGGATACGCATCGAACTTGGCAGAAAGCCCGACCCGTGCCAGGTTCAGTTCGGCCAGTTCACGGGCCTCGGCCTGCGACGCGCCCTTGACGATCATGGGCGACAGCATCACGTTGCGCCCGGCGCTGAGGTGCGGAAACAGATTGAACTGCTGGAAAATCATGCCTACCTTCAGCCGCAGCGCGCGTAATTGCAGTTCGCTGTCGGCCAGGTGAGCACCGGCCACCGTGATGGCGCCCGAATCGATGCTTTCCAACCCGTTGATGCAACGTAGCAGCGTGCTCTTGCCCGAGCCACTCCTGCCGATAATGGCGATGACTTCGCCAGGTTCGACGGAGAGCGAAACGCCCTTCAGCACCTCGTTGCTGCCAAACGACTTGCGAACCTGATCAATGGCGATAAGCGGCATGGAATTTCCTCTCCAGCATCTTGCTGTATTGCGAAAGCGGCCAGCACAGCGCGAAGTACATCAGCGCCACGGCGGCATATACGGTAAAGGGTTGGAATGTGGCGTTCACAATCATCGTGCCCGCCTTGGACAGCTCGGTGAAGCCGATGATCGACGCTAGCGCCGTGCCCTTGATGACCTGGACACCAAAGCCAACGGTCGGTGCCACGGCAATCCGCAAGGCCTGTGGCAGGATCACGTAACGCATCTGCTGCACGTAGTCCATGGCCAGGCTGCCTGAGGCTTCCCACTGGCCGCGCGGTATGGCTTCCACGCAGCCGCGCCAGATTTCGGCCAGGAAGGCCGACGTCCACAGCGTTAACGCAAGCCCGGCGGCCAGCCACGCTGGCACCTCGATGCCAAACAGTGCAAGTCCGAAGAAAGCGAGGAATAGCTGCATCAGGAGCGGCGTACCCTGGAAAAGCTCGATATACGCCTGCGCCAGGCGTCTTGCTACCGGGCGCTTGCCGGTACGCATCAACAGCACGAGGAGGCCAACGAGGCCACCGCCCACGAACGCAACCAATGACAGCAGCACCGTCCAGCGTGCTGCCAACAGCAGGTTGCGGACGATATCCCACAACGTGAACTCGATCATCCCGCCCTCCGCGCAAAAAGCTGCCGGCCAACGCCGCGCAGCAATTGCCGCAGCACGAGGGCAAGAAGAAGATAGATCGCTGTGCTCACGAGATAGACCTCAAAAGCGCGGAAGTTTCGCCCTTGGATGAAATTGGCCGCATACGTCAGGTCTTGCGCTGCGATCTGCGAACAGACAGCCGATCCGAGCATCACGATCACAATCTGGCTCGACAGCGCTGGCCAGATCTTCTGCAATGCCGGGCGCAGCACGACGTGCCGGAACACCTGGAATGGTGACATGGCCAGGCTCGCGCCGGCTTCGAACTGCCCGCGCGGGGTGGCAGCCAGGCCGGCGCGCACGATCTCGGTACCGTAGGCGCCCAAGTTGATAACCATGGCCAGCGATGCCGCCACCATTTCGGGCAGATGCACGCCAAGGCTGGGCAGCCCGAAGAAGATGAAGAACAGCTGGATCAGGAACGGCGTGTTCCGGATCAGCTCCACATAGGTGCTGACCACGGGGCGAAGCCAGGCGGGTCCCTGGGTCTTGGCCCAGGCACCCGCCAACGCCACGGCCACGCCAAGCACACCGCCCGTCAGCGTGAGCTGCGCCGTGACCGCGATGCCCTTGAGCAGCACGTCGGTGTAATCCAGCACCGACACGAAATCGAACGCGTAAGCCATGCTTCTACCTCGGCGGTGCGTATCAGAGCTGCGCCGGCAGCGGACGCAGCAGCCACTTGATCGACAGCGTGTTCAGTGAGCCGTCCTTCTTGGCTTCGGCCAGGATGGCGTTGACCTTGTCCTGCAGCGCCTTCTCACCCTTGTTCATTCCGATGAAGCACGGCGAATTCTTGATCAGGAACTTGGTTTCGGGCGCCTTGGGCGGATGCTTGGCGATCAGCGTCGAGGCCACCACGTTGCCGGTGGCAATCAGTTGCACCTGCCCCGACAGAAAGGCCGAGATCGTGGCGTTGTTGTCTTCATAGCGCTTGATGTTCGCGCTGGCCGGAGCGATCTTGCTCAGTTCCAGGTCTTCCACGGCACCGCGCGTGACGCCAACAGTCTTGCCCGCCAGATCGGCCGCGCTTTTTACGGCAAGATCCGCCGGCCCGAACACGCCATTGAAGAACGGCGCATAGGCATCGGAGAAGTCGAGCACCTTTTCGCGCTCGGGATTCTTGCCCATGCTCGAGATCACCAGGTCTACCTTGCGCGTCTGCAGATACGGCACTCGGTTGGTGCTGGTCACTGGTACCAACTGCAGCTTTACACCCATCTTTTTGGCCATCAGCGCTGCCACGTCGATATCGAGGCCCTGAGGAGCCATATCGGCCCCTACCGAGCCAAACGGCGGGAAATCCTGTGGCACGGCCACGCGCAGTACGCCGGCCTTGGTGACATCGGCGAGTGTGTCGGCCTGCGCCGGCAGCACGGCCGCATATAAGCCGGCCAGCAGTGCACACATCAGGCCGCGGCGGGACAACTTGGATTTGGACAGGGCATGGAACATCGCGTGTTTCCTCAGGTTCGGGATGGGAATGGTTGATCCGCGAAAATCTCCGCGGCGGGTGATGCGGAATGCGGAACGCGTGCCGGACTTACCGGTGCCAGCGCCTGGCGAAGGTGTGAGAGCGGGTCGGCGGGGCCAACGGCATCAAGACTCGTATGCACCGCGCTAAGGTGTTCGGCCATCAGGCGCGCGGCTAACACGCCATCGCCTTCCGCAAGCGCGTTGACGATACCTTCGTGCTGGCCGCACGAGCGACCAGCATCGGCTGCGGACTGATTTCGACTAGCGACCAGTGTCGTGCGCGCGGTCAGGTCGCGCAGCGTATCCACTAACAGGCCATACCCCAATGATGCGCACAGGCAAACGTGAAAATCGCCCAGCAGGAAACTGCGCATGCTGGCGTCGTCGCCTTGGAGCGCGGCCTTTTCGCGTGCGATATGAACTTTGAGCGAATGAATGGCCTGCGCATGCGCCGGCCGATCCGGGCTGACTTCACGTAGCAACCCGGTTTCGATAATGCGGCGGGCGTCGAACGCTGAGCGGATGTCGTCAGTGCCGGGTTCCACCAGAAACCAGCCGCGTCGCGCGCTGACGGTTACCATGCCCCGCGCCGCCAGCCGCGACAATGCTTCACGCACCAGCGTGCGGCTCACGCCGAACAATGTGGCAAGTTCCTGCTCGCCCAGGCGGGAGCCGGGGAGCAGCTTCTGGCCAAGCATTGCCTCGGTGATGCGATTGGCGATGTCAGCAGGGGAGTTTTCGGTCGTTGCGTTCACGGCAACCACATGAGCAAGTGGTATGCCATACTTGTATGCAAGATTTGTCGCCAAAAATGGGCGGGAACGCTAGTCGAAAGTGGCAACTGCGCTGAGCGACTCCCCGAAACGGGGCATGTCGCGCTGCGATGGTGCGCGATGCGGGGCTTAATGAGGCTGCTCGCGTCTTGATTGTTGAGGTACATGGTTCGTGCGAGCCATGCACAGCTGTGTAAGACCGATCACATTGCCCAAAGGCTTTGATTTCTCGACGATGACAAGACGCTGATGACAGCGATGCCCGACTGATTGCTGCATCATGCCCACGCCGTGCAAATTTGCAGGCGAGAACTAGCAGCCGAACTGCTGTAGGCCGGGGGGCAATTTTACTTTGGCGATTCTTGGGAAAGTGGGTCACTTTTAAGCCGGCGTTGGCCATTTGGATGACCCTTTATGACTCCCGGGCTCGCTGGTTACTGGAGAGAAAGCCCGCACCCGGAGGTCGAAATTCGGGAGTTCTGTTGATTCTTATCAACTTGGTGGCATACACGCGGCATATGGTCCATATTAGATTGCCTTCCTTAGATATGAGGAGCCTTCCCATGGTCCACCTTCGCCACGTTCCCATACTCTTGGCATCCGCCACCCTCGTGTGGGCGCCTGTCGCCTTCTCGGCTTCACCGTCGACGGAGGCTCAGCATGAGCAGCACCACCCTGCGGACCCGCCTAAGAAAGCGGCACCAGCAGTTGCACCGCCTGTAGCGCCCCAAGCCAAGGGAAATACTGACCTCGACGCTCAGATTGCACATTTGCGCGCAATCCGTGAGCGGCTGTCGCGGGCCAAATCACCAGAAGAGGTCCAGGCACTGATGGCCGAACGCAACAAGGTTATGCAAGACGCCGCGGCCATTATGCACAAGGACATGATGGGAATGGGAATGGCCGGCGCAGGCGGGATGCCTGCGCCCAAGGGTAAGGGCAGCGCAGCGCCTGCCCAAATGCAGATGTGTCAGGACATGATGGGCCAGCACATGGCCTTCTTGCAGGAAATGATGCAGATGATGATGGACAACAAAGGCATGATGGGCGGCGGCATGGGGTCTGGGATGGGCCCTGGCATGATGAGCAAGTAACTTGCTGCCACTCCACCGCCTTGCCAATCAACTTGCAGTGGGCCTCATGCTCCACCCGAAGCTGCGCGCGACATTCGGTGTACATTCCCCTCTGATGGCTGGCGCCAGTAGCTCGCTGAAGCTCGTTGAGATGCGCGGATTGGCTTGCTTTGTAGCCGCCATGGCGATGCTTACGGCCTGTTCGAAAGAACGCCACATGTTGTCTGCTGTGCCTTCTTCCCGAGCGGTCCTGACGTCGTTGGCAATGCCTGCTACGAGTGATAGCCATGGCTGGAATCGCTCGGACCAGGCGTAAACGTCGCAATGCCTCTATCGCCTCTAGGCTTTGCAAGATGGCACGATGTTCGTGGCGCGCCACGCTCGCGGATACAGAGCGCCATGCCGACTTCGGAATCACGCTTGAAGCCTCCGATGCCAGGTCCGTGATCAGCTCGCGGGTCAATGACAATAACCCATGGCAGAAAGTCAGCCGGCAATGGGCGCGGCCACGCTGTCCGATACGGGCGGCGATGGGGCGCGTATGCCGGGTAGCTTCGTGCGCTTGAGTAACAGAGCGTTAATTGCCACCAAGGCGGAGCTACCCGACATGGATAGCGCTGCAATCTCAGGACTTAAGGTGAAGGGGTAGAGCAGACCGGCTGCCAAGGGGAACGCCACCAGGTTGTAGGCTACCGCCCACCAGAGATTCTGGTGCATCTTTCGCAGGGTGGCACGCGACAACTCAATTGCCCCCACCACGTCAAACGGGTCACTCTTCATCAGCACAATGTCAGCGCTTTCCATCGCCACATCCGTGCCGGCGCCAATGGCAAAGCCTACGTCCGCCTGCGTCAGCGCAGGCGCGTCGTTGATGCCGTCGCCTACCATGCCAACCTTATTGCCTTGTGCCTGCAGTTCTTTGACCTTTTCGGCTTTTTGCCCAGGCAACACGTCTGCGAGGACCAGCTCGATTCCCAGGCCTACAGCGATACGTTCCGCCGTGGCCTTGTTGTCCCCGGTCAGCATCGCCACCTGCACGCCTCGCTCTCGCAGCTTCTTGACTGCCGCTGCCGAAGTCGGTCGGGGGGCGTCGGCGATGGCAATCAGGCCAATCAGTTTGCCACCGTGTGCAACATGAATGACCGTTCGCCCCGCGCCTTGCATCATGTCGGCCTTCTCCGTCAGGCCGGTCATATCCACGCGTTGTGATGCCATCAGCTTGCGATTACCAAGCAGCGCCGGCCTCCCGTCGACATCCGCTTGGGCTCCCATACCGTCGATATTTGTAAAGCCGGTGGCGCTTGGCCTCGTCAATGCCCCAGCGCGTTTGAGGATGGCTTGGGCCAGTGGGTGTTCTGAAGCCTGCTCGACGGCGGCGGCAAGACCAAGCATCGCGTCTTCGCTCACGCCCTGCGGAGCGAAAATCTCCACGACTTCAGGTTCCCCCATGGTCAGGGTGCCCGTCTTGTCGAACACGACGACATTCAACTTGGTGGCTTCCTCCAAAGCCGAAGCGTTCTTGAACAAAATCCCGTTCATCGCGCCGAGGCCTGTACCAACCATCACCGCCATCGGAGTCGCGAGTCCAAGCGCATCGGGACAGGCAATCACGAAGACGGTAATGGTGAGCGTCAAGGCGAACAGCAGGGGCTGGCCCAACCACCAATACCAACTGACGAATGTGAGGATGCCAATCCCCAGGGCGGCAAGCACCAACCACTGGGATGCGCGGTCCGCCAGCAATTGCGCTGGCGCTTTCGAGTTCTGAGCCTCTTGCACCAGCTTGACGATCTGCGCCAGTGCGCTGTCACTTCCAACCTTGGTCGCCCGATAGTGAAAGCTGCCACTCTTGTTGATTGTCGCGCCGATGATACTGTCTCCCGGCCCCTTCCTCACGGGAAGCGACTCGCCAGTCAGCATCGATTCGTCTACTTGGGAACTACCATCGGTGACCTCGCCATCAGCGGGAATCTTGTTGCCGGGACGGATGATGACGATGTCACCCAGCTTGACGTCGGCAGTTGGTATTTCCACCTCGCGGCCATCACGCAGTACCATCGCCTTGGGCGGAGCCAGGTTCATCAGCGAGCGAATCGCGTCTGACGCGCCAGCGCGAGCGCGCATCTCCAGCCAGTGTCCCAGCAGGATGAATACCAGCAACACGGCCGACGCCTCGTAAAACTGCTCTCCAGGAAAGAAGAAGGTTGCTCCGACGCTGAACAGATAGCCCGTACCGACAGAGAGGACAACCAGCGTGGCCATGTTGAGCGTGCCGTCCTGGAGGGCGCGCCACGCGGATACGAAGAAGGGCCAACTGGGATATAGGATGGCCGCGCTCGCTAACAAGAACAGCCACTGGTTCATGCCCAGACCGAACGGCGGAGCCGGCATGGGAATTTGCATTCCCATCGGCGCGTAGAGAAAGATGGGAATCGTGAACACCAGGCAAATCCAGAAGCGGTTTCGCATGTCGCGAACCATCGCCGCCATGTCCATGCCGGCGCCGTGTCCCATGTCATGGGCCATCTGGCCATGTGTCGCGTGGGCCTGCGCTTTCGCTGCGTGGGAATGGTCCTCGTGTCTGCCGAGCGCTGCCAGCCGGGCTGCTGTACTCGCTTGCCCGCTATCAACTCCGGTCGAAACTGCTGGTGGGTCTTCCGGGATGCAAATGTGCCGTGGCACCAGTTCGCCATGGCAATGATGGCCGCACTCATCCAGCCTTGCCTTGATTTCACTCAGGCTAGTTACAGCGTCGTCGTACTCGACAGTCGTGCTGCCCGAGACACAGTTGACCGCTGCCTTGACGACACCGGGCAATCTGGTGAGGCGCTTCTCCACCCCGTGAGCGCTAAGAACGGAAAGCAGGCCTCCAACTTCAATGATGCTGGTCTTCATCTCACCCATCCTCGCAGTTCGCAGGTCTTGCCGAGCTACCTTTACTTCGCAATCGCCCCGCTCAGCAGATGTTCCTCAGCATAAGGAAACACAACTTCCGGATTGGGGCGAATCAGCTCATCGTCCTTGTCCGCATAGTGCAGGCGCGTCAGCAAATCCTTGATGACGCTGAGGCGCGCGACCCGCTTGTCGTCGGCGCGTACCACATTCCATGGCACGATGTCGCTGGTCCGAGCAAAAATCTCGTTGCGAGCCTTGCTGTACTTCTTCCAAAGTGACACCGCCTGCTCGTCAATGGGGCTGACTTTCCACTGCTTTAGCGGGTCTCGGCGGCGCTCTTCGATGCGCTTTTTCTGTTCGCCCTTGCTGATGTCCAGGTAGTACTTGATAAGACGAATCCCTGAGCGCACAAGCATCCCTTCGAACTCTGGGACGCTTGCCATGAACTCCTCAACCTCGGCGTCGGTGCAGAAGCCCATCACGCGTTCCACGCCCGCTCGGTTGTACCAACTCCGATTGAAAAGCGTGAACTCGCCGGCGGCCGGGAGTTCGGCCGTATAGCGCCGGAAGTACCATGAGCCTCGGTCACGGTCAGAAGGCTTTCCAAGCGCGACGACGCGGGTTTCACGCGGGCTGAGATGTTCGACAATGCGCTTGATGGTGCCGTCCTTCCCAGCGGCGTCCCTGCCTTCAAATATCACCAGAATCCGGTCGCTGCAGGAAATGAAGTGCTTCTGTAGCTTGACCAGTTCGATTTGAAGCAGGTGGAGATTCTCCTCATAGTCCTCATGGGAGATGGCGCTTACCTCGGACGTAACGCTCCTACTTGCCTTCATTTTCATGGTTCACCTTCCGCGAATCGTGCCCATCGGGCTTGGCTGGGTGGGGCTTCCCAGGCGTGAGCGGGGTAACTTTCTCGGAGAGGAGCAGCTCCAGGGCAGGTCGGTCGACAACCTCCTGTTCGAGCAGCAGCTTTGCCAGCGCGTCCAGCTTGTGCCGGTGTGCCAGCAGTGTCTGCTTCACCCGCTGGCTTGCGTCACCCAGAATCTTCCGGACTTCCGCGTCAATGATTTGCGCGGTATTCTCGCTGTATTCCTTGCGTTCCCGAGGCATCAGTCCTGCCCCATTAAGGAGTGGGTTCGGCAAGTCCTCGTACGTGGCAAGACCGAGCTGCTCGCTCATGCCGAACTGCGTAATCATCCGGCGAGCCATGTCTGTTGCGCGTTGCAGGTCATTCTGTGCGCCTGTCGAAACGTCGCCGAAGACAAGTTGCTCGGCCATGCGCCCGCCGAGCAGCACATCGAGCCGCTCAAGCAGTTCACTCTGCTTTAGCAGATAGCGGTCCTCTGTGGGTGTCTGCTGGGTATAGCCGAGCGCGGCCACGCCACGTGGAATGATGGAAACCTTCGATACCCGGTCGGCACGGGGCCGCAACTCCGCCACGATGGCGTGACCTGCCTCGTGGTAGGCGATGGTTTCCTTTTCCTGCGCATTCATCACGCGATTCTTTTTTTCCAGGCCGCCAATGATGCGGTCTAACGCCTCGTCGAAGTCGGCCATGTCGACCGCGTCCTTGCCCTTGCGTGCCGCCAGCAGGGCGGCCTCATTGACGAGATTGGCAAGGTCAGCTCCCGCGAATCCCGGGGTTCTGGCAGCTAGCTTGGTCAGCTCCACCCCCGGTGCCAGCGTGACATTTTTGCTATGCACCTTCAGGATTTGCTCCCGGCCCTTCAGGTCCGGGCGGTCCAGAGCGATGTGACGGTCAAATCGGCCCGGGCGAAGGAGCGCCGGGTCGAGAATCTCCGGGCGATTGGTCGCAGCCATGATGATGACGCCTTTGTTGGTATCAAAGCCGTCCATCTGGACCAGCAACTGATTCAGTGTCTGTTCGCGTTCGTCGTTTCCGGACATCGCGTTGAGCGCACGGGTCTTGCCGAGCGCATCGAGTTCGTCAATAAAGATGATGCAAGGCGCCTTAGTCTCGGCCTGGTTGAAGAGGTCGCGAACGCGCGCAGCCCCAACACCTACAAACATCTCAACGAACTCCGAGCCACTCATGCTGAAGAATGGAACGCCAGCCTCGCCAGCGACAGCCTTCGCCAGCAGCGTCTTGCCAGTTCCCGGCGCACCGAGTAGCAACACGCCTTTGGGAATCTTGCCGCCCAGGCGCCGGTAGCGCTGCGGGTCCTTCAGGAAGTTGACGATTTCGGCGAGCTCTTCCTTAGCCTCGTCGATGCCGGCGACGTCAGCAAACGTCACGCCGGTTTCTTTTTGCATGTAGACCTTGGCCTTGCTCTTGCCAATCTCCATCATGCCGCTGGCGGCTCCGCCTACCCGCTTGATGAGGAAGCTCCAGACGGCAAAGAAGAGCAATGCAGGGACCACCCAGGACAGCAGCATCCCAATCCATTTGTTATCGGCCTGCCCGACAAAGCGAACTTTTGCAGTTTCGAGCTCTTGCACCAGAACGGGGTCGTTGACGCGGACTGTCGAGAAGGCGTGGTCTCCTTTCCCCTGCTGCAGCATCTCGTCGACCTGTTGCTTGGGAAGCAGACTCTCAACGCCATCGGTGTTAAGCGTTCCCGTGATGATGCCTTCCCCGAGGGTGACGTTCTTGAGCTTGCCGGCCTTCAATAGGACCTTGAAGTCACTGTACGGCAGCGTTTGGACGTGAGAAGGAGTGAAGAAGCTCTGAAGGACGAGTATCGCCGTGACCGCCGCGAGTATGTACCAAAGGGAAAATTGTTGACGCGGTTCCATGAGGGCCTTTCAACATGTCGGGTAAGAGCAAGAAGAATCGGCGGTCGCTTCTGTTTGCAGCCGGCCGCCGGTTGGGACGTGGTGCTAGACCTTGCAGTCATAGAGCCTGCGTCCCAGGGTCATTTCTCTCCGCGTAGGCTGTTGTGCAACCATGCAAAGAATGCACCGGCAGCAAAGAACCACACTGCAAACACAAAGGCCGGGTAGATGACGGACCACCAGGACAACTGTTCGCCAGTCTGCAGGCGTCGGAAATCGAGTCCGTGAAAGAGCACGTTCATGAAGTTCATGAAAGACTCAGGGAGTGCCAGCCAGACCAACGTGCATAAGGCATAGAACAGCACGACTGTCGCAGATAGCGTCACACCAGTTTTGAAGGGTTTCATGGCAGCCTCCACGTGTGGGGAAGAAAACGACTGCATTCAACGAGGGCGAGTCCGGGGGGCATCGCCTCCCGGGATATGCGGGATGAACGCTGGCGTTTTTCGGCGGTATTCCTCATATTCCTGCCCGAATTCCGCCAGTGCGTCCTGCTCCTCTGCCTTAGCAAGGCGAACGTACATCCAGGCCAGGATGGGGAACATCACCAACGTGAGAAAGACCGCCGAGTCAATAACACCAGCGACCAAAGGCCGTAGCCGCTTTGCGCGTTGTGCTCCATCATCGCTCTCCCTTTTTGCCTGTGTCACTGGAGTCCTCGTGCCCTCCGTGACCGTGGCCATGGCCGTGATGCATGAAGAGATGCATCAACGGACATGCCGCCAGGAGCAGGAACGGCAGGAACTGAATGACGTGGGCCCGGTGCTCCGTCCAGAGGAAGTAGCCAATCACCAACAGAAAGCCAATCGTGACAAGCTTGGAGCGGGAAATCTTTCGCTCTGGATCCTCCGGGTGCTCGTGACTCCTGTGGTCGTGATTCATACCGTCCTCCAACGAAGAAAAGCCCCGGATTGTCTCTTAGCAGTAGCCGTGGACATCAATGACTGCCTCGGGCCTTACGCTCACGCTCCACGGCCTGCTGAATATCGCGCTCGCACTGACGGGAAAGCCGCCAGCTAACCCACACCACGACGATTGGGCAGGAAAGCAAAAGGATTGCGAGCAGAACGGTGAGTATTGAAATGCCAAACCGATACAAAACAGCAAAGGCTAGCAGCGTCGCAATGACGGCGCATACCCATGCGACGGCGTGCTTCATGCTGCCTCCGTACTGGCCTGGCCGAGCCTCACACGCTTAAGCAGCGCGGAGTTGGCCACGACGCTCAATGAGGACAGCGCCATGGCTGCCGCCGCAATAATGGGGTTCAACAGTCCGAAGGCTGCGACCGGGATGCCAATAGTGTTGTAGATGAACGCCCAGAAGAGGTTCTGCTTAATTTTGCGCATCGTGGCGCGCGACAGTTGGATGGACGCCACGACGTCACGAACGTCGTCGCGAATGAGGATGATGCTTCCCGTCTCCTTGGCGACGTCCGAGCCAGAGCCGATTGCAATGCCGATGTCGGCTGCCGCAAGGGCGGGGGCGTCGTTCACACCGTCACCTACCATCGCCACGACTTCGCCCTGTTTCTGCAGTGTCTGAATGGTCTCGACCTTGTCTTCCGGCATGACTTCGGCAATCACGTGGTCGATGCCAACCTGCCGGCCAATGGCCTCCGCCGTCCGACGGTTGTCTCCACTTAGCAGCACGACCTTGGTGTTGCGAGCCTTCAGGGCTGCGACAGCCTCGGCTGCCTCAGGCTTCACCGTGTCGGCCACTGCGACTACACCAAGCAGCGTATTACCGGCACCGACCAGCATGGCGGTCTTCCCGTCTGCCTCGAGCCTTTGAAGCACCGACTCAGCGTTACCAGTTGGAATTCCCTGGCTCCCAAACAGACGCCGATTCCCGAGCCAGGCCTGTTGGCCTTCGACTTGTCCCCGAATGCCCATGCCAGACAGGGCAGTAATGGCGGTGGCCTTGGGAATGGCAAGGCCGCGATGTTCTGCCGCACGCACGATGGCTTCGCCCAGAGGATGCTCAGACCCACTTTCGACGGCTGCCGCAAGGGTCAACAGGGTTGATTCCTCGTGATTCGAGAACGAGATGACATCGGTGACGGTCGGCTCTCCGCGCGTAATCGTACCGGTCTTGTCAAAGACCACCGCCGTCAGCTTCTCGGCGCGCTCCAGCACTTCACCACCGCGTATCAGGATGCCGTTGTCGGCCCCCTTGCCCACGCCAACCATCAGTGCGGCAGGCGTCGCCACACCGAGTGCGCATGGGCAAGAGATAATCAGGACGGCCACAAACGCAAGCAGCCCGTGCGGGAAATGGCCCGCCACGGTCCACCCCACCAGGGCCAGCAGGGCAATGGACACAACCGCCGGCACGAAGTAGCCGGTGACCTGGTCGGTCAGCCGTTGAATCTGCGCGGTGCTGGCCTGGGCGTCCTCGACCATCTTGATAATCTGTGCGAGCGCGGTATCGGCTCCGATTTTCGTGGCTTGGAGAGTGAAGGCGCCGCTGCGGTTGAGCGTGCCGCCAATGACTGCGGCGCCAGGCTTTTTCTCCACAGGCATCGACTCGCCGGTCAGCATGGACTCATCGACGCTGGACTCGCCCTCAACGACCTTGCCGTCCGTCGGAATCTTTTCACCCGGGCGTACGATGACCGCTTCGCCCACCATGATGCTCTCCGCCGGAATTTCCACTTCTTTCCCATCACGCAGTACATGCGCGACGGCGGGACGTAAGTCGAGCAGGCGTCGAACGGCGGCGGAGGACTTCTTCTTGATGATTTCCTCCATGTACTTGCCCAGCAGCACGAAGGCGATAATCACCGCCGAGACTTCAAAATAGACATCCCGCTCTGCGACCTTCACCGGCAGCCAGGAGGGGAAGAACAGCACCACTACGCTATAGAAATACGCCACGGACGTCCCTAGGGCAATGAGGAAGTCCATGTTGATATTGCGTGTTCTGATGGCGTTCCACGCACCCTTGTAGAAGCTCCAGCCGCCAATGAACTGCACGGGCGTGACGAGCAGGAACAGCCACATCCCCCATGTGAGCCAGGGCAAGCCCGGAATGGGCGCCCAGGTGAGCAAGGTCGCGCCTGCCGCCAACGCCAGGAAGGCACCTGCCCGCAGCACCGCCAGCGCGAGGACACCCGTAAGGGCAATCGTCACGCGCGTCTTCATGGCTTTCAGTTCGCTCTCTGGCGACTCGAAAGTCCGCAGACAGCTTTCGCTGCAGAAATAGTACTTGCGATTGCCGCGTTCGGTGGACAGGGCTGTGGCCTTGTCGACCATCATCCCGCAGATGGGGTCCTTTGCGAGTTGCTTGGCACCGCCGGTGCCGGGTGGGATGGTGGCCGTGGCGGGCGGCGAAATGCTAGCGCCCGCCGGGGTATCCTCGGCTGACGGCGGAGGAATGTATTGGGCCGGGTTGGCGAGGAACGCCTGGTGGCAGCGGCGGGAGCAGAACCAATAGCGCTTGTGGTCGGCCTCCACACTAGCGGCCGCTTCCCCGGGAGAAACTTCCATGCCACAAACAGGGTCGCGCACGTATTGCTGGCGAGCAGCTTCCAGGCGACTTGTCGGTTGGGGCGCGCGCCCACCCGTAACGGTGGATTCTTCTCCAACTGTAGGGGTTGTAGGGGTAGCGGACCTGGTCGACATGCCATCCTCCTGGGGGCGATTGGCGGCTGCAAGGCAGGATTTGCCTTAATAGTCTCGTCCTTCGGGGAACTTGCTTATTGATGTCAATCAAGGAATGCGAATTGCCCGCGCCTTCGCGAACGATGGCGATGCTCGAAAATGGTGCCTTAGTGTATGGATACCGGCAGGCGAGAAGGCCTTAGATCACAGGAATCGTCCCTGTCGCCAACTCCTAGCAATCGAATCGGTCGCAGTAGCTGTCCGCCACCGAATTTCGGCGCACTCATGCCGCCAACGAGGAGTGCCTTGTCGAGTTGAAGTGTTGGATAGCGCCGTACGCCTCAAGGTACGCGCGGCACAGGGCCTGGGCCGCAGCCTCGACGGCGCCGTCGCAAAGGCTGTCTGGGTGTCCGATGCCTTTGTGCTCGCACATCTCGGTCTGTTCAATCCACCACGAAGGTGTAGTTGAGACGGAAATCGCAATGTTCTCGGCCGCCGGCATAACCTACCCCAATAGGCACCAGATAGAGTCATTTTATGTAGCCGGACCAAGTGCGCGGACGCGCGGTCGGCCCACTGCTAGTCGCTGTTGAGGCAAATCAAGCAATCGGTCTGCCGCACAACCTAGGATGAGTGATGAAAACCCCATTTTCGATAGGGCAGGCTGTATCCTGCACGCTCACGGTTCGAATTGTTGGCTCGGCAGGCGACGGCAGCGAAAGAACGGAGGTGTCTCGTGCGCAAGATAGGGTTGGTACTGGCGGCAATGCTCCTGATTGGTCTGGCAGGCTGCGGCTACAACACAATTCAGTCGCAGGATGAACAGGTCAAGGCAAGCTGGTCGGAGGTTGTGAACCAGTACCAACGCCGGGCCGACTTAGTGCCGAATCTGGTGAACACCGTGAAAGGCTACGCCAGCCATGAGCGCGAGGTCCTGACAGCGGTGACAGAGGCCCGAGCACGCGTTGGCACCATCCAGGTCACGCCCGAGACCCTGAACGACTCGAAGGCATTCGCCCAATTCCAGGCCGCGCAGCGGCAGTTGTCGGGGACCTTGTCCAGGCTTTTGGCAGTTTCCGAGAACTATCCGCAATTGAAGGCCGACGCTGGCTTCAGGGATTTGCAGTCCCAACTCGAGGGTACCGAGAATCGGATTGCCGTCGCGCGAAACCGGTATATCCAGTCCGTTCAAGCGTACAACGTGACCGTGCGTTCGTTGCCTTCAAATCTGACGGCAATGGTTTTGGGCTACAAGGAGAAGCCCAACTTCACGGTGGCAAACGAAACGGCGATAGCCAAGCCACCACAAGTTGGCTTTGGTGCGGGTCCTGCCAGTGCCCCTGGAGGTGTCAAGTGAAATGGCTTTTGGCTGCCAAAGGCCTGTTCCTGGTCTTTCTGGCTTGTGTGTCTCTGGGCGCGGCGGCGGAAGTTGCCATTCCCGGCCTGACGGCGCGGGTGACCGACCTGACCGGCGCGCTGACAAGCGAACAACGGGCGGCCCTCGAACAAAGGCTGCAAGCCTTCGAGAGCGAGACGGGAAGTCAGATAGGGGTGCTGATGGTCCCCACCACGCAACCCGAGGACATTGCACAATACTCCATTCGCGTGGTCGAGCAATGGAAGCTCGGGCGGAAGGGAACGGATGACGGAGCACTGCTCATCATCGCCAAGGATGACCGGACAGTCCGCATCGAGGTTGGCTATGGCCTGGAAGGCGTACTCACCGACGCCATGAGCAAGCGCATCATCAGCGATGACATCGTTCCCCGCTTCAAGCAGGGGGACTTCTATGGCGGCGTCACGGCTGGCGTCGAGCGCATCATTAGTGTTATCAACGGCGAGCCGTTGCCACCACCGAGGCGAACAAGAGGCGAGCGCGGCGATGGCTCGGTGCGGCAGTTTCTGCCAGTCATCCTGGTGCTGACGCTCGTGGTGGGCGGAGTGCTGCGCTCCCTCCTGGGCCGAGGTCCAGGCGCCGTTGCCACCGGAGGCGTGGTCGGCATTATCGGATGGGTACTGTCCGGAGCAATCGCTGTCGGCGTACTTGCTGGCGCAATCGCGCTCTTCTTTACGATGTTTGGTGGCTCCCACATGGGCTTGCGGGGTATCGGCGGTCGTGGCGGCTTTGGAGGCGGCTCTGGACGAGGTGGATTTGGTGGCGGCGGTGGTGGCTTTGGCGGCGGCGGCGCCTCGGGGAAATGGTAATGGCGAATCTCCAGCCCATGGCGCGACATCTGCTGATGACGCACTGGCGAGTCAGGCGAACCTTCCCGCGCGAAACCCTACTCGCAATCGAGCAGGCCATTGCGACCGGTGAGTCTACGCATATTGGTCAGCTTCGATTCGCTGTAGAGGGAGCGCTGAGCCTTGCAGCGCTAAGCAAGGGTCTCACGGCACGTGAGCGTGCCATCGAGGTCTTTTCGCAACTGCATGTTTGGGATACGGAACACAACAATGGCGTCTTGATTTACCTGTTGCTGGCAGACCGCAGCGTTGAGATTGTTGCTGACCGTGGAATCCATGGGCGGGTGCGGCAAGGAGAGTGGGACACCATTTGCCGAGAGATGGAGGACGCCTTTCGCCGGAATGAATTCCGGCTGGGAGTGCTTCGAGGCATAACGGCCGTTGGAACCCTTCTGGCAACACACTTTCCTGCTGGTGTTGGCGGCACGGACGAATTACTCAATACGCCAGTAATTCTGTAGGTCGCGATAGTCCGCTCGAAGTTCTCAGAGGAGAACAGACTTGACGCCACTCGGAATACCCCACGAGGCCAAGGGCTTGGCGGCAGCACTGACGGTCGGTCTTCTGATTGGCTTGGAGCGTGGATGGCATGAGCGCGACCTGCCAGAAGGAGGGCGTGTCGCGGGCCTGCGCACATTTGCCTTGACGGGGCTCTTGGGCGGAGTCCTTGGCAACCTGTTTCCGGAATTTGGCGCGTGGCCGTTGCTCGGGGGACTATTGGGCATTTCGATGCTGCTCGCGGTGTCGTATACACATATCGCCAAATCGTCCGGCAACCTTAGCGCAACGAGTGCTGTGGCGATGTTGTTGACGTTAGTGCTAGGCGCCTACGCAGCACGCGGTTCCATCGCTCTGTCTCTTGGGGCAGCCGTGATTGCGGCGGTGCTCTTGGATATGAAGCCGACATTGCATGGCTGGCTTCGTTTGATTGAGCATCGCGAATTAACGGCGGCGCTGCAACTTCTGGTGCTCTCCGTCGTCATTCTGCCTAATCTCCCGAGCATCGGGCTGGGGCCCTACAAGGCATTGAACCCGTTCCAACTATGGTGGGCGGTGATACTGATTGCCAGCCTGTCCATGGTCGGACATGTGGCGATGCGCCTCACTGGCTCACAGCGGGGCATTCTATTGACCGGCTTGCTGGGCGGCCTTGCGTCTTCGACAGCGGCAACATTAACGCTGGCACGCTTTGCGAGACAGCAACCTTCACTGGAGCGTGCATGCGCGGCCGGGGCCGTCGGGGCATGCGGTGTGATGTTCTTTCGGATGGTTGTCCTGCTCGGCGTTATCCAGCCCACGCTTCTCGTCACGTTTGGCGCCGCCCTTGTTGTAACAGGCATCGTCCTGCTCGGGATTAGCTTGTTGCTCTGGCGGCGCCTACCTGGAACCACCTCGGACGACGTCGAAATTGCTCCCATGGCGCCATTCGACCTGGGTTCAGCGCTCGGATTCGGGGTCTTCCTAGCGGTCATGGCAATCCTGGTTCCTGCTGCCAAGGATTGGTGGGGCGCAGCTGGCATCTATGCCGTCTCGGTGGTGTCAGGCCTGGCAGACGTTGATGCCATCGTGATTTCTCTGGCGAGAATCCACGTCGCTGGCGGACTGGGAACCGGTACGGTTGTTGTTGCCATGAGCGCGGCCGTCTTGGCGAACTTGGTCACCAAGGCGTTGATTGCCTGGGTTACAGGCGGCACCATCGTAGGCAAAACAGTGGGTAAAGCATACGCGGTAGCCATGGCAGTTGGCGCCGCGACACTGGCACTGACTATGCTGCCTCAAATCGGAGAAATCTGAGCCGTCCCCCAAGAAATCCGCAAACCATCTCGGGAAGGTACGAACTGTGGCTCACACGCAGACGTGTCGCTAGCGCACAGGGTTGCTTCGGCTGGCGGCTGCTAAGCTTCCCCGAGTAACCTAGCTAGAGTTTAAGGCTTCCCTGGACAATGTAGGCGGCTCCTTACACCAGACCGCCACAAAGGTTCGTGTCCAGGCCGAGAACACCGCTTTGCACGCGAACAAGCTGTTTATTCATGCTGAACACTGCCTGCTCCAGCGCGGCGATACGCCGCTCGGTGAACTCGAGCTCATAGGCCAGTCGGGCGCGCTCACCCGTCGCGGTAGGTTCCAGCGCTGCCGCCTGCGCCCCGCTTCAAGCTGGCCCACCTGGCTGGCCACCTGTTCCGCCCTGGCCGTCGCCTTAAGCAAGCGCGACGCGCGCTTCGGCCAGCGTGGCATCGCGGGCAGCGAGCCGTACACCTCGGTCAGTTCGGCGCGCAGCAGCGGCGCCGGGGCCGACGGCCTTGTCTGTGTCGGCGGGGGGCATGCGCCTCCCGCTTGAGGCGCGCCACCACGTCGAGTTGCACCGCGACCGCAGCCTGCCACAGGGCGCGCATCGACTCGGCGACTTCGCCGGGACGTCGGGATGCTGACTTTCTCATGGCCCGCGCTCAGCTTTTTTTGCACCGAAACCACGCGACGGAAGCACGCAGCGGTAAGCGGTGCCGCCGGCGGCACACGCGCTTGGGTTGATATGAATCAAGTGTTCAATTTGGTGCTGCCCTTGAATACAAGCAGGCATCGTCGCTGTGGAGATCCTTTCCATAAGACAAGAGATCATCAAGGAGGTGATCAATGGCTCCCGCTTTCAGATTGACCGTGGTCGCTCTAGCGTTCTGTGCTGCCCTACCTGTCGCCCTGGCACAGGGCCCCGGTCCGGCAGGCGGCACGGCGCCCGGTATGGGCCCAGGCCCGGGTACGGGTATGGGTCCCGCTGCGGGTGCGAGCGGGCCTTCTGTCATGCACATGGGACCGGGGGGGCGGCAGCATGGGCACTATGCTGGCATGGACATGCTGACTCCGGACGAACGCGCCGACTTTTGCAGGCGGATGCACGCCAGCCAGACGCCTGCGGAACGCCAACAGATCGGCACTCAGATGCGTGAGCTGATGCACGCCCGCGCGCAAGAACGCGGTGTGTCGCTGTCCGGCCACCACAGCGCGGTCATGGATTGCCAGCCACACGCAACGGCACCGGTCCGGGCCGCCCCCACGGCCAGTGGCACTGCGGCGAGCACGGACGGCGTACCACCGGTCCGCCGTGCGGGCGATATCGACTACCAGACCGGCGGCGTCGGCGTGGACGAGGTGGCGGCGATGAGGCGCACCGCCTCGGAATTCAATCTGAGGCTGACCTTTACTGGACATGCGGGCGAGGCTTTGGCCGGCGTGAACACGAGCATACTCAGCGCTAAGGGGCAGGAAGTTTTCGCCGCCGTATCGGACGGGCCTCTTCTGTATGTGAAGATGCCCCCCGGCACATACCGGGTTGTTGTGACCGCCAACGGCGTCGAAAGGAAGGCTTCGGTGACGGTTCCCAAGCGTGGTGGGGTTACCCGTTCGTTCAACTGGCCATCGTAAGCACTGCCACGCCTGCGCGCGGAGTCCCAGCGTGACCACTGGTTGTGAGACAACCTCAAAGCCCACTGTTGTCTTCGATGCTGAGGGCGGGCGGGCTACAGCTACGTACCCATGACTCGGCACACTCCCACGGCGGGGAAGGCGCAACTAAGCAGTGTGCTGGGTCGAAATTTATGGTGAACTGATATGAGGATCATCTGGAACTTGGGACCCAAACGAGCGCATCTCGCCCCCGAATCCAGCGACGATGATTCGCAAAATCGGCGGAATTTTTCGCTGGTTCTGGGCGGCCCTCTTTATCAGCTTTTGCTGCGAGCCCATTTGTCCGACGATGCGTTGCTCCTCGTGCGTCAACGCATTGTGACCATTTCACTTTTTGCTTGGCTTCCGCTCCTTTTGCTTTCCGCCTTGGAAGGCAGCTTGTTGAGCAAGGACCTGACGGTTCCGTTCCTGACGGATATAGAGGTTCACCTCCGCTTTCTTGTGGCTGTGCCTTTGCTGATTGCCGCAGAACTCGTAGTGCATCAACGCCTCCGTGGTATCGCCCAGGCGTACCTGGATCGGAATCTGGTTCCCGAGGCCGCGATGGATCAGTTTAATGCCGCTATTAACGCGGCACTCCGGCTGCGCAATTCGGTGGTTGGCGAGGCGCTGTTGGTAGCGATCGTATATGGCGTCGGCGTCCTCGTCATCTGGCGTCACTACACTGCTCTCCAGGCGACAACATGGTATGCGACCGATGCCGACGGCCACTCCAAACTCTCACTGGCTGGCATCTGGTACGGATACGTAAGCTTGCCGATTTTCCAGTTCCTGCTAATTCGCTGGTATTTTCGCCTGTTCATCTGGATGCGGTTTCTGTGGCAGACATCGAGAATCAAGCTGAGTCTCATTCCGACACACCCGGATTGCGTTGGTGGCTTGGGTTTTCTTGCCAATACAGCTCATGCCTTCTCCCTTCTTTTGGCTGCGCACGGCGTAATGCTGGCCGCAAATCTCGCTAATCGCATTCTCTTTCTCGACGCCGCCTTGCCGGATTTCAAGATGGAAATTGGCGTGATGGTAATGTTTCTGCTGGCTGTCGTTTTCGGACCGCTGCTGGTATTTTCTCCTCAACTCGCCCAGGCCAAGCGGAGAGGCCTGAACGAATATGGAACGCTGGCGGAACGATATGTGCGCGAGTTCGATGCAAAATGGTTGCGCGGTGGCGTATCGGCCGACGAGCCCCTGGTTGGGAGCGGCGACATTCAGTCGCTTGCTGATCTCGGCAATAGTTTCGAAGTGGTGCGCGGCATGCGCCTTGCGCCCATCACGAGAGATGCCATCGTGCAACTTGCGGCGGCTGTACTGGTTCCGGTTGCGCCGTTGGCATTAACCATCATGCCCCTTGAGGATTTGCTGAAGCACTTATTCGGACTCCTGTTCTAGAGCTCCGGCCTCGCTTAGAGGATTCGATGATCGTCTTCAGCCTTCACTCGAGTGGGGGATGGGCCTCTACGTGAATGACGATTTTTGTCCGGGAGACTTCATCACGGTTAATGGGAAGCCCGTGCGTTCGTGCATCACTTCCATCTCGGAAGTCGAGGGAAAGAAGATTCGAACGATCGAAGGCCTCGGGCAGAGCAATATTACGTGGTGACATAAAACAATCAGATCTGCAGGCCACCCGTTTGCCTCGGAGGCAATTTCATCCGCGAAGTCTTCCTGAATTTCGTCCTGAGTAATAAGCGGGTCGAATATCTGACGCCGGAACGGTTGAGCCACTGGAGCACCGGAAAAGTGCGCTATCAACTCACGAGCCGAGTTATCTTGAGAGCTATCGTCATTCAAATTCCGTGCTCTGGGAAGGTGAATGTCATGCTGCGAGCCGCACGCCGGACGGTGATGAATTGCTTCTTAACGGTGTCTTGGTAGGCCATGGCAAGAAGATATTTGCCTGGTGGCATCTTCATGTAGAGAAGTGGACCTTCCGTTTCAAGTCGCAAAAGCCGCTCGTTTCTCTCGTTTAGGACCACGACCTTAACGTCTGAAAGCGAGGCGCCAGTCGACTCCTGTTGAAAGCGGATTCTCACGTTAAAGATTGGCGCCAGTTCCCGCATGCGGTCGACTTCTTCCGTCCCGATTCCCCCCGAAATATAGACAATTCCGGTTGACTCTCGCATGTCGGGAAGTTCCGGAAGAGTCAGGTTGTCCGCACTGGCCAAGTTCAGAACGGTTACAGGCAACGCCAGTAGCATCACCCTTCGAATCCAGCTCGCCGGCATGTTCTTCCTCCGATAAGTCCTTTTGCTGTCCATCCTCCAACCTTGGTCGTTGCGAGTCCAACCTTATGAAGCAAATGCCGAGGGATAGCCATTATGGCAGCGCGTTCTTGGCAAGAAGGACCTGGAAGGCGGAAAGAGCCTTGCCGTTGACTCGCGTCCATTGAACGATAGACGACATGTGCGATGACGGGTTGACACACCTCAAGCGCAACTGTTCATCGCAGAACGCGGTCACAAGAATAGGACGATGGGTTCGAGCGGCGGTAGCCTAGTCCAGCAATTGTGCGCCAGGAAATGCGTTCTATCGAGGTTGCCCGTCTACAGAAAGCTGACACTTCACCGGAAGCGACTTCGACACGCGCACTGGTCCAGGTCATATTCGAATCTTTAAACTCTTCGCATCATTGATGCAAATCAATCCGAAAGAACTCGTCATACATAGTCTTGCAATTATCCGGCCTCTGACAAGAACCCACTGCTAACGACGCATGCCATGACTAATGTCGTACTTCCCTGCGATGGATCTGATTACAGCGTCGCGGCAGCGAGAGCGCTCTTGGCCTCAGGACTTTTCCAGCGGCCGCTGAATGTGCACTTGGTGCACGTGCTTCCTGAGATCACAGGGCGACCAAGGGCCTACCTTACAAGGGAACAAATGGAACAATGGGCAAGCGCAGCAGCTCAGGATGCCTTTACCTCGATCTTGCCGTTGCTTCAGGCAGATCACTGCGCAGTGACCGAACACCATTGCATTGGCGAGCCGGCGAACGAGATTGTTGCCGTGGCTCGGAACTGCCGTGCCGATGTGATCGTGATGGGGACGCACGGACATGGCGCCTTCTTGTCGGCCGTTATGGGATCCATCGCAGTAAGAGTGGTGGCTGCGTCACACGTACCCGTCGTGCTCGTCCCTCGCCGTTCAAGCCTTTAAGCGCGGACCCTCCCAGAGAAGCGCGTATGGCATGGCCGGGATATCACTCATATGAATGCCGCCGCAAACCACAGTTCCGCCCTTATCGAGGCTGCGCCGCGCTCGCGGCACCAGCGCGGTCCCCGGCAAGCAGAAGGCAGCGATACATGGCTGTCTCCTTGGGGGAAGGGTTCCGATAGATTCCGGTACAACGCCTTGCACTAAGCGTAGACGCAGACAGTCGCACCAGATTGCGCTACCACAAGGGCAATGCGCAAGGTTCAGCGGTCCGTTTTCCAATTGAAGCCACGAGAGCGCTTTCGGCATCATTGATTTGAGTCAAGTCGATGCCCGTGGGCCTGCCTAAACTGCCCTTGAATCGCTGTTCAGAAGGAACCGATCATGGCCTGCGATAGCATCGTGGTACACGTGGACAATAGCCGGCAAGCAACGCAGCGGCTGGAACTGGCCGTGCGCCTCGCCGCGATCAATGCGTGTCCGTTGATCGGCCTGTACGTGGGCTTTGTCCCCGAACCGGCGTGGTTCTACCGGATGGAGAACGCGCAGCGTTATTTCGAAGAGGAGATGGCCAGGCGCGCGAAGATCCGCGAGGAGGTGCGAGGCCATTTCCTGGCCAGGACGCAGGGATTTCCCGTGCAGGCCGAATGGCGCTTGACGGAGCGCGATTCTGTGGCGTCGGCGTTACGCGAGGCGCGCGAGGCGGGGCTAGTCGTTGCCGGGCAGTATGACATCGATAACGCCGACGGCGTAGTCGGCAGGCAGTTGTTGGAGGCGCTGCTGCTGGAGAGCGGGCGACCTACACTCGTGGTGCCGTCAGCCGGCACATTCCACACGCTGGGCACCCGCGTGGTAGTCGCCTGGAACGGCAGCCGGGAAGCGACTCGCGCGCTACACGATGCGGTACCGTTGATCGCCGGCGCGCAGGCGCGTATCGTCTGCGCGCATACAGCAGCCAAGGAGACCAGGCTCGACGCGACGCCGGTCGCACATGCGGCCCGCGTCCTGGAGCGCCACGGCGTGGCTGTCGAGATTGAACATGGGCCCGGCGGCGCGGACATGACGATTGGCGAACTGCTCCTGACTCGTGCTTCCGACTTTGGTGCTGACCTGATCGTGATGGGCGCCTATGGGCATGGCCGGATGCGGGAACTGGTCCTCGGCGGCGTTACCCGGACGCTGCTCGAATCCATGACGGTGCCGGTCCTGTTCTCGCACTGAGCGAGCGTAGCGCCATCCCCGCAGCTTGCAAAGGACGTGACTTATGCACCTCCAGTTTCTCGGCGCGACCGACACCGTCACCGGGTCCAAGTATGTCCTCGACACCGGTCATCATCGCGTCATGGTTGATTGTGGCCTGTTCCAGGGGTACAAGACGCTACGGTTGCGTAACTGGGATCCGCTTCCCGTCGATCCTGCTACGCTTGATGCCGTCGTACTCACACACGCCCACATTGACCACAGTGGCTACCTGCCGCTGCTTGTTCGCAACGGCTTCCAGGGTAAGGTCTACTGCACCATGGGCACGGCGCAATTGTGCTGCATCCTGCTGCCAGACAGTGCGCATCTGGCAGAAGAGGATGCCGGCTACGCCAATCGCAAAGGCTATTCGCGCCACCACCCTGCAATGCCGCTATACACAGGCGCAGACGCCGCGCGCGCCTTGCGGCGGCTACAGCCAATTCCTTACGGCAAGCGATTTCCGGTGGTGCCCGGCGTAGAGGCAGAATTCAGCCGGGCGGGACATATCATCGGCTCGGCCATCGTCACGCTGCACGCGCAGGGCAAGCGCATCGTCTTTTCCGGCGACCTCGGGCGGCAGCACGATATTGTTATGCGCCCACCGGATGTCATCCGGCAGGCGGATATCCTCCTGGTGGAATCTACCTACGGCGATCGGATTCACCCGACTGCCGATCCGATCGATGTGCTGGGCGAGATCGTGAGCAGGACCATCGGGCGGGGTGGCAGCCTGATCATTCCCGCCTTCGCCGTTGGGCGCACCCAGAGTCTGCTCTATTGCCTGCACCGCTTGCAGGAGCAGAAGAGAATTCCGGATGTGCCGGTGTACCTCAACAGCCCCATGGCGATTGATGCGACCAGCATCTTTGCTCTGCATCCGGAAGAGCTTCACATCGATCGTGCCGAATGTGCCGCAGCCTGCAGTCTGGCGACGCCAGTGCAGAGCATGGAGCAATCGATCTGGCTGAACCAGGACCGCAGTCCCAAGATCATCCTTGCCGGCAGCGGCATGGCCACGGGCGGGCGCGTGGTCCACCACCTTGCGACCTACGGACCGGATGCGCGCAACACTATCCTCTTGTCTGGCTTCCAGGCCACCGGCACTCGCGGCGCGGCGCTGGCGGCAGGTCGGCGTGATATCCGCGTACACGGCAAGGATGTCGTCGTGCGGGCGGCAGTGGAGCAGGTGGAAAACCTGTCGGCACACGCCGACGCAGCGGAGCTGATGACCTGGCTCCGCGGTTTTGGACAAGCGCCCAGACAGACGTTCGTCGTGCATGGCGAGCCACAGGCCAGCGATGCGCTGCGGCAGCGAATTGAGCGAGAGTTGCACTGGGAAGTCACTATGCCCGAGTACCGTCAGGCGTATCAACTCAAGTGACCTCAACAGACGCGGTGCCTTCACTACCTGAGGCTACACCATGAATTTCAGAACGATCCTTGTCGACCTGACCGATGGCCCGGCGTGTGCGGCGCGCGTCGAGTGCGCGGCGCAGGTTGCCGCGGCATTCGCCGGCAGCGTGGTGGGCCTTACGGCAACCGGCACGCACCTGGAGCCGTTTCGCGGTGCGGGGGAAGAGGCTGGACGATATGACGCCCTTGCGCGGGGCAAGCTCCAGCACCTGGCTGCGAGGCACCATGAAGCGTTGCGGGAGTGGGTCGGGCGCGTCTCGCCGACGATTCCAACGCGGCATGTTGTCGTCGAGGCTGAAGCCGGCTGGGCGCTGGCTACGCATGGCCGCTTCGCCGATCTTATCTTGCCTGGTCCGCCTTCGGTACATACCGACGTTCCCGCTGGAATGCCAGGCGTTGCCGAGTATGTGATGCTCGAATCCGGGCGGCCCATCCTGCTACTGCCGGGTCTTGCCGGCCCTACCCTGGAAGGTCATGTTGCGATAGCGTGGAATGGGTCTCGGGCGGCGGCCCGGGTGGTCGCGGATGCAATGCCGTGGCTCACCCGTGCCGGCGCGGTGTCTGTCCTTGTAGTTGCGTCGGCGAGCGAAAGTCCCGAGCCGCAGGATCAGGAATCCCATGAGAGCGACGCGAGCCACGAGAGCGGCCAGCGCCTCGTGGCGTGGCTGGCAAGCCACGGCGTCGAGGCCGACCTGCACGTAGCGCATGGTGAGCCGGATGAGCTACTGCCGCGACTTGTCGGCGACGTGCAGGCCGGCCTGCTCGTTGCAGGCGGCTATGGCCACTCGCGGCTGCGCGAGCTCGTACTTGGAGGATCGACCCGCAGCCTCCTGCGCCAGACTGCCTTCCCGGTCTTCATGTCGCACTGAAGCCGAAACTCGAATCCGGCGGGCATTCGCATGTCGCACGAACTGCCAAATGTGGTCCAGCCCACAGCGTCGTGATGTACCGGCCGCTACCCTCTGTCCATGATGCTGTGATTCGCTCCGACAGCATGCGAGGGACATCCACTTTGCATCTTGCTATGTGGCGTTGACTGCATGTGTGTCACGATGGCTTTTGCCTTGCCGACGCAAAATCTATAGTCGATTTGGCACACACATTAACAGCCGGCAATGCCGCGACGGTGCGTCGATACATCGCTGCCGCGTCTGGCGCGGCCGCGTTTGCGCTGGCATTGCAGGCGGGAGACGACGTATGACACGCGTGATGATTGCGGACGACCACGCGGTGGTCCGCGACGGATTGCGGCATATTCTGGAACGTGCCGGCGCGTTCGAGGTTGTGGGCGAGGCCGCCGACGGCTCCCAGGTGCCGAAAATGGTAAGGGACTGTAGGCCGCAGGTGCTGTTGCTGGACCTGTCGATGCCGGGACGCAGCGGTCTTGAGCTCATCAGGCTGTTGCGCGCTGAAGAGCCGGCGCTGCGTATCCTGGTCTTGACCATGCACGCCGAGGAGCAATACATCGTGCGTGCCTTCCAGGCAGGCGCGGCAGGCTACCTGACCAAGGAGAGCGCCGCGACCGAATTGGTCGTGGCCATCGAGCAGGTCGCCCGCGGCGGCACTTACGTCAGCCAGGGCATGGCAGCCAAGCTGGCGAGTGGCATCAAGGACCAGACCGACGACCTGCCTCATCTTCGGCTATCGGACCGCGAACTGGAAGTGTATCGGCGGCTCGTGATGGGCGAGCCCATCACGGCCATTGCCTCGGCGCTGTGCGTCAGCGCGAAGACGGTCAGCACATACAAGATGCGCCTGATGGAGAAAATGCAGATGCCCAACGAGGCCATGCTGCTGCGCTACGCGATGCGGAACCATTTGTTCGATGAAGACGCGGATCTGTAGCAGGATGCCGGCCAAGGGCATCGCGATCAGGCACCGACCGCCAGGCGGCCCAGCGTTGAACCTATCGCATCCAGTTCCAAGGTTCGGTCGAAGCAATAGTCGCCACCTGCCTCCAGGCAAGCACGCCGAAGCGGTTGCGCCAGGGCGTCGACCAGCACCAGGAGAATGCAGTCAGGCAATGCAGAGCGGATCGCCCTGACGTCGTGCAGCGAGCGTGTGCTGGCGGTACGCAAGCCGATGACCACGATGTCGGGCTGGTAGTGCGAGAGGCAAGCCAGCTCGCTGCTGGCATTCGCGCCCGCCGCAATCACGCGGATACCTGCAATGCGCGCGAACATGCTCAACTGCCGACAGCGGAGCGAATTCGACGGCTCGACGAGATACAGCGTCGGGATGTGGGTTTGACTGGAATTTGGCATGAGGCCAGTGTCCGCCCTATCCCGGCCGCGGCAAATAGGTAACGGCTGAAGATGGAGTCAGGGCCGGGGAAGGTCGTGTCAGCGTTTCCCGACAAGGACCGCGGCACACTAGCGTGGAACCGCAGCAGAGAGGAAAGTCATGCAAGAAGCAGGCTTCGTGCCTTGCTGATTGATACACATCAACCGTATCAAGGTGAAACTCCCTACGCTGGAGGGAACGACCATGAGGGGTGGCTTAAGGTCGGCCTTTCGCGCCAGATCGCTGGCAAGCGTCCGGCTGGAGCACTTCTCGCGGATGATCGGCCTGGCAGTCGGTGGCGCTGTCGCATTGTTGATGCTCGTTGGACTGCTGCGCGACATGGGGTGGCGTGAGCTGTTCTCCCCGGACTGAGCAACACCCTACGCATTGCGCCGGTATCTGGCGCGGCCTGGCTTGGACTACTGGGACTTGCTTCGACGCTGCTGGTGGTGATGGAGTTGGACAAATGGCGGGCCCGGAAGCGTCGGACGCCCATACGAGTGCCAGCCGCCACGGAATCGTTGCCGCCTCAGCCATGCGCACACGAAACCCTCGGGGCAGGCGCTATGGAGCGGGTGGGAACCGTAGAGCGAACAGCGCTTCCTGGACGCCAGAACATTTGAACCGGAAACTGAGATGCCGTGGACCTATGATCGCTTTCCGGCTGCGATGAAGCGCTTAGCCCCGCCAGTGCGCGGCAAGGCGGTCGAGATTGCCAATGCCCTGCTGGCAAGTGGCCATGACGAGGGTATGGCCATCCGCGTCGCGATTTCCGCGGCACGGCGATGGGCTCGCCGACACCCGGATTGCTCCGGGGACATGTATCCCTCGGTGCCCAAGCATGGTAGCCGCCTATGAGGGACTGCCGAAGGCGCCGCGCGTGCCCATGCGGATACCCATGCTGGCCCGGTCGTAGCATGACGCCGCGCTCGCCGGCACGCGTCAGGACCTGGTCCTGGGCACGCCGCATGATTGCTCTTGGTGGCTCCTGCGCAGACGTGGCGCTGCGCAGCCTTGCGCAGATGTCGGCACGCTCGGCACCGGTAAGCAGATCGCGCTGGCTCCATGGCTACCAGCGTAGGCGAACCGGCCGTGAGGCAGTTGCGATGCCTCAATGCTTTGCCACTCAGCCACCCTCCGTCAGGGGAAGATACAGGCTGATGCCTTCGAGGCCTGGCGCAGCTTTGACGGTGAAACCGCAGGTGCGCGCCAGCCCAAGCATGGCAGCGTTGTGGGGCAACGTAGTGCCCACCAGCGCGCCGATGCCTCTTGCACGCGCATAGCGCACCATCTTTTCAAGCAACAGTTTTCCCAGCCCTTGTCCGTGGCAATCCGAGCGCACGGCGATGCCGAATTCCGCCTGGACATTGTCTGGGTCCGCAACCGCGCGCACCTCCCCGAGCATCTCGCACCGACCCGAAGCATCGGTGATCGTCGCGATAAAGACCATTTCGCGCGCGTAGTCGATCTGCGTGAGCCGAGCGAGTCGATCGTGGTCGGGCTCGCGGAACGCACAGAAGTAACGTGCGTGGATATCCTCCGGCGTGAGCTGACGGAAATAGGCCTGGTAAGCTGCCTCGTCTGCCGGCCGCACAGGCCGTATCAGGTAATTGTGTCCATTACACATAATGCGCTCCTCCAGCGCCTCCGGATAGGGCTGGATGGACAGCCGCGGTCCTCCTCGGGACGGCACGGCCACGGCGATGCGTGCGTCAAGCGCGATCACGCCATGGGGGCTTGCCAGCAGGGGATTGACGTCGAGTTCAGTAATCTCGGGGATGTCGCACACCATGCGGGACATTTGCACCAGTACATGGAGGAGGCGCTCCTGGTCGATGCCCGGATGTCCCCGCCAGCCGTGCAGCAGGCGGCCGACGCGGGTACGCGATACCAGGTCCTGCGCGAGCAATGCATCGAGCGGCGGCAGCGCGATGGCGGTGTCCCCGATATGCTCGGTGTTGACGCCGCCGTGGCCAAACAGCAGGACCGGTCCGAACACGGCATCCGTCGTAGCACCGGCGATCAGTTCGAAGCTGTCACTGAAGCTGACCATAGGCTGGACGGCGAATCCATCCAGCCGCGCATCCGGGGAATCCTGCCGGATGCGCGCGAGCATGGCGTTGCCGGCGCTTCGCACGGCGGCAGCGTCAGCCAGCCCCAGCGCCACGCCACCGGCGGAGGACTTGTGTGTGATGTCGCCGGAAAGGATCTTCAGCGCAACGGGATAGCCCATCCGTGCAGCCTGCCGCACCGCGTCGTCGACGTTCTGTGCCGTGCAGGTCGGGACAACGGGGATGCCGTAGGCCGCCAACGCATCCTTTGCTTCGGGTTCTGTCAACATCTGTCTGCCGCTGCGCAGCGCGTCCGCGACAATCGCCTGCGCCGCTGCCTTGTCGATTGGGGTCGATGTGTCCTCGGCCGGCGGCGTGCGCATCAACAGTTGCTGATTGTCGCGGTACTGGCAGGCCTGCAGGAATGCGCGTACCGCTTGTTCCGGCGTCTCGAAGGTCGGCAGGCCGACATGCTGGCACAAGTGGCGCGCGTGTCGTACCGACTCCCCGCCGAGCCACGCGGTCAGGAGGGGCTTGCCGCCAGGCGGCGCACTGACAAGCGCGGCGGCAATCTTCGTGGCGGGAACGATGGCCGTTGGGGCGTGGATCATCAGCACGGCATCGACCTCCGGGGCGTCGCACAGGATGGCGTACGCTTTCTCGTAACGATCGACGGGTGCGTCGCCGATGATGTCGACCGGATTGGCGCGCGGCCATGTGACCGGAAGCACGTCGTCCAGCCTGGCCAAGGTCCGGTCCGACAGGCTGGCAAGGGTTCCTCCTCCGTCCGCGATGGCGTCAGTCGCCATCACACCGGCGCCGCCACCGTTGGTCAGGATGGCCAGCCGCGGGCCACGCAGGCCGTGCAGCCGGGCCAGCATCTCGACCGCGTCGAACAGCGACTCGGTATTATCGATCCGCAACATGCCGGCTCGCCGGATGGCGGCATCATAGACCCCGTCGGCGCCGGCCAGCGCGCCGGTATGAGAAGCGGCAGCGCGTGCTGACTGCGCCGAGCGCCCGCCCTTGATAATCAGTACCGGCTTGCTGCGCGCCGCAGCGCGCGCCGCCGACATGAACTTCGCGCCATGCCGGATCGCCTCGACATAGAGCAGGATGGCGCGCGTCGCACCGTCGCTGGCCAGGTAGTCGAGCACATCGGCCACGTCCACATCAGCACTGTCACCGAGAGAGATGAAGTGAGAAAAGCCGATCTGGCGCGATCGTGCCCAGTCCAGTACCGCCGTCGCCAGTGCGCCGGACTGCGTAGCGAATGCCAGGTTGCCAGGGATGGCAGTGCCGGGGGCGAAGTTCGCATTGAGGCCGATGCCCGAAGCAATCAATCCTACGCAGTTTGGTCCCAGGATCCTAAGCAGATGGGGCCGCGCCGCTTCTAGAACGGCCTGACGCATGGTGCCGGCGGCGCTGTCCGAGGCGCCCTCGAAGCCGGCACTCAGCACGATGGCCGCGCGCGTGCCCGCGATACCAAGTTCGGCGATGAGCCTGGGTATCGTGGCAGCGGGCGTACAGAGCACCGCAAGGTCGGGCGGCGCGGGCAGGGCCTCGACAGACGCGTAGCAGTGCCTGCCGGCAAGCGTGGTGTACTTGGGATTGACCAGGTACACAGGGCCGGCAAAGCTGCCGGCGGTCAGGTTGGCCAGTACAGTGGCTCCAACGCTGAGTGGCCGCATTGTCGCGCCGATCAAAGCCACCGAGCGGGGACGAAACAGCGCATCGAGGTTACGGATTGTCATGGCGGGTGATCATCCAGGGGCGCATGTCGAACTTGGTTTTAGCCCGGTGCTGGCGCTGAAGTGGCGGCTTCCGTCTCCATATCGCCGCCTTGCCGTTTACAAATTGACCCGGATGTTGTTCTGCACTGCACTGACCCCTGGCGCGGCCCACGCTGCCTCCAGCGCGGCCTCGCGTTCCGCCCAGGTTCGCAGGCTGCCGCTAAGCGTCACCACGCCATCCTTGACACTGACCGCGACATGGGTTGCGTCATCCGTCGCCTGGCGCTCAATGGCTCTCGCGATCCTGTCCTTCACGTCCTGAGGCAAGATCGACGGCTGGACCACGATAGCGTTCGTCACACCCACCACGCCATAGAGGCCGGCCACCACGCGTTCTGCCGCCAGGCGCTGGTAGTGCCAGTCAACCGTGCCGGTCAAGATGACAGAGCCGTCCTCGACCATCACGTTGATGCGATCCGCCGGCAGCACCGAGGTCCAGGCCAGGATGTTGCTGGCGGCTCTGGCAATGTCAGCGTCGGTGCGCCGGACTTCGTTGGGCAAGCGCACATCGATCTCGACGGCAATCCCCTTGACGCCCCGGACGCGCCTGACGGCTTCCTCGGCGGCATACTTGGCGGCATGGCTGCCGAGATGCCCGGTCAGCGTGACCACGCCGTCGCTGACCTGAACGCCGACCTCGGCGGCCTCTACGGCCGGATCCCAGGACAGCTCTTCCATGACTTGCTCCTTGAGCTGGATATCGCCTTTCATATTGCTTCATCCTTGTTTTTCGCCGTGCGCCTGCCGCCTGGAGGTCGGTCAGGGCCTGGTTTCGACGTGGTCAATCACTGCCGAGATGCCGGGGCGGACCACACCGCCCCGTCAGCCGCGCGGCGCTCCGCTGGCGACTGAATCTGATGGTCCGTTTTCATCATGGTCCGCAAGACACGGGCGCCGCAAGCGGCGCCTTTTGGTCAAGTCATGGCGTATGCCGCACTAGGCGTGCAACGCTGATTGGATGCTGTCTGAACATTCCCGTTGTTGCTCGTTGCGAATGAGCGAAGCGATCATGCCCCAGTCGGCGGCCAACGCGCCGAGCAGATCATCGAGCGAGATCACGCCGCTCACTGCTTCGCCGTCGAGCACGGCCAGGCGCCTGACGCCGTGCGACAGCATCAGCTCGATTGCCTCTGCAACGGCGGCGTCCCGGGAGATGGCGACCAGGCCGCGTGTCATCACGTCAATCACCTCGGTGCGGCACGGATCCGCACCACTGGCCGTTGCATCGATGACCATGTCCCGGTCGGTGACCATGCCAATCGCTCGCGTACCGGACGGGGAGTTCTCCGTGACGATCAGCGCACCCACATGCCGGTCCCGCATCTGCACCGCAGCTTCCTGCAGCGTGCAAGACAGTGGCACGTGAACGGCCTTGGCCGAGCAAATATCCTGAACCCGCATGGCTCTCTCCTGATTTCGCGTCGGTTCAGCGGATCGTCACGCGCTGCTGCGGCGACGCGTCCTTCTTGGGCAGCACGACACGCAGCACGCCGTCCTGGAAGCTGGCATCGATCTTATCTGTATCGATGTTGCCGTCCAGTGTGAAGGCTCGCTGCATGGAACCGCTGTAGCGCTCCTGCCGGATCACCCGATCTCCTTCCTTGACCTCGGAGGCCTTCTCCAGCTTGGCGGTGATCATGACCGTGCCGCGATCCACACTGACGCTGATATCTTCCTTCTTCACCCCCGGCAAGTCGGCGGTGATGGCATAGCTCACATCAGATTCAGTTACGTCGACCTTGAAGGGCAGTTCCGAGTCGGGGCCAAGCCGAAGGTTGCGAAACACGCCTTGCAGCATGTCGCCAAGCGGTTCGATCGAGAACGGGTCATAGCGCCGGATGTTGCTCATCGTAGTCTCCTGAAGAAGCGGCCGCGGTGCGGGCCGGGTGCTTTCACTTTGGCAAGCGGGGGGCGCTTCGATTTGTTTTGCATCAAGTCGGACCCGGTTTGCCGCCGTACTCGTGCGCAAATGCCAACGCGATTGCCTTCGCCCTGTAAAGCTCCGGAAATGCGGTCAGGCCCCTGTCAGGGAAGCCTGACAGCATGGCCCCCAATTCTGACAAGCAACTCAGGGAAGCCTTCTAGGAGGGGAAACGGTGGCCGCCCATACTTCCTGTCAGAAGAGGGGAGCGCACGCAGACGCAGCCATCGCCATATGGGAGCAGGGGTCGGGACGAAGGTGGTCATCGGGCTGGAGACAACTATGTATGAAATGCTTGGCAAGGCCGATCCGGCTAGCGATGCGGCCGAAACGTTTGCCTCGTTCGAGCCGGCGCGGCCCGTGGCGGCGTCCCGGCCTGCCGCAACAAACGCCGGGGCGCGCTGCGCCAACTGCATGATGCGGCATATCTGCATGGCCGCAAGCCTAGAAGCGGATGACGTAGAGCGGCTTGACCGTGTGATGCAGGGTTGGCGTACGATCCGGCAGGGCGAAAGGCTGTTCCGCGCCGGCGATCCGTTCCGCAGCCTGTACGCAGTGCGGGCCGGCTCCTTCAAGACCGTGGTGACGCCGGAGCGTGGCAAGGAACAAATCTCAGGCTTTTACATGGCCGGCGACGCTATCGGCATGGATGGCATTTGCGAGGAGACTCACACTTCCGATGCCATTGCCCTGGAGGACAGCGTGGTCTGTGTAATCCCCTATCACCTGCTTGAAGCCCTTTGCCGGGAGATCAAGCCTTTGCAGCGGCAGCTGCACAGAATGCTTAGTGCCGAAATTGTCAGGGAAGCGAGCCAGATGATGCTGTTGGGCAACATGTCCGCCGAGCAGCGCGTTGCTAACTTCTTGCTGAGCATTTCTGCCCGGCATCGTGAGCGCGGCTATTCGGCGACGTCGTTTGTCCTGCGCATGACCCGCGAGGACATTGGCAGCTACCTCGGGGTTACGCTTGAAACGGTCAGCCGGACGCTTTCCAAGTTCCAGCAGGAAGGCCTTTTAGCCGTGCGCGGCAAGTCCGTCGAGCTGCTGAACCTCGATGCGCTGGACGCGCGCTAGCCTCAGCATCGAGCCAGCTGTGAGATGAATGCGCCTGCTGCGCGCTCCGCTGTGCCGGTCCCGCAAGCTAATGCAGCGGGCGGTGACCCGCAGCGCGAGGTCGGGACACTGCTGTTCAGGCCCCTCGACATCGATACCTGGCAGGAACATGTCATCTACATGCATCCGGATTGCGCGGTCTGCAGGGCGGAGGGATTCTCTGCCCACACGCGTGTGCATGTACAGATCGGCGATAATGCGCTGATCGCTACTCTGACGCTGTTGGGTGCGCCATTGCTCGCCGCGGGCGAGGCAAGCCTGTCGCTCAGCGCGTCACGGATACTGAAGGCCCGCGCCGGCGATGTCGTCCGTGTCACCCATGCGCCGGCTCTGGAGTCAGTGCGATCACTGCGCGCGAAGATCTATGGTTCGCACCTGGATGGCGCGCAGCTTGACGGCATCATCGACGATATCAGTGCCGGCAGGTATGCCGATGTGCATATCGCGGCTTTCCTCGCCGCATGCGCCAACGAGCGGATGACCTTGCGCGAGACCGTCGACCTGACGCGCGCCATGGTGAAATTCGGACAGCGGCTGCACTGGGACCGCGATGTGGTTGCGGACAAGCACTGTGTCGGCGGACTGCCCGGAAACCGCACCACGCCCATTGTCGTCGCCATCGCGGCGGCGGCGGGCTTGCTGATGCCGAAGACGTCTTCGCGAGCGATCACCTCGCCAGCTGGCACTGCCGATGTCATGGAGGCACTCACATGCGTGACCCTCGATGCGACGGAAATGCGGCGCGTGGTCGAGCAGGTCGGGGCGGCGATAGTCTGGGGCGGGGCGCTCAGCCTCAGTCCTGCAGACGACGTGTTGATTCGCGTCGAGCGAGCGCTCGACATCGACAGCGACGCGCAGCTGGTCGCCTCGATCCTGTCAAAGAAGGTTGCAGCGGGGTCGACTCATGTGCTGATCGATGTGCCGGTCGGAAAGACCGCGAAGATCCGCGAGGACGGCAAGCTAGCGCGCCTGCACACCGCCATGACGAAGGTCGCCGAGGCGTTTGGACTGAACCTCAGGATCGTGCCAACCGACGGGTCGCAGCCCGTTGGACGCGGCGTGGGGCCCGCCCTGGAGGCGCTCGACGTGCTGGCGGTCCTGCAGTGCCAGCCCGAGGCCCCCGCCGCGCTGCGCGAGCGCTCATTGTTGCTGGCAGGCGAACTCCTTGAGTTTTGTGGTGGGGTGCCGGCCGGGCAGGGCCTGCTACGGGCAGGCCATTTGCTGGAGAACGGTAGTGCGTGGGGGCGTTTCCAGGCAATTTGTGAAGCGCAAGGCGGACTTCGACGGCCAGGGCAAGCAGTATTCCGCCGCGACCTGGTCGCGAGCCGTAGTGGCGTGGTGACGGCGATCGACAACCGGCATGTATCACGCGTGGCCAAGCTTGCTGGCGCACCACGTCGTCAGGTAGCCGGCCTGGAACTGCATGTCCGGGTCGGCGAAGCAGTAGACGCCGGCGCGCCGCTCTGCACGCTGCATGCTCAGGCGTTGGGAGAACTAGACTACGCTTTCAGCTATGCGCTGGCGCACGTGCCGTTTCTCATCGAGTAGCTTCGCCGCCAACGCTTAGTCAACAGGGATCCATCTTGCCAGCAGATGCCGCGCGGCGAACGCTGCGGCGGCATAACCGAGCAGGATCACGCCAAGCAGCGGCCAGTAGGCCCAGGGAAGTGGCTGCATGCCAAGGGCGGTTGCCAACGGCGAGTAGGGTAGCCAGGCGCCGACAATGCAGACGGCGATCGTGGTGACCAGCAGTGTCTGGCTCGGGAGGCTCTTGATGAAAGGCAGCTGGCGCGTACGGATGATGTGGACAATCAGCGTTTGCGAGAGCAAGGACAGGAAAGCGAGCAGGATCAACATGACATTGACTGGGCTCAGCAGCCGGCGTACCAGGCTGACGAGCCAGTGCGGAGCGGTGGGAGCGGCAATACGATTGGGGCCGCATTCGGCCAGCCGCGCAGTGGCGTCGGGCTCGGTAAGCCCGGCGAGGTCCGACCCGAGGGACTCGAGGACATCGATGACCTGGTGCGTCGCGGCCCGGGCAATCGCGGCGGACGCGGCGTCGGACTTCGGTGGGACACCTTGACTATCTGGTCGGGGGATGGCGTGGTCGGGGCCGGAGGCCTCGCTGCAGCCGTGCCGGTTCACTTTCATCTCAATATTGCGCCCGACCGCGCTGCAGGCTAATCCGCCTGAGGCGCCCGCACCAGCAGCACAGGCACCTTTGCGTCGCGTACCAGGCCCTCCGCTACGCTGCCCATGACAAGGCGGCGCACACCGCGCCGGCCATGGGTGCCGACCACCACTAATTCCGCATGGGTGCGCTGCGCTTCGGCGTGGATGGCAGAGGCGATGTCGCCGGCAACAAGGATGTCGTTGACTAAGTGTGTGCTGCACACGAGGCCGTTGCCGCGGGCTCGTGCCTCGGCCTCGGAGAGCAATGCAGTTCCAGCATTGACCAGGGCAGGGCGGAGATCGGCCATCGTGGAGAAGCCAACGTCGTACATCAGATAGCCGTTGTCGACGACGTGGACGATCTCAAGTCTGGCCTTGCACAGCGACGCGAGACGGATCGCCTCTTCAAGGGCCCGGTTGCCACAGTTGCTACCATCAATCGCAACGAGGATGGTCTGGTACATGGGAATCTCTCCTGGCAGAGTTATCCGGCGGCTTCAGAGATAGGTTCCGCGGATGGTGTCAGCTTAGGTACGCCTGACCACAGGAAGTTGATGTGCATCAGACTATTGCTGAGCCGGATTAGACGCCGACGCGTGGCTTCGTTGACAGGCATCAACTCGGTTCGCCCGCCGAGCGCTAACTTGGGTGCCATGCTCGGGTTCGTATCAGAGCATGTCATTGCGGGAACGGTTCGGCCGATGCTGCTGGTGCGCGATCGGCCCAATAGTGATGCACCCCGACCGTCGGAACCCGTCCTGACCGGCATGCGACGATCGAAATCCAATGGGAGGCAGGCAAATGCAGACTTCAAAAGGTGTGGGCATCGCGATTTCATCACTGTTGGTTGCGTTGATAGCAGCGGGTTGCGCGATGCCGACGGAACTAGCGGAAGACCGCGTGCAGATCATGGAGCAGCGGGGTATCCCCTACGCTTGCGCCAGGGACGACGAAGCCGGCAGGCAGGCCATGAGGGATGTTGCCGCCCGCTTCAATGTCCGCCTTAGCATGATCGATGCGGCGAGCGCCAAGCCGCTAAGCGGGGCTACCGTGGTCGTGGCCAGCGCCGAGGGCAAGCCGGTGCTGCGCGTTGTCGCCGGTGGTCCGCTGTTATACATGCGCCTCAAACAAGGCGCGTACCGGCTCACGGTGGGGTACCAAGGCCGCGACCAGGTGCGCGACATCGTCGTGGCGGACCAATCGCAGGACATAACGTTCCGTTTCCAGGTGAATACGCTGGAAGAGGACTGGCTACTCTGCTCCAGCCAGGTTTGTCTGTGTCGTTGAAGAGAATTATCCCTGCGCAGATAACCGTCGCACTCACAGCGCAGGCCCGCCGTCACGCGCCTGACGCAGACCGTCCCGTGCAATCAGCGCTGCCAAGTAGCTGCGGCGTCAAGCCTGGTTCGGAGACAGCCAAATGGGACGTTCCAAAGCGTGGGGAGGCACGGCGTCGGCTGTGGCCAATGCCTGCGCGAAGGCATCGATCTCGGCCGCAGCCGCGCCACTGAGCACGTCGCGCTCAAGCAGCACCAGCCCTGGCGCGGTCAACCGAAAGGACGTGCTCATTGGCAGAGAACACGCAGCAGGGGCCTTGATGTGCATCAATTGCGAGAGTGTGGGCTGTCCTACGCTGAAGTCAACCCCCGGCTGGACACGAGGGCCAATGCCTGAAACTCCCGGAGTCGCCGCCATGTATCACCGCATCCTTGTCGCCATGGATGGAGGCCCAGCGTCGGAGCTGGCGCTGGAGCAGGCCATGGTCATTGCCCGCGCCGCCGACGCCGAAGTAGAAGTCGTCTACGTCGTCGACGACCGCAGTCCGTTCATGGATGTGACGGGCCTGGATCCGGTGAGACTGGTGGAGGATCTCACGACCGCGGGCGAAAGCGTACTTGCCGCTGCGCGCAGCCGGCTGGCGGCGGGCCACATCCGCCATGCCACCCGGCTGCTCGGCAAGCCGATGCTTCAAGGCGACATTGCCGTCACAATCGCCACCGAAGCCAACAGCTGGGGCGCCGACCTGATCGTCATGGGCACACATGGTCGCCGGGGCGTGCGCCGCCTGGTCATGGGCAGCGTTGCGCGCGGGGTCGTCGCCGAGGCACTCGCGCCTGTCCTGCTTATCCGTGCCCAAGACGCCTAGCCTGACTGCAATCTCGGAGGGGATTTACCCGACTCAGCCATGCATACGATCGACTTCACCGGCGATGTGCCGGAATATTGCCCGAGCGGGCCCAGCTTGCAGTGTCCCGTGAAGGTAGACGGAGTACCGGCAACCTATGAGATTACCGCCGAGGCGCTTGAAGACCATTTTGGCGCGCGGTCGTACCGCAGCGAAGACCTGGTACCAGCATTCCTCCGCAACCGCCAAGACATAGAACGGGTGGCTGGGGCTCTGTTCGAGATGACTGGGGCAAAGCATATCGTGCTGCACAGCGGTCATTTCCGCTTTGCGGTCTGATCAAGGCGTTGCCATGACATTTCGCATTTCAAGCCCTTGTACGGCCTTCCGCCTTGGACGGTGCATCCTTGCAGCCACCGTGCTGGTTGCGTTTTGCGCGGCCTGTACGTCGATACCGGATCTTTGGCGGCCACCGAAACCGCGCGCAGCGGCGCCTGCGCCAAGCCGTCCCGCACCGGCACGCGAGCTTTTCTGCCACGGCACCACCCTAGTCATGGTGCAGGTCGATGCCAAAGCCGCCGGCGAGCTCGCAGTCTACGATGCCGGCCGCATAGGCAAAGAGCCATTCCCGGGCCTGTTGCGGGCTGGCGGGTGGGCTGGGCCAGTCTGGCGTGAAACGAATGCCGAGACCACCGTCGGGCGCAGTGAGATCCACGCGACCGCAAGGCTTGCCAGGTTCGATGCGGTCTGGCACGCATAGAACAATGTGAAATCCTTTGTACGATCGCCTTGTTTCAGTCACATGGATCCTCCAGGAGAAGCGGACGCCAGCAGGGGCTGGGTCCTGTAGACCCTTAGGAGACAATCATAATCGTGGGATCGGAGCAAGACGCCAGCGTGCTGGTTGCCCTCCGCTGATTGCGAGCGGCGTCTGGCGCCTTCTGTCACGGCCTTGTCAGATGGAGACAATTATGGACTACGCTACGATCCTGGTTCACCTGGACGCCAGCCAACGCGTGTATCAGCGTCTGCACCTTGCTACGCAACTGGCAGTGCAGTTCCAGTCGAGGCTGGTGGGCTTGCTCGCGGTTGGCAAGCCTGATCCCACCTCCGTTCGCTATCTCGTCGATGGCGACCGCTATCTCGCTTCGTACAATGAATGGCAGCACCAGGTAGGCGAAAGGGCACGTCATGCTCTAATGGATGCCACCGACGAGGCGGTCATCACAACGCAATGGCTCGCACCCGACTGGGCCACGGCGGCGACCGTCCAGGCAGAGGCGCATCTGGCCGACCTCGTTATCCTCGGACAGCATGACCCGAGCGACGAAGAAGCGTACGCCGAACCAGCCTTTGTCGAATCCATCGTCCTGGAATGCGGGCGCCCGGTTCTGGTCGTACCTTACGCGGGGTGGTTCTCCAGCACCGGCAAGACTATCCTGGTGGCGTGGAACGGCAGCCGAGAGGCCGCCCGCGCTCTCCACGACGCGTTGCCACTTCTCAAGCGTGCCGAAACCGTCGACGTGGTGTCATGGACGCCGTCGAGCGCGCTAAAGGGACCGTGGCTGTCACCGCCGCAGTATGCGGTGGAGTGGCTGGCCCGTCATGGCGTGAACGCGCAACTGCGCAGCTATCCGGACGAGGATGGGAATGACATCGGGCAACGACTGCTTTCGCACGCCGCCGACCGGAATGCCGACCTAATTGTCATGGGCGCGTACGGCCATAGCCGGGTCCGTGAACTGGCGCTGGGCGGCGTCACCAGAACGCTGCTTCAGTCGATGACAGTGCCGGTTCTAATGTCGCATTGACAACATGCCTATAGAACATGCCTATAGAAGAAGCGAACGCTACGGAAAGCCTGTCGCAATCGACGGCGAAAGCGGCAGTCTCGTTACGCACGATGTCTCAAGCGTTCTGGAGTGATTTCCTGTGCCGCCGTCCGCTATTTCCGGCGGCCGACGGCATGTTTCCTTTCGACCCGCTTCTTCGCTCGCGGTATATCGAAGTGCAAGGCCGTACGTACACTGCCTGGCGAGCACGTGCCGTAGCGGCCGGCTTCAGTGCCTCGGACTTCTTCGATGCCTGCATTCGTGTGCGAGCGGCGATGTATTAATCTGGATCGTCTTGCCGCGATGGGCTACGCTTCGCCAATCCTGGATGGTCCCAGCTTCACGCACGCAACGAGCGTCCGAGCGTGCCGCGAGCGGCGTCGCGGTTCCTGAATGCGCTATCAAGATCAGGCGCGCCCGCCTTGGATTCTTCCGCGACCGGCCTCCAGTGTTTCCCTCACCGCTGCGATATGGTCTCCCGCGGCCCTAACGGCTTCCTCCAACTGCCGCTCACCGCAACGCAGTTCGCGGCACCAGTATTGCACTTCAAGCGGATCCATCATGTTGACGCGCCCGGGATCCAGAGGTCCGAGTTCGCTCGTTTCATCGATCATACTTAGCTCCTATGCTTCTTTTTTCGGCGGACGAGGATGTCAGGGCGGCAAAGTGCATCAGGCATATCCGTTCGCAAAGCGAAGCAAAGCCTCCCGCGCCACCATGAGCGGCAACGCGAAGAGGCAGGAGAACCGGAAGCCAAAGTGCCATGAACAGGCCTGTCTTTGCCGACGTCGTTCGGTTAAGCGGGCAAGGGCTTCTAACGTAAGTCGTACTCGCGCATCATTTCAGCTGTCACCGCTTTCACAGTCGTAAGGCAACTCGCCGGCACTGCGGGAAAGGCATCGATGATCCAGTTACAGCCGCCATTGGTCGCCGCGTCGACATGCCGTGGCAACGGGATGCTGCAATCGCGGAAAGCCTCACCAAGGTCAGTGTTTTCCTGCACGCGTCGTGAAATTTCATCGCGGATCTGCTCCGCGCTGCCGAGGTGTTTGATCATGGCAGAGTCTCCTTGATTTCGGATGCCCTTGATTTGATGTGGGAACGCCGTGCTCACGCGACTGCACTGGCATGGGAGGCCGGACGGCCGATCGTCTGGGACAGAATCGGTTCCTCGTCTTCGTTCGCGACATATGCTCTGCCAATTGGCGCCGGTTAAGCCAGCCACGCAATACGGCGGCTAGCGCCGCTGAAGGACAATAGAGGTAAATATTTGCGCCATGCCGCCCGCCGTGGCAGCAGCGAAAGACTCGCATAGGGTTTCAGTTCTTCCATGGATGGCTCACATTCATTCCGATGTAGGGGGCAGTGCCCGACGCCTCTATGGATCAATCTAGATGTTGCGGCCGGGCCGGGGTTGCGCTACATCAATTCGGGCACAGTGTCGCAGTTGCTGGGCCTCGTACTGCTGAGACGACTTTTGAATCCCTCTGGCAGGTTGATGCGGATCAACGCCATTACCAGTCTGGGCACTACCTTGATCTGTATGACAGAACAGAACTCGAGTAGCCAATGTACCGCCGCATACTACACTTCGTCCGGTGCTACTGGTGCCAGAGGCAGAGGGGCTTGACTTGCGGTAGCTTGCTCCCACAAGGCGGCAATCTACGCAATGGTGCGATGGCTGAATGGGTGGCGGTAATGATAAATGGCGCTGGCAAGCTGCGCGTCGTGACAATTTCTCTGTTGGCCGCAGCGCTCACGGGGTGTGCCTTCTATGATAATCGATGGGACGCCGGCATGCCCACGATGGCGCGGCACGAGGTCGTATACGCGTCCGGGGGGAACGACGAGGCCGATGTGAAGGCCATGCTGGCCATTGCCGACCGGTTCAATGTACGGCTGACCATTGTGGACGCCGCGCGCGGCGAGCCGCTACACGGTACTGCCGTCTTTCTGGTGGGCAGGGGCGGAGGTTCGGCATTGCATGTTACGGAAGCGGGACCGATGTTCTATCTGCAGCTTCCAGCGGGAGATTATCGGCTTGCCATCGGCTATCAAGATTGGCTTCAGCTGACGGATATCGTGGTGGACGGACAGCCGCTCGATCTAACGTTTCGCTTGCCAGCAGACACGCCGGCAGAAAACTGGCTGTTCTGCCGCTTGGCAAACGGAAACCACGCAGCTGCGGCGGTCCTTTGAGCTTGTGCACGGCGCAACGATGGCCAGTCGCCCCCGGGGAACACACCCACGTCATCCGCGCGCATCTTCGCGTAGTGTGTGGAACAGCTCGTCTTCCTGCGCGCAGTGCAGACGCAATACCGCCTCGAGCCCGTAGAGCAACCGCTGGCACTCCCTGGTCCGGCTGTCGTCAGGTCCCTCCGGCGGCAGATCGTCCGCCATCCGTTGGAGGACATGAATCAGTCGGAAGAGTTCGCGATGCATGCCGCTCATCGCTGCCAGAGGGTCATCCCCTCCTATGAGTCTCGCCAGTTGCGGGTAAAGTTCGGCGTCATCGCGCTGTTCGTGGGGCAGGAGCGTCGTGCAGAGGGCAGTGCACAGACGGCGCAATTCGGTGGCGGCCGACGGTCCGGGCAGATCGGGCAACCTGTCCGCAAGTCCGCGAATATCCTCCATCAGAGGACCGAGCGCCATATGCTCTCGGTCCAGGCTTGCGGCCTTGGCAGCGGGCAACCCTTGTTGCTCTACCGGCTCGCCGGCGCGGAGCGCTCGCAGCGCGTTGGCGATGACCAACACATCGATGATCTCCTGCAACACTGCGCCCGCCAGCGGCGGAAGATAGCCGAGCGCCGCCGCCGCCATCGCGACAAAAGACAGGGCCATGCCGGCCAAGGCGCTTTGAGCGGCAAGTGTGCGCGAGTGCCGGGCAATGCGTATCGCATCTGCCAGCCGGTCCAGGCGGTCGACGAGCAGTACGACGTCCGCGGCTTCCGAAGACGCCGCAGTGCCCCGCGCCCCCATGGCGACGCCGACATCCGCTGCCGCCAGCGCCGGCGCATCATTGACGCCGTCTCCCACCATCACGACGATGCCATCATGGCGCGCCGCTTCGATCTTCGCCAGTTTCTCGGCGGGGCTGACGCCTGCATGGACTTCCGTGACACCGAGAATCGCGCCAACCGTCTCCGCGACGTCGCGCCTGTCTCCCGTCAGCATGGCCAGGCGGCGAATGCCGGCCTTGCGCAGCAAGCGCAGCGCGCGGGGTGTCTCCATCCGTATCTGGTCTTCGAACTGCAGTGCTCCGACCAGTACGCCGTCGACCGTCGCGAGCGAGACTGATGCGCCTTCATAGGCCGCGCGCTGCAGCGCGGCCTTGCACCAAGGCGGCCAGCTTTCTGATCCGCCGGCGAATGCAGGCACGCCTACTGCAACGGCATGCCGGCCGACGCGCCCCGAAACGCCAGCACCGGCGGTCTCAGCCACCTCCGACGGCAGATCCAGAGGCAGTCCCCGATCGCGTGCCGCAGTCGCAATCGCTTCCGCGGCGGCATGGCCAGAAGCCTGCGCCAGCGAGCCGGCAAGGCGCAGCAAGTCCGCTGCCACCCAGCCGGGTGCGCAATCGACGCCAGCCAGCCGCGTCTTGCCCCGCGTAAGCGTCCCGGTCTTGTCGAAGAACAGCATGCTGGCCTGTGCCAGTCGCTCCAGCGCACCACCACCCTTTACCAGCACGCCGTGCCGGGCACAACGCGACATGCCGGCAACAATTGCCACTGGCACCGCCAATATCAGCGGACACGGTGTAGCGACCACCAGCACTGCCAGCGCCCGGCGGAGATCTCCGCTGGCGTACCAGGCGATCCCGGAAACCAGCAGGGTGACTGGCACGAACCACAGAGCGTAACGGTCAGCCAGCCGAGCCGCGGGCGGGCGTTCAGCGCGGGCGGTTTGCACCAGCCTGGCAATCCCGGCGAAGGTGCTGTCCGATGCGGTCGTGGCCGCCACCATCTCAAATGGAGCGCCGGCATTCAGCACACTGCTGCGCGCGGTCTCACCAGGTTCACGTCTTACCGGCAGCGATTCTCCGGTCAGTGCAGATTCGTCCAGCAGCGCCTGTCCCACCAGCGCGCCATCGACCGGCACCAATTCTCCCTGTCGGACCAGGAGGCGATCGCCCGGTCGGACGGCCTCCAGCGAGACGGTACGCCATTCACCATCCTCGAACCGGTTGGCAAACTGCGGGGCACGACTGAGCAGAGCGCTCATCTCACGCTGGGAACGCGCCTGCGCATAAGCCTCCAGTGCCTTGCCGCTTTCAATCATCAAGGCGAGCACGGCGGCGGCGAGAAACTCGCCAAGCATAAGCGCCAGCCCGATCGCCAGGAGCGCGAGGATATCGACACCAGCTTGCTTGCGCCGCAGTGATCGCACCATGGCAACCAGCAAGGCTGCCGTGGTGGCCAATGCGCCCACTGCCCAGGACATGCCCGCGGCGCCATCATGGCCGAAGGCGAGCAGCAGCATGCCGCCACTCAGTGTGCCAACTGCGACTGGCAGCAGACCGAGGTCAATGTCGCGATATCCAGTACGCATACGGCATTGAGGGCCCTGGTGGAGCGCCCGAGCGCCTGCTGCGGGCTTGTGGCGTTGCCATTCGCCTGATGACCCATCACTCTGGGTCGCCAATCATGGCGCAGCAATGGCGAGCGGCGGAGAGTGATCATTATGCGCCCGGTCGGTCATCTCCTGGGAAGTGCCAACCGACGCGGAATCTAGTGTGGGGATTGGTGCAGTCCGGTTGGTGCGCCGCTGTTGATGTATGTCAAGTACCAGTCCTCCTGCGGGTATACGTTAAGAAGGAGTGCAGTCGGCAATGCATAGGCGGCGGTTATCGAAATCGACTCAGGGCAACCGGAGCTGGACAAAGCTCGACATGCCCATGCTGAAGCGGAGGGTGAAATGGCAAATGTTGTCCTTGCAACAGACGGCTCAGTCTACAGTGATGCCGCTGCGGAATGGCTCGCGAAGGGGAGACTATTCAGGGAAGACCTCCACGTGCACGTGGTGCACTGTATGCCAGACGTTTCCGGTGAGGTAAAGTCCTACATCGGCAAGGGCGACCTTGAGGCCTGGCATACCGAGGAAAGCGCGCGCGTTATGAAATCCGTGATCGACATCCTGCAAAATGCGGGCGTGCCGACGGTATGGCAGGGCCTGGTTGGCTTTGCTCCCGAGCGTATTGTCGCGTACGCGAGGTCTATCAATGCCTTGGCCATCGTCATGGGGACGCACGGGCGCGGCGCATTCCTTGATGCGATCGTGGGCTCGGTTGCGAGCCGCGTCATCGCACACACGCCATGCCCTGTGGTACTGGTCAAGCCTGAAGCCCGCCCAGCATAGGCAACATGGACGCCGGCATGCGCGCGGCTGCTGACCGATCTGGCACGAAAGGTCGCAGACTGCTGTTTCGCTTAAAGAGCGCAACTCATGGCTGCCACCGCGCTGGTGGTGAGCTGCGGCGTTGCTGTATTGATTGGCATGCAGGGCGCCTGGCATTCGCTGATGCGGGCGCAGGAACGCTACTACACCGCACACCGGTTTGCCGATGTGTTCGCGAGCGTCAAGCGGGCGCCACTGCTGGTCGCCGACCAGATCCGGGCGCTACCAGGTGAGGCGTCGAGACGTGCCCTGCTCTCCATGACTGGGATTGCTCTGGCCGTGGGCCTCATGATCGTTGGCAGGTTCGGTTTGGACGGGGTGGGCGAGATACTCGCATTGCAGTTCGGGAGAGTCCAGCACGACGACGTGGCGCTCGTCTTTGCCGACACGCAGCCGGACAGCGCAGTCTTCGATATGGCGGCGTTTCCCGGCGTCCTGCGCGCCGAGGGCTTCCGGGTGGCGCCGGTCTGGCTACGTCATGGCCACAGGACCAAGCGCGCGGAAGTCACCGGCCTCGACGCCGGGTCAGAACTGCGTGAGGTGGTGGGCTATACATCGGGACGCCGGGAGATCCGTACCGACGGCGTGGTCATTTCCGCGAGACTGGCATCGTTGCTGCAGCTGCAGGTTGGTGACCACGTTGAAGTGGCATTTCTGGAAGGACGCCGTGCTTCCCAATGAGCTTCCACTGATTCGGTATCCGTCCAACGACCTAGCGGAAGGGCAGCGTGTGGTCGCTCGGGACGCTCGTTAGAAACGGCGCTTGCAAAACGCTTTACGACGTTGCGCGGGGGCACCATGAACCAGCTTGCTATAGCCAATGACTGACATCTTGACGATTTCACCAAATCCGGCGGTGGATGTCGCGACTGCTGTCGACCGCATGAACGACACCTGCAAGCTAAGGTGTAGTGATGCGAGAAGAGATCCTGGTGGCGGAGGCATCAATGTTGCCCGGGTAATTCACCGTCTCGGCGGCGACTGCCTTGCGGTGTTTCTTGCCGGGGGAGCTACCGGCCAGTTGTTGCAGCAGTTGCTGGAGGCTGAGCACGTGCCAGCGGTCTGCCTCGGGATTGCCGGTGATACTCGCGAAAACTTCTCCGTCAGCGAGTCCTCGACCGGTCGCCAGTTCCGCTTCATTTTGCCAGGACCATTTGTTGCAAAGAACGAATGGGAGAGGTGCATCGCGTACATCCAGGCCCTCCCGACGCCGCCGCGTTACCTCGTCATGAGCGGCAGCCTGCCCTCCGGCGTTCCTGCGGACTTCTACGCGATACTCGCACGCGAAGCTCGCGCGCGCGGCATTCGGATCATCGTCGATACCTCTGGGCCCGCACTCGTTTCCGTACTGGAGGAGGGCGTCACTCTCGTGAAACCGAGCCTGGCGGAACTCAGGGAATTGACCGGCTTGCCGTTGCTGCACGAGTGCGAATGGCGCGATGCCGCCTGCGGGATTGTCGAGCGCGGCCAGGCCGAAATGGTTGTTCTCACTCTCGGCCCGCTCGGCGCGCTGTTGGTCACTCGGGATGTTACGTTACGTGCACAAGCGCTTCCTGCGCTTGTAAGCAGCGCGATCGGGGCAGGGGACAGTTTCGTCGGGGCAATGGTTTGGGCCCTCAACCGTAACACTTCAGTCTCCGAGGCTTTCCATTATGGATTGGCGGCGGCTTCAGCAACGTTGGTCAGCACAGGAACCGGGCTTTGCCGGCAGCCAGATGTTCATCGCCTATACCAACAACATTTCCAGGCTTAGACGTTCCTTGCTAACAACCGCCGCCAAGAAATATGTCGCGCAGGACACATTCTGTGGTTGCGATTGGTAATAGGCAAGCTATATTGGTGTGCAGAATAGCCCTAAAAGGCACCGTATCGATCGGATTCTGCCCCGCATGACTAGCCCTTTCGCCCCCGAGGGCAAGCCTCTGTCGCTAAAAGGATTGCCTCCTAATGCTATCGACATCGCGATCGGCAGTGGCACAGTCGTGCTATTTGCGGCGCTGTCGTATCTGCTACAAGCCAGAGTCCAGCAGTATTGGGAGGTCTCGTCTGCGCTGTTCGCATCGCTGGGCGCCGGAATCGGATTTGCCGTTGGCCTGTTCCTGATTCACCGGCGGCGATCCCGCTATCTGTCGGGTGGGGAAAGCCGCAACGTGGTGGAAAATGAAGCACGCTTGTCGGCGATCATCCGTTCATCCGTGGAGGCGATTATCACCGTGGACAGCGAACAGCGCGTGGTGCTCTTCAACCCCATGGCGGAAACCCTGTTCGCGTGGCCAGCCGAACTGGCTATCGGCCGGCCGCTTGGGGACTTCATCCCCGAGCGCTTTCGGGCTGCTCATGAAGGGCATGTGCGCCGATTTGGTATCACGGGAGTGTCGGAGCGGCAAATGGGGCGTCAACGCGCGCTCTTTGCTTTGCGCCGGGATGGCAGCGAGTTCCCGATCGAGGCGTCCATTTCGCAGACGGTTGAGGGCGGGACCAGGCTGTTCACCGTCATGCTGCGAGACATTACCGAACGTGCGCGTGCCGACGAGGCGCTTCGCACGAATTTGCAACGCGTGAAGGAAAGCGAAGCGCGCTTGGCGGGCATCATTCGGTCGTCCATGGAAGCGATCATTAGCGTCGATAGCGACCAGAGGGTCATCCAGTTCAATCCCATGGCAGAGAAACTGTTTGCATGGCCTGCCGGCCAGGCGATCGGTCGTTCGTTGGCCGACTTTATTCCAGAACGCTTCAGGCCCGCTCACGAAGAGCATGTTCGCCGCTTCGGTGTTACCGGTGTTTCGGACCGCGAAATGGGACGCCAGCGTGCGCTATACGCCTTACGGCGTGACGGCAGCGAGTTTCCCATAGAAGCATCAATCTCACAGGTTGCCGATCGAGGTACCAAGCTGTACACAGTGATGCTGCGCGATATCACCGAACGCGTACGAGCCGAGGAGGCAATGCGGCATTCGCGCGAGGAATTGCAACACCTGTCGGATAGTATCCTCGTCACTCGCGAGGAGGAAAAGCGTCGGATCGCACGCGAATTACACGACGATCTTGGTCAGCGCCTGAGTGCCATGAAAATGGATCTCGCCATGCTTGGCGCCGACCTGAAAGAGGGAAGGAGTATTGAATGCCTGCTGGAGGAGGTTGCGGCCATGAACGTCGTCATCGACGAAACCGTGGCCTCGGTGCGGCGAATAGCAAGCGACCTGCGGCCCGCTTTGCTTGATGAGCTGGGGATGCTGCCGGCTATTGAGTGGCTTGCCAATGACTGCGCCAAACGCTATGGGCTATCCGTGACTGTCGACGGCGCGGATGCCGACGTGTCCGAGCAAGTGGCAATTGCAATGTTCCGTATCGCCCAGGAGGCGTTGAGCAATGTCGTCCGGCATGCCAACGCGACGGCCGTGCATATTCACGTTACGCGTGCTCAAGGGCAATTGGAGTTGCAGGTGCAAGACAATGGTATTGGTTGGGACAAAAAGCCGGCCAACGATGAGCCCCGGAAATCTCTCGGACTGCTCGGTATCCGGGAGCGTGCACGCTTACTCGGCGGCACAGTCTCCGTCGATAGTGCGCCCGGAGAGGGCTTTTGTCTGGAAGTGAAGATTCCCTATGAAAGGAAGGCATTTGAATGAGCCTGCTCCTTGTAGAGAAACGGCCGTTCACATATCAGCAAGCATTTTGCGCTATTGAACGCGAAGGGAACCACATCGGCCATGCGCATGTAGGTGCTCGTGCGTGTTTTTGAAATGGCGAGAACCACGGTCGCCGTGGACGGGTTCAAGCACCTTATGCGGAACCGTAATTGCCACCAGTGTGAGCCAGTGCTATGCGAATCGGCGTACCAAAGGAAATCAAGGATCAGGAGTACCGGGTTGGTCTCACCCCGGCCAGCGTACGCGAACTGGTCAGCCGCGGTCACAAGGTGGTAGTGCAGGCCGGCGCCGGCACCGCAATCGGCCTTACCGATCATTCCTACGTGCTGGCCGGTGCCAAGCTGGCCGGAGATGCAGCGGAGGTATACGGCTCGGCGGAGATGATCGTGAAAGTGAAGGAGCCGCAACCGGGCGAGCGGGCGCTGCTTAGGCCCGGGCAGATCCTGTATGCGTACTTGCATCTGGCGGCGGATCGCGAGCAGACCATGGACTTGCTGAACTCCGGCGCCATCTGCATTGCGTACGAGACCGTGGCGGCGCCGGACGGCAGCCTTCCCTTGCTGGCGCCCATGAGCGAGGTGGCCGGCCGCATGTCCGTGCAGGTGGCTGCCGCCTATCTCGAGAAGCCGCAGGGTGGCATGGGCCTGCTACTAGGCGGCGTGCCGGGGGTTGCGCCGGCCCATGTGGTGGTGATTGGCGCTGGCGTGGTGGGCACCAATGCGATTCATATTGCCGTGGGCATGGGCGCGCGTGTCACAGTACTGGACCGGAACATCGATCGCCTGCGGCATCTGGGGCTTGTCTACGGCAATCGACTAGTCACGCTCTTTTCCAGCGCGGACTCCATCGAGCGCGCGCTCCTCACGGCTGATGCGGTCATTGGTGCGGTCTTGGTGCCCGGCTCCGAAGCACCCAAGCTAGTGACGCGCGCTATGGTTGCCCGCATGAAGGGCAATTCGGTGGTGGTGGACGTGGCGATCGATCAAGGGGGTTGCTTTGAGACATCCCGACCCACCAGCCATACGGCACCAATCTATGTCGTCGATGATGTGCTGCACTATTGCGTGACCAACATGCCGGCGGCCGTTGCCAGGACGTCCACCTTTGCCTTGAACAATGCCACCATCGGCTATGCAATGTCGATTGCCGACAAGGGCTGGTCGCGCGCGCTCGGAGAAGATCCTTGCCTGCGCGCCGGCTTGAATGTCTGTCGCGGCAACGTCACCTATGCGGCAGTCGCGCGTGCGCACGGCTGTGCGTTTGTGCCTGCGGAAGAGGTGCTGGTGTAAGGCACGGTTAGACCGAGTTCTCAGGCCGGCGCCAGGACCCGCGAGAATCGGCTACCGTCTCGCGCTTACCTGGCGCCGCAACAACCCTGCCATGAGCTGGACCCATTTTGCCTTCACAGTTAGGCCGCTTAAGCGACTGTGATTCGAGCCAGGCAGGTGCTGCTCAATGCGGCAATTCAATTTGATCGAGCGCAAACACACCGGAATCTGGTGACTCCCATGGGACCTCGACTTCTATAGTGTCAGACACGTGCCGGCGACCGGCCCGGCGGCTAGGCGAGGCTGCTGCGGCGTACCAGGCATGACCGATCAAACACTGCCGGAGACAGAGATGCTGAGCCCGCACGAGATAGCAGCCCTGATTGTTCTCGGTGACGCGGAAGGAAACCGTGAGCTGGACCCCGCCGACATTGGTACCCTTGTCGAGCGCCAGCTGGTTCGTCTCGAAGCTGCGACACCGGAGCGCAGGCAGATCCGCGTGACTGGGAAAGGCCGCCAACTCCTCGATGCGATCAGCAGAGGCCGTTGACGGACCGGATTCTTGACCCCGAAGCCCTATTCGATCGGCTTGCGCCGCGCCCGCAGCAACTTCGATGGTCGGACGTTAGCTTGAGCCCGGCTATATCTCGCGCTCAGCACGTCGGTATGGGACGCCGCCACGCCGCCGCCGTCTGTCGCTTGCACGGGGCGAGCAGCTTGCCTGCTACCAGCGTACGCTGACGGCCGTGCGCGCCGATTGCGATGACGCAACCCTAAGCAAGAACGCGGGCGCGCCCTCATCTTCTCGACCAGTCGTCTTCCCAGTCCGTGTCCCTTGCCGTTCTAATGAACGGTGATGCCGAACTCAGCCCGGCCACACGTCTAACTGCCGCTTCAGCTGCATACTAGGCCGTGTGGCTATCCGGGTGCCCGGTGATTGCCCTCCGTACTTGATCGCCATTCAGGCGTCACGGCCTGGCTTCCAGCTGATCGATCACCGCCGAGATGCCCGGCGCAGACCACGCGGCTCCGACGGCAGCGCGACGCTCCGCCAGCGAATCCACGCGGCCGGTCAACGTGGCAGTGCCGTCTTTGACCTTGACGCTGATATGGTGTGCCTCGCGAAGGGCATGGCGGCGTAGTGCCTCCTCGATGCGATTCTCGACATCTGGCGGCGCAGTCCTTTCGTTCATCCGGATGTTGTTGATGATCCCGACCACCCCACGGAGCTGGCCCACTGTGCGTTCAGCCAAATTCTTCTGGTAGCCCCAGTTGACGTTTCCGGACAGCGTGACCCAGCCGCGCTCCACGCGCACCTTGATAGCGTCCGACGGCACGTGGACGTGCCACTCCAATGCGTCGCGTGCCGCGTGGGCAATGGCTTCGTCGGGGAAAGCGCTGGGCGGACTCACGTCAAGCTTGACGACGACGCCGCGCACGCCCGAGACGCGTTCCGTAGCCCGCTCGGCTGCAAGCTTCTCAGCGAAACTGGACAGGTGTCCATTTAGCGTGACGATCCCATCATGGACCTCAACGCCGATGGACGCCGCGTCAATTGCGGGATCCCAGTCGAGTTCCTCCTCGACGTCCTTCTGAACCTGGTAATCCGATTTCATTTCTTGCACCTTGATGAGATATGGCGCCGTTACAATAGTACTGCCACAGATTGATTGGGGCGGCCATCGAAGTGTGCGTGGAACGGAGTCGGCACGCCGGGGCGCTGGATCCCGTCGGCAATGGCAGATCGCCACGAGCCCACCCGTCATCCCTTCGGCGACGTCGGTGCGGCACCGGTCCGCACCCGTACCGGTAGCAGCGCTGCGTTGGACATGGTAATGCGCACGGCCTTCGTCGGACAGATATCCTGAACTCGCATCACAATCTCGTTGCCACGCCGGCTTCAGCGGATGGTGACGCGCTGTTGCGGTGAAGCGTCCTTCTTTGGAAGTACGAGCCGAAGCACACCGTTCTGGAAGCTGGCGTCGATCTTGTCCGAATCGATGTTGCCGCCCAGCGTGAAGGCGCGTTGCATGGATCCGCTGTAGCGCTCCTGCCGGATCACGCGATCACCTTCCCGTTCTTCAGACGCCCTCTCGAGCTTGGCCGAGATCATCACAGTGCCGCGGTCTACGGTGACGTTGATGTCTTCCTTCTTCACCCCCGGCAGATCAGCGGCGATGGTGTAGCTGGCGTCGGACTCGGCGACGTCGACCTTGAAGGGCAAGGATGTGTCCGGCGCAATTCGCCAGTTGCGCAACATGCTCTGCAGCACATCGCCAAGCGGTTCGATCGAGAAGGGGTCATAGCGTCTTAGGTTGCTCATCATGATCTCCTGGAATGACGGCGCGGTGCACGCCGGGTGCTTTCTACTTTGGCAAGCGATGGCGGTTTCGATTTGCTCTGCATCAAAGAGCCATGCATTGCCTCCCCAACCCGACCGCGCGATCCGGAAAGCCGAGCGCGTCACTTGTGTCGCGGGACGGGCAGGCAACGCTTCCCGGTACTCAGCGCCCAAGGATTCCGCCGTACCGGGGGCCGATGGTCATCTGCTTACACGACGCCCGCCACGAAGATGGCCAGCAACTCAAGCGGGCGCGGTAGTCGCCCAAGATGGCGGATCAAGCTGCCGCGTCTGGCTCCTGAAGCCTCGCGCGGATCTTGTCGCGAGCCGCGTCGCGCAGCCGCAATACTGCTTGCCAGTCATCGCCTGATGCGAAGACCGCTTCGCTCGCAATGAACGCCAACGATGCATGACTCGGCCACCAGCGCCCGTCCCGCAGCAATGAGCGAGTGCCGAGCAGGGCGATGGGAATAACCGGTGCCCGCGCGCGGGCGGCGCACCGGAACGCCCCCAGTCTAAAAGGCATCAGTCCGGGCTCTCGCCGGAACGTGCCCTCCGGAAAGAAGACGAGGGATTCGCCCCCGATGATTCGCTTCTCCAGCGCACTGGTATCTTCGACCCCACGTGCGGGGTCGAAGCGCTCAACGAAGGCGCAGCCAAGCCTGCCCAGCAGCAGCGCCAGCGGCTGGCTCCGCTGCAGCTCCTGCTTCGCCACAAAGGTGAAGTGGGGAGGCAGCACTGCCGTGAGCAAAATCACATCGGTGTAGCTGGCGTGGTTGGCCACGATGACGACCGGTGCCGACCGGCCGAGCTCGGGCAGGCCTTCGATCTTCGGAGACAACCCCGTCAGCGCGAGACCGAGCCGGGCGCTGGCTCGCGCGCTCCGCCGGCGCAGTGGGCGCCCCGGCAAAAGCACCACCATCAGACAAGCCGGCAGGGCAAACACAACGCAAACCGTCCATACCCAGGCAGCCCAGAGCCACGCTGAAGCTTGATGCAGGAAGCGCGCGAACTGGATGCTTGCGCCAGAGATGGCAATTCGTAGCAATTGACGCCAGGGCGCGCGCGGCGTGCCATGGATCTCGCCCCGTTCATACAACTCCCGGCAGGCGGCACGGCGCAGCTTTCCGCTGGACGTCTTCAGTACCGTGCGCGGCGGCGCCAGCAGCACTTCGTCGACAGGCATGCCCATCAAATCGACCGCCAGATGGCTGATTTCCGTGCGTATCTGGCTGCGGGCATCGTCGTTCTCTTCAAGGGTCTCGGCCAGAACGACCAGGCGCTCGGTACCGGAGCGCGCATCGGTGGCGGGGAAGACCGCGACACCGCCCTTGCGCACACCGCTTACCCGGCTGATCGCCTCCTCGAGTTCCTGCGGAAACAGGTGCTGGCCGGCGCGAATGATGATGTCCTTGAGGCGCCCTGCCAGATAAAGCTCGCCGGCTGCGATATAGCCCATGTCGCCGGTCTTCAGCCATGGGCCATCGAACAGGCCCGCCGTGGCGTCGGGGTTGCGGAAGTAGCCCGTGGTCGCGGACGGGCCCTGGAACTGGACATGCCCCAGGGAGCGTTCGGGCAACTCGTGGCCGGCTAGATCGGCGATGCGGATCTGATGTCCCGGCAACGGCAGGCCGCTGGAGACCAGCTTGAGCGCCTTGCGCTCCGACCGGTCCGGCGCACGGGCGATACCCTGGCGCGCGAGCGTCTCCCGATCGACCTGGTCGACGCACGGCCCACGTCCTGCCGGCGGGAACGCGAGTCCGACCGAGCACTCGGCGAGGCCGTATACAGGGGTCATGGCGGCGCGATCGAAGCCATACCTGGCAAAGCGTGCGGTAAAGCTGTCAATGGTTTCGGAGCTGACCGGCTCAGCACCGTTGTATGCCAGGCGCCACGAACTTAGGTCCAGGCCGGCAAGATCCTTTTCATCAATCTTGCTCGCGCAGAGCTCGTAGGCGAAGTTCGGCGCCGCGGACAACGTGCCGCGATGCTGGTGAATGGCCCACAGCCAAGAGGCAGGGCGCGTCAGGAAATCAGTGGGCGACAGCAGCACCAGGCGGAATCCGACCTGCAGGCTCCCCATGCAGGCGCCGATCAGGCCCATGTCGTGGTACAGCGGCAGCCACGACACAAAGACATCGGCCGCAGTAACATGCGCGGCACGCTCCATCGCCCGCAAGTTGGCCAGTAGACTGGCATGCGTCAGCACGACCCCTTTTGGGTTGCCCGTGCTGCCGGAAGTGTATTGCAGAAAGGCAATGTCATCCGCTCGCCGGCGCCATGCGTCGCTCGGTGCGTCACCAGCGGCGCTGAGATCGGCAGGCGCCAGGATCTGGCGCAGCGCCGCGCACTGTGGGCGCAGCAGGCGTAGCAGGGGCTTGGCCGGTGGCGCAGTCACGAGGATGGCAGCCTCGGCATTGGCAAGGATCCCGGCGCTGCGCCGCATGTGGTCCTCGATCTGGGAAAGGCGCGCGGGCGGATAAAGCGGGACGGGGATGCAACCCGCATAAAGCGCGCCGAAGAATACGTCGAAGAAGTCGCGTCCGGTCGGCAGCATAAGGGCCACCCGGTCACCTGCAGCCAGGCCCTGCCGCGCCAGGCCAGTGGCTACGGCAAGCGCGCCCGCCCGCATTGACCCGTAGCTAAGGTCGCCGCTCCCCTGGAGGGTGGCGTATAGCTCATCGCCATGCGACGCCGCATGCCAGTCAATCAGATCCATTAGCGTGGCGGCACTGTCTGGCGGCCGGTTGGCTGCTGCCGTCCTGGCCGCACCTTGCACCACGGGAACCGCGGGCATCGTGGCGGGAATGGCCGCTGCTGCCCCATGCGCTGCCAGACTGAGCAGGTCACGAGGTGTATCGGCGGCCATGAGTGCTTCTTCATTGATCCTGCTGCCATATTCGTGCTCGATACGTGTCAGCAGCTCCGCCCGCGCCAAGCTGTCCAGGCCGAAATCGCGCTCGAGCGAATGATCTATCCCCAACGTGCTGACGTCCTGCGCACCGGGCCGCAGCTCAGCCGCCAGCGCGCGTACGATGCCAAGCAGGCGTTGCGCATCGGCAAGCCCCGGTTGGGGGGCACAAGGGATAGTAGGATCGCGCCTGTCATTCATTGCGTCTTCCGCCGGCAACTGCCACCTTGAGGTTGCGGGCGTTTGCCCGGCAGGCTTCCGCAAAACCCGGTGCGTCGAGCAATAGCCTGAACAGGGTATTCATCCCCACGAGCATGTCGGCAAGCGAAGCAGAGCGATGGACGTCGACCTCCGCAGGCGCGCCTGGGGGATAACGTTCCACCCAGATGGGTCTCGGTCCGGGAGACGGCCTGTTCACATAGTAGTCTGGCATGATTGCCCCCGATGCTTTTGGCTTGCCTGCCGGCACACGTACCACCACTGTTCCGCGAAGGGCTTCCCTCCCGTGCCATGTGTGCCGGGCGTGCAGGACACGGCGTTCTCTCGGCTTCGGCCCGAAGCAGGCTCAACGTGCTGCTGCGGCTTCCAGGTAGGAAACGACATCGTCAAGCGTGACGAGCCGGCTGTAGTCGGACTCCGGGATTTCCACTTTCAATGTCTCGTGCAGGGCGAGCAGGAAGCGGAGCCAGTCCATGGAATCAAGATCGACCTCCCTGCGCAGCGGACGATCCGGGCGCAGGGCCTGCGGCTCGATTTCAGGGGCGATCTCGCGCAACGTGGATACGACGATGGCGCGGATACTGGCGTTGTTCATCGGTCAAACTCCTCAGGATGTCGTAGCAGTTCTCGTAGTTCGGTGAGAAAGAGTGCGCCGCGATGACCGTCCGAGACACGATGGTCGGCCGAGAGGGTGGCTGTCAGGGCTGGCATCACTGTCACCGCACCGTCTTCCACCCATGGCTGCTCAATGATGCGACCAAAACCCACCAGCGCCACCTGTGGAGGATAGATGACCCCGAACACCTGTTCCGCGCCCTGATCCCCGAGATTGGTAACGGTAATGGTAGGCTCGGACAATTCGGCACGCCTGAGGGAACCAGCGCGACAGCGCCTGACCAGGTCGGCCAGTTCCTGCATCAGTTGTGCAACTGGCTTGCTGTCGGCATGCAGCAGCGCCGGCGCCACCAGGCCGCCCTGGCGGAGGGATATCGCGATCCCGACGTGCACCGCCGTTGCGGCGCTGAAGGCACCGTTGCGGAAGAATCCATTCAACTCGGGGAAGCGCTTGAGCGCAACTGCGACGGCTTTGATCAGCAAGACCGCTGGGAGGACGCGCTCGCTCATGGATCGGCCAGCATTTTCCCGGGTGAGCCAGGCGAGCGCAGTCCGCAACGGAATCGTCTCTGCGACGTAGTAATGAGGAATCTCGCGCTTGGCTCGCGCCATCGCGGCGCCAATTGTCTTGCGGATCTCGGCCGATCGGTCGCCTGGCGTGGCGGAGGGCTTGTGCGCCGCTTGCTCGACATCGGCCAGCGTTACCGCGCCTCCCGGCCCGGTGCCGGTGAGGGCTGCGACGTCGATCCCCTGTTCCAGTGCGAGCTTGCGCGCTGCCGGGGACACCATGCGTCGACCCGGAGTGCCGCTCGCCTGCTCTGGCCCAGACGCGCGCTGCAGGGCGCCTGGTGTTTCGCCAGGTTCAAGGAAGGTCGCCATCAACGTGCCGACGGGAATCTTGTCTCCCCGCGAAACCAGAAGCTCGGCGACGACACCGTCGTGCCACGTCTCCACCTCGATCGCAGCCTTGCTGGTGTCGACCACGGCGATGATCTGCCCCTTCTTCACGGTGTCGCCGGGCTGCACGGCCCATTCGAGCAGCGTACCCTCGTCCATGTCTGCGCCCAGCGAGGGGAGGCGGAATTCGATCATGTTGTCCTCGCCGGAGCGATGCGCCGGTTGCGGGCGCTGGAAGTGAGGGCTGCCGGCTTGCTCATGCGATCAGCTGGCTGGCGGCGGTTGCAATCTTGTCCGCCTGGGGCAGGGCGGCCTCTTCCATATGCCTGGCATAAGGAATCGGTACCTCCGCAGAACAGACCCGCGCGACAGGTGCGTCGAGTTCATAGAAAACCTGCTCGACGATGCGCGCCATCAGCTCCGCGGCGAGGCTGACGCTGCGCCAGCCCTCGTCGACGATCACCGCACGACGGCATTTTGCGACGGAGGCCATGATGGTCGCATCGTCCAGCGGACGCAGGACGCGCAAATCGACCACCTCGGCATCGATTCCCTGGGCCGAAAGCGAATCGGCGGCTTGCATCGCCTTGGGCAGGCCACCACCATACGCGATCAGGGTCACGTCCTTGCCGGGCCGCCTGACCCGTGCCGAGTGGATATCTACTACGGACGCTTCCGGAATCTCGCTTTCCACGTTGTACAGGCCTGCATGCTCGAAGATCAGCACCGGGTCGGGATCGGCCAATGCCGGCGCCAGCATGCGGCGTGCGTCCTCCACAGTGGCGGGCGCCAGGATCCTGAGGCCGGGTATGCTGGCATACCAGCCCTCGAAGCTGTGAGAGTGCTGGGCCGCGACCTGGCGGCCAGCCCCGGTGGCCATCCGGATCACCAGCGGTACGGAGAACTGCCCACCAGACATATGGCGGTACAAGGCTGCGGTATTAACGATCTGGTCGAGTGCGAGCAGGCTGAAATTGACGGTCATCACCTCGACGATGGGGCGCATGTCGCCCAGGGCCGCGCCGATGCCGGCGCCGGTGAAGCCGAGTTCCGAAAGAGGTGTATCGCGGATGCGTTCCGGGCCGAACTCGGCCAGCAGCCCCTTGGAGACCGCATAACTGCCGCCGTAGCGGCCGACGTCCTCGCCCATCAGGAAGACGCGGGGGTCCTTGGCAAGCGCCTCGCGCAGGGCTTCGCGCACGGCCTCCCGGTAGCTGAGGCGCAAGCTCATGGGGTACCGCCTGCCGGTGAGTAAACATCCTTCAGCAGATCCTCGACAGGCTCCAGGGTGCCCGCCTCGGCAAAGGCCTCGGCCCTCGCAACCTCCGCACCAGCGTCGGTGTCCAGCAAGAGAAACTCGTCTTCCGTCAGCTTGCCTTCCGCCTTCAGCCGCGCGGTGAACGTATGAATGGGACCGCGTGTCTTCCACGCCTCGACCTCGGCCGCCTGGCGGTACAGATCCGGGTCGTACATGGAGTGAGCGCGGAAGCGATAGGTGCGCAGTTCAAGGAACACCGGCCCCGTGCCGCCCCGGACGCTGGCCACGGCATTCCGGGCAGCTTCGCAGACGGCGACCACGTCCATTCCGTCGGCCGCGAAAGCCCGCATGTTGTAGGACGCTGCCTTGGCGCAGAGGTCTGTCTGGGACTCATGACGCTCAAGAGCCGTCCCCATCGCATAGAGATTGTTTTCGCAGCAGAACAAAAGCGGGAGCTTCCACAATGCGGCCAGGTTCATCGATTCATGGAACGCGCCTTCGGCGACCGCTCCGTCGCCGAAGAAGCAGGCGGTGACACGCTGGCTGCCCTGCATTTGTCCGGCGAGCGCAAGGCCGACCGCCAGCGGGAGACCTGCGCCCACGATGGCATTGCCCCCGAAGAGCCGGGCAGCGCGGCTAAACAGGTGCATCGAGCCGCCGCGGCCTCGCGCACAGCCCTCCTGCTTGCCGTACATTTCGGCCATCAGCACGCGCATGTCCATGCCGCGAACCAGCGCATGCCCGTGCTCCCGATAGGTGGCGACCACATTGTCGTCGGGGGCGAGCGCATGGAGAACACCAACGCATACGGCTTCCTCGCCAATGTACAGATGCAGGAAGCCGCGTATCTTGCCCTCGCCGTAGCGCTGCGCGCATGTCTCCTCAAGACGGCGAATACGTACCATGTCGCGCAGCAGCGTAAGCGCGAAGGCCTTGTCATAGGGCACCGGTCCGGAAGGTGGCGGCGGGGCGGGATGCTCGATGTCCATCATGATCCGGTCTCAAGCGTGGAGGTGTCCCCCTCCGGCAGGCCAAGTTCCCGTGCCTTCAGCAATCGGCGCATGATCTTGCCACTGCGTGTTCGTGGCAATTCCGCAAGGAAGGCGATGTCCTTGGGGGCCACCGACGCGCCGAGGCGGCTCCTGCCATGACCAAGAAGCTCCAGGCGCAGCGCTTCAGAAGGTTCAAAGCCTTTGTTGAGCGATACGAATGCCTTCACCACTTCTCCCGCAACCGGATCCGGCTTGCCGATGACGCCGGCTTCGGCGACGGCCGGATGCTCCATCAGCGCACTTTCGACCTCGAAGGGGCCGATCAGGTGTCCGGACGACTTGATGACGTCGTCAGTGCGGCCGACGAACCAGTAGTAGCCGTCGGTATCGCGGCGAGCCAGGTCGCCGGTCAGGTACCATTCGTGTGCGAAGCACTTGCGGTAGCGCGCTTCCTCGTTGAGATAAGCCCGGAACATTGACGGCCAACCGCTTCTGAGTGCAAGCTCGCCCTCGGTTCCGGGGCTATCGATCAGTTCGGCGCGCCCGTCTTCGTTACGCCGCACGATGGCAGCATCCACGCCGGGAAGCGGCCGGCCCATCGAGCCAGGCTTGATATCAAAGGCTGGCGTATTGGCGATCATGATGCCCCCCGTTTCCGTTTGCCACCAGTTGTCGTGAATCGGCAGGCCCAGCACGTTCTTGCCCCACCAGACGGCCTCTGGGTTCAGGGGCTCGCCGACACTGGCGATAAACCGCAGTCGCGGGAAAGCACGCACTCTGGCTGCTTCGGTTCCCGCCTTCATCAGCATGCGGATCGCGGTCGGCGCCGTATACCAGACCGTGACGCCTTCGTCGTGAAGGATTCCGTACCAGCGCTGCGCGTCGAATTCTTCGAGGTCCACAATAGACGTTATGCCATGCAGCAATGGCGCGATGGCACCGTAGGATGTGCCGGTCACCCAACCCGGATCGGCGGTGCACCAATAGATGTCGTCCGCATGAAGATCGAGCGCATACCTGCCGGTTGCCCAGTGGGTGAGCGCGGCGCCATGGACGTGCACGGCCCCCTTTGGCGTGCCGGTCGTGCCGCTGGTGAAATGCAACAGCGCCATGTCTTCGGACGTGGTAGGCGTGATCTGGCACGCGTCGGTCGCGCTGCGCATCATTGCAGCCAGGTCAAGCGTCCCCGGTATCGCGGTGGAGCCGCCGTCTTCCGCGACCAGCAGGATGTGTTTGAGGCTCGGCATGCGGTCGCGCCATGCGGCGACCTTGCGCATGAAGAGTTGGTCGGTGGTGACCAGCACCGAGCCCTTGCCGAGGTTCAGTCGCGTGGCGATCGGCTCGGGCCCGAATGCCGAGAACAGCGGCGACACCACGCAGCCGTTCTTCAGACCGCCGAGCAGGGCCGTATAAAGCTCCGGAATGCGTCCAGCGAGAATGAAGATCCGGTCTCCCTTGCCCACGCCGAGTTCGCGCAGTACGTTGCAGAAGCGATTGGTGAGACTGGCCAGCTGTGCGTAGGTGACGGCGCGCGCTGCCGGTCCGCCCCGTGAAAGAAAGCGGAATGCGACCTTGTCACCCGCACCACTTTCCACATGGCGATCCACCGCCTGCCACGCGATATTCAACCCGCCATCGGGTTGGGCGCCGAGGGTCCTGCGGATGGCGTCCCAGGAAAATCCATGACGCTCCGCCTCATAGTCGGCAAAATTTGGCGCAACACGCAGATCCGCTGCGGTCTTGTGGATGATTGTGGATAGATCCATTCTGGCGCTTGGTCTCCTTGGGACCACTATAGGGGCGGGGGCAGGCAACGAGAAGCGGGGCGGCCAGCGTTGCCCGGCCGTCCGTTACCTGAGCGGGCAAGGGCAAGTCCTGCCCGCTTTAGCGAGGACATCGGACTCATGGCCTGGCAGCAGGGAATGTTCTTCGGTTCTCCCGCCATATCACTTCCATCCTTCACCTTTCTGACGCTCATACATACGAGATCCTTGTCCTCGCATGCTCGGCGGCAGCAACGTGACGCTTGACCGCGATAAAGCTATCGGGACTCACCGACATCGAATCGATGCCGCTTTCGACAAGGAATCCAGCGAACTCCGGGTGGTCGCTAGGCGCCTGGCCGCACAAGCCGACTTCGGCCCCGGCCTTGTGCGCCTCGGCGATGACGCTGCGGATCATCCATTTGACGGCGTCGTCCTGCTCGTCGAACAACGCCGCGAGTTCTGATGAGTCGCGATCCACGCCGAGCGTGAGCTGAGTCAGGTCGTTGCTGCCGATCGAAAAGCCATCGAAGCGCTTGGCGAACTCGCCCGCCAGGATCACGTTCGACGGGATCTCGCACATGACATATACGTTCAGGCCGGCTTCGCCGCGCACGAGGCCGTTCTCCGCCATGACCTCCAGTACGCGGTCCGCCTCTTTCGCCGAGCGGCAGAACGGAATCATGACGATCACATTAGTGAACCCCATCTCCCTGCGCAGGCGGCAAATCGCCTGGCATTCCAGCGCGAAGCCCTCTCGATAGCGAGGCGAGTAGTATCGTGACGCGCCACGGAATCCAAGCATCGGGTTCTCCTCCCGCGGCTCGAATTCCGCGCCGCCGATCAGATGCGCGTACTCGTTTGTCTTGAAGTCGCTCATGCGAACCACTACAGGACGGGGATACTGCAGAGCGGCAATTCGCCCCAGTCCGCGCGCGAGCCGGTCCACGAAGTACTCCGTCTTGCTTTCGTATCCGGCTGTCAAGCCGGCAATCGTCTGCCTGGCGGCATCGTCCTTTAGCGTGTCGTAGCGGACCAGCGCCATTGGATGGATCTTGATGTGATTACCGATCACGAACTCCATTCGCGCCAGCCCGACGCCATCGGCCGGGATCCGCCACCAGCGGAGCGCTGCTGCGGGGTTGGCCAGGTTCAGCATGACCCTGGTATGCGTTGCCGGGATACTGCCAAAGTCGATTTCGTCGACTTCATAGTCGGCAGTGCCTTCGTAGACGAAACCCTCGCGGCCTTCCGCGCAGGAGACGGTGACCTCTTGCTCGTCGTGTAGCAGATGGGTCGCATTGCCCGTACCGACGATTGCCGGAAGCCCCAGTTCGCGGCTGACGATGGCCGCGTGCGAGGTCCGCCCGCCAAGGTCGGTGACGATGGCAGCCGCACGCCGCATGACGGGCACCCAGTCGGGGTCCGTAGATTGGGTCACGAGGATGGCGCCGTCGACGAAGCGTCCCATTTCCCTTGGGCTATCGATGACGCAGACCGCGCCTGCCGCGACGGCTTCCCCGATGCTCACGCCCGATGCCAGCTTGCGGCCGGCCTTCTTGATGCGATAGCGCTTCACAGCGCTAGCCTCGCGTCGCGACTGGACGGTTTCCGGCCTGGCCTGGACGATGAACAACTCTCCGGTCTCGCCGTCCTTCGCCCATTCGATGTCCATGGGTTGGCCATAGTGGTCTTCGATTGCGCGAGCCCAGCGCGACAAGGTGAGAATCTCCTCGTCTTCCAACACGAACGACGTGCGCTCTGCCTTCGAGGTCGGGACACATTTGGTCGGAGCGCGGCTATCGCTCGTGTAGACCATCTTGCGGCTCTTGTCGCCGAGCTTCTTCCCGATGATCGGCGTGAGCGACGGGTCGGACAGAAGTGGCTTGAACACCTCGTATTCGTCTGGTTCGACGGTGCCCTGCACGACACTCTCGCCCAGACCCCAGGCGGCGTTGATCAGGACGACCTTGTCGAAGCCGGTTTCGGTGTCTATCGAAAACATCACTCCGGCGCCGCTCAGGTCGGATCGCACCATGCGTTGGACGCCGACCGATAAAGCAACCTTCAGATGGTCGAAGCCCTTCGCCTGCCTGTAGCTGATCGCGCGGTCGGTGAAAAGTGAGGCGTAGCAGCGCCGGCAAGCGTCAAGGAGCGCGCGATCACCCCGGATATTGAGGAAGGTTTCCTGTTGTCCGGCGAAACTCGCATCCGGCAAGTCCTCGGCGGTCGCACTCGAGCGGACTGCGACGTCCATGTTGACCCGTCCGGTCCTTTGGTTCAGCTCTTCATAAGCCACACGGATCGCCTCTGCCGTCTCTCTGGGCCATTCGCCTCGGAGAATGAGCTGACGAATGGCGGCCCCGGCCTCGGCGAGGGAAACCTTGCCTTCAGCAAGTTCGCCGAGCGTCCTGGACACCGGCTCGCGCAGGCTATTCGCATGGATAAAGCGCCAGTATGCATCCGCCGTGACTGCGAACCCGGGTGGAACCTTGACCCCTCCGGGCGCGAGGTTCGCCACCATCTCGCCCAGCGACGCGTTCTTGCCACCGACGCGAGGAACATCGGCCCGCCTTAGTTCTTCGAACCAGACAACCTGCGCATGTTCGTTGGACATGTGCTACTCCTTCTCGGCGGATTTATGCCGACGCCTAAGCAAGGCCAAGGTTCCGCTTGGAACGGATAACGTCCGGGAAGCTTCCAAGGGGGTGCTGAACAGCGCTCGCGAGCGACTGACGCATTCACACTAGTGGTCAAACGGCGCCGTGAGTTGATCCAACGCAAGCCCCCACAAGGCAGCTTAACGGCAGGCGGACGCGATGCCGCTGCTGCTGTCGCATTGAATCGCGGCGAAGCGCCGTCTACCACTTGCCCACCGCGACTGGCCGCATGAAGACGGGTGGGCCTGCGCATCGATGCCCCGGTCCGAATTCCCAGCCCACCGGCGGGAGGGACTTTAGGGATTTGTTGACTGGCATCAAGCTTCATATCGTTGCGACCGCTACTTTGGAAAGAACCATAGCCGCAGCCGAGGTCGCCGTGTACCGCCGCATTCTTCTAGCCATCGATGGTAGCCGCTCATCCTTAAACGCCCTGGAGCAGGCAGTGTCCATGGCGCTGGTCACTCATGCCGAAGTCAGCGCCATGTTTGTCGTTGACGACAGCGACCTGCTTCTCGAGGTCAGTTCGGGCGACCGGCCGTGGCTGATGGCCGACATTATTGCCTACGGCAAGCAGGTGTTGGCTCGCGCCGGCGAGCGGCTGAGTGCCGCCGGCGTGCGCTGGAGCAGCAGGTTGGCCGAGACGCCAGGCACCCCTGCGAAGATTGCCGAGGCGATCGTCAAGGAAGCGGATCACTGGAGCGCGGACCTGATCGTAATGGGCACTCACGGCCATCGTGGCGTGCGGCGCATGGTGCTGGGCTCGGTCTCGGAGCACGTCGTCAGCAAGTCGGTTCGCCCCATATTGCTTGTCCGCCAGCGGCCAGTCGGCGATATGTCCTGACCGTTCGGTTGATGCGCACCAACCGGGAAATGCTGAGCCGCCCTACGCTGAATCAAACCAGTCCAGACATGAATCACCACAGGGTCGCATCGTGGGAAACCGCTATGTACCAGCGCATCGTTGTCGCCATGGGCAGCGTCGCGCAGTTGATCACCCTAGTAGCCGTCGCGCCCGTCCTGCTAGTCCGCGCCGAGGAGGCGTAGGCAGGCACAGACTTTGGAGGGCAGTACGCCAGAGAGCTATGCATAAGATCGACTTTGCCGGCGAGATGCCGGATTATTGTCCGACCGGCCCAAGCCTGCAGTGCGCCGCGAAAGTAGACGGCTCGCCGGCAACCTATGAGATCACAGCCGAGGCGCTTGAAGATCATTTCGGCGCGCGGTCGTACCGCAGTGAAGATTTGCTACCGGCATTCATGAGCAACCGCCAGGACATTGAACGCGTCGCGGGAGCGCTGTTCGAGATGACAGGTGCGCGGCACATCGTGTTGCACAGCGGCCATTTTCGCTTTGCCGTGTGAGGCGAGCTCGGGCGCTAAATGGCCGGCCTTTCTACCAGGTAACTTTTCCGCGCGTGCATTCGCGTAAGTGCGGCGATGTATCCGCCGTACAGCCCTTGATGACCGTGTCCGCTTGGAGGGCGTTGACACCTCCCCGACGCGTCAGATACAGCCCGTCAAAGACAGGTACGGCAGGTTGCTGGCCAACGGTATATGGCCCTCAAATGGGCGAGAAGATGGAAGCTCTCGCTCGGCGACGGCGTTTGTTCACATGCGTGAATTCGAGTAGAGGGCCTGGTGAATGGCATTACTGGCAAGGGGGAATGGCAGTAGCAACGCCGTTGCCGGTCTCCATTCCCACCTTGCGCTCAGCGCGCAGGGCAGCCTGCCGCCCTCGCCCGGTGTTGACCCTGCACAGCAGGCCCAGCCCGACGACGAAGTAGCTGCCGGTGACCAGCAGCGCCTGTCGGTGATCGCCGCCCGTCAGCCAGGTTGCCATGCCATAGGTCAGCGGCCCGGCGATCGAGGCCAGCTTGACCGCCAGGCCCCACAGCCCGAAGAACTCGGCCGCGCGCGAGGGCGGGGCCAGCAGCCCCACCATGGCCCGTCCGGCGGACTGGGCGGCGCCCAGGCACAGGCCGGCCACATTGGCGGCAAGCCAGAACAGCGGCGCGTCGCGCGCGGCGCGCGCCAGCAGGATGGTCAGGATCCAGCCCAGCAGCGTCAGGGCAATGGCGCGCACGTGCCCGATCCGGTCCTGCACATGGCCGAACAGCAAGGAGCCAGCCGCTGCCGTCAGGTTGACCACCAGCACCAGGGTCAGCGTCTGCTGCGTGCTGAAACCCATGGCCTGGTTGGCGTAGATGGCGGTCAGCGTGATCACCGCCTGGATACCGGCCTGGTAGAACAGGGTGCACAGCAGGAAGCGGCGCAGGTCCCGGAACTGCCGCAGCTGGCTCAGGCGTTGCCATACTCGGGCCCAGGCTACGCCGATGGCCTGCTCGCCAGCCGGTGCGGCCACAGCGATCTGCGGCGCGCCGCGGTCGCCCAGCAGCAGGAAGGTCGGCAGGCTCGCCAGGGCAAAGATGGCCGCCGTGATCAGCATGGTGACGGGCACGAACTGGCTGGCGACGTGGCCCCGGGCGGTCGCCCAGTTGACATAGAGCAGACATAGGCCCAACGTGACCAGGCCACCGATATAGCCAAGACTCCACCCCCAGCCCGATACCCGACCCAAGGCGCGCGGAGTAGAAAGCGACGGTAGGAAAGCGGCGATCAGGTTTTCGCCGCTGCTGAAGAAGAAGTTGGACAGCACTACGCACAGGATGGCCAGACCAAGGGTGCCGGGCTGTGCAAAATAGAGCAGGGCGGTGAACACCACGCAACCCGCCGTCGTCACGGCAAGCAGTGTCTTCTTGGCTGCGCGCAGGTCGGCATAGGCGCCGACTAGCGGCGCGCTGAGCACCACTAGTGCATAGGAAAGAGAAAGTGCCGCGGTCCAGGCCAGCGTGGCCCAGGGGGCATTGCCGGCCACCACGGCGACGAAGTAGGCATTGAACAGCGCGGTGATGACCACCGTGGTGTAGCCGGAATTGGCAAAGTCATACATGGCCCATGCCCATACTTCGCGCGGTCGTACGTCGGGGCCCAGGGCAGAGGGCGCATGAAGCGCGCGAGCCCGGCCATGCGATTGGGGCACGGTCATGTTCCATCCTTCTTCTCTTGCATGCTCCTCTCGTAAGGGGTTCGCGAAGCCTTTACTTCAGAGGGCTTATCTGTTCCAGTCCTTCGAGCATCTAGGGTTCCAGTACGTAGGCACCAGGGGCGTCCGCTAAATCCCGGGCCGGCGCTTGTCGCGTGCAGCGCTCTGTCGAGTGGGCCACTAGCCAGTCATGCCACGCCGGCCACCAGGAACCCTCGCGGTACTCAGCCATGTCGAGGAATTGCTCCGGGCTCAGGTAAGGCGCGGCTGCCAATCTCGTGTACACATGGTAGCGCCGGCGCGGGTGGCCTGGTTCCGACACGATGCCCGCGTTGTGGCCGCCCGAAGTCAGCAAGAAGGTCAGTTCGGCCTGGGTCAGCAAGTGCAGCTTGTAGACGGAGCGCCAGGGCGAGCCGTGGTCGTGCTCGGTGCCGGCCACGAAGAGCGGCAGGTCGAGGTCAGATAGGGCGATCGGCCGCCCGCCGACGCACAGCTTGCCAGTGGCCAGTTCGTTGCCCAGGAACAGCTTGTGCAAGCATTCGGAATGCAGCCGATAAGGCAGGCGTGTGGTGTCGCGGTTCGCGTTGCGGAACACCACCTTGCCGGGTGTCAGCGCCACGTCGCGCCCGGGCAAATACTCCAGCGCGGGCCGCCCGGCGGGCAGGCCGGGCAACTCCGACAGCAACTCACTGGCGTCCTGCAGCCAGTGATGGGCCCCTTGCAGGAAGTTGGCGCCGAAAGTGCTCGAGGCGGCGCTGGCGACAGTGGGGTTCATCCACCAGACATTGCCCGGTGCGAACAGGTCAAGCCATTGCCGGGCACAGAAGGCGACGATGTGCTGGTGATGGCGCGACAGGCCGTCGATATCCTGCGTCAGCGACTCCCAGAAGGCCTCGTTGCGCATGAACGCATCGCGCCAGCAACGATAAGGCCCGTCCTGCCAGCCAGCATCGGCAAAGCGTTGATCGCTGACATCGACGGATGGGGGCTCGGCCGTGGTCGGCAACAGCCGTGGTGAATCCTCGATACTGTGTTGCAGCCACACCTGCCAGGCCTGCACCACCTTTGCGGGGGCGATGCCGAGCTGCAGTGCCCAGTCGAGCCCGGCCAGGCTCGCCGAGATCACCGATAGGCCGCCGGTGGCGCGGGCCAGGCTGGCGCGGATCTGCTTGTCCAGCCAGACTTGCGCCGGCATGGCGGGCTGCGGCGCGCATTCCGGCATGGCCGCCAGGCTGGGCGGCTGCGTCCGGTCATCGATTCTCATTGCAGGTGCTGCCCGCCGTTCGTACCGCAGTGAAGATTTGCTACCGGCATTCATGAGCAACCGCCAGGACATTGAACGCGTCGCGGGAGCGCTGTTCGAGATGACAGGTGCGCGGCACATCGTGTTGCACAGCGGCCATTTTCGCTTTGCCGTGTGAGGCGAGCTCGGGCGCTAAATGGCCGGCCTTTCTACCAGGTAACTTTTCCGCGCGTGCAGCATCTGGCGCGATTCATCCCAATGCAGCCATACGCGCAGGGCGGACTGCTCGGCGCAGCGCGCGAGTTCGAAGGCTGGATCGGTCTGGTCTGGCATGGTACGACTCCTATAGTCAAGCGGCTGGGCTGCCCCAGGGGCGCGCAGGTCTGGTTAAGTCTAGGAGGTGGTCCTGGCGGGAATTGACGTATCGCAAGGAGCGCACAGTGCGTGGGACGGCGTGGGGATCGCCATGCCGTGGCGTGCGTTTGGCAGAGCACAGGGGGGCGCGTGGCCGGTGGCCTGCACATTGTGGCCGGACCACCAGCGCGACAAAGCCGATCAGGGAACCCGAAACTGAAGATGTCCTGCTACCTCCCACGCGCAAACAGGCGTTCCTTTGATCCATCCCAAATGGCAGCGCCCGCTCGCCGCCTACGGTAATCCCAGAGGGGCCGTGCCGACCCCCGTCCTTCTGGAGCACGACGTGACACATCCCATCGTTTTATCCGAAGCCGGCGTGGAATACCTGAAGCTGCCGGCCCCGCAGACCGAAGGCGGCATGCCGCTGCTGACCGCGCTGCAGCAGCGCCGCTCGACCCGGCACTTCGCCTCGCGGCGCCTGGATGACGCGCTGCTGTCGTCCCTGCTGTGGGCCGCTTTCGGCGTCAACCGCCCGGGCACCGGCCTGCGCACCGCACCTTCGACCCGCAACTGGCAGGAAATCGACTTGTACGTGGCGCTGCGCGACGGCCTGTACGTGCTCGAACCGCCGGACTGGCGCCTTCGGCTGGTCATCGGCGAAGACCTGCGCGCGGCTACCGGCCTGCAGGACTATGTTGCCGAGGCACCATTGAACCTCGTCTACGTCAGCCGGCTCTCCAGGCTCGACGAGACCGACAAGCCTCTGCGCCAGTTCTATACTGCGCTGGATACGGGGTATATCAGCCAGAACGTCTATCTCTTCTGCGCTGCGTCGGGCCTGGCCACGGTGGCGCGTGGCTTGCTGGACCGCCGCGCGCTGGCCACCGCCATGCGGCTGGAGCCCGACCAGCGCGTGATCCTGGCCCAGAGCGTGGGCTATCCGGCGTAAGCGGCCGTCCAGGCAGGCACAGGAGGAGGACCATGCCATTCATTGACAGGGCCGATGCCGCCAAACAGCTGGCCCGTGCGCTCGCTGGCCACGTTGGAGAACGGCCACTGGTGCTGGCCGTACCCCGGGGCGCGGTGCCGATGGGCGCCATCATTGCCGATACGCTAGGTGGAGACTTTGACGTCGTGCTGGTGCGCAAGCTTGGCGCGCCAGGCAACCCCGAGTACGCCATCGGCGCCGTGGGCGAGAGTGGCTGGACTTATCTTACACCCTATGCCGCCGCGGTCGGCGCCGACAGCGAATACATCGACCGCGAGCGCGCAGCCCAGCTTGAAGTGCTGCGGCAGCGCCGTGCCGCCTACACACCGGGGCGGGAGCCGATCCGCGCCACCGGACGCCAGGTTATCGTCGTGGACGACGGCTTGGCCACCGGTGCCTCGATGATCGCCGCGCTGCATGCCATCCGCGAGGAGAAGCCTGCGCGGCTCATTTGCGCAGTGCCGGTGGCGCCACCGCGGACGCTGGAGCTGTTGCGGCCCTATGCAGACGAGGTGGTGTGCCTGGAGACGCCAGCCGGCTTTCGGGCAGTGGGCCAGTTCTACCGCGACTTCTCGCAGGTCGAGGACGCGGAGGTAGTGGCATGTCTGAAAGGGCGGTAAAGACGCGTATACGCGAGGAGGCATCCATGAAGGGCGACAGGCAGCTGCAGCAAGACGTGACCGAGGCGCTGATCTGGGATCCGGCGGTCCATGGCAACGAGATCGGGGTCCAGGTCCAGGACGGCGTCGTCACGCTGACGGGGCACCTTGGGACCTTTGCCGAGAAGTACTCGGCGGAAGCAGCCGTCAGGCGCATCGCCGGCGTGCGGGCGCTGGCCGTGGAACTGGACGTTCACCTGCCCGACGATGCGCGCCGCACCGATGCCGACATTGCTCGCGCCGCGGCCAACGTGCTGTCCTGGGACGCGATGGTGCCGGCCGACCGTATCCGGATCCTGGTCGAACACGGCGTCGTGACCCTGAGCGGCGATGTCGACTGGTACTACCAGCGCACCGCCGCCGAGCACGCCGTGGCCGGACTGTTCGGCGTGGTCGGGGTCACCAATGCGCTTGCCCTCCGGCCTCGTGCCGACGCGCAGGACGTGGCGGCACGGATCCAGGCGGCCATCGCACGCCAGGCCGTCGGCGACGTCGACCAGGTGACCGTGGCGGTGAGGGATGGCGCGGTGACGCTGACCGGCACTCTGCCTACGCTGGCCGAGCGCGACGCGGCATTCGAAGCGGCCTGGTCTGCACCGGGCGTCAGCGCGGTCGTCAACCAGATCGAAGTCAGGCCCGGCTAGCTCAGGCATTCGTCCTTGCCGCACTACCGGGGCGTCGCTGCCGGACTGGCCTGCGCGGTCAGCGCATCGGCAGCGCGCGCCAGGTCTTGCAGGGCATTGCTGACGGTGACAGGATAGGGCGCCGACTGCTCCAGCGCGCGCAGGGCGACAGGCAGCGCGGCCAGTTGCTGTGCGGCATAGGCCCGGCTGGTGAGCAGCGGCACCTCTGGCGCCACACGCCGGCCACCCGTCATGGACGACTGCATCAGCGGCAGACCGTCACAGGCATCCCCCTCGATCGTCAGCGTATCGCCAAGCATGGTGCCGTCGGCGCCGTAACGACGGTAGGACTGCTTACGGCCAGGCCAGGTTGCCTTGCCTTCCGAGCGCTTGCGGCGCGGCAGGCCCGCGTACTCGGTCAGCTTGTACGCGCAATCCAGATACGGGGCGTCGGCCGAGGTGTTCATGCGCGTGCCGACCCCGAAACCGTCGATGGGAGCGCCCGCTGCCACCAGATCGCGAATGCGATACTCGTCCAGGTTGCCGCTGGCAAAGATGCTGATCGACTGAAGCCCCGCGCCGTCGAGGATGGCGCGCACCCGGCGCGCATGCTCGCCGAGGTCGCCGCTGTCGATGCGTACCGCCTTGACGGAGATCCCGCTGGCGCGCAGCGTCGCGGCCAGTGCCGCCACCTTGTGCGCGGCGGCCTCGGTGTCGTAGGTGTCGATCAGCAGCGTGGCGTTGTCGGGCTGCGAGCGCGCGAACGACGCGAAGGCCTCGCCCTCGTCCAGGTGCGCTTGCACATAGGAATGCGCCATGGTGCCGTACGACGGGATGGCGAAGTGCACACCGGCCAGCAGCGTCGCGGTGCCGGTGAACCCCGCCAGATAGCTGGCCCGGGCCGACAGCAGGCCGGCTTCGGCACCATGCGCGCGGCGCAGGCCGAAATCCACCAGCATGCGCCCCGATCCCGCCAGCACCACGCGCGCCGCCTTGCTGGCCACGATGGTCTCGTAGTGCAGCAGGTTCATGACCCGGCTTTCGACCAGCTGGGCCTGCTGGATCGGCGCGGTAATGCGCAGGATGGGCTCGTCCGGGAAGAACACCGTGCCCTCCGGCATGGCCTGGACATCTCCGCTGAAGCGGAAGTGTGCGAGCGATTGCAGGAACGCCGGGCTGAAATGCCCGGTCGACGCGAGCTGGTCGAGATCGTCCGCGCTGAAGCGCAGCCGTTCCAGGTAGGCGACCACCTGTTCCAGTCCCGCGGCCAGAAGGAAGTTCCTGCCCGGCGGCAGCTTGCGGACGAAGAACTCGAAGCTGGCGATATCGTGCATGCCGCTGTCGAAATACGCCTGCATCATGGTGAACTCGTACAGGTCGGTCAGCAGCGGGCTTTCGCAATCGGGGGTAGTCATGGCGGCTCGCGCAGGCGGCATTGCTCAATAATCTTCGCCGAACATGGATGACCCCGGGCGCGTGCCGGCATCGCCCTGGCCGGCAGGGCTGCGCTGGATCGCGATCATGCAGTCCGTCGTCAGCAGCAGGGAGGCGATCGAGACGGCATTCTGCAGGGCCGTGCGCACCACCTTGACGGGGTCGATCACGCCCAGTTCGAGCATGTCGCCATAGCGCTCGGTGCCGGCGTCGTAGCCGAGCGTTCCCGAGCCGGCGCACACCTGGTGCACCACGGCGTCGGCATCCGCACCGGCGTTGGCGGCGATCTGCCGCATCGGCGCGGCCAGTGCCGCGTGGACGATGTGGCCGCCGGCGGCCTGCTCGGGATTCGGCGCCTGCCAGGCTTCAAGGGCGGCGCGGGCGCGCAGTAGCGCCACGCCACCGCCTGCGACGATGCCCTCGTCCACCGCGGCTCTGGTGGCGTGCAACGCATCCTGGAAGCGGTTCTTGCGCTCGTGCAGCGCGCTCTCCGTCGCCGCGCCCACCTTGATCACGGCTACGCCGCCGGCAAGCCGGGCCAGGCGCCGCTGCAGGGCCTCGCGCTCATAGTCCGAGCGCACCTCGTCCAGGCGCAGGCGCAGGGCGGCAACGCGCTCGGCCACGCGCGGCCGTTCGTCACCGGAGGCGATCAGGATGGTGGTGTCCTTGTTGACCTCCACGCGGCGGGCCTCGCCAAGCTGTTCCAGGGTGACGTGCTCGAGCGAGATGCCGGCCTGCGGCGAGACCACGGTAGCGCCGGTCAGCGCGGCCAGGTCGCCCAGCTGCTCGGTACGCGAGTCGCCGAAACCCGGAGACTTGACCGCGCAACTCTTCAGCGCGCCGCGCAGGTTGTTGACCACGAGCGTGGCCAGCGCCTCACCCTCCACGTCGTTGGCGATGAGCAGCAAGGGCCGGCCGGCGCGGCTCACGGCTTCCAGGACCGGCAGCAGTTGCGCAATCGCGGCAATGTTCGCGTCACACAGCAGCACCAATGGTGACTCCAGCACGACGGCACGGCTCTCGTTGGTCGCGAACAAGGGCGAGAGGTAGCCACGATCGATCAGCGCGCCGTCGGCGATGTCGAGCGCGTCGTCCAGCTTCGAGCCATCCTCAACGCTGATCGCACCGTCCTTGCCGACCCGCTCGACAGCCTGGGCCACCAGCGTGCCGACAGTCTGGTCGCCGCTGGCCGAGATCGTGGCGATCTGGCGCATCTCGTCGGTACTGCCACACGGTCGGGCACTCTCCAGCAAGGCGCTGGCGACCAGCTTGCCGGCGGCCTCGATGCCGCGCTTGAGCTGCATGGGATCGTGACCGGCTTCGACGTATTTCACGCCTTCGGCCACGATCGCGTGGGCCAGCGTGGTGGCGGTCGTGGTGCCGTCGCCAGCGATCTCGCTGGTGCGCACTGCGGCCTCGCAGAGCAGGCGGGCGCCCATGTCGGCGAAAGGATTGGCCAGCGTCACCGACTTCGCCACGACCACGCCGGAATTGGCGACCAGCGGCACCATGTCGGGCCGCTCCACGATCACGTTGCGGCCACCTGGACCCAGCGTCACCTTCACAGCGTGGGCCAGTTGTTCCACGCCGTTCAGCATCATGCGGCGCGCGTCCTGGTGGAAGATGAGTGTTCTGGCAGACATGACGATCTCCGCATTGACATGAGTGGTCTGGCTCGCTTTACGGTAGTTGGCGTGCCAGTCCGGACGTTGATGCAACGCAAGCGCCAGGCTCGCGGCCGCTGCCTGAAATAGGCGCGTGCTTCAGTCTGGCTGGTCGCTGTCCAGCACGGGCACGGGATGCCCTGGCTGCAACGGTTCCAGCGCGGTGGTCTCATCCAGGTGGAAGAGGGCGTCAAACTGGCCGGCGATTGAAGCGTCGAAGTAGTGGCTGGCACGCTCCGTGCGCGGCAGATAGAGCACGCCGATGGCGCGTTCCAGCATGACCTCGAAGAGCGCGTGGCTGGCCTGTGGCCCAAGCGGGAGGAAGAAGCGATCCAAGCCGGTGCTGTGGAAAAGTGCTTCCCAGCTGTCGTGCAGTGCCGGCACGACGGTTTTGTGTTCGGGGTCGCCGTCCCATCGAGAGGCGGCGCAGACGTGGCCGGCGTAGGTGGTAAAGCCGACCAGCAGCGCCTGCGTGCCGGCCTGCTGGCGTACCAGTTGGCCGAGGTTCCACTCGCCGCGCAGCTGCGATTCCGTGGCCCGCGCATCGCCGAGGTGGGAGTTGTGGGCCCAGACCACAATACGCCCGTTGCCGCCGCGGCGCAGCCGGTAGGCGGCCAGCGAAAACAGCGTTTGCGCCATGTGCGCGTCGCGCAGGTTCCAGGTGCTGACACGGCGGCCGAACATCTCGCGGTAGTAGGCTTCCGCATTCACCACCACCGTCGCGTTGCGCTCCGCGAAGTAGTGCGAATCCATGGCCGCCAGGCCATTGCGGGAGATATAGGCGGCCTCGTCGGTGCGCAACTGCAGCAGCTGGCGGATGGCGCCGTCGCGCGCGGGCTCACGCAGCCCGGCGGCGGCCTGGTAGCCGTAGGCAGCTGGATCACGCACATGGTCGAGCGCGGCATAGTGCTGCCGGGCAGCCTCGGCCTGCAGCGGGTCGGCGCGCTCCAGATAGCGGATCACGGCCTCGGCTGAGCGATATAGGCTGTAGAGGTCGAGCCCATAGACGCCGACCCGCCGCTCCGGCGGCAGGCTGGCATTGTGGCCGCGCAGCCATTCGATGAACGCCAGGAACTCCCGGTTGCGCCACATCCAGGACGGGAAACGCTCGAAATCGCTTAGGGCCTCCCCCGCGCTGTCATCGCCCTCGCCCTGCACGTAGCGGTTGACACGCCAGGCGTCTGGCCAGTCGCCTTCGATGGCGACGGCATCGAAGCCCTGGCCACGGACCAGCGCCTGCGTGATCTGCGCCCGCATCCGGTAGAACTCGGCCGTGCCGTGCGTGGCTTCGCCAAGCAATACGAAATCCTTCCCGCGGGCCATGTCAAGCAGCGGATCGTAGTCGGAGGCATTGCCCTGCAGGCGTCGTGCGGCCTCCCGGACAGCAAGGAACGGGGTAAGCGGAGATGCCATGGGGACTCCTCGGGTGGCTACTGCATGACGGGTTCATCGTGTGGCGCCGTCGCACCTTCAGCCCGCATCAGGGCATCGAGCGCATGCCGCTCGACCACTTCATTTTCAAGCAGCAGCTGCGCCAGCCGGTCGAGGCGCGCACGCTGCCCGAGCAATGTCTGGCGTGCCCGCTCGGCGGACTGGTCCAGCGTGAGCCGGATCTCTTCGTCGATGGCCTGCGCGGTGCGCTCGCTGTACTCGCGTTCCGGCCGCGACAGCGCGGCCGCGGAGGGCAGCAAGGGGCTGCCGGCGCGCTCGTAACACGGCAGGCCGAGCGATTCGCTCATGCCGAACTGCGTGATCATCTGCCGCGCCATGTCGGTGGCCCGTTCCAGGTCGTTCTGCGCGCCGGTGGAAACGTCGTCGAAGACCATCTGTTCCGCCGCGCGCCCGCCAAGCAGCACATCCAGCCGGTCCAGCAATTCGCTGCGGCGTAGCAGGTAGCGGTCTTCGGTCGGGGTCTGCTGCGTGTAGCCGAGCGCCGCAACGCCGCGCGGAATGATGGAAATGCGCGAGACCCGGTCCGCATGCCGGCGGCATTCGGCCACCAGTGCATGCCCGGCCTCGTGGTAGGCAATGGTCTGTTTTTCCAGCGGGATCATGACCCGGTTGCGTTTTTCCAGCCCGCCGACAATGCGGTCGAGCGCCAGGTTGAAGTCTGCGTTGTCGACCGCCGGCTTGTCGTTGCGGGCGGCCAGCAGTGCCGCCTCGTTGACCAGGTTGGCGAGGTCGGCGCCGGCAAAGCCAGGCGTGCGCGCGGCCAGTTCCCGGAGATTGATTTCCGGAGCCAGCTTGACATGACGCACATGCACACCAAGGATCTGCTCGCGCCCTTTCAGGTCAGGGCGGTCCAGCACGATATGGCGATCAAAGCGCCCGGGCCGCAGCAGCGCGGCGTCGAGGATTTCCGGCCGGTTGGTGGCGGCCATGATGATCACGCCCTTGTTGGTGTCGAAGCCGTCCATCTGCACCAGCAACTGGTTGAGCGTCTGTTCGCGCTCATCCTGGCCGCCGGCCACATTGAGGGTGCGGGTCTTGCCCAACGCGTCCAGCTCGTCGATGAAGATGATGCACGGCGCCTTCTGCTCGGCCTGCGCGAACAGGTCGCGCACGCGTGCCGCGCCGACGCCGACGAACATTTCCACGAACTCGGCGCCGCTCATGCTGAAGAACGACACCCCGGCCTCGCCGGCAACCGCCCGTGCCAGCAGGGTCTTGCCGGTGCCCGGGGCGCCCAGCAGCAGTACCCCCTTGGGAATCTTGCCGCCCAGGCGCCGGTACCGCCCGGGGTTCTTGAGAAAGTCCACCACTTCCATCAACTCGACCTTGGCTTCGTCGATGCCGGCCACGTCGGCGAAGCTCACTCCGGTCTCCTGCTGAAGATAGACCCGGGCCTTGCTCTTGCCGATCCCCATCAGCCCCCCAGCGGCATTCCCGATGCGCCGGAACAGCAGGCTCCAGATCGCGAAGAAGGCAAGGGCAGGCACGATCCAGGACAGCAGCGTGCCCAACCATCGAGCATCGGGCTGCCCGGCATAGCGCACATGGGCCGCGTCCAGGTCGGCCAGCAGCCCGGGATCGCTGATGCGGGCCGTGGTGAAGGTCCGGTCGGGGCTGCCGCCGCGCTGTACCGCGGCCGCCTGGTCGGCTGGCAGGATGGTCTCGACCCCGGCTGTCGCCAGCGTGCCGCTGATCGCCGTCTCGCCAACAGTAGCGCTGCGCACCTTGCCGGCCTTGAGCAAGGCCTTAAAGTCACTATAGGCCAGGGAGGTGACGGTTTCCGTGGCGACGTAGAACTGGAGCGCCAGCGTCGTCAGGACAGCCGCGAGCAGGTACCAGAGCGAGAAATTCCGTTTGCTGCGTTCCATGGCCGAAGTCAGGTGGCGGTGGGCTGTCGGCGGCCGGGGATTCGCTGCGCCGAGGTGGCGCAGGTGGCGGATTGGCTGGCCGGCCGGCGAATACTGCGGTGTGCGACGGCGGCGATGCGTCGCGAGTGGAAAAGATACGCGGCCGACTTGCGCAAGTAATGCTTCACATCAGCTTCCTGGATACCAGTTGTGAGGGTTGTGCGTCATTCCAAGATAGCGGCGGGTCGGGGTTGGCCTTTGATCCGTATCAACGGCCACCGTCACCAACGATGGCGGTCTTTCGGAAGCTCGCTGCAGGCGGCGGGCGGCATCCTTGATGTGCCGCAACCCACTGGTCGCACGGTCGTCCAGACTCCGGAGGAAAGCAGCCCGTGCAGGAGGAACAGCGGCTGTCGGATGGCAAAGGCTAGCGGAGTGCTGGTGAGCATCAACTCGGATGCGCATCGCGTGCGCGACTTCCAGAATTTGTCCCTAGGGCTGGCCCAAGCGCGGCGGGGCTGGCTGCAGGCCGACGACGTGCTCAATGCCCGTCCGCTGCCGGAACTATGCAGCTTGCTGCGGCGGACCACCATGTAGCCAGCAATCTCGCAGATGTCTGACCATTGTTTGATCCAGCCCAAGTTGATAGCCGCACAGGCGAATAGCTTTAACAGTGGGGGCGCGTCGGGCTTTACCGGAGTGGTGAGGGACACGGCAGACGCGCCGCAGCGCGCCGGCGACCGGCGTGCGTTGTCCATAACCAGCGAGGCATCAAGATGAAAGTCCGAGCGCAGTCAATCAAGGTCAGGCCGGTCCGCTGGCATCCGTTGCCCGTCGAGCACGTCCCCGACCGCTACAAGCAGCCGACGGCGGCCCCGACGCTGGCGAGCTGCCCGGTCTGCCATGCCGTATTCATGCGCGGGCACTGGCAATGGCGCGCCGTACCACCGGGCGCCGCAACCTTGGTTTGCTCTGCATGCCAGCGCGTCGCCGATAAGACCCCCGCGGGGAGAGTGACGCTGGGCGGCACCTTCGAGGCTGCGCATCGGGCCGAGATTCTGGCGCTGATACGACACCGCGAAGCCCAACTGCGCGCAGAGCATCCGATGGAGCGCGTGATGGCAATCGATTCGGGAGAACAGGGCACGGTGGTTACCACGACCGGGCTGCACCTGGCGCGGGACATCGGCAACGCCATCCACCATGCCTACCGCGGAACACTCACGATCGATTACGGCAACGCCGAGACCGAGCTGAACGTGCACTGGCACAGGGCGTGACGGCGGCGAGGCCACAGGCAAGATCGGGAAGCGGGAAGGGGGGTTCATGGGGCACATTACCAACGAACAGGTGCGGATCCATATCGGCGATATCGCGTTGGCGGGCGACCTTGCCGTGCCCGAAGTTGCATCCGGTCTGGTCCTGTTTGCACATGGAAGCGGCAATTCGCGCCACAGTGCGCGCAATCGCGAAGTCGCATCGATGCTGAACGGGATGGGCCTGGGCACGCTACTGTTTGACCTGCTGACGGCCGACGAGGACGTCGGGATGTCGAAGCGGTTCGACATCGCCCTGCTTGGCGAGCGGCTCAAGGCTGCCACGGTGTCCGTGGCGCACCTGACGCGCGAGCGCCACCTGCGCCTCGGGTATTTCGGCGCCAGCACGGGAGCTGCCGCGGCCATCCGTGCCGCCGTGGACTCGCCGCCGCATATGCGGATCGACGCGGTGGTATCGCGCGGCGGCCGCGTCGACCTGGCCGGCCATGAGGCACTATGCCAGTTGCGTGCGCCGACGCTGATGATCGTGGGGGAAGCGGATCCTGAGGTACTCAAACTCAACGCGCGCGCCACCGCCTGGATGCCCTGCGAGAAGCGGCTGGAGGTGATTCCCGGCGCCACTCATCTGTTCGAGGGGCCAGGCGCGCTGGAACAGGTCGGCAAGCTAGCGGGCAAATGGTTCTGCCAGCATTTTGCAGCGGCAACGCAGCCCGCGCCGCACGGCCACGCCGGCTAAGCATGGTGCCGTGTGATGCACGGCGATGACTCAGAGAAAAGGAGAATGACATGAACGATACTCGCGCCGCGCTCTTGCTGCACAAGGAGGTACTGGCCCGTGATGCCAATACGCTGCTGGCCGATGTACAGGCATTGTTGAGGGATGTTGCCGACGAAGCCAGCGAGGAGACCGCCGCGGCACGCGCGCAGCTGGGCGCACGCCTGCACGCGCTCCAGGGGCGTCTGGCCGAGCAACGCGAGGCGGCACGGACGCGTGTCTCGCGATGGGCCGACACCACGGATCGCTATGTTCACGCGCATCCTTGGGAGAGCATCGGCTCCGTCGCCGCGGTCGCAGCCGTGGCCGGTGCACTGGTCGCGCTGGCCGTCACGCGCCAATAGCGGCGGGCGCGCAAGGATGCCTGCATGGGCACCATCGTATTCGCCATGCCGGGCAAACAGGCTGCGGCGATCGCAGCCTGCCTGCCCGGCCAGCGGGGCGAGGCCGAGATCCGGCATCTTCGTGAAGGCGAGTCCTAACGTGCGACACCGTTACACCCCATCCAATCGCATTCCCGCTGCAGAATGCCTGGCAGCCGGCATCCGGAAGTACTCCAAGCGCCAGCGGGGGAAGGAAGTCCCTCATGACCAATCTTACAGCACAGCAATCCGCTTCACTGGTGGCGCAGCTTGATGCGGAAGAAGCGAGCATCCGAGCGGCTGTCGGCTCCGCCGACACGCCGATGACGCCAATGGCACAGCGAGAGGCGCGGGACGAGGGGGACCTTGCCGACGACGAAATCAACCAGCGGCAGGACGATGCGATGCTGGACCATTACCGCATGCAGTTGGCCGACATCTCCGCCGCGCGGACGCGGATGCAGCACGGCCAATATGGCACCTGCATCGATTGCCAGCAGCCGATCCCGTTCTCGCGCCTGCAAGCATATCCGACCGCGAAGCGCTGTACGGCATGTCAGCGCCGGCACGAGCAGCTTTATGCAGACCGTTGACAGATGCCGGCGGCAGGCCGCCGGGTGCAACTGAGCGCCCCGCGGCCCGCGCGTTTCAGCGCCAGGCCATAGCGGATTGAGTCGCGGCGGTAAAGGGGCGAGGCCGGCGCACAACGCGACGTTGGCGTCGATCACCGCCTCAGCCCGGTTGCGGCGAGGCTTACAAGGCTGCCCGGCGAGGCGACGCAGGCAAGCTCGCCTTCGGTCAACGGCTCCTGGACACGCATCTGCCACGCCAGCACGCGGTCGTCGGCATCCGACGGGTCCCCGCCTGCCCGGGCACGGGCGGCGATGCGGGCGCGCAGCGTCTCAGGGGTGGCTTCGCAGGTGACGATGGCGAAGGGGACACCAAGGCGGAGGGCCTGGGCCGCAAAGCGCTCGCGCTCGGCGCGGACCAGAAAGGTGGCGTCGGCAATCATCGGGAAACCGGCACGGCAGCCGAGCCGGCAGACGGCGAGCAGGCGTCGGTAGGTCCGCGCCGTTTCGCTGGAGGCATACCAACCACTCGCCGGCGCAACGCCGCGGTGCAAGCCCTTGCGTATGGCGTCGGAGCGCACGCGTACCATCGCTGCGGCCTCGCTCATCTGCCCTGCCACCGTGGACTTGCCGCTGCCGGACAGGCCATGCATCAGCACCATCGACCCGCGACGGCGGTTGAGGCACTGCCATGCCAGCGCCAGCAGCCTGCCTGCCTCGGACTGAGCCGGTGCCATGGACGCGCCTGCCGCGTGCTGCTGGCTGGCGTGCTCCAGCAGCACGCGCGCACGCACCAGGGCCCGCATGGCGAGATAGAAGGGCAACACGGCCAGCGCACCGTAGTCTTCCGATTGTTCCAGGTAGCCGTTGAGCAGCCGGTAAGCCAGCGCCGGTCGGCCGTGGTGCAGCAGGTCCATGACAGGGAAGGCCAGATCGCTGATGGTGTCGGTCCAGCGCAGCGCGGCGTCGAACTCCAGGCAGTCGAATGGCGTCGGCACGCCGTTCATCAGGACGATGTTGCCCAGATGCAGGTCGCCATGGCACTCGCGCACATGGCCGTGGCACAGGCGTGCCCGGAACGCGCCGGCTAGCCGGATGGCCTCGCTGCGCGCCCGCTGGGCCACGCGGCTGGCCAGGTGCGTAGCCTGCACGATTCGTCCGATGCCGCGCAGGCACTCCGCGAGTGTCGCGTCGATGCGGGCCGGCGTGCCAAAGCCATCGGAATAGGCTGCCGGGGGCTGCGCCCGGTGAAAGGCAGCAATGCTGCGCGCCAGCGCATCGATATGGGTCGGCTCCAGCCGGTTTGCAGCGATTCTTGCGCTCAGCAGCTCCTGTTGGTCGAAGCGCCGCATCCGGAGCGCATGCTCGATCGGAATGCCGCTGCCGCCGATGCGCACCGAGCCGGGCGCGGGGGCCGGCACGATTGGCACCACATCCAGGTACAGGTCGGGTGCGAACCGGCGATTCAGGCGCAACTCGGTTTCACAGTCGTCGCGGCGTGCCTGCGCGGTGGAGAAGTCGACAAAGTCGAACCGCACCGGCTTGCGTATCTTGTAGGCAAAGTCCCCGGCCAGAAAGACACGCGAGATATGCGTCTCGATGACCTGCACTGCCGGCGCCAGATGGGGATAGGCGTCCGGCTTCTGCAAGGCGGCCGTCAATGCCGCGTCGTCCCATTGACTCTCCATGTCCCTTGCCGCCTGCTCCCTTGCGCTGTTGTGCCTTGCTTCTCATTGCAGCCGCGGCAATGCAAACTGTGACTACCCGTTCGCCCCGCTGCGCCCTAGGCTGTCACGCGTGCGGCCAGATCCTGACCCAGGATACCTGCCGCGCTACAAAGTACGCCCACGATAGCCTGCAGCGCGCGCCACGGGTGACTCAGCAGCGCCTCCACCTGCTCGCTGCGGCTCTCGCCAGACAGGCACCACCTGCAGAAGTGCTCGCAGTTGTTGGTGAGAATGCGGTAATCGTCCTCCCCGAGCCGCGCAGTCGCGCGCCGTACGATCTCCGCCTCGATGTACCTGGCTTGCGTGGCCGGCTCGACGCGAAAGCCGTGGCCGTCGGCAAAGCCGGCGAGGGACGTCTTTTCCACCGGGCCGCAACGCAGGAAGCTTTTGAATCCGACATAGTGCACCACCTCGCCGTTGCCGACATAGATGCCGTGATGGACATAGCCACGGCGGTCCGTCTTCAGATGTGCGCCAAGTGGGATGTCCGCCGCGATTGCCGTAATGCGCGGTGCATGTCCGATGGGGAGATCGTCGCTCATCGCCTTTCTCCTTGTCGCCCTTGTTGCGCTGGTCGCTCCTGCCGCGTTGGGCCCGGATTCTCGCTCCTGCCGGCAAGCAACACTGACGCGCTGACCTGTCTTGCTGCCGATTTCCGGCAACCGTCTGCCTTCGTGTATGCCTGCAGTATCGTTGCCGCCCGGCGATGCCGAAATCAGCCGGATCCGAAAAACGTGTCGGCTTGGTGCCATGCGCCTTGTGCGTGTATCAGGAGGGCGCTTGTACGTCGTGCGCACCGCGCTGTCAGCGGAATCTGACATGCGCGCGGCGGAATAGCCCAAGATCCCCAGCCGTTGTGCAGAGGAGGAGCAGCCACCCTGCGCTGGGCTTTTGCCGACCGGTGCTGACTTCGGCGGTGATTTTGCCTTCAGGACACGATGGAGCTCGATTTCAACGGGCAAGCCGCTATCGGTTCAGGACCACTGAGCTATGAAGCTCAGCGTGGCATGTACTTGCACCCGACCTACGCGTCACGCCGCAGCGCGAGCCGCTTTGCGTGCTGGGCGCATGTAATGTGGACCCGCGAGAAGTGGGACAAATTCGGCAAGCGCGGCGAGCCCAAGGCAAGCCTGCAACCTGGCGGCTGAACAAGTCAGTGACGGCGGCCAGGTAGCCCCCCCTTACGGCTAGACCCATTAGCCGCCTGGCGACATCATTCCACCCATTCCCCTCCCCGGACCCATGCCCGGACCCATGCCCGGACCCATGCCCGGACCCATGCCCGGACCCATGCCCGGACCCATGCCCTGGTCGTTGGCCATCGTCTGCATCATTTCCTGCATGAGCGCCATGTGACTACCTGCCATATCCCGGCACATCTGCATTTGATTTGATGGGGCGTTTCCCTTGGCGACTCCTTTGCCGGCAGCCATACGACCAGGGCCGCCCATTTTCATCATGTCCTGTTGCATGATGGCCATTGCATCCTGCATGACCTGATGGCGTTCAACCAAGAGGGCCTGGCGCTCTTCGGGCGTTTTGGCCCGCGAAAGCCGCTCCCTGATGGCACGCAGGTGGGCAACCTGGGCATCCAGCCTTGCGTCACTGGACACTCCTGGGGCTACGACCGGAGGCTTATCTTGCCGATTTTCGGGATGCTCATGCTCCGTGCCGGTAGCCGGCGACGCCGGGAAAGCTGTTGTCGCCCAAGCGAGCGCAATGGCCGCAGTGATCAGGGTAGAGAGGCGATGAATATTGGACATGATGAAAATCCTCCTATGAAAACATGACAATTCCTTCTCTAAGCTATGCGGCAGTCATGGATTTGATTTGATTGGGATCAACGAAGCGTTTGGTGCACGGGATGTTCAGTCCCTTCGATGTGCCGGTCTGCGCGCCGGAGCAATCGGCGCAGACCTATTTCTGATGCCATCTGCAGCGGTGCTCGGATGTGCCAGCAGCCATGCTGCTGCCAATGAATTCACCACGCGTGCTGTGCTTAGACGCGCTGCATGCTCGATTTCGTCCGCTCGACGAGTTCGAAGACGGCCATGCCAGCCGCCATGGCCGCCACAAAGCCGACGGCCTTCGGATAGCCCGCGCCTAGGGCCACTAGCGCGGGGCCAGGACAGAAGCCGGCCAGACCCCAGCCGACACCGAAGGCGGCGCTTCCCAGTACCAGCCGAAGCGTCAGGGTCGTGCTGGCCGGCAGTTGCACAGGCAGCCCAAGGAAGGAGCGATTGCGGTGCTTGGCGATGAGGACGGCGAGCGAGCCAATGGCGATGGCACCGATCATCACAAAAGCGAGGGAGGGGTCCCACGTTCCTGCAAGGTCAAGAAAATCCAGCACCTTGGCCGGGTTGGCCATGCCGGAGATCATCAGGCCAATGCCGAATAGCAGGCCTGCCAGGAGTGCAGTAATGGCGGTCATATCAGCCTCCAATCAAGTGCCGTTGCACGAAGACGGTCAGAAATCCCGCAATCATGAAGGTCAGGGTGGCGACCAGCGAGCGGATGGAACCGCGCGAGATGCCGCACACGCCATGACCGCTGGTGCAGCCGCTGGCGTAGCGAGTGCCAAGGCCTACCATGAAGCCGGCGACCAGGATTTCGCCCCAGCTTGCCTGGATATCCGCAACGGCCGGCTTGCCGAGCAGGCTCGCAATGACAGGAGCTCCAGCCAGGCCGGCAAGGAAGGCCAGGCGCCAGGCCATGTCCTTTCGAGGCAGGCTGAGCAGGCCGCCAAAGATGCCGCTGATGCCGGCAATGCGACCGTTGAACAGCAGCAGCACGGCGGCTGCCACACCGATGATGAGCCCGCCGACCAGTGACGGGCCGGGCGTGAAATTAGCGAGGTCAATCAGCATGTCGCCTCCTGATTGGGGTTGGCACAGAACTGTTCATAAAGGACCGCCATGACGGCAAGCGCCTGGGTGCTCGCCACCGAATAGAAGATGTTCTTGCCGTCACGGCGCGTCGCCACCAGGTTGTTCTCGCGCAACACGCCGAGCTGTTGAGACAGCGTCGGCTGCCTGATGCCGAGCTGCTCCTCCAGTTCACCGACAGATAGCTCGCCTTGGGACAGGCGGCACATCAGCATCAGGCGGTCTGGATTGGCTAGTACCTTGAGCAGGGAACAGGCGTTCGCCGCAGCAGCTTGCATGGTGGCGAGGTCGATGACGGGGTGAAGCTGATCCATAGGTTGTCCACACTTTGCCTATGTATAGTATATTGAAGAATATAATGTATGTGAATAGAGTGTACTGCATTTAAGGAGGCGAGCATGCACCCGACTATCCAGCCGTTCTTCGACCCGGCGACCTGGACTGTGACGTACGTGGTCTTTCAGGAGGGGCACCCCGAGTGCGCCATCATCGACTCGGTGCTGGACTACGACCCGAAGGCGGGGCGGACGTCGACGGCAAGTGCCGATAAGGTCGTTGCGTTTGTGCGCGCGAATGAGCTGCGAGTCGAGTGGATTCTCGAGACGCACGCGCATGCCGACCATTTGTCTGCCGCGCCATATTTGAAGAAACACCTAGGTGGCCAGATAGCAATAGGCCAAAACATCCGCAACGTACAGGGGGTCTTCAAGAAGCTCTTCAACCTGGAGCCTGAGTTCCAGCTCGACGGATCGCAGTTCGACCACCTGTTTCACGACGGTGCGACGTTTGCCATCGGCGGCCTCACCGGCAGGGCGATTCACGTGCCAGGGCATACACCCGCCGACATGGCTTACCAGATTGGGGACGCGGTCTTTGTCGGCGATACGCTGTTCATGCCGGACGTCGGCACGGCTCGCTGCGATTTCCCGGGCGGCGACGCGCACGACTTGTATCGCTCCATCCGCAAGCTGCTGGACCTGCCGGGCAACACACGGCTGTTCATGTGCCACGACTATCCGCCCGAGGGGCGGGGGCCCGCATGGGAGACGACGGTGCGCGCTCAGCGTGAAGGCAACATCCAGGTGCATGACGGCGTGAACGAGGAGCAGTTCGTGGCCATGCGCCAGGCGCGCGACGCGACGCTGGCGATGCCTACGCTGCTTCTGCCGTCGGTGCAAGTCAATATCCGAGCCGGGAAGTTGCCGCCGCCCGATGCCAATGGCGTTCGCTATCTGAAAATCCCGCTTAACGTCCTCTGAGCCAGCTTAGTGACCGACCTGACCGATTCGTGGCGGATGAGAGTTGCGCCCTCCAATGGTGCTTTGAATTTTCCGGACCAAGAAAACTCGACGGCACCCCCTACTTCGCAGCTGGCCGCCGGCCCGGACGTGAAACGAGCTCGGAAAGAGCTGTCAGGTCTCTCCTCGAAGGCTGTTGTGTAACCATGCAAAGAAAGCGCCGGCAGCAAAGAACCACACTGCAAACACAAAGGCTGGATAGATGATGGACCACCAGGAAACCGGTTCGCCGGTCCGAAGGCGCCGGAAATCGAGGCCGTGAAAGAGCGCATTCATGAAATTCATGAAGGGCTCAGGAAGAACCATCCAAACGAGCGTGCATAGAACGTAGAACAGCACGACCGTGGCGGATAGCGTCACACCAGTCGTGAAGGGCTTCATGACAGCCTCCGGGTGCAAGGAAAATTACGGTTGAATTCAATGAGGACGACGCGCCTGAGGAACATCTCGGCCTGACATGTGTGGAATGAACGCTGGTGTTTTTTGACGATATTCCTCATAAGCCTGCCCGAACTCGGCCAATGCGTCCTGCTCCTCCGACTTAGCCAGTCGAACATACATCCAGACCAGGATGGGGAACATCACCAGGGTGACTATCGTCGGCCATTGCAGGAGAAAGCCGAACATAATCAGGACGAAAGCGACATACTGGGGATGCCTCATGCGCGCATAGAGGCCTGTGGTCGCCAGGCGGTGCTGCTGCTGGGCCAGGTACAAAATGCGCCAAGCGGAAGACAGCATGATGAATCCGCCAAAAATCAAGATGTCGCTAGCGATGTGAAATGGCCCCAGGTGCGGGTTGCCGCTCCAGCCGAAAATCATCTCGGGAAGATGACCGGCATCATGAGAGAGAAAGTCGATTCCCGGGAACCTCGCCGCAAGCCACGGCAGCAGGAGATAGATGGTCAGCGGAATTCCATACATCTCCGTAAAGAGCGCCACAACGAATGCTGAGAACGCGCCAAACGAGCGCCAGTCGCGCTGGGTCTTCGGCCTGGTAAAACTGAAGGCGAAGATGATGAAGACAGCGGAGTTGATAATGACCAGAGACCAGAGGCCGTAGCTGGATTGTGTTTCGGGTTGCATCATTGCTCTCCTTCGGGTTTCGTGTCCTTTGTGGAGCCATCCGGTCCGTGTCCGTGTCCGTGTCCGTGTCCGTGTCCATGACCACCGTGCATGAAGAGGCGTCGCCGCGGGGATAGGAGCGACGCCCGGTGGGCGGCCAGGACTGCTAGAGGGATCAGCCGAGCTAGGCCTATCAACGGCGTGAAGAATATATTTCGCCGGGTTGGCAAGGAAAGCCTGCCCACAGCGTGGGGAGCAGAACCAATATCGCTTCTGGTCGACTTCCGTGCTGGCAGCGGCCTTGTGAGGCGAAATCTCCATGCCACAGACTGGTTCGCGCACGATCTGCTGGCGGGCGGCTGGACCCGCGGTGGCAGTTGGAGCTGCCTCGGCGCCGGTGACGCCGTAATGCCCCAGCATTCCATCCTCTCCTCGGGGCGACTAGGAGAACCTAACGCGCATAAATTACATTTTCATTCTGGGCGACCAGTCGACTTGCTTCTTGATTTGGATCAAGCATTCATGGGTGGTGGGGCGAGCGGGGGTAGCAGTTCTGCTAATGGATGTCGAACGCCACATATGCAGGCACTGAAGGCTGCGGAAGCCGCTCGGCCCGCTGATGCCGGCGCCGAGGTTGCTCGGCTTCCCAATATTCCGGGCCTAGAAAACCGCTACCGAGCCATTGACCAGCTCATTGACCAAGGCAGGAAGCTCCGCCAGCTGTTGCGACACCAGTTCACGAACTTGTTGCGCCTGAGCGCTCGACAGGCCGCGCTCGGCCACGATATCAATGGCAACCAGTTGTGGCTGGTTGATGGGGCGTCCAATACCGGAGAGGAGCCGGACGGTGACTTCATCCGCGCCATCCACGCTTGTCTGAATACGAGTGGCTAGTTGATGGGCGAGCACGTTGTATAGTTTGCCGACATGTGACGCCGGGTTCTTGCCAGCTGCGGCCTCCAGCGACATTGGCCGATAGGGAGTAATCAGGCCATTGACCCGGTTACCGCGGCCAACCTGGCCGTCATCACCATGCTCAGCGCTTAAGCCAGTGACCGTCAGGTAAATCCCGCTTTCGTCGCAGGCATCCCTGCGATCGAGGGTATTGATTGCAATCTCACATTCAGCGCCGATGTGCTCGGCCAGATACGACCCAATTCGCCCCTTGAGGATGAAGTAGTCGTCGACGCCCTGGACGTATCGGTCGACAAACGCCAGGGCAAGCGTGAGACGGTGATGCTCACCCAGCCGACTCCCCATCACCTTGTAATCGAGGCCAGCCGCCTCAAACATTCCCCTGTCGGAACGTGAGCGCAGAAGGTCGGCAACCAGGAGCACCGCTCTCTCAAGTGATGAGTGTGGCGCATAGCCGACGCCAAAGGATGTGTCATTGGACAGCGGAAGAGACGCTGCATTGGCCACACGCCGAAGGTTCGGGGCTGAGGGGCGGAGGATGGGCTCGATGCCGATGTCATTGCCAATACCGCCCAAGGACATTGCCAGGTACTCGCGAATGGCCTGCTCGACAATTAGCTCGGCCTTGGCCGACGGGAGTTCGGTAACAGGGCCGGAAACTATCAACCGCGTTAGGCGCAGCACTTTGCCACCGCCGAACTTTGGCGCGCTTATGCCACCAATGAGTAGGGCCTTGTCCAGATTGAAGTGCTGGACTGCTCCATAGGCTTCGAGGTAGGCGCGGCACAAGGCGCGGGCCGCAGCTTCGACAGCCCCATCGCATAGGCTATCGGGATGGCCGATGCCCTTGTGCTCGCACATTTCCGTCGGCTCGCTTCGCCACGACGGCCGACTCGAGATGGAAATCGAAATGTTCTCCATAGTAGGCATCTCGAACCCCTTTCAGTCACCCTGCAACCATTCTATGTAGTGGCGCCAGGTAAAGGTGGGTGCGAATTGGATTGCAGGTAAAGTTGGGGTCGAGCCTAACCGCCAAGCAGATCCATTCGTGTTTGCAGCAGGGAGTGCGCACCGCTGAATCGACCATCGCATCTGTTGCCCTCTGGGCAAGCGGCTGATGAGGTGTTTCATCACCGATTCCGCTAGCGGCGCAGAGATGCGGCTTTCTTCACGCCTTGCCCCCGGCTAGCTAGTTTCTCAATCGGGGTTTGGCTCCCTTTCCTTGCCGATTTCGCGAAGGCACAGCGTTATGGTCCGCCGCAACCTGCCACGGGTAAATGGCCGACATCGCCGCCGCGCGGGCGCGGATACAGCACGGCCAGTACGGCGTTCTTTGACCTACAGCAAATCGACTTCATGTCCGATGACTACGCTATGGAAGTGTAGGACGCAGATTGAACTTCTCAGACCTATGAAACCGAAGCGAGCGACAATTGAATGCTGCAATATCCTGCTCGCTACCTTGCGGGGTGAAGAAGCACTGAGCCGATCGCAGGTAGTAGCCATGAATGCGTTGACGGGTGATGAGTTCACCAGGGCCAAGAATCATCTGCTTAAGGAGGGCCTGATTTGCCGCAGCTCCACCATGAAAATCGTTCGCCGGAATCATACTCGCTACAAGTTGACAGAGAAAGCGCTCGAATTATCCGTGAAGTTGCCGCTTCCATTACATCAAGCGCGTGCTCAGATAAATTTTGAGAATTTACTTCGTGCATGGAAAATTAGCTTGCCTTCTGGACCCGTTGCGCTTCCGAGTGTGAAACGGTTTCGGTTCACCAACGATGAATTGGACCAAAAGCCGCGATCGCCATGAAGTCTTCCCTTCTCGCGCGATAAGCGGTCTTTGAGGGGGTAACTATGTCATCGATGAATATTTGTGTGATGCCAGCCCATCTTGGCTGGTGCGTCCGCGCTGAGGATAGGCCCGACGTGTACGAGTTCTGCGTTTCGCTGAATGAAGCTATAGAAGCGGGGATAGGTATCGCTGAGCTCGAGCGAGCCGAACTGGTTGTCTATGGACTTGACGGCAGACTGCGGCTGAGGCGTTCCTTCAATGAACGCGCCAGCTAGGTGCTGAACTAGCCGCTGCCTACCCGGCTTAGCCTTCTCGGAGCGCCTGGTGAACCTGAACCTGTTAATCAATTCCTTTTATAGCAAAAACATGATAGCCCCAGGGAGGCAGGTCCAGAAAGAGACCACGGGCGCGCAGGTCAGCGCCCTGTCGGTCATAGACAGCCGAGCTGAGCCGGTCCTCAAGTCGTATGGTCCGGTCCCCCAGTTCCGGGAAGGGCGTTTGCATGAAGCACTGGCTTTGCTGCGGCGAGTAGTTTACGACGACGAACATCCACTCGTGAGAAGTCCCGACCCAGCGGAATGCAATGAAATTGTCGGCGGACTTGTTTTCGGCCCAGGTGGGAATGCATTCCAGTAAGGACCAATTGCCCTCCCGAAGCACCGGTTGGCGCAGCACGGCAAGAAGGCGGGCATAGAACTGCGCGAGCGCTCCGTCGACCGGCTCCTCCGGGGCGCGGACCAGATGCGGCGAAATGCGTGTGCGCCGGCCCGCGAACTGTCCTTGATGGAAAAAGCGCAGGCCCGGCGAGAGGAATGTCAGCACGGCGGCCGCCGGATAGACTTCGGGTGCAAAGATTGATGCGGCGCGCGGCTCGTCGTGATTCTCCAGAAAGCGCGCCAGCTTGTCCTGGTAGGCCATGTCCGCACCGAAGTGCTCGCGCACCGGGCGGGCACGCTGTTCGCGCAGGCGGTCGTACAAGCGCTTGTCATAGGTATAGTCGAAGCCCTGCTGCTGAAGCGTCCATTCCATATCCCAGTACACCTCGGCCATGAACAGGAAGCCGGGATGCTGGCGCCGCACCGCCCCAATCGCCTTCGGCCAGAACAAGTCGGCTCGGATGCCCCAGGTGCGCTCGAACACCTCGGGCAAGACGAGCATGGCCATGTCGCAGCGCACGCCGTCGCACTGGCCGGCGATGCGTGTCAGTTCGGCGATCATCGCTTGCTGCAGTTGCGGGTTGCCGTAGTCAAGCTGCAGCGTGTCGGGCCAGCCATCGAAGTAGGGGTCTCTGCCGTAGGCGAGGAGCAGCGGTCCGTTCTTCGTGTTCATGCGGCAATAGTTGCGGGGTGAACGCGCCAGGTCCTCTTCGCTGCCATGGACGAAATAGTCCGGCTGCTCGTCGATCCACGCGTGATCGGGGGCCATGTGGTTCGGCACGAAATCGAGCATCAGGCGCAGCCCGCGCTGTCGCGCGCGCACGCGCAGGCGGGCCAGCGCTTCGTCACCGCCGAGACCGTGGTGCACGGTGTAGCTCTTGATCGCAAAGCCGGAACCGGCGATATCCTCCTCGCACAGGTCGGGCAGCGTTTGCTCGAACTCGTGCCGCCACGCCACGTTGCCGCGCGAGACGCGCTGCGCGGCAAGCCCGGTCTGCCAAACACTCAGCAACCAGAGCCAGTCGCAGCCCATGTCCGCCAGGCGGTCCAGTTCGGTGTCGGTGATGTCGTCCAGCGTGGCGGCACGGCCAAGCGACTGCGACATTTCGGTAAGCCGAACCCGAGTGTTGAGTTGGTAAAGCGCTGGATAGCGAGGCGTCAGCACAGCAGTCCTCCCTTAGGTTCCCATCTGGGGATCGATAGTGCTACCGGGCGTTGGGGGCTCCGATTCCTTGTGGGCGGCCCCCAGCGCTCGCAAGAGCGCTACCTGCGCGCCCGGCGTGAGCAGCATGCCTTTCGACAATACGCAATTTGCCTGGATGATGCGCGCGACGCAGCCGGTCCAGCCGGTCTGGTGGCTGGCGCCGATCCCGGCGCCGGTGTCGCCGTGGAAATATTCATAGAACAGCACCAGGTCGCGCCAGTGCGGGTCGTCGCGGAACTTGCGCGCTGCGCCATAGATGGGCCTGCCTTGGTCGCCATCGCGCAGGAAGAGCCGGCTCAGGCGTTCGCCCAGTTCCTTCGCCACGTCGAGCAGCGTCATCATCCGGCCAGACCCGGTCGGGCACTCAATCTTGAAGTCCTCGCCGAAGTAGGCATACAGGCGTATCAGCGACGTGTAGAGCAGGTAGTTGATCGGCATCCACACCGGCCCGCGCCAGTTGGAGTTGCCTCCGAACATGCCGGTGTTCGAATCGCCGGGCACATAGGCCACGCGATACTCCTGGCCTGCATGGCGGAAGACATAAGGATGCTCGAAATGGAAACGTGACAGCGCGCGAATGCCATGGGGGCTGAAGAATTCATTTTCGTCCAGCATGCGCGCCAGAATCCGGCGCAGCTTCTGCTCGCCGACGATTGCCAGCATGCGACGGTTGGCGACGCCGGGCCGTTGGGGCAGGTGCATGTTGGCGACTAGCTCGGGGTGACGCCCCAGGAACAGCCTGGCACGCTCTCGGAATTTCGGAAGCCTGGCGAGAATGTCTTCTTCGAACACGGCCACCGCGGCCAGCGGCAGCAGCCCGACGATAGAGCGCACCTTAAGGCGCGTTGCGCTGCCGTCGGGGAAACGCAGCACGTCGTAGAAGTAGCCATCCTCTTCGTCCCACATTTCGTCCTTCTGCTCGCCAACGCTATCCAGCGCGCCGGCAATGAATACCGTGTGCTGGAAGAACTTCTCAACATACTCCTCGTAGAGCGGTTCATGCAACGCAAGCTCGACCGCAATGCTCAGCATCTGCTGGCTAAAAAACACCATCCACGCCGTACCGTCCGCCTGATCCAGGTACCCGCCTGTGGGCAGTGGCGACGAGCGGTCAAACACGCCGATATTGTCGAGCCCAAGAAAGCCGCCCTCGAAGACATTGGCCCCCGTGCGGTCCTTGCGGTTGACCCACCAGGTGAAGTTGACCAGCAGTTTGGCAAAGGCGTACTTGAGGAAGTTGACGTCGCCCCGGCCACCGCGTCGCTCCTTGTCGAGGGTATAGAGCTGCATCGTCGCCCAGGCATGCACGGGCGGATTGACATCGCCGAAGTTCCATTCGTAAGCGGGAAGCTGGCCATTCGGATGCAGATAGTCGTTTCGGAGCATCAGGTCGAGCTGTTGCTTGGCGAAGTCGGGATCGACCATGCTCAGCGGAACTATGTGGAATGCCAGGTCCCACGCGGCGTACCAGGGATACTCCCATTTGTCCGGCATTGAGATGATGTCGTCGTTGAACATATGTGCCCACTCGCTATTTCGTACCTGTCTGCGCTCCACTCTTGGCAACCGTGAACCGGCGCCGTGCTCGTCGAGCCAGGCGCCAACGTCATAGTAGAAGTACTGCTTGGTCCAGAGCATGCCGGCGAGCGCCTGGCGCATGACGCTTACCCGGTCCGTGTCGCCGTGAATGGTGGGCGGCGTGATCGACGCGTAGAAGGCATCGGCTTCCTCCAGCCGGGCGGCGAACACCGTGTCGAAATCGCTGAAGGGCGCGGATGCCGCGCCTGGCGCCCGGGTCGTCAGCCGCAAGCGCACGATATGCGAAGCACCACCGCTAATGTTCAGCTGATAGTGAGGGGTTGCCTTGGTTCCCTGCTGCGCGGGATTCACCGCCGCGGCATCGCCGTGCACGATGAAGTTATGGATACCGTCCTTCACGTAGGGCGACGTGTTGGCCGTGCCGAACAGCCGGGTGTTGTTGCTCTCATTCTCGGTGAAGAGCAGCGGCACGTCAGCGTCGCAGTAGAGGTAATACTCGCCCAGCGATTCCTGAAACAACGTATCGCTGTGACGGGCGCGGACCGCCGCTGGCCCAGAGGAACTGACGCGCTCGATGATCGGCTTCGATCCGCCCCCGGGGTGTGACCATGTGTTGCGGAACCACAGTGTCGGCAACACGTGCAGCGGCGCCGCGTCCGGACCGCGGTTGAAAACGCTGATTCGCACCAGCACGTCCTCGGGCGCCGCCTTCGCGTATTCGACAAAGACGTCAAAGTACCGGTTTTCGTCGAACACGCCGGTGTCCAGCAACTCGTACTCGGCGTCTTGCTTGCCGCGGCGGCGGTTGGTCTCGACGAGATCGGTATATGGATAGGCGTTCTGCGGATACTTGTACAGATACTTCATGTACGAGTGCGTCGGCGTGGAATCGAGATAGAAATAGGCTTCTTTCACATCCTCGCCATGATTGCCCTCGCTGTTGGCCAAGCCGAAGGCGCGCTCCTTCAGGATTGGATCGCGCCCATTCCACAGGGCTAGCGCGAAGCACAACACCTGGTGGTCGTCGCTGATGCCACCGAGGCCGTCCTCGCCCCACCGGTACGCGCGCGATCGGGCCTGGTCATGGGTAAAGTAGTTCCAGGCGTCGCCGTTCTCGCTGTAGTCCTCGCGCACCGTTCCCCATTGCCGCTCGCTAAGGTAGGGCCCCCATTTTTTCCACGCCGCGCGGCCCGCCTGCGCAGCGTCAAGCCGGCCCTGCTCTGCATCGTTGCTCATGGCGCTCTCCTTCCAGCCGGCGAAGCCAGGCACGAGGCTCTGCCCCCCAGCCCTCGTACCCCGGGTTTCATTGCCTGCCGCCGTTCGTCCTGCTGTGTCCGGACCGTCGCAAGCTTCTATCGCCATGCATCTGCTACGGGACTCTTGCCTGGCTACGTGATGATTCAATGGCGAATACCACCAGCATCCCGCCCAGGATTGAGACATTCTTCAGGATATGATTAAGCTGATTCAGGAAGTCTGCGGGGTCGGCGCGCCAGAAGCCGTGGAAGATGATCGTGGTGGGTATCAGGAAGAGTGCAAGAAGAAGCGCTCCCCACCGAGCGTTCCAGCCTGAAATCAAGGTCAGTCCACCACCAATTTCAATCACGATGGTTAGCACGAGCAGCAAATCGGGGTTCGGTAGTGCGGCACTGGCAATCCACGCAGAATAGGCCGCAAAGCTGTCGATCTTGAGGAGTCCGGAAAACAGGAAGAGAGAGCCAAGAAGGGCGCGACCGACAGAGTACGTTCTTGAAACGATCGTGGACGCAATCGACATCGTGGTCATGGCCATGACATTTCTCCAAAATAAATCAGCACGCAACAGGGGTTGCATATCAGCCGGGCGTCCGCAATGCTGCTGCCAGCAATGAGCTGGACCATCATGAGCCCCGGCGTGCTTTCCCTTGCCGGAGCACTTCTTGCACTTCTTAAACCTGGCCAAGCAACTTCCACCAAAGCGGGCCGACGACCAGCCATACAACCATATAGATCAGGCTCATCAGGAAGCCAGCCCTCCACCATTGCCCCTGGGTGACGTAGCCAGCGCCGAACATGACCGGACCGGAGCCGATGCCGTATTGGGTCAGGCAACCATTGACGTTGCTCAGGACACCGAGGGAGACGGCTGCGTGGAAGGAACTTCCCACCTTGCCTTGCGATTGGGGGTCATCGGCATGGCTGCCGAGGACTTCCGCCATCGCTCGGGTAATCGGCAGCATTACTCCGCCGGCGCGGGCAGTGATGCTCGGCATAGCGGGCGAGATAAGGAGTTCGGTCAGAGCCAGTCCATATCCCAGTCCGATCGTTCGCTTACCCAACAGCCGCATGAACAGGAGTGCGATGCGGCGCCCCAGGCCGGTCTTGATCACGCCTCGGGAGATGAAGAAGGCGAGCATCACCAGCCAGACGAGGTCCGTGCCCGTGGATTTGGTGACGTCGGCGAAGGACACGACGCCAACCAGCACTCCCGCCGTGGCGCCGATAATGGCTACCGCCGACATCGGTAGAGGTGCAGTCATGATGCCGGCGATGGTGGCGACAAACACCGCGAACATGTGCCATGCCTTGGTCTCGAGGCCTGCCGGCGCCGGCAAGAACCAGAGGACGATGCCGATGGCCACCGGAACGCGAAATTTCCAGAGATGTCTGAGATGCCCTGTCGGTGTAGCCGGATTCGCCGCAGGTGAGCTTGCTTGCGGCGAACCCTTTGGGCGTGAGATAGCCATGATGAGCCTCCTGTGCCGCGGCGTTGTACTGGTTGTCCGGAGCGTGCGCCATGTCCCTACTGGTCGAGGAGTACGCTGTCCGTTGCTTCCTTGACAATGCGCGCGCTCCGCCGCAGGCCCTCGCGCTCGGTGGGGTTGAGTTCCGGATAGGCCAGTAACCGCGCGCCGCTGCCATTGACCACCATCGGCAGCGACAGACATACCTCTGGCACGCCTTCAACTTCTGCGTGCACGACACCGACCGTGAGGATGAGACAGGTGTCATGCACAACAGCCTGGCAAATTCGCCCGATCGCGCTGGCGATCCCATAGTGGGTAGCACCCTTGCCTTCCTTGATGAGCTTGGCGGCCTCGTGCACGGAGCGCTGGATCAGGTCACGGCTCGCGGGCCCCAGCTCTTCGAGCCTCTCTCCGAGCGAGCTTGAATCTATTGAAGCCCGCATGGACCCTGCCCTCTTGTTCCACATCAAACAATATTCCGAGCTATTCCGTGACGAATCGCAAGGGCCTCTTTTCGCGCTCGTGGCGCGAGGTGCGTGCCGATGCCAACGTCGCACGGCCCATGTGCACCGCACAATGTCGCTCAATTGAACTTCCGGTCGGTTGGCGGCGTCGACAAGGCGACTCGAAACGGTGCGGAGTGCCTGCCTGACGATATGCCAGACTCGCTTTGCCGCATGGATGGCGCAGGCCAATCAGGTATGCGCCGATCAGGGCTAACTATATTTATGGTTAGGGGCCGGCGCTGCCCGGTCGAGGAGGAGGGCAGCGCATACGTCGAACGCTCGACCAGTCGCGCATCCTGCGGACCGGAAACAATACCTTCCGGTTTGACGCCGATCAATTCCTCGGCAGTCACGGCGCAAAGAATAGAGAACAAGCAAAGTAGGGGGGAGCCGGTATGGACGAAATGGTCGATGCTGTGCCCGCGCCATGCGGCGGCGGCGAAAGCACCCTGCACTTGTTACTGGTGGCGTCGGAGATTGTTCCTCTCGCCAAGACAGGCGGCCTGGCAGACGTCTGCGGCGCGCTCCCGGCGGCAGTAGCCCGGCTTGGGATCGACGTGCGCCTGATAATGCCCGCTTATCCTGAAGCCTTGGCTTGTCTCGACGCACCGCGGCAGGCAGCCGATCTTGGGGAACTGCTGCCTGGGGCCACAGTCCGCCTGATCGCAGGTTCGATGCCGGATTCCGGCTTGCCGGTATGGCTGATCGACTGCCCGGCGCTCTATGACCGGACGGGGACGCCTTATCAGGACTCGAGCGGCTGCGAGTGGGGCGACAACGCGCAGCGCTTTGGCGTGCTCTGTCACGCAGCCGCGCGGGCGGCACTGGGACAGGCCGTACACGGAAGCTAATCACGCCGGCACCTTGCTGGCTCCGCTTTTTGGGTATCGGCGCTGGTGGGCGAAGGCTGTCGCACCCGCAGTCAGTTTCTGTTGCGAACGTCACTCCAAGGCCTTGCCATTGCGCAACAATGGTTCGCCTGCGACGGTTGCGACGGCACAACGGCGCGCTGTTCGCGACACCGACATGCCGAGTACCGTCAGCCAGCCCTGACATTGCCTGTCGTTGTGTACCTACGCGAGCAAGGGTGCGCCGGACAAATGGCGCGCCACCGCGCTGACACTACAATCAGCGCCTTCTGATAGGCGGCAGTCGGGTGCTCCTTCGATACTGGACGTACCAACATCCAGCTATCAAGGATAGGTATTTGCCATGGACCACTATTGCACGTTATGCGGGCGCCTCGGGCATGCTGCGGCGGGCTGCCCATGGGGTTCGTACATCCAATCCTGCAAGAATCTCTCAATGTTCGTCAGACCAGCCTGCAGTAGCGAGCCTCGGCAAGCTAACGCGCTGCTGCAAGATGATCTAACCGCGCGGCCGAAGCCCCGCGGATCACCTCGCCACCAGGCGGATTGACGTCCTTCAGTATTCGCCGGTGACTGCTGCTTGCATGACTACTCCAGCGCCTCGGCGCACTGGCAGTCCCGAGGCCCTGTGACACTTTCGCTTCGCTTCACCCAGGGCGTGTTCCAGATCTTGGTTGAAGATGACCGAGCGACCGGTATAGCGCGACAAATAGGGGAAGCCCGACGTAGACGCGTATGCAGGGTGCTCCGCGAAGGCGGCGGGAAGGCCAGCGTATTCGCCAAGGAATTGAAACTGGCCATGGGGCGGTGCGCTACGTCGAGAGCCATTGAAGCAGCAGCGTCCTGCTATATGGTTTGGCGGTGATAGGATGTTCACTAAGCAGTCGTTTGATTGCACGAAGGCGGGCGCTTTTCGAGCTGCCAGCGTCAATGGTATTTTTAGTAATTCAAGGTCGCCCAGTCGTGTTTGGCTTGGCGCGACGATCATAACTACCAGGCCATGCGACTCTCCACATCTACTCACGAATCTTCCGGGCCGGCCATTCAGCGCGACTCATTGGGGTGCTTGTCGGAGGCATTGCGATACGATCAAGCGCTTGCCGCCGGCGATCTTCATTTCTACCGCAAAAGTTCCGTGATTGAACGGGTGAGTCAGGTAGTGACCCCAGCGTCAGCACGAGGGTTCCTGGTTGGTGTCTCACTGATGGAAGGCCATCGTCGACGCATTTTTCATCCGAATCAGGCGAACATGCATGCATTCGAGGCAGGTTCCATCTATCTGCGGAACTTCCAGGATGACTACAAGGCGGATATGTACGGGACGTTCGATTTCATTCTCATCGAACTGCCGCGCCCCTTCATGGAGCGTACGGCGCTTGAACTCGGCTGTCCTGCAGGCATTGAACTTCGACATGCCGCGGCGCGGGAGGACGACGTGCTGGCCCATCTCGCCCAGGCGCTCTTACCTGCGCTCGCGCGGCCGCACGGTGCCAGCAGGTTGTTTATCGATCAACTCGGGCACGCGATTGGCACCTATCTGGTCGAGCACTATGGAGGTGTCAACCCTGGCCGCCTTCGCTCCACTGGTCGACTTTCGCCGCGCATACTCGCGCGGGCGCAAGAGTTCCTCGCAGCGCGACTGGACGACGGAAATGTGTCCATTGCGGAGGTCGCTGATGCGTGTCAATTGTCCCGAAGTCATTTTTCCCGGGCATTTCGGCAAAGTACTGGAAAAACACCACACGAATGGTTGCTGGAGCGTCGCCTCGAGCGGGCTGCGGCACTGCTGCGCGCCACGGACCTGTCGATAGCCGGGATTGCTGCATCGTGCGGATTTGCGGACCAGAGCCATCTAACACGTAGCTTCTCCAGGAAACTTGGTCTGTCGCCGGGTGACTGGCGGAGTGGTCGGCAGGACTAGGTCCGTCCAGTTGCCAGCGCTTGCCAGCCGCTATCTCGCCTGGGCTGAGCACAATAAGACAATAGAGAGCACACGCGTTCAAGCCAAAGGGCTGGTGTAGCACTACATTGCTGTCGGCTGCGTCGTATCTCCCCGCATGGAGCCTGCGGGCGATTCGCGCTTCTGATGTTGATGCCAAGTGGAGGCCCTACCGTGATTGCTGTACAACCGACGCGCGCTGAATCAGCGCCGCAGGACGAGGCGGTGGTCCTTGTTGTTGATGATGACTCGCAGGTGCGGAACGCGCTCGGTAGTCTATTCCGTTCAGTCGGGATTGAAGTCGTGCTGCTCGGCTCCGCCGCCGAGCTCTTTGCATTCGGATTCCCGGATGCTCCTTGCTGCCTGGTTCTCGATGTGCGGCTGAAGGGGCAAAGTGGCTTGGATGTGCAAGCCCGGATGGCAGAGCTTGGTATTCATGTTCCTATCATCTTCATGACCGGCCACGGGGACATTCCGATGACGGTTGCCGCGATGAAGGCGGGAGCAGAGCACTTTCTTTCCAAGCCGCTCCGTGAACAGGAACTCCTCGATGCCGTCACGACGGCAATTCAAAAGGAAAGCTTGCGACTCGAGCGCGTGCGTCGATTGGCTGCAGTGCGCGACCGCTACTGTTCCCTGACGCCACGTGAGTGTGAGGTGATGGCGCATGCCGCATCAGGCTTGACAAACAAGGAAATTGCCGTCGCCATGTGCATCAGCGTGGTGACGGTCAAAGTTCATCGATGCCAGGCAATGCGAAAGATGAGGGCTCGGAGTTTCGCCGATCTGGTGCTACTTGCGCAAACTCTCGGGCTCGTGTTCCTTCCCTCTGAGACTGACGGGCAGCCCGCCGTCCGGCTGCGGTCTCAAGACCTTAGAAGCGCGACCATGGCGTAGGGGAGACCTTATGCAGAGGGCGAAGGTGATGTAAGGCGGTCTCATCGACCCCCCACGACATACTCATGGAGAAGGAGAACCCGTTTTGCGGGGACGTAATGCCTTTTCAAGGCATTGGATCATGTCCGTGTCTTGAAATGGCTTGTAAAGAACACACGTCGCACCCATTGCGGTGGCACGCTGAGCGAATCCCTCATGCGCAAACGCAGTCATGAAGATGACGGGCATATCGAGATTGCGTGCCCGCAGTTCCTCTATCAGAGCGAAGCCGTCCATGCCGGGCATTTTCGCGTCGGTGATCACGCAGGACAGGCAACGCAGCGAAGCGCACCGCAGTAGCTCTTGGCCGCCACCGAACAATTGCACGCCAAAATCTAGGGAACGCAGCAGCCGCCCCATGGCATTTCGGACGGCGACATCGTCGTCAACTATTGCAATCGTGGGGCGAGCTATCACACCGCTTCCTCGTATAGGCGTTGAGCGCCGGCAATGCTCTGCTGAAGGAGCCAAGGTCTGACAAAGACGTCCTGGACCGTGAGTTCTGAATACCCATGGCCACTACGGCGAGCATGCCGGCGCCGACCGCCGCCGGCGTACCCGGATCGGATATGGGAGAGGCGTGGAGTCCGGCAATGATGAAAAGAACCAGCGCTGCGGCTTCGGCGAATAGCAACAGCGAGGGTGCCGATTGTTTGTCCCGCACGATGCGCGATTCGGTCAGTCTGGCGGCCGCTACCGCCAGGGGCAAAGGTCGGCAGCGCAAGCAGTTTGGCGAGCAGGCCCGTCGAATTACCGGCGATGTCGACGCCGATCAGCACGAAGTTTCCTGTCACGTGTGCCGTAAACAGGCCGAATAGCGAAATGAACCCGACCACGTCTACATAGCCTGTGACGAAGGCCAGGATGCAGCCGAACGGCGGTCCCGAAAGATCAGCGCGGCGGCCCGTGTCGGGAAGCTGTGCGGGTGTCAATGCGGTCTCCACGAAGATTGGTCGCTGACGGTCAGAAGCTGTGCCGCATCGCAATGGCGAACGTCTGCGGGTCGGCGCCAGCCTTGATGCCGATGTTGTTGATGGCGAAGTCATAGCTCGCGTTACTGCGGTTGTTGATGCGGCTGTAGTAAGCGTATAGCGCGGTTCGTTTGGAAAGGGGATAGTCATAGCCGACGGTTACCTGAAATGCGCCGGTCTCCGAACCACTGCGGACGGATCCAATCGTTTCCGTAGCCGTGCCGGTGCCATTGCCGACAAAGGCGAAGCCGGCGCGTATGCTACCGGTGCCAAGCTGCTGTATCAGCGAGACATAGTAGCCATTGCGCGTAAGGTCTCCCGTGGCGGTACGATAGTGCAGGCGTTCATACAGGGCACTGATGCGCGTCGACGGGAACTGGTAGGAAATTCCAGCTTTCATTGCGTCGTCGTCGCGTCCGCTGGTCTGATAGTGCTGGTGGATTTCATAGGCAAGCGTCAGGTTCAGGTTGCCCCGGTCATAGGCGGTGGCAAAGGAATACAGCGCGGGATTGCGCGGCACCGTTGTCTTTTCTTCCGGCAGTCCCCAGGCGATGGCGCCGCGCAAGCCGTGCCACGACGGCGACTGGTAGTGCAACGAGTTTTTCTGCCGCCGATCAAACGAACTGGTGTTCTGGACATTGTTGCTGGTAGACGCAGCGCCATTGCCTATCAGCGCCATGTAACCTGCAGTGGTGGGGTAATACGGGTCGTAGCTCTTGGTTGCACTTGTGTATGGTGTGTCCCAGTTGCCCACGAAGAGGGTGCCATACGGGCTCTGAAGGCCGAGCCGGGTATCTCGCGCGGCGATTTGCCCCGTGCCGTTATCAATCGCCAGGGCGCTTTCGATTTGCCAGATCGCCTTGATGCCATTCGCCAACTGTTCCTCGCCCCGCATGCCGAACACGGAGCGGTTATTCGTGAGGCGCGCCGTATTGCCCAACATGGTGCCGTCGGTTGCGGTGGTCACGGTCGCATACTCGATTGCCGTGTTCAGGCGGCCATAGATCGCGACGTTGTTGTCCGCCACGGCAGGTGCCGCGGCCGCGGACAAAGACGCAGCCAGGGCGAAGTGAATGCGCCGGGGCGAGATTGCGTTAGTACGGCCAGTAAGTGCATCGGGTTGGTTTCGGAAACTACTCATGCCGTTACTGGTTCCCTTCCTTGCTACGCGCGGGGAGGGATGCCGACGTTTCAACGTTCGTGTCCGCATTGGGCGGCGGTGTACCCGTAATCTTCGGGACGCATTCGCCGCGGAACCATGCAATGGTGACTGGCTCGCCCGCCAGCATGCGCTTGAACGGCGGCACCACCTGCTCGCCAATCAGCATGCCCAGCAGCCCGATCAAAGCAATCGCGGGCGGCGCAGGTGAGCGGACCTGCATCAATGCATAGATGGTGCCGACCAGGATGCCGGCGCCAAGGGAGATGAGATAGAGTTTCATATGAGACAAGGTTGGAGAGGAGAAAATCGTTGCGACGTTACGCCGGCGGCAAGCCCAGGCCGAGCAGGTGTCGCACGTGGGGCGGCTCAGCGCCTGGCGCCACGCCAGCAGCATCAGCGTGCCGCTGACCATGGCCAGGCCAATCTGGATCACGATCAGGAAGCGGCGCCGGTCGAGGATGTCGGAGGGCGCCAGCGGAGAAGACGAGGGATGCATGGCGGGTCCCCGGTTTCAATACGGTGCGGGGTGGCAAGATGCGATTGCGGCCGGGAACGTCAGAACGCCCAGCACGAGCAGCCCAGCGCCCCCCAGAAGCTGCTTTCGTCCGACGTCGGCACGCTCGATGTCCAGGCCTTGGCGTGAGCATGACCATGCACGCCGCACGAGCTGGCGCAGCCGCAGGCGGTGTTCATCGCGAGCTGCTTTGCCTTGGCCGTCGGGCGGGGCTGGTACTGGCTGCCATGACGGGCCGGAGACCAGTCCGGCATCGCCGGCGGAATCTCCGGCGAGTGCTTGCCGAATTCGTTGTCGCCATAGACCACCTTGCCGCCCAGCACCGTCATCACGGACGTGATGTCCTGGATGTCGTCGCCTGGCACGGCGAAGTAGTCGGCCGACAACACGGCCAGGTCAGCCAGCTGGCCCACCTTGATCTGGCCCTTCTTGCCCACTTCGGATGAGAACCACGTGTTGGCCTCGGTCCACAGGCGCAGCGCGGTCTCGCGGTCGAGCAGGTTGGCCTGTGGATACATCGACATGCCGCCGACGGTCTTGCCCGTGGTCAGCCAGTACAGCGAGACCCACGGGTTGTACGAGGCCACGCGGGTGGCGTCGGCACCGGCGCCGACCTTCACGCCTTTTTCCAGCATCTTCTTGACCGGCGGCGTGGCTTCGGCAGCGCGAGCGCCGTAGCGCTCGACAAAGTACTCGCCCTGATAGGCCATGCGGTGCTGCACCGCGATGCCGCCACCGAGCGCGGCGATGCGGTCGATATTGCGGTCGGAAATCGTCTCGGCGTGGTCGAAGAACCAGTTCAGGCCGTTGAACGGGATGTCTTTGGCTACCTTCTCATAGACATCCAGCGCGCGCGAGATGGTTTGGTCATAGGTGGCATGCAGCCGCCACGGCCAGCGCTTCTCTGCCAGCAGTCGGATAACCGGCTCCAGATCGGCTTCCATCGACGGCGCCATGTCGGGGCGCTCGACACGGAAGTCCTCGAAGTCGGCTGCCGTGTAGACCAGCATTTCGCCGGCGCCATTGTGGCGGTAGAGGTCGTCGCCCTGGCCGGGCTTGACGGTCGATGTCCAGGTCTTGAAGTCGCTAAGCTCTTCCTTGGGCCTCTGCGTGAACAGGTTGTAGGCGAGGCGCACGGTCAGGTGGCCTTCCTTGTGCAGTTCCTCAATGACGTTGTAGTCCTCGGGGTAGTTCTGGTAGCCGCCGCCGGCGTCGATCACGCCGGTCACGCCCAGGCGGTTCACCTCGCGCATGAAGTGGCGCGTCGAGTTCTTCTGGTACTCAGGCGGCAGCTTCGGGCCCTTGGCCAGCGTGGCGTAGAGAATGGTCGCATTGGGCTTGGCCAGCAGCAGCCCGGTGGGATTGCCGCGGGCGTCGCGCACGATCTCGCCACCCGGCGGATTCGGCGTGTCCTTGGTGTACCCGACCGCGCGCAGTGCGGCGCCGTTCAGGATGGCGCGGTCATAGAGGTGCAGGATGAACACCGGGGTATCGGGCGCCACGGCATTCAGTTCCTCGATGGTGGGCAAGCGTTTTTCCACGAACTGGTGTTCTGTGAAACCGCCCACCACGCGCACCCATTGCGGCGCGGGCGTGCGCGCCACCTGCTCCTTCAGCATGCGCATCGCATCGGCCAGCGAACGCACGCCGTCCCAGCGCAGCTCCATGTTGTAGTTCAGGCCGCCGCGGATAATGTGCATGTGGCTGTCAATCAGCCCGGGAATGGCCCGCCGGCCGTTCAGGTCGATCACCCTGGTTTGCGTTCCCGCCAGCTTCATGATGTCCTGGCGCGTACCCACCCCGACGAAGCGGCCGTCCTGGATGGCCACGGCGTCGGCCTGCGGATTGGCACGGTCGAGCGTGGCGAACTTGCCGTTGACGAGAATGAGGTCGGGAGTCGGGTTCGGTGACATGGCGAATAGTTCCGACGAGGCTGCCGCACCGAGGGCGGCAGCCGAGGCGATGAAGTGCCGACGGGTAATGGACATCTCGGCTTATGCGTTCAGGAAGGCCAGCAGGTCGGCATTGACCTGGTCGGCGTTGGTCACGCACATGCCGTGCGATGCACCCGGATATACCTTGAGCGTGGCGTTCTTGACGATCTTGGCCGACAGTCGGGCCGAATTGTCGATGGGCACGATCTGGTCGTCGTCACCATGCAGGATCAGCGTCGGCACGGTGATCTTCTTCAGGTCTCCGGTGTAATCCACTTCCGAGAATTCCTTGATGCAGGCGTACTGGCCCAGGAGGCCGCCGGTCATGCCTTGTGCCCAGAACGCATCGATGGTGCCTTGCGAAACCTTGGCGCCGGGCCGGTTGAAGCCGAAGAACGGCGTGGTCAGGTCCCTGTAGAACTGCGAGCGGTTTTCCGCCACGCCCTTGCGGATGCCGTCGAACACTTCCATCGGCAGGCCGTTCGGATTGGCCGCGGTCTTGAGCATGATAGGCGGCACCGCGCCAATCAGCACCGCCTTGGCGACGCGCTTCGTCCCATGACGGCCGATGTAGTGCGCCACTTCACCGCCGCCGGTGGAGTGGCCGACCAGCGTTGCGCCCTTGATGTCGAGGGCGTCCAGCAGCGCGGCCAGGTCGTCGGCGTAGGTGTCCATGTTGTTGCCCTGCGCGGGCTGGTCCGAACGGCCATGGCCGCGCCGGTCATGGGCGATCACCCGGAATCCCTTCTGGACCAGAAAGAGCATCTGGGCGTCCCAGGCGTCGGCATTGAGCGGCCAGCCGTGCGAGAACACCACCGGGCTGCCCGTGCCCCAGTCCTTGTAGAAGATGCGGGTGCCGTCTTTGGTCGTGACGTAGTGGCCCTGCTTCGTGGCGCTGCCGCTGGCCGGCGCGGCTTCCGCGGCCATTGGCGTCAGTGCGGCAAGCGACGCTACCGATGCGGCCGCGGCGCCAACAGTGCTGCCTACCAGCAGTTGCCGCCGCGATGCATCGATGTTGTGGCTTCGTTCCTCGGAGTGTTCTATTTGCATGATTAGGGTTAGCCCAAAGTTGGCTGGAATCCTGGATGAATGAGATCGCTGGTTGCATCGGCCAATGCACGCAAACGTGTGTAGGCCGATGACTATCGTGTTCTTGACCGGCTGGTTAGCGTGCGGGCACCGGGGCGATGGATTCGTGTCCCGTGGCCGTGCGCTGGGCGGCCTTATGGACCATCGTGTAGGCGTAGTCGACGCCCATGCCGTAGGCACCGGAATGCTCCTTGACCAGCTTCATCACGGCGTCATAAGTATCACGGTGGGCCCAGTCACGCTGCCATTCCAGCAGCACTTGCTGCCAGGTCACCGGCACAGCGCCGGCCTGCACCATACGCTGCATCGCGTAGTCGTGCGCATCCTTGCTGGTGCCGCCCGAAGCATCAGCCACCATGTAGATCTCATAGTTGCCTTCCAGCATGGCGCACAGCGCGAAGGTGGTGTTGCAGACCTCGGTCCACAGGCCGGCCACGATCACCTTGTTGCGGCCGTTGGCCTTGAGCGCGTCGCGCACCTTCTGGTCGTCCCACGAGTTCATCGAGGTACGCTCCAGCGTCTTCTGGTCCGGGAACACGTCGAGCAGTTCCGGATAGGTGAAACCGGAGAACGACTCGCTCTCGACGGTGGTGATCGTCGTCGGGATACTGAAGATCTTGGCCGCCTTGGCCAGGCCGACGACATTGTTCTTCATCGCCTGGCGGTCCATCGACTGGACGCCGAACGCCATTTGCGGTTGGTGGTCGATGATGATCAGCTGGCTGTTCTGCGGGGTGAGGACTTCAAGCTTGGGATTGGACATTGTGTTGCTCCTGTTGGGGGCGAGAGTAGGGCTGCCACGGCACCAGCCGCCGCGACAGAGCCGCGTCGGGGCGGCCAGGCATAAGGGCCGCGACTGGCGTTTGTATCCGGATCGCAACCCGAGGCAAGAATAGTCGGCGCTGTCGGCCGTGGCCATTGGCAGATCGTATTAGTCGTCCGCTGCCTAGGTTTCATCGCGGCGCTGCCACGCCGTGCTATTGCAAGCAGGGCTGGCTTCACCGGCCCTTGCGGCGTGGGGAGACAGGGGCTGCGTGCGACTTCTGATCTGCGGTCGCCTGCAAACTGACCGACTGGAGCTGGCTCCGAGAGCCACGCCGAACTAACACCATGGTATAAGTGTTCAGGATCCCGGCAATGTGATGAAATGTTTTGCGGGATCATGCCAGTTTGGCGTGAGTGGGGACCTACGCGGCCACTTGCCTTCTGCTCGATGTCCGGCTGCCGCGGGCAGAGTGGACTGGACCTGCGGGCCGCCACCACGCCGAGCACGTACCTGAGCTAGTCCAATGTGGAAGTTTCGACATGACCACCCTCTTGGCCGCAAGAGCAGCCTGCCTTGGCGAATGGGTGGGGCGGGAAGAGAGCGACACGCCTGCGGCACGGCCTACCGCACTCTGATGCTGCTTCTACTGGTGGGACTCAGTGCCTGCGGGTCGCTTCCTCACAATGCTCCGCGCAATCTGCCTCAGGCCGCGGCTGGCAGCGCAACCGCGGCCATGCGCGAACCCACCGACGTCGCCGGCCAGACAACCGTCGCCATGTCGTTCTCCGGCGGTGGCACGCGAGCCGCAGCCTTCGCCTTCGGCGCGCTGCAGGGGCTCGACGCCATGAGAGGTCCTGGGGGCGCGTCCTTGCTCGACAATGTCGCATTCATTAGCAGCGTGTCCGGAGGCTCCATCACCGCTGCGTACTACGGCCTGCACGGCAAGGCCAGCCTGGCGACCTTTCGATCAGTGCTCTTGAAGGACGGAGAGGCGGGACTTCGCTTCAGTCTCCTGAATCCGGTCAACCTTGCGCGCCTCTTCGCGGGGGGCCTCAACGATCGGGAAGATCTCCGGACATGGCTCGACGAAGACGTGTTCAAGGGCGCGACGTACGCAGACATGTTCCGCCGCGGCAAGCCAATCGTCTGGATCAACGCCACCAATGTCTACTACCGGGTCGCGTTCCCGTTCAGCCAGTTGGCATTCGATGCGCTATGCAGTGATCTCGCGAGCTTTCCCGTTTCCGAGGCCGTCGCCGCGTCCATGGCGGTCCCGCTCTTCTTCGCACCGATCGTCCTTCATAAATATCCCGAGGCTTGTAGTGCACCGCTGCCGAACCTTGACCACGCCCAGAGGCCTGGGCAATCGCTGCTGCTGGGCGCGTTGGCAACCGCCGTTCGCGGTCACCGGGACACGTCGAAGGGAAAGTACATCAAGCTGGTCGACGGCGGGGTGACCGACAACTACGGCTTGGCCACCATTTTGCAAACGCGCCTGCTGCTGGGCACGGCTTACGGTCCCATGAGCGAGAACGACGCGGTCAATGTGCGGCGGCTGCTTTTCATCGTTGTTGACGCCGGCCAGGGCCCGCGCGGCGATTGGAACCGAAGCCAGGGTGGCCCATCCGGAATCGAAGTCGCAAGCGCGGCCATCGACGCGGCGATGGCGACCAACGTCCGAATGAGCTATGACGCCTTCGTTCCCATGATGCAGCAGTGGCGCGACGACCTCGTGGCGTATCGGTGTGGCATGCCACATTCTCGGCAGCAGGAGATCGCTGCATACCGCCCAGGGTGGCGGTGCAACGAAGTCGAATTCTTCGTCACGCGGATCTCGTTTGAAGCCCTTGACAAGGAGCGTGCCACAAGTCTGAACGATATACCGACCAGACTTCGTCTGCCCGAGGTGGACGTCGATCGCCTGATCGAGGCGGGGAGGGATGCCATTCTTGGCAACCCGGTGATCCGCGAGTTCGAGCGCGAATCCACTGCGGTGCGATAGTCACGCAGTCCCGCGGCCCGCGGCCCGCGGCGCTCTAGCGGAGGCACGATCCGCACGGCCGATCTCGACTCCAAGGCGCCTGGGGTTGAGCGGGCCTAGCGAATTGAGTCATCAGGGTCCCGGCGAACTTGGCTTGCGTGCCGGCCCGATGGCACCGGATGGCCAGGGGACGAAACCCCGCTAGCGTGGTAGCCCGCTGCAGTGAGGGCTTGATGAAGCCCTTCTGCGCGTCAAGGCCGCCTCACACGCCTTGATGCAAGAGGCGAAGTCTGAAAGGTTCAAAGCGAGTGGCCGGATTGGCATTTCTTTAGGAAGACTAAACTCCGCAACTCTCTTCGGGCGCAGTTTTGGCGGCCTTTAAAACGAACCCGAATACCGCGCCCCTCGGCCGGTTCGGCCAGGCGTGCAGGCGCCCGCCATGCGCCTCGAGGATCGAGCGACAGATCGACAGGCCCATGCCCAAACCTTCGGCTTTGGTCGTGTAGAAGGGCTGGAAAACCTGCTCCGTATCGCCAGGCAGGCCGACACCGACGTCGTGGACCGTGACCACTACCTCACGCGCCGGACTGACCGCGGTGCGTACAATGAGCTCGCGTGAATGCTCGAGGATCTCGCACATTGCCTCAACGGCATTGATCACGAGGTTCAGCAACACTTGCTGGAGCTGGATCTTATCGGCATACACCAGCGGCAGCGAAGGCAGGAGTTCGGTTTTCAGGATGACTTGGGTGCGCTCCAGTTCGCCGGCAAAGAGCGGCAGCGTCTCGGCGATCATCTCGTTGAGATTGATCCGCTGCGCTTGAGGCCCGGTCTTGCGCAGCATCGAACGCATGCCCGCAATAACGCTGCCAGCACGTTCCCCTTGTTCGACAATGGCACCCAACGCTGCGACCGCCTGCCCGACGTCCGGTTGCTTGCGATCGAGCCACCGTAGCGCGGCGCGCGCCTCGATGGTCAATGCCGCAATGGGCTGGCTCACCTCATGGGCGATTGACGCTGTCAACGCATTAAGTGTCATGACACGGCTTGCGTGAGCCAACTCCGCCTGCGCCTGGCGCAGGGATTCATCTGCGCGTCGGCGATGCTCGGAAAGCCGGCTGTTCTCAATGGCACTGGCCGCCTGGAACGCCAGCAGCTTGATCACTTCGATCCGTGCCGGAACGAACACGCCTGGCGCAAGTGCGTTTTCAAGATAAAGCACTCCGGCCAGCCGGCCTTGATTTAGCAGCGGCAGGCACAGCATAGAACGTGCCCGGCGTTGGCTAACAAAAGGGTCAGCGGAAAAGGCTCCGTTGGCGCAGCCATCGTTTATGACGACGTGTTCGCGGGAATCCAGCACGTGCTCGATCATCGCCATCGGCATATCGGCCGCGTCGAGCGGGCGCACCGACAATGTCACCATGACCGTTTCATCACGAACGGCAGCCTCGGCTTGCACGCGATGTTCAGCGCCTTCGGGCAAGATGAGCAGCCCGCGCGTCGCGCCGGCCTGCTCGATCGCTGTCCGGATCAGCGTCGCCAGCAGCCGCTCCAACCCGGTCTCGCCTGAAATCGCCTCCGAGATCGCGATGACCGTGGCCAGGTCCAGATGCTGGAGCGGCGCGCCAATCGTGCCCATCGACGACGTTGAGGCAAGGGCGGCTCCCGCTTCGGCTGCCAGAGCGGGATACTGCATGTCGAGCTGCCAGACCTTGGCGTCTGCACCCCAACGCATGTAGCCGTGACGCGCCTGACGCAAGTACACCATCGCCACGTTATCAAGTTGACGATCCAGATAAAAGCGCGCCGCCAGCTCGTTTGCCAGGGCCTGCATGTGGATGAGGTCGCTCTCGCGTGCCAGGGCGATAGCCGACTCGTACCCGCGCATCGCGTCGATGTCGCGTCGTTCGAGCCGCGCGATCTCCGCCTGGACCAGCGTGGCCCGGTGCGCAAACGTCGCCGGACAGCGTCGTGCCCATTGTGCCAACTGCCAATGGTGCCCGGCCAGGGCGGGAAGGTGCGCTGCCAGTTCGCCTTCGACGGCCGGATTGCAGCACGCCGCGCGTGCCAGCGCGGCGTAAAAATGGTATTCGGCCTGCTCGAAATAGGCTGGCGAGGTCCACAGAAGCGGATGCGCCTGAGCTGCCGCATCCAACGCCTCTGCGGCGGCACCAGCCAGGTAGCGTGCCTGAAGCTTGCGTATCCAGTACCAGCATGACACCAGAAGCAGGCCCACGTCGCCGCGCAACCGGGCTTCGAACGAGGTTTCGCTGAAATCCTTGGCGTCGAAGCGGCCGAAGACCGGCGTCAATCCGCGCAGCGTACGTACGAGCTGGCGCTGGGGCGCAAGGCGGTCTGCTACCAGCGTGAATCGCGGCCCCCATGCGAACACGCTGCCCGAGTCGGCCTCGCGCTGAACACTGCCGAGCGGATCGCCGATTGCCAGCGCATGCGTCATCAGGTTGCTACGGATGTACGCGGCATAGGTGAGGTCGCCGATTTGCTGTGTCAACTCCAATGCCTGATGTAGCAGGCCGCGCGCGACCCGCAGCGGCTTGGACCAATGCAGAAGATTCCCACCGACGACTTGATAAACGCGTGCACGTATCCGATCAATGCCCCGCCGTTCCGCAACGTCTATCGACAGACGCTCGAATGCGCCGCCGGCCGGCTCATCGGTTGACGCGGCCATACGCAGCATTGCCACCCATGCATAGGCCAGAGCAGATTCGTCGCTGTTGCCATGCGACACGCTCAGGTTGACCATGCGCAGCAGCACAAGCCTGCGCAAATGCTCGTCGGTGTACCAGGCCGGCTGCACGAGGGCAATCAGCACGCGCATCGTGGCGAGCGCGCCAGCATCCGTCATCGGGGGCAGCGAGGCCAGTTCGGCGATCTCGCGGCCGCCGAGTTGACGGGCAAACAGCGCCTCCTCGTGCGCCAACGCCGTTGCATTGGGATGCGATGCCCATTCGACCCCTGCACGCTGCAGGTAAGCAAGGCCTACCGTGACCGCTTCAGCACGGCGCCCGCCGGTCATCAGCAAGCCAAGCTGGAGCTGCGTCAGCACTGCCAGCGCGGTGATCGACGAGGTGCGCGCGGCCAGTGCCTCCAATCGATGCTCGGCGCGTGCCGAGTCCCCGGTGAGAAACTCGCATTCGGCCATGTGCAGTGTCAATGCGAAGGCAAGGGGCTCTTGCCGGGAAAAGCCGTGATCGCCCAGCAGTGCAAGCCCGATCGACAGATAGCGCAGCGCCGCGGTGTTGGCGCATGCGGACTTGGCACGCAGGGCAGCGGCCAGGTTTAGTTCCGCGAGCCTGTCGCGCTCTCCCTGTGCCTCGATGTTGCCGGTCGCGCGGTTCAACTGTCCGACGATGGTAAAGATGCTCGCGTCAACCTCGTCGGATGGCGTGCGCTCCAGCAGCAGTCGGCCAACACGTAAATGGAACGCCTGCCGCGTCGGCTCGGCGATGCGCGAATAGGCCGCTTCGAGGATGCGATCGTGGGAGAAGCGCAGCACGTTCTCCCTGCACGAAACCAGCCCCGCCCGCACGGCCTCCCGGACCGCGGGCTCTAGTTCATCGGTGTCGCCGGTCCAACCGCGCGCCAAGGTGTCGACTGTGGTGTCGTTGCCAAGGCAGGCGAGCAGGGCCAGTGCGGATTGGGTGCTGGCCGCCAGCCGGTCGATCCGTCCAACCATCAGCGATACCACGTTGTCGGTCAGCGCCTTGGCTGCGATCTGGCCGAGATCCCAGGTCCAGCGTGCCGAGCCGTGGTCGAAGTGCAGCAGCCCCTCGTCGGATAGTTCACTGATGAACTGCGTGGCGAAAAACGCGTTGCCGGCCGTCTTCTCCATCACCAGTCGCGCGAGCGCGGCAGCCGTTTCGGTATCGCAATGGAGCGCGTCGGCGACGAGCTGCCGCAGGTTAGATTCGTCGAGGCAGCCCAGCTCGATCTGGGTCACTGCGGCACCATCCGCGCGTAGCGCATCGACGCATTGCATCACGCCCTGGCCGTCCCCGACCTCGTGACTGCGATAGGCGCAGACCACTAGCAGGTCTGCTGTGCCCGGCTCAGTGAGCATCTGGTGCAGCAGCGTGACGCTTTCGTCGTCGAGCCACTGGATGTCGTCGAGGCACAGCGTCAGCGGTCGCGCGGTGCTCGCAAGGGCGGCCACGAGGTTGCGCAGCGCGAGCTGCACTTGGGGCCCCGTTTCGCGCGAGGGCGTGTCGCGCATCCACGGTACCGGACCAAGCAGCGTCTGCAGTTCTGGCAGCAATGGCGCAAGCGCACCGGCGTTCGGCCCCAGCGCCTCCGCGATGACAGTGCGCCAGGGTGCCATGTCGGCCGCGTGATCTGCCAGTCCGATCCGCAACAGGCCGCTGACTGCTCGGGCGAGCGCTGCATAGGGCAGCCGTATGCCCGCATCGACAGGCGCGTCGATCGCTACGTCACCCGGCGCATCGGAATTGCCGGCGGCATGGATCCCGCCGCGCCCGGCAACCGCGCGACCAAACATCCGCATCAGCGACGTCTTGCCTACGCCAGAATGGCCGGAGACCGTCACCATCTCGCTGCGTCCCGTGCATGCCACGCGCTCGTAAGCTGCCAGCAGCGTCGCCATGGCTTGCTCGCGGCCATAGAGGCGGTCGGGTATTTCCCAGGCGCCCGAGAGGTCGCGTTGCCCCAGCGCGAACGCTGCAATCTGCCCATGCGCCAACAATGCCCGGCGGCAGTGCTGCAGGTCCCGCACCAGCCCTGCGGCTGTCTGATAACGCTCCTCTGGAGCTTTCGACAGGAGCTTCATGACAAGCGCCGACAGCATCGCAGGCACGGCCGGGTTGCGCTCTGCCGGCGGGCACGGCTTGCGCGCCAGGTGTGCATGGACCCAGTCCAGCGGGTCGCTGGCGACGAAGGGCAGCACACCAGTAAGCAGCTGGTAGAAGATCACGCCTAGTGCGTACAGGTCGCTTCGCGCGTCGATGGCGCGATTCATCCGGCCTGTCTGTTCTGGCGACATATAGGCCAGCGTGCCGGAGATCTCACTAATTTCCGCACGCGGTTGGGCGCTACGCTGCACTCGCGACGCGATGCCGAAGCCCAGCAACCACACCTGGCGCCGGTCCGGAGCCACAAGGACATGGGCAGGCTTCAAATCCTTGTGGACCAGGCCGCGCTGATGGAGATGACTGACCGCCTTGGTCACGGCCACGGCAATGTCGAGAAACGTCGCCGGGTCAATCGGCCCACCCACCAGGTGGGCGAGTGGCTCGCCTCCCGGATCGTCCAGCAGAAGCACTGCCGCATCGCGCTCGCACAACAGACTTGACGGGCGGGCGGCCCAAGTTGCATCGAGGTCGTCACGAAGCGCATATTCGTGAGCAAGCCGGTCAAGCGCGGCCGGCGTGCAATGCTTGTCGGCAGGCCAGACACCGAGCACGGGCACCTTGCGACCATCGTCCTGCATCAGCCAGCCGCGGCCAAACAGCCGGTCGCCTGCCTCCCATGTGGAATCAAAGCCTGAGCGTACGCCCGCCTGCGGGAAAAACATGGAAAGCACCGTTATCGGGAACAAATGTGCAAAAAAACGGCTTGCTTGCAGGCGCAGCCGGGAGGCTACATCTTATCAAATCGCCCCCGTCAACACATAGTCGATGGTTGTTGATGACTGATTGGGCAGCCTTCGGCGGGCCGTGCGGTAAGTACTTAAATACGTCTACTGGTCCAACGCCCTGAAAACCTGGCAGGCTTTTGCTGTCACGAAGCCGACTGGCAAAGGCAGGGTGTAGCAAGTCGACTTCTCCGCGTATGATCCGACCGCTAGAATCATCTCGCAAAATTGCTTAGCTCTTTTGATTGTGCAAACACTCGCGGAAATTATGCGACTCGAAGCCCTCGCGATCGTAGAACGCACCTCCACATGGACGATGGAGCGAGCCAGGACGAAGCGTGCGCCCATTGTGCGAAGCGCGACTGTGCTTGGCGCATGGCTGTTGCTGGGAGGAACGATGACTTCCGTTCAGCCAGCGTGGGCAGCTTACCCGGATCAACCAGTCACCATCGTCGTACCTTATCCTCCGGGGGGGCCGGCGGATCTTTTGGCGCGCCCACTCAGCGACGGCCTGCAAAAGGCCCTGGGAGCGCCTGTGGTGCTTCAATACAAGCCCGGTGCAGGCGGACAGATCGCCTTGCGGCACATACAGCGCGCTAAGAACGATGGCTATACGCTGGTGCTCGCCCTCGCTGCCTACGCGATCGGGCCACTCGTGAGTAAGTCGGCGGGCTATGATCCCGTCAGCGACTTCCAACCAGTCTCTCTCATAGCAAAGCAACCGTTGGTTCTCTATGTGGGAGCCACTTCCAGAATCACGTCTGTATCCGACCTTGTCGTCCGGGCGAGGTCCCATCCGGTTACCGTGGCATCGTCTGGATACGGAAATACGAGCCATCTCGCCATAGAGTTGCTCTCGCAATCTGCCTCGATTCGCGTGACACATGTTCCGTACCACGGCGGCGTCCAGGCGGTCATGGCAGCGATCAGCGGTGATGTGGACGCAGTCTTCGCTGGCGCCGATAGCCTCAGACACATCAAGTCCGGGAAGTTACGGGCACTGGCGGTTGCGAACGACGCGCGTCTATCGATAGCGCCCGAGACACCCACCTTTGCCGAGGCCGGCTTGCCAAACATGTTGGTCACCGGCTGGTATGGCGTTCTGGCCCCCAAGGGGACCGCGAAGGAGAGAATCGAGAAACTTGATCTAGCGGTGAAGCAGGTCCTTTCCGAGTTGTCGAAGAGCGAGGTACTCTCGGGTTACGGTTTCAAAGTCGTGCACGCGGGCCCCTCAGATTTCCAGGTGTTTATTCAACAGGAGCTTGCGCGTTGGAGCAGGCTGGTCGCTGACCGCAATCTCGTTGCGGACGAGGTAGAGGGTGGAAATGCCGGCGTCGCGGGCAATGTTCGACGGTAAAAGAAGTTCCCGCCAACGGCGGACCAAGGAATACCGTTTCCTTCGGTTCACGCTGAACCGACACCTAGCCGCGCGGCCCTGTCGACTATGACAAAGCCCGTTGTTCTGGACGGGATGCGCCTATCGGCCGATCACCGTTCGATGACCAGCATGAGTGACCGCTGAAGTTTTGAGTGCGGCCGTTGCCATCGCCGCGACCCGAATGACGGCAGTGGGTTGCGGATTCGAACTAACCCCATGGTATAAGTAGCCGACGACCCCATAGCGTGATGTAACAAAATGTTTTGCGAAGCCCATGGCTCAGGCTGAAGGCTCGCGCACCCGCACCGATGGGTGCACTGGAGATAGACCGTGACAATCAACAGCTTCATAGCAGCGGACAGCGCGAGTGATGAAGCGATGGTGTTAATCGTTGATGACGACGCAGCGCTTCGCGGCGCGTTGGAGAATCTCTTCCGATCCGTCGGCATGCGTGTCGCACTGTTCGCATCCGCTGCCGAACTTCTCGCGTTTGCGTTTCCGGATGCGCCTACCTGCCTGTTGCTTGATGTCAGGCTGCGCGGGCAGAGCGGCCTGGACCTGCAGACCCGGTTGTCGCAAATAGGCATCCCGGTCCCGATCATTTTTATGACCGGATACGGCGACATCCCCATGACCGTGGCTGCCATGAAGGCTGGCGCGGAGGATTTCCTGGCGAAGCCATTCCGCGAACAGGACCTGCTCGATGCCGTGACGGCAGCCTTGGAAAAGGATGAACAGCGCCGCCGTGGCATGCGCAAGCTTGATGAATTGCGAGCCAACTATCAGGGCCTCACACCACGTGAGGCCGAGGTCATGTGTCTGGTTGTTGCCGGTCGGCTGAACAAGCAAATCGCTGGCGAGCTTGGTATCAGCGAGATCACCGTGAAGATTCATCGCGGCCAGGCCATGCGCAAGATGAAGGCGCACACGTTTGCCGAGCTTGTGTTGATGGCGCAGCGACTGGGAATATGCGAGCCGCCGCTTTAAGTTCCTGCTGCCTTTCCCCGGTGTCGGGGAGAGGCATTCAGTCCTGAGGCGGCAGGGTGAACTGAAACACGGCCCCGCAAGGCTGATTGGGACTGGACCACAACCGTGGCAGAAAATAAACTTGTCACCGAGGTATCCGGCTGGAACTCATGTCGAATAAAGGTGGCGGAAAATGAATTGACATTTTTATCGACACTCTAAAAATAATTAATCAGTCAATTCGCATTAGTCCGAACTACAGACACGCGATCTCGCAGTATGGCCTGCCGTCGCGTGGACCGAGCTGAGCAGTCGAGGTACCGCAGGCGCTTTCTCCCAACTGCTCGACCGCTATCCGAAGCTCGGTGCAGACCCCAATCGGTTGGGTCTACGAAATGTTTACAACTTGTCGCATGCTGCGGTCGGCAAGCCTGTGCGCATTCTGCTGACGCCGGCGCCACGCGGGAGAGCGCGGCTCGACTGCGAAGTCCTTTGGATTCGCATGGCCATCATCTATGATGTGAATCATGTAATCATCGTATTGCCATCTTGAGGCTCCCATGGAGCAAAAGACCGCTCGGCTTACGCTGCTCATCGATCCCAACAAGAAGGCTGCCTTCGAGCGCCTTTGCGCACAGCAGGATCTGACCGCCTCGCAGGTGATACGGCGTTTTATCCGCGACTACCTCGCCCAGCATGGCGTCGATTACGTCCTCAGCGGCGTGGACACGGATAAAGCGGAAGCCATGGGCAAAGAGAAGTCACCGGTTGGCGCGCCGTCGCGGCGCGTTGCGAAACCTCCTGCCAAGCGCCGTGCGGCCCGCCGCGGAGCCTGATCCATGAGCAGCGTGCCCCCACTCACGCAATGGCTCCATCTCGACTGGATGCTTGTTGTGGTTGGGGCCTGGCTGCTTGTCGCTGTGGCAGGGGTCCTGGCGCTGCATCGGTTTGACCTGGTATCCCACCTGCTATTCCCCATCGGGGGGCTGCTAGGGTTGGCGCTGTTCGGCTTGGCGCTCCACGCTGTGTTCGGCACGCCCGAGGTCGCCGTGCTGCCCATTGGCCTGCCCGCACTGCCGTTCCACGTCCGGCTCGACAGCCTGTCCGCCTACTTCCTGATGGTCATGGGGGGAGCGGCGGCCGGCATCTCGACGTTTGCGGCTGGCTACTTCCGCAAGGGGGAAGGCACGCCGCCGGGCCTGCTCTGCCTTGAGTACCACCTGTTCCTCGCCAGCATGGCCGTGGTGATCCTGGCAGACGACGCCTACTCATTCATGGTGATGTGGGAAACCATGGCGCTGTCATCGTTCTTCCTGGTGACGGCCAACCACCGGATCGCCGAAGTGCGCGCCGCCGGCCATCTCTACATCACGATGGCGCGCATCGGAGCGATCGCTATCCTGCTGTGCTTTGGCGTGCTACAGGCCAACACCGGCGACTATACGTTTGCCAACATGCGCGCCCAGGCGCTGACGCCGTTCTGGGCCTCCGTCGGTTTCCTGCTCGCCCTGTTTGGATTCGGCGCCAAGGCGGGCATCCTGCCGCTGCACGTCTGGCTGCCGGAGGCGCATCCGGCAGCGCCGTCGCCGGTGTCGGCAATGATGAGCGGTGTCATGCTCAACACTGCGATCTACGGCCTGTTGCGGGTGTCCTTCGACTTGTTGCAGATGCGTCTATGGTGGTGGGGCGTAGTGCTGCTGGCCGTTGGATTGGCCACCGCGCTGTTCGGCGTGGTTTTCGCCGCGGTACAGACCGACATGAAGCGGCTGCTGGCCTATTCGTCGATCGAGAACATGGGCCTGCTCTTTGTTGCCATGGGCCTGACACTGCTGTTTTCGGCCTACGGCATGAAGCCAATGGCCGCGCTGGCCCTGACTGCCGCGCTCTACCATGTCGCCAGCCATGCCTTCTTCAAAAGCCTGCTCTTTTTGGGAACCGGGAGCGTGCTGCATGCTACCGCCGAGAGAAGCCTTGGCAAGCTGGGCGGATTGATTCGCTATATGCCATGGGTGGGCTGGCTGACGCTGCTGGGCGTGCTGGCCAGCGCGGGGCTGCCCCCGCTCGGTGGCTTCGTCTCGGAGTGGCTGCTGCTGCAAAGCTTCCTGTTCACGCCTGGCCTCCCAGAGCCGATACTGACCATGCTGATCCCAGTGGTCGCCGCGCTGATCGCGCTGGTGGCGGCCCTTGCCGGCTACACCATGGTCAAGTTCTTCGGCGTGATCTTCCTCGGTCAGCCGCGTGAGCCCAAGTTGGCCCACGCGCACGACGCCGGGCGCGGGGAGCGCGCGGGCATGCTGTGGCTGGCGCTGGGTTGCATAGCGCTGGGCCTGCTCCCGACCCAATTCGTCCAGCTGATCGATCCGGTGACGCAGCAGTTAGTGGCGAGCGGACTCGGCGCCCGGGCCGCGGCCGGCGGCGGCTGGCTGCTGGCGCCTAACGGCCTGGCTCAGGCCAGCTATGGGCCGGTCATTTTCCTGTTAGGTATTCTGGCCAGTTTTGCGCTTGCCTATCTGCTGGTGCGCCGCTTCTACCACGGTCGGCTTCGCCGCAGTCCGCCCTGGGCCTGCGGCTTCCCATGGAGCACCGCGCGCATGCAGGACACTGCCGAGGGGTTTGGTCAGCCGATCCGCCAGATCTTCGAGCCGTTTTTCCTGATGCGTCGTGACCTGCCGACGCCATTCGACGAACAGCCGCGCTACCGGGTCACGGTTGCGGACCATTTCTGGCGCTGGCTGTATGTCCCCGTGATCGATCTGGCATCGTATCTGGCCCGCCTGATCGGCCGGATGCAGCAGGGACGGATTTCCGCTTACCTGCTGTACAGCTTCCTGACCCTGGCGGCCACGCTGCTGGCCGTGATGCGATGAGGGTTGCATGAACCTGACCGGGACCCTGTCACAGCTACTCGAGATCGTGATCTCGATCACGCTGGCGCCCTTGCTGACCGGCTGGGTCAATCAGTGGCGGGCCTGGCTGCAGAACAAATCGGCGCCCAGCGTCTGGCAGCCATATCGAATGCTGCACAAGCTGTTCAACAAGGAATCGGTGGTCGCGGACAATGCGTCGCCTCTGTTTCGCGCCACGCCTTATGTGGTGTTCGGATGCATGGCGCTGGCCTGCTCGATCGTCCCGACCGTGTCCACCGACTTGCCACTCGCGCCGGCCGCCGACGCGATCGCCCTGGTCGGGCTGTTCGCGCTGGCGCGGGTCTTCATCTCGCTGGCGGCGATGGACGTCGGCACTGCCTTCGGAACCTTGGGTGCGCGGCGAGAGATGCTGATCGGCTTCCTGGCGGAACCGGCGCTGCTGATGGTGCTGTTCTCCGCCTCGCTGGTCTCCAAGTCGACCTCGCTCACCACCATTGTCGAGACGATTGCTCACCGCGACCTGGCCATCTACCCCGGACTGGCGTTTGCCGGCGTTGCGTTCACCATGGTATCGCTGGCGGAGAACGCCCGTGTACCGGTCGACAACCCTGCCACCCACCTCGAGCTGACAATGATCCACGAGGCGCTGATCCTGGAATACTCGGGCCGGCATCTGGCGCTCCTCGAGTGGGCGGCAAGCCTGAAGCTGTTTGCCTATTCCTGCATCGGCCTGGCGCTGTTCTTTCCGTGGGGAATCGCTGAAGCGCAAGCCCCCTTGGCCATGCTGCTGGCGCTGCCCGTGCTGCTGTTCAAGCTCATCGTGGGTGGAATCCTGCTCGCGGCGCTGGAGACGGTGAGCGCCAAGATGCGCATCTTCCGCGTGCCGGAGTTCCTGGCCACTGCCTTTCTGCTGGCGGTGATCGGCATGCTGGTCCACTTGCTGTTGGCTCACTGACAAACAAGCTAATGACTGCGCTCCTCACCCAGTTCGTCAACCTGCTCGGCGCGGTGCTGCTGATCCTCGCCTTCGCCATGATCTCGCAGCGACGGGTCCTGTCGCTGATCCACTTGTTTACGCTGCAGGGTGCGACCCTGGCATTAGCCACCGCCGTCGTTGGCTACGTGACGGGCCAGCCGCACCTTTACCTGTCGGCCGGCCTGACCCTGGTACTCAAGGTGTTGCTCATCCCCTATCTGCTGCACCGCGTTATCGATCGTCTCCAGATCCGCTGGGACGTCGAGACGCTGATCAACATTCCCACCACCATGCTGATCGGCATCCTGGTGGTGATCTTCGCCTTCAATCTCACCATGCCAATCGCGCGGCTGTCGCTGAAGCTAGCCAGCGGCACGCTGGGCATTGCGCTGGCATGCGTGCTGTTGTCCTTCCTGATGATGATCACGCGCTCCAAGGCGGTGCCGCAGGTCATTGGCTTCCTGGCGATGGAGAACGGCCTCTTCTTTGCAGCCACCGCCGCGACATACGGCATGCCGATGGTGGTCGAGCTGGGCATCGCGCTGGATGTACTGATCGGCGTTCTGATCCTGGGCGTGTTCATGTTCCAGATCCGCGAGCAGTTCGACAGCCTGGACATCCGTCACCTTGAAAAGCTGAAGGAGGATTGAGTTGATTGCGCTGGCCCTGTTGCTTGCAATGCCGCTCGCCGGCGGGCTGGTGCTCGCGCTGACGGGACATCGCGAACGCGCACGCGACATCAATGTCGCCTTCAGCCTGGGCACATTCCTCGCCGCCTGCATGCTTACAGTGCGGATCGTCGCCGATGGCCCCATGCTGGCATGGGGCCGGGAGTTCTACATCGATCCCCTGAACGTCTTTCTCGTTGCGCTGACTGCGTTCGTGGGCCTGACGACCTCGATCTTCTCGCGGCCGTACATGCGGGTGGAGCACGACCACGGCAAGATGACGCCGCCGCGGTTGCGCCTGTACCACAGCATGTACCAGCTCTTCACCTTTACCATGCTGCTGGCGCTGACGACCAACAATATGGGCATCGTATGGGTTGCGATGGAGGCCGCCACGCTGACCACGGTGCTGCTGGTCAGCGTCTACCGCACCGCCGCCAGCCTCGAAGCGGCATGGAAGTACTTCATCCTGTGCGGGGTGGGGATTGCCCAGGCGCTGTTTGGCACGGTGCTGCTCTACATGGCCGCCGAGAAAGTCATCGGCGCGGAGGGGGGCGCGTTGCTGTGGACCAATCTGGACGCGGTCAAGCGCCAGCTCGATCCCAACATCATCACGCTGGCATTCGCCTTCCTGTTTATCGGCTATGGCACCAAGGTCGGCCTGGTCCCGCTGCATAACTGGCTGCCCGATGCCCACGCCGAGGGCCCGACCCCGGTGTCCGCCGTGCTCTCCGGCCTGCTGCTCAATGTGGCGCTCTATGCCGTGCTGCGCTGCAAGGTGCTGACCGATGCGGCACTGGGCAACCATCTCACCGGCCGCCTGATGATGGGGTTCGGCCTGGTATCGGTGGTCGCGGCGGTCTTCTTCCTGATCCGGCAGCGCGACATCAAACGCATGTTTGCATATTCGTCCATCGAGCACATGGGCATGATGACCTTCGCCTTCGGCATGGGCGGGCCGATCGCCAGCTACGCCGGCCTGCTGCACATGACGGTGCATTCGCTGGTCAAGTCCGCAATCTTCTTCGCTGTGGGCCACGCCGCGCAGAAAGCGGGCACGCAAATCATGGACGACATCCGCGGGCTGATCCGTGTCAGCCCCACCGTCGGCTGGGGCCTGATGGTAGGCGCACTCGCCATCCTGGGCATGCCGCCGTTTGGGGTCTTCGCCAGCGAGTTCCTGATCGTCACGACCGCCATGCGCGAGCAGCCGTGGGCCACGCCCTTCCTGCTGATTGCGCTCGGATTGGCATTCGCCGCGGTGTTCAGCCGGGTACAACCGATGGTGTTCGGTGACACCACGCTCAAGCCGCTGGCGCATCCGCCAGCGCTGATCCCAGTGTTCGTGCACCTCGCCTTGGGGCTGATGCTGGGCCTCTATATTCCGCCCTATCTCGACACCTGGTACCGGCAGGCAGCCGCAATGCTGGGGAGCTAGACCGATGACACTGTCAGATCTCAGCCTTGAGCTGGCGCGGCTGCCTGCGCCGCTGCCGGTCTGGCACGGCCAGGTCGGGCAAGACGACTGGTCTGCCACGGCCCGCGCGGTGGCGGATGCGGGTGGGCGCCTTGTTGGACTGTGGGGCGCCGACCGCAGCGCCATCGGCGGTACGTTGGCCGCATGCGTGGCGTATGCCATGCCGCGAGGACTGATATGGCTCGAATTGCGGCTTGATGGTGTCGCGCCCACCGTGCCGGATCTGAGCAGTGCATTCCCGTGCGCAGGCCGAATGCAGCGTGCCATGACCGACCTGGCGGGTATCGCCGTGCACGGCAGCCACGACGCCCGGCCCTGGCTGGACCACGGCCTGTGGTCGCCAGGGCCGCGACCGCTGCAAAACGGCGCGCAGCTGAGTGCGGCCACGGCCGGCAAACTGCCGGCCGACTATCCTTTCGTGCGTGTAGAGGGAGACGGGGTGCACGAGATCGCGGTCGGCCCGGTGCATGCCGGCATCATCGAACCCGGCCACTTCCGCTTTTCCGTGGTCGGAGAAAAGGTCCTGCGGCTGGAAGAACACCTGGGCTACACGCACAAGGGCATCGAGCGGCGGTTCACCGAACTGCCGCCGCTGGAGGGCTACCGTCTGGCCGGCCGGGTCTCGGGCGACTCCACCGTGGCCTACGCCTGGGGCTATTGCATGGCGCTCGAGTCTGCCTGGGACTGTGCGCCCCCGCCGCGCGCAAACTGGCTGCGTGCCCTGATGCTCGAGCGTGAGCGCGTGGCCAATCACCTGGGTGACCTGGGGGCGCTGGGCAACGACGCGGGGCTGGCCTTCGGATTGGCGCAATTCTCGCGCTTGCGCGAAGACTGGCAGCGGCTGTCCGGAGAGGCTTTCGGCCACCGGCTGATGATGGACGCCGTGGTACCGGGCGGCGTAGCGCAGGACTTGACGACAGCCATGCTTGAGCGCTTGCGGCAGCAGTGCAACCGCATTGAGCGGGAAGTGCGCGTGCTGCGCGCAGTGTACGACGAACATGCGGGCCTGCAGGACCGCTTTCTTGGGGCGGGCCGCGTCACGCCACAGCTTGCCGCCCAGCTTGGGCTGACGGGGCTGGCCGGACGTGCCAGCGGCCGAGCGGCAGACCTGCGCTGCGACCATGCCTGGCCGCCCTACGATAGCCTTGCCGTAAAAATGGCCGGACACCGCGGCGGCGATGTCGCCGCCCGTGTCGCGGTGCGATTCGATGAGGTGCTGGAGTCGCTGCGACTGATCCGTGCCATCTGTGCAGGCTTGCCGGATGGGGCCACGCGACTTGCGCTACAAGCGCCCGCCGGCGCCGCCATTGGGGCGGGATGGGTGGAGGGCTGGCGCGGCGAAGTCCTCGTCGCGCTCGAACTTGCCGATGACGGCCGCATCCTCCGCTGTCATTGCCACGACCCGTCGTGGCAGAACTGGCCGGTGCTTGAGCACGCCATCATCGGCAACATCGTGCCGGACTTTCCGCTGATCAACAAATCCTTCAACCTCAGCTATGCGGGGCACGACCTCTGATGTGGCAAATCCTCAAGCAAATCGCCCACACCGGCATCGTCACTGAGCCTGCGCCGCCCGGCGCGGGGGAGACTGCCTCTATCCAGCGCATCCACCGGGAACTGCTCGACATTCTCGGCCAGGCGCTGACGATCCGGCAGGTCGACGCAGGCTCGTGCAATGGCTGCGAGCTGGAGATCCACGCGCTCGGTAATCCTTACTACAACATCGAAGGCCTGGGCATCAAATTCGTCGCCAGCCCGCGCCACGCCGACATGCTGCTGGTGACCGGGCCCGTCTCGCGTCATATGGAGGAGGCGCTGCTGCGCACCTACGCGGCAACCCCGGAGCCGAAACTGGTGGTGGCGGTAGGCGACTGCGGTTGTACCGGCGGGATCTTCGGCGAGAGCTATGCGAGCTGCGGCCGTGTCGCCAACGTGATCCCGGTCGACGTAGCCGTGCCGGGCTGTCCGCCGCCGCCAATAGAGATCCTGCGCGGAATACTAAGCGCCGTTCGGCAGGCCGGTGCCACACGGCGCTAGCGATCCGGCCCTGGCATCAGCGGTGCGCACTTGAGCGTGGGCACCGGCCGGCTCCCGTCCTGCTACGCATCACCCACTTCCTTCGCCACTGACCTCGGCGCGCCGAGCGTCGGCCGGGTGGCGTAGTCCACCTCGTACCGCTGCAAATAGTCGCGAATCATCTGGCGAACGACTTGGGATGGCGTCTGGTCCTGGGCGGCGCAGAGTGCCTCAAAGGCCTTTTTTTTCTCCGGATCGATCAATACGGTCAGGCGGGCGGTCTTGGATTCCATGCGTCTAACAATGTCATCATATTATAATGGCATTATCATTATATACATCTCCAGGATGCGCCGGCATGCCATCGGCCCGGTGTGCAGGCTGGCAGGGGCGCGGTCCCGCGCAAACGAGTCTTGAGGGCACCTTTTTCTGATGAGGGCGCAGTGGTAGAAGTGACGATAGAAGTAACTGCCGGCAACGGATTTCAAGGCCGGAATTCTGCACGGTTGGCTTTCACGGCCAATCAGTTTGAGTGCAAGATCCTGCTCACCAGCGGCCCCTGGATCGCAAACGCCAAGAACGTTATGGAGGTCATGCGCCTGTCCGCTCAAGTGGGGACACACCTGGGCATCCAGGCGGACGGCGTGGACGAGGCCGCCGCTGTCGTCACTATCGCGGCATTGTTGAGGGGCGAGGCGCTCCCCAAGTCTCGCTAATGGAAACCGACAGATGCACGCCGACCGCTCCTCGTTCGAGGCTTATCTGAAATTCCTGGCCGAGGCGGCCAACGACGGTACGCCCCAGGTGTTGGAAACCCAGCACGCCCTGTCGCTGCATTTCGACGCGCTGGCCACCCAAAGCTTCATGTCGCGCAAGGATCCCGACAGGCTCGTGCTGGGTTATACCCGGACCATGATGGGATTCCTGCTGTTGCACCCAACGCCCGCCAGAATCTCGATGATCGGCCTGGGGGGCGGTTCACTGGCCAAATATTGCTACCGGCACCTACCCAATACCAGGATTGTGGCCATTGAGATCAATCCGGCGGTCATTGCCCTGCGCGACCAGTTCCACATCCCGCCGGATGACGAGCGACTCGAGGTAGTTTGCGCGGATGGCGCCGAATATGTCTCGAACCGGAATGCGCGACCGGACGTCATCCTGGTGGATGGCTTCCTGGCCGACGGCATGCCGGTGCAGCTTGGCACCGCGGACTTCTATGCCGACTGTCATGCACGCTTGACCGATACCGGGGTGCTGGTTGCGAATTTTCTCGAAAGCGATCCCGATATTCCGCTCTACCTGGAGGAAGTCAGCGCCTCGTTTGGTCAGTCGATATCGCTTTCCCTTTCCGAAGACAGTTGTAACTACACGCTGTTTGCCTGGAAAGGTGCGCACAAGCTGCCCTCCCTGAACGCGCTGACGGCGCGTGCGCGCATCCTGGAAACGGCGCATTCGCTGAACCTGACCGCGGCCGCTCGCCGCCTGAAGCACGGCGAGCGGCTTGCGTCGGATCGCGCCTTCTGGCCTAAGCTCGGAAGGTCGCAGACTCGGTATTGACACCGCCCCCCCGCGCACACCACCTTACCGACGCGACCATGCCAATCCTGTACCTGCGTAAGCTCACCGGGAAGGAGCGCAATCCCGGGATCAATCGGCAACTCGCCTGCTACCTGGCCTTCGTTGCCGGAGCGACCAACGCGGGAGGCTTCCTGGCCGTGCAGCAGTACACCTCTCACATGTCGGGGATCGTGTCCGCCATGGCCGACAACCTGGCGCTTGGCAGTTTCTGGCTGATGCTGGACGGCCTGGGGGCCATGCTGTCGTTTTTGGCGGGTGCCGCCTGCTCGGCGGTGCTGATAAACTGGGCTCGGCGCGAGCGGCTGCATAGCGAATACGCATTGCCGCTCATGTTGGAAGCTGCGCTGTTGGTGTGTTTTGGCCTGCTTGGCAGCAATCTCGAGCACCACGAATGGTTGTTTGTACCAGCAACGGTCATGGTGCTCTGTTTCATCATGGGCTTGCAAAATGCCATGATCACCAAGCTGTCGAACGCCGAGATCCGCACCACGCACGTGACCGGCATGGTCACCGACATCGGTATCGAACTGGGCAAGCTGTTCTATTGCAACCTGTCCAGAGCCGATTCGAGCAAGCCACTGGTGCTCGCCAATCGGCACAAGCTACAGGTACTTATCACCCTGGTCGCCTTATTCTTTGCCGGCGGCGTCATTGGCGCCTTGGGGTTCAAGCACGTCGGGTTCAGCGCCACGCTTGTCCTGGCAACCTTGCTGCTCGCCCTCGCGGCGGTTCCGGTGCTCGACGATGTGCGCCTGCACTTGTGGCGCCGGGACCTTCTGCCTCATTTGGCCGCACGTTCCCGGCGTTGGGCTCGGGCAGTCAAGGAAGATGTGCACGCGGTGTGGCTGGCCGCGCACGATCCCCGCACGCCGTGGTATGCGAAAGCGCTAGCCTTGCTGGTCGCAGCCTATGCCTTGTCGCCCATTGACCTGATTCCGGATTTCATTCCAGTGCTCGGCTATCTGGACGACGTGGTGCTGGTACCGCTCGGCTTGTTGCTGGCAATACGATGGATTCCTGCGGAAGTAATGCGCCAGCATCGCGTAGCCGCCGCAGAGGCCGCAAATCGCCCCGTCAGCCACGTTGCTGCGCTGGTGATCGTGATCCTCTGGGCCATTGCCGCGGTGTCGGCAATGATCTGGCTCGTGCAACATCTGCCCGGGCGGGGAAGCACCTGAAACGACGGCCCGATCAGGCGCAAAGTTGCGCAAACCTGAGCTGATGACACGGCTCAATGGCTTCGTAGAGAGTAAGACATGAGCGACGAACAGTATCACCGTGCCGTGGATCTGATCCACTTGCTCTACGCAGCGCTGGTCGGCCTGATGTCCCCCGGCGGAGGCGAGGAAGCTCGTGAGCTGGCCGAGAGCGCTATGCAAGAGGCGTCGGAATTCCTCGGATTACAGCCGGGGGAACGGTAGTTGAACTCGATTGCGGCGCACAGTTGGGTCGCACGTAGCGCGCAGCCTTCCGCTACCTCGGCTCGCTCCCGACCGACTGTCTGATACCTGCACCAATGAATAGTCAAAAGATCAGATTTCTTCGCTCGCGAATTCCCACCTTCGAGTGCACCCCTGGATGTCATGACTGTTGTGGGCCGGTGACCACCTCAACCGAAGAGATGTCGAGGCTTCCCGTTAAGAGCGATGCCGAGCACGAAACTGCGCTGGCAAACCTAAATTGCCCCCATCTGGATACCAAGGGGTGTAGCGTGTATTCGGAGCGCCCGTTGATTTGCCGCTTGTTTGGCACGACCCCAAGGCTTGCCTGCCCGAACGGAAATCGGCCGGAAAGAATGATCGATCCGGATATTGAAGAAGAAATTCAGCGCTTCTTTGTAGAGACACGCCACGTGCTGGTATGAGGCAAGAGGCACCGGCGGTAACAACAGGACGCAGGCAATTCTCTATCGTAAGGCCGCCTTGCGCAGCAGAGCCAACCCTGGCGGCCAGCAATGCCGGCGGTATCTGCGCCTAAAGGCTCGAGACCAATCAGGCGCTGGACGAGATCGGGCGGGAGTCTGGTCCGTCGCGTGGAGTGCATTCGCCGATTGACCCCGTGGCATTGCGCACATCAAGCAAACCGGAGCACGCGACGCGGCTCGATACCTATCGCGAGCGCGTCATGCGAGCTCCTTCAGACAACGGCTTTGAGGACGTCCGCTGCCAGGTCCGCCTCCGCCAGCGAGTCGACCGCCACGTAGGCGACAAATTGCGTACCGATTACCGCCGCTGAAAAACCACGGAGGTTGATCCTCGCTTCGGCAAGGTCCTCGGTCAAGGCAGCGGCAAGGCCCGGTATATTCTGGCCCATGACACGCACGCAATGCTGCTTTTGCGTGAGATTGAATCCGGCGATGGCCGCCGCCACCATTTCGCGCTCTCCCTGCAACGGTGTGACAAACACGACGCTTTCGCCAGGCCTGTCCGGACTGCGCCGGGCAATGATGAATTGCAGATCGGCCCCCACATCGCGCAAGGTCGTCAGGACCCCGGCTAGGCCACCCGGCTTGTCCGGTATGCTCGCCGCCCAAACTTCCACTTGTTCCACGAGCAGTTCCATCGTCGTTTCTCCTTGCTCCACCCGTTCGGCGCGAGAGGCCGCTCCCCGTATCGGCTCATCCAGCCGTGGCGCACCGTCCATTGGATGGGTGCTCAGCGAGAAGCCGTCGTCTTGCGGGCGAACGGCGAACGTGCCTGGCGTTAGCGGTAAACGTGAAGTGTAGTAAAGATAAAGATGCTCCGTCGAAGCGCCTGAGCAGAAGGTTCGATAAATCAATAAGTTAGAGCGTTTCCTTGGTGGGCAGGCGTACCAACAACACCCTTCGCGGTGGGCTTGCCGGCACGCAGGTCGCGCACCGGCCCCGGTATTTGTTGGAATTGACCGGACCGCCAAGGCGGGCGGGGATAGACGTCAAACCGAATCAACGCGGCGCGGACTGGCTTCCGATTCCGTGCGTGCCGCTGATGTCAGACACGCCGGTCTCAATCGACGTGATGGACCCATCCGAACGGGTCGGCGATCCTGCCGCGCTGGATGCCGGTCAGCAACGAACGGAGGCGTTGCGTGACTTCGCCTTCCCCACCATTGCCGATCGTGAATTCTCCACCAGCGTGGCGCACCTGCCCGATGGCGGTGACGACCGCGGCCGTGCCGCAGGCGAAGGTTTCCTTAACCCGGCCACTGGCTGCATCCGTGCGCCACGACTCGAAGTCATATGGTGCTTCGTTGACCGGAATACCCTCGTGCCCGGCCAGTTCGATGATCGAAGCGCGGGTAACGCCCGGCAGGATTGTCCCTGTCAACGGGGGCGTGCGCAGGGAGCCGTCATCCATCACGAAAAACACATTCATGCCCCCGAGCTCCTCGATCCAGCGGTGCTCCGCAGCATCAAGGAACACCACCTGGTCGCAGCCTTTGGCCGAGGCATCGGTCTGCGCGATCAGGCTGGCCGCGTAATTGCCGCCGCACTTGGCCGCGCCGGTGCCGCCAGGGGCCGCGCGGGTGTATTGATCCGAAACCCATACGGTCACCGCCGACTTGCCGGCCTTGAAATACGGGCCGACCGGGCACGCGATCACGCAGAATATATACTCGGCCGCCGCGCGCACACCGAGAAAACTCTCCGAGGCGAACATGAACGGGCGCAGGTAGAGGCTCCCCTCGCTTCCCGGAATCCAGGCGCGGTCAATATCGACGAGCGCTTCCACGGCTTGCAGGAATGTGGCCTCGGGCAGGTCGGCCATCGACATGCGGGCAGCGGAGGCGCGAAAACGCCTTGCGTTCTCCTCCGGTCGGAACAGGGAGATCTTGCCGTCCTCGCCACGGTATGCCTTCATGCCCTCGAAGATTTCCTGCGCGTAGTGCAGTACTGCGCAGGCGGGATCGATTTGGAAAGGACGGCGTGCTTCGACCTTGGCGTCATGCCAGCCGCGACCGTCGGTCCAACGGATCGTGACCATGTGATCTGTGAAAACGCGTCCGAAGGTCGGGTTTTCCAACCTGGCTGCGATCTCATCGGCGGGGGTGGGTTGGGGGTGAGGCTCTACAACGAATTGCAATTGATTTTCCGTGCTCATTTTTCAGTGTTCCAAGGATGTTGGGCCATATGGCCCTGGCCGACGCGGTATTGTCACCGGGGCGGGTGTCTTACAAGGGTGGAGAGCTACTCGCCAAAACGCGGTGCGCCGTCGCGCGCCCCATCACGGGCAGGCCGGACGCGCCCGATTCTAATCTGCTGCGGGCCGGGTCAGGCCGCAGCCCTCTGCGCGTTACTGCGATATTGGGCCAGCAACGCCATCCGCCGCTGCCGCGTCCTACGCAGCACGGGCAGGCGAACCAGCGTTTGGGCGCCGCTCAGGTAGACACAGCCTTTCTCGAGGGGATACTTGTCGCCCAGGCTGGCGTTCGCCAGGGCCTCGGGCCGGTTGCGCGGGTAGTTTGGCATTCACCATGTCTGTCTCCGGATGCTTCTTTTGTCCGGAGGAGTCTAGGAAGCGCTCGCGCCATCGTAAATTCAAGAATTCCAACATCTGGTATCTTCAAAACGCATAGCGGAGGGATGGACGCGCTGACAACCGTGTCCTGGACTGCCATCTTCACTGCCTGAGTGTGGTCGAGTCGCTTGCCGCCGACGGCGTGACGCTGATGATGGTGACGCACGAAATGAACTTTGCGCGCAAGGTCAATGACCACATCGTGTTCATGCACCCGGGCAAGGTGCACGAGGCGGGCACGCCCGACCAGGTATTCGGCCAGCTGCGGACCCCCGCGTTGCGGCAGTTCTTGTCAGCCGTACACGGTTGACCGGAGCAGTGGCGCGCTCGCGGCTGTCGACGGTGGGTGGCCGGGCATCCGTCAATGCCCTGGCATGGCGCAGTTGAGCGATGCCTGCCGTGGTCTGCACGACTGTGAGAGGCGGCTGGCCGGGCAGTCGGCAGGCACCCTATTCGGCGAGCTCGAACACCACCTCCTGCGCTCCTTCCCAAAGTACCTTGGTGCCCAGGGCGCGGAGGTTCTCGTTGCCTCCGACGATGGTCAGGAAATGGTTCCCCGCGAGTTGCCCCATTTTGCTCGCGAAGCAGCAACTGCCATAGGCCAGGATGATCTCGGTCTCGCTGTAGCCGCCAGGATAGAACAGTATGTCGCCCGAAGACGGATGGCTCGTGTGGTTCTCGAAGCTGACGCCGAGCCTGAATTCGCCGAGCGGAATCCAGCAGCCTTCTCCGCTCCAGCGCACATGGATCAGTTTTTGCCGATAGGGCAGCAGCTTCAGGAACGCGGCCACGGTTTGCGGCGCGTCCGGATTGGTCTCGGCGATGAACGTGTAGCCGGCGGCGGTGATGCAAAGTCGGGTCATGTCGGTCCTGTAGGCGAGTGGGAAGGCGTACCGAAGAGCGTATCTCAGGCGAGCGCGGCCATCAGCATTTCGGCCACGGCGATCAGTCTGCGGTCGCTTCCCTTCGGTCCAAGCAGGGAAATGCCGAGCGGCGCACCCTGGCGGCCAGACAGAGGCAGAGTCAATTGCGGGAACCCGGTCAGCGGCGTCAGGCACAGCGATTGCGCAGCGGCCGTGCGATAGTCTTCCAGGGCCTCCGCCGGCGCGGTCCGCAGCGGGGCAATGTCCGGCATGGTCGGCAGCACCAGGATGCTGTCCTGCCCGAGCATGCGGCCCAGGTGTGCGGTGAAGGCGTGGCGTATCGTACTGGCGTGTTCGAACTGGTCGCGCGTGACGCCCTTGCTGAACTGGAATCGGCCGGCCACGTCGGGGCCGAGCTGCAGTGCAAAGTCCTCGATCAGGGTGCCGTCGGCTTGCCAGGCTTCCCACCCCTGCACGTACCGGAAGGCCCAGTACAGCTCGGACAGCGGGCGGTCGGCCACGTTGACAGGCATGGCCGTGCCAAGCAGGGATTCGATGCGGGCAACGGCTGGCGCGAGCGCCGCGCGTGCCTCGGGCGTTGGCAGTTCGAAGAGATCCGCGGCAAGCAGCAGTTTCGGGGGCACGGCCAGCGGCTGGCTGTCGTTGCCGAGCAGTACGTCGGCGACGCGTGCGAATGTGCCGATGTCGCGTGCAAAAAAGCCGCAGGTATCGAGCGACTCGCTCAACGGCATGCACAGCTCCAGCGTGACACGGCCGTGCGAGGGGCGGATGCCCAACAGGCCGCAATGGCTGGCCGGCGCCCGGATCGAGCCTCCGGTATCGGTGCCGAGCGCGAAATCGCACAGGCCGTGCGATACCGCGGATGCCGATCCCGACGAGGAGCCGCCTGTAATCCGGTCTGGCGCGGCGCCGTTGTAAGGGCCGCCATAGTGATAGTTCTGGCCATTCATCGAGAACGCGAGTTCATCGGTATGGACCTTGCCCAGGAACGTGGCACCGGCCTCGAGCAGACTGCATACCGCCGGCGCTGTGGCCGTCTTGATGCCGGAGCGCGCCAGCACATGCGGGTTGCCGCCGCCGGTCGGGTATCCGGCTACATCGAACAGGTCCTTGACCGCGAATGTCAGCCCGCTCAGCGGGCCCTGCGCCGCGTTGGGAACAGGCGCCTCGGGGTAGGGCAGGAAGGCGCGGGACGGATGGGTGGCCAGGCTCATGGCTGTCGGGTTCCTTTTACCGGTGAATGCTGAAGCCTGAGGGACTCAGGCGGCCTCGGCCGCGGCGCGCGCGGAAACGAGGGTACAACTTACTTGATGGCCGTTGCCGAGCGACACCGCGCGCGGCACGTCGGCCAGGCATTCGGGGCGGGCGTGCGGGCAACGCGGCGCGAACGCGCAGCCCGGCGGCAATGCCGCGAGATCCGGCGGCGCGCCGTCGATGGATGGCAGCCGCTCGCCGCGATGCATGCCGTGCTGGCGGCTTTGCAGCAGCGCGATCGTGTATGGGTGGCGCGCTTCGCGCATCAGCGTGCGGATCGGACCTTCCTCGACGATGCGTCCGCCGTACATCACCGCGACGCGGTCGGCGATTTCCACCGCGGCGCCTATGTCGTGCGTGACAAAGACGATGGACAGGCCCAGTTCGCGCTGCAGTTCGCGCAACAGGATCAGTACCTGGATCTGCACCGTGGCGTCGAGCGCCGTAGTGGGCTCGTCGGCCAGCAGGATCTTCGGCTGCGCGGACAGCGCCAGCGCGATCATCGCACGTTGCCTCATGCCACCGGACATTTCATGAGGATAGGCGGCCAGTCTGCGCTCCGGGCTCGGGATCCGTACGGCTTCCAGCGCCTTGAGCGCGAGTTCCCGTGCTTCGGCGCTCGATACCTTGCGATGTGTGCGGATGCACTCGATGAGCTGCTGGCCCACGGTGTAGACGGGATCCAGCGCCAGCAGCGGTTCCTGGAACACCATCGCCACGGTGCCGCCGCGCAGGCGCGCCAGTGCCCGCTTGTCCAGGTTCAGCACGTCCTGCCCTGCGACCCGGATATCGCCGCTCATCTTCGTGCGACGCGGCGGGTGAAGGCGCATCAGCGCGCGCAGGGTGACGCTCTTGCCGGAACCGGACTCGCCGATCAATGCGACGGCTTCTCCCGTGGCAACATCGAGCGACACGCCGTTGACGGCCTGGATGGTCTTGCCGCCGCCCGCGAACGTCACGCGCAGGTCCCGGAGTGAAATGGCGGGGGTATTAGAGGGCATGGTCATCTCCGGCCAGGTTCAGTGTGCAGCGGCGTGCAGGCCGGGCGTCATGCGGCGCAACGGCTGCGAATGGCCGCCATCGGGCATTGCCATCAGGCAGGACACGGGGTGTTCCGCCAGCGCGTGGGACAACGCCGGTGCGCGGCGGGCGCAGACGGGCTCCGCGCTGGCGCAGCGAGGATGAAAGCTGCAGCCCGATGGCGGGTTGATCGGGTTCGGCGGGTCGCCGGCCAGCGGCGCGGCCAGGGTGCGATGGTCGGGGTCCATCGACGGCATCGAGGCCAGCAGCGCGCGCGTGTAAGGGTGGGCGGGGTTCCGGTAAATGGATTCGGTATCGCCGACTTCCACGACCTTGCCCAGGTACATCACCATGACCCGGTCGCACAGGTAGCGGATCACGTTCAGGTCATGGCTGATGAAGACGTAGGTCAGGTCGAACTCGGCCTTGAGATCGAGCAGCAGGTTGAGCACCTGGGCCTCGACGGACTTGTCCAGTGCGGACACCGCTTCGTCCAGGATCACCAGCCGCGGGCGCAGCGCCAGTGCCCGCGCGATATTGACGCGCTGGCGCTGGCCGCCGGAAAGCTCGTGCGGGTAGCGTCCGGCAAAGCGCGACGGCTCCAGTCCGACACGGTTCAGCAGGTAGCGGGCCCGCTCGGTGGCTTCGCGAGCCGGCACGCCATGTACGCGCGGCGTGAAGGCGACCGATTCCTCGATGGTCAGGCGCGGGTTCAGCGACGAGTAGCTGTCCTGGAAGACCATCTGCACCTGGCTGCGGAAGGCTTTCATCGGCAGCTGCGGCGAGCCGACGCCCTGCGCGTCGAAGATCAGTTCGCCGCTGTCGTGGGGTGTCAGTTGCATCAGCAAGCGAGCCGTGGTGGATTTGCCGCAGCCGGATTCACCGACCACGCCGAGCGTTTCGCCCTTGCGCACGTCGAAACTGATGCCATCGACGGCGCGCACCACGCCCGCCCGGCGCAGCGGGATCGCCGACTTGAGCGGGAAGTGCTTGACCAGATCGCGCGCGATCACGAGCGGCTGGGCCGGACCGCCAATGTCGGCGGCGGGGGGGACGAGCGTATCGGTCATGTTCAGTCCTTGATTTCCATGGCCGAACGGATGCCATCCGCCAGCAGGTTGAAGGAGATCGAGGTCAGGAAGATCATTGCGCCGGGCAGCGCGGCCACCCAGGGCTGGGTGTAGATCGCCGTGCGTAGCGTGTTGAGCATCAGTCCCCATTCGGGTTCCGGCGGCTTGACGCCGAGGCCGAGGAAGGACAGGCCGGAGGCCAGGATCATCGATACGGAAATCAGGCTCGTGGCATAGACGAAGATCGGGCCGAGCACGTTGTTGAGCACCTGGGCCCGTACGATGGTCAGTGCGGACGCACCCGAGGCACGGGCCGCATCGACGAACTCCCGGCTGCGTAACTGCGTGGTCACGCTTTCCGCTACGCGCACGATCTGCGGCACGAACACGATGGTCAGCGACAGCAGCGCATTGCCCACGCCGGCGCCGAGCGTGCCCGACAGCGCGATGGCCAGCAGCACCGACGGAAACGCGTACAGCACATCCGTCACGCGCATGATTACCGTGTTGGTCCAGCCGCCGGCGTACCCGGCGACGATGCCGATGGCGCTGCCGATCACGAATGCCAGCAGCACCGGCGTGATGCCCATGAACAGCGAGAGCCGGCCGCCGAGCATCAGGCGCGACAGCATGTCGCGGCCGAGCTCGTCCGTGCCGAGCAGGTAGTGCTCCGTACCGACCGGCTTCAGGCGTTTCAGGATCGACGAGGCATAGGGGTCGCCCGGCATCAGTGCCGGGGCAAATACCGCCATCAGCACGAGGGCGATCAGGATCAGAGCCGCTGCCATTGCGACCTTGTTGCGCAGCAGCCGCCGTACGACCGTGGCCCAGTAGCCGGGAGAGTGTTCGATCGCCAGCGGCGCGACGGATTTGTTGAGCGTCATTTCCATCCGGGACTCCTCAGTTGCGCTGGATGCGCGGGTCGAATACCGTCTGCAGCGCATCGACGAACAGGTTCAGCAGCACGAAGAAAACGGCCAGTACCAGGATCGTGCCCTGCAGGAGCGGGAAATCGCGCTGGAAGATGGCCGAGTTGAGCAGGAATCCGGTGCCCGGCCAAGAGAACACGGTCTCGATCAGGATCGAGCCGCCGAGCAGATACCCAAGCTGCAGGCCCATCACCGACAACGCGGTGGGCGCGACGTTCTTGACCACGTGGCGGAACACGGCGAAGTCCGACAATCCCCGCGCGCGCAGGCCGACGATGAATTCGTTGGACAGGATTTCCGCCACGAGCGCGCGGATCGTACGGCTGACAATTCCCATCGGGATCACGGACATCGTCACGGCAGGCAGAAGCATGTACTGGACGTGCGCCCAGTCCCACGTCCAGGCTCCGGAGCCGTCCGGCCCCGCGCCGGTGGCGGGCAGCCACCCGAGCAGCACGGAGAAGGCAATCACCAGGACCATGCCGAGCCAGTAGTGGGGAATGCTGACGCCGAGCACCGACAGGAACGAGGCAATGCGGTCGGCTACTGAATCGCGCAGGTAGCCCGCGACAAAGCCGAACAGGCTGCCGAGAGCGAAGCCGATCAGCGTGGCCACTGCCGCGAGCCGGATCGAGTTGACCACGGCGTTCGACACTTCAGCCATCACGGGCCGGCTGGTGGCGATGGAAGTGCCCAGATCGCCGTGCAGTGCGCGGCTCAGCCAGTGCACGAATTGCTCGAGGAACGGCTTGTCGAAGCCATATAGCGCGGTGAGCTGGTGCCGCAGTTCTTCGGAGGCGTCGGGAGGCAGCACGGACACAAGCGGATCGCCGGGAGCGATGTGGACCAGCGAGAAGCAGAGCAGCGCGACCCCGAGCAGGATCGGAAACGCATAGAGAACGCGGTGGAACAGATAAGTCATGGTCTGTGCCCGTCGTGTGGGTGTCATGCGCTCCCTGCCCGTGCGGGCAGGGAGGCGGGGGCTGGACGAGACGTGGCGAGTCCGTCCCCTTGGGCGCTCTCCTGCTGAGCGAAAGAGAGCGGGTGCCGGGTTACAGGTTCAATCCATCGACATCGTGGCGATATCGATGAACCAGCTTTGCGGCTGGACAACGCCCTTGACCTTCTTCGAGATAGCACGGGGACCGACGTCGTGCGCAATCAGCACGAACGGTGCTTCCTCGACGATGCGGGCGTGCAGTTTCGCCAGCGCCGCGTCCCGTGCCTTGGCGTCGAACGACGTGCGTGCCGTCTCGATCAGCTTGTCGAATTCGGCGTTGCCGAAATAGCCCCAGTTGTTCGAAACCGGAGGCTGCGTCTTTGTGCTGACAAAGCGGACCATGGCAAAGAACGGATCCATGGCGGCAAAGCTCACGTTGATGGCATTGGCACCGTGCGCGCTTGCGTCCTTGGCGCCGACGCGCCAGTTCGTGAACAGCGCGTTCCATTCGACCACATCGAAATCGACATCAAAGAAGCATTCCTTGAGGTTCTGCTGGACATACTCGTTCATTGGCAGCGGCTGCATCTGGCCGGAGCCGGAGGCCGATACCTGTACCTTGACCTTGAGCGGCCTGGCCGAGGAGTAGCCCGCTTCGCTCATTAGCTTGCGCGCCGCATTGGCGTCGTACCGGATGTCGAACTTCGGGTTGCCCCACCAGGGATTGCCGGACTCTACAATGCCCTTGGCCTCCGCCATATAGCCGCCAAGGAGCGCCTTGAGCTCAGAGCGGTTCACGCAGAGGTTGGCGGCTTCACGCACACGCTTGTCGAGCCAGGGTGAGTTCGGTGCGAACGACAGCTGCCACGGCCACACATGGGGCTGGGCGTTGGCGTAGACGTTGAATCCGCGGCTCTTGATCTGGGCGATGGCGTCGGGGGCCGGTGCCTCGATCCAGTCGACCTGGCCAGACAGCAGTGCCGCGGTGCGTGCATTGGCTTCGGGCATCGGCACCATCACCACCTTGTCGATGCGGGGCACGCGCCGGCTGTCCCAGTAAGCTGCATTCTTTGCCAGTTCAAGGCGCTCGCGCGGCACGAACCGCGTCATCTTGAACGGGCCCGTGCCCGACGCGTCGGCGGCGAACGCGACCCATGCCTGCTTGCTGCGCTCGCCCGCATCGGTTACCGATGCGGGGACCGCGGCGTACTTTTTCTCCCACTGCGCGGGCGACGCCATGAACAGGTTCGACAGGTTATACGGCAGGAAGGAGTCCGGCTCGGACGTGACCAGTTCAACGGTCAGGTCGTCGATCTTCTTCGCACTGCGCAGCGTAGGCATGCGCGAAGCCGTCACGCCCACCTGGCTCGGATCGAACTGTCGCGCCGTCTTGTCGAGGACCTTGTTGACGTTCCACACCACGGCATCGGCATTGAACGGAGAGCCATCGTGGAACTTCACCCCGGGGCGCAGCTTGAAGGTCCACCTGGTCTTGTCCTTGTCCTCGACCTTCCACTCGGTGGCAAGATCGGGAATCAGCAGGCTGGGCCCGTTGCTCTTGGACAGGTCCCATTGCGTGAGTGCGTCATACATGGGAATGCCGGTGAAGCGGTTGCCCTCGAAGCCCTGATCGGGCTGGCCCAGCGTGCGGGGGATATCGGCGGCGGTCATGCCGATGCGCAACACCTTCTCGGCCATCGCGGCACCGGGCAAGGCGAGCAGCGAGAGCGCGACGGCCGCGGACACGGACCGCACAGCAGCGGAGAAACCTTTCGCTTGGATGGACGTAGGGTGGTTCACGGGCAATGCTCCTGGGTTGGGAATAACTGCGAACGATCTAGCAATTGATATGCCAGCAGGACATGCGCATGCATTGGTCTGCTTCTTGCTGCATAGGGCACGATGTTCAACCACCGCAGGCATGACACACATGGATTCGCAGCACCTTCCCCGCATCAATGGCGCCCGCCTCTGGCAGTCCCTCATGGATCTCGGCGCGATCGGCGCCACGGCCAATGGCGGCGTATGCCGCATCGCGTTGACCGACGCGGACCGCAAGGGCCGCGATCTCGTCGTGCAGTGGTTCCGCGAGGCCGGGCTCGATGTACGTGTCGACGAGATCGGCAACGTGTTCGCACGCCGCCATGGAACCGACCCCGAAGCGCCGGCCGTGGCGACGGGCAGCCATATCGACACGCAGCCATCCGGCGGCAAGTTCGATGGCAACTTCGGCGTGCTGGCCGGACTCGAGGTAATGCGCACGCTCAACGATCTCGGCATCGACACGCGCGCGCCGCTCGAAGTCGCGTTCTGGACCAATGAGGAAGGCACGCGTTTCACCCCTGTCATGATGGGATCAGGTGTGTTTGCCGGGGTGTTCGCGGCGGATCATGCCCGCGCCCGGACGGACCGCGACGGCGTGCGTGTCGATGCGGCGCTCGAGTCTATCGGCTATCGCGGTGAACATCCCGCGGGCGAGGTGCCGGGCGGCATGTATGCCGCCTATTTCGAAGCCCACATCGAGCAAGGGCCGGTGCTGGAAGCGGCGGGCCTGCCGATCGGCGTGGTCTCGGGCGCGCTCGGCCAGCAGTGGTACGACGTGACCGTGACCGGCCAGGACGCCCACGCGGGTCCGACACCGCTTGCCCTGCGCCATGATGCGCTGCTCGCATCCGCGCGCATGATCGAGATGGTGAACCGCATCGCGCGCGAGGAAGCGCCGCACGGGCGCGGCACGGTAGGCTATGTGGAGGTCAGGCCCAATTCGCGCAACGTGATCCCGGGGCGGGTCGATTTCACGGTGGACTTCCGCAACCTGTCGCAGGAAGGGCTCGACCGGATGGACGCGGCCATGCGCGAGGCCTTCGCGGGAATTGCCGAGGCGGCCGCGGTATCGGTCGACATCCGCCAGGTCGTCAAGTTCGAGCCGTGCCTGTTCGCGGCATCGTGCGTGGACAGTGTCAGACGGGCTGCGGCATCACTGGGCCTTCCCCATATGGACGTGGTAAGCGGGGCAGGGCATGACGCCGTCTATCTTGCGCAGCTTGCGCCAACGGGGATGATTTTCGTGCCGTGCAAGGACGGCATCAGCCACAACGAACTGGAAGACGCGCTGCCAGAGCATATCGAAGCCGGCGCCAACGTGTTGCTTCAGGCGATGCTGGCGCACGCACGCTGAAGGCCGATGCATCGCCCGCGGGCGCCGCGCTTTCTCGCACACGAGGGGGCGAGCCCGCGGGGCTTTCAATGTCCGATGGACCTGGAAATGGCCCACGCGCATTCCACGACCAGTGGCCCGAGCTTCTTCTGGGCCTCCGCCATGGTCCAACGGCTGGCAGGCGGCGACACATGGACCGCACCAACCGCAACGCCACGGTTGTTCACGATCGGCGCGCCGACGCCCATGTCGCCCAGGAACAGTTCCTCTTCGTTGCAGGCGTAGCCCACGCTCCTGCAAGCCACTACCCGTTCGAAAATCGCTTCGGCATCGGTCAGCGTGGCCGGCGTGCGCCTCACGCGCGCAGAGGCCCCGAGCATCGCCCGCACCTGTTCATCGGGCAGCGTGCTTAGGTAGGCGCGGCCGGAACTCGTACAGTACATCGGAATGCGCATGCCCACGGGCGTCAGCACGGGCACATACTTGGCCGTCATCAACTGCGCCACATAGACCATGTCGAGTCCCACGGGCTCGGTGAGATTTGCCGTTTCACCACTGGCATTCGCCAGTTGCGACAGATAGGGGCTGGCAACGGGAATCAGGGCATCCGCCGCCAGGTAGTTGTAGCCGATCTCCATTACCTTCGGCGTCAGACGGAAGCGGCGTGTTTGCGGATGCTTGTCGACATAGCCGAGCCGCTCCAGGGTATGGACCGTGCGTTGCGCCGAGCTCTTGGTCATGCCAGTCAGATCGGCCAGCTCGGCCAGCGTCAGGGTGCGGTGAACGCCATTGAATGCGCGCAGGACTTCCAGGCCTTTCTCGAGCGACTGGTTGAAAAGCGGGTCCGGCCGCTGAGATTCCGTGGACATGGGTCAGCTTGAAGGAGCACCATCGGCGTGATCCACTGCACCACGATGGCAAAGTATTGCACCAAGATATTGATGAATCGATTATCGATTCGATGCGGCTGACCAATGATACATGGTCCGGATGGCTTTGGCCTGCCCGACCCCGGGCGGGAACGGCCCCCTGTCACCGGGTATCCTGCTGGAACCCTTGTCGTTCAAAGGTGCCCGGAAAATGAATGGGAACCTGGCGGGCGTCGACATGCTGCATATTCCGTACAAGGGCAGTGGCCCGGCCATGACCGACCTGCTCGGCGGGCAAGTGGACTACATGTTCGACAGCATCACCGTGTGAGGCAGACGTTCGGCTCGCGCTCGATGGCCAGCAACATTGCGAAGACGGATGCGCCGGCCGTAGGGCGCATCAAGCAGGCGGGCGCGTGCATAGTGGGAACCACGACTACGAGCGAATTCGGGTGCAAGGCTGTCGGCGATTCTCCGCTCACGGGCGTGACGCGAAATCCGTGGAATACTGAGTGTACGCCGGGCGGATCAAGTTGCGGTGCGGCTGCCAGCGTGGCGGCTGGCGTTACACCATTCGCACTGGGTACCGATGGCGGTGGATCGATCCGCGAGCCTGCGGCACTTACCGGCCTGTTTGGCATCAAGGCTCAGTTTGGGCGCGTGCCGGTGTTCCCCGCCTCAGCCACACCAACGCTGGCGCATGTCGGTCCTCTGGCGCGTACCGTTAGAGACGCCGCTCTCCTATTGTCGGCAATCGCTGGGCAAGATGGGCGCGATCCGTTCTCGGTCGCCGCTCCCGTGCCGGCGTGGCTTCAAGCCTGCGATCTCCCGGTCAAAGGCATGCGATTGGCATGGAGCCCCACGCTCGGTTACGCGAAGCCCGACCAAGAGGTCTTGAGTCTCTGCGAATCCGCGGTGAGGGTTTTTGAGAAGTTGGGATGCGAGGTTGTCGAACTGCCGGAAGGAATTGGCCCAGACCCGGACCAGCTGTGGATGGCGGAATTCTATGCGGGAGTGGGGACACGGTTGAACGGCACACTGAGCGAGTCGCGGGAGATCCTCGATCCGGCCGTGGCATCACTTCTCGACAAGGCGCTCGACCAGTCGCTACTGCAGTACTACACGAAAGTGTTCGCGCGCTACGAGTTTCGCGAAAGGATCCGCGCGATGTTCGAGTCGTTCGATTTGCTGCTCACACCTACAGCGCCCGTGCCGGCGTTCCCGGTGAACGTGGACGTACCGCCTCAGTTTGCGGGACGAAATCCCTGCACCTGGCAGTACTACACATACCCGTTCAACCTCACCGGGCAACCAGCCGCGTCACTACCAGTAGGATTCACATCGGCAGGCTTGCCAGTGGGACTTCAATTGGTCTCGAGGATCAATGCTGAGAGTGACATTTTCCGAGCGGCATCAGCATTTGAAATGGAGAATCCATGGGGGAATATAAGGCCGCCTTGTCTCTGAAGGACGGACAGGGGGTGAGCGCCGTGGCCCGCGAATTGGGTATGTCGGAGCAGACGCTGCGCAACTGGATCAAGGCTGCGGAAGCCGGCAAGCTGAGCGACGACCGGTTGAACGCGCCGCATCCTTACTTACATTCGCGGCAGAATGGGCGACGTCCCTGACAGCGAAGACAGGAGCAAGGGCCTGGATGACGCCCTGCGGGCGCCACGTTGATTGGCATGCTGCCGGCCACCGCTACGCCGGGCTTCGGTTCCCGAGCCCGCTCGTCGCGTGTCGCGTCCCTCATCCTGCCTCAGCAACCCGGTGAACATCGCCTGGTCTGTTCAGCTCCGTTAGCCAAGCGGCGACCCATCGGCGCGCAGCGTTTCGCCCCTGCGCTCGACGATCATGCCGTAGGCGTGCGGCTGCCGGTGCAGGTCGAAGTTGAAGGTGGTGCGCTTGTATAGCGCGCAGAAGTCGAGGTCGCAGCGTGCGATCGCCACTTCGTCGCCCTTGGTGATGCAGCTCGCGACCACTTCGCCGGATGGCGCGATGATGCAGCTGCCGCCAATGCTGTCGACGCCTTCCTCGATCCCGGCCTTTGCCACGCCGACCACCCAGGTGCCGTTCTGGTAGGCGCCCGCCTGCATCGACAGCTGGTTGTGGAACAGCGACAGGTCGTCGTGCGCGGGCGCGGGCGCGTTGTGCACCGGTGTGTTGTAGCCGATCAGGACCATCTCCACCCCTTGCAGGCCCATCACGCGATAGGTCTCGGCCCAGCGCCGGTCGTTGCAGATGGCCATGCCGATCTTGCCACCGAAGGCCTCGGTGACGCCAAAGCGGTCACCGGGCGTGAAGTAACGCTTCTCCAGATGCTGGAAGCGGCGCCATGGTTCGTGCTCGCAGTGGCCGGGCAGATGCACCTTGCGGTATTTGCCGACGATGGTGCCGCTGCGGTCAACCAGGATCGAGGTGTTGTAGCGAACCTCGCGCCCGTTCTCGTTGGCCAGTTCCGCATAGCCGAGATAGAAGCCCACGCCGAGCTCACGCGACAGCGCGAACAGCGGCAGCGTGTCGGCACTCGGCATCTCGCGTTCAAAGAAGCTGTTGATTTCCCCATCGCTGTCCATATACCAGCGCGGGAAGAACGTGGTCAGCGCCAGTTCAGGGTAGACGATCAGGTGCGCGCCGCAGGCATGGGCTTCGCGCATCATTTCGCACAGCCGCGCGACCACCTGCACGCGCGTATCGGCGCGTGCGATCGGGCCCAGCTGGCCAAGTGCGACATGGATGAAACGGGACACGATTGACTCCTGAAATTCGGGGGAAGAGAAGGTGTTGGATCGGGGGGCCGTGCCCGGGTCATTCAGGGACGGTTGGCCAGGCTGACGACCACGCGCATCAGCAGCTGCGCGCCCCGCACCAGGTCGGCCGCTTCGGTGAACTCGCGAACATTGTGGCTGAGTCCGCCCACGCTGGGAACGAAGATCATGCCCGCAGGGCAGACGCGCGCCAGCATCTGCGCGTCGTGGCCCGCTCCGCTCGGCATCCGCGTGGTCGACAGGCCTAGCGCGTCGCTGTGCCGCTGCACCAGGTCGGTCACCAGCGGGTCGAACGCCACCGGCTCGAAGCGCGCCAGCGAACGCCGGCGCAGCGCGACACCTTCCGTCGCGCAGGTCTGGTGCGCGAAGGCGAGCACCTCGGCTTCCGCCTGCGCGAGCGCCGTGACGTCGGTGTTGCGCAGATCGACGGTAAAGGTCGCGCGGTTCGGAATCACGTTGACGAGGTTCGGCTCGAAGCGGATCGCGCCGACCGTGCCGATCTGGCGGCCGCCGTAGCGCAGCGCCAGATCGTGCACGAAGGTGGCGATGCGTGCGGCGCAGTAGCCAGCGTCGTGCCGCAGGGCCATCGGCGTGGTGCCGGCATGGTTGGACACGCCTTCCAGCACGAATTCGGTCCAGCTGATTCCCTGCACGCCTTCAACCACGCCAATCTGCACGCCCATGCGCTCCAGCACCGGGCCCTGTTCGATATGCAGCTCGACAAAGCTGTCGACCTCGGGCCGGCCGACCGGCGCATCGCCGCGATAGCCGATTCGCTCCAGTTCCGCGCCGACCGTGCTGCCGTCGATGCCGCCTGCCGCGAGCGCTTCGTCGAGCGGCATGCCGCCCACGAACACCAGCGAGCCCATCATGTCCGGCTGGAAGCGGGCGCCTTCCTCGTTGGTAAAGAAGGCGATCGCCAGCGGGCGGCGCAGCCGCACGCCGGCATCGCGCAGCGCAGCGACCACTTCCAGTCCGGCCATCACGCCATAGTTGCCGTCGTACCTGCCGCCAGTGCGTACCGTATCGATGTGCGAGCCGACCATCACCGGCGGCAGGTCTTCATGGCCGGCATGAATCGCGACGCCGTTGCCGATGGCATCGATGGTAACCTCCATGCCGAGCGCGCGCATTTGCGCGACGGTCCAGTCGCGCCCCGCGCGGTCGGCGTCAGTCAGCGCCAAGCGGCAGACGCCGCCGCCGTTGATGGCGCCATGCGTATTCAGTTCGTCGAGCCGGCGCAGCAACCGCGCGCCGTCGATGCCCGGGAACTCGGTGTCGAGCGCCGTGCGGCCGCTGTCCGCGCTAAGGTTCGTTGTCATGCCTGCGCTCCCGCGCGCACGGCGTCGGCACTGCGCCCGACCAGCCGCGCGTACAACCCGGCATCGGTATCGGCCTCGCTGCCAACGAACAGCAGGCGGCTGCGCGCGCCGAGGCCCAGCGCTGCACGCGCTTGCGGATCTTGCATGCCCGCAATGGCGGCTGCCAGGCCCGCTACCGCGGATTCGCCGGCGACGATGGCGGGATCGCCATCAGCGGGATTCGCCAGCAAGCGCATCGTCGCCACCGCCGCTCCGTCATCGATGGTGCAGAAGGCATCCGCGCCGTGAGCCAGCACTTCCCACGCCAGCAGTGACACTTCTCCGCAGGCGAGGCCCGCCATCAGCGTATTGAGCGTGCCGGTCACCGCCGTCACGTGGCCGGCGCGCGCGCTGCGGTACAGGCAGTTGGCCGCGTCCGGCTCGACCACCACGAATACCGGGCGCTGCGCTGCGTTGCGTTCCCAGAAGTAGGCGCAGACGGCGGCGGCGAAACCGCCCACGCCGGCCTGGATGAAGACGTGCGTTGGCCACTCGGGCAGCGCGTCGACGGCCTCGGCCACCATGACCTGGTAGCCCTGCATGACATCTCGCGGGACGTCCATGTATCCGGGATACGAAGTGTCGGAAATCACGTGCCAGCCGCGTTCGCGAGCGTCGCGGTCGGCCTGCTGGACCGCCTGGTCGTAGTTGCCCGTAGTCCGTACCACGGTCGCGCCGACCTGCTCGATCGCCGCCTTGCGTCCTTCGCTGACGGCGGCGTGGATGTAGATCACGCAGGCGCAGCCGAACCGCCGGGCGCCCCATGCGACCGAACGCCCGTGGTTGCCATCGGTGGCGCAGGTCACCGTGTAATCGGCGCACAGCGCGCGCAGTTCGGGCGAAGTGAGGGCGGCAGGGGTCAACGCGCGGCCGATCCGCTTGCCGATCTCGCGCGCCAGCAGGCGGCCCACCGCATAGGCGCCGCCCAGTGCCTTGAAGCTGCCGAGACCGAAACGCGTGCCTTCGTCCTTGTAGTGGATCTTGCCGACGCCCAGCGCGGCGGCCAGCGCCGGCAGCGCATGCAGTGGCGTAGGCCGGTAGCCCTCCCAGGCGGTGATGGCGCGTTGCGCGGTGGCCAGCGCCGGCGCACCGAGAATGGCCTCGCGCGTGCTGCCATAGTCTTCGCTGCGGGTGCGCGCAGGGTTGACGAAAAGATCGAGCTTGAGCTGCGGTAACGTGGACATGGGACTTCCGGTGTTGACAGGAGAGGGGGTTGCGCGAGCCGACTCGCGCTGTATTCGGGATGCGGGGCGCTCACGCCTGCAGGTCGAGATCGTCGAGCAGGTCATGCGCGCGTTCGACCCGCGCCATCCGCGCACGCGCGCGCTTGCGGGCGCGCCGCGCCATCGCGGTGGCGAGGTAATTGACGAGGCTGGTCGCGGCTACATAGGAGTCGAACACCTGGTCGCCATGGTGCGAGCAGCGCAGCACGGCGGTGGCGTGCGTGGTCAGCGCGGAGACCGGGGCATCGCTGAGCAGGATGATCTTCGCCCCCGCCTCGGTGGCCAGCGTGACGATCGGTGCGAGCCGGCGCGCGCGGCGCCGGAAATCGACCGCGAGCAGCACGTCCTTGCTGTCGATTTCCGCGATCAGTTCGGCATCCTTGCCGGCCTGCTCGTTGAGCAGGTAGACCTCCGGCCGTACTTGCGACAGCAAGGCATTGGCATAGAAGGCCAGCATGAAGCTGTTGCGATAGCCGACCACCCAGACCCGGCGCGCATCGGCCAGTTCGCGCAGGGTGGTATCGAGTACCCGTTCGCTGAGCTGCTCCGGCAGGGCGGCCAGGCGGTGCGCGTCGAGCTGAACATGTGCCTGCAGTCCGGCGAGCGCGGGTAAAGCCACACCAGTGCGAGCGCCACGCGGGGTGGCAGCGCGACCCATCTTTGCCAGCGGAGACTGGCTGGCGCGCTGGTCGCGCAACGCCTGCCGGAACGCGCCGAAGTCGGCATAGCCGAGCCGCCGGAAGAAGCGGGCGGCGCTCGCCTTGGACACGCTCGCCAGGTCGGCGAGCTCGGTAGCGGAGTATCCGAGCAACTCGGATTTGCGGCTGAGCAGTACGTCGGCGAGCTTCTTGTCGGTTCCGGAAAACTCACCGTAGCACTGGATGATCTGCGCTTCGAGCGCGTCGTAAGTGTTCATGTCGGAGCGATCGATTGCGATACCTGGGTCTCGTTCCGGCTGCACCGGTTTGGCGCCGTCTCGCACAGTTATGGAACCAGAGTTTCTCTATTTGTAGCATGTGAAACTACTGTTCCACGTTTCGATCTTTCCCCAGCAAAGACGATGCCAACTGCCACCACGGCTTGCCTGATCTCGCGTAATCCGTCGAATCTAAAGAGAGTGTTATCTCTTCCTGGTTCCGGGCGACGCTTCAAGGAGTCGTGGCATGCATCTTGCGAATTGGCCCTTCGTTCTCCTCGACCGACTGAAGAAAGGGTGTTTTATGAAACGCAGACAGTTCACCGCCATTACCACCGTCCTCGTCACTGCCGCCCTGGTCGCCATGGCGCCTGCGCAGGCCGACGATTCCCTGACCGCGGTGATGGCGAAGAAGTCGATTGCAATCGGCATCCCGGTCGACTTTGCGCCGTATGGCTTCATGGGCCCCGACCTGAAGCCGCAGGGTCTCGATGTGGCCGTGGCGCAGATGATTGCCGACAAGATGGGCGTCAAGGCCGACCTTGTGCCGGTCAGCACGCCTAACCGCATTCCCTATCTGCAAACGAAGAAGATCGACCTGATCGTGTCGGCGCTGGGCAAGAACGCCGAGCGTGCCAAGGTGATCGACTTCACGATCGCCTATGCGCCGTTCTACCAGGCGGTGTTCGGGCCGAAGAGCCTGAGCATCAAGAGTTTTGCCGACCTTGGGGGCAAGACCATCGCTGTGACGCGCGGCACCATTCAGGACGACGTGCTGCAGCAGGTCGCGCCGCCCACGCTGAAGATCCAGCGCTTCGAGGATGACAACTCGACGGTGGCCGCCTTCGTGACGCAGCAGACCCAGCTGGTTGCCACCGGGGCTGCGGTCGCCGCCATGGCGATCCAGAAGTATCCGAAGGTGGACGCCGAATACAAGCTGCTGCTGAAGGACTCGCCTAACTTTATCGGCGTGCGCAAGGGCGAAACCGCACTGCTGGCCAAGGTCAACGAGATCCTGCGCCAAGCCAAGGCCGACGGCACGCTGGGTAACTATGCGCAGCGCTGGCTCGGCCGCGGCACCGGCGAGCTGCCCGAATAAGGCCCTGCCAAGACCGCGGCGGCGCGCGCCGTCGCGGGTTCCACCTTCGCTTCTGTGTGGCTGTTGCGTATGATTTCCTTTGATTTCGGGCCAGTGCTCTCGCAATGGCCGATGCTGCTGCAGGGCCTCTTCCTGACCGTTCTGCTGACGGCATTCTCGGCAGTCGCCGGCACCGTGCTCGGCATTGGGTGCGCCTGGTCGCGCCTGCACGCGCCGGCGTGGGTGCGCGCCATGGTCGGCGGCTATGTCGAGGCGATCCGCAACACCCCTTACATCATTCAGCTGTTCTTCGTCTTCTTCGGCCTGCCGACGATTGGCGTGCGGCTGACGCCCGAGGTGGCCTGCGTGTTGTCGATGACGCTCAACCTGGGCGCCTACGCCTGCGAGATCATCCGCGCCGGCCTCGAATCCACGCCGCGCGGGCAGATCGAAGCCGCGCAGAGCCTGGCGCTCGACCGCTGGCAGATCTTCACGCGCGTGGTGCTGCCGCCTTCGCTCAAGCGTGTCTGGCCAGCACTGGTCGGCCAGATCATCATCGTGATGCTGGGCTCGTCGGTCTGCAGCCAGATCTCCGCGGAGGAAATGTCCTATGCTGCAAACCTTATCGCCAGCCGTACCTTCCGGAACTTTGAAGCTTATATCGCCGTTGCCGTCGCGTACCTGGCGCTGGCCGTTGCGATGCGCCAGGCCCTGAACTGGATCGGGCCGCGCTTTTTGTTCGGACGCTGACAGGAGACGGCCATGATCGAGTTTTCACTGTGGGACATCTTCCGCAACCTGCTGCTGGCGTTGCGCTGGACCGTCGGACTGTCGCTGATTGCTTTCGTTGGCGGCGGCGTCGTCGGCCTGCTGCTGCTGGTGGCGCGCATTTCCCGGGTGCCGGGGGCGGGGCGCGGCATTGCGTTGTACGTGCAGCTGTTCCAGGGCACGCCGTTGCTGATGCAGCTCTTCCTGGCCTATTTCGGGCTGGCGCTGATCGGCGTCGAAACCTCGGCGCTGTTCGCCGCCGCATTGTGTCTCACGCTCTATGCCAGCGCCTACCTGACCGAGATCTGGCGCGGCTGCGTCGATGCGATTCCGCGCGGCCAATGGGAAGCATCGGCCAGCCTTGCGCTGAACCTGCGCGAGCAATTGCGCTACGTGATCCTGCCGCAGGCGGCCCGCATCGCGGTGGCGCCGACGGTGGGCTTTATGGTGCAGGTCGTCAAAGGCACTGCGCTGGCTTCGGTGATCGGCTTCGTCGAAGTGACCAAGGCCGGGCAGATGATCTCGAACGCGACCTTCCAGCCCTTCTTGGTCTATAGCTGCGTCGCATTGCTGTATTTCGCACTGTGCTTCCCGCTGTCGCTCTGGAGCCGCAGGCTCGAACGCGGCTGGCAGGCGCATGCCTGAATCCGCAGATAGAACCGCGACGGGGGCTCGCACCGAGCCCCCCACCCACGCCTACCAAGCCTTAGCAAGGCTCTCCAAGCTGCATATCCATGTCCACATCACACGCCACCCCCCAGCCATTTGCTCTCGTCGATGTCGAGGGCCTGCATAAGCAGTATGGCGACAACGAAGTCCTGAAGGGGGTCGACTTGCAGATCGGCCGGCGTGAGGTCGTCTGCATCATCGGCCGCAGTGGCTCCGGCAAGAGCACGCTGCTGCGCTGCCTGAACGGGCTCGAGACTTTCCAGCAAGGCAAGCTGTCGATCGACGGCCAGGTGCTGCGTCACGGCGACGCGAAGACGATGCGCGAATTGCGACAGAGCGTCGGCATGATCTTCCAGAACTTCAACCTGTTCCCACACCTGACCGCAGGCCAGAACGTGATGCTCGCGCCCACGCTGGTCAAGGACGTGCCGAAGGCGGATGCGCGCCGGCGCGCGCAGGCACTGCTGCAGCGCGTCGGCCTCGGCGAGAAGTTCGACAGCTACCCCGACCAGCTCAGTGGCGGACAGCAGCAGCGCGTGGCGATCGCCCGCGCGCTGGCGATGGACCCGGCCGTGCTGCTGTGCGACGAAATCACTTCGGCACTGGACCCGGAGCTGGTGGGAGAGGTGCTGAGTGTGGTCGAGTCGCTCGCCGCCGACGGCATGACGCTGATCATGGTCACGCACGAGATGAACTTTGCGCGCAAGGTCAGCGACCGCATCGTCTTCATGCACCACGGCAAGGTGCACGAGACCGGCACCCCTGAGCAGCTGTTCGGCGACCCACGGACGGCGGAATTGCAGCAGTTCCTGTCGGCCATGCACGGCTGATCCGCGGCGCAGCTGCCCGAACTGCTGAACACCGGTGTGATCGAAGGCTTTCTTCCTCGAAGTCGAGGCCGCCTTCCCCGGAGCGCCACGATGAACCAGGTGGCGTTCGCCGCGTCGGGCCCCTCGCGGCCCGGACGTACAGCGTGTGTGGGCGACTGGACTGGCTGGCGACGCGAGGCGCGGCGCGGTTCAGGCGACGGCGGCTTCCCGGCTGCCGATCAAGCTGCGCAACCGCAGCTCCTCGGGCGTAAACTCCGGGCCGCGTATTGCTCCGAATGCCTGAGCCGCTGCCAGCGTCCGGGTCGGCGCGTCGTTCAGGCGGTCTGGGCCTTGCAGGCGGAACGAGACCGGCGACAGGGGGCCGAACAACAGCGCGCGTTCGAGCTCGGGCCAGCGCGCCAGATCGGGCTCCGCGCCGATCTGGCGCGCCAGCGAAACCGCAAGATCATGTAGCACTGGCTGCTGCCCGCGCTGCCGCATCGCCCGGCACGCCGCCAGCCCTTGCGCCATCTGTGTCGGCGACGGCATGGGTGCCAGGCCGGCCAGCGTGTAGGCAATCCAACGGGCCTGCAGTTCGAGCACCGGCAGATAGGGGCCGACCAGGTTGTAGAGGCCGACGAAGGCCAGTCCCCGGAGGTTCGGGTGAAAGGTATGAGCGTGCAGGTCTAGCCCCCTGCCGTCGTAGTTCAGCGTGCGTGCAATGTCTGGCGCCAACCACGGCACCGACAGGCCATAGCCGGTTCCGAAGAGAATCGCATCGGGCGTTGCGACAGTGCCGTCGGTAAAGCGCACGGTGCCCCCGTCGATGCGGTCGATCCAGGGGCGCACGGTAACGCGGCCTTCGGCCACCGCCGGCAGGAATCCCTGTGACTGGGAGATGCCCGCCGCGAACACATTGGCATCGGGCACTGGCGCCCCAAACTGGTCGGGCGCGCCGCCGGCCCGAAGCACGGCCGCCTTCAGGCTATCCGCTAGCGCCTCGGCCGGAAGCGCCTCGCCCGCCAGCGCTGCCGCGCGGTGGAACAGCATATGTTCGGCCGGCACGCCTGCAATTAGCTTAGGGACAATGTAACGCTGGCGGCGGTAGGCTGCTGTGACGTTTGCTCCGCCAAAAGCGAGATCAGAGGCGATTTCCAGGGCGCTGATCGAACAGCCGGCCACCAGCACAGAACGGCCTCGGTAAGGCTCAGCACCCTTGTAACGCGCGGTATGTGCGATACCGAGCGCGCCGGTAAAGTTCGCCATGCCAGGAATGTCGGGCAGTAGCGGCACGGCTTGCGCGCCCGTGGCCACGATTACCTGGCTGAAGCTCTCTTCGTGCATTCTGCTCGCACTGCGCGAGCGTAGCCGCCAGCAGCCGCCCTCCGCGGCCTCGAGGCGCTCGACACGCGTGCCGAAGCGGATGCAGCGCAGCAAATCGAAGCGGGCTGCATAGCGCTCCAGATAGGCAAGCATTTGATCCTGGCGCGGATACGTCGCGACATCTGTGCCATGGTCCAGGTCGGAGAAGGCCGACGTGACTCGGCTGGTGTTTGTGCGCATCCCGGACCAGGTCGCGCTGGCCGCGCTGCACAAGTTCCATTGACCGCCGAGCCGGTCGCCGGCCTCGAACAGGATCGGCTCGAAGCCGTGCTGCAGCAGCCAGCGAGCCGAGACCAAGCCGCCCGGGCCGGCGCCGATGATGGCAACCTGCCTGCTTTTCGGATGTTGCATGGTGGGACTACCCTTTTGTCGATGGTCCCAACGTTATAATCTGCCACACAAAATAACGCCGCTAAAAAGTTGCTAAGCGGCTTGCCGTACTTCCTAAGTTGTTCCTAACCGTTTGCGAAGCGAAGACAATCCGGGCCCATATGCGGCTATCAGACGAGATCCTGGACTTTATCGCGAGCCCCGTGATGATCATCGTGGGCACGCGAGACCAGGCCAACCGCCCCTCGATCGCTCGCGCGGTCGGTGCTCGCGCCATCAACGAGGAAATCGTCGAGGTCATCGTGTCCGCCTGGCAATGGCCGGAAGCGATGGACAACTTAGCCGCCAACGGGCAGGCCGCCGTCACCTTTGCTCGCCCCGGGGACTATGTCTCCTATCAATTGAAAGGCTCCGCCCAACTCCGCGCGGTCGATTCCTCAGACGTGGAGCTTTCCCGGCGCTACCGGGCCGACATCTATGCTTTGTTCGGCGGCCTCGGACTGCGGCCCGAACTGGTCTCGCCGTGGCTCGCGGATCGGGAGCTGACGGTCGCACGGCTGCATGTGCGCGAGGCCTACATCCAGACCCCCGGGCCAAAGGCAGGCACCGCCGCGGACTTGCCCACGGAAACGGGTGCGGGATGATGCCACTGCGCGACCTCGACGACTGCTTCGAGGGCGTGATCCCCTCGATCATCGCCACAACTGCGGCCGACGGCACGCCCAATATCTCCTACCTGTCGCATGTGGTGATGGTGGACGACGCGCATATCGCCATCTCCAACCAGTTCTTCGCCAAGACCGCCGCCAATATCCGCGCCAATCCGCATGCCTGCCTGCTGCTGGTCAGCGCCCGCCACGGCGGTCAGTACAAGCTGGATATCACCTGGGTTTCATCCCGCGACGAAGGGCCGCTGTTCAAGCGCGTGGCAGACCAATTGCGGGCCAGCAGCGCCCAAGTCGGCATGGCGGGCATCATGCGCCTCAAGGCCATCGACGTGTTCCGCGTCGATGGCATCGAACCTGTGGTTTCTCCCGCGCGGACGGATCATGCAGGCGACGCATCGCCGGCGCCCGATCTTGCCGTCCTCGGCCAGGTGATGAAAACCATCAGCGCACAAAGCGATACGGAAGGCGTAATGGGTGCCGTGCTCGATGGCTGCGCGCAATTGGGATTCCCGCATGCCATCGTGCTGCAGAGCGACCCTATCCGACGCCTGCTTACCACGGTGGTCAGCCGCGGCTACGGCCGCTCCGGCGCCGGTTCCGAAGTGGCATTCGACGAGGGACTAATTGGCATCGCCGCCGTCACCCGGCGCCCGGTGAAAGTCAATGACCTGAGCCGGATTCGGCGGCTGGGCGACGCGATCGAAGCCACCAGCCCCGCCGACGAGAACCGCACCCGCATCATCGTGCTGCCCAGCCTGCCCGACGCCATGAGTCAGATGGCCGTCCCCATGCTGGCCCAGGACACGCTGCGCGGCGTGTTGTTTGTGGAAAGCTCGGAGCGGATCGCCTTTCGCACGGCACATGAAACGACACTTGAAATGATCGCCAGCCAGTGCGCACTGGCTCTGGCGCTCTGCGAAGCGCTGGTCCCGGATGCCCGCCCGTCAGTGCTCCGCACGGTGCCCGGACTGCCAGATGATCGCGTCATCCACGTGACGCACCACGCTGTTGACGATAGCGTCTTCATCGACAACGCCTACGTTATAAAGGGCGTCGCGGGACGCCTGCTGGCCTATATGCTCGGCGTCTACATCAACGAAGGCCGGAACGCGTTCAGCAACCGCGAGATCCGACTGGCGGAGGCGCTGCGGCTACCGGAGATCAAGGACAACCTCGAAACGCGGATGCTGCTGCTCCGGCGGCGGTTGGGCGAGAAGAATTTGCCCGTGCAGTTAATTCATGCGGGGCGGGGGCAGGTCCGGCTGGTTGTGGATGGGGTGCCTGTGCTTATGAGGGCTGGGTGAGCGGCGAAATGTTGGTGCTGGCATGTCCGGACCCTGCCGGCATGCGCAACGGCGCCTCACAGACCGCAGACCGGCCAGTTGCGCTTCTTCGGCGACTACGCTTGCGCTCGGCAACCTGGCTGTCTTTGTCTCACATAGTGAAGAGTGGCTTTATTTTCCATGTCGCTTCCCCTTGTTCAACGCGATGCGTCGGGGATGCAGGAAGGTTAGGCGCGATCGCCGCCGGCATGAATGGCATATCCGTGCAATCCAGCGTTGCATCGCGCGCAAGGCGGCGGCTGCAGCGTCGGGGCCGCCGCCTGCCGCCGCCGGTCGTTGCTGTTGCCGCAAAGCGCTCTTGCTTTGCCGTCCCATTCAGCGATCACGCACGGCCCTCTACCATGGCTGCATCGGATCGCACATCGGACCGCATATTGGAGCCAGACATGGAAGGCAATCTTTCCCTTGATGCAGAACCAGCGGCATCTGTCGCGCCGGACCCGGCGGCGCTCGCGCGCCCGCCCAGGGCCCTCGTCATCGGCGGCTCGCTCGGCGGCTCGTTCGCGGCAACCGCGCTGCGCGCGGTCGGCTGGGATGTGGAGGTGTTCGAGCGTTCGCCCTCCGCACAGAGCAGCCGCGGTGGCGGGATCGTGCTTCAGCCCGAGGTGATAGGCGCCTTTGCCTTTGTCGGCGTCGTCCCGCGGCGCGCTTGGCGTGCGCTCGCACGACCGGCTGTACTTGGGACCGACTAGCGGAGGGCGCGAGAATGACGGCGTGGGGCATTGGCATGGGCAACCGGATCATGGGTATCGCGCACGCCTGAGCACGGCTGGCGACCGTGGCGGTGTTGTCCGTGCGATGTGGCAGCCCCGGCCGCTGCCGTTCAGGCCGACGGCGCTGTGCCGGCGAATGCGTCTTCCAGCAGCTGGCGGATCCCCTCGCGTTCGAGCGGACGCGGATTCGGATACTGGTCGCGCAGCGCCAGCTCGCAGGCGCGATCGAGGTCCGCCGACGACAGTCCCAGTTCACGCAACGATGTCGGCGCACCGAGCTTCGCCGCCAGTTCGAACACGGCGAGCGGACCGCTGCCGTGCCCGGCACCCAGTGCCTGTGCAATGGCGGCCATTGCCTCCGGCGCGGCAGGCGCGTTGTACGCCAGCGCATGGGGGAGCACCACCGTGTGGACCTCGGCGTGCGGCAGGTTGAAGGTCCCGCCCAATGTGTGGCAAAGCTTGTGATGCAGGCCGGCCGTCACGCTGCCGAGCACGGCCCCGCACAGCCATGCGCCGTAGAGCGCGTCGCTGCGGGCTTCGCGCAACGCCTCATCTGTGTGCTGCTCCGCTGCGGCAATGACCGGCAGGGCCCGGCCGAATGCTGCAATGCCTTCGCGTGACATCCACTGGCTAACGGGGTTACGGTCGGAGGCATAGAGCCCCTCCGCCGCATGGGCGATGGCATTCATGCCACTGGTCACGCTGATCGGGACGGGCAGGCCTAGCGAGAGGTCCGGATCGTAGAGGATGGTTCGTGGCAGCACGCGCGCATCGCGCCCCGTGCGCTTCAGGCCGGCATCGGTCAGACCATAGATCGGCGTCATTTCCGACCCGGCGTAGGTCGTCGGCACAGCGATGACCGGCAGTTCCGACTCCAGTGCGATGGCCTTTGCCAGCCCGATGGTCGAGCCGCCGCCAATGGCGACAGCGCAGTCGGCACCCAGCCGCGCGGCGTGCTCGCGCGCCAGGCGCGCTTGCTCGATCGGCACGTGCATCACGGCGCCGTCGAAAATCCCGGCGCTGCGCGCGCCCAGCACCGCCACCGCGCGTTCGGCAAGCTTGCGCTGGCCGGGCGTGCACAGCACCAGCGCGCTGCGCACGCCGAGGGCATCGGCTTCGTCGCCCAGCCGCGCCAGGCTGCCGGGGCCGAAGACGACGCGTTGCGGACGGGTCTGGTAGGCGAAAGGAACCATCGCGAAAATGCCTGTCAGGAAGTGGGTAAAGGCTCGATGCCAGCAGCAGGGCGTTCAATCGACCGCGATGTTGCGCGCCTTGATCAGCCGGCCCCAGCGCGCCGATTCATCCTGGATCAGCTTGTTGGTCTGCTGTGCGTCGCCGGCCACCACGTCGAAGCCGCCGTCAGTCAGCAGTTTCGCAATCGCCGGATCGCGCAGCGTCGACGTCATGGCGCTGGACAGCTTCTCCAGCACTTCCGGCGGTGTCTTGGCCGGCGCGATCATCGCGACCCACGAATAGGCCCCGAAGCCCTTGTAGGACTCGGCTACCGCCGGCACAGCCGGCAGCCTCGCGTCACGCTGGCGCGAGGTCACGGCCAGCGCGCGCAGCTTGCCCGACTGCACATAGGGCAGTACCAGCGGCAGGCTCGCGATCATCGAGTCGACGTGGCCACCGAGCAGGTCGTTGATGGCCGGGCCGCCGCCCTTGTATGGAGTATGGATGCCGCTGGTGCCGGCGGCCTCGTGGAAGGCTTCGGCCACGAGCTGGTTCGAGCTGCCGTTGCCCACCGATGCGTAGGACACCTTGTTCGGCACGCGTGCCGCCGTCACGTAGTCCTGCACGGTCTTGTAGGGCGAGGCGGCGGGTACGACCAGCACCATCGGCGAGCGCACCATATAGGAAACGCCTGTCAGGTCGCGGTGCGAGGCATAGGGCAGCTTCGGGTAGAAATGCGGCTCGGTCGCAAAGCCGTCGAACACCATGCCGACGGTGTAGCCGTCCGGCGCGCTGCGCGCAATCTGCCCCGTGCCGATGGTGCCGCCCGCGCCCGCGCGGTTGTCGATCACCACCGTCTGCGCCAGCCGCTTGCGCAGGCCCTCCTGGACCTGCCGCGCGACCTTGTCGACGGTGCCGCCCGCGGCATAGGGGACGACGATCGTGACCGGCTTGGCGGGCCATGCATCCGCCCGCGCGAAGCCCGGCGCCAGCGTGCAGGCAAGCGTCAGCAACAGCGCGGCGGATGTTTGCGCGCGCGCCCGCGCCGCATGGAAAAGGGGGGCAAGGGCGGTAGTCATCGTGGAACTTGTCTCCATGGTCGGTACCTTCCGATCGTTCGTGTCGGCTTGTCGGTTTAGCAAATGACATGATGCTTCTGCTTTGCATTTCCTGCAAAAAGGCTTGCACCGCAGCGCATCGTGCCGATACTATGCGCTGGTTGCTGCAACGGGAAGCCTTTGCTTCCGCGCAACGCCTTTGCGGGAAATGCACAAATGGAATTTGTCCGTTTTGCCGAGAACCTGGCCACCTTCGTCGACGTGGCGCGCGCCGGCAGCTTTTCGGCGGTCGCCAGGCGCAAGGGACAGGTGGCGTCGTCGGTAGCGCGCCAGATCGATGCCCTCGAGCGCGAAATGGGCGTGGCGCTGTTCACGCGTTCCACGCGCGCGCTGGTGCGCACCGAGGCCGGGGACCTGCTGTTCGAGCGCGCCACGCGCATCCTGCAGGAGCTGAACGAAACGCGCGACGCCGTGACGGCGCTGGAACAAGGCGTCAGTGGCAGGCTGCGGGTTGCCTGCCTGCCGGCCTTCGCGCGACGCCATGTGGTGCCGCATCTTGGCAGCCTGTATGCGCAGTATCCGGGGCTGACCGTGGAGCTGGAGCTGACCGACCGTGTCGTGGATCCGGTGCTGGAGCGCTTCGACGTGGTCATCCGCGTCGGACAGCAGGCCGACAGCAGCCTGATTGCCCGGCGCATCGCCAGCCAGCGCTATATCGTCTGCGCAACGCCGGCCTATCTCCAGGTGCACGGCCGTCCCTTGCATGCCGAAGAGCTCGCGCATCACCGTCTGATCGACCGCGCCCACAGTACCAGCATGCGCGGATGGCGAGAAGTACTCAGGCCGGCCCATGCCGCGAGTGCCGCGTTTGCCATGGAGTGTGATGATTGCGATGCGCGCCGGCTGTCGGTGTTGCAGGGGCTCGGGATTGCGCTGATGCCGGACTGGTCGGTCGGCGAGGATATCGGTGCGGGCCGCCTGGTGGAACTACTGCTGGAGGGCGTGTTGCCGCAGGCGCAAGGCGGCATCCATCTGGTGCGGGCCGCGCCGCGCGCGCCGGCCAAGCTCAAGGCATTTTCCGCGCACCTGCTCCAGAGCATCGGCTCCCCGCCCCGCTGGCAGGTGGCGATGACGCGCGCCGGTGGTCCTGCCGGGCGCGATGCCGCCTGAGATGTCATTGCCGGGCGCCGCATGGCTGGCAGCAGCAAAGCCGGATCCGGCAAGGCCTGGCTTTTCAGCTGCAGAAAGGGATCCGGCGTCGCGGTGACCAGGCTGGCGAGGGCGGGTGCCAGGGTGTTGAGGGCAGCCACCTTCAGTACGCGGATCTCGATGTCCTGCATGGCACCTGGCGGCAGGGAGTAGCTGTGCCGCTGGCCGCTGCGGTCGCGCAGCAGCGCGTCGAGCGCCGGACCCGGCGCGAGCCTCCGGTACCAGACCCAGTTCTGGCGCCGTTCACCGTCGCGAACGCTGCCGTCTTCGCCGGGGATGCGGTAGGTCAGAAGCTGGTGGCCGCCGCCATCCTGGAACGCGAAGGTGTCCTGCAGGAGCTGATGGGTTGACGCGAGCAGGACGCGCTCGGGCAGCACGCCTCGCCAGGCGGCGTAGCCGGCGTAGGCGGGCACGTCGCCGGGAAGCAGCCGGCCGCGCACGGCGGACACCGGACCGTCGGCGCCTACCAGCAGCTCGCCATGCAGGAAGGCGGCCGCGTCACCGCGTATTTTGCCTCCGGCCGCACCCAGCCAGTGCGCCGAGGCACTGGCCAGCACCTCGGCTTCCAGACAGGTTGATCAACGTGCCAATGGTTTCAGCGGACACTTCGGCCTGCGGTAACTGAGTAGAGGGGGCATTCATGCTTTGCCTCGCAGATGGTGTCGGAACGGACGTGCATTCGCGTTGACCGGCGACAAAAAAAGCGCCCCGAAGCAAGAGCCCCGCAAAATCGCGTTCCCGGTTCGCTGTCACCCCGCTTCGGGGCGCCATTGCACCGGCCGCCCCTTTCGGCGCGCATCATCGCGACTTGCCTGTTTGATTAAAGGCCGCCATTGGCCTGTGTGTTCCTTCACGCAATATGTGTGCCATAGCTCACGCAGGTCGCGGCGAGCCACGGGCAAGGGCAATGACGGGGCGGGACTGAGCGGCCGCACTCATTTCGTGCCAAATGCGCTACGCCGATGCGGCCGCCAGTAAATGAATCCCTGCCCTCAACCCTCGAGACTCCAAAGGTCAAATGCTTTCTGAAAACCGGGGACACTCATGCTTCGTTCGATGCCACTCTGTGCATCGATCTGTAGCTTCATCATCATGGCCGCCGCCAACGCGCGCCATTACGGCGTCGAGGCGTACATGCTGCCGACGCTGGCCGGCGCAGGGGTCTTTACCAGTCTACTGCAGCCGCTCATGGATACTGCTGCATTCGCCCATTTACCAAAGAAACCAAACCTACGAGTCAGCCAATGACGGTACTCGGCAGACCGGTACCAGCAACACATGATCGACGATGGCGTCGTCAGCGGGAAATGCTTCGCGCAATATTCAGCTGTCTAGATCCAACAACGTAAACCCCATGATGAAATGCCTTACGCCCCCTTATCCGTGCGAGGTACATGGGGAATCCCCTCTTCCTCGTACAGCCGATAGATCATTTCCAGCATCTCCTTGATGTCACGCGACTCATCCATCGCACGCATACTCATGATGATGGGCGACGTGAGGGTTGGGTCATCCAGTTCCATGTAGCTCACGTCGTCGCGCTTGAGCCCATAGACGCTGCTCGGGACGACTGCAATCCCTTCTCCCGCCGCGACAAGCCCCAATGCAATCTGCAACTCGCGCACGTCATAGATGCGCCGAGGCGTAAGGGCTCGCTCCTGGAAAGCCGAAAGAACCTGGTCAGCGTAGCTTGGCCTCGGTGCCTTGGGAAAAACAATGAGCGTTTCGTAGATGAGGTCTCGAAGCGCGAGCACCGGCTTCGACGTGGAGAGCGGATGACCGACGGGAAGTGCAACGATCATTTTCTCCTCGCGGAGAATCACCCGGCGGATGTTCGCATCCTCGTGTCGAATCCGACCGAACCCTACATCGATACGTCCGTCCTTGAGCGCGCGAATCTGGTCCATCGTCGACATCTCGTGGAGGCTGAGCTCGACCGACTTGTTCTCGTCCCGGAATCGCCGAATGATCTTTGGAAGCATGCCGTAGAGCGTGGACCCCACAAAGCCGACGGACAGACTGCGCTCGATACTGCCAACGCGCCTTGTCATGGATTCCAACTCGTTCGTTTGCGCAATGAGATGTACTGCGTGCGAGTAAAAAAACTTGCCTGTCTCGGTGAGCTTAAGCGGACGAGAGCTTCGTTCGAATAGCTGGACCCCCAACGTTTCTTCGAGCTGCTGTATCTGGCGGCTTAATGGCGGCTGCGCGATATGAAGCCGCTTTGCTGCGCGCGTGAAGTTGCGCTCCTCGGCAACCGCTACAAAGTAGCGAAGATGTCGCAGCTCCATACAATACCTCCCAGATATGATCCCATACTAAAACAGTGTTGGACTGACCGGTTTGCCGTCCTCTATTCTGCCATCACGCTCTGTTTCACGGTCACATTATACCTTCTGAGTAAATTTAGAGTTACCTGAAACAAGGGTTTACCCCACCAAAACAGAAAGTTTAGGAGCAGACATGAGTGTCAAAGTGTTCGACTCGAAGGAAGTGCAGGACCTGCTGAAGGCCGCTGCTAATCTGGGAAGCCACGATGGCAACGCTCGTACCAAGCAGATTACTCATCGTCTGCTGAGCGACCTCTTCAAGGCCATCGACGATTTAGACATGACGCCCGACGAGATTTGGGCCGGCGTGAATTACTTCAACAAGCTTGGGCAAGATGGTGAGGCGGCCCTCTTGGCCGCGGGCCTTGGCCTCGAGAAGTATCTCGACATCCGCATGGATGCAGAGGACCGTGAAGCTGACATCCACGGCGGCACGCCGCGCACGATTGAAGGCCCGCTGTATGTTGCGGGCGCCCCGGTGCGAGCTGGTGTCTCTAAGATTGATCTCAATGCCGACGAAGACGCGGGTCCGCTCATCATCCGTGGCACGGTGACCGGACCGGACGGCAAGCCCGTGGCCGATGCGGTTGTCGAATGCTGGCACGCCAACTCCAAGGGCTTTTACTCGCACTTCGACCCGACCGGCGCCCAGGACGATTTCAACCTTCGCGGCGCGGTGAAGACGGGGGCTGACGGCAAGTACGAGTTCCGCACGCTGATGCCCGTTGGCTACGGTTGTCCGCCGCAAGGCGCGACGCAACAGTTGCTTGACGTGATTGCCCGCCACGGCAACCGCCCGGCGCACGTACACTTCTTCGTAACGAGCGACAAGACTCGCAAGCTCACGACGCAGATCAATATCGAAGGCGACCCGCTGATCTGGGACGACTTCGCTTATGCGACGCGCGAAGAGCTTGTGCCGCACGTTGTCGAGAAAACGGGCGGTGCCGCGCTGGGCCTCAAGGGCGACGCGTACAAGGAAATCGAATTCAACATCGAGTTGACTCCGCTGGTGCAAGGCAAGGACAACCAGCTTGTGAATCGCCCGCGCGCTTCCGCCACGGCGTAACCCCCTCACGCGGCGGCCTCACTCGCCAGGCCGCCAGCTTCCCCGCACGAATTCTCTGAACCGATGCAAGGGCTTGACCACGAAGCCCGCATAGGGAGACGACTCATGTCCGCAACTATCGATAAAGCACGGCAACTGGACGATTTGCTGAGCAACGCCGTCCAGGACGACAAGGAAAATGGTGTTTTCCGTTGTCGCCGAGACATCTTCACGAACGCCGATCTGTACGAACTCGAGATGAAGCACATCTTCGAGAGCAACTGGGTCTACCTCGCGCACGAAAGCCAGGTACCGAACATCAACGATTACTACACGACGTGGATTGGTCGTCAGCCGATTGTCATCACGCGTGACAAGGCCGGTGAGTTGCACGCGGTCATCAACGCATGTGCCCACAAGGGTGCCATGCTGTGCCGCCGCAAGCACGGCAACAAAGGCAGCTTCACCTGCCCGTTCCACGGCTGGACCTTCTCGAACGCCGGCAAGCTGCTGAAGGTAAAGGACGAGAAGACCACCGAGTATCCGGTGCAGTTCAACAAACAGGGATCGCACGACCTGAAGAAGGTTGCGCGCTTCCAGAACTATCGCGGTTTCCTGTTCGGTAGCCTGAGCGAAGACGTGATGCCGCTCGAGGACTATCTCGGCGAGACGAAGATCATCATTGACCAAATCGTCTCGCAGGCGCCGGACGGTCTCGAAGTGTTGCGAGGCAACTCTTCGTACATCTACGACGGCAACTGGAAGATGCAGATGGAAAACGGTTGTGACGGCTATCACGTCAGCACCGTGCACTGGAACTATGCCGCAACGATGGGGCGCCGCCATGTCGAAGGCACCAAGGCCGTCGATGCAAATGGTTGGAGCAAGTCGGTTGCGGGGGTGTATGGCTTCGAGCATGGCCATATCCTGCTTTGGACCAACACGATGAATCCTGAAGTGCGTCCTGTCTATCAACATCGCGACGAAATCGCGGCGCGCGTTGGCGAAGACAAGGCGAAGTACATCGTGAATCAGACGCGCAACCTGTGTCTGTATCCGAACGTGTTCCTGATGGATCAGTTCAGTACCCAGATTCGCGTCGTCCGTCCGATCAGTGTCGACAAGACAGAAGTCAGCATCTTCTGCTTCGCACCAAAGGGCGAAAGCGCAGAGAGCCGCGCGATCCGCATTCGTCAATACGAAGACTTCTTCAACGTCTCAGGCATGGGCACCAGCGACGACCTCGAAGAGTTCCGTGCGTGCCAGGCGGGCTACGCCAGCACGACGTCGATGTGGAACGACATGTCGCGCGGTGCACCGTTGTGGGTCCATGGACCTGACGCGAATGCGAAGGGCATGGGCTTGAACCCACTCATCTCTGGCGAGCGCAGCGAAGATGAAGGTCTCTTTGTGGTTCAACACGAATACTGGGTGCAGGTGATGCGCGAAGCCCTGCGCAAAGAACAGGCGGAGGCAGCCGTATGAGCATCGATTATCAAAAGGTCTGTAGCGCGCTCTATCAAGAGGCGCGCTTTCTGGATGATCGTCAGTGGGACGAGTGGTTGGCTTGCTACACAGCAGACGTCACCTACTGGATGCCGGCCTGGGATGACGATGACAAGCTTACCGAAGACCCGCAAAGCGAAATTTCTCTGATGTACTACTCGGACCGCGGCGGCCTGGAAGACCGGGTGTTCCGTATCAGAACCGAGCGCAGCAGCGCGTCGATGCCGGAGCCGCGCACCAGCCACAACGTCACCAATATCGAAGTGCTGGCGGAGCGGGATAACGAAGTCGACGTTCGATACAACTTCAACACGTTGAGCCATCGCTATAAGGTCACGGACCAGTACTTCGGCACCGCCTACGTCACCTTCCGCAAAGTTGACGATCGGTTGCTGATTTCGAGCAAGAAGATTGCGCTCAAAAACGACTACATCCGCCAGGTGCTGGACGTCTACCACGTCTGATTGCCACCGGTAGGAATGAGAAAGGACGCAGGAGTTAACATGTCCAGCTACAACATCGCACTGAACTTTGAAGACGGCGTGACCCGCTTTGTCGAATGCAAGGCTGGCGAAAAGGTTCTCGATGCCGCGTTTCGCGCCAAGATCAACCTGCCAATGGATTGCTCCGACGGCGTGTGTGGCACCTGCAAGTGCCGCGCCGAGAGTGGCAGCTACGACCTGGGCGACGACTTCATTGAGGAGGCGTTGAGCGACGACGAGAAAGCCGGCGGTCTCGTGCTCACGTGCCAGATGGTGCCGCAAAGTGACTGCGTTATCGCAGTGCCGGCATCGTCGACGATGTGCAAAACCGAGCAAAGCAAATTCGCTGCGACGGTCACGAAAGTCGAACAGCACAATGATGCGGCGGTGGTCCTAGAGTTGGACGTGGACAGCATCCCTCCGGTCTTCCTCGCTGGCCAGTATGTGAACATCGATGTCCCCGGCAGCGGAAAACATCGCTCGTATTCCTTCTCGTCCGCGCCGGGCGCACCGAAAATCAGCTTCCTGATCAAGAAGATCCCTGGCGGCGTGATGAGCACCTGGCTCGAATCGGCGCAGCCAGGCCACAAAGTGCAACTGACGGGGCCCCTGGGCAGCTTCTACCTCCGGGCAGTGGAGCGTCCCTTGTTGTTCCTGGCTGGCGGCACGGGCCTGGCACCATTCCTGTCGATGCTGGAAGTCCTGGTTCGCGCGAACTCGGAGCAGAAGGTGCATCTCATCTACGGCGTGACACGAGACCTCGACCTGGTCCAGGTTGAGGCTATCGAGGCGTACGTCGCGAAGTTGCCGAACTTTACGTTCAGTACCGTGGTTGCAGAAGCAGAATCGAGCCATCCCCGCAAGGGCTGGGTGACCCAGCACATGCCGGCGGAATGTCTGAACGATGGTGATGTCGACGTGTACCTGTGCGGACCGCCGCCGATGGTCGACGCGGTCCGCAAGTATTTCGACGACAACGGCGTGAAGCCCAACAGCTTCCATTACGAGAAGTTCACGCCCAACGCAGCCCCGGTGACCCCATGAGCGGCAAGCGATTCGAAGGCAAGGTGATGGTGGTCACCGGTGCCGCCCAAGGTATCGGACGCGGCGTCGCGCTACGCGCTGCGGCTGAAGGTGCGAAGGTTCTGTTTGTAGATCGCGCCGACTTCGTCTCCGAGGTCGCAGCGGAAGCAGTTGGGGCCGACACTGCCGGCTTTATTGCCGACCTCGAGACCTATGAAGGCGCAGCCTCCACGATGGCATTCGCTGTGGAGACGTTTGGCCGAATTGACATTTTGATTAATGGCGTTGGCGGGGCCATTCGCATGCGGCCCTATGCCGAGTTCGAACCGGCTCAGATTGATGCGGAGATCCGCCGTTCGCTCATGCCGACCTTGTACGGCTGCCACGCGGTGCTTCCGCACATGCTTGCTCAAGGACGCGGGTCCATCGTGAACGTTTCCTCGAATGCAACGCGCGGCATCCGTCGCGTGCCGTATTCGGCTGCAAAGGGCGGCGTCAACGCGCTCACCCAGTCGCTTGCGATGGAGTATGGCGAGCACAACATCCGTGTGGTCGCTGCCGCACCCGGTGGAACCCAAGCGCCTCCCCGGCGCGTGCCTCGCAACGCGGTTGGAGATAGCGAGCAAGAGAAGGCCTGGATGAGCGAGGCGGTGATGCAGGTGACTGAATCCACCTTCTTCAAACGCTACGGCACGCTTGACGAACAAATCGCGCCGATTCTTTTCCTTGCCTCTGACGAAGCCGGCTACATCACAGGCGCTGTGCTGCCGGTTGCGGGCGGCGACAACGGCTAGCACTCATCGAAGAAGCGACGACAGGAGATGGGGCAGTGAGCTAACGGAGAGCCACTGCCCCAGCCGGGATGGCGGCGGTCCACATTCCTGCCCACGCTGACCAGGACGGCAATAACAAGCTCGAACGCTTGAGGCTCAGAGCGCTGGAGGCGCGCGCGTGCACCGCAGATGCTGCGGAGAACGTCGCAACCATTCCAAAAACAATCGAGGAGACAAAGCATGCGTCAGATTGACGTTCACAAGCTCGCAGACGATGCGCGATTCAACAGATTCCACGCTGGCCTGTTGTTCTGGTGCGCGCTCATCATCATCTTTGACGGCTATGACCTTGCCGTCGTGGGCATTGCGCTCCCATCCATCATGAAGGACATGGGCGTCGACGCGACCCGTGCCGGCTTCATGGTCAGTTCGGCGCTCTTCGGCATGATGTTTGGCGCCGTCATCATGGGTACTATTGCCGATCGCATTGGCCGGCCCAGAGCCATTGCAGTCTGTATTGCGCTCTTCAGCATCTTTACTGCTGCGGCGGGAATGACGCATGATCCGATCACGTTCAGCATGACACGGTTCCTTGCCGGACTTGGCATCGGCGGTGTGATGCCCAATGTCGTCGCACAGATGACAGAGTTCTCGCCGCGCAAAATTCGCGGAACCATGGTTACGCTGATGTTTAGCGGGTATTCCGTAGGCGGGATGCTCGCGGCAGTCATGGGCAAATCGCTGATCGAGACGTACGGTTGGCAATCGGTATTCCTGGCTGCGAGCGTTCCCGTGCTTATCATCCCTGCGGTGTTGAAGCTGATGCCGGAGTCATTGCCCTTCCTGATCCAGCGCAGTCGTCTGGACACGCTCAAAGCGGTCCTGGTCCAGATGGACCCCACCTACCGCGCCCAGATGACAGACCGGTTCGACTTGCCGCAGGCCGAGAAAGGGTCCAGCGCTCCCATCAGCATGCTGTTCCGTGATGGCCGGGGCTTCAGCACCGCGATGCTGTGGGTCGCCTTCTTCATGTGCCTGTTCATGGTCTATGCATTGAGCTCCTGGCTCGCGAAACTCATGGCTGGCGCCGGCTATAGCCTCGGCTCGGCACTGACTTTCGTCCTGGTGTTGAACTTTGGCGCGATGGCCGGCGCAATCGGAGGCGGTTGGCTCGCAGACAAGTTCAATATCAAATACGTGCTGGTCGGCATGTACGCACTTGCTGCCGTGTCTATCACGCTACTTGGCTACAAGATGTCGACCGAGGCCTTGTTCTTCGTGGTTGCGCTCGCCGGAGCGTCTACGATCGGCACGCAGATTGTGACGTACGCCTATGCAGGGCAGTACTACCCGGCTACCGTCCGGGGCACGGGCATTGGCTGGGCATCCGGTGTCGGCAGAAGCGGCGCGATCCTGGCGCCCATTGTCATCGGCGTGCTGGTAAGCATGTCCCTGCCACTCCAGCAGAACTTCGCTGCAATGGCAGTGCCTGCTGTCATCGCAGTGCTGGCTGTGCTGCTGATCGACCATAAGCGATCGGCATCGGTGATCGACAGCAGGTCGAGCCAGGGCGCAGCGGATTCAGAACGGACGATCGTTCTGGACGGTGCCAAACCAGTGCAGAGGTCGCCCTCTCGCTGACCCTGGAGGCACCAGCAATACCGCGTCCGCACAACCCAACCTACTGAGATCAAGCATGACCAAGCCTTGCATTATTTCTGTTGCCATCACGGGATCACTGCCGCGCAAAAAAGACAATCCGGCTGTACCCATCACAGTCAGCGAGCAGGTGGAATCGACCCATGCGGCATTCGAAGCCGGCGCGACCCTAGTCCATCTTCACGTACGCAACGATGACGAAACACCCACGTCAAATCCCGATCGTTTCGCCCTGGTGCTGGAAGGCATTCGCAAGCACGCGCCGGGCATGATCACCCAGGTGTCCACCGGCGGCCGCTCTGGGGCCGGCAATGAGAGAGGTGCCATGCTATCCCTGCGGCCGGACATGGCATCCTTGGCAACCGGCTCCGTCAACTTCCCGACCCGGGTCTATGACAATTCGCCAGACCTGGTCGACTGGCTCGCTGCCGAAATGAAAACCTACGGCATCAAGCCCGAAGTCGAGGCGTTTGACCTGTCGATGATCTTCCAGGCCGCTGCTATGCAGGCAGCCGGCGCGATCGTCGGTCCCCTGCATATCCAATTTGTCATGGGCATCAAGAACGCAATGCCGGTCGATCGCGAAGTGCTTGAATTCTACGTTCGTACCCTTAATCGCCTATCGCCCGATGCGACCTGGACCGGCGCGGGCATCGGGCGAAATCAACTGACGATGGCTCGCTGGTCTCTCGAACTAGGGGGGCACTGTCGCACCGGGCTCGAGGACAACGTGCGGATGGACAAGAATACGCTCGCCCCGTCCAACGCCGCGCTTGTGCGCCAGGTTGCCGAGCTTTGCGAGGAGTATGGTCGCCCCGTCGCGACCGCAGCCCAGGCTCGCGAAATCCTGAATTTGTGCTAAGGCTATGCTGAACAAGCCGCGTGAATTGGTGCGTTCAGACTGATAAGAACGTGTGCGGGCGAAAAACTCGGCTCTGA
>NZ_CP170643.1:1160779-1705707 GCF_051015765.1 Cupriavidus sp. a3 | reverse complement strand
CGGAATTGGTAGACGCACTAGGTTCAGGTCCTAGCGGTGGCAACACTGTGGAGGTTCGAGTCCTCTCCTGGGCACCAAAGGTTTCAAGCGAGAAGCCCGCACGAATGTGCGGGCTTTTTGTTTTTCCGGAACCTGTCAATCAATCCGCCGAGCAAAGCTCCGACGCCGCCAAGTCCATTGCGACTTGACCATTGCCAACAGGCAATGGATATCATGCGTCGACTCTGATCGCTTGCTCTCCTTCTCCAGCAACAACAAGATGGCGCTCAATCCGGCGCTAATTCGCTCCAGCGATTCCGCCGTCCCGGGCGGGACAATGTTGAGTACGTCTGTGGTGTGATAACTGCGCGTATGCATAGCATTCTTCCTCCGACAAGAGAAACGCCGCCGATCTGGTTCAGACAGGAGGTGGCGGGCCTGACAACGGGGGTGACAACCGGTGAACCGAGGGAAAACCGGCCAGCCATGCGGCTGCCCCGCCCGGCCCGCCGTGGAAACGGCTTGCTCGCGCGATTCTTACCAAACTCCCTTGGTTCCTTCGGGTTGTCACGCCCGCCTCACCGAACCCCTCGGTGAGGCTTCCAGTCTCCCGCCCTGCCGTCAGGGCGTACATGAGACGCTTCGCATTCATTGCCCGCATCCATCGCCTACAGTAAATCCGACAGGCGCCATAGCGCCGCCGTCGGGAGACCTGCCGTGGGCAAACTGAAAGAGCGTCGCCGTTTCCTGGGAGCCGCGCTGAGCGGCCTGCTCGCACCGGCCCTGCCCGCCTGCGGCGGCGATGACGATCCCGCGCCGCCGCCGGATCCGGTTCCCGAAGCGCAGATCACCGCCGCCATCGCGCAGGTCGATACGCTGGCCGCCAACCTGATGGCCAGCTCGGGCGTGCCCGGCATGGCCATCGCGGTGGTGCGCGGCAACCGGGTCGTCTACGCCAGGGGCTTCGGCCGCCGGCTGGTCACCGATCCCGCGCCAGTCGATGCCGATACCGTGTTCCAGCTGGCGTCCGTGTCGAAGTCCATCGGCGCCACGGTGGTGGCGCGGCAGGTGGGGCGCGGCAGCATCGGCTGGGACACCCCGGTCATTCAGCACCTGCCATGGTTCGCGCTGGCCGATGCGGAAACGACAGAAGCCGTCACCATCGGCGACCTTTATGCGCATCGCTCCGGCCTGCCCGACCATGCCGGCGACCGCCTCGAGGACATGGGCTACGACCGCCGCGAAGTGCTGACGCGCCTGCGCTTCCTGCCGCTGCATCCGCTGGGCGCGGTCTACGAGTACACCAACTTCGGCATGACCGCCGCCGCCGATGCGGTGGCCAGCGCCGCGGGCATCGACTGGGCCACGCTGTCCGAGCAGGCCATCTACCAGCCGCTGGGCATGACCCGCACCAGCTCGCGCTACGCCGACTTTGCCGCGCGCGACAACCGCGCGCTCGGCCACGTCAAGGTCAACGGCACCTGGGTGCAGGGCATGGGCACCATGCCCGATGCGCAATCGCCCGCGGGCGGCGTCAGCGCCTCGGTCAACGACCTGGCGAAATGGCTGATCATGGTGCTGGCCAAGGGCGAGTTCGCCGGCCAGCGCATCGTCGATGCGGCGGCCCTTGCGCCGGCGCTGTCGCAGCAGATGCAAAGCGGCCCGCCCGTGCAAGGCCGCCCTGCGAGCTACTACGGCTACGGCTTCAATATCGGCACGACCGAACTGGGGCTGACCAACTACAACCATTCCGGGGCCTTCGCGGTCGGCGCGGCGACCAGCTTTACCGCGGTGCCGTCGCTGAACCTGGCCATCGTCACGCTGACCAACGGCTACCCCATCGGCATCCCGGAAACATTGAATGCGCAGTTCTTCGATCTGGTCCAGTACGGCACCTTCCGCCGCGACTGGGGCGCGATCTTTGCCGAGGCCTTCGCGCCCTTGCTGCTGCCCGAAGGCAGGCTGGTCGGGCAGTCGCCGCCGGCAAGCCCGTTGCCCGCGCGGGCGTTGTCAACCTATGCCGGCACCTATCGCAACGACTATTACGGCCCGCTAGTGGTCGCCGAGCAGGGCGGCGCGCTGGTGATGACGCTGGGCGCGAAACCGCTGGTCCTGCCGCTGACGCACTGGGACGGAGATGTCTTTACATTCACGCTAAATAACGAGAACGCCAATCCCGGCACCATCTCCCGGGCAGAATTCTCCAGCGACCGGGTATGGCTGGAGTATTACGACCACGAAGGGCTCGGCGTTTTCGTCCGCTAAGCCTTGCCGCAAACCCATGACTCCGCCACGGAAGGAATGACCATGATCAGATTCCGCGCAGTCGTACTCACCGCCGCCGTCGCCACACTCGCCGCCTGCGGCACGCCCACGCCGACACCGACCGCGGTTACGCAGGTACCCACCCCCACCACCGCCGCCGGCAAGACTGAAGTCCTGTGGCTCGGCCAGTCCGCGATCCGCATCACCTCGCCGGGCGGCAAGGTCATCGTCATCGATCCGTGGCTCACCACCAACCCAAAGACCCCTGCAGGATTCAAGCAGCTGACGTCGCTGGGCAAGGTCGACCTGATCCTGGTCACCCATGCGCATAGCGACCATCTTGGCGACGCCCCCGCGCTCGCGCAGCTCAACAACGCGCCGATCTACAACGCAGGCGGCATGGGGCAGGCACTGATCAACCTCGGCATGGTCCCGGCCGCGCTGGTGCAGCGCTTTGGCAAGAGCGGCACCGTGATGCCGTTCGGCCAGACCGGACCCAAGATCACCGCGGTACACGCCGAGCACTCGTCCGAACTGGTGATGAAGAACCCGGCCACCGGCAAGGACGAAACCCACTATGGCGGCGAACCGGTCGGCTACATCGTCGAGATGGAGAACGGCTTCCGCATCTGGCACATGGGCGATACCGGCCTGTTCGGCGACATGCGGCTGATCGGCGACCGCTACCGCCCCGACCTGGTGCTGATCCCGATCGGCGACCACTTCACCATGGGGCCGCAGGACGCGGCGATCGCGGTGCGCGACATGATCCGGCCTCGCTTTGCCATCCCGATCCACTATCAGACTTCACCGCAGCTGCGCGGCACGCCGGAGGAATTCACCACCGCGCTGGGCGCCGGCGCGGTCACGCGCGTGATCGTGCCGCAGCCGGGAGAAAAGGTAGATTTCTGATTCGCACGGCAAGGGTCGTTGCCGTGCACACCGCTTTACGCCATGTGCACGGCGGCGCCGCGAACCGCGGCATCTCCCTTGCCCTCACCCTCCCCTTCAATGCGAAGGCGAGGCAGGAACTGCGGATACTCGCGCTGCATGAAGTCGATCAGCCCTTCGCGCACGACGCAGCGCAAGTCCCACGCCAGGCCGGATGACGCCGCGGTGCACAGCACGCGCAGCTGCATGGTGCGCTCGGTCGCATCGGTCACCACCAGGTTGAAGAAGCGCCGGTCCCATTCGGGCGCCGCGTGGACGATGCGCTCCAGCTCCTTGCGCAGCGGTGCCAGCGGCATGCCGTAGTCCACGTGGAAGAACACCGAGCCCAGCAGCTCCGCGCTGCTGCGGGTCCAGTTCTGGAACGGCTTCTCGATGAAGTACTGCAGCGGAATGATGAGGCGGCGATCGTCCCAGATCCGCAGCACCACGTAAGTGCCGGTGATCTCCTCCACGCGGCCCCACTCGCCCTCGACTATCAGCACATCGTCCAGCCGGATCGGCTGGGTCAGCGCCAGTTGCAGGCCGGCGATCAGGTTGCTGAACACCGGCTTGGCGGCAAAGCCCGCGATCAGGCCGACCACGCCGGCCGAGGCCAGCAGGCTGGCGCCGACCTGCCGAGCGCCGGGGAAGGTCATCAGCACCATCGACGCGCCGATCACGATCACCAGCGACATGGCGATGCGCGAAAGCACCCGAGTCTGCGTGTGGATGCGCCGCGCGCCCATGTTGTCCGCCACATCGACCGGGTGCCGTTCCAGCACGCCCTGCGCAAAGCCCGCAATGACGCGCGCCGCCAGCCAGGTCATGGCGATGATCATCAGCAGGCCGTTCAGATGACGCACGTTGTCGATCCAGCGCAGGTCGTCCGGCGCCGCCTGCCAAACTGCCTGCAACGCCAGCAGCGGCAGCACCGCCTTGGCCGGCGCGCGCGACTTGATCGCGATGGCATGCAGCACCGGCGTGGCGCGCGTAATGCGCAACAGCACCAGGCCGCCAAGGCGATGCGCGATCAGCGCGACGATGACGGCGACCAGCGCGGCGGTCCACGTGCCGAACCAGGGATGATCGAGGAGGAGGTCAAGGTTCATGCGTCGTCCTGTTCATTGCGGGTTGCACGGTTATGGAGCTAACGACACCCCGGCGGCGCGAAAGTTCGGCTCGTGCCACGTCACTGGAGCGCGGGAACAGAGATGTTAGAACACGCCTGTTACCGCATCGCCCGCGACGGGTTTCATTTCTACAACGGGCGGCAAGATGTTCAGCGGGAGGCACGGAAACCCAGGGCGCAACGCCCTCCGGCACAGCTCTGCCGGAGTCTGCAGCGCCCTGCCCGCCACGGCATGGATGTTGCAACTCCATCGGTTCCGGCCAACCCACAGGAGAGCGATATGGCAACGCAGAAGGAACAGCGGAATGCGCCTGGGGCCCAGCCCAATCCGGGCGTCAGGACCGACCGCGACGCGCGCGACATCAAGAGCCGCAGCGAAGATCCGGGCCAGAGCAGCTATGGCGGCTTCAAGAACCAGGACCCAAGCAGGCAACACCAGGGCGATGCAAGCCGCAAGCCGGGTCAGCGGCAGGGCAAGTAGCCAGCGCTTGCATTGAAGACGACCACGCGTACGCGCGCTATTCCGCGTGCACGCGGTGGTCGGCCGCGCGCCATTGCCGCCGCTGCCGGCGCCAGCGATTCATCGCAGCGATGCCGAGCCGCCACAACCGGCGCGGGTGCGCATGCGGGTGCGGATGCGGATCGACCAGCAGGCTCTGTGCACGCGCGTAGTCACGCACCAGCCCCGGCGTCCACGCCATGGTCTTGCCGCGCTTGCGGATTTGTGCGGCCAGCCATAGCTCCGGCATGCACAGCGTCTGCAGCAGCAGCGTCCACGACTGCCGCTGCCCTCGCCTGCGCATCAAGGCGCCTTCCACCGCGGCTTCGAGCGCGCGCGCCGCGCTGACGGCGCAATTCCGGTAGGTCAGGTTGTACGTCGTATCTGCGCACCACGCATGCCAGAAGCGCTGCAGGCGCGCGGCATCGTAGTTGCGCAGGTGCACGCGCACGGTGGAGTCGCCGCGCCGCGACGCCTCGGTCGCATAATCGGGCTCGAACACGCTGGCGGATTCTAGCCACAAGATGCGGGCGGTGCGAGATTATGGCGCGGCCGGCACATCGGAAACGGCCGGCGGAAATGGCCGGCGGAAACGAGCGACGGAATCGGGGCCCGCGCGGTGGTAAGCTACCAGACCCCATCGCCCTCGCCAATCCGCAGCGTCCCCGCCCCATGCGCCTGTCCAAGGTCTCCGCCATCTCCTTCGATCTCGACGACACCCTGTGGCCGTTCGGCCCCGCCGTGGCCCGCGCCGAGGCGACGCTGCTGGCCTGGCTGCTGCAGCACGCGCCGAAGACAGCCGGGGTGCTGACCTCGCCCGCGGTGCTGCGCGACCTGCGCGCGAGCTATGAAGGCCGCAACCCGCACCTTGCGCATGACTACCGTGCGCTGCGCCTCGGCTCGATCCTGCTGGCGCTGGAGATGGCCGGCGAGGACGCTAGCCTGGCAGAAGACGCATACGACGCCTTCTTTGCCGCGCGGCAGCAGGTCGAATTCTTCGAGGACGCGCTGCCCGCGCTGGAATGGCTCAGCGAACGCTTCCCGCTGGTGGCCGTGTCCAACGGCAACGCCGACCTGAAGGTCACCGGCGGCCATCACTTCTTCCGCGCGGCGCTCAGCGCCGGAACGTTCGGCACGGCCAAGCCGGCGGCGGCGATCTTCCATGCGGCGGCCGCGGCAGTCGACACGCCGCCGGAACAGATGCTGCATGTCGGCGACGATCCCGACCTCGACATCGTCGGCGCACTGGGCGCGGGGCTGCAGGCCGCGTGGCTGGTGCGCCCGGACGGCCCGCACACGGCGCAATGGCAACGCGGCGGCGCGCGCCCGCACCTGATCCTCAGCGACCTGCAATCGCTCTGCCGCGCGCTGGCCGGCTGAGCGCGCCAACGCAACAGGACCCACGCTGCCCGAAGGCGATATCGGGCCAACGCATACCTAATATGCGAAAATGTCGGCTCGCGACCAGGGCCGAGACCCCTGCGCTTGCCTCGCCACCGCACGATCCAGACGTTCCCCGCCATCCGCTCCGGGCCGTTCCAGTGCCCGACACCGCCGCAATCCGACAGGTTCACAGGCAGCAAGCCAGGGTCCACCCCGCAAGATTTCGATCGAGGAGAAACAAGATGTTGAAGGCCCTCTTTGCCACCCTGCTGGTGGCATGCGGACTGACGAGCGCCCACGCGCAGACCCCGGCCAGCTTTCCGACCAAGCCGATCCGGCTGGTGATCCCGTTCCCGCCCGGCGGCGGCACCGACATCCTGTCCCGCCTGGTGGCAACGCAGGTCGGCCAGGCCACCAAGTGGAATTTCGTGCCGGACAACAAGCCGGGCGCCGGCGGCACGCTGGGCATCGCCGAGGCGGTCCGGGCAGCGCCGACCGGTTATGAGCTGGTGATGGGCCAGAAGGACAATCTGGTGGTCGCGCCGTGGCTGTACAAGTCGGTCACTTATGTGCCGAACCGCGACCTGGTCGCGATCAGCCATGTCGCTTACACCCCGATCGTGATCGTCACGTCGGCCAATTCGCGCTTCAAGACGCTGGCCGACGTGGTCACCGCCGCGCGCAGCGCACCGGGCGCGGTCAAGTATGGTTCGCCCGGCAACGGCACCACCATCCACCTGGCTGCCGAGATCTTCAGCCATGCGGCGGGGATCAAGCTGCTGCACGTGCCCTACAAGGGCTCCAACGCGGCGATGATGGACGCGCTGGCCGGCAACGTCGACCTGATGGTGGCATCGGTGCCGTCGGCGCTGGCGCAGGTCAAGGCGGGCAAGCTGCGCGCGCTGGCCGTGACCTCGGCCACGCGCAGCACGTCGCTGCCTGACGTGCCCACCGTGGCGGAAAGCGGCTACAAGCAGGTGGACGTCAGCACCTGGTACGGCCTGTTCGCCCCGGCCAGGACGCCGCCCGAGGTGGTCAACCGCATCCATGCCGAAGTGAACAAGGTCCTGGCCACGCCGGCGATGATCCAGGCGATCCAGGAGCAAGGCGCGGAAGCCAAGCTGATGACGACCAGGGAGTTCTCCGACCTGGTGCAGTCGGACTACAAGAAGTGGAAGGATATCGTCGAGCGTTCGGGCGCGAAGCTGGAGTAAGGCCGGCGCGCCGCCACCGGGTTCGTTGCCAAGGAATGCCCGCCGCGGATCACGGCGGGCATTTTCTTTGGAATCCGAGGCCGGCAATCACGGCTGCCGCATAGCCGGCGATATAGCCATTGACGGCGCCCCGACCGCCCATCCCTACGTCAGTCCATATGCTGACCGCCGTTGATGGCGAGATTCGCACCAGTCAGGTAAGCCGCATCCTCCGAGCAAAGGAAAGCGACCAGCCCCGCCACTTCCTCGGGCTTGCCCAGGCGCCCCATCGGAATCTGCGGCAGGATCTTGCTGTCCATGATCTCCTTCGGCACGGCCGTCACCATCTTGGTGGCCAGGTAGCCCGGCGATACCGTGTTGACCGTCACGCCTTTCCTGGCGACCTCCAGGGCCAGGGCCTTGGTGAAGCCATGCATACCGGCCTTGGCCGCGGAATAGTTGGTCTGGCCAAAGGCGCCCTTGGAAGCGTTGACTGACGAGATGTTGATGATCCGGCCCCACCCGCGCTCCACCATGCCCTCGCAGAGGGGCTTGGTGACATTGAACACGGAGTCGAGATTGGTCCTGATCACCGCATCCCAGTTTGGCTTGTCCATCTTCCTGAACGCCATGTCCCGCGTGATGCCGGCGTTGTTCACCAGGATGTCGACGCGGCCGAACTCGGCCAGGATTCGTGCCATGCCTGCCTGGCAGCTCTCGTAGTCCGCCACATCGACCTCGTACGCGCGGATCTCGCGGCCGCCGGCGGCCATGGATGCCAGCCATTCCTGGACCTTGGTGTTGCCCGGCGAATGCGTGACCACCACCGTATAGCCCGCGTCATGCAAGCGGATGGAAATGGCCTCTCCCAGGCCACCCATGCCGCCGGTAACCAATGCGATTTTCTTCGTCATGCTGATTCTCTCTTCTTGCAAAGTAAAAGACCCCTGACCTGCCGGGAATGGCAGGCCGACTTAACGGCTTACCGCAACGGCTGCAGCCCCTGCCGGCGCCATGCGGCAAGGGGGGAGCCGATCGATGGCCGAGTTTCTTCTTGGATGGATACCGGCCAGGCCGGCGCGCGCCGCTCGATCCGGCGGACTAGCGCTGCGTTGGCTGGCGATCCGGGCCCGTAGCCGCGCCGGGGGTTGCGGTAAACGTGGCGGAAGCCAGGCCGGCCAGCTGCTGGCTCAGGGCTTGCGCGGCGCGGTAGGATTGCGTGGCGTTATCTAATGTCGCCTGCAGCGTGGCGGAAATGGCTTCGGAACCGGCCGGGGCATTTTTCACGAAGGCATCGACGAAGGCCTGCACATTGCGCTGCTGCTGCTCGTATTGCTCTTCAACGGCCCTGGCCAGGTCGGCCTGGGCCTGCGATGCGATCTCGCACACGTGGCGCGCATACTCGATGGCTTTGTCCGCAGCAGATTGCGGCACATTGCCTTGAACTGACAACCCCGGATCTTGGTTGGCCGACACGGCCTGCAGGATTACCTGCCCTTCAGCCATGGCTGCCTTGGCCGCCTGCAGGTTCAGTTCCGTCAGCTTCTGGATCCCTTCGAGGGTGGAGTTCGACAGCTTGGCCAGGTTGGTCAGGTTGTTCTTATGGACTGCCGCAAACTGATCGGACGTAAAAAAGGACATGGATTGAGTATGCCTCTTGTAGTCGCCGGGTGTCGCCTGCCGCAAGGCTACAACGCACCGGTCGAGCGTGGTTTTCCAAACGGTTATGGGCCTTGGTGCACTGCACAAAGACCAACGCAAAGATTAGAGGACTTGCTCTAATTTCGTCCCTAGGGACTTACCAGAGGTGAAGTGAAGCCCACGCCTTAATGTGCATTAAACGTCATGTATATAACATTTGCTTACATAATGGCGTGCATGGCTACCCCTCCCCACCCGTCTCACCGTCTGCCGCGGCGCGCCGGAGGAGACTCATCGGGCCAAGCCTCTCAACCGTGCGTCTCTGCGCTGCATCCCGGACAAACAACGAGCCGGCAAATGCGAGGGCATTGAGCGCGATGCCTTCCACGCATTCCCTGGCCCTGCGCACCAGCAGCAGCCCGGCAGGCATGACCAGCAGGTTGTATGGCGCCGACTGAAGCAATGTGCCATCGACATGCAGCGTCCGTACGCCAACCGAATCGAGCAATGCGCGGTAGCGCTCGCAGGCCGTGCACGCCAGCTCGTGCGGGGGCGCCGCAACCAGGTCCAGTGGTGCGAATGCGTGCGCAAACGGAAGGCCCGGGACGGCGCGGATGGCTCCTGGGTCGCCGCTGATCCGCGCCGGCTGCAGCAAGGCATCGATCGGCAATGGACTGCCTGCGGCCAGAGGCAGCGGCACGAGCTGCAGGTGCTTGTGGGCCTGGCTCGCACCGGCGGCCGCCCCGCCGTTGTAGAAGCCCAGGCTTGGGAACTCCGCCATGCAAGCAAGCAGTGCGGCAAAGTCCGGGAGGGTCAGTAGTGATTCCTGCGGTTCGAAGCAGCGGGTGACGATCAGCAGGTGATGTTCGATGACGTAGAACTTGTTCAGCAGGGCCACATGGCCGTCGGAGATATCCGTGACAAACAGTGCAGGGTCATAGGGCAGGAACGGATTGCCGCCGGCACTGCCCACCTTGCGCGCCTTGTCCTTGCTCTGCAGGCTCGACACCTCGCGCACCAGGAAGCGCACGCCGCCGTCCTCGATTACCGTCTGGATGGTTTCGATCGGACACAATGCCCCGCTCTGCAGGGCGTGCGCTGTCCGTCGGACAATGGCCGGCCAAAGTGTGCCTGGCTGAAGGTGCAGATGGTGCATGTCCGCTGGCGCTCCCACTTCAGCATAGCGCCACCGCAAGGCCCGCTCAACTGGCGATGCCCGCACATCAATTCGAGTCCGTGCCAATCGGCTGCGGCGATCCCTACCCCGCCGAGCGCTGCAAGCGCATCGAAACAGAAAAGCTGGCGGCGGGGTGCACGGTCACCGAGACTTTGAAAGTCTCGCCGGCGGCGTCCAGGTAGCGCCGCACGATCTTCAACGCGGCCGCGCCCGGCTCCAGCCTGAGCGGCCATCGCGCTGGGCTTGCTGCGCGGCGAGGAATTCGACCGGCTGGTGAATCCGATGCGTCTGGCAAAGGCGCAACAGTAGGCAGGCGACCGCGCTCCCCCGCGGTCAGACCACCGGCAGCTTCAGCACCTGCTCCGTCGTCAGCACATCGCCAAAGGTATCCTCGATGCTCGCCAGCGCCGCCTGGTGCAGGTCACGATGCCGCACCACGCCGCCGGGCCGGTCCAGGTCGCGCGTCGCGCAGGCGTCTTCCGCCACGATCACGCCATAGCCCAGCGGCACCGCGTCGCGCGCGGCGCCAGCGACGCAGGCGTGCGTCATCAACCCGGTGATGACCAGCGTCCTGATGCCGGCGGCCTTGAGGCGCTGGTCCAGGTCGGTGGTCGGAAACACGCTGACCGAAGTCTTCTGCGCCACCGTATGGTGGCCTGCGGGCTGCAGGTCCCGGTGGAACGCCGCGCTGGCGCCCTGCTCCGCAAAGACGGGGCTGCCCGCCGGCGCCAGGTGCTGGACGTGGAACACGGGAATGCCGGCGGCGTCCGCATGCGCCACCAGGCGCCGCGCGTTGCCGAGCGCGGCCGCGCCATCCGGGATCGGCAGCTTGCCGTCGAAGTATTCGTTCTGGAAATCGATCACCAGCAGCGCCGTGCTGGCGGCTGCGATCGCGGTGGGGGCGCTGGCACCGGCCAGGGTGCGGATCGTCGGGTGTGTCATCGTTGTCCTCGCTGTCTTCATCGTGATGGAAGGGAGCGCGCCTGCCTGGCGGGATTGCCGCCATGGCACATCGCTGCACGCAGTTTCCAACGACCGCCGCCGCCCCGAAAGCGTCCCGATGGACAACATCCGCTAGAATCGGGCCAACTTCAGACGCCCCCCTGCCTGCGAGGAAGCGATGCACACCGTCGCCGTGATTGCCTTCGAAGGCATCAGCCCGTTTCACCTGTCCGTGCCCTGCATCGTGTTCGGCGACGATCTCGCCAATCTGGGCGTGCCGCGCTACCGACTGCTGATCTGCGGCGAGCAGACCGGCCTGATCCGGACCATGTCGGGCTTCCGCATCGAGGTCGAGCACGACCTCTGCGCGCTGGAACAGGCCGATACCGTCATCATGCCGGCCTGGCGCGACCCGGCGGAACGTCCGTCGCCGGCCCTGCTGGCGGCGCTGCAGGCCGCCAGCGCCCGCGGCGCGCGCATCGCCGGGCTGTGCCTGGGCACCTTCGTGGTCGCCGAGGCCGGCCTGCTCGACGGCCGGCCGGCGGCCACCCACTGGGTCTGGGCCGATGACTTCGCCGCGCGCTATCCCAGGGTCCGGCTCGACCGCCGTTCGCTCTATATCGACGATGGCAGCATCCTCACGTCGGCGGGCACCGCCGCCGCGCTGGACTGCTGCCTGCACCTGGTGCGCCGCGACCATGGCGCGGACGTCGCCAACCGCGTGGCCCGCCGCATGGTGGTGGCGCCGCACCGGCATGGCGGGCAGGCGCAGTACATCGAGCAGCCGCTGCCGCAGACGGCCGGCGCCGACAAGCTGAGCACCACGCTCGATTGGGCCATCGAGCACCTGGAACAGCCGCTGACGCTTGACCTGCTGGCCGACAAGGCGGGCATGAGCCGGCGCAATTTCACGCGGCGCTTCAAGGCCAAGACCGGCACCACGGTGACGCAGTGGGTGCTGAACCACCGGCTCACCGCGGCGCAGCGGCTGCTGGAGACCACCAGCAAGAGCATCGACGTGATCGCCGGCCTGGTCGGGTTCGGCTCGGCGGTTTCGTTGCGCCAGCACTTTGCCCAGACCTTTGCCATTTCACCTTCCGCCTACCGCAAGCAGTTCGGCACCACAGCGCCGTCAGGCCGTGCCGCTGCATAACCCGTCATGACCCGCTTTCTCCGCTTCCGCTTTTTCCGCTCCCGCTTTGTGCGCTGCTGCATTGCCGCCATTGCCATTGCGCTCGCCGGCACCGCCCATGCTGCGACCGATATCGACTGCGACCCGTCGGCCGCGCCCGCGGGCCGCGCGCCCTCGCAGCGGCTGATCTGCGAGTCGGCGCTGTTTTCGATGGGCTATCAGCGCATTTATGCCGACCAGCAGCGGCAGCTGAAGGCCGGCACGATCACGGAGGCCGAGGTTGCCGCGTTCCGCAAGAAGCGTGACGGCTGCGAGACGGCGGCATGCCTCGACGCCGTGTTCCGCGAATGGCGGACGTTCGCGGCGCAAGCGGGCGGCAAGCGCTGAAGGCTGCCGCGTCCGGTCAGCCCGATGCCCGGCTGACGAGCATGCACGTTGCCGTCGCGGTGGCGACCGCCCGGCCGTCCTGCAGCAGCTCCGCCGCAACGTAACAGACGTTCTTGCCGCGGCGCTCCAGCCTGGCGCGCCCGAGCAATTCGCCTGCTCTGGCCGGCCGCAGGAAGGAGAGGTTGAGGTTCAGCGTTGCACAGAATTCCTCAGCGCCCAGCGTAGCCGTCACCAGCATGGCAGTCACGTCGTCGAGCATCGCTCCCAGCATGCCGCCCTGCACCTGGCCGGCCGGGTTCAGGAAAGCCGGCGTGGCCTGATAGGCGGATTCCAGCGTTCCCGCTTGCAGGTCGACCGCGCCGATATTGCCGCCAAGCAATGCGCAGATCGGCGGTGGCGGCACCTGCCCGCGCCGCATCCTGGCAAAGTAGTTGTCCGAGGCTTTTTCCAACGATGTCGACAACGATGTCATTCCCTATCCTCTCTTCTCAGCAGCCGCGAAAGCGCGGCGCGCGCTTTTCCAGCCAGGCCTGCGCGCCTTCGCGCAGGTCTGCGGACGCATCGGCGCGCGCAATGTCGGCGGCAATCTCCGCCGGATCGAGCGTGCCGGCCGCGATCCGGTTCAGGTATCGCTTCATGCCAAGCAGGGCCAGCGGCGCCATGCCGGCCAGCTTTTCGCTCAACCCGGCGGCCTGCACCTGCAGCGCTTGCGCATCCGCCGCCACGCGGTCAAGGAAGCCGCATGCCAGCATCTGCGCCGCATCAAGCCTGTCGGCCGCCAGCAGCACGCGCTTGGCCGTGGCCAGGCCCAGCCGGGCCACGTAGCGCTCCAGCCCGCCGCGATAGAACAGCAGCCCCAGCCGCGCCGCCGGCACGAACATGTCGACGCCCTGCGCGCCCAGCCGGAAATCGCAGGCCAGCGCGAGGTCGGTAGCGCCCCCGTACAGGCCGCCCTGGATCACCGCGATGGTGACGGGCCGTGCCGCTTCGAGCGCGTTGGCGAGGGCTTCGAAGCGCTCGCCGGCGTTGCTGCCACCGACCTTTCCGATATGGAAGCCGCTGCAGAAATGCTTGCCCTGCGCCTCGATCCGCAGCACCAGCACTTCGTCGCGGGCATTGATGGCGGCGATGTGCTCGCGCATCAGGTCGAGGTCTTCCGGCTCGAGGCGGTTCGCGACCTCGGGCCGGCGCAGCGTGATGACCGCCACCGCACCGTCGATGGCAAGCGCCGGCGGCTGCCCCGGCGCGGTCGCGCTGGCCTTACCGTCAGTGGAAGCCATAGATCTGCATGGTCGATTCGCCCGCGCGCACGCGGCCGAGGATGGCGGCTTCGGCAGCTTCGCGCTGCTGCGCGCGCGCCACCACGTCGGCCGCGCTCCGCCGCGGCACGACCACCACGCCATCCGCGTCGCCCACGATCAGGTCGCCGGCTTCCACGCGGGTTTCGCCGAACAGCACCGGCTCGTTGAGCCAGCCGATGGCGCCATAGTCCTTGCCGGTGCCGCGTATGCACAGCCCGCGCGCAAAGACGGGGAGGCCGATCTCGTCGAGCAGCACGCCGTCGCGCACGCAGCCGTCGATTACCAGTCCCGCCAGGCCCTTCACCTTGGCGGCAGTGGTCATGATCTCGCCCCAATAGCCGTGCTCGTAGGCGCCGCCGACATGGACCACCAGCACATCGCCGGGCCGGGCGGCTTCGATGGCGCGATGCAGCCACAGGTTGTCGCCACCGGGCGAATGCACGGTCAGCGCCGGGCCGCACAGGCGGAAGCGGGGCGCCACCGGCTTGATCACCGGCGGCAGCACGCCGATCTTGCCGCCTGCCTCGTGCAGCGTGGCGGTTGGCAGCGTCGCCGCGGCCACGACGACCTCCGCCGGCACGCGTTCGAAATCCGCACGCGTGGTGCTGGCTGCGTCATGTTCCTTCATGCTCATGCCCCTTTCGTCTGCAACTGGTGATAGCGGAACTGGCGGCGCGCCTCGTCCAGGCGCATGCCGCCGCGCACGGCTTCGCGGATCGCGTTCTCGGCATGCTCGACGGCCTCGGCCGTGTCCAGCACCGCCGCTTCATGCTCGCGCGGGATCACCACCACCCCATCGGCATCGCCGCGCACGATATCGCCGGGCTGCACGCGCGCATCGCCGATATTGACGGGGATATTGGTGGCTTCCACCTGCACGCGGTCCTTGCCGGTGCGCATCCAGTGGTCCTTGCTGAAGACCGGGTAGCCGAGCTGGCGGCACAGCGCCACGTCGCGGCACACGCCGTCGATCACGGTGCCGGCGATGCCGCGGCGGTGCGCGATCTCGGTCAGGATGTCGCCCCACACGGTGGCGTTGTCGCGCCCGCCGTTGTCGAGTACCAGCACGCTGCCCGGCGGCACGTCGTCGATGTAGTCGCCCACCGTGCCCGGCGGGTTGGAAGCCGGGCCGTACAGCAGCGTCCACGCGCGCCCCGCCATGGCAAAGCTGTCGCCGCGCGGCTTGATGCGGTAGCACTGCCCGGCGATGCCGAGCTTGTCGAGCGCGTCGCTCAGGGTGGCGGTATCGAGCCGCGCCGCGCGGCCCACGTTGATGTCCGTTGATTCGCTCATGGTCGTCAATCCTTCAGCATGTGTTCGTAGTTGCCGCCCATCACCTGCCCGATCGGCGTGCCGGCCAGGATGGCCTTCGACATGGCGGACTCCTTGAGGACGATGGCCTCGGCGGTGTCGAGCACGCGCTCGATATCGCTCGCCGCGATGAAGATCACCGCGCTGCGGTCGGCAAGCACGTAGTCGCCGCCGGCCACGGTCACGTCCGCGATCTCGACCGGCACGTTGGTGCCCTTCTCCACCACGCGGCCGCGTGCGGTGAAGGACGTCAGGCCCCGGCTGAACACCGGGAAATCAAAGGCGATGGCCTCGTCGATATCGCGCACGGGGCCATCGGCGACCACGCCGGCCACGCCGCGCACCTTGGCGCCCAGCGACAGCAGGCCGCCCCAGCTGCCGGCTTCGACGCCGCTGCGCTGCTCGACCACGATGATGTGGTCGGGGCCGGCCGCTTCGATGGCGGTGCAGCCCAGGTGCCGCACCGGCCCCGCCGGCGGCGCGCCGGTGCCGAGCTTGACGGTGATGGCGCGGCCGGCAATGCGGCCGGCGCCGCTGCGCTGCGGCAGGCCCGTGACCACGCCGGGCAGTTGCAGCTTGTCGAGCGCGTCCGAGACGGCGCAGCAATCGAGCCGGCGCAGGCGTTGTACGTAGGAATCAGGTTGCGTCATGGTGTTGTCTTGGCTTGTCTTGTGTGGCGGGATCCGGTCAGCCCAGCGTGCGCCAGGCGGCGAAGCACAGGCCGGTGCCGGTCAGCGCGGGGGTGCGGTAGCCCGGCACGTAGCTGACCCATTCCAGGTCCAGCTCGCGCACCGCTTCCACGGCGATCAGCCAGTTGCGGATCTCTGAGCTGCCGGCCTGCAGCTGCTTCGGATCGAGCGAAGCCAGGAAGGCGGTGTCCTTGTTGCGGATGGCGGCGATGATGGCTTCGTCCAGCGTTTCGTCCACCACGAAGTGGCTCAGGCCGCCGGAGGCCAGCACGCCCACGCGCAGGTCTTCCGGGTAGCTGGCGATCAGCTCGCGCAGCGCGGTGCCGAGCTGGATGCAGCGCCGCGGCGTGGGCTGGTTGGGCGGATCGAAGGTGTTGACGATCACCGGCACGATCGGAACCACTGGCCGGTCAATGTCCTGCAGGTAGCGGCGGTGGATAAACGAGAAGGCATGGCCCTCGAACTGCCCGCGCTCCAGGCCGTCCATTGCGGTGATGTCGAAATCGCGGTCGCACAGCGCGCGGATCAGCCAGCGCGCCAGCGGCGCATGCACGGGGTAGTCGCGGTCGGCGTCGGGCTCTTGCCGCGCCATGCGGGCCTTCTTGTACCAGCCGTCGTTCGCGCCCACGTCGCGCCTGGCGTTGCGGATGGTGTCGCCGTAGTAGATCGCGAAGGCCGGGTTGTTAGTGGTGCGGAACAACTCGGTCTGGTCGTCGCCGACCACCAGCAGCACGTCCAGCCGGGCGGCGTGGATACGCTCGCGCAGCTCGTCCATGGCGGCCTCGGCACGGTCATAGCGCTCGCCCATGCGATCGGGCGTAACCATGGACTCGGCCTCGGCCGGCGCCGCGGCAAGCAGCTTCTCGTAGGTGGTGGGCTCGCCCGCGCGGTCGAAGTAATACGGGTTCTTGGGATCGACCTGCGGGAAGCCGTATTGCCAGTCCTCGCGCTGGGCGGCCAGCATGATGCTGTGTGAAGAGCCGAATGCGGCAACGATTTTTGCCATGGAAATGTCCTTCGATCAGACGATGAATGCCGCGCGCAGTTCGGCGATGCGCGCCGCGCTGTAGCCAAGCTCCGCGAGAATGGTGTCGGTGTCGCCGCCCTGTTCGGGCGCCATGCGCGGCGGCGCTTCGCGCGGATAGCGCGACAGGCGCATGGGCTGGCCCACCAGCGAGACCTCGCCCAGTTCCGCATGCCGCATCGGCCATGCCATGCCCAGGTGGCGCACCTGCGCGTCGGCGAATACCTGGTCGATGCCGTGGATCGGCCCGCACGGCACGCCGGCCTTGAGCAGGCGCTCGGTCCATTCCGCGGTGGTGCGCCCGCGCAGCGCGGCGGCGACTGCCGCATTGACCTGGTCGCGGTTGCACACGCGTTCCGGGTCCGAGCCCATGCCCGGCTCGTCGACGAGATGCGGCACGTCGAGTGCCTCGCACAGCCGCTTCCACATGGTCTGCCCGATCGCGGCGATATTGAGGTAGCCGTCCCGCGTGGCAAACACGCCGGTGGGCACGGTGAGCGGATGCTCGTTGCCGCTCTGCGCCGGCACCTTGCCGTCGATCAGCCATTGCGCGGCCTGGAAGTCCAGCATGGCGATCTGCGCTTCCAGCAGCGAGGTCTGCACCCACTGCCCCTGGCCCGACGCTTCGCGTTCGAGCAGCGCGGTCAGGATGCCCATGGCGCAGAAGTGGCCCGCGCACAGGTCGGCAATGGGAATGCCTACCCGCATCGGCCCTTCGCCCGGCTTGCCGGTCACGCTCATCAGGCCGCCCATGCCCTGCGCGATGGAGTCAAAGCCCGGCCAGCCCGCATAGGGGCCGTCCTGGCCAAAGCCGGAGATGCTGGCGTAGACCAGGCGCGGATTGATCTCGCGCAGCGCATCGGGCCCGATGCCAAGGCGATGCTTCACGTCCGGCCGGTAGTTCTCGATGAAGACATCGGCGCGCCGGACCAGGTCATGCAGGATCGCCACGCCCTGCGGCGACTTCATGTTGAGCGTCAGGCTTTCCTTGTTGCGGTGCAGGTTCTCGTAGTCGGCACGGTTGTGGTCGCGCCCGCCGATCATGTCGTCGCCGCCGGGTGCGCCGGGCGGGATCTCCAGCTTGATCACGCGCGCGCCCATGTCGGCGAACAGCCGCACCGCGGTGGGGCCGGCCCGCACGCGCGAGGCGTCGATCACGGTGAAGCGCGACAAGGGGCCGTGGCGCTTCGGCTCCGCCTGCCGGGGATTGGTTGCGTTGTCTTCCATCTTCAAGCTCTCCCAGGTCATGCGGGTGTGAACATTGGCACAGCGTGGCCGCCATCGCTCGCCCTGAACACCACCCGCACGCGCTGGCCGATGGCCAGCTCGCGCGGATCGCAGTCCACCAGGTTGCTCATCATGGTCACGCCCTCGTCGAGCTGGATGAAGGCCAGCGTGTAGGCCGCCTCGGCCCGCCCCATGGTGCTGTACGAATAGACCGTGCCGTGGCCGCTGGCCTCGCGCCATTCGGTGCGCAGGGACTGGCAGTGCGGACAGACGTCGCGCGGGTAGTGATGCGCCTCGCCGCAGTCCAGGCAGAACTTGACCAGCAGGCGGCCCTGGTCGGCGGCCTCCCAGAAAGGAAGGCTCTCTGCCAGCGTGCGCGGCGCGGGGATCCTGCGCGCGGCGGTGTTGGTAGTCGTGGTGCTCATGGTTTCAAACCCTTTCCAGGATGAGCGTGGCCGCGGTGTGGCGCGAGGCAAGCGCGCCGCCGATGCCGCTGGCCAGCGCCAGGTCGCAGTTCTTGACCTGCACGGCGGGATGCGCTTCGCCGCGCAGCTGGCGGACGGCCTCGATCACCTTGGTAACGCCGCCGCGATTGGCCGGGTGGTTGTTGCACAGCCCGCCGCCGTCGGTGTTGAAAGGCAGCCTGCCCACGCCGGAGATCAGGCCGCCGTCGGCGACGAATTTGCCACCCTCGCCCTTCTTGCAGAAGCCGAGGTCTTCCAGCTGCATCAGCACGGTGATGGTGAAGCTGTCGTAGAGCGATGCGTACTTGATGTCGGCCGGCGTCACCCCGGCTTCGGCGAATGCCGCGGGGCCGGACCACGCGGCCGCGGACCAGGTCAGGTCGATCTTGCCGCCCATGGCGTGCTTGGGTGCCTCGCCAGCGCCCTTCACCTTGACCAGCGGGCGCCTGAGCTGCCTGGCGATCTCGGGACGCGCCACGATCAGCGCGCCGCCGCCGTCGCTCATCACGCAGCAGTCGAGCCGGTGCAGCGGATCCGAGACCATGGGCGAATTCACCACGTCTTCCACCGTCACCACATTGCGCAGCATCGCGTGCGGGTTGTGCCGGGCATGGTGCGAGGCGGCAACCTTGATCCACGCCAGCTGCTCGCTGGTGGTGCCGAATTCGTGCATGTGGCGCCGGGCCACCAGGCCATACAGATTCTGCGTGGCCGGCCCGAACGGCAACTCGAAGGCCAGCTCCGGCGCGTCCGGGTCCGGCGCCTTGAGCGAGAGCGCCGCGCCCGCCGCGCGGGGGCGCCCGGCCAGCGTGATCAGCGCCACGTTGCAGCGCCCCGCGGCAATCGCCTCGGCGGCGTGGGCCACGTGCAGGATCGGCGCCGAGCCGCCGCATTCGGTGGAATCGACGTGGCGCGGGCGCAGGCCGAGGTATTCGACGATGGTGGTGGTGCCGAGCCCCGGCGCATCGCCGGCGCAGAAGTAGCCGTCGATATCGCTCGCCGAGAGGCCGGCATCGGCCAGCGCCCCGAGGGCGACGTCGGCGTGCAGGCGGGCAACGGAAAGATCGTCGGCCTTGCGGGTGGGGTGCTCGTAGGCCCCCACGATGTATGCGGATCCGTTCAGAGTCATAGCGGGATGGATGGAGGGGTCACTGTTCGGGCTTGAAGCCGCTGGCCTTGATGACGGGGCCCCAGTAGGCCAGCTCTTTGCGCTGCAGGCGGTCCAGGTCCGCGGCGTCGCGGTAGTCCGGCTGCAGCACCGCCTTTTCTTCCAGCATGCTGCGCACGTCGGGCATGGCCAGCACCTTGCCGAGCGCCGTCTGCATGCGTTCGAGTTCGGCCTTGGGCGTCTTCGCCGGCGCCCAGACGCCGGTCCAGGCCTCGCCGGCATCTACCTTGACGCCCTGCTCGGCCACCGTGGGCACGTCGGGCAGCAACGGCGAGCGCCTGGCGCCGAACACGCCGATGATGCGCACCTTGCCGCCGCGCGTGTGCGGCAGGATGTCGCCGGCGGTCATCACCGCGGCGGCCAGCTGGCCGCCGATCAGGTCTGTCGCCAGCGGCCCGTTGCCCTTGTACGGCACCACGTTCAGCGGCACGCCGGCTGCCTTGCCGAACTGCAGCCCGGTAAAGTGCGTCTGGCCGCCAAGGCCGGCGCTGCCGAACACGGTTTCCTTGGGATGCGCCTTGAGCCAGGCCACGTATTCCCTGACGTTGGTCACGCCGGTCTGGCTGCTCACCACCAGCGCCAGCGGGTAGGAAATCACCACGGCGACGGGGCTCAGGTCGGTCAGCAGGTCGTACTTGAGCGTTGCCGGCGGATAGAGCAGCGTCGGGAAGATCGCGGTGGCATTCGGCGCGACCATATAGGTCAGCCCATCGGGCGCGCTGTGCTTGAGCATGCCGGTGGCGATGCGGCCGCCCGCGCCGGGCTTGTTGTCGACGATCACCACCTGGCCGAGCACGCCTTGCAGCTTGTCTGCCAGCACGCGGGCGACGGTATCGGTGGAGCCGCCCGGCGGAAAGCCCACCAGCAGCCGGATCGGCGGCTTTTCCTGGGCGTGGGCCGCGAGGCAGAAGCCCAGCGCCAGCGCGCAGCACACCGTCCTGAGGGTCTTGAAAATGGCCATGCCTTGTCTCCTTTTATCTTTATGGATGCGCCGTCCGGGCGGCTACGCTTGTCCGCCGAAGCGGCGCAGGTGATGCGAGGCGTCGCCGAACAGCTGGTTGATCACCATCAGCCGCTTGGCGTAGTGCCCCACGCGGCATTCGTCGGTCATGCCCATGGCACCGTGCATCTGGATGGCCCACTGCCCGAGCTGGCGGCCGGCCTGGCCGGCCAGCACCTTGGCCGCGGACACCAGCCGGCGCCGTTGTGCCGGCTCGCCTTCCTGCACCGCCATGGCGGCCGCGCAGGCCATCGACTTGCCCTGCTCCAGCGCGATCAGCATGTCGGCGATGCGGTGCTGCAGCACCTGGAACTTGGCCAGCGTGGAGCCGAACTGCTTGCGGGTCTTGAGCTGCTCGGCAGTCAGCTCGATCAGCGCTTCCAGCGCGCCCACCGCCTCCGCGCACAGCATGGCGCTGGCGCGGTCGGTGGCGGCCTCGACCAGTGGCAGCGCTGCGCCGGCCTCTCCCACCAGGGCATCGGCCGCTACGCGCACGCCACGCAGCGTCAGGTGTGCGGCGCGGCGCCCGTCGAGCGTGCTGAATTCCCTGAGCGACAAGCCCGCCGCGCCCGCCTCGACGAGAAAGAGCGAAAGGCCGTCGGCATCGTCGACCTCGCCGGCGGTGCGCGCGACAACCAGAAACACGTCCGCGCTGCCGGCCTCCAGCACCAGCGTCTTGGTGCCGTCCAGCACCCAGCCAGCGCCATCGCGCCGCGCCAGCGTGGCGACGCGGGACAGGTCGTAGCGCGCATCGGCTTCACTGCATGCCAGCGCCATGCGCGCTTCGCCTCCGGCGAGGGCCGGCAGCCAGCGTTGGCGCTGGGCCTGGCTGCCCGCCTCGTCCAGCAGCTGGCCGGCCAGCACCACGCTGGAGAGCCAGCCCGCGCCACCCAGCGCGCGGCCGAGTTCCTGCGCCACCAGCATCATTTCCACGGGGCCCTGCGCACTGCCGCCGACATCGTCGGCCAGCGGCAGCCCGAGCAGGCCCAGATCGGCCATACCGGCCCAGCGCGCGGCGGCCAGTTCCGCCGGCTCGGCCTCGCCGCGTTGGTGGGCGGGATACTCGCCGTCGCAAAATCGGCGCACCGCGTCGCGCAGCGCCAGGTGTTCGTCGCTAAGAGAAAAATCCATGGTCGGGTACGGTGTCAGGCCGAAAGGAAGGCCTTGCTGATCAGGTTGCGCTGCACTTCATTGACGCCGCCGTAGATCGACAGCTTGCGCGCATCGAGGTAGTTGGCCGCCAGCGCGGCGAGCTCCGGCGGGCTGGCTGCGTCCGCGCCATCACCGGCACCACCCAGCAGCGCGGCCTCGTCGAACGGCACCGCATGCGGGCCGGCGATTTCCACCAGCAGCTCATAGATGGCCTGGCGCAATTCGGTGCCGCGCACCTTCAGCATCGAGGCCTCGACGGCCGGCACGCGGCTTTGCTGGTTCGGGCTCAGCAGGCGCAGCGCGGTGAATTCCAGCGCCATCAGCTCGATCTCGAACTGCGCGAGCCGCGACTGCAGTACCGCGTCGTGCTCCAGTCCCTGCTGCACCGCCAGCGCACGTGCCCGCTCGAGCTGCTGCTTGCACGAGCCGATGCCGGCGATGCCGGTGCGCTCATGGCCCAGCAGGTACTTGCCGTAGGACCAGCCCTTGTGCAGCTCGCCGACCAGGTTCTCGACCGGCACGCGCACGTTGTCCAGGTAGCACTCGTTGAGGTCGGTGCCGCCTTCGAGCATGCGGATCGGGCGCACTTCCACGCCGGGCGACTTCATGTCGATCAGCAGGAAGGAGATGCCCTCCTGCGGCTTGGCGGCATCGGGATCGGTGCGGACCAGCGCGAACATCATCGAGCACCAGTGCGCGTAGGAGGTCCACACCTTGTGCCCGTTCACGACGAAATGCTTGCCGTCGGATTCCAGCACCGCCGTCGTGCGCACCGCTGCCAGGTCCGAACCGGCTCCCGGCTCTGAGAAACCCTGCGCCCACCAGGTATTGCTCTGCCGGATGTCCGGCAGGTATCTGGCCTTTTGCTCGGGCGTGCCGAAGGCAATCAGCACCGGGCCCAGCATCTGGATACCGCTGGCGATGATGCGCGGCGCGCCGCCGAGCATGGTCTCTTCGTCGAACAGGTAGCGCTGCACGTGGGTCCAGCCCGGGCCGCCGTGCTCGACCGGCCAGCCCGGCGTGAGCCAGCCGCGCGCTTCCAGGATGCGGAACCAGGTCACGTAGTCGGCGTGTTCGAGGCGCAGGCCGAGTTCGACCTTGCGCTTGATGGCGGCCGGCAGGTGCGCCTTCACGAAGGCGCGCACTTCCTGGCGAAAGGCTTCTTCCGCGGGGGAAAATGTCAGTCTCATCGTGCTTGCCTCATGCGTGCGGCTTCATGACCACCGCCTGCGGCTGCAGGACCACCAGCGCATCCAGCGCCAGCACGCGGTCCGGGTAGGCCACCAGCGGATTGATGTCGATCTCCGCAATCCCGGGATTGGCCCGCATCTGCTCGCCGATCAGCGCGACCACTTTGGCGATGGCCGCGGTGTCGACCGCAGCCGCGCCACGGATGCCGCGCAGCAGCGATGCCGCCTTCAGCCGGCCGAGTTCCTGCAGGATGTCGGCCTCGGCCAGGTCGGCCGGCAGTAGCCGCACGTCCTTCAGCGCCTCGATCCAGATGCCGCCCAGGCCCACCAGCACCACCGGCCCCCAGTCGGCATCGCGCCGCGCGCCAACCACCAGTTCGAGCCCGCGCGGGCCCATGGCCTCGACCAGCACGCCGTCCAGGCGCAGGCCGGGACGGTGCTTGCCGATGTTGTCGTGCAGCTGCTGCCAGCCGGCACGCAAGGCCGCCTCGCCCGCCAGCCCGACGATCACGCCGCCGACGTCGCTCTTGTGCGGCAGCTCGCTGGCCTGCGCCTTGATCACCACCGGATAGCCGATGCGCGCGGCCACTGCGACGGCCTCGTCCGCGGTGGCGGCGAGGCCACCCTGCGGCACCGGCAGCCCGGCGCCGGCGAGCCAGGCCTTGCCCTGGTACTCGGCAAAGACACCCGAGGGTGGCACCGGGCCGGGCAACGGCAGCGCCCGTGGCGCGCCCTGCGTGGCACGGTGCGCACGCTGCAGCGCCTCGCCGTAGGCGGCCACGCGCGCCAGCGCGCGCAGCGCGCGGTCCGGCGAACGGAAGAACGGCACGCCGCTGGCGCGGATCGCCTCCACGAAGAACGGTTCGATCGGTCCGCTGTCGCCGGTCACCACCAGCACCGCCGGCTTGTCCGCGCGGGCCAGCGCCGGCACGATGTGCTCGGCCTTGTCGCGCTGGGCCACCTCCGGGCCGGCCGGAATGCCCAGCACGATGCTGCCGATGTTGGGATCGGCCAGCATGGTCAGCAGGATGTCGCCGATCAGGCCGGGCTGGCGCACGCCGATGGTGGTGTAGTCCAGCGGATTCTCCGCGACGGCATAGCCGGGCAGCATTTCGGTAAGGCGCTGCGTGGTCGGCGCGGTCAGCGCCGGCAGCTCCAGGCCGAGTCCGTCGCAGAAGTCGAGCGCGATGTTCTTCATCGCACCCGATCCGGTCATAAAGGCCGGCCCGCCGCTGGGCGGAACCGGAAAACGCAGCAGGATCGCCGCTGTGTCGAACAGTTCGTCGAGCGCATCGACCAGCACCACCGCCTCGCGCGCCAGCAGCACCGACGCCGTGGCGTGGTCGCCGGCCAGCGCGCCGGTATGCGACTGCGCGGCCTCGCGCGCCCGCGCACTGCGGCCCGGCATCAGCATCACCACGGGCTTGCCGGCGGCGCGGGCTGTGCGCGCCAGCTGCAGGAACAGGCCCGGCCTGCGCACCTGCTCGGCGTAGACCGCGATGACGCGCGTCTGCGGATCGGCGATGTAATACGAGAGCACGTCCTCGATGCCGACCGACGCCTCGTTGCCCGTGGACACCGTGGCGGTCATCGGCAACCCGCGGCCGATGAAGGCATCGCGCAGGTTGGCCGCCATCGCGCCGCTCTGCGCCACCACGCCGATGCCGGGACGGCCGCCGCAGGGATATGGCTGCACCGGCTCGAAGGTCACCGGCACGCCGGCCTCGAAGTTGGTGAAGCCCATGCAGTTGGGGCCCAGCAGCAGGATGCCGGCCGCACGCGCGGCGGCAGCCAGCTCCTCCTGCTTCGCACGGCCTTCGTCGCCGGTCTCGGCATAGCCCGAGGCAAACAACACCGCCGCGCTGGCACGGCGCTCGGCCAGCGCCCGCACGGCATCCAGCACGCCGGCTTCGGGAATCGCCAGCACGGCCAGGTCGATGCCTTCCGGCAGTTCATCCACGCTCTTCACGCAGGCACGGCCGTTGATCTCGGTACTGCTGCGGCTGACCAGGTGGATGGCGCCGGCATAGCCGAAGCGCTCCAGGTTATCGAGCACGAAGCCGCCAAACGACCTCGGGTCCGCCGAGGCGCCGACGATGGCGATCGAACGCGGCTTCAGGATGCGATCCACCGGCACCAGTTCGGATGCAGGGGCGGGAGTGTGACTGTTCATGGAATTGCAGCTTCCAGTTGGATGGTGCGACCCGGGCCATACAGGCCCCACGCAGCCATGGTTGGTTCGTGACCGGGTTGGTTGAATTCATTCTGGCATACCAGAAGACCAATTTCAACACACCACATAAATTTCTTGGCATTCACCGATCGGTGTTTTCCCTAGGCGGAGATTGCGTACCCAAGCGCGGCGCGGCGCTGAAGGCACTGCTTCCGGGCCGCTTCCGCAGCAACAGATTAGGACGCGCTTTCCGCACCAGCAAAGGCTTTGCTGCGAATTCCGAGCCGGAGCAACAGCTTGCCGCGGAGGCGACGGCATGCATCGATGGGCCCGAAACCAGCACTTTGCCAGCGGCGTATCAGCCTCAACCTAACTGGATGCCTGAAATCTCTGTTTGCATACCACAAATCATGTGTTGTATATTTTTTCGCATACAGAGCTGGCTTCGCCCCGACAGAAAGAAACGCCGATGACTCCGCACACTCCTCACCCGCACACGCCCGCCCCGACGGCAGGCACCGGCGCTGCTGACGCCCCGGCACGTGCCGGCCTGGCCAACGACATCCGGGCCACGCTCGAGGATGAGATCGAGAAGGGTGTGCTGCCGCCCGGCGCGCTGCTGGACGAGCGCGCGCTGGCAGACCGCTTCGGCGTGTCGCGCACGCCGGTGCGCGAGGCGCTGCAGCAGCTGGCCGCGCGCGAGCTGGTATGCATGTCGCCGCGCCAGGGCGCCACGGTGGCGCGCATGTCGATCGCCAGGGTGCGGGCGATGCTCGAGTACGTGGGAGAACTGGAGGCGCTGAGCGCCAGGCTGGCCGCGCGGCGCATCGACGAAACCGTGCAGGCGGCGCTGGACGAGGGTCTGCGCTGCTGCCAGGCGGCCGCCGACAGCGGCGACGCCGCCGGCTACGCGGCCGCCAACGTGGTGTTCCACGAGGCCATCTATGCCGGCAGCCGCAACGACTTCCTGGCCGACCACATCCGCCACGCGCGCCGGCGCCTGCAGCGCTACCGCACGCGCGACTTCATCAGCCCGGCGCAGATCGCCAGGTCGCTGCACGACCACCAGCAGATCGCCCGCGCCATCCAGGCCGGCGACGAAACCCAGGCCGGCAAGGCGATGCTGCTGCACGTGCCGGCCGGCACCACCGGCTTTTCCGAATTCCTGGCCACCGTGCCCCGCCATTTCTTCGACGGCGACCACGGCGCCGACATCTCCTGACAGAGGACTCCATGACCCGCCCGCCTCGCTCACTCGATGTTCCCGGCCTCGCGCACAAGGCTCCGATCCCGGTCGGCGCGCGCGTGGGCAACCTGATCTGCACGTCGGCGATCGCCGGCAAGGATGCGCGCACCGGCGAGCTGCCGCCAGACGCCGCCGCGCAGGCCGCGCTCGCCTTCCACAACCTGCAGGGCGTGCTCGATGCCGGCGGTGCCTCGCTCGCCGATGTGCTCAAGCTCACCGTGTACGTGAAGGACGACAGCGTGCGCGATGCCATCAACGGCGCATGGCTGCGCTGCTTCCCGGACCCGCGCGACCGCCCCGCGCGGCACATCGTCGTGCACGACCTCCAGCACGGCATGTTGCTGCAACTCGAATGCCTGGCCGTGGTGGCCAGCGATACCCAAGGCTGAAACCCATGATCATCGATTCCCACGCCCACATCGTCATGCCCCCCGAAAGCTTCCGCTACATGGCGGAACTGGTCGGCGGCCGCGCCAACCCCTCGACCACGCCGCGCATCCCCGATGAATCGGTGCGCAAGGTCGCCGAGGAGCTGGTGCGCAGCATGGACAACGTCGGCACCGACGTGCAGTTCATCTCGCCACGCCCCTACCTGCAGATGCATTCGGTCAAGCCCGGCCGCGTCACGGAACTGTGGTCGCGCCACTGCAACGACCTGATCGCGCGCTTCGTCGAGCTGTTCCCCGACCGCTTCCGCGGCGTGGCGGGCCTGCCCCAGTACATGGACGAATCGCCGGCGCTGCGCGCGGTGCCCGAGCTGGAACGCTGCGTCAAGGAACTGGGCTTTGTCGGCTGCCTGATCAATCCGGATCCCACCGAAGGCGAAGGCCCGACCCCGCCGGGGCTGGGCGACCCGTTCTGGCATCCGCTTTACGACGCCATGACGCGACTGGACGTGCCGGGCCTGATCCACTCCGCGGGCAGCTGCAGCGCGCGCGAGTCGTACACGCTGAAGTTCATCAACGAGGAAAGCATCGCCATCGTCTCGCTGCTGGGCGCCAAGGTGTTCGACAAGTACCCGGACCTGAAGATCGTGGTGGCACACGGCGGCGGCGCGATTCCCTACCAGATGGGCCGCTTCCGCGCGTGGAACGTGCGCAAGGGCGAAGCCACCAGTTTCGACGACCAGCTCAGGCACCTGTACTTCGACACCTGCAACTACTCGCGCGAGGCGATCGAGCTGCTGCTCAAGGTGGCCGGCACCGACAACGTGCTGTTTGGCACCGAGAAGCCCGGCACGGGTAGCGCGCGCGACCCGGTCTCGGGCCGCGACTTCGACGACATGAAGCCGGTGATCGAAAGCATCGACTGGCTGACCGAGGAACAGCGCCGCAATATCTTCGAGTGCAACTGCACCCGCCTCTACTCACGCGCCTTCCGCAAGGACGAGGAGTGCTGACATGGCAATGACCCGCGAAGACAACGACCTGCTCACCCGCGTCGAGGGCGGCGCGCCGATGGGCGAGATGATCCGCCAGCACTACTGGCTGCCGGCGGTGCCGTCGGCCAAGCTGGTGGCAGACGGCGCGCCGGTGCGCGTGCGCCTGCTGGGCAGCAACTATGCGGCCTTCCGCGCCACCGACGGCAGCGTGGGCGTGGTCGACGAATTGTGCCCGCACCGCAAGACCTCGTTGCTGATGGGCCGCAACGAAGACAACGGCCTGCGCTGCATCTTCCACGGCTGGAAGCTCAACACCCGCGGCGAGGTAGTGGAGGCGCCCAACCACACCGGCGAGCAGGCGCAGTTCTGCAAGCACGTGCGCGTCAACCGCTATGCGGTGGAGGAGCGCGGCGGCATCGTCTGGGTGTGGCTGGGCAAGGGCGAGCAAGCGCCGAAGTTCCCCGACCTGCCATTTACCACCCTGCCGGAAGACCAGCGCTCGGTCACCAGCCAGGAAGTGCCGACCAACTGGGTCCAAGGCGTGGAAGCCTCGATGGATTCTTCGCATGTCGGCGTGCTGCACGAGTCCACCACGCAGATCACCGCCGGCTCCGGCAACGAGCGCCTGCACATGACGCAGGCCCTGGCGCCGCGGCTGGAATTCGAGGACCGGCCCTACGGCTACCGTTATGCGGCCATCCGCCCCCTGGCCGACGACAAGGTCTATGCCCGCGTCAACAACTTCGTGATGCCGTGGTACGGGATCATCTGCGCCCCCGACGCGAAGGGTCCCGGCACGGTGTTCTTCTCGACGCCTGTCGACGACGTCACGCACCGCGCCTGGTTCGTCCACTTCAATCCGCACCGGCCGCTGGGCATGACGGTGATGTCGGCCACGCCGGACGTGTGGGACTTCCCGCCGCTGCCGCCGGGCGGCCCCGACAACAACTGGGGACAGAACCGCGACCTGATGCGGCGCGGCCACGCCACCGGCTTCCCGCAGCACCTGGGGACCGAAGACTTCGCCATGTTCCTGGGCCAGGGCCCGATCGCCGACCGCACCACCGAACAGTTGTGCTCGGCCGACGGCGCCGTGCTGCGCGTGCGCCAGGCGCTGCTGAAGTCCGTGCGCGAGTTCATGGCCGGCAAGACCCCCACGCTGGCGGACAGCCCCGAGCTCGACTACGCGCAAGCGGTATCGGTGGGCGGCGTGCTGCCCGCCGGCACGGACTGGCGCGTGCTGACCCAGGCGGGCTGAAGCGCGCCGGCACGGAAACCAAAGACAAAGAGAAACGGAGACAAGCATGACAAGCATGTGCCGACGCCGGCTGTTGCTGGCGGCCTGTGCCGCCATCGCCGCCCCAGCCGCCCCCGCGGCGGCGCATGCCGGCATGCAGGGCAAACCCGTGATCCGTATTCTGCTCGGGCTGCCGCCCGGCGGCGGCACCGACGCGATCGCCCGCTACTTCGCCGACCGGCTGCCCGCGCTACTGGACCAGCCCGTCATCATCGAAAGCCATGTCGGCGTGGGCGGCCGCATCGCGGCCGACATGCTGATGGCGGCCAGGCCCGACGGCCTGACCTACATGATCGCCCCCAACGCGACGCCGACCTTCCAGACCCTGGTGTTCGGCAAGCAGCTCAAGTGGGACCTGTGGCGCGACTTCGCGCCGGTGGCCGGGCTGGTGTCATACCCGCTGGGCATGGCCGTGCGCCCGGATACCGGCAAGAACGCGCAGGAGTTCATCCGCTGGGCCAAAAGCCATCCAGCCGAGGCCTTCGGCACGCCCGGGCTGGGCGGGCAGAACCACTTCCTCGGCATGCAGTTCGCGCGGGCGGCCGGCATCACGCTGACCGCGGCGCCCTACAAGGGTACCCCGCCGATGATCACCGACCTGGTGGGCGGCCATGTGCCCGCGGCCGTCACGCTGCTGGACGACATGATGAAGTACCACCGCAGCGGCAAGGTCCGCGTGATCGGCATCTTCAGCCCGAAGCGCTCGCCGCTGGCGCCCGAGATCCCGACCATGGCCGAGCAAGGCGTGAACATGCCGTTCGCCGAAGGCTGGACCGCGATGTGGGCGCCCGCCCGGACCCCGCCGGCCGAACTTGAGCGCATGCAGCAAGCCCTGCGCAAGATCCTGTCCGCACCCGGGACCGCGACGTTCCTGATGCAGCGCCTGTCGGTCGTGCCCGACTACCTCAACGCCGCGGACATGGCCCGCCGGCAGCGCGCCGAACTGGCGACGTGGGAACCCATCATCAGGTCGTCCGGCTTCCGCCCGGAATGACAGCGTTCCGACAGGAAGAACCGAAGGAAGCACCATGAGCAATTCCGAAACACTGCAGGTGAGGGTCAAGTCCATGGCCTGGGAGGCCGACGGCATCCTGAGCTACGAACTGTGGCCCGAGCCGCCGCGCAAGGCGCTGCCGCCGTTCTCGGCCGGCTCCCATGTCGACGTGCACCTGCCCAATGGCCTGATCCGCAACTACTCGCTGCTCAACGCGCCGCACGAGCGGCACCGCTACGTGATCGGCGTGAACAAGGACCCGAACAGCCGCGGCGGCTCGCGCTACCTGCACGAGGTGCTGCGCCCCGGCGATACGCTGGCGATCAGCGCCCCACGCAACAACTTCCCGCTCGAGGAGTCGGCCGCGCTGAGTGTGTTTATCGCGGGCGGCATCGGCATTACGCCGATCCTCGGCATGATCCGCCGCCTGCAGGCGCTCGGCCGGCACTGGCAGCTGCACTACGCAGCGCGCACGCGCCGCAATGCCGGCTTCCTCGACGCCGTGCAGGCGCTGCGCGATGACGCCAACGCCGAAGTGCAGCTGTGCTTCGACCGCGAGCCCGGCGGGCGCATGCTGGATATCGCCGGCGTCGTCCGTGCGCTGCCGGCCAGCGCCCATGTCTATTGCTGCGGCCCGCTGCCGATGCTGGAAGCGTTCGAGCAGGCCACTACCGGCCTGCCGCCCGCGCAGGTCCACCGCGAGTACTTCGCGGCGCGCGAGAGCGCCGCCACCGAGGGCGGCTTCACCGTCGAGCTGGCCCGCAGCGGCCGCAGCGTCGAAGTGCAGGCGGGCCAGACCATCCTGGACTGCCTGCTCGGCCAGGGCATCGAGCCGCCGTATTCGTGCCAGGAGGGCATCTGCGGCACCTGCGAGGTGCGCGTGCTCGACGGCGTGCCGGACCATCGCGACCTGGTGCTCAGCGAGGCGGACAAGGCCGCGAACCAACGCATGATGATCTGCTGCTCCGGCGCCAGGAGCCGCAAGCTGGTGCTGGACCTGTGACCGCCCCCATCCACTGATCGAATGAACGAACGAGCGATATCCGCTCCTGCCAACTGGAACTCCCATTATGAGCACTGAACTGGTTACCTATGAACTCGACGGGCCGGTCGCGCTGATCGGCCTCAACCGCCCCGACAAGCGCAACGCCATCAACGAAGACGTGGTGTGGGCGCTGCGCGATGCCGTGGTGCGCGCCGGCGAAGAAGCCAGCGTCGGCGTGCTGTTTGGCCATGGCAGCAACTTCTGCGCGGGCCTGGACCTGAAGGAAGCGCTGGCGCGCGCGGCCGGCGCCCTCGCCAACGCCCCGCGGCCACGCAAGCGCCAGCGGCATTCCTGGCACACCGTGTTCGACATCATCGCGCGCGGTCCCATTCCGTTCGTGGCCGCACTGCATGGCGCGGTGGTCGGCGGCGGGCTGGAGCTGGCCACCGCGGCGCACGTGCGCGTGGCGGATGAATCCGCCTTCTTCGGCCTGCCCGAAGGCCAGCGCGGCATCTTTGTCGGCGGTGGCGGAACGGTGCGCGTGCAGCGCGTGGTGGGCTACACCGTGATGGCCGACATGATGCTGACCGGCCGCCTGCTGTCGGCGGCCGAGGGCGAGCGCGAGCACATCGTGCGCTACGTTGTGCCGGCCGGGCAGGCGCTGGACAAGGCGCGCGAGCTGGCCGCCAGGATCGCCCGCAATACGCCCGACACCAACTGGCGCATCACCAATGTGCTGCCGCGCATCAACGACCTGTCGCATGACGACGGCCTGTTCATGGAGTACCTGAACTCGAACATGGAGCGTTCCCCCGAAACCGCCGAGCGGCTGCGCGAATTCGTCGAAGGGCGGGCCCAGCCGCTGGTCTCCCCGGCAGGCAAACAGGACTGAGGCCATGACAAACCCCACCCCTGCCCTTGCCGGCAACGCCGTGACCCAGCCGGAACGCGACGCCGCCGAGACCCACATCCGCCTGGCGCAGGCGGAAGCCTCCAGGATTCCCGACATTGCGGCGGAACTGCCGCTGCGCCCGGTAGAACACGTGGCCGTGATCGGCGCCGGCACCATGGGCGGCGGCATCGCCATGGCGCTTGCCAATGCCGGCATTCCCGTGACGGTGATCGATGCCGAGCCTGCCGCGCTGGAGCGTGGCCTGCAGCGCGTGCGCGACAACTATGCGGGCAGCGTCGCGCGCGGCCGGCTGCAGCAGGCGCAGATGGACGAGCGGCTGGCGCGGATCCGCGGCTCGGTCGAGCTCGCCGACGTGGCACGAGCCGACCTGATCGTGGAAGCCGTGTTCGAAGACATGGCGCTCAAGCAGGACATCTTCCGCAAGCTCGATGCGCTGGCCAAGCCCGGTGCGATCCTGGCCACCAATACCTCGGGGCTGGATGTGGACGCCATCGCCGCGGTCACGCAGCGGCCGCAGGATGTGGTCGGCGCGCATTTCTTCAGCCCGGCCCATGTCATGCGTTTGCTTGAGGTCGTGCGCGCGCAGCAGACTGCGCCGGACGTGATCGCGACGCTGATGGAGCTGGGACGCCGCCTGGGCAAGGTCTCGGTGCTCGCCCGCGTCTATCCGGGCTTTATCGGCAACGCGCTGTTCCGCAACTACACGCGCGAGGCGCACTTCCTGCTGGAGGAAGGCGCGCTGCCGCATGAAGTCGACCAGGCGCTGACACGCTTCGGCTATGCGATGGGGATCTTCGCCGTGCATGACATGGCCGGCAACGACGTGGGCTACCAGACCCGCAAGGCGCAGCTGGCCACCCGCCCCACCGACCGGCGCTGGAACGACCTGATCCTGAAGCTGACCGAGATGGGACGCCTGGGCCAAAAGTCCGGTGCGGGCTGGTATCGCTACGAACAAGGCAGCCGCACGCCGCAACGCGACCCGGCGGTCGAGCAGTTTATCGTCGACGAATCCGCCAGGCTGGGCATCGCGCGCCAGCCGGTTGACGAGGAAGAGATCCTTAAGCGCTGCCTGTACGGCATGATCAATGAAGGCGCGAAACTGCTCGAACAGGGCGTTGCGCTGCGCGCGAGCGATATCGACATCGTGTACGTGACCGGCTACGGCTTCCCGGCGCACCGCGGCGGACCGATGTACCTGGCGGACCAGCTGGGACTGGCCAGCGTCTGCGCGGATATCGAGCGCTTCCATGCCCGCCATGGCTACTGGTGGACCCCGTCCCCGCTGCTTCAACGCCTGGCGCGCGAAGGCCGTCGCTTCGCTGACCTCGAGCCGGGCCTCGTGCCGGCCTGAGTTTTCCACCCCTCGCCACCCCGACACCGTCCGATGCGTCCGATGGATTGCAGCCCTGCCTGGGCTGCGCCTCGGGCGCGGGTCCGTGCCGCCGGAAAACGCCGTTTCCGGCCATTTTGTTCATGCCGTTGATGCAATGGCACCCCGGTGCAGCGGCGGGATCAGCCGCGCAATCCGTTCATCCTGGAGGAGAAAAGCAATGAAAAAAAGCACCATCGGCATCGCGTGCGCCCTGGCCGGCCTGGCCGGCACGGCGCAAGCTTCGGTCACGCTGTACGGCGTGGTCGATGCCAACATCGAGTACAGCAACAACAACCTCGCGACGGGGCAGCCGGACGGCAAGTCAAAGGTAGCGCTCAGCTCAGGCGGCCTGTCGCCGAGCCGCTGGGGCCTGCGCGGGGTGGAAGACCTGGGCGGCGGCAAGCAGGCGATCTACGCGCTGGAAAGCGGCTTCAGCGTCGACACCGGCATTTCCACGCAGGGCGGCCGGCTGTTCGGGCGCCAGGCCTGGGTCGGACTCGCGGCCGGCGGGCACAAGCTGACCTTCGGCCGGCAATACTCGTCGCTGTTCCTGACCATGGCCAACTACTCGCCCACCGCGTATGCGACCCTGTACGAACCGGTGACCACCATCGCCGGCGCCGGGCTGCGCCAGGACAATATGGCGAAGTACCACGGCGACTTCGGCCCGCTGTCCACGGAACTGCACTGGAGTTTTGGCGAGCAGCCGGGCTCGATGACGGGATCCGCGGGCTACGGTGCCGGCGTGGACTACCGCATCGGATCGTTCGGCATTGCGGCGGCCTATGACAATGTGAACAGCGCGAAGGTGGCGGGCGACTACCAGCGGACGCAGAAGGCAGCACTGGGCCTGCGCTACCAGGTCACGCCGCAGTTGCTGGCCCAGGCCGCGTACCGCTACGGCAAGAACGATGTCGCGACGCCCGGCGCCATCGGGCGCGACGACCTCTGGTGGTTCGCCCTCAATTTCCAGGCCACTCCGGCGCTGCAGCTGACCGGCGCGGTCTACTACGACAACCTCAGGTCGGTCTATGGCGCCGCGGGCGATCCGGCCAACCCGTGGCAGGTCACGATGATCGCCGACTACAGCTTGTCCAAGCGCACCGACGTCTACCTCAGCGCAGCCTTCACCAAGAACGCGGCGCTCAACTTCGAGAACTTCAACGGGGCCACGGCGGCCTACCGGATCGCGCCCAGCGAGGACAGCCAGTTCGGCGTCGCCGCCGGCATACGGCACCGCTTCTGAGCGGCGGCGAGGCGCGTCAGTCAGGCCGTGCTGACGCGGCCCGGCATGCGCCGGGCGCGCGGCCTGGCTTCGCCCTCGTCTTCCGTCGCGGCGCGCCGGCCTCGCTTGCCGGCGGTCGCGGGCGCCATGCCGGCGGCCGGTCCGCTGTCGGTTTCGAGGTAGCTCATCGGCAGCGTCGACAGGAACTCCGAGAACCCGGTGGTGCCGACCGGCGCATGTTCCAGCATGGCCGCATGCGCCGCGGCCTCGTCGCCGCTCAGGATGGCATCGGCCAGGCGCTGGTGGTCCGCGAGCGCACGCTGGCGCTGGCCCTGGGTCAGGAAGATCTTCGGCCGGTAGCGCTGCATCAGCCGGCGGATGCCCTGGATCTGCTCGACCAGGTATTCGTTGTGGCTGCCGGCGTAGACCAGGTCATGAAAGCCGGCATTGGCCTCGGCGAATTTCTTGCCGTCTTCCTGGGAGAACGCCTCGGCGCACTGCTGCATGCTGGCCTTGAGCTGGAGGCGTTGCTCGTCGTCCATGCGGCGCGCGGCGAGCTTGGCGGCAACCGCTTCCAGCTCGCCAAGCAGTTCCAGCGTTTCCCGCAACTGTGTGATCGACATGCGCGAGACAAAGACCCCTACGCGCGGGGCGATGCGCACGAGATTCTGCACGGCGAGTTGCTGCAGCGCCTCCCGCACCGGCGTGCGCGATACGCCGAAGCGCTCTGCCAGGCTGCGCTCGTCCAGCGGCGTACCGGGAGGCAACGCACCGCTTTCGATCTCGGCCTCGATGGCCGCCCGGATCTCGGCGGCCATGCTTTGCTTCTGCGGTTGGGTCATGGCGGGTCGTTGGTATTTGTGGCCCGGCAAAGGGCCAGGAAGTTGCGTTGAAGTATACCAAATGGACCCGCTGGCATTCCAGCCACAGCACGGCGCTTTGGGCCGTGATGGCTTCCCCTCACGCCAGTCTCGACACCGGTGCGCGCGGCGCCGCACTCAGAAGTTCGTCTCGATCGCCATCCTGGCGCCGTCCGGCACCTGGTTCGGAATCACCCGGTGGGCAAGGATCGCGTAGTCGCGGGCAGCCGCCACTGACGTCGGACTCACCAGCCGCTTCGGGCCGCCCAGCCAGGCGAAGTGATCCTTGCCGTCGTCGCTGCTGAACCAGGCAAAGTCGCCGATGCGGTCGAGGCCGCGCTTCACCATCTTCAGCAGCGCCAGGGCTTCCTCTGAAACGCCGAGGTGCCGTCCTGTGTCATGGATGACCGTGGCCAGGTTGCGGAGCTTGTCGGTCGAGGTGCCGTCGCCGTTTGCCGGGTCAGGCACCAGTTCGACGACCAGAATCCCTTTGTGCGCGGTGATGCGTGCTTGATGCATGGCTTCTCCCAACGGATGGATGTCCCCTGTCGGCCAGATGCAATCAACAAGCAAGTTTGCTGCCAGGCCGTGCGGGATGTGCAGCGTACCTGCCTCGCATGACATTTTTGGGTGTGCGGCGCGGGCATCGACGCCGGCGGCTAGCCAAGCCACTCGCGGACGCCGGTGTGGCGGAATGGGTGTAGTGTTGGTACCGGCCCTGCACTTCCCGGAGACCGTTGGGCCGCAGGCAACTTTGCCTGCGTTGGATTGCCGACGTCGCCAGCCCAGGACAGGCACGGAACTGGTGCACGCGCTGTTCGGGGTGATGCCTTTCATCCGACCCGGTAGCGCCGGATCACCTCCGGATCGGGATCGATGCCCAGACCCGGCCCGTCTGGCACCCGAATCATCCCGTCCCGCGGCACCACCGCATCGCCGAGCACCCGGGCCTCCATGTCGAAGTAGCGCCATTCGATCATGGCACGCGCATCGCCCAGCGCCGCCGTGGCATGGATGCTGGCCAGCAGCCCGGGGCCGTCGTAGAAGGTGTGGACCATCACCTGCGTGTTGTGCGCCTCGGCCAGCGCGAACACCTTGCGCAGCGGGCTGATGCCGCCCATCTTGGCCGGGCTCGGCTGGATGACGTCGACCGCGCCGGCGCCGAGCATCTGGTGGAAGTCCATCAGCGTCGAGGCGTTCTCGCCCGCCGCCACGGCAATGCCGCATTGCCGGCGCAACGCGGCCAGGCCGGCGTAGTTCTCCGGTGGCCACAGCGGCTCCTCGAGCCAGCGCAGCGACAGCGGCGCCAGCGCGCGCGCCATGTCGATGGCCTCGGCCAGCGACCACGGACAGTTCGCATCGAGCGTGATTTCGATATCGGGCCCGGCCGTCTCGCGCGCGGCCTGTACGACAGCGAGGTCGACCTCGTGCAGCTTGATGCTGCGGTAGCCGTCGGCGATCGCGCGCTGCGTGTTGGCCGCGATCGTCTCACGGTCGGCGTAGCGGATCAGGCTGGCATACGCCGGCAGTTGTTCCCGCCGCGTTCCGCCCAGCAGCCGGTACAGCGGCAGGCCGGCGGCCTTGCCACAGATGTCCCACAGCGCGATATCTAGCGCCGACAGCCCGTACATGATGGCGCCGCTGCGCCCGAAGACGTGGAACCGGCGCTGCAGGTCCAGGCTTAGCGCCTCGGGCTGCGTGGCATCCATGCCGAGGCACGCGGGCGCCAGCAGTTCGTCGAGCGCCGCCTTGACCATCGGGATGCCGATAAAGCCGAAGGTTTCGCCCCAGCCCACGATGCCGTCGTCCGTGGTCACCTTGACCAGCAGCGAATCGGCGGCCTGCAAACCCGCCCCGCCCCACACGCCGGCGGCGGAGACCCCGCCGACCGTGAATGGCACGCGCAGCACGATGGTGTCGATCGACGCAATCCGCATGGCTCGCCTCCCGTGGCCGCTGCAGCCCCCGAGGACCGGCTGCTGCATGGCTGCGTTCACTATAGGCGAGCGCGTGTTCTCCAGCCGCGCCGGACTGGCTGGCTCAACCGCTCGCGCTCAGCCCTGGTCGCCGCCACCGACCGGCAAGACCGTACCGGTGATGTAGGACGCTTCGTCCGATGCCAGGAACAGGATCACATGCACCTGTTCGTCGATCGTGCCATAGCGGTGCATCAGGCTGCTCTCGCGGGTCTGGTCGACGATGGCCTGGTACCCGCCCGCCTCCTGCTCGCTCTGCGCTTCGGTGTTGCGCGGAATCCTGCGCGGCGGCGCCTCGGTCCCGCCGGTGGCGATGGCGTTGACGCGGATGCCTTCGTGCGCGTGTTCGAAGGCCAGGCTGGCGGTCAGCGCATTGACGCCGCCCTTGGCCGCCGCATAAGGAACGCGGTGAATGCTGCGGGTGGCGATCGACGACACGTTGACGATCACGCCCTGCCGGCGCTCGACCATGCCCGGCAGCACCGCGCGGCAGCACCACAGCGTCGGAAACAGCGAGCGCCGGATCTCGGCTTCGACCTGGTCCTCTTCGTAGAACTGGTAGGGCTTGGCCCAGATCGTGCCGCCGACGTTGTTGACGAGGACGTCGATGCGGCCGTAGGCGGCTTCGGCGGCCTGCGCCATCTGCGTGGCGCCGGCAAACGTTTCCAGGTCGGCATGCACGGCGATGGCCTTGCCGCCGGCGGCAACGATCCCGGCGGCGACTTCATCGACCAGCGCCGAGCGGCGGCCAGCGCCACCGACGCGCCCTCTGCGGCGGCGGCCAGCGCCACGCCGCGGCCGATGCCCTGCGCGGCGCGGCGCCGGTGACGATCATTGCCTTCCCGGCGAATCGTGCGGAGCTTCTCATGTTGTTGCCCTCCTTCGTCACGCCGCGTTGCGGGTCGGTGACCAGCTTGCCGTCGTCGTCCCAGCACGGCATCCAGAACTTCACGTCCGGGTGGTAGCACTCGACCCAATCGTCCAAGGAATAAGGCGCCGTCTACAATCCATACTTTTGAGGTATCAAATCAGACGACAACGGTCTTGGACAGCTGAAAAATAGCCATCCATACTCCGATGCAACGTTCAACTGCATCAGGAAGGTATGAAAGTGGCGACACAATCCAGTTCCACGGCCATCGAGTCGATCGAGGCCATCCTGGTCGACCTGCCGACCATCCGCCCGCACCAGCTCGCCATGGCGACCATGCAGCGGCAGACCCTCGTGATCGTGCGCCTGCGCTGCGCCGACGGCGTGGAAGGCATCGGCGAGGCCACCACCATCGGCGGCCTGTCCTACGGCGATGAAAGCCCCGAGGGCATCAAGCTGACTATCGACACTTACCTGGCGCCGGCGTTGCTGGGGCAGGATGCCACCAACGTGCACGCCGCCATGGCGCGGCTGAACAAGGTGGCGCGCGGCAACCGCTTCGCCAAGTCGGCACTGGAGACCGCGCTGCTCGACGCGCAGGGCAAGCGCCTGGGCGTGCCGCTGGCGACGCTGCTGGGCGGCGCCGTGCGTGAAACGCTGCCGGTGCTGTGGACGCTGGCCAGCGGCGATACCGCGCGCGACATCGACGAGGCCGAGCGCCTGCTGGCCGAGCGCCGCCACGACACCTTCAAGCTCAAGATCGGCCGGCGCAGCGTGCGCGAGGACGTGGCCCATGTGTCGGCGATCAAGCGCGCGCTGGGCGACCGTGCCCGGGTCACCGTCGACGTCAACCAGGCCTGGAACGAAGCGGATGCCGCCACCGGCATCGCCATGCTGGAAGCCGCCGGCATCGACCTGATCGAGCAGCCCACGCCGCGCGAGCAGCGCGCCGCGCTGGCCCGGCTGGCGGCGCGCTTTATCGTGCCCATCATGGCCGACGAAGCCGTGTGCGGTCCCGAGGACGCGATGGAACTGGCCCGCCTCGGCGCCGCCGACGTGTTCGCGCTGAAGATCGCCAAGTCCGGCGGCATCTTCGGCATGTTGCGCACCGCCGCGGTCGGCGACGCGGCCGGCATCGCGCTGTATGGCGGCACTATGCTGGAAGGCAGCGTCGGCACCATCGCCGCGGCCCACGGCTTCGCCACGTTGCCGCAACTGGCGTGGGGCACCGAGCTGTTCGGCCCGCTGCTGCTGAAGGACGATATCGTGCTGGAGCGGCCGGTGTACCGCGACTTTGCGCTGCACCTGCCGCAAGGGCCCGGGCTGGGGATCGCGCTCGACGAAGACAAGCTGGCGCACTATCGTCGCGCCTGAAATCACCATCAGACTGGAACAAGGAGAACCCGATGCTGTATCTGGTACGAATGGACGTGAACCTGCCGCACGACATGCCCGCCGCGCAGGCCGACGAAATCAAGGCGCGCGAGAAGGCCTACGCGCAGGACCTGCAGCGCCAGGGCAAATGGCTGCACCTCTACCGCGTGGTCGGCGAGTATGCCAACTACAGCGTGTTCGACGTCGAGTCGAACGAGGCGCTGCACAACCTGCTGTCGGCCCTGCCGCTGTTCCCGTACATGAAAATCGCCGTCACGCCGCTGGCGCCGCATCCGTCTTCGATTCGCTGAGAGAGGCCGCCCTAATGAGCATTGCCACCCGTGACGGGCTGCGCCTGCACTACGAACTCCAGGGCCCGGCCGGCGCGCCGGCGCTGGTCATGTCCAACTCGCTCGGCACCAGCCTGTCGATGTGGGACCCGCAGATGCCGGCGCTGCTGGAGCGCTTCCGCGTGCTGCGCTACGACACGCGCGGCCACGGCGCCTCTGCCGTGCCTGACGCGCCGTTCGGCATGGCCGAACTGGGCGCCGACGTGCTGGCCGTGATGGACCATGCCGGCGTCGAACGCGCACATTTCTGCGGCCTGTCGATGGGCGGCATGACCGGCATCTGGCTGGCACGTCATCACCCCGGACGCTTCGGCCGCTTTGTGCTGGCCAACACCGCGGCGCTGATCGGCCCGGCTTCCGGCTGGAACACGCGCATCGAGCGCGTGCGGGCCGAAGGCATGGCGGCCATCGCCGAGGGCGTGCTGGCCCGCTGGTTCACCCCGGCGGCGCTCGCCGGCGATCCGGCGCGCATGGCACCGGTGCTGTCGATGCTCGCCTCGACCGATGCCGACGGCTATGTCGCCAATTGCGCCGCGGTGCGCGATGCCGACCTGCACGGCCTGCTGCCCGGCATCGATGCGCGCGTGCTGGTGATCGCCGGCGTCCAGGATGCCGCCACCACGCCGGAACAGGGGCGCGAGCTGGCTGAAGGCATTGCCAACGCCGATTACCTCGCGCTCAATGCGGCGCATCTGTCGAACTGGGAATTGCCGGCGGAGTTTTCCGACGCGGTGATCAACTTCGTTTCAGAGGCCTGATACCGGCGCTGCTTGCGCGAGGCTGGTTCACACCACCATCTCGACCCCAGACGCTGGCCGGCGCTCGAGCAATGCCGCCAGCTTCCTCAGAGCCAGCGACAGCTGCGCGTGATTGTCGACGCCGCCCAGCGAGATGCGGATGGCATTGGGCGCATTGGGCCCGTCCCAGAACGCGTCGGAAGGCGTGACCCGCAGGTCTTCCGCCAGCGCGGCCCGGGTGAGCTGCTGCGCCGACCACTGCGCGGGAAGGCGGTGCCAGACGTGGATGGCGCTGGGCGGCAGCTGGCCGATCCCGCTCAGCCATCGGCTTGCCAGCGCGCACCGCGCCAGCGCTTCGGTGCGGATGCCGTCGAGCAGCTGCATGGCCGAGCCGTCATGGATCCATTGCGTGGCCAGCGCCGCGGTCATCGGCGCGGCCATCAGCGCGAAGGCGCGCAGCGAAGCCAGCAGGTCGTCGCCACTCCTGCCCTCCGGCAACAGGACGTACGCGGTGCGCAGGCCCGGCGTGAGCGCCTTGGACAGCGTCGCGACGTAGCAGGTGCGCTCGGGCGCAAAGGTGGCGAGCGGCGGCGGTGCCGACGGCGTCAGCAGCCAGTACGGGTCGTCCTCCAGCAAGGCGATATCGCATCGGTGCGCGGCGCTGGCGATCTCTGCCCGGCGCGAGGCCGGCATGGTGTGCGTGGTCGGATTCTGCGCGGTCGGGTTGAGGTAGGCCAGCGTGGCGCCTGCGGCGCGGGCCGCGGCGAGCGCGTCGGGCAGCATCCCGTCCGCATCGCACGGTGCGACCACCACGCGCCGGCCCAGTTGCGCTGCCGCGGCGCGGATGCCCGGATAGGCCAGCGGCTCGGTCACGATTGCCTCGCCGGGCCGGGTCCAGCTCAGGATCACGGCGGCCAGCGCAGCCTGGGCGCCGGGGCACACCACCAGCCGCGCCGTGTCGACCTGCCCGAAGATCGGCGCAAGCCAGAGCGCCCCGGCCGCCCGGTCCGACGCACTGCCGCCGCCAAGCTGGTAGGTCATCAGCAGGTGCGGGTCGCTGCGCAGCAGGACCTGGTTCAGGCCGCGCCGCAACAGGTCCGGGAAATCCACGCCCGCCGGCGGCGGCGGCACGTTCATGCTCATGTCGACCACGCGCGCGAGTTCCGCACGCGGCGCGGCAATGAAGGTGCCGAGCGCGCCCCTCGCTTCGATCAGCTGTCTTCGCCGCGCCTCGTTATAGGCGCGCGTCACTGTCGTCAGGTCCACGCCGAGAGATTGCGCCAGGCTGCGCTGCGGCGGCACGCGGTCGCCGGCCACGAGGCGGCCCTCGCCGATTGCCCGCTCGATGAAGTCGACGATCTGCAGGTACCGGACCCCACCGGACGCAGTGATCCGCAGATCCCACTGGCCGGTGATCCGGGCAGCGCTTTCGCTATCTTGTATGGATTCTGTCCCCAAAACTTTCCTCGATGTATGGGTCTTGTCTTCGACTAGCATGCCAGACATTGTCGAGGGAATCCATACAAGCCCGCAGCCGCGGGCTGACGCAGCACTTGAATCGGAGCGCGTGGCCGGATGCCTTCGGTAATCCGTAACCAAGGTGTCCGACATGCTCAAACCTACCGCCGGGCTGGCAAACAAAGATCGACAAGGCCCGTTGCCCCACCCTTCCCCCAGCCTCAGCCCATCGCCCGCCCTGCCGCCCCGCATCGGCGCGTTGCTGCTGGCCGCCGGGCTGAGCGCCCTGCTCAGCGGCTGCAACCTCGAACTGCTCAATCCCAAGGGCAGCATCGGCGCACAGGAAAAATCGCTGATCCTGATCGCGTTGTTCGTCATGCTGATGGTCGTCATCCCGGTGATCTTCCTGACGCTGTGGTTTGCCTGGCGCTACCGCGAGAGCAACACGCGCGCGACCTACGCGCCCAAGTGGTCGCACTCGACCAAAATCGAGATCGTGGTGTGGGGCATCCCGTGCGTGATCGTGGCCTGCCTGGCCGTGCTGATCTGGGATTCGACGCACAAGCTCGACCCCTATCGGCCGCTGGAGTCCGAGGTCAGGCCGCTGCAGGTCGACGTCATCGCGCTGAACTGGAAATGGCTGTTCATCTATCCCGAATACGGCGTCGCCTCGGTGAACCAGCTTGCCATCCCGGTCGGCACGCCGGTCAACTTCCGGCTGACCGCGGAATCGATGATGAATGCGTTCTTCATTCCGCAGCTTGGCAGCATGGTCTACACCATGGCCGGCATGCAGACCCGCCTGCACCTGATCGCGGACACACCGGGCGTCTATCTCGGCCAGTCCGCGGCGTACAGTGGCGCGGGCTTCTCGGACATGCATTTCAAGACCCTGGCGACCTCGCGCGAGGACTTCGACGCGTGGATCAGCAAGGCGCGGGCCTCGGCCCGGACGCTTGACGCGAACACCTACAGCACACTGGAGCAGCCCAGCACCAGGGACCCCGTCGCGCTCTACGCATCGGTGACGCCGAAGCTGTTCGACCAGGTGGTTGACAAGTACATGCTGGCCAACGGCGCGATCTGCCGCGCGAACACCCCCGAATCACTGCAGGCCTTCCAACGCGTCCCGTCGGCGCTCCCCGGCCGCATGGAGCAATGACATGCTAGGAAAACTCAATCTCGAGGCCATCCCCTACCACGAGCCGATCATCATGGGGACGCTGGCCGTGGTGCTGGTGCTGGGCGCCGCGCTGCTCGGCGCGATCACCAGGTACGGCAAGTGGAAATACCTGTGGACCGAATGGATCTGCTCGGTCGACCACAAGAAGGTCGGCGTGATGTACATCATCCTGGCCCTTGTCATGCTGCTGCGCGGCTTCGCCGACGCGATCCTGATGCGCACGCAGCAGGCAGTCGCCTACGGCGATGCCGCCGGCTACCTGCCGCCGCACCACTACGACCAGATCTTTACCGCCCACGGCGTGATCATGATCTTCTACGTGGCCACGCCGCTGGTGGTGGGGCTGATGAACGTGATCGTGCCGCTGCAGATCGGCGCGCGCGACGTGGCCTTCCCGTTCGTCAACTCGCTGAGCTTCTGGCTGTCGGCCATGGGCGCGGTGCTGGTGATGCTGTCGATGTTCGTCGGCGACTTCGCCGCGACCGGCTGGGTCGCCTATCCGCCGTTGTCCGAGCTGGGCTACAGCCCGACCGTCGGCGTGGACTACTACATCTGGTCATTGCAGATATCCGGGCTCGGCACCACGCTGACCGGCATCAACTTCATCGTCACCATCCTGCGCATGCGCGCTCCGGGCCTGACCCTGATGAAGATGCCGGTGTTCACCTGGACCGCGCTGATCACCAACATCCTGATCGTCGCCATCTTTCCGGTGCTGACCGCCACGCTGGCCCTGCTCACCGCCGACCGCTACCTCGGCATGCACTTCTTCACCAACGAGCTGGGCGGCAACGCCATGATGTACGTGAACCTGATCTGGATCTGGGGGCACCCCGAGGTCTATGTGCTGATCCTGCCCGCGTTCGGCGCGTTCTCGGAAATCATCGCCACGTTCTCGCGCAAGCCCCTGTTCGGCTACAAGTCGATGGTCTATGCCACCTCGTCGATCGGCGTGCTGTCGTTCTTCGTCTGGCTGCACCACTTCTTCACCATGGGCTCGGGCGCCAACGTCAACGCCTTCTTCGGCATCATGACGTCGATCATCTCGATCCCCACCGGCGTGAAGCTGTTCAACTGGCTGTTCACCATGTACCGCGGCCGGATCCGCTTCCATACCTCGACCATGTGGACCATCGGCTTCATGGTGACGTTCGCGGTCGGCGGCATGACCGGCGTGCTGCTGGCGGTGCCGGGCGCCGACTTCGTGCTGCACAACAGCCTGTTCCTGGTGGCCCACTTCCATAACGTGATCATCGGCGGCGTGCTGTTCGGCTGCCTGGCGGCGATCAGCTTCTGGTTCCCGAAGGTGTTCGGCTTCAAGCTGAACGAGTTCTGGGGCAAGGTGTCGTTCTGGTGCTGGCTGACCGGCTTCTTCCTGGCCTTCATGCCGCTCTACGTGCTGGGCTTCAAGGGCATGACCCGCCGGATGAACCACTACGCCAACGTCGACTGGCATCCCTACCTGGTGGTGGCGATGATCGGCGCCTTCGTCATCGGCGCCGGCATCCTGGCGATGATCGTGCAACTGGCCGTCAGCATCCGCGACCGCAAGCAGAACCAGGACCTGACCGGCGACCCGTGGGACGGCCGCAGCCTGGAATGGTCGACCGCATCGCCGGCGCCGTTCTACAACTTCGCCCTGGTGCCGCACATCACCTCCCTGGAGCAGCACTGGGACGACAAGGAAGCCGGCCGCGCATGGCGCCAGCCGGCCCGCTACGAGGACATCCACATGCCACGCCCCACCGCGGCCGGCTTCCTCGTGTCAGTGTTCGGGCTGGTGTCCTGCTTCGCGCTGGTCTGGCACATGTGGCTGGTCGCCGTGGCCGGGCTGGTTGGCGCGATCGCAACCTTCGTGCGGCGCAGCTACGACCGCGATGTCGACTACTACGTCCCGGCCGCCGAAGTCGAGCGCATCGAGCGCGCCCGCTACGCCCAACTGCAGCAAGCTGCCTGAACCATGAACCCGACGCTATCCCCTACCCTGCACCATCCAGGCCCGCACGCCGCACATCCGGTGCCGCACGCCGCCGACCACGGCCATCACGATGCCGCCGCCCATACCACGCTGGGCTTCTGGCTCTACCTGATGAGCGACTGCCTGATCTTCGCGGTGCTGTTCGCAACCTTCGGCGTGCTGTCGGGCAACACGGCGGGCGGGCCGGGCGGGCAGCAACTGTTCGAGCTGCCGTTCGTGTTCACCGAGACCATGGTGCTGCTGCTCAGCAGCTACACCTTCGGCCTGGCCATGCTGCGGCAGGACGCGAATGCCGCGCCGCGCATGATCCGCTGGCTGGCGGCCACCTTCGTGCTGGGCGCCGTGTTCGTCGCGATGGAGGTCTACGAGTTCGCCCACCTGCTGCACCAGGGCGCCGGGCCCGGCGTAAGCGCCTACCTGTCGGCGTTTTTCACGCTGGTCGGCACCCACGGCCTGCACGTCACCGCGGGCCTGTGCTGGCTGGCGGTGATGATCCACCAGGTCCGGCGTTTCGGCCTCGATGACATCGTGCGCCGCCGGCTGGCGTGCCTGAGCCTGTTCTGGCACTTCCTGGACCTGGTCTGGATCTGCGTCTTTACCTTCGTCTACCTGCGGGAGTTCGCATGAAGCCGTCCCATCTTCACTCCGTCCATCCGGGTGAGCACCCCACCCACGGCAGCGTGCGCAGCTACACCATCGGCCTGCTGCTGTCGGTCGCGCTTACCGTGGCATCGTTTGCCTCGGTGATGACCGGCACGTTGCAAAGCCACGCCGCGATCGCGCTGGTTGTCGGCCTGTGCGTCGCGCAACTGCTGGTGCAGCTGGTGTACTTCCTGCACCTGGGCACCGGTCCCGGCCAGCGCGGCAATACCGCCATCTTCGCCTGTACCGGCTTCCTGATCGTCATCGTCGTCGCCGGCTCGCTGTGGGTGATGCACAACGCCGACCTCAACATGATGCCGACCGACATGTCCATCGAACGGGCACGGGCAAAAGACTAGCGCTACGCGCAAGGAGACCTTCATCATGTATGTCTATGACGAGATCGACCAGAGGCTGGTCGACGAGCGGGTCGTGCAGTTCACCGACCAGACCCGCCGCTTCCTGGACGGCGAGCTCGACGAGGAAGAGTTCCGCGTGCTGCGGCTGCAGAATGGCCTGTATATCCAGCGCCATGCCCCGATGCTGCGCGTGGCCATCCCCTACGGCATGCTGGCGTCAAGGCAGCTGCGCAAGCTGGCCGGGATCGCGCGCCGCTGGGACCGCGGCTACGGGCACTTCAGCACGCGGCAGAACCTGCAGTTCAACTGGCCGCGCCTGGAAGACGCGCCTGCCATCCTGGCGGAACTCGCCACGGTGCAGATGCATGCCATCCAGACCAGCGGCAACTGCATCCGCAACACCACCACCGACCACTTTGCCGGCATCGCGCCCGACGAGCTGGTGAACCCGCTGGTGTGGTGCGAGATCGTGCGGCAATGGTCGATGCTGCACCCCGAGTTCGCCTACCTGCCGCGCAAGTTCAAGATCGCGATCAGCGGCGCCACCACCGACCGGGCCGCGGTCGGCGTCCACGATATCGGGCTGCAGGCGGTCGAGGAAGACGGCCAGGTCGGATTTCGCGTGTGGGTCGGGGGCGGCATGGGGCGCACGCCCATGGTCGGCAAGCTGATCAACCCCTTTGTCGCCTGGCAGGACCTGCTGACCTACCTGCAGGCCACGCTGCGCGTCTACAACCTGCATGGCAGGCGCGACAACAAGTACAAGGCGCGCATCAAGATCCTGGTGAAGGATCTCACGCCGGAAGTATTTCGCGAACAGGTCGCGGAGCAGTGGCAGCGCATCCGGGGTGGCCCGGATACCGTCACCGAAGACTTCGTCGCGTCGGTGGCCGCGCGCTTCACGGTGCCGCCTTATGACCCCGCCGCGGCACAGGATGCCGATGAAAGCGTCGATGAAAGCGCCGAACTCGCGCGAACCGACCGCGCATTCCGGCTCTGGCTGCGCAGCAACGTCCATCCGCACCGCGTACCGGGCTACGCCGCGGTGACCGCATCGCTCAAGGCCACCGGCCGCGCGCCCGGCGACATTACCGCCGACCAGATGGAGCTGATGGCCGACCTCGCCGAGCGCCACGGCTTTGGCGAGTTGCGGGTCTCGCACGAACAGAACCTGATCCTCGCCGACGTGCGGCGCAGCGGCCTGCCCGCGCTGTGGCGCGCGCTGGATGCGGCCGGCCTCGCCACGCCCAACGTCGGCAGGATCACTAATATCATCGCCTGCCCCGGCGGCGATTTCTGCTCGCTCGCCAACGCCGTGTCGATACCGCTGGCCCAGGCGATCCAGGAACGGTTCGAAGACCTCGACCACGTGCACGACATCGGCGAGCTCGACCTGAACATCTCGGGCTGCATCAACTCCTGCGGGCACCACCATGTCGGCCATATCGGCATCCTCGGTGTCGACAAGGCGGGTGAAGCCTGGTACCAGGTCACCATCGGCGGGCGGCAGAACGGCGCAGACAGCCAGGACAGCCACGGCGCCGGCGGCGGCGCGGCGATCGGCCGCATCATCGGCCCGTCGTTCGCGCAGGAGCAGGTGCCGGACGTGGTCGAGCGGCTGATCGGCACCTACCTCGCGCACCGCGACAGCGAAGCCGAGCGCTTCGTCGATGTGGTCGCGCGGATCGGCCTCGAGCCGTTCCAGGCGGCCGTGTACCCGGACGGCAGCAAGCGCGGCGCGGCGGTGCGTTAGCGATCATGGATCCACGTTGAGGATGACCGATGTTTGCCCGATCTTTGCCGTGCACCTGCGCCAGCCCCGACGACCTGTGGTCTGCCATCGCCGGCCTCTCCGCCGAGCAGCTGCATACGATCATCGATACCGCCAGTGCATCGCCTGAACCGACGATGGACCTCAATGCCTTCAGGCGCCGCCTTCTTGGCATGTTCGGCAATGTCGCGGGCTTCGCACCGGCGCCGCCGCCGGAATCGGTTCTGCGCGAACTGTGGGAGAAATACCGGGCCTGAAAGAAGACCGCGCGCCACTCAGTGCCCGACCGCTTATCGCACACTGACTTCACGGAAAGCGCCCTACCGCAGCCTCTTGGCACGTACCCGCTTCGACCGCTCCGGCATAATCACCCGGCGGAATCACCGCTGGAACCCGCCGCAAAGGCGGGAGGAAAATTTGCCAAAGCAGGAGACGTAGTTGAGCATTTCGAATCGCGCGGCGCGCAGCGCACGACTGGTGACGCTCGCCATCACGAGTGTCGTTTTCGGCCATGCAGCATTGGCGGCCGATGCCTGGCCGACCAGGCCGATCAAGGTCATCGTTCCCTATACCCCCGGCGGGTCCACCGACACGGTATCCCGGGTCGTGTTCGAAAAGGTCTCGCAAAGCCTCGGGCAGCCCATCATCATCGAGAACAAGCCGGGCGCGAACAGCACGCTTGGCGTTGGCGTGGCCGCGCGCTCGGCGGCGGACGGCTATACCTTTGTCTCGGTTCTCGCGGCCTACAGCGCCAACATGTCGCTGTATTCCAAGCTGAGCTACAAGCCTTCGGACCTCGTGCCGGTGGCGGAGATGGCGGAGCTGCCGCTGTTCCTGTTCGCGAGCAAGAAGGTGCCCGCGAAGACTGTTGCCGAACTGGTCGACTATGGCAAGAAGCATCCCAACACGCTGACATTCGGCTCGAGCGGCGTGGGTAGCTCGGCGCACCTGACGGGCGAGCGGCTGGCGATGGAGTCCAAGGTCAAGATGACCCACGTGCCGTACAACGGCAGCGCACCGATCCTGCCGGCGCTCGTTTCCGGCGAGGTGTCGGTCGCATTCGATCCGCTGCTGGTGCCGATGCCGCACGTGAAGTCGGGCAAGATCAATGTGCTGGCCGTCGCCTCGGCCAAGCGCTGGCCGGGCGAGCCGAATATCCCGACCATGGAAGAGTCGGGCTTCCCGGGCTTCGTGATGAGTTCCTGGACCGGCCTGCTGGCGCCTGCCGGCACGCCCGCGCCTGTGGTTGACCGCATGGCAAAGGAAATCGCCGCGGCAACGCGCAGCCCCGAAGTGGCCAGGAGGCTGACCGACCTGGGCTTCGTGCCGGTAGGCGGTTCCTCCGAGGAATTCCGCAAGGTGATCGAGCGCGACATCGCTCGCTATGGCCAGATCGTCAAGGCGGGAAAGATTACCCTCGACTGAGGCCGGCGCTGCGGCCGCGACCGGCGGGCACGCCCCGCCGCCGCAGCCGCGCCTGAAACTGCAGGTACCTTTGAAAAAGCTTGCAGGGTTCGCCTATAGCGGCTCGGTCACCCTCCAGCCGCAACCTGGTTCGACGTTGCCGCCAACACCGCACACCGCGCGCGGGCACGAAAAAAACGAGGGCCGGGCGGATGATTTCTGGTCAGGCGTGGATATTGCTGGCCTATATTTCATCCAGAGATTCTCCTGCTGGTCCGCTTCGTTGCAGCACGACGAATGTGCGTGGCGGCGGGGAATCCGTCTGCGCTGGAGAGTCAGATGAGCGTCGTGCCCGAGCCAAGGATTGCCGGCACCACTTCGGCCCGCAAGAAACGTCCGGGCGTCCCCACGCGCCACGTGTGGACCCGTTACTGGGCCATTGCCCGCCCCTACTGGTTTTCGCGTGAGCGATGGAAGGCGTCCGGCCTGCTGCTCCTGCTGATCCTGCTGCTGCTCGGCCAGACGCAGGCCGAAGTCTGGATCAACGAACAGACCGGCGAATTCACTTCGGCCCTGGCGGCGCAAGATGCCGACCGCTTCTGGGGCTCGATCCAGAAGTGCCTCTATATCCTGCTCGGCGCCGTTCCCATCTATTCCTCCTACTACTTCCTGCGCAACAAGCTGGGCCTGCTGTGGCGACGATGGCTCACCCGTCACTACCTCGACGGGTACTTCAGGGACCGGACCTATTACAAGCTCAACGCCAACGCGGCGATCGACAATCCGGACCAGCGCATCACCGAAGACATCAACACCTTTACCAAGCAATCGCTGTATTTCCTGTCGATCGGCATCGGCGCGCTGCTGCAGCTGATCGCCTTCAGCGCCGTGCTGTGGTCGATTTCCCAGATGCTGGTCTACTTCCTGGTGGTCTACGCCATCGCCGGGAGTTTCGTCTCGATGTACTTCTTCGGGCGCGTGCTGATCGGGTTGAATTTCTTCCAGCTCAAGCGCGAGGCGGATTTCCGCTTCAGCCTGATCCGTGTGCGCGAGAACGCCGAATCGATCGCCTTCTACCGCGGCGAGGCGCTGGAATCGTCGCATGTCAGCGGCCGCTTCGAGCAGGCCTTCCGCAACTTCGACAAGCTCATCAAGTGGCAGCTCAGCCTGAACACGTTCCAGTACGGCTACGGCTTCCTGACCATCCTGCTGCCCAGCGCCATCGTCGCCTCGCATGTGCTGTCCGGTGAAATGGAGGTCGGGCGCGCGATCCAGGCTGCGGGGGCGTTCGCCGCAGTGTTGAATGCGCTGACGGTGATTGTCGACAACTTCGAAGAGCTGGCCCGCTTTGTCGCCGGGCTGGACCGGCTGGATACCTTCGCCAGCACGCTGGCCGACACGCCGGCCAAACCGGACAAACTCGCCGAGCCGGCGCACAAGATCGAGTCCGTGCAGGACTCGCGCCTGTCGCTGCTGCATGTGACGCTGCACACGCCGAACCTGGAACGCACGCTGGTGCGCGACCTGACGGTGTCGGCCGATCCCGGCGAAGGGCTGCTGATCGTCGGCGCCAGCGGCGGCGGCAAGAGCTCGCTGATGCGCGCCATCGCCGGTTTGTGGACCAGCGGCACCGGCTGCATCATGCGCCCCAGGCCGCAGGACATGCTGTTCCTGCCACAGCACCCGTACATGGTGGTCGGCAGCCTGCGCGGCCAGCTGCTCTACCCCAACCACATCGGGCAGCACATCGCCGACGACGAGCTGATCCGGCTGCTCGAGCTGGTGAATCTTGGCGGCATTGTCGACCGCTTCGGCGGCCTCGATACCGAAGTGGACTGGGGCAAGGTGCTGTCGCTGGGCGAGCAGCAGCGGCTGACGATCGGGCGCGTGCTGCTGTCGCGGCCCCGCTATGTGATGCTTGACGAGGCCACCAGCGCGCTCGATATCGCCAACGAGGAAGGCATGTACCGGTTGCTGGCCGGCATGGACGCGACGCTGGTCAGCGTCAGCCACCGCCCCTCGCTGCTCAAGTACCACCACCAGGTGCTGGAACTCGATGGCGCCGGCGGCTGGAAAGTGAATCCAAGCCGGGGCTACCGCTTCTGATCCGCTGGCGGATTGCGCAAGCTCAGCGATAGACCAGCACGGGGATCCTGCAGTGGGTCAGCACCTTCTGCGTTTCGCTCCCGACCAGCAGCCCCTCCAGCCCGCGCCGTCCGTGCGACGCCATGAAGATCACGTCGCAGCCGTGCTTGGCGGCGGCATCGATGATGCCCTTGTACGGCACCGACGTGCTCATGTCGGTCTGGCAGGTCACGCCCGCCTCGGTGGCCGCCGCGACAACCTCGGCCAGCACCGCGCTGGCCCGCTCGGCCTCATGTTCCTCATACGCCTTTCGCCGCGGATGGCCGGCATCCCCCGAGGACAGGTAGGGATATTCCTCCATGCACGTATACGCCGTCAGCTTCGCGCCGCCCGCCTTGACGAAATTGATCGCGGCCGCCATGGCGACCTTGGAAAGCTCCGAGCCATCGGTGGCCAGCAAGATGTGCTTGAACACGATTCCCTCCATAGGCTGCTGATTCTTGATTGCCGCGGCATGGCGCCGCAACAAGTCCAGTATGGACAAGAAATCGCCTGGCGGCAGATCCCGGCGTTCAGCTCCGGCAGCGTTGACCGTCTCCGGGACCGGCCTGGCAGGCTCAATTCTCGATCTTGAAGCCGATGTCCTTGATAAATTGGCCCCAGCGCGCATGATCGGTCCGGATCTGCGCGGCAAATGCTTCCGGCGTGACCGCCTGCGCCGGCAGCACGCCAACGCCGGCCAGCCGCTTCTGGTACGCGGGATCGGCCAGCACCTTGCGCACGGCCTCCGAGACGGCATCGACCGTTGCCTTGGGCATGGCCTTGGGCCCGAACAGCGCAAAATATCCGCTAAGTTGCTCCATTTCCTGGAAACCGAGCTCACGGAATGTTGGAGCGCCGGGCGCCATGTCCGACCGCTCCGGCATGGTGGTCGCCAGCACCTTGGTCTTGCCGGCCTGGTACAGCGGCACGCCGGTGGTCAGGCCGTCGATCATCAGCGGCACCACGCCGCCCACCAGGTCCTGCGTGGCGGGCGCCGAGCCCTTGTACAGCACCGGCTCCAGGTTGGTGCCTGCCAGCCGGTTGAACAGCAGCGGGCCAAAGTGCGACGACGTGCCCGGGCCATAAGAGGCGGAATGGATCGGCTTGCCCGGGTTGGCCTTGGAATAGGCGATCAGTTCCTTCAGCGTGGAATACGGGGCGTCCTTGTTGGCGGCAAGCAGCACCGGGGCGCGGCCGAGTTCGGCCAGCGCAGTCAGGTCGGTCAGCGGATCGTAGGGCACGCGGTTGATATGCGCGCCCGAGGTGGCGGACGATCCCAGCGTCACCAGCAGTGTCTGGCCGTCGTTCCTGGCGCGGATCACGTCCTGCGTGGCGGGAACGGTGGCGCCGCCCGGCTTGTTCTCCACCACCACCGACTGGCCCGTCACGCGGCCAAGATAGTCGGCAAACAGCCGCGCCACCACGTCCGTACCGCCGCCGGGCGGATACGCCACCACCAGCCGGATCGGCCGCGCGGGCCACTGCTGCGCCATGGCGTACGGCGCCACGCCGGCGGTTGCGGCAACGGCTGCGGCAACGGCGGCGGTGCCCAGGAACTGTCGACGGTCCATATCTGAAGTCTCCGCTTTGATGTTGTGGTCCGCGCTGGCGGCGGGTACTTCATATTAGAGAGTGTTGCCGCGCGGGACATGCGGGGTTTTCCAGCATGACGCGGATCCGGATTGCGGCCGGCGGCTGGTCTGTCCCGGCGACTTCTTGCTACGCTGCTAGGTAAGCCGCCGCCCCTGCATGCCCACGCTGGTATGAACATTGCGCGCTATCTGCCCGGCACGGCCAAAGGAGTGATCATGCAAGAGCTGGCCTTCCGCACCCTGCTGTACCGCTACTTTTTCTTCAACTGGCTGTTCCGCGACGCCAGCCAGGGAAGCCGGGCCGAACGGGCCCACGCCTGGCATTTCAACAAGGCGCGTGCGCACTGGCTGCCGACGTATATGCGGCGCTGGCTGTGGTGCGGGGTCTTCTTCTATGCCGCGGGCAGCGTAGTGGAAGGCGTGCTGTGCGCGCCCGTGCTGTCGGCGCTGTTCTACGTGCCGGGCGCGCTCAGCGTGCCGGTCAATGTGGTCATCATGGTGGTCTGGATCGGGCTGAAGAGGCTGCCCGGGCCGCTGTAAAACGAAGACAAAAAAACCGCAGCCATCAGGCTGCGGTTCCTGGTCATGCCGGAGCAGTGCGCCCCGCTCAGACTTCTTCGTACAGCGGCAGCGTCAGGAACTCGGCGAAATCCTCCGATGTCGACATCTGCTCGAAGATCTCGGCAGCGCGGTCATAGGTCTTGGTGTCGCCACCGACCAGTTCCTTCACCTTGGCCAGTTCTTCCGGGATCAGCTTGCGCACCAGCTCGGCCGTGACCTTGGTGCCGTCTTCCAGCTTGCCCTTCGGCGAGCGGATCCACTGCCACACCTGCGAGCGCGAGATCTCGGCGGTGGCGGCGTCTTCCATCAGGTTGTGGATCGGCACGCAGCCGTTGCCGGCCAGCCAGGCGCCCAGGTAGTGGATGCCGACGTTGATGTTCATGCGCAGGCCGTGCTCGGTGATCGGCGTTTCCGGCTTGAAGTCGAGCAGGTCGGCGCCCTTCACCTGCACGTCCGGACGCTGCTTCTCGAACTGGTTCGGCTTGTCGCCCAGCACTGCCACGAATTCCTTCATGGCCGGCTCGACCAGGCCCGGGTGTGCCACCCAGCCGCCGTCGTAGCCGTCGGTGGCATCGCGGCGCTTGTCGCTGATGATGCCTTCCATGGCGATGGCGTTCTTCTCCGGATCGTTCTTGATCGGGATCAGCGCGCTCATGCCGCCGATGGCGGGGGCGCCGCGCGAGTGGCAGGTCTTCAGCAGCAGCAGCGCGTAGGCACGCATGAACGGCGCGGTCATGGTGACCTTGGCGCGGTCGGCCAGGCAGAAGTCCTTGTCGTTCTTGAACTTCTTGATGCACGAGAAGATGTAGTCCCAGCGGCCGGCGTTCAGGCCGGCGCTGTGCTCGCGCAGCTCATACAGGATTTCTTCCATCTCGAACGCGGCGAGGATGGTCTCGATCAGCACGGTGGCCTTGATGGTGCCTTGCGGCAGGCCGATTTCGTTCTGCGCCATCACGAAGATGTCGTTCCACAGGCGCGCTTCCCGATGGCTTTCCATCTTCGGCAGGTAGAAGAACGGGCCGGCGCCGCGCGCGATCTGTTCCTTGGCGTTGTGGAACAGGAACAGCGCGAAGTCGAAGATGCCGCCCGAGACGCGCTTGCCGTCGATGGTGACGTGCTTTTCGTCCAGGTGCCAGCCGCGCGGACGCACCTGCAGCGTGGCGATCTTGTCGTTCAGCTTGTATTGCTTGCCCTTCGATTCCAGGGTCAGCGTGCGGCGCACGGCGGCCTTCAGGTTGACCTGGCCCTGCAGCTGGTTGTGCCAGTTGGGGGTGTTGGAATCCTCGAAGTCGGTCATGTAGCTGTCAGCGCCCGAGTTGAAGGCGTTGATCACCATCTTGGCTTCGACCGGGCCGGTGATTTCCACGCGGCGGCATTCCAGCGCCTTGGGCACCGGCGCAACCTTCCAGTCGCCTTCGCGGATGCTCTTGGTTTCCGGCAGGAAATCAGGGACTTCGCCGGCGTCCAGGCGCTTGGCGCGCTCCACGCGCGCGGCCAGCAGTTCCTGACGGCGCGGCTCGAAGGCGCGGTGCAGCTTGTCTACCAGGGCCAGGGCTTCCGGCGTGAGGATATCTTCGTAGGCCGGCAGGATTTCGCCGGTAATCTTCATGCCCGCGGGCAGCGTGATAGCCATCAGTGTTCTCCTGTTAAACGATAGCGATAGCTTTGGTTGTTGGGCGCCCTGCTATGCCGCCACGCCATGGGCGCGGACGAATTCGAGCAGGTCGTTCATGTCGTGCCCGGTGCCGGAGGGGGCTACGTCGAGCCGCTCCGCCGGGTGGCCGGCACGGTTGATCCAGAAGGTGGTGTAGCCAAACCAGGTGGCGCCGCAGGCGTCCCAGCCGTTGGACGAGACGAACAGCATCTCCTGCGCGTCCAGCCCGAAGGCCAGCGGCCCCAGTGCATAGGCGGCGGGCGCGGTCTTGTACTGGCGCACCGCATCGACCGACAGCACGTGGTCGAACAGGCCATGCATGCCGGCACTCTTGACCGAGATGTCGAGCATCTCGGCATTGCCGTTGGACAGGATGCCCAGCGGCAGCCCCGCCTTGCGCAGGCGCTTGAGCGCACCCAGGTTTTCCGGGAAGGCCGACAGGCAGGCGTATTCCTTGAGCAGCTGGGCTTCCGTCGCTTCATCCAGCGCCAGACCCAGGCGCTCGGCGGCATAGCGCAGCGCGTCCACGGTGATGGCCCAGAACGGCTTGTAGTGCGCGCCGTCGTGCCCGGCCATGGTGCGGATGCGGGTGTAGTCGATCTGGCGGTCGCGCCACAGCAGCGCCAGCGCCTCGCCGCGGCCCGGGAACAGCTGTTCCGCGCGCGCGGTGACGGAATACACGTCGAACAGCGTGCCGTAGGCATCGAAGACGACTGCGCGGATCTTGTTCATGTGGGCGCTGGCAACCTGACTCTGCAAAGTGTGTCGGTGCCGGACCACAACTGCGTGGCCCTGTACACCGATGAATGCATCGCATTGTAGGGAGACGCTGCACTGCGGCAAAGGTGCCCCGGGTCACTTGATCTTTTACTTTTCGGCCACTAATCTTGGCTGACTAAAACGATACTCCGCACTAAATCCTTGCGCATTGGCCGCCGGCAGCACCCTGCAACGCATTGGGCGTGACCGGGCCGGCACAAAGCGCGCGAGTGCGTATTACTCGGGCACTACTCGGCGAACATTTGTGGACCATTTCAAACAGCTGGAGACTTTTGTATCCGTCGCCTCGCGCGGCAGCCTGTCGGCGGCAGCAGCGGCGGAAGGCGTGGCGCCGGCCATCATCGGGCGCCGCATCGATGCGCTGGAAGAGCGGCTGGGCGTCAAGTTGCTGGTACGTACCACGCGCAAGATCAGCCTGACCTTCGAAGGCTCGGCCTTCCTCGAGGACTGCCAGCGCATCCTGAACGACCTGCACAACGCCGAGGCCAGCGTTTCGGCCGGCGGCGTCAAGGCCAGCGGCCACCTGCGCGTGACAGCGCCGGCCGGCTATGGCCGCAAGCACGTGGCGCCGCTGGTGCCGCTGTTCATTGAATCGCACCCTGACGTATCGATCACGCTGGACCTGTCCGACCGCGTGGTCGACCTGGTCAATGAAGGCTTCGACTGCGCGATCCGGCTGGGCGACCTGCCCGACTCCAGCCTCGTTTCAATCCGGCTGGCCGAGACCCGGCGCGTGGTGGTGGCCTCGCCCGACTACCTGGCCCGCGCCGGCCGGCCCGGCACGCCGGACGAACTGCAGCGGCACAACTGCCTGGCCTTCGGCGCCAGCGCCAACGTGCAGCGCGGCTGGGTCTTCACCGAAGACGGGCGCTCGGTGACGGTCAAGGTGGGCGGCACCATGGAATGCACCGACGGCGCGGTGCTGCACGAGTGGTGCCTGCAGGGCAACGGCCTGGCGTGGCGGTCGTGGTGGGAAGTCGGCAACGAAATCGCCAGCGGCCGGCTGGTCACGGTGCTGGACGAGTTCCAGGCGCCGCCGATCGGCATCCATGCGGTGTTCCCGCAGCGCAAGCACCTGCCGCTGCGGGTGCGGCTGTTTATCGATCACCTGAAGAACACCTACGGCAACCCGGCTTACTGGCGACGGGCGGAGCAGGCGGCATCCATGCCGGCGGCAGCGGCGCTGGCAGGCTGACCGGCAGCGCAAGGCTCAGGCTGAGGCGCTTTTGTTGCAATTGATTTTGCACAATGCCGTACTCGGCACCCTGACTACAATGGATTCAGACAGGCGCTTTCACTGCCCCGGCATCGCCCCCCGGCGCCGGGCGGCCGCCCTGCCCCCTTCCCTATTCCCTAGTCAGAAAAGGAGCCCCGCATGTTCCAACACATCCTGCTACCCACCGACGGCTCGGAACTCTCCAAGAAAGCCATCAACGGCGGGCTGGAACTCGCCAAGGCCATCGGCGCGCGCGTCACGGCCTATGTCTGCCTGGAGGAGTATCCCTACACCCCGTTCAGCGAAATCGTGGTCGAGGCGCCGCAGGCCTTCAAGGACCGCATCGAGAACCAGGCCAAGCTCTACCTGAAGGAAGTCGAGAACCTGGCGAGCGCGGCCGGCGTCGTCTTCGACGCCGACATGTCGACTTTCGCGGTGCCCTACCTCGGCATCATTGACGCGGCCGAGCGCCATGGCTGCGACGTGATCTTCATGGCGTCGCATGGCCGGCGCGGGCTGTCCGGCCTGCTGCTCGGCAGCGAAACGCAGAAGGTGCTGACGCATACCGACATCCCGGTGATCGTGTATCGGTGACCCCCGGCCTGCTTCGGCAGAAGGCACAACGCCCGCACCGGGCTCCCCGGTGCGGGCGTTGTCATGGGTGCGGCCGGTAGCTTACGAAGCCTTGCGGATCCGCTCCTCCATATGCCTGGCGCGGTCATCCGAACCCGGGTGCGACGAGAACATGCTCGACTTGCCGCCATCGAGCCTGGCCAGCTTCTGGAACGCCGTCACCAGTCCGCGCGTGTTGGCCTTGTTTTTGGTCAGCAGGTCGAGCGAGTAGTCATCCGCCGCGCTTTCCTGCGACTGCGAGAACTGCGCGTTGACCAGCTTCTCGCCCAGTTCGCCCAGTTGCGACGACGACAGCGCGGCCACCGCGCCGTTGCCGGCCGACGCGGCCGCGCCACGCGCGGCGGTTGCCGTGTAGGCGACCTGCATGGCCTTTTTGGTGTGGCCCAGCGCGACATGGCCCAGCTCGTGGCCCAGCACGCCCCGCACTTCATCGTCGGTCATCATGTCCATCAGGCCGCTGTAGACGCGCACGCAGCCGTTGGCCATGGCCCAGGCGTTGACGTCCTTGGTCATGTACACCTTGGCGTTGACGTTGGGCACGTTGCTGCCGTTCAGGCCGCTCATGATCTTGGCCAGGCGCTTGCCGTAGGTGGTATTGGCGCCGGCGATCCTGTTGGTCTTGTCCGATTCGGCGCAGGCCTGGTCGGACAGGCTCTTGACGTCCGCGTCGCTCAGCGTCGCGGCCTTGGCCAGCGAGGAGCCGGCGGACACCATGCCGTCGATGTTGGTGGGCATGCCGCCGGAACAGCCGGCCAGCAGTGCGGCCGCGACGGCGCAGGTAGCGAGAGAGAATGATGCTTTCATGATGTTGTTCTTGGTGGAGGCTCAGAATGTGCCGACAAAGGCCCGGGCACTTTATGGCATCCACTTGCTGACGGCATCACCCAAATGCAATAAATCGTCAGATATAACAATTTATTGCATTTGGCACTGATTTCCGCCCCGGCACTCCGCGGCGCATCGACCGACCTCGGATGGAATCTTCGCCAAGGTCACCTAAGCTTGTGGGAGGGCGATCAGCGAGTGGAAATTCGCACCAAGTCGCAACGCGTACATTTTCGGTCGGGGGCAGACGGAAGGTGTGATCATGCGACTTTCACTCATAGCCTGCGTCGGCATCCTGGCGCTTTCGGCATGTGCCTCGACCTCCGATGACAGAGGCTCTTTTACGGTGATGACGCCGGCCAGCTTCGATCGCACCTTCACCGCGGCAGCGGGGGCAATGCATGACCAGGGGCTGGCGATCAGTCTCGCGGATCCGGTCAGGGGCGTGGTGGTCGGCAGCCTGGAAAGCCGGACGGTGATGGCGGGTGTGGACCAGCTGCCAGACGGCCACGTGCGGGTGACATTCGACAGCATGGGCGAAAACGATCCAGCGCTGATGGCGCGCATTTCTAGCAGCTACGATCACCGCATGGGGCGTTAAAAAAAAGCGCGCCGTCCCTGAGAGAGCAGGCAACACTCACATGGATTTTTCTTAATAAATTCAATGCGTTACCTCTCATTTCGCCCCCGAAATGAGGGGGAAAAACCGGCCAATACGTCCTATTAGAATCAAGAACTTACCGGACGTTTTGAACAACGTGGGCGTTCGCAGCTACACTGTATATACATACAGTAACCCCACCCAACCATGCCCTCGCTCGCAGCCGCAGAAACGTCCATCATCGAGGCCACGCCGGCCATCGTTGCCAAGCACCGCGCCGCCGGAATCCTCACCTGGAAGCTCATTCACCAGATCGAGGACGAGGTCATGCACGAGGTTGCCCAGTCGGGGAAGCATTCGTCCAACCTGCTCCGCATGCTCAAGTCATCGCCATTTCTGGGCTACCCGAAGGACGACACGCCAGCCGACTTCACGGGCAGCGAAGCGTTGCCGATCACCTTCAGCGTGATCCAGGACGCCTGGAATCGGGTCAACTGACCTCGACGCCATGGGCAACAGCAAGCTTGCCGCCGGCTGCCACATCCGGTCTGGCGATCGGGCCGACCCGCCCGCCTCTGCGGAGAACGGGATTCTCGGGCAGATCCATGGCCAGTACATAGCGGCCGCCATCGGGACGCTGGGCAGAGCCACGCGCGAGGCTCCAGACCACCATGAGGTGGTGGTCGAGGCCGGGCACGCCGGCACCGTCCGAGTTTTCATCGAGAAGAAGCGAGCCCGCCACGGTCGGTATTCTCACTACTTCTGGTCGGCCTACTGCGCTGAGCAAGCGAGATAGCGCCATGGCGGCTACCACCATTTTTCTCGAGGCCCACTACTTCGGCGAGGACAGCGAGGAGCTGCGGCTGCCGTGCGATGCGATCGCGGCAACGGCCGGCGGCCTGGTCGTGACCGGTTTGGAGACCAGGCACCTGCAGGCGCTGGCCTGGCAGCCGGACTACGTCTCCTACTGGTCGGACGGCCTGCTGGTGCGGCTCGCCGTCGGCGGCTGGACCGCGCTGGGCGACACCACCGTTCGTTTTTCGCTTCGCTGACGCGGCCGCCGGCGCCCAGGGCAGCTGTTCGTGGACAGCGTACCAGATGGCACCTGGCTGTACGGCCACGCGTTGGCGCTGGAATTGGAGGGTGTGGTGGGCAAGCGCGCCGGTTCGACGTATCAGGCTGGCGAGCGGTCGCGCGACTGGGCGAAGGTCAAGCGGCCGGGAGCCGTGCCGGCGGAGAGGTTTAAGCGATAATGATCGCCCCACCGATTCGCCCGGGCCCTGTCTATATGTCTAAGTTTTCCCGAGCTCGCCAGCTTGCATTTTTAGTGTCCATTGTGTTGGCAGCAGGATGCTCTTATACGGCGGTGCCAACTCAAATGGCTGCAAATTCAGATGTCGGTAGTACCGGAGACATCCGCTATACGCATGAGCCGCTTGGCAATGCGAAGCACCTTCTGACAGTGACTGCATCGCCTGGGCTCATGGAAACGGAAAGCTCCATTGCGCAGCGCATCCATGTATTTGCAACAAAATTCGCGGCGAAGGTTTGCCATGCCGGCTTCGATTTCGTTCACGACCCAAATCTCAGCCAGCCTACTGCCGGCGGTTTTATGAAGCGCACGCGGTCGTACGTGTTCACCTGCAAGCAGTAGGCGAGCCCACCACTACCGCCGTCGAGCGCGCACCTCGTTCTCCAACTCCGCCAACCGCTTTCCCTGCTCCGCGACTCGCTCATCGCGCCACGCGAAGTCCCTCCGGGCGTCGGCGCCGGTGTAGCGGTCCCCCTCCATCCGCTCGATTGTCTTCTTCATGGCCACCATCTCGGTTTTGATCTCGATCAGCGCCGCATTCGTGGCCTCGCGCTGGCCGAAGTAGGCCGACAAGGCAGCCACCAGCGCCACCAGCAGCCCCCAGAATGGGAGCGTCGGCCGCTCCATCCTCACCGCGACGTGGCTATCGCTCTGCTGCATAGCAGCCCTCCCTGGCTTCGATTGCGGCGTCCAGAGCGACCGCGTCGCGCCGGGACTTGTGGTATTGCTCGGCTGCGCCAATGTAGGCCACCTCCAGCGCGCCCATGGTGTTGTCACGGGGCACCGGCAGCTTTGCGGGCGGGATTGTCCGCAGCGCCTTGGGGATCGGCTGGCACTCGGCCCTCTGCGGCGGCAATGATGCGGGACATGCCGTCAGCAGGAATGCGGCACTCGCGATACACAGGTACTTGAACAATTTGAGCCTCCGATTGTTCTCTGATGGTGCGGTAAATGGTCGTGATCTTCTCGCGGTCCTCCTGCTTGGCCACGAGCACGTCCTGGTCCTTGGCGACGACCTGCTTGTTCAGGCGCGCGATCTCCTTGTCGCGCTTGTCGATCGCGTCCTTTAGTGCTGCCTGGCCGGCCCGAAAGCCGGCGGCGTGCACACTCGCCCGCCATGCCGCGGCGCCGCCGGCCAGCACCAGCAGCATGCCGATGACGATGGCGGCCTTTGTGGGAGGGTTCATGAGGACTGCTCCAATCGGCCTTCACACATTGCGCGCTCGGACGCCCGCCGCTTGACCAGTCCCGGCAGCTCGCGGCCGCCGGCGTAGGTCCAGCGCGAGAACTCCGCGCACGCGCCCGCGTAGTCGCCGGCGTTGAACTTGCGCGCCATGGTCGACCGGCAGTAGGCCGCCACCCCCGTGTTGAAGGCGAAGCTGGTGGCAGCGGCCAGCCGGTATGTCTGCCCCTTCAGGACCGGAGTGCAGGCAAGGACGCCGTCGGCATGCTCGACCAGGTCCGCGTCTAGAAGCACCGTGCACTCGGCCGGCGAGTACGGCCGGCCCAGCACCGCCGTCTTCGTATGGCCGGCGCAGGCAGTGACGATGCCGATCGGATCCTTGTAGCCGCGCAGGATCACGCCTTCGAACTTCGGGACTGTGGTGAGCAGCAAGGCGGCCGCACCGGCGCCTACAGTCGCCTGCAGAGTCCGCTTCGACCCGGTCCTCATTCGGCTGCCCCCTTGCTCGCGTCGATCATGTCCTTCAGGGCCGGCTGGGCGACGATGCGCGAGAACGCCGCAGCGAACGCCACCAGTGCCGCGGCGATCGCGGCCATAGCCGGCTTGCCGGTCAGGTACAGTTCGGCGCCGGCCTCCAGGCTGGACAGCAGGCCCGCCAGTAGCGACAGGCGCACGCTCCACAGCCGCGGGAATTGCTTCTTGGCCTCTTCGATGAGTTCCATGTGAACCTCCGGGAATGAAAAAGGCCCGCGCGCGGCGGGCCTAGTGGTATGTTTGGCCATCATGGACGACTAGGTTGGTCCTTGAACCAAATGGCCGTGAGGAGAGGTGCTATGAGGGACACCCTGTTTGCGATGGCTCTAATGCTGTGCCTGAATCTGGCACAAGCGCAGGAGACGACTGCCGCGCAACTCGCAAAGGAATGCTCGTCAGACCCGTCTACTGCTAAGACCGCCGAAGAACTGGTCGGGCTTTTCAGGTGCATAGGCTATGTCAGCGGCGTTCTTGACACCCATGCAGTCATGGTCGGTGTCTATCGGAGCCAAAAGGCTTTTTGTGCGCCTGCAGATGGCGTTAGCCACGAATCAGCGATTCTGGCGTTGCTCCAATGGCTAAACCGTAAGCCCACTAGAGGCGACATGTCCGCGCGCTCAGCCGTGTTGCTTGCACTAAGGGAGCGGTTCCCGTGCTGACATCCTTACGACGGCTTTACCTACCTATTGGAAGCGGAAAGCCTGAATGAGCGCTGATCAGTGCGACCCTGGCTCGTCGTGATCTGGCAGGCCACGGTGTAGACCTGCCCAGCCGTGCCGCCAGCCAGCCAGAACGTGACCTTGCCGTCTGCTGCCATGGTGTTCTTGCCTGGCGGGTTCAGCGTCAGGCCATCGTCTACCTCGATCACCGGCGTGCCCGTGATCGTCTCGCCCTCGGCCAGCCACGCCGACCAGTCGACCTGGTAATCCAGCGTGGCCGCCGGGTCTTTCGCTGGGATGCTCATGCGGGTATCTCCACGGTTCTGTGTTCCTTGGCCACGGCCAGCCGGCGGGATTCCGCCGGGATGGCGCTTGCTCGAATATCGGCAGGCACGGCAAGTGCGCGCTGCTCTGCCGCTACCAGCAGCACCCGCGTCTCGGCGGCGACCACGATGCGCACCGGCTCGTGCGGCGTCGAGTCGTCCGGCACGGCGCCGGTGATCTGCGCTGTGACGCCGCCCAGCCCGCGGGCGATGCCGCCGGCGAATGTCTGGGCAGCCACGATTGAGGCAATCGTGTTTCCCAACTGCGTGGCGATCTGGCCGGCGATGCCGTCGACAGCCGTGCCGGTGAACGCAGCAGCGACAGGCCCGAGGCCTGCAGCGACAGTGCCGGTGTGCGCCTGGCCACCAGTCGCCGACATGCTCGCGCCGCCAACGGTGCCGCTGATGGCGCCGGCGAAGGCCTGGCCGCCAGATGCGGCAGCCGTCGCCGCGCCGAGCGTCTGGCTCAGCGTGCCGGAAAAGGCCTGCGCGCCGCTCGCCGCCGCAGTGAGAGCGCCGAGCGTGCGCGAGACCGTGCCGCTGAACTGCTGAGCGCCGGCGATCGATGCCGTCGCGCTGCCCAGCGTCGCGGCGATCGTGCCGGTATTTCCCGCCGCCAACGGCGTGTAGGTGATCCGGATCTGGCCGATCGTGCCCGCGCTGCCTGGGCCACCACCGTTGCCGTTACCGCCGCCACCGCCGCCACCAGGCGCCCCGCCAGCGCCGCCCGTGCGGGTTGAGTGGCTGTCACCAGCACCGCCGCCACCGCCACCGCCTTCGGTGTTTGCCGTGCCCGCCCCGCCGCCCGTCGTGCCGCCGGAACCGCCCGCCCCTCCGGAGCCGTTGTTACCGGCCCCGCCCGCTCCGCCCGACGCGCCCGATCCGTTGCTACCAGCGACACCATCGCCATCCTTGCCGGCCGCGCCTCCACCACCGCCAGCAGCCGTGCCGGCGGCGGAGTTGCCGCCCTTGCCGCCAGAGAACTTCGACGTTCCAACGCCAGACGCTGCCGCGCCGCCGTTGCCGCCGGTATAGCCGCTGTTGCCACTGAGGCCCCCTCCACCACCCTTGGCCAAAACGGTGCCAGTCGAGCCGAACCACGTGTCGCCGCCAGTTCCGCCCGCGGTGGGTGCCGTGGTGCCCGCAGTGCCGGCGGCGCCGATCTGGTACGAAACCGTGCTGCCGGCTGGGTTGAAGTTGGTGATCTTCGAATAGGCACCACCTCCGCCGCCGCCACCGGAACCAGACGAAGAAGCGCTGGCACCGCCGCCGCCCCCACTCGCGCCCCAACACTCGATGGTGTTGTCGTCTGGATTCCAGTCGGCCGGCTTGTCCCAGCTCGTGCCAGTTGTGAGGACAATCGTCGTCACGGCCGTCCTCCGCTGTGGTGGTTACGCGTTCGCTTCGGTCAGCGTGGCCGAGGTGATGCTCACGGCAGCGCCGGCCGAGATGGCCACCGAGTTCATGTTCAGGTCAGCACCGCTGGTGCCGACGTCCATGTCGAGCACGTGCGTGCCGCCGGACGTCACCAGCCGCGCCCAGGTAGCCGTGCCGGAGGCATCGGCCGCCGAGTCCGACGTGATCGCGTTCAGCGTCAGCACACCGCCGGACGCCGCCGGCGCAAACGTCGCGCCACAGGTCAGTTCGGCCAGCAGCGTGGTCGCCGTGCCGCCAGTCGCTGGCCGGCTGCCGGAATACAGCCGCAGCTTCGCGTTAGCGCCTGCGGCCGCGGTAATCGCATCGAGGCGCGCATTGCGCAGTGCGGTGGACATGCCAATGGTCATGGTCTGCTCCAGAAACGAATAGCCGCCAGGAGGCGGCGGTCAGGCGGTGATGGCCTGCAGCTCGGCGTTGGAGAGCTTTCGAGGGTAGTAGCGAATGGATCGAAGCCATCCGTTGATCTGGCCAGTTGTTCCCACCGCCCCAACACGCATTTGGTTGACGACCGGGATACCAGATGCAATCGATAACACCGACCCGCCGTTCATACATGCGGTGTGGGTTCCCTGTCCGTATGTCAGCGCCACTTTGACCTGTTCACCGGCATAGCTGCTCGACAGACCAAGACTCGCCACCACACCCGCTGTCGTGACCCGCGACTGCAGTATGCTGCTCGACTGCCGGGACACACCGATCATGTTGTTCGTCGTCCCGTCTGTCACGCCAAACGAGTACTTCGCACCAGGCTGATAGCCTTCCGCGTCGACAACGAAAGTACCCTCGGTTGCGTTGAATCCGAAAGCATCGAGGTTGCTGATTAGCCCCAAGTCCGCCGACCGCGCAACGGCGGCCGTCGTGGTCGGGATGTGGCTGGTTGGAAACGCCCCCGCCTCCAACTGCGCTCCCCATACGTAGATGCCAGAGGCACCGTCCCCCGTATAGGTTGAGGTCCCCATTGTTTGCACGGCGTATGCGCTTGGTGCCAGGGATGTGCCTGACGCGGTCGTGGTGACCGTGGTCGCAACCCACCACCACCCATTGCCAACATCGCGCACCACAGTACGACTGGCATCCGTTGCAGTGAACGCACCGGTCAAGAGGTTGATGTAGACGGTGTTTGATGCGACCTGGTTGCCGAAGTTTCCAAGCTGAACCTGCGCGACCGTGCGCTCGGCGGCCTTCACGAATACCGAGTACGTGTAAGTCGTGGACACCGACACGGTAACGTTGCGCACCACGGCATGAATGCCTGTGGACGTGTCCTCGACAATCTTGTCCGCCGAAGAAGTTCCATCCGGCGAAAGCGCGGCATTTCCTGTAACTGAGCAGCCTGTTTTAGGCCAGGACGCATCAGGGAAGTTGGCCGAATGCGTGAGCAGGTTGGTCCGCGCCTCCTCCACCAGCATCCCCCGCGGCTGCAGCGTCACCGGGTCGTAGTCGTAGCGTGGCACGTTGTTCCCGTCCTGCACCAGGATGCCCGACGCGTTGCAGCGCCAGGCAGCGCTGGCGCGCGTGAACGTGATCAGTTCGGCAAAGGGAACGTTACCCAGCATGCTTTACTCCGGAGGTGACTCCGCCCATAGGCGGCTGTCTGGTGAGCACCGAGGCAAGCGTTGCGGGATCGTAGCGCCACGGATCCCGATAGCCCAGCGCGGCAGCAACTGCCTCCGAGCAAAACCACGCTCGCCGCGCGCCGGCGATCGGTCGCCACAGGAAGCCGAGGTTGCCGAGCAGGTCGTAGGGCCGGCCCGCTTGGCCAATGAACCACGCCAGCGCTGCCGACTCATCAGCCCCAGACAGGTCGATGACATCCCACCGGTCGGCGCTGAACTCGATGGCCTTGAAGCGCACGCCACCGTCCATGTAGGAGGCTGAGGCTGCCATGCCATCGGAGAAGATCAGCTCGCAGTGGGAATACGGCGATCGACACCACCAGCGCACGAGTCGGTTGTAGAGGCCGGCGATGCCGGGCCGCGTGCCACGATAGAACGCCGCGCGCATCGTCACTCCCAGCTGATGGCCTGCACCTGCTCGATCGTAGTTGCTGCAGCGAGCTGCACCTTCAGCGCCTGCGCGTGCGCGAAATTCGCATTGCCGGCCGCAACCATGCTGGCGTAGAACGCCTTCCAGTCGTTCAGCGTGGCAATCGGCGCATAGCTGTTGTCGACGGCCTTCCACGCGCCCGGCCAGTCCGTTGGCAGCGCACCGAACAGCACCACGTAGCCGTTGACGCCGTCGATGTCGCTGCGGCTCAGCTCGTCGCAGGCGAATGCCTTGCCGGCATGCACGAACGTGCCGCGGTTGGCCGCCAACCGCGCAGCGTTGATCTCGGCGTTCTTCCCGGAGCGTACGGCAGCGAGCAGATCCTCCACCAGGCCGTCGTCCAGCACCCATTCGTCGGCTACCCACTTGTGCGCCGGCGACGGGCGCGGCTCGTCGGTCAGAAAAGCCGGCAGATCGCCGATGCCGGCATACTCGTCGCCGAGCATGAAGACCGAGCCATCGCTGGTCCGGAACAGCGGCACGGCGCGATAGTCCGGGACGAGAGTCCAGGCGCCTTCCGGCCAGTTCTGCGGCGCCGTTCCGTCCGGGCGCCGATAAACGCGCACGCGCCCCGCTTCATCTGCCGGCGGCACGGTCGGCGTGGCATAGCCGGAGACGATGGGGTTCTCCGGTTCCAGCGGATTCTCGTCGGCAACGCCAACGCTCAGAAACTCGCCGGTGAGCGGGTGGTAGTTGAAGATTTCCATGCCGGCTCCTCAGTATTTGATGACGGCCATCAGGGCCATGTTTCGCGGGCGCGTTTCGGCGCCGCCGGTGGACGTGGTCGACATGAAGCCCTGGCTGATACCGTTGGTCGCGATCTGGAGACCGGTCACAGCACCGCCGCCGGCGACCACAGATTGCGTGGTGTGCAAATGGCTCTTCAGGTCTTCTAGCTGCCCGGAACCGATCACGCGGCCCGCATCCACCCCTCGCCCGTCGTCCCACACCCGGATGAACTCGCCGCGCAGTTCGGGCAGGTTGAAGGTGGTGGACCCATCGCCAGACCCATACCCCGTACCCAGCACGGCGAACAGGTCCGCATAGGTTGTTCGCGAGACCGCGCCGCCGTTGGCCTTCAGAAAACCAGCAGGTACGGAACTGACGGCGTGGTACACCACGGTGCCGGGCATGATGTGCCCGAAGTTCTGCACACCGAGCAGGCCGATCGTTACCCACGCCGTATTGGCGCCGTTGCGCATCTTCAGCAGGCCGGCGTTGGTGTCGGCCCAGAACATGTAGGCAAAGGTCGTCGTCGGCGCCGCTGCGCCAGAGTTGTTCGAGACGAGCGCACCCAGTGCCAAATTCAGGTCGGCGCGGAAGGCCGCGCCTGCCTGGTTGGCAATGTCCATGTCGTGTTGGGACATGCTTTCCTCTCTGGTTTAGTAGCTGATCGCATCCCAGTCGAACCGGCGTGAGACCGGCGCGCTGGCGCTGTTGAAGAAGGTGACCGAGAAGCCGGACACGGACTTGCTGCTGACCACGAAGTAGTCGCCCTGTGCCATGTTCTGCGCAGTAATCCCGAGCACTGGCAGCGCCCGAAACGGTTTCGAGAAGGTGATCGCCGTCGCGCCCGCGGGAGACACGATGTCCCTCCCGGACTCGCGCCGATCCGGCATGTCGACGTTCACAGACAGGCCGGTCACGATCACGTTGTGCGTGGCCGATCCGCTCTCCAGCACCACCTTCCACTGGAAGGCGCGCGCCTCGTAGTCACCCATCGAGAAGCGCTGCCAGGCCGACCACGTAGGCGAGCCAGCCGGATCGTCCGGCGTGGTGCGCACGTACAGGGAGACGGCGGTGTCGTTGATCCGATCGCCATCAATCGACGCCCAGCTGTCGATCAGGTCGTACCGGAAGTCGATCAGGTCGCCGGTGTCGAACGACAGCGCATCAATGGTCGCAGTTAGGCGCGACTTCTCTACCGTGCCGAGATCGAGCGAGCCTGCAAAGACGTACTCGCCGCTACTGACGATGCCGCCAAGCGAGTCGATCAGCCCCCACCCACCCGACCCAACCACTTCATCGATCAGTCCGAGCGTGTTGATGGCCGGCTGCGTGTCCCACAGCCCGCTGGCGTCACTCATCCCCTGATCGTCTATCAGGCCAGCCCCGGTCAGCTTGATGCCATTGAGCGCCGGGTCGTAGATCACGTTCGTCTTGGCGCCGGCGAACGTGGGCTGCTCCTGCACCGTGGCCACCACGTTCAGTGCCAGCAGCGATGGCGCCGTGGTAACCACCATTGCCGCCGCCGGCGACTCGTGGCCAGTGGAGTCGATCCACTTCGCCAGATAGACGCCTTCCAGCAGCGGCAACTGCGCCGAGTTGGCCGCGCCGGAGATGTACCCGCCGATGTCGATGGCACTCCCCCAGCTCGGCTGCACCAAATCGGTGGTGTGACGGATCCGCGCCTGCCCGCCGTTCCTAACGTCCAGATCGGTCGCCGCGTCCCATGTCAGGTTGGCGAACCCGTTCAGCACCGTCATGGACAGACCGGTGAGGTTGGACGGCGCCGCCAGCTTGCCGGTCACCACGTGCAGCGGCGAATACGTCCACGCGCTGCTGCGCACGCCGATGGCCGAGACGAAGCGGCCGCGCACGACATAGGCGGCGCCATCCTCCACCGGCGAAAGGTACCGGCCCGTCGTCTCAGCGGTGAGCGACGGCATCGACGACCACACCGCACTGTCGGCGCGCTTGTACTCCATCTCGACGCGGCCAGTCTGGGACAGCGCCAGATCTTGCGCCCCTGGCCATGAAATCAGCATCCGAGACATGACCACGCCGCTTGAGCTCAGGATCAGCTGGTCCTCTCCCGAGGCCAGGCTGATCTGGCCCAGCGACTCCACGACGAACGGGTTGGGCAGGTTCGTGTCCGGCGCTGGGTCTACTACCGTAGCGTTGCCAAGGTTCCAGTCGTAGACGGCCGCCGCTTCCTCGTTCAGGACCAGGTCGACACCGCCATCGGCGCTCATGCGCCAGTCCATCACCCGGAACACCTTGTCGGTCCAGCCGAACTTCGCCAGCGACAGCTTGACCGTGCTGTATGCGGTCAGCTGCAGAGCGGTCAGCTTGGCCGGGAACTCGACGACGATGCTCTGCCGCGACCGTTCCAGGATGATCTTGGCGATGCGCTGCGCCATGATCGTGTTGGTGGTGAAAGGCAGCTCGATGTCGCGCTCGATCACCTCGCCGTCGTTGGCGGCATAGGTGGCGTTGCGCATCGCGGGGAAGTCGCCCGGCTGCCAGAACTTGCCGGGGTCGACATATGTGCCCTTGACCACGTTGAACAGGTCTTTGCGGGACGTGCGCGGCTGCACCTTCACCGGCCCGCGCAGGTCCGATTCCGTCAGCGTGACCGTCGGGACATCGTAGGCGCCTGCAAACACGCGGAATACGCCGCCGGCTATCACCGCCACGCCGGCGCCAGCTGTGACCATCTCGGCGAGGTTGTCGCGCGGCGACTTGTCGGACATTACGATGCCGTCGCATAGATAACGCTCCTGCCACACCGCCGTGTCAGTCTGCACCGGCTCGTCGCTGATGTTTGCCGCGGCGATCACTGAGGCGACGTCGATGTCGGCATCGGTGCAGCCGATGCCGCGCTCGTCCCTCAGGTAGTCGTAGACGCACAGCGCCCAGTTGTGCGACCAGTAGGTGCCGCCGGTGCGCGGGTCGTACAGGCGCTTCCCGCGAACCACCGCCTTGACGTTAGGCAAGCCGTTCGGGAAAAGATCCGCGTCATACTCCAACCGCAGATAGACGTAGCAGACGCCGCTGAGGCGGTGATCCCACGTCCAGCCTGGCACCTCGGAGACGAGGTCGCCGTCAGCAGTCTGATCGGGCCGGCCAAGGTGCTTCTTGACCCTGACCAGCGCCTTGTACCTCGGCGCCTCGTAGGTGATCACGATAACCCGCGTATCGGGCTGAACTTCTCGCACCGTGACGGTCTTAGAGCCCGGCGACCAGTCAACCGTGTATGGGAAATCCTGCACATAGGCCATGCCCGCGGTATAGCCGGCAGCCGAAACGACGCGGAGAACGGTCTCGTCCAAGTCATATGTGACCTGAGATTGTCCGCCAGGGATCGACTTTGAATGGGTGGTGGCCACACCAGATGTCTTGACGAACTTTCCACCAACCGGGATACCCGTGTCCTCGTGCAATTGCCCGACTGGATCCTCACCGAGATACACCTCCTCGATCGCATCGCACTCATGGTCAGCCAGAGCGACCACCAGGTGCATGTATTGATTCTTCTTGCCGTCGCTGCGGTCAGTGCTGGCCGCGAAGATCAGCGGGCCCGAGGTCATCGCCCGGCCGTAGATGATGTTGCGCGGCTGGATGTTGGAGCGAACGATCTGCGTACGGCCCTGTGCCTCGGCGGCGAAGCCGTTCTGGGTGCGCGGCTTGAAGACGGCGCCCATGAGAGAGCCAACCGCGAAAGAAATCCCGAGAGCGACGACCGCGTATGCGACACCGTATGCAATCGTCGCCGAAGCGACGGCGATGGTGCCCGCTGCTACGCCGCCTGCTACTGAGAAGGCTGCTGAGGCTAGTGCCGCTGCGGCTGCTGCCGGCATATTTCTCTCCTATACCTTCCAGGCCGCCTTCGCCTGCTTCATTTCCATGAACTCAATGCCGGCCTGCCCCTGCGCGGCAATCAATCCGCCCAGGCAAAGCGCCAGCGCCTGGCCGTGCGGCGTGTCGATCAGCACCACGTCGCCGCGACCGGCCAGCGCCGGCGGCATCGCCTGGCCGAGAACCAGCGCGGCGATTCCATCCACGCCGCCGTTGTCACAAAGCACGCGCCGTGCACCCTTCTCGCTGCTGTACAGGCCGCGCCAGCGCGCGCCAGGATCGGTGCCGGTCATCGCTTCGATGGCATCGCAGACGAAGAGACAGCAGTCCGAATTGCCCCATGAAAAAGCCCGCTCACGGCGGGCTTCGATGAACTCGGCAAGCCGAGTCGGCCAGTCTTCCAAACGCTGCATCTACCTTCCCCACTGAAGCTGACGCTCTACCATCTGAGGCACGAACTCGAAGCCGCGATCGCCCGGGTACCGGCTCTGCTGGTCCTCGTTGTTGTAGCGGCGCACCCTCGCGCGGTCCCACGCGACCATCTTCGATTCGGCCGACACCGTGATAGACGCGGTCTCGCCGACATCGATCGTTGGCACGTCCATGCGACCCGAGAACAATGGAATCGGCGCAAAGCCGAGCTGGAGATCCCATCGCAACGGTGCAAACCAGATGCGGCAGGGCCTGCCCTGATACTGCTCGGCCAGCATGATTGCCACGTACTCGCTCGGCACGCCGCTGAGCGTCAAGCGAACGCCCGTAGCCTCCAGGCTCGCCTGCTCCTGAATCGGCTCGATGCTGCCCAGCGCACCGAGCCCGAGCCAGGTCGCACCGTTCCAGTCCATGTTGTAGCCAGCGCTACAGACCCGCAGCGGTTGCGAGAAGTCGAGTTGCACGAAAAAGACGTAGGGAACGTGGTCCGCGGTGATCAGCGAGACGTTGCCGCCATCCAGCGCGCGCGTCATGTCAGCACCTCGATGAAGTCGACCGAAAAGGCCTCATGCCGGAACGCTGGCGTGCTCACAAACTCCCACACGTCGCTGGCAAGCCTCATGAATGCTTTGGGCTTGTCCAGCTTGATCACGGAGAGGTCAGCCGGTGCCTTGCGGAAGGACGGGGCAATCGGCACCAGTGCGGTACCGTTCGCGTCACTGACCACGTCCGCCGTCACCATCTTCAATTCGCCGCCAGCCTCCAGATACTCGCCAGCGCGCAGCACCAGCGTGCTGGCCGGCCAGTACTTCGACGGCAGGTAGTTGAAGTCGATCAACGCCCCATTGACCACTGGAGCGACGTCGATCTGGTACGACTGGGACAGGAAGTTGAGCACCATCGTGGCGTCGACCGGCGCTGCGGCGATGTCCGCAATCGACGACCCATGCGGCCACAGGTACACACGGCCGGCCATACCGTTCAATGCAGCCAGGAAACCCTGCAGCTTTCGCTGCTGCTGCAGGCTCATGGTGGTGAAGGTCAGGCGCGCCTTCCACAGGGCGCCCGGCCTCTCCACGGTCTGCATGGCCCGATTCAGCGGGGACGTGAAGCTCTCCGTGTTGGACTGCAGCCCGAACATGGCGCTCGCCGGCAGGATGTCGTCAGGGAACGTCAGGGTTGCCATGGCTTACCGTTTGGGCGAGAAGCGCCCGCCGCGATTGATGCTGTCCAGAATCTGGGCCTTCGTCTGCTGCTGGCTGCGCTCGATGGCGGCTATCACCTCGGCGCGGTCCGTCCGGCTGTCGATGTTGTAGGTGTTATGGAACTCGATCGACATTGGCGCGGCCTGCTGCGTCTTCGCAGGCATCGCCGTGTCTGGCAACACGCGGCCAGGCACGTCCGGGACGAAGATCTCGCCGCGGCCGCGCTCGCCAACCAGGTACGGCACGCCGGCCTGCACATCCCCGCCGCCGGCGCGCGTGCTGACGCTGCTGATCAGACTGTCCAGGCCAGCCTGTGTCTCGGGGCCGTAGACGCCGCCGATCGACATGCCAGTGGCATCGCCGGCCATGCCAAGCAGCGAACCGCCGAGCTGGCTGAAGATGCCCGACAGCGCCGCCCGCGTCTGGATCCGAATCAGGTCCGAGATCACTGAGTGCGCGAAGTCGCTGAAGTTGAGCTTCCCAGTCATGGCGAAGTCGACCAGCGCATCCTCCATGTTCGAGAACGCACGGCTGAACATGTCCTCGGTCTGGGCCGCCACATTGGCCGCCGAATCCCGGTAGTTCTCGAGCGCGCGAGACGCGCCCAGCTGCCAATCAGCCTGCAGATCCAGCCGCTGCTGGAAGTACCCGCGCTCGCGATCCAGCTGAGCCTGCATTGCGGCGTCCAGCTCGGCCAGCGAATCGCGATACTCCTTGGTGTCGAGCAGTCCCGACTTCGCCGCGCGCTTGGTCAGCGTCTCGCGCTGCCTGCGGAACTCCTCTTCCGTGCGAGACAGGATGTCGTTGAGCTCACGGGCGTTGTCACCCATGCCGAAGCTGGCCAGATCGCGGGATGCTTCGCGCTGGCGAGACGCGGCATATGCGTCGACATTGAGCATCACCTCCTTGCGCGCGTCGTCCAGCTTCTTGAAGACCTCGCTCAGCGCCCGGGCCCGCTCCTTTTCGCTGTTAGCGAGGCGCTCCTCGATCTCCTCGACCTTGGCGGCGTACCGTTCGCGCTCAGCCAGTTGCTTGCGGCCGGCGGCGACATCCGCCTGCATCTCGGCGATCACCTGCTCGTCGATCAGTGCCTTTTGCTTGGCGTCGAAGCTCTTTTCGATGTACTGGCGTTCGTCCAGCAGGCCTTGGTTACGCAAGGTCTCCAAATCGGCCAGTTCACCCTTCAGGATGGCTTCGCGCTGGCGCGCCATGCCTTCGAGCTGAGCAATCTCGCCGCCAAGCTCGTTCTGTCGCGCGGCGCTCGCAGCGGATGTCGACTTCCCAGCCTTGTTGAACTTGTCCCAGACCTCCTGCTTGCGCGCGGCCGCCGCGGCGACGGCCTGGTTGTACAGGTCGCTGCCCTTCTCGATGCCGGTGGTGGCCGCCTTGAAGTCGTCGTCGATCTGCTTGAGATCCTTGTCCCGGTTCTCCGCCTTCGTGAGGTTCTTTCCGTCGGTCAGGAACTTCCGCGCCCGAGCTTCCGCGGCGCTCTCACGGGCCGCCTCGACGCCAAGGCCCATGACATCGGACAGGTTTGGAGTGTTGCGCTGCTGATCGTCTCCCGCTTGGCGCCGCGCCTCCGCGAGGCGCTTCTCCAGCTGCATCAGGTCGTAGCCCTTCTGACCACGCTGAAACCGGTCGAGCGACGGATCCTGCAGCTCGGACTGCAACTGGGCCCGCTGCTGCTCCATCCCCTTCAGGGACTGCGCACGATAGTTGACCGCATTCGTCGGGTTGAGGAACGACAGCGCCGAGCCAGCGCCCGCGCCGAACTGGCCCCAGAAACCGGCGCCCTCGGCCTTCGCCCGACGGATCGACGAGGAGACGTCGTTCATGGCGTCCGTCAGGATGCTGAGCTGGCCAGCTGCCGCCTGCCCGAGCCCGGAGTCCGCCACCGTGCGCTTCAGGTCAGCCCAGGCGCTGTCGATGCGGCCCAGCGCGGCCTGCGTGCTGTTTGCGGCCTCCTCGACCGATCCGGCCAGTTCCTTGCGAAGCTGAGCGGCGAACTTCGGCAGGAAGTCATCAGACAGCACTTGGCCCTGCTCGAGCATCTTTCCCAACTCAGCAGTGGTGACGCCCATGGCGCGCGCGGCGATCTGGAACGCGCCGGGCAGGCGCTCGCCGAGCTGGCCGCGCAGTTCTTCTGCCTGAACGGTACCCTTGCTGATCATCTGGCCGACCGCCATCAGTGCGCCCTCGGCTTCCGCCGACGACAGGTGCATGACGGTTGCGGCTTCACTGACCGCCAGGAAGATTTCCCGTGCGCCCTTCCCCTCAAGCGTCGTCTCGCGCGCGGCAGCCGCCAGTTTCACGAACGATGCCGAGGCGACGCTCAGGTCCAAGCCGAGCCGGTTAGCCTCCTCTCGCAGGAAGCCGAGGTCTCGCGCGCCAGCGTTCGCATCGCCACCGGCGGCGAATTTCAGCCCAACGGTGATCTTGTCGACCTGCGCCTGCAACTCGGCAAAGCCTCGCACGCTCGAGAAGACGGACGATGGGATCTCCATCAGGCCGTCCACCAGGGCGCGCACCGACTGGGCGACGGCATTGACCGCGGTCGCACCGATCGCGAAATCTTTCAGGGAATCCCCGAACGAACGCGACTGACGCTCCAGATCACCCATGGCCTTCCCGGCCTGCTGCGCCGACTGCTCGTAGCGGTTCAGCGACGTGCTGGCGCCCGCCGCGGCGGTGCCGGTACCACCGATGCCGGCCGAGGCCTTGTCACCGCTCGCGCCGACCTTGTCCATGGCATCGGCGGTGCGGTTGGCCGACTGGGTCGTCCGGTTGAGCGCAGCTTCCCCCCGCGTCAGCCCGGAGGTGTCCATGGCGATGCCGAGGGATGCAATGTCCATGCTATGCCTTGCGTTTGTTGGCGGCCCCCAGCACCACACGATCGAGTCGCCGGATGGCGTCAAGCTGCCAGCGCGCGGGCCGCTCGCCGATCATGGTGAAGAAGGCGTGAATGTCGGTGTAGGGGATGGGCGACAGGCCCATGCCGGCCGGCCTAGTGTTGTTCAGTTCCATGAACCACTCCCAGAGCTGAAAGCCGGCGGGAGGCAATTCCGGGCTGTCGAGCCCTTCCGGCCGCCGCCCGCTCTGGCGCGCGACCGATTCGAGGTTCTGCCTGACGGTCGAGCCATCAGGCATGCGCTCGTCCAGCGCAAGCTGATGCTCTGCGTACGCGACGATGTCGGCCGTCAGACTTTCAAAAAATTTGCGGACTCGGCCGCGTGGGCGTAGACCTGCGCGCGCACCTCCGGGTTGACCGTGTACAGCAGGCGCGCGTTGTCCGCATTGCACGGCTCGTCCAGGCCGCGCCATGACACCGTGCGCAGCACCGCGCCGGCGATGGCCCGTGCTTCGTCGTCCTCGACAGCCTCCGGCCCCAGGCTCTCGCCCTTCTTTGCTGCCACGTAAGCACGTTCCCTGCGCTCGTTGATCTGCTTGCGGTTGGCGGCCTTCACCGTATCCGAGTGGTCGCCTCTTACGGTGATGAAGACGCCCAGGCCGATGCCGTCCGAGTTCTTGACCTCGAACTCGTAGCCGGTCTCGCTGGCCTGCACCAGGTTCAGGGATGCGATCGAGCGCGACTGCGCGGCTGCCTTGTTCTGTTCCATCGTCTGCTCCAAAAAGATGCGGGCCAGCACATGCCGGCCCGCGAATTTCCCATGGGTGGGAGCGCTGTCCCTTATGCCGCCAGCGAGTCCTGCACGCTGATGGTCGTTTTTTCGTTGGCGGCGCCCGCGCCGCCGGCGCCGTTCAGCAGCGCCTGGAAGCTGAAGGTCTGAATCAGGCCCTTCTCGCCGTCGTCCTTGCTGGCGCTACCCAGCTTCACGCGAGACATCGTCATCGCGAGGAAGTCAGCAGCCGCCGTGTTGCCGGTCGTCAGAGCCGCGCTGATGCCGATCTCGGTCTCGTTGACGAAGGCGTCGCGCAGCACCGCGTCCTGAAAGTAGGCGGTGAACTGGCCGGTGACCACCACGCGGCCCGGGTACAGGTCCGGCAGCGTGTTCTGGCCGACCACCGGGTCGCCGGTCAGGTTGGCGTTGATCGACGCGCTCATGCCCGTTACCAGACCCACCGGCACGCCGCCGGCAAGCAGCACGCCGTTGACCGCAGCCACCACGCCGGACGTCGTCTCGACTGCAGGGGCAGTGAAGTACACCGACGTGGCCGTAACCATGTCCAGGCCTTGCACCTGCGCCGCCAGCGTCGCCATGCCAGTCGCCGGCAGGTTGATGTCCATCTGCGCCAGCTTGCAGTCGGTGAAGCGCTCTGACTGCGCCACGTCCGAGAACCAGTGCTCGAAGGTGATGTACTTGTCCGTGTGCGCGCTGGTCGGCACGTACGTCTTCTTGCCCGGTACCGACACGGTGGCCGAGGCGATCGGGCCTTCGGCGACCATCGCCACGCCGTTCAGCGGGATGACGGTCAGCGCCAGCGCGGTGAGCGACACCACCAGAAGGTTTTTGTTCAGGTTGGCGGCATTGAACGAGCCCGCCGTCAGCCGCACCACGTCGCCTGCCTTGATTCCGTCGGTCAGGAACGAGCCTGCAGCGCGCGTGACGATGTAGGCCTGGACGGTGCCCAGCAGCGAGCCCACGGCGATCGTGATGCTGGCTCCGCTGATGGCCGTCACCGCGGTGAAGTCGCGGCGCAGGATTGCGGCGAGCAGGTCGGCGTACGTGCCCGGCGAGATTTCACCGTTGATCGTGCCGGCCACCCGGCGCACGCCGTGGCGAAAGTCGGCAATCTGCTGGTCGGAGCGGATCTCCTCGGACTGGTAGGTGTCCTTGTTCAGCGAGATGTCCGACGTGACGCGGCGCAGGATCTGGCCGCCGGAGGTGCCGGCCGCGACGCCCTGCGCGGTCTGCAGCTTGTACCGCAGTTGCTTGAACAACCCCTTTGCGATGGGCATTTTCTTGCTCCAAACAGAAATGCCCCGCGCAAGGCGAGGCGTTGATGAGATGGGCCGGCGTCAGGCGCTGGCGAAGAACGGGATGCTGACCGGCACGCGCCAGCGGTCGCCGTCTGCGTACCCCGCGGCAATGGTCGGCGTGCGCTGCACCACCACCTCGATGCCGTCGGCAACCAGCGTGGTGCCGCGCTTGAACCAGTCTCGGATTGCCGCGGCGCGCGCTTCGGCCGCTCCGGGCCCTGCGCCTGATGGGTACATCAGCGACACCTGCAGCACGCCGACCTCGCGGTAATAGTCGCCATAGGCAGGGTTCTCGGGCGCGCCGAGCAGCAGGTCTGCACGTTGGTATGGCACGCCGGCGGCCGGGGTGAACTGGACGTTCTGCCAAGCGGTGGCCAGCGCTGGCGCCATGGCGTTCAGCCGGGTCTCCAGCGCCTTGCGGACAGCGACGTTGCTCATTTCTTCAGCTCTCCCACTGCGCGGGTCAGGTACTGGTCGAACTCGGCCAGGGTGATGCGAACCATGCCGCCCGGCGACTGACCAGAGTGGCCGTACTCGAGCGGCACGGCGTAAGGCAGATGGTTGACCAGGTGCAAAGTCTGCCCGATCGCGAAGGCGGACAGTGCGCCGTTCGCCGCGGCAATCGTTCCGGTGCCGGACTTGTCCATGGTCACCGAGGTGCTGGGCGACAGCACATACTGCACCTGCCAGTTTCCCCGGAATCGGCCGGTGTCGACCGGCGACTTCATGACCAGGCTGGTCATCAGGTCTAGCGCGACCTTGCGCACGACCTGCTCCTGATTGCCCTTGGCACGCTCGACGAACGCGGCGAACTTGCGGCGGAAGTCGTCGTTTGCGGCCATAGAAAGGAAAAGAGCCGCCCTCAGGCGGCTCTGCAAATCTAGCGTGATTCAATTAGATGGCACGCACAAGATCCAACTGTTTCAACGTCATGATGCGCGCAAATGTCCTTGCTGCCTCGGCCTCTGGAACTATGTCACCTTCACAATCCCAATCCCATCCTGCCGCGTTGGACTCATCAAAGCTGGCATTGCCGAACCTATCGAACAACATGGCATGAAGCGGCACTAGGCTGATCGAGGCATCAAGGCTGCGGTCTACCTTCAGAAGTTCCAACACGCCATGCAGTTCCTGCTGGACAAGTCGGAACCCGAATCGACCCCAAACCTCCCCGAATGGGGAGCGAAAGACGATATCTCGCTGCTGGCCACCGAAATCCACAACGACGACTTCCACCCGGTGCGTTCTGATGCCAGCCGGCAACTCGCGCAGAAGGAAATCCGCCATCGCCCGCGACTTATCCACGATTTGTTGGGCGACCCCAGCCTGATTCTGGGCGTCTGCCATTCTTCGATGCTCGTACGGAATTGCCACTTTCTGTCTCCCACGGGGTTGGAAAGTGCAATCTAGCACACATCGGATCACTTCCTGAGGTGCAGCTCGTACAGAACCGGCGTGCCGGCAGGGTTCACCGCCTTGACGTTCTGTACCTGCCACACGTCCGTGCCATCGACCAGCTTGTCGCCGGTGGTCGGCAGCGGCATGCCCGCTGGCGACAGCAAGCACTGCTTGTCGCCCACCTCGATCAGCGTGCTGGGCATCCACGTCTGGCCGGCGCCCAGCGTCTCGTAATCGAACAGCGCTCCGGTGCCGGGGTAGTCGGTGACGGTCTCTGCCGCGGTGCCTGCGCTCGGGTCGTAGGCGCCGGGCACCACGCGACGCAGCGTTACCGCCTTGCCAAACTCGCGCAGCAGCTCATCGGCCAGCGCTGCCATCTCGTCGTAGAAGCTCATCCCTTCCCCTCGATGACGCGCGCCATCATCTTGGCCGCGCCGGCATGCAGCAGCAGGTGCGCGTTCGGTGCCGCTTCACCGGTGCCGGCATAGCTCACCTCAAGCGTGTCGGCGTCCCACACGACCACGCATCCATTCACCTGGTCATGTTCGCCACGCTCCATCGCATCTGCCAGGTTGCGCAGCACAGATGGAACGTCGAGTAGTGAGGTTTCCCGGAGGAGTCTCAGGTTGCTCATGTCATGCCCTCGCCAGCCTGATCTGCCCACTGCCGCCCGACACCAGGCCGCGCAGCAGGGAATCCACATAGGGGTACCGCTTCTGCCCGCCGTTGCGCTCATTCTGCGCAAACTTCCGAGTGATCGGCCCGACCGTCTGCTCGACCACCTGTTGCGGCGAGACGTCAGCGGCAAGTTCGCCGCCCAGCGCCTTCAGCGCCAGCTCGCAGACGGCGTCCTTCACCCGGGCCGGGATCGTGGTGCCATCCAGTGGGTAGCCGTCCACCACGACGTCATAGCGCGGCCAGTCCAGCGCCTGCGCCGCCGTGGCGCGCGTTCCGCGCCATTCATAGGTCGCGTCGACGTAGCCCGTCGCGCGAACCAGCGCGCCTTCGCGGGCGGCGTCGGCGGCGGCGCCCCAGGCACTGCCCGGCCGCTTCGACCAGTAGGCGTCGGCCTCGGCCACCGACACGTAGCTGTCGGCCGTCGGGCTGCCAGGATTGGTGTCGATGGTCATCGCGGCTTACTCGGTCGGTTGCTCGGGCTGCTTCGGCTCGTTGGCGGCATCCAGCAGCGCCTGCAGGTCCGCCTTCTTGGCGCCCTCGGGGATCTCGACGCCCTTCTCGGCCAGCGCAGCCTTGAGCTCGTCGACGGTCGGGCCCTTGGCCGCCTTCTTGGCGCCCTCGGGATCTTTGTCCTCGCGCTTTTCGCACTTGCGCCAACCCAGCGCCTCGTGGGCGGCAAAGGTGGTCGGATGCACTTCGAGGTACTCGCCGGCCAGTTCGACCGGAATCAGTTCGGACATGTTGATTCTCCAGTTCAGGGGCCAGGGCCCGGAGGCCCCGGCTTTCCATCAGCCCAGCAGCATGGCGATGTGCTCCGACTTGATCGCTTGCGTGCCCCAGGCCATGCAGATCTCGAACTTGACCTGGCGGTACTGGCGGTACACACGAACCTCGAAGCTGAGGCCGGTCACGGGGTCCGTGATCATCATGGCGTCGTCGGCCGAGTCACCCCCCTCGGGTACAGCCGGCGCGCGGCAGGCCAGCACGAGAGCGTTGCGGCTGAAGGCGAAGTTGCCGGTGTAGCTGTTGCCCACGGTCAGCGCATTGCCGGTGGGGATGACGATCTGCGCACCAGGACGGTTCAGGCTGATGGTGCCCGGTGCAGCAACGCCGGTGCCGACGACGTACTTGTTGTTCGCGTCGGCCGCGAAGGTGACCACATCGCCGGCCAGCACAGTGCCGGTACCGGTCACCAGCGCGATGTCGCGCACGCCAACGGCGGTCGCGCCGGAGGTCACGTAGCTCGCGCCGGTACCCTTGACGTGCTGCGCAATGCCGGCCGAGTAGCGCACGGCCATGTTCTGCAGCAGATCCGTCATGCCGTTGCGCAGCATGTCGCTCGAACCCGCCTCGTTCACCTTGAACAGCACAGACTGCTTGCCGCGCAGGTTCGCGATCGACGCCGAATTGAAGACGATCTGTCGACCGACGACAGGCGCGCCGTTGTCGTCCAGGATCCGCGCAACGCCGGCCAGGTCGGACAGGTCGCCAGCGGTGCCGAGCGGCGTGGTACCGGCGGTACCGTAGGCACGCGACGCACCCTGCTTCGCGGCGATGGCCAAGTCCACTTCCATCGCATTGACGATCTTGCGCATGCCGTCGGCGAACTGGTCCGCGAGGATCTTGTTGTAGGTTCCCGTCGAGCCCACAGCCTTCTGCTCTTCGCCGTTCCAGCGGATCGGCGCGGCCTTGGACTTCGTGATCACGATGTCCGCATAGCCAGGCGTGGTGTCACCGCTGTTCGCAGGCGTCGCACCCGGGGTGATGTCCTCGAGCGCACCGGCCTCTGTCAGCGGCACGCGCACGGTCTGGCCCACCGCTGCACGTTCGGCATTGCTGTCTCGGCTCACGGCGGGGATGAAACCCACCATTTCGCGCGAGACCACGTTCAGCGCCTCGTACAGCGTCGGGATCAGCGGCGTCAGGACGTTTGCGCCGGCGATCATGCCACGCTGCGGCGGCCGCGTTACCGCGTCTTCCATCAGCTCGAACAGGCGGGACGCGACCTTGGCCACGGTCGCCACCGGGTACAGGGCGACGACGAACGACACCACCGCCAGCGCCATCAGGCGCAGCTTGGAGAAAGTGCTCTTCATGATTTGACCCTCAAAAAGGAAAAGGCCGCGATCTGCGGCCCGAGGATTGCTTGGGAGTTGCCTAGTCGGTGATCACCGTGTTTGCGTCACGGGCAGCAGCGGCCTGATCCGCCGGGCTGAGCTGCGTGAACTGCGCACGAGTGATCGTCTTCTTGCCACCGGTGCCACCACCGCCGCCTTGCGCACCGCCACCGGAAGCGCCTGATCCCTTCAGGATGTGCGCCTTGTGGGGGTACGAGTCGACCATGATCTCGATCGCTTCCTCAGCATCGGCCAGCTCGCCGTGCCGCGTGCGCGAGTAGATCTTGCCGCCCGCCGCGTCGTAGGCCACGACCTTGCCATCTTCGACCTTGAACCGGTTATGGAAGAGCGCTTGCGCGATCTCCACGCCAGCCGGGCCTTCGGCGGCAAACTTCTCTGCGATGAACTTGGAGCGCGAGAACGCCCCACCGACCAGGTGGGAATTCAGCTGCGCCTCAAGGTCTTCGGCCTTCTTCACGACAGGGGCGTACTTCTCCTCCACCGACTTGATCGCCTCGGCCTTCACCTTTTCGACTTCGCCGGCATCCACCAGCTTCTTGTCGTCCAGGTTTTTCACCGTCGTCAGCGCCTTGATGGCCGCTGCCGGGTCGGTGATGCCTTCGAAGGTTTTCAGGGTAGTTTCGGCAGCTTCTGCCCGCTCTCGGTGGCTCTTGGCCTCGCCGTTGAGACGGGAGATGGTCGCTACCGTGCTGTCGCCATCGAACGGCGCTTCTTTGCCGTCGGCGCCGATGAACACGGGCAGCTTCTTGCCGCTGACTTCCTGAAGAACGATGTTGCCGGCTTCGTCGTACTTGAATGGCATGGTGACTTTCCTTGGGGCATCCGCCCGCATGCTGTTGCGGCATCCGCCGCGATGCGCCCTGCGGCATCCACCGCGCTGGGCAAAGAGAAAGCGCCCGCAGACCGAAGCCGGCGGGCGCTGGAATAAATCTGGAATATTTCGTCGTGCTACTTGTCGTACTTGGCGCGCAGCTGCTCCAGCGTGAGTGGGTTGCCGCGCTGGTCCAGCAGCTGCTGCAGCGTGATCTTGCCCTCGCGCCACAGCGCCGCCCTGCCCTTACCCAGCACCTCGTTCTGGAAGGCTGTGCTCTTGCCGGCCAGGAAGTCGGAGAACGTCAGGTCAGCCGCGACCTGCCCGTCCATGCTGGCGCGCGTGGTCGGCGTGAACTCGTCGGCGTCCAGCCCCAGGTCCCGGAACGTCTTCAGGACCGGGATCTCTGTGCTCCGGCAGCCCCAGTGCCGCGGCACGCCGCCGTTGTAGGGCAGCTTCGTGCCGTTGATCGGCTTGTTCTCCAGATTCCACGACGCGCCGGCGTAGGCGATGCAGGTGTCCGTCGTCCGGCCGTCCAGGGTGCTGACCTGCTGCTTTCCCTTGACGATGTCCTCGTTGGCCTGCCAAGTCAGGTTGCGCGCCCGGGTGCTGACGGTCTGCACCGCGGTGCGCACCAAGGCGTCAGCGTTGCGCCGGCTGGTCTCAAACACGCCGACCAGACCCGTGCGCGTCGAGCCACCGATGCGCTGGACGATCTTGGCGTTGGTCTCGCCCGCCGCCACGCCCAGCCGGATCTCGTTGGCGAACCGGAACGCGGTGTCGGCCGCCTGCCGGTCCAGCCAGTCGCCCAGCGGCGCTCCCTGGAACAGGCCGGTGTCGACCAGCGCCTTCAGCGTCGAGGTCGGCGCCAGCGCGCGCATTAGATCCACGCCCACGGCGCCGTTGGTGCTCGACAGCACCCATTTGGCTTCCTGCCGCGCCAGATCCTTCAAGTCGTCGAACAGGTCGCCCTGCAGCGTCTCGTACCGGTCGGCTACCAGGTCTCGGACGTCGGACAGCAACTGATTCAGCCGCGCCTTCTGGTACTCGGTCAGCGGCCGCGCGCCGATCTTGGCCTCGACGTCGTCCAACAGGGACTCCATGACCGCCAGCACCAGGTTCGCCTCGTGCCCTAGCACCCGGTTCAGGTCCAGCTGACGCTCGACGGCCAGCGCGGCGAGGATGTCGGACAGGTTCTTCATGGCTTACGCGGTCACGGGCGCCCGGCCCGGGGTAGGCGTGCCGAGCCGGATCTGCTCGTCTTCCCACTTGAGGTCGGGCCGGATCATGCCGCGGCGCTGCATCTCTTCGAACAGCGTCTCGTCGGACAGCGTGCCGGCAACGTTCATCTTCTGCAGCAGGTCGGCGGAGGCCTCGGCCAGCGTCGCCGCGCCGAAGTCCTTGAACACGGTGACGTGGCCGCCGTCGGCCTCGCCCACCCACTCGGCGGTGAACTGCAGCGCGGCGTCGATCGCGTCTTCGAGGTCACCGGCAATCCGCTGCAGCGCGCACGCGCCCTGCTCGTTGTCGGCCAGCGTCTGCGACTCGGTGATATTGCCCGGCTTGATGACCAGCAGCTCGGCACCGGCCTGGCGCATCTGGTCCTCCAGATCCAGCAGCGACTTGCGGCCTGCCTCGATGGCCTGGCCACCGTGCTCCACAAACTTCATGTCGGCGTCGCGGTCCTCGGCCTTTACCGCCGAATTGGCGCCCACGGTAATCTCGGTCTCGCTGCCCAGCAGCTTGGCGAACAGGATCGGCACCCGGGCGACGTGCAGGATGGTCTGCTGGTCGCTCTTGGACTGCCAATGCTCGACGTTCATGTGCGCCAGGTCCAGCAGCGGCGGCACGCCGATCATGAAGGCCTTGCGCTTGCCGTAGACCGGCACGAACGGGATCACCTTCAGTGTGGTGGCGCCCTGGTCGAACAGCGACCAGTCGTCCTTGTCGGTGCTTCCCTCGACCTTGCGGTACGTCGCCCAGGCACCAGGCGTCAGCACGCGAACCTGCTCGACGTGCTTCTCGCCGAACTCGCCATCATCCTCGGTGACGACCTCCAGCAGCCGCAGCTGCGTGAGCATGTCGACGCCGTTGATCCGCTTCGACCGCCAGCCGAGCAGGTTGTCCAGCTTGACCTCGATCCAGTAAGGGCGAACGCCGGCGGCCTGCTCGGCTGCCTGGGTGCGCAGGCCTTGACCTTCGGTGGTCGGGAAGTCGACCAGGATGCCGCACAGGCCCGGGCCGAGCGCCTCCTCGCACAGGTTGGCGGCGAACGAGTGCAGGTTCCGGCCCTGCAGGTCGATGTCCTCGCACCATTCCTGAATCCGGGTCGGCACATCGTCGCTCAGGGTCAGCGGCTTGGAGAACGGCTTGCCAGCGAGCACTTCCACCGTCCGGCTGTACGCCGGGAACAGCGTGGCGACACCCAGTCGCGCGTCGTAGCTCTTCTTCTCCTCGTTCGGCCACTGCGGCAGGTAGTCCTTGCCGGCAGCCCGCATGGCACCCGTGCCGCCCAGCAGCGCCCGGATCAGCGGCAGCGACGTCTTCATCGCCGCGACGGCTGCGGACTCCTTTCGAACTTCTTTTGCCATGGTGGTGGTCGGGTTATGCGCGCAGCGGCGCGACGGTGGCGTTCGTCTTCACCGCCGGGAATTCGAAGTCAACCATGTAGCCGATAGCCGTGGTGATGTGCTGGTAGTCGGTCTCCTCCTCGAGGAAGGTGGAGCCCTTCTTGAACTGCACGGTGGCCAGGCCCTTGTGCGTGTACGGCGCCTTTGTCGTGTTCACGTAGAGCGACACCTCGCCGGCTGCGTTCTTTACCTTGGCACGCACAGCGTTTTGCCGGTCCTTGATGGCCGGCGCGGCGGGCTTCACGCGACGGGTGTAGGTCCAGCCGTTCTCCCGGAGGATATTCTCCATCTCGGTGTAGTCCGAGGCATGGCCGTGCTTCTCGCCAGCGCGCCCCGCCGGATCGCCGTAGATGATCACGTTCCGGTTCTGGTGACCCTTGAAGCGGTCCACGAACTCCAGCGCCGACTGTCGCGACACCGCGCTGGTCAGCACGATCTCTTCCAGCAGGTAGAGGTCGCGGCCGCTTTGCCCGCGCCGCACGCCAATGCCGGATGACAGCGGCGTGAAGTTGAAGTCGTGATACCACAGCAGCTGCTCGTTCGGCTGAATCGTCGCCGTCGTGTAATTGTCCCGGCTGTAGTCCTCGTAGATCCGGCCGGTAGCCGTCTCGAAGCTGGCCTCGTATTCCTGCTTGAACTGCTTGGCCGACATTTGGCGCTTGGCTGCGGCGATGGTCTTTGCCGGCAGGATCTCTGCGCTCTTCCAGTGGAAGACTTGCCAGTCCGGGTCGTTGGCGCTCTCAGCGTACTGCGCCATGTCGTAGTAGTGGTTCAGACCATCGGGCACCCCGATCAGCCAGCACCACGCCCGATAGTCTGGCCGCTCTGGGTTGAAGGTATCCAGGGCCGGCCGGATGTTCGCCTCCCAGGCTTCCGGGTGGATGTCAGCGATCTCATCGATAACGCCACCGGTCCACAGAACACCCTCGATCCGCTCCGGGCGATCCAGCCCGATCAGATGAATCTCGGTTCCGTTATCGAGGAAGATGATCAGCTCGGTCTCGGACGGCGGGCGGGTGCAGAGGCTGGCCAGGCACAGCCGCTTCATGTCCGTCCAGTAGATTTTCTTGACCTGATCCCGGGTCGGCGCGGCAATAAAGTAGCGCTCGTGGGGGTTCTTCATGGCCTGCTTGGCCACAAACCGCTTCGCGCGCTCGGTCTTGCCAGAGCGGCGGCCAGCGGGCACCACAGGAAACCGGACGCCGTTCTCCACCGCCTGCAATAGCGCTGTCTGCACCGGATGGTCGATCAGCTTGTACCAGCGGTCGAGCTCGCGCTGCAGGAGGAGGTTGATGGCCATCAGTCCGGCAGCCTTTCCGCGATCTCGCGCAGCAGTTCTTCCTTGGAGGTGCTGGACGAGCCGGAACCGGCGCCGCCCTTGAGCAGGTCAAGCCGCGTGCGCTCCAGACTCTCGATCCGGCCCATCAGGCGGTCAATCAGGCCCGCATAGTCGCGGCGCTTGAACTTGCGCTCAAGCTCGACTGGCGCCTTCCGCTTGCCTTTGGCTGGCTTACCGGGCTTCTCGGCGCGCTCTTCCAGTTCCGGCAGGTTCTTGGCTTCGGACTCCGCCCGAATGGCGCGCATCAGGCGCAGCCTGCACAGGCGCAGCTCGTCGTCGACCTTCCCCAGTTCAACCTGATCCCAGAGTTCCTCTTCCTCGGCCGTCAGCACCTGACTGTAGATGCCGTGCTTCCGGGCGTTCTGGTTACCCTTGCCGGGCCCCGTACTGAGACCACCGTGCAGCCGGCAGCGTCCATTCGGCATTGCCGGGGACTGGCAAGGCGCGCCGCTGCGGGTCTTAGCTCCGCAACGTGCCATAGATCGACCTCAGGGAGATTGCATAGGGTTGTTTCGCAGAATGGCCAGCGGCTATGCACATCGCCGCGCCCCCAACTCGGTAGGTTGTCAGCGATTTTCACCCCACCTATGCCGGGTACCGAATCGGTAATTCAGCACTTTAGACTCGCCTGATTCCCCCCTATATCGGCAATCAGACATGGCCATTGTTCGCACCAAGGAAGAGTTCAAGCGCGCCGCCAAATCAGGCGAACACGAAATCATTGTGATGGGCAGCCTCGCGGACACAGTGCGTAAGGCCTACAAGGTCCAGAGCCTTTCGAAAGCCGCCCTTGCCGCCATCGGCGCGTTGGCCGTCGCGACGCCATTCACCTATGGAGTATCCGGCATCGTAGCGGTGGGCCTAACCGGGATGGAGTTGGCGACCATCATCTTTGTCATCTTCGTTGGAGTGACTCTGATTCTCGCAGTGTTGCGCGACTACGAGGAAATCGAAGCCTCGCCAGGCAAGGTCGTCCTCCGGAAGAAGAAGGCTTAGACGTTCCGTGGGTCTGCCTGATCTAGGGAATGCAACCCGCCCACCGCCATTAAAGAGCCTGCGCTGCCGCACCGCAGGTAGGAGACTGGCTTGTCACCGCGTCGGGTTGCTGCCGGTGTTTTTACCCACCGCCGGCCGGGGGAGTAAGGGTTTACGTGAATCTTGCTGCACACGGGGCTTGCCCCATATGTGAGTGTGGGCAACTTCCCAAACAACTAAAACTGGAAAAGGTAGAAAAAATGGCGATGTTCATTGTGCGTCTCGTTTTGCAAGACGCTGACTGGGACGATTACACCGACGTCTTGCATCCGGCGATGGAAAAGCAAGGCTTTAGCAAAACCATAACTAGCGACGGTGGCAAGACGTATAAGCTGCCCGATGCGGAGTACTACATCAATGTCGACCTCACTCGCCAACAGGTGCGTGAGCGTGCAGTGGCCGCGGCAGGGGTGACGAAAGTTAAGTTTCGCGTCCTCGTAACAGAAGCTGCTGGAATCAGTTGGCACAATCTCGAGCCTGCGACAAAGTAACCACAAGAAATGCCCGAGCGCCCAAGAGCCCGCCACGCGCGGGCTCTTCATCTTGATCTGCCGGTTACGCATCCGGCGACGTTGTGGCGTCCGTGTGTGATCATCCCGGGGAGGCGCGCATCGCCCCAGCTTTGCCCTTGTGGGTCTGGTCCCGGCCGACTTCTTTAATACTCGCTCAGCAAGCGAACCCTCGACTGTCGCGCGAGGGATGCGCGCTGTACGGGCTTGCCCCTGGTCACCCGTCGCAGTTGGGCCAGCAGGCCTGCACCCAGACGCCCCACCACAGGTAAAGCATCACGAGAGGGGACATGGCGCGGCTCCAACGAAAAAGCCCGCGCGGCGCGAACCGGGCGGGCTTCGGAAACTGGAAAGGCTGACGACTTAGAGCACGAGGTGAAAAAGGCCAGGGACCGCGAAGACGGTGAGTGCAGACAGGGTGCGGCCAAAACCGTCATCAGCGGCCCGTAGAATGAAATTCCCGATCCGGATGCCGATGAACAATGCAACGACCGCAGGCACCCAGACAAAATGGGGTCCGTCTACGAATCGTAGAGCTAACCAACCGTAGACGATGCTGCCGAGGGCGGCAAACAAGATGAGTGCCTGCAACCCATTGCCAATTGGCAGGGGTATCCCTTCATGTCGGGCGCTCGCCACGGCGCTGGCTTGTCCCCATGTAGTCCCGATCAGGCAATAGATGCCTAACCCGAGCGCGTATTGTTCCGTGGCTGTCATGAACCTGAGAAAAGCCCCGCCGCGAATGCTTCGGGCGGGGCTTGGCTGAGTCTGGGAGAAATCTACATCGCTTGTTTGAAAAAAGCAAGCGGAATATCCCCGCTATCCCTTACGCAGCAACGGATTCCGCCGACTCGCACGCTGTACGATCTGGGACAAGCCCGTGGGCGACGAACGACGGCTCCAGCCGCTCCAGCGCTAGGTTCTCCAGCGCGCGGAAGTTCGTGTCCATCCAGCGCGCGGCGCGAAACACCCGGTCGGTGCCCACCTTGGCTTTCTCGGCCAGCGCGCGGAGGTCGCGCTGCTTGCGCGGCAGGTAGTGGCGGATCGTCAGGTCGAGCAGCAGGCCGAGCGCAGTAATGCCGCACGACCGTCGGGCGAACATGGCCAGTCGCTTGCAGCCGGCCAGCTTTTCCTGCCCGTGGGCGTAGCGCGCCAGCACCGCGGCGTACTCCGGGCTGGGCAGCCGGGTCTTCGCCGCGTCGGTGATCATGGCGTACTGCGCCCGGTATTCGTCCATGGTCAGCCGGTCGGGATCGTACTCCCCCGCCGGCCCGCGCAGCTCGGCCAGCCACTTCTCCTGCGCAGCGGTCGGCTCGTCGATCGCTTCCAGCAGCTGGATCAGCATGTTGCGGAACGGCGCCTTCTGCCGCGGCGGCAGTGACAGCACCAGGTAGGACACGTGCAGGGCGTGCGAGACGTCTGCGAACATGGGCTTCGTCATTGGGTCACCTCCGGGACTTCTTCGCCGTAGTGGCTCGCCACCTTCGCGCGCATGGCAGCAACCAGCACCGTCGCGCCAGCACCGCGCCCGACCGGCCGCACATTTAGCGCTTCCTGGGTTGCGTTCCGCGGCGGCAGCGTGCGGGTGGATGCCGAGACCGTGGCGCGCCAGTGTCCGTAGACCTTCCAGCCGTTGTTCGGGCCACCGTTGTAGTGGACCGCACCGGGCGGATTCAGGAAGATTTCATCGCGCTCGATGATCGGCCCGCCCGCTGCCCAGTCGCTCGAGTAGCGCGGGCATTCCTTCACGCTGCCATAGTTGCCCTGCTGCAACCAGTAGCGGCCAGTGTCAGGATCCGGTGCCAGATGCTGTGGGGCTTGCCGCTCGCCCTCCGCAATCGCCACCCAGAGATCAAGCAGCGCCCCTTCCAGTTCAGATACCCTCATGCGGACTCCTTCAGTTCCGGCAATTGCAGCGGCACGATGAACTCGATCCAGTACACCCGGTTGCCGTTCTCATCCTGCCAAGGGCCGGCCAGGCCGAGCCCACTCAGAGCTGGATCCCAGAGCATCTCGAATGCCCCGCGACCGATGACGCAATGCCCGATGCCGGGGATGTTCGGACTCTGCCCGACTAGGATGTACGGCATGTCGTCGAACCACTCAGCCGCGGCATCAGGATAGTCGGCCAGCATGCAGAGCTTGATGAGGTTGTAGCCGCGCGCCTTCAGCCACGCCCTTGCAGCCTTCTCTGCGGCGGGCTGATCGACGCCCTCAACGAAGTTCGGCACCTGGGAGGGATGCAGGTCGAGCAGGCAGGCGATGCAGGTGCGCCAGCAATCGCCGTAGAAGCCGTGCTCCGGATCGTGCGAAATCAGTTGCTTGTGTGGTGTCATTCTTTGGTTCCCCCGTCTTTGTAGCTTTGGCAACGCTTGCCGTGATTCCTTCGTTTGCCGCCCGGCAGCAGCTCGGTGCAGACCGTGTGCGTGGTGCCCATCAGGCGCGCGGTCTTCTCGTGGATGCAGCCCTTGCAGCTGCGGGCCTCGGTCTGCTCGTACACCACCGCAGGGTCGCGGAACATGTAGGCGGGCAACGTCATTCGCACAGCCCATAGGCAGACGAGCACGCCGTAGCATCCTCCAGTTGCTCAAGCAGGCTGAACTGCCGGCCGCCGCGGGTGGTGCGGCTCCATTCCACCACCGCGTGGATGGTGGAGTCCTGCCCCGTATGTCCTTGAGTCCCCAGGTGGAAGAACGAGACCGGCGAACGTGGTCGGCACACTGCGGACACCAGGCGCTCCCATTCGGCAATGCGCTCGACCTCGGCAGGGAAGCGGCGCGCAATCTCTCGCAGCTCGCCTTTGCTGCAGTTGATGCACGGCATGCAGCCCACCCGGTCCATGCCCTGGAGGTACAACGGGTTCGGCTTGATGCCGGCCAACTCGTGTGCCTGGAAGACGTCTCGCACGGCCCAACGCAAGATGGGGCGGTAGTTGTATAGCCCGCCACCGACTTCCTCGAAAGACTTCACGCACGCGCCCGAGCCCTGCAATCGCACACGGCGCGAATGACTTTCGTCGAGCCTTACGCCCTGCCAAGACCAGACGGCATAGCCCTCATCGATGATGTCCAGTGCGTAGGCCGTGAGCGGTTGGGTCTTGAGATAGTCGGTGCAGTATTGGCGCTTTCTGGATGGGAAGCCGCCCTTCAGCATGCACATGTCCAAATACGGATTGCCGGTCGGATGCAGCAGTTCAAGCGCGCGCGCAGCTGCTTCCCGAGTCCACGGGTAGTCGAACTTGCGCCGGCCGTAGACGGCGCTCTCCGGCTCGCCGGCAGCCAGCCGCGCCAGGTTAGCTCGCTTGGTCGCAAACTCGTCGGCGAAATCAGCCCGCACGACATCCACCTGGATTCCCAGAGCGCCGGGCAGGTAGTCCAAGGCGTAATCGTAGGTCGCAGTGTGCTCATTACCTGTGTCCGCGAATACGAAGCGACAGTTTTCCCGGCCGTGCTGCTCGATCGCCATGATGGCAGTGGCCGTGCTGTCCTTGCCGCCGGACATTGAAACAACGTGAACGACACTCATCCGTGCACCCCGTCAAAACTTACGCCGAACTCGTTGGCCGCGTGCGCCTGCACCTTGGCCACGTACTCGCTGAACTCGCCGACCGAGAACTCCGACGTCGACTTGCGACGCGTGAACAGCCGACCGTCCGGCAGCGCGATCTCGACCTTCGGCGCGAACAAGTCGGCGAAGTACTCGTGCCAGGTGTCGCGCTTGAACTGGCGGCCGTCGATCCAGGCCTGCTCCTCAATGTCGCGCAGCACCGGCCCGAAGTAAAAGGCGTTCTGCTCGCCCGTCCGGCGCCGTTCCTCCGCCGTCACGATGATGCGCAGCGGGCGGCCCTTCTCGGCACAGGCAGCCGCATTGGCCTTGATGAAGGCCAGCACCGTCGGCCAGATGCCCGGCGACTTGAGAGTGAACTCGCGGTATAGCGCGGCCATCGCTCAGGCCTCCCTCGCCTCGTCCGGGTCGCCCCAGCCAGACATGACCTTCGCCTGGTAGCGGCTGTACCCTTCCTCGATCAGGTCGCGATACTGCTGGTAGGTCTCATCGATGCCGGGGTACCAACATTCCTTACACCAGCGCGAGCCAAACACCTGGACATCGCCCCGGCACTTCAGACACGTTCCATGACCGTTGCTCATAGCGGCCTCACCAGTCGCACGCCACGGTTCCAGCGGCAGTTGTCCGCGCGGTGCCCGAAGGCGCCGCAGTAGCAGCAGTAGCAGCAGTAGCCGTTCCAGTTCATAGCGATACCTCCGGGTCGTTCATGAGATGCCGAATCGCCGGCAGCCGGATGTCGGCGTGGCCGATTCCCCAGACATCCAGCAGCGCGCTGAACGGTCCCGGCTTTCTGCGCCGGCTGATCATGGGGTTTTGGTTTTGCTGTCTCGGTTGGAAGGCCTGCATACCGGCCATGTCGATGCAGGTGAATTCCAGCGGCGGCTTGCGCGGCAATTCCGGAACAAGTTCTCGACAGGTCAGCAGCCCGCGCTTCTGCATGACTTTGAGTCCATCGCTCACACCTTGGCGGGAGAAACCGTGTTGCACGGCAAACCGGTGCGCGATGACCTTCTCGCCGCGCAGGAACGCGGCACGCAAGGCCTCCTGCAGCGACATGGGTTGGACGACGGTTCCCATTACTCGGCCTCCTGCTTGCGGGCGTGGTCCAGCAACGCCAGTGCATCCGCATGGTTGTCGTCGACCACTCGATAGCCGCGCGCGCGCATGGCGGCGATCATGGCGTCCTTGTCGGCGTTGCCCTTCCCCGTCGCCGCCTTTTTTATTACTGGCACCGGGACACCGACCAGGCGGATCCGGTTGCGGTCGGCCCACGCCTGCAGGTGCGCCTCGAAGCCGCCGTACACGTGTGCGGCCTGCACCGCGGTGTGGCGCAGCACCAGCTCGTAGTAGACGGCGTGAATTTCGCCGGCCTGGCGCGCACGCTCGCCCAGCCACGCAGAGAACTTCAGCCAGCGCTGGCCAGGGCCGTCGTTGCGGCGCGGCGCGAAGGACTCGCTACCGCTGTGCAGCGCGCCGTCGCGCATGCCCAGCGCCCAGCCGGTGGTGGTGCCGATGTCGATGGCCAGGATGTTCAGGTTGCACGCCGGCGTACCCAATGCTGCGGGGGCATTCCCTTGCAAATCAGGCGCTTCCGTTGCGGTCACCGTTTCGAAGAAGTCGGTCATGCTGTCCTCACAGATCTGCGGCGATGCCGCGCTTGCGCACTGCTGGACCGGCCGACAGCATCGGCAGCGGGCCCGTCCACTCGTCGAACTTGGTCACGGCGCCGCGGTACAGCAGCGGCACGTCTCCGAGCGCGCCATTGCGCTGCTTGCGGATCAACACCTCGGCATAGCCCTTGAGCTCGTCGTTGTTCGGGTCGTACATCTCCGGGCGGTGCACGAACATCACGACGTCGGCGTCCTGCTCGATGTCGCCGGAGTCGCGCAGGTCGGACAGGATCGGCCGCTTGTCTGGCCGTTCCTCGTTCTTGCGGCTGAGCTGCGCCAGCGCGATGACCGGAATGTTCAGTTCCTTGGCCAGCGCCTTCAGCCCGCGCGAGTAGGCGCCGATCTGCTGCGTGCGCATCTTTTCCTCGCCGCCGGTCATCAGGCCGATGTAGTCGACGATCAGCACGTCCAGGCCGTGCTTGCGCTTGTGGGCCTTGGCCTTCATGCGGACCTCCAGCATCGTCAGGGCCGGCGAGTCGTCGATCGCAAAGTTCAGGTCACAGGTGTGCTGCACGGCGTACGTCAGGCGTGGCCAGTCGGCATCCGTGAGGCGCCCGGACAGCAGCGCCGACAGGTGAATCCCGCCGCGGTTGGCCATGGCCCGGCCGACGATCTCCTGATCGGACATTTCCATCGACTGCAGCAGCACGCTGTAGTCGGTCGACATGTTCAGGCCGATGTCCGTCGTCAGCGCCGTCTTGCCCATTGAGGGGCGCCCGGCCACGATTACCAGGTTGCCGCCGCGCAGGCCGCCATTGAGCGCACGGTCGAGCGAGCCGATGCCGGTCGGGATAGCCCGGTCACCGGAGCCGTGATAGCGCTCGTCGACGCCCTCGACGAACGGCGTGGCCAAGTCGCGCAGGAACTTCGCTTCGCGGCGCACGCCGATCTGTGCGACACCGCCGATCAGCGCCTGCGCACGGTCGAGGATTTCCGCCCCCTTCATGGCGCTCGGCGTCTCGACCAGCTCGAGCACCTTGCGCGCCGCCACGGCGGTCTCGCGCAGCATGGCTCGGTCGCGGATGATCTCGGCGTAGCGCGCGACGTTCGCGGCGCTGGGCGTGTTGTGGGCCAGCTGCGTCAGGTAGCCGAGGCCGCCGACGCGCTCGGCCTTCCCCTGCGACTGCAGCACCTCGAACACGGTCACGACGTCGGCTGGCCGATTGGACAGAACCTGGCGGTAGATCGCGCCATAGACCTCGCGGTGGTCGTCGCGGTAGAAGTGCGCCGGCTCCAGACCGCTGATGCGATCGATAGCGCTGTTGTCGAGCAGCAGGCCACCCAGTACGGCCTGCTCGGCCTCGATGCTGAACAGCGCACGGGACTGCGGGAAATCATCGGGGGCGTTCATGCCGCGGCCTCCTCGTGGTATTGACCCTCGCGGATCTTGGCGAAATTCTCAGCCTTGACGATCCAGTCGAGGCTGACCAGAAAAGGCTTGCGACCATCGCGAGGCGTGACCTTGCCGGTCAAGAATGGGGAGTTGGCGACATAGCCAAAAAAGCGGCGCCAGTAATCCAGGTTTTGCCGCTTGGGGTCTTCGTTCCACCGAGTGCGCAGGTGGGAAGACCTAGCAGGTGTCCAGTCACGAACCGCTCGTCCCATCGGCAGCAGCTCGTGGTACAGAGCGATAATTTCCTGATGCGGACAGGCAGCCTTGGGCTGCTTGTTGCCCCCGGCGTCGCCGATAAGGTCGTCAGCGGGGGCGCTGTCGACAACTACCCCGTTAGGGGTAGTAGTAGTTGTAGTTAACTCTTCTCTACTCTCCTCTTCTCTATCGTGACCTTGCGTGACATCGCGTGACATGTCGTGACCTTCATCCGTCCGACGATCTGCCCGCTCTCTTTCCCGCTGTTCCCTTTTCCGCTGAGCGCTAGATTTGGCGCCGGTTTCCGGGTTGCCAGAGTCCTCGCGTTTCGGTTGCCTCTTATCCCATCCGGTCAGGCGATCACCGTCAAGAACGCGACCCTGCATGGCCTCACGGATGGCAGAAATGGCGCCTTCTTCGACGTCCAGCGCGCTCGCGATATCCTCGTTCGTGACATCCGTGACACCGCGCGTGACACTACGTGACGCGTCGTGACATTGCGTGACACCTCGTGACGCATCGACCAGCATGTGAAGGTAAGTCGCGATCACCAGCGCAATCGGTTGCCCAGATGCCCGAGCAACGGTTCGCCACTTGGGATCGTTGGGCATGTCATGCCAAAGCCGTAGCCAGTCGAGTCCAGCCATTACTACCTTCCCCCAGTCGTGCCCTGAAGCTGGGCAAGCAACTGCTTAATCTGCGAGCACAGGGCCATGCGGACCTCGCGGGTCTCGGCTACGGTGATCCTGTGCAGTAACTCGTTGATCTGTTCCATCAGGGTCATGCGGCCCGCCCCAGCAGCTTCGCGCGCAGTGCCGCGGCCTTCTGTTCAGCCTCGTGGAGCTCGCGCAGGTCTTCGCAGAACATCAGCTCGCGCTGGTGAGCGATCCACTGCGTGAGCAACGTATGGCCGACCAGGCATTCGAAGCGGGCAATCTTGGTGATGGGCAGGTGCCATACCTTGCCGGCGCCGTCCCTGCCGTTCTTGATCTTGGAGAATTGCGACGGCGACAGGCCAAGGTAGCCCGCGTACGTCTTCTCCATGAACTTGAAGCGGCTCAGCTCGATGGCCTTGCGGATCAGGCCAGATTCGTCGGCAATAGACGCAACGATGCCTTCTTCGATGGCGCGGGGCTTTTCCATCAGGCACATCAGGGGCAGCTCTTCCTGAGTGGCAACACTTGACACTGGAAATGACACTTAGGTCTCCCGTAAAAAAGAAGGCATCAGAGCGATGCCGCTAAACTGCCCACTACCCGCGCCATGGACCGAGACCACCATGCCCAAAGCCGAAAAGATCGAGATTTCGCACTGCGCTACCTGCGGCAATCAGACGGACATCGCCGCCGATGCCAAGACATGCCGCTTGTGCGGCGGCCCCGTGATCCTCGGGGACCCCTGGCTGACAGAATTCCGAAAGAAGCTGCGCGGGACGCGGGCCATGGTTCAGGTCGCCAAGGAAGATCCCGAGAGCTAGACCGCCTCGCGACGGGTGGATCGTCCCGTGGGTGGCTGAACGTCGTCGGTCGCTTTCAGCCGTTCGTTGTCCGCTTCGAGCTCCGGCCAGATCAGCTGCCAGTCGTCTGGCCGAAGATCCTTGCGGGTCACGGCGCCCTTTGTGGCACGCTCGATGGCAACGCATCGCTCGATAGGCACAGACCGGGCACCCGTCGCCCATTGCTGAACCGTGGGAGGCTTCACGCCGACCAGGCGAGCGAGAGCAGCCTTACCGCCGACTGCTTCGCTGGCCCGCTGAATGGAGGTGATGGGTTTCGTGCTCATGAGAGCAATTATATGGCATTGCCTTATTATTGCAAGGCATTGCCGCATGTGGCCCGTAGCGAGTCAAATTAGGCAATGCTTACTGGTGAAAAACTCGGCGCTGCGATAGAGCAGGCCAGGCTAAAGAAGGGCGTCTCGAAGAAGGCGCTGGCGGATGCCATGGGCGTGAAGCCCGCGTCTGTGCAGGATTGGGTGAAATTCGGCCGCATCGCAAAGGAGCGGATCAACGACCTCGTCGCGTACTTTTCCGACGTTGTCGGCCCCGAGCACTGGGGATTAGATTTTGCGCAAGGGTCTTTTCCGATGACCACTCTGGTGCAGCCCAGCGGACAAACTTCTTCTGCGGGCGCTTACAATCCCCTGCCCGGCCCGGCCGGACAAGATTGGCCCTCCCCAACAAAAGAAGATTCGGTTTTGGTCCCGCAGCTTGATGTTGTCGCCTCTTGTGGCGATGGTTGTTTCCATGATCACGTACTGGTAAGCGGTGGGCACGTGTTCTCGCGCGAGCAGCTCAGAGAGCTCGGCGTCCCTGAGCGAGCAGCTCGAATGATTCACGTGTCCGGCGGAAGCATGCGCCCTACCATCCAGGACGGCCGCAAAGTCCTCGTGAACATCGAAGACACGGAACCCAAGGAGAACAAGATCTACGCGATCTGCACTCCATACGATGGCCTGGTATTGAAGCGCTTGGTGCGCGAGTACAACCCAGCCGCGGGCGCACAAGTCTGGATGATCAAGAGCGACAACCAGGACAAGATTGCCTTTCCGGACAAAATTCTGCCTCCTGACGACCGAACCATGATCGCTGGCCGTGCCGTCTGGACCGACAGCCTTCTGTGACAAGGGAGCCGTAGATGGAAGTCGCCTTTCTTTGGGTCGCACTAAGCATCGCTTGCGCATTTCTCGCTGCGCGCCGGGGCCGATCAGGATTCGGCTGGTTCCTGATCTCCCTCCTGTTCTCGCCTCTTATCGGCTTCATCTTCGTACTGGTCCTGCCCAGTAAGGCGATTGCGACTGGCACACCAACGCCTGAAACGCACGTCAAATGCCCTGACTGTCGTGAGCTCGTGCTCCGCGACGCTCGGAAGTGCAAGCACTGCGGGTGCAAGCTTATTCCGCAATAACGATCCGCCAAGGGGGAAGCTATGCACAAGGCTATCGTTGCGGTAGGCCTCGGCCTGCTGACACTTCAGGGATGTGCTACGAAGAACTACGGCACCCAGTCGCCCCTGACTGATTTCGAGCGGCAGACGCTCACCTGCCGCGAGATTGAGATTGAGCAGGCAAAGGTGCAAGGCTTCCGGGCAAAAATCGAAGGGCAATCGGTACGACTTGACGCTCGCGACTTCGTGCCTTGGAATTTCGGCATCGGCAATCACATCGCGTATTCGGAAGCGGTCGACAGTGCAAACCAGCGTGCGCAGCAGCTTGAGGCGGCAGCCATCGAAAAGGGCTGCACCACAGCGAAGCCCGACCCCCTACCCGAACCAGTCAAGTACGGCGCGAGCAAGAACTAACACCTGGGGATAAACATGACTAAGAGTTGCGAGCAGGCGTAAGCCTACCGACCAGTAACAAGCCAAAAACAGACGTAGCCTATAATCAAGTGGACCATCAGGGATGACACCATGAAATCCACGCCCCTCGACGACCTCGAGCAGATCATCAAAGCCGACCAGACTGCCTCGAAGGAGGTAGTAAAGGGTGCTGAAGCTATGATCCGCGCGATGCGCGAGCGGCGGGCTGCGTTTGACTCCGAAAAAAAACAAGCGGAAGAAAGGATCCAACGTGGCGTCAGACTCACAAAGCACCGAATACCTCTGTGATTTCGCGTACCTAGACAGAAATCGCGCCGCTCTATATTTCTCGCAGCTCAATCCAGAAAGTGGTGCTCCGACCCAAGTAAAGCGGACGGAGAAGCACGGTGGCACAGACGGGGACAAGTTAACTGTAGGTATCCCGAAGCTGATAGCCACGGAGTTCGCCGGCAACAGCCAGTTCGAGCGGTCCCTTGAGGGGCAGTTTGATCCCACGTGGCTCCTCCCCATCGAAGCCATGCAGAAGCTCGATGAGTTGAACTACATCTCCACGAACCTGGAAGAAGCCCGAATTGGAGGGCTTGCGCTGCTTACTGGTCGGATGCGCATCATCGATATTCGCTTCCTGAAAGAACTATGGCCATTTGTCGGTGAGATGGTCACTAAGCAAGTAGCGGAAGCGCTGCCAAACGGAGGAAATCATAAGATCAAGCAACAGTTCCTTGCGGCGAAAAAGAAAGAAAACGACCTGATGGCGAGCGTGATCGCCAAGATGCCTCACGCGCTGCAAGCAACCTTCTATGTGGACGACAAGCAACTCTGGACGACCCTTCCTCCGGAGAACATGCTGATCAATCCAGAGGACCTTGCATTGAAGCATGGGGCTGAGATTGCGGGAGAATGGCACCTTCTGGGTGTTATCGACGCGCTTCCCGAAGATTCACTGCCCCAACCTATCCCCGGGGAGCAGCTAGACCTGGAGGACGGCATGATCAACATCCTCAATGCCATGAGGACGTTCATGGGTCGCAAGAGCAGTGCTTTCGGGGTGACCCCCATCGCGATCTTCCGAACCATCAAGCCGGGCGACTAACCCTCGCCGGCCATTGCCAATAGCCCGCCCATGAGGCGGGTTTTTTGTTGCCCGCCCACAACAGACATAGACCGACTGCGGGGTAGGTAACGTTCGGCACCCTCATAAGGCACTGCCTCTCAAAAAATACGGCAATGCCTCTTGACATATAAATATGGCATTGCCTAATATTTCTCCATCAGCACCGACCCCGGTGCCTCACCGATGGAGCCAGCAATGTCCAGCCCCGCCACCTACGCCAAGATCTGCCGCCGCCCAGTGGTGCGCGCGGATCAGGAGCGCGCAGTAGTTACCGCCGACGGCCTGTATTGGGCTGTCATCGGCGAATTCACCACCCCTACCCCGGGCCGCACGCCGGCCTTCGTCGCACACGACATCCGCCAGCTGATGGTCGATGGCAGCGAGACGATCGACATGATCGACAACCTCGCGCCGGCCTATGTGCGTCACCTCGAAGCGCTGGCCGCCGATGACCTGGCCCTCTCGCGGAGGTACGCAGCATGACCACCGCCGTCATCGCCGAACTGTCGTACGGCACCAGCGCCGAGAAGGCGTTCCTCCAGCGCCTCGCCGGCGGCAAGGCAGCAACCATGCTGCTGCGCAACTACATCGCCGCGGCGGAGAAGCGCGTCGCCTGGGGCTCGATCGACAAGACCGAAGTGCTGCTCTACGCCGAGCTGCTGCTGCAGGAAGCGGTGGCCGAAGAGGCCGCAGAAGCTGCTGCTCAAGTTCAGCGCGTGTGGAGGGCTGCGTGATGACCACGACCGAAGCCGCCGCCCGCCAGGCAGCACGCGCAAACCTGCAGCAAGAACTCATCGCAGCACTGACGGCCTTGCTGGATCAGTTTGATAAGCCGGGCGTCATCTGGCCGCAGATCCAGGCCATCTCGGCGGCCAGATCTGTCCTTGCCAAAGCTCGTGGAGAGCAAGCGTGAAGCGCTACGCCTTACTGCTAGCGGTGCTGATCTACCTGGTGCCGACCGGCGTGTGCCTGCTGGCAGTCCTGATCATCGGCTGCGTATCGAAAGGAGCATCGCTGTGATCGACATGAGCGACTTCAACGCGCTGCGCGAGCGCCAGGCGAAGAACCTGCAGCGCCTGCGCACCGCCACCTGGCTCGCGATCGGCGTGCTGCTGCTGGCCAACGCAATTCAGGCGCTGGGGCTCGCATGACCTACGACCCCGCATCCAACGACCTGCTGGCCTGCGCAAAGTGCACGCGCGGCCGGCAATGGGCCGGCGCCATTGGCTTCGGCCTGGCCGCCGGCGTGATCTGGTACCTGACCGTCGCGATCCGCGCCGGCGCCCTGTAACCCCGCTCTACCTGGAGACCACCATGGAACAAGCCGCACCCCAGATCGACATGCAGAAGTCGAGTCCTCGAAGATCCACAGCATTGGCCACGACGCCGAGACAAACACGCTGGCCATCCGCTTCAAGAGCTACGACGGCAAGGCCACCTCGCTCTACCACTACAGCAACGTCACGGCCGACGACTTCGCTGCGCTGCGCGATGCCGAGTCCATCGGCTCGCACTTCCACAAGCAGATCAAGCCGCACGACAAGAAGTACCCGTACGTGAAGGTTGAAGCCGCGCCGGCAGCCTGAATCCCACCATCAACAGGAGATCCGCACCATGAGCACTGCCGCCGTCGAGCGCCCGGCTCCGAACCAAAGCCTCGTTGCCAAATTTGCCAACCGCTACAGCATCGATGCGAACAAGCTGATGGCCACGCTCAAGGCCACGGCATTCCGCCAGCGCGGCGACGCGCAGATCACCGACGAGCAAATGGCGGCTCTGCTGATCGTTGCCGATCAGCATGGACTGAATCCCTTCACCAAGGAGATCTACGCCTATCCCGACAAGAACAACGGCATCGTTCCCGTAGTCAGCGTGGACGGTTGGTCCCGGATCATCAACGAACACCCACAGTTCGACGGCTACGAGTTCATCTACTCCGACGAAACTGCGCAGCACAAAGGGAAGCTGTCCTTCCTGTGGATCGAATGCGTGATCCATCGTAAGGACCGCAACCGCCCGACTGCTGTTCGCGAGTACTTCGATGAAGTCGTGCGCGAACTGAATTTCGCCACGCCATGGGACACCCACCCGAAGCGCATGCATCGGCATAAGTCGCTCATCCAGTCGGCGCGCCTCGCATTTGGCTTCGCCGGCATCTACGACGAAGACGAAGCCCAGCGCATCGTTGAGCGCGACATGGGCGCCGCGGACGTGGCACGGCCCGTCGCCGGCCAGGTAGTTGCCATGCCGCAAGCGAAGCCCAAGGCAAAGCAGATCGAGCACCAAGAAGCGACGACGCTGCAGCAGCCCGCTCGCTCCCAGCAGCAGGCCGAACCGGTCGAGCGCGCAGCCACCGAACAGCCGGCCCGCCGCACGCAGCAGTCGCGCGAGTTCGAAGATGTCGAAGCGAACGACCTGGCCACCGACGGCGAGAAGCAGTGGGTGCGCAGCAAGCTCGGCAGCGCCGACATCGCGGTCGCCGATGCACTGCAGGCGATTGGCCTGTCGACGCCCGAGTCCCTCGACGGCCTGACGCGCGACGGCTTCGTGGCGCTGCAGGACTACATCAAGGAGAGCTGCTGATGTCCGCCCTGCTCTTCGACGAGGCGTCGCACACCTACACCGTCGACGGTGAGCGCATCCCCAGCGTGACGCAGATCCTCGCGCCGCTGAACGACCTGTCGTTCATCAAGCCCGACGTGCTGGCCTACAAGCGCCAGCTCGGGACGGCCGTGCACAAAGCGACGGAACTGTACGACCAGGGCGAACTGGACGAGTCGACGGTGCCTGAAGTCGTGCAGCCCTATCTGGACGCGTGGATCCGCCTCCGCACCGAATTGCCCTTTGAAATTCTGGGCATGGAGGAGCGCGTCTATCACCCGTCGCATCGCTACGCCGGCACGTACGACCGCCTGGTGCTGCTCGACGGTAAGCGCTGCGTCTGGGATCTGAAGACCGGCGGCATGTTTCCCAGCTACGGCCCGCAGACCGCCGCCTACAAGAACGCCGTGGAGAAGGTAAGTGGCAAGCGCGTGGAGGGCCGCTACACGGTGGAACTGCGCGACGACGGTACTTACCGCCTGCATGAAATGACCGATCCGGACGACTGGCCGACCTTCCTCGGCTGCCTCGCCCTGCACCGCTTCAAGACCAAGCACGCCGCCTGAGCGCGGCCTCCGGAGATCAAGACCATGACCGACACCACCAACGCCCAAGGCACCGTCGCCTATGACGCCAGCGCAGCCATCGTGCTGACGGGCAAGGCGCAGAAGCTGCTTGTCAGCGCGCAGTCCTTCACCATCGACAGCCCGACCATGTACGAGCTGGCCGCCGATGACCTTCGAACCGTCAAGGCGCTGTCCAAGGACGTCGAGGAGAAGCGCACCGCCATCACCGGGCCTCTTAACCAAGCCGTGAAGGCTGTCAACGACCTGTTCCGCGCGCCGAAAGACTTCCTGCAGTCAGCCGAAACCGCGCTGAAGGGCGCCATGCTGGCCTACGACCGCGAGCAGCAGCGCAAGGCAGATGAAGCGCGTCGCGAAGCCGAGCGCCTGGCGCGTGAAGAGCGCGAGCGCATCGAAGCAGAGGCGCGCGAGACCGCTCGTAAGGCACAGGAAGAGGCTGACCGCATCGCGAAGGAAGCGATCGCCGCCGCCGCGGCCGGCGATCAGGGCAAGGCCGAGGAACTGAAGCAGCAGGCCGAGCAGACGGCCGCCGCCGGCGCGGCTGAAGCCGAGGCAATCGCCAACACGGCTGACATGGTTGTCGCGGCACCCGTGCCGGTCGTGACCGCGGCGCCGAAGGTCGCCGGCCTGTCTACGCGCCAGAACTGGAAGGCGCGCCTGACCGACAAGATGGCCCTGATCCGCTTCGTCGCCGAGCACCCCGAGCACCAGCATCTGCTCGACGTCAACCAGTCCGGCCTGAATCAGCTCGCCAAGGCTCAGAAAGACGCCATGCGCCTGCCCGGCGTTGAAGCCTACCCCGACGCGGTGATGTCCGCGCGCGCGGCCTGACCCACCTCTTAATCACCGGAGCCATACCCATGCTCGAACTCGATACCGAACTGGTCAAGATCCTCCACATCAACACACGCAACGAGAAGCACGGCGACGACAACGTGCTGGGCGTGGACCTGAAGCTGCAGGCGCGTCTGTCGAACGACGTGCTGTCACAGTTCTCGCCGACGCTGAAGGCGGCCTTCTACCACAAGGACGAGGCCGTGCAGGGCGATCTGGTGACGGATGCCTGCTACCTACCGAATCTGAAGAACCCGAAGCTCGGCGCGGTGAAGTGGGAAGGCGACTGGGAGCACCAGGTGCTACGCATCCACAACGGCGTGCGCGAAGAATTCGACATCGTGCTGGACGAGTCGAAGGTCAACAAGGTCGCCTTCGACTTCCAGGAGGGCGGCACCGTGTTCGTCAACTTTCGCGTGCAGGCGCACCCGGACGAGACCACCACCGCGAAGCTGCTGTCGCTGCTGGGGCAGGAAGTTCACATGAGCCTGCACTTCGACGAGCCGGCGCAGCTGAAGGAAGCGGCCTGACGATCAACGGGGGAAAGCGGATTCTGTCCGACCGCGGCTGAGCGTGAAGCCCGTAGCCGGGAGATGCCGAGTCAGCCGCTATGCGCGGTAGGCGGCGCAGACAGTGCAGCGAGTACCCCACCTTTTCAACGGGCAGGCCGGCGGCGGGACAACGCCGAGTCCTGAAAAAGAGCGCGCGACACCTTTCTCCTTTGGTTCGAAAGTCGCCGGCCCGCCCACCCTACCAGCGCACTAGACATGGAAGAGATCACCAAGGCAATGCCGATCGAGATGGTCGGCCACGTCGGCAAATGCCAGAGCCACCCGAGCGGGTATGAGCACGCTGCGAAGCTCGGCTATTCCAAACCGAGCGCGTCGCGCATCGCTGCCTATGCCATGCAGACGCTGGAAGCTGCGCGCACGAAAGACGTCGAGGCGCACGAGAAGAACATTTCCGCACTGGCACACAACCAGGCGCTGCGGGATCGGATCGTGAGCATGATGAAGGCGGCCGGCATCCCCGATAGTTGGTCAGAGCGCGACCACGCCTCGCGTGCGCGCTATCCGAAGAGCAAGACCGTGTCCGCCGGATACCTGAGCGATCTCGCCAAGCATGTGGCTGTTTCCGACGGCTTTGCCTCCGCCACTTCGACCTATGAGTCGCTGAAGAAGCGCTACGAGGAATATGCAGCGACCGCGGCGCAAGAAGCGCAACGTGCCGAGCAGCAGCGCGCGGCCGAAGCGGATCGCCAGAAGGAAGAGCGGCGCAAGAACATCGCCCTGGTGTCGATCATTCTGCGCCACGGCTTGGACGAGGATTCGGATTGGCCGGACATCCTGGAAGCGCTGCGCTCGAAGGACCAGCGCCTGGATCTGGCGGTCGCTATGCAGCAGACGCGCGGCGACTGGTCAGAAGGCACATATCGCGTGCGCGATGCCCTGGACCGCTTCCAGATCGAGACCACCGAGGACAAGGACATCGCCAACGACGTGTTGGCCTGCCTGGAAGACTTCTGCGACGGCCGTGTCTTTCGCGACACGACGTGGAATTACTCCCGGCTGTTCGCTTCCGTAGCAGACCAGCAGCTCGCAGCGGACGTTCAGCAAGCAGCTACCAACGTGGAGGCATAACAGCATGTCCTGGCCCATCGGAACCACAGTCAGCATGGCCACGCGCCGACTGAACGAAGACGTCGTTGACCTCGCGCGCGACTCCACGGCGCTGAAGCGCGAGAACGCTGAACTGCGCCGCCAGTTGATGACGGCCCAGCGCGCGGCAGCACTCGCCGAGGAAGCGCTGGCCATCAGCCGCCAGGCGCACGCCGTCATGTCCCTTCAACTCGCCCAGTTGGAGAAGCTGGCGCACGAGATCAAGCGCGCCGCAGTGAAGCAGCCCCACTGGCCGCTCGCGCGCTGGGTGAAGTTCGGGCCGATGGCCGCCCTCCTCGTATCGATCAAGGATCAACTATGAAAGAGGCCTGCACCGCGGTTATTTTGAGCATCCTTGAAAAGGACCTCTGCTCGACAGCAGAAAATCTTGGTCTGCTCGACCAGCCCGTCTGCTCTTTCGAGAAGGTTAGCGATGGCCCGCTCTTTGTCCTCAAAGGGTTGGGGGGCGCCGTTCTTCAACGGAAAACGCATCTGGAGTTCGCGCGCGAGGTGTCGAACATCGAATGCAAGCCCTGCGCGAACCGAATCAACTTCATCACGTTCATAGTCGCGCAGCCGCGCAAGCAAATCATTAACTGCCACAACGTCAAGCTCGAAGGTCCATGGGCCGCGCACTTTGGCCCCCATAGCAAGGAGCAGGAACACAAAATCGTTCGCGAGGACGTTCATTCGGTTCGCCAAGACAACCGACGCTTCAAGCTGCTCCAGAACGAGTGCTTCCCGCTCCAGTTTCCGCTGCCTCGCGGGAATCCAAATCGCGACGCAGATCGCTATTACGGAACCAATTGCCTGGAACCAAGCAGCCATGCCGTCCTTGTCTGGCCACATTGCGTGACAAGCCAAAGTAATGACGGTGAGCGCCGAAAGAGCAAATCCGAATTCCAACCACTGCCATGCACGCCGAAGCATTTTCCCCACTCTCCAATTTTTTGCGAGGCATCCTAGCATGATCATTCACGAGTACAAGACATTCGGCTTCTGCTGCGGCCTCGGCGGCGGTGCCAAGGGTTTTAAGAAGGCCGCATCCCGGGTGGGGAACATGGTCGCGAAGTGGCGCTGCATCGGGGGCATCGATGTCGACCCGGCAGCGGCCCGCGACTTCCAGCAACTGGTCGGCGTGCCATGCACGGTCATGGATCTGTTCACCCGCCAGCAGTACACGGCCTTCCACGGCAAAGAGCCGCCGGTCGGCTGGCGCGAGGCCACGTCGAACGACATCGTGCGCGCTGCTGGGCACGAACGGCCGAACTGCGTCTTCATCTCGTCGCCGTGCAAGGGTGCCTCAGGCCTTCTGTCTGAGACGCTAAGCCGCACGCCGAAGTACCAGGCGCTGAACGAGCTGACGCTGCGCTGCGTCTGGCTAATGTGTGAAGCCTGGAAGGATGATCCGGTCGAGTTGATCGTGTTCGAGAACGTGCCGCGGCTGGCTACGCGCGGCCGGCACCTTCTGGACCAGATTAACCAGATCCTGCGCCACTACGGCTATGCCGTGAACGAGACCACCCACGACTGCGGCGAGCTCGGTGGCCTTGCGCAGAGCCGCAAGCGCTTCTTGCTGGTGGCGCGCCACATGGAGAAGGTGCCGGCCTTCCTGTACGAGCCCGAGCTGCGGCGTCTGCAGGGCGTCGGTACCGTGCTCGGTCGCATGCCGCAACCTGGTGACGCCACCGGCGGCCCGATGCACCGCGTGCCGTCTCTGCAGTGGAAAACGTGGGTGCGCCTGGCGTTCGTCGAGGCCGGCAGCGACTGGCGCAGCCTGAACCGCCTGGAGGTGGTCGACGGGCATCTGCGGGACTACTTGATCATGCCCGAGCGCCGCAACGGCGCGCTGGGTGTCCTGAACTGGGAAGAGCATGCCGGCGCGGTGGCTGGCGAGTCGCTGCCCAGCAACGGCACCTTCTCAATTGCGGACCCGCGCGGCCCGGCCAACGCGGCACAGTACCAGCAGTACGGCGTGCTTCGCTGGGGCGAGGCGTCGGGCGCAATCATCGGCGTTAAGTCACCTGGTCAAGGCACGTTCAGCGTCGCCGACCCGCGCCACGCTGGCCCGGCCAAGCACAATAACGAGTTCCGGATCGTTCCGTGGCAGCAAGCCGTCGGCGCGGTCACCAGTGCGCACGGCACTGGTCAGTGCGTGCAGGACCCGCGCGCATCGACTGGATTCGAGGGTGCGGGAAAGTACCGCATCACCGGCTACGACGAGCCGGCCGGCACGGTCATCGGGCGCAGCGATACCGGCCAGGGCGCATATGCAGTGGCGGACCCCCGCCCCGGAATGCGTCGCGAGCCCGGCGATCACTACCTGACGGGCGGGCATTACGGCGTGGTGGGCTGGGATCAGCCCAGCGGCGCGGTGTCGGCAGCTGCTGGCCACGACAACGGCCGCTGGTCGGTCGCAGATCCGCGACTGCCGGCGGCGAACGACAAGCTGGTGGCCATCATCCGCGCGCTCGACGGCACCTGGCACCGTCCTTTCACCACGCTGGAGCTCGCAGCCATCCAGTCGCTGATCGAGCCGGAGGAGTACCTGGAGTTGGACGGCCTCAGCGATCAGGCTTGGCGCGAGCGCATCGGCAACGCGGTGCCGCCGGACGCCGCCCAGGCTATCGCCGAGGTGATGGGCACCACCCTACTTCTGGCCGAGACGGGCGAGAATTTCATGCTTTCGGCCACGCCGGTCTGGGTGCGGCCGGTGGCCGTGGCGCTGTCTGTGGCACAGCATGCGGAGGCGATGTGATGGCCTATTTTCCGACCAACCCGGCAACGGCCACAAATGCGGAAACGAGAGCTATACCAAGAGCCCATTTCGAAATGCGGAGTGCTTGCTGCGCAGTCTCGGCTTGGTCCTGCGCCGCCTCAACTGCCCGCTCCGTCGCCAAAAGCGCTCGTTCCTCGCGTATCTCGGCTCGCTCGCTGTCGATCCTATCGAGATATGCACGAGCGTTCTCTAAACGTCTGTCACCGAATGCGTGGCGCTCTACGTTCTGCCGAAATTCGTCCTCGCTGTGTTTATCAATCCACTCGAGTATTTCGGCATCGGTTTCGAAGTTCGCCATGGCTTGCCTCCTATCGCTCCAAAGTAGCGTAGCACGCGAAGGAAGAAAGGCGGATAGGGATGGCGAGGTAAGCCTATTCCTCCACGCCAAGAATTACATCCACCCCATGCCGGACAACGCCAGCGCCGTGCTGCGAGCCAGGACCCGCCAATCAAAAGGTCGCAACATCTTGGCGCGCCTTTTCTTCGCCGTAGTCGAGGGCGGCAGCGACGCTCACAAAATAGTCGGTACCGTCGATGAGATCGTAGGACTGGACCTGGAGAAGGTCGCCTCGGACAGGTCGGCCATCGGTGCGAATGATCGAATAGCGAACTACGTAGCCTGGCCTACTCGAGTCATTGTTCTGGTCGGCCTGAATCGAAACCTCATATTCGCCGATCGTGACACGTCGTTCCATGGCTCCCTCCGTACTGCTGGGCGCGGCCTAATCCTCGGTGCCCAGAATCACGTCCACTGCGGCCCTGCCAGCCAACTCGGCGACAAGGTATGCCCAACGCTCGGTGTATGGCCCACCGAACACCTTGATGCGCTTGCCTATGGCCGCGACCCCAGGCGGGCTCATAGGTCCTTCAATCTCGAACCAGACGTTGAACATGTCCGTGGACACCTTTTGCACATCGAGGTGAATGTTGAATCCACGATACTCGATCACGCGCTCCATGGCCGTCTCCAGTCCTTTGAAGGCATCCTAGCATGACGAAAGAACGCCCCATCCTCTTCAGCGGCTCCATGGTGCGCGCCATCCTGGACGGCCGGAAAACTCAAACCCGGCGCATCGTGAAGCTGCCGCACAACAACCCGCTCGGCGTGTGGGAGCCGACCACGATGGGCGGAGAGAACGGCGGCCGGACCGCCGCAGGCGAAACCGTACCGCTGCAGGGCGCCATCTGGCATACGCGCACCGGAGAGTGCCTGTGCAGCCCTTATGGCCAGCACGGCGACCGCCTGTGGGTGCGCGAGACGTGGGCACAGCCGGTCCCGTTGGACCCGGGCCCCACAGTCTACCGAGCTGATTACCCGGCGTGCGTGCCACCCGGCTACGAGCGCATTCCTACGGCCGACGAGATTACCTGGAAGCCAAGCATCCACATGCCGCGCGCGCTGTGCCGTCTGCGGCTGGAAGTCACCGGCGTGCGCGTCGAGCGGCTGAACGACTGCAGCGAGGCCGACGCGATCGCCGAGGGCATCGAGAAGACCACGAATGGATTCTGGAGCCTCTACGGCCAGGCCGGTGTGGACGGCACCTACTCGCCGCGAGCCTCGTATCGCGCGCTGTGGGACAGCATCAATGGCGCCGGCGCCTGGGAGGCCAACCCGTGGGTGTGGGTGGTGGAATTCAGGAGGGTTCCGCGTTGATTCTCGACCCACGCCTTCGCCCATGCGATGCCTGCCGCGACGGCAAGGTTGAACGTTGCGTAAGAGCCCAGAGGCTCCGACGCCTCCAGAACGAGATGGTCCTTTTGCACGGTGCCAAAGGCTTCGAACGAGCCATCAGCCAGTTGCTTCGCAAAGCCACGAACTGTGTAGTCCTTGTAGCTCTCAATGCCCATGGTAGCCCCCTGTTTCGGAAGATCGTAGCATGAAGCACCTGACCATCCAGACCCTCGACGGCGAGTCCGGCTGCCTCCTATCCGACTGTGAGCAGTACCGATACCGCCTCTGGCGCGTCTGGGACGACAGCCGGCCAGCGCTCGGCTTCATCATGCTCAACCCTTCGACGGCTGACCACCAGGTCAACGATCCGACCATCACCAGGTGCATGCAGCGGGCGCTTGCCGGCAGGTACGGCGGGCTGGAGGTCGTCAACCTATTTCCGCTGCGATCGACAGATCCCGACGGGCTGTTGTCACATCCGGCGCCGCTTGGCGATCGGCCCGACCGGAATAACGTGGCAATCATGGACGCGATCGACAACTGCTCGCTGGTGATCTGCGCCTGGGGCGCGCACAAGGCGGCGCCGGTGCGCGCGGCGGAAGTGTTGCGAATCGTCCGCATGTGCGGCCGTGGCAACCGACTCCATCACCTCGGCCTGAATCAGGACGGCAGCCCAAAACATCCGCTCTACATCGCGGCAAAGACGCGGCCGGAGCGTTTCACAGCCGATAGCCTGTAATCTTGAAATACAACGTATAGCCTGTAAATGCAGCAAGCAGAACGAATCATCGAATTGACCCGCCGGGCTTGGCGGATTGGAGAGAGCAAATGAAGAAGCGCCTGGACGAATGGCTTAAGTCGCAATTCGACCCGCCGCCAGCAATCCGCACCGCGCGGCTATGGATCCGCGACGGCAAGATCTATCCGGCTCCCGTAAAGGTCGGCCGTTCCTACTATGTGGAGGAAAACGCGGTCTTCCAAAACGGTGTCGCCCGCCCTTCCCTCGCCAGCCGCATCCCACAATAAAGAGCCATGGCCGCCCGTCCCCGTATCCGCAAGCGTGCACACTTCCCGCCCAACCTCCACGAGCCGCGGCCCGGGTATTTCACCTGGCGCGACCCTCGCGACGGCAAGACCCATGTCATCGGCCGGGTGCCGACAGCTCAGGCGATTCACGAAGCGCTGGAGGCAAACCTGGTAGTCGAGCGCGGCGCGGTAGACCGCGCTCTCGCAGTGCGAGTGTCAGCCGGCAAGGAGACGGTCACGCAGCTGATCGAGAAGATGCCAACCGATGGGGTAAAGCATTCCACTGTGGTCGCGCGGAACGGCTTTGACCGGGTGATCCGCAACGCCATCGGGCATATCGAATGCGCAGCGCTGACCACCAAGGACATTGCCGACATGCTCGAAGCCATCAAGGAAAAAGGCACGTTGGCCTATGCAAAGAAGATAAGGACACGCGTCACCACAATATGCACGAAGGGCATTGCGCTCGGCTGGATGGACAGGAACCCCGCCGCCCTGACTGAGAAGGTCAAGGTGAAGGTGATGCGTCGACGCCTGACGCTGGCCGAGTTCAACGCGATCTTGGACAAGGCCCCGGAGGTAGCGGACTGGTTACCGAATGCGATGCTGCTGGCGCTGGTGTCAGGCCAGGATCGGTCAACTGTCGCGCGTTGGGAGCGCTCGTTCGTCAAGGGCGAGGTCGCCGTCCTGCAGCGGTCGAAGACCGCGGTACGGATTGCCATTCCGACAGCTTTGCGCATGGACGCTGTCGGCATGTCGCTGGCAGACGTGATTGCGCGCTGCAAATCCACAGGCGTCGTCAGCAAGTACCTGATCCACCATGTCAGGTCGATCGGCACGACCAAGCGAGGCGACCCGGTACGCCTCAGCACTATCTCGATCTCGTTTGCTGAGGCCAGGGAATTGGCCGGCATCCACGGCGAGGACGCGCCCACGTTTCATGAGATTCGTAGCCTCTGCAAGCGGCTCTACATGGAACAGGGCGGCATCGATACCAAGGCGCTGCTTGGCCACATGAGCGATGCTATCGCGGATCTCTACGCCAACAATCGCGGCTTGGAGCCGATCAAAGTGAGCATCAACGCTGCGTAGGTTTTAAACGAATTTTGAACAAGTTTTGAACACCTACCCGCTAACCCGCTCCAGCATTGGGAATAAAAAAAGCGCGCCGTCCCTGAGAGAGAACGGCGCGTCGCCTAAAAAGGAGGACGTGATGATCGCACGCCCCCCGATCCGCCGGACCCACTAGCCGGCGGAGTGACCAGGAGAGTCAGGCCACTTTCTTGTCTTCGAAGAACTGCTCGTCTTCGGTCGAACCCTTCAGCGCGGTAGTCGACGACTGGCCGCCTTCGATGGTCTGGGTCACGGCATCGAAGTAGCCGGTGCCGACTTCGCGCTGGTGCTTGACCGCGGTGAAGCCCTTCTCGGCCGCCTTGAACTCGGCTTCCTGCAGTTCCACGAATGCGCTCATCTGGTTGCGGGCGTAGCCGTAGGCCAGGTTGAACATCGAGTAGTTCAGCGAGTGGAAGCCGGCCAGCGTGATGAACTGGAACTTGTAGCCCATCGCACCCAGTTCCTTCTGGAACTTGGCGATGGTGGCGTCGTCCAGGTTCTTCTTCCAGTTGAACGACGGCGAGCAGTTGTACGCCAGCATCTTGCCCGGGAACCTGGCGTGCACGGCTTCGGCAAACTTCTTGGCGAACTCGAGGTCCGGCTTGCCGGTTTCGCACCACACCAGGTCGGCCACTTCAGCGTACGCCAGCGCGCGCGAGATCGACTGCTCCAGGCCGTTGCGGACGCGGTAGAAGCCTTCCACGGTGCGCTCGCCGGTGCAGAACGGCTTGTCGTTGTCGTCGACGTCGGAGGTCAGCAGGTCGGCGGCTTCTGCGTCGGTACGAGCGATCACCAGGGTCGGCACGCCCGAGACGTCGGCAGCCAGGCGCGCGGCGGTCAGCTTGGCGACGGCTTCGCGGGTCGGCACCAGCACCTTGCCGCCCATGTGGCCGCACTTCTTGACCGAAGCCAGCTGGTCTTCGAAGTGAACGCCGGCGGCGCCCGCTTCGATCATGGCCTTCATCAGTTCGAACGCGTTAAGCACGCCGCCAAAGCCGGCTTCGGCGTCAGCCACGATCGGGGCGAAGAAGTCGGTGTCGCCCTTGCCTTCGCTCCACTGGATCTGGTCGGCGCGCTGGAAGGTGTTGTTGATGCGCTTGACCACCTGCGGCACCGAGTTGGCCGGGTACAGCGACTGGTCGGGGTACATTTCGCCGGCCAGGTTTGCGTCGCCGGCAACCTGCCAGCCCGACAGGTAGATGGCCTTCAGGCCGGCCTTCACTTGCTGCATGGCCTGGTTGCCGGTCAGCGCGCCCAGCGAGTTGACGAACGGCTCGGTGTGCAGCAGGTTCCACAGCTTCTCGGAACCACGGCGGGCCAGGGTATGCTCGACCTGGACCGAACCACGCAGGCGCACAACGTCTTCAGCGGTGAAGTTGCGCTTGATACCTTTCCAGCGGGGATTGGTATCCCAGTCTTTTTGCAGTGCCTGGATCTGTTCTTGGCGGTTCATGGTCACTCTCCTGAAGATGCCTGGATGGCTGAGAATCTCTTGATCACCTGCCTTGGGGCGCCGCCTGTGGGGGCGTTTTTTGCGTCTCAGGTCATGTGTCTTATATAAGAGTGTAGGGAATGCTCCCGCGTTGCAACAACCCTGAACTGAAGTTGCCGCTTAGTTTTTTTCTTCAATAAATTCATATGCTTATGAAATTTATTTCACGATGCGGGACATAATCTTCCATCATGAGAAATGGAGTTGTGCTCCGCAAACCATGTATTTTTGCGGACCGCAACAGCTTTCCACATCGTGAAAAATCGCAGGAATGGCATGCATGCGCGTGATTGGTCGCAAGCGAGCCAAAAGGAAACGGCGCCTCAAGGGCGCCGTTGACCGGATGACTTTGCCTGACCGCTTTCAGGGGCTGGCAGGATCGCGCGCGCGGCGGTAGGCCACCCAGTCGCCGCTGCCAATATGCGGCAACGCGGCCACGGCGGCTTCCGCCACCGGATACAGCAGGCAGGCAACGGGCTTGCCATCCTGCTGCACCGCGCATTCCTCGCGCACGAACAGCGTAGCCTGACCCGGGTACACCTCTTCGATCTCGTCCAGGACCGGCAGCAGTGCATCGGCAATGTCGTAGATATCCCCGACAACCGGCCCGGCCGCCGCATCCAGCACCAGCCCGGGATAGGTGCCGAAGTCATAGAGCCGGCCTGACACCGTCGCCGTGCCCAGCAGAGTGGGCGCGGCAATGCCGTGCCGCCGCGCGGCCGCATTCAGGTCGTTGACCTCGCCGGCGCGCAGCGTGCCGTAGACGAAGACGCGCGGCATGCTCAGCCCTCCAGCTTGTCGTCCGAGACCAGCACGCCGTCGGCGTCGACATAGATCCAGTTGCCCGGACGCACGACCGCACCGGGCATCTGCACCGTGACTTCGCTTTCGCCGGCGTTGCGCTTCTGGCTCTTCTGCGGATGCGCCGCGAGCGCGCGGATGCCGATGTCGCACACATCCAGCTCGGCGCTGTCGCGCACGCAGCCATTGACGACGATGCCGGCCCAGCCATTCTTCTCGGCCAGCAGGCCGAGATTGCCGCCGACCAGCGCGCAGCGCAGCGAGCCGCCGCCGTCGACCACCAGGACCCGGCCCTGGCCGGGCGCTTCCAGCACGGTGCGCACGAGTGCATTGTCTTCGAACACCTTCAGCGTCGCGGCCGGGCCGGCAAAGGCACCCTGCTTGCCCCAGGCGCGGAACACCGGCGCCATCACGCGCAGGGTGCCGGCCGCGAGGCGGTCTTCATGGGCGTCACACAGGTCGGTGGTGACAGGCTTCATCAATGGTCTCCTGATGGATGGTAAGGATCCGTTGCGGCCGCGCCGGGTTCAGTGCTGCCCGCCGGCCAGCGCCTGCGCGCGGATCGCGCTGAGCGTGGTGCGCGGCGTGATCACGTCCGGATCGACGCGGATCTCGATCAGCGTCGACACCGGCGCGTCCAGCGCGGCGCGCAGCGCCGGGGCGAAGGCCTCGGTGGAGGTCACGGTCTCGCCGCGCGCACCATAGGCGCGCGCCAGCGCGGCAAAGTCCGGGTTGTGCAATTCGGTGCCCGATACATGGGTCGGGTATTCGCGTTCCTGGTGCATCCGGATGGTGCCGTACATGCCGTTATTGACGACGATAAACACCACCGGCGCCTGGTACTGCATGGCGGTAGCAAGTTCCTGGCCATTCATCAGGAAGCAGCCGTCGCCGGCCAGCGCCACTACGGTGCGCCGCGGGAAGGCAATCTTGGCGCCGACCGCGGCGGGCACGCCATAGCCCATCGCGCCGCTGGTCGGCGCCAGCTGGCCGCGGCCGCCGTTGCGGAACGGGCGATAACGGAAGTAGCGGTGCAGCCAGCCAGCGTAGTTGCCGGCTCCGTTGGTGACCACCGCATCGTCCGGCAGCATCTGGTCGAGCGTGCGGATGACCTCGGCCATGTCGACGCCCTGCCCCGCATACGCAGGCGGCTGCAGGTAGCGCTCGTAATCGGCATGGGCCGCTTCGGTCCAGGGCTGCCAGCGCGGCGCCGCGGCGGGCTCCAGCGCGGCCAGGCGCGCGGCGATGGCCGGCATCGAGGCGTGGATCATCAGGTCGGCCTGGTAGACGCTGCCCAGTTCCTCGGCACCGGCGTGCACGTGCACCAGCGTTTGCGCGGGCCGCGGCGCGGCGATCAGCGCGTAGCCGCCGGTGGTCATCTCGCCCAGGCGCGGGCCGATGGCCAGCACCAGGTCCGATTGCCGGATGCGCTCGGCCAGCGCCGGGTTGATGCCGATGCCGACATCGCCGGCATAGTTGGGATGGCGGTTGTCGAACAGGTCCTGCCCGCGGAAGGCGCAGCCTACCGGCAGCGCGAAGCGTTCGGCAAAGGCCTGCAGGTCGGCGCAGGCCTGCGGCGTCCAGCCGCTGCCGCCGGCCAGCACGAAGGGCCGCTCGGCGGCTTCAAGCATTTGCTGGAGGCGCGCCATCCCGGGATCGCCCGGCCAGCTCAGCACGCGCTCGTAGCCGCGTAGCTGCGGCACCACGGCCGTCTGCGCCAGCATGTCCTCCGGCAGCGCCAGCACCACCGGGCCGGGCCGGCCCGAGGTGGCGGTCTGGTAGGCGCGCGCGATGTATTCGGGGATGCGCTCGACCCGGTCGATCTGCGCCACCCACTTGGCCATCTCGCCGTACATGCGGCGGTAGTCGATTTCCTGGAAGGCTTCGCGATCCATGAAATCGGTACCAACCTGTCCGATGAACAGGATCATCGGCGTCGAATCCTGGAACGCGGTATGCACGCCGATGCTGGCATTGGTGGCGCCAGGACCGCGCGTGCAGAAAGCCAGCCCGGGACGGCCAGTCAGCTTGCCGTAGGCCTCGGCCATGACCGCGGCGCCGCCTTCCTGCCGGCAGACGATAAAGCGCAGCTGGTCGCGGCGGCGATGGAAGCCGTCGAGCACCGCCAGGTAGCTTTCACCCGGCACGCCGAAGGCCAGCTCGGCGCCATGCGCCAGCAGCGCGTCGACCAGGATATGGCCGCCCAGCATCGGCACCTCGCCGGCTTCGTGCGAATGGGGAGTGTCAGGGTTCGAATGGCCCGGCGTGAAAGTCATGGAAACATCCTCGAGGCAGGCTGGAACAAGGCGAGACGCGCAGAGGGCAGGCAATGGCGGCCGGCGGCGCCGGCCCGGTTCAGGCTGCCGGCGCCGCGGCGCCGCGGCGCGAGCGGTTGCCGTTGCCCACCGTCACCGCGGTAAAGATCGAGATCAGCTGGAAGCCGCCGATCATGAAGAACACCCAGGCCGGCAGCCGCGCATCCATCAGCGCGCCAAAGAACAGCGGCCCGCAGGCCAGCCCGATGTCGAGGCCGGAATAGACCACGCCATAGACACGGCCGGTGGCGCCGGCGGGCGCGGCGGCACGCACCAGCAGGTCGCGCGACGGACCGGCGATGCCGGCGCCAAACCCGATCACCCCCATCAGCACCGGCACCAGCAGCGCGGGGAACAGGTTCAACCCGACCAGGATGGCGAACAGGCCGGAGACGGTAAAGCTGAGGGCGATGAGCCGGTCATGGTTGCTGGTGCGGCTGGCGGCAAAGCCGCCGACCACCATGCCGCCGGCGCTGCACAGCATGTAAATGGTGTATGAAGCCGTGGCCAGCGTGAACGGCATGCCGTACAGGTAGGTCAGCGCGGTCGGCGCAAAGCTCTGGATGCCCGCGGCGGAGAACGTGGTCAGCAGAAAGAACGCCCAGCACACCCATACCTGCGGCAGCCGCAGGAAGCCCAGCAGGCTGCCGCCGGCGGCCCTGGCGGCGGGACGGCCCACGGAGTCGCGCACCTCGCGCGGATCCAGCACATGGCGCAGCACCACCAGCACGGCCAGCACCGCGAAGGCCACGACCGAAGCCGCCGCCAGCGCCACGCGCCAGCTGGCCAGGTTGGCGATGGTGACCAGGAACAGCGGCGCCGCCGCCCAGCCCAGGTTGCCGGAAATGCCGTGGGCCGAGAACGCATGGCCCAGCCGCGGCTGCGATACGTGCTTGTTCAGCAGCGTGAAATCAGCCGGGTGGAACACGCCGTTGCCCAGCCCCGCCACCGCCGCGCCGGCCAGCAGCGCGGCATAGCCGTTGCTGGCCGATAGCAGCAGCGCCGCACTGCCCAGGAAGGCCAGCCCGGCAAACAGCACCGGACGCGCGCCGAAGCGGTCCACCACGAAACCCGAGGCGGTCTGCACTACCGCCGACACGGCGAAGAACACCGTCATCAGCAGGCCGAGCTCCGCATAGCTCAGGCCGAACTCGGCCTTGATCCACGGGAACAGCGGCGCCAGCAGCAAATGATAGAAATGCGAGACCCCATGCGCCAGCCCGACCAGCCCGATCACCTGGGCGTCATGGCGAAGCGGATTGCGGGCGGGATCGATGGCGGCGGTGGACATGGCGCGGGCGGAAGGTGCGGTTGCGGGCTGCGGAGTAGATGCGGCGAGCCAGCAAAAAATGCGGGCCGAAGCCCGCATCATAGAGGAAAACCGCGCCACGCTGCAGCCGGGTGGCGGTACCGCCGCTTGCTGCGATCCTTACATCTGCTTGAACAGGTGCGCGTACTGGCGCGCCACCGGCAGCAGCTCGGGCCGGTCGCGCAGCCGCAGCGACAGCCGCCCCAGCGACTGGTTGACCGCGCTGGCCACGCAGTCGATGTTGACCACCGTGCCGCGGTGGACCTGCCAGAAACGCTCCGGATCCAGTTGCTGGGTCAGTTCGCGCAGGCTGGTGCGGATCAGCGCCTCGCCGGCGCTGGAGACCACGTTGACGTACTTGTCGGTTGCCTCCAGGTAGATCACCTCGTCGACCGGGATGATGCGGACCTCCTGACCGACCAGCGCCTTGATAAAGCGCAGGTACTGGCGCTGCGACGCGCCGCCGGGCGTGGCGTGCTCCAGGGATTCGAGCCGCGCCAGCAGTTGCCCCAGGCGGTCGGTGTCGAGCATGGCGGCGCCCTCATCCGTCTCCTCGTCTGCGTCGTCCTCCGTGTCCGACATCGCCTGCAGGCGTTCCTTGAGGCGGCACACGGTCGCCTCCAACCGCTCGCGCTGCACCGGCTTGAGCACATAGTCGACCGCGGCGCGCTCGAAGGCCTCCAGTGCAAACTGGTCATAGGCGGTGACAAAGACCACCAGCGGCGGGATATCAAACTCGATCAGCTCGCGCGCCACGTCCATGCCGCTCATGCCCGGCATGCGGATGTCCAGGAACACCACGCGCGGCTGGTGCTCGCGCGCGGCGGCCAGCGCGGCCATGCCGTCGTGCACGACCGAGACGATACGGGCCTCGGGCCACAGCGACTTCAGTTCGGATTCCAGCACGCGCGCGAGCAGCGCTTCGTCGTCGGCGATCAGAAGGGTCGGGGTCATGGGGGCGAGGTTGGGGGCAGTGAAAAAATCTGGGCGATGCTGGGGGCGCCGCCCTACGCAGCGCCCCTCGTTGTCTTCGCACCGGCGATCGCCAGCAGCGCGTTCAGGTCCGCTGGATCGCCGGCGACACCGGCATGCTCTCCGGCAGCGTGACCGTCTGCGTCAGGGTCGGCGCCTCGACCGGGCGCACCAGCGGCAGCGTCAGCCGCACCACCACGCCGCGCGGCGTGTTTTCTTCCATCTGCATGCTGGCGGCGGCCCCGAAGATCCGTGCCAGCCGCTCGCGCACATGGGTGATGCCCAGCCCCGAGCCCTTGCCCGAGGCCTGGCCAAAGCCCACGCCGGTATCGGCAATGATGACCTGCACCGCATCGTCGCCGGCGGCGCGCGCCGACAGGCGGATATGCCCGCCGATCATGCAAGGCTCGATACCGTGCGTCACCGCGTTTTCCACCAGCGGCTGGATCAGCATCGGCGGAATTTCGACCTTGGCCAGCTCGCGCGGCAGGTCGATGTCATACGACAGCCGCTGGCCGAAGCGCATGCCCTGGATATCCAGGTAGCTGCGCAGCAGCTCGAACTCCTGCCGCAGCGTGCATTGCTCGGCGCGGGTGTGGGCCAGTGACATGCGCAGGAATCCGATCAGGCGCTGCAGCAGCTGGCGCGCGGCGGGCGGGTCGGTGGCGATCAGGCCGTCGAGGTTGGCCAGCGAGTTGAACAGGAAGTGCGGCTCGATCTGCGCCTGCAGCGCCATCAGCTGCGCGCGCACCAGTTGCTTTTCGGCTTCCTCGCGCTGCAGCGCGTCGAGCGCGGCCTGGCGCTCCAGGTAGGCGAGCTTCTCGCGCGACCAGTAAAAATAGATCATCGACGCCGATGCCAGCATGCCCACCACCAGGCACATGCGCAGCATGTCGCCGGTTTCGGCCACCGACTTGGGCGGCAGGTCCAGCGCCACGCGCGTGGCCCAGCCGCCGATCACCACGCCGGTCGGCACCGCGGCGGCGGCCAGCAGCAGGAAAGGCCAGCGCCGCGGCCGGTCGTTCCACCAGATGCCGACGCGGGGGATATCGATCAGCAGCCAGATCGACAGGCCGATCAGCTGGCTGTAGACAAAGTTGTGCCAGAGCGTGCCGCCGGTCTGGAAGCCGTAGTTGAGGCTGACGGCGATGACCGTGTTCATGCACAGCACGAACAGCAGGTCGCGCCCGAGGATGGTAAGCCGCGACGGGGGCGCGGTGGCGACGGTGGAGATGCAGCGGTTCATGGCGGTATGTTAGCGTTGGCTCGTCTCGGCGCAATCCCCCGAGGTGACGCGCGTGCCACACTCACCGGTCAGCGCACGCCACCACTGCCCTGACAGCACATAGCGCGGGAAGGTGATCCATTGCTCGGCGAAGATGCGTCCGGCGATGTCCGCCGGTCCGGCAAACGGCTCCGGCGCGTTGGCCTCGAGCCGGTGCCCGCGCCCTTGCAGCGCCAGCGACATGCCCATGCACACCAGCCCCAGCGCCACCGCGGGCAGGCGCAGCCGCAGGATGCCATAGGCGCCCAGCACCGTGCCCGCCATGAACATCGGCACGGCCACGATATGCAGCAGCAGGTTGCGGGGATGCTGGTGGTTGCGGCCATAGCCGCGCCACTGCCAGCGCAGCAGCGGTTCTTTGCGCATGATCGTCTCTCTCCCTTGCCCTTTTTCTGCCCGCCTACATCGCCCGGCCAGGGGCCGAAGGGGCAGCCGCGCGCAATATCTGTTGCACTGCGGGAAAGCGCCGCGCAAGTTCAATCCGGATGCGGAAGGCCATGCGTGGCACGTGCACGGACTTTACCCTTCACCCGGCTGCGAAGAAAGCCTGTTGCGACGAACGGTGGAAACGGGGCGCGAACGGCACCGTGCGGGGGCGGACGGCGCGCGCGGAAGGCGGCGAGGTGCAGCCAACGCCATCCGGCGCCGGGCAAAGCCCGGCGCCGGGCCGAGATACGGGCGGCGCTCAGGCCGCCAGCGCCTGCCGCTCCTGCTCCGACAGCGCGCTGCTGACGGTGTCGCGCGACAGGTGCGGCGCGAACATATTGATGAAGGCGTGCGCATAGCCGCGCAGGTAGGAACCACGGCGCACGGCCACGCTGGTGGTGTTGGGCGCGAACAGGTGGTCGGCCTTGATGCGCACCAGGCCAGAATCCTTGCGCTCGTCGTACGCCATCGACGCGATGATGCCCACGCCCAGCTCCAGCTCGGCATAGGTCTTGATCACGTCGGCGTCGAGCGCGGTCAGCACGATCTCCGGCTGCAGCCCGGCTTCGGCGAAGGCGCTGTCGATCTTGCGGCGGCCGGTAAAGCCGGCGTCGTAAGTGATGAGCTGGAAACCGGCCACGTCCTCGAGCGTCGGCTCGGGCAGGCGCGTCAGCGGATGGTCGGGCGAAACCACCAGCACGTGCTGCCAGCTGTAAGCCTCGAACGAGGTCAGCCCGGCTTCGGTCGCCAGCGCTTCGGTGGCGATGCCGATATCGGCCTGCCCCGTCAGCAGCAGCTCAACGATATGCGTGGGCGACGCTTCCTGCAGCGCGAGGGTCACGTGCGGATACTCGCGGCGGAAGGCCTGCACCACGCGCGGCAGCGCGTAGCGGGCCTGCGTGTGGGTGGTGGCCACGGTCAGGCGCCCGGTATGGCGGCCGGCGAACTCGTCGCCGGCCTGGCGCAGGTTCTCGGCCTCAAGCAGCAGGCGCTCGACGATGCGCACGATCTCGCGGCCGGGCTCGGTCAGCCCGGTCAGGCGCTTGCCGTAGCGCTCGAAGATCTCCACGCCCAGCTCTTCTTCCAGTTCGCGGATCTGGCGCGACACGCCGGGCTGCGAGGTGTAGAGCGCGTTGGCGACCTCGGTCAGGTTGAACTGGCGGCGCACCGCCTCGCGGATCGATCGGAGTTGCTGGAAGTTCATCGTGCGGCCTCTTGTTTTTTGATGGGGGCAGTGCCGTTGGCCTGCGTAAAGACGCGCAGCTGGCGCGGCCGCACGGCGAGCAGCTCGCCCTCGCGGAAGCCCGCGCGGCGGAAGCGCTCGAGCGGCAGCGCCACCTCGATCACGTCCTGGTTGTCTTCACGCTCGAGTTCGAGCTGGGCCACCGGGCCGAGCGTCAGCGCGCGGCGCAGCGTCACGGCAATGCCGTCGGCGCCGGGCGAATAGCGCTCCAGGTCCAGGTCGTGCGGACGCACATACGCCACCGCATCACCTGCGGTCTCGTGCCCGCTGCCGACCACCGGCAGCACCGCTTCGCCGGTATGCAGCAGGCCGCCGCTCTCGCCCACTTCCAGCCGGCCGTGGAACAGGTTCACATTGCCGAGGAAGCCGAACACGAACGGCGTGGCCGGATGGTTGTAGACCGCCTCGGGCGAGCCATACTGCTCGACGTGGCCGCGGTTCATCAGCACCACCTGGTCGGCCACTTCCAGCGCTTCTTCCTGGTCGTGCGTGACGAACACGCTGGTCACATGCAGTTCATCGTGCAGGCGGCGCAGCCAGCGGCGCAGCTCCTTGCGCACCTTGGCGTCGAGCGCACCGAACGGTTCGTCGAGCAGCAGCACGCGCGGCTCCACCGCCAGCGCGCGCGCCAGCGCGATGCGCTGGCGCTGGCCACCCGACAGCTGCGACGGGTAGCGGTCGGCCAGCCAGTCCAGCTGCACCAGGTCGAGCAGCGAATGCACCTTCTCGCGGATCTGCGCTTCGCTCGGGCGCTCGGCGCGCGGCTTCACGCGCAGGCCGAAGGCCACGTTCTCGAACACGCTCATGTGCTTGAACAGCGCGTAGTGCTGGAATACGAAGCCCACCTGGCGCTGGCGCACATGCTGGTCCGAGGCGTCCCGCCCGGACAGCACGATCTGGCCCGCGTCGGCGCGCTCCAGGCCGGCGATGATGCGCAGCAGCGTGGTCTTGCCGCAACCAGACGGCCCCAGCAGCGCGGTCAGCTCGCCTTCGTCGAAATCGAGCGAGACATTGTCCAGCGCGACGAAATCGCCAAAGCGCTTCTCTACGTTCTTGACCTGGATACTCATGATGCCGTTCCTTACACGGATGCCTGCAGGGGGGTTCCTGCTGTACCAGCTGTACCAATCGGCCGCTCGATCACGGCCTCTTCCGTCTCTTTGCGCGCGCGCCATTCCACCAGCGTCTTGATGCCGAGGGTGACCAGCGCCAGCAGCGTCAGCAGCGAGGCCACCGCGAAGGCCGCCGCGAAGTTGTATTCGTTGTAGAGGATCTCTACGTGCAGCGGCATGGTGTTGGTCAGCCCGCGGATATGGCCCGACACCACCGATACCGCGCCGAACTCGCCCATCGCGCGCGCATTGCAAAGGATCACGCCGTACAGCAGGCCCCAGCGGATATTGGGCAGCGTGATATGGCGGAAGGTCTGCCAGCCCGAGGCGCCCAGCACGATCGCGGCCTCTTCCTCTTCGCTGCCCTGCGCCTGCATCAGCGGGATCAGTTCGCGCGCCACGAAGGGGAAGGTCACGAAGATCGTCGCCAGCACGATGCCGGGCACCGCGAACATGATCTTGATGTCGTGCGCTTCCAGCCACGGGCCGAACCAGCCCTGCGCGCCAAACAGCAGCACATAGACCAGGCCGGAGATCACCGGCGACACCGAGAACGGCAGGTCGATCAGCGTGATCAGCAGGTTCTTGCCGCGGAACTCGAACTTGGCGATGGCCCATGCCGCCGCCACGCCGAACACCACGTTCAGCGGCACCGCGATCGCCGCCACCGTCAGCGTGAGCTGGATCGCGGCCACGGCATCGGGTTCGACCAGCGCTTCAAAGTAGGTCTGCACGCCCTTGCGCAGCGCTTCGTAGAACACCGAAGCCAGCGGCACGAACAGGAACAGCGTGAGGAACAGCACCGCCACCGTGATCAGCGTGTAGCGCACCCATGGCGCCTCGCCGGTGGCATCGAATGCGTGGTGGGCCTTGGCCTGGCGCTGCGCGCCCAGGCGTCCCGAAACTGCGCCCGCCATGTCAGAACTCCTTGCCCGTCGCGGGCGCTTCCGGTGCCAGCGCAGCGCGCGCACCCGACTGGTGGCGGCGCGTCCAGGCCTGCAGCAGGTTGATCAACAGCAGCAGTCCGAACGAGATCACCAGCATCACCACGGCCACCGCGGTGGCGCCGGCGTAGTCGTATTGCTCCAGCTTGGAATAAATCATCAGCGGCGCGATCTCGGACACCATCGGCATGTTGCCGGAGATAAAAACCACCGAGCCGTACTCGCCGGTGGCGCGCGCGAAGGACAGCGCGAACCCGGTCAGCAGCGCCGGCAGGATCGCCGGCAGGATCACGCGCCGGAAGGTCTGCAGCCGGTTGGCTCCCAGGCTGGCGGCGGCCTCTTCCAGTTCCTGCTCCACGTCTTCCAGCACCGGCTGCACCGTGCGCACCACGAACGGCAGGCCGATAAACGTCAGCGCCACCACCACGCCCAGCGGCGTGAACGCGACCTTGATGCCGAGCGGCTCCAGGTAGCGGCCGATCCAGCCGTTGCCGGCAAACAGCGCGGTCAGCGCGATGCCGGCCACCGCGGTCGGCAGCGCAAACGGCAGGTCGACCAGCGCATCGATCAAGCGCTTGCCGAAAAAGCGGTAGCGCACCAGCACCCAGGCGACAATCAGCCCGAACACCGTATTGACAATGGCCGCCACCAGCGATGCGCCGAAGCTCAGTTGCAGCGATGCCACCACGCGCGGCGCCGTGATCGACGTCCAGAACGCGTCCCACGTCATCGTGAACGTCTTCAGGAACGTGGCCGACAGCGGAATCAGGACGATCAGCGTCAGGTAGAACAGCGTGAAGCCCAGCGACAGGCCAAAGCCGGGAAGCACCGTGAAGCGCTGCTTGGCGGGGCGGCGGGGCGCACGCGACGCCGGCGCATCGGGGGCGCCTGGCGTGGGGGCATCCGCCAGGGATAGGGATGGTGGCATGTCGGTCTCGTCTGTGGTGGCCGGCTTGTGGCGCCGGTTCTTTATGACGCCGGCGCATATTGCGCCGGCTTACGAGACAGATTCTGCAGATCCGCTCTTATAAACAGAACGAATCTTTCTGAATTTTCTTAGACGGTTTAGATATATGGAGCGCCCGGCGCCACTTCCACGCCGGCTTCCCATGGCGCAGGCGTCACTTCAATGGCTCCGGCATCACATGCGTCAGCGATACGTTGCACCAGCGTACCCAGCAACGCCAGGCCCTCGTCCCAGTCGCCCAGGCCGGAATCGGAATTGATATGCCCCAGGTTGCCGGCATCGACCAGTTCGCTGCCCCACAGCGTGCCCCAGCTGAAGGCGGTGCGCTGCGGCATCCAGGGATCGTTGCGGCTGGCGACCATGATGGTGGGGAACGGCAGGCGGTAGGTCGGCAGCAGGCTGGCGACGCCGAACTTGTCGGGATCGGCCGGCGCCACCAGCAGCGCGCCGGCGATACCGGCCGGGTCCAGCGACGCCTGCCGCAGGGCCGCCAGGCAGCCAAAGCTGTGCGCCACCAGCAGCGCCCCGCGCGAGGCCACGCGCTGCGCCCGCATCACGCCTTCCGAGACGCGCTCGGCCCACAGCGGCAGGCTCGGGCGCGACCAGTCATGCTGCTCGACGCGCTGCCAGTCCGGGAAGCGCTGCTCCCAGCGGCTTTGCCAGTGCCCCGGGCCGCTGCCATGCAGGCCCGGCACGGTCAGCACCTGCAGGTGCCGCGGGATTTCCAGGCGCGTACCGTGCGCCGCCGATGATGGCCCTGCCGATGGCCCGATCGCTTGCGTCATACCGGCTCCTTGCTAAATTGGTGTGCCGCTGCCGATGCCGCTCCTGCGCCCTGCGCCCGCAGTCCGGCCGTGCTGACCAGCGCGCCGGCGAAAGCGCCCTGCCCCAGGTCGATGCCGGCGGCCTGCAGCCGCTCCACGCTTTCGGCGTCCTGCAGCCGCCGCCCGATCAGCGTGACGCCGGCATTGGCGGCGCTGGCGCGCAGCCCCGACAGCTGGCGGTCGGTCCAGGTGCGGCGCATATCGAGCTTGAGCCAGTCCGGCAACGCATGCGCCATCAGCGCGCCCGCCTCGGCCGGGTCCGACGCCTGCAGGCTGACCGCGAAGCCGTTGCGGCGGTAATTGCCGACCACGTGCAGCAGCAGCGGCAGGTCGTCGTTGGCGCTGGCCGGCACCTGGATCACGAAGCGCTCCAGCGGCAACCCCAGCGACTGCAACGCGCGCCGGAACGCGGCGCCATGGTCGTCGGCAACTGCCGCGAGCAGCCGGTTGTGCACGTTCAGCACCAGCTTGTGCGCGCCGTCGGCGGCAAAGTAGTTGATCGCGTGCAGCAGCCGCGACAGGCGGTCCAGCGACACCAGCGTGGTGTCGTCGGCAGCCATTGCGAACAACTTCCACGCGGCCAGGCCCACGCCATCGTCGGCGTAGGTATGGATCGAGCCTTCGTGCGCGACCACCTCGCGCTCGGCCAGGGTCACCAGCGGCTCGAAGGCGCTGGTCAGCGAGCAATTGAAGAACTGTCCCTGCACCTGCCCGCGCGCGTCGCGCCACAGTTGCCGGTCGGCCAGCGGCTGGCGCGGCAGCGATTCCAGATAGCGTTGCAGCGGATTGGCTGCGCTGGCGGGTTCATGCACGCCTGGCATGGCGATTTCCTTCGGTTGACCGGACCGCGTCGGGTCCCATGGTCGGGTTGTTGATGGCAACGGCGTGCTGCCGCAGCGCACGCCCTGCCTGCTCATGATAGGAGTTCAGCGGGCGGCAGCGAATGAAGATTCCGAGCTGTCGATGTGCGCACCGATGTCGATGCGCTGCGCACGGCGCTTCGTGCCCGCATCGAGGGGCGAAGAGGCCGCTGGCGCTTGCCGCATCACCCGCTGCAGCACCGCGGCTTCCAGTTGCGCGAAGCCGGCGGCGCCGCGCTCGCGCGGCCGCGCCAGCGCCACGCGCTCGTCCATCGCGATGCGGCCATCCTCGATCAGCACGATGCGGTCGGCCAGCGCCACGGCCTCGGAGACGTCATGCGTCACCAGCAGCGCCGTGAAGCCAAGCCGCCGCCACAGACCTTCGATCAATCCCTGCATTTCGATGCGCGTCAGCGCATCCAGCGCGCCCAGCGGCTCATCGAGCAGCAGCAACTGCGGGTGATGCACCAGCGCGCGCGCCAGTGCCACGCGCTGCCGTTGCCCGCCGGACAGCCGTGCAGGCCACGCCTGCGCGCGCTCGGCCAGGCCCACCTGCGCCAGCACCTCGGCCGCCTCGCCGCGCCGCGCGCGCGGCAGGCCCAGCGCCACGTTGTCCAGCACGCGCTTCCACGGCAGCAGGCGCGCATCCTGGAACATCACGCGCACGTCGGCGCCGCGCTTGCGGCTGCCCTTGCCCTGCTCCTGCGTGTCACCGTCGATGGCGATGCTGCCGCCATCGGCGCCTTCCAGCCCCGCCACCAGCCGCAGCAGCGTGCTCTTGCCGCAGCCGCTGCGCCCGACGATGGCGACGAACTCGCCCGGCGCCACGTCGAGCGCCACATCGTGCAGCACCTCGCGGTCGTCATAGCGCTTGACCACCTGGCACAAGCGCAGCGCGACGCCACCATGGCGGCGGCGCGGCGCCGCTGCCTCGTGCCTGACCGCCTCGCGGCGCGCGAGGCCCGCTTCAAGTTCGGCCAGCGCGGCCTGTTCCACCGGATACATCTGCATGTCGATCTCCTTGCCGAACGTGCGGCGTTGCGTGGTTCAGGCGGCTGCGTAGCCCGGGTGCCAGCGCAGCCAGTAGCGCTCTAGCCCGCGCGACAGCAGGTCGGCCAGCTTGCCCAGCAGCGCGTATAGCAGGATGCCCACCAGCACCACGTCGGTCTGCAGGAACTCGCGCGCGTTCATGGTCATGTAGCCGATGCCGGACTGCGCGGAGATGGTTTCCGCGACGATCAGGATCACCCACATCAGCCCGAGCGAAAAACGCACGCCCACCAGGATCCCGGGCAACGCGCCTGGGAGGATCACTTCACGGTACAGCTGCCAGCCCGACAGCCCGTAGCTGCGCGCCATCTCCACCAGCCCGGTGTCGACCGAGCGGATGCCGTGGTAGGTGTTCAGATACACCGGGAAGAACACGCCCAGCGACACCAGGAACAGCTTGGCGGATTCGTCGATGCCGAACCACAGGATCACCAGCGGGATCAGCGCCAGCGGCGGGATGTTGCGCACCATCTGCAGCGTGCTGTCGAGCAGCGTGGCCGCGCTGCGGAACGCGCCCGTCAGCAGACCGAGCAGCAGGCCAAGCCCGCCGCCGATGGCAAACCCGGCCAGCGCGCGCCAGGTGCTGACACCTACGTGTTTCCACAACTCGCCCGAACGGGCCAGGTCCCAGGCAGCGTGCAGCACGGCCAGTGGGGCCGGCAGCACGCGGTTCGACAGCCAGCCGTTCTGCGAGGCCGCCTGCCACACCACGATCAGCAGCATCGGCACGATCCACGGTGCCACGGCGCGCGCCAGCGCGGCGGGATGCCGGCGCGGCGGCGGAAGATGCGGAGCGCTCATGCCGCCCTCCTTCAGCTCTGCGCGGCGCGCGGCACGATGCCGGTCGCCATGACTTCGCCGAACGGGCCCGACAGCACCTTGCCTGGCAACTTCTCGCGCACCGAACGCGGCAGCAGCGGGAACACGAGTTCGGCAAAGCGGTAGGCCTCTTCCAGGTGCGGGTAGCCGGACAGCACGAAAGTGTCGATGCCCAGCTCCGCGTACTCGCGCATGCGCTCGGCGACGGTGTGCGGATCGCCCACCAGCGCGGTGCCGGCGCCGCCGCGCACCAGGCCGACGCCGGCCCACAGGTTGGGGCTGATTTCCAGCGCCTCGCGCGTGCGGCGCGCACCTCCCGCATGCAGCGCGGCCATGCGGCGCTGCCCTTCCGAATCCATCCTGGCGAACACCGCCTGCGCGCGCGCCACGGTCTCGTCGTCGAGGCGGCTGATCAGGTCATCGGCGGCGGCCCACGCGGCGGCATCGGTCTCGCGCACGATCACGTGCAGGCGGATGCCGAACCTGACGGTGCGTCCATGCTTCGCCGCATGCCGGCGCACGTCTTCCAGCTTCTGCGCCACGTCGGCCGGCGGTTCGCCCCAGGTCAGGTAGGTATCGACCTGCTCGCCCGCCAGCGCATGCGCCGGCGCCGACGAACCGCCGAAGTACACCGGCGGATGCGGCCGCTGCAGTGGCGGATAGAGGACGCGCGCGCCCTTCACGCTCAGGTGCTTGCCCTGGTAGTCGATCTGGCCATTGTCATGGCTGGCCGCCAGTACGTCGCGCCAGATCCGCAGGAATTCGGCCGAGGCCTCGTAGCGCTCGCTGTGGTCGAGGAACAGGCCGTCGCCTTCTAGCTCGGCGGTGTCACCGCCGGTGACGAGATTGATCAGCAGCCGGCCGTTGGAAAGCCGGTCGAACGTCGCTGCCATGCGCGCGGCAAGCGTCGGCGCCATCAGGCCCGGCCGCACCGCGACCAGGAATTTCAGGCGCTGCGTCACGGCCGACAGCGCCGATGCTGCCACCCACGGGTCTTCGCAGGAACGCCCGGTGGGAATCAGCACCCCTTCGTAGCCGAGCGTATCGGCGGCCACGGCGACCTGCTTCATGTAGTCGAAGCTGACTTCGCGCGCGCCTTCGGAGGTGCCGAGGTAGCGGCTGTCGCCGTGGGTGGGGATAAACCAGAATACGTGCATGTCGTGCTCCTTGTTGTTATGCGATGCCGTCGCGACGCATCAGCGCTGTGCTTGCTGTTGCGGCCTCTGTTGCGCCTCCTCCCAGCGCGCGTCGGCCACCTTGACCGGCTTGGGAATCAGCCTGAGCGCGTGAAACGCATCGGCGATGCGCTGCTGCTCGGCCAGCACGTCGGCGCTGACCGGGCGCGCGCCGTAAGAGAAGCGCGAGACCGCCAGTTCCAGCACGTCGGCAGGCAGGCCGACTTCGCCGGTCAGCACCGCGGTCGCGTCCTTCGGGTTCTTTTCTGCCCAGGTGCCCAGCGTGGCGAGTTCATCGAGGATCAGGCGCACGATTTCGGGCTTGGCCTGTGCGTAGGGACGCGACGCCAGGTAGAACTGGTGGTTGCTGACCACGTTCTTGCCGTCGGCGCCACGGCCATCGGCCAGTACGCGCGCGCCGAGCTGCTTTTCGGCGGCGGCGAGGAACGGGTCCCAGATCACCCAGGCATCGACCGAGCCGCGCTCGAAGGCAGCGCGCGCATCGGCGGGCGGCAGGTAGACCGGCTGGATATCGCTGTACTGCAGGCCAGCCTTGTCCAGCTGGCGCACCAGCAGGTAATGCACGTTCGAGCCCTTGTTGAAGGCCACACGCTTGCCGCGCAAATCGGCCACCGAGCGCAGCGTCGACGACTTCGGCACGACGATGGCCTCGGCGGTCGGCGCCGGCGGCTCGTTGCCGACATAGACCAGTTGCGCGCCCGCGGCCTGCGCGAAGATCGGCGGGGCTTCGCCCACGGTGCCGAAGTCGACCGCGCCGACATTGAGGCCTTCCAGCAGTTGCGGGCCGGCCGGGAATTCGGTCCATTTGACGGTGATGCCTTGCGGCGCCAGCCGCTTTTCCAGCGTACCGCGCGCCTTCAGCAGCGTCAGCGTGCCGTATTTCTGGTAGCCGATGCGCAGCACCTTGGCATCGATCTTCGACTGCGCTTCGGCGCGGCCGGGCAGCAGCCCGTAGGCCAGGCCGGTGGCGGCGACCAGCGCGGCAATGAACAGGCGGCGGCGCAGCGAGCCGGCCGGCTTGATGGTGGTGGTCATGCGATTTCTCCGTGGCCGGCCAGGGCGCCGGCGAATGTTCTGAAGTCGGACTGCGTGCAAACGCGGGCAGCATCCCGCCCTGCCCGCCCGGGTTGCCGGTGGCATGGCTGGCGGCGTTGCTGCCGCGGCGCCGGACTGGCCGGCGCCAATGCATCAGGAATTCAGATCAGGCGGTACATCGCTCCGCCACCACGGCGGCAGCGGCGGCGCGCTGCACGAAGGCGCCGGGCACAACGTCGAGCGCGTCGAGCGGGACCTCGATGCGGGCGTGCGCCAGTGCGTCGCGCACGCGCAGCAGGCCTTCGTCGAGGCGGGCGGACAGCGCGGCGTCGAAGCGCGCCTGGCGCACGCCGCCGCCATCGGAGGAGGCGGAGGAGGCGGAGGTGTCGATCTGCTGGTCCACGGCAAAGATGCCGGGCAGGATCTGGCGCGAGCCCAGCGCGGACAGCACCGGGCGCAGCGCGTAGTCGATCGCCAGCGCATGGGCGAGGCTGCCGCCGGTGGCGATCGGCAGCACGATCTTGTCGCGCAGGCCGGTTTGCGGCAGCAGGTCCAGGAAGGCCTTGAGCAGGCCGCTGTAGGCGGCCTTGTAGACCGGCGTGGCCAGCACCACCACCTGGGCCTCGGCCACCGCGCGGGTGGCGGCGGCAATGGCGTCGTCGTCCACGCGCGCCGCCAGCAGCGGGCCCGCCGGCAGGTCGCGCAGGTCCAGGTGGCGGGTGCGTTCGCCGGCAGCTTCCAGCGCGGTGCGCAGGTGCGCCAGCACAAGGCCGGAGCGGGACTGGACTGACGGGCTGCCGGAGAGCGTCAGGATGGACATCGGGGCTTCCTTCTTCTGGTGGGCCGGCTCGGTGCCGGGCCGCCCCACGCGGCCCGGCCCGCCAGCCTCATGGATTATTTCTTGCCGGGTTGATAAACCTGGTCGAACGAGCCGCCGTCGGCGAAGTGGGTCTTCTGGGCCTTCTGCCAGCCGCCGAACACCTCATCGATGGTGAACAGCTTGACCTTGGGGAAGTTGGCCGCGTACTTGGCCGCCACCTTCTGCGAGATCGGGCGGTAGTAGTTCTTCGCGGCGATCTCCTGGCCTTCGTCGGTGTACAGGAACTGCAGGTAGGCCTCGGCGGCCTTGCGCGTGCCCTTCTTGTCGACCACCTTGTCGACCACGGCCACCGGCGGCTCGGCCAGGATCGAGATCGACGGCGCGACGATCTCGAACTTGTCCGGACCCAGCTCCTTGATGGCCAGGATGGCTTCGTTCTCCCAGGCCAGCAGCACGTCGCCCAGGCCGCGCTCGACGAAGGTGGTGGTGGCGCCGCGCGCGCCAGAGTCCAGCACCGGCACATGCTTGAGCAGTTCGCCGACGAACTCGCGCGCCTTGGTCTCATTGCCGCCAGGCTGGCGCAGCGCATAGCCCCACGCGGCCAGGTAGTTCCAGCGTGCGCCGCCCGAGGTCTTCGGGTTCGGCGTGATCACCTGCACGCCGGGCTTGACCAGGTCGCCCCAGTCCTTGATGCCCTTCGGGTTGCCCTTGCGCACCAGGAACACAATGGTCGAGGTGTACGGCGCGGCGTTGTGCGGCAGGCGCTTTTGCCAGTCCGGCTTGATCAGTCCCTTCTCTGCGATGGCGTCAACGTCGTAGCCCAGCGCCAGCGTCACCACGTCAGCATCCAGCCCGTCGATCACCGAACGGGCCTGCTTGCCGGATCCGCCATGCGACTGGCGCACGGTCACGGCATCGCCGCCCTGGGCCTTCCAGGCCTTGGCGAAGGCCGCGTTGACGTCGACATACAGTTCGCGGGTCGGGTCGTAGGAAACATTGAGCAGGTTGGTCGCCGAAGCGGTCTGCGCCGCGCCCAGGGCGCCCAGGACTGCCAGGCCGATGGCCAGTTTGCGGATCATTCGTGTTGCTCCCGTCTGTCGTGAATGGGCGCCAGGCGCCTCTGGTTGCTGTGCCCGCCGCCGGGGGCGGGCTTGTGTCAGGAGCAAGACTACCGACGGGGCTATCTGAACGGAACGAATGGTTTCGCCGATCCTTTACTGTTTTTTGCATAAGATCGGACGGAAATATCGGCATGCCGTCATATGGGGACGACGGGACGCAAGGTGCGCGTGAGGTGGCGTGAGGTGGCGCGAGGTTGCGCAATCGGCACACCCAAAAGAAAACGCCCGCACCGGCAAACCGGTGCGGGCGAAGTTTCCATTCCGGAAACGGGTAGACAAGTCATGAAGAGCGCCCCCGCATCTCCATGACAAGTAAATGGTATCGGCTCGCCGCCGAGTCCGATTTGATCGCGGTCAAGTCCGGGACAACCCGCAGAAATTCGCCATGCAGGCTTCAGCCGCCCTGGCGCGCCAGCAGGTCCGCCATTTCGTCGGCGTGCTCCTCTTCCACCGCCAGGATCTCTTCCATCATGCGGCGCGACGTCGGGTCACGCTCGCCCAGGAACGTGATGATCTCGCGATAGCTGTCGATGGCGATGCGCTCGGCCACCAAATCTTCCTTGATCATCTCGGTCAGGCTGTTGCCCGGGACATACTCGGCGTGCGAGCGGCTGGTCAGGCCGTCCGGCGCGAAGTCGGGCTCGCCGCCCAGCTGGACGATGCGCTCGGCGATCTGGTCGGCATGGCCCTGCTCTTCATTCGAGTGGGCCAGGAATTCTTCGGCGACGCTCTTCGAGTTCGGGCCCTGGGCCATGAAATAGTGGCGGCGATAGCGCAGCACGCAGACGATCTCGGTCGCCAGCGCGTCGTTGAGCAGCTTCAGCACGGCCTCGCGGTCGGCGGTGTAACCGGAGGTCACCGCACCCTCTTCGATATGCTGGCGGGCCCGCGCGCGCAGGGTCTTGACGTCGGTGAGGAAAGGCTTGTCGGTCATGGATTGGCTCCTGTGGGGACAGGCTGCGTGGAGGCGCAGCGCTTTGCAAGGAAACTCAACCCTTTTGCAACGCGAAAAGCATGCCACTTGGAGAATCGCATGCAGCACGGCAACTGACGGAGCGAAGCGCGGGATCGCCGTGAAAAAATTGCACGGCGCGGCACTCCCTTACATGGCAGGGCGCGGCCATGCAAAAAGGCCCTTGCGGGAATCCGCAAGGGCCTGCCTGTGACACCGAAGAGTCTCGAAACCGGGCTTACTGCACGGCCTGCCCGAAGGTGAACTCGCCATCCACATAGTCCACCGGCACCACATCCTTTGCCGCGAACTTGCCTTCCAGGATGGCGCGCGCCACCGGGTTCTCGATCTGCTGCTGGATCGCCCGCTTGAGCGGACGCGCCCCGAACACCGGGTCGTAGCCCGCGCTGGCGATCTTCTCCAGCGCATAGTCGCTGACCTCCAGCGTCATGTCCATGCGGGCCAGGCGGGCCTGCAGGCGCTGCAACTGGATGCGCGCGATCGACTCGATATTCTTCTGGTCGAGCGCGTGGAACACCACCACTTCATCGATCCGGTTCAGGAACTCCGGCCGGAAATGCGTGCGCACTTCCTGCCAGACCGCGCCCTTGATCGCTTCCTGCGGCTCGCCGGCCATCGACTGGATCATCTGCGAACCCAGGTTGGACGTCATCACGATCACCGTGTTCTTGAAGTCCACCGTGCGGCCCTGGCCATCGGTCAGGCGGCCGTCGTCCAGCACCTGCAGCAGCACGTTGAAGACGTCGGGGTGGGCCTTCTCCACTTCATCGAGCAGCACCACGCTGTACGGCTTGCGGCGCACGGCCTCGGTCAGGTAGCCACCTTCCTCGTAGCCCACGTATCCCGGCGGCGCGCCGATCAGGCGGCTGACGCTGTGCTTCTCCATGAATTCGCTCATGTCGATGCGGATCAGATGCTCTTCCGAATCGAACATGAACTCGGCCAGCGCCTTGCACAGCTCGGTCTTGCCGACACCGGTCGGTCCCAGGAACAGGAACGAGCCATAGGGCTTGTTCTCGTCCGCCAGCCCTGCGCGCGAACGGCGGATGGCATCGGACACCAGCCGCACGGCCTCGTCCTGGCCGACCACGCGGTTGTGCAGGCGGTCCTCCATCTTCAGCAGCTTCTCGCGCTCGCCCTGCATCATCTTCGACACCGGGATGCCGGTCGCGCGGCTCACCACTTCGGCGATTTCCTCGGCGCCCACCTGCGTGCGCAGCAGCTTGTTGGGCTGCTTCTGCTCGCTGGCTTCGGCATCGGTGGCGGCCTTGAGCTTGCCTTCCAGTCCCGGCAGCTTGCCGTACTGCAGCTCGGCCACCTTGTCGAGCTTGCCTTCGCGCTGCAGCTTCGCGATCTCGAGCTTGACCTTCTCGATCTCTTCCTTCAGCGCGGCCGTGCCCTGCGCGGCACCCTTCTCGGCCTTCCAGATCTCGTCGAGGTCCGCGTACTCCTTCTCCAGGCGCGCGATCTCCTGCTCGATCAGGTCCAGGCGCTTGAGCGAAGCCTCGTCGGTCTCTTTCTTGACCGCTTCGCGCTCGATCTTGAGCTGGATGGTGCGGCGCTCGAGCTTGTCCATCGCCTCCGGCTTGGAGTCGATTTCCATCTTGATACGCGCGGCGGCCTCGTCGATCAGGTCGATGGCCTTGTCGGGCAGGAAGCGGTCGGTGATATAGCGATGCGACAGCTCCGCCGCGGCGACGATGGCCGGATCGGTGATCTCGACGCCGTGGTGCAGCTCATACTTCTCCTGCAGGCCGCGCAGGATGGCGATGGTCGCTTCCACGGTCGGCTCGTCGACCAGCACTTTCTGGAAGCGGCGCTCCAGCGCGGCATCCTTCTCGATGTACTTGCGGTATTCGTCAAGCGTGGTCGCGCCGATGCAGTGCAGCTCGCCGCGCGCCAGCGCGGGCTTGAGCATGTTGCCCGCGTCGATCGCGCCCTCGGCCTTGCCCGCGCCCACCATGGTATGGATCTCGTCGATGAAGACGATGGTCTGGCCCTCGTCCTTGGCGACGTCGTTCAGCACGGCCTTCAGGCGTTCCTCGAACTCGCCGCGGTACTTGGCGCCGGCCAGCAGCCCGGCCATGTCCAGCACCAGCACGCGCTTGTTCTTCAGGCTCTCGGGCACTTCGCCGTTGACGATGCGCTGCGCCAGCCCTTCCACGATCGCGGTCTTGCCCACGCCCGGCTCGCCGATCAGCACCGGGTTGTTCTTGGTGCGGCGCTGCAGGATCTGGATCGCGCGGCGGATCTCGTCGTCGCGGCCGATCACGGGATCGAGCTTGCCGATGCGAGCGCGCTCGGTCAGGTCGATGGTGTACTTCTTCAGTGCCTCGCGCTGGCCCTCGGCCTCGGCGCTGTTGACCGATTCGCCGCCGCGCACGGCCTGAATGGCCGATTCGAGCGACTTGCGGTTCAGGCCGTTCTCGCGCGCGATGCGCCCGGCGTCACCCTTGTCGTCGGACACGGCCAGCAGGAATAGCTCGCTTGCGATGAACTGGTCGCCGCGCTTGAGCGCTTCTTTCTCGGTGGCATTGAGCAGGTTGACCAGGTCGCGGCCGATCTGGACCTCGTTGGTGCCCTGCACTTGCGGCAGGCGCTTGATGGCGGCGTCCAGCGCCGTCTGCAGGCCCTGCACGTTGACGCCGGCGCGTGCGAGCAGTGCGCGGGCGGCGCCGTCGTCCTGCGACAGCAGCGCGCGCAGCACGTGCTGCGGGTCGATGTATTGGTTGTCGTTGGCCAGGGCCAGGCTTTGCGCTTCAGCGAGCGCTTCCTGGAACCGGGTGGTCAGCTTGTCAAGACGCATAGGATTCCCTCTCTCGGATAGGTCGTGTCCTGATGCGGGGGGCGCTGGCCCCGGCTTCACCGCCGGGGTGCCTGGATGCCCTGCCGGACACTGGATATCCGAAAGATAAGGCTTTGTCGCGACATTTCAAGGACCCGCGGAGATAAGGCTTTGAGTGCAGCAAACGGTACGTGAAGCCGCCACAAACAGGCTATGCCGCCCGGCTCTCGCTGCCCTTGTCCGCCAGGTTGCGCACCAGCACCAGCGATTCGCCCTGCACGACCACCCGGCCATCCGCGCCGGTGACGACGCTCGCCAGGTTGACCAGGTCCTTGCCGGCGCGCAGCCGGACGATGCGCACCTGCGCGGTCAGCGGCTCGTCCAGCCGCGCTGCCGAGGCCAGCCGCAGCGATTGCTTCATCCACCCGGTGCCGCGCCCCGGCAGCCGTGTGCCGAGCAGGTCGGAAAACATGCCGGCCAGCAGCGGCAGCGGCACCACCGCCTCGCCGAAGCCGCGCGCGCGGGCGAAGGCGGCGTCAGCATGGTACGGATTGGCATCGCCGGTCAGGGCAACGTACTCGGCGATATCGGCCGCGGTGAAGGCGCGCGTGGCGCTGGCCGACTGCCCGGGACGCAAGCCGTACAGCGCGGGATCGCCCGCGGCCTCCGGCTGCGCGCCTGGCCATGCCGGCAGCCGGCCCGGTGCAGCCTCCGCCAGCCACGACGATTCACCGGCGGCCGCGACGCGCGGCGCCGCGCCGGGGATGCCCGCGCTGACCGTGGTGCCAAAACCCGCCGGCCCCGCCTGCGGCTGCGGCACCAGCGCAAACGCCACCGCATCGCCGGCGAAGGCCGGCGTCGGGAACATCAGCGTCTGCGCCACCGGCAGCGCAGGTGCGGCCAGCTCCCGCCACGTATGCGCGCACAGCAGCGAAAACAGGAACATGCCGTGCGCCACCGTGGCACCGAAGTGCGTGCCGCGGGCAAAGGCCGGATCGCAGTGGATCGGGTTGTCGTCGCGCGACAGCGCGGCGAAGCGGTCGAAATCGCGTTGCGTCAGCACGCGCGGCATGGCGTCGGTCATCAGTTGGGCACCTCCACGGTCAAGGCGTTGACGGTGATCGCATTGCCGGGTGCGGGCGTGGCGGCGATCGGCGGGACATTGGACGGCAGCAGCGTCGGCGCCGGCGTGTTGACAGTGCCGCCGCGCGGCGTGGTGCGCACCACCTGCGACGGCGGCAGCGGCTTGCCGGTCGTCAGATTGTCGTACACGGCGTCGAGCGCGCGGTTCAGGTACACATGGAGCGGCACGTAGCGGTTGCTGTAGCCCGCCACCAGCCCGATGAAGGCATCGAAATGCTGGGCATTCTCCACCTCGATGTAAGCCAGCTTGCTGGCCAGCCCCTCCTTCTGCCGGTTCAGCCCCAGGTACGGGCGCGAGGTATGGTTCACCGGCAGCAGGCCGTCGCTGCGGCCGTGCACGATCACCGCCGGCTTGCCGCGCAGGTTGCCGTTGCGCAGCGTCAGCGCCTGGCCAGCCTGCAAGGCGCGCGCCGCGGCGTCGGTCCCGGCCAGCAGCTTGCGCAGGCAATCGGCGCCATCGTAGTTGAGATCGGTGCGGCCGTTCGATGCCGACACGGAGAACAGGTTCAGGTACGGGCCGTGCGTCGGGTCGAGGTCGTTGATCAGCTGCACCGAGGGCGGCTGCGGCGGGATGCCATTGCCGGTGGCGAACATCGACGCCAGCGCTGCCGGGGCGATCGCCGCCGGCTTCAGGTCGGTCAGCGTATTGGCGAAGCTGTATCCGCACAGCTTGTCGGTCACGCTGGCCTGCGCGTAGGCGTTGGCGTAGGTCACGGTGATCGCGGCAGCGGTGTCGAAGGCGGCCAGCGACGGGTGCAGGTCATCGGATTCGGACTCCCAGCCCGCTTCATGCAGCGCCTGCAGCGCGCTGGCGCTTTGCTCGCTGGTATTGGTGCCGGTGACCAGTCCCTTTTCCGCCAGCGTGGTGCAGCGCGCCGCGAAGAACGGCGCCATGGTCGGGTTGTCGTAGAACGGTGACTGCGTCAGCGCAGTGGTGCGCGCGGCGCAGTGCTGCAGCAGGTTTGCCGTGCTGGTGTAGTCATACAGCGTGCGGCCCGAAGACGGCACCTGCACGCCGCCGCGCCGCACCACCACGCCTGTATCCGGTGGCATGTTGAGGTTGGGCTCGCCCACGGCCACGCCATCGATCAGGCCATCGGTGTCCTGCTCGGCAGCGGCCACCGCGGCGCCGCCACCGTTCGACACGCTCGACGCGATCACCAGGATCTTGCCCTTGTCCATGCTGCGCTGGCGCGTGCCGTTGGCGGACACCGCGCCGAAGCGGTCATTGATCGCCCAGATCGCGAACTCCACCGCCTGCAATGTGAACTTGCCCCAGTCCTTCTCCGGATTGCGCTGCGAATGCGCGTGCTTGAACGCGAGCCGGTGCGGGCTGGCGGCGGTGAAATCCGCCAGCGACGTGGCGCCTGCGGGCGCGGCGAACTGCGCATTCTTGCCGGCGGCCGCGCGCGTGGCGCGGGTGCCGTCGATCAGCGGCACGGTATCGGTATCCAGGTCGTGCGGCGCGGCGCCGGTGCCCTTGTCGGTGTAGGCGACCGCGCAGCCGCGCTTCAGCCCCCATTCGCCGGTGGCGATGGCGCCGTACACGCCGCGCGAGCCCGACGACGTGGCGGTGATCACGCACGGCCTGGCCGTATCGAAGCCGGCCGGGATCTGCACCAGCATGGTCACGTTCTGCTGGCCCGTGCCGTCGTCCGAATACGCCAGGTATTCCACGCCGGCGATCTTGCCCTCCGAGCCGGTGACATTGCCCTGCGCGTCCACGTTGGGGCCGTACAGCGAGCCATAGCCGCCAGCCGCGGTGGTGTCGACGATGGCTCGGTAGTTGGAGTAGATCGCGTAGCGCCGCAGTTCCGCCGCGGTCGGGGCGGTGGCATTGGCCGGCAGCGGCGCGGTGGCACTGGCAAGTCCGTCCTTGCCCAGCCCCGCGGTCAGCAGGTCGTCGCTGCTGCCGTTGTAGCTGATGATGTTGACCGCGCCGATATATGCGGGCTTGGTGTTGGGGTTGTTGCCGTTGCCATTGTTGTCATCGCCCGAGCCACAGGCAGCGGCCAGCATCGCTGCCGCGACGGCGAACACCGTACCGCGCAAGCTGCCTTGTTGCGGCGGCGGAAACTGCTTGGAATGCATGTCACCCTCCTTCTGTCGCCCGCGTCGGGGCGGTAGAGACGTACGTCAATGAGGAACAGCGGAGACTGCGGACAGCGGGACTGCGGGGACTGCAGGAAATGCAGGAAATGCAGGAAATTCGTATGGCGGGACGCGGCGCGTCAGCCGGCAAACCTGGCGCGCAGCTTGTGCTTCTCCACCTTGCCCGACGGCGTGCGCGGTAACGCGTCGACAAAGCGCACATGGCGCGGCACCTTGTAGCCGGCAAGCTGCGCCTTGCAATGGGCGATGACCTGCTCCGCATCGAGCGAGGCGCCAGCGCGCAGCACCACCAGCGCCATGCCCGTCTCGCCCCAGCGTGCGTCCGGCGCGCCGATCACGGCGGCCTCGGCCACGCCCGGCAGCTGGAACAGTACATTTTCGACTTCGGCGGGATAGACGTTCTCGCCGCCGGAGATGTACATGTCCTTGGCGCGATCGACGATGTAGTAGTCGCCGTCCTCGTCGCGCCAGGCGATGTCGCCGGAATGCAGCCAGCCGTCGCGGATCGCATTGGCAGTCGCTCCCGGCAGGTTCCAGTAGCCGGGCGTGACCCCCGGCCCCTTGATCAGCAGCTCGCCCCGCTCGCCGGGCGCGACATCATTGCCCACGGGGTCGATGATGCGCGTCAGCATCGACCCCACCGGCTTGCCGATGGTGCCGATCTTGCTGCGCGCGGTGTCTTCGTCGCAGACAAAGACCGTGGGCCCGGTTTCGGTCATGCCGAAGCCGAAGCAGATGGTCACGCCCTTGGCCAGGTAGGCTTCCAGCAGCGGCCGCGGCACCGGCGAGCCGCCCGCCGACATGTTGCGCACGCCGGAGAAGTCCGCTTGCGCAAAGCCGGCATGCTGGCTCAGGAACAGGTACACCGCCGGCACCGCGAAGAACATGGTGATGCCCTCGCCCGATTTGCGGTCGAGCCGGTCCAGCACGACCTGCGGCTCGAACTGCCGCATGATGTGCACCGTGCCGCCGGCATGCAGCACCGGGTTGGCATACAGGTTCAGGCCGCCGGTATGAAAGAACGGCAGCACGTTCAGGAACACGTCGTCGCGCGTGATCTTGTTGGCCAGCATGGCGTTGACGGCGTTGAAGAACACCATGCCATAGGTCTGGATCACGCCCTTGGGCTTGCCGGTGGTGCCGGAGGTGTACAGCAGGTGCCATACCTCGGACTCGTCGCGGCACGGCATCTCGAGGATGCGCCCCGAGGCCGCGTCGAGCACGGCTTCGTACTCGGTCCAGCCACCGGGTACATCGGCCGCCTCGTCGTCGGCAAGATGCAGCACCGCGCGCAGCGGCAAGGTGCGCGCCAGTTCGGCGGCCACGGCCAGGAAGCCATCGCCGGCGACCAACACCTCGGGCGTGCAGTCCTGCAGGATCGGCAGCAATTCCGCCGCGGGCAGGCGCCAGTTCAGGCACACCATCACCATGCCGGCCTTGGCGCAGCCGTACAGCATCTCGAAATAGTCGGAGCTGTTGTGCGCCAGCACGGCGACGCGCGTGCCTGGCGCCAGCTGCAGGCCTTCGGCCAGGTATTCGGCGAAGCGGCTGGCGCGCTCGTCGAACTGGCGATAGGTCACCCGGCGGCCGCTTTCCACGTCCATCAGCGCGATCTTGTCGGGGGTGTGCTGCGCGTTCTTGTGCAGCCAGTCGATTACGTACATTGCGCGGGCCTCCGCTCAGGTTGCCACGTCCTGCACGGCCCGATTGCCGCGCAGCCGCCCCACCACGCCCTGCGGGAAGTAGTAGACGCTCAGGATAAACAGCAGGCCGAGCCACAGCAGCCAGCGGTCCGGATGCAGCAGCGACGACAGCAGCGGCAGCGCCGTGGTGGCGTCGCTCGCCAGCTTCATCACGTCCTGCAGGTAGGTCTGCGCCACCAGGAACAGCACCGTGCCGATCACCGCGCCATAGATCGTGCCCATGCCGCCGATCACCACGATCAGCAGGATGTCGACCATGATCTCGAATGACAGCGAGGTGTCAGGACCGTTATAGCGCAGCCAAACCGCCATCAGCACCCCGGCCAGCGTGGCGAACATCGCAGACAAGACCGTCGACACCGTGCGGTAGACCACAGTGCGGTAGCCGATGGCCTCGGCACGGAAGTCATTCTCGCGGATCGCCTGCAGCACGCGGCCGAACGGCGAATTGACGACGCGCAGCAGCGCCAGGAACAGCACCAGCGCGCCGGCAAACACCAGGTAGTAGCTCAGCAGCTTGCCGGTCAGCGGCACGCCCAGCAGCTCGGCGTCGCCGAACGAGAAGCCCGGGCGCAGCACCTCGGGCACCTTGAAGGTCAGCCCGTCCTCGCCGCCGGTCCATTCCGACAGCTGCGACACCAGCGTGGCGAAGGCGGTCGCCACCGCCAGCGTGATCATCGCGAAGAAGATCGCACGCACGCGCAGCGAGAACAGGCCGATCAGGAAAGCCAGCAGCGCCGAGACCGCCAGCGCGCCCGCGGCGCCCACGGCGAGCGCGCCCCAGCCCGGCTCCATGCGCGACATCGCGATGGCCACGCCATAGCCGCCGATGCCGAAGAACATGGTGTGCGCAAACGAGACGATGCCGGTGTAGCCCAGCAGCAGGTCATAGCTGGCCACCAGCACCACGAAGATGCAGATCTTGGCCGCCATGTTCAGTGCGCGCGCGCCGGGAAAGGCGAACGGCGCGCAGGCCAGCGCCAGCAGGATCAGCAGCAGGATCACGGTGAGCACGCGGCTGCGCGGCAGATCGCCGGAGAGAAGTCGGATCATGGTCGTGTCGCTCCGTTCAGCGCCGTGCCACCGGGAACAGTCCTTGCGGGCGCCACAGCAGGATCAGCATCATCAGCAGGATGTTGGAGAACAGCGCAACCTTCGGGTACAGGAAACCGGTGTAGTTGGCCATCAGGCCGACCAGCAGCGCGCCGACAAAGCAGCCCGTGGTCGAACCCAGCCCGCCGATGATGATGACGATGAAGATCAGCACGTTCACCTGCGCGCCGATCGCCGCGGTGATGTTCTGCTGGTACAGCCCCCACAGCACGCCGCCCAGCCCGGCGAGCCCAGCGCCGACCACGAACACGCCGATAAACAGCCGGCGGATGCGATAGCCGAGCGCCTCGACCATCTCGCGGTTCTCCACGCCCGCGCGGATCAGCAGGCCGATGCGGGTGCGGTTGAGCAGCAGCACCATCGCGATAAAGATCACCAGCCCGAGGGCCATCGCGATCAGCCGGTATTTCTCGATCGCGGCATCGCCCAGCAGCACCGCGCCGCGGAAGGTGGTGGGCACCTGCAGCGCAATGGTTTCCGGGCCCCAGATCGCCTTGATCAGCTGCTCGGCGACAATCATGCCGCCCATGGTGATCAGGATCTGCTTCAGGTGCTGGCCATAGACGGGGCGCACCACCACGCGCTCGAAGAACAGCCCGACCGCGCCGGCCGCGACCATGGCCGCGGCAATCGCCAGCGCGAAGACCGCCAGGTTCTGCACGAGGCTGTCCGCCTCCACCCAGCCTGCCATCGGCAGCAGCACCGATGCCGCCACGTAGGCGCCCAGCGCGATGAAGGCGCCGTGGCCGAAATTGAGCACGTCCATCAGGCCGAAGACCAGCGTCAGGCCGGAGGACACCACGAAGATGATCATCCCCATCGCCAGGCCGGCGATGGTCAGCGTGAGCCAGGTCGAAGGGCTGCCGACCAGCGGGAAGGCTAGCAGCATCAGCAGCGGCGCCAGGGCCAGCGGGGTCCAGTCGAGCCGGACCTTGGGCAGGGCTGCCGGCGGTGCGGTAGGTAAGGTCGTTGAAGTTGTCATGGGTCTCCATCCTGCGGCGGGCGTATCGGCCGCACGTTGTTTGCTCCCCTCTCCCGCACGCGGGAGAGGGGAGCAAACCATCAGTCCTGCACGGCGCTACTGGTGTGCCGCCAGCGACAGCCCCAGCAATTGCTGCTGCAGCCCGTCATCCCCCGCCAGCGCCGCCATCGTTCCCGCATGCACGGTGCGTCCGTCATCCATCACTGCCACCGTATCCCCCACCGACTTTGCCATGTTGAAGTTCTGCTCCACCAGCAGGATCGACACTTCGGTCTGCTTGAGCTCGCGGAAGACATGGATCATGTTCTGGATGATCGCGGGTGCCAGCCCCTTGGTGGGCTCGTCGACGATCAGCAGCTTGCGCGGCTCGATGATCGCGCGCGCCACCGACAGCATCTGCTTCTGCCCGCCCGACAGCACGCCGGCACGCTGGTGCCAGAAGGTCTTCAGTGCCGGGAACATGCGAAAGACCCAGTCCAGCCGCCGCTCGTCGATGGCCCCGCTGCGCGCGGCCAGGCGCATGTTCTCGGCCACGGTGAGGTCGGAAAACACGCTCATGTTCTCCGGCACGTAGGCAATGCCTGCCTGCGCGATCGACGGCGTGCTGTGGCGCGTGATGTCCGTGCCGTCGAAGCTCACCGTGCCGGCGCTTGCCTGCCACAAACCCATGATGGTGCGCAGCGTGGTGGTCTTGCCGGCGCCGTTGCGCCCCAGCAGCATGGTCACGCCGCCGCGCGGCACGTCGAAGCTGACGCCGTGCAGGATGTGGTACGGGCCGATATGGGTCTGCACGCCCTGCAGCCGCAGGATCGGCGTGGCGTGTTGCGCGTCAGCCATGGTTGCCGCCCTCCTTCTCTTCCTCCGCCATGCCCAGGTAAGCCTGCTGCACTACCGGCGATGCGATCACCTCGGCGGGGTCGCCGTCGGCCACCAGCGTGCCGTTGTGCAGCACGATGATGCGATCCGCCAGCGAGCGCACCACATCCATCTTGTGCTCGACCAGCAGCACCGTCTTGCTGCGGTCCTGGCGGATCTCGCGGATCAGGTCCAGGATCACCGGCACTTCGTCCACGCTCATCCCCGCGGTGGGTTCGTCGAACATGAACACGCGCGGCTGCAGCGCCAGCAGGATGCCGACTTCCAGCTTGCGCTGGTCGCCATGCGGCAGCGACGCCACCGCCAGGTGCTGCTTGCCCGCCAGCGCGACCCGCTCCAGGATCGCCAGCGCCTGCGCGCGTATGTCGCGGTGACTGGTCCACATCGAGATCAGGTCGATGCCGCGCTGCTGCCGCGCCTGCACCGCCAGCCGCACGTTCTCCAGCACGGACAGCTGCGGGAACAGGCTGGTCAGCTGGAAGGCCCGGCCGATGCCGCGCCGGGTCTTCTGCGACACCGGCAGGCGCGTCACGTCCTCGCCGTCGAGCAGGATCTGCCCGGCGGAGGGCGGCAACTGCCCCGAGACCAGGTTGAAGTACGTGGTCTTGCCGGCGCCGTTCGGGCCGACGATGCAGGTCAGCTCGCCCGGCCGGAATGCGCACGACACCGCATTGACCGCGACATGGCCGCCGAAGCGGATGGTCAGGTCGCGCGTCTCGAGCAGCGGCCGGGCGCCGGCCGCCGCGGCCGTGCCGCGCTGCGCAGCGGGCGACTGCGACGCCGGCAGGCCGGCAGAGCGGGCGGAGGAGGCCGAGGGGGCGGAGGGGGCTGGCGCGTTCATCAGCGTTGGTTGCGCACGGGCACGTTCATCTCTTCGGGCTTGATCTCGCGCACGAGCTCGGGCACGCCCCAGGCAAAGGCCGGGTCCACCTTGATCTTGAAGTGGTACATCGACTGCATCGCCTGGTGGTCTTCCTTGCGGAAGGTCATCTTGCCCTTGGGGGTCTCGAAAGACATGCCTTCCATCGCCATGATCAGCTTGTCGGTGCCGGTGTCTCCGTTGGTCTTCTTCAGCGCCTCGACCAGCGCGATGCCAGCGGTCATGCCGCCGGCGGTGAAGAAATCGGGCGGTGCCTTGAACTTGCTGTAGTGGTTCGACACCAGCCACTCGTTGGCCTTGTTCTTCGGGATGCCGAAGTAGTAGTACGTGGCCCCTTCCATGCCGGGGAAGTTCTTGTAGCTGGTCATCGCCGGGAGGATATTGCCGCCGGTGGCGATCTCGATGCCGTAGCGCTTGGGATCGAGGTCCGCGATCTTGAACGGATTGCCGGCGCCGGCCCAGATGATGAAGATCACCTTGCGGCCAGGCTTGTCCTTGAGCGAATCGAACAAGCGCTGCGCACCGGCAGTGAAGTCCGTGGTGTTGGTGGGCAGGTATTCCTCATGGACGATCTTCGCGTTCTTGAGCGCGCCCTTGAACGCTTTCACGCCGTCGCGGCCGAAGGCATAGTCCTGCGCCAGCGTGGCGATGGTCACGCCCGGCTTGTCCAGCGCCACGGCATTGGAGATCGCGTCCTGCGACGAATTGCGGCCGGTGCGGAAGATATAGCGGTTCCATTTGTCGCCGGTGATCGAATCGGCGACGGCGGGCTCGACCAGCAGCACCTTCTTGTATTCCTCCGCCACCGACAGCATCGCCAGCGCGGTGCCGGACGACGTCGGGCCGACGGCGATATCGGCGCGGTCGTCGCTGTAGGCGGCGGCAAGCTGCGCCTTGGCCACGTCAGGCTTGCCCTGCGTATCCTTTTCGATCACCACCAGCTTGTTGCCGTTGACGGTCATGGTGCCGTTGGTGGCGTATTCCAGGCCCATCAGCAGGCCGGTCTGGGTCTGCTTGGCATACGCTTCCAGCGCGCCGGTCTTGTCGTAGACGTGGGCGATGCGGATATCCTTGGCCAGCGCGGCGCCGGTGGCAAGAAGGCCGGCGGCCATGACCAGGGCGCGTACGGCGAGGGGGTTGCTTTGCATGGCTGTCTCCTGTGTTCGGGTTGTTTTGCGTTAGAAGGGCTGGAACCTGCTGCAACTGCGGGAATTTCTACTGCCCGGCTACTCCCGCGTGCGCCCGGCAAGGAAGCGGCGCATGCCGTCGGCAGTTTCCGCGCTGGCAATTTGCGCGACGAAGGCAGCGCGCTCGCGTTCCAGGCCCGCTGCCAGCGCGTCGGCGTCCCAGCGCAGCAGCGCGCGGGTATGCGCCACGCTGCCGGGCAACTTGTCCGCCACGCCGCGCGCCAGCGCGATTGCATCGGCCTCTGCCGCACCGGGTGCGGACAGCGCAGAGGCCAGGCCATGCATGACGGCATCCGGCGCCGCCACGACCGTGTTGTTCAGTTGCCAGGCGCGCGCCCGTGCCGGACCGGCCAGCTGCGGCAGCATCGCCGTCCAGCCGCCGTCCGGGCTGAAGCCCACCACCGTGTAGAACGGCGCGATGCGCGCATCCTGCGCCAGTACGGCCATGTCGCAGGCCAGCGCCAGCCCGAGCGAGCCGCCGGTCAGCCAGCCTTCGACGGCCGCCACCACCGGGCAACGCAGTGCCGTGAGGCGCAGGATCGAACGGTTCAGCAGCGCGAGCAACTCGCTGGCGTAGGCGGCAATGCCATCGCCTTGCGCCGCAAAGGCCGCCACGTCGCCGCCAGTCGAGAAATTGCGCCCTGCATGCGTCAGCACCACGGCACGGACCGACGTGTCGGCTTCGACCTCGTCCAGTGCGGCCAGCAAGGCTTCCAGCAACGCCGGCACGAGGCTGTTGTGCCGCTGCGGCCGGTTGAGGCGCAGCAGGGCCACGCCGTCCCGGCGTTCGAGCAAGACCAGCGGATCTGCGGCCGTGGTCATCGCGGCTGCAGGCCGTGGGCGATCAGGTCGAAGGCGGTATCGACCACCTTCTCCATGGAGGCCGGACGCTTCCAGCGCGCATAGCGCATGCCGAGGAAGTTGCTGATGCCGATCAGGCACCACGCGCGCACCTCGGCATCGCCGGGGACGATTTCGCCCTGCTCTTCGGCGCGCTCCAGCCGCCGGCTGTAGAGCTCGGCAAAGACCTGGAAATAGCTGCTGTAGATGGTTTCGTCCACCGAGTACGAGTCCAGCACAATGCGGTACAGGTTCTTGTGGCGCGAAACGAAGGAGAGAAAGGCCTTCAGGCCCAGCCGCTCGGCTTCCATCTGGCTGGCGGCGTTGGCCACGTGCTTGCGCAGGTGGGTGCGCACCAGTTCCAGCATGTGGCCGACCAGCGCTCGGAAAATATCTTCCTTGTCCTTGAAGTACAGGTAGAAGGTGCCCATGGCGACCTTGGCTTCCTGCGTGATCTCGGAGATCGACGCGGCGTAGTAGCCCTTCTCGCCGAACACCTTTTCGGCGGCGCGCAGCAACGCTGCACGGGTCTTCTGCCCGCGCGCGGTCTTGGGCGGGCACATGCCGCCGGCGTGGGCCATGTCGGTGGCTTCGCCGACTTCGCCAGTCTCGGTCTGGGACATCTTGTCTCCGGTGGCGCTGCGCGCCTTGTCATGGGAATGCCAGCCGCTTCGGGTCATGCCGCAGGCACCTCCTCCTACTCCTCCTCGCCCCTGCCGCCACCCCGGAAACCGATATGCAGGCAAAACCTGATATCTGATTCATGTTTCATCGTATAAATTGACCGGCGTGGATGTCAATAGAGGCGCACCCTGCCCTCGCTTGCATCGCCCCCCCACCTACCGCCTGGAGAGACACGTCGTTGGACGCTCCCGATTCGGCTTGTGACAGCGCCGCCGCCCCGCCCTTTTCCACACATCCGGCGCATGGCGCCTTGCCGGGCTGGCGCGAAGCCGGCGCCGGCCGGCCGCTGCTGCTGCTGCACGGCTGGTCCGTCACCGGCGAAGCCTTCGACGGCCAGCGCGCGCTGGCGCGGGCGGGATTCAGGGTGATTGCGCCCGACCATGCCGGCCACGGGCTGTCGCGGCACGGCACCGGCACCACCATCGCGGCGCTGGCGCGCGATGCCGCGGCGCTGGTCGGCCATCTCGGGCTGGACGATGTGGTCGTGGCGGGCTGGTCGATGGGCGCGATGGTGGCATGGACGCTGCTGCGTGACCATCCGGGTTGTCCACTGGCGGCAGTTGGCAGCATCGACATGACGCCCCGGCTGGTCACCGACCCGCAATGGCCGCACGGACTCCACGGCCATTACGACATGACCCAGGCCAGGCAGATGGCGGCGCGCATCCGCGCCGACTGGCCGCGGCTGGCGCCTTCGGTGGTATTGGGACTGTGGGCGGCAGGACGGCGCCCCGACGGCGCGGCGATGCAGCGCATTGCGCGGATGGCGCAGAGCTGCGAGGCCGCCACGCTGGCCGCGCTATGGGAAGACATGGCAAGGCAGGACTTCCGCGACACGCTGCGCACGGCGCGCCTGCCGCTGTTCCACCTGTATGGCGAGGCCAGCCGGCTGTATGCCCCGGCAGTAGGCATCGCCACCCACGGCTTGCGGCCCGACGCGGGCCTCACCGTGATCGCCGGCGCCGGCCACAGTCCGCACATGGAGCAGGCGCAGGTATTCAACGCCGCGCTGCGCGCGCTGGTGGCTCAGGCCAGCACGCGGTAAGTCCAGAGTCCCAGCGCGGTCAGCAGCAGCGAGCCGCCCAGGTGCAGCAGCAGGTGCATCGCTGCCCAGCCGTAGTCGCCGGCGAGCAGGTTGGCAAGCACCTCGCTGGAAAAGGTCGAGAACGTGGTCAGGCCGCCAAGGAAACCGGTGATGGCCAGCAGGCGCCATTCCGGCGGCAGGCCGGCATGGGTATCGAAAAAACCGACGGCAAGCCCGATCAGGTAGCCGCCCAGCAGGTTGGCGGCCAGCGTGCCGTACGGCAGCGCGGGGTTGAGCGCATTCCACAGCACCGAGAAACCCCAGCGCAGCCATGCCCCCGCCGCGGCGCCGACGCCGACGGCGACAAACCCCAATGGGCCCATCAGGGCTTGCCCTCGCTGCCCTCTCCACCCTCTCCGCTGGCGTTGAGCGACTGGATACCCCAGCGCTTCAGCGCGTCCTCATCGGTCACGCGTGCATCGACCCAGCGCGCGCCTTCCGGCGTTTCTTCCTTCTTCCAGAACGGCGCTTCGGACTTGAGGTAGTCCATGATGAATTCGCAAGCCGCGAACGCATTGCCGCGATGCTTCGATGCGACCGCGACCAGCACAATCTGGTCCAGCGGCAGCAGCGGGCCGACGCGATGGATGACGGTGACGCCCAGCAGTTCCCAGCGCGCGCACGCCGCCGCCTCGATCTGCGCCAGCGCCTTCTCGGTCATGCCCGGGTAGTGCTCCAGCTCCATCGCGCTGATGGCGCTGCCCTCGCTGACATCGCGCACTGTGCCGATAAAGCTGGCCACGGCGCCGACCTGCGGGTTGCCGGCGCGCAGTGCCGCCACCTCGGCGCCCAGGTCGAAATCCTCGCGCTGAACCCTGACGCTCATCTCAGCCTCCGGTAACGGGCGGGAAGAAGGCAACCTCGCAGCCATCGGTGATCGCCGTGTCGGGGCGCGCCACCGCGTGGTCGACGGCCATGCGCAGCGCGCGGCCTTCGGCCAGGGTCTCGGCCCAGGCGCCGCCGCGCTGGCGCAGCCACTGGCGCAGCTCGCCCACGGTGCGGACCTCGGCCGGCACCTCGGCGCGCTCCTCGGCCACGCCGAGTTGTTCGCGCACGCTGGCGAAGAATCGTAGTTCGATGGTCATGACTGCCTCTGTGTACATGCTGGTAATGCGGGCCGGCTATGCGAGCAGGCCGTCAAACGGAATGAACTGCACGGTCTCGCCGCGCGCGATGGCCTGGTTGGGAGGGTTGTCGATCAGCCCGTCGCCCCATACCGTGGACGTGAGCACGCCGGAACTCTGGTTGGGAAACAGGTCCAGCCCGCCTTCGGTATTGATGCGCGCGCGCAGGAACTCGTTGCGGCGGTCGCCCTTGTTCAGTTCGAAATCGGCGCGCAGCGGCAGGCGGCGCGGCGCCACGTCGGCAACGCCCTGCAGGCGCAGGATGAACGGCCGCACGAACAGCAGGAAGGTAACGAAGCTCGACACCGGGTTGCCCGGCAGGCCCAGGAAAAACGCCCGGTCGGGCCCTGCGCTGTTGACCTGGCCGAACGCCAGCGGCTTGCCCGGCTTGATTGCGATCTGCCACATGTCGAGGCGACCTTCCGCCTCGACCGCGGGCTTGATATGGTCTTCCTCGCCGACCGACACGCCACCCGACGTGATGATCAGGTCGTGCCCCTGCGCCGCGCGGCGCAGCGTCTCGCGCGTGGCCGCCAGCGTATCGGGCACGATGCCGAAGTCGCTGACCTCGCAGCCCAGGTTTTCCAGCAGGCCGCGCAGCGTGAAGCGATTCGAGTTGTAGATCGCGCCCGGCTTGAGCGGCTCGCCCGGCATCGCCAGTTCGTCGCCGGTGAAAAACACCGCGACGCGCACGCGGCGCACCACGTCCAGCTTCGCCTGCCCGACCGACGCGGCCAGGCCCAGCGCCTGCGGCGTCAGCCGCGTGCCCGCGGGCAGGATCACGCTGCCGGCCTCGATGTCCTCGCCTGCGCGCCGGATCCATTCACCGGATTGCGGCACGTGGTTGACGATCACGTCCTCGCCCTCCGCCGTGCATTGCTCCTGCATCACGACGGCGTCGGCGCCTGGCGGAATCAGGCCGCCGGTAAAGATGCGCGCGGCGGTGCCCGGCTGCAGTTCGGTGCCGACATGCCCCGCCGGAATCCGCTGCGACACGCGCAGCCGCGTGCCCGCTGCCGGGACATCGGCGGCGCGCATGGCGTAGCCATCCATCGAGGTGTTGTCCGCCGGCGGCACGCGCAGCGTGCTGGTCACGGGCGCGGCCAGCACGCGGCCATTGGCGTCAAGCGTGTCGACCTGCTCTACCTGCGCCAGCGGGCGCGCGGCGGACAGCAGCGCATCGAGCGCCTGGGCCATGGTCAGCATCGGGGGACGGGAAGGTGCTGCGGCTTGGGTCATGGTGCGATGTGCAGGAAGGGTTGGCCCATGCGGGTTGGCCAAAAAGAAACGGCCCGCGCATCGCCTCCGCCATGACAGCAGGAAGCAATCCGGGGGCCGGGGATCGGGCCCGCAGCCTGATTGTAGCGAGTTGGCGCGGACACGGCACGCCGCGGTGCCGCAGCGTGCCCTTGGCGCCAGCGTGCTTACAGGCCGGTGTGGCCGGCGATATAGGCCTTGACCCTGGCGGCGTCGGCCGGCATCACTTCAAAGCGCTGCGGCAGGCTCTCGATGCCCTCGAACCTGGCCGGACGCTCCGGCTCGTGGCCGAGCGCCTCGCGGATGGTGTCGGCGAACTTGGCCGGCAGCGCGGTTTCCAGCACCACCATCGGCACGCCGGCGCTGAGATGCTCGCGCGCCACCTTGACGCCATCGGCGGTGTGGGTATCGATGGTGATGCCATAGCGCGACGACAGGTCGCGGATGGTCGCCAGCCGGTCCTCGTGCGTGCTGCGGCCCGAGACAAAGCCGAATGCGCGGATGCGGTCGAATTCCGGCGTGCCCGCCAGGTCGAAGCCGCCCTTCTCATCCACGTCGCGGAACAGCGCAGCCAGCTTGCCGGCGTCCTGGCCCAGCAGGTCGAACACGAAGCGCTCGAAGTTCGAGGCCTTGGAGATATCCATGCTCGGGCTGGAGGTGTGATACGTCTCGGCCGACTTGCGCACGCGGTAGGCGCCGGTGCGGAAGAACTCGTCGAGCACGTCGTTCTCGTTGGTGGCGACCACCAGCCTGTCGATCGGCAGCCCCATCATGCGCGCGATATGGCCGGCGCAGACATTGCCGAAGTTGCCCGACGGCACGCAGAACGAGACCTTCTGGCCCGGGCCGTCGGTCGCCAGCAGCCAGCCCTTGAAGTAGTAAACCACCTGGGCCACCACGCGCGCCCAGTTGATCGAATTGACCGTGCCGATCTTCTGGCGGGCCTTGAATTCGTGGTCGTTGGAGACGGCCTTGACGATGTCCTGCGCGTCGTCGAACACGCCTTCAATGGCGATGTTGAAGATATTCGGGTCCTGCAGGCTGAACATCTGCGCGGTCTGGAACGCGCTCATCTTGCGGTGCGGGCTCAGCATGAACACACGGATGCCGCGCTTGCCGCGCATCGCGTATTCGGCGGCGCTGCCGGTGTCGCCGGAGGTCGCGCCCAGGATGTTCAGCTCCTGCCCGGCACGGGCGAGCGCGTACTCGAACAGGTTGCCGAGCAACTGCATCGCCATGTCCTTGAAGGCCAGCGTCGGGCCGTTGGACAGGCCCAGCAGTTGCAGCTTCGTACCGCCTTCTTCGCCCAGCGTGCGCAGCGGCGTGATGTCGGCGGTGTTATCGCCCTCGCGCGCGTTGCAGTACACCTCGGCGGTATAGGTCTTGCGCGTCAGCGCGCGCAGGTCCTCGGCAGGAATGTCGTCGCAGAACTTGCGCAGGACCTCGTAGGCCAGGTCGGCATACGGCAGCTTGCGCCAGGCCTCCAGCTCGTCGGCCGTGACTTGCGGATACTGCTTGGGCAGGTACAGGCCGCCATCGGGGGCCAGGCCGCCGAGCAGGATCTCGGAGAACGATTGCGGCATGTCATGGCCGCGGGTCGACTGGTATTTCATGTGGCTCTGCTGTGGCTATGCGGTGGCTGCGCTTAGTTCAGTTCTTCCATGCGCAGGCGCGTCACGTCGGACAGCACGGTCGACAGCGCCTCGATCTTGGCGATGGCGGCGTTGACGTGCTTCTCGCGCGTGATGTGCGTGAGGATGATGATGTCGGTCTGCGGCTCGCCTTCGCGCGATTCCTTCTGCAGCATGGCGTCGATCGAGATGCCGCCCTCGGCCAGGATGCGGGTGATCTCGGCCAGCACGCCGGTCTCGTCGGCCACGCGCATGCGCAGGTAGTACGAGCTGTTGATCTCTTCGATCGGCAGCACCGGCACGCTCGACAGCTCGTCGGGCTGGAACGCCAGGTGCGGCACGCGGTGGTTCGGGTCGGCGGTGTGCAGGCGGGTCACGTCGACCAGGTCGGCGATCACGGCCGAGGCGGTCGGCTCGGCGCCGGCACCCTTGCCGTAGTACAGCGTGGCGCCCACGGCGTCGCCCTGCACCAGCACGGCGTTCATCGCACCTTCCACGTTCGCGATCAGGCGCGCGGCCGGCACCAGGGTCGGATGCACGCGCAGCTCCACGCCGTCGTCGCGGCGGCGCGTGATGCCCAGCAGCTTGATGCGGTAGCCCAGTTCCTCGGCGTACTTGATGTCGGTGGCGGACAGCTTCGTGATGCCCTCCACGTGCGCGCGGTCGAACTGCACCGGCATGCCGAAGGCGATCGCGCTCATCAGCGTGACCTTGTGCGCGGCATCGACGCCCTCGATGTCGAAGGTGGGATCGGCTTCCGCGTAGCCCAGCTGCTGCGCTTCCTTCAGGACCACGTCGAAATCCAGGCCCTTGTCGCGCATCTCGGACAGGATGAAGTTGGTGGTGCCGTTGATGATGCCGGCGATCCACTGGATGCGGTTGGCGGTCAGGCCTTCGCGCAGCGCCTTGATGATGGGGATGCCACCGGCGACCGCGGCTTCGAAGGCCACGATCACGCCCTTCTTGCGCGCGGCTTCGAAGATCTCGTTGCCATGCACGGCCAGCAGCGCCTTGTTGGCGGTGACCACGTGCTTGCCGTTCTCGATGGCCTTGAGCACCAGCTCGCGCGCCACGCCGTAGCCGCCGATCAGTTCGATGACGATGTCGATGTCGGGGCGCGTCACCACCTGGTGAGCGTCGCTGACGATCTCCACTTCCCCGTTGGTCAGTTCGCGCGCGCGTTCAGTGTTGAGATCGGCCACCACGGCAATCTCGATGCCGCGGCCGGCGCGGCGACGAATTTCTTCCTGGTTGCGCTTGAGCACGTTGAACGTGCCGCTACCGACGGTACCGATGCCGAGCAGGCCAACTTTGATGGGGTTCATGGACAATCTTCTGAGTTGCTAAGGATGGGTTGCGGCGCAGCCCGCGAAATCAGGCCGCTGCCTTGCCGTGGCGTTTCCGGTACGCCTCGAGGAAGCGCGCGATACGGCCGATGGCCTCGCGCAGGTCTTCCTCATGCGGCAGGAACACGATGCGGAAATGGTCGGGCTTGGCCCAGTTGAAGCCGGAGCCCTGCACCAGCAGCACCTTGGACTCCTGCAGCAGTTCGTAGATGAACTCCTGGTCGTCCTGCACCGGGTACATCGACAGGTCCAGCTTCGGGAACAGGTACAGCGCCGCCTTGGGCTTGACGCAGGTCACGCCCGGGATCGCGGTGATCAGTTCATAGGCCAGGTCGCGCTGGCGGCGCAGGCGCCCGCCTTCCGCGACCAGGTCATTGATGCTCTGGTAGCCGCCCAGCGCGGTCTGGATCGCCCACTGGCCCGGCACGTTGGCGCACAGGCGCATCGACGACAGCATGTTCAGGCCTTCGATGTAGTCGATGGCCGGGCGCTTGTCGCCCGACACCACCATCCAGCCCGCGCGGTAGCCGCACGAGCGGTAGTTCTTGGACAGGCCGTTGAAGGTCACCGTCAGCACGTCGGTCGACAGCGAGGCAATCGAGGTGTGGGTGACGCCGTCGTACAGGACCTTGTCGTAGATCTCGTCGGCGAAGATGATCAGGCCATGCTCGCGCGCGATGGCGACGATCTCGAGCAGCAGCTCATCCGAATACAGCGCCCCGGTGGGGTTGTTCGGGTTGATGATGACGATGGCCTTGGTATGCGGCGTGATGCGGGCGCGGATATCGGCCGGATCGGGCATCCACTCGTTGGCCTCGTCGCAGATATAGTGCACCGGCGTGCCGCCGGACAGGCTGACCGCGGCGGTCCACAGCGGGTAGTCCGGCGCCGGCACCAGCACTTCGTCGCCGGTGTTGAGCAGCGCATTGACCGCCATCACGATCAGCTCGGAGGCGCCGTTGCCGACATAAATATCGTCCAGGCCAACGCCTTCGATATTTTTTTGCTGGGTATAGTGCATGATCGCCTTGCGTGCAGCGAAAATGCCCTTGGAATCAGAATAACCTGCCGAATTCGGCAGATTTCGCATCATGTCCTGCTGAATCTCTTCCGGCGCGTCAAAACCGAATACGGCGAGGTTGCCAATATTCAGCTTGATGATCTTGTGCCCTTCTTCCTCCATCTGCTTGGCCTTTTCCAGCACCGGACCGCGGATGTCGTAGCAAACGTTATTGAGTTTGTTGGATTTCTGGATGGGTTTCACGGCGATGTCGGGGCAAGCTGTCGGTCAGGCTGTCGGGCAGGCATAGTGTGCCGCGTCGGCGGCACCGGGCAGAAAACCTGGCTAAATCTGGAAGAACGCGGAGGCGCCGTCCGCTGCAATGCAACGCGCGCGTGGCACAGGCGTGGCAAACAGGGAGGCAAAAGCTATAATTTATCGGATTATGACAGACTTCGGCAGGGATTCTTGCATTGCAGCGTACGCCACCGGCGCGTACGGCAAGCGAACGCGGGCCATGGCCCGGCCCTGCGCCTGTCCTGCCCGTCACACCACGACCGCCCGCGCTGCCGGCCTTCCGCCCCACGGGCCGGCCATGCAATCCGCGGCGGCCGCCGCAGAGGCCTCCAAGTGAAACTCCACGCCGACCAGCCCCAGTCGCTGAATACCGTCACGGCCTATGGGCCGGACTATATCGAGATCAACCTCGTCCGCCACACCACCTCGATCCTGGTCATGCCCGAGGGCGAAATCCGGCCCTGGCCGGTGAACCGCTTCGAAGAACTCGAGCCGGCTCATTTCGAACAGCTGGCCGAACTCAATCCCGAAGTGGTGCTGCTTGGCACCGGCTCGCGCCTGCGCTTCCCGCACCCGCGCCTGACCGCATCGCTCTCGCGCCGCCATGTGGGCGTCGACGCGATGGACATGCAGGCCGCCTGCCGCACCTACAACATCCTGATGGCCGAGGGCCGCAAGGTGGCTGCGGTGCTGCTGATCGAGCCGGCCGCCGGCGCTGCCTGAGGTCGAAGCGGGATCGCGTGGTGCGCCCACGCCGATGTTGAGCCCACGCCACGCTTGAAGTCCGGGTGCGCGCCCCAATCTGCTCCCGCTAAGGTGGCAGCACCCCCTTCCCGAATCTCCCTGCCCCTTGCCCAGGAGCCACAAGAATGACGATCAGTCTCAACAAGGCCGTACCCGACTTCAGCGCGCCGATGACCGGCGACGCCACCTTCCGCCTTGCCGACTTCCGCGGCAAGACGGTGGTGCTGTACTTCTACCCGAAGGACAACACGCCGGGTTGCACCACGGAGGCCATGAACTTCCGCGACCAGTACGAGGATTTCACCAAGGCCGGCGTGCAGGTGTTCGGCATCTCGCGCGACAGCATCCGTTCGCACGAGAACTTCAAGGCCAAGCTCGAGCTGCCGTTCGAACTGATCTCCGATGCCGACGAAGCGGTGTGCGCACTGTTCGATGTCATCAAGATGAAAAAGCTTTATGGCAAGGAGTATCGCGGCATCGAGCGCAGCACCTTTGTCATCGACGGCAAGGGCATCCTGCGGCACGAGCTGCGCGGCATCAAGGTGCCGAACCATGTCGACGAAATTTTGGAACTGGTGCGCGCCATCTGAGGTCCTGCGTGTTTTGCGTGGCTGCGACACCGCGTACAGCCGGCGCCGCAAAGGGTTGCCAAACCCAATTGCCAAACCCGGGACCTTCGGATACATTGGCCCGTAATGAGTTCAGATTCCGGATGCCACGCTGATTCGACTTCCCGGCCCAGGCGGTTCGCGCCACAGGCCGGTCGCGGACCTGCCGTGTCGCCGGTCCGCAAAGAAGCCGCCAACCCTGTTATGCAGGCATGGCGGCTTTTTTGTTTGCGCTCACGCCTGTCCGCGCCGGGTGCCTCGCGCATGCATGCCCCGGCCCATGACCACGACGCAGTCGCGCGTCGCGGCACGGACGCCTTAGCCCCTCTCTCGTCCCCCTGAAAGGAAAGCCAAGCATGCCGCTGCCTACCATGCCCGCCAAGCCTGCCCAATTGCTGGACCCGAGCGAATTCGCTCCGGTCTCCGCGGTGCCCAAGGCCAAGTCCGCCACACAGTTGAAGAAACCTGTGCCGGCACTCGAGCGCGTGGCATTGCTGGAAACCGGCGAGGCCAGGGCGCCTGCCGTGAAGGCGCGCGCCGCCGGTGGTACCCGCGCCCGCAGCACCGAGACCCCAGCCGGGCCCGCGCCCACGGCCAGCGCGCCGCCGGTCAGCCTGGTCAAGCCCGTGGCCGGCACCTCGCGCCGCGCGCGCAAGGCCGAAGGCCCGAGCAAGCTGTTCGTGCTCGACACCAACGTGCTGATGCACGACCCGAGCTCGCTCTTCCGCTTCGAGGAACACGACATCTATCTGCCGATGATGACGCTCGAAGAACTGGACAACCACAAGAAGGGCATGAGCGAAGTCGCGCGCAACGCGCGCATGGTCAGCCGCACGCTCGATTCGCTGGTGGGCGGCACCGACGGCGTACTCGACGAGGGCCTGCCGCTGGAGAAGCTCGGCAACCGCGACGCGCAGGGCAAGCTGTTCTTCCAGACGCGGCTGAACGACATCAAGCTGCCCGAGGGCCTGCCGCAGGGCAAGGCCGACAACCAGATCCTGGGCGTGGTCAGCGCGCTGCAGCAGCAATACCCCGAGCGCCAGGTCGTGCTGGTGTCCAAAGACATCAACATGCGCATCAAGGCGCGCGCACTGGGGCTGCCGGCGGAGGACTACTACAACGACCAGGTCCTGGAAGACAAGGACCTGCTCTACGCCGGCGTCATGCAGTTGCCCGGCGACTTCTGGGCCAAGCACGGCAAGGGCGTGGAAAGCTGGCAGGATCCCAAGTCCGGCGCGATGTTCTATCGCCTGACCGGACCGCTGGTGCCTTCCTTCCTGGTCAACCAGTTCGTCTACCTGGAACCGGTCGACGGCAGCCTGCCGCTGTACGCGCAGGTCAAGGAAATCAACGGCAAGACCGCACTGCTGCAGACGCTCAAGGATTACACGCACCACAAGAACAATGTGTGGAGCGTGACCGCGCGCAATCGCGAGCAGAACTTCGCGCTCAACCTGCTGATGAATCCCGACATCGACTTCGTCACGCTGCTGGGCCAGGCCGGTACCGGCAAGACGCTGCTGGCGCTGGCGGCAGGCCTGGAGCAGGTGCTCGACCAGAAGCTCTACAACGAGATCATCGTCACCCGCGCCACCGTGCCGGTCGGCGAGGACATCGGCTTCCTGCCCGGCACCGAGGAAGAGAAGATGCAGCCGTGGATGGGCGCGTTCGACGACAACCTTGAAGTGCTGCAGAAGAGCGACGACAGCGCCGGCGACTGGGGCCGCGCCGCCACCCAGGAGCTGATCCGCTCGCGCATCAAGGTCAAGAGCATGAACTTCATGCGCGGCCGCACCTTCGTCAACAAGTTCGTCATCATCGACGAGGCACAGAACCTGACGCCCAAGCAGATGAAGACGCTGGTGACGCGCGCGGGCCCCGGCACCAAGATCATCTGCCTGGGCAATATCGCGCAGATCGACACGCCGTACCTGACCGAAGGCTCGTCCGGCCTGACCTACGTGGTGGACCGCTTCAAGGGCTGGAGCCACAGCGGGCATATCACGCTGGCGCGCGGCGAGCGCTCGCGCCTGGCCGACCACGCCGGCGACGTGCTCTGACGCGGGCGGCAGCCGGGGCGCCTGCCTTGCGGGCGGGCGCCCCGGCCCGCTGTCGTGAACGGCAAGCACAATGCGGCTATGATGTCCGCACATCCGCTTGTTGTCCCGCACCCCCAACCGGAGGCGTCGATGAACCAACAGCATCTCCGCCTGGCCGCGCTGATTGGCGCTGCCATGGTCCTGGCCGGCCCGCTTCAGGCGCGCGCAGCGGCTGACGACCTGGTGATCCGCACCATGGGTCCGGTCAGCTATGTCTGCGGCGGTATCGCCGAAGACGAGCGCGATGCGCTGGCCGCGCGCGAGAAGGATTTCAATATCGGCATCCTGTTCACGCAAGGCGCCGCGGGCGAGTTCCTGTCCGACGTCGCGGTCAAGCTGGTACGCGACGAACAGGAGGTCGCAACCTTCCGCGCCGCCGGCCCCCGCTGCCTGATACGTGCGCCGGAAGGCAGCTACAATATCGAAGCCAGTTACAAGGGCCAGGCCAAGTCGATCAAGGTCAGCACCGGTACGCGCAACGCCCAGCTACGCTGGTAGCGTCAAGGCTTCCGGTGCGCCGGCAGGCCGGCGACCGGAATCCAGCGATGCCATTGCCCCGTACCCCTAGCTCTTCCAGTCCTCCCGCACTGCCAGGCCCGCTTGCCCGGGCCGGCATGCCGCTGCTCTGCGCCGCCGCACTGCTGCTGGCAGCGTGCGCCAGTTCCCCACCCTCTCGCCATGGCAGCTTGCCGCGTACGCCCGGCAAGCCCATGGTCGATCCCAGCGCCGGACTCGAGGAGATCTCGATCCAGGCGATGTCGCTGGTCGGCACGCCCTACCGCTACGGCGGCAACACGCCGGATGCCGGCTTTGACTGCAGCGGCTTGGTACGCTATGTGGTATCCCGTGCCGCCAGCGTGGACCTGCCGCGCACCACCGAAGCCATGGGCACCCGCGGCACCACGCTCGACCGCAGCGAAGTCGCCTCCGGCGACCTGGTGTTCTTCAACACCACCGGACGCGCCAACTCGCATGTCGGCATCTACGTCGGCCAGAACCGCTTTGTCCATGCGCCATCGTCCGGCGGCACCGTGCGGCTGGAAGACATGGGCAAGCCATACTGGGCCTCGCGCTACAACGGCGCGCGGCGCGTGGTTTCCGGCGCGATCAACCTGCCGCCGCCTGCTATACCGGCCCCTGCACCAGCGCCGCCGGTACCGGAACCGGCCCCGCTGCCCGACGACGACGATCCCATCGCCGCCTTCGCCAACCGCTGAGCGCCTGGCACGCGGGCAAACAAAAAGCCAGGCAGCTGCCTGGCTTTTTGCATGACCGTCCAACCCTGCGTTACAGGATATGGCGCCCGATCCACCATGCGATCGCCGCCATGAAGGCCGATGCCGGGATCGTCAGCACCCAGGCCCACACGATATTGCCGGCCACGCCCCAGCGCACCGCGGACATCTTCTGCGCCGAACCGACGCCGACGATGGCCCCTGTGATCGTATGCGTGGTCGATACCGGCACGCCCAGCGCCGAGGCAAAGAACAGCGTCAGCGCTCCCCCGGTCTCGGCACAGAAGCCGCCCACCGGCTTGAGCTTGGTGATCTTCTGCCCCATGGTTCGCACGATGCGCCAGCCGCCGAACAGCGTGCCCATGCCGATGGCCACATAGCAGCTCACGATCACCCATGTCGGGGGTTGGCCGCCAGCCATCACGTGGCCACTGGCGATCAGCAGCATCCAGATGATGCCGATGGTCTTCTGCGCATCATTGCCGCCATGGCCCAGGCTGTACAGCGAGGCCGACACCAGCTGCAGCCGGCGGAACCAGCGGTCTACACGCGACGGCGGGGTGCGGAAGAAGGTCCAGCCCACCATCACCATCATGATCGAGCCAAGCACGAAACCCAGGAACGGCGAGATCAGGATAAAGGCCACCGTCTTCAGCAGACCGCTGCCAACCAGCGCACCTGTGCCGGCCTTGGCCACCGCCGCGCCGACCAGCCCGCCGATCAGTGCGTGCGACGACGACGACGGGATGCCGTAGTACCAGGTAATGACGTTCCAGGCGATCGCCCCGACCAGGGCGCCGAAGATGACGTAGTGGTCGACGATCCCGACATCGATGGTGCCGGTGCCGACGGTGGCCGCCACCTTCAGGTGAAAGACGAAGATGGCGACGACGTTGCACATCGCCGCCATAGCGACCGCATGGTGCGGCTTGAGCACGCCGGTGGACACCACCGTGGCGATCGAGTTGGCCGCGTCATGGAAGCCGTTCATGAAGTCGAACAGCAGCGCGAGCGCCACCAGCAGGGCAATCACCCACAGGCTCATTTGAATGGTCTGCATGCCGATTGCCGCCTCAGGCGTTTTCCAGGACGATGCCTTCGATGATGTTGGCGACGTCCTCGCACTTGTCGGTGATCGTCTCGAGCTGTTCGTAGATGGCCTTCAGCTTGATCAGGCGCTTCACGTCGGTCTCGTCGCGGAACAGCTTCGACATCGCCGAGCGCATCACGCGGTCGGCCTCGGACTCGAGCTGGTCGATCTGCTGGGCGGTCTTCAGGATGGTGCTGGCATTCCCCATGTCCTCGAGCAGGCCCACCGCGATCTTGACCTGGTCGCAGCACTGCACGCAGATTGCGGCCAGGCGCAGCGCCTCTTCGGTCAGGTTGGTCACGTCGTACAGCGAGATGGTCTCGGCCACGTCTTCCATCAGGTCCAGGATATCGTCCATGGTCGTGATGAGCTTGTGGATCTCGTCGCGGTCCAGCGGCGTGATGAAGGTCTTGTGCAGCAGGTCGATGGTGTCGTGCGTGATCCGGTCGGCCTTCTTCTCGGTGGCCTGGACGCGGCGGGCATGGGCCTCGGCGTTGGGCAGGTCGTTGACCAGGGCCTGGAGCTCGTGGGCGGCGGTCACCGCGCAGTCGGCGTGCTGGTTGAAATATTCGAAGAACTTGCCCTCGGTGGGCATGAATCGGCCGAACATGGAATGTTCCTTAAGGCGGCGCGTGTAGCGCTGCTGATGTGTTGCAGATGGATTGAACGCGAAGCACGACAGCCGCCGGGTCGGCGGCTGTCATCAAAGCGCAATATTTTACAGGGTTACGCGGACATTGCCCGCCGATTTGGCACAAACGAGACGGCCAGCGGTGCGATCTCTGCAGGCGGCTTGACTTCGTCAGGTGTCGTTGTCGAAGAACGCCGGGCCGCCGGTGAAGTTGTCGAACTTGGTGAACTGGCCCAGGAAGGTCAGCCGCACCGTGCCGATCGGGCCGTTACGCTGCTTGCCGATAATGATTTCGGCGGTGCCCTTGTCCTGCGAATCGGGGTTGTAGACCTCGTCGCGGTAGATGAACAGGATCACGTCGGCATCCTGTTCGATAGCGCCGGATTCACGCAGGTCGGACATCACCGGACGCTTGTTGGGACGCTGTTCCAGGCTTCGGTTCAGCTGCGACAGCGCGATCACCGGGCAGTTGAGTTCCTTGGCCAAGCCCTTCAGAGAACGGGAAATCTCTGAAATTTCCGTCGCGCGGTTCTCACCGCCGCCGGAGCCCGACATCAGCTGCAGGTAGTCGATGATGATCAGGCCGAGCTGCCCGCACTGGCGCGCCAGCCGGCGCGAGCGCGCGCGCAGTTCCATCGGGTTCAGCGCGGGAGTTTCGTCGATGAACAGCTGCGCATCGTTCATGCGCTGGATGGCATGCGTCAGGCGTGGCCAGTCTTCATCCAGCAGGCGGCCGGTACGCAACCGGTGCTGGTCCAGCCGCCCGACCGAGCCGAGCATACGCATGGCCAGCTGCGTGCCGGCCATTTCCATCGAGAACACTGCCACTGGCAGGCCCTGCTCCACCGCCACATGCTCGCCGATGTTCAGCGAGAACGCGGTCTTACCCATCGACGGGCGGCCGGCGACGATGATCAGGTCGCCGCCCTGCATGCCGCTGGTCATCCGGTCCAGGTCCACGAAGCCCGTGGGCACGCCGGTCACGTCGCTGGTGCTGTCGCGATGGTAAAGCTCGTCGATGCGCTCCACCACCTGCGTCAGCAGCGGCTGGATTTCCTGGAAGCCGGCCTGGCCGCGCGCGCCTTCCTCGGCGATCGCAAAGACCTTGGATTCAGCTTCGTCCAGCAGCTCGCGGACTTCCCGCCCCTTGGGCGCGAAGGCGGCCGAGGCGATATCGTCGGCCACCGTAACCAGCTTGCGCAGCACCGCACGCTCGCGCACGATTTCCGCATAGCGGCGGATATTGGCCGCGCTGGGCGTGTTCTGTGCCAGCGAATTCAGGTACGCCAGCCCGCCAACTTCCTCGGCCTTGCCCGCAACCTGCAGCATTTCATAGACCGTGATCACGTCGGCCGGCTTTGTGGCCGAGATCAACCGGGCGATGCTCTGGAAGATCATCCGGTGGTCGAAGCGGTAGAAATCCGCCTCCGAAAGGAAGTCCGCAATGCGGTCCCAGGCGGCATTGTCCAGCAGCAGGCCACCGAGCACCGACTGCTCGGCTTCGATGGAATGCGGCGGGACCTTGAGGTTGTCGAGTTGGGGGTCGGCGACGGGCGCGTTCATGGGGAGGGATTATAACGGCGGGACGCTGGCAGGAGGACGCACTACACCGGACATTTGCCGGACGTGCGTCCAACATCTGCCGGCCAGCGCCAGCGGGCAACAAAAAAGGCAGGAGCCAGGGCTCCTGCCTTTTCTGCTTGCAGTGCTTCGGGCGGCGCCGCGCAGCGGCACCGCTGCAGCGGGTCTTAGACCTGCTCGCCCAGCACCGACACGGTCACGTCGACCACGACGTCGGTGTGCAGCGCGACGCTGATCGGGTGGTCGCCCACCATCTTCAGCGGGCCGTTCGGCAGGCGAACCTGAGCCTTCTCGACCTTGAAGCCTTGGCCTTCCAGGGCCACGGCGATGTCGGCGTTGGTGACCGAGCCGAACAGACGGCCGTCCACACCCGACTTCTGGCTGACCTGGACGGTCAGGCCGTTCAGCTTCTCGCCTTCGGCTTGCGCCGCGACCAGCTTCTCGGCGGCGGCCTTTTCCAGCTCGGCGCGCTTGACTTCGAATTCGGCGATCGCGGTTTGCGTGGCGCGGCGCGCCTTCTTCGACGGGATCAGGAAGTTACGAGCGTAACCGTCCTTCACCTTGACGATGTCACCCAGGTTGCCCAGGTTGATGACTTTTTCCAGCAGAATGACTTGCATCGTGTTTTCTCCGTTACGGACCTAGGGCCTATCAGTTCTTGTGCAGGTCGGTGTACGGCAGCAGCGCGAGGAAACGCGCACGCTTGATCGCCGTATCCAGCTGACGCTGATAGTGGGCCTTGGTACCGGTCAGGCGGGCCGGCGTGATCTTGCCGTTGTCGCCGATGAAGTCCTTCAGGGTGTCCAGATCCTTGTAGTCGATCTGTTCCACGCCAGCCACGGTGAAGCGGCAGAAGCGCTTGCGCTTGAACAGCGGGTTCTGTTGCTGGAAGCGCTTCTTGTTCTTGTTGTCACGTTTGACGAATGCCATGATTCAATCCTTTACGAATGCTTTACATCCGGTGATGTGAAAGACGAGAGCCTTGCTGTTGCGGTGCTTGCGGGCGAGGAATCCTTCGCAGTCGAGCAGCGTGCCGAGCGGTAACCGCTCAAGCCGCTGACCCACCGGCCCGATCCCCATTGCCGCGATGGCAAACTCAACCTGCCGTGGCGTTTCCGCCTCGACCGTCTCGCCGCTGTACTGCAGGATGCAGTTCACGACGGGCACTCCGGCCGGGGTATAGCGCAGGGCATCGCGTTCCGCCAAAGTGGCGGCAAGCCGAAGTTGGTTCAACGCGGGGCCTCTTGCCGTTTGCCATCCGTGCCGCCAGGGCCGACATGGTCAGCCTGGGCGCGCACCGCAGTCCGCACTCAGGCGGCCTGGCCTTCGGTGGTCGTTTGCGCGGCCTTGCGGGCTTCTTCGCGCTGCACTTCCTTCATCATCGGCGAAGGAGCGGTTTCAGCCTTCTTGGTCTGCACGATCAGGTGGCGCAGAACGGCGTCGTTGAACTTGAAGGCGTGTTCCAGTTCAGCCAGCGTGTCCTTGCCGCATTCGATGTTCAGGCAAACGTAGTGAGCCTTGGCCAGCTTCTGGATCATGTAGGCCATCTGGCGACGGCCCCAGTCTTCCACGCGGTGAACGTTGCCGTTCTGCGAGGTCACGAGCTGCTTGTAGCGCTCGATCATGGCCGGCACTTGCTCGCTCTGGTCCGGGTGGACGATGAAGACGATTTCGTAATGACGCATTGACGCTCCTTTTGGGATTAGCCACCCGGGCGTCACGAGTCCGGTGCGGCAAGGTTGAATAGCCTTAAATTATAGCCCGGCGCCAACGGGGCGCGCAAGCGGCAAGGCTGGCTCAGGCTTTGGCAAAGGCGGCCTGCAGGCGCACGGGATCCCGTGCCAGCGCAGGATCCGCCGCAAGCGCCAATGCCAGCAGTACCCTCGCCTTATACGGATTCAGGTCCGAGGCGGAGACAAAAACGCCATCGGACGGGCTGGGATGCGCCGGAATCGCCACATGACCTGCCCCGGTGCGCGAACTGCGCACCACCGCCACTCCGGCGGCGGCGGCATCCACCAGGGCCTCCGCCAGCACTTCGTGTATCGAGCCATTGCCGGCGGCGGCCACCACCAGGCCCGCCACGCCAGCCTGCACCAGCGCATCGACGGCGATCCGGCCCGGCTGCGCGTAGCTCGCCACGATCTCGACCACCGGCCATGCGCCCGGCATCGGACCGATCGCCCATGCCTGCCGGGGCGTGCGGGCAAAGCCCACGTAGTCGTCCTGCACCAGCCCGAGCGGCCCGCACTGGGACACGAAGGCATCCACCGCCGAGGTATGCGCCTTGGCAACATCGCGCGCCGCATGGATCTGCTGGTTCAGCACCACCAGCACGCCCTTTCCGCGCGCATCCGGATACGCCGCCACCCGTACCGCGTCGAGCAGGTTGAGCGGCCCGTCGGCCGACAGCGAGGTGGACGGCCGCATCGCCGCCGTCATCACCACCGGGACCGGGCACGCCTGGGTCAGGTGCAGCGCCATCGCCGTTTCTTCCAGCGTATCGGTGCCGTGCGTGATCACGATGCCCGCCACATCCGCCTGCGCCGACCAGTGCTCGACGCGAGCGGCCAGCGCGACCCACAGCGCAAAGGTCATGTCCTTGCTGTCGACCTGCGCCACCTGCTCGGCTTCGATCCGTGCCACCGACTGCAGCGCCGGCACCGCCGCAAGCAACGACGACACGGGCACGGTGGCCGCCTGGTAGTGCGCGCTGCTGGCGGGGTTGCCGGAAGCGCCGGCAATGGTGCCGCCGGTAGCCAATACAACGATGCGAGGCAATTGGGTCATGGATGCTGGGGCTCAGGAAACAGAAGGGAATACATGCGCCGGGCGATGGAATCGCGATTGTAACGGCGGACTTCCACCGGAATGGCCCGCGCCGAGGCCGATCGGTTCACGCGCGCCAGCAAAAATTCTGCTTGCGCTGACGCCGATACTGTATAAAATCACAGCATACTGTTTAAACATACAGTGCCCGGCCCGCCGGATGCAGGATTTCGGGGACCGCCCAGTCCGTTGGGCAGCCCATCCAACCCTGCCCAGCGCGCCCGCACGGAACGGCGATCCCATGGCGACCCTGACACCCCGGCAGCAGCAGATTTTCGATCTGATCCGCAATACGATCCGCCGTACCGGCTTCCCGCCGACGCGTGCCGAGATTGCTGCCGAATTTGGCTTTTCCTCGCCAAATGCCGCGGAAGAGCACCTGCGCGCGTTGGCCCGCAAAGGCGTGATCGAGCTGACGCCTGGCGCCTCGCGCGGCATCCGCCTGAAGGTTTCGCGCAGCGACTCGGAAATGCCGGACCAGTTCTCGCTACCCATCCCCGACGTTTTGCAGCTGACGCTGCCGTTGGTTGGCCGCGTCGCAGCCGGCAGTCCCATCCTTGCCGCCGAACATATCGACCGCCAATACCAGGTGGACGCCTCGGTCTTCGATGAACGCCCCGACTACCTGCTGCGCGTGCGCGGCCTGAGCATGCGCGACGCCGGCATTCTCGACGGCGACCTGCTCGCCGTGCGCCGGGCCAGCGAAGCGCCCAACGGCAAGATCGTGGTGGCGCGACTCGGCGACGATGTCACGGTCAAGCGCCTGCAACGGCGCGGCGGCCATATCGAGCTGATCGCGGAAAACCCGGACTTCGCCAACATCATCGTTGAACCGGGGCGCGAAGAGTTTTCGCTGGAAGGCATCGCGGTCGGCCTGATCCGATCCTCCGGCTTCTAGCCGGTCACGGCAGGCGCTTCGCCTGCGCGGACCCACCCGCTTCCATTGCTTTGCAGACGCCGCCCGGCTTGCCGGGTGTTGACCCCGCTTTTGCCTGAAAAAGAGGTGCAACCATGCCGCAAACCCACCACGTCGCCGCCCGCCGCCCGGTCAAGCCGGTGCCCTTCCGCCAGTGCAAGGGCGTGCGCGTCTATCAGGGCGCGCAGCGCCGGACCATGGTAGGCAGCATGGCCGCGATCTGCAGGATGCTTGAACTGGAAACCACTAGCAAGCTGGCCTGATCAGCTACGCGCGCACGCCTTGGTTTCCGTCTCCAGTTCTTCCGGAGTCATCTGCGGGAACCATGTATTAGTCTTGCGCAACTCGACCGCCGTGCCATCCGGCCTGGCGGTCAGCGAGATCAGGTAGGCATACGCAAATTCGCCACTGATCTTTGGCTGTCCGATCCGGATTTCCATCTGGTTCTGTGCCGGCAGGTTGACCATCGTGGCTTCGTCGCCGAGATTGTTGCGCAGGCATTTGGCAACGTCAGCCATTTTTGCCGGCGTGAACAAGCGCATCGGCGGACGCGCACGAATATCTTTCTCCGATGTGCCGGTGGCGCATCCGGCCATCATCGCGGCCACTGCCACGCCAGCCCCTATTACCGCTGCTCGAAAGAACATACGACCCCTTTGGAATGCAAGGCGCGTATGGTACAGGAGCCACATCGATTGTGGGCGTCGCTGGCACTGAAAGGAGCGTCCAAGACGATGACGCAGGGATCTCCATCCCCTCCGCGCAAGCGCGTTTAGCCAGGCCACGCCAGGAAGAGTAGGCCCAGCCCGAGCACCACCGCCGCGAGGATCAAATAGTGGCGCCAGCCGTGCCTCGGATCACCGGTACGGTATGCATGATGGGAATGAGGGATGTGAGGTCTCATGGAGCGAATTGCCGAAAGCTCTTATCCCATCGTAGCCCTTTAAGACCAAGTCGTCCCGCTCGCGCAGCGTCCGCAGCATGCCGCAGCGCCGCCGTCTATTCCGATTCTCTAAGTGCAGTTCGCCTGCATAGGAAGCTGGCCGAAACGCCGCGCGTGTAAGGCGGCGGCACTGGTAAGCGCCAACGCGCCTGAGATGGCGAGTTGGTCGGCGAAGGAATCAAAATGCTTCGGAGTGGCCGCATGAGGCTACAGCCCGGTCTTAGTGTTCTCGACGCAAGCCTTTGCGTAAGCAATTGCTTCAGCCATCGCCTCTTCCTCGCTATTGAACGTGGCTTTGATCTTGTGTCGCAAGCCTGGGACAAACTCGTTTGCGTGATCGATTCTGCGCTCGAACAATACCGATGCCTCCCAGGATCCAGATTTCGACTTCCAGACCGTGCAGTGGCAGAAATACTCCCCTTCTTCGACCAAGGCATGGCTCGACATGGCGCGCTCCCATCGTTTCAGAGGAATCCTAGCATGATGAAAGAACGCCCCATCCGCTTCAACGGCAAGCCTCATCGCCCTCGTCCATCTGCTCGGTCACCGCACTCGGTCGCATACCCGCCAGCGCAAAACGCACGAACGGAATTTCCTCCCTTCTCGGCCGTCTCTTCGCAGTAGTCCAGCGGAGAATGGCTTTTTATGGCACGGCCGATATTCCCACTTCTACTGGTCGGCTTACCGCGCCGAGCAAGCGATCGACGAGCGCCATAAAGTGACTCGCGACAATATTGTGCGCTGCATCACAATTCATAACGAAGCTCTTGTGCGATGCGGCATATGATGTAACGGGGGACCTGTAGTAAGAGCCTTGGGCCCATGCAGCCAAGGCCTCATATCTGTTTTGACGGGGGAATTTCGGTAGCCCAAACGGGCCTTGGCCTATGCAGCCAAGGCCCACTCCATTCTGTGCAAGCGGCGAGGTCAGCGAATACACCCGACGGCAGAAGGAGGGATCCGCCAATGGGTAGCAGCGCCGCTGTTCTCGCCCTGCAGGACATCGACGCGTGTCGGCCCGAGGTGAGCAAGAAATGTTTGCGAGGCAACGGAGCCCCCTCGCCTACCCACAGAGAACGCGCAAATCGGCACGCGCCTTCAGAGCGATCGGCGCCCACTGCTTGCCTGCCCGTAGCTTCGCTACATACGTTGGCTCATAGCACCGCAATTCATGCGCCGGAGTTCAGGATGCCTGGCGGCCGACCGCGATCAAGCGGGGCCTACCTTCAACATCCTCGATGCGCGGCAGGGCGCCCGAAGCAATGTTCTGCCGAACCGCAGCCTTCAATTCAGGAACATCCCAACGCCCCTGCTCGATAGCACCCAGAGCGTCGCCAGTAACTGCGAATCTCCCGCCACAGGCAGCGCAGCGGTATATTTGACTACCGCGCAGGCGATCTTGTCGGTCAAGCCAGCGTCGCGCGAGTGCAGCGCATAGTAAGCAAGGCACGGTTTTGGTTGAACTCACAGTGTGTCCCCGGCGATTGTCAAATCGGCCTTACGGCCGGCCTGCGTCTTGCAACCTGCTTGGGGTCAACATCAGGCACAGCAGGAGATTGGTGGTCCAATCCGGATGCAATGGTGCGCCTGGCAGACCCTCATCGTCACGGTAGCCTTAGGCCTAAGTTTCATTTAAGAAACGTGCCCTGATCTGTTTGCGACACAACAGAGTCAACCAGTGCTGTGCCGTGCCGCACAACGAGGGATGGACAATTCCCGGCGTGGGCCATCGATCACCCCCTTGAGGTGTGGCTCGCCGTCGGTGCTTGGGCTGCGCTGGACGACACCACCATTCGTTTTTCCCTGCGCTGACGGCCCATGCCAAGCAAAGCGCTACCTCTGGATGTGCCGGCCCTCACGGACGAGGAGTCGCGCGACATCGGCCTGCGCATGCGCAATCCGGACGTAAATGACCTGCTCAACTCCTTTACTCGTATCAGATTGCCCTGCAACTGTCACAGGAAGACGCCCTGACTTTCGCGCAGGTCATGGACTGTAGCAGGCGACGACCGTGGAAGCCTTGAACCTCGCCGCAGACCTGTCAGGTACGTGCCCGACATGGTGCAACAGGATGAGCTTCGAGCGGAATTCGAGCGCCTGAAGAAAGGCGACGACTAAACCCCTGAGAGCGGAGCGCCGCGCGTGTGAGAACCAGGCGTGACAGCCGGCAGAGACCGGCACGCTTACAAACGTAGCAGGAACAAACATGACCAAGTACGGAAAGCTGGATTGCCTCATCTTGCGTTCCTTTGGCGAGCAGTCGGCGCAATTTGCTTCCACATCCGCGACCTTCTGTGCGCTCCAGGCCTGTCAATCGTTGCCACGATCTCCGCCTCGACCTCTACCGCCGTCGCCCCCGCGATTTCCTCCACGGTCATCAGCGCGGTTGCCGCCGCGGCCACTGCTTCTGTCTTCGCCACGCTCGGCGCGGCGGTCCGAGCCGCGATTCTCCGCTCGCTCATCGCCGCGATTCCACCCACGCTTCTCACCGCGGTTTTCGCCTTGATTTCCACCACGATTCCAACTGCGGTTGTCACCGTCGTTCCAATCGCGGCCCCTGCTGCGTTTCTCGTCCCGGTCCCAGCCGCGATTCCAGTCACCATCCCATTTGCGATTACCGCCGTAGTACCTGGCGCCGCTCCAATCAGAGTAACCTCCGCCGTAGTATGGGCGCGAGTATCCGCCGTGGTAGTAGCCGTCATCGTAGGGAGCGACAGCACAGCCGGTGAGAAGTGCTGCCGTAGCTACGGTGAGCACGAGAGGGGGTTTCATGGTGACCTGCGTTTGCGGTTGGCGAATTTGCCGCAAGAATACCGACGGGCGACTCCCCCAGTTGTAAGAAATCGTGTCCCGTTGATGATCGTTCATGGCGTGCATCGCCACAGCCATCGGGGTTAATGGCGACGTCGAGGAGGAACTGGTCCTGGATCCCCTCTTCGCCGGACCCGATCACCGGCGCCGGCGCGCGGGACGCCCGATCCGTCGGTGTGGGTGGTGGGGTTCAGGAGGGTCGAGCGACAGACTTAAAACTCGAGTTCTTTCAGCGTCCTGGTGGCCAGGTATGTCGCAGCTTCCTTCGCCTCATCTCTAGTTGGGAAATCCTCCACGGTTTGGTGTGGCACTTCTGCATCCGGCTCTTCTTCCAAACGGCGGATATACACATACCCTCTGAACCGTCCAGGAGCGGTCTCCATAACCGCTATCCGGGCCACATGCGTGTCCGTGGCAAAAAGCTCATCTTCCATGGCAGCCTCCACTTCTAATGTCTCAGGATCGTAGCATGATCAAATCCCCCAGGAACCGCTATGAAACGACTGACCGAGACCACGCTGGACGGTGAGGGCGGATGCATCCTGTCGGATTGCGAGCAGTACCGGTACCGCCTCTGGCGCGCCTGGGACGACAACCGCCCAGCGCTCGGCTTCATCATGCTGAACCCGTCGACGGCCGACCACCACGTCAGCGACCCGACCATCACCAGGTGCCTGCAGCGCGCGCTGGCCGGCAAGTATGGCCGGCTCGAAGTCGTCAACCTGTTCCCACTGCGATCGACGGATCCGGATGGCCTGCTGAGTCATCCGGATCCGCTCGGAGATCCGCCGGGTCGCAACGACGGCGCTGTCATGGATGCAATCGATGGCTGCTCGACGGTCATCTGCGCGTGGGGATCGCACAGAGCGGCACCGGCGCGTGCGGCGGAAGTGCTGCGAATCGTCCGCATGTGCGGCCGCGGCAACCTGCTTTACCACCTCGGACTCAACCATGACGGCAGTCCAAGGCATCCGCTCTACGTCGCGGCCACAGTCCAACCGCGGCCGTACACCGCCTGACCGGACCCGCGAAATATCATCGAGACAACCCCGCAACACAGGGACGCATAAATCCGAGCGCGGTACCCTGCCCGATCTACACGCCTACCCAGCAATTACAGCGCGGGTCTACGACCGGAGCAAAATGGTCAGACGCAAGGCACTCTAGAGCCGTGCAGCGTCAAGGCGGAGCGTCTCCGATTCATAGCCCGGGAACTTAGCGTTGTGCGTGACCTTCGCACCAGGCGCCAACCGCGCTTGAATTTCCGCGACCAAGTGCTCGAGCTTCTGCCAGTCCTTCGCGCCCGCCATGTTCTCTCCTCATTGTTACGGAAAAGTAACATGAGACCGGGGCGAGATTGGAAGGCTATTCCCACCGTGGGAATATGGCGGGAACAGACCACTGTATGGATGTCCAGAAAGCAAAACAGCCGCTTTTGTAAGCGGCTGTTTTGCAAAGAATTTTTGGGGTGGCTGATGGGACTCGAACCCACGACGACAGGAATCACAATCCTGGACTCTACCAACTGAGCTACAGCCACCGTAGAGGTCATCAGCGAAGCGCTGATCGACGAAAACCAAGATTATACAAACACTTTTCCGAGATGGCTAGTATCCCGCACAAATTTTTTACGGGGCTTGCATCACGCCTTGCGCGGCTGCCACTTGGCCTCCAGCAGCACTGCCTCCTTGATTGCAGCAATGGTCTCCGCCTCGGTGTCGAAGTGGCCCAGCAACCGGCGCGACTTTCCGTTGAGGACGGCTTCCTGCAATGCCCTGGCCGCGGCTGCCGAGGTGCCGTGGTGCCAGCAGTAGCGCGCCGTCCATTTGCCATCCTGCAGTTGTTCGGCGACCCAGACCAGCCTGAAGTCCTCAAACACTTCGCCGAATGACTCTTCGTTGTTTGCGTTCCCTTTGTCCACGCTTGCTGCCGTCCGTTCGCCCGTGGCGATGCGAAGAATCGTAGCACGCAGGCCAGGGCGCCAGACATGGGCGCGGAGCGCGGCAGCGAGAGGCCTTTGCGGTAAGTCACCAATCCACAGGCGATTTGGCGTGCACAGCCCCACCTCTGCAGGGTTCTTGCCGGTCGTGCGCACAGCGATACTCTGCTCCGAGGGATATTGACCCCCCTCGATCTTCCCCTCAGGCGGCCCGCCCCATCGGGGGTTCGCTATTGCAATGATTCGCTGGAACCTGGCGCACTGGCAGTGGCCCAACCATCTTCAGGATGAATTGCGGGGAAGGAGCATGCCAACGATGCTTGGACGTCTGGCGGGAGTCTTGCTGCTGCTGGGGATGGTCGCGGCCCTGGGGGGCTGTGCGGCCGGCGGAGCCGATGGACAGGAGTCGGGAATTACGGCCTACGGAACGCTGGACGTGGGCATCAGCCGTACTTCGCGATAGATCCAGCGCTGCCGGCATGACCGATGGAACTCTTTTTCATGCAGTCCGGTCAAACCGGCTCGACTGGCGCGATCGCAGAAGGCCGCAGAAGGCCAAAAAAAGAGTCCGCAGCGCGGACTCTTAACTTTAGCGATCTCAAATGCCCTGAAGGCCGTTGCAATGTAACTGTCATCCGGGGATTGCACCATTCGGGTAAACGAAGAGCGCCGGACGCGCCGACGAAAAAAAGCCCGCCGAAGCGGGCCGAATAATCAGTTGAAGAAAGCCCTGTATTCGAGGGCAGGCACAGTGTAAAAAAGTGCCCTGCCTCGGCGAATTAGGGGAATCCCTTTGCGGGCGCCAGTTCCGGAGCGATCGGACATTGCAAGTGTCGCGTGCGCTACGCTCCCGGGAGGCATGCACAGTTTGGCGATTCGGTGTTAGAGCAGCGATTCAAGCGCCCAAAAGCAGGCCGGTGCTCGATCGCTCAGCGCGACTCGCCCTATGCCGCCAGCGGCTGTGACGCCAGGGGACGCAGGTGTGTACGCGCCTCTGCAAACAGTGCATCCACATCGGCGCGAGTGCGCGCGGCATGCATGCGCTTTGCATCGGACAGCACGCGGCGCCAGCCTCGTCCTCCCGCAACGCCGCGGTACAGCCCCAGCATATGCCGAGTAGCGGCGCCCATGTACCCGCCGCGCTCGACCATGTCGCCGATGTAACCCTGCATCGATAGTTCTACATCCAGCCGCGATCGCACTGCCGCCTCGGCGTCGCCATAGAAGCGTACGTCCACTTCCGCCAGCAGATAGGGCTGGTGGTAGGCCTCGCGGCCAATCATCACGCCATCGACGTGCTGCAGGTGCCGAGCCATCTCGTCATAGGTGGCGATGCCGCCATTGATCAGGATCTCCAGCTGCGGAAATTCCTGTTTCAGCTGGTATGCCACTTCATAGCGCAGCGGCGGGATCTCGCGGTTTTCCTTTGGACTCAGGCCTTTCAGGATGGCATTGCGCGCATGGACGATAAATGTGTCGCAGCCCGCCTCCGCGACCATGCCGACAAAATCCCGCACGAAATCGTAGTGCTCGATGGTATCGATGCCGATGCGATGCTTTACCGTCACCGGGATGCTGACCGCATCGCGCATCGCCTTCACGCAATCGGCAACCAGTTCGGGCTCCGCCATCAGGCAGGCGCCGAAAGCGCCGCGCTGCACGCGTTCGGACGGGCAGCCGCAATTCAGGTTGATCTCCTTGTAGCCCCATTGCTCACCCAACTTCGCCGCCGCGGCCAGGTCTGCCGGCTCGCTCCCGCCAAGTTGCAGCGCGACAGGCTGCTCGGCCGCATCGAAATCCAGGTGGCGCGGCACGTCGCCATGCAGCAGCGCACCGGTGGTCACCATCTCGGTGTACAGCCAGGCATGGCGGCTGAGCTGGCGATGGAAGGTGCGGCAATGGCGGTCAGTCCAATCCATCATCGGCGCCACGGAGACGCGGCGCGGACTTGCCGCGGCAGGTTTACCTTGAAAATGGGTCATCTTGGAACGGATCGGCGCGACCAATCCTCATGCTACTCGCAGATATCAACAACGCCCGGTGGAGGCGATTCCCGTGCGGCGGAGGCGTCGCACAATGCAGCCGCAGCAGTATTGCGGCTTTTCGGGAGGCGCACGAGTTTACCACCCTGGCAGATCTTTCGCCTGAGACGCAGGCCGCCACGACCAGGCTGCAACGAAGGTCGCAGCCGGCGCGGCGAAATCTGAATCTACTCGACGATCCTGACCATGAACGATCAGTAATGCCCGGACGCGGCCGGGCCCAGGGGCTCATCGTGTGGCAGCAGTCTTGTCGATCCACGTGGCGAACGCGGTCAGGAACTTGTCGAGGAACCCCCGCGTGGATTCGTTGGCAATGCCGCCCTGCTCGTCGAGCAGTTTGTCGACACCGCTGATATAGGCCTCGGGCTGCTGCAGGACCGGAACATTGAGGAAAACCATCGACTGCCGCAGGTGATGATTTGCGCCAAACCCGCCGACGGCACCCGGCGAGGCACTGATGATGGCGCCGGGCTTGCCGTCCCAGACGCTGCTGCCATAGGGGCGCGAGCCCACGTCGATGGCGTTCTTCAACGGTGCGGGGACCGAGCGGTTGTACTCGGGCGTGACGAACAGCACCGCATCGGCGCGACGCACACGGTCGCGGAATGCGACCCAGGTCTGCGGCGGCTTGTCGTCCAGGTCCTGGTTGTAGAGCTGCAGGTCGCCGATCTCGACGATCTCCAGCTTGAGTTGTGCCGGCGCCTGCGCGATCAGCGCCTTGGCCAGCTTGCGGTTATACGACTCCTTGCGCAGGCTTCCCACCAGTACAACGACATCACGAGGATTGCTCATCACGGCTCCCTTGTCTGTGTGGACACTTGAAGCGGACGGTGCGGGCGCCATGGCTGGCATGGCTAGCCGCGCCGGTCCAGCCACCACTCTACCCGAGTCGCGACTGGTCCGCCGCGAAGCGAGCGGCGCGCACGGCCGCCCGGCCATGTGAACGGGCGGTCAGGCGCCCTTGCCCAGCGCGGCCAGCGGATGGTCTTCCGTACGCCACGGGCTGTCGAAGAACGACTGGATCGTCTCGCGGCCAACCTCATCCAGCCGGGCATGCTGCCAGCGCGGCTTGTGGTCCTTGTCGATCGCCAGGGCGCGGATGCCTTCGACGCCGTCGCCATTGCGGAACACGTAGTACATCATGTCCAGTTCCATGCGCAGCTCATCTTCGAGCGACATGCCGCGCGCGCGCCGGATCTGCTCCAGCGACACGCACAGCATCAGCGGCGAGCGGCTGCGCAGCATGGCAGCGGTCTGCGCGGCCCAGTCGCCCGGCGCATCGCTGACGGCCGCCAGGATGTCCTGCGCGGTATTGCCGGAGAACAATGCGTCGATCTGTGCGGACAGGCCAGCCAGCGTGCTTTGCGCAGGCAGGCAGTCTGCGCGGTGCGGTGCGGTGAAGCCATCGATATGCGCGACGACGGCCTCGCCGCTGGCAAACTGCTGCGCGCGCAGCGAAGCGACCAGCTCGGCCAGCCGGTTGCCCGGCAGGTAGGCATCGGCCAGGCCTGCGTACAGCGCATCGGCCGCGCTGATCGCGGTGCCGGTCAGCCCCAGGTATTCGCCGATATGGCCCGGCGTGCGTGCCAGGAACCAGCCGCCGCCGACATCGGGGAACAGGCCGATATTGGTCTCGGGCATGGCCACCCTGGTGCGCTCGGTGACCAGGCGCAGCCGGGCCCCTTGCGAAATACCCATGCCGCCACCCATCACCACGCCGTCCATCAGCGCGATATAAGGCTTGGCGTAGCGGTGGATCAGGAAATTGAGCGCGTATTCCTCGACAAAGAACTGGTCGAGCAGCGGATCGCCTTCATGCGCCGCCTTGTGGAAGTAGCGGATATCGCCGCCAGCGCAGAATGCCTTGCCGCCGGCACCGGCAACCACCACCGCCACCACTTCGGGCGCCGAAGCCCACGCCTGCAGCGCCTGGGTCATGGCGCGGATCATGTCCAGCGACAGTGCGTTGAGCGCCTGCGGACGATTCAGCGTCAGGTATCCGATGCCACCGTGGACTTCGGTCGTGACGAATTCAGTCATGTCTTGCTCCTCCAATGCAACTGGCGATTTTACGCCAGTCGCACCGGCAGGCGTACCCCGTGGGCGGCTTGCGGCGCATGCAAGGGCCATGCGCGTGCGCCGCCGGCGGCCGCGTTCAGGCCAGCCTGAACGTCGCCACCAGCGCCGTCAGGCGCTGCGCCTGGTCTTCCAGCGAAGCGGCCGCGGCGGCGGCCTGCTCGACCAGCGCCGCGTTCTGCTGGGTCATGCTGTCCATCTGCGACACCGCCACGTTGACCTGCTCGATGCCGTGCGACTGTTCGTCCGACGCCGCGCTGATATCGCCGATGATGCCGCTCACGCGCCGCACGGCGTGGACGATGTCCTCCATGGCGCGGCCGGCATCGTCGACCAGTCCCGTTCCTTCGCGCACGTTCGCCACCGAAGCGCCGATCAGCGTGCGGATTTCCTTCGATGCGCCGGCGCAGCGCTGCGCCAGGTCGCGCACGTCGCCCGCGACCACCGCGAAGCCGCGGCCGTGCTCGCCGGCGCGCGCCGCTTCGACGGCGGCATTGAGCGCGAGGATATTGGTCTGGAACGCGATCTTCTCGATCACGTCGATGATGTCCACGATCTTGCTCGAACTGCCGTCGATCGAACGCATGGTATCGACCACGCGCGACACCGCCTCGCTGCCCCGCTCTGCCAGCGCGCTGGCGTCGGTGGCCAGCGTGCGCGCCTCACGCGCGCTGTCGGCATTCTGGCGCACGGTACTGGTCAGCTCTTCCATGCTCGATGCGGTTTCTTCCAGCGATGCGGCCTGTTGCTCGGTACGCTGCGACAGGTCGGCGTTGCCGCTGGCGATCTGCTTGCTGGCCGAGGCAATGGCATCGGCACCACCGCGCACTTCACCCACCATCGCCACCAGGCTGTATTGCATGCGGCCCAGCATGCCGAGCATGCGCGCGGTTTCGTTGCGCGCCGACTCATCGGCCTGCACGCCACCGCCGTCCGCTGCCTGGACACTCAGGTCGCCGCCGGCGATCCTGTCGAAGCGCGCGATGGCGACATCGAGGGGCTGCACGATCGAACCGCGCAGGCGCCACGCCACCACGGTACTGAACGCCAGCCCGAGCACCAGTGCCATGACCGACAGCGTGAACAGGTTGCGATAACGGTGCTGCGACGCTTCGTAGACCTCCCTCGCGCTGGCCAGCTGCAGCTTGTTGAGTTCGGCATTGGCCGCGGTGAAGGCGATGTCGAGCCTGGGGATTTCCTCGAGCACGTACTTCATCACGGCATCGCGATCGGCCGCGTGCAACGCGGCGATCATGGGTGCCACACCTTGCTTGAACAGTGCGTCGCGCTTGGCGGTGACATCATCGACCATTCTCTCCTCATCAGCCGGGCGCTGCAGCGCAAGGTAGGCCTTCCATGCTTTCTCGGAATCGCGCGCAAAACCCTCGGCGGTCGCGGCGCGGGCCTTGGCGTCGGCGGGGTCCGTGGCAAAGGTGGCCTGGTCGAGCAGCACCCGCACCAGCAGCTGGTTCGAGCGCGCCTCGGCAAGATGCACCGCTGCCGACAGCTGCTGCGAATAGATCTGGCGCGTGGCATCGTTGCTGCGCGACATGCCGAGCCAACCGACGGCACCGACAATCAGAAGCAACAAGTTGGTAACGATGGTCAGGAACCACAATCTGGCTCCGATGGTGGTGTTCTTGAACATTGAAGCTCCGGGGTTAGAAGGGCGAAAAATGCGGGGCGAAGGCGTTTGCGAAACCAGGGGACGTGGCATGCCGCCCCCCTGCTCATCTACGGCGCGCACAACGGTTCCTTAACCCGGATTACTTGCCTTCCAATGCGCGACACAACTGCGCATCAGTACAGCAATGCGGGGATACGCCCGATGCGGCTCACCCGCGTCATCGCGCATGTTTGGAGGAACTCCTCGTAGCAATTCCGCATGAAATGTGCACACTTGCGGGATGACCACCGAATCGCTCGATCCCGAACTCGTGCTGCTGGCGTTTGCGCCGGTCTTCCTGTTGGCCATTGCCGGCGAGGCCTGGTACTGGGCACGCCGCGACCGGTCGGTGTACAGCCTGCGCAATACCGTCTCCAATGCGACGCTCGCGCTAATGCACCAGGCCTCGGACGCCTTCTTCCTCTGGCTGATGATCCGGACGGTGTATAGCTGGTGTTACCGGCATGGATTGCATGCAGTCCCGGAGACGGCGTGGTCGTTCGCGCTGTTGCTGCTGTTGCAGGACTTCCTGTACTACTGGTTCCACCGCGCCAGCCATCGCGTGCGCTGGCTATGGGCGTCGCACGTGACGCATCACTCGTCGGAAGGCATGAATTTCTCGACGGCGTTCCGGCAGAGCCTGACATATCCGCTGTCCGGGATGTGGCTGTTCTGGATTCCGCTGGCGTATATCGGCTTCACGCCGGACTGGGTGATCCTGGCCGTGGGCCTGAATCTGGCATTCCAGTTCTTCGTCCATACGCGGCTGGGGCGGCGCCGGCCGTGGATCGAATCGGTGTTCAATACGCCTTCGGTCCATCGCGTGCATCACGCCAGGAACCCGCGGTACATCGACCGCAACTACGCCGGCGTGCTGACGGTATGGGACAGGCTCTTCGGCACCTTCGTCCCCGAGCGGGAGGCGCCGGTGTACGGCATCACGCGGCAGGTGCGCACGCACAATCCGCTGACGCTGACCTTCCACGAATGGCGCGACATGTTCGTGGATGCGTGGCGCGACCGGGATTTGCGCTACCTGTGGAAGCCGCCGGAATGGCGCAGCCCGCGTGCGTCTGCCACGGAGGTGCTTCCGGGAACGTAGGAGCCAGATGCATCTGGTGACGCGGCGGGAATAAAAAAACCGCGCTCGAAAGCGCGGTTTTTTTGACACCGAAAGCGCTTATGCGCCTTCGCGTGCGGCACGCTTGCGCTCATGCTCCTTCAGGTGGCGCTTGCGCAGGCGGATGCTCTTCGGCGTGAGCTCGACCAGTTCGTCGTCGGCGATGAATTCCACCGCGTACTCGAGCGACATCTGGATCGGCGGCACCAGGCGCACGGCTTCATCGGTACCCGAAGCGCGCACGTTGGTCAGCTGCTTGCCCTTGATCGGGTTGACCACCAGGTCGTTGTCGCGGCTGTGGATGCCGATGATCATGCCTTCGTACAGCGCATCGCCCGGCTTGACGAACATGCGGCCACGGTCCTGCAGCTTCCACAGCGCGTAGGCCACCGCATCGCCGTCGTCCTGCGAGATCAGCACGCCGTTGTGGCGCTCGCCCAGGCCGCCTTCGCGCACCGGCGCGTAGTCGTCGAAGATATGGCTGATCAGGCCGGTGCCGCGCGTCAGCGTCAGGAACTCGCCCTGGAAGCCGATCAGGCCGCGGGCCGGGATGCGGTATTCCAGGCGGGTACGGCCCTTGCCGTCCGACGCCATGTCGAGCAGTTCGCCCTTGCGGCGGCCCAGCTCTTCCATCACGCCGCCCTGGTGGCTGTCTTCGACGTCCACGGTCAGCAGTTCGTACGGCTCGTGCTTGACGCCGTCGATTTCCTTGAACACCACGCGCGGACGCGACACGGCCAGCTCGTAGCCTTCGCGGCGCATGTTTTCCAGCAGGATGGTCAGGTGCAGTTCGCCGCGGCCCGACACTTCGAAGACGGTGTCGTCGCCGGTATCGGCCACGCGCAGCGCCACGTTCGACTTCAGTTCGCGGTCAAGGCGCTCGCGCAGCTGGCGGCTGGTCACGAACTTGCCTTCACGGCCTGCCAGCGGCGAAGTGTTGACGCAGAAGTTCATGGTCAGCGTCGGCTCGTCCACCTTCAGCATCGGCAGCGCGTCCTGGGCGTCCGGCGCACACACGGTGCAGCCGATGCCCAGTTCTTCGATGCCGTTGATCAGCACGATGTCGCCGGCTTCGGCCTCGGGCACGATCTCGCGCTCCAGGCCCTGGAACTTCAGCACCTGGTTGATGCGGCCCTTGATCGGGTTGCCTTCCGGGCCGAACTTGACCACCACGTCCTGCAGCGGACGGGCGCGGCCACGCGAGATGCGGCCCACGCCGATCTTGCCGACGTAGCTGGAGTAGTCCAGCGAAATGATCTGCAGCTGCAGGGGGCCGTCCCGGTCGTCGTCACGCACCGGCACCTTGTCCAGCACGGTCTCGAACAGCGGCTTCATGTCGCCGTCGCGCACGTCTTCGGTGAGGCCGGCAAAGCCGTTCAGGCCCGATGCGTAGATCACCGGGAAGTCGAGCTGCTCATCGGTCGCACCCAGCTTGTCGAACAGGTCGAAGGTCTGGTTGATGACCCAGTCCGGGCGCGCGCCCGGACGGTCGATCTTGTTGACCACCACGATCGGCTTCAGGCCCAGCGCCAGCGCCTTGCGCGTGACGAAGCGGGTCTGGGGCATCGGGCCCTCGACCGCGTCGACCAGCAGCAGCACGCCGTCGACCATCGACAGCACGCGCTCCACTTCACCGCCGAAGTCGGCGTGGCCCGGGGTGTCGACGATGTTGATATGGGTGCCGTTGTATTCGACGGCACAGTTCTTCGCGAGAATCGTGATCCCGCGTTCCTTTTCCAGGTCGTTCGAGTCCATCACCCGCTCGGCGACTTGCTGGTTGTCGCGGAAGGTGCCTGCCTGGCGCAGGAGCTGGTCGACCAGGGTGGTCTTGCCATGATCGACGTGGGCGATGATGGCGATGTTTCGGATGGCGCGGGTCATTGCTGCGTCTCGCTAAGAGCGGCCCTCGCAAGGAGGGTCGGAGAATCTGAGGTAACCCAACATTCTAGCATGTTGCGGCGCAAGATGCGTTGACTCAACCGTCACTCCCTTAGCAAATATTATTTCACAAAACGAAATAACGAATTTCCGTTCTTGCGCATCCTTAAACATGAACATATATTTGCCTCAGCAAAGATTGCAAAGGCAAAGATGTCAAAGGACCCTACCTCCGGACCGTCGGCAGCAGATACCACACTGTTCGATCCCGCCAAGTACCAGATGTGCGACAGCGTCGGCTATCTGCTGCAACGCGCGAAGAACACGCTGGCACATAGCGTCGAGCAGGAGGTCAGCAGCCTGGACATCACGCATGCGCAGGCCAGCTGCCTGATCATGATTGCCACCGGGCGTGCCGCTACCGTCACAGACCTGGGGCGCGAACTGAACACCGACATGGGCTCGGTTACGCGTCTGCTGAGCCGCATGGAAAAACGCGGCCTGGTCGAACGCCAGCGCCGCGACGACGACCGCCGCGTTGTCGACCTGTTGCTGACCGAACAGGGCCAGGCCCTGGCAGACCGGCTGCCGACCATCTTCTGCAAAGTACTTTCCCAGCACTTCAGGGGGTTTTCCGCCGACGAACTCCAGTTGCTGAAGACCATGCTGCGCCGGGTCATCGATAACAACAGCGGCTAGCGGCATGCCGGCCGGAACCCGGCAAGGCAGACCGTCCGGCACGCCGGACCACACCGCACCACCCGTCACAAAGCATGGCTCCGCACACGGAGCGACACCATGAAACAAGCACTCTCTTCACAAGCCCCCCTGTCGGCACGCCCGCGCCAGCTGGCACGCCGCGCGGGCACGCTGGCATTCACCGTCGTGGCCGCGGCGGTGCTGGCCGGCTGCGCCGCGCTCGGCAATTCGCACAGCACGCAGACCATGGCCGAGCCGGCCGCGATGGCCAGCTCGCAAACCCTGCCCGGCGAACACGGCCAGTGGCCCACGCAGGACTGGGTAGACCAGTTCAAGGACCCGCAGCTGAGCGCGCTGGTTGATGAAGCGGTCAAGGACAACCCCAGCCTGCAGGCTGCGTTTGCGCGTGTGGAAGCTTCGCGCGCCATGGCCGATGCCACCCGCAGCGCGCTATATCCGCACGTGGAGTTCGAAGGCAGCCTGATCCGCCAGCGCTTCTCCGAGAAGGATCTGTTCGAAGGCACGCCGCTGGCCGGCTCGTGGCAGAACCAGTCGCGGCTGCAGGTCGGCCTCTCCTATGACTTCGACTTCTGGGGCAAGAACCGCGACGCGCTCGAAGCCGCGCTGTCGGACGACCGTGCCGCCGAGGCGGAAAGCCAGGCCTCGCGCCTGATCCTGGCGACCTCGATCGCGCGCAACTACGCCCGCCTGGCCGCGCTGTATGCCCAGCGCGACGTCGCCGAGCGCGCCATCGCGCAGCGCCGCGACCTGACCGAGCTGTCGCGCCAGCGGCTGGCCGCCGGCCTGGACACGCAGGTCGAGACCACGCAGGCACGCGGCACCGTGGCCGCGTCGCAGACCGACCTGCAGCGCGTCGACGAAGAGATCGCGCTGGCCCGCAACCAGCTCGCCGCGCTGCTGGGCAAGGGCCCGGACCGCGGCTTGCAGATCCAGCCGCCGGTGCTGCTGGCCCAGTCCACACCCACCCTGCCCGACGACCTGACCATCGGCCTGCTTGGCCGCCGTCCCGACCTGGTGGCTGCGCGCTGGCGCGTCGAAGCGGCATCCAAGGACATCAATGTCGCCAAGAAGGAATTCCTGCCCGACGTCAGCCTGACAGCGTTCGCCGGCCTGGCCGCGCTGGACCCGTCCAATCTGCTGATGGGCATCAGCCGCACCTTCGGCATCGGCCCGACCATCCGTCTGCCGATCTTCGAGGGCGGCAGGCTGCGCGCCAACCTGAAGGGCAAGTATGCCGGCTATGACATCGCCGTGGCCAACTACAACCAGGCGCTGGTCGATGCGCTGCGCGAAACCGCCGACACCATGACCAGCATCCGCAGCGTCGACAAGCAGATCGAGAGCCAGCGCGAAGCACTGGACCTGGCCGAGCACGCCTACGTACTGGCGACCACGCGCTACAAGGCGGGCCTGGGCACGCAGCTGACCGTGCTGAACGCGGAAAGCAACGTGCTGCAGCAGCGCCGGCTCGCGACCGACCTGCAGGCACGCCGCCTCGACTTGCAGATGGGCCTGATGAAGGCCCTCGGCGGCGGCTACCAGGAACCTGCCGAAGGCGAAGAGAGCCACGCCGGCCACAGCCAGGCCGGCACGGCGCAGCAACAGGACAAGACCCAGGCGGGCGCCCGCGGCTGATCCGCGCACCCGGTGATTGCAGACAGGATTCACCAGAGAACATCATGAGCAACAACCAGCAAGCGGCCGGCACCAGCAATCCCCAGCAAGCCCCGGCCCCCAACGGCAACGGCCAGCGCAAGCGCATGCTGCTGTCGCTGACCGCGGCGATCGTTGTCGCCGGCATCGGCTACGGCGTGTACTGGGGCATGTACGCCCGCCATTTCGAAACCACCGACGATGCCTACGTCGCCGGCAACGTGGTGCAGGTGACCCCGCTGGTCGCCGGTACGGTGGTGTCGATCGCCGCCGACGACACGCAACTCGTCACCGCCGGCCAGCCGCTGATCCAGCTGGACCGCGCCGATACCCAGGTGTCGCTGGAACAGGCCGAGGCGCAGCTGGCGCAGGCCGTGCGCGAGGTGCGCACGCTGTACGTCAACAACGGCTCGCTCGCCGCCAATGTGGCGCTGCGCGAGGCCGATGTCGCCAAGGCGCGCGAAGACCTGCGCCGCCGCCAGGCCATCGCCGGCTCGGGCGCGGTCTCCAATGAAGAAATCTCGCACGCGCAGGCGGCGGTCAAGGCCGCCGAATCGGCGCTGCTGGCAGCGCGCGAGCAGCTGGCCTCGAACAAGGTGCTGACCGACCAGACCACCGTGGAAAAGCACCCTAACGTGCAGCGCGCCGCCGCCAACCTGCGCTCGGCCTACCTGTCGTTCGCGCGCTCGACCATGCCGGCGCCGGTGACCGGCTACGTGGCCAAGCGCTCGGTGCAGGTGGGCCAGCGCGTGGCCGCGGGCGCGCCGCTGATGGCGGTGGTGCCGCTGGACCAGGTCTGGGTCGACGCCAACTTCAAGGAAGTGCAGATCACCCATATGCGCATCGGCCAGCCGGTGACGCTGGAGGCTGACGTGTACGGCTCCAAGGTCGAGTACAAGGGCAAGGTCGCGGGCTTCTCGGCCGGTACCGGTTCCGCCTTCTCGCTGCTGCCGGCACAGAACGCCACCGGCAACTGGATCAAGGTGGTGCAGCGCCTGCCGGTGCGTATCGCGCTGGATCCGCAGCAGCTCAAGGACCACCCGCTGCGCGTGGGCCTGTCGATGACGGTGAAGGTCGACGTGCGCCGCGAGGAAGGCGCCGCCATGGCCAACGCCGCGCCGGCCAGGCCGATGCAGACCGACGTCTATGACAAGGTGGCGCAGGACGCCGACCAGCTGATCGCCCAGATCATCACCGCCAACAACGGCGGCCGCGCCGTCAGCCTGCCCGCCACCAATGGGACCGACGGCGCCAGCGCGGCCAACAACGCCAACGCCAAGCCTGCCCGCACCTGATCATGGCCAACTCCATCACCGCCGCGCAGCACGGCGCCGGCTCGCCGGCGCGGCCTGCCGCGCCGCTGGCGCCGCAGCAGCCGCAGCCGCTGACCGGCGGCAAGCTGGTGATCGGCACCATCGCGCTGTCGCTGGCCACGTTCATGAACGTGCTGGACTCGTCGATCGCCAACGTGTCGATCCCGGCAATCTCGGGCGACCTCGGCGTGGCGCCCAACCAGGGCACCTGGGTCATCACCTCGTTCGCGGTGGCCAATGCGATCTCGGTGCCGCTGACCGGCTGGCTGACCACGCGCTTCGGTGCGGTGCGGCTGTTCATCACGTCGATCCTGCTGTTCGTGCTGGCGTCGTGGCTGTGCGGCGTCGCGCCCAACCTGGAAACGCTGCTGGCCGCGCGGGTCCTGCAAGGGGCGGTGGCGGGGCCGATGATCCCGCTGTCGCAGTCGCTGCTGCTGTCGAGCTATCCACCCGCGAAAAGCACCATGGCGCTGGCGCTGTGGGGCATGACCACGCTGGTGGCGCCCATCATGGGCCCGCTGCTGGGCGGCTGGATCTCCGACAACATGACGTGGCCGTGGATCTTCTACATCAACGTGCCGGTGGGGATCATCACCGCCTACGCCACCTGGGCCATCTACAAGGACCGCGAGACGCCGACCAAGGTGCTGCCGATCGACCGCATCGGCCTGGCGCTGCTGGTGATCTGGGTGGGGTCGATGCAGCTGATGCTCGACAAGGGCAAGGAGCTGGACTGGTTCCACTCCACCGAGATCGTGGTGCTGACGCTGGTCGCCATTGTCGGCTTCCTGTTCTTCCTGGCATGGGAGAGCTATGAGAAGCATCCGATCGTCGACATCAGCCTGTTCAAGGGCCGCAACTTCAGCTCGGGGGTGATCGCCATCTCGGTGGCATATGGGCTGTTCTTCGGCAACCTGGTAATCCTGCCGCTGTGGCTGCAGACCATCATCGGCTATACGGCGACGGATGCCGGCATCGTGATGGCGCCGGTGGGGATCTTCGCGATCCTGCTGTCGCCGGTGATCGGGCGCAACCTGCCGAAGATGGATGCGCGCTGGGTCGCAACGGCCGCGTTCATCACCTTCGGCATCGTCAGCCTGATGCGTTCGGGCTTCACCACGCAGGTCGATACCTGGACGCTGATGGTGCCGACGCTGATCCAGGGCGCGGCGATGGCGATGTTCTTTATCCCGCTGACGTCGATCATCCTGTCGGGACAGCCGGCCGAGAAGATTCCGGCGGCATCGGGCTTGTCGAACTTCGTGCGGATTACCTTCGGCGGCATCGGCGCCTCGATCTCGACCACGGTATGGGAAAACCGCACGGCGCTGCACCACGCGCAGCTGGTCGAGCAGGTGAACCCGTACAACCCGGCCTATCAGGGCCAGCTCAGCCACCTGACGCAGATGGGCATGAGCCAGGCGCAGGCCGTGGGGGTGATCGAGCGCAACATCAGCCAGCAGGCAGCCATGCTGGGCGCCAACGATATCTTCTGGATTTCGGGGATGCTGTTCTTCGTGCTGATCGGCTTTGTCTGGCTCACGCGGCCAGCCAAGGGCGGCGGCGGTTCGGCGGACGCGATGGCGGCACACTGACGCATACACCTGCTTAGGGACAAAGGGACGCTTGCGAGCGTCCCTTTTTTGTCTTCTCGCCGGAACCCACCGGCACCCCTTGTATTCCGGCCTCGGCCGTCCTATGATTTCCAAACCGATTTACCGAACCACGGTTCCGAAAAACGGAACCAAACGGAAAACCAAAGAGACGGAGCGACGGTGTGAGCATTCTCGAGGGCGTGGAAAGCGTGCTGGCCATGTTCGAACAAGGCCGGCACGAGGTCACGTTCAACGACGTCATTGACGAACTCGGCCTGGCCAAGAGTTCGGCTTCGCGGCTGCTGGCGCAGATGGTGCGCTACCGGCTGCTGGAGCTGCAGCCATCGACGCGGCGCTACCGCCCCGGGACACTGCTGATCCGCGCCGCCCAGGCGGCGACACAGGCGCATCCGTTCGACGAGCAATGCCGGGCGATCCTGGCCGCGCTGTCTGACTCCACCGGCTTCACCGCCTACCTGTCGATGCTCGACGGCACCGACACCGTGGTGCTGCAGCGCCTGAACGGCAGCAACCCGGTGCAAGTGCTGTCGCCGCCAGGCGCGCGCCGGCCGGCATTCACCACCGCGATGGGCCGCGTCCTGCTCTCGCGCCTGCCGGAAGCCGAATTCAGCGCACGCTATGGCACTTCCGGCGCGCGCAAATTGCCCGAGGCGCCGGCTGGCTGCCCCGCTACCGTGGCCGAACTGGCCGAGCGCGTGGCAAGCGCCAGCCGCGAGCGCAGCGCGATCGCCGTGAATGAAGGCATGCCGGGCATTGGCGCCGTGGCCACCACGCTGGCCGATCCGCTTTCCGGAGATGTGCGCGGCCTGTGCCTGTCGTTCACCGCGATGCAGGTCAGCCAGGCCCAGGCCCACGCGCTGCGTGAAACGCTGGTGCAGGCAGTGGCGCCGGTCGGGCAGCGCATCGGCGATCCGCTCTGGCTTCATCCCGGCGACACCGCCGGGCAATAGCAATCCCGGCAGCTCAATCCCATGGAACTCCTGTTACTCAGCAACTCCACCAGCGACGCGGGCTACCTCGTCCATGCCCACGACGCGCTCCGCGAACTGGCCGGCGGGCGCACCCGCGCCTGCTTCCTCCCGTTCGCCGGCGTCACGCGCGACTGGGACACCTATGAAGCGCTGGTGCGCGACGCGCTGGCCCCGGCCGGCATCGAAGCGCACTCGCCCCACCGGCTCTCCGATGCCGAATGCGCGTGGGCGGTGGAAGCGGCCGAACTGATCGTCATCGGTGGCGGCAACACCTTCCGCCTGCTCCAATGCCTGCGCGAACGCGGCCTGCTGCCCGTCATCGCGCGCCAGGTGGCTGCGGGCGCGGCGCGCTATATCGGCTGGAGCGCCGGCACCAACGTCGCTTGCCCGACCATCCGCACCACCAACGACATGCCGGTCGCCGACCCCGGCGGCCTCGATGCGCTCGCGCTGGTCCCATTCCAGATCAACCCGCACTACTTCAACCTGATGGTGCCCGGCTTCCGCGGCGAAACGCGTGACCAGCGGCTGGCCGAGTTCACGGTGCTGCAGCCGCAGATGCCGGTGCTGGGCTTGCCCGAAGGCAACTGGGTGCGCGTATCGGGCGATCGCATGGAGATGGGCGGCGCGCATGGCGCACGCTGGTTCCTTGGCCAGGAGATCGTAGACGTCGCCCCCGGCGCATTGTCCGTGCCGGCCTGCGCCGCTGCCATCTGAGCCATCGCAATACAGGAAAGCAAGGAACCCAAGCAAGATGTCCATCAAGCAGGTGATTGAATCGATCGAGCTGCTGTCCGCAGCCAATGTCGACGGCGCAGCCGTTGCCGCTTTGCTGCGCGCGCGCGGCATCAGCGACGTAACGGTGACGCGCGTGGAAGAGAACGGCCTCTGCACCGACTTCCTCGCCTGCACCCTGCCCGGCCGCAACCCCGACGCGCCCGCGCTGGGCGTGGTCGGCCGCCTTGGCGGCGTGGGCGCGCGCCCGGCAGTGACCGGCCTGGTGTCCGATGCCGACGGTGCGATCGTCGCGGTCGCCACCGCGCTAAAGCTGGCCGACATGGCCGCCGGCGGCGACGTGCTGGCCGGCCCGGTCCGCATCCACACCCACATCTGCCCGCATGCCGCCACGCGGCCGCACCAGCCGGTGCCAATGATGAAGTCGCCCTTCGCCATGCGCACGATGATGTCGCACGAGGTCCATCCGCAAATGGCGGCGATCCTGTCGGTCGACACCACGCGCGGCAACCGCTTCGTCAACCGGCGCGGCGTCGCGCTGACGCCGGTGGCCAAGGAGGGCTGGCTGCTGCGCCTGCCCGAACGCATGCTGGACCTGATCGGCTGGGTCAGCGGCGAGCTGCCGGTGGTGCTGCCGCTGACCACGCAGGACATCACGCCCTACGAGAACGGGCTGTGGCACGTCAATTCGATCATGCAGCCGGCCATCGTCACCGATGCGCCGGTGGTCGGCGTGGCGCTGACCGCGCAGACCACGGTGCCTGGCTGCGCGACCGGCGTGACCAATGCCCATGACCTGGATGTGGCCACGCGCTTCTGTATCGAGGTCGCGAAGCTGTTCGGCCAGGGCCAGTGCGCCTTCTACGACGTGGACGAGTGGGCCGAACTGCAACGGCGCTACGGCTCGCTGGCGCACCTGCAAACCGTCGGGGTGGCTGCATGACCGCCACGGCCGAACGGCTGCCGCGCGTGGCCTTCGTCACCATCGGCCAGGCGCCGCGGACCGACGTGGTCCCGCAGATGCTGGCCGACCTGGGACTGCCGGTGGCGGCGGAAGAATTCGGCATCCTCGACGACCTCGACGCGGACCAGATCGCCGCACTCGCTCCGGCCGCTGGCGAATACCGCTTTGCCAGCCGCCTGCGCGACGGCTCGCAGGCCGTGATGGGCAAGCCCGTGGCCGAGGCGATGCTGGCGCGGCTGATGGCATCGCTGGACGATGGCCGCTTCGACGCACTCGTGCCGCTATGCACGGGCACCGCGCTGCCACCGATGCGCACGCTGGTAATTGAGCCGCAGCAGGTGGTGGACCACCTGACCGTCGCGCTCGCCCAGGGATGCAAGCGGCTCGGCATCGTGCTGCCGCTCGAAGGCCAGGTCGACAGTTTTCACCTGATCGAGGCGGTGTCCTGCGAACTGCGCGTCACGCATGCCTCGCCTTATACCGATATGGGCACGGGGCGCTTCGCACAGGCAGGCGAGACGCTGCGCGGCTGCGACCTGGTGGTGATGCACTGCATGGGCTACACCGAGGCGATGCGGGCCGAAGTCGCGCGCCATGCCGGCGCGCCGGTGCTGCTCTCGAACCGGATGGTGGCCAGGCTGCTCGGCCAGGTGCTGGAAGGCCGCGCCGGAAGCCGCCTGTGATGTGGCTTACGGGTAAGGGCAAGCCCGCTGACAGATTGCCCGTGACACTGCTGGAGTGGAAGTAACGATGGAAAAGGTGGCGAAGTGGATGGGGCCGCTGCTGCGCGGCATGGTGTGCATGAGCCTGGGCGCGGTAGCGGCCACGGGCGCGCATGCACAGGAGTGGAAGCCGTCGAAGCCGGTGCGGTTGCTGGTGGGCTTCGCGCCGGGCGGTTCTGCCGACCTGCTGGCGCGGCTGGTGCAGGGACCGTTGTCCGAAAGCCTCGGTGTGCCGGTGGTGGTGGAAAACGTCCCGGGCGCGGGCGGCAACATCGCTGCCGACAAGCTGGCCAAGGCGCCGGCTGATGGCTACACCATCGGCATGGGCGCGGCCGGTGCGATGGCGGTCACGCATGTGCTCAACGCGAAGGGCACGCCGTACAAGCCGGACGATTTCACGCCGATCGCCATGCTGGCGACGCAGCCCAACGTAGTGATCATCAACCCGGCATTGCCGGTCAGGTCGATGGCCGACTTCACCGCGTACGTGAAGAAGACGCCGCAGGTCACCTATGGCACGGCGGGCGTCGGCACGTCCAACCACCTGATCGCCGAGACCATGCTGCACCGCCTCGGCGTCGACATGGTCCACGCGCCGTACAAGGGCGCCACGCCGGTGATCACCGACCTGATGGGCGGCCATATCGCCATGACCGTGGACAACATCACCACGGCGGCATCGCTGGCCAAGTCCGGCAAGGTCCGCGCCATCGCCGTCACCGGCAGCAAGCGCTCGCCGCTGTTGCCCGACGTGCCGACGCTGGCCGAGAGCGGCCTGAAGGATTTCAATATGCCGACCTGGCAAGGGATCTTCGGCCCGAAGGACCTGCCCAAGCCGATCGTGGCCCGCTACAACCAGGCACTGGTGAAGGCGCTGGCGAATCCGGAAGTGAAGAAGAAGATGGCGGAGTTCGGCTCCGAGCCGGTCGGCGGCACGCCCGAGCACTTCGCCGGGTTCCTGGCGCAGGATCGCAAGATGTGGGCCGACGTGATCAAGGCAGCAAAAATCACGCTCGACTGATCCGCTCCCGGCGAGGAGCGGCGCCTACAGCTTGACCAGCCGCTCCGGCCGCAAGGCTCCCTCGCGCATGCGAGCAACGCCGAGCAGGCGCGCCGGCGCGCCGGCATAGACGCGCGCCAGCACGCCTTCCGCGATATCGGTGCCATCGGGCAGGTCCCGGTGCGCAATGCGCTGTCCCTGCAGGAAGCGCGCAGCGGCAGCTTCGTCCAGCGTCACGGGCGGACTTTTCTGCAGCAAGGCGTCGACGGGGGCCAGCATGTCCGGCCGCGCGGCATCGTCCTGTTGCTCGATCTGCTCGAGCGTCACCGCGCCGTCCAGCGTCAGGTCGCCCACGGCAATGCGGCGCAGGCCGGTCAGGTGGGCGCCGCAGCCCAGCGCCTCGCCGATATCCTCGGCCAGCGTGCGGATGTAGGTGCCCTTGCTGCAGGTCACGCGCATGGTGAACGCGGCCGTGGTGAACGCCGGGGGCAGCGCGCAACCCAGCAGTTCGATCGCATGGATGGTGACGCGGCGCGCGGCGCGCTCGACCGTCTGCCCAGCGCGCGCGTACTCGTACAGCGGGCGGCCATCCTTCTTCAGCGCCGAATGCATCGGCGGCACCTGTTCGATCTCGCCGGTAAAGCGCGCCAGCGCCTGCTCCACCGCGGCGCGGTCGCAGGTCACCTCACGGACATCGAGCAACTCGCCCTCGGCGTCGCCGGTACTGGAGCGCGCACCCAGCCGCACCACGGCGTCATAGGTCTTGTCCGCTTCCAGCAGGTCCTGCGAAAACTTGGTGGCCTCGCCAAAGCACAGTGGCAGCAGGCCGGTGGCCAGCGGATCAAGCGTGCCGGTATGCCCGGCCTTGTTGGCGCGCAACAGGCGCTTGGCGCGCACCAGCGCATCGTTGGACGACAGGCCCAGCGGCTTGTCGAGCAGCAGCACACCATGGACATCGCGGCGCGGCAGGCGCGGCGGACGGGCGGCGTTGGAATCGGTCATCGGAGGAAACAGGAGCGACGCTGATGCGGCGCGGCGTGCGACCCTGGCGGTCGCGTTGCCCATGCCTGGCGGCACGGGCACCGGCTCAGTCGTCTTTCGAACGCGTGGCGTTCGCTTCGTTGATCAGCTTGGACATCTCAATCGCGTGTTCGACCGAGGTGTCGTGCAGGAAGCGCAGCGTCGGCACGGTATGGATGTGCAGGCGCTTGTACAGCAGCGAGTGCAGGAAGCCGGCCTTCTCGTTGAGGATGGCTTCGGCCGTCGCCGGCTCGGCACCCAGCACGGTGAAGTGCACCTTGGCGTGGGCATAGTCCGGCGTCAGCGTGACCGACTGCAGCGTGACCAGGCCCAGGCGCGGGTCGCGCAGCTCGCGCTGGATCATCTCGGCCAGGTCCTTCTGGATCTGGTCGGAGATGCGGAGGTTGCGGGAGGAGATATTGCCTTTCTTGGCCATTCAATACTGTTCTGCTGAGATGACAACGGCAGGCCGAGGCCTGCCGTTGCTTGCGACGCTTACAGCGTACGCGCCACCTCGGTGATTTCGTACACTTCGAGCTGGTCGCCTTCCTGAACATCGTTGAAGTTCTTGATCGACAGACCGCACTCGAAGCCTTGCTTCACTTCCTTGACGTCGTCCTTGAAGCGCTTCAGCGAATCGAGCTCGCCGCTGAAGATGACCACGTTGTTGCGCAGCACGCGCACCAGCGAACTCCGCTTGACCACGCCGTCGGTGACCATACAGCCCGCCACCGCACCGACCTTCGGCACGCGGAAGACCTGGCGCACCTCGACCGTGCCGGTCGTGGTCTCGCGCTTCTCCGGCGCCAGCATGCCCGACATCGCCGCCTTGATCTCGTCTACCGCATCGTAAATGATGTTGTAGTAGCGGATATCGATGCCGTTGTGCTCGGCCAGCTTGCGCGCGCCAGCGTCGGCACGCACGTTGAAGCCGATGATGACCGCCTTCGAGGCCGTCGCCAGGTTGACGTCGGACTCGGAGATGCCACCCACGCCGCCGTGCACGATCTGCACGCGCACTTCGGCGGTCGACAGCTTCTGCAGCGATTGCACCAGCGCTTCCTGCGAACCCTGCACGTCGGCCTTGACGATCAGCGGCAGCGTTTGCACTTCGCCTTCCGTCATCTGCTCGAGCATGTTCTCCAGCTTGGCGGCCTGTTGCTTGGCCAGCTTCACGTCGCGGAACTTGCCCTGGCGGAACAGCGCGATTTCGCGCGCCTTGCGCTCGTCCGGCAGCACCAGCACTTCCTCGCCGGCGGCAGGCACTTCCGACAGGCCCTGGATTTCCACCGGGATCGACGGGCCGGCTTCCTTGGTCGGCTTGCCGTTCTCGTCCAGCATGGCACGCACGCGGCCATAGGCGCTGCCAGCCAGGACCACGTCGCCACGCTTGAGCGTGCCGCTGCTGACCAGGATGGTAGCGATCGGGCCCTTGCCCTTGTCGAGCTGGGCTTCCACCACCAGGCCCTTGGCCGGGGCGTCGACCGGCGCCTTCAGTTCCAGCACTTCAGCTTGCAGCGACACCTGCTCCAGCAGGTCTTCGATACCGGTACCGGCCTTGGCGGACACCGGCACGAACGGCGAATCGCCGCCGTATTCTTCCGGCACCACCTGCTCGGCCACCAGTTCCTGCTTGACGCGGTCCGGGTTGGCTTCGGGCTTGTCGATCTTGTTGATCGCCACCACGATGGGCACGCCGGCAGCCTTGGCGTGCGCAATCGCTTCCTTGGTCTGCGGCATCACGCCGTCGTCGGCCGCGACCACCAGGATCACGATGTCGGTCGCCTTGGCACCGCGGGCACGCATGGCCGTAAAGGCCTCGTGACCCGGGGTGTCCAGGAAGGTGATCACGCCGCGGTCGGTTTCCACGTGGTAGGCACCGATGTGCTGCGTAATGCCGCCGGCTTCGCCCGCGGCAACCTTGGTGCGGCGGATGTAGTCCAGCAGCGAGGTCTTGCCGTGGTCGACGTGACCCATCACGGTCACCACCGGCGGACGCGGCAGCAGTTCGGCGTCGGTGTGCTCTTCACCGTCCACCACCAGCAGCGCTTCCGGATCGTCCAGCTTGGCGGCGAACGCCTTGTGGCCCATTTCTTCCACCACGATCATGGCGGTTTCCTGGTCCAGCACCTGGTTGATCGTCACCATCTGGCCGAGCTTCATCATCTGCTTGATGACCTCGGACGCCTTCACGGCCATCTTGTGGGCGAGATCCGCCACCGAGATGGTTTCCGGCACGTGCACTTCACGCACCACCGGTTCGGTCGGCGCCTGGAAGCTGCTGCGGCTGTCGTCATGCTGCTGCTGACGGCCGCCGCGGCCACGCGGGCCACCGCGCCAGCCGCCCACGCCGCCCGACGAATCGCCGCGCGTCTTCAGGCCACCGCCCTTCTTGCGGCTGCCTTCGTCCTGCCACGTGCCAGGCTTACCCACCTTGCCCTTCTTGTCGGCGGTGGTGGTGGTCGTGGCCGTGGTGGCGGGCTTCTTGTCGCCAGCCTTGGCTTCGGTCGCGGTCGCGGAAGCCGGCTTGACCGGCTTGTGCAGCGTGCCGGTCTGCTCGGCCTTCTTTTCTTCGGCCTTGCGCTCGGACGGCGCCTTCAACACGCGAGCCGGCGCATTCAGCATCTGCTGGATGGCGCGGGCTTCGGCTTCGGCAGCCTCGCGGCGCTTGCGTGCGGCAATCTCTTGTTCGGCACGGGCCTTGTCGGCGGCAGCCTTGGCCTCGTCGGCGGCCTTCTGGGCCTCGGCGCGCTCGGCGGCCACACGGGCCTTCTCGTCCTCGGCCTTCTTGCGCGAGGAGTCTTCCGCAGCCTCGGTCACGGCACGCGACGCCGCAGCCTCTTCCTCCGCCTTCTTGGCGGCGAGTTCGGCCTGGCGGCGCTGTTCCGCTTCCAGGGCTTCCTGGCGGGCACGGCGCTCGGCTTCCTCGCGCTCGGCAGCCTCGCGGGCGGCCTTGGCTTCGGCTTCCTGGCGCGCCAGCAGTTCGGCCTGGCGTCGTTCTTCCTCTTCGCGGCGTGCCTGCTCGGCCGTGTCGACAACCGGGGGCTGAGCCTCGGCCGTATCAGCGTGCGCCTCGGGGTGGGCTTCGTCGCGCTTGATCAGGACGCGCTTCTTGCGCACTTCGACCTGGACCGTGCGGGTCTTGCCGGCGCCATCCGACTGGCGGATCTCGGACGTCTCGCGCTTCGTCAGCGTGATCTTCTTCCGGGAGCTGTCGTCGGCCTGGCCGTGCGAACGCTTCAGATAGTCCAGCAGCCTGGTCTTATCCGATTCCGTGATGATGTCTTCTGGCGCAGCTTTGCCCACCCCAGCCGCCTGCAATTGTTCCAGCAGGGCAGCTGCGCTGCGACTCAGTTCTGCGGCCAGTTGGGCAACTGTTGTGCTTGCCATTCAAACCCTTTCAATGCTTGGTGTCTTCGTCGGGACAAATCGTATGCGGAAAGCGCGCCCGGGCTGGTATTGGCCAGCCCGGCCCCGTGTCCCTCAGTTGAACCAATGTTCCCGTGCTTTCATGATCAGCGCCTTGGCTTCTTCCTCGGTGACGCCGGTCATCTCGACCAGTTCGTCGACGGCCAGTTCGGCCAGGTCGTCACGCGTGTGGATATCACCTTCGGCCAGCTTGCCGATCAGTTCCGGGTTCAGGCCGTCGAGCGAGCGCAGATCCTGCGACACCTCTTCCACCTTTTCTTCCCGGGCCAGTTCCATCGTCAGGAGCGCATCACGCGCGCGGTTGCGCAGCTCGTTGACGGTGTCTTCGTCAAAGGCCTCGATCTCCATCATTTCACTGATGGGGACATAGGCCACTTCTTCCAGCGTGGAGAAGCCTTCCTCGATCAGGATGTCTGCCACTTCCTCATCCACGTCCAGCTTGGACATGAACAGCTTGCGCACGACATCGCTCTCTTCGGCCTGCTTCTGCGCCGATTCTTCCTGCGTCATGATGTTGATCTGCCAGCCGGTCAGCTCGGACGCCAGGCGTACGTTCTGACCACTGCGGCCGATGGCGACGGCGAGGTTTTCCTCGTCGACCACCACGTCCATGCTGTGCTTCTCTTCATCGACCACGATCGACTGCACTTGCGCAGGTGCCAGTGCGCCGATCACAAACTGCGCCGGGTCTTCCGACCACAGCACGATATCCACGGCCTCGCCGCCGATCTCGTTGCGCACCGCGGTCACGCGCGTACCGCGCACGCCCACGCAGGTGCCGATCGGGTCGATGCGCTTGTCATGCGCCACCACCGCGATCTTGGCACGCACGCCCGGATCACGCGCGGCGGCCTTGATTTCCAGCAGGCCCTGCTCCATTTCCGGCACTTCGTTTTCGAAGAGCTTGATCAGGAACTCGGGGGCCGTGCGCGACAACTCGATCTGCGGGCCGCGCGCGGCGCGGTCCACGTTCAGGATATAGGCACGCACGCGATCGCCGGTGCGCAGGTTTTCCTTCGGGATGATCTGGTCGCGGGCCAGCAGCGCTTCGACGCGGCCGGATTCCACGATCAGGCCCTTCTTGTCGGCGCGCTTGACCGTGCCGGTCATGATCTTCTCGCCGCGATCCAGGTAGTCGTTCAGGATCTGCTCGCGCTCGGCGTCGCGGATGCGCTGCAGGATCACCTGCTTGGCGGCCTGCGCGCCGATACGGCCGAACTCGACCGACTCGATCTGCTGCTCGATGTAGTCGCCAAGCTCAAGGCTGGGGTTCTCATCGCGGGCTTCGAACAGAAGGATTTGCTTGTCCGGCTCCTGCAGGCCCTGCTCGTCGGGAACGACCAGCCAGCGGCGGAAGGTTTCATGCTCGCCCGACTCGCGATCGATCGCGACCCGGATATCCACGTCTTCTTCGAAACGCTTCTTGGTGGCCGAGGCGAGCGCCGCCTCCAGGGCACCGAATACCACATCCTTGTCGACGTTCTTCTCACGCGCAAGCGCATCGACGAGCAACAGAACTTCGCGGCTCATTGCTTGTTCCCTTTTCTTTGATTTCCTTTGAAGTCGAATACCGGCACCAGGCGTGCCTTGTCGACATCGGATACGGCAAATTCCAGCAGTGCCGGGCCATCCTTGCCCTCGAACTCCAGGCCGACCTTCTCCGCGCCAGCCTCGCCGGCCGGTTCGCGCAGGATGCCCGTGAAGTTCTTCTGCCCGTTCACCGGCAGGCGCAGCGTCACGCGCGCCTCGGCGCCGGCAAAGCGGACGTAGTCGGCCAGCTTCTTCAGCGGCCGGTCCAGTCCGGGCGACGAGACCTCGAGGCGTTCGTAGTCGACGTTCTCGACCGTGAACACGTGGGTGAGCTGGCGGCTCACCTTTTCACAATCCTCGATGGCGATGCCGGTTTCAGGCTGATCGATATAGACACGCAGCAATCCGGCCGGGGCACGCTCGAGCTCAACCAGCTCATATCCCATGCCGTTAAGGGTGGTTTCGATCAAATCTGCCAGATGCACTGTTATCCCGAGTAATGGCCATCAACACCGTTGGCAGGCAAACCCGCCGCTGCCGTCCGGGACGACCCTGCTGCAGTGCTGCCTGTCCGCCATCCCGCACGCGCCGGGGCGCGGGACCGAATTCGGGCGAACCAAAAAAAAATGGGCGCAATGCCCATCATTCGCCCACCCTCGGCGAGGATGGCTTTTTGAATAGACTTGAATTATACGCGGATTATGTCGAAAAGGCAAAAGCCAGACATACTCGCGGATTACGCGCCGCGCCGGCGGGTCGTCACCCCGCCGTGCGCGGCATCAGGCACTCAGCGATTGCCGCCGCGATTGCCCCCGCGGCTGCCTCCGCGATTGCCACCACCGCCGCCGCCGCCACGCTGGCCGCGATTTCCGCCTGCCTTCGCCGCCTTCGGCATGACGTTTCCGTTCGCCTCGCCGCCGCCACGACGCTGCGGCTTGCCTTGCCCGCCAAGCCCGGCGCCACCGCCACCACGCGCCTGGCGCGCGCCGGTGCCGCGGCCGCCGCCAAGGTTGGCCGCGTGCGAGGTCAGCAGCGTGGGGCCGTGGCTGATGTAGCCCATCGACGTCTTCATCGGATCCGGCTGGCCGCCGCGGCTGCCGCCCCGCGCACCGCCCTGCTCGTAGCGCGGCAGGCCGTCCATGCCGGTATGCATCGGCATGCCGGCAATCGCCGCTTCGGTACGCTGCTTGCGCCCCCCGACCTTGGTCGCGCCCTTGCCGGACTGCTCGCCCTTGCCTGGCACCTTCAGGCCGACGGCGGTCATCAGCGCCTTGACGTCATTGGGCTCGACCTCCTGCCAGCGGCCGCGCTTGAGGCCGCGCGGAAGCAGGAACTGCCCGTAGCGCGTACGGATCAGGCGCGACACGGTCAGGCCGACCGCCTCGAACATGCGCCGCACTTCGCGGTTGCGGCCTTCGGTCAGCGCCACGTGGTACCACTGGTTGACGCCCTCGCCGCCGCCGTCCGCGATGCGCAGGAAGTTGGCCTCGCCGTCGTCCAGCTTGATGCCGTGCAGCAGGCGCTGGCGGTCGGCTTCGGCCAGCTCGCCCAGCGTGCGCACCGCGTATTCACGTTCGACGCCGTAGCGCGGGTGCATGAAGCGGTTGGCGATATCGCCCGAGGTGGTGAAGATCAGCAGGCCCTCGGTATTGAAGTCCAGCCGGCCAATGGCGACCCACTTGCCGGACTTGATGCGCGGCAGGCTGTCGAACACGGTCGGACGGCCTTCCGGGTCCGACTGGCTGACGATTTCGCCGGCCGGCTTGTGGTACAGCAGCACGCGCGGCGGCTTGGTCGAGACCTTGCGGTGAATCAGCTTGCCGTTGACGCGCACCTGGTCGGCCGGCAGGATGCGCTGGCCGATATGCGCCGGCAGCCCGTTGACCGAGACCCGTCCCTGCAGGATCAGCTCTTCCATTTCGCGGCGCGAGCCCAGGCCGCCTTCGGCCAGCACCTTGTGCAGCTTCGGGGCGTCGTCCTCGGCCGACAGCTCACGCACCGGCTTCGCCTTGGTGCGCGGGATGACCGTGTCTTCCTTGTCGTACTGCTCGGAAATCACGAAGCGGAACAGGTCCTCGCTGCTGGCCGCGGCCTTGTCGCCACCACCCTGGCCCTGGCCCTTGCGCTGGCCCTGCGGCTTGGCACCCTCCTTGCGGCGGCCCTGCGGCTGCCGGCCGGCAGCGCCCTGGCCCTCGGCCGGAGCGGCTGACTTGCCGCTGCGCGGGTTCGGCTTGCGCTTGCGGGGCGCCTGCTCACCCTTGTCCGCCCTCTCGGCTCTTTCGGCTTTCTCGCCGCTTTCAGCCTTGTGCGCCTTGTGCGCCTTGTCGGCCGGGGCCTGCGCCGACTGGCCGCCATCGCCCTGAGCCGGCTTGCGCTTGCCGCGGCCGCGCTGGGCACCGCGCCCGCCGGCCGCCGCTGGCGCCGGGGCCGCTTCCGCGGCGTCGCCGGGCATACCGGCCTCGGCGCCTTCGGCGCGGCCGGCATCGCGATCTTGCGTGGCCTGGCGGCGCGACGCCACCAGGTTCCTCAGCCCGCGGCGCAGCCCCTTGCGGCGGGGCGCGGCTTCGCTGCCCGATCCGGGTTCGGCGGCGCCGGAATCGGCGGGTGCGCCCGCATGGCGGGTGTCTTGCTCAACGGAATCAGACAAGATATTCACTATCGGATGTTGCATGTTGTTCAGTTCGGCACGCGTTCGTCGTGCTCGCTCGGGTGCGGCGAGGCGCCGTCTTCCGGCAGTTCAGCCCGTGCCCCGTCCGGATCGGAATCGGCAGGATTGCCCAGCTCGGTTGGTTCGCCTTCGGCACCCAGTTCCTCCGCCCCATGCTGGTGCGGCTGCAGGTCGAATCCGTTGGCGACTGCGCCGTCGGCGGACGCCTGGCCGGCGTCCGTGGCTTCGGGCTCGCCTGCGGCGGATGCCTCGGGCCGGGCCGGCTCGGCAAACGCCTCTTCATCGGCACTGCCAGGCTTGCCTGCCGCCAGCGCCTCGAAATCGATGGCCTGCTGGTCCAGCAGCGTTGCCTGCGCCTGCGCCTGGGCATCCTCGAGCGGGGGCAGCTCGTCCAGCGTGCGCAGCCCGAGGTCGTCCAGGAACGCCTTGGTGGTGGCATACAGGGCCGGACGCCCCGGCACGTCGCGGTGCCCGATCACCTCGATCCAGCTGCGGTCTTCCAGCTTCTTGATGACTTCCGTGCTGACCGTCACGCCGCGGATTTCCTCGATATCGCCACGCGTCACCGGCTGGCGATAAGCGATGATCGCCAGCGTCTCCATCACGGCGCGCGAGTATTTCGGCGGCTTTTCCGGATTCAGGCGATCAAGGTATTCACGCATCTCGGGGCGGCTCTGGAAGCGCCAGCCGCTGGCCAGCGACACAAGCTCCACGCCGCGCGGGCGCCAGTCCTGGCGCAGTTCCTCCAGCAGCACGCGGACGGTGTCCGCGCCGACGTCGTCGGCGAACAACCGTCGCAGATCATTGACGCGCAAAGGCTCCTGCGCGCAGATCAGCGCCGTCTCGAGGACGATCTTCGCCTCTTGGGTATTCATGTTGATGGTGTGCAGCCTGTCTTTGCACCTGCTCCCGGACGGATCCGGGGCACCGGAGATTTTGGATACAGCGATGCCAATGCCATCGCCATCTCATTGCGCAGCTCACCCGGATGCCTGCTGCATCCAAGCCGTGCACTTCCCTTTCTTTGCATCGAGTTGCCGGGTCACTCCGGCAGGAGATCGTTCGCATGCCGCCATGGGCCGGTCAGCGAACCTCTTGCGTGGCGCGTCCGCACAACGGACGCCGCTGTCGGCGAACTGAACGCCTCGGACGCAAGAAAAACGGGTATCGGGAGCAAGGCCGGCATCTCCAACACCGCAGTGCCAGCCGGGCTTTTGAACCAGATCATTTGAACCGGATGGACCGCGGGACGGGCCAGGAATCGAACTACCAACACTCCCCGCCGCCCTGGGCGCACCTTCTGGCAGGAAGGCCGCTGGCGCTGCTCGCCGCTGCTTACAAAACACCGCGCGATACCGCAATGCTGGCGATTGTATGGCATTCCCGCCCTCGCCCGCAACCACCATCCGACGCGCCGAGCGCCGCATACGTCTCAAAAGACCAGGCAGAAACCCTGCTCTGCCAGCGAATGTGGCAACAACACCGCGCGCGCCAGACCAAGGGCCCCGAACACCATGACCGCCACGCCCGCGCCCACGCGCACCGCGCGCCGCCGCGACAGGCTGCGCAGGTAGCCGGACAGCCCCGACAGCACCAGCAGGTTGGGCAGCGTACCGATGCCAAACACACCCATCACCAGCGCACCGGAACCGGCATTGCCGGCGAGCAGCGCCAGCGTCAGCGCTCCATAGACCATGCCGCACGGCACCAGCCCCCACGCCAGGCCAACACCATAGCGCCTGGCAAGCCCCCCATGCGCACGCACGAAGGTGGGCATGGCGCCGCCGCCCAGCCGCCCAAGCTGCCGCGCCAGCACGCTGCCTGCCCGCACCGCCAGCCGCTCGAGCCACGCGACGGTAAAGGCATTGCCGCGCAGCACGCGCCAGCCCGACCACAGCAGCATGGCACTGCCGGCACCAAACAACCAGCGCTGCAACGGCAGGTAGTCCTGCTTCCACGCGCCGGCGCCAATCGCGCCCAACAGCGCGCCAAGCAGCACATAGGTCGAAATCCTGCCCAGGTGCATTGCCAGCAACTCGCCGGCCCAGGCAGCGCGGCTACGCACGAAGGTCAGGGCCGCGACGCCGCCACGCGGCTGTTCAACCGCCAGTGCGATGCCGCCACACATTGCCGCGCAGTGCACGCCGCCCAGCAATGCCAGCATAAAAACGCTAATTAGCACACCAAATGGCAAATCTGACTCCCTGCCTCATCACATCGCACGGTAAAATGGCGGGGTCGCGCCCTCGCATCCACTCTTGCAGGTTCCAATTGCTCACCTCCATTCCAATCACTGAGATGTCGCCTCGTTGCTCCACTTGCGCGATGGGGCAACTGTGCCTTCCGGTTGGCATGTCCCAGCAAGACCTCACCAAGATGGACACGCTGGTGCAGGAACGCATCCGGGTCCATAAGGGTGAGACCTTGTATCGCATGGGCGATCCCCTCACCGCGGTTTACGCCGTTCGCTTCGGCACGCTGAAGACCCATGTCACGACCGAAGACGGCCGTTCACAGATTACCGGTTTCCACCTGCCAGGCGAAATCGTCGGCCTCGACGGCCTCGGTGAGATGCAGCATGCCTCGGACGCCACCGCGCTGGAAGATACCGAGGTCTGTGTAGTCCGCCTTGGGGACCTGCAGACGCTGTCTGCAGACCTGCCTTCGCTGCAGCATCAGTTCCTGCGGCTGATGGGCAAGGAAATCACGCACGACCAGATGATGCTGGTGACACTCGGTTCGATGCGCGCCGAAGAACGCCTGGCCGCTTTCCTGATCAACCTGTCTGAGCGCCTGTCGGCGCGCGGCTACTCGTCGACCGAATTCGTGATGCGCATGAGCCGCGAGGAAATCGGCAGCTACCTGGGCCTGAAGCTGGAAACCGTCAGCCGCCTGTTCTCGCGTTTCGCTGAGGCCGGCCTGATCCAGATTCGCCAGCGCCACGTCAAGCTGGTGGATCTCGCCGGCATCAAGCAGCTCTACAGCCGTAGCTGCTGACCCTTCCCACCACCCGCCGCTTTGCGCCTGCGCCGCGCGGGGCGGCGCAGGCATCGGCATTCACTCCAACTCGTCGGTATCGCTGAGCCGCGTCGGCATCGTGTACAGCGTCAACCCGCTGGACAGCGCGCAGAAGATCCACGCTAGCAGGAAGCTCATCGTGTAGATCGATTCGCGCGACGCCTCGATCGGATGCCCGAAGAACTTCAGATCACCGGGGTCCACGACCGAGAACACCGTCGCGGTGGCGAAGCCCGCCATCAGGAACCCGGGCCACAAGACCCACATCAGCCAGCGCAACCTCATGGCTGCCTCGCTGCGCTCGGCTGAGGCCGCACCGCCTCGGCCTTCTCGACCACCAGTCCATGGCGCGCTGCGCCCTGCACCGGCACGTCAGGATGCGCCGACGCAAGCCAGATGGTGACGCCGCACGCCACCATCGCGACCAGCGGGCCGCTCATCAACAGCCACGGCCACGGCTCTTTCCACCACGGATTGCCTTGCTGATTCATCATGCCCCCTTGAGTTCTGCACCGAGCGCCTGGCGTCACAGGTCGCGCGGCACGATAAAGCTGGTGCTCTGCCGGATCTCGGCGTTGCCCTGCTCCGATCCTTCGCTGGTCACCGTCACGCTGATCTTGTGCGTACCCTGCGCCGCGTCTTCGATCGGCACGCGTATGCGGATCGGCAACAGCCGGTTCGAGGTCGGCGCCAGCGATTCGGCCTGCTTGTCATATTCGACCGTCAGGTGCTTCAGCTCGTCGCTGTCGGCTCGCACGCTGATATGCATCGGCCCCTCGGTCGTGTTGATCAGCTGCAGGCGATACACATTCTCGATCCAGCGGCCTTCGACCTCCCGGCCCAGCGCGCCGCGGTCGCGGATGATGTCCACCTTCAGCGGCGTGCGCAGCGCGATCGAAGCCACAAAGCCAGCGAGCAGCGCGACCCAGATCACGGAATAGATGATGACACGCGGACGCAGCAGGCGCTTGCGCGATGCTGCCGCGGACAGCGCCTTGCGCATGGCATTCTCCGAGGTGTATCGGATCAGCCCGCGCGGGTAGGACATCTTGTCCATGACCTGGTTGCAGGCGTCGATGCACGCGCCGCAGCCGATGCATTCATACTGCAGGCCATCGCGGATATCGATGCCGGTCGGGCACACCTGCACGCAGATGCTGCAGTTGACGCAATCGCCCAGGCCCGCCTGGCGATGGTCGGTCTTGCGCGAACGGCTGCCGCGCGGCTCGCCCCGGCCGACGTCGTAGGTCACGACGTAGGTGTCGCGGTCGACCATCACGCTCTGGAAACGCGCATACGGGCACATGTACTTGCACACCTGCTCGCGCATGAAGCCAGCGTTGCCCCAGGTGGCGAACGCATAGAACAGCATCCAGAACGTCTGCCACGGGCCCAGCGACAGGCTCGCCAGCTCGCCACCCAGCTCACGGATCGGCGCGAAGTAGCCGATGAAGGTGAAGCCGGTCCACAGCGCGATCAGTACCCACAGGAAGTGCTTGGTGGCCTTGATACGCAGTTTGCGCAGGCTCCAGGGGTCGCCGTCGAGACGGATGCGGGCGATCCGGTCGCCTTCGATCCGCCGCTCGATCCACATGAAGATCTCGGTATAGACCGTCTGTGGACAGGCGTAACCGCAGAACAGCCGCCCGGCGATCGCCGTGAACAGGAACAGCGCCAGCGCCGAGATGACCAGCAGCACGGCGAGATAGATGACATCCTGAGGCCACAACACCAGCCCGAAGATGTAGAACTTGCGTTCGCCAAGGTCGAACAGCACGGCCTGGCGTCCGTTCCACTGGAGCCAGGGCGTGCCGTAGTAGATCAGCTGCGTGAAGAGGACCAGCCAGACGCGCCAACTGGAGAAAGCGCCCGTAACGGAGCGCGGATAGATCTTGCGGCGGACCTCGTACAGCGTTTCATCCGAGGTCTCGGCAGGCGCAGCGGCCGACCGCTGGCGGTCGGCCGCCCGGGCCATTTCTTCGGTCCCGGGTGCGTTCATGGATGGTTTCTCCTGCGGGCGGCCCGCGCCCGCTCAGATGAGTCGCCTGTCATTGGCCGGCACCCCCGCCGGTATTCGACAGACCCCAGACATAGGCCGTCAGCATGCGGATCCGCTCTGGCGTCAGGATCTCTTCATGTGCCGGCATATGGTTGTTATGCCCCTTCAGGATGGCGTCGACGATGCTGCCTTCCGAACTGCCATACAGCCACACGTTATCGGACAGGTTCGGCGCGCCCAGTGCCTGGTTGCCCTTGCCGCCGGCACCGTGGCAAGCCGCGCAGGTCGACTTGAAAGTGCTCTCGCCACGCGAGGCGCGGATGGGATCCGAAGACAGCCCCGACAGCGAGCGGACATACTGCGCCACGTCGCCTGCCAGCTTGCCGTCGATGGTGGATGCGAACGGCGGCATCACGCCATTGCGGCCCTTGGCAATGGTCTGCTGGATGGTCTCGGGTTCGCCGCCATACAGCCAGTCGCCGTCCGTCAGGTTGGGAAAGCCGCGGCTGCCGCGCGCATCCGAACCATGGCATTGCGCGCAGTAGTTCAGGAACAGCCGCTGGCCAATTTCGCGCGCCTGCGGATCTCCAGCCACCTGCTTGACATCCATCTTCAGGTACTTGGCATAGATCTCGTTCTGCATCTGCTCCTGCGCGGCACGATGCGCGGCCAGTTCGCCCTGCGTCGAGAACTTCAGCACGCCTGAGTACTTGCCCAGACCCGGATACAACACGAGGTAGACCAGGCCGAAGATACAGGCCAGCAGGAACATCCACATCCACCAGCGCGGCAGCGGGTTGTTCAGTTCGCGCAGGTCGTCGTCCCAGACGTGGCCGGTGTCGTCGCCCCCGCTGGCGGTCTTGGTGATCTTGCGTTGCGAGAACAGCAGCCATACGCACCAGACGATGCCGACGAGCGCGATCGCGGCAATGTAGTAACTCCAGAAATCGGAAAAGAAATCGCTCATGGCTAGGTGTTCCGGCTCGATGTTGTCGTGGTTTCGTCAGGCAGCGCGAACGGCAGCATGGCGGATTCCCGGTTGGCGGCCTGCCGGCCGGCCGACCACGCCCACCAGCAGATGCCAAGGAAGACGACCATCGACACGACGGTCGCAATAGCGGTGATCATGGCCATGGCTTACTCCTTCGCCGGTGCAACTGCTGCAGCGGTGTCCACGCGGACATTGCGGCGGTTGGTGCCCAGAGCCTGGAGGTAAGCCACCAGCGCGTCTTCCTCGGTCTTGCCCTGGAGCTCGTCCGGCGCCTTGGCGATGTCGGCCTCGGTGTATGGCACGCCCAGCTTCGCCAGCGCCCGCATGCGCGCCTGGATATCGTTGGTCGGCAGCGCGGCCTTCTCCAGCCACGGGTAGGAAGGCATCACCGACTCGGGCACCACGTCACGCGGGTTGCGCAGGTGGATGCGTTGCCAGTCGTCCGAGTAGCGGCCGCCGACGCGTGCCAGGTCGGGACCGGTACGCTTCGAGCCCCACAGGAACGGGTGATCGTAGACGGCCTCGCCCGCGGTGGAGAAATGGCCGTAACGCTCGGTTTCGGCCTGCAGTGTCCGCACCTGCTGCGAGTGGCAGCCGACGCAGCCTTCGCGGATATAGATATCCCGGCCCATCAGCCGCAGCGGCGAATACGGCGTGATACCCGGATCCGGCTTGGTCGTGGAGTGCTGGAAGAACAGCGGCACGATCTGCACCAGACCCGCGATGCTGACCACGAGGATCGTGCAGATGATCAGCCAGCCGATGTTCTTCTCCAGCGTTTCGTGGGAAAAGAATCTTTGTTTTTCCGACATCTTTCTATCCTGGAATGATCAGTGTGCGGAGGCCGGGATGCTGGCCGGGATCGGCGCATCCACGGCACGCTTGCCGACGATGGTCTTGGCGACGTTGTAGGCCATCAGCAGCATGCCGGAGAGGAAACAGATGCCACCCAGCAAACGGATCAGGTAGAACGGGTACTTGGCCTTGACCGCTTCGACGAAGGCATAGGTCAGCGTGCCGTCAGGCTGCGTGGCGCGCCACATCAGGCCTTCCATCACGCCGGCGATCCACATCGAGGCGATATACAGCACCACGCCGATGGTCGCGATCCAGAAGTGCCATTCGATCAGGCGCACGCTGTACATCTGCTTCTCGCCGAACAGCCGCGGGATCAGGTAGTAGAGCGAACCAATCGAGATCATTGCGACCCAGCCCAGCGCGCCGGAGTGCACGTGGCCGATGGTCCAGTCCGTGTAGTGCGACAGCGCATTGACGGTCTTGATCGACATCATCGAGCCTTCGAACGTGGACATGCCATAGAACGACAGCGCCACCACCAGGAACTTCAGTATCGGGTCGGTGCGCAGCTTGTGCCAGGCGCCCGACAGGGTCATGATGCCGTTGATCATGCCGCCCCACGACGGCGCCAGCAGAATCAGCGAGAACACCATGCCGAGCGACTGCGCCCAGTCTGGCAGCGCGGTGTACTGCAGGTGGTGCGGGCCGGCCCACATGTAGGTGAAGTTCAACGCCCAGAAGTGGACGATGGACAGGCGGTATGAATAGATCGGACGCTCGGCCTGCTTGGGAATGAAGTAGTACATCATCCCGAGGAAGCTGGTGGTCAGGAAGAAGCCCACCGCGTTATGGCCATACCACCACTGGATCATTGCGTCCTGCACGCCGGCATAGGCCGAGTAGGACTTCCACAGCGACACCGGCATCTCAATGTTGTTGACGATGTGCAACAGCGCGATGGTCAGGATGTAGGCGCCGAAGAACCAGTTGGCGACATAAATATGCCGTGTCTTGCGCTTGACGATGGTGCCGAAGAACACGATCGCATAGGCCACCCAGACCGCGGTGATCAGCAGGTCGATCGGCCATTCCAGTTCGGCGTATTCCTTCGAGGAGGTAATGCCCAGCGGCAGCGTGATGGCCGCGGCGACGATAACCAGTTGCCAGCCCCAGAACGTGAACGCCGCGAGCGGGCCGCAGAACAGGCGGGCCTGGCAGGTGCGCTGGACCACGTAGTACGAGGTCGCGAACAGCGCGCTGCCGCCGAAGGCAAAGATCACCGCATTGGTATGCAGCGGCCGCAGGCGGCCGAACGACAGCCAGGGCGTGTTGAAGTTGAGTTCAGGCCAGATCAGCTGTGCTGCCAGCAGCACGCCGACGGCCATGCCGACGATCCCCCAGACTACCGTCATGACAGCGAACTGTCTTACGACGCCGTAATTGAAGGTGTCGACGCGTGAAGACGCGGCAGTGACATCCATTCAGACCCCCAAAGCTTAGAGAAGAGAAAAAACCTACTGACGTTGTGACTTTAGAAAAACCCCGCCACCGGTGTGTTGATCTTTATCAAGTCGCTCAGGACCGGCAATGAACCTCGCGGCGCGCCCCGGTCCCAGACCGATGTCATCCCAGGACATGCGCGCATCAAGGCTTGTCGTTGTCCAGCAGGATCGATTCCGCGGGCCGGTCGAGATCGTCGTACTGGCCCGCATGCAATGCCCACCACAGCGCGGCGGCGATCACGACGACGAGTACCAGGCTCATCGGCACGAGCAGGTAAAGCGTTTCCATGAGGCTCCTAGACCGACTTGCGGCCGGCGCGCAGCAGACGCCAGGCGTTGGCCACCACCAGCAGCGACGACAGTGACATGCCGATACCGGCCATCCATGCCATCACCAGCCCGGTCGCCGCCAGCGGGATCGCCACCACGTTGTAGAAAAAGGACCAGCCCAGGTTCTGCCGCACCACGCGCCGCGCCTTGCGCGACACCGCCAGCGCGGTTGCGATCTCGTCGATGCCGCCGTGTGTCAGCACGGCGTCGGCGCCGGCCTGCGCCAGCGGCGCGCCGCTGCCGATCGCGATCGAGACCTGCGCCTGCGCCAGCACCGGGGCGTCGTTGATGCCGTCGCCCACGGCCAGCACTACCGCCCCGCCCTGCTGCAGCCGCGCGACGTAGTCGCGCTTGCCCTCGGGTGTCACTTCGCCGGCGGCATGGCCGATGCCGAAGTGCTCTGCCCACCAGCGCACGGCCGCGGCGTTATCGCCGGAGACGAGGTGGCAGCGCACGCCCAGCGCACCGAGCCGCGCCAGCAGCGCGGACGTCTGCGCGCGCTCGACATCGGCCAGCACGAAGCTGGCGAGCACGCCGTCCTGTGCCGCCAGCCACACGACCGTGGCGCCGGGATGGGCCGGGCCCGCAACCGCCGGCACTGGCACGGATGAGCCGCCGCTAACGAGCCCGCGCGCGAAATCCAGCCGGCCGAGCCGCAGGCGGCGTCCGTCGACCGTGGCTTCAAGGCCCTGTCCGGGCACGTTGCGGATGCCGGTGACCGCCACGGCATGGCCCCCTCCATCGGGCACGGCCGCGAGCAGTGCGCGTGCGATGGGGTGCTCGCCGCCGCGCTCCATCGCCGCGGCCAGTGCAAGGCATTGCGCCTCGCTCAGGTCGGCCAGCGGCTGCACTGCCGCCACGGCAAAGCGTCCTTCAGTCAGCGTGCCGGTCTTGTCCAGCACCACATCGGTCACGCGCGCCAGCGTCTCCAGCGCATGGCCGCGCGTCAGCAGTACGCCGCGCCGCGACAGCGCGGCGCCCGCGGCGGCCAGCGCGGCCGGCGTGGCCAGCGACAGCGCGCACGGACAGCTGACCACCAGCACGGCGATCGTCACCAGCAGCGCGCGTGACGGATCGATCCACAGCCCCCACACCAGCCCGGTCAGCGCCGCCAGCACCAGCAGCGTCGCCACGAACCAGCCGGCGACACGGTCGGCCAGCGTGGCCAGGCGGGGCTTCTCCGCCAGTGCGCGGTCGAGCACCGCCACGATCTCGGCCAGCCGTGTGCCGGCGCCCACGCGCGACACGCGCAGCTCCAGCGGGCTGGCGGTGTTGAAGCAGCCGGCCAGCACGGTTTCACCGGCACGGCGGCGCACCGGCCGGCTTTCGCCGGTCAGCATGGACTCGTCCAGTTCGCTGGCGCCGGCGACGACGGTCCCGTCGGCGGGAACGATCTCGCCCGCCTTCACGCGGATCAGGTCGCCCTGGCGCAAACGTGCCACCGGGATGCGTTCACCCGTGGCCCCTATTCCGGCAAGCCGCTCGCAGGTGGCGGGAAGCTGGCGCGCGAGCATCTCGGCACCGCTGCGCGATGCCTGGCGCACCCGCAGTTCGAGGTAGCGCGCCAGCAGCAGGAAGGCGACGAACATCGTCACCGAATCGAAATAGACCTCGCCGATGCCGCGCACGGTGGCGAGCGCACTGGCGATAAATCCCGCGCCCACGCCGATGGCGACCGGCACGTCCATGCCCATATGGCGCTGGCGCAGGCTGCGCCAGGCGCCGCCAAAGATCGGCGATGCGGAATAGAAGACCACCGGCAACGTCAGCGCAAAACTGGCCCAGCGCATCAGCTGCAACTGGCCGGGGTCGATGGTGGCCTCGTGCGTGTAGATCGGCCATGCGTACATCATTACCTGCATCATGCCGAGCATGGCCACGGCCATGCGCATCAGCAGGCTGCGGCGCGCGCGACGGTCCTGCTGGTCGGTGCGCGAGACCTCGAACGGCCACGCCATGTAGCCGATGCCGGCGAGCGCGGCCAGCAATCCGGCCACGGACTGCGTGCCTTCGCGCCAGCGCACCACCACGCGGCGGGTGGCGACATTGGCAACCGCGGATTCCACGCCGGGCTGGCGCGTCAGGTGCTGCTCGATCAGCCAGGCGCAGGCGGCGCAGCGGATGTTCTCCGGCGCCAGCGTGATCTCGGCGCGGCCGTTGTCGAGCGGGCGCACGAACTGGGTGCGCAATTCGGGGGTGTCATAGGCGCCCCAGATCGGCTCGGCTTCGCGCCGCGCCGCGTCGTCGATCGGACGGGCAAAGCGGGCCTCGTCACCATATAGATGGGCAAATCCGGCTGCGTGGAGGGTCTGCGCCAGGGCCTGGCAGCCGCCACAGCAGAAGACCCGGCGGGCGCCGTCCAGTTCGGCAGCCAGTGGCTCGGCCTGCGCGACGGGCAGGCCGCAATGGAAGCATGCGAGTTGCGCCCCAACAGCGGCCGTGCCAGCGTTGGCGGCAGGCGCCGCGGACGCTGCATGCAAGGCCAGCACGCTGGCGGAAGGGATGGTGGCTGGGGACGACATGGGGACCTTTTTCTACCCCCTGCAGGGTATAGGGCGGTCCCGGCATCGGCCTTGATTTAGGTCAATGCGGCCCGGCTATCGTCGCGCCGGGCCGAAATACAACGCTTGCCGACGCTCAGGTGAGCGACGTGTCCATGGTGCGGCGCTCGGATTCCAGGTACTCGCGCGACTGCATCTCGATGATGCGCGACACGGTCCGGTGGAATTCGTTGGCCATCTGCCCCTCTGTGTAGAGTTCGTCCGCCGGCACTTCTGCCGACATCAGCAGCTTGACCTTGTGGTCGTAGAAGACGTCGATCAGCCAGGTAAAGCGCCGTGCTTCCGACGACATGCGCGGCGTCATGCGCGGCACGTCGGACAGGATCACGGTATGGAACTGCGAAGCCAGCTCCAGGTAATCGTTCTGCGAGCGCGGCCCGCCGCATAGCGTGGCGAAGTCGAACCACACCACGCCATTGGCCTTGCGCAGCGAGCGCAGTTCGCGGTGCTCGATATGCAGCAGCGGCGACTCGTCGGCCACGCCGGCAATCGACGTGAAGGCATCGCGCAGCGCCGAGTTCGCGCTGGCGTCGAGCGGCGTGTGGTAAGCCTGCACCTGTTCCAGTGCGCGCTTGCGGTAGTCGATGCCGGCATCGACGTTGAGCACGTCCATCTTCTGCTGGATCAGCGCGATGGCAGGCAGCACCCGGTCGCGGTGCAGGCCGTCCGTATAGAGCAGGTCCGGCCGGTAGTTGGAAGTCATCACGAACTGCACGCCGTTGTCGAACAGCTGCTGCAGCAGGCGGTGCAGGATCATCGCGTCGGCGACGTCGCTGACATGGAACTCGTCGAAACAGATCAGCCGGAACCGGCGCGCGATGCGCCTGGCCAGTTCATCCAGCGGGTCCGGGCGGCCGCGCAGCTCTTCCAGCTGGCGATGGACCTCGCGCATGAATTCGTGGAAGTGCAGCCGCGTCTTGCGCACCACCGGCACGCAGGTATAGAAGCTGTCCATCAGGAAAGACTTGCCGCGCCCCACCCCGCCCCACATGTAGACGCCCTTGGGCACGTCGGGACGGACCAGCAGCTTCTTCAGCGCGTTGTTGCGGCGGCTCTTGTAGGCCACCCATTCGTCGTAGCACTGCTGCAGCCGCGCCACGGCACGCAACTGCGCCTCGTCGGATGTGTAGCCGCGCTCCTTCAGTTCCTTTTTGTAGTACTCAGTGACGTTCATGCTGGGGGCTCACGCGGCACGCGCCGCAAGTGAAAACGGCGCGCCGCTGGTGCGGCGCGCCGGTACTCAAACAATGCGAGGCATGCGCCTTACATATTGAGTTGACGCTTGTCGACAGCCAGCGCGGCTTCACGCATGACTTCCGACATCGACGGGTGCGGATGGCAGACGCGGCCGATATCTTCGCTGGCGGCCTTGAACTCCATCGCCACCACGGCTTCGGCGATCAGGTCCGACGCGTTGGCAGCCACGATGTGCACGCCCAGGATCTCGTCGGTCTTGGCGTCGGCCAGCATCTTGACGAAGCCATCGGCGTGACCCATGCCCAGCGCACGGCCGTTGGCCATGAACGGGAACTGGCCAGCCTTGAACTCGCGGCCTTCTGCCTTGAGCTGGGCTTCGGTCTTGCCGACCCATGCGATTTCCGGGAAGGTGTAGATCACCCACGGCACGCAGTTGTAGTCGATATGCGGCTTCTGGCCGGCGATGCGCTCGGCCACGGCCACGCCTTCGTCCTCGGCCTTGTGCGCCAGCATCGGGCCGCGCACCACGTCGCCGATGGCCCACAGGCCCGGCACCTTGGTGGCGCAGTGGTCGTCCACCTCGATGAAACCGCGCTGGTCGGCGGCCAGGCCGACAGCATCCAGGCCCAGGTTGTCGGTGTTGGGCACGCGGCCGACCGACACGATCAGGCGATCGACTTCCAGGGTCTGGGCGGCGCCGTCCTTGTCGGTGTACTTGACGGTGACGCCGTTCTTGCCGGTGGTCACTTCGCTCACGTTCACGCCGAGGCTGAACTTCAGGCCTTGCTTGGTCAGCTGCTTCTGGGCTTCCTTGGCCACGCCTTCGTCGGCGGCGCCCAGGAACGCGGGCAGCGCTTCCAGCACGGTCACGTCCGAGCCCAGGCGGCGCCACACCGAACCCAGCTCCAGGCCGATCACGCCGGCGCCGATCACGCCCAGCTTCTTCGGCACTGCGGGGAACTTGAGCGCACCCTCGTTATCGCTGACCAGGTCGTTGTCGACCTTGATGCCCGGCAGGTGGCGGGCCTTCGAACCGGTGGCGATGATGACCTGCTTGGCGGTCACGACTTCACCGGCGATCTCGACCTGGAAGCCCTCGGCGGTCTTGCCGACGAACTTGCCGTAGCCCTTGAGCAGCGTCACCTTGTTCTTGCGGAACAGGAACTCGATGCCCTTGGTCATCTTGCCGACGATATCGTCCTTGCGCTTGAGCATCTTGGACACGTCGACCTTGACGTCGCCCACGGTGATGCCGTGGTCCGCCAGGTGGTGCTGGGCGTTCTCGAATTCTTCCGAGGAAGCCAGCAGTGCCTTTGACGGGATGCAGCCCACGTTCAGGCAGGTGCCGCCCAGGCGCGGCTCGTTCTTGGGATCGTCGTAGGCGTTGCCTTCGCAGCAGGCCACGTTCAGGCCGAGCTGGCCGGCGCGGATCGCGGCGATATAGCCGCCGGGGCCGGCGCCGATCACCAGCACGTCGAATTGTTTGCTCATGGGGATTCCTTTGTGGCACCGGCAGCGTGTGCCGGCGCGCGATCAACTCTGGAGATGCGCACCGCGCGCGCCGGCATGAACCAACGCGCGCAGGGGGGACCGTCGATTACAGGTCCAGCAGCAGGCGGGCCGGATCTTCCAGCGCGTCCTTCATGGCGACCAGGCCCAGCACGGCTTCGCGGCCGTCGATGATGCGGTGGTCGTAGGACATGGCCAGGTAGTTCATCGGGCGGATCACGATCTGGCCGTCTTCCACCACCGGGCGATCCTTGGTGGCGTGCACGCCCAGGATGGCCGATTGCGGCGGGTTGATGATCGGGGTCGACAGCATCGAACCGAACACGCCACCGTTGGAGATCGAGAAGGTCCCGCCGCTCAGCTCGTCCAGCGACAGCTTGCCGTCACGGGCCTTCACGCCAAACTCGGCGATCTTCTTCTCGATGTCGGCCAGGCTCATCTGGTCGGCATTGCGCAGGATGGGCACCACCAGGCCGCGCGGCGAGCCCACGGCGATACCGATGTCGAAATAGCCGTGGTAGACGATGTCGTTGCCGTCGATCGAGGCATTGATCAGCGGGAACTTCTTCAGCGCGTGCACCGCGGCCTTGACGAAGAACGACATGAAGCCCAGCTTCACGCCGTGTTCCTTCTCGAAGCGGTCCTTGTACTTGTTGCGCAGGTCCATCACCGGCTTCATATTGACTTCATTGAAGGTGGTGAGGATGGCGTTGGTGGCTTGCGACTGCAGCAGGCGCTCGGCGATACGGGCGCGCAGGCGGCTCATCGGCACGCGCTCTTCCGGGCGGTCGCCCAGTGCGGCGAAGTCGACCGGAGCCGAAACCTGCTGCAGCGCCGGCTTGGCGGCGGCCGGAGCCGGGGCGGCCTTGGCGGCCGGAGCAGCAGCAGCAGCCAGCGCGTCACCCTTGGTGATGCGGCCGTCCTTGCCGGTGCCGGCAACCTGGCCAGCCGACAGGCCGGCTTCGGCCATCAGCTTGGCAGCAGACGGCATGGCCACGCCGCCTGCGGCGGCAGGAGCGGCAGCAGCAGCAGCAGCCGGTGCCGGGGCAGCGGCGGCGGGCGCCGGAGCGGCAGCAGCCGGGGCGGCGGCACCAGCAGTGGCTTCGGTATCGATCTTGGCGATGATTTCATCGGCCACGACGGTATCGCCGTCGTTCTTGACGATGATCGACAGGACGCCTGCCGACGGGGCCGGCACTTCCAGCACGACCTTGTCGGTTTCGATCTCGATCAGGATCTCGTCCTGGGCAACGGCTTCGCCAGGCTTCTTCTTCCAGTTGAGCATGGTCGCTTCGGCGACCGATTCGGACAGCTGCGGAACCTTGACGTCAACAATAGCCATGGTTGTGAATTCCTCGTGTTATGCGTGTTGTCTTTATATCGGCAAGCCACGGCGCAACTGCGCGCGTCGCCGTGGCTGCCTCTGATTACTTGGTCAGAACAAAGCCCTTGAGCTTGGCGAAGGCAGCTTCCAGCAGAGCCTTCTGTTGCTCGTTGTGCTTTGCGTAGTAGCCCACCGCCGGCGAAGCCGAGGCGGGACGACCGGCATAACCGAGCTTCTGGCCATCCGTCATGTTTTCCATGATGTAGTGCTGCACGAAGAACCAGGCACCCTGGTTCTGCGGCTCGTCCTGGCACCACACGATCTCGGTGGCGTTCGGATATTTCTTCAGTTCCGCGGCAACAGCCTTGTGCGGGAACGGATACAGCTGTTCCAGGCGGATAATCGCGGTGTCGTTGGCCTCGCGTTCCTTGCGCGTGTTGACCAGGTCGTAGTAGACCTTGCCCGAGCACATGATGACGCGCTTGACCTTGCTGGCGTTCAGTTCTTCCTGGTCGGCAATCACGGTCTCGAAGTGGCCCTTGGCCAGTTCAGACAGCGACGACACGGCGTCCTTGTTACGCAGCAGCGACTTCGGCGTCATGATCACCAGCGGCTTGCGGAACAGGCGGATCATCTGGCGGCGCAGCAGGTGGAAGATCTGGGCCGGCGTGGTCGGCTGGCAGACCTGCATGTTGTGGTCCGCGCAGAGCTGCAGAAAACGTTCGATACGAGCCGAGCTGTGCTCCGGACCCTGGCCTTCGTAGCCGTGCGGCAGCATCAGGGTCAGGCCCGAGGCGCGGCCCCACTTCACTTCACCCGACGAGATGAACTGGTCGATCACCACCTGGGCGCCGTTGACGAAGTCGCCGAACTGGGCTTCCCAGATCACCAGCGCGTTCGGCTCGGCTGCGGAGTAGCCGTATTCGAAGCCGAGCACGGCTTCTTCCGACAGCACCGAGTCGATCACCGTGAACGGTGCCTGGTTTTCCGACACGTTCTGCAGCGGCACGTACGAGCCGGCATCCCAGCGCTCGCGCGCCTGGTCGTGCAGCACGGCGTGGCGGTGGGTAAAGGTGCCGCGGCCGGCGTCCTGGCCGGTGATGCGCACCGGGTAGCCCGAGGACACCAGCGAGGCGAAGGCCAGGTGCTCACCCATGCCCCAGTCCAGCGGCTGGTCGCCACGGCCCATGTTGGCGCGGTCCTTGACGACCTTCTCCACCAGCGGGTGCAGCTTCAGCGTCTCAGGCGTGGTGGTGATGCGCTCGGCCAGGCGCTTCAGTTCGGTCACCGGCACCGCGGTGTCGGCGGCGTCGGTCCACTTGCGGTTCAGGAACGGCATCCAGTCCACCGCGAACTTGTTCTTGAAGTTCGACAGGACGGGGTCGGCGGTGTGCTTGCCGGCGTCCATCGCAGCGCGGTATTCCTTGACCTTCTCGTCGCCAAACTCGGCCGGGACCAGCTTCTGCGCGGCCAGCTTCTCGGCGTACACCTTGCGCGTGCCGGGGTGCTGGCTGATCTTCTTGTACATCAGCGGCTGCGTGACCGCCGGGGTATCCTGCTCGTTGTGGCCCAGCTTGCGGAAGCAGATGATGTCGACCACGACGTCCTTGTTGAATTCCATGCGGAAATCAACCGCCAGCTGCATGGCGTACACCACGGCTTCGGGATCGTCGCCGTTCACGTGCAGCACCGGGGCCTCGATCATCTTGACCACGTCCGTGCAGTACAGCGTCGAGCGGGCGTCGCGCGGGTCGGAGGTGGTGAAGCCGATCTGGTTGTTGATGACGATGTGCATCGTGCCGCCCGTGCCGTAGCCGCGGGTCTGCGCGAGATTCAGCGTCTCCATGACCACGCCCTGGCCGGCAAAGGCGGCGTCGCCGTGCACCTGCACCGGCAGCACTTCCTTGTGGCCGACTTCGCCGCGGCGTTCCTGGCGGGCCTTGGCCGAGCCTTCCACCACCGGGTTGACGATTTCCAGGTGCGACGGGTTGAACGCCAGCGACAGGTGCACCGGGCCGCCTTCGGTCGAGACATCGCTCGAGAAGCCCTTGTGGTACTTGACGTCACCGGCCGGCAGGTCGTCGACGTGCTTGCCTTCGAATTCGGCGAACAGATCGGCCGGCATCTTGCCCAGCGTGTTGACCAGCACGTTCAGGCGGCCGCGGTGGGCCATGCCGATCACGATTTCCTGCACACCCTTGGTACCGGCGCGCTGGATCAGTTCGTCCATCGCGGCGATGAAGCTTTCGCCGCCTTCCAGCGAGAAGCGCTTCTGGCCGACGTACTTGGTGTGGAGGAAGCGCTCCAGGCCTTCGGCCGCGGTCAGGCGGTCGAGGATGTGCTTCTTCTTCTCCAGCGTGAAGACCGGCTTGGAACGCGTGGTTTCCAGGCGCTCCTGCCACCAGCGCTTCTGCGCCTGGTCGCTCACGTACATGAATTCGGCGCCGATGGTGCCGCAGTAGGTTTCGCGCAGGTTGTTCAGCAGCTCGCGCAGGCTCATCGACTCCTTGCCAAAGTACGTATTGCTGGCATTAAAGACGATGTCGAGGTCAGCTTCGGAAAAACCGTAGAACGCGGGGTCCAGATCCGGCAGGGGCGGACGCTCCTGGCGCTTGAGCGGGTCCAGGTCGGCCCAGTGCGAACCGATGTTGCGGTAGGCGGCGATCAGCTGGGTGGCAGCGACGCGCTTGCGGCCCATGTCGGAATCGGCCGAGGCAACGATGGTCTTGATGGGGCCTGCTTTGGCGCGCTCGGCGAACGAGGCAACGATGGGAGCGTGGGCGACATCCCGGCCGTTCGTGCCGTCGACGGCAGGAACGTTCTGCATGGCGTCGAAGTAAGAACGCCAGTTGTCGGGAACCGAGGCGGGATTCTGGAGGTAGGCTTCGTACAGTTCTTCGACATACGGGGCGTTACCGCCGAAGAGGTACGAACTGCTCTGGTACTGCTGCATCATGGGACGCTCACTATTCTCCGGGTATGCCGGAGTTCAGCGGGTTATTCAACCTTCCGCGACACGGCTTGACCGGTTAGCGGATTGCAAACAACTCTTGGGAGCCCAACTGAGGACCCTGCGCAAACGGCGCCACCGGGGTGCCGCATGTGCTGGCTTCCTCACAAGGCCCGAAAGGGCAAGTTGTGCGGGGAAGGACCTAAGTCTTCACGGCGGTAAGAATAGCATGTTTGCCTGAACGGGATGTGGACTTTTCGCGATGCGGAACTTCATCGCACGACAACTCGCATCGCCATCGGCGTTTTAGCAACAGCCACACAACAATCAGACGTGCGGCTCTATCTTGTCGACGGCATCGGTGATCAGCCCGTCCAGCCCCCAGCCCAGCAGTTGCGCGGCCTTCGCCGGGTCGTTCACGGTATAGCTGAGGACGCGGTAGCCGGCCGCGTGCGCGGACGCAATGACGCCCTCGTCCAGCTCTCGGTAATTCGCATCGAGTGCCACGCAGCCGAGCCGGCGCAACCGCTCGAGCCAGTCGGCCGGCAGCTTGTCGAGCAGCAGCGCTCGCGGCAGGTCTGGCGCCACGCGTGCTGCCGCAGTCAGTGTCTCTTCCGAGAACGACGACAGCAGCGGCGGCACCGCAGCGCCAGCCCACAGCGCCGCGGCATCTAGCGCGACCGCCGCGCCGGTGCGCGCTTCGGTGCCGGGCACCGGCTTGATCTCGATATTGGCCAGGAAGCCGTTGGCCTGCGTATAGCGGGCGATGGCGGCCAGCGTCGGCACCGGCTCTCCGGCCCAGGCCGGGCCGTGCCAGCTGCCGGCATCGAGCAGCGCCAACTCGCCAAGCGTCAGCGCATCGACCCTGCCCTTGCCGCTGGTGGTGCGGTCGAGCGTCGCGTCGTGCATCAGCACCGGCTTGTCGTCGGCAGTCAGCTTGACGTCGAACTCGAACATCCGGTACCCAAAGGCGGCGCCGTGGCGGAACGCGGCGAGCGTGTTCTCGGGCGCCAGCTTGCCCGCGCCGCGATGCGCGATATGGCGCGGGTACGGCCAGGACTGGGTGTCTGCGATGGCTGGCATGTCAGGCCTCGATGCGCTTGCCGGTATCCGGCGCGAAGAAATGGAGGTGGTCAGGCGACGAGGTCACAGGCAGGCGGTCGCCTGCGCTCACGCGCGCATGGCTCTCCAGCCGCACCACCACCGGCTGGCCGCCGAGCGAACCATAGGCGAACGAGTCGGCGCCGAGCGCCTCCACCACGCGCACATCGACCTCGGCGATGGCCTCGTGCGCGGCGCACGGCTCGATATGTTCCGGCCGCAGTCCCAGCAACGCCTGTTCGGGCAGGTGCAGTCCCATCGGCAGGTGGCCGAGCGTGGCGGGAGCGCTGTCGGCGCCCTCCTTCGCCACCACCCGCATCTGCGCGCCACCATTGCCCGCGCCGTTGCGAACCACCGGGATCAGGTTCATCGGCGGCGAACCGATAAAGCCCGCAACAAAGGTGCTGGCCGGCTTCGAATAGACTTGCAGCGGCGTGCCGATCTGCTCCACGCGGCCCGCGTTGAGCACCATCATGCGGTCGGCCAGCGTCATCGCCTCGACCTGGTCGTGGGTCACGTACAGGCTGGTGGTGCCGAGGCGGCGATGCAGGTCCTTCAGTTCCAGCCGCATCTGCACGCGCAGCTTGGCGTCGAGGTTGGACAGCGGCTCGTCGAACAGGAACACCGCCGGCTCGCGCACGATGGCACGGCCCATGGCCACGCGCTGGCGCTGCCCGCCCGACAGCTGGCGCGGCTTGCGGTCCAGCAGCGGCGACAGCTCCAGGATGCCGGCGGCATGCTCCACGCGCTGCTGGATCTCGGCCTTGGCCATGCCGCGGATCTTCAGGCCGTAGGCCATGTTGTCGTACACGCTCATGTGCGGGTAGAGCGCGTAGTTCTGGAACACCATGGCGATGTCCCGCTCGGCCGGCTCCAGGTTGTTGACGATCTTGTCGCCGATATGGATCTCGCCCCCGGTGATGGTTTCCAGCCCCGCCACCATGCGCAGCAGCGTTGACTTGCCGCAGCCCGAAGGGCCGACGATGACGATGAACTCGCCGTCGGCGATTTCCATGTCGATGCCGTGCACCACCTGGGTACCGCCGGCGTAGGTTTTCTGAACGTTGCGAAGCGACAGTTTTGCCATTGCTGTTGTCCTGCGCGCGCGCGGGTGGCGCGCCACGCCTTGTTGTTCCGCTTATTTTTCGGTTTCGACCAGGCCCTTGACGAACCACTTCTGCATCAGCACCACCACCACCGCGGGCGGGATCATCGCCAGCATCACCGTGGCCATCACCAGGTTCCAGTCGGTGGCGGCATCGCCCGAGCGCGAGATCATCTGCGTCACGCCCACCACCACCGGCGTCATCGACTTCTGCGTGGTGATCAGCAGCGGCCACAGGTACTGGTTCCAGCCGTAGATGAACTGGATCACGAACAGCGCGGCGATGCTGGTGCGCGACAGCGGCAGCACCACGTCCCAGAAAAAGCGCAGTGGCCCCGCGCCGTCGATGCGCGCGGCTTCCGCCAGTTCATCGGGAATGGTCAGGAAGAACTGGCGGAACAGGAAGGTCGCGGTCGCCGACGCGATGATCGGAATGGTCAACCCGAAGTAGCTGTCGAGCAGCCCAAGGTCCGACACGACCTTGTAGGTCGGCAGGATCCGCACCTCGACCGGCAGCATCAGCGTGATGAAGATCAGCCAGAAGAAGGTCTTGCGCAGCGGGAACTTGAAATAGACGATGGCAAAGGCCGAGATGATCGAGATCGCGATCTTGCCCAGCGCAATGCCGAGCGCCATGATCAGGCTGTTCTTCATCATGGTCGAGACCGGCGATGCGGCCTCGCCCACGCCCTGGAACAGCACGGTGCGATAGTTCTCGATCAGGTGGCTGCCCGGGATCAGCGTCATCGGCGCGTCCAGCACTTCTTCCGCAGTCAGCGTCGACGCGACGAAGGTCAGGTACACCGGGAACACCACCACCACGATGCCGAGAATCAGCACCGCGTGGGTCAGGAAATCAAGGAAAGGACGTCGTTCTACCATGGCTGCCTCCGTCAGTACTGGACCTTGCGTTCCACGTAGCGGAACTGCACCACGGTCAGCGCGATCACGATCACCATCAGCACCACCGACTGCGCGGCCGAGCCACCAATATCCATGCCGCGGAAGCCGTCATGGAAAACCTTGTACACCAGCGTGTTGGTCGAGTTGAACGGGCCGCCATGCGTGACCGCGTCGATGATGGCGAAGGTATCGAAGAAGGCGTAGACCACGTTGATCACCATCAGGAAAAAAGTGGTCGGCGACAGCAGCGGGAAGATGATCGACCAGAAGCGGCGCCACGGCCCGGCGCCGTCGATGGCCGCGGCCTCGATCAGCGAGCGCGGGATGCTCTGCAGCCCGGCCAGGAAGAACAGGAAGTTGTAGCTGATCTGCTTCCATGCCGCGGCCAGCACCACCAGCAGCAGCGCCTGGTTGCCGTTGAGCAGGAAATTCCATTCCACGCCCATCTTGCGCAGTGCGTACGAGACCACGCCCAGCGTCGGGTTGAACATGAACATCCACAGCACGCCCGCCACCGCCGGCGCGACCGCATACGGCCAGATCAGCAAGGTCTTGTAGCCGACCGCGGCGCGGATCACGCGATCGGCAAAATAGGCCAGCGCCAGCGCGGTGGTCAGGCCCACCACGGTGACGCCGATGGCGAAGATCGCAGTGGTCTGGAATGACTCCACATACAGCGGGTCGTTCCACAGCATGCGGAAGTTATCGAGGCCAACAAACTCCAGGTTGATGCCGAAGGCATCCTGTTGCAGCATCGATTGATACAGCGCCTGCCCCGCGGGCAGGAAAAAGAAGATCAGCGTGATCGCGATCTGCGGCAAGACCAGCAGATACGGCAGCCACGGCGAGCGGAAAACAACGCGTTTTTCCATGAACGGATTCCGGCGGATGCCGCGGGTCGCGGCATCGTTCCAGGTACGGCCGGATGCGGCCGGCCACAATGCAAGCGGGCGGAGGTTTCGCCGCCGCCCGCCCTTTCCTATCAGCTTGCTGTCAGCCCGCGCTTATTCGCGCGCGGTCTTCTGGAAGCGCTCCAGCAGATCGTTGCCACGGGCCACAGCCGAGTCCAGCGCTGCCTTGGGCTCCTTCTTGCCGGCCCAGACGGCTTCCAGTTCCTCGTCCACCACGGTACGGATCTGCACCATGTTGCCCAGGCGCACGCCGCGCGACTTGTCGGTGGTCTTGACCACCATCTGCTGCACCGACACATCGGCACCCGGGTTTTTGTCGTAGTAGCCGGACTTCTTGGTCATCTCGTAGGCGGCCATCGTTACCGGCAGATAGCCGGTGGCCTGGTGCCAGTCCGACTGGATCTCCGGACGCGACAGGAAGTTGAAGAACTTGGCCACGCCCTTGTACTCGTCCGGCTTCTTGCCGCCCATCACCCACAGCGAAGCGCCGCCGATGATGGTGTTCTGCGGGGCGCCCTGCACGTCCGGGTAGTACGGCAGCTGGGCCACCGCGAACGCGAACTTGGCGTTCTTGCGGATATTGGCCAGCGAGGCCGACGAGCCGGTAAACATCGCGCACTCGCCGTTATAGAACTTGGCCTGCGATTCCGCCTTGCGGCCGCCATAGCTGAAGTAGCCCTTCTTCACCATGTCCTGCAGGTTGGTGATGTGCTTGACGTGCAGCGGGCTGTTGAAGACCAGGCGCGTGTCGGTGCCGCCGAAGCCGTTATTCTTGGTGGCATACAGCGTGTTGTGCCAGGCCGAGAAGCTTTCCAGGTGGACCCAGCCCTGCCAGTCGGTGGTGTACGCGCAGTTGCTGCCCGATGCCTTCAGCTTGGCCGAGTACTGCATCACCTCCGGCCAGGTCTTGGGCGCCTTCTCCGGGTCCAGGCCGGCCTTCTTGAAGGCATCTTTGTTGTAGTAGAAGACCGTGGTCGAACTGTTGAACGGGAACGACAGCATCTCGCCCTTGGACGAGGTGTAGTAACCCGCCACTGCCGGGATGTAGGCCTTCTGGTCGAATTTCTCGCCGGCGTCCTTCATGACCGTCGACACCGGCTTGATCGCGCCCTTGGCGCTCATCATGGTGGCGGTGCCGACTTCGAACACTTGCAGGATGGCCGGCGCGCCGCCGGCACGGAAGGCGGCGATGCCGGCCGCCATGGTTTCGTCGTAGTTGCCCTTGTTAACTGGCACCACCTTGTAGTCGGACTGGCTGGCGTTGAACTTGTTGGCGATCTCGTTCACCTTGTCGTTCAGGGCGCCTTGCATGGCGTGCCACCACTGGATTTCAACGGCGGCCTGCGCGCTGCCGGCCCCGGTCAGGGCGGCAAGCACGGCAAGTTTGAGCGCGGTACGGGATACGGACATCGATGCTCTCCTTGGTCTGTCTGTTTTGTGCGGTAGGAAAAGTCCGACCGCATGTGATTCTTTTGTGACAGCGGCATGTTACGCCGGTCGCACCCGGGCAAGCAAATCAGCAACTTCACGGATCTCCGCCGTTTTGCGGTGCAATAAGCGAGTTAGCCGACGAAGACGGCAGGACGACGGTTACAATGGCCCGCCATGCAATCCCTGAACAAGCTCTCTAATTCCGTGCTGCAGCGCGTGCGCGGCGTGCTGACCGATATCGACGGCACGCTGACGACCGACGGGCGGCTGCCCGCTTCCACTTATCTGGCGCTGGACGGCCTGCGCCAGGCTGGCCTGCACGTCATCCCGGTAACGGGGCGCTGCATTGCGTGGGCCGAGATCCTGACCCGGCTGTGGCCGGTGGACGCGATCATCGGCGAGAACGGTGCCTTCTATTCGCACCTGCGCGATGGCCGGCTGCATACCCGCTTCCTGGACGATGCGGCCACCCGGACGCGCAACCTCGAGCGCATCGATGCGCTTGGCCAGCGCATCCTGCTTGAGGTGCCGGGCTGCGCGCTGGCGTCGGACCAGGCCTGGCACGCCGCCGACCTGGCGATCGATCATGCCGAAGACGTGCCGCCACTGCCGCAGGAAGCGGTGGCACGCATTGCCGCCTTGATGCGCGAGGCCGGCATGACTGCCACGGTCAGCTCCATCCATGTCAACGGCTGGTTCGGAGAGCATGACAAGCTCTCGATGAGCAAGCTGTGCGTGGCGGAACTGCTCGGAGAAGATCTGGATGCTTGCCGCGATGAATGGCTGTTTATCGGCGATTCAGCCAACGATGCCAGCATGTTCGCGCATTTTCCGCTGTCGGTCGGAGTGGCCAATGTGCGGGATATCCTGCCGCAGTTGCCGGTGCCGCCGGCCTTCATCACTGCGGCGGCGGGTGGCGAAGGTTTCGCCGAGATGGCGCAGCGGCTGGTGCAGGCGCGCGGCTGAGATCTGGCAAGGCAAAAAGCAAAACGGCCGGGCACATGCCCGGCCGTTTTTTTCCGCTCTGCCCGCTCAGTCGAATCCCAATTCCTGCAGCTTGCGCGTAATGGTATTTCGCCCGATGCCCAGTCGCGTCGCGGCCTCGACCCTACGCCCGCGTGTGACACCCAGCGCGGCCTCCAGCACCGCCTTCTCGAACCGGCGTGTCAGCACATCCATGACCTCCGGCTGCCCGGCCTCGAGCATGGCGCGCGCTTCGCCGGCCAGCAGGTGCTCCCAGCCGGCGGCAGTGCCGGCCGGCGCGGCGCTGACAGCCGGCGCCGGCCGCACCACGGTCGCCGTATCCGCCTCCGCCACCGGCATGGCAAAGCCGCCGTAGTCGGCCAGCTCATGACCGGCTTCGTACTCGGCGGCACGCGCCTCGACCACGCGCTCGGGCCGCGGCGCATTGATCGGCTCGCTGACGCCAGCCTCCAGCATTTCGCGCGGCAGGTCCTTGACCTCGATGGTCTGCGCCGGTGCCATCACCGTCAGCCAGTTGCACAGGTTCTCGAGCTGGCGCACGTTGCCGGGGAACGGCAGCGTGCTGACATAGGCCAGCGCCTCGTCCGACATGCGCTTGGGCTCGACGCCCAGTTCCTTGGCGCTCTTCTGCAGGAAATGGCGCGCCAGCAGCGTGATGTCCTCGGGCCGTTCGCGCAGCGGCGGCAAGCGCAGCCGGATCACGTTCAGGCGGTGGAACAAGTCCTCGCGGAACAGGCCTTCCTTGACGCGCAGCTCCAGGTTCTGGTGCGTCGCGGCGATGACCCGCACATTGGCGCGCAACGGGTTGTGGCCGCCGACGCGATAGAAGTTGCCGTCGGACAGCACGCGCAGCAGGCGGGTCTGCAAATCGAACGGCATGTCGCCGATTTCATCGAGGAACAGCGTGCCGCCCTCGGCCTGTTCGAAGCGGCCGCGGCGCATGGTCTGCGCACCGGTGAAGGCGCCGCGCTCGTGGCCGAACAGTTCGGATTCGAGCAGGTCCTTGGGAATGGCCGCGGTATTGAGCGCGATGAACGGGCCGTTGGCACGCGGGCTGTGCTTGTGAAGCGCGCGCGCAACCAGTTCCTTGCCGGTGCCCGACTCGCCGGTGATCATCACCGTGACATTCGACTGCGACAGCCGCCCGATGGCGCGGAACACATCCTGCATCGCCGGCGCCTGGCCGAGGATCTCCGGCGCATCGACCAGCCGGTCGTCCATCTCCTCTTCGCGCAGGCTTTCTTCGAGCGCACGGCGGATCAGCTCGACCGCCTTGTCGACATCGAACGGCTTGGCCAGGTATTCGAAGGCGCCGCCCTGGAACGCCGCCACGGCGCTGTCCAGGTCCGAGTAGGCGGTCATCACGATGACCGGCAGCCCCGGGTGCCGCGCCTTGATGGCCTGCAGCAGATCCAGCCCGGAGCCGCCGGGCATGCGGATATCGGAAATCAGCACCTGCGGCTGGTCTTCTTCCAGCGCGGCCAGCACGTCTCGCACATTGGTGAAGCTGCGCGAGAGCAGGCTTTCACGGGCAAGGGCCTTTTCCAGGACCCAGCGGATTGATTGATCGTCGTCGACTATCCAGATCGGCTTCATGTGCGTCGCTTGTCTGCTCGGTGTCATTTGGTCTTCCACATACCCGGCACTGCGGCGCGATCGCTCGCGGACAGCTAGTGCAACGGCAGCAGGATGCGGAAGTCGGTACAGCCCGGCCGGCTCTCGCATTCGATCAAGCCCTCGTGCTGCTGCACGAAGGTTTGAGCGAGTGTGAGACCGAGACCGCTGCCGCCATCCCTACCCGATACCAGCGGATAGAAAATGCGCTCGCGAATGTCTTCGGGGATTCCCGGGCCGTTGTCGATCACATGCAAGTCCAATGCCAGCTTGAACAGGCGCTTGGCGATGGTGACCTGGCGCGCCACGCGCGTGCGCAGCACGATCTGCGCATCGCCGCGCGCAATGCGGTCGGCCAGCGCCTGCGCGGCGTTGTGCACGATGTTGAGCACCGCCTGGATCAGCTGCTCCATGTCGCCCTGCAGCTCGGGCAGGCTGGCATCGTAGTCGCGCACGATATCGAGCCCGTTCGGGAATTCGGCCAGCACCACCGAGCGCACGCGCTCCAGCACCTCGTGGATATTCAGGCTCGATACGATATGCGGATGGCGGTGCGGCTCCAGCAGCCGGTCCACCAGCGTCTGCAGCCGGTCCGACTCCTTGATGATGACCTGCGTGTATTCGCGCAGCGAGCGCTCCGGCAGCTCGAACTCCAGCAGCTGCGCGGCGCCGCGGATGCCGCCAAGCGGGTTCTTGATCTCGTGCGCCAGGTTGCGGATCAGTTCCTTGTTGGCCGAGGTCAGGTCGAGGATGCGCTCCTCGCGGTCGCTGCGCACCTTCTGCTCGTTGGGGAGGATTTCCACCACCACGGTGTCGCCGGACGCTTCCAATGCGGCGATCACTACGTGCGCATGGATGGGTTCCTGCAGCGGCGGGTGCAGCACCAGGTCCTGCCGGCGCACGTCGAACTGGCGCGCGACCACGGTGTCGAGCATGCTGTGCAGCTCGTCCGAGTGGCCGAACAGGTCCGGCAGCGACAGCTCCACCATGCCCCGGCGCGACACGCCGAAGGTCGCCTCGGCGGCGGGGTTGGCGTAGACCACGCGCAGGCCGGGCTGCCGCACCAGCAGCACCGGGTTGGCCACCACGTCGAGGCCGGCATGGAAGGCCACCACGCCCATGGGCAACACCTGGGCGCTGCCGCCCGATTGCACGAGGTCCGGCGCGGCGGTCTCGCCACGGGCGCTGTCGGCACCACCGACCTTGCGCGACACACCTCGAATCAGGCGACGCATAAGACTTAATCCTTCAGGTTGCCAAGCTCGCGCCGCAGCGATGCCGCGTTGGCCTCGCTGCGCGCGATGTCGTCGCGCAGCGCCGCGGTGCGATCCAGGTATTTCTGATAGTTGCGCTCATTGCCCTGGCGCTCGGGCTGGCCGTTGTTGTATTCGGCGCGCAGCGCCTGCAGCTTGGCCTCTTCGCTCTGCAGTTCCTGCGTGAGCACGGTACGGCGCTCGCTGTCGCGGCTGCGCTGCGTGGCACTGTCCACGCGCGGGAAGCTGGCGTTGCCGGCCGTGGCAGCACCGCCCTTGGCCGCCGCCGGCGCCGGCGCGCTTCGCCCGCCCGGCACGGTCACCACATCGGGCAGGCTCAGCTTCTTGCATCCCTTGCCGGCGCTGCCGTTGCGATACTCGGGTACGCCGTTGGGTCCGGTGCAAACGTAGACGTCGGAAGACGACTGCGCCTGCGACAGCCCGGCCCAGGCACCCAGTGTCAATGCCACGGCACTCACCAGAACAGGGAATCGAACACGAAATTGGTGCGGCGACGCGGCCCGGCTGGCCTTGCGCGAAGAAGCGTCCATGGACATGGCGTTAGGTGTGAACAGGGATGGATCGGGATGGGATCGGATTCCCCATTCTAGCGAGCAAAGCAAAAAGGGACAGCCGAAGCCGCCCCTTTCTGGTGCAACTGTTGCCCGGTCACAACCTGCGTCATTCCCGGGCAAGGGCCGCTTACAGCGAGTAGTACATCTCGAACTCGACCGGGTGCGTGGTCATGCGGAAACGCGTGACTTCTTCCATCTTCAGTTCGATGTACGCATCGATCATCGAGTTCGAGAACACGCCGCCGCGGGTCAGGAACTCGCGGTCGTTGTCCAGGTACTCCAGCGACTGATCCAGGCTCGAGCAGACGGTCGGGATCTTTGCATCCTCTTCCGGCGGCAGGTCGTACAGGTTCTTGTCGGCGGCTTCGCCCGGGTGGATCTTGTTCATCACGCCGTCCAGGCCGGCCATCAGCAGCGCCGAGAAGCCCAGGTACGGGTTCATCAGCGGATCCGGGAAGCGGGTCTCGATGCGGCGGCCCTTCGGGTTGGCCACATACGGGATACGGATCGAAGCCGAACGGTTGCGGGCCGAGTAGGCCAGCTTGACCGGGGCTTCGAAGCCCGGCACCAGGCGCTTGTACGAGTTCGTGCCCGGGTTGGTGATGGCGTTCAGCGCGCGGGCGTGCTTGATGATGCCGCCGATGTAGTACAGCGCGAATTCCGACAGGCCGGCGTAGCCGTTGCCGGCGAACAGGTTCTGGCCGTCCTTCCACACGGACTGGTGCACGTGCATGCCCGAGCCGTTGTCGCCGACGACCGGCTTCGGCATGAACGTGGCGGTCTTGCCGTAGGTGTGAGCGACGTTCTGGATCACGTACTTCTGCAGCTGGGTCCAGTCGGCGCGCTGCACCAGCGTGCTGAACCTGGTGCCGATTTCGTTCTGGCCCTGGCCAGCCACTTCGTGGTGGTGGACTTCAACGGGGATGCCCAGCGATTCCAGGATCAGGCACATTTCCGAACGCATGTCCTGGAACGTGTCGATCGGGGCGACCGGGAAGTAGCCGCCCTTCTTGCCCGGACGGTGGCCGGCGTTGCCGTGCTCGAACTCCTTGCCCGACGACCACGGGGCTTCTTCGGAATGGATCTTCACGAAGCAGCCTTGCATGTCGACGTTCCAGGTCACACCGTCGAAGATGAAGAACTCGGGTTCCGGACCGAAGAAGGCGGTGTCGCCCAGGCCGGTGCTCTTCAGGTAGGCTTCGGCGCGCTTGGCGATCGAACGCGGGTCGCGGTCATAGCCCTTGCCATCCGACGGCTCGATCACGTCGCACGACAGCACCAGCGTCGGCTCTTCATAGAACGGGTCGATGTGAGCCGTGTTCGAATCCGGCATCAGCAGCATGTCCGAAGCCTCGATACCCTTCCAGCCGGCGATCGACGAGCCGTCGAAAGCGTGGCCGCTTTCGAACTTGTCTTCATCGAAGTGCGACACGGGCACGGACACGTGTTGCTCCTTGCCTTTGGTATCGGTGAAACGGAAGTCGACGAACTTGACGTCGTTTTCCTTCACCAGCTTCATCACGTCTGCAACGCTGTGGGCCATGCCAATCTCCTGGGTATTCGGCAAATGTCTGTGAAAGCCAATTCTTGGGCCTGTCGCCGGCGGCGCCGCTGCATGTCGCCGCGCTTGCCGACCTCGCCACGAAAGGACGGGGGAATGTTAGCAGAAAGCATGCCAAGCAAACGCCCCACTGCTTTTCCCGGCCCGAAAAATGTGCAACTCCGGCGAACCGCGCACCGTCGCGGGGTAGGCGCGATCCGGAGGGCCGTGCCAGAAAGCGCCGGGGTGGCGCACCATCGACATGCACACTCGGGTTCCGCCCACCAATAAAACACCACAATGGTGCAATGAGCAAGTAATCGCACCGCATTAGTGCAGTGGCACCAAAATCGGTCATAGCGTGCCCGGTCGTGATGCCATACAGCCAGCGCGGTGCGTGTTACGGCCGCCGGGTTGCCGCGGCGCTATAGAATACCGGGTTACGGCCTTCGCGCCCTCAATTTCATCCATTTCATTTGTCACGCAGATGACCACCCGAGACGATCTTCTCCAGGCCGCCCAGCAGCGCCAGCAACAGAACCAGCTCCCGTACTTCGGCGCGCTGTCGCCGCAGGAAGCCTATGCCCTCCTGCAGAACGATCCCGCGGCGGTGCTGGTCGACGTGCGCACGCAGGCCGAGCTGGACTGGGTCGGCGGCGTCGATGTGCCCGACGCGCAGTTCGCCCATGTCGAATGGATGGCGTACCCGGGCGGCGCGCAGAACGCCCGCTTCATCGAGGAACTGAAGGCGCGCGTGCCGGCCGACGTGCCGGTGCTGTTCCTGTGCCGCAGCGCGGCGCGCTCCAAGCATGCCGCGCGCGTGGCGACCGAAGCCGGCTACCACTTCGCCATGGACGTGCTGGAAGGCTTCGAGGGCAATCGCGACGAGCATCACCACCGCAAGACGGTCGAAGGCTGGTGCGTGCGCGGCCTGCCGTGGCACGGCGCCTGAGCGCCGCCGCGCCGGAATGACGAAAGGGGCAGCGTAGGCTGCCCCCCCTTTTTGTTGGTCCGCTATTGCGAACGCTCAGGCCTGCGCCGATTCCCGCGCCGGCTGCTCGACGACTTCAAACCCCATCGCGCGCACCCCGTCCAGCAGCATGGCATAGGCGGGCGGCACCAGGTCGGCCGGCCCCTTGACGCCCAGGTCGATGTGCCGGCGTGCGAAGCGGTCGCCGCGCTGCACGTCGCCGACCGAAGGCAGGCTGAACACGCGGATGCCGGCAAAGGCGGCTTCTACTGTCTCCATCAGCGGGGTCAGCGTGGACTCGGGCGCCTCGAACACATAGAAGGCGCGTTCCTGGTGCTGCACCTGGTGGAACAGGTGCGCGTACTCATGGTCGAGCACCCACTCCATCATCGGCCATGCCATCACCGGGAAGCCGGGCATGAAGTGGTGATGTCCCACGGAGAAGCCCGGGATGCGGTTGTAGCTGTTGGGGATGATGCGCGCGCCTTCGGGAAACTCGCCCATCTTGAACCGGTGCTGGTTTTCCGGCTGGCTCAGGTCGGCCTTGACGGGATCGCCGCCTGCGGTCTCCGCAATGCGCAGCGCGATCTGCTCGCGCGCCTCGGGATGCAGCTGCAGCGGCACGCCCAGCGCCGCGGCAGCGCACTGGCGCGTATGGTCGTCAGGCGTTGCGCCGATGCCGCCGGTGCAGAACACCACGTCAGTGCCGGCGAAGGTGCGCTTGAGCGTGGCGGTGATGCGGCCGCGGTCGTCGCCGACATACTGCGCCCAGTCCAGCGCCAGGCCGCGCGCGCCCAGCAGTTCGATGGTGCGGCGCAGATGCTTGTCTTCGCGCCGCCCCGACAGAATCTCGTCGCCGATGATGATCAGGCCGAAACCCATGTTGCCCTCGCTTCAGGAATGTTCGATGCGCCGCACGTCGGAGGGCGCCAGGTCGATGATGTCGCCGCCCGCGGACGGACCGGTCGGCTGCTGTGCCGGCGGCGGTGCGCGATCTGCAGCACGTTCGGCGCGCAGCTGCGCCAGCGCGCGCAGGCAGAAGTGGCCGAACCACAGCGCCGAAAAGATAAAGATCAGCACGTACAGCCACAGCGTGCCCGCCAGCACGAACGGGAACAGGAAGATCACCGCCGCGGACGACACCCACAGCAGTGTCGGCGCCGAGCCCAGCAGACCCACCGCCACGCCGATCACCAGCAGCGGCGTGCGATGGCGCCGCATCAGCGTCTTGCGCTCTTCCGCGCTGGCGTGGTCGGACAGCGCGTCATAGGTCATCACCCGGTAGGTCAGCCAGCCCCACAGCACCGGCGGGATCAGCGCGAAGAACGGCGGCACCAGCCATAGCGGCAGCGTCACCAGCACCAGCAACAGGAACACGACGGTGCTGCCCAGGGACTGGAACACGCTGCCGAGCACGCTGCCGCCGTGGGCCTTGGACAAGTCCGGGTAGCTGCGCTCGAGGTGGCGCACCACGGCTGGCACCGAGAACACGCCGATAAACATCAGCATCGATGCGATCACCAGCGGCACCACCAGCGCGGCGACGAACAGCGGCGCCACCACGGCCCGCATCGATTGCAGGCTGAGCCAGTCCAGTGCGCTGTAGATCCAGCTGGTCAGCACCGAGGTTTCGAGAAAACCGCGCGTGGCGGTCATGATGGGATCCCAGCCCCACCAGAGCAGCCCGCCCCAGAAGAGCGTGGCCAGGACGAAAGGCAGCACGGTCAGCAGCAGCATGCGGGGATGCAGCTGGCTGACGAGCGCGCGGCCAAACGAGCGGAAGATATCGTTCATGCAGCGTGGGGCCGAGCGTGAATTCGGCGATTATGCAGTGGAAGGCGGAAACAGCCGACATTCGAGCCGGCATTCGAGCCGGCGCCGGGGCCGGCGGCAAACCGGAACACTAGCATACGCCACTTGCCGCGGCCACGCGGACTGCCGCGCCGGCAGTAGAGGATCGCTTCAGCGCAGCCGCAGCAGGCGCTTGATGCCGTACCACTGGTGGGCGAGGAAGCCAGCCCCGTAGTCGTGGCCCTTGCCCAGCGGCGGCGGCAGCTGGTCGCGGATACCGGTGGGGTGATAGGTCTCGGTGAAGACCGCGGTGCCGAACAGCATGTCCCACCAGGGAAAGATCACGCCGTAGTTGCAGCCGCCCAGCCGTGCCGGGGCGCCGTCGGCTTCATGGCCGATGCCCACGGCATGGTGGGTGCGGTGGAAGCGCGGCGAGATCAGCAGGCGTTCGCCGATGGCGCCGAAATGCAGCCGCACATTGGCATGCTGCAGGCTCTGCAGCAGCTGCGACAGCGCCACCAGCAGCACATACTGCGACGGCTCGACACCCACGCCCAGTGCCACCAGCGCAAACACCAGGTCGCGCAGCATGTCGTCCAGCAGGTGGTTGCGGTTGTCGCTCCACAGCGTCATCTGGCGCTGGCTGTGGTGCACCGCATGCAAATGCCACCACCAGCGGAACGTATGCGACAGGCGGTGGTACCAGTAGTCGAGCAGGTCGAACAGCAGCAGGTAGACGAAGAAGCTGACCAGCGGCACCGAGGTCACGCCCGGCCACCAGTCCTCGACATTGACCCGGTGCCAGCCCATCAGGCGCAGATGCCCTTCGAGCGAATCCGTCAGCGGCGCCAGCAGGAAGAACATGGCGAGGCGGAACAGCCCGAGGCGGTGGATCGCCGTGTACAGCATGTCGGTGCGGATCGCCGCGCGGTCGGCCACCGGCTCGACCGGACGCCATTTTTCCAGCGGGCCCAGGATCAGGAACATCGCCGCGATTTGCACCAGCCCCACCAGCAGCCACTCGGTGCCGGTGAAGGCCTCTTCGGCATAGCGGCCAAACCCGAGGTCATAGACCACCGGCAGCACCACGTCCTGGAACAGCGTGCCTTCGACCTGTCCGATCCAGCCGTTGAGCGACTCCCACATTACCGCCTGCCCTCCTGTTCTCCGATGGCATGCCGGGCGATCCAGTCGCGGTAGGCCGGGTGCTCGCGCAGCGTCGCGAAGCAGAAGCCCTTGCGCTCCAGCCCGGACAGCAGCGGCTCCAGCACGCCCGGCGCCCACGGGTCCTTGCGCGACCAGATGCCCAGGTGCGCCATGGTGATGTCGCCATCGCGCAGCCTGTCGAGCGCGCGCTCGAGCAGCATGGCATTCGGGTAGCGATCCGACGCCAGCTCATCGCCCAGGAAGCCGGCCGGCGCCCAGCCGACATGGCGGAAGCCGCACTGCTCGGCCCATTGCAGCGTCTGCGGCGCGGTGCGGCCGCCCGGGGCGCGCCAGATCGGCATCATCTCGGCACCGGTCATGTCACGGAAGGCGTCGGCGCTGCGGCGCAGTTCGCGGCAGAAGCCGGCAGCATCCATCACCGTGTCCTTGCCGGCCTGCGCGCCGAACTGCGGCCGCATGGTCACCTGGCCCGCACGCACGCCGCGCAGGTAAACATGGTCGAAGGTATGCGTGCCGAAGGCATGGCCATCAGCGGCCAACGCCTTCCAGTACGGCGCCCATGACGGGTCGAGCGAGCTGTCCTGCCGCACCGTGGGTTCATTGGCCAGGAAGAAGGTCGCGCGGATCCTGTGGCGGCGCAGCGCGTCGGCGATCAGCTGGGCCTGGCTCATGCTGCCGGTATCGAAGGTCAGGTAGAGCGTGCCGGCCGGGCAGGCTTTTGCCGCGGCCCCGGTTGCATCCGCCGCATGCAGCGCAGAGGGCAAGGCGCAGGCAAGCGCGAGCCCGGCCAGCATCCTGCCGAATCGTCTGAATCGTCCCAGGCGTCCGAACCGTCCGAAACGCGAAGCCCTGGTATCGCGCATGATCCTGCCCCGCCCCGTCTAGTACAGCGGCGCGCGCGTGCGGAAGTAGATGCCGTGCGGCGAGCGGCCGACGCGCACGGTCTTGACCAGCTTGCGGCTCGGCACGTCGATCAGCCCGACCGAGCGCGCCCAGCGGAACGTCACCCACAAGGTCTTGCCGTCGGCGGTCAGCTCCATGTCGTCCGGCCCGGGTGGCAGACCCGTGATGTCGCCGATCTTGGCCAGCGTCTGCTGGTCGATGATGCTGATGCTTCCGGTCACGCGATTGCTCAGGAACAGGTGGCGCTTGTCGCCCACCGCGCGGAAGTTATGCGCGCCCTTGCCGGTCTGGATCTGCTTGACCACGGTGCGGGTGCGCCAGTCGATCACGGCAATATAGTCCGCACCGGTCATGCCGACCAGCAGGTATTTCTGGTCCGGCGTCAGCCAGATGCCGGCCGGCGCGGAGCCGGCCTCCATGCGCCACAACACGTTCTGCGTGATCAGGTCGATCGCCACGACCTCATTCGAGTCCTGCAGCGTGATAAAGGCGATGCGGCTGTCGGCGGTAAAGGCGATATGGCTTGGCGTCTTGGCCAGCGGGTATTGCTTGGCCAGCTTCAGCGCCTTGCCGTCCCAGCGGTAGACATCGACCCGGTCGAGCCGGTTGCCGGTGGCGACAAACCACTTCTGGTCGGGCGAAAAGCCGATCTGGTAGGGGTCGTCGATATTGGGAACACGCTGCTGCACCTTGCCGGTCGCCGGGTCCAGGAACACCAGGTCATTGCCGACCGCGTTGGCGACGATCAGCGACTTTTCATCGGGCGTCGCGATCAGGTGGTGCGGCTCCTTGCCGATCGGAAAGGTCTCCAGCACCTTCTGCGTATCCTTGTCGATCAGCGTGACGGTTGCATCACCCGAATTGAGGATCACCACCACTTCCGCCGATGCCGGCGCGGCCATCAGGCCCAGCGCGAGCGCGCCCACCGTGATCCTACCAGCCACCAACCGACGCAATGCAAACATAAGACCCGCTACAAGAAGAACTGAATCGGCGATTCTAACGTTTGGGCGGCTAATTCCGCTGACGTCGCGGCTGACGGCGAACAAGAATTTGGCAGATTGTTGCGCCGGCACGACCATTTGCGGCCGTACCGGCGCCCGAGCCTCAGCGCTGCATCGATTCCCAAACCTTCTGCAGCCGCTTCACCGACATTGGCACCGGCGTGCGCAGCTCCTGCGCGAACAGCGCGATGCGCAGCTCCTCCAGCATCCAGCGGAACTCTTCCAGCCGCGCGTCCTCGCCGCCACGGCCTTGCGTGCGCAGTTGCTTTTCGGCGCGCTGCCATTGCTGCAGCAGCGGCGCCATCTCCTGAATGCGCTGGGTATCGCGCGCCGGATCGCCCTTGAGCTTGTCGATGCGCATGGCGATGCCCTTCAGGTAGCGCGGGAAGTGGACCAGTTGCGTGTACGGCGTCTCATCGATAAAGCGCTTGCCCACCAGCCGGCCGAGCTGCGCTTCCATGTCGGCGTAGGCGGCGGCGAACGGCTTGGCCTGCAGCAGCTTGCGCGGCAGCCCGGCGTATTCGGCAAGGATCGCGCCGGCAAGCCGTGCGATCTCCTGCGCCAGCAGCGACAGCCGCGTGCGGCCCTCGTCCTTGCGGGCGTTGAACTCTGCCTCGTTGCGCGGCAGCGGCGACTGCATGCAGGCGCGTTCCAGCGCCAGCATCACGATCTGGTCGCGCAGCATTTCCTGCGTACCCAGCGTCATGTACTGCATCGCCATCTGCTGCAGCCCGGGGATGTTCTTCTCGATGAACTTGACCTGCTCGCGCAGTTGCAGCGCGAACAGCCGGCGCAGCCCCAGGTGGTGGATGCGCGCGGCTTCCTGCGGATCGTCGAAGACCTCGACGTCGCAGTGCGTGCCGCGGTCGACCAGCGCCGGGTAGCCGAACAGCGTCTGGCTGCCCTTGCGGATCTCCAGCAGCTCGGGCAGCTCGCCGAAGGTCCAGCCGGTCAGGTTCTCGTACTGGCCGGGCTCGGCCGCCGGCAGCTGCGCGGCCTGGTCGGGCGAGCCGGCTTGCGCGGCCGCCTGCGCTGCAACGCGCTGGAACGACTGCTGCGCCTGGCCGCCCAGCTCGGCGCGCAGTTGCGCCAGGTTGCGGCCCATGTCGAGCTGGCGGCCGTGCTCGTCGATGACCTTGAAGTTCATCGCATGGTGTGCCGGCAGCGTTTCCAGCTTGAAGTCGGCGCGCTTGACCATGGTGCCGGTCTCGCCGCGGATATCGGCGATCAGCACGTCCAGCAGCTCGCCCTCGCCGAACCGCTGGCGCGAGACAAAGCCGGCGGCAAAGTCCGGCAATGGAACGCAATGGCGGCGCAGCTTCTGCGGCAGCGACTTCAGCAGCAGGTGGACCTTTTCCTTGATCATGCCGGGGACCAGCCAGTCGGCACGCTCCTGCCGCACCTGGTTGAGCGCGTACAACGGCACGGTCAGCGTCACGCCGTCGCGGTGGCTGCCGGGCTCGAAGTGGTACGTCAGCCCCATGTCCACCCCAGCCACGTTCATGGTCTTGGGAAACAGGTCGGTGGTGATGCCGGCCGCCTCGTGCCGCATCAGCTCGTCGCGGTTGAGGTAGAGCAGCTTGCGGTCCTTGGCGCTTTCGGCCTGGTACCACTGTTCGAAGGTGGTCTGCTGGTTGATCTCCGCCGGGATGGCGCGATCGTAGAAGGCGTAGATCAGCTCGTCGTCGACCAGCACGTCCTGCCGGCGCGACTTGTGCTCCAGGTTTTCGATCTCCCGCACCAGGCGCTGGTTGTGCGCGAAGAACGGCAGGCGCGTATCGAATTCGCCCTCGACCAGCGCGCGGCGGATAAAGAGCTCGCGCGCTTCCTGCGGGTTCATCGGCCCGTAGTGGACGCGGCGGTGCTGGTAGACCACCAGGCCGTACAGCGTGGCCCGTTCCAGCGCCAACACCTGGCCGGCCTTCTTTTCCCAGTGCGGATCGCTCCAGCTCACCTTGAGCAGGTGGCCGCCGATCTGCTCCAGCCATTCCGGCTCGATCCGCGCCAGCGTGCGCGCGAACAGGCGGCTGGTCTCGACCAGCTCGGCCGCCACGATCCAGCGGCCGACCTTGCGCGCGATCAGCGAGCCCGGCCACAGGTGGAACTTGATGCCACGCGCGCCCAGGTACTCGCGGCCCTTGCCGTCGCCGTCCTCGATACGCACGCCGACGTTGCCGAGCAGGCCAGTCAGCAGCGCCTTGTGCACCTGCTCGTAGGTCGGCTCGCTTTCGTTCAGGCGCCAGCCCTGCTCGGTCACCGTGGTCAGCAGCTGCGAATGCACGTCGCGCCATTCGCGCAGGCGCAGGTGCGACAGGAAGCTGGCGCGGCACTGGTCCTGCAGCTGGCGGTTCGACTTCTTGTGCGTGACCGCCTCCTCGAACCACTTCCACAGCTTGACCCAGCCCAGGAACTCGGACCTCTCGTCCATGAACTTGCGGTGCGCCTGGTCGGCGGCTTCCTGCGCCTCCTGCGGGCGGTCGCGCGGGTCCTGCACCGACAGCGCGCTGGCGATGATCAGCACCTCGCGCAGGCACTGGTGCTCGCGCGCGGCCAGGATCATGCGGCCCACGCGCGGGTCCAGCGGCAGCTTGGCCAGCTGCCGCCCCGTCGGCGTGAGCTGGTTGCCGTCGTCGACCGCGCCCAGCTCCTGCAGCAGCTGGTAGCCGTCGGCGACCGCGCGGCCCAGCGGCGGTTCGATAAACGGGAACGACTCGATATCGGTCAGCCGCAGCGCCTTCATGCGCAGGATCACCGCCGCCAGCGACGAGCGCAGGATTTCCGGATCGGTAAAGCGCGGGCGACCGGTGAAATCCGACTCTTCGTACAGCCGGATGCACACGCCGTTGGCCACGCGGCCGCAACGGCCGGCGCGCTGGTTGGCGGCGGCCTGCGAGATCGACTCGACCTGCAGCTGTTCGACCTTGTTGCGGTACGAATAGCGCTTGACGCGCGCCATCCCGGTATCGACCACGTAGCGGATGCCCGGCACCGTCAGCGAAGTTTCGGCGACGTTGGTCGCCAGCACGATGCGGCGCGTGTTGGACGGCTTGAACACCCGCTCCTGCTCCTGCACCGACAGCCGCGCGAACAGCGGCAGGATCTCGGTATGCGGCGGATGGTGCTTGCGCAGCGCCTCGGCGGCCTCGCGGATCTCGCGCTCGCCCGGCAGGAACACCAGCACGTCGCCCGGGCCGACGCGGCACAGCTCATCGACGGCATCGACGATGCCGTCGTACAGGTCGCGCTCGCGCGCCTGCGCGCTGCGCGGCGCGGCGCCCGGCGGCGCGTCGTCGGTAACCGGGCGGTAGCGCACTTCCACGGGGTACAGCCGGCCGCTGACCTCGATCACCGGCGCGGGCTTGCCGTTGAGCGTGAAATGCTCGGCAAAGCGCTGCGCATCGATGGTGGCCGAGGTGATGATCACCTTCAGGTCAGGCCGCTTCGGCAGGATCTGGCGCAGGTAGCCGATCAGGAAGTCGATGTTCAGGCTGCGCTCGTGCGCCTCGTCGATGATGAGGGTGTCGTAGGCGCGCAGCAGCGGGTCGTTCTGCGTCTCGGCCAGCAGGATGCCGTCGGTCATCAGCTTGACCGACGCGCCCGCCGACATGGTGTCGTTGAAGCGCACCTGGTAGCCGACATGCTCGCCCACCGGCGACCCCAGCTCCTGCGCGATGCGCTTGGCGGTGGAGGTGGCGGCGATGCGGCGCGGCTGGGTGTGGCCGATCAGCCCCCCGCCCTCGCGCCCCGGCCCGCGCCCGATCGACAGGCAGATCTTGGGCAGCTGCGTGGTCTTGCCCGAGCCGGTCTCGCCCGACACGATCACGACCTGGTTGGCCAGCAGCGCCGCGGCGATCTCGTCGCGGCGGGCTGAGACCGGCAGGGCCTCGGGGAACGTGATCGGCGGCAGCGGGTTGACCGCGCGCGGTGGCTGTGGCGCACGCGGCGCGCGCTCCTGGCGCAAGCCTCGCGGCTGGCGCTGGCCGGATGCGTCGGCCGGACGGGCGGCAGCGGGGTCCGGGCGTCCGGCCGGCGGCCGGACCGGGCGCTGGGCCTGCCCTCGGGTCTGCCCCGCGGTCTGGCCCGCGGTCTGGCCCGCGGTCTGCCCTTTAGGCGGCCGGGACAGATTGGATGGCGTGGACTGGCCGGCACCGGCCGGCATCTGCGGGGCGGCGGGTTGACCTGGCCTGGCGGGCTTTACAGCCTTGAAGGGGCGTTGTTCTGACATTGGCCGGGATTATAATCCGCGGGATGAACGCCAGAACCGATACGCCGCAGCCGGCGACCCCTTCCGACACGGCAGCCGCTATGGCGGCGGAGCCGCCCGCCACGGCCGAACTCCCCCCGCCCGCCCCGACTTCCACCACGCCCGCCACCGCACCGGCGCCGGCGGCTGCCGACGCCATCGAACGCGGCGGCCCCGATCACCAGCAGTTCGTCGACTGGCTGCGCATGGTGGCGCCGTATATCCATGCCTTCCGCGGCAAGACCTTCGTGATCGCATTCGCGGGCGAACTGGTCAAGTCGGGCGTGCTCAACGCGCTGGTCAACGACGTCGCGCTGCTGCACGCGATGGGCATGCAGATCGTGCTGGTGCACGGCTCGCGCCCGCAAGTGGAAGAGCAACTGGCACTGCGCCATGTCGAGTCTCAATTCGTCGACGGCGTGCGCATCACCGACAACGCCGCGCTCGAATGCGCCAAGGAAGCCGCCGGCGAACTGCGCCTTGACATCGAGGCCGCCTTCAGCCAGGGCCTGCCCAATACGCCGATGGCCGGTGCGCAGCTGTCGGTGATTTCCGGCAACTTCGTCACCGCGCGCCCGGTCGGCATCGTCAACGGCACCGACTACCAGCACACCGGGCTGGTGCGCAAGATCGACGCCGAGTCGGTGCGCATGTCGCTGTCGCACGGCAAGGTGGTGCTGCTGTCGCCGCTGGGCTTCTCGCCGACCGGCCAGGCCTTCAACCTGTCGATGGAGGACGTGGCCAGCGCCACCGCCACCGCGCTCAAGGCCGACAAGCTGATCTTTATCACCGAGGTGCCGGGCGTGCCCGACCCGGTCGGCAAGCTGATGCCGGAAATGTCGCTGCGCACGGCCGTGGAGCGCCTGCAGAACAACCACCTGCCGCACGACGTGGCCGACTACCTGCGCCACCTGGTCAAGGCGCTCAAGGGCGGCGTGCCGCGCGCGCACCTGATCCCCTACGCGCTGGACGGGTCGGTACTGCTGGAACTGTTCCTGCACGATGGCGTCGGCACCATGCTGTCCGATACCGACCTCGAAAGCCTGCGCGAAGCCACGCTGGACGACGTCGGCGGCATCCTGCAGCTGATCGCGCCGCTGGAAGCGGACGGCACCCTGGTGCCGCGCGGACGCCACCTGATCGAGCGCGATATCGCCAATTTCTCGGTGATCGAGCACGATGGCGTGCTGTTCGGCTGCGCCGCGCTCTATGACTACCCGCGCGAGAACATGGGCGAGATGGCTTGCCTGACGGTCTCCGCTGAAGCCCAGGGCACAGGCGACGGCGAGCGCCTGCTCAAGCGCATCGAGCGCCGCGCCCGCGCGCTCGGCCTGGAGCGCCTGTTCGTGCTCACCACGCGCACCGAGCACTGGTTCCTCAAGCGCGGCTTCGTCCACGCCAATGTGGACGACCTGCCAGAAGACAAGCGCAAGCTCTATAACTGGCAGCGCAAGTCGATGGTGCTGATGAAAAAACTGTGACGGCGTAGGGTCAATGGCCGCCGCGCCGCGGCCAGCCGCCCTGCTTGGCTACAATAGCGCCAGCGCCCTGAGCCCAGTCTAACGAACGTACAAGGAGTCCCCCATGGCCCGCATGGTCCATTGCATCAAGCTGAACAAGGAAGCCGAAGGCCTCGACTTCCCGCCGCTGCCCGGCGAGCTGGGCAAGAAGATCTGGCAGAGCGTGTCGAAGGAAGCGTGGGCCGGCTGGCTCAAGCACCAGACCATGCTGATCAACGAGAACCGCCTGAATATGGCCGACACGCGTGCGCGCCAGTACCTGATCAAGCAGACCGAAAAATACTTCTTCGGCGAAGGCGCCGATCAGGCCCAGGGCTACGTGCCGCCGCAGTCCTGATTCCGGACCGCATCAGACGACAAAGGGGTGCCCGAGGCGCCCCTTTGTCGTCTGGCCGCTGACGGGCCGGCCAGCCGGATCAGTAGTCCGTGCGCTGCACACCGTCGCCGGTGCCAAGCAGCAGCACGTCCGCGCCACGCAGCGCGAACAGGCCCACGGTGACCACGCCCGGCACCTGGTTGACGGTCTGCTCCAGCCCGCGCGGATCGTCGATCTTCAGGCCGGCGACGTCCAGAATCACATTGCCGTTGTCGGTCTTGTAGATGCCGCCTTCCTTGGTCATGCGCAGCTTCGGCTGGCCGCCCAGCGCCTGCAGCTTGCGCGCGACTGCCGCACGTGCCATCGGAATCACCTCGACCGGCAGCGGGAAGGCTCCCATGGTGCCGACCAGCTTGCTGCCGTCGGCGATGCAGACAAAGCGCTTCGCCACCGAGGCAACGATCTTCTCGCGCGTCAGCGCGCCGCCCCCGCCCTTGATCATGGCGCCGCTGGCATCGATCTCGTCGGCGCCGTCGACGTACACGGGGATCTCGTCGACCTCGTTCAGGTCGAGCACCTTGAACCCGTGCTGCTGCAGGCGGCGCGTGGAAGCCTCGGAGCTCGACACGGCACCCGCGAAGCGCTCCTTGAACGCCGCCACGGCATCAATGAAGAGGTTCGCGGTGGAGCCGGTGCCCACGCCCAGCACGGCACCTTCGGGAACTTCCTGCTTCACATAGTCGGCGGCGGCCTGCGCCACCAACGCCTTGAGTTCATCCTGAGTCATGACAACAGCCAGATTGCGGTGGAGGAAACGCATAGTGTAGCGGATTGAGCGGCATCCCCCGTCACCGGCGGTACAATGGATTGGCCGGGGCCGGTGCTTGCCGCCCTGCCACCGCAAACCGAATCGCCAACGATTCAGCGCCAATTCAGCGCCAACGACTAAGCGACATGAACCAGCTCGAACAACTCAGGCAGTTCACCACGGTAGTGGCCGACACCGGCGACTTCCAGCTGATGAAGCAATACACCCCGCAGGACGCGACCACGAACCCCTCGCTGATCCTGAAGGCCGTGCAGAAGCCCGAATACCGGCACTTGCTGGAAAAGGCGGTGCAGGATCACCATGGCAACGGCGGCGTCGATGCGGTGATGGACGAAGTGCTGATCGCCTTCGGCTGCGAGATCCTGGCGATCGTGCCGGGCCGCGTCTCGACCGAAGTCGACGCGCGCCTGTCCTTTGACACCACCGCCACCGTCAACAAGGCCCGCCACCTGATCCAGCTGTACGAGCAGCGCGGCATCGCGCGCGAGCGCGTGCTGATCAAGATCGCCTCGACCTGGGAAGGCATCCGCGCGGCCGAGATCCTGCAGCGCGACGGCATCCGCTGCAACATGACGCTGCTGTTCTCGCTGGTGCAGGCGGTGGCCTGCGCCGAGGCCGGCGCACAGCTGATCTCGCCCTTCGTCGGCCGCATCTTCGACTGGTACAAGAAGCAGGCCGGCGAGCAGTGGGACCCGGTCGCCAACGGCGGCGACAACGATCCCGGCGTGCGCTCGGTGCGCCAGATCTATGACTACTACAAGAAGTTCGGCTACCCGACCGAGGTGATGGGCGCGAGCTTCCGCAGCACCGCGCAGATCCTGTCGCTGGCCGGCTGCGACCTGCTGACCATCAGCCCGGAACTGCTGGAGCAGCTGGCCGCCGGTCAGGGTGCGCCAGAGCGCAAGCTGTCGGTCGACCAGGCCCAGGCCGCCAATATCGCCCGCATCACGGCGGACGAGCCGTCGTTCCGCTGGCAGCTGAATGAAGACGCAATGGCCACCGAGAAGCTGGCCGAAGGCATCCGCCTGTTCGCGGCGGATGCAGTCAAGCTGGAAAAGCTGATCGGCGAGATTGCCAAATAAGCCGGCGGGGCCGGCTCAGTCCGGCTCCACCCCCGGTTGCGGCCACAGCAGCGGCAGCAAGGCGCCTGCCGCTGCCGGCACCACCAGGTCCGCGGTCTGGTCCAGCGCGGACGGCAGCGGGTTGATCACGATGACGGGCGCGCCGTGCTCCTTCGCCAGCCCCGGCAGCGCGGCAGCCGGATAAACCAGTCCCGACGTCCCCACCACCAGGCACAGGTCCGAAGTCTCCGCCGCATGCTCGGCGCGAAAGCGCGCCACGCGCGGCAGGTCTTCGCCGAACCACACCACGCCCGGGCGCATCAGTGCCCCGCACAAATGGCAGCGCGGCGGCATGCCGGGCACCGCGCTGGCTTCCTCGCAGCGCCCGCACCCGTCCAGCCATTTGTTGGCAAACAGGTTGCCATGCAGTTCGATCACATGCTGGCTGCCGGCACGCTGGTGCAGGCCGTCGACGTTCTGCGTCACCAGCGTGACGGTCTTCTGCGCGGCCAGCGCCACCAGCGCGTGGTGCGCCGGATTGGGATGCGCGGCCGCCACGAGCGCGCGCCGGTGCAGATACCACTCCCACACCAGTTCGGGCTGGCGCCGGTAAGCCTCTTCGCTGGCGAGCTCCTCCGGATTGAACCGTTCCCACAGGCCAGTCATCGCTTCGCGGAAGGTCGGCACGCCCGACTCGGCCGAAATGCCGGCACCGGTCAGCACGAAGATGCGGCGCGCCTGCGCGATCAGCCGACGCGCCTCTTCCATCCCCGGCCAGGGCTCAGAGGTGGAACGTAGCGGATCGGCCACCATGGCTTCAGCGCGGCAGGCGCCGCTGGCGCACCGCTTCGTACAGGCAGACGCCGCTGGCCACCGAGACGTTGAGGCTCTCGACGCCGCCGGCCATCGGGATGCCGACCAGTTCATCGCAGGTCTCGCGCGTCAGCCGGCGCATGCCCTCGCCTTCGGCGCCCATCACGATCGCGGTCGGGCCCTTGAAGTCGATGTCGTAGAGGGATTTCTCGGTACCGTCGGCGGTGCCGATCACCCAGATGCCGCGCTCCTGCAGCTCGCGCAGCGTGCGCGCGAGGTTGGTCACGGTGATATACGGCACGGTCTCGGCCGCGCCGCTGGCCACCTTGGCCACGGTTGCATTGAGTCCGACGCTGCGGTCCTTGGGCGCGATCACCGCGTGCGCGCCGGCGCCGTCGGCCACGCGCAGGCAGGCGCCAAGGTTGTGCGGGTCGGTGACGCCGTCGAGCACCAGCAGCAGAGGCGTGCCTTCGATGCCATCCAGCAGTTCGTCCAGGTTCAGTGCCAGCGCGACGTCCTCGGCGCGCGCCACCACGCCCTGGTGCCGGTCGGTGCCGGCCATGCCGCGCAGGCGCTCGGCATCGACGGGGTGCAAGCGCACGCCCAGGCTTTCGGCCAGGCGGACGAAGTCTTGCATGCGCCGGTCGCGGCGGGCGGATTCGATGTAGATATCCGACACGCCCTTGGGATCTTGCCGCAGGCGCGCGGTCACGGCGTGGAAGCCGATCAGGAGTTTTTGTTTAGCCATGGGCGCGATTGTACTCGCCCGTGCGCCGTCCCCGCGCGGGCGGGGACGGCGGTTGGCCCTGACTTGCGCCTTTAATCGTCCTGGCTCGCCTTAACGCTTGCGCGGGGTGCGCTTGGCGGCAGACTTGCCGGCCGTCTTGGCGGGACGCGACTTCGACGCCGGCTTGCGCGGCTTCTCCAGGTGCGCGGGCTTGGGCTTGGCCGCGCGCTTGGCCGGCTTGCCGCCGGTCCTGACGTGCGGCTTGAGCGGAGTGATCACCGCTTCGAACACCGGCTGCTCCTCGATCACGCGGTCGAGCGTCTCGTCGAACGACTCTTCCGGCTTGGACGAACCGCCCAGCAGCGCCGCCAGCTGGCGCCCCTTCTTGCGCGCCGGCACCGCATGGGCGGCCGGGACGCGCGGCTGGGTGTCGGCACCGGTTGCGCGCGCACGCAAGGTCTTGGCCGACGGTTCCTGCACCAGGCGGAAGTCGATCTTGCGAGCATCGAGGTCCACACGAGAGACCTGCACGCGCACGCGGTCGGTCAGGCGATAGCGGATGCCGGTGCGCTCGCCGCGCAGTTCGTTGCGCGCCTCGTCGTACTGGAAGTAATCGCTGCCCAGTTCGGTCACGTGCACCAGCCCTTCGACATACAGCTCGTCGAGCTGCACGAAGATGCCGAACGACGTCACGGCGCTGACGGTGCCGGCAAAATCGCTGCCCAGCTTGTCGCGCATGAAGTAGCACTTGAGCCAGGCCTCGACATCGCGCGAAGCCTCGTCGGCACGGCGCTCGTTGGCCGAGCAATGCAGGCCGAGCTCGTCCCAGATCGCCTCGTTGCGCTTGGCGCGCGCCGCGGCGAGCTCCGCCTTCTGCTCGGCGTCCTTGGCCTGCAGGCGGCGCGCCTTAGGCGAGATCGCGGTATTCAGCTCGGTGCCGTGGGCAAACGCCGGCTGGTACTTGGTATGCGCCAGCACCGCCTTGATGGCGCGGTGCACCAGCAGGTCGGGATAGCGGCGGATCGGGCTGGTGAAGTGCGCGTAGGCCCCGTACGCCAGGCCGAAGTGGCCGATATTGTCTGGGCTGTACACCGCCTGCTGCATCGAGCGCAGCAGCATGGTCTGCAGCATCGGCGCATCGGGGCGGGACTTGATCTTGTCCATCACCTCGGCATAGTCGGACGCCTGCGGCTTGTCGCCGCCGCCCAGCGACAGGCCGGCGGTCTTCAGGAACTCGCGCAGGTTCTTCAGCTTCTCTTCGCTGGGGCCGGCGTGGATGCGGTACAGCGCCGGGTGCTTGAAGCGCTCGAGGAAATCCGCCGCGCACACGTTGGCGGTCAGCATGCATTCCTCGATCAGCCGGTGCGCATCGTTGCGGGTGCGCGGCAGGATCTGTTCGATCTTGCCCTGCGCATTGCAGACGATATAGGTCTCGGTGGTGTCGAAGTCGATCGCGCCGCGCTCGCGCCGCGCCTTCAGCAGGACCTGGAACAGCTCGTACAGGTTCTGCAGGTGCGGCACCAGTTCGGCGCGCTTGTGCGCCTCGGGACCCTTGGTGTTGGACAGGACCGACCAGACCTCGTTGTAGGTCAGGCGCGCGGTCGAGTGCATCACCGCGGGATAGAACTGGTAGCCCTTGAGTTCGCCCTTGGCCGTGAGCACCGCATCGCAGACCATGCACAGCCGGTCGACGTTGGGATTGAGCGAGCACAGCCCGTTGGACAGCTTCTCCGGCAGCATCGGAATCACGCGGCGGGGGAAGTAGACCGAGGTGGCGCGGTCCAGCGCATCGGCATCCAGCGGCGTGCCGGGGCGCACGTAGTGCGACACATCGGCGATCGCCACGATCAGGCGCCAGCCCTTGGCACGGCCGATCTTGACCGGCTCGCAGTAGACCGCGTCGTCGAAGTCGCGCGCGTCTTCGCCGTCGATGGTCACCAGCGGAATGTCACGCAGGTCGATGCGGTGGTCCAGGTCGGCCTGGCGTACTTCGTCCGGCAACGCGGCGGCTTCCTTGGCCGCGGTCGGCGAGAAGGCATGCGGCACGCCATACTTGCGCACCGCGATCTCGATCTCCATGCCGGGATCGTCGATCTCGCCGAGGATCTCCACCACGCGGCCCACCGGCTGCACATAGCGGTCGGGATATTCGATCAGCTCGACGCTGACCACCTGCCCCACGCGGGCCTTACCCTGCGCCTTGGGCGGAATCAGGATGTCCTGGCTGATGCGCTTGTCTTCCGGTGCGACCACCAGCACGCCGCCCTCGCTGAGTAGCCGCCCGATCACGTAGCGGTTGGCGCGCTCGATGATCTCGACGATCTGGCCCTCGGGCCGGCCGCGGCGGTCGTAGCCCACCACGCGCACTTGCGCGCGGTCGTTGTGCATGGCCTTCTGCAGTTCGCGCTCGGGCAGGAAGATATCGTCCTCGCCATCGTCGCGGATCAGGAAGCCGAAGCCGTCGCGGTGGCCCTGCACGCGGCCGGTGACGAAGTTGGGCTGGTGGGCCAGTTCATAGCGGCCCTTGCGGTTCAGTTCGATCTGGCCGTCGCGTTCCATCGCTGCCAGGCGCTTCTGGAAGCCGTCATGCTCCTTGCGCGTGACCGACAGGGCCTTGGCGATATCGCCTGCCGACTGCGGAGATCCCGACGTTCTCAGCACGCCCAGGATTTCTTCCCGGCTGGGGATCGGATAGTTGTTCTGATTCAATTTTTTCTGGAAACTATTTGACAAAATTCTCGCGCTCTCTATAATGAGCGCTTCGGTTGTTTCGACACCTGCCCAGGTGGCGGAATTGGTAGACGCACTAGGTTCAGGTCCTAGCGGTGGCAACACTGTGGAGGTTCGAGTCCTCTCCTGGGCACCAGATCACCGGGAAACCCGCAGCGCTTTCGAGCCCTGCGGGTTTTTTGTTTTCGGCGCTTTGTTGGCGTACCAGATCCGGCAACTTCCACTCCTTGCTTGGCGGCAACTTGCCGCGGTGTCATACATCAGCGTACGGGTTTTCTCCCGCCCTTGGAACCGCGCACAATTGCCTTGCGCGGCAACCGAACCACATCGGTCCGGCAATGCCGAGGAGTGTAACAGCTTCAGTGGCGATTCCGGCATTCCGCGGGCACGGCCGGCTACCGACGCCACCGGTTCCCGTGCCGCGCGGCGGGCGCCGCGGGCACAGATGAAGCGGGACGACGCTCAGGCGCTCGCGTCGTCGTCGAGCAGGCTGGCGCGCTTGCCGCGCTTGAGCCAGGCGCCCAGGTTGTGGGGACGCAGCGTGTCGTACTCTTCGAACGGCTGGTGGATCCAGGGGTTCGACGGCAGGAAGGTCACGTGATAGTCCGGCTCGATCTTCGAGCAGGCCTTGTACCACAGCACCGCCGAGCGCACCTCGGTCACCGCCGGATAGCGCTCCTTCAGGTGGCGGCCCACGCGTTCCAGCGTGATGCCCGAATCGACCAGGTCGTCGACCAGCAGGATCTTGCCCGACAGCTCGCCGCGCGTCATTGTGATGTATTGCGCGATATCCAGGTCGCCCTGCTGCGTGCCAGCCGCCTCGCGATAGCTGCTGGTAGCCAGGATCGCCAGCGGCACGTCGAAGATGCGCGACATCTGGTCGCCCACGCGCAGGCCGCCGCGCGCCAGGCACAGGATCTTGTCGAACTTCCAGCCAGACTCATGCACGTTCAGCGACAGGCGTGCGATCAGGCGGTGGTATTCGTCCCACGAGACCCACAGGTTCTCTTCATCGTTGGTTGGCAGGTTCATCGTTTTGCTCTAGATATCTTCGTGGCCCGTTGGCCCGGATGGCCCGGATGGCAAATAAGGCTCGGCCCGCTTGCGCGGGCCGATGGTCTGTTTCAGGCCGCGGCGTTCGTGACGCCGCGGCACTACGTCGTGCTTCTGGTTGCCGGGTCAGGCCTTGTACGGGTGACGCAGCAGGATGGTCTCGTCGCGGTCCGGGCCGGTCGAGATCATGTCGATCGGGATGCCCACCACTTCTTCCACGCGCTTCAGGTAGACGCGGGCCGCCTCCGGCAGCGCGTCCCACGACTTCACGCCGAAGGTCGATTCGTTCCAGCCCGGGAACTCTTCATAGACCGGCTCGCAGCGCGCCACGGCGTCGGAGCCGCGCGGCAGGATGTCGACAGTCGTGCCGTCGAGCTTGTAGCCGACGCACAGCTTGATGCTGTCCAGGCCATCGAGCACGTCCAGCTTGGTCAGGCACAGACCCGACACGCCGTTGATCTGCACCGAGCGCTTGAGCGCGGCCGCATCGAGCCAGCCGGTGCGGCGCGGACGGCCGGTGACCGAACCGAATTCCTTGCCGACGTTGGCCAGGCGCACGCCGACCTGGTCCTGGCGCTGCGGGTTGTCGTTGTCGTACAGCTCGCTGGGGAACGGGCCCGAGCCCACGCGCGTGCAATAGGCCTTGGTGATGCCCAGGATGTAGTTCAGGCGGCCCGGACCGACGCCGGCACCCGCGGCGGCCGCACCGGCCACGCAGTTGCTCGAGGTCACGAACGGATAGGTGCCGTGGTCGACGTCGAGCAGCGTGCCTTGCGCGCCTTCGAACATCAGGTTGCCACCGGCGGCGTTGACCGCGTACAGCTCGGCCGAGACGTCGGCCACCATCGGGGCCAGGCGCGGCGCGAAGGCCAGCGCATCGTCCAGCGTCTGCTGGAAGTCCACCGCTTCGGCGCCCAGGTACTGGGTCAGCATGAAGTTGTGGTAGTCCAGGTTCTCGCGCAGGCGCTCGGCAAACTGCTCGGGATCGAACAGGTCCTGCACACGCAGCGCGCGGCGGGCAACCTTGTCCTCATATGCCGGGCCGATGCCGCGGCCGGTGGTGCCGATCTTGGCCGCGCCGCGACGGGCTTCGCGCGCCTTGTCGATGGCAACGTGGTACGGCAGGATCAGCGTTGCCGCCTCGGAGATGCGCAGGCGGCTCTGCACCTGCAGGCCGGCGGCTTCGAGTTCTTCGATTTCACGGAACAGCGCCTCGGGCGACAGCACCACACCGTTGCCGATGTAGCAGATCGTGCCTTCGCGCATGATGCCCGACGGGATCAGGCGGAGAATGGTCTTCTTGCCGCCGATGATCAGGGTGTGGCCAGCGTTGTGGCCTCCCTGGAACCGCACCACGCCCTTTGCATGGTCGGTAAGCCAATCGACGATTTTTCCTTTGCCTTCGTCACCCCACTGGGTGCCGATCACGACGACATTGCGTCCCTGGCCTACTGCGGATGCGGACATATTGCTTTGGTCAATAGGTTAAAAACGTATTCTACTCTTGTTGCAGGGCGATTCCCGATTTTTGGGCGGGATTGCTCGCCCGGCGTCAGCGCGGCACCACGGCCCAGCCGGAATCCTGGCGCACCAGCTGGCGATCACAGTTGAATTCGTCGAGCTCGTGAGTATGGCCCGGCAACGACTGGATCACGATCTCGCCAGCGGCACGCAGCGCGGAAATCGCGGCACGCAGTGCCGGATCCGCATCCCAGGGCGCGAAAATCGCCTGGGCGCGCACTTCCACCGGTGACAGCGACGCCACTTCGCGCAGGTCGAGCGAAAAGCCCGTCGCCGGGCGGGCGCGGCCGAAGGCTTCGCCCACCTTGTCATAGCGCCCGCCGCGGGCCACGTAGTTGGGCAGGCCCGCCACATAGGCGGCGAACATCACACCGCTGTGATAGTGGTAACCGCGCAGGTCCGACAGGTCGATATTGACGCTGGCGCCACGCACCTGCACCGCCAGCGCGGCCAGTTCGTCCAGCGCGCGGCCGATCGCCGGGCTCGGCGGCAGCGTGGCGCGGGCGCGGTCCAGCACTTCGACCCCGCCGTACAGCGTCGGCAGCGCCAGCAGCGCATCGCGTTCGGTCTGCGGCATGCCCACGGTCAGCTCGCGCAGCGCGGGCACGTCCTTGGTCTCGAGCGCAGCAAAGAGTGCGTCCTCGATCTTGCGGATCGACGGCAGTCCGGCCAGCAGCGCTTCCAGGATGCCGGCGTGGCACAGGTCGATGCGGATCTCCGACAGGCCCGCAGCCTGCAGCGCAGCCAGCATCAGCTCCTGGATCTCGACGTCGGCTTCGAGGCCGGCGTGGCCGTAGATTTCGGCACCGATCTGGATCGGCTCGCGCGTGGCATGGAAGCCCGCCGGCCGCGCATGCAGCACGTTGCCGGCATAGCACAGGCGCGTCACGCCTGGCCGGTTCAGCAGGTGGGCGTCGATGCGCGCCACCTGCGGCGTGATATCGGCGCGCAGGCCCATGGTGCGGCCCGACAGCTGGTCCACCAGCTTGAGCGTGCGCAGGTCCAGGTCATGCCCGGTGCCGGTCAGCAGCGACTCCAGGTATTCCAGCATCGGCGGCATGACCAGCTCGTAGCCGTAGGTGCGGAACAGGTCCAGCATGCGGCGACGCAGTTCTTCGATCTTGCGCGCTTCCGACGGCAGCACGTCGGCAATGTTTTCTGGTAGCAGCCAATGGTTGGACATGGTGAATCTCTTCTCGGTCATTCGGTTACCCCGCGGGCTCCGCGCCCGCGGTGCCGGGCCACGCCCGGGCACATTGTTGCCGCAGCCCTGCCTCTCCGCGCGCCCGGTCCATCACTCGGCAATGATGGCTCCAGCCGGACAAAACCCCGGCAAGCCGGGGTTTTGTCAATTCGCCACACGGACAAGCGGACGTTCTAGCGCTTGCCTCCGGACCCGCCGGACGCGGCCGCCGCGGCGCCGCCGCTGGAACGCATATAGCGGAAGAACTCGGAATTGGGCTCCAGCACCAGCACGTCGCGCTTGTCGCGGAAGGTGTTGCGATACGCTTCCATGCTGCGCCAGAACTGCGCGAACTGCGGGTCGCGGCCAAAGGCATCGCCGTAGATCTGCGACGCCTTGGCATCGCCGTTGCCCTTGATCACCTGGGCATCGCGATAGGCCTCGGCCAGCACCACTTCGCGCTGGCGGTCGGCGTCGGCGCGGATCTTTTCGCCCTCGGCGGCGCCGGTGGAGCGCAGCTCGTTGGCCACGCGCTTGCGCTCGGCCTCCATGCGGCGGTACACCGATTCGCTGATCGCCGGCAGCAGGTCGACGCGCTTCAGGCGCACGTCCAGGATCTCGACACCCACCGACTTGGCGTATTCGACCATGCCGCTGCGGATGGCCTGCATCACCTGCTCGCGCTCGCCCGCGACCACGTCGGCCACGGTGCGCCTGCCGAACTCCTCGCGCGCCACGGCATCGATACGCTGGGTCATGCGGTCCTGGGCGCCGCGCAGGTTGCCGCCGAAGGCGACGAAGAACTTGCGCGGATCGGTGATGCGCCACTTGACGAACCAGTCCACCACCATGCTCTTCTTCTCGGCGGTCAGGAAGCGCTCGTTGGCGGCCACGTCGATGGTCTGCAGGCGGCGGTCCATGAAGACCACGTTCTGGAACGGCGGCGGCAGCTTGAAATGCAGGCCGGGCTCGCGCACCACCTGCTTGATCTCGCCGAAGGCGAACACCACGGCGTACTGGCGCTGGTCGACCACGAACAGCATCGACGACAGCACGGCCAGCAGGATGAAAAAGCCGATCGCGAAGGAAATCAGTCGGTTCATGACGGGTCTCCTCAGCGCGAGTCGCGGTCACGGTTGCGCAGCGATTCGCGCGACCGGGTATCCGGCGAAGTCTCGGGAGCCGGCGCCGGCGTGCCGGCTCCCGGCTGGCCAGGGGTGGCCGCTCGGCCGTCGCCAGCTTGTGCCATCAGCTTGTCCAGCGGCAGGTAAAGAAGATTGTTGCCCTGGCGCGCGTCCACCAGCACCTTGGTCGAATTGGTGTAGATCTGCTGCATGGTTTCGAGATAGATCCGGTCGCGCGTCACCTGCGGCGCCTTGGCGTATTCGGCCTGCACCGAGCGGAAGCGCGAGGCATCGCCCTCGGCCTGCGCCACCACGCGCGAGCGGTAGGCTTCGGCCTCTTCCATCAGGCGCGCCGCGGTACCCTTGGCGCGGGGGATGATGTCATTGGCATAGGCCTGGCCTTCGCTGATCGCGCGCTCGCGGTCCTGGCTGGCCTTGTTGACGTCATCGAACGCGGCCTGCACCTGCTCGGGCGGCTGCACGCTCTGCACGTTGACCGACAGCACGCGGATGCCAGTCTTGTAGGCCGACAGGATGGCCTGGATCGACTTGGCCAGCCCCTGCGCGATCTGCTCGCGGTTCTCGTACAGCACCGCATCCATCTTGTTGCGGCCGACGATCTCGCGCACCGAGGTCTCGGCGGCCTGGGTCACCAGCTCCTCGTCGCCGCCGCGGTCGGTCTTGTTGAAGAACAGGAACTCGGTCGCGTCCTGGATGACGTACTGCACGGTGAAGCGCACGTCGATGATGTTCTCGTCCTGCGTCAGCATCGACGAGTCTTTCAGGTTGCTGTCCTTGATCGAGGTGGAACGGCCCACTTCGACCGAGCGCACCGCCGACAGGTTGACAACCTCGGCCGACTGGATCGGCCAGGGCAGCCGCCAGTTGATGCCGGGACCGGCCGAATACTTGAACTTGCCGAACTGCAGGATCACGGCGGTCTGGCCTTCCTGCACCATGAAGAAGCCGCTGGCCAGCCAGATGCCGACCACCGCGGCCACGATCACGCCGACGCCCACGCCCGAGCCCTTGCCCGGGGTGCGCGGGCCGCCGAATCCCTGGTTGCCGCCACCGCCGTTTTCCTTGCGGCCGAGCAGGCCGTTCAGGCGGCGGTTGAAGTCGCGCCACAGTTCGTCCAGATCCGGCGGGCCGCCATCCTGCTGCGGGCGCTGGTTCTGCTGGCGGTTGTCGTCGCGGCCGTCCTTCTTGTCGTCGTCGTCACCATTGCGACCCCAGCGCGGATCGTTCAGCGAGAAGATGGCGCGCAGGCGCTGCCAGCCCGCGCGTGGCGCGAAGCGGCTGCCTGGTGTCAGGCTCGAATCAGCATTCCGGGGAAACTGGGGCATGAAGTGCACGGGTCCGGGGAAGTTTGTAACAGGGGGATTCTAGCAGTCATCTGCGCCACATTTACCCAAATCGCGACCAATCCGTGGAAAGGCGCTCCGAATCGGGCCGCAGATGCGCCGCTGCGGCACCACTGCGGCACCTGAGCCGCGCAAGACTCCGCGCTGGCCCGGCTCAGGGCCTGGCCCCCAGCTGGTCGTCGTCGGCGCCATCGCCTGCCAGATCGCCGCTGTCGCCGTTGCCCTCATACAGATGGGCGTCGCCCAGCCTCTGGTCGTAGGGCGCGGGCTCCGGCGGGCGGCTGGCCAGCCACTGGGCCACCTCGACCACCGCTTCGCGCAGCGCATCCAGGCCGATCCCTTCGCGCGCGCTCAGGAACACCCGGGTGGGAATGCCGTCTTCATCGCGCTCGGTGCGCGGGCCCTGGTCCAGCAACTCGGGCGCCGCATCGATCTTGTTCATCACCACGATCTGCGGGATGTCGGACGCGTCGATCTCGGCCAGCACGCGGTTGACCTGTTCGATCTGCTCATGGCGCACCGGACTAGATGCATCGACCACATGGAGCAGCAGGTCGGCATGGACCGTTTCCTCGAGCGTGGCACGGAACGCCGCCACCAGCTGCGTGGGCAGGTCGCGGATAAATCCGACCGTGTCGCTCAGCACCACGTTGCCCAGCCCGTCCAGGAACAGCCGCCGCGAGGTGGTATCGAGCGTGGCGAACAGCTGGTCGGCGGCATAGGCGCGCGCCTTGGTCAGCGCGTTGAACAGCGTCGACTTGCCGGCATTGGTATAGCCCACCAGCGAAATGCTGAGCGTGTCGTTGCGCGCGCGTGCGCGCCGCTGCGTGCTGTGCTGGCGCTGCAGCCGCGAAAGGTCCGCCCTGAGCCGCTTGGCACGGTCGTCCAGCATGCGCCGGTCCAGCTCGAGCTGGCGCTCGCCGGGGCCGCCGCGCATGCCGATACCGCCCTTCTGCCGCTCCAGGTGGCTCCACGCGCGCACCAGCCGCGAGGCGCGGTACGTCACCTGCGCCAGCTCGACCTGCACCTTGCCGACGTGGCTCTGCGCGCGCTGCCCGAAGATGTCCAGGATCAGGCCGGTACGGTCGATCACGTGGCGGTTCAGGAAGCGCTCGAGGTTACGCTGCTGCGCCGGGCTGAGTGCGTGGTTGAACACGACCACGTCGGCATCGAGCGCGTCGGCGGCTTCCTTCAGTTCCTCGGCCTTGCCCGAGCCGATAAACAGCGCCGGATCCGGCCGCGAGCGGCGGCCCGTCAGCGTATGCACCGGCAGCGAGCCGGCGGTGGAGGTCAGCAAGGCGAGCTCGCTGAGGCTTTCCTCGAAATCATGCTTGCCGAAATCGACGCCGACGAGGATGGCGCGCGACGGGGCAGTGTTGGAAGTAGCTCTGGGATCCAAGGGATGGCGCGAATGCGCTGGGAATTAGCGGTAGCGAGAGGAATAGCAAGGAATAGCGGAACGCTTTCCGATGGTTTCCAGGGATGGCCGGCGGAAGTCCCGCCCTGCCCTGTCCCCGGCCGGGATGGCTGCCCGCACCGGGCGGGAAGCCACGGCGGCGAGATGCGCGGCCGGTCCGGCAGGCACCGGCCGCGCTGGCGCACCGGTACCGGGCACCGGTGCAACCCTGAAGGGCGCCAGGCCGATGCCTTGGGTCCGCGACCGCGGGTTGCCGCGGCCGTGAGGCAGATCAGTTCTCGGAGGAATCATCCACGCGGAAATTGACCGCGCGCGCCGGAACGACGGTGGAAATCGCATGCTTGTAAACCATCTGCGTCACAGTGTTACGCAGCAGCACGACGTACTGATCGAACGATTCGATATTGCCTTGCAGCTTGATGCCATTGACGAGGTAGATGGACACCGGCACGTGCTCTTTGCGCAGCGCGTTCAGGAACGGGTCTTGTAGCAGTTGCCCTTTGTTGCTCATGGCACACTCCAAATTTATAGGTTTAGTGGTGAATGATGGGGATGGAACTCCCCGGTTCAAGTCAAGCGGCGCAAAAACGCGCCAGAAAAAAGATCAAAAACGGTACCAAGTCGGCGTCAATGCACAGGGAACCCCCTGCTACCGTGAATTTAGCCGCAGTTCCAAACGAACGCAAACGAAAACTGGCCCCGCCAAGGATCCGATTCCGGACTCAATCCTTCGAGTCCGCGTACGGATTTTTGTTCGTACGGAATTCGATGCGCAGGGGGGTGCCCTTGAGCTTGAAGGCCGCACGGAAACGGTTTTCCAGATACCGCCGATAGGTCTCCGCAACCCCTGACAGCGCGTTGCCATGGATCACGATGATCGGCGGATTCGAGCCCCCCTGGTGCGCATAGCGCAGCTTGGGACGCGATGCGCCGACGCGCTTGGGCTGCTGGAATTCGACCGCTTCCTGCAGCACGCGCGTCAGCTGCGGCGTCGGCAGCTTGACCATGGCCGCGGCATAGGCGTCGTCGACGGAACGCATCAGCGCGCCGATGCCGGTGCGCTCGCGCGCCGACACAAAGTGGAAATTCGCGAAATTCAGGAATTGCAGCTTGCGCTCGAGGTCGTGCTTGATGCGGTCGCGGGTATGGCCGTCCAGCCCGTCCCATTTATTGACGCCGACCACCAGCGCGCGGCCGGATTCAACGATAAAGCCCGCGATATGCGCGTCCTGGTCGGAGATGTCCTGTTGCGCATCCAGCAGCAGGATCACGACGTTGGCATCGGCGATCGATTGCAGCGTCTTGACCACTGAAAATTTTTCAATCGCCTCGAACACCTTGCCGCGCCGGCGCAGGCCCGCCGTGTCGATCAGCGTATAAGGCTTGCCGCCGCGTTCGAATTCCACGTAGATGGCGTCGCGGGTCGTGCCTGGCATGTCGAACGCGATCACGCGCTCCTCGCCGATCAGCGTATTGACCAGCGTGGACTTCCCCACATTGGGGCGCCCGACGATGGCGATCTTGACGCCCTTGCCGTCCACGGGCTCTTCGGCGGCCAGTTCCGGGCGCTCCTGCACCGCCAGCTCGATCGCTTCGTCGACCAGCTCGCGCACGCCGTCGCCGTGGGCAGCGGAGATCGCGTACGGATCGCCCATGCCGAGCTCGTAGAAATCCGCGGCAACCGAGGTGTACTTCATGCCCTCGGCCTTGTTCACCGCCAGCATGATGCGCCGGCCGGTCTTGCGCAGGTAGTCGGCAATGGCGCGGTCCTGCGGCGCCAGGCCGAGGCGGCCGTCGACGATAAAGATCACCACGTCGGCCTCGACCACCGCCTGCTTGGTCTGCTTGGCCATCTCGGCGACGATGCCTTCCTTGACCACCGGCTCGAAGCCGCCGGTGTCGATGGCGATGAACGGACGCTCGCCGACGCGGCCCTCGCCATAGTGGCGGTCGCGCGTCAGGCCCGGCAGGTCGGCGACGAGGGCGTCGCGCGAGCGGGTCATGCGGTTGAATAGCGTCGACTTCCCCACATTGGGACGGCCGACAAGTGCGATAACTGGTTTCATGCAATAAACGGAAACGGGGGCCGGCACCTGCCGCCCCCCGGTTACTCCGGAGTCAATGGATCCGACGGCACGCGCACCCGTGGGCGCCCTTGCCGCTTGTCCTGTCGGGGCGCGGCGCCGGTCAGCAACCCGCTGCGCAATTTGCCGCACGACCAGGGATCATGCTACCGGATTCGGCGCGCACCGTACCGACAGGTGTACGGCAGCGCGCACTGCTTGCTGGTCAGCCCGGCTGGAACCCGAAGACGTCGCCGTCGCGGGTCTGGATCACCAGCGTCTGCCCCGCCACCACCGGCGCGGCGGTGATGGCGCTGCCATCGGTCTTCATGCGGGCGACGACCTGGCCGTCCTCGCGCGACAGGAAGTGGACATAGCCTTCGAAGTCGCCCATCACCACCGAGCGGCCCAGTGCCAGCGGCGCACCCAGGCGGCGGTTGCGCATCTGGTCGTTCTTCCAGCGCTCGGTGCCGTTCTGGCGGTCGAAGGCATGCACCACCGACTGCTCGTCGCTGGCATAGATGGCATTGTCATCCTGCGCGGGGCCGCTCGGCGACGAGAAATCCTTGCCCCACTGTGGCTGGCCGCTGGCCAGCTCAAGGCAGGCCACGCGTCCCTGGAAGGTGGTGGCGCAGACCTGGCGGCCGCTGATCATCGGCTGGCCGGTGACATCGTTCAGGCGCTCGATCTCGGATACGCCCTTGGGATAGGAGATCGTGCTTTCCCAACGCAGCACGCCGTTGCCCGGCGTCAGCACGCCCAGCTTGCCGCCGGGAAAGCCCATCACGATGCCGTCACCGGCAAACACCATCCCCATCGCGGCACGCAGGTTCAGCGGCGTCTGCGAGCGCTGGTAGATCCAGCGGCGCTCGCCGGTCCCGGCGTCGAGGCCGAACACGCGCGTGTCGGTGGTGCGCACCACCACCAGGCCGTTGCCGACCAGCGGCGCGGACAGCACCTCGCCGTTGACCTGCTTCTTCCAGATCTGCTTGCCGCTGGCGTCGAAGGCGTAGATCGCGCCCTTCTCGCCGGCGACCGCGGTCACCGAGCCATCGCTGCCCGGGCCGGAGGTCAGGTCCAGGTCGGTCTTGGCCTTCCACAGCACGCGCCCGGAGGCGCCTTCCAGCGCCATCACGTTGCCGTTGTTGGACGACACATAGACATTGTTGCCCGCCGCGGCGGGCTGCATCGAATACGGGCCGCTCTTGCCCACATCGGCCTTCCACGCCTGGCGCACGGTCAGCGTGGCCGAGACCGGCTTGAGTTCGGCGGGCGGGTGCTTGTTTTCCTTGCTGAACAGCGAGCAGCCGCCCAGCGCGGCCAGGCAGGCAGCCGCCACCAGCGCACGGGTCACGGCGCGGGCGCGCTGGCGGTGTACGGCACGGGAAAGCACTGACGTCATAAGGTTACGGTCCTGGTTTTGCGTGATGCTATAAAGCGCGCGCGGCCGCATCAGGCCGCGCCCAGCGCATCGAGCTTGAACTGGATGATCTGGCGCGTGGCCGGCTCGGCCTCGCCCAGCTTGTCCAGCGCCTTGCGATAGGCGGCGCGCGCGTCGTCGCGCTTGTCCTGCGCGGCGAGCAGGTCGCCGCGGCGGTCGGCATACAGCGACATGAACGCTGCCGGCGGTTCGTCCTTCAGCAACGCCAGGCCTTTGTCATAAGCCTTTTCGTCGAGCAGCACGCCGGCCAGGCGCACCCGCGCCAGATGCGCGTATTCTTCGTCGCCGTGGTCGATGGCCCACTGCAGCTGGGTCTTGGCCGCGGCCAGGTCGCCCGCGTCATACAACACGCGGCCGGCGACCAGTGCGCTCATCTGGCCATAGGCGGTACGCCCGTACTTGTCCTCGAGGTCGGTTGCCGCACGCTTGATGCGTTCGACATCGCGTGCCTCGGCGGCCTTGAGCACCTGCTCGTACAGCACCGCGGCCTCGCCGGCCTGCTTGCGCTCCCAGTACTTCCAGCCGTTCCAGCCGGCAAACGCCAGCAGCGCGGCGATGACCACCCAGGTCAGCGCATTGCCGTACTGGCGCCACCAGGCCTTCAGATTCTCAAGCTGTTCCTGTTCTTCTAGATCGTAAGCCATGTCGAGGCAATCACCTGCGTTGGTTGGATACGGGCGTCTTGGATGACGGTGCGGCGGGCGCGCTTATTCGCTGGCGCCGACCATGGCGTCGATCAGGTAGTCGACCAGGCCCTCGGCCTGCACGGTGGCCTGTTGCCCACCGCCTTCGGCCTGATCGCGCTGGCGAAGTTCCTTGACCTGGACCACGCCAGCGGCCACTTCGTCGTCGCCAATGATAACGGCATAGGCCGCGCCGCTTGCGTCGGCGCGCTTCATCTGCGACTTAAAGCTGCCGCCCTTGCCGTCGGGGCTGGCGTGGAGCACCACGTCCAGGCCGGCGTCGCGCAGCCGCTCGGCCGCGACCATCGCCTGCTGCGCGGCGGCTTCGCCCTGGTGCACGAGGTAGACATCGCAACCCGCGGCGTCGGGCACCACGCCCTCTTCGCGGATCAGCTCGATGATGCGCTCGACGCCCATGGCCCAGCCGCAAGCCGGTGCCGGCTTGCCGCCCATCTGCGCGATCAGCGGGTCATAGCGGCCGCCGCCGGCGATGGTGCCCTGCGCGCCGAGCTTGTCGGTGATCCACTCGAACACCGTCAGGTTGTAGTAGTCCAGCCCGCGCACCAGGCGCGGATTGATCTTGAAGGGGATGTTGTTGGCCTTGAGCAGGCGCTGCACGCCCTCGAAGTGAGCCAGCGACTCTTCGCCCAGGAAGTCGATCAGCTTGGGCGCATTGGCGGCCATTTCCTGCAGCGCCGGATTCTTGGTATCCAGCACGCGCAGCGGGTTGGTGTACAGGCGGCGCTTGCTGTCATCGTCCAGGATGTCCTGGAAGCCCTCCAGGTACTTGATCAGCTCCTCGCGGTGGGCGGCACGCTCATTGGCCTGCCCCAGCGAATTGATCTCCAGGCGCACGCCGACCAGGCCCAGGTCGTCCCACAGGCGCTGGCACATCAGGATGATCTCGGCGTCGACGTCCGGACCGGCAAAGCCCAGCGCCTCGGCGCCCAGCTGGTGGAACTGGCGATAGCGGCCGCGCTGCGGGCGCTCGTGGCGGAACATCGGGCCGGTGTACCACAGGCGCTTGGGGCCGTCGTACAGAAGGTTGTGCTCGATGGTCGCGCGCACGGCGGCGGCGGTCCCTTCGGGACGCAACGTCAGCTGCTCGCCGTTGAGCGCATCGGTGAAGGAGTACATCTCCTTCTCGACGATGTCGGTCACCTCGCCGATGCCGCGCACGAACAGCTGCGTGTGCTCGACGATCGGCGTGCGCAGCTGCTGGTAGCCGTAGGCGCGCAACATGGCGCGGGCGGCATTCTCGAAATGCTCCCACAGCGGCGCGTCGGCCGGAAGCATGTCGTTCATGCCCTTCACGCCCTGCAGCGCCTTGGCGGGCTTCACCTTCTGCTCGGCTTTCAGTTCAGCCTTCGGTTCAGTCTTGGCAGCGCCGGCGGCGGCTGCGTTGTCGGATTGCGTCATTCTGTTCTTGTCAGCTTCTGGGGCCTGGCCGGTGCGGCTCAGGCTGCCACTTCTTTATCGGCCCGTGCAGCACCCGGGCCGTAATGCGTGCGAACGTACTCGTCGACGATCGCCTGAAATTCCTCGGCAATGCGCTCGCCGCGCAGCGTCTTTACCTTGACGCCGTCGACGAACACCGGCGCCGCGGGCGACTCGCCCGAGCCCGGCAGCGAAATGCCGATATTGGCGTGCTTGCTCTCGCCCGGGCCGTTGACGATGCAGCCCATCACGGCCACATCCATTTCCTCGACGCCCGGATAGGCGGTTTTCCAATGCGGCATCTGCTCGCGCAGGTACGTCTGGATGCTTGCCGCGAGCTCCTGGAACACCGTGCTGGTGGTGCGGCCACATCCCGGGCATGCAATCACCATCGGGGTGAAGTTGCGCAGGCCCATGGTCTGCAGGATTTCCTGCCCCACATACACTTCCTTCTCGCGCGGCGCGCCGGGTTCCGGCGTCAGCGAGATGCGGACCGTGTCGCCGATGCCTTCCTGCAGCAGCACCGACAGCGCCGCCGTGGAGGCGACGATGCCCTTGCTGCCCATGCCGGCCTCGGTCAGGCCCAGGTGCAGCGCATAGTCGCAGCGGCGCGCCAGTTCGCGGTAGACCGCGATCAGCTCCTGCACCTGCGATACCTTGCACGACAGGATGATCTGGCTGCCCGGCAGGCCGATCTCTTCAGCCTTTTTCGCCGAATCGATCGCCGAGGTGATCAGCGCCTCGATCATCACGCTCTGCGCCGGCCAAGGCTCGGCGCGCGACGCGTTCTCGTCCATGATGCGCGCCAGCAGGTCCTGGTCCAGGCTGCCCCAGTTCACGCCAATGCGCACCGGCTTGTTGTAGCGGCACGCCATCTCGATCATCTGCGCGAACTGCGTGTCGCGCTTGGCGCCCTGCCCCACGTTGCCCGGGTTGATGCGGTACTTGGACAGCGCCTCGGCGCAGGCCGGATAGTCCTGCAGCAGCTTGTGGCCGTTGTAGTGGAAGTCGCCCACCAGCGGCACGTCGACGCCCATGCGGTCGAGCTGCTCACGGATCGACGGCACCGCGGCGGCGGCCTCGGGCGTGTTCACCGTGATGCGCACGATTTCCGAACCCGCGCGCGCCAGGTCCTTCACCTGGATCGCCGTGCCGATGGCGTCGACCGTGTCCGTGTTGGTCATCGACTGCACGCGCACCGGCGCATCGCCGCCGATGGTCACCACGTTATCGCCCCACACGACGCGCGCCTGGCGCGTCTGGCGGCGCGGCAGCGAGCCGGGCAGGACCGGGAGACAGAGCTGTTGGTTCATAGCATTACCACCTTGCAAAGACGCACTGCGCCGCACCTTTCGCCGGCCCGGATCAGGGCAGCGTCAGGCGCGCCACGTTGTTGCGGTTGGCTGCCTTCAGGTCGACCGGCTCGCCGTTGCGCGTCATCGACTCGACACCCTTGACGTTGCCGATCACCACCTTGTACGGGGCCTTGCCGCCGCCGGCCACGGCCTGGCCGGCCTTGGCCGTGCCGCCCAGCACGATCTTGCCGCTGCTGTCGCGGACTTCATACCAGGTGTCGGCGGCGAAGCGGATCTGCAGTTCGCCGGCGCCCGCAGGCGCTGCGGGCACCGGCGCGGGCGTTGCTGCGGCCGGCGCAACAATGGGCGCTACAACTGGCACGGCAGCCACGGCCGACGCCGGCGCGGCAGTCGCGACCGCGGCGCTGACCGGCGTGGTTTCGGCCGAGGGCGCCGGCGAGTCGGCGGCGGCCATTACCGGCGGCAGCGCTGCGGTCACCGTGCCGGGCTCGGTCGGTTGCGCGGCGGCATGTTCTTCCGTCACGGCAGTCTCGGTCGCGCTGCTGCGGGTCTCGATCCACTGGCGGATATGGTCCAGGCCGAACCAGCCACCGGCGGCCAGCACCACCGCCACCAGCGCCAGCCAGACCCAGCGGCCGCCAGCTCCGCCGCTGCGGAAGCGCTTGCGGTCGTCGAACGCCGCATTGAGGCTGCCCTCGCGCTGGCGCGCGATTTCGTTGACCGGTGCCACCGGAGGCTGGAAGCGCGCCAGCAGCGCGTCGATATCGACATGCAGCATGCGCGCGTAGGCCCGCATCACGCCCTTGGCGAAAGTGACGTCGGGCAGCGACTGCAGGTCGCCGGCTTCGATCGCGCGCAGCTTTGGCGCCGCCACTTTCAGGCGTGCGCTGACATCTTCCACCGACAGCCGCTGCGCTTCGCGCTCGCGCGCCAGTGCCGCGCCAATCTCGCGCGCTGCGGCTTCGCGTTCTCCTTCGTGCGCGCCACCGCCGACGTATTGCGTCGGTACGGCCTGGCCTGCGGCGCGGTCGTGCTCACTCATCCCATGCTCCTTGTTCGTATGCGGTCAACTCACGCGAATCGGGGAAGCGGCTGCGCAGCTGCGCGACCAGCGCATCCTGCGTGCGGCCATCGCCCTGGCGGTGTGCAATGCGCGCTCCCAGCCAGAGGGATTGCGCACTGGCAAATTGGCTGCTGTTGACGCGCTGGGCATACTGCCGGGCCTGCGCGAAATCGCCGCGCCGGTAGTAGACCAGCGCCAGATTGGTGTTTGCCACCGGATTGTTGCGGTCGTAGCCTAGTGCGGCCTTCAGATTCTTTTCCGCATCGGCGCTGTTGCCGCGACGCAGCTCGCACGCACCCAGGCTGATCAGCGGTTTCACCGGACCACCGGCCGACGGCGCCGACACGGCGCGCTGCAGCATCGGCACGGCCTCGCCATAGCGGCCCGACTGGCACAGGAACCAGCCATAGTTGTTGAGCAGGTCGCCGTCGTTGCCGCGCATCGATACCGCGGTGCGGAAGCTGTCGTCGGCCAGCGCCTGCTCGTTCATATTCATGTAGATCAGCGCGCGCACATGGTAGGCATCCGCGAGCGACGGATCGATGGCGATCGCCTGCTTGATCTCGTCAAGCGCGACCGCATTCTGGCCGGCTTCGAGATAGTTGGTGGCCAGCTGCAGCCGGATGCCGGCGCGGCGCCTTGCATCGGTCTGGTCGGAAGCGGTCTGGAGATCCTGAGCCGGCGAGTGCGGCAGCTGGCAGCCGGACAACATCAGCAGCCCGAACAGGGCCGCAGCGATCAGACGGATCATGCAGGGCGAGCCTCCCGAGGCTGGCCGGCGCTGTTGACCGGCACCAGTGGCGTGATCTTGCCGAACTTGCCGCGCTCGGCCAGGCGGGTACGGTCCTTCACTTCCCCGGCCAGCTGTCCGCAGGCGGCGTCGATATCGTCGCCGCGCGTCTTGCGGATGGTGGTCACGATGCCCGCGTCCATCAGCACCTGCGCGAAGCGCCGGATCTGCTCGTTGTTGGAACGCTTCAGGCCCGATTCGGGGAACGGGTTGAACGGGATCAGGTTGAACTTGCACGGCACGTCGGCGACAAGCTTCAGCAGTTCCCGCGCATGCTCGACGCCATCGTTGACGCCGTCCAGCATGCAGTATTCGAAAGTAATGAAATCGCGCGGCGCGAATTCCAGGTAGCGGCGGCATGCCGCCATCAGTTCGGCCAGCGGGTATTTCTTGTTCAGCGGCACCAGCACGTCGCGCAAGGCGTCGTTGGACGCGTGCAGCGACACGGCGAGCGCCACCGGCAGGTCCTTGGACAGCCGGTCCATCATCGGCACCACGCCGGAAGTGGACAGGGTCACGCGGCGGCGCGACAGGCCGTAGGCGTTGTCGTCCAGCATCAGCCGCATGGCCGGCACCACGGCATCGTAGTTCAGCAGCGGCTCGCCCATGCCCATCATCACCACGTTGGAGATGACGCGGTCGTCCTTGGGGCCTCGGCCCAGCTGCTCGCGCATGGCAAACTCCGCCATCCACAGCTGGCCAATGATTTCGCCCGTGGTCAGGTTGCGCGAAAAGCCCTGCTTGCCGGTCGAGCAGAAGCGGCAGTTGACCGCGCAGCCCGCCTGCGAGGAGACGCACAGCGTGCCGCGCGTTTCCTCGGGGATGTACACCGTTTCCACCGCATTGCCCTCACCGACGTCGAGCAGCCACTTGCGCGTGCCGTCGGCCGACAGGTTGTCGGTGATGGCGGCAGGCGCGCGGATCTCGGCCCGGGTCGAGAGCTTTTCGCGCAGCGACTTGGCGAGATCCGACATGGCGTCGAAACGGCTGGCACCGTAGTGGTGGATCCAGCGTTGCAGTTGCCGCGCACGGAACGGCTTCTCGCCGAGCTCGCCGCAATAGGCGGTGAGCGCGTCCGCGTCGAGGTCGAGCAGGTTGACGAGATCGTTCATGACGGCAAACTCGGCTTCAGTTCAGTCAGCAGCCAATTAGCGGCTGTAGACGTTCATGCTCGGGAAGAAGAAGGAAACTTCCACGGCAGCGGTTTCGGCGGCGTCCGAGCCGTGCACGGCGTTGGCGTCGATGCTGTCGGCGAAGTCGGCGCGGATGGTGCCCTTCTCGGCCTTCTTCGGGTCGGTGGCGCCCATCAGGTCACGGTTCTTGGCGATGGCGTTATCGCCTTCCAGGGCCTGGATCATGACCGGACCGGAAACCATGAAGTCGACCAGATCCTTGAAGAACGGACGCTCCTTGTGCACAGCATAGAACTGCTCGGCTTCACCGCGCGACAGGTGCACCATCTTGGCAGCAACGATCTTCAGGCCGGCGGCCTCGAAACGGGCGTAGATCTGGCCGATGACGTTCTTGGCCACGGCATCCGGCTTGATAATCGACAGGGTGCGTTCGATCGCCATGAAAAACTCCGAAAAATGAAGGGGTTACAAATGGATTAAACGTGCAATTCTAGCACGAAGACGATGACCCTTTCGAGGGTCTGGGCCGCTCTGGCGCGGGTGTCACCGGTCAAAAGCCACATCCTGGCCGCAAGTAGCACTGGCTGCACATTACATCCTCGTCATGTCTGGAACGTGGCGCCCCGGCGTCCGTCAAACGAAGGCAGCACGGAACAGGCCGAAACAGGGGCGCGGGTGCCTGCGGGATTACCCCGCCCTTGCAATTCGGCCAACCAGATGCCACATTGACGATGGTTCCGTCCGCGGTCGATCCGAAAATTCTCTTTATTTCGGACAGGCCCGGCGCCTCACCGTTTCGAGACAGGAGTCACCATGGATAACAAGCTGAATACCTACGGTTTCGGCAACAGTGCGTCGACCGTCACTGACGTCGTCGTTCGCAACCGGGTCTTGCGCAACACTTACTGGCTGCTGGCCCTTTCGATGATCCCCACCGTGCTGGGTGCATGGGTCGGCGTGGCCACCGGCTTCAGCTTCATGGCGGGCAGCCCCGGCCTGTCGCTAATCCTGTTCCTGGCCATCGCGTTCGGGTTCTTCTTCGCCATCGAGAAAACCAAGAACAGCAGCATGGGCGTGGTGCTGTTGCTGGCATTCACGTTCTTCATGGGACTGATGCTGTCGCGCCTGATCAGCGCAACGCTGGCGTTTTCCAACGGACCGGCGCTGATCATGTACGCCTTTGGCGGCACGGCGGCAGTGTTCGGCGCGATGGCGACCATCGCCACCGTCAGCAAGCGCGATTTTTCCGGCCTGGGCAAGTTCCTGTTCGTCGGCCTGATCCTGCTGATCCTGGCCAGCGTTGCCAATATCTGGCTGCAGCTGCCGTCGCTGATGATCACGGTGTCGGTGATCGCGATCGGTATCTTCTCGGCTTACATCCTGTTCGATGTACAGCGCGTGGTGAACGGCGGCGAGACCAACTACATCACCGCCACGCTGGCGATCTACCTCGACGTGTACAACGTCTTCGCCAACCTGCTGGCGCTGCTGGGCATCTTCGGCGGCAGCCGGGAATGACGGCAAACGCCGCGGCATGAAAAAAGCCGGCCAAGGCCGTAATGCCGTTCAGTTAAGGTCCTTTCTGAGGAACCGGACGGTGTAGCGCTTAGGCAGGGCTTTGACTTCACGGGGGCCGATAGCTGGTTTCGATTTCCCAACGGCGCTTGTAGCACCCAATGATGTCGGCTGCCTTGAAGCGCCGACGGTCTGTCAACGAGGTCAACAGGACGCGGTCTGAGTCCTCGTCCCGGATCGCGCGAGCTGTCCAAGTCTCTGGCAAGGCAGGATTCTTGCGGCGAGCCTGAGGCGAGACCTTCATCTGGACGATGCCATCGCCCTCGTTGCCTGAGAGCAACTCCCACTGCAGATTCTTCTTAGCGGGGATCAGGAAGTGGCGCTCGCTGCCGCCCATGCGCAAGCCCCACAGGATCTCTGCGGCCAGAAAGCCCTTGTCAAAGATCGTTAACGAATGATCCGGGATCCGCTCAATGAGCTCCTTGGCATAGAGCATCTCGTTGCGCCCATAGCAGCCAAAGGCGATATCGGCAACAAGATGGGTGGGAACAGCCGTGAGCGAGACCCCGCGGACTTGTGGATAGCTGGCGACCTTGCCGCTGGCGTAGCTCTGCGCGCCAAAGTGGAGGCGATTCTCAGGGCTATCGGCAGTGCGGAAGGTGGTCCCATCCATGGCGTAAAGCGCCAAGCCCTTCCATTTGTAGTGCGCAGCATCCTGAGCCACCCACGCCCGTGCGGTCTGCTCGAACAGCCACAACAGAGGCTTGTCTCCAAGCCGCTCGCGGGCTTGGGCGATCCCGCTCTTGCTGACACAGGCGTTGGCATCGTTGGGCAGTGCCAGGTCCAGCGTCTCCAGCACATCGGGAATCGATTGGTGCCGATAGAGCGCCAGCGCGATGACCAGCCAGACCACCTGCTCTGCTGGCAGTCGGCGCCGGCGAACGGACGCTGTCCCCGAGGCTGCCAGCGCTTGCTCAATCCAAGCCATCGGCAGGTGCTCGCTGAGCCGGGCAAAACTGGCCGGCTCACTAAGCTCAAGGGTGGCGTGGACTTGTTCCGATAGCATCGGAACGGCAAGTTAACAGCTCGACACCTTGTTTACAACCCCTGCAAAGAAAAATGCCGTTCAGACTTAACTGAACGGCATTACGGCCAAGGCCGGCTTTTTCTTTTGGCGCACGGCGCGGTCAGTCGCGGTCGAATACCGCAATCGACTCCACGTGCGACGTGTGGGGAAACATATTGACCACGCCGGCGCCGCTCAGGCGGTAGCCCGCCTCGTGCACCAGCAGGCCGGCATCGCGCGCCAGCGTGGCGGGACTGCACGACACGTAGACGATGCGCCGCGGCAGCACGTGGCTGCCCTGCTGCGCCAGCTCGCCGAGCGCCTTGCTCACCGCGAGCGCGCCTTCGCGCGGCGGATCGACCAGCCAGCGGTCGAAGCGGCCCAGCGCGGCGATGTCGTCGGCAGTGACTTCGAACAGGTTGCGGCACGCGAACTCGGTTTTGGCGGCCAGCCCGTTGTATTCCGCATTGGCCAGTGCGCGCGTGGTCAGCGCCTCGCTGCCCTCGATGCCCATCACCGACTTGCCCTGCGTGGCCAGCGGCAGCGTGAAATTGCCGATGCCGCAGAACAGGTCGAGCAGGCGGTCGCCCGGCTGCGCATCGAGCAGGCGCAGCGCGCGGCCGATCAGCACGCGATTGATCTGGTGGTTCACCTGCGTGAAGTCGGTCGGCTTGAACGGCATGCGGATGCCGAATTCCGGCAGCGTATAGGCCAGCTCGACGTCGGTCGGGTAGAACGGGTAGACCGTGTCCGGCCCCTTCGGCTGCAGCCAGAACTGCACCTTGTATTTATCGGCGAAGGCGCGCAGCAGGTCCTTGTCGGCATCGGTCAGCGGCTCGAGGATGCGCAGCACCAGCGCCGTCACTTCATGCCCGACGGCCAGCTCGATCTGCGGCATGCGGTCGCGGATCGACAGGCCCGCCACCAGTTCGCGCAGCGGCACCAGCATCGCCGAGACATGCGGCGGCAGGATTTCACAACGCGTCATGTCGGCGACATAGCTGCTCTTGCGCTCATGGAAGCCCACCAGCACGCCGCCCTTCTTCACCACGTGGCGCACGGTCAGGCGCGCGCGGTAGCGGTAGCCCCAGTCCGGACCGGCGATCGGCCGGAACACCACGTCGGGCTTCACCTTGGACAGGTGCCACAAGTTGTCTTCCAGCACGCGCTGCTTGATCGCAAGCTGCGCGCGCGAATCCAGATGCTGCATCGAGCACCCGCCGCAGACACCGAAATGCTGGCAGCCCGGCTTTACGCGCATCACCGATTCTTGCAGGACTTCGCCGAGGTGCGCCTGCTCGAAGCTGGGCTTGCGCCGGTAGCTGCGATAACTGACGGTCTCGCCCGGCAATGCGCCTTCGACGAAGATCACCTTGCCAGGCGTGCCGTCCTCGTTCACCAGGCGGCCGACGCCGCGTGCCTCCATGTCGAGGCTGTCGATCGACACCACGGGGTCGACGCCCGGAGCATTGCCATTGGCATTGCCACGGCCACGGGGCTCTTTTGCGGCGGGAGCGGCACCCGGTGCAGCTGATTCGGGCGCGACGGCGGTCGTTTCTTGTGGGGAGGACACGGCTTGGGACACCAGATAAAACCTGACGTATTGTTTTACGAAAGCGCGATTGTATGCCAGACCGGCCGGGTCAACGATGGAGGCGTCGCATGGAACTGATTTCTTGGAATATCCAATGGGGCCGCGGCGCGGACGGGCGTGTGGACCTGGCGCGGCAGGTGGACACACTGCACGCGATGGCCGATGCCGATGTGATCTGCCTGCAGGAAGTCACGCGCGGATTCGGTGAACTGCGCGGCGAGCCAGGCATCGACCAGGTTGCCGAACTGACCGCCCTGCTGCCAGGCTATCACCTGCTCTTTGCGTCAGGCGTGGACCGGCGCGACCGCAACGGCACACACAAGCAATTCGGCAACCTGATAGCCACGCGGCTACCAGTACGCGAGGTATTCCGGCACGCCTTGCCGTGGCCGGCGGACCCGCAAGTGGCGTCGATGCCGCGCGTTGCGCTGGAAGTCACTGTCGAAGCCGGCACGCAGTCGCTGCGCGTGATCTGCACGCACCTTGAGTATTACTCGGCGCTCCAGCGCGCGGCGCAGGCCGAAGCCCTGCGCGACTGGCATGCCCAGGCCTGCGACCACGCGCGTCGCCCGGGCCGCAGCGAGAAGTGGCCCGGGCCGTTCACGCCGGAACCGCGCCCCGCCGAAGCCATCCTGTGCGGCGATTTCAACAGCAAACCCGACGACATTGCCTATCGGCGCATGCTGGAGCCGTTCGACGACGCCACCACGCCATGGCGCGACGCCTGGCTGCTCACACATCCCGGCCAGCCGCACGCGCCGACCTGCGCCATCCATGACAAGGAGCAATGGCCCGAGCCACCGTTCGCCTGCGACTTCATGTTCGTCACGGACAACCTGGCCGCGCGGATCCGGCGTTGCGAGATCAACGCAGATACGGCCGACTCGGACCACCAGCCGATCCTGCTATCGCTGGACCTTTAAGGCCATGGCACCCGCCGGCGGGTGTCCGCGGGCGCAGGCGCGATCAGTCCTCGAAGTCGTCGGCTTCGGGCGTGAGGCGCTGCAGGCGGAAGGCCTGCAGGTATTCCATCCACTGTTCGCCAGGCAGTTCCGCCAGCGATTCCTGAACGAGTTCCATCTCCATGTCGAACTCGCGCGGCGACATGCCGCCGCGCATCAGCTGGAAACGGCAGTACATCAGGTAGGTATTGACGACGTCGGTCTCGCAGTAGGCGCGGATCTCGTCGAGCTGGCCAGCCTGGTAAGCATGCCAGACCTTGCTGCCATCCATCCCCATCTTGCCCGGGAAACCGCAGAGCTTGGCGAGGTCATCCAGCGGCGCGCTGGCGCGCGGCTGGTACATCGCCAGCAGGTCCATCAAGTCCAGGTGCCGCATGTGGTAGCGGCTGATGTAGTTGTTCCACTTGAAGTCACGGCTATCTTCGTCGCGGCCCTCGCCCATCTCCCAGTAGCGCGGCGCGGTGACGCCGTTGACCAGGCCGCGGTAATGCAGCACGGGGAGATCGAATCCGCCACCGTTCCATGAAACCAGTTGCGGGCTGTAGCGGGCGATCAGTTCGTAGAACTTCTGGATCAGCGTGGCTTCGTTGTCCTCGATGGTGCCGAGCGAGCCCACATGGAACACCGCCGAGCCATCGCGGTGCATGCGCCGCAGCACGCAGGAAATCGCGGCGACACGCTGAAGGTAGTGCGGCAGGAAATCGCTGCCGGTTTTCTCGCGGCGGGCGGCGAAGGCGTGTTCGGCGACTTCGCCGTCGCTCATCGCATCGGGGTGGTCATGCAAACGGCGCAGGCCGGCGACATCGGGAATGGTCTCGATGTCGAATACCAGCACAGGGGTCATAAAACGGCGTCCTTCCTGACACCTTGCGAAGCGAAATGCCGCTTGAGCTTGACCAGCGCCTCCTGCTGGATCTGGCGTACGCGCTCGCGCGTGAGGCCCATCTCCTCGGCGAGCTCTTCCAGCGTGGCGGGCTCGATATGGTTGAGGCCGAAGCGGCGCTCCACCACATAGCGATGCTTTTCCGACAGGCGTGCCAGCCAGAGCTTCATCAGCCCTTCCAGCTCGCGGTGCGCCACCTCCTGGTCGGGGGCGGCGTTGTGCTCGTCGGAGAGGAAATCCAGGAGGCTCGAGCCGGGATCGAGGTCGAACGGCGTATCGAGCGAGGTGGTATGTTCGTTGAGTGCCAGGACGTCCTGCACTTCGTCCGGCGTCTTGCCCAGCAGGTGGGCGATGTCTTCCAGGCTGGCATCGCGCCCGTCGGTGCCGCCCTTCTCCAGATGGCGCTTGGCGCGCAGCACCTGGTTCAGTTCACGGATCACGTGCACCGGCAGGCGAACGGTGCGGGCCTGGTTCATGATGGCGCGCTCGATGCTCTGGCGGATCCACCAGGTCGCATAGGTCGAGAAGCGGAACCCGCGCGACGGATCGAATTTCTCGATCGCGTGCATCAGGCCCAGGTTGCCTTCCTCGATCAGGTCGAGCAGCGGCACGCCGCGATTGAGGTAACCCTTGGCGATGCTGACCACCAGCCGCAGGTTGCGCTCGATCATGACCTGGCGCGCGGCAAAGTCGCCGTCCTTGGCCAGCGTGGAAAAATGCAGTTCCTCCGGCGCGGACAGCAGCGGCTTGATGCTGATGCGGTTCAGGTAATGCTGGACGGTGTCGGCGGCCAGCTCGGTATGCAGCACCGTGCGGAAGTCATCGTGCTCGGCCGCTGCGCCGTCGCTGCCGTTCTCGCCTTCGCTGTCTTCCTCGTCCTCGGACTCGTCATCGTCATCATCGCGCAGATGGCGGTCGTTGTCGTCGGCGAGCAGGTCCGCTTCGCGCAGGCCCACCGAAGTGGACGTGGCGATCGGCTCGTCGGTCGCGGGAATCAGGTCGGCAGCGAGATCGGGCTCGAACGCTTGCGCGTCGGCGTGCTCGTCGGGATGTGCCACACCAGCCTTCACTTCCGGCTGCTTGGGACGGCGAGCCCTGCTGACAGTTGTTCCGGAGGAGACGGTTTTCTGGCGTGGCATGAACCCTCACTGTGGCGGCAGGTACCGCATCGGATCAACCGGTTTTCCGTTCTTGCGAACTTCGAAGTGAAGCTTCACCCGGTCGGTATCACTGTTGCCCATCTCCGCAATCTTCTGGCCCTTGCGGACCGCGGATTGCTCTGCCACGAGCACCTTTTCGTTGTGCCCGTACGCAGTAAGAAATGTCTCGTTGTGTTTGATGATGACAAGATTCCCGTAGCCGCGCAAGGGGCCAACGTGAATCACTCGGCCATCGTCGGCGGCCAGCACCGCATCGCCCTTCTTGCCCGCAATATCGATGCCTTTATTGCCCTTGTCATCGAATTTACCGACCATCTGGCCGGTTGCCGGCCAGGCCAGCTTGATCGCGCCGTCAGCGGCCGGCGCGGCGGGGGTGGCGGCCGCTGCCGCGGGCGTTGCCGGCGCCGCCGCTGCGGCGGCAGGCGGTGCTGCGGGCGTGCCCACCGGGCGCGCCTGGTCGATCGGCTGGGACTGCACCGTGGCCGGGGCGATCGGCGTGGTGGAAACCCCGGGCGCAGCGTTGACGTCGGCACCCGGAGGCACGATGCGCAACAACTGGCCAACTTCGATCTGGTTCACATTGGACAGGTTGTTCCAGGTCGCGACGTCACGGTACGACTGGCCGTTTTCCAGGGCGATTCGATAAAGCGTATCGCCTCGCTTGACCCGATAGTATCCAGGCGGGGCCGGCTCCATCGACGCGGCGGCAGCGCCCGAGGTGGAGGTGCGGTCAACGACAGGGGCCGGCATCGGCGAATTAGCGCAGGCGGCCAGCAGGGCCGTCAGCGCGGAAGCCGTAAAAAGTTGACCGGCGCGTGCGAAATATTGCGATTTCACGATGTTGTGCATAGTTCGACTCAGATGGTGCCCGATTTTAAGGGCACAAAGAAAACGGCTTCAAGCGCGGTTCGGTGAAAGCGATGGCGGTTGCGCCGCTCGATCAGCAGCAGCTGCTGCGTCACCGTCTGGCCGGGCACGCCCGCCGGCGGCACCACGGCCACCGGGGCGATCAGCCGCCCGCCTACCTCCAGCTGTTCCAGCAGCGCCTGTGGCACCTCCATGCCGGCAGCGGCCAGGATGATGGCCGAGAACGGGGCCGCCTGCGGCAGCCCGAGCATGCCGTCGCCATAGTGCAGGCGCAGGTTGGGTACGCGCAGCGGGCGCAGGTTCGCCTTGGCCTGTTCGTGCAGCGGCCGGATGCGCTCGATCGAGAAGACTTCGCGCGCCACCTGGCTCAGCACCGCGGCCTGGTAGCCGCAGCCGGTGCCGATCTCCAGCACGCGCTCCAGCGGCGTGTCGGCGGCCAGGCCGTCGCGCAGCAGTTCGATCATGCGCGCCACCACCGACGGTTTGGAAATGGTCTGCTGGTGGCCGATCGGCAGCGCGGCGTCTTCATACGCCTGCGAGGCCAGCCCCGGCTCGACGAACAGGTGGCGCGGCACCGTGGCGATGGCCGACAGCACGCGCTCGTCGCGGATGCCGCCGGCGCGCAGCCGGCCCGCCAGCGCGGCACGCGCACGCGCGGAAGCCATGCCCCCGCCGCCGGCCGTAGCCGCCGAGGCGCGCTGCTCCACGGCGCTCGCGGGTGCGGGCGCCGGCGCAGGCGCGGCTGTACGCGGCAGCCTTGGCTTGGCGGGTTTCGGGGGCGGCGCGGCTGCCGTCCCCGTGCGCCGCGCGTCGACGGCAGGCATGCCGGCGGTGCGTGCCGGTGCGGGCTTGCGTTCGACGACCGCGTCCAGCGGCAGGGGGAACTTGTTGCGTCGGGGCGTGGAACTCATCGGGGGCGCGACACTGCGGAGCGGCTGCCTATTTCAGCCACTGGTCGAGCGCGTCGAGCTGCCCGCGGTGGGTCAGGTCGAGCTGCAACGGCGTCAGCGAGACATAGCCGGCGGCAGTGGCATGGAAGTCCGTGCCTTCGCTGGCATCGCGCGCATCGCCGGCCGGGCCGATCCAGTAGTTGGTGTCGCCGCGCGGATTCACCTGCGTGATCACCGGCTGGGAAGGATGGCGCTTGCCCAGGCGCGTGGCGCGATAGCCCTTGATATGTTCGAACGGCAGGCTCGGGATATTGACGTTGAGCAGGAAGGGCTCGGCGGGCGGCTGGCTGATGATGCGCTCGACCACGGTGCGCGCGATGCGCGCGGCTGCATCGAGATGCTCCCAGCCCTTGTCGACCTGCGAGAAGGCCACCGACGGGATGCCGAGCAGATAGCCTTCGATGGCGGCGGCGACGGTGCCGGAATACAGCACGTCCTCGCCCATGTTCTGTCCCTGGTTGATGCCGGACACCACCAGGTCGGGCTTCTCATCCAGCAGCCCGGTCAGCGCGATGTGCACGCAGTCGGTCGGCGTGCCGTTGACGAAGCGGAATCCCTTCTGCACGCCTTCGCGCGCTTCGTAGATCGACAGCGGGCGCTGCAGCGTCAGGGAGTTGGAAGCGCCGCTGTGGTTCTGCTCGGGCGCAATGACCGTAATCCGGCCCAGCGGGGCGAGCGCAGCATGCAGAACGGCCAATCCCGGCGCGAGATAACCGTCATCGTTGGCAAGGAGGATATGCATGGCGCGATTGTACCTGAGCGCGCGCCGCACAAGCGCCCCGTGCGCCGCGCCGGAATCCCGTCCGGGCGCACGCCGCGAGCCGGTATGCAGGGCGCAAATAACCGCCCCCGCGGGTTCGGCATGGAACAGAACGACCGTGCTATTTGTACGCTACACTTGCCCTGCCCGCCCGCTTAAGCTTGACTGGCGCGGAAGCCATACACATCGAAACGGAGACAAGATGAAAGCCGTACTGTGCAAAGCCTGGGGCCCCCCTGATTCCCTGACCGTGGAAACCCTGCCTGACCTGGTGCCGGGCGCTGGCGAAGTGGTCATCGACGTGAAGGCGGCCGCCGTCAACTTCCCGGATGTGCTCATCATCCAGAACAAATACCAGGCCAAGCCTGCGCTGCCGTTCAGCCCCGGCTCCGAGCTGGCCGGCGTGGTCAATGCTGTGGGCGAAGGCGTCACCCACGTCAAGCCGGGCGACAAGGTCATCGCCTACCTGGGCAATGGCGCATTTGCCACGCAGGCCAAGGCGCCCGCCGCCTCGGTGGTGCCGATGCCGCCGGGCATCGACTTCGAGACCGCCGCGGCCTTCACGCTGACCTACGGCACTTCGCACCATGCGGTGATCGACCGCGGCGAGCTGAAGGCGGGCCAGACCATGCTCGTGCTGGGTGCGGCCGGCGGCGTGGGCATCGCGGCGATCGAGATCGGCAAGGCCATCGGCGCGCGCGTGATCGCCGCCGCGTCTACCGACGAAAAGCTGGCGGTGTGCAAGGAGCACGGAGCCGATGCGCTGATCAACTACAGCACCGAAGACCTCCGCGAGCGCGTCAAGGCGCTGACCGACGGCAAGGGCCCGGATGTGGTCTACGATCCGGTGGGCGGCATCTATGCCGAGCCGGCGTTCCGCTCGATCGGCTGGCGCGGCCGCTACCTGGTGGTGGGTTTTGCCAATGGCGAGATCCCGAGGCTGCCGCTGAACCTGGCGCTGCTCAAGGGCGCATCGCTGGTGGGCGTGTTCTGGGGCGACTTCGTGCGCCGCGAGCCTAAGGCCAACCAGGCCAACATGGCGCAGATGCTGGGCTGGATGAAGGAAGGCAAGATCCGTCCGCATATCTCGGCGCGCTATCCGCTGGAACAGGCGCCGCAGGCGCTCAAGGACATGGAAGCGCGCAAGGTGACCGGCAAGATCGTGATCGTGCCCTAATCGTGCCCTCGGCGTGCGCTGAAGCACGCGCCAGGCGGCGGGCGCCCTGCCCGCCGCCGATTAGAGAAAGGCGCAGGACATGCGGCAACGCCCTGCGCCCGCTGCTGACGGTGTCGGTCTGTTTCGGGGCCACAGGACTGTGTGCCCGTCTCTCGCTTAAGGCAAAGGAAGCAAACCAGCGCGGACCCGGAGGTCAGAGCTTCTCCGTCTCCCCGCTCCTGGGCTGCCACTTCATCAGCCGCTTCTCGCCGATGCCGACCATCCAGTCCAGCATCAGCGCGAATGCCGTCAGCACCACGATGCCGGCAAACACCGTGTTGATGTCGAAGGTGCCCTCGGCCTGCAGGATCAGGTAGCCCACGCCGCGCGCCGAGCCCAGGTACTCGCCCACGACTGCACCGACGAAGGCCAGTCCCACCGAGGTATGCAGCGACGAAAACACCCAGCTGGTTGCACTCGGCAGGTACACATGGCGCAGCAGCTGATGCTGGTTTGCGCCCAGCATGCGCGCGTTGGCCAGCACCACCGGGCTCACTTCCTTCACGCCCTGGTAGACGTTGAAGAAGACGATAAAGAACACCAGCGTCACCGCCAGCGCCACCTTCGACCAGATCCCCAGGCCGAACCACACCGCGAAGATCGGCGCCAGGATCACGCGCGGCATCGAGTTCATCGCCTTGACGTAGGGATCCAGGATGGCCGAGGTCATCGGGCTCAGCGCCAGCCACAGGCCTACGCCGAGACCCGCCAGCGTGCCGATGCCGAAGGCCAGCACGGTCTCGAGCAGCGTCACGCCCAGGTGCAGGTAGATATCGCGCTCGATGAAAAACCAGTTCCAGATCCGCTGCGCGACCATCAGCGGTTCGCCAAAGAAGAAGGCGACCTGCTGCGAACGCGTGGCGATGTGCCAGATGCCCAGGATCACCACCAGCACCAGCAGCTGCCAGACGCGCAGCATGCCCTTGGAGTCGTTGCGGAATGCCATCAGGGTTCGGTTGTCGTTCGGTTGTCGTTGTGATGACGTAGCAATGGCAGGCTCAGGCCACCTTGAGCTGCTGCGCATAGCCCTTGAGCACTTCCTCGCGCAGCACGTCCCAGATCGCGGCATGCAGTTCGACAAAGCGCGGATGATTGCGGATCTCGGCCACGTCGCGCGGGCGCGGCAGGTCGATGGCGAACTCGCCGATCGGATGCGTGGCCGGGCCTGCCGACAGCACCACCACGCGGTCGCTCATGGCGATGGCCTCGTCGAGGTCGTGGGTGATGAACAGCACCGCCTTGCGCTTCGCGGCCCACAGGTCCAGCACCTCGTTCTCCATCAGTTGTCGCGTCTGGATATCGAGCGCCGAGAACGGCTCGTCCATCAGGATGATGTCCGGGTCCAGCACCAGCGTCTGCGCCAGCGCCACGCGCTTGCGCATGCCGCCGGAGAGCTGGTGCGGATAGCGGTCGCCGAAGCCGCCCAGGCCCACGCGGCGCAGCCAGTCCTCGCCCTGCCGCACGGCCTCGGCGCGCGCCACGCCGCGGAATTCGAGCCCGGCGACGACGTTGTCGAGCGCGCTGCGCCACGGCATCAGCGCCTCGGTCTGGAACATGTAGCCGGCGCGCCGGTTGATGCCGCGCAGCGGCTCGCCGAACACGCGTACCTCGCCGCTGGAAGGCTCCAGCAGGCCCGCCCCGACGTTCAGCAACGTCGACTTGCCGCAGCCGGTCGGGCCGACCACCGAGACGAACTCGCCCGGCTGGATCGACAGCGTGACGTCCTTGACCGCGGTATAGCGCTGACTGCGGTCATCGCGCGAGACAAAGGTGCAGGTGACCTTGTCGAGGGAAAGTGCGGGAATGCTCATGGTGCACCGTGTCGTTCGCCATTCGTGCCGCTGGCGAGTGATGAGGGAATGCCTGCCGCTGCCGCAAAGCAAAGGCCCGCTGCGGGCAGCGGGCCGGTGGCGTGCGCGACGCGGTCTTACTTGTACTTGGCGTTGGCCTTCTGCACGAAGGCGTTGGTATAGGTCTCTTCCAGCTTGATCGGCTTGCCCTTCAGTTCGGCGTCGAACTGCTGCAGCGTGTTCAGCGCGGTGCGCGGACCATCGGCCGGCATGGTGCCGTCCGGCGAGATCGCTTCCTTGACCTTGTCCCACGCGGCCAGGTACAGCGCGCGGTCGCCAAGCAGGTAGCTTTCCGGCACGGTCTTGACGATGTCGGACGGGCCGGCCTTCTGCAGCCACTTCAGCGCGCGCACCATGGCATTGGTCAGCGCCTGGGTGGTGTTGGGGTTCTGCTGGATAAAGGCCTGCGATGCATACAGGCAGCCCGACGGCATGTTGCCGCCAAACACCGCCTGCGTGTCCTTGAGCGTGCGCGTGTCCGAGGCGATGCGCACCTCGTTCTTCTGCATCAGCATCGAGATCACCGGGTCGAGGTTGGCCATCGCATCGATCTGGCCCGAACGCATCGCCGCCACCGCGCCGGCGCTGGCGCCCACGCCGATGAACGACACGTCCGACGGCTTCAGGCCATGCTTGGCCAGCACAAAGTTGGCCATCATGTTGGTCGACGACCCCGGCGCGGTCACGCCGATCTTCTTGCCCTTCAGGTCGGCGATCGACTTGAAGTTAGGCATGGTCTTGTTCGACACCACCAGCACGATCTGCGGCGCACGGCCCTGCAGCACGAATTCCTGGTAGCGCTGGCCCTTCGCCTGCAGGTTGATGGTGTGCTCGTAGGCGCCCGAAACCACGTCGGCGCTGCCGCCCACCACGGCCTGCAGCGCCTTGGCGCCGCCGGCGAAGTCGACGATCTCGACGTCCAGGCCTTCGTCCTTGAAATAGCCCTGGCGCTCGGCGATGGTCAGCGGCAGGTAGTAGAACAGGTTCTTGCCGCCGACCGCGATGGTGACCTTGGTTTTCTCCGGCTTGCCCTGCGCCTGCGCATGACCGAAGGTGAACCAGCCGGCCAGGAACAGCGCCAGCGCGATCAGGAACTGCTTCCAGAATTTCTTGTTATACATGCTTGTCTCCTACCCGTTTCCTGTCCGTTTGTTGTCCATTTGGATTCGGACGGCGATGCGCGAAAGCACGGCGTGCCGCCGTGCGGCAAGTTGCGATGCTACCGGGTGGATGGAGGGTCCGCATCGGTATCTATACCTAGGCGGGCTCCTGGTGTGCTCCCCTCTCCCGCATGCGGGAGAGGGGAGACAACATCCGCGCTTCAATGCTTACTCAGCGTGAATATCCGCAGACTTGATCACCTTGCCCCAGCGCGCCAGTTCGGCCTTCTGGTACTGCGCCAGTTGCTGTGGGTTCATGTACTTCGCCTCGGCACCCAGTTCCTCCGCCTTCTTGCGGAAGGCTTCGGTGCGCATGATCTTCTCGATCTCGCCGGTCAGCTTGTCGACCACGGCCTTGGGCGTGCCGGCCGGCGCATACATCGCGAACCACGACGACACGTCGAGGTCGGGATAGCCCCCCTCGGGCGCCGACGGCACGTCCTTCAGGCTGGGCAGGCGCGTCTTGCTGGTCACCACCAGCGGGCGCAGCTTGCCGGCGGCGATATGCCCCATCAGCGGCGGCGGCGTGGTCATGGTCAGGTCGACCGTGCCGCCCAGCAGGTCGGTGATGGCCGGCCCGGTGCCCTTGTAAGGAACGTGCGCGATCTTGGTGCCGGCCATCTGGTTCAGCAGCTCGGTCGAGACGTGCTGCAGCGAACCGTTGCCCGACGACGCGTAGTTGAGCTTGTCCGGGTTGGCCTTGGCGTATGCGACCAGTTCCTTCAGCGACTTGACTGGCAGGTTCTGGCGCACCACCAGCACCTGCGGCGCCGACAGGATATTGGCCACCGGCGCGAAGTCCTTGACCGGATCCCACGACAGGTTCTTCATCAGCAGCGGCGTGATCACGTGGAAGCCCGAGTACTGCAGCATCAGCGTGTAGCCGTCCGGCTTGGCGCGCGCCACCAGCTGCGCGGCAATTCCGCCATTGCCGCCGGGCTTGTTGTCGACCACCACCGGCTGGCCAAGCGCCTTGGACAGCGGCTCGGAAATCATCCGTGCCGCGATGTCGGTGGTGCCGCCTGCCGCGGCGGATACCACCAGCGTGACCGGGCGGCCGGGATAGGCGTCCTGCGCCAGCGCGGCAGGCGCCAGCCACGCGGTACCGAGCGCGGCCAGCGTGGCAGCGACGGCCTTGCGCCGGGCGATAAGGGTGGACGTGGCCGGCTTGGCAGCGTTGCGTTGAAGGGCTTGCTTCATGAGGGTCTCCATTTGTATTGCTGTCTTGTTGTTGTCGGGGTGCGGCGCTAGGCCTGCACCGCGAAATGCTCCGCCATCCATCCCGGCGGCTGGTGCGTGCGCAGGCGCGGGCCGGCGCTGAGCAACTGGCTGTGGATGTCGCGCCCGACCAGCGCCGGCAGGCCGGCCACCGCGCCGAGCAGCGCGCCGAGGCTGACCCCGGTCTGCACGCCCATGCAGTCGAACATGTGGACCAGGTCCTCGGTGCTGACATTGCCGCTGGCCCCGGGTGCATAGGGGCAGCCGCCGAGGCCGCCGGCGGCCGCGTCGAAGCGGGTTACGCCGGTCTCCCATGCCGCCAGCGCGTTGGCCAGGCCCATGCCGCGCGTGTTGTGCAGGTGGATGGTCAGGCCGGTGCCGGGCAGCGCCGCCTGGAAGCGCTCGCACAGCGCGGCCACTTGCGTGGGATAGGCCATGCCGGTGGTGTCGCACAGCGTAATGCCCGCCGCGCCGGCTTCGGCGAAGCGCGTGGCCAGCGCCATCACCGCGCCGGCCTCGACCTCGCCCTCGAAGGGGCAGCCGAACACCGTCGACAGCGAGATATTGACCGGCACGCCGGCGGCGCTGGCGGCTTCGATCATCGCCAGCAACTGCGCCTGCGACTGCTCGCGCGTCATGCGCAGGTTGGCGCGGTTATGCGTCTCGCTGGCCGACATCACCAGGTTGACCTCGTCCGGCCGGCACGACAGCGCGCGTTCCAGCCCGCGCAGGTTGGGCACCAGCACGGTGTAGCGCACGCCGGGGAAGCGCTGGATCTGGTGCATCACCGCTTCGGCATCGGCGAGCGCGGGGATGGCGCGTGCCGACGTGAACGAGGTGGCTTCGATGCGGGCGAAGCCGCAGGCCGACAGCGCATCGACAAAGGCGACCTTGCCGTCGGTGGGCACCACCACCGGCTCGATCTGCAGGCCGTCGCGCGGCGCGACTTCATTGATTTCGACGCGGGCCGGGCCGCGCAGCTGGGCGGCGGCGCTCATGCGATCACCTTGCGCGCGCGCAGGTCGGCGATGGCGGCATCGTCGAAGCCCGCCTGCTTCAGCACTGCATCGGTATGCTCGCCCAACGTGGGCGCGCGGTCATGGATGCCGCCCGGGCTGGCCGACAGCTTGGGCACCACGCCCGGCACTTCCACGGTCAGGCCGCCGGCCGAGGTCACCGACTCGATCACGCCGCGGGCGCGGTAGTGCGGGTCTTCGGCAATATCCTTGACGGTATAGATGCGGCCCGACGGCACCTGCGCCTCGCGCAGCACCGCCAGCACCGATTCCACCGTCTGCGTGCGGGTCCAGTCGGCGATGGCGGCATCGATCTCGTCGACACGTTTCACGCGGCCGTCGTTCTGGGCCAGCGCCGGGTCATCGGCCAGGTCGGGCCGGCCGATGGCCAGCATCATGCGCTTGAAGATGGCATCGCCGTTGGCCGCCACCAGCACGTATTCGCCGCTGCTGCAGGGATAGGCGTTGGACGGGGCGATGCCCGGCAGCGCGCCGCCGGCGGGCTGGCGCACCGCGCCAAAGGCGGAGTATTCCGGCAGCAGGCTTTCACTCAGGTTGAACAGCGATTCATACAGCGCCACGTCGATCACCTGGCCCTCGCCGCCGCGCGCATCGCGCTGGTACAGCGCCAGCAGCACGCCCATGGCGCCGTGCAGCCCGGCGATGGTGTCGCCCAGCGACAATCCGGCGCGCACCGGCGCGCGGCCCGGCTCGCCGGTCAGGTGACGCAGTCCCGCCATGGCCTCGGCCACCGCGGCAAAGCCCGGCTCGTCTTTCTTGGGGCCGGTCTGGCCGTAGCCCGACACGCGCAGCATGATCAGGCGCGGGTTGTCGGCATGCAGCACGTCCCAGCCCAGGCCCCACTTTTCCATGGTGCCGGGGCGGAAGTTCTCGATCAGCACATCGGCCTCGGCGGCCAGCTTTCGCACCAGCGCCTGCCCTTCCGGCTGGCGCAGGTCGATGCAGATCGATTCCTTGTTGCGCGACTGCGCTTCCCACCACACCGACGTGCCCTCATGCAGCATGCGCCATTTGCGCAGCGGGTCGCCCTGCCCGGGCGGCTCTACCTTGATGATGTGGGCGCCGAAATCGGCCAGGGTTTTCGCGGCAAAGGGGCCGGCGATAAGTTGTCCGAGTTCGAGGACGCGGATGCCCTCGAGGATCTGTTGCGCCATGGCGTGTCTCCGTGCAATGCGGGGGATTCGTTGCGCCGCGGAAATTCGATCTGGTGATCGATACCGCCGCGTCTGTCATTGGCACGGAGTGTGCCCCAGCGAGGGGCGAGCCAGGAATCGGCAATCGGAGAAGCGGGCTTTCTCGGAACGCGAAAGGCTCCGGGGGGCACCTGGCGCCCCAGGACGTCAGAACGGCGCCTTGTCCCCGCAAAGATGGGTGATCAGCAGACGCGCCGACACCGTCAGGCCTGCAGGATCGCGCAGGCCGATCAGCAGCGAGCGGCGCGCCCACGCATCCTGCAGCGACACCAGCGACAAACCCATCGACTTGACGTGCGGCTCGGCCGCGATGCGCGGCAGCACGCCCACGCCGAGGCCGGCCATCACCATGCGGCACATGGCGTCGAAGCTGCGCACCTGGATGCGCAGCCGGAAGGGCCGGTCGAGCCGGCTGCTTTCTTCGAGCAGACGCGCCGCCAGCGAAGTTTCCTGCGGCAGGCTGACGAAGTCGAATTCGAGCGTATCGGCATACCGCACCGGGCCGCGTGCAGCCAACGGATGGTTGGGCGGCGTGATGATGACCAGTTCGTCCTGGCGGTACTCGACCGTCATCAGCCCCGCCGCTGGCGTGCGGTCGGCAAAGATGCCGACGTCGGCGCGGTTCTCCACCAGCGCGGCGACGATGTCGCGGCTGTTCTGTTCTTCCAGCTCGATGCGGATGGTGGGATGGCGCTGCATGAACGACGCCAGGTCGTCGGGCAGGAACTGCGTGATCGCCGACGTGTTGGCGCAGACGCGCACCTGCCCGCGCACGCCGGACGCATAGTCGGACATCACGCCAGCCATGCGCTCCACGTCCTGCAGGATGGTCAGCGCGTGGTGGAAGCAGGCCTGCCCGGCCTCGGTCAGCTGCACGCCGGCGGCATGGCGGAAAAACAGCGGCGCGCCCACCGCGGTCTCAAGGTCCGAGATGCGCTTGCTGGCGGCCGCCACCGCCAGGTGCGACTGGCGCGCGCCGGCCGAGATGCTGCCTTGGCGCGCCACGGCAACGAACAAGCCAAGCGTGACGAGATCGAAGCGGGCCAGGTTCATGGGACAGGCGGACGCGAAAAAGTCCGGCGCGGGCATGCCGCCCAGCGCCGCAGGGATCAGAGGTTGCGGCGGTCCATCACCGCGCGCGCGATGGTGCCGGCGTCGACGTATTCCAGCTCGCCGCCGACCGGCACTCCGCGCGCCAGCCGCGACACCTTGAGGCCGCGCGCCTTCAGCATTTCGCCGATGTAGTGCGCGGTGGCCTCGCCTTCACTGGTGAAGTTGGTGGCGACGATGACTTCGCCGACCGGCCCGCCCAGCTCCGGCTCGGTGGCGCGCGCCAGCAGCCGGTCCAGGTGGATCTCGCGCGGGCCGATGCCGTCCAGCGGCGACAGCCGGCCCATCAGCACGAAGTACTTGCCGCGGTAAGTGAGGGTCTGCTCGATCATGACCTGGTCGGCCGGCGTTTCCACCACGCACAGCAGCGCGGCGTCGCGGCGGTCATCCAGGCAGGTCTCGCAGATTTCCTGCTCGGTGAAGGTGTTGCAGCGCTGGCAGTGGCGGATATGGTCCGCCGCGCCGCGCAGCGCGTCGCCCAGCTTGCGCGCGCCCTCGCGGTCGTGCTGCAGCAGGTGGTACGCCATGCGCTGGGCCGACTTCGGCCCGACGCCCGGCAGCACCCGCAGCGCCTCGACCAGCGCCTGCAGCGAAGTCGGCGCGGAACCCTTCCCCCCCGCTTTCACGCTTGCCTTCAGAACGGCAGCTTGAAGCCCGGGGGCAGCGGCAGGCCGGAGGTCATCGAGCCCATCTTTTCCTGCGTGGTGGCCTCGGCCTTGCGCACGGCGTCGTTGAAGGCGGCGGCGACCAGGTCTTCCAGCAGGTCCTTGTCCTCGCCCTCGGCCAGCAGGCTGGGGTCGATGGTGACGCGCTTGACGTCGTTCTTGCAGGTCATGACCACCTTGACGAGACCGGCGCCGGACTGGCCCTCGACCTCGATCTGGGCCAGTTGCTCCTGCATCTTCTTCATGTTTTCCTGCATCTGCTGGGCTTGCTTCATCAGCCCGGCGAGTTGACCTTTCATCATGATGGAACGCTCCTGGATTCGGTAAAAAAATTCGGTGGTGGAAATTCGTGGCGGATGGCGCGGACTGGGGCTGTCAGGCCGCGCGCGGCTGGATCGAGCCCGGCACGATCTGGCCGCCAAAGTCGCGCAGCAGCCCTTGCACAAACGGATCGGCCTCGATCGCGGCCTCGGCTTCGCGCTGGCGCTCGGCACGGGCCTGGGCATCGGCCGCCGCGGCGGTGACCGCGACCGCGCCGACTTCGCACAGCACGCGCACGGGCTGGCCGAAGTGGTCGCACAGAACTTGCTGCAGGCGTTCGGCGACGCCGTTCTCGCCGAGGGCGGCCACCGGGATGCGCAGGTTGAAGGTCTTGCCGACCACCTGCGTCAGTTCGCTCTGGTACGCCAGCTGTTGCGCCAGGCCCTTGAGCGGCAGGCCGGCAGCCAGCACCGGCCAGTCGCCGGCGAAGACCGGCGGCGAGCCGTCTTCGGCCGGCGCGGGCGGGCGCGGGGCGACGTACTTGGCACCCTCGGCCGGTGCCGCGGGCGCAGCGGCCTCACGCACAGGTTCGGCTTCGCGTACGGGCGCGCTGGTGGCGCCGCTGCGTGGATTGACGCGGGCCGGCCGCTCGCTGAAACCGTTGTCGCTGAAGCCGTTGTCTCGCTCGTCCGCACGGAAACCGGGGTCGCTGTCATAGGGGCCGATCACCGGCAAGTCCGGCGGCAGGTCTTCCCATGGCGGCACATCGCTGCCGCCGGACATCTCCCACGGCGGCACCGATTCGGGTTCGGGCTGGCGAGCGGCCGGACCTGGCCTGGCGGGCGCGGCCGATGGCTGCGGCACAGCGCGCTGTGCCGGTGCCTGCGGTGCCGGCCGCGCAGGCGCCGCGGCGGGACGGCTGACGGCAGATGCACCGGGCGCGCGCAAGGGCTGTGCCGGCGGACGCTGCGCGGGAGCCGCTGCGGCGGCGGGCGCGGCAGGCGGCGGGGCATTGCGCGCGCCACCGCGCGCGGATGCGGCACGGGCGGCCGCCAGCGCGGCACGGGCCGGCGACATGGCAGCATCCGGCGCTGGGCGCGCGGGTGCGGCGGGCGCAGCCGGTGCGGTGGTTGCAACGGGCTCGGCCACCGGTTCGGATACGGGCGCCGGCGCCGCCGGCTTTGCCGCCACGGGCATCGGCGCCGCTACAGCGGAAGGTGCAGCGGAAGGTGCAGCCGGTGCTGCCGCCACGGCGGCATGCCGGGGCGTGGCCGGATCGGCCGCCAGCGCCGCACTGCGCGGCCGCGACGGCGCGGCGCCGCCGCCCTGCCCTTGCGCCACGGTCGGGGGCGTCGGCTCCGGCGACGCCGAGGGCCGGAACGCCAGCATGCGCAGCAGCGTCATGGTGAAGCCGGCGTACTCGTCCGGCGCCAGCGCCAGCTCATTGCGGCCGAGGTTGGCAATCTGGTAGAAGAGCTGCACCTCCTGCGCGTCGAACACGCCGGCGAGGCGGCGCACATCGTCCGCCTCCGGCCATTCCTCCTGCACCGAAGCCGGCACGGCCTGCGCCAGCGCCACCTTGTGCAGCAGCGAAGCCAGGTCCTGCAGCGCGCCGGCAAACGACAGGCTGCGGTCGGCCATGGCATCGGCGATGCCCAGCATGGCGGCACCATCTTCGGCGGCGAGCGCATCGAGCAGCTGCACCAGGAAACCCTGGTCGATCGCGCCCAGCATGCCGCGCACTGCTTCCTCGGAGACCTGTCCCGCGCTGTAGGCGATGGCCTGGTCGGTCAGCGACAGCGCATCTCGCATCGAGCCGTGCGCGGCCTGCGCCAGCAGCCGCAGCGCGTTGCCGTCATGGGCAATGCCTTCCTGCGCCAGGATATGGTCCAGGTGCGAGACGATATGCCCTGGCGGCATCTGCTTGAGGTTGAACTGCAGGCAGCGCGACAGCACCGTGACCGGGATCTTCTGCGGATCGGTGGTGGCGAGGATGAACTTGACGTGCCCGGGCGGCTCTTCCAGCGTCTTCAGCATGGCGTTGAAGGCGTGGTTGGTGAGCATGTGCACTTCGTCGATCATGTAGACCTTGAAGCGCCCGGTGCCCGGCGCGTAGACCGCCTTGTCGAGCAGCTGCGCCATCTCGTCGACGCCGCGGTTGGAGGCGGCGTCCATCTCGATGTAGTCGACGAAGCGGCCGCTGTCGATCTCGGTGCAGGCCTTGCACACCCCGCATGGCTGGGCGGTGATGCCGCCGTTACCGTCAGCGCCGGTGCAATTCAGGGCCTTGGCCAGGATCCGCGAGAGCGTGGTCTTGCCGACCCCGCGCGTGCCGGTGAACAGGTAGGCGTGGTGCAGCCGCTGCTGTTCCAGCGCGTGCGTGAGCGCGCGGACCACGTGCTCCTGGCCGACCAGCGTGGTGAAATCCCTGGGGCGCCATTTGCGCGCTAGAACTTGATAACTCATGGCGGCGATTGTAGCAAATGGCGACCGCCCGCAACCCGCGGCGGGGCCGGAGTTTGCGGCCTGGAGCGCAGGCCTGCCAGCGGCGCCGCGCCGCTGGCGGGTTTCAGGCGCGGGACGGCCTCAGCCGCATTCGCCCACGTAGCCGCAATTGGCGCATTTCGCACAGCCGTCGACCTTGTGCAGGGCGTGCGCGCCACACTCCGGGCAAGGCTTGCCGGTGCCCACGCCGGGAGTGGCCACGCCGGCGCCGGCCTGGACCGCGATCCCGGCCTCCGCGGCCGCCGCCCCGCCCGCCTCGCGCTGCGCCAGGCGGGCTGCCAGCGCCGCCACCGGCACCTGCCCGCCTTCCGCATCAAGGAAGCCGCGCTTGATCAGGATGCGCTGCAGCGCATAGCCGAGCGCCGCCACCTCCGAGTCATGGAAACGCGGCACCTCGGTGCCGTCCTGCCGCACCAGCGAGCCATAGCGCACGGTGCCCTTGTCCCACACCACGTTGCGCATGTCGGCCAGCGCCTTGGCGACCGAGCCGCCCGAGCGCGCCACCATCGACAGCAGCCGCATGGTCGAGGTGATCCACTGCTGGCCCTCGCTGCGCTGCCCCGCCGGCATGAAGAACTCCACCGGCCGCTCGATGGCCACGGGCCTGCCGTCGGCGACGCCCGCCACGCGCATGAAATTGACGGTCAGGTAGACGGTCTTGTGGCCTTCGTAGGTCAGGTATTCGACCTTGGAGGTCACGCCCTCCAGGTCGCCGACCGGCCGGCTGTTGAACGGGCGCACCAGCGGGTTGTCGTCGGCCACCGCAGCAGGCGCTGCCGCCGGGGCGTCGACCGACAGCACCGCGCCAAGCACCGGATTGGGGCGATAGGTCGCCAGCCCCTTCAGCCCCGCCTGCCAGGCCTCCAGGTACAGGTGGCGGAAGGCCTCGTACGGATAGTCCTCCGGCACGTTGACGGTCTTGCTGATGCTGGTGTCGATATACGGCTGCACCGCTTCCAGCATGCGCATATGGTCCAGCGCCGACATCTGCAGCGCCGTGACAAAGCTGTCCGGCAGCTGCGCCATGTCGGCGCCCATGTGACGGTAGAGGCGCCAGGCGTGGTCCGCCACCTCGAACGAGCGGTAGCTGTTGTCCGGCATCCGCTTGCGGCGGTTGTAGGTCCAGGAGAAGGCCGGCTCGATGCCGTTGGAGGCATTGTCGGCAAAGGCAAGCGTGATCGTGCCGGTCGGCGCGATCGACAGCAGGTGCGAATTGCGCAGGCCGTTGCGCGCAATGGCATCGCGCACGGCCTGCGGCAGCCGGCTGGCGAAGCCGCTCTGCAGGTAGGCGTCGACATCCAGCAGCGGGAAGGCGCCCTTCAGCGCCGCCAGTTCGGTCGAGGCCAGGTAGGCCTCGTCGCGCATGCGCTCGGCAATGCGCGCCGCCAGTTGCCGCGCCGGCTCGGTGTCGTAGCGCAGGCCCAGCATCACCAGCGCGCTGCCCAGCCCCAGGAAACCCAGGCCGACGCGGCGCTTGGCGTGGGCCTCGGCCTGCTGCTCGGGCAACGGCCAGAAGGTCACGTCGAGCACGTTGTCGAGCATGCGCGTGGCCACGCGCACCACTTCGGCAAAGGCATCGAAGTCGAATTCAGCCTGCGGCGAGAACGGCTGGCGCACGAAACGCGTCAGGTTGATAGAACCCAGGCAGCAGCAGCCATACGGCGGCAGCGGCTGCTCGGCGCAGGGATTGGTGGCCTCGATGCGCTCGCAGTAATAGAGATTGTTGTCGGCATTGATGCGCGACAGGAACAGGATGCCAGGCTCGGCGTGGTCGTAGGTGGCCTGCATCACCTGATCCCACAGCTGCCGTGCCGGCAGGCGGCGGTACACCCACTGGTCGTCGTCGCGGCGATAGGCGCCGGCGGCGATCATGTCGGCGCCGGGCTCGGCTTCATGGATCAGCTCGACCTCGCCGTCGGCCTGCACCGCGCGCATGAATTCGTCGGTGACGCCGATCGAGATATTGAAGTTGGTGAGGTCGCCCTTGTCCTTGGCGTGGATGAAGCTCTCGATATCGGGATGGTCGCAGCGCAGCACGCCCATCTGCGCGCCGCGGCGCGCGCCGGCGGATTCCACCGTCGCGCACGAGGCATCGAATACCTTCATGAACGACACCGGCCCCGACGCGCGCGAATGCGTCGCACGCACCAGCGCGCCCGCCGGCCGGATCGCCGAGAAGTCATAGCCGACGCCGCCGCCGCGGCGCATGGTTTCGGCCGCCTGCGCCACCGCGGTGTAGATGCTGGGCCGGCCGTCGCGCGCTTCCGACACCGAGTCGCCCACCGGTTGCACAAAGCAGTTGATCAGCGTGGCCTGGATACCGGTGCCGGCGGCGGAATTGATGCGCCCGGCGGGCACGAAGCCGTTTTCCTGCGCCCACAGGAAGCGCGCGCTCCAGGCCTCGCGCTGGTCCTCCGGCTCGGCCTGGGCCAGCGCCAGCGCCACACGCTGCCTGACGTCGGCAATGCTGCCTTCTTCGCCTTTGGCGTATTTTTCGATCAGGACTTCGGTGGAGATTTCCTGCGGCGCCATGGCACCGTGAATGATCTGGTCGTTTGCGTTCATGTCTGGGCTCACCACGCTCCGAGGTTGGGTGAATCGGTGGATCCGGGACGCGCATCGCCGGCGCGCCGCGCCGCTGCAATGCGGCGGCCTGTCATGGTCGGGCCAGCGCGGCCTGCACTGCCTGCGCCAGATCAAGCCGGCGCCTTGCCGCATGCAATGACCCATGGCGGACAAGGCAATTCGACGCGATGCCTCGGACTAGGTTACAATGCCGCTCGGACGGGCCTCCTCGCATGGTGGCGCGGTCAACCTGGTCAGGTCGGGAACGAAGCAGCCACAGCCGTTTTCCACCAGTGCCGAGGGTCAGGCTCGTCCACCTCCCCGCTATCCCTCCTGCTTCACCCTTCCACCGCTTCACCCCACGCTTACGCGAACAGCTTTCCGCATCGTTTCCGCATCGACATGCGCACGCCGCCTGCAGCGCCGTCCCTGTCACTTTAGTACAGCATGCCATCTGGCGCGCGCCGGACCCGGCGCACCCACGGCCCATTCTGCGCCGATTTGCGGAAGCTGTCCGGCGCGATCGCCACTCAGAATAGCGAACCCTGCTGCGTCAGCATCGGCGGCGCCAGCCGCTCGGCGGGAATCCACTGGCCGTCGGCAGTGGCCACGCCGGCCTCGATGCGCTTGCCCGGGAACAGCGGCGCGACCGCCGCCACGTAGCGCCCCAGCTGCGCGCGATAGGCGGCGTGCTCCTGCGGCAGCAGCCTCAGCTTGTAGTCGACGATGACGACGCGGTCGTCGAACTCGACCAGCCGGTCGATGCGCAGCAGCCGGCCGCGCGCGTCATACAGCTCGACTTCATTGCGCGCGCTGCCGGCCTCGTCCGACGACAGCAGTGGCGCCAGCGCCGGCGCGCCCAGCATCGCGCGCACCGCCGCGAGCGCTTCATCTACCTGCTCGCGCCACGCTTGCCGTGCCTCGACGGTATGCGCGCCGGTGAGCGGGAACCAGCGCAGCACCGTGTCGATGTCCGGAATGCCGGCAAAGGCTTCCGGATAGCGCGTCAGCCGCTCCAGCAGGGCGTGCACCAGTTCGCCGTGGCGGGCTGCCGCGGCGTTGAAGACGATGCCGTCGTCTGCCGACGGACCCTCCTCGGCCCGCGCGTCGTCCTCGAACGATGGCAGCGCCCCGGCGTCGCGGTAGCGCAGGCGGAAGTCGGTGAAGCGCACCGGCTCGCTCAGGCGTGCCAGTACTGGCGCCTCGCTGTCGCCCGCTTGTTCCGGTTGCCCTGGGTACGCGGGCAACATCTCGCCCACGCCCGCGCCCTGCAGCCACACGTACCAGCTGCCGGCGATTTCCGCGTTGTTCTCGCCGGCGGCGGCGCGACTGGCGCGGCCCTTCACGCCGCTGACCAGCAGGCCCTGCTGCGCCCGCGTCATGGCGACGTAGAGCAGGTTCCAATTCTCCCGCTCGCCCAGCGCAGCCTCGGCCTCGAACATCGGCGCGCGCGCCAGTCCGCGTTCGCTGCGCTTGCCATACGCCGAGAAATGCCGCGGCACCGGCGACGACGGCGGCCAGTCGACCAGGATCCCGCCCTTGTCCGCGGCGGGATCGCTGTGGTTGGCATCGAGAAGCACCACGAACGGCGCCTCCAGGCCCTTGGCCGCATGCACGGTCAGGATGTGAACTGCGTCGAGGCCGGCAAAGGCGGCATCGTCCTCCGCCGGTTCGACGTCTTCGGCGTTGTCGCCCATGCCGCCTTCGTCGGGGCTCTCGCCCTCGTCGCCACGGCGGATCTCCTGCAGCTCGTCGATGAACTTGGGCAGGCTCGGGTAACGGCCGCCGTCCAGATCCAGCGACAGCTTCAGGAAGGCATCAAGATTGGCCAGCACCTGCTCGCGGATATCCGGCGGCGCGGCTTCGGCATAACGGCGCCGGACTTCGCCGCCGTGGAAGATCTGGTCGATCAGGTCGTGCACCGGCTGGTGCGGCGCGACGCGCAGCCACTGGCGCAGCCGCGGCACGCCTTCGCGCAATGCGTCCGAGACGTGCCCGGGCAGGCCGCTGGCTTCGATGCGCGCCCACCAGCCGCCCTCGCCTTCCAGCTGCGCCAGGGCCAGCAGGTCATCGTCGGTCGCGCCGACCAGCGGGCTCTTGAGCACATGGGCGAGATCGAGATCGGACTCCGGTGTCATCAGGAAGGCCAGCAAGGCCGACAGGTCCAGCGCTTCCAGCGTGGCCAGCAGGCCGCCGCGGCGCGGGCTCAGGCATGGGATGCCTCCCTCGCGCAGCGCGCGCTCGTAGTCGGCGAGATGGGTCTTGCGGCGCACCAGCAGGTGCATGTCGCTCCAGCGGGCGGGGCGCGTGGCGCCGTTCTCGTGGACCGGCACGGTGTCGCGCACATGGCGCAGCCACGCGGCCACACGCCGGCCTTCCTCCAGGCGCAGCGAATCGCCGGCCTGCCGGCGCGGCTGCAGCAGCGTGTCGCGGTGCATGGCGCCGTCGCCGGCCTGCGCTTCCGTCTCGCTCGCTTCGCTGTCGCCCGCCTTGCCTTCGGCTTTCTCTTCGGCCTCTACCAGCGGCAGCAGCCACACCGGACCGCCGCCTTCGGCCAGCGCCGAGGTCTGCGTCTCGTACAGCGGGTAGCGCCCTTCCGCGCGCGCCGCGTCGAACACGGCATTGACCCACTCCAGCACCTCGGCGCGATTGCGCCGGGTGCGGTTGGTGCGCAGCACCGTCGCCCCGAACGCGTCGCGCAGCATCTCGCCGGCAGCGCCGAACAGGCGCGCGTCGGCGCGGCGGAAGCGGTAGATCGACTGCTTGGGATCGCCCACAAGGAACACCGTCGGGCGCTCGCCCAGGCCTGCGTAGCCAGCCAGCCAGCCCTGCAGGATGCGCCACTGCAGCGGGTTGGTGTCCTGGAATTCGTCGAGCAGCAGGTGGCGGTAGCGCGCATCGAGCCGCACCTGCAGGTAGGTCGCGGTCTCTTCGTCGGACATCAGCTGCGCGGCCTGCCATTCGAGGTCGGCGAAGTCCATCGCGCGCTGTTCCTGCTTGTGCTGCTGGTAGCGCGTCAGCAACGCGTCGCCGATGCAGAACAGCGCCTGGTTGATGGCGAGCACCGCGGCCTCGCAGCAGCGGGCGCTGATCTCGTCGAGCATCGCGCAGATGGAAGCATGCTGGTCGAGCAGCGTATCGACCATGCCCTCGCCTCCCGCGGCCTTGACGAGGGCGTTGGTCCGGCGCAGCGAGCGCGGCTCGCCCGTGGTGGTGAAGAACGCCGCGCGCAATTGTGCGAACACGCGTTCGGCGGCCTTGCCCGGCGCCGCGCCGGCTTCGCGCCAGGCAGTAATGGCCATCAGCGCGTCGGTGATGCGCGTGGCATGGGTCTGCTCGGTCTTGCCGCCGCCGCCCAGGCGCAGTGCCAGCGTCTCGCAGGCATCGCGCCAGCCTTCGTCGGCCAGCGCCTGCAGCAGCACGTCGCCCTGGGCGTCTTCACCAAGGCAGTCGGACAGCGCCTGCAGCGGGCTGCCGCCCTCCTGCATCGCCCACCATTCGCTGCGGGCGTGGAACATGGCGTCGAGCAGCGCGCGCGCCTGGAAGTCCCCCACGGTGTCGACCAGCGTTTCCCATGCGGCGCGCAGGTCTTCGTATTGCGGCGTGGCCAGCGCGCGCCAGACCGGCGCCCACGCTTCACGCTTCATGCGCAACGCATCTTCGCGCAGCGACGCGCCGGGCACGATGCCCGACGCCAGCGGCGCGCCGCGCAGCAGCGTGCCGAACCAGCCGTGGAAGGTATCGATGGCCATGCGCCCGGGCGCGGCCAGCACCTGCGCGTGCAAGCGGCGCGCGCGCGGCAGCGCCTCACGGGCGGCCTCCGGGCTCAGGCCGCGCTGCACCAGCGCGGCGATGACGTCGTCGTCGGGATCGCGCGACAGTTGCGCCAGCACTTCCAGCAGGCGGTCGCGCATTTCTTCGGCAGCCTTGCGCGTGAAGGTGATCGCGAGGATCTCGTGCGGCGCGGCGCCGGCCAGCAGCAGGCGCACCAGGCGCGCCACCAGCAGCCAGGTCTTGCCGCTGCCGGCGCAGGCCTCGACCACGACGGAGCGCGCAGGATCGCAGGCCGCGCGGGTGAACTCGGCCTCCGACACGGGATGGCCGTCGCGCTGGTAAGGCTGGACCTGGGTATTGAGCGGATCGTGGACCATCATGTTTTCAGCACCGGCACGGCGGTGGATTCCCAGAAGCCCTTGCGGCACAGGCCGCGGGCGGTGCAATACACGCAGGCCGAGGCATCGCCAAATGCTGGAAGCTTAGCCCCCTGCCGCAGCCGCATCACGTCATGGCGCATCTGCCGTTCGAGCCAGGTGACGGCGGCCTGGAAGTCGGGCAGCCCGACCTCGCGTTGCGCTGCCGCCGAGGTGTCGCGCGCGCTTTCCTTCGCGCCTTCAAGCGACACCCAGCTGCCGTCCACCGCATCGGCGCGCAACAGCCCGTAGAACGGCAGCTGGCAGTCTTCCTCGACCTCGGCCAGCTTGCGCTTGAGCCGCGTGGCACTCTGCGTCTTGTAGTCGAGCACCGCATGCGCGCCGTCCGGCCCCTGGTCGAGCCGGTCGATGCGTCCGGTCAGCCGCAAGGGCTGGCCGTCGGGCATGGGCAGGTCGATGCCGGCATCGAGCTCGCCGCCGCGCCAGAACCAGCCCTCGGCCTCGCGCGCCGACTGCCAGGCGACATACGACGACAGCACCTCGCACCAGCGCCGGTAATAGGCAATGGCATTGCCGTCCTCGGCCATCAGCGCGCCGAACACATCGTCCGAAATCTCGCGCAGCCGCGCCAGGCGCTGGTCTTGCGGCAGCGTTTCGCCGCGCTCGCGGCGCGCGTGCAGGTCCTTGTGGTAGCGCAGCAGCACGCGGTGCAGGTGCTCGCCGATCTCGCGCTTTTCCAGTTCGTCGCTGACGGTCTCGAGCCCGGCGAGGCCGAGCATGCGGCCGGCGAAGAACTGGTACGGGCAGCGGCGCAGCATGTTGTAGGCCTGCGCGCTCCAGCGCTGCGGCACCAGCTCCGGCAACGCGGACGGCGCGGGCATGCCTTGCGGTTCGGCGAAGGTTTCATGGGCCTGCGGCACGGCGTTGCCGTCGATGACGACGCCGCTGCGTGCGCAGCATGCCGCCAGCCGCTCGATCCAGCCCGACACGTGATGCGGTTCGCCGCGGCCGCCGAAGCGCTGCCAGGTCATCACCACGTCGGCGTTGTTCAGCAGCACCTCCGCCAGGTCGCGCGCCTGCTGGGCGAAGCGCGCCTCGCGGTCTTCGAGGTCCAGCTCGCGGCGCATCTGGTTGGAGAAGAACATCAGCTCGGCCGCGCTCGACGGCAATTGCGCATCGTCGCAACCTACGATCACCACGCCCTCGAAACGGCGCATGCGCGCGCCGTTCAGCGGCAGGATGGTGATGCGCGCCGGGCCGCTTGCCGAAGGCTCCTTGTATGCGACCGATTCGAGCAGCGCCGACAACATGGCGCGGAACTCGCCCTGCGACAGCGTGGCGTGGCCGCCGGTTTCATCGTGCGGCAGCTCCTGCAGCCGGGCCAGTGCGTCGAGCAGCTGGCTGCCGGCATCGTCGGCGGCCAGCGCGGCGCGCATGCCAAGGCCGTCGAGCATGCCGTCGAGCCGCTCCAGCCACGTTGCCAGCGGATGCTGCGCAAGGCCGCGCGGCCAGCGTGCCGCCTCGTCGGCCAACACGGCGACCAATGCACGTGCGGCGCGACGCGGCGCCTGGGCTGCCTCGTCCGCCTGTTCGTCCGCCTGTTCGTCCTCGTAGCTGCCAGGCTCGGGCGCGCTGGTCGGTACGCTGCCGAACAATTGCCGAAGGCGCGGCCAGCCGCCGGTGATGCCCTCGCGCCGCACCTGGCGCTCCAGCAGCGCGATGGCCGCGCCGCGCTCGGCGAAATCGGGCAGGCAGAACGGGCTTTTCAACAGGTCGAGCAGCGCCGCGGTATCGCCGTCGCGCACCAGCAGGTCGAACCAGCGCATCAGCGCGGCGGCCGCGCGTGTGGTCGACAGCTTCCAGCCGGTCTCGTCGCGCACCGGTGCGCCGGCACGCGCCAGCAGCGCCCGCGCGCGCCGCGCCACCACGCGGTCATGGGCCACCAGCGCAACCTGGCGGCGGCCTTCGTTGAGCCATTGCACCAGCTGCGCCGCTGCGGCCGCGGCTTCGTCCTCGAAGCGCGCGCTGCCGATCACGCGGATGGCCGGGCGTTGTTCGGGCAGTGCCGGCATGGCGGGCGGCGCAGTGACGTCTCCATCTTCGGCAATCCGTGCTTCGGGCCACAGCGACAGCAGCGTCTGGTACCAGTCGGCGGCGTCCGCATCGGAGTCCACATCTCCCTGCCCCGCCCAGTCGTACCCGACCTGCAGTACCGGCACCAGTTCGGCGGCATCGCGCAGGAACGCGGCTTCGAGCGGCGTAGGGGGCGTCGGCGCGATCCACACCACCGGGCCGCGCAGCTGCTGCGACAGTTCGCGCAGCGCGCGGCGCCGCGCCGGCAGCGGATCGTCGGGCCCCGACAGCGCCTGCCAGAACGCCAGCACGATGCGCGCCTCTTCGCCGAGGAAGCGTTCGGACAGGTGCGAGTAGGTGCGTTCCAGCGCGCCCTGCAGCAACGCGGCGCGGTCGTCGCCGTCAATGTCGTCGTCATCGCGGATGGCGGCGTCCTCGAGCCAGCGCGCATTCAGCTCGTCGCAAATCGCAAGCAGCGTTTGCGACAGGCCCCACGCCGCGGTCTCGTTCTGCGCGCCGAAGGCGCGGCGCAGCCATTCTTGCCCGCGCACGGCCTGTTGCACCGCCAACAGCCGCGCCGCATGGCTGCGTAACGGCGTGCCGTCGGGCGGCAGGTCCAGCAGCCAGTGGCCCAGCGTCAGCACGCGCGGCAACAGGCGCGGCCGTCCGGCCGCACGCGCGGCGGCATCGAGCGCCTCGCGCACGCCAGGAATCTGCGCGGCGGTCGGCACCACTACGTGTGCGCCGGCTTCGGGCGCGCCGCAGCGGTCCAGGAAAAACCAGGCAGCAGTGGCCGCCTGCTCGAGGAAATCAGGGCCAGGGCGAAAACTCAGCGACGTCATGGGCTCTTGAGCCGCAGCGCGGCGTGGCTGCGGTAACTGCATCGGTCGGGGAAGAAGTCAGGCGTCAGGGCGTCAGGGGGCAAAGAGAATACCGCACGCCGCCGGCCAGCACGGCCGGCGGCGATTCATGGAAGGGCCCCGGTGGGCGGAGCGGCTTGCGCGCGGGCGGGCCGCTCAGTGCGTGCCGCCCTCCAGCCTGGCGCGGATCTCGCGCGCGGTCTCGAGCAGGCCCTCGTAGCCGGAGCGCGCATGCTCGGGCAGGTCCGGGTCGCCCACCAGGGTACCCAGCGTCTCGATGATGCTGTAGACCAGGCCCTTGGCGGCGCCGCTGGCAATGCTGTTGGTCTCGACCGCGCTGCTGATATGGTCCAGCGCATCGCTCAGGTGGTCCACGTCCGGCGCCTGGCCGGACTCGGGCTGGGTAGGCTTGCGGGGATCGGTGTTCATATCGATGACCTTGTCGATGGCCGCCTTGTCGATGGCCTTCTGGGGAGAGCAGGGTTCGTGAGGATCGGCCGGCCGGCGCGCGGCCCGCTTTCTATTCTACGCGCACGCAACGCGGATCCGGCACTGCGCCGCGCCCCCATGTGCACGCCATGGCACCCACCCCGATTGGCTGAATCTCTTGGCGCCATTGAAAATAAGCATTTCTACTAATCACCCGATTGCAGCAGAATCATTACCGTTGCCGGCGGGTTTTCAGCCCCACACCGGTGCCGGTCTTGAAAATCGGCAAACTGGTAACATATCGGCAGCAACGGGCGCGGCTACGGCCGCCAGAGCCAGCCGGCAGGCGGCAATGGCGTCCCCGGCGGGTCCGCGCAATCTCGTGTAAGGTTACGGTTCTGCCCTACCCAGTTTCCCGGCCTTCAACATAAACAGAGCGAAACCAGAGGTTTTCCGCCATGAGCGAACAAATCAAGTATGTGAGCGACGCCTCCTTCGACGCCGACGTCCTCCAGTCCGACAAGCCCGTCCTGCTCGATTTCTGGGCCGAATGGTGCGGCCCCTGCAAGATGATCGCCCCGATCCTGGACGAAGTCGCCAAGGACTATGGCGACAAGCTGCAGGTCGCCAAGATCAATGTCGATGAAAACCAGCAGGTCCCGGCCAAGTTCGGCATCCGCGGCATCCCGACGCTGATCCTGTTCAAGAACGGCGCGGTCGCGGCCCAGAAGGTCGGCGCGCTGTCCAAGTCGCAACTGACTGCCTTCCTCGACGGCAACCTGTAAGCTGCGCACCGGAGCCAGACCAGCCGCTCCGGTTTTGTCACGATCCGACGTGCGTGCGCCACACCCTGGCGCACCGGTCGGATTGTGCTAAGATGCCACCAACAACTCCCCGAGCGTTCGCTCATTTTTCCCCCTTCTCTTTCAGTCTCGCCCGTCCGGGCAAATCTGTACCCCTCGTCTATGCACCTGACAGAACTCAAATCGCTTCACGTGTCTGCGCTTCTCGAAATGGCGGCAACGCTCGAGATCGACAACGCACAGCGGATGCGCAAACAGGAACTGATGTTTGCGATCCTGAAGAAGCGCGCCAAGATGGGCGAAACCATCTTCGGAGACGGCACGCTGGAAGTTCTGCCGGACGGCTTCGGCTTCCTGCGCTCGCCGGAGACTTCGTACCTGGCCAGCACGGACGATATCTACATCAGCCCGTCGCAGATCCGCCGCTTCAACCTGCATACCGGCGACTCGATCGAAGGTGAAGTGCGCACGCCCAAGGACGGCGAGCGCTACTTTGCGCTGGTGAAGGTGGACAAGGTCAACGGGCAGCCTCCCGAAGCGGTCAAGAACCGCATCATGTTCGAGAACCTGACGCCGCTGCATCCGAATCGGCCGCTCACGCTCGAACGCGACATCAAGGCGGAAGAGAACATCACCGGCCGCATCATCGACATGATCGCGCCGATCGGCCGCGGCCAGCGCGCGCTGCTGGTGGCCTCGCCCAAGTCCGGCAAGACCGTGATGCTGCAGCACATTGCACACGCGATCGCCAACAATCATCCGGAAGCCGACCTGTTCGTGCTGCTGATCGATGAGCGTCCGGAAGAAGTGACCGAGATGCAGCGTTCGGTGCGCGGCGAAGTGGTAGCGTCCACCTTCGACGAACCGGCCATCCGCCACGTGCAGGTCGCCGAAATGGTGATCGAGAAGGCCAAGCGCCTGGTCGAGCTGAAGCGCGACGTGGTGATCCTGCTGGACTCGATCACCCGCCTGGCGCGTGCCTACAACACGGTGGTGCCGGCCTCGGGCAAGGTGCTGACCGGCGGTGTCGACGCCAACGCGCTGCAGCGTCCGAAGCGCTTCTTCGGCGCCGCGCGCAACCTGGAAGAAGGCGGTTCGCTGACCATCATCGCCACCGCGCTGATCGAAACCGGCAGCCGCATGGACGACGTGATCTATGAAGAGTTCAAGGGCACCGGCAACATGGAAGTGCACCTGGAACGCCGCCTGGCCGAAAAGCGGGTCTACCCGTCGATCAACCTGAACAAGTCCGGCACGCGCCGCGAAGAACTGCTGATCAAGCCGGAAATCCTGCAGAAGATCTGGGTGCTGCGCAAGTTCATCTCCGACATGGACGAAGTGCAGGCCATGGAATTCATCATGGACAAGATGAAGGCCACGAAGAACAACGCGGAGTTTTTCGATATGATGCGCAGAGGCGGCTAAGCCTCGGTGCGGCGTACCGCTTACGGACGCGCCGCAAGATGAACAAGAAGGCGTGCCACGGCACGCCTTTTTTGTTGCCCGATGGGTTTCCTATGCTCGGCAAACTGACTGCATTCCTGCGCACCCGCTCCAGGGCCCGCAAGCTGGAGCACTACGCGATCCCCGACGACCTGTGGGAACGCACCGTCGCCGCGCTGCCGTTCGTGCAACGCTATGGAAGCGAAGATCTGGCCGCGCTGCGCGAGCTGGCCACGCTATTCATTGCGGAGAAGGAATACTCCACCGCGCACGAGCTGCCGCTGGACGACGACATGGTCGTCAGCGTCGCCGTGCAAGCGTGCGTGCCGATACTGAAGCTGGGGCTGGCGTGGTACCGCGGCTGGCATGGCATCGTGCTGTATCCCGGTGAATTCATCATCCGCCGGACCGTGCAGGACGAGATCGGCCTGGTGCACGGCGTGGTGGAGGAAGCCAGCGGCGAAGCCTGGGAGCATGGCCCCGTGATCCTGTCCTGGCCGGACGTGCATACGCCGGGCGCCGGCATCGACAGCGAACACGAGCTGCCGGCAGACACCTACAACGTGGTCATCCATGAATTTGCCCACAAGCTGGACATGCTCGACGGCGAGCCGGACGGCGTGCCGCCCTTCTCGCGCGTGCTGCATCCGGATATCGATGCGGAAGCGTGGGCGGACACTTTCCTCACCGAATACGACCGCTTTGCCGAGGCATGGGAGGCACGCAAGGAATCGGATTGGGAGCATCCCGAACGGCTGCCGCCGGCGCTGCGCGTCATCGACCCGTACGGTGGCGAGGCACCCAGCGAATTCTTTGCAGTGACCTCCGAGGCATTTTTTGTTGAGCCGGGCGGGCTGGCTCGCCATTGGCCGGTTGTCTACCAGTCGCTCGCCTCTTTTTACCGCCAGCACCCCGCTGCGATGTGAGTAAAAAGGCATATCAAGCCTTGCAGGCAGACGGCGCGCGATATACCTGTTCCCCTTCCCCAAGTTATTGTTTTTCTGCCATAATCCCGGTTTGCCCGTTACCGGCAAGTGGTTCGTTCGTCGACGCGTCGTGTTTTCAGCGGTGAATTCAGCAGTAAAGCGCGGATCGCAACGGACTGGCTACCCAACCAGAAAGGACTCATCATGAAAGAAGGCATTCACCCGAATTACCGCGAAGTCGTGTTCCAGGACATGTCCAGCGACTTCAGCTTCATCACCCGCTCGACCATCCAGACCAAGGACACGATCGTGAAGGACGGCAAGGAATACCCGCTGGCCAAGATCGAAGTCTCGTCGGAATCGCACCCGTTCTACACCGGCACCCAGAAGATCATGGACACGGCCGGCCGCGTCGAGAAGTTCCGCCAGAAGTTCGGCAGCAAGCTGGGCAAGGTCGCGAAGTAATCGCTTTCGGCGAACCCCGCTTCGCGCGGCCTGCGGACAGATGCTCCAGGCCGGCGCGAACCAGCAAAGAGGCAGCATCGGCTGCCTCTTTTCTTTTGTGCCCGCCGTTTGCGTGCCACCGGCCGAGCGGCGCCGGCACTGTTGTATCCACCGGAATCCCTCACCCGCGTGAGGCTTCTACGGCATGTCACGGCCCTCGCGGCCGCCGCATGCGCGATACTGTGGCCTTCGCGCCATTGCGCCACGGCCCGACCTGAGCATCGATGCGTCAAGCCAATACCTCACCCGTCCAGTTGACCGCTGCCGCGACCGGCGCCCTGCCGCGCGCCCTGCTGCTGGCGATCTGCATCATCTACGGCCTGGTCGGCCTGTTCGGCCGCGATCCGTGGAAGAACGAGGACGCCGCCGGCTTCGGCGTGATGTGGCAATTGGCCACCGGCGGCCTGCATGACTGGCTGATGCCGAATATCGTCGGCCGGCCGTTTACGGAGGACGGCCCGCTGGTGTTCTGGATCGGCGCGCTGATGATCCGCGGCTTCGGCGGCTGGCTGGGACCCACCGACGCCGCGCGCCTTGCCACCGCCCTGTTCTTCTTCTCGACCTGCGCCTGCATCTGGTACAGCACTTACCTGCTGGGCCGGCGCGACGAGGTCCAGCCGTTCGCCTATGCGTTCGGCGGCCAGCCCAATGCGCGCGACTATGGCCGCACGCTGGCCGATGGCGCACTGCTGATCTTCCTGGCCTGCGTCGGCCTGGCCATGCGCGGGCACGAGACCACGCCGCAGGTCGGCCAGGTGGCCTTTATCGCGCTGGCGCTGTACGCGCTGGTGCGCAGCCTCGACAAGCCGCTGATGGGCAGCCTGGTCTATGGCGCCGCGCTTGGCGGCCTGGCGCTGGCCAGCGGCCCCATCCTGCCGCTGGCGCTGCTGTTCGGCACCGTCGTCTGCGCGCTGGTGTGCAAGCCCTTGCCGTGGCAGCGGCTCGCCGCCATCGGCATTCCGCTGGCGTTGCTGATCGTCGCGGCCTGGCTGGCTTCGACTTATTTCGGCGCGACGGACCGCACCGAGGCTGTCACCTTTATCCGCGAATGGGCGCGCTACGACCGGCGCAACTATGGTTCGCCGAACATGCAGACGTTCGGCTTCAACATGCGCAACCTGTTCCTGTACACGTGGCCGGTCTGGCCGATCGCGGCATGGGCATGGGTTGCCTGGGCTGGAATGCGCCGCGCCGCCCATGTGGCCATGCCGCTGGCGGTGCTGCTGCCTGTCGTGGTGCTGCTGTTTCTGCAACGCAGCGGCGGCGACGTGCAGTTCATCCTGCTGCTGCCGCCGATGGCGGTGCTGGCAGCCTTCGCACTGCCCACGCTGGCGCGCGGCGTGATCAACGCGATCGACTGGTTCGCGCTGCTGTTCTTCACCATCTTCGGCGGCACGGTCTGGTTCATGTGGATCGCAAAGACCACCGGCTGGCCGCCGCGCGTAGCGCGCAATGTGTTCCGCCAGCTGCCCGGCTACCAGCATGAGTTCACGATCACCGCGGTGCTGATCGCGCTGGCGGCCACCATTGCCTGGGTGCTGATCGTGCGCTGGCGCCTGTCGCGCGCGCCCAAGCAGATCTGGCGCCCGGTGGTGATCTCGGCCGCCGGCACCACGCTGATGTGGGTGATGGCGATGACGCTGTGGCTGCCGTCGATCAACTACGGCAAGACCTATCGTGACGTGGCCCAGGCCGCCGCGATGGCGCTGCCGCCCGCATACCGGTGCGTGCAGCCGATCCGCATGGGCGACGCGCAGCTCGCGTCGTTCGCCTACTTCGGCCATATCCGCTTTGGCGGCCCAAGCGACGGTTGCGACGTGCTGCTGCGCCACGATGCGGTGGACTATGGCGAGCCCGGCAATATCTCGCATTTCGAATGGCGGCTGATCTGGGAAGGCCGCCGCCCCGCGGACCGCGACGAGCGCTTCCGCATGTACCGGCTGGTCGATACCGCGCGCGCGGTGCACCCGCGCCCCGACCTGCCGCGCCGCCGCCTGCCGCGGCAGCCCTGACCCCACCGGCACGAGCCTCCGCAGCGCACCGCAGCGCCATCGATCCATTCCGGCCGCAGGCGGCTGCGGGCATCGTGCCCGGTCAACGCCCCTGACATTGCCCCTGAGGCCTGAATGACCCTGCTCCAAGACCTTCGCCGCATCTTCAGCCTGGCGGCCCCGGTACTGGCCGGGCAGCTGGCAGTGATCGCCTTTGGTGTCATCGACACCGTGATGGCCGGCCGCGCCTCCGCCACCGACCTCGCCGCCGTCGGCCTGGGCGGTTCGATCTACGTTACCGTCTATATCAGCCTGATGGGCGTGCTGCAGGCGCTGGCGCCCGTCGCCGGCCAGCTCTATGGCGCCGGCCGCCTTGAGGCGATTGGTTCGGAGGTGCGGCAGGCCGCGTGGCTCGGCGCCGCGCTGGCGCTCCCCGGCGTGCTGCTGCTGGCCTTCCCGGCGCCGCTGCTGGCCTTTGCCAAGGCGCCGCCCGAACTGGTCGACAAGGCCACCGCCTACCTGCATTTCGCCGCGTTCGGGCTGCCCGCGGCGCTCGGCTTCCGCATCTATTCGGCGCTCAACAATGCGATGTCGCGGCCGATCATGGTCACGGTGCTGCAGGTCGGCGGCCTGGCGCTGAAGGTTCCGCTCAACGCCTGGTTTATCCACGGCGGCCTGGGCGTGACCGCCATGGGCGGGGCCGGCTGCGGGCTGGCCTCGACGCTGATCAGCTGGGCATGGTGCATCGCCGCGCTGCTGGTCCTGCGCTATGGCGCCGCCTACCAGCCGCTGCGGATCTTTGCGACATGGAGCTGGCCGGCAACCGCGCCGTTGCGCGCGCTGCTGCGCCTGGGCGTGCCGATGGGGCTGACCTACCTGATCGAGATCACCTCGTTCACGCTGATGTCGATCTTTATCACGCGGCTGGGCACGGTCACGCTGGCGGGGCACCAGATCATCGCCAACCTGGGCGCCGTTGCCTACATGCTGCCGCTGTCGCTGGGCATCGCCACCTCGACACTGGTCGCTCAGCATATCGGCGCACGCGATCTCGCCGGCGCAAGCCGCATTGCCTGGCGCGGCATCCGCGCAGCCGTGGCACTGGCCATGCTGACCGGCGCGCTGCTGTGGCTGCTGCGCGAACCGATCCTGCACGCCTATGCGAGCGACCCCGCCGTGGTGGCGGCCGCGCTGCCGCTGGTGCTGTTCGTGGCCTTCTACCAGGCGTTCGATGCCGTGCAGGTGCTGACGGCGTTTATCCTGCGCGCCTACAAGATCGCGGTGATTCCGACGCTGATCTATGCGGGATCGCTGTGGGGCATCGGGCTGGGTGGCGGCTATGTGCTCGGGTTCGGACTGATTGAAGGCCTGCCGGCGTTCACGCACGGGGCCAGCGGGTTCTGGCTGGCCAACAGCATAAGCCTTGCCATTGCCGGCGGATTGCTGGTGCGGTATTTCGCGCGGGTAAGCAGCGCCGACGTGAAGCACTGAGCCCGGCGCTAAGCACTGCGCTTGCCGCAGGCGCGCCACTCTACCGATGTGGGTGAAAATCCTGGAGCTGAAAAGAAAAACGCCCGCTTGCGCGGGCGTTTAATTTGGCGGAGTGGACGGGACTCGAACCCGCGACCCCCGGCGTGACAGGCCGGTATTCTAACCGACTGAACTACCACTCCTTAGTCGGCTGCCACCTCGAGCAAAGCTCTTGGCGACGCGCTGGACGTTTGATTACGCCCTGCTATTTTGGCGTCCCCTAGGGGATTCGAACCCCTGTACTCACCGTGAAAGGGTGATGTCCTAGGCCTCTAGACGAAGGGGACAGAAACTTGTTTTACAACGCGTTTTCTGTCTTGCGCTGGAAAGTCTGCCATTCTAACAGACTTTTTCGCGCCTGGGAAGCATCTTTTTTGACGCCTCCCGAATCCTTGGTGGAGCTAAGCGGGATCGAACCGCTGACCTCTTGCATGCCATGCAAGCGCTCTCCCAGCTGAGCTATAGCCCCATACGGGTAACTGCCTGATACTGCTTTCGCGGCTTTCACAAACTGCTGTATTTGCAGCGAAGTCAGGATTATATATCGATTTCCGCAACGATTGCAACATTTTTTACTGTTGCCGCGGCGATTATCAACATAATCCCTCACACTAAAAGAAAAACCCGCATGGCATTAACCATGCGGGTTTAGTTTTGGCGGAGTGGACGGGACTCGAACCCGCGACCCCCGGCGTGACAGGCCGGTATTCTAACCGACTGAACTACCACTCCTTAGTCGGCTGCCACCTCGAGCAAAGCTCTTGGCGACGCGCTGGGCGTTTGATTACGCCCTGCTATTTTGGCGTCCCCTAGGGGATTCGAACCCCTGTACTCACCGTGAAAGGGTGATGTCCTAGGCCTCTAGACGAAGGGGACAGAAACTTGTCTTTCAACACGTTCCGTCTGGCGCCACCCGATACTGACTGGATGCCACCTAAATCTTGGTGGAGCTAAGCGGGATCGAACCGCTGACCTCTTGCATGCCATGCAAGCGCTCTCCCAGCTGAGCTATAGCCCCATGGTACTGCCATTTACTGCAACTTGCGTTATTTTCGCTGGATTTAACTACCGTTTCAAGCGAAGCCAAGATTATATATCAACTACTAATCTTTGCAAGCTCCCTATTTAACTTTTTCGCTTTTCTCCTTGCTTTCTAAAAAGCGTGGAGACCGCGTAGATCCTTGCGGATCCGTCAGCCCGCTTGGTCAGGGACCGCGCTGCAGGGAGAACGAGATTATGCGCAACTCCGGCCCGGAGCGCAAGCCCCAGGCGCGGATTTTTGCGAGATTTTTTACGCGGCGATACCGGCGCCCAGACGGCGCAGCACCGTGTCGCGGCCGAACAGTTCGAGCACCGCGTCAATGCTCGGCGTTTGCAGCTGGCCCGCCACCAGCAGGCGCACCGGCATGGCCAGCTTGGGCATCTTCAGGCCGAACTCGGCCAGCACTACCTTGAAGGTCGCGCTGATGGCCTCGCGCTTCCACTCAGGCAGCGCGCCCAGCTGGCTGGACAGCGCGGCCAGCGCGGGCTGGATCTCCGGCGTCAGGTGCTCGGCCTTGAGCGCGGCATCCGCCTGCGGCTCGCCGCGATAGAACAGCAGCGCGGCCTGTGCGACTTCCTTCAGCGTGTTGGCGCGGTCCTTCACCAGGGCCACCACGCCGACCAGGTCGGCGCCTTCCACCTTGCCGCCGAGCGCTTCAATGAACGGCTGCGTGAGCCCTGCCAGGCGCTGGTTGTCGCCGACCTTGATGTAGTGGTTGTTCAGCCAGGCCAGTTTTTCCGGGTTGTACTGCGCCGGCGATTTGCCCAGGTGCTCCAGGTCGAACCATTCGATGAACTGCTCGCGCGAGAAGATCTCGGCGTCGCCGTGGGCCCAGCCCAGGCGGGCCAGGTAGTTCAGCACGGCTTCGGGCAGATAGCCTTCGTCGCGGTAGCCGGTCACGGCCATGGCGCCGTGGCGCTTGCTCATCTTCTCGCCCTGCTCGTTCAGCACGGTCGGCAGGTGCGCGTAGACCGGCGCGGTGCCGCCGAGCGCGCGGATGATGTTGATCTGGCGCGGGGTATTGTTGACGTGGTCGTCGCCGCGGATCACGTGCGTGATCTTCATGTCGAGGTCGTCCACCACCACGCAGAAGTTGTACGTGGGTGTGCCGTCCGGGCGCGCGATCACCAGGTCATCGAGCTCGTCGTTGGAGATCTCTATGCGGCCCTTGACCGCGTCGTCCCACACCACGCTGCCGCCGATCGGGTTCCTGAAGCGGATCACCGGATCCACGCCGGCCGGCGGCTCGGGCAGGACCTTGCCCTCTTCCGGACGCCAGAAGCCGTTGTAGCGCGGCTTCTCGCCGCGCTCGCGCTGCGCTTCGCGCAGTGCGTCGAGTTCCGCGGTGCTCATGTAGCAGCGGTAGGCCAGGCCGGCGTCGACCATCTGCGCCACGACCTCCCGATAGCGGTCCATGCGCTGCATCTGGTAGAACGGGCCTTCGTCGATGTCCATGTCCAGCCAGGCCATGCTTTCCAGGATCACGTCGACCGCTTCCTGCGACGAACGCTCGACGTCGGTGTCTTCGATGCGCAGGATGAAGTCGCCCTTCATGCGGCGGGCGAAGGCCCAGGGATAGAGCGCGGAGCGGATATTGCCGAGGTGGATAAAGCCGGTCGGGCTCGGCGCAAAGCGGGTGCGGACGCGTTGGGTCATGGTCAGGGGCAGAAACAAGAAAGCCCGCGCGCAGCGGCGCGCGGGCTGGTGTGTGCAGGCTTTGCATTATACAAGCACGTTCCTGCCGCCCTCCGCATGGCGCCGGGCGTGCGCGGAATCGTGCGCGGAATCATTTATGCTTGCGCCGGTCTGAGATCGTGCCGGTCGACAGGCATGCCGGCGCAAGACGCATAAAGCAGCGTTGACATCACATGCCACAGCAGTCCCGGCCACCCCCGATTTACTGATCCCGCTTCATGCAACGACGTCATTTCCTCGGCCTCTCCGCGGCCGCCCTGCTGGCGGGCTGCGCCTTCGGCCCGCGCACTGCGCCGCCGGTAGCGACCACGCCCGCCGTCCCACCCACTCCGCGTCCGGTCAAGATCGGCCTGGCGCTTGGCGGCGGCGCCGCGCGCGGCTTTGCCCATATCGGCGTGATCAAGGCGCTCGAGGCACAGGGGATCCATGCCGACCTGGTGACCGGCACCAGCGCCGGCGCGGTCGTGGCCGCGCTGTATGCGAGCGGCCTGGACGGCTTCAGGCTGAACAAGCTGGCGCTGACCATGGACGAGGCGTCGATCGCCGACTGGGCCCTGCCCTTCGGCACCCGCTTCGGCGGCTGGCTCAAGGGCGAGGCGCTGCAGAACTACGTCAACCGACAGGTGCTGAACCGGCCGATCGAGGCAATGAAGCTGCCGCTGGGCATCGTCGCCACCGACCTGAAGACCGGCGAAAAGATCCTGTTCCGCCGCGGCAATACCGGACAGGCCGTGCGTGCGTCGAGCAGCGTGCCGGGCGTATTCCAGCCGGTGTCGATCCAGGGACATGACTACGTCGACGGCGGCCTGGTCGAGCCGCTGCCGGTCGACTCGGCGCGCGCCATGGGCGCCGACTTCGTCATCGCGGTGAATATCTCCGCCGACCCGTCGGCACAGAAGAACGCCGGCCAGAGCGGCGTACTGCTGCAGACCACCGCGATCATGGGCCAGTCGATCAACAAGATGGCGCTGTCGCGCGCCGACGTGGTGATCCGCCCCGAACTGCCCGACATGAGCGGCAGCGACTTCAACGCCCGCAACCGCGCGGTGCTGGCGGGCGAACAGGCGACCGCCGCGGTGATGGCCACGCTGCGGCACAAGCTGGAGCAGGCGCGGCTACAGCCGGCCGGCACGGTGGCGGCGCAATAGCGACGCATAGCGGCGCCCGACGCGGAAAACAAAAAGGACTGCCGCGGCAGTCCCTTTCCTTTGTGGCGTTGCGTTGAAGCTCAGCCGCCGTACATGGTGGCCCGTACGGCCTTGGGATCGTAGCGCTTGAGCGTCTCGACCATGTCGCCGAGGCTTTCGCTGCGGCTGTTGCCATCGTCCTCGATACGGCGCGCGCCGTTGTAGCGCGTCACCCAGTACGCGGCGCGCATGTCGTCGACACGGATCTTGCTGCCCGTCGAGGGGGCGTGCACGAATTTGTTGTCGCCGATATAGATGCCGACGTGCGAGAAGGTCTGGCGCATGGTGTTGAAGAACACCAGGTCGCCCGGACGCAGGTCGCTGGTCGCCACGTTGGTGCCGACACGGCTGATTTCGACAGAGCGGCGCGGCAGCATGAAGCCGAAGGTGTCATGGAACACGTAGCGGACAAAGCCGCTGCAGTCGAGGCCGGATTCGGGGCTGTTGCCGCCGAAGCGGTAACGCACGCCGATCAGGCCCAGCGCGTTCATGACCAGGTCGCCAGCCTTGCTGGCAACGTTGCTGGTGGAATTCACCATCGACGACAGCAAGCCACGCTTGCCTTCCGCATGCGAGTCCGCGGCCGGGGCCGTGGCATCGATACGGGCGTCGGCGTCCTTGAACACCGTGTCCGCCAGCACTCCATTCGACACAGTCGCACCGCAGGCAATGGCAATTCCGACGGCGGCGCGCGCCAGGGAATGAAGCACCGATCGCTGCATTGGTTCTCCCGTTGAACGTTTCCAAAGCAAGCCCCGGCACAAGGTCCGGGGCTGCTGGGTATCTGTGTACAGCGTGTGCACCACGCCGGTACTACGGGGAGGACGTAACGCAACATCCGCGCCAGGCAGAGATGACGCTATTGCGTCACGACCGCGCCGAAACCGCGCCGATAAACCGCGCCGACAATCGCACCGTCAACGTGCACTGCGCGATTCAATGCGTCGGACACACCACCCCCGAAAGTAGTACTCGCCGGATGGTAAAGGGTTGTCATTCACATGTCAAAGTTCGTTACAAATTCGCCGGATTTGACTTGCGAATCAACGATATAGGCCGAATTTTGCATCTTGTTTATCGGATTGCGCATATCAAAACGCCGCCAGTCCGGCGGCGCAAAAAGCGATGCTGCGAGGCACTGCGGTCAGGCAGCACCAACCTGCGCCGCGGCCATCAGCTTGCGGGTATAGGGATGCTGCGGCGCACCGAGCACGGCCTCGGTTTCCCCGGTCTCTACCACCTCCCCCGCCTTCATCACGATGACGCGGTGCGCCATGGCCCGGATCACCGCCAGGTCGTGGCTGATAAAGAGATAGCTCAGGTTGTACTTGTGCTGCAGCTGGGACAGCAGCGCCAGCACCTGCTGCTGGATCGAGACGTCCAGCGCCGAGGTAGGCTCGTCCAGCACCAGCACCTGGGGCTTGAGGATCAGCACCCGCGCGATCGCGATGCGCTGGCGCTGGCCGCCGGAGAACTCGTGCGGATAGCGCCCCAGCGCGGTGCGGTCGAGCCCGACTTCGCGCAGGGCGTCGATCACGCGCTCGCGCGTGGCCTCGCGCGACAGGCCGGGCTGGTGCAGCGCCAGCCCTTCGCCGACGATCTGCTCGATGGTCATGCGCGGCGACAGCGAGCCGAACGGATCCTGGAACACCACCTGCATGCGCGAGCGCAGCTGGCAGCGGTCCTTGCGCGTGGCGTCGTCAAAGCTGCGGCCAAGGAAATGGATGGTGCCGGCGCCCTTGCGCTGCAGCGCCAGCACGGTATGCGCCAGTGTGGTCTTGCCCGAGCCGGATTCGCCGACGATGCCGATGGTCTCGCCTTCGCGCAACTGGAAATCGACATCCTTGACCGCCGCGAACTGGTCCTTGCCGAACCAGCCGGCCACGCCACGGCGCTTGCGCGCGTAGTTGACGCTGAGGTTGCGCGCCTCCAGCAGCACCGGCGCCAGCGGCACCAGCGGCAGCACCTCGCGCTTCGGGCGGCTGTCGATCAGCTTGCGCGTGTACGGGTGCTGGGGCGCGGCAAACACCTGGGCGGTCTCGCCGGTCTCGACCAGCACGCCCTTCTCCATCACGCCCACGCGCTGGGCAAATGAACGCACCAGGTTCAGGTCGTGGGTGATCAGCATCACCGCCATGCCGAATTCGGCCTGCAGGTCGCGCAGCAGGTCCATGATCTGCGCGCGGATGGTCACGTCCAGCGCCGTGGTGGGCTCGTCGGCCAGCAGCAGCTTGGGCCGGCACGCCAGCGCCATGGCGATCATGGCGCGCTGGCGCTGGCCGCCGGACAGCTGGTGCGGGAAGCTGTCGAAACGGTGGGCGGCGTCGGTGATGCCGGTGCGCTCCAGCAGCGCGATGGCACGCTCGCGCGCGGCGCGGCGGTCCAGGCCTTCATGCAGCGCCAGCGTTTCGACGATCTGGTTGCCGATGGTGTACAGCGGGTTCAGCGCCGTCATCGGTTCCTGGAAGATCATCGCGATCTCGGCGCCGCGGATTGCCCGCATCTCGCGGTCGGAGACGTCGAGCAGGTTCTTGCCTTCGAAGCGGATCGCGCCGTCGTAGTAGGCATCTTCAACCAGGCGCAGCATGGCCAGCGCGGTCACGGTCTTGCCCGAGCCCGATTCGCCGACCAGCGCGTAGCGCTCGCCGGCGCGCAGGTCAAAGCTGACCTCGCGCACCGCGCGGGTGGCATGTTCGCCGTGACCGAAGGTGACGGACAGCTTGTCCACGCACATCAGCGTGGAGCCAGGCGCGGGGATCTCGGCGGGGGCGAGGCCGGTGGCGGCCTGCAGCAGCGGCGACACGGCGCTCATGGCGTGACTCCCGGCGCCGGCGCCGCCGGCGCGCCGGCCGGGACCTTGGGTTCGACCCGGCCACGCAGCGCGGCCAGGCCCAGGCGGGTGTCGAAGGCATCGCGCAGCGCGTCGCCCATGAAGGTCAGCAGCATCAGCGTCACCACCAGCACGGTGAAGGTCGACAGCGAAATCCACCAGGCATCGAGGTTGCCCTTGCCCTGCGCCAGCAGCTCGCCCAGGCTGGGCGTGGTCGGCGGCACGCCAAGGCCAAGGAAATCCAGGCTGGTCAGCGCCAGGATCGCCGCGCTCATGCGGAACGGCAGGAACGTGATCACCGGCGTCAGGCTGTTGGGCAGGATATGGCGCCACATGATCTGCACGTTGGACAAGCCCAGCGCGCGCGCCGCCTTGACGTAGTCGAGCGAGCGGTTGCGGTAGAACTCGGCGCGCACGTAGTCGGACAGCCCCATCCAGCCGAACAGCGACAGCAGGATGATCAGCAGCGCCAGGCTGGGCTCGAAGATCGAGGCGAAGATGATCAGCAGGTACAGCTCGGGCATCGAGCTCCAGATCTCGATGGCACGCTGCGAGAACAGGTCGAAGCGGCCGCCGAAGAAGCCCATCAGCGCCCCGGTCAGCGTGCCGATCACCACGCCGATCACGGTCAGCGCCAGGCTGAACAGCACCGATACGCGGAAGCCGTACAGCAGCCGCGCCAGGATGTCGCGGCCACGGTCGTCGGTGCCAAGCCAGTTCTCGGCCGACGGCGGCGCCGGGTTGGGCTCCTTGGCGAAGTAGTTCAGCGAGTCGTACGAATACCGGTTCAGCGGGAAGACCGCGAAATTGCCGTCGCTGGTGATGCGGTCGCGGATAAACGGATCGAGATAGTCGGCCTGCGTCGGGAAGTCGCCGCCGAAGGTCGTCTCCGGGTAGGTCTTGACGATCGGGAAGTAGTAGTCGCCGTTGTAGCGCACCACCAGCGGGCGGTTGCTGGACAACATCTCCGCGCCCAGGCTCAGCACGAAGATGGCGACGAAGATCACCAGGCTCCAGTAGCCGCGGCGGTTGCGGCGGAAGCGCTGCCAGGCGCGCTGGCGCGGCGAGGGCGAATGCGGCAGGCCGTTGGGCACCGCGTGCGAGAACGGTTTCATCGGTGCAGGCCCTCGAAATGGATGCGCGGATCGACCAGCACGTAGCAGACGTCGGAAATCAGGCGCGTGACCAGCCCGATCAGCGTGAACAGGTAGAGCGTGCCGAGCACCACCGGGTAGTCGCGCCGCAGCACGGCCTCATACGACAGCAGGCCCAGCCCGTCGAGCGAGAACAGTGTCTCGATCAGCAGCGAGCCGGTGAAGAAGGCGCCGATAAAGGCCGCCGGAAAGCCGGTCACCAGCGGGATCAGCGCGTTGCGGAACACATGCTTCCACAGTACGCGGCGCTCGCCCAGCCCCTTGGCTCGCGCGGTCAGCACGTACTGCTTGCGGATTTCCTCCAGGAAGGCGTTCTTGGTCAGCATGGTCACCACCGCGAAGCTGCCCACCACCGAGGCGGTGATCGGCAGCACCAGGTGCCACAGGTAGTCCATCACCTTGCCCATCAGCGACAGCTGTTCCCAGTTGTCGGAGGTCAGCCCGCGCAGCGGGAACCACTGCACGAAGGTGCCGCCGCCGAACAGCACCAGCAGCAGCACGCCCAGCACGAAGCCGGGGATCGCATAGCCGACCAGCACGACGATGCTGGTGACCACGTCGAAGCGGCTGCCCGCCCGGATCGCCTTGGAGATGCCGAGCGGCACCGATATCAGGTAGGTCAGGAAAAACGTCCACAAACCCAGGCTGACCGACACCGGCAGCTTGGACTTGACCAGCTCCCACACGCTGCGGTGCTGGAAATAGCTCTGGCCCAGGTCGAACTGGGCGAAGCGCTTGAGCATCAGGAAGTAGCGCTCCAGCGGCGGCTTGTCGAAGCCGTACAGGGCCTGGATCTCCTTGATCTTCTCCGGGTCGACGCCGCGGCGGCCGCGGTATTCGGCGCCGCCGCCGCTGGCTTCGCCAGCGCCGCCCCGCCCTTTCAGTTCCATCATCATCTGCTCGACCGGGCCGCCCGGCACGAACTGGATGACGACAAAGGTCAGCGTGATGACGCCGATCAGCGTCGGGATCATCAGCAGGATGCGCTTGAGCAGGTAGGCAAGCATCGGCCGGTCCTTGTTCCTTTAGCTAATCTGCACTGAAAGCGTCAGCGCGCTTGCGGCTGGACGTCCTTGCGCCACCACTGGCTCAGGATCCAGCCTTCGGCCGTATAGAAAGAGGGAAGCCGCTCCGGATAAGCCAGTTCCTTGCGGTACGAGACCCGGTGTGACGCACTGTACCAGTTGGGCACGATGTAGTAGCCGTGCATCAGCACCCGGTCGAGCGCGCGCCCGGCAGTAATCAGCTCCTGGCGGGTATGGGCATGCAGCAGGTTGTCGACCAGCTTGTCGACGACCGGCGACTTCAGCCCGAACAGGTTGTCCGAGCCGGGCGTGGTCGCGGCCTCGCTGGCAAAGCGGTCGCGCAGTTCGTTGCCCGGGCTCTGCGAGTCGGGGAAGCGGATCGACACCATGTCGAAATCGAAGTCTTCCAGCCGCTTCTGGTACAGCGCAAAGTCAGTGGTGCGCTGGTGCACCTGGATGCCGAGCTTTTCCAGGTTGCGCACATAGGTGGTGATGACGCGGCTCATGGCGCCGCCATCGTCCAGGAACTCGAATACCAGCGGCTCGCCCTTGGTGTTGCGCAGCGCGCCGTCGGTGTAGGTCCAGCCGGCCTGCGCCAGCAGGCGCCGGGCCAGGCGCAGGTTGTCGCGCAGCGACCGCGGCGCCGCGGTGCTGGGCTGCACCACGTCGGGGCCGAAGACCTCGGGCGGCAGCTCGGCGCGCAGCGGCTCCAGCAGCGCCATCTCGCCGGGGCCGGGCCGGCCGTCGACGGTGGCGCTGGCGGCCAGCTCGCTGTTGGAGAACCAGCTGTCCAGCCGCTTGTACGCGCCGTAGAACAGCTGCCGGTTCAGCCATTCGAAGTCCAGCGCCAGGATCAGCGCCTGGCGCACCCGCACGTCCTGGAACACAGGCTTGCGCATGTTCATCACGAAGCCCTGCATGCCGGCGCCGTTGCGGTGCGGGAACTCGGTCTTGATCAGCTCGCCGTTGCGGAAGCGCGTGCCCTGGTAGCTCTTGGCCCAGTTCTTGGCACGGTACTCGACGATGGCATCGAACTCGCCGGCCTTGTAGGCCTCCAGCTTGGCGGTCTCGTCCTTGTACAGGCGGTAGACCACGCGCGCGAAGTTGAAGGTGCCGCGGCGCACCGCCAGATCCTTGCCCCAATAGCCGGGATCGCGCTTGAAGATGATGCCGCGGCCGGCGTCGTAGCGCTCGATCAGGTAGGGGCCACTGGTGATGGGCGGCTCGAAGGTCAGCTTCTCGAACGGCACCTTGGCGGTCCACTTCTTCGAGAACACCGGCAGTGCGCCGACGATCAGCGGCAGTTCGCGGTTGCGCTGCTTGAAGTCGTAGCGCAGCGTGCGCTCGCCGGTCACCACCACCGCCTTCACATCGGTGCACATGCTGCGGTAGCCGGGGCTCGACGCCTTGCTCATCAGCATGTCATAAGAATGCTTGACGTCAGATGCCAGCACCGGGTCGCCATTGGAGAAGCGCGCCTGCGGGCGGATGCGGAAGGTGACCGACATCTCGTCCGGCGCGACCGTGACGTCCTCGGCCAGCAGGCCGTAGGCACTGGCGGTCTCGTCGGCGCTGCTGACCAGCAGCGACTCGAACATCAGCGCATTGAGCCCGGGCGCCGACGTGCCCTTCAGCGTGAACGGGTTGAACTTGTCGAAGCTGGTGCGCCGGTCCGGATTGGCGAGCGTGAGCGTGCCGCCAGCCGGTGCGTTGGGGTTGACATAGTCGAAGTGCGGAAAATTCTCGGCGTACTTCAGGTCTCCGTGCAGCGCGAACCCATGCGCCGCCATGGCCGGGGAAGAGACCAGAGAGACCAGGGAGACCCCCGCCGCCAGCATGGTCGCCAGCCCGAACCGCAGTACCGCATCCCGCCGGAAGCACTGCCATGCCGCCTGAAGCGGCCAACGTGCTTGAATAGGCATCCCGTTGGATTCCTCCACTATGACCTCTGGGGTCCCGGCGTTCTGCGGCCGGGCCAAGTATGAGACAATTTTACATGCGTCCGGGGTGGCGCCAGCCATCCGGACATTCCCTCTGCGCGGCGCAATAAAACAGCCGCAGAACAGCCAGGGCACGCGCACGGCCGCACGGCGGACGCAGGAAGCGTGCCTGATACACCACCTTGGAGAACTTATGGGATTTCTGGCAGGTAAGCGGATCCTTATCACGGGCTTGCTCTCGAACCGCTCGATCGCCTATGGCATTGCCTCCGCGTGCAAGCGCGAAGGCGCCGAACTCGCCTTCACCTATGTCGGCGAACGGTTCAAGGACCGGATCAGCGAGTTTGCCAAGGAATTCGGTACCGACATGGTGTTCGAGTGCGACGTCGGCAGCGACGAGCAGATCGCCGCGACCTTCGCCGCGCTGGGCCAGCGCTGGGAGAAGTTCGACGGGCTGGTGCACTCGATCGGCTTTGCGCCGCGCGAAGCCATCGCCGGCGATTTCCTCGAGGGCCTGTCGCGCGAAGGCTTCCGCATCGCGCATGACATTTCCGCCTACAGCTTCCCGGCGCTGGCCAAGGCCGCGCTGCCGCTGCTGTCGGACAAGGCCTCGCTGCTGACGCTGACCTACCTGGGCGCCGAGCGCGTGGTTCCCAACTACAACACCATGGGCCTGGCCAAAGCCGCGCTGGAAGCCAGCGTGCGCTACCTGGCTTCCTCGGTCGGCCCGCGCGGCATCCGCGCCAACGGCATCTCGGCCGGCCCGATCAAGACGCTGGCCGCGTCGGGGATCAAGGACTTCGGCAAGCTGCTGGGCCACTTCGAGCAGGCCGCGCCGCTGCGCCGCAACGTGACCATCGACGAAGTCGGCAACGTGGCCGCCTTCCTGCTGTCCGACCTGGCCAGCGGAGTGACCGGTGAGATCACCTACGTCGACGGCGGCTTCAATATCGTCGGCGCGAGCGTCGCGGACGCCTGAGGGCAGCACTGCCGGCCGCAGCGCCGGAATCGACAAGGGGCGCCAGCGATGGCGCCCTTTTTTCCTGGCAGGTTGCAAGCCGGCTGTCGTAGCGCCGCGAGCAAGATCAAGCCGTGGCAGTGGCGCCGCGGCGGTCCATGTCGAGCACCGACCAGGCATAGATCGCCAGGCCGCCCAGCGCCAGCAGCAGGCCGACCCAGCCGGTCGAGGTCCAGCCATAGCCGGCTGCGATGGTCACGCCGCCCAGCCACGCGCCGAGCGCATTGGCCATGTTGAACGCCGAGTGGTTGAGCGCGGCCGCCAGTGCCTGCGCATCGCCGGCCACGTCCATCAGCCGGATCTGCAGCGCCGGGCCCAGTGCCACCACGGTGCCGACCAGCAGCACATTGGCCGCGGCCAGCCACGCATGCGGCGCGGTGAAGGTGAAGGCGCCCAGCACCAGCGCGGTCCACACCAGCACGCCGCCGATGGTCGGCATCAGCGCCTTGTCGGCCAGCCGCGCGCCGGCGAGGTTGCCCACCACCATGCCGACGCCGAACAGCGCCAGCACCACGGGGATGCCCGCGGCCGGCATGTGCGCCAGTTCGAGCATGGTCGGCTTGATGTAGCTGAACACCGAGAACATGCCCCCAAACCCGATCGCGCCGATGCCCAGCGTCAGCCACACCTGCTTGCGCCTGAGCGCCGACAACTCGCGCAGCGGGCTGGCATGCCGGTCGGCCGGCACGAACGGCACGCAGCGCCACACCAGCAGCGCGGTCAGCGCGCCGAGCGCACCCACGATCACGAAGGCCGATCGCCAGCCGAGCCAGGTGCCGACCGTGGCGGCGATCGGTACGCCGACCAGCGTCGCGCTGGTCAGCCCAAGCATCACCAGTCCTACCGCCTGCGCGCGCCGCTCGCGCGGCACCAGCCCCGCGGCGACCAGCGCCGCCACGCCAAAGTAGGTGCCGTGCGGGAAGCCGGTCAGCAGCCGCGCCACCAGCATCGACAGGTAGGCCGGCGCCATCGCGCTGGCGAGATTGCCCGCCGCGAACACCGCCATCAGCGCCACCAGCAGGTTGCGCCGCGGCCAGCGCGCGCCCAGCACCGCCAGCAGCGGCGCGCCGATGACCACGCCCAGCGCATAGGCGCTGATCAGGTGGCCGGCTTCGGGGATGGAGATGGCGAGGTCGCGCGCGGCATCGGGCAGCAGACCCATGATGACAAATTCGCCGGTACCGATGGCGAAGCTGCCGACGCCAAGCGCCAGCAGTGCGAGGCGGCCGGAACTTGCCGGCCGTCTGGCCTTTGCAGGGTGGTCGGAAAGATTCGGCGTGCTCGCATCGCGCGAGGGGCCGGAAGGCGGAACGCCGCGGACGGCGTCCGCGGCGGCGTGTGCATGTGGGGCGGCCATGTACAGGATTGCAGGGGGTTCTACGAAAATGCCGCCCGCTGCCGGGCGGGTCGATGACCCCGCCTCTGGTGATCCAGCGTGCTCCTGTGCGGCGCGCAAGGCGTTATTGTGCGGCAAAACGCGCAAACGTGCCGGCACGCCGCCGCGTTCAGCCCACGCCCGGCCCGCGCTCAGGCTTGAAGCTGGTAGCGCTCCGGCAGTCGCTTCGACGATCACTAGGCCGGCACCGCCACGGGCCAGGCCAGCGTAATGCGCCTGGCAGTGCTGCAGAACCGCTATGAGCTTGGGCTGGTTACGCTGAAGCCAGACGATGCACGGCGCGCGGCGAGCCCGTCTATCGAAGAGCGCCAGGAACTGGTCGTGCTGGCCCGCCGGCGGTCGATACGCTCTGGCTGGTCCATCGTGCCGAGTGGCCGCTGTCGCCGCGCGCCGCCCGGGTGCTGGAGCACCTGCGGCCAGGAAGTCGCGCGCTGCACGGCCGCGCGGACAAGGCATCGCGCGGCATCCGGTGAAGGCCTATGCCCTAGCGGTCCTGCCGTTCGCGCCACGCCTCATACAGGTCTGGGCCTTCGTCGCGCGCCGGCAGGTAGGCCAGCTTCATCTCGCGCTGTTCGACAGGCCGCGCCAGCTCGACATAGCCGCGCTCCGCGGACAGGTCATAAGGCGCGCCGTCTTCGTTGGAATAGGCGTAGTAGACCGCCCCGACACCGGCCAGGTACATCGCCGTCAGGCACATCGGGCACGGGTAGCCGCTGGCGTAGACCGTGCAGCCGCTCAGGTCGGGCTTGCCCAGTGCACGGCTCGCGGCGCGCACTGCCTGCATTTCGGCGTGCGCGCTGGGATCGCAGGTGGCTTCCACCTCGTTGACCGCGCGCGCCAGCACCTTGCCGTCCTTGACCACCACGGCGCCGAAGGGCCAGGTGTTGCGCTCCCGCACGTTTTCCATGGCAAGGCGGATGGAATCGATCAGATAGGTTTCCGTGGTCGACACGCGTTATCTCCTGTGAGGGCTCGGCCCTGGTTGGGCCGATGAGGTGGCTGGCTGACAGACTATAGGCCAGCGTGCGTGCGCGGCGTGCGGCAAGTTGTTATACAGCGAATTTGGTTCCAGCTCGCTGCCGGTGCTGAGCCGCAACGCGGCTTGACGGCGACGCTTTCGCCGGGACCCGGTGCGGCGCGTCACCGGCGACCGGCGTACTGCTCCGTTGCCTCCCGCTGCGCGGCTGCCATTTTCTGTGGCCAGGTACTCTTGATATACGCCAGCACGGCGATGATGTCTGCATCGGACAGCAACGGTGCGAACGCCGGCATGTCGCTCTCATAGCCCTCCGGCGCGGTAACGCCCGGGACCAGGCCATTCCGGGTAATGGCAAACAGCACGGCGTCGGGATGATGCCACGTGTGGCCGGAAGCATCATGCGGAGGCGCCGGCATCCGGCCGCTTGGCAGTCGCTGGCGCCACTCGGGCTGCCCCTGCAGGCTGGCGCCATGACACGACGCGCACTGCTGCGCGTAGATCTTCCGACCCTGCGCAACCAGTACCGTATCGGAGGCATCGATGCGAAGCTGCCGCGCATCGCTTGCCTTTCCGGCAGGGATGGGCGCCTCGATATATCGCTTGGCCTGCAGCGCAACGGCGGCGGCAGCCGCCGCGCCGAGTGCGATCAGTCCAGCGATGCGCCAGCGTCGCTTGCTTGAATCTTCCATGTTGGCTCGCGTCAAGTAGCAGCCCCCCTGAGCCGCAACGCATTGGTAATGACCGAGGCAGAACTCAGGCTCATCGCCAGCGCCGCAATCATCGGCGGCCGGGACCCATCGAGGCATCCGCTTTGCCTGTTACCGTGGCGTTGCCCCTGGCTCCTTTTGGCTGCCATGGAAGAAATGCATCAGCGGGTACGGCAACACTATCGCAAAGGGCGGCCGGGAGGCAATGTGGCTCCCACATTGGCTCCCAAACGCGGGCGCACCCGCGAATCCATCGTATGAGGCCTTCTCTCACCAGGACGTTACGCGGCCATTACATCCCGGTAAGGTGTCTGGCGAATTGGCGCTCCCATCCATGGCCGGCAGCATGCGCTTGACGTGCGACAAAGCGCCACAACCGGCATATGCTGCAAGCAGGCAAAGGCTGCTACCATTCGTGCCACACCGGCATCACAACATGCGTACTCCCCTTCATCGGCTCTTGCTTGCCGTATTCCTGCTGAGCGCTTTCCTGACAGTGCAGCTGGCAGCGGCAGCGTATGCCTGCGAGGGCAGCCGGTATTCGCTTGGCTCGATGGAGGGAATGCCGGGCATGACGGAAGCCTGCCCCGACATGGCAAAGGAAGACGCCGCGCCGGGCATGCATGACGGGCTTTGCCAGGAGCACTGCCAGCTCGGCTCCAAGTCGGCCGACCATGCAACACCCCAGGTTCCCGCCTTCCATCCGGTGCTCGTCAATATTGTGGTGCCCACCCCGGTACCGGTACTGGCACATCGCGTAGCGGTTTCCCGCGACGCAATTCCGCGCGCGCCGCCACGCCCCCTCCCTATCCTCAACTGCTGCTTCCGAACGTAGCCTCCGAAGCAACGCCTGCCATCGTGCCCTGAGCCATAGGCGTCAGGGCGGTCGTTGCTTTGCGGAGGCTTTATGCATTTGCGTTTCCCCACCATGTGCGGGCGCCGGCTGGTGCTCGCCATCACGCTGCTTGCCATTGTCCATCCGGCACGGGCGGAATCCCTGGCCGCGCTCTCCCTGCAAGAAGCGGTCGCACGCGCATCGTCGCGTTCGACGGATGCCGAGACATCGCGGTCGGCGGTCCAGTCAGCCATTGAGATGGCAGTAGCAGGCAAGCAGTTGCCGGACCCGGTGCTGAAGGTCGGCGTCAACAACGTGCCGGCGAATGGCCCTGACCGGTTCTCGCTTGGCACGGATTCGATGACCATGAGGTCGATCAGCGTCATGCAGGAATTCACGCGCGCGGCGAAGCGCCAGGCCCGCGCCGAGCGCTTCGAGGCCGAAGCGTCTTCGGCCGAGGCCCAACGCACGGTGGCGCTGGCCGCCGTGCAGCGCGGCGCCGCCACGGCATGGCTCGAGCGCTGGTATGCCGAGCGCGCATACGGCGTGCTCACCGAACAGTCGCAGTCGATCAAGCTGCTGGTGGATGCGGCACAGGCCGCCTATCGCGGCAACCGCGGTTCGCGTGCCGATATCCTGGCGGCCGAGATTGAATGGCAGCGACTGCAGGATCGCGAAGACGAAGCCCGCGCCGCGGTCGCTTCGTCCCGGGCGATGCTGCGCCGGTGGGTCGGCGACGCTGCGGAACTGCCGCTGACCGAGCGCCCCGCGCTCGATGCGCCGGCCTGGCTCGATACGCTCGACGCTGCCGGCGCCACGCAACTGCCAGAGGTTGCCGCCGCGGAGGCCCAGGTCGGCGTGGCCGACGCGGAAAGCCGCTTCGCGCGCGAGAGCAAGGTTCCGGACGTCAGCGTCGAACTGATGTACAGCCAGCGCGGTCCCGCCTATTCGAACATGGTGTCGCTGAATGTTTCGCTGCCGGTGCCGTGGGACCAGAAGAATCGCCAGGATCGCGAACTGGCCTCCAGGCTCGCGCAGGCCAATGCCGCACGGGCGCAAGCCGAATCGGTACGCCGCGGCGTGATTGGACAGCTCCGCGGCAAGCAGGCCGAACTGCAACTCGGCCGCTCGCGCCTGGAGCGCTATCGAAATGCCACCTTGCCATTGGCGAAGGCGCAGACCGAGGCGGCCCTGAGCGCCTATCGCGCCGGCGCCGGCAGCCTGACAGCGGTGGCCGAGGCCAGCCGCAAGGCGCTCGACCTCTCGCTCGAGCGGCTCAAGCTGGAGGCAGCTACCGCCAGGCTCTGGGCCGAGCTCGCTTTCCTGATGCCTTTGCCGACTGCCGCACAAGCCATGTTTCCGCAAGGAGTCCAGCAATGAAAAGGACCACGATTGCACGGGCAGGAGCAACCCTCGCTGTGGTGGCGAGCGTCGCCGGTGCCTACTACCTCGGCCAGCAACAGGGACGCCAGCATACGGCCGCGTCGACGACGCCCGCGGGCGACCCTGGCGATGCGAGCCTGAAGGCCGGGGATATCGATCCCCGAAACGGCAAGCGCATCCTCTATTGGCATGACCCGATGGTGCCGGGCCAGCGCTTTGACAAGCCTGGCAAGTCGCCATTCATGGATATGGCGCTGTCGCCCGTGTACGAAGACGCCGGTGGCGGCGCGGCTGTCACCATCGATAGCCGTGTCAGCCAAAGCCTCGGCATTCGAACCGCGGAAGTCAAGCTGGGTCGCCTGGCATCCGCACTGGAAGTTCCAGGGAATGTCGCGATCGACGAACGCGGCATCGAAGTGCTGCAGGCCCGTACGACTGGGTTCGTCGAGCACACCTATGCCAGGACGACGCTGGACCCGGTCCGTAAAGGCCAGCCACTGGCGCAGATCTACTCGCCTGACTGGGTCGCCGCGCAAGAGGAGTACCTGGCCGTGGCCCGCATGAGCGGTAACCTGCAGGGCGATTTGCGCGAAGCCGCCATTGCCCGCATGCGGCAGGCCGGCATGGCCGACAGCCACATCCGCCTGGTGCAGGACACCGGCAAGCTGCAGCCGCGGCTCACCGTTGCAAGTCCGGCAGACGGCATCGTCACCGAGATCGGCGCGCGCGAGGGCATGACGGTGTCCCCCGGCACGACGCTCTTTCGCATTGCCAGCCTGGCCACGGTATGGGTGCTGGCCGAAGTGCCGGAGAGCCAGGCCGCGCAGCTACGGCCCGGACAAGCCGTGTCGGCAATCGCGGCAGCGCTGCCCGGACAAGCGCTGACTGGCAAGGCCGACGCCATCCTTCCGGACATCAACCCAGGCACCCGGACGATCAAGATACGGATCGAGTTGCAGAACAAGGACCGTCAGTTGCTGCCTGGCATGTTCGTGACTGCCCGCTTTGGTGCCCCGCCCGGACCGGAACGGCTGCTTGTCCCGACCGAGTCGCTGATCCGCACCGGGACGCGCACGCTTGCCATGGTGGAAACCGGCCAGGGTGGCTTCAGTCCCGTCGAGGTCAAGACAGGTGCCGAGGCTGGCGGACAGACCGAAGTGATCGAGGGCCTCAAGGCCGGACAGAAGGTCGTGGTATCCGGCCAGTTCCTGATCGACTCCGAAGCCAGCCTGCGCGGTACCGCGCAGCGCATGACGGCAGCGCCAGCCGCTTCGGCACCCGCCGCCGCGGCCGCAGGGCCGGAGCACGAAGGCGTCGGGCGTGTGGAGGCGGTGAGCGCTGAAGGCATGACGATTTCCCACGGCCCGATCCAGTCGATGCAGTGGGGCGCCATGACCATGGACTTTGCCGCACCGCCGACAGGCATGGCGAAGGGCTTCAAGCCAGGTGACCGCATCCGCTTCCGCTTCCGCGTGAACAACGAAGGCGCGGCGATCCTGTCGTCGGTGGAGCCCGCCAGCTCTGCACAGGGAGCCAGGCCATGATTGCGCGGCTCATCCTTGCTTCCATCCGGAATCGCTTCCTGGTCCTGCTGGCCACCGCCATGCTCACCGCCTGGGGCTTGTGGGCCGTGCGCAGTACGCCGCTCGACGCATTGCCGGACCTGTCCGACGTACAGGTGATCATCCGTACGCCGCTCCCCGGCCAGGCACCACAGATCGTGGAGAACCAGGTCACCTATCCGCTGACCACGACGATGCTGTCCGTGCCCGGCGCCAGGACCGTACGCGGCTATTCGTTCTTCGGCGATTCCTTCGTCTACGTGCTGTTCGAGGATGGGACGGACCTCTACTGGGCGCGCTCGCGCGTGCTGGAATACCTGAACCAGGTGCAATCCCGGCTCCCCGCCGCCGCCAGGCCGGCGCTTGGGCCCGACGCGACCGGCGTGGGCTGGATCTACGAGTACGCCCTCATCGACAAGACCGGGCAGCACGACCTCAGCCAGTTGCGCGCCATGCAGGACTGGTTCCTGCGCTTCGAGCTCAAATCGCTGCCCAATGTGGCCGAGGTCGCGTCGCTGGGCGGGATGGTCAGGCAGTACCAGATCGTGCTGATGCCAGACCGGCTGCGTGCCCATGGCCTATCGCAGGCCAGGTTGCTGGCGGCGCTCAAGGGTGCGAACCAGGAAACCGGAGGGTCCGTGCTGGAGCTGGGAGAAGCCGAGTACATGGTGCGGGCCAGTGGCTACCTGAAGACGCTCGATGACTTCCGCCAGATCCCGCTGGTAACCAGCGAGGCCGGCATCCCGGTACGGCTCGGCGACGTGGCCACCGTTCAGTTCGGCCCCGAGATGCGGCGCGGCATTGCCGAGCTCGATGGCCAGGGCGAAGTCGCGGGCGGCGTCATCGTGATGCGATCCGGCAAGAATGCACTGGAGACCATCGACGCGGTCAAGGCCAGGCTTGCCGCCCTGCAGACAAGCCTGCCAAAGGGCGTGGAGATCGTGACCACCTACGATCGCTCGGCGCTTATCCATCGCGCCGTGGATAACCTGACGGCCAAGCTCATCGAGGAATTCATCGTGGTGGCGCTGGTCTGCCTGGTGTTCCTGTTTCACCTGCGCTCGGCCCTGGTCGCCATTGTCTCGCTGCCGCTCGGCGTGCTGGCTGCGTTCCTGGTCATGCGCTATCAGGGCGTGAACGCCAACATCATGTCCCTTGGCGGCATCGCCATCGCCATTGGCGCGATGGTCGATGCGGCGGTGGTGATGATCGAGAATGCGCACAAGCACCTGGAGCACTGGCACGCCGACAACCCGGGAGGGGAACTGTCCGCACAGGAGCGATGGCGCATCGTCGGCGATTCCGCTGCGGAAGTCGGTCCGGCCCTGTTCTTCTCGCTACTGATCATCACGCTCTCGTTTATCCCGGTATTCACGCTTGAAGCGCAAGAGGGGCGGCTCTTCTCGCCGCTGGCGTTTACAAAGACCTACTCGATGGCCGCCGCCGCGGGCTTGTCGATCACGCTGGTGCCGGTGCTGATGGGTTACATGATCCGCGGCAAGATTCCACTGGAACAGGCCAATCCGCTCAACCGGTGGCTGATCCGTGGCTACCAGCCATTGCTCGCCAGGGTGCTCTCGCATCCGAAGATCACACTGGCAATCGCGGCGCTGCTGCTGGTAGCGAGCGCCTGGCCGATTATGCGCATCGGTGGCGAGTTCATGCCGCCTCTCGATGAAGGAGACCTGCTGTACATGCCTTCGGCGTTGCCCGGGCTCTCCGCCGGCAAGGCGGCGCAGCTGCTGCAACAGACCGACCGCCTGATCAAGACCGTGCCCGAGGTTGCGACCGTGTTCGGCAAGGCCGGCCGCGCCGATACCGCCACCGATCCGGCTCCCATCGAGATGTTCGAGACCACCATCCGGTTCAAGCCACGCGATCAGTGGCGTGCGGGCATGACCACCGACAAGCTGGTGGAGGAACTGGATCGCGTGGTGAAGGTGCCGGGCTTGTCGAACATCTGGGTGCCGCCGATTCGCAACCGGATCGACATGCTCGCCACGGGGATCAAGAGCCCGGTCGGCATCAAGGTGGCCGGCACGGACCTGAAGGAGATCGACCGGCTGGCCACCCGCATCGAGGAAGCCGTCAAGAACGTCCCGGGCGTCACCTCCGCGCTGGCCGAACGCCTTACCGGCGGCCGCTATATCGACGTCGATATCGACCGCAGGGCCGCGGGCCGGTATGGCCTCAATATCGAGGACGTGCAAGGCATCGTGTCATCCGCGATCGGTGGCGAGAATGTCGGCGAAGTGGTCGACGGACTGGCGCGCTTTCCGATCAACGTCCGGTATCCGCGCGACTACCGGGATTCCATCGAGCAATTGCGAAGCCTGCCGATCGTGACCGACAAGGGCTTGCAGATCATGCTGTCCGACGTGGCCCGCGTTGAAGTCGTGCAGGGCCCGCCGATGCTGCGCAGCGAGAATGCGCGCCTGTCCGGCTGGATCTATGTCGACATTCGCGGACGCGACCTGCGTTCCGCCGTGCACGACATGCAGGCCGCGGTGGCAAAGGCGGTGCCGATGCCCGCGGGCTACTCGCTGAGCTGGTCGGGCCAGTTCGAGTACCTGGAGCGCGCCACCGGCAGGCTGAAGGTCGTGGTACCGTTCACGCTGCTGATCATCTTCGTGCTGCTCTACCTGGTATTCGGCCGCCTGGATGAGGCAATTCTGATCATGGGCACCCTGCCGCTCGCCCTGATCGGTGGATTCTGGCTGCTCTATCTGCTCGGCTACAACCTGTCCGTGGCCGGCATTGTCGGGTTTATCGCGCTGGCTGGCGTCGCGGCGGAGTTCGGCGTGATCATGCTGCTCTACCTGAAGCAGGCATGGGCCGAGCGCATCAAGAACGGAGAGACCGGCGTCACGGATTTGCTGGACGCGATCCAGGAAGGCGCAGTCCTGCGCGTTCGCCCCAAGGCGATGACCGTCGCCGTCATCCTGGCCGGCCTGATTCCCATCATGTGGTCGCACGGCACCGGCTCCGAGGTCATGCAGCGTATCGCGGCTCCCATGGTCGGCGGCATGGTGACCGCCCCGCTGCTATCGATGTTCGTGGTACCGGCCGTCTACTTGTTACTGCGCCGCCGTCACGCGAAGGCGGCTTCTTCTCTTTCCCCCAATCCCTCACTTCAGGAGGACCCGAAATGAACCACGTTAAGACGTTCGCTGCCGCCCTGGCCCTTGCTGCCGCGCCGGTCGCATTTGCTGCCGGCTCGATGGACAGCATGGACATGAAGACGCCTGCCGCAACCCGGCAAGCCCCACGCGCCGTTGCGGCCGAAATCAAAAAGATTGATGCGCGGGCCGGGAAGGTCACGCTCAAGCATGGGCCGATCGAGAACCTCGGGATGCAGGCCATGACCATGGCGGTCAAGGACCCTGCTTCGTTGAAGAACTTCAAGGAAGGCGAGTCGGTTTCCGCCATCTTCGACACGATCGAAGGGAAGCCGACAGTGATTGACCTACGGCACAAGTAAGGCAAGGCGCGGTGGCGCAGGGCAAATGGCCGGGACGGCATTTCCCGGAGCCACGCCGGTGACCGGAGCATGCAGGCGATCGCCCGCAAAGCGTGCTTGGCGCGTCCTAGAGGACTCGAACCTCTGACCGCTCGCTTAGAAGGCGAGTGCTCTATCCAACTGAGCTAAGGACGCGAAGGCGTGCATTCTACCGCAGCGCCGGCCCGCAGTGCGGATCGGCGGCATTCAGGAAGCCAGGCGCTCGTTCGCGCGGGTGACGTAGCGGCCCGCCGCCGACGCATGGTTGCCGGCAACCGGATGCATCGATACGCCGTTGCGGCCTTTGAGCTTGGCGTCATACAAGGCGCGGTCGGCGCGGCGCATCAGCGCGTCGGCGCCCTCCCCGGGGTTGCGCGTGGCAAGGCCGATGCTGACGGTGTAAGCGATTGCATCCGGCTGGGAAGGACAAGGGCTCGCGCGCACGGCCGTCGCCAGCCGCATGCAGGCCAGCCGGCCATTTTCCATCACGGTATCGGGCATGACGATGGCAAACTCTTCGCCGCCGAGTCGCCCGAGCACGTCGTGCGGGCCGCTGGTACGCCGCAGCAGCCCGGCGAAGTGGCGCAGCACGCTGTCGCCGGCCAGGTGGCCGTAGACATCGTTGATCGCCTTGAAGTGGTCCAGGTCCACAAAGGCCACGGTCAACGGCTTGCGCTGGCGCTCGGCCTGTAGGCAGGCTTGCTCCAGCGCTTCCCAGAAGGCGCCGCGCAGCAGCACGTCGGTCAGGTCGTCATGCCGCGCGCGCCGCTCCAGCATGCGCCGCAACCGGTCATGCGCCATCAGCGCAAAGCTGACCGAGAGGCCAACCAGCGCAAAGACGTTGAGCATGGCCAGTTCGCCGTCCCACGGCAATGGCCGCGGCCAGGCGCCGCCCTGCACCAGCGCGGCAACCGGCAAGGCCATGGTCCATGCATTGGTCGCGGCCACGGCAAGGGCAATCAGCACCAGCGAAGCAGCAGCCAGGCGCCCGACGCCGCGGGAAGTCCGCACCGATGGGCCGATGCTGCGGGTCACGTCGAGCAGCAAGCCGATATGGCATGCCGTCAGCAGCGGCGCCATCTGCAGCCCTGCCAGCGGCGCATCGGGGATGCCGGCTGCCACCAACTGCCATGCCACGCCGACAGCGGCAGCCAGGCAGGTTCCCAGTAGGAGCCCGGTCTTGCCGGAGCGACCAGCAAAATGACGCGCCCCGATCGCCATCAAGGCGAACGCAGCCAGCAACGCGAGATCGGTTGCGTCCGGCACCAGCCACGCGGGGCGCGCGTCCTGCACCGCAGCCAGCACCGAGCCGATCGCCGCGGCGGCATTGCCCAGTGCCCATGACGTCAGGCCACTGCGGCCCATGCCCGCGGATCGACGCAATACGACGCAAACCACCGCCATCTGCACGGCAAACAGCCCTGCGATGAGCACCACAATATGCGACTGAAACATCTTCATTCCCGTCCAAGGCGACCAACGGCGCCCCGCCAGGCGCCGCCTTTCCCCTTTTTATGCCGGTCCTGTGCCGGACCGTTTTCATCGATTGCCGCATATCCTGTGTCGGGCCGCCGTGGCGTTGCCAGCGGCAAAGCCAACGCGCCGAGGCGCTCGCCAGGACAGGGAGCGCCGTTCTTGTTATGGTGATCAGGCCAGTCCGGAAGGAATCTGCAAACCGGCATTCCCGACATCACGCCGGTCGGACTAAGAGCGGTGTGCGGATTATCGCAGCGCGCAAACCCAAGTCAAGCCAAAGTGTCCCCCGCCAAAAGGGGGAGCGCGCCCGCGGGACGGCTCGCGTACCGCGATGTGCCGGATACGCCAGATTGACCGGCCCTGCCGGCGCGCGCTACAATGCTCGGCTTCGGGGCGTAGCGCAGCCTGGTAGCGCATCTGATTTGGGATCAGAGGGTCGCATGTTCGAATCATGTCGCCCCGACCAGTTTTAAGTTTGGCTTCAAGGAACACGGCCTGGACAGCAATGTCCAGGCCGTTTTTCTTTTCTGCCCGCCCCCGCGCGACTGCGTCGGCCCCGCTCACCACCGCGGCATCATGTCGGGCCAGAGCAGTGCGGCCGCGATCAGCAGCAGCACCACGGCCGCCAGCACAAGGCCGCGGCTGGCACTGTCGTGTTGCTTGTCGACCTGAGGCTGCCAGCCCGGGCCGCCGTCCCGTTGTGGCGATACGGGCGCTGTCGGCGCCGCATTGGCCGGGGAGGCCGCCGCGCCGTGCACGACAGTCCGCGGCACATAGTCCGGCTGCGCCAGCAGAAAGCCCATCGGCGTGGCCTGCCCTACCGCTCCCATCTGCTGGAAGAGGAGCTTGGACAGCGCCAGGCAGTCGTCCAGCGCGATTTGCGGTCGCGGCCGGAAGATGCGCAGGTGTTCGCACAGCGTATCGAGCTTGTGGTTGGGAGCATGGAAATACTGGGACCAGCGCACCTGGCGCACCGAGCAGCGCCAATGCTTGCGCTGTACCTCGGGCAGCACCTTTTCCAGCATGCGCACATTGAATTCGGCCCCATGGGCGACCAGCACGTCAGCATCCTCGACGATGGCACGGATCGCACCGACATCGAAGCGCTGCCCGCGCAGCATCTCGGCGGTCAGGCCGTGCATGCCGGTAGCGGCCTCGCTGATCGGCACGGTGGGCTCCTGCGAACCGTAGTAGTCAGTGATTTCGCGCACGAGACTGCCCGCCCTCGGCGCTACTTCGACAAGCAGCAGGCCGATGCTGACAGGCTCGTCCACTGGCGTGAGCCCGGTTGTCTCGGTACTGACGATTGCGACCCGCATGGGCACTCCGGTGTAGCCGTCCGCAAGGCACGTTGGCGGCGGCCGCTATGGTCGTTTGCCTCTAGCGTAGTGCGGGGGTGCCAAACGTCATATCAACCAGATGGGCTAGCCGGAGGCGCCATCGGTTGGAGATAGGCCGGCGCCTCGGCACCAGGCCGGCCATCTCAGGCCTGCTGCGGGCCGGTGGAATCGCCGCGGCGCCGCTCAAGATTCACGTACACATCCGCCGCGACCAGCCCGAACAGTGCGTGGGCGAACAGGCTTTCCCACCCGCGCGCCTCGTCGAACCAGTTGAAATAGCTGCCGAACACATAAAAATTGACCAGGTAGACCACCACGCCGAACACGATGCCGACCAGCGACGCCAACCCCATGCTGGAATCGAGACGGAATGAGGACAGGATCATCGCCAGCACTGCCGAAAGTATGATCGACAGCGCAAAATGAACCGTGCCGGCCGACAGCACCACGGTCCAGTTGAAGGCATCGGCGGAAAGCGCTTCGCGGCCGAGGATAATGGCCGCCACCATCTTCACCGTGCCCCAGGCGCCCTGGTACATCAGGAAGCGCGCCGTCAGCAGCTCAAGCACCATATACACTGCACCGGCGATCAGCCCGGCCACCACGGCGGCCCGCCAGTCCGGAGTGCAGCGGACGAAGCGGTGCGAGTCCAGATGGAGTTCCATGGCAGTCTCCTTGCGAGATTCCGGCCCCGCTGACTCCCGGCGGCCGTACGAGTTAGTTCTAGCTCATACGAGGCAAATACCAAGGCATGCCGGATACGCAAAGCGCTTCATACATCACCTTACATCGCATGGACCATGCGCTGCACAATGCGCAGTTGTCCCACGGCTTCCCCATGTTCGCAGGGGCAATGCTGCAACTGCGTACGTGATACAATATGAGAGCAAGTAGCCCCGGGGTGTCCGTGCATCCCTGTAACCGGGCGTTCTCACCAGCGCGCTCTCGCGAGCGCTCAGCAGCAGCCGGCGCGGCCATCCGCGGCGACACCAGAACTGGCGAACCACCGGGTACACCTGCCCGCCCTGCTCCGCGTAGCGAACGGCCACCCAGGCCGTCACCGGCAGTGTCCACGCCAGGCAATCCGTGCCCGCCTGGCCGGGGCGCGACCGGCATGGATCGAGTATCTGGCGCCACGCGTGGCGCCGCGCGGCATCGTCCGCGTGCGCCTGCCCCGAACGACTTCATTGGCGCGGTTCGCCAAGCCTGGCGAATGTGCGCCGGTTCGCGCCGTGCCCTCGGGCCGGACGAACCGGACCGGAATTTTTGATAACGCAACCATGCAGCCTTCGCGGGCTGCCGAAAAGGAAAGCAGATTGGCTAAGGAAGAACTCATTGAATTTGGCGGCGTGGTGTCGGAAGCCCTGCCCGACAACCGCTATCGTGTCACGCTGGAAAACGGCGTGGAAATCTGGGCATACGCTTCGGGCAAGATGCAGAAGCACCGCATCCGCATCCTGGCCGGCGACCGCGTCACCCTGGAAATGTCGCCCTACGACCTGACCAAGGGCCGCATCAACTTCCGCCACAAGTCCTGAGTCTTCGCACGGCCGGAGCCCGCCGCTCCCGCCGTACAAGTGAATTCCGGGGCGTTGCCGACGCGCTGTCATGGAGCTGACACCGCGCCCGGACACACTTGCGGGCTGCCCGACGGGCGGCCCGACTTCGTTTACGGCAATTCGTGGCACCAGGCCATCCGCTTGCGCTGGTCGGGCAGCTTCACCATACTCGAAGCATCACCCTCGCCACACCCGACATGAACCTGATCCTCTGGCGCCACGCCGAAGCCGAAGACCTCCCCGACGCCCTCAGCCTGAGCCGCCATGCCGACATGCAGCGGCCCCTGACGCGCCGCGGCCGCAAGCAGGCGGAGGCGTCCGCCAAATGGCTGCGTGCGCACCTGCCATCGGACACGCGCGTGCTGTGCAGCCCCTCCGTACGCACCCGCGAAACCGCGGCGGCGTTGACGGGCAACGCGCAGATCGTCGAGGAGCTGGCCCCCGGCGCCGACGTCAGCGCGGTGCTGGCCGCGGTGCAATGGCCCGAACGCACCGAGCACGTGGTGGTCGTCGGGCACCAGCCATGGATCGGCCGCGTCGCCAGCCTGCTTCTGGCCGGCAACGAGATGGACTGGAGCGTGCGCAAGGCAGGCATCTGGTGGCTGACCGGACGGACCCGCGAAAGCGAGGCACAGACCGTGCTGCGCGCGGTTATCAATCCCGAATTTCTCTGACGCGGCCCAGATATTTCCGACTTCGCCATTGCAGCCGGCACGCATGAGCCGGCTGCAGCTTCTGGCATGGCCGGCATGGTCGCGCCTGGCAAAAATCCGAAATAGCTGATGGCAGCCGCATTCTCCGCTCCCTAGAGTCGCTACGGCGCAGCCCTCTGGCCGCGCCGCCCTCGCCATGCCAGGCATGGGCTTCGACCACAGGTGTCACGGAGATTTCCATGGATTGCCCGTCGGACCCCCATCTTCCCCGCCAACCCGCAGGCGCGCCGGCAGAACCATCCCCCGAAGCTGGCCGGTCGCGCAACGGCGCCACCGGCACCAGCACCAGCACCTCGCCGGACGTCACGGAAGCGTCATCGCCAGGTCACGGCAATGTCACCGCGGCTCACTACATTGCATCGCAACAGTTTCGTCACCAAAAGGACATACTGATGCGAGACCTCCCCACGCCGACCCAGCCGCTTTTTGACTCTTTGCCCAATGGCCTTGCCGGCCAGACGGCGCGGAGCCGTCTTCATCGCCAATCGGATAAGGCAAGTGAGTCGCCTGCTCTCAGCGTGGCGTGGGCGCGCCACCAGGACGAAGTAGTCGAGGCGCAGCGCCTGCGCTACAAGGTGTTCGCCGAGGAGATGGGCGCACGCCTGACGTCTTCGGTGCCGGAGCTGGACATCGACATGTTCGATGGCTACTGCGACCACCTGATCGTGCGCGACATGGCCACGCTGCGCGTGGTCGGCACCTATCGCGTGCTGCCGCCGCACCAGGCCAAGCGCCTGGGCTGCCTCTACGCGGAATCGGAATTCGACCTGGTGCGCCTGTCCCACCTGCGCCCCAAGATGCTGGAACTGGGCCGCTCCTGCGTGCACCGCGACTATCGCTCGGGCAGCGTCATCATGGCGCTGTGGGGCGGGCTGGGCGAGTACCTGCAGCGCTGGGGCATCGAGTCGATGCTGGGCTGCGCCAGCGTGCCGATGAGCGACGGCGGCCACTATGCTGCCAGCCTGCACCGGTTGTTCAGCGAGCGCTACCTGGCACCGATCGAATACCATGCCTTCCCGCGCCTGCCGCTGCCGGTCGAGGACCTGAACCAGCAGCTCGAGGTCGAGCCGCCCGCGCTGATCAAGGGCTACCTGCGCCTCGGGGCAAAGATCTGCGGCCAGCCGGCCTGGGATCCGGATTTCAACGTGGCCGACTTCCTGACGCTGCTGCGCGTGAACGACATGAACCCGCGCTACGCCCGCCACTTCCTCGGCCTGAACCAGGCCGTATGATCGGGGCCGCCCGAGCGGCGGCCCCTTCTTCCGCGCTCAGCCGTTGGTCAGTCGTAGACGACCTTGTAGCGCTTGCCGATCCGCTGCCATTCGTCGGCCTCCTGCGCGAGGCTGTATTCGATCAGTGGATTGGCCTCGATCCACATCTTGGGCAGGCGCACCTCGAAGCCCTCGTCGAGCGCCTCGGCGAGCTGGCTGACGCGGATATCGGGCGAGCCGACGTCCGAACGGCGCCGGCACAGCACGAAGGCCAGGCGCAGGCTGAACAGCATGCGCCAGTCGACGAACTTGCCGCTGCCCGACAGCTTGCCAAGCTTGCCCGCATGCCCCAGCAGCAGCGTGGCCAGCCGCGCCTGGTCGGTCTTGGAAAAGCCCGGCATGTCCGCATGCGTGGCGATATACGCCGAATGCTTGTGGTAGCCGCTGTGCGAGATCGACATGCCGATCTCATGCAGACTCGCAGCCCAGCCCAGCAGCGCCAGGTTGTCATCGCGCCGTTCGTTGGCGGGATCCGGGAACTGGGACAGCAGCGCCTGCGAGGTACCGCGCACGCGCCCCGCCTGGGCACGGTCGACGCCGTAGCGGCGCATGAACTGGTCGACCGTGACGGTGCGCATGTCCTCATGGTGGCTGCGCCCCAGCAGGTCGTAGAGCACGCCCAGGCGCAACGCGCCGTCGGTGACGTCCATGCGGTCGATGTCGAGCTCGGCGAACACGCCCAGCATGATCGACAACCCGCCCGGCAGCACCGGGATGCGGTCCGCCTTCAGCCCGGTAAGCTTGACGCGGTTGGTGTTCTCGGCCTTGATCAGCGCGCGCTTGAGCCGCTCCAGCCCTTCGCGCGTGATGCCGTGGTCAGCCGGGTTGTCGTTCATGCCGTTGAGCTCGATCAGCTCGGCCAGCGCGCGCGCCGTACCGGACGAACCGACCGCCTGCTGCCAGCCGGCGGCGCGGTACTGGCGCACCAGCACCTGGATCTCGCGGCGCGCGGCCAGCTCGGCCTGCTTCATCGCGTATTCGTCGACGTTGCCGCTGGGGAAGAACTGCCGGCTATGCGATACGCAGCCGATGTACAGGCTTTCCATCAGCTTGGACTGGTAGCCGCTACCAATGATGAATTCGGTCGAGCCGCCGCCGATGTCCACCACCAGCCGGTTGCCCTGGCAGGCCGGCGCATCGTGCGAGGCGCCCAGGTAGATCAGCCGCGCTTCTTCGCGCCCGGCGATGACTTCGATCGGGAAGCCGAGCGCGTTCTCGGCCTCGATCAGGAACTCGGATGCATTCTTGGCGACGCGCAGCGTATTGGTGGCGACCGCACGCACCTGGTCGGGCGCAAAGTCGCGCAGGCGGTCGCCGAAGCGCCGCAGCGCATCGATGCCGCGCCGGCGCGCGGGCTGGTCCAGGTACTTGTCGGGCGTCAGGCCAGCCGCCAGCCGCACAGGCTCACGCAGGGCGTCGACCTGGAAGATCTGGCTCGCGGTGCCGTTGGCCGTGGTGGTCTCGTCCACCCGCCCGATCATCAGGCGGAAACTGTTCGAGCCCATGTCGACGGCGGCGAGCAGGCGTGGAGTGTTGTTCATCGTGTGCTAGAGAGCTGGTTCGCGTTCGTGTTGCGTGGCCCGGTCCAGGCTAGGTGTCCCGCCGCCGGCGCACGCGCCCCGCAAAAATATGTCCGTGTCATGTCCGCCTCATGACAAAATCAAACTGTCATAAAAGTGACACGATTTTATGAAAAAGTCGCCACATTACCAAAAGAAGGTCATGACCATGTCGACGACGCCGTCCAGCACGCTGCTCAACCGCGAGCTGGGCATCCTGGAATTCAATGCCCGCGTGTTGGCGCAAGCCGCGGACCCCAAGGTACCGCTGCTGGAGAGGTTGAAGTTTATCTGCATCGTGTCCGGCAATCTGGACGAGTTCTTTGAAATCCGCATGGCGGGCCTGAAGGAACAGATGCGCGACAACGCTTCGGGGCTGACGCCGGACGGTTTGTCCTTCCAGCAGACTTACCAGCTTGTCACCGAGCGCACGCAGCGGCTTGTGGCTTCGCAGTATGACATGCTGCAGAACACCATTTTTCCACTACTTGAAAAAGAAGGTGTCTTTTTCCACCTGACCACGACCTGGAGCGACGCGCAGCGCGAATGGGCGCGCGAGTTCTTCCAGCGCGAGCTGGCGCCGGTGCTGACGCCGATCGCGCTGGACCCCGCCCACCCCTTCCCGCGCGTGCTCAACAAGAGCCTGAACTTCGTGGTCGAGCTGTCCGGCAAGGATGCCTTCGGCCGCGAGGCCGACCTTGCCATCGTGCAGGCGCCGCGCGCGCTGCCGCGCGTGGTGAAGATGCCGGAGAAGCTGTCGGGCTACCCGTTCGGCTTCGTGATGCTGTCGTCGTTCATGCAGGGCTTTGTGCATGAGTTGTTCCCGGCGATCGCGGTGCACGGCTGCTACCAGTTCCGCGTCACGCGCAATTCCGATCTGTTCGTTTCCGAGGACGAGATCACCGACCTGCGCGAAGCGCTGCAGGGCGAACTGCCGACGCGTCATTTCGGCGACACGGTGCGGCTGGAGGTGTCCTCCGATACGCCGACGCCGCTGGCGCGCCGGCTGTTGCTGGAATCGGGCCTGAGCGAGCAGGACCTGTACCGTGTCTCCGGCCCGGTGAACCTGGCGCGGCTGATGCAGATCCCCGACATGGTCGATCGCCCCGCCCTCAAGTACCCGCCCTATGTGCCGGCGCCGGTGAAGGCGTTTGCCACGGGGGCCTCGATGTTCGACGTGATGCGCCAGCAGGACGTGCTGCTGCACCACCCGTACGAGAGCTTCAGCTCGGTGCTCGACCTGCTGCAGCTGGCCGCCGCGGATCCCAACGTGGTCGCGATCAAGCAGACCGTGTACCGCACCGGCAACGAGTCGCTGGTGATGGAAGCGCTGATGACCGCCGCGCGCAACGGCAAGGAAGTCACCGTGGTGGTGGAGCTGCTCGCGCGCTTCGACGAAGAGACCAATATCAACTGGGCCGAGCGGCTGGAATCGGCCGGCGCGCACGTGATCTATGGCGTGGTCGGCCACAAGTGCCACGCCAAGATGCTGCTGATCGTGCGCCGCGAGCCAACCGGTCCCAAGGCCAAGCAGGTCAAGCTGCGCCGCTACGCGCACCTGGGCACGGGCAACTACCATCCGCGCACCGCACGCCTCTATACCGACTTCGGGCTGCTGACCGCCGACGAGGCGATCTGCGAAGACGTGCACCACGTGTTCCAGCTGCTGACCGGCACCGCCGGCACGATCCGGCTGAACCACCTGTGGCAATCTCCGTTCACCATGCAGACCAACCTGGTCGAGCATATCCGCGGCGAGGCCCGCAACGCGCGCGCCGGCAAGCCGGCCCGGATCATCGCCAAGATGAATGCGCTGCTGGAGGCGTCGATCATCGACGAGCTGTACAAGGCCTCGCGCGCGGGCGTGAAGATCGACCTGATCGTGCGCGGCGTCTGCGCGCTAATGCCAGGCGTGCCGGGCATGTCCGAGAACATCTCGGTGCGGTCGATCGTCGGGCGGTTCCTGGAACACCATCGCGTCTATTATTTCCGCGCGGGCGGCGAAGAGGTGCTGTACCTGTCCAGCGCCGACTGGATGGATCGCAACCTGTTCCGCCGCGTCGAGGTAGCCTTCCCAGTGCTGGACAAGGCGCTGAAGGCGCGCGTGATCAAGGAAAGCCTGCAGGTGCACCTGCGCGACAATGCTTCCGCGTGGATCATGCAGCCGGACGGCAACTACGTGCGCAAGCAGACGCGCTCCAGGCATCCGCGCGTCAGCCAGAACGACATGCTGGCGATGTTCGGCGGCAATCCGTGAATGCTGCCTGAAAAGCAACAAGCCCCGTCATGGCGGCCGCCAGGCGGGGCTTGTTGCTTTGGTGGACCGGCGAGGCAGTCCGCTCAGGCGGCCCGGCGCGAAGAATCCGGCGCCTGCGGCGATGCCGGCACGGCGGCGGCCGCGTCGCTCAGGCTGCGCACGCTGCGCTCCAGCGGGAAGATGATGCGGAACACGCTGCCGCGCCCTTCCTCGCTGGTCACGCGCAGGTCGGCATGGTGGCGCGACAGCACATGCTTGACGATGGCCAGGCCCAGCCCGGTGCCGCCGGTATCGCGCGAACGGCTGCGGTCGACGCGGTAGAAGCGCTCGGTCAGCCGCGGGATATGCTCGGCGGCGATGCCAAGGCCGGTGTCCGCCACGGAGAACACGGCATGACCCTCTTCCCAGCCCAGCCGCAACGAGATGCGCCCGCCGTCCGGCGTGTAGCGCACTGCGTTGGACACCAGGTTGCCCAGCGCCGACAACAGCTCGGTCTCCGCGCCGCGGAATCCCACCGTGGGGTCGATCTCGGCCGTAATCCTGTGCCGGCCCTGCGAAAGCGCTTCGGCATCATGCATCAGGTGCGCAACCATTGCCTGCACGGCGACCATGTCGTTACCCGGCGGCTGCGCATCGCTTTCAAGTTTTGCCAACGCCAGCAGGTCTTCGACGATGCTCTGCATGCGCATCGACTGCACCAGCATCATGTCGACATAGCGGCGGCGATCATCGTCCGACACCGGCAGGTCGCGCACGGTTTCCAGGAAACCGGTTAGCACCGTCAGCGGCGTCTTGAGTTCATGCGAAACGTTGGCGACGAAGTCGCGGCGCATCGCCTCGGTGTTTTCCAGCTTGGTGATGTCCTGCGTGATCACCAACTTGCGGTTATCGCCGTAGGGCAGGATCTGGACCGCGATCACGCTGTGCTTGTGTGTGCCCATGTCGCGCATCACCAGCGGATCGTCGAAGCGCTGCCGCGTCAGGTAGTGGACGAATTCGGGCCGGCGGATCAGGTGCGTGATGCGCTGGCGCACGTCGCGGCGCGCGTTCAGGCCGAAGTGCTGCTCGGCCACGTCGTTGCACCATTCGATCTGGTCGGCATCGTCCAGCATCAGCACGCCGTTGGGCGAGGCCTGGATCGCCTGGATAAAGCGGGTGTGCTGCTGCTCGACCTGCAGTACCTGCGTGCGCCAGCGCTTGACCAGACGGTGCAGCCGGTAATACACCTCGCCCCACAGGCCCACGGCGCTCGGGATCTCGCCGTAGACGGGCGCGTCGAGCACTTTCCACAGGCGGTTGATCTGGTACAGGTAGAAGCAAAGCAGCCCGAACAGCACCGCACAGGCCAGTGCCAGCGCGGCGAGCGGACCGAGGGCCAGGTAAACGCCGGCGGCTACCACCACCAGGCTGATCAGGATGGCCGCGGAACGGGCCCAGATGACGTTCATGCGCAGGGTTCAGGCTAGCGGCCGGCAGCGGCCGCATGGGTTGCGACGGAGTGTGCCACGATTTCGCCGCGCCCTGCCAGCAGCGTGGGGAGTAGCACGGGGCGAACGGCGTCGCCCCGTGCCAGCCCGGCCTGTCAGGCGCCGGGGACGCGCGCGAGGCGGTAGCCGCTGCCGCGCACGGTTTCGATCATATTGCTGTAGCCGCCCGGGGTCAGCGCTGCGCGCAGGCGCTTGATGTGCACGTCGACGGTGCGCTCTTCGACAAAGACATGGTCGCCCCAGACCTGGTCGAGCAGCTGCGAACGGCTGTGCACGCGCTCCGGATGGGTCATCAGGAAGTGCAGCAGGCGAAACTCGGTCGGGCCCAGGTCCAGCTTGATCGGGCCGCTGTCGTCCTCGCCGGAGACACGATGCGTGGCCGGGTCCAGCCGCAGGCCATTGATCGCCACCACGTCATCGGTCAGCTGCGGCGCGCGGCGGCGCAGCACGGCCTTGATGCGGGCCAGCAACTCCTTGGGCGAAAACGGCTTGGTGACGTAGTCGTCGGCACCGGCTTCCAGGCCCATCACCTTGTCCTGCTCCTCGCCGCGGGCGGTCAGCATGATGATCGGGATCTGGCGGGTACGGTCGTTGGCCCGCAACTCCTTGGCGAAGGTTGCACCCGACTTGCCCGGGAGCATCCAGTCCAGCAGCACCAGGTCGGGCAGCACGTCGCTCATCAGCGACAGCGCCTGCTCGGCGTTATAGGCCCGGATCGGATAGTGCCCCGCGTGCTGCAGGTTGACAGCGATCAGTTCTGCGATCGCCGGTTCGTCTTCGACAACGAGAATACTGCTCGGCATGTGTATCGTTCTCCGCAATCAGGCGGGTCAGCTCAGGGCTTCGCGCTCCATGTCCTCGCGCGAGACATGGCGGACGTCCGTCCCCTTGACAATGTAAATGATAAATTCCGCGATATTCTTGGCGTGGTCGCCGATGCGCTCCACCGCCTTGGCGATAAAGAGGAAATCCAGCGCGACCGAGATCGTGCGCGGGTCTTCCATCATGTACGTGATGAGCTTGCGCACGAAGCCGCGGAATTCCTCGTCGATCGCCTTGTCGTCCTTGACGATGCGCGCGGCCGCCACGGTATCCAGGCGGGCAAAGGCATCCAGCGCCTGGCGCAGCAGCGAGATCGCCATCTCGCCCGACAGCTTCACCTCGGCGTAGTTGATACTGTGCGCCGACGCGTCTTCCATGATGTGCTTGGTGCGCTTGGCGATCTTCTCCGCCTCGTCGCCGGCACGCTCCAGGTTGGTGATGGTCTTGGAAATGGCCATCACCAGGCGCAGGTCGCGCGCGGTCGGCTGGCGCCGGGCGATGATATTGCCGCAATCGGCATCGATCTCGACTTCCAGCGCGTTGAGCTGCTGCTCGCGCGCAATGACCTGGTCGGCCAGGTCGGCGTCGAAGTCGGCCAGCGCGCGCATGGCAACTTCGATCTGCGACTCGACCAGCCCGCCCATCTGCAGCAGCTTGGTATTGATCGCGTTGAGGTCGGCGTCGAACTGGGTCGAAAGGTGCTTGTCTGGCATGGGTTTCTCCTGGCCGCTGTTGGTATGCTACGCCCTGCGGTGACGATCGGCCTAATCAACCGAAGCGGCCGGTAATGTAGTCTTCCGTTTCCTTGCGGTGCGGCTTGATGAAGATCTTCTCGGTCTCGCCGAACTCGATCAGCTCGCCCAGGTACATGTACGCGGTGTAGTCGGAGCAGCGCGCGGCCTGCTGCATGTTGTGGGTGACGATCACCACCGTGTACTCGTCCTTCAGCTCGGCGATCAGCTCTTCGATGCGGCCGGTGGAGATCGGGTCCAGTGCCGAGCACGGCTCGTCGAGCAGCAGCACTTCGGGGCGGATGGCGATGCCGCGCGCGATGCACAGGCGCTGCTGCTGGCCGCCGGACAGGCCGTAGCCCGACTGGTTCAGCTTGTCCTTGGCTTCGTTCCACAGCGCGGCCTTGGTCAGCGCCCATTCCACGCGGTCATCCATCTCCGAGCGCGACAGCTTCTCGAACAGGCGCACGCCGAAGGCGATGTTGTCGTAGATCGACATCGGGAACGGCGTCGGCTTCTGGAACACCATGCCGACCTTGGCGCGCAGCAGGGCGATGTCCTGCCTGGCGGTCAGCAGGTTGTCGCCGTCCATGTTGATCTCGCCCTCGGCACGCTGCTCGGGATAAAGCGCATACATCTTGTTGAAGGTGCGCAGCAGCGTCGACTTGCCGCAGCCCGAGGGGCCGATGAAAGCCGTGACCTTGCGGTCGGGGATCGACATGTTGATGTTCTTCAGCGCATGGAACTGGCCGTAGTAGAAGTTCAGGTTGCGCACGTCGATCTTGGCGCGTACCGAATCAGGAATGTCGATGACGGTGGAGGTCATTGCGTTCTCTCGCTTGCAGTCAGCTTGCAGTCTTCAGGGCGAAACGTGGGATGGTCGTCCCGCCGCTTATTTCTTCTGGAACAGGATGCGCGCCAGGATGTTCAGGGCCAGCACGCCGATCGTAATCAGGAACACACCCGCCCAGGCCAGTTGCTGCCATTCGGTGAACGGACTCATGGCGAAGCGGAAGATGGTCACCGGCAGGTTGGCCATCGGCTTGTTCAGGTCGGAGGTCCAGAACTGGTTGGACAGCGCGGTGAACAGCAGCGGCGCGGTTTCACCGGCAATACGAGCCACCGCCAGCAATACGCCCGTCACAATGCCGGCGTACGATGACTTCACCGTGATCGACAGCACCATCTTCCACTTGGGCGTGCCCAGGGCGAAGGCGGCCTCGCGCAGTGCGTTGGGCACCAGGTTCAGCATGTTCTCGGTGGTGCGCACCACGATCGGTACCTGCAGCAGCGCCAGCGCGCAGATGCCGGCCCAACCCGAGAAGTGGCCCATGCGGGTCACCACCAGCGCGTAGACAAAGAGGCCGATCACGATCGACGGCGCCGACAGCAGGATGTCGTTGATGAACCGGATTAAGCTGGCGAGCGGCGAGCGCTGGCCATACTCGGCCAGGTAGATGCCGGCCAGAATGCCGAGCGGCGTGCCGAACAGTGTGGCCATGCCCACCATCACGAAGCTGCCGAAGATGGCGTTGGCCAGGCCGCCGCCGGCGGTGTTGGGTGCCGGCGTCATCTGCGTGAACAGGTCCAGCGACAGGCCGCCCACGCCCAGCGTGACGGTGGTCCACAGGATCCACGCCAGCCAGAACAGCCCGAAGCCCATCGCCACCAGCGAAGCGGTCAGCGCATACAGGTTGACGCGGCGGCGGCGGGCCTGCAGGCGCGCGCGCACGGCATCGGCATCGGGACGGACGGCGGGGATCGATACGGAAGACACAGCCTGGCTCGCTTGGGTCATTTGGCTCATTTGGCGCCCTCATTCTTGGCGAGTCGCAGCAGCAGCAGCTTCGACAACGCCAGCACCACGAAGGTAATGAAGAACAGGATCAGGCCCAGCTCCATCAGCGCGGCCGTATGCAGGCCGGCGCCGGCTTCGGCGAACTCGTTGGCGAGCGCCGAGGTGATGCTGTTGCCCGGCGAGAACAGCGAGGCGCTGTCCAGCAGGTTGGTATTGCCGATCACGAAGGTGACAGCCATGGTCTCGCCCAGCGCGCGGCCCAGGCCCAGCATCACGCCGCCGATGACGCCGGCGCGGGTGTAGGGCAGCACCACGTTCCACATCACTTCCCAGGTGGTGCAGCCCACGCCGTAGGCGGATTCCTTGAGCAGCACGGGGGTGACTTCGAACACGTCGCGCATCACCGAGGCGATGTACGGGATGATCATGATCGCCAGGATCACGCCCGCGCACAGCAGGCCGATACCCAGCGGCGCGCCCTGGAACAGCTTGCCGATCACCGGCAGCTGGCCCACAGTGGCCGCCAGGGGCTTCTGGAAATACTCGCCGAAGATCGGCGCGAACACGAGCAGGCCCCACATGCCGTACACGATCGACGGCACCGCGGCGAGCAGCTCGATGGCGGTGCCGAGCGGACGGCGCAGCCAGGCGGGCGACAGCTCGGTCAGGAACAGGGCGATGCCGAAGCTAACCGGCACCGCGATGATCAGCGCGATCAGCGAGGTCACGATGGTGCCGTAGATGGGCACCAGCGCGCCGTAGACATCGGCAGGAGGATCCCACTCCGCGGACCACAGGAAGCGCGCGCCGAAGGCCTCGATCGAGGGCCAGGCGCTGATCGCCAGCGAGACGATGATGCCGCCCAGCAGCAGCAGCGTCACGATGGCGGCGCCGCGGGTCAGGCCGCCGAACAGGATGTCGCCGAGCCGGCTCGGAGGCTGGACGCCGCGGGTGTCGGAGGGGATAGTCGCCATGTCGGAGAATTCAGGGTGGATCGCCGCTCCCGCCTGGGCGGGAGCGCGGTGTCGGGGCGGGAGTCAGGCTGCCCGACACCGGCCCCGCGCGAGCGCGGGGCCGGCGATACCGTCAGATCAGTACAGCGCCTTGCCCGAGGCGTCCTTCACGCTGGTCTTCCAGGTCGAGCGGATCTGGTTGACCACGCTCTCCGGCAGCGGCACGTAGTCCAGGTCGGCGGCCATGTTGGCGCCGCTCTTGTAGGCCCAGTCGAAGAACTTCAGCACTTCCGCGCCCTGCGCCGGCTTTTCCTGGTTCTTGTGCACCAGGATGAAGGTGGCGCCGGCGATCGGCCATGCATCCTTGCCCGGCTGGTTGGTCAGGATCTGGTAGTAGCTCTTGCTCCAGTCCGCGCCGGCAGCGGCGGCCTTGAAGGCATCGTCGCCAGGCTTGACCACGGCACCCGACGCGTTCTTCATGTTCACGTGGGTCATCTTGTTCTGCTTGGCGTAGGCGTACTCGACGTAGCCGATGGCGCCGTTCAGGCGCTGCACGAAAGCGGCCACGCCCTCGTTGCCCTTGCCGCCGGTGCCGCCGCCCGGCCAGTTGACCGTGGTGCCCTCGCCCACCGAGCCCTTCCAGTCAGCGCTGACCTTGGACAGGTAGTTGGTGAAGATGAAGGTGGTGCCCGAACCGTCGGCGCGGCGCACCGGCAGGATGTCCTGGCTCGGCAGCTTGGCTTGCGGGTTCAGCGCCTTGATGGCGGGGTCGTCCCACTTCTTGATCTTGCCCAGGTAGATATTGGCCAGCACCTCGCCGGTGATGGTCAGCTCGCCCGGCTTCACGCCTTGCAGGTTGATCACCGGCACCACGCCGCCGATCACCGTCGGGAACTGGACCAGGCCCTGCTTGTTCAGTTCCTCGTCCTTCAGCGGCGCGTCCGAGGCACCGAAATCGACCGTCTTGGCACCGATCTGCTTGATGCCGCCCGACGAGCCGATGGATTGATAGTTGACCTTGTTGCCCGTTGCTTTGTTGTATGCGTCGGCCCACTTGGAATACACGGGCGCCGGGAAGGAAGCGCCTGCACCGGTAATTTCCGCCGCGAACGCAGTACCCGCTACGACCATCGAAACGATGCCTGCCACGGCAGTCTTGACCAGCTTCATATGTCCTCCAGAGAACATTGGTTGGGAATGACAAATTTTTGACAAGACGAACTGTATGCTCCCCATATGACAATTCCGTGACATCTTTAAATCTTCTTGAAAGCCGCTGCCAGCTTAGGTTTCAACGCGCCCTCGATCTCTCATGGGGGTGCAATGTGACGGCGGTTAATTGCAGAATACCCAGAAAAAACGCCGGGATGAACCCGGCGTTTGCGTCACCGCTGCGGCGGATCAGGCGCTCAGCGCATCAGCCAGCGTCTTCGCGGCGCGCTCGGCCATCTCGGCCTGTTCAGCCTCTACCATCACCCGTACCACCGGCTCGGTGCCGGAGGCGCGGATCAGCACCCGGCCACGGCCTTCGAGGGCCGGCTCGACCTTGGCGCGCGCGGCTTGCAGGCCAGCGTGCGACTGCCAGTCGAATCCCTTCTGCACACGCACGTTGATCAGTGTCTGCGGGAACAGCGAGACGCCATCCAGCAGCTGCGCCAGCGTCTTGCCGCTGCGGCGCAGTGCCGCCAGAACCTGCAGCGCCGAGACGATGCCGTCGCCAGTGCTGTGGCGATCGAGGCACAGCAGGTGGCCGGAGCCCTCGCCACCCAGCGTCCACTTGCGCTTGTTCAGCTCTTCCAGCACGTAGCGGTCGCCGACCTTGGCGCGCACGAATTCCACGCCTTGGCGCTGCAGCGCCAGTTCCACCGCCATATTGGTCATCAGCGTGCCCACTGCGCCGGGCACCACCTGTCCATTGGCCTGGCGGTCGCGCACGATCAGGTACAGCAGCTCGTCGCCGTTATAAAGCCGGCCGTCGGCATCCACCACCTGCAGCCGGTCGGCGTCGCCGTCGAAGGCCAGGCCGAGGTCGGCGCCGTTGGCCTTGACCGCCTCGATCAGCCTGGCGGGCGCGGTGGCGCCATAGCCTGCGTTGATATTGCGGCCGTCCGGCTGGTTGCCGATCGAGACCACGTCGGCGCCCAGCTCGTGGAAGACGTGCGGCGCGATGTGATAGGCGGCGCCATGGGCGCAATCGACCACCAGCTTCAGGCCGTGCAGGTCCTGCTCATGGGGGAAGGTGCTCTTGCAGAACTCGATATAGCGGCCTGGGGCGTCATTGATGCGGCGGGCGCGGCCCAGGTCGTCGGAGGGCGCGCACAACATCGGCTCGTCGATGGCGGCCTCGATCTCGGCCTCGACCGCGTCGGGCAGCTTGTCCCCGTCGGCGGAGAAGAACTTGATGCCGTTGTCGTAGTACGGGTTGTGGCTGGCCGAGATCACCACGCCGGCCGACAGGCGCAGCGCGCGCGTCAGGTAGGCAATGCCCGGCGTGGGCAGCGGGCCGGTCAGCAGCACGTGCACGCCGGCCGAGGTAAAGCCGGCTTCCAGCGCAGCTTCGAGCATATAGCCGGAAATGCGGGTGTCCTTGCCGATCAGCACGGTCGGGCGGCCCTGCCCGGTCTTGGCGCCGTGCGCCAGCACCTTGCCGGCCGCATGGCCCAGGCGCATCACGAAGTCGGGGGTGATCGGCGCCTCGCCAACGCGCCCCCGGATGCCATCGGTCCCGAAATATTTGCGTGTCATTCGCTGTTCCCTTTCTGTTCTGTCCTGCGTTGCACTACCTGGCGCTCTGCGGCGCCTGCCCCGGGTGGACGGGGTGTTCAGGCTGCCGTGACGGACTCATTGCGCACGGCCCACCAGGTCTTGACCGCGTCCACGGTCTGCTCCACATCATGCACGCGTACGATAAACGCACCGCGCTCAACCGCACACACCGCGGCGGCAATGCTGGCGGCAATTCGTTGCTGTGGCGGGCGCCCGCCCAGGATCGCGCCCAGCGTGGATTTGCGCGAGATCCCCGCCAGAACCGGCAGACCCTCCAGCGCCATCCGCGGCAACTGGCCGAGCACGCGCAGATTATGATCCGGCGTCTTGCCAAAGCCAAACCCCGGATCGAGGGATAGGCGCGCGTCGTCGATGCCGGCGGCGCGCAGCACGGCAATCCGCTCGGCCAGGAAATCCGCCACCTCGCTGACCACATCCTCGTAGTGCGGGTCTTCCTGCATGGTCTGCGGGTCGCGCTGCATGTGCATCACGCACAGCCCCGCCTGGCCCGCCTCTGGCGCCGCCAGTGCCTCCACCGCGCCCGGCATGCGGAAGCCCCAGATATCGTTGATGAGATCGGCACCGGCCGCCAGCGCGGCGCGCATGACCTCGGGCTTGTAGGTGTCGATCGACAGCGGCTTGCCGCAGTCGCGCAGCGCCTCGACCACCGGGATCACGCGCGACAGTTCATCCTCGAGCGGCAGCGCGGCCGAGCCCGGGCGGCTGGATTCGCCGCCGATGTCGATGATGTCCACGCCCTCGGCGATCATCTGCTCGGCGTGGCGCACGGCGGCGTCGCGGCCGGCGTGCTGGCCGCCGTCCGAGAAAGAGTCGGGCGTGACATTGAGGATGCCCATCACGAGCGGGCGCTGGCCAAGCGCAAAGCGGAAGCGTCCGCACTGGAAATACCGGGTCTCTGGAGTCTGCTGCAAGGTCTGAATACTCAATCAAGCGGTGCGCGAACCCGGCCGCGCAAAAGGAAAAGCCGGTGCATCAGGCACCGGCTTCAGGGTCATGCATTACACAGCCAGCATGCAGGCGTCGTCAGGTCGACGAGCTGATGCGATCAGGCCGTGGCAGGCGCGTTGGTCGGCGCCACCGGCGAGCCGCCCGGAGGCGTGCTCCCGCCACCGTTCGGGCCCGACACACCGCGCGGCGGACGCGGCGGCTTGCCGGCCATGATGTCGTTGACCTGGTCGGCGTCGATGGTTTCCCACTCCATCAGCGCGTTGGTCATGGCCTCGACCTTGTCGCGGTTATCTTCGAGCAGGCGCTTGGCCAGCGCGTATTGCTCGTCGATGATGCGGCGGATCTCGGCGTCGACCTTCTGCTGCGTGGCTTCCGACACGGTCTTCGAAGACAGCTTGCCGAACATGCCGTCCTGCTCGGTATCCACGTAGACCATGGCGCCGAGCGAATCGCTCATGCCGAAGCGGGTCACCATGTCGCGGGCGATCTTGGTGGCGCGCTCGAAGTCGTTGGACGCGCCGGTGCTCATGGCGTTGAGGAAGACCTCTTCCGCCGCGCGGCCGCCGAAGAGGATAGCGACCTCTTCCAGCATGCTGTCCTTGTACTTCGAATACTTGTCATGCTCGGGCAGCTGCCAGGTCACGCCCAGCGCCCAGCCACGCGGCATGATGGTGACCTTGTGCACCGGGTCGGCCTTGGGCAGCAGCTTGGCCACCACCGCGTGGCCCGACTCGTGGTAAGCCGTGGCCCGGCGCTCTTCCTCGCGCATGACCGTCGACTTGCGCTCCGGACCCATGTAGATCTTGTCCTTGGCGTCCTCGAAGTCCTGCATGTCGACCACGCGCTTGTTGCGGCGGGCGGCAAACAGCGCGGCCTCGTTGACCAGGTTGGCCAGGTCGGCGCCCGAGAAACCCGGGGTACCACGCGCGATCACCGAAGCGTCGACGTCGTTGCCGATCGGCACCTTGCGCATATGGACCTTCAGGATCTGCTCGCGGCCGCGGATGTCCGGCAGGCCCACGTAGACCTGGCGGTCGAAACGGCCCGGACGCAGCAGCGCCTTGTCCAGCACGTCGGCACGGTTGGTCGCGGCAATCACGATCACGCCCGAGTTGGCCTCGAAGCCGTCCATCTCGACCAGCATCTGGTTCAGGGTCTGCTCGCGCTCGTCGTTGCCGCCGCCCATGCCGGCGCCACGATGGCGGCCGACCGCGTCGATTTCATCGATGAACACGATGCAGGGGGCCTGCTTCTTGGCGTTCTCGAACATGTCGCGGACACGCGCCGCGCCCACGCCGACGAACATTTCAACGAAGTCGGAACCCGAGATGCTGAAGAACGGCACCTTGGCCTCGCCGGCGATGGCACGCGCCAGCAGCGTCTTGCCGGTACCCGGAGGGCCGACCAGCAGCACGCCGCGCGGGATACGGCCGCCCAGCTTCTGGAATTTCTGCGGATCCTTCAGGAAGTCGACCAGTTCGACCACTTCTTCCTTGGACTCGTCGCAGCCGGCCACGTCCTGGAACGTGACGGCGTTCTGGTTCTCGTCGATCAGGCGCGCACGCGACTTGCCGAATGAGAATGCGCCGCCTTTCCCGCCGCCTTGCATCTGGCGCATCATGTAGAACCAGAACACGATGATCAGCAGGGTCGGTCCGAGGTAGTACAGGGCCTGGACCAGCACGTTGGGTTCGTCATCCGCCTTGCCGGTCACCTGGACGCCGTACTTCATCAGGTCGCCGACCATCCAGATGTCGCCCGGCGAGATGATGGTGTACTTGGCGCCTTCCTTCGGCGAGACCACCAGGTTGCGGCCCTGCACGTCGACACGCGACACCTTGCCGTTCTTGGCGTCATCCATGAACTGCGAATAGGTGACGCTGTCCTGCGCACGGGGCTTGTCGAACTGCTTGAAGACGGTAAACAACACCAGCGCGATCACGAGCCAGATTGCCGCCTTTTGAAACAGGTTGTTATTCAAGGCCGAACTCCTTTGCAATTGCCTTGCCAACGGATAGCTGCATTGTAATGCAGCGCCCGCCCTCGGGGGGAAACAGCGAAACTATGACGCCGATAGCCGCGGGTGGGGCACTTTTGCCCTCTTATTTTGCCCTGGCCTGATCGGATTCAGTTAATCCACCGCCTTCAGGTAGCGCCCAAGGATAAAGGTTTCGGAAGATTTGTCGCGTGACGCCTTGGGCTTGCGCTTCGCGACCACTTTGAACTGCCGTTTGAACTTCTCCACGATCTGGCTGTAGCCGCTCCCGTGGAAACACTTTACCAGCAATGCGCCTTCCGGCTTCAAATGGGCCTGCGCAAACTCAAGGGCCAGATCGCACAAGTACTCGATCCGGGCCGAATCGGCGGAGGCCACACCTGACAAATTGGGGGCCATGTCGGAGATAACAAGGTCGATCTTGTCGCCGCCGGAGGCTTCCAGCACCAGGCTTTCGAGTTGCCGGAACACCTCTTCCTCGCGGAAATCGCCCTGGATAAAAGTGACGTCAGCGACAGGCTCCATCGGCAGGATATCGATCGCCACCACCGCGCCGTCGATCTTCCCGTCCTTGGCCCGGGTCGACGCAGCCAGCTTGTTGCGTGCGTACTGGCTCCAGCTGCCCGGGGCGGCGCCAAGGTCGACGATGACCTGCCCCGGGCGGATCAGCTTGTCCTGCTCGTCGATTTCCTTGAGCTTGTAGGCGGCGCGGGCACGGTAGCCCTCCCGTTGCGCCATCTTTACGTACGGGTCGTTGATGTGGTCGTGCAGCCACGAATGGTTGAACTTGTTCTTTGCCATGCCAGATCCAGCCTGTTGCCTGCCCCGGCACGCGGCGTGCGCCGCATGCTCAAGGTTTTTCTACTGTTTTGATGATTTTGCCGCCCGACAGTGCCGGATTGACGGATAATACGCGCCAATTCGCGCTCCGCCCGCCTGCCGAACCGGCATCTGCCGGGCCCGCCGCGCACCAAACTCCAGCGCCACCGGCGCCAACCTATGCCTGCACTACAACTGATTCCCGCCCAGCGCTCCGAACTGCGCTCCCGTGCCCATGCCCTGAACCCGGTCGTCATGGTCGGCGCCGAGGGCCTGACCCGCGCCGTACTGGCCGAAATCGACCGCAGCCTGGCTGCGCACGACCTGATCAAGATCCGCGTGTTCGGCGATGACCGCGACGCGCGCATTGCCATCTACGAAGAAATCTGTGACGCGCTGCACGCCGCGCCGATCCAGCACATCGGCAAGCTGCTGGTGGTCTGGCGCCCGGGCGAGGCACGCCTGAAGGAAAACCAGCCGGATAGCCTGGGCCGCCTTGCCCCGGCCCGCCGTGGCGGCGCCGCGCCGCGCACGGTGACGGTCAAGAAGCCCAGCGCCGCACCGAACCGTCGCCCGACCCGCAAGGAAGTGACCGTACTCGGCAACGAGCGCGTCACGGCCGGCGGCAACGTCAAGCGCGCGCGCGCGCGGCCGACCAGCCAGAAGAAGAAAGCCCTGGGCTGATCCGCCCGCTGCTTCTATTGCGGCCACCGCCAGGTGGCCGCAGCACTCCACTCACTCCCCGGCCGAACGCGGCGCCGAAGCGCGCCACACCAGCACCAGCGCGAGCAGGCTTTGCAGCAGGTAGAAAGCACTCGACGCGCCGTGCAGCATGCCGAACTGTGCCCGGTAAGGCGATTCCGAAACCCCCAGCCCCAGCGCCTGCGCCTTTTCCTTCAGGCTCCCCATGAACGGCTGGATGCCGAAGTAGCCGACCAGTACGCAGCACAACATGCCGAGCACCAGCCAGCGCAGGCTGCGATAGCGGTTGGCGCCGCGGCGGATCATCACGTTGCACAGCACCAGCTGCAGCACGCCGATGGTCACGCCGATGATGGCTTCGGTATGAAACAGGTGACCTGCGATCATGCCAGCCATCTCGCGGCTGGGCAGTACCGAGAACAGCGTCGGCGCCACCATGTAGCCAACCGTCCACAGGCTGCCCGCCCACACCACCGTCAGCAGCAGGAATAGCCGGTGCGGCAGCGGCGGCAGGCTGTTATAGGAAGAAGAGAACACGTGCCGGTCTTTCCGGGGGCCGGATGGCGGGCGAGCGCCATACCCGGCCCGACCGGCCTCAGATATAGCGGACGGTAATGACTTCGTACTCGCGCTCGCCGCCAGGGGCCAGCACGGTGGCGACGTCGCCTTCGAACTTGCCGATCAGCGCACGCGCGATCGGCGAGCTGACCGAGATCTTGCCGGTGTCGAGGTCGGCCTCGTCATCGCCCACGATCTGGTAGCTGACCGGCCTGCCGGACTCCAGGTCTTCCAGGTCAACGGTCGCGCCAAAGACGATGCGGCCGTCGGTATCCAGCTGGGTCGGGTCGATGACCTGCGCGGTCGACAGCTTGGACTCCACTTCCAGGATGCGGCCTTCGATAAAGGCCTGCTTTTCCTTGGCAGCGTCGTATTCGGCGTTTTCGGAAAGGTCGCCTTGAGCGCGTGCTTCGGAGATGGCATTGATCACCGCCGGACGCTCGACAGCCTTGAGGCGCTGCAGCTCTTCCTTGAGCAGTTCGGCGCCACGCTTGGTAATCGGAATGGTGCTCATGTCTTCGTTCAACAAAAAAATGAGCCGCAGCGGAGCAGGAGCCATCCTGGCAATACCTGCCAGGGCACTTCCGCTCAACCGCGGCTTTCAGACAGGACCGAAGGGCCGCACACTGCATGCACTGGTGCCAGGCCGATTCGATCGATGAATTTGACGTAGTTTAGGCCAAGAAGCCCGCCGGCATCAACACCGGCGGGCTTCCGGGCCTTGCCGTCCCTTTGACCGGACGCGAGCGCCCGGCGGGATGGCAATGTGCAGCGTGGCTTACGCCAGCGTGCCGTGCAGGCCTTGCAGGTCATAGACCTCCAGGCTCTGCATGTGCTTCAGGCCCTCCACCGCGGCGCTGGCGCCGGCGATGGTGGTGTAGTAAGGCACGCGGTTGGCCAGCGCCGAGGTACGGATCGAACGCGAGTCCGCGATCGCGCCGCGGGTCTCGTCGACGGTGGTGAACACCAGCGCCAGGTCGCCGTTCTTGATCATGTCGACGATGTGCGGACGCCCGTCCTTGACCTTGTTCACCACCTTGACCGGGATGCCGGCGGCCTCGATGGCCGACGCGGTGCCGCGGGTGGCGACGATCGGGTAGCCCAGGTCGTGCAGCATGCGGGCCACGGCAACCGCGCGCGGCTTGTCGCTGTCCTTCACGGTGATCAGCACGGTGCCCTTTTCCGGCAGGCGCGAACCCGCTGCCAGCTGGCTCTTGAACAGTGCCTCGCCGAAGGTCTTGCCCACGCCCATCACTTCACCGGTGGAGCGCATTTCAGGTCCGAGGACCGGATCGACACCCGGGAACTTGTTGAACGGGAACACGGCTTCCTTGACGCTGTAGTACGGCGGCACCACCTCGTCGGTAATGCCCTGCTCGTCCAGCGACTGGCCGGCCATGCAGCGCGCGGCGATCTTGGCCAGCTGCATGCCGGTGGCCTTGGACACGTACGGCACCGTACGCGAAGCGCGCGGGTTCACTTCGAGCACATAGACGGTGTCGACACCGTTGTTCTGCTGGATAGCGAACTGCACGTTCATCAGGCCGACCACGTTCAGCGCCTTGGCCATGGCGGCGGTCTGGCGCTTCAGTTCGGCCACGGTCTCGGCCGACAGCGAGTACGGCGGCAGCGAGCAGGCGGAGTCGCCCGAGTGCACGCCGGCCTGCTCGATGTGCTCCATCACGCCGCCGATGTACACGCGCTTGCCGTCGCTCAGGGCGTCGACATCGCACTCGATAGCGTCATTCAGGAAGCGGTCCAGCAGCACCGGGGAGTCATTCGACACCTTGACGGCCTCGCGCATGTAGCGCTCGAGGTCGCGCGGCTCGTGCACGATTTCCATCGCGCGGCCGCCCAGCACGTACGACGGGCGCACCACCAGCGGGTAGCCGATCTCTTCGGCCAGGCGCAGCGCTTCGTCCTCGGCACGCGCGGTGCGGTTGGGCGGCTGGCGCAGGCCCAGGTCCTGCAGCAGCTTCTGGAAGCGCTCGCGGTCTTCCGCGGCGTCGATCATGTCGGGGCTGGTACCGATGATGGGCACGCCGTTGGCTTCCAGGTCCAGTGCCAGCTTCAGCGGGGTCTGGCCACCGTACTGCACGATCACGCCGACCGGCTTCTCGATCGCGACGATCTCCAGCACGTCTTCCAGCGTCACCGGCTCGAAATACAGGCGGTCCGAGGTGTCATAGTCGGTCGACACGGTTTCCGGGTTGCAGTTGACCATGATGGTCTCGTACCCGTCTTCGCGCAGCGCCAGCGCGGCGTGCACGCAGCAGTAGTCGAATTCGATGCCCTGGCCGATCCGGTTCGGGCCGCCGCCCAGCACCATGATCTTCTTCTTGTCGGTCGGGTTGGCTTCGCACTCGCCATGCTCGGCCTCATAGGTCGAGTACATGTAGGCGGTGTTGGTGGCGAACTCGGCCGCGCAGGTATCCACGCGCTTGTAGACCGGGCGCACCTTGTGGGCGATGCGCGCTTCGCGCACGGCGCGGGCGTCGGTCTTCAGCAGCCTGGCCAGGCGGCGGTCGGAGAAGCCCTTCTGCTTCAGGTGGCGCAGTTCGGCGGCCGACAGGCTTTCCAGCGTGCGTGCCTTGACCAGGCCTTCGGTCTTGACGATGTCTTCGATCTGGGCCAGGAACCACGGATCGATATCGGTCTCGCTGTAGACCTCTTCCAGCGACATGCCGATGCGGAACGCATCGCCGACATACCAGATGCGGTCCGGACCCGCTTCGCCGATTTCCTCGACGATCTCGTCGCGGTCGGTCGACTTCTCGTCCAGGCCATCCACGCCCACTTCCAGGCCACGCAGCGCCTTCTGGAACGATTCCTGGAAGGTGCGGCCCATCGCCATCACCTCGCCCACCGACTTCATCTGGGTGGTCAGGTGGCTGTCCGCCTGCGGGAACTTCTCGAAGGCGAAGCGCGGCACCTTGGTGACCACGTAGTCGATCGACGGCTCGAACGACGCCGGCGTCGCGCCGCCGGTGATCTCGTTCTTCAACTCGTCCAGCGTGTAGCCGACGGCCAGCTTGGCCGCGACCTTGGCGATCGGGAAGCCGGTTGCCTTGGAGGCCAGCGCCGACGAACGCGACACGCGCGGGTTCATCTCGATGACGATCATGCGACCGTCCTTCGGGTTGATCGAGAACTGCACGTTGGAGCCGCCGGTGTCCACGCCGATCTCGCGCAGCACGGCCAGCGAGGCGTTGCGCAGGATCTGGTATTCCTTGTCGGTCAGGGTCTGGGCCGGGGCCACGGTGATCGAGTCGCCGGTGTGGATGCCCATCGGGTCCAGGTTCTCGATCGAGCAGATGATGATGCAGTTGTCCTTCTTATCGCGGACCACTTCCATCTCATACTCTTTCCAGCCCAGCAGCGATTCCTCGATCAGCAGCTCGCGCGTCGGCGACAGGTCCAGGCCGCGCTTGCAGATCTCTTCAAATTCCTCGCGGTTGTAGGCGATGCCGCCGCCCGTGCCGCCCAGCGTGAACGACGGACGGATCACGATCGGGTAGCCGGCGGTGCCGGTTTCCTGGGCGATGCGGCCCTGCACGGCCACGGCTTCGTCCATCGAGTGGGCGATGCCGGACTTGGCCGAGCCCAGGCCGATCTTGGTCATCGCGTCCTTGAACTTCTGGCGGTCTTCGGCCTTGTCGATGGCCTCGGGCGACGCGCCGATCAGCTCGACCTTGTACTTGTCCAGCACGCCGTGGCGGTGCAGGTCCAGCGCGCAGTTCAGCGCGGTCTGGCCGCCCATGGTCGGCAGGATCGCGTCGGGGCGCTCCTTCTCGATGATGCGCTCGACCACTTCCCAGGTGATCGGCTCGATGTAGGTCACGTCGGCCGTGGCCGGGTCGGTCATGATGGTCGCCGGATTCGAATTGACCAGGATGACCTTGAAGCCTTCTTCGCGCAGGGCCTTGCAGGCCTGGGCGCCGGAGTAGTCGAACTCGCACGCCTGGCCGATGATGATGGGGCCCGCGCCGATGATCAGGATGCTCTTGATGTCTGTGCGTTTTGGCATTGCACGCTCTCTTTATGGGCCGGCCCGCTTGCATGCGGGCCGCGCCGGTAATCAGGGAATCCGTCGGGATTCGAAAATGTCAGTCTGCCCGCCGCTGCGGTTAGTTCATGGTGGCCGTGGCCAGCTTGGCGCCGAAGCCGATGAACATCGCGCCCACCCCGCTCGACATGCCCGCCGACAGGCGCCGGCGGCGCCGGAACGCATCGGCCAGCGTCGCGCCCACGAAAATGATCGTGGTCAGGTAGGCGAAGCTGCATAGCTGGGCAACCACACCCAGCACGGAGAACGACAGCGCCGGATAGGCGAAGGCCGGATCGACGAACTGAATGAAGAACGAAATGAAGAACAGGATCGCCTTCGGGTTCAGCAGGCTGATCAGCAACGCCTTGCGGAACGGGTCGGACTGGTCGGCCTTGCCCACGGGCGCAGTCGCGGCCGCATCGCCGCGCGCGGCCCAGTTGCGCACCGCGCCGCGCAGCATGCTGAAGCCGATCCACGCCAGGTAGGCCGCACCGATGTACTTCACCACGTAGAACAGCGCCGGGCTGGCCTTCAGCAGCGAGGCCACGCCCGCCGCCGACAGCACCATCAGCACGAAATCGCCCAGGAACACCCCGCACGCGCCCTTGTAGCCGGCGCGCACACCGCGCTGCGCCGCCACCGACAGCACGTACATCGAGTTCGGCCCCGGCAGCAGCACGATAAAGATCGTGCCGAGCAGGTAGGTCCAGAAATCGGTGATGCCGAAGGCGGTTTGCATGAAGGCGTTCATGGGATGTCCCTTGGTCCAGCGCTGTTCCGGTCGCGCTTACTTGCGCGCGTCGGTCATGTGCTGGATGAAGCGGTCGAACAGGTAAGCCACGTCGTTCGGGCCAGGCGAGGCTTCCGGGTGACCCTGGAAGCAGAACGCCGGCTTGTCGGTCAGCGCGAAGCCCTGCAGCGTGCCGTCGAACAGCGACACGTGGGTCACGCGCGCGTTGGCGGGCAGCGTGTCGGCATCGACCGCGAAACCGTGGTTCTGCGACGTGATCATCACGCGGCCATCCTCCAGGTCCTTGACCGGGTGGTTGGCGCCGTGGTGGCCGGCCTTCATCTTCAGCGTCTTGGCGCCGACGGCCAGGGCCATGATCTGGTGGCCCAGGCAGATGCCGAAGGTCGGGATGCCGCGCTCGATGAACTCGCGCGTGGCGGCGATGGCGTAGTCGCACGGCTCCGGGTCGCCGGGGCCGTTGGACAGGAACACGCCGTCCGGATTCAGCGCCAGCGCGTCGGCGGCGGTGGCCTGGGCCGGCAGCACCGTCACCTTGCAGCCGCGCTCGGCCAGCATGCGCAGGATGTTGAACTTGACGCCGTAGTCATAGGCAACCACGTGGAACTGCGGCTTGTCCTGCTTGCCGTAGCCTTCGCCCAGCGCCCACTCGGACTGGGTCCACTCGTACGGTTCCTTGACCGAGACCACCTTGGCCAGGTCCATGCCGGCCAGGCCGGGGAACGAGCGGGCCAGGTCGATGGCCTTCTGCACGTTGTCCTCGCCGGCCAGGATGCAGCCGTTCTGGGCGCCCTTCTCGCGCAGGATGCGGGTCAGCTTGCGGGTATCGATGCCGGCGATCGCCACCACCTTTTCCTGCTTCAGGTAGTGCGCGAGGGTGTGTTCCTTGCGGAAATTGGAGGCCAGGATCGGCAGATCCTTGATGATCAGGCCGGCGGCATGGACTTTCGTGGCTTCGACATCCTCAGGATTGACACCGTAGTTGCCGATATGCGGATACGTCAGCGTGACGATCTGCCGCGAATAGCTCGGGTCGGTGAGGATTTCCTGGTAACCGGTGATGGCGGTGTTGAACACCACTTCACCGATGGTATGGCCGGAAGCGCCAATGGAATAGCCACGAAAGACCGTGCCGTCTGCTAGCGCGAGAATGGCGGACGGAAAAGACGGTAACACGGGTAGGCTCCTGCTGGACTCACCCCGTGACCGACCAATCGACGCCTCGTGCCTCCCAGGCTGGATCCGTGACGTCGGCAGCGGCATTGCGCCGATGCGGTCGGATCCGGTTGCGGCATGCTCTTTGCATCACATCAGGTGCGAACGGCAAAGGCGGCGCGGATGGGGGCGGCGGAAGGTGGAAAGCGGTTGGCGCTAGGGTGAAGGGTTCTGAAAGCGAAACTTTCGAATTATATCCCGCGCCACCCAATTTCTCAAGTTTTCAAGGACTTGCATCACACGGGCGCCGCCGCGGGCACCCGGCCCGCCGGTGCCCGCGCCCAGGTCCGGCGGTGTGCAGACCCCGTTACGCATCCGGCGGCACGACCGCCGTCACCTCGATTTCCACCTTGGCGCGCGGCTCGACGAGGTCGGCCACCTCGACCGCCGTCATCGCCGGAAAGTGCCGGCCAATGATGGCGCGGTAGTGCTGGCCGATCGCCCCATAGGCACCGACATATTCCGCCTTGTCCTTCACATACCAGGTCATGCGCGCGATATGTTCAGGCTTCGCCCCGCCGGCGGCCAGCACGTCGACCACATTGCGCAGCGCCTGCGCCACCTGCAGGCCGAAATCGTCGGTCTCGAACTCGCACTTGCCGTTCCAGCCGATCTGGCCGCTGACAAAGAGCAGGCGGCTGCCGGCCTGGATCTCGGCCATCATGCCGTTGGCGTAGCCACGCGGGGGCGCCCAGTCGGGCGGCTGCAGGATTTTCATGGTTGATGTCCTTTTGCTTTCTGATTGATGGATCGGGAATTCGGTCGGGAATGCGGTAGCCGGCCAGTCAGGCCGTTGCCACCAGGTAGGCCGCCATGGCCTGGCGCACGGCCTCCGGCAACGGCTGCGGCGCGATCGAGCCGGTGTCGACGCAGACCAGCCGCTGCGTCACTTCCATGCGGGTATCGTCGTGCGGGCCGGCAAAGCGGATCGCCAGCGTGAAGCTGGACTGGCCGAGCTTGAGCACGCGCAGTTCGCGCGTGAGCACCTCGCCCAGCCGGCTCGGCGCCAGGAAGCGGCATTCCAGCTCCGCGGTCGGCACGCCGGCCCGGCCCTCGCCGTGCATGACGTCGAAGGGCCAGCCCAGCGCTTCGCCGAACCAGTCTTCGATGAAGTCGTTGAGCATCTCGAAGTAGCGCGGGTAGAACACGATCCCGGCCGCGTCGCAGTGCTTGAAGCGCACCAGGACGGTGCTGCGGAAGACCGGGCTCATGATTTGCTCCCACCGTGGTTGCCGCCATTGCCCTGCTCCGCCATCTGGCGCAACCGGAAGCGCTGCAGCTTGCCGGTCTCGGTGCGCGGCAGCGCCGGCACGAACTCGATGCGGCGCGGATACTTGTACGGCGCGATCTGGCGCTTGACGTAGTCCTGCAGCGCGGTGCGCGTGGCGTCGTCCGCGGGCACGCCCTCGCGCAGCACCACGTAGGCCATGACCACCTGCCCACGCCCGTCGTCGGGTGCGCCGACCACGCCGCACTCGGCCACCGATTCGTGCTGCATCAGCGTGCTCTCCACCTCGGGGCCGGCGATGTTGTAGCCGGCCGAGATGATCATGTCGTCGGAGCGCGCCTGGTAGAAGTAATAGCCGTCTGCGTCGACCGTGAAGGTATCGCCCGGCAGGTTCCAGCCCGCCTTCACGTAGTTGGCCTGGCGCGGGTCGTCCAGGTAACGGCAGCCGGTCGGGCCCTGCACCGCCAGCTTGCCCACCTGCCCCGGAGGCAGCGGCCGCATCTCGTCGTCGACGATCTGCGCCACGTAGCCGGGCACCACCTTGCCAATGGCACCCGGCCTGACCTCGGCACCGGCGCTGGAGATAAAGATATGCATCATCTCGGTGCCGCCGATGCCGTCGGTCATCTCGATGCCGGTAGCGGCCTTCCAGCCTTGGCGCGTGGCGTCCGGCAACGCCTCGCCGGCCGATACGCTATGCCTCAGGCTGGAGATATCGAAGCGCGGCGCCAGCGCCGCCATCTGCCGGTAGAACGTGGGCGCGGTGAAGACGATGGTGGCGCGGAAGTCGTGGATCAGCTCCAGCAGCGATTCCGGCGTGAGCTTCTCCGCCAGCACCGTACTGGCGCCGATGCGCAACGGAAAGCACAGCATGCCGCCCAGCCCGAACGTGAAGGCGATCGGCGGCGTGCCGCAGAAGATATCGTCCGGCACGGAGCGCAGCACATGGCGCGGGAACAGGTCGCACATGGCCAGCACGTCGCGGTGGAAATGCATGGTGCCCTTGGGCTGTCCGGTGGTGCCGCTGGTGAAGGCAATCAGGCAGATATCGTCGCTGGCGGTGTCGCAGGCATCGAAGCTGTCGGGCTTGCCCGCCATCGCGGCTTCCAGCGAACCCTCGCCGGTGCCGTTGAAATACAGCGCGCGCGCCAGGGTCGGGCAATGGTATGCGCCGCCGGGGCGCTGGTTGGCGTCGAGGTCCTCGCGCAGCCGCGCATCGCACAGCGCCGCGGTGACCTGCGCCTTGTCGATGACCTGCTTCAGTTCCCTGGCGCGCAGCAGCGGCATGGTCGGCACGGCAATCAGGCCGGCCTTGATGGTGGCGAGCCAGCTTGCGGCCATCATCAGGTTGTTGGGCCCGCGCAGCAGCACACGGTTGCCGGGCACCAGCGCCATGTCCTCGACCAGCACATGGGCGATGCGGTTGACCAGCGCCGCCAGTTGCGCGTAGGTGACCGTCTCGATCTGGCCCGCCTGGCCTGCTTGACTCGCAGGGCGATGGCGAATGGCGATGCGCTCGCCGCGACCTTCGCGCACGTGGCGATCGACCAGTTCCACCGCGCAGTTCATCCGCGCCGGGTAGTCAGTGTCGGCATTGAAGCGGAACACCGGCCACTGCTCGGGCGGCGGCAGGCGGTCGCGGGCGAAGGTATCGAGGTGGGCGGTGGTCGCCATGGCTTGTCTCCTGTCTGCTCTGTCGGTACGGCAGTTCCGGTCGGATGGCTCAGGCCTTCCGGCCGGCCAGTGTTTCGCGGGCGATGATCAGCTTCTGCACCTCGGTGGCGCCTTCATAGATGCGCAGCGAGCGGATCTCGCGGTACAGGCTTTCCACGCGCGTGCCGACCTTGACGCCGAGGCCGCCGAACATCTGCACCGCGCGGTCGATGACCTGCTGCGCGTTCTCGGTCGCGACCATCTTGGCCATCGCCGCTTCGCGCGTGGTGCGCTCTTTCCTGACGTCGCGCAGCCAGGCCGCGCGATAGGTCAGCAGCGCGGCCGCGTCGATGGCCGTTGCCATGTCGCCGATGGCGGCCTGCGTCAGTTGCAGGTCGGCCAGCACGCCGCCGAACATCGGCCGCTCGCAGGCACGCGCCAGCGCATCGTCCAGCGCGGCGCGCCCGAAGCCCAATGCAGCCGCCGCCACCGAGGCGCGGAAGATGTCGAGCGTCATCATCGCCACCTTGAAGCCCTGCCCCGCCTCGCCCAGCCGGTTGCCGACCGGCACGCGGCAGTTGTCGAAGCGCAGCGTGGCAAGCGGGTGCGGCGCGATCACGTCGATGCGCTCGGCGATGGTCAGGCCCGGCGTGTCGGCATCGACCACGAAGGCCGAGATGCCGCGCGCGCCCGGCGCTTCGCCGGTGCGCACGAACACGCAATAAAAGTCCGCGATGCCGCCATTGGAGATCCAGGTCTTGGTGCCGTCGATCACATAGTGCTTGCCGTCTTCCGACAGCCGCGCGCTGCATTGCATCGCCGCGACATCGGAACCGGCCTCGGGCTCGGACAGGGCAAAGGCGGCGATCGCTTCGCCGCGCGCCACGCGCGGCAGGTATTGCGCGCGCAACGCTTCGCTGCCGGCAATCGAGATCGCGCCCGAGCCCAGCCCCTGCATCGCGAAGGCAAAGTCGGCCAGGCCGTCATGGCGCGCCAGCGTCTCGCGCAGCAGGCACAGCGAGCGTGAGTCGAGCGCGGGCAACGCGCCACCGTGCGTGGCCGGCACGCAATAGCGCAGCCAGCCCGCTTCGCCGAGCTGGCGCACCAGGGCGCGGCAGGCGGCATCGGCATCGCCGTGGTCGACATGCAGGTGCTGCGCGCACCAGGCGTCAAGCTCGCGCTCCAGCGTGCGGTGCGCGTCGTCGAACAGCGGCAGGTCGAGATAGGTCTTGTCTGACATCGCGGCTCCCTGGCTCAGTCGCCTTCGAACACCGGCTTCGATTTGGCCACGAAGGCATCGTAGGCGCGGCGGAAATCGCGCGTCTGCATGCAGATGGCCTGGGCTTCGGCTTCGGCTTCGATGGCCTCGTCCAGCCCCATGTTCCATTCCTGGTGCAGCAGCTTCTTGGTCACGCCGTGGGCGAAGGTCGGCCCGGCGGCGAGCTGCGCGGCCAGTGCCTGCGCCTGTGCCAGCACGGCCTCGGACGGATGCAGCGCATTGAAGAAGCCCCACTGCAGCCCCTCCTCCGCGTTCATGGCGCGGCCGGTATAGAGCAGCTCGCTGGCACGCCCCTGTCCGATCACGCGCGGCAGCAGCGAGCACGCGCCCATGTCGGCGCCAGCCAGCCCAACGCGCACGAACAGGAACGCGGTCCTGGCTTGCGCCGTGCCCAGCCGCATGTCCGAAGCCAGCGCCATCATCGCGCCCGCGCCGGCACAGATGCCGTCGACCGCGCTGATCACAGGCTGCGGGCACGCGCGCATCGCCTTGACCAGGTCGCCGGTCATGCGCGTGAAGTCGAGCAGTTCGGGCATGGTCATCTGCGTCAGCGGCCCGATGATCTCGTGCACGTCGCCGCCCGAGCAGAAATTGCCGCCGGCGCCGGTGACCACCACCGCCTTGATGTCGCTGGCGTAGCACAGCGCGCGGAACAGGTCGCGCAGCTCGGCATAGGAGTCGAACGTCAGCGGGTTCTTGCGCTCCGGCCGGTTCAGCGTGATGGTGCCGACCTTGCCGTCGTCGGACACCGACCACAGGAAGTGCCGCGGTTCGTAGCCGGCAAAGCTGCGCTTGTGGTGGCGCATGTCGAGTGCGATTTCAGTCATGGTTCTCTCTCAGGTCCTTGTTTTGTCAGCCCGCCATCACTTCGCCGCCGGCCACCGGGATCGCCTGCCCGGTGATCGCGCCGGCGGACGGCTGGCACAGCCATGCCACGGCGTCGGCCACCTCCTCGGGTTGCACCAGTCGCCGCTGCGGGTTGCGCGCGGCCAGTTCGGCGCGCGCCTGGTCCTCGCTGCGGCCGGTCTTGCCGACGATGTTGGCGACGGCGTCGCGCACGATATCGGTCTCGGTGTAGCCCGGGCAAACCGCGTTGACGGTCACGCCCTTGGCCGCGGTCTCCAGCGCCAGCGCGCGCGTCAGTCCGATCACGCCATGCTTGGCCGCGCAATAGGCGCTGACGTAGCCGTAGCCGATCAACCCGGCGGTGCTGGCCACGTTGACGATGCGGCCCCAGCCGGCTTCGAGCATCGCAGGCAGAGCGGCCTGCGTGCACAGGAAGGTGCCGGTCAGGTTGACGTCGAGCATGCGCTGCCACAGCGCGGCATCGGTCTTCATGAAGGGGGCGCTGTGCGCCTGCCCGGCGTTGTTGACCAGCATCGATACCGGACCAGCCTGCTCCGTGGCCGCGGCAAAGGCGCGCGCTACGCTGCCGGCATCGGCGATATCGGCCGTGACGAACGAAACGTTGGCGCCTGCCGGTGCCTGCTCGCGCAGGACTTGCACCGTCGCTTGCAGCGTGCCGGCATCGCGCCCCAGCAGCGTGACGCTGGCGCCGTCGGCCAGCAGCCGCCGCGCGATCGCTGCGCCGATGCCGCGCCCGCCGCCGGTGACCAGCGCGTGCCTGCCGGCCAGTGTCGCCATGCTGCCCGTCATGCCTGCTTCTCCTGCGCCGCGGCGCGTTCGAGATTGGTTTCCAGTTGCCGCTTGCCCGCCAGGTACTGCTTGGGCCAGTTGATGTCGCGGTAGCCGATGCGCGCGGCTTCCTGCAGCGTCCACGCCGGGTTGGCCAAGTGCGGCCGCGCGATCGCGCACAGGTCGGCGCGGCCCGCGGCGATGATCGAGTCGACATGATCGGCCTCGAAGATCGCGCCCACGGCGATGGTGGCGATGCCCGCCTCGTTGCGGATGCGATCGGCGAACGGGGTCTGGTACATGCGGCCATAGACCGGCGCCTGGTCCGGGCTGACCTGCCCCGACGAGCAATCGATCATGTCGGCGCCGGCGGCCTTGAAGGCGCGGGCGATTTCGACGCCGTCGTCGGGCGTGATGCCGCCTTCGACCCAGTCGTGCGCCGAGATGCGCACCGACATCGGCTTGTCCTGCGGCCATACCGCGCGCACGGCCTCGAACACCTCCAGCGGATAGCGCAGCCGCGCCGCGAGCGAGCCGCCGTATTCGTCGTTGCGCGTATTGGTCAGCGGCGAGATAAAGCTCGACAGCAGGTAGCCGTGGGCGCAGTGCAGCTCGAGCCAGTCGAAGCCCGCTTCGGCCGCGCGCCGCGCGCTGGCCACGAAGTCGTCGCGCACGCGGTCCATGTCGTCCCGCGTCATCTCGCGCGGGGTCTGCGACTCGCCGGGCAGGTACGGCAGCGGCGAGGCCGACATCACCGGCCAGTTGCCCTGCGGCAGCGGATGGTCCATCGCTTCCCAGCCAAGTTGCGTCGACCCCTTGCGGCCCGAGTGGCCGATCTGCATGGCGATGCGCGCATCGCTGTTGGCATGGACGAAATCGACGACGCGCTTCCATGCGTCGCGCTGCTCATCGTTCCACAAGCCCGGGCAGCCCGGCGTGATGCGCGCATCGGGCGACACGCAGGTCATTTCCGCCACCACCATGCCGGCGCCGCCCAGCGCGCGCGAACCGAGGTGAACCAGGTGGAAGTCGCCCGGCATGCCGTCGGTGCAGGAGTACATCGCCATCGGCGACACCACCACGCGGTTCTTCAGCGTGACGCCGCGCAGCCGGAACGGCGTGAACATCGGCGGCAACGGCTCATGCTCGCGCAGCTTCAGGCTTTGCTGCGGCACGCCGGCCTGTTGCGCCAGCCAGTGCTCGAATTGCGCCACATAATCGGCGTCGCGCACGCGCAGGTTCTCGTGCGAGATGCGCTGCGAACGCGTCAGCAGCGAATAGGCGAACTGCTCCGGCGGCAAGCTGCCGGCGTAGCGCTCGACGTTCTCGAACCACTCGGTCGAGTTGCGCGCGGCATTCTGGATCTTCAGCACTTCCACGCCGCGCGTGGCTTCATAGCGCGCCAGCGCATCAGGCAGGCCGTCGTGGCCGCTGCCGCGGATCTCTTCGGCCAGGTCGATCGCATCTTCCAGTGCCAGCTTGGTGCCGGAACCGATCGAGAAGTGCGCCGTGTGCGCGGCATCGCCCATCAGCACTACGGGCACGCGGCGACCGTCCGGCAGCGTGTTCCAATGCACCCACTGGCGGCAGATCACGCGCGGGAAGCGGATCCAGATCGCCGAGCCGCGCAGGTGCGCCGCGTTGGTAATCAGCTTGTTGCCGTCGAGGTAACGCGCAAACAGCTTCTCGCAATACGCCACGCCCTCTTCCTGGCTCATCTCGTCGATGCCGGCGGCGCGCCAGACCGATTCCGGTGTTTCGACGATAAAGGTCGAGGTGTTGTCGTCGAAGCGGTAGGCATGCGCCTGGAACCAGCCGTGCTCGGTCTTCTCGAAGGCGAAGGTGAAGGCGTCGAACAGCTTGTGCGTGCCCAGCCAGACGAAGCGGCACTGGCGCGTATCGATGTCGGGCTGGAAGGTCTCGGCGTAGCGGGTGCGGATGCGGCTGTTCAGGCCATCCGAGGCGATTACCAGGTCAGCCTGGTATTGCATTGCCAGCGCCTGGTCGTCGGTGACATCGTTCTCGAACACCAGCCTGACGCCGAGCGCTTCGCAGCGCGCCTGCAGGATGTTGAGCAGGCGCTTGCGGCCGATGCCGATAAAGCCATGGCCGCCGGAACGGATGGTGCGCCCGCCGATATGGATGTCGATGTCGTCCCAGTGGTTGAAGGCGGCGTTGATCTCGTCGGCGCTCACCGGATCGGCTTGCTTCAGGTTGTCCATGGTGGCATCGGAGAACACCACGCCCCAGCCGAAGGTGTCGTACGGCCGGTTGCGCTCGACCACGATCACTTCGTTAGCCGGGTCCTGCAGTTTCATCAACAGGCCGAAGTACAGTCCGGCGGGGCCGCCGCCAATACAAAGCACTCGCATCGCTTCATCTCCTGCCGGCCGTGCCGTCATGTAGATCATGTCTAAATATTTTATGCTTCAAATATTAGATTGCATCACGAGATAAGGCAAGCATTCGGTGCGGAGTGCCTCGCCACGCACTCCGCACCGTCGACCGCTTCAACCCTTCATCCCTTCAGCGCCGCCTGGATCTGCTCCAGCGCACCCGGATCTTCGATGGTGGTCAGGTCGCCCGGGTCGCGCCCCTCCGCCACGGCCTGCATGGCGCGCCGCAGCAGCTTGCCCGAACGCGTCTTGGGCAGCGCATTGACAAACAATACCCGCGCCGGCCGCGCCACGGCGCCGAGTTGCTGTTCCACCGTCTTCATCAGGTCGCCTTCCAGCGCCAGCCGCTCCTGCGGCGTTGCGGTGCGGGCCGGATCGCGCGCGATGCAGAACGCCATCGCCACCTGGCCCTTGAGCGCATCCTGCACGCCCACCACCGCCACCTCGGCCACGGCGGCGTTCGAAGACAGGCTTTCCTCGATCTCGCGCGTGCCCAGCCGGTGGCCGGCGACATTGATCACATCGTCCGTGCGGCCGAGGATAAAGACATAGCCGTCCTCGTCGCGCACGCCCCAGTCAAAGGTGGAATAGCACAGCCGGTTCGGCACCGCCTCCCAGTAGGTGCGCACGAAGCGGTCATCGTCGCCCCACACCGTGCTCATGCAGCCGGGCGGCAGCGGCCCGTCGATCGCGACCACGCCCTTCTGGTTGGGCGGGCATTCCTCGCCGGTGTTCTCGTCGACGATCTTCAGGTCGTAGCCGTAGGCCGGCACGCCCGGCGAGCCCAGCTTGGGCGGCAGCGGCTCGATGCCGCGCTGGATCGCCAGGATCGGCCAGCCCGACTCGGTCTGCCAGTAGTTGTCGACCACCGGCTTGCCCAGGCCGTCCTGGATCCAGCGCGCGGTGGGCTCGTCCAGCGGCTCGCCGGCCAGGAACAGCAGGCGCAGGCTGGACAGGTCGTAGCGGGTCAGCCAGGCCGGGTCCTGCTTCTTCAGCACGCGGATCGCGGTGGGCGCGCTGAACATCAGGTTGACCCGGTATTGCTCGACCAGCCGCCACAGGATGCCGCCGTCCGGGCGGATCGGCGTGCCTTCGTACATCAGCGTGGTCATCCCGGCCAGCAGGGGCCCGTAGACGATATAGCTGTGGCCGACCACCCAGCCGATATCCGAGGCCGTGAACATGGTGTCGCCCGGCTTGCCGCAGAAGATGTATTCCATCGACGTGGCCAGCGCCACCGCGTAGCCACCGGTATCGCGCTGCACGCCCTTGGGCTTGCCGGTGGTGCCGGAGGTGTAGAGCACATACGACGGCTCGCTCGACTCCAGCCATGCGCACGGCACCTGCGCGCCGGCCACGCGGTCGCGCCAGGTGGCGTAGTCTTCATCGCGGCCTTCGGTGCGCGGCATGTCGGCCAGCTGGCGGTCGACCAGCAGCACCTTCTCCGGCTGGTGCGACGACAGCCGGATGGCCTCGTCCAGCAGCGGCTTGTACGGCACGACCTTGCCGGCGCGCGAGCCGGCGTCGGCGCTGATCACCACGCGCGGGCGGGCGTCGTCGATCCGTGCCGCCAGGCTCACCGAGGCAAAGCCGCCGAACACCACTGAATGGATCGCGCCGATGCGCGCGCACGCCAGCATCGCAAACGCAGCCTGCGGGATCATCGGCATGTAGACCAGCACGCGGTCGCCCTTCTGCACCCCGAGCCCCTGCAGGATCGCCGCCATGCGGTTGACCTCGTCGTGCAGCTCGGCATAGGAGTAGCTGCGGGACTGGTCAACTTCGGTCGAAACCCAGTGCAAGGCGGGCTGGCTGGCGCGCGCCGCCAGGTGGCGGTCTACCGCGTTGTGGCACAGGTTGGTGCGTCCGCCCACGAACCAGCGGGTGAACGGCGCGTAGCTGTTGTCGAGCACCTGATCGAAGGGAGTTTCCCAATCGATGCGTGCCGCCTGTTCGGCCCAGAACCCCTGCGGGTCGGCCAGCGAACGGGCATGCACGGCATGGCTTGCCGTCATGGCAGTCTCCTCCGCGTCTGCGGTCATTGTGATGATGACGGTAGTTTGCCACCGGCGCGGGCGTGGAGGAAACGGGATTCAGAGGGGTGCCGCCCCCCGGCCGATGCACACGGCAGATGCAAAAAAGGCGTGCCGCCGGCACGCCTTTTTGCTCTCAAGCCCTGCGCTCAGCGCGCCTTGCTGCCCTTGCTGCTGGCCTTGACGCTGGACTTGGCCGATGCCTTCACCGGGGCCGCCTTGGCCTCGCGCGCCACCTTGGCCGTCGGCGCCGCCTTGGTACCGCGGCGCGGGGAGGCTTCCACAGTGATGCGCTTGCGCGGCTCGGCCTTGCCCCCCTGTGTCGAGACGCGCACGATTCTGCCCTTGCTGCCACGTTCGGCGCGCTCGGCGCGGTCTTCGCGCTCGGCCCGGTCGGCCCGTTCGGCACGCGCCGCGCGGACCGCGCCGGCACCGCGCACCGGCACCATCAGCACCAGGCTCTGCCCTGCCACCAGCTTGGTGCCGGACAGCTTGTTCCAGGACTGCACCTGGCCCGGCGACACGCCGTAGCGCCGCGCCACCGACGTCACCGTATCACGCCGGCTTGCACGCACCACCACGCGGCGCGCGTCGGGCAGGTCGGGCTCCATCGCCAGCATGGCGGTGTCGGCCAGGCTCGCGCTGATGTCCTGGTCGTGGCGGCCCGAACGCGGGATCATCACGGTCGAGCCGGCCTTCAGGCGCATGCCCTTGGGAATGCTGTTGATTTCGCGCAGCGTGTCGGCATCGACATTGAGCCGCGCCGCCAGCGACTCGACGCGCTCGCGCCCGTCCACCGTGACCGCGGTCCAGCTCGACAGCCCGCCTCGGTAGGTGTTCAGGTTGTACTGGAAGCGCTCGGCATTGTCGAACGGCAGCAGGATCTGCGGGTTGGATGCCCCCAGGATCACCGGGCGGTTGAACGACGGGTTCAGCGCCTTGAACTCTTCCAGCGTCATGTCCGCCAGCTTGGCGGCGAGGTTCACGTCGATATCGCGCGACGTGGTCACCGTGACGAAGTACGGATGGTCCGGGATCTCCGGCAGCCTGACGCCATAGATGGCCGGGTTGGCGATGATGTTCTTGACCGCCTGCAGCTTCGGCACGTAGTAGCGCGTCTCGTTGGGCATGGTCAGGCTGGCGTAGTCGGTCGGCAGCCCGCGCGCCTGGTTGCGCGCGATCGCGCGCGACACCGCGCCCTCGCCCCAGTTGTACGCGGCCAGCGCCAGGTGCCAGTCGCCGAACATGTCATAGAGCCGCTGCAGATAGTCCAGTGCGGCATCGGTCGAGGCCAGCACATCGCGGCGCTCGTCGCGGAACATGTTCTGCTTCAGGTTGTATGACTTGCCCGTACTGGGGATGAACTGCCACATGCCGGCGGCCTTGGCGCTGGACTGGGCCTGCGGGTTGAACGCGCTCTCGACGAACGGCAGCAGCGCCAGCTCGGTCGGCATCTTGCGGCGTTCCAGTTCCTCGACGATGTGGTACAGGTAGCGGCTCGACCGCCCGACCATGCGCTCCATGTATTCCGGGCGCTGCGCATACCACTGGGTGCGGTCATCGACCAGCGTGCCCTCCAGGTCCTGCATGGCAAAGCCGCGCCGGATCCGGTCCCAGATATCGTTGGACGGGCCGCGCAGCCAGTCCAGGCCGCCCTGGTCGACATTGATGGTGGAAGAGGATGACAGCGCCGACTTGTCGCTGAGCGAATTGAGCGGATCCTGGCGCCTGGCAGTCTGGGCGGTCGCGCCGTTGGCATCGGCGTCAGGCGGCGTAGGGGTGCTGGCGCAGGCTGCAAGCAGCGCCGCACACGCAACTACCGCCAGTAATCGACCAATTTTCATTAAGTTCTCGAATCGTGACGCTAAAAGGATGCGTGATGCTAAAAAAAACGGCCTATCGCGTCAATCAGATTTTTCTAGGTAGCGCCCCGAAAGCCTTGACCCGCAAGGGTTTTCGGCCGGGCCTGCCTTTAATTTAGCGGAAATTGTCCTTCCACCTGCGCAGCGCGCCAAATGCCTTGGCATCGCTGTCGGTGGCACCGCCGTGCGCCGACACCGCTGCGCGTACCGACGGCTCGCGCGAGCGCAGGAACGGGTTGACCTCGCGCTCGTGGGCGATGGTGGTCGGCAACGTAGGCGTGTCCGCGGCACGCAGCGCATCGACGCGCTGCTCCCACGCCGCCAGCGCGGCATTATCCGGCTCGACCGCCCGGGCAAAGCGCACGTTGCTGCGCGTGTACTCGTGGGCGCAGTAGACGCGGGTGTCGCCCGGCAGGCCCGCCAGCTTGTCCAGCGACGCCAACATCTGCGCCGGCGAGCCCTCGAAGAGGCGCCCGCAGCCGCTGGCGAACAGCGTGTCGCCGCAGAACACGGCGCGGCCCGCTTCGCCCAGGTCGCCCACATAGGCGATATGGCCGGCGGTATGCCCGGGTACGTCCAGCACCCGCAACGTCACCGGGGGCTCGGCCAGTGTCACCTCGTCGCCTTCGCGCAGCGCCCGGGTGCGTCCGCCGATACGTTCGCCGGCGGGCCCGAGCACCGGCATCGGCGCGCCCGATGGCGTGCTCGGGTGTGCCGCCAGCAGGCCGGCAACGCCGCCCTGGTGATCGCCGTGGTGGTGAGTGATTACAATAGCGCCCAGAGCCAGCCCCCGCTGCGCCAGAAATTCCTCCACCGGCGCCGACTCGCCGGGATCGACCACGGCGGCATGATGCCCATCGTGAATGGCCCAGATATAGTTATCCTGGAACGCCGGGATCGGCTCAACCTTCAACATGCGCATGCTCCTATGTCCAATCGTCCCAATCGCCGGAACGGCGAGTACGGCCAGCGCGGCCTGAATGGCCCCAATGGTCCCAATGGCCCGATTGTAAGCTGGGAAGACTGGCTGGCCTCGCCGCCCGGCAAGTACATGCTGCGCTGGGAAGCGCAGCAGTACGACCGCACCGTGGCGGACATCTTCGGCTACCACGCCGTACAGCTGGGCATGCCGTACGTCGATACCCTGCGCGAGAACCGGATGCCGTTCTCGGCGCTGGCGCTGGATCCGGCCAGCGGGCCGCACGGGCCGCGCGCGGCACATCCGGACGCGCGCCAGCTGCTGTGCCGCTTCGACGAGCTGCCGTTCGACACGCAGAGCGTAGACCTGGTAACCCTGCCCCATATCCTGGAGTTTGCCGAAGACCCGCACGAAGTGCTGCGCGAAGTCTCGCGCGTGCTGATGCCCGAAGGGCGCGTGGTGGTCACCTGCTTCAACCCGATGAGCCTGTGGGGCGCGCGCCAGGGCATGAACCGGCTCGGCGCCACGCCCTTCCTGCCGACCGATGCGCAGCAGATCGGCTTCGTGCGCATCAAGGACTGGCTCAAGCTGCTCGGCTTCGATATCATCCGCGGCCGCTTCGGCTGCTACTGCCCGCCCTATCGCACCGAGCGCTGGCTGCAGCGCACCGCCTTCATGGAAAAGGCCGGCGACCGCTGGTGGCCGATCTTCGGCGCGGTCTATATGATCTCGGCGATCAAGCGCGTGCGCAACATACGACTGGTCGGCCCTGCGTGGAAAGCCAAGCCGGCGCTGGCACCGGTGGCAACGCCCGTGGCAACGCCCACCGGCACCCACGGCAAGACGCCCGGCGACGACCACTGAGCCGGAGCCACGGCGGACAACCCATGCGCCGGCCGCGCTGCGCGGCCGGCCCCCAACGGAATTCCATGCAAGAAGTCACGATCTACTCCGACGGCGCCTGCAAAGGCAATCCCGGCCGCGGCGGCTGGGGTGCGGTGCTCGTCGCCGGCACCAATGAAAAAGAACTGTTCGGCGGCGAGCCCAACACCACCAACAACCGCATGGAGATGACCGCGGTGATCGAAGCGCTGCGCGCGCTCAAGCGGCCCTGCACCGTGCGGGTCTACACCGACTCGCAATATGTCCAGAAAGGCATCAGCGAATGGCTGCCCGGCTGGAAAGCCCGCGGCTGGAAGACCGCCGACAAGAAGCCGGTGAAGAACGCCGACCTGTGGCAGGAACTCGACGCGCTGACCCAGGGACACCAGATCTCGTGGCACTGGGTGCGCGGCCACAACGGTCATCCCGGCAACGAGCGCGCCGATGCGCTGGCCAACCGCGGCGTCGAATCGATCGGCCGCTGAACCGCCGCAACGCCACAACAAGAACCGCGGGGCAATGCCGCTCCGCTAGAATGCCCGCCATGCGACAAATCGTTCTCGACACCGAAACCACCGGCCTGAATGCCGCCACCGGCGACCGCCTGATCGAAATCGGCTGCGTGGAGCTGCTTAACCGCCGCCTGACGGGGCGCCACCTGCACTTCTATGTCAACCCGGAGCGCGACATCGACGAAGGTGCGATCGCCGTCCACGGCATCACGGTCGAGTTCCTGGCGGACAAACCCCGCTTTGCCGAGGTCGTGCACGAGATCCGCGAATTCGTCGCAGATGCCGAGCTGATCATCCACAACGCGCAGTTCGACCTGGGCTTCCTCGACATGGAATTCCAGCTGCTGGGCATGCCTCCCTTCCGCGAGCATGTCGGCAACGTGATCGATACGCTACGCGAAGCGCGGCAGATGTTCCCCGGCAAGCGCAACTCCCTCGACGCCCTGTGCGACCGGCTGGGGATCAGCAACGCGCACCGCACGCTGCACGGCGCATTGCTCGATGCGGAATTGCTGGCAGAGGTCTACCTGGCAATGACCCGCGGCCAGGATTCGCTGGTAATCGACACCATGGAAAGCGGCACTGGCGCAGGCGGGGCCACCGCTACGGCCGACCTCTCTCGGCTGGTACTGCCGGTGCTGCGCGCCACCGAGGCGGAACTGGAAGCCCATTTCGATCTGCTCAAGGGCCTGGACAAGGCCAGCGGCGGCAAGACGGTATGGCAGGAAGCCACGGCCGAGGAACCCGGCACGATGGCCGCCTGAACAAAAAGTTGGGAAAAGGGCTTTACAAGATACAGGGAGCCCTGCATAATCTCATTTCTCCGCTGCACGACGGCAACGACGATGCAGAAAGGGGTGGTTAGCTCAGCGGTAGAGCACTGCCTTCACACGGCAGGGGTCACAGGTTCAATCCCTGTACCACCCACCAGAACACGGAAAGCCAGCCTCGCGCTGGCTTTTCTCATTTCTGGGGTTAGGACACACTAACCCCGCGATTTCTGGCCTCCCTCGAATCGGTCCGATTGCCACAAATTTGCCACACGCAAACTTGTGAGGACCACGAATGGCGACTATTCGGCAACGGGGCTCGAACTGGGAAGCCCAGATTCGGCGCAAAGGCTGGCCTACCCTCTCCCGCAGCTTCTCCACCAAGGCAGACGCCCGTGCATGGGCGACGGTAATCGAATCCGAGATCGAGCGCGGGGTCTTCATTGATCGCACCGAAGCTGAGAAAAACACCCTGGGCGATCTGATTCGAAGGTACCTACAAGAGGTGTCCGGCCAGAAAAAAGGGGCCGAATCCGAACGATATCGGCTCACTGCGATGCTCCGCGACCCACTCGCACAGGTAAAGGTTGCCGCCCTGTCTGGCAAGCTCATCGCCGAATGGCGCGACAAACGACTGAAGCAGGTGTCCGGCTCCACAACGAACCGCGACCTGAACCTGATTTCCCATGTAATCAATGTGGCAGGCAAAGAATGGGGAATCCACATTGACAATGCCGTGTCGATGGTTCGCCGGCCCGCCGAAAACCGCGGGCGCAATCGTCGCTTGGGACACGGGAATAGGAACGACTCCTTGCCGCGCTCGAAACGCCTCCACGCGACCCAAGAGGTCGCCTTACTGGCCCGAGTGCGTATTCCGGTGAATGTGACCGCTGATTCCGGCATCGTGACCGCGGATTCCGCTTTATCGTGACCGCTGTTTCCCAGCGGTTTCCGGTTGGTCGTGACCGGCAATTCCGGCATCGTGACCGGTGATCGGTTGAGGGTGTTGCGCGGGGACGGATTCTACTCTGCCAGGCTAGCCAGTGGGGTTGCCGCTGGCTGTGGCGCTTGTTTTTTGAGCAGTCTTTCTCATTGAGTCGCCGGCCAGCGTGATGCGGTGAATGCGGTGCATCAGTCGATCGAGAATCGCATCGGCGATGGTTGCGATCAATGCCCCGTCCGGGGCGGGCATCGAGGTCTTCGATGGCGGCCTGGGGGTACTTGAGCCGGGCTCGGTGCAAGAGTCGGGCAAGCTTGCGGTCATTGCGCCAGAGCAGCCCCAACAATGCCGAACGCGATGGCACCCGCAGGGTGAAGCGCAGCAGCGATGCGGGCCGAAAGCAGCGGGTGGATCTTGCGCAGCAGCCCGAACTCCAATATCCGGGCACCCACCTGAGCGGGGCCGATCAGCGCACCGACCATCACGGCAGTTGCGAGTGTCGCACCACCTGCCTGCAGCAATCGCGGCAGGTGCGCCGCCATGGCGGTGCTAATGAACCAGGTGGCGGCGAAGACAAAGGCGAGTGTGAACGAGGCAAGCCGCTGAGAGGGCACGCCATCCTTAGGAGCCTGGGAGGACGCAGTCTTTGCGGGTGGCGGGTCCGTGGCCGTACTGTTAGGCGTGCTGAGATTGGCTGGCAATCACACGACTCGTTGGCTCCATGGCCATCCCGTCCGTTTTTTATTCGACTTCGCCGCTATCTGTGTCGGTGACCTGCGCGTCCCGTTCATGGCTCATGGCGGCCGCGGCGAGCGCGGCGACGTTCGCAGGCGCCGCTTCCTTGCGTTCGCTATAGCGGTCCGTCAGATAGTCGCTGCGATCACGCACCAGCAGAGTGAACTTGTACAGTTCCTCCATGACGTCGACCACCCGGTCATAGTAGGAGGACGGCTTCATGCGGCCGTTCGTGTCGAACTCCTGGTATGCCTTGGCTACCGATGACTGATTGGGAATCGTCACCATGCGCATCCAGCGCCCCAGCACGCGTAGCGCGTTGACCGCGTTGAACGACTGCGAGCCGCCGCAGACCTGCATCACCGCGAGCGTGCGACCCTGAGTCGGTCGGATGGATCCGATCTCCAGGGGCAGCCAGTCGATCTGGTTCTTGAAAACCGCGGTCAGCGTGCCGTGCCGCTCGGGACTGCACCACACTTGGCCTTCCGACCACTCCGAGAGCTTGCGCAGTTCTACCACTTTGGGGTGATCGGCGGGAACACTGTCGCACACCGGAAGGTCATGCGGATCGAACACGCGCGTCTCCGCGCCGAAATGCTGCAGGATCCGCTCGGCTTCCTGCACCAGCAGCCGGCTATAAGACGTTTCGCGCAGCGAGCCATAGAGCAGCAGGATGCGCGGTGGATGCGTGCTGACGCGCACCGGTTCCAGCTTGTTCAGGTCCGGGGTATCGAGCACGGCCGGGATAACGTTAGGCAGCGCCATGGTCATTTGACCCTCCGGCCTTGCGCGTCGATGACGGCTTCGCCATCCTCCTTGGTGAAGGCACCTTGCTGTGGCGAGGGCAGGATGTCGAGCACGAGTTCCGATGGCCGGCACAGCCGCACGCCCCGCTCTGTGATGACGAACGGCCGGTTGATCAGGATCGGATGGGCCAGCATCGCTTCGAGCAACTGCTCATCGGTCAGGGCCGGGTCGGACAAGCCCAGTTCGGCGTAGGGCGTACCCTTTTCGCGGATGGCTTCACGAACTGTGAGGCCCGCAAGGCTAATCATCTGTTGCAACGTCTGTCGGTCAGGCGGCGTGCTCAGATATTCGATGACATTCGGCGCGATACCCGCATTGCGGATCATGGCCAGTGTGTTGCGCGATGTGCCGCAGGCGGGGTTGTGATAGATGGTGACGGACATGGTTTCCCGGGTTCAGTTGGTATCTGGTTGCAGGCAGTTGAAAGGATTCCAACCAAGGCGGCAAGAGTGGCGCCCCGGTTCCGGTCAGCGTCAGTCTGCCTGGTGCTCGCCGGAGGCTTCGATGACATTTGGGTGGCCGTGGGGTAACGCACGCGGCTCAAGCAGCCGATGCAGCCCCAGCCCGATGGCCGCGCCGAGACATTGCGCCAGCATGAATCCCGGCACGCTCGCCGGTGCGATGCCCGCAAAGCTGTCGCTGAACATGCGCCCGAACGCGGCTGCGGGATTGGCAAACGAGGTGGATGCGGTGAACCAGTATGCCGAGCCGATATAGGCCGCCACCATGGCAGAGGCGCGCCCGTTCGGGGCGCGCAGAATCACCAAAAGCAGGCCGGCGGTCGCAACGGTTTCAGCAATCCATTGCCCAGGACCGCTGCGGACCTTGGTGGAAAGCTGCAGGATCGTCATGTCAAACATGGCATGGGCGAGCCAAGCCCCCAGCACCGCGCCTACGAGCTGGGCGGCGATGTATGGCAGCAGCGCCGCGCCAGGCAGTTCACCTCGCGCCACCATGACCGCGCTGACGGCTGGATTGAAGTGCGCGCCGCTGATCGGGCCAAAGACTTCAATCAAGATGTACAAGCCACCGACCGTGGCCGCCGTGTTGGCCAGCAGGGCGACGGCGACATTGCCGCCGGCAAGCCGCTCTGCCATGATGCCCGAGCCGATAACGATGGCCAGCAGCAGCGCCGTTCCCAAGGCTTCGGCGCCCAGTCTGTTACGCAGATCGACCATGACGCTCAGCTTTGCGAGATACGGTTAAGGTGGTCCTGCAGTTCCGCATTGCTCAGCGTGTCCAGCGGCAGCGTCAGCAGTTGCAGCATGCGGTAGCCGATGGCCTGCCGGGTCAGCTCGAAAGCCTGCCGCTTCTTGTCGTCGCCGCCTTCCGTGTTCGACGGGTCAGGGTAGCCCCAATGCACCTTCACCGGGCTGCCCGGCCAATACGGGCACGCCTCTGCGGCGGCACTGTCGCACACGGTGATGACCACCCGCATCTCAGGGGCATTCTCGCCGACAAATTCATCCCAGCTCTTGCTGCGGAAGTCGCTGACGTCGACGCCAGCATTGCCAAGCACCTCGATGGCGAACGGATTGATGCGTCCGCTGGGCGAGCTTCCGGCGCTATAGGCGCGCACATCGCGGCCAAACTGCTTGGCCAGATGGTTCAACATTCCTTCGCTCAGCACACTGCGGGCCGAGTTGTGGGTACACAAAATCAGTACGTTGGTGGTCATGGGGCGCTACGAAATAGTCAGATGCGGAGGGAATGCGTATCACTGTTTCCCGATGTCCTTAACAGCCTTCTGAAGTGCGACGGCGTCCAGCTTCGGAAGCGGCAATGACAGGAACAATTCGATACGGCGCTTGAGCGTAATGGTTGCGTCGTTGATGGCTTGCTGCTTCTGGGCCTCGGTACCCTCACAGGCAGCCGGGTCGGGGACGCCCCAGTGCGCTGTCATCGGCTGGCCTGGCCATACCGGACAAACTTCGCCCGCTGCCTTGTCACACACCGTGAAGACAAAATCGAGTTTCGGCGCCCCGTCTTGTGAGAACTCATCCCAGCTCTTGCTGCGAAAGGTGGTCGTGTCCAGCCCGTGGCGAGCTAGTGCCGCCAGTGCGAGGGGATTGACTACGCCAGTCGGATGACTGCCGGCCGAATAGGCGCGGAAGCTCCCCTTGCCCAGATGGTTCATCAACCCTTCCGACAAAATCGAGCGTGCCGAATTGCCGGTGCAGATGAACAGCACGTTGTAGGTCTTTTCGTTCATGACGGACCCTTAGCAGCAGGAAGGCTTGGCGTTGACCGCAATGCCGATCGGCTTGCCCTTCGGAGCTCGGGGGGCGCAACAGGCCGACTCCTGGCCAGCAGCGTCGACTTTTCGGGATTCGCCGTACACCGGCACATTGCCCAAGGTATGGAAGTGCTCCCACGCGATGCCTTGGGGGTCCGTGACCCAGTACTTCTCGCTTTTCGCATAGCAGCAGGTGGTCTCACCTTCGTCGAGCAACGCCATGTCGGCTGCTTCGGCTCGCTGCTTCAGTTCGGCCAGTTCGGCCGCGTCGTCTGTCTGAAATCCGAGGTGGTCGACGCCAGTCTCCGCGCCACGGGCCGAGATGGCGAAGTTCACGCGGGGATCCTCCAGCATCCACTTCGCATAGTCCACTTTCACGACCGTTGGCTCGGCTGCGAAGAGGGCCGAGTAGTAGCGAATACTGGCAGAGAGATCGGCGACGCTGACGTGAACGTGGAAGCGCTTCATGATTTGGGCTCCAAGGCGACGGAACAGGTGGACACAGGCGAGCACGGATTGCCGCTGCAGCAGTTCTCCGTGAGGTAACCCAGCAATCCGTTCATGGTCTCGAAATGAGCCATGTAAATAATTGAACGACCGTCCTGCCTACTGGATAGCAGCTTGGCGCGGTGCAACTCCTTCAGATGAAAGGAGAGGGAGGACGCCGGCATTGCCATCAACTCGGCAATCCGGCCGGCGGGAAGTCCCGCGGGACCGGCCTGCACCAGCAGCCGGAACACGGACAGGCGTATCGAATGGGCGAGCGCGGCGAGCGCTTCAAGGGCGTGGTCGGTTTCCATTTTTCGAAAATATTCGAATTATAGAATTCTGTAAAGTGAAATTTCTGTGTCCCCTGGCGACTCTCTCTTTCAGCTCGGTTGCTACGGCGAACAAGCGCATATGGCATGGAAGTGAGGGGAATGCGGCATGCCACAATTGCGCCACATACGAAAAGCTAACTTGAACCCCACCTGCTAACGAGCGCCAACGTAAACTCTTGTTTCGCAAAGGCCTTTTTGCTAACCTGTTGTAAATTAAGGGCAATGATTCCGATTCACACGGCAGGGGTCACAGGTTCAATCCCTGTACCACCCACCAGCATTCAGGAAAAGCCAGCCTCGCGCTGGCTTTTTTCTTTTGCGCCTGCTGCGCCTCACTCCTGCGAGGCGCAAGATGCACCCTCAATCGCGCCTTTCCGCACACCTGCAACAACCCCTGATCTGTTGCAAACAGTTTCGAATTCTCCCTTGACATCTGCTAATCTTGAACGCGTGGCTCGGCAATGGGCGAGGCAGGCAAGATAAGCCCCGGACCGGGACACGGGTCAGTGCGCACAAGAAAGACGTCAATCATGCAGCACTCTTTGAAGTACCGGATGGCGTTCGCCACGGCGGGTGTGGTGACGCTGATCATCGTGCTGCGCGCCCTGTACGCCCAGTACTACGCCTACGACAGCCTCAAGCACCTGCGGCAGCAACAGCAGGACACGCTGGTCGAACTGGTGGCGGAGCAACTGGACGAAAAGGTGCAAAGCCGGGCCGCGACGTTGCGCCGTGTAGCCCGGCAGCTGTCGCCGATGCTCGCAGCCAGGCCGGCGGAGCTGCGACGTGCCGCCGAAGGCATGGTCGACATGCCGGACCAGTTCAACGGCATCTTCCTTGCCGCTCCTGACGGCCAGCTGGTGTTCAGCACCGCCGTGCCGGACAACGTGCGCCTGCGGGTGGACGACCGCGACTATTTCCGTGATGTCCTGCGCGGCCAGCCGCTGGCGGTGTCGGACCTGATCCAGGGCAAGCTGACCAACGCACCGGGCATGGTGCTGGCCGTGCCGCTGCTCGGGCCCAACGGCGAATTGCGCGGCGTGGTCGGCGGCGTGCTGAACCTGTCGGCCAGCAATTTCCTGCGCGAGCTGGCGCACAGCCGGGTCGGCGATACCGGCAGCTTCTGCCTGGTGTCGGCCGGCGCCAGTCCGCGCTACGCCATGCATCCCGACCCCAGCCGCGTGCTGACGCCGGCGCGCGCGGTCGACGAGGCCTGCGGCGCCGAACGTCCCGCCTCGATGCTGGAAGTGGTCCGGCCGACGCAGCCCATCGTGGCGCGCCACCTGCTGCAGTCCAACGGCTGGCAGGTGGTGGCCGTGCTGCCGGCGGCCGAGGCCTACGGCGTGCTGGTCGATGTGCGCCAGCGCACGATGGTCATTGCCGGGCTATCGCTGCTGTTCGCCGCCGCGCTGATGTGGCTGGTGATGCGCCGGCTGCTGGCGCCGCTGCAGCGGCTGCACCGCGCCGTGCGCCAGATTGCCACCACCCCCTCGGCGCTGGCGGATCTTCCCACCGGCCGGGCCGACGAGATCGGCGAGCTTGCCACCAGTTTTGCCGAGGTGGTGGCGCAGCTGTCCGAGCGCGAGGCCGCGCTGCAGGCCGCCAAGGACCGCGCCGCCGAGAGCGAAAAGCGCATCGAGGCCATCGCCAACCACGTGCCGGACTTCGTCTCCTTCATCGACCGGCAACAGCGCTACGCCTTCGCCAACCAGGCCTACGCGCAGCATTACGGAGTGCCGGCGCAGCAGATCGTCGGGCTGTCCTTGCGCGAGTTGTGGGGCACTCACGAATACATGGCCTGCCAGCCATACCTCGGGCAGGCCTTCGCCGGCAGCGCGGTGACATTCACGCGCGAAAGCCCGGATGGCAACGAGTGCATGGAAGTCACCTACCAGCCGGCCTGGAACGATGCCCAGGACACCGTGGTCGGGCTCCATATGTTCGCGCGCAATGTGACGCACGAGCGCCAGAAGCTGCGCAATCTGGAGGCCCAGACCGTCTCCGACCATCTGACCGGCCTGCTTAACCGCAAGGGCTTCGACCGGCGCCTGGCGGAATGCATGGCGCGCACGAGTGCCGGCGGCCGCGCGCTGGCCCTGCTGCTGGTGGACCTGGACGACTTCAAGGCGGTCAACGACAACTACGGCCATCCGGTCGGCGACCGCCTGCTGGTGGCGTTCGCGCAGCGCCTGCGCGCCTGCGTGCGCAAGGGCGACGCGGTCGCGCGCATCGGCGGCGACGAGTTTGCGGTGATCCTTGACGGTGTATCCGACTGCGGCGCGATGGATTCGGTTGCCAACGCCATCGTGCAGTCCGCGCGCATGCCGCTGGTGATCGACGGGCATTCGCTGTCGGCCACGGCCAGCGTCGGTTCGGCGCTGCATCAGGGGCGCCAGGCCATGACCGTCAGCGAGCTGTTCATGCACGCGGACATGGCGCTGTACGAGGCCAAGCGGCACGGCAAGGCGCGCTATGCTGCCCAGCGCGATTGCACCCCTGCGGACAACGCCGACTCCATGGTGGTATCGGCGCCGTCCCAGGAGCCTGCCGGCTTGCCGGCCTGACGGATAAAAAAACGGGCGCACCAGGAGCCCGTTGCTGGTGACAGCGCGCCGGGAGGCAGGCCTTGCGGCCAGCCGGCGCCGCTGGTCAGCGCACCTTGCCCTCCTTCCATGCCTGCAGCAGCTTGTCGTAGGGGATGGTCTCGCCCTTCGGCTTCTCGTTGGCCAGCTTTTTCCATGGCGCGTGGTCGCTCGACAGCCACTTGGCCGGGTCGCCCTTCGGGTTGAGCTTGGGTGCGCAATTGCTCATGCCGGCGCGCTGCAGCCGTGCCATCACCTGGTCCATCTCGTCGGCGAGCGTGTCCATGGCGGCCTGCGGGGTTTTCTCGCCGGTCACCGCGGTGGCCACGTTCTTCCACCACAGTTGCGCCAGCTTGGGATAGTCGGGCACGTTGGTACCGGTCGGCGTCCAGGCCACGCGCGCCGGGCTGCGGTAGAACTCGATCAGGCCGCCGTACTTGGCCGCGTTCTTGGTCAGGTAGTCGTGGTTGATGTCGCTGTCGCGGATAAAGGTCAGCCCGGTCAGCGACTTCTTCAGCGATACCGTCTTCGAGGTGACGAACTGTGCGTACAGCCACGCGCCGGCGAGCTTGTTGGGATCGGTGTTCTTGAAGAAGGTCCACGAGCCCACGTCCTGGTAGCCGTTCTGCATGCCCTGCTTCCAGTACGGGCCGTAAGGCGACGGCGCCATGCGCCACTTGGGCGAGCCGTCGCCATGGACCACCGGCAGGCCCTTCTTGGTCATGTCCGCGGTAAAGGCCGTGTACCAGAAGATCTGCTGCGCCACCTGCCCTTGCGCCGGCACCGGCCCGGCCTCGGAGAAGGTCATGCCCATCGCCTGCGGCGGAGCGTATTTCTTCATCCAGTCGATGTACTTGGTCAGCGCATAGACGGCCGCGGGGCTGTTGGTGGCGCCGCCGCGCGCGACCGAGGCGCCGACCGGCGTGCACTTGTCCTCGGCCACGCGGATGCCCCACTCGTCGACCGGCATGCCGTTGGGCAGGCCCTTGTCGGCGGTACCCGCCATCGACAGCCAGGCATCCGTGAAGCGCCAGCCGAGCGAGGGATCTTTCTTGCCGTAGTCCATGTGGCCGTAGACCTTCTTGCCGTCGATCTCCTTGACGTCGTTGGTGAAGAAGTTGGCGATGTCTTCATAGGCGGACCAGTTGGTCGGCACGCCCAGGTCGTAGCCGTACTTGGCCTTGAATTTGTCCTGCAGGTCCTTGCGCGCGAACCAGTCGGCGCGGAACCAGTAGAGGTTGGCGAACTGCTGGTCGGGCAGCTGGTACAGCTTGCCGTCCGGCGCGGTGGTGAACTTGGTGCCGATGAAGTCCTTCACGTCCAGGCCCGGGTTGGTCCACTCCTTGCCGGCGCCGTTCATGTAGTCGGTCAGCGGCAGGATCGAGCCATAGCGATAGTGCGTGCCGATCAGGTCCGAATCGGAAATCCAGCCGTCGTAGATCGACTTGCCGGACTGCATCGAGGTCTGCAGTTTCTCGACCACGTCGCCTTCCTGGATCAAATCATGGTTGACCTTGATCCCGGTGATTTCCTCGAAGGCCTTGGCCAGTGTCTTGGACTCGTACTCATGCGTGGTGATGGTCTCGGACACCACGCTGATCTGCGTGACACCCTTGGCCTTGAGCCTGGCGGCGGCGTCGATAAACCACTTCATTTCCGCCTGCTGCTTGTCCTTGGATAGCGACGAGGGCTGGAACTCATTGTCGATCCACTTCTTCGCTTCCGCCTCGCCCGCCAGGGCTGAGGTACCGCAAGCCAGCGCAGCCGCGCAGGCAAGGGCTGTCATCCCCAACTTCACGTGCACTTTCATCGGTGTCTCCTCATGAATTCCCCTCCCCGGCTATGGTCTGGGTGGCGGCCCCGGGGCAGGGATAAGCCGCTATACCGTTATCTCCCATCGAAGCGGAAACTGCTGGCCCCGATGGGCCCGTTCAGCCCTTGCGCAGGATCAGCGCCAGCACCAGCATCGATACGCCAAAGCTGATCCAGACAGACGGTTCCTCGGCCAGGGACAGCCACGCGGTGAGCTTCTCGCCCAGCCCGACCCATGCCAGGTTGACCCACGCCGCGCACATCAGGCCGATGAACAGCCGGTCGCCGCGGGTGGTGGCGATTGGCAGGAAGCCCTTGCGCAGCACCGAAGGCGAACGGATTTCCAGGACGGTCATGCCGATCAGCATGACTACGATGCAGGCGAAGAACACCGCGACCGGTGTCGTCCACACCATCCAGCTCAGCATTGCCATGTCTCCTTGTCTTGAGTGCGCGCGCTTTTTACCTGCGTCCTATACGCGCCCCATCGCGAAGCCCTTCGCGATGTAGTGCCGCACAAACCAGATCACGATGCCGCCTGGCACGATGGTCAGCACGCCGGCCGCGGCCAGCACGCCCCAGTCCATGCCCGATGCCGACACCGTGCGCGTCATGGTGGCCACGATCGGCTTGGCGTTGACCGAAGTCAGCGTGCGCGCCAGCAGCAGCTCCACCCAGCTGAACATGAAGCAGAAGAACGCCGCCACGCCCACGCCAGCCTTGATCAGCGGCAGGAAGATGGTCAGGAAGAAGCGCGGGAAGGAATAGCCGTCGACGTAGGCGGTCTCGTCGATTTCGCGCGGCACGCCCGACATGAAGCCCTCCAGGATCCACACCGCCAGCGGCACGTTGAAGACCAGGTGGGCCAGCGCCACGCCCAGGTGCGTGTCCATCAGGCCGATGGTGCTGTACAGCTGGAAGAACGGCAGCAGGAACACCGCGGGCGGTGTCATGCGGTTGGTCAGCAGCCAGAAGAACACATGCTTGTCGCCGATGAACTGGTAGCGCGAAAACGCGTATGCCGCCGGCAGCGCGACCACGATCGAGATCACCGTGTTCATCGCCACGTAGATCATCGAATTGAGGTAGCCGGAGTACCACGACGAATCGGTGAAGATAGTCTTGTAGTGCTCCAGCGTGAAGTCGGCCGGCCACAGCGACAGCGTGGAGACGATTTCCTCGTTGGTCTTGAACGACATGTTCACCATCCAGTAGATCGGCACGATGGCGAATAGCAGGTAGACCAGCAGGAAACCGGCGCGCCACCAAGTCGTGGTGGTGGCCTGGGTGCGGATTTCAGCCATGGGGCATGTCCTCGCTGCCGGCGGTGCCCGCGCGCTGCATCCAGTTATAGAGGATGAAGCACAGGAGCAGGATGATCAGGAAGTAGACGATGGAAAACGCCGCCGCGGGGCCAAGGTCGAACTGGCCCACGGCCTTCTGCGTCAGGTATTGCGACAGGAAGGTGGTGGCGTTGCCGGGACCGCCGCCGGTCAGCACGAAGGGCTCGGTATAGATCATGAAGCTGTCCATGAAGCGCAGCAGCACCGCGATCATCAGCACCCCGCGCAGCTTGGGCAGCTGGATGTGGCGGAACACCGCCAGCCGCGAGGCGCCATCGATCTGCGCGGCCTGGTAGTAGGCGTCGGGAATCGCGCGCAGGCCCGCGTAGCAGAGCAACGCCACCAGCGGCGTCCAGTGCCAGACATCCATCACCAGCACCGTGACCCAGGCATCGAAGGCGCTACCGGTATAGTTGTAGTCGAAGCCCATCGCCTCGAGCGCGGCGCCGAGCAGGCCGATATCGGTGCGCCCGAAGATCTGCCAGATGGTGCCGACCACGTTCCATGGGATCAGTAGCGACAGCGCGATGATCACCAGCGCCGCCGATGCCTTCCAGCCCCTGGCCGGCATCGACAGCGCCAGCAGGATGCCGAGCGGAATCTCCACCAGCAGCACCGCCAGCGAAAAGCCCAGCTGGCGCAGCAGCGCGTCGTGCAGTTCGCCGTCACGCAGCACGGTGCGGAACCATTCGGTGCCGACAAACACGCGCCGCTCGGGCGAGATGATGTCCTGCACCGAGTAGTTGACGATGGTCATCAGCGGCAGGATCGCCGAGAACGCCACGCATGCCACCACCGGCAATACCAGCAGCCAGGCCTTCTGGTTGACGGGCTTCATGACACCAGCTCCTCGTTGACGTAGTAGCAGGTATGGCGGTTGAACACCGACAGCCAGGCCGTGTCGCCGGCGCGCAAGGCGGCCGCCTCGGCCCCCAGGCGGGCACGCAGCGTTGCAGCCTGCGCGCCCGCTTCCTGCACGCTGCCGGTCACCAGCCAGTAGGTGCCGATGTCCTGCGCGCGCTGCACCTGTATCGGCACTGCCTGCATAGGGCGCTCCTCGCGCTCCGGTGCCAGTTGCAGGTACTCGGGCCGCACGCCGATGCGGAAGCTGCCCGCCGCGCGCAAGGCCGCAGCCACCGATGGCGCCAGCGCCGGCGTGTAGCGCCGGCCTGCCACCTCGATGGCGTCGTCGCGCCACTGGCCCGGCAGGAAGTTCATGCCGGGCGAGCCGATGAAATGCCCGACGAAGGTGTGTGCAGGCCGCTCGAACAGCGCATCGGCAGGCCCCACCTGCACCGCCTTGCCGCGCGACATCACCACCACCTGGTCGGCAAAGGTCAGCGCCTCGGTCTGGTCGTGGGTGACGTAGATCAGCGTCAGGCCGAATTCGTGGTGGATTTCCTTGAGCTTGCGCCGCAGCTGCCATTTCAGCTGCGGGTCGATCACCGTCAGCGGCTCGTCGAACAGGATCGCCGAGACGTCGTGCCGTACCAGTCCGCGGCCCAAGGAAATCTTCTGCTTGGCGTCGGCGGCGAGGCCGCTGGCGCGGCGGTCCAGCGTGGCCGACAGCTCCAGCATCTCGGCCACGCGTCCCACGCGCTCGCGCACCTGCGCCTCCGGCACGCCGCGGTTGCGCAGCGGGAAGGCCAGGTTCTCGCCGACGGTCATGGTGTCGTAGATCACCGGGAACTGGAACACCTGTGCAATATTGCGCGCCTGCGGCGTGGCGCCCGTGACGTCGCGTCCGTCGAAGGCAATGGTGCCGTGCGAAGGCCGCAGCAGCCCGGAAATGCAGTTCAGCAGCGTGGTCTTGCCGCAGCCTGACGGGCCCAGCAGCGCATAGGCGCCGCCGTCCTCGAAGGTGAACTTCAGCGGCAGCAATGCGTAGTCGTCATCGTTGCGCGGATGCGGCAGGTAAGAGTGCGCAAGGTCCAGGTCGATGCGTGCCATCGTCAGCCCCCCGCCGCCGCCGCGGCACCGGCTGCCGCCCCGCCCGGCACATCGCCCGGCACCCCCGCGGCCAGCCCGCCGGGCCGCCGCGGCGCATGGATGCGCCGGCCGGCCGCGTCGAACAGGTAGATCTGGTCAGGCAACAGGTGCAAGGACACCGGTTCGCCCAGCCGCAGGTCGAGCACGCCGGCGAACTGCGCCACCAGGTTGCCCACCGGCGTATCGGCATGGATAAAGGTGTCCGAGCCCGACAGCTCGGCCAGCGCCACGTGCCCCGGTACCGCGACCGCGCCCGGTTCGCCTGCCAGGCGCAGCGCCGACGCGCGCACGCCCACGGTGACGGGTCCCTCACCTCCGCCGGCGCCGCCGGCGCCGGACACCGGCACCGAGATGCCGCCGGCAAGCGTGACCCAGCCGCCGTTGAGCGTGCCCGGTACCAGGTTCATCGGCGGATCGTTGAAGGCGCGCGCCACGCGCAGCGAATCGGGATAGTGGAAGACGTCGGCGGTCGGCCCGTACTGCAGCAGCTCGCCGGCATCGAGCACGGCCGTATGGCCGCCCAGCAGCAGCGCCTCGCCGGGTTCGGTGGTGGCGTAGACCACGGTCGCATCGCCATGCGCGAACAGCTGCGACAGCTCTTCGCGCAGTTCCTCGCGCAGCTTGTAATCCAGGTTGACCAGCGGCTCGTCCAGCAGCATCAGCGGCGCTTCCTTGGCCAGCGCGCGCGCCAGCGCCACGCGCTGCTGCTGGCCGCCCGACAGCTCAGACGGGTAGCGGTCGAGCAGGTGGTCGATATGCAGCCGCGCCGCCAGCTCGCGCACGCGCGCGGCAATGTCGGCGCCGGCGGCGCCATCGCGACGCAGCCGCAGCCGCAAGCGCAGCGGAGAGGCAATGTTGTCGAAGACCTTGAGCGACGGGTAGTTGATGAACTGCTGGTAGACCATCGACACGTTGCGCTCGCGCACCGGCACGCCGGTAACGTCGTGGCCGTCGACCAGCACGCGGCCGGCGCTGGGCCGGTCGAGCCCCGCCATCACGCGCATCAGCGAAGTCTTGCCCGCCTGGGTAGCGCCCAGCAGGATGGTCACCGCACCGGGAACCGGCGCCAGCGTCATCGGATAGAGATACGCCTGCGAACCTGCGTGCTGCGCCACGGCCTCCAAACTCAGCTGCATCCGGTCTCCATGTTCGATATGCTTTTCGCATCACCACTTTCCGCGCGATGCAGGCGCACAGTTCTTGGCTTTCGACCGTTTTAGTAATAAAACGAACAGAAAACAAGTGTGCACCGCATCATTTGTTTTCGTTTCTGTTTGAACTAGAATCCCGGCATGACGCTCAATCCACGCCAGACCGCCCTGCTCGAAGAAGTCCGCAGCCATGGCTTTGCCTCCATCGACGAACTTGCGCGCAAGTTCGGCGTCACGCTGCAGACGGTGCGGCGAGACGTCAACCTGCTGGCCGAGAACGGCATGCTGGCGCGCTTCCACGGCGGGGTGCGGGTGGAGGGCTCCACCACCGAGAACATTGCCTACCGGCAGCGTCAGGTGCTGAATGCCGAGGGCAAGGCGCGCATTGCGCGCGCGGTGGCGGCGGCGGTGCCGGAGGGCTGCTCGCTGATCCTGAACATCGGCACCACGGTGGAAGAGATCGCGCGCGAGCTGATGCAGCACCGCGGGCTGCGCGTGATCACCAATAACCTGAACGTGGCCAATATCCTGGCGGACAACCCCGACTGCGAGGTCATCGTCGCCGGCGGCGTGCTGCGCTCGCGCGACCGCGGCATCGTCGGCGAGGCCACGGTCGAGTTCATCCGGCAGTTCAAGGTGGATATCGGCCTGATCGGCATCTCGGGCATCGAGACGGATGGCACGCTGCGCGACTACGACTTCCGCGAGGTCAAGGTGGCGCGGACCATCATCGAGCATTCACGCGAGGTCTGGCTGGCGGCGGATACCAGCAAGTTCAACCGCCAGGCCATGGTGGAGCTGGCGCATGTGTCGCAGGTCGACCGGCTGTTCACCGATGAGCCGCTGGCGGCACCGTTCGACCGGATCCTGGCCGACAGTGGGGTGAAGTGTGTGGTGGCGGAGCGGGAGTGAGCGTGCCGGATGTCCGGCTGCCGCTGCCGCGCTGGCGGGAGCGGGGCTGGCGTTGAGGGCGGGGGGCGGGACGGTGCATGCTGCGTCGGCATTGCGACGCGCCTGCCCTCCCCCCCGTTCCCTCTCCCGCACGCGGCAGAGGGGAGCAAACCCCCTGGGAAATCGAGGCTTACTTGAAGACGACGGTCTTGTGGCCGTTCAGCAGGATGCGGCGTTCGGCGTGCCACTTGACCGCCCGGGCCAGCGCCACGCACTCCACGTCGCGGCCCACGGCGGTGAGCTGGTCCGGGTCCATGCTGTGATCGACGCGCTCGATTTCCTGCTCGATGATCGGGCCCTCGTCCAGGTCGGCGGTGACGTAGTGCGCGGTCGCGCCGATCAGCTTCACGCCGCGGTCGTGCGCCTGGTAATAAGGCTTGGCGCCCTTGAAGCTGGGCAGGAACGAGTGATGGATATTGATGGCGCGGCCGGCGAGCTTGCGGCACAGGTCGTCGGACAGCACCTGCATGTAGCGCGCCAGCACCACCAGGTCGATCTTCTGCTCCTGCACCACGTCGAACACGCGCGCCTCCTGCGCGGCCTTCTGCTCGGCCGAGGCGTTCATCAGCGGCAGGTGGAAGAACGGCACGTCGTACGACGCCGCCAGTTGGTAGAAGTCGCGGTGATTGGACACAATTGCCGCGATCTCGACCGGCAGGCCGCCCACCTTGGCGCGGAACAGCAGGTCGTTCAGGCAGTGGCCGATCTTGGACACCATGATCATCACGCGCGGCTTGACAGAGGCGTCGTTCAGCTCCCACTGCATGCCGAACTGGTCGCCCACCGGCGCGAACGCTGCCTTCAGCGTGCCCAGGTCCGGGCCGCCGGCGGCCGCGCTGAAGTGCACCCGCATGAAGAAGCGGCCGGTGTACGCGTCACCGTACTGGTCCGAATCGACGATATTGCAGCCGTGCTGGAACAGCAGGCCCGAGACGGCGTGGACGATGCCCGGCTGGTCGGGGCACGAAAGGGTCAGGATAAATCCGGTGGTGCTCATGGTGTGTGGTTCTGTCGGAGGGGCGCGGTGTACGAGCCGGTGCGCGAGCCGGTGCGCGAGCCCAAGGGCCATCAAGGCCGCGAAGCCAGTGAAAGCCGTGAAAGCGCGGGCCAGGCCCGCTGCGCACGCTCAGGCGCGACGGTCTTCGGTGCCCGGCCAGCCGCGCCGGCGAAGGGCATCCAGCGTCACCAGCGTGGCGTCGACCGTCATGGCGCCGCTCGACATGATATCAAGCAATGCGGCCAGCCCCACGCGCTTGTGTTCGCTGACCTCGCCGTCCTGGTTGCTTGGGACGAATCCCGGCGGCAGCATCAGGTCATAGATGTAGACCTGTTCCCACTGCACGCCTTCGGGCAGGTCGCGCAGCACCTCGACCATGCCGTGCGGCTGCACGCGCCCGGCCAGCGCCGGCGGGATGCCGGACTCTTCCTCGCACTCGCGCACCAGCGTGGCGAGCGGGTCGCTGCCGTGCGGCATGCCGCCGGCGACCAGGTTGTCCCACATGCCGGGGTCGACCGATTTGCCGGGGCTGCGCCGCGAGATCCACAGCACGGGGCCGGCGCCGGTATCGGCCATGTCAACGATCCCGTTCATGTGCGAGGCAAAGGTCAGCAAACCCAGGAAGCGCGCCGCCGCGCGCTCGACCGCCGCCAGCGCGGGCGCGTCCAGCGCCGGGGTGACCGCGAACAGTTCATGGCGCCAGCCGCGCACGTGCCCGGCCTCGGCCAGCTGGTGCGCGAGCGCGGCCAGCGCGGCGCTCAGCACTTCGAAGCCGGAGCGTCCCGGCAGCAATGCCACCGCGGCGGTGCCATCCGCGGCGCCCTCCTCCGGGCCGAGGATGCAACCCATGCCGCGCAGGATCGCGGCATGCGCCCGGGGCAGCCAGCCGACCTGCTGGCCGCCCACCATCAGGCGCAGCTTGCTGGCGGGATCGAAGCGGGTGCGCGCCGCCAGCGAGGCGGCGATGCGTGGCATGTGGCTGGCGTCGGCGCCATCGCCGGACGGAATTCCAGACGGAACGCCGGACGGCACCGCGGGCGGCAGGGAAAAGATGTCGGCCATGTCAGATCGGGGCGCCGGCCGGGCCGGCGCATCTTGTCATTTTCAGGATTGAACGCATGAACCAGGCAGCAACGCAAGCCCAGGCGCAGCACGCCGGCCCAGGCCGGCACGCTTCCGAGCCGCACTTTGTTCTGGCGCTCGACCAGGGCACCAGCAGCTCGCGCGCGATCCTGTTCGACCACGCCGGCAGCGTGGTGCGGCTGGCGCAGCGCGAGTTCCGCCAATACTACCCACATCCGGGCCATGTCGAGCACGATCCGTATGAAATCTGGCAGTCGCAGCTGGCGGTAGCGCACGAAGTGCTGGCCGATGCCGGCATCTCCGCCACGCAGGTGCGCGCCATCGGCATCACCAACCAGCGCGAAACCACGGTGCTGTGGGACCGCAAGACCGGCGAGCCGGTCGGGCGCGCACTGGTCTGGCAGGACCGCCGCACCGCGCCGATGTGCGAGGCGCTGCAGGACGCCGGCCATGGCGAGCTGTTCCGCGAGAAGACCGGGCTGGTCATCGATGCGTATTTCTCCGGCACCAAGCTGCGCTGGATGCTCGACAACATCGAAGGTGCCCGCGAACGCGCGCAGCGCGGCGAGCTGGCGTTCGGCACGGTCGACAGCTGGTTGATCTGGCAGCTGACCGACGGCGCGCGCCACGTCACGGACGTGTCTAACGCCTCGCGCACGATGCTGTTCAATATCCACCGCTTCGAGTGGGACGACGCGCTGCTGGCGCTGCTCGACATCCCGCACGCGCTGCTGCCCGAGGTAGTGCCGTCCAGCGGCGAGGTGGCGCGCACCGCGGCGCGGCTGTTCGGCGTCGAGATCCCGATCGCGGGCATCGCGGGCGACCAGCAGGCGGCCACCTTCGGCCAGGCCTGCCTGTCGCCCGGCATGGCCAAGAACACCTATGGCACGGGCTGCTTCCTGCTGATGAATACCGGCACCGAACCGGTGGCATCGCACAACCGGCTGCTGACCACCATCGGCTGGCAATTGGGCGGGCAAACCCAGTATTGCCTGGAGGGCGGCGTCTTCATGGGCGGCGCCACCATCCAGTGGCTGCGCGACGGCCTGAAGATCATCAACAGCGCGCCCGAAGTTGAGCCACTCGCACGCCAGTGCGACGACACCGGCGGCGTGGTGCTGGTGCCTGCTTTTGCCGGCCTTGGCGCCCCGCACTGGGACGCCTTCGCGCGCGGCACGCTGGTCGGCATGACACGCGGCACCGGCCGGCCGCAGCTGGCGCGCGCGGCGCTGGAATCGATCGCGTTGCAGAGTGTCGACGTGCTGGAAGCCATGCAGAAGGACGCCGGCATCGCGCTGGCCGAGCTGCGCGTGGACGGCGGCGCCTCGCGCAGCGACCTGCTGATGCAGATGCAGGCGGACCTGCTCGGCACCTCGGTGGTCCGTCCGCGCGTGACCGAGACCACCGCGCTGGGCGCAGCCTACCTCGCCGGCCTGGCCACCGGCTACTGGAGCGACCCCGCGCAGATCGCGCAGCAATGGCAGGTGGAGCAGCGCTTCGAGCCCAACCTGTCGGCTGACGAACGCGGTCACCGGCTGGCGCGCTGGCACCGTGCCGTCGAGCGCGCCCGCGACTGGGCGCGCGAGGACGAAGCCGGCGCCGCCGGCTGAACGCCGGCCGCCCCCAACGCTCCGCCAAGACCGTACACACCCCGAACCAAGCGCCATGCAGAAAGCCTCCACCCCGACCCAGCCCCCGACCCAGCCCCCCAGCCGGGCCGCCCTGCTTTCCACCCTGGAGCGCGAACCGCGCTGGGATGTCATCGTCATCGGCGGCGGCGCCACCGGCCTCGGCACCGCGGTCGATGCCGCCTCGCGCGGCTACCGCACGCTGCTGGTCGAAGCCGCCGATTTTGCCAAGGGCACCTCGAGCAAGGCCACCAAGCTCGTACACGGCGGCGTGCGCTACCTGGCCCAGGGCAATATCGGCCTGGTGCGCGAAGCCTTGCACGAGCGCGGCCTGCTCGCGCGCAACGCGCCGCACCTGGTGTGGCCGCTGGGCTTCGTGGTGCCGGCGTACCAGATGTTCGACCAGCCCTTCTACGGCATCGGCCTGAAGGTCTACGACCTGCTCGCCGGCAACCTCAACCTGGCCGGCAGCCGCTGGCTGAACCACCAGGAGGTGCTGGCCGCCGTCCCCAACCTGGCCGAGCACGTCAGCGGGCGCCCGCTGCGTGGCGGCAACCTGTACTTCGACGGCCAGTTCGACGATGCGCGGCTGGCGGTGGCGCTGATGCGCACCCTGTTCGACGTGGGCGGCACCGCGGTCAACTACATGCGCGTGACCGGCCTGAGCCAGCAAGGCGGCGTGATCTGCGGCATCACGGTGCAGGACGCGCTGGGCGACGCCACCTTCCGGCTGCGCGCCGATTGCGTGATCAATGCCACCGGGGTCTGGGTCGACGCGGTGCGCCAGATGGAGGACGGCCATGCCCGCACCCTGGTGGCCCCGAGCCAGGGCGTGCACCTGACGCTGCCGCGCAGCTTCCTGCCGGGCGAGAGCGCCATCCTGATTCCAAAGACCGACGACGGCCGGGTGCTGTTCGTGGTGCCGTGGAACGGCCATACCATTGTCGGCACCACGGATACGCCGCGGCGCGACCTGCCGCTCGAGCCCGATGCCGGCGCCGACGATGTCGATTTCATCCTCGAGACCGCGTCGCGCTACCTGGCCAAGGATCCCACCCGCGCAGACGTCACCAGCGTCTGGGCCGGGCTGCGGCCACTGGTCAAGGCTACCGGCGAAGCTTCCACCGCGTCGCTGTCGCGCGAGCATACGATCCTGGTCTCTAAGGCGGGGCTGATCACGGTCACCGGCGGCAAGTGGACCACCTATCGCAAGATGGCGGAGGACGTGATCGACACCGCGATCCAGCGGCAGATGGTGCGCGCCGCGCCCTGCGTGACCGGCGACCTGCCGCTGCACGGCGCCGCCGGACTGCCGGCGGAACTGCCGCTGGCGGATGCGCCCGCCCCGGACCGCTACTACGGCAACGAGCTGGCCACGCTGCGCGCCCTGCCCGGCCAGGACCGCGTGCTGGCGGCGGCATCGGGCCTGACCGAAGCGCATGTCCGTTTCGCGGCCCGGCACGAACTGGCACGGCGCGTCGAGGACGTGCTGGCGCGCCGCAACCGCGTGCTGTTCCTCGACGCGCGCGCTGCGCTGCAGGCCGCGCCGGCGGTGGCCGCGATCCTGGCCGAAGAGTTCGGGGAAAGCGAGGCCTGGCAGGCGCGCGAGCTCGACAGTTTCCGCGCGCTCGCCGCCGGCTACATGCTGGGCGGCGCTGCGCAACCCGAGGAACCGGCCGCCGCCGCCCGCGTCTGAACTGGCTGGCCAAAACCGCTAGAAAGGGCCCACCGACGTGACTCGCCCGACCTTGAACGCAATCCGCGGCGCGGTGCTGCTTGCATGGCTGGCCGCCGTTGGCAGCGCCAGTGCCGCGCGGCCCCCCGGCATCGACGGCGTGCGCTTTACCGACGTGCGTACCGTGCGCTACCAATGCGACGGCGACAAGACGCTGACCGTGCGCTACTTCAACAGCGCCGACAACCAGGCCGCCGTGTTCCGCCTGGACGGCAAGCCGGTGCTGGCGGTGACCACGGTCGCGGCGTCCGGCGCGCGCTATGTCGGCGGGCGCTACGAGTGGTGGACCAAGTGCGACACCGGCACGCTGCGCGACCTGATGCAGCAGGAAAACGCCGCGGCGGCGCTGTCGAATTGCCAGGCAAGGCCCTAGCCGCGGGCAAGCATCATTGCCGGATCCGACGCCGACGTTTGAGGCAACGGCGTTCCGGGCGATAATGCGGGGATTGAATCAGGGAGAACACCATGGACGAGATTGAAGATCTGTCCGATCTGCCGATGCCCCGCTTTATCTGGGGCTTCGCCGTTATCGCCGGCAAGAGCGGCGAGGTCATGCACGACGAGTTCGAGTATCTGACCCATACCCGCAGCCCGCGCTTTACCTGCCGCGTGGTCGAGCTGGAAGACATGCCGGCCGAGAGCGAGGAAGACGCCATCGACGGCCGCATCGTCCACCATGACGATCCGCGCCGGATGTTCTATATCACCGACGCCGGCATGGCACTGGTCAACTTCCAGTTGTTCGACAAGATGCCGGACAAGCAGAAGTTCAAGCGCCTCTGCGACGAAGCCATTGCCAACTGGATGCTGCGCCGCGAATTCCTCGACGAGGAGGAAGAGGACTGACCCACCCGCTTCCGGCCCCGCCGGATCGTTGCGGCCGCCTGCGCGGCCGCGCATTTATCAGGCCTGGTCCTGCTCCGGCGGCAGCGCGCCCGTCAGCAGTTCATTGAGCAGGCCGGTCATGCCACCGGGATGATTGACGGCCAGCGCCTGCAGGCGCCGCGCCAGCGTGCCGTCCAGCTTGCACGCGAACGGCACCAGGCCCTGCTCCTGGTCCAGCCGGCGCTGTTCACGGCGATCCGGCCGCGCCCCGGCGCCGCCAGGAATCCCGCCCCGGGCCGCCGAGGCCTGTTTCAGGCTGTTGGCGATCTTCAGGCCCTTGTTCTTTTCCAGGTCCGTTTTCTTCACGGCAATTTCCGAAAGTCTGTCGAGGCCGGCATTGTACGCGCAGGCTGCGGCCGGGCACGGCAACGACCGCGCGCTGGAACATGCGACGAGTCGCGTTACGTGTCGCTGACTTCGATCAGCTCGGCCGCCACGCGCTGGATTTCCGCGTAGACCGGGATGGCGTCCATCGGGCCGGTGCAGCCTACCGCCGTCGCCTGGCTGGCATCCGCACCCGGCGGCAGGAAGACGAAGGCCATGCCGGGCTGCCAGCCCGGATGCTTGCGCAGGCTGTCATTGAGGATGTCGAGATACTGCGCGCGCGTGAAGACGTGCCTTGCCATCGCTACCTCCAGATCCACTGCCGATGCACCCTGCGGGCGCGGGAGTCATGGCGGGGATCGTAGCATGGCAACCATGGCCGGCGTCACCTTGCGGCGCCGGCGCACGCCTCAGCATTCGCCTTTCTTGGCGTGGCCCGGCGGACAGTGGTAGTCCTTCTTGCCTCCCTTGCCATTGCCCTTGCCACCGTGGCCGCCCTGGTCCCAGCGGCCCGGCACCAGCACCCAGCCATCGCGCGACTGGATCCAGCGCGGCGACTCATAGACATAGCCCGGCCGCTCGCGTTCCCAGCGGCCCTTCTTCCACGCGTGCTTATGGTGGTGGTCGTCCCAGTCCCAGTAGCCCGGCATCCAGACATAGCCAGGGCGCGGGATGGGAATGGCCTCGTACATCGGCGCCGGCGGCGGCACGCCGATGGCAATATTGACCGACACCTGGGCGATCGACGCCGCACTGAAGGCGAGGCCGGAACCCAGCATTGCCGCCAGCAAGACAATCCGGACCGGCCGGAGCGCGAGATGTGTCATGGAATCCCTTTCTCGTGGAGGAACACGCGCACAGTCTAGCGCGCGCCCGCCGCGGCGCCATGTAAGAAAGGGTTTCGGTGGATCACAAAGATGCCGGCGCGCAACACTCGCCTGCACGCCGGCGGCATCAGTGATCCTCTGCCATCGCCTTGAGCTGAGCGTCGCCGGCATCGCGCGCGGCGTCCGCGGTGGTGAAGGTGTCATCCGAGACGATGGCGCGCCGGACCTGCCGCGCATCGAAGTCGACCAGCGCGATCACCCAGACATAGCGCCCAGCCTGGGGAGCGGTCTGCACGAAAGCTTTCAGGTTCGGCCGGGTTTCACTCGCCATGATCCATCTCCTTGAGAAACGTTCTGGAAACGTCGTTGCGGGAAGTGCCGTAACACAAAGGTGTCTGAAAACTCTAGCACACGGTCCGAGCCCTTACCCAGCTTACCCAGCTTACCCGGCTTACCCGGCCTACCCCACCGCACCCGGCCGCACCCGGCCGCACCTGACCTTACCCGGCCCCATTGCAAGTGTTGCGTGAAGCACCGCGAAGCCCGGCTGCTTGATCTTTCAGTCCGCGTCGCAGCAACCGATAATCAGTCCACTGGCGACCGCCGGCCGGCAGCCCAGCCCTCCGTCCGAACGCTTGACCGCCCGGAACCGGCGCCCGGACCATAGCCGCTTACGCTGTGAGCCGCCTCAGTCGCCGAACGGATTGGGCGCGCGGTTCTCGAGCGACTCGTTCAGGTCGAACTCGTCGCGCACCTTGTCGACCACCGCGCGGATGCTGGCCTCATAACCGGTTGCGTTGCCAAAGCCGCTCATGTCCCAGTTGCGGCCGCGGGCATCGCGCGCATGCGGCACCGGCGCGGGCACGCGGACTTTGGCGCCGTCCTCGCCGACTTCATAGATTTGCTGGATGCGCCGGCTGACCTCGTCCCGAAGGGCACGCCGGCCACGCTCGCGCTTGGCCATGACTGACTCCTCGATGCATGCGCTGGCATCCTAGCATGGTGCGCCCGCGTGGTTCAAAGTGCGGCGATCGCGGCCTGGTAGGCCGAGTAGAGCCGCGCGAAGACCGGTCCGGGCACGCCGGCGCCGACGGTGCGCCCGTCGATCGTAACCACCGGCAGCAGCTCCTTGCTTGCCGACGACAGCAACACTTCGTCCGCCCCGAACACGTCCTCCCTGGCGATCCGGCGCGCTTCCAGCGGAATCTCCAGCGCCGCGCAAACCTCTTCCATAAAGCCGTAGCGGATGCCTTCCAGGATCAGGTTGTCCTTGGGCGGCGCCAGCACGCGGCCATCGCGCACCACCCAGACGTTGGACGACGAGGCCTCGGTCAGCCAGCCGTCGCGGAACTGGATCGCCTCGATCACGCCGTGCTCGGCGGCATGCTGCGCTGCCATTACGTTGCCCAGCAGCGAGGTCGACTTGATCTGGCAGTTCAGCCAGCGCCGGTCCTCCATCGTCACGCAGGCCACGCCCTGTTCGCGCATGTGAGCGGGCGGCAGCGCCATCGGGTTGGTCATGATAAGCACCGTCGGCACGACTTCCTTGGGGAAGGCATGCGCACGCCGGGCTACGCCGCGCGTCACCTGGATATAGATCATCTGGTCCGACATCCCGTTGGCACGGACCACTTCGCCGATCAGTGCCTGCCACTGCTCGGCGCTGTGCGGGTCGGGTATCCCGATCGCCTCCAGGCTGCGGTGCAGGCGCGCGAGATGCTGTGTACCGCGGAACGGCTTGCCACCGTAGTACGGGATGACCTCATAGATGCCATCGCCAAAAATAAAGCCGCGGTCGAGGACCGGAATGCGGGCTTCGGACAGCGGGGTGAGGGAACCATTGAGGTGGACGACGGGGTCGGTCATTGTGCTTCAGGCGGTGGAGAGAATGAAACAATTCTTCCACACGCCCCACCGCGAGGTTATGCGCAATTTGCATCGGATTGCCGGCTGGCGCGGCGTTGAAGCAGCGACGCCATTCACCCATGTGGGGGTGTTCGTTGCAGCACTTCCTGGCCAGAATCAAGGTGTCGTGAGTTGACCCCTCTCGGCATTTCCCGCAGCCCGCATTCGTGCGGGCTTTTTTTCATCCCCAGAATTGGGGATGCGCGCCGTGCCGGCAACGGCGACGATAAGACCGGGCGGACTGCGACACGCCCAACGCCATTTCAAGCCCTCGCCTACCCTGGCCGAGGGCTTTTTCTTTGCCTTCACTAGGGCAAGCCCCGCCAGGGCGCGATCCGTTGACCGGGTGTCGTCGTCCAGGCACAACACCTCTATTTAGAGGGATGCGCCATCCCATGCGGCTATACGACCATCGTCATGGGCGGTTCCGCGACTCGCCCACCACTACTTCAAGCCCTCGACTACCCTGGCCGAGGGCTTTTTCTTTGGTTGGCGCAAAGAGGCTGTGGCCCATCCGCACCGCAACAAATCTTTACAACTGAGCCCGTGAATTCCGGCAGGGTTGCCCTAGCCTTCCCCCATGCTTTCCGAAGGAGACGGCCATGCCTTCGTCGCGGGACACATTCAAGCTGCGCCGCCCTGGGCGCCGGACGATGAACTGGCATGACGTTGCCTTGATTTCGGCGGCATGGATTGGATTGTGTCTGGGGCTTGGGTGGACGCTTTCCAAAGCGGCCGGGACCTTCGAATAAGGCTGCGCTGCGTCCTCGTCGAAACAGCGATGGAAATAGCTCCCCACCGAATGGGGATGCAAATGTCTTTACATTTGCCGGAGAATGCTCGGGTCGTGAGTTGACCCCTCTCGGCTTTCTACCCAAAGCCCGCCGCTGTGCGGGCTCTTTTTTTCATGCAGGCCCTGTCAGGACGCTGCCGAACCTGGCGGCACCTCTGTTTAGAGGGATGCGCGCCCCGGGCGATTGCACGAACATGGTTATGGGCGTTTCCGTGACTTGCCCACTTTCTTCAAGCCCTTCATGCCCTCGCCCACCCTGGCCGAGGGCTTTTCTTTGCCGGAGTCGGCCTCTGTCCGAACAACAGGCCCGGTGACCCTGCTATGGCAGTTCCGGCGCCCCGCGCGCATCCCGTGCGGGTCGGCGCAGAAAGCAAAAAAGCCGTCCAATTGGACGGCTTCGGCTCACTGCGGATGTTCTGGCGGAGAGAGGGGGATTCGAACCCCCGATAGGCTATTAACCTGCTCGTTCTTCTGCTGCAACCCACTGATTCCAAACGAATTACGATACGTTCGCGTTCCTATTCGAGGAACGAGAAAGCGCGCGCAAGTGCTTGATTTCATTGGGCGTGCTTCGTGGCTATAGGAAGCTGCGGCCACTGTGGATATACTGTATGTCCATACAGTACTTTCAACCCGCCATGCACTCACTCTCAGCCGCAGAATCAGCCATCATCGAAGCCACGCCTGCCATCGTTGCCAAGCACCGCGCCGCTGGCATTCTGACCTGGAAGCTCATTCACCAGATCGAGGACGAGGTCCTGCATGAAGTGGCCCAGTCTGGCAAGCATGCGTCCAACCTCCTCCGCATGCTGAAGTCGTCGCCGTTTCTCGGCTACCCGAAGGACGACACGCCCGCCGACTTCACGGGCAGCGAAGTGCTGCCGGTCACCTTCGGCGCAATCCAAGACGCCTGGAATCGGGTCAACTGAACCTGCACCATGGGCAACAGCAAACTGGCCGCCGGCTGCCACCTCTCATCGGGCCCGTCGCATATAGCGCCAACGGGCGAGAACGGCATTCTCGGGCAGGTCCACGGCCAGTACATTGCGGCCGCCATCGGTACGCTGGGCAGGGCCACGCGCGAGGCGCCAGACCGACACGAGGTAGTGATCGAGGCCGGGCATGCCGGCACGGTCCGGTTGTTCATCGAGAAGAAGCGAGCCAGGCACGGTCGGTATTCCCACTACTACTGGTCGGCGTATCGCGCCGACCAGGCGAACGATTAGGGCAAGCCGTCGCCCTTGACATTAGCCCCTTTGGTGCTAATATAGATCTCAGAGGTAGCGCACCGCGCCGCCCGACATCCCGAAAGGACGACACAAATGGACAAGACCTTGGACATCATCAAGACCGAAGCTGAGATCAGCAAGCTGGTGATGGAAGCCACCAAACTGAATGCCGAAAGCGGCAAGCTGCAAGCCGAAACGGCAAAGCTAAATCGTGAAGCACGCTGGCTCCCATTCGTGCATGCCGCCGCCCTATTCGCGGCCGCAGCAGCCTTCGTGAAGCTCTTCCTGAACTGATCCAAGGCCCGCTGCAAGGCGGGTTTCTTCTATGCGCTATTCCTCTCCCAGCCCAGAAGACCTCCAACGCCTCAAGAATGAACTTGGCCGCACCGGCGAAGAAATGGCCGAGTTATTCGGCGTTGCTGGCGGCCAACAGTGGCGCAAGTACACCGGCGGGGCCCAACCGCGCGAGATGGCACCTCAGATGCTCTTTTTTGGCGCGGCTCGGCTTGTTCTTTCAGATGAGGAACTTTCCCGGGTGCTCGATCGCATGCGCGCGATCGGTGCCGAAATCGAGCTATCGGCCCAGGCAACCGACACGCCGGCACTGTAGGACTCCGCCGGATACCCACAGCCACAGTGACGCGCGGAGACTGGCGGCATAACTTCAGGAGACCGCCATGCCTGGACAAGACATCCACGTGGTTCCGGACGACGACCGCTGGGCCGTCATGACCGAGGGCGGCAACGGCCGCGAGACATTCGACACGCAAGAGGCGGCGATCGCTGCGGGCACACGCCGCGCCAAGGAAAAGAAGGTAGAGCTGCTGATCCACGGCCGGGACGGCAAGATCCGCGAGCGTAATTCCTTCGGCAACGATCCGCGCGACATCCCGGGCTGATGCCATGGCCAGCCGGCTGCCGGTGGCGCCGACCCTGGCCGACCTACGGCCCATGCTCCTGTGCGAGCGCAAGACCATCCCGCGAGAGCCCGGCTGGCACTTCGAGATCAAGTACGACGGGTACCGCCTACTAGCCACCACTGGCGGCGCGCCAAGGCTGAAGTCCCGCAACGGGGCGAACGCGACCACCTGGTTTCCGGAGCTGGTCGATGCTCTCACCACCCTCCCCGCAGGCTGGATCCTGGACGGCGAGGTCTGCGTGCTGGATGACATCGGCAAGAGCGATTTCGAGCGGCTGCACGCGCGGGCCCGGCGCAAGGGTTGGTACCGCGGCGCCGATCCCGTTGTCTACTGCGTGTTCGACCTGCTGGTCGGCAAAGGGAAGGATCTGCGCTCGCTGCCACTGGAGCGGCGAAAGGCGGACCTACGTAAGCTGATCGGCCAGTCGTCCCCCGGCATGCTGTTTGTGGATAGCGTGGAGGATGGCGCTTGGCTTTACGGTCATGCGCTGGCGCTAGGTCTGGAGGGTGTTGTGGGCAAGCGCGCCGGCTCGACGTATCAGGCCGGCGAGAGATCGGCCGACTGGGTGAAGATCAAGCGGCCCGGCGCGGTACCGCCGGAGCGGTTTCGGCGATAGTAGTGCGCGAAGAATGCAAAGAGGCTCATGCCGCCGATGCCCTAAAATTCCGGGACTTAACTCAAACACGACGCCATGGGAAGAAAAGCACAAGGGATGCAGGTAGAGAGGGAGATCGCTGAGGCGTCAATGCAGATCTCCAAGCTTGACGCAGCAAGAAACCAGCTTCGTACGGCGATCTGGCTTTACTTCCACGAGATGGACCCGATCTCGATTCACGCGCTAGCCAGTGCCGCACGAATGGTATTGCGGAAACTACATGTGCATCATAAGACTGGCCACAAGATGTTGCACGACGAACTCATCGACGTGTACGTCAAAGCCGAGTATCGGGGTTCCATGATCAATGTGCTGAACAGCGCTGCAAACTTTTTCAAGCACGCTGACCAAGACCCCGAGGACGTGTACCACTTCAATCCCAAAGCATCCGAGATGGTGATGCTGGACGCTGTCTTTGCCATCGGCGTGCTTGGCGCCGAGGACTGCGACGAGTTTAGAGCTTACCGGACATGGATGCTGGTGATGTTCCCACATCTACTCAAAGAACTCCCTGAGGGAATATCGGAAGCTACGCTTGCGTCCGCTCGTTCGGTGGGCAGGCGCGAGTATTTCCGCCTAATTCAGCAACAGATAGCAGCTCTCGCATCACGCCATCAAGGTCCAATAGGCGGACGCGAGAGTTGATGTAAGCTCATCGCCGCCGCGCCCGAACCTCGTTCTCCAGTTCCGCCAGCCGCTTGCCCTGCTCTGCGACTCGTTCGTCCCGCCATGCGAAGTCCCTTCGGGCGTCGGCGCCGGTGTAGCGGTCCCCTTCCATCCTCTCGATGGTCTTCTTCATGGCCACCATCTCGGTCTTGATCTCGATCAGCGCCGAGTTCGTGGCTTCGCGCTGGCCAAAGTAAGCCGACAGCGCGGCCACCAGCGCCACCAGCAGCCCCCAGAACGGGAGCGTGGGGCGCTCCATCCTTACTGCGACGTGGCTATCGCTCTGCTGCATAGCAGCCCTCCCTGGCTTCGATTGCGGCGTCCAGCGCAACAGCGTCGCGCCGGCTCTTGTGGTACTGCTCGGCGGCGCCGAGGTAGGCTCGGATCAAGGCGCCCATGCTGTCATCGGCGGGCGCCGGCAGCTTTGCCGGCGGGATCGTCCGCAGGCTTCGTGGGATCGGCTGGCATTCCGCCCTCAGCGGCGGCGACGAGGCTGCGCAGGACGCCAGGGCCAACGCGGCAATCGCGATAGACAGGCTTTTCAACAATTTCAGGCTCCACTGATTCCCGGATGGTCCGGTAGATGGTGACGATGCGCTCGCGATCCTCCTGCTTGGCCACGAGCACGTCCTGGTCCTTGGCGACGACCTGCTTGTTCAGGCGCGCGATCTCCTTGTCGCGCTTGTCGATCGCGTCCTTCAGTGCTGCCTGGCCGGCCCGGAAGCCCGCGGCATGCACACTCGCCCGCCACGCCGCGGCAGCGCCGGCCAGCGCCAGCAGCATGCCGATGACGACGGCGGCTTTTGTGAGAGGGTTCATGAGGATTGCTCCAATCGGCCGTCACACATGGCGCGCTCGGCGGCCCGCCGTTTGACCAGGCCCGGCAACTCGCGTCCGCCGGCGTAGGTCCAGCGCGAGAACTCCGCGCACGCGCCCGCGTAGTCGCCGGCGTTGAACTTGCGCGCCATGGTCGACCGGCAGTAGGCCGCCACCCCTACGTTGAACGCGAAGCTGGTCGCAGCGGCCAGCCGGTACGTCTGGCCCTTCAGGCCCGGCGTGCAGGCGAGGACGCCGTCGGCATGCTCGACCAGGTCGGCGTCCAGCAGCGCAGTGCACTCGGCCGGCGAGTACGGCCGGCCCAGCACCGCGGTCTTTGTGTGGCCGGCGCAGGCGGTGACGATGCCGATCGGATCCTTGTAGCCGCGCAGGATCACGCCCTCGAACTTCGGCACCGCCGTCAGTAGCAATGCCGCGGCGCCGGCGCCGACGGTCGCCTGCAAGGTCCGCTTCGACCCGGCCCTCATTCGGCTGCCCCCTTGCCTGCGTCGATCATGTCTTTCAGGGCCGGCTGGGCGACGATGCGCGAGAACGCCGCGGCGAACGCCACGAGTGCCGCGGCGATGGCGGCCATTGCCGGCTTGCCGGTCAGATACATATCGGCGCCCGCCTCCAGGCTCGACAGCAGGCCGGCCAGCAGCGACAGGCGCACGCTCCACAGCCGCGGGAGCTGCTTCTTGGCCTCTTCGATGAGTTCCATGTGAACCTCCAGAAAACGAAAAAGCCGCCAGAAGGCGGCTGGTTGCGAGGCGGTGAGAAGGTCAGGCGGTCAACGCCTGCAGTTCGGCGTTGGACAGCTTGCGCGGGTAGTAGCGAAGCGCCCGAAGATAGCCGTTCAAGAATGCGGAAATGCCGTCCGCACCCGACCCGAGGCAAAGTTTTGTCACCGAGGGGAAGGCTGTGGGACTGGTTTGGGCGGCCGCTCCGCCATCGACGCTCAGCGCCGCAGTTCCAGCCGCGCAGCCGATAGCCAATTTATGCACTTGAGATGCACCGGAGATCGCGCCACTAAAGTCCGCTGCAGCCCCCCCGGTTGTGACGCGCGTAGTCAGTACCCCAGCATTGATGAACGGCTGGATGCGATTTGCCGTAGTGCCATCTGACAGTGCGAAGATCGACTGATTCGCTGCGGCGGCCATATTCGGCGCGACGAACTCGGCGTATATGGTGCCGGCCTGCGGGTTGAGGCCGATCTTCGTTAGGTCGGTTATAAGTGCGCTTTCTGCCGCGCGCGTGACAGTCGCGGTAGTGGTTGGGATGTGGCTCGTGGGAAACGCCCCCGCCTCCAACTGTGCTCCCCATACGTATATGCCAGACGCACCATCCCCGGTATATGTTGAAGTCCCCATCGTCTGCACAGCGTATGCGCTTGGCGCTAAGGATGTGCCTGACGCGGTCGTGGTGACCGTGGTCGCAACCCACCACCAACCGTTTCCAGCATCACGCACCACAGTACGACTGGCATCCGTAGCAGTGAACGAGCCGGTAGAAAGGTTGACGTAGACGGTGTTTGATGCGACCTGATTGCCGAAATTTCCGAGTTGAACCTGCGCGACCGTGCGCTCGGCGGCCTTCACGAAGACCGAGTACGTGTAAGTCGTGGACGCCGACACGGTAACGTTGCGCACCACGGCATGAATGCCTGTGGACGTGTCCTCGACAATCTTGTCCGCCGAAGAAGTTCCATCCGGCGAAAGCGCCGCATTTCCGGTAACCGAGCAGCCCGTTTTAGGCCAGGACGCATCAGGGAAGTTGGCCGAATGCGTGAGCAGGTTCGTCCGCCCTTCCTCCACCCGCATGCCCCGAGGCTGCAGCGTCACCGGGTCGTAGTCGTAGCGCGGCACGTTGTTCCCATCCTGCACCAGGACGCCCGACGCATTGAAGCGCCAGGCAGCGCTGGCACGCGTGAACGTGATCAGCTCGGCGAAGGGTACGTTACCCAGCATGCTTTACTCCGGAGGGGCCGCCCACAGGCGGCTGTCTGGTGAGCACAGATGCAAGCGTCGCGGGATCGTAGCGCCACGGCTCCGTATAGCCCAGCGCCGCGGCGACGGCCTCCGAGCAGAACCACGCACGGCGCGCGTCAGCGATCGGACGCCACACAAAGCCGACGTTGCCCAGCAGATCGTAGGGCGCGCCGATCTGGTTGACGAACCACGCCCGCGCCGCTGCCTCGCCGTCGTCCGGCAGATCCACGATGTCCCAGCGATCCGCATCGAATTCGATGGCCTTGAAGCGCACGCCGCCGTCCATGTAAGAGGCTGAGGCGGCCATGCCATCGGAGAAGATCAGCTCGCAGTGGGAATACGGCGATCTGCACCACCAACGCACGAGACGGTTGTACAGGCCGGCCATGCCGGGCCGCGTGCCACGATAGAACGCCGCGCGCATCGTCACTCCCAGCTGATGGCCTGCACCTGCTCGATGGTCGTTGCCGCGGCGAGCTGCACCTTCAGCGCCTGAGCGTGCGCGAAATTCGCGTTGCCGGCAGCAACCATGCTGGCGTAGAACGCCTTCCAGTCGTCCAGCGTGGCGATCGGCACATAGCTATTGTCGACGGCCTTCCAAGCGCCAGGCCAGTCTGCAGGCAGCGCGCCAAACAGCGTCGCGTATCCGTTGACGCCATCGATGTCGCTGCGGCTCAACTCGTCGCAAGCGAACGCCTTGCCAGCGTGCACGAACGTGCTGCGGTTGGCCGCCAAGCGTGCAGCATTGATCTCGGCGTTCTTCTCGGCCCGTACGGCCTCGAGAAGCTCAGCCACTAGGCCGTCGTCCAGCACCCACTCGTCCGCCACCCACTTATGCGCGGGCGAGGGGCGCGGCTCATCGGTCAGGAACGACGGCAGATCGCCGAGGCCCGAGTACTCGCCGCCGAGTTCGAACGCCGAGCCGTCTACCGTGCGGTACAGCTGCACGGCGCGATAGTCCGGGACCACCGTCCAGGCGCCTTCAGGCCAGTTCTGCGGCGCCGTGCCGTCCGGCCGCCGATAGACGCGCACGCGCCCAGCTTCTACGGCCGGCGGAGCGGTCGGCGTAGCATAGCCGGAGACGATGGGGTTCTCCGGCTCGAGCGGATTCTCGTCGGCAATGCCAACGCTCAGGAACTCGCCGGTGATCGGGTGGTAGTTGAAGATTTCCATGCCGGCTCCTCAGAACTTGATGATGGCCATCAGGGCCATGTTTCGCGGGCGCGTTTCGGCGCCGCCCGTGGATGTGGTCGACATGAAGCCTTGGCTGATACCGTTGGTCGCGATTTGGAGACCTGTCACAGCGCCGCCGCCGGCCACTACAGATTGCGTGGTGTGCAAATGGCTCTTCAGGTCTTCCAGCTGCCCGGACCCGATCACCCGGCCCGCATCCACCCCGCGCCCGTCATCCCACGCCCGGATGAACTCGCCGCGCAGTTCTGGCAGGTTGAAGGTGGTAGACCCATCGCCGGACCCATATCCCGTACCCAGCACGGCGAACAGGTCCGCATAGGTTGTTCGCGAGACCGCGGCGCCGTTGGCCTTCAGGAAGCCGGCCGGAACAGAACTGACGGCGTGGTACACCACCGTGCCGGGCATGATGTGGCCGAAGTTCTGCACACCAAGCAGGCCGATAGTCACCCAAGCGGTGTTGGCGCCGTTGCGCATCTTCAGCAGGCCGGCGTTGGTGTCTGCCCACAACATGTAGGCAAAGGGCGTCGTCGGCGCCGCTGCGCCAGAGTTGTTCGAGACGAGCGCACCCAGTGCCAAGTTCAGGTCGGCTCGGAACGCCGCGCCCGCCTGATTGGCGATGTCCATGTCGTGTTGGGACATGCTTTCCTCTCTGGTTAGTAGCTGATCGCATCCCAGTCGAACCGGCGGGAAACCGGCGCGCTGGCGCTGTTGAAGAAGGTCACGGCGAAGCCAGACACGGTCTTGCCGCTGACGACGAAGTAGTCGCCCTGTGCCATGTTCTGCGCGGTGATGCCAAGCACCGGCAGCGCCCGGAATGGCTTCGAGAAAGTGATGGCCGTTGCGCCTGCGGCCGACACGATGTCCCTGCCCGACTCGCGCCGATCCGGCATGTCGACATTCACGGCCAGGCCTGTCACGACTACGTTGTGCGTGGCGGAACCGCTCTCCATCACCACCTTCCACTGGAAGGCGCGCGCCTCGTAGTCGCCCATGGAGAAGCGCTGCCACGACGACCAGGCCGGCGAGCCAGCAGGATCGTCGGGGGTGGTGCGCACGTACAGGGCGACGGCGGTGTCGTTGATCCGATCGCCATCGATCGACGCCCAGCTGTCGATCAGGTCATACCGGAAATCGATAAGGTCGCCGGTGTCAAACGACACCGCGTCAATGGTCGCAGTCAGGCGCGACTTCTCTACCGTGCCGAGATCGAGCGAGCCTGCAAAGACGTACTCGCCGCTACTGACGATGCCGCCAAGCGAATCGATCAGGCCCCATCCACCTGATCCGACCACGTCATCGATCAGCCCGAGCGTGTTGATGGCAGGCTGCGTGTCCCACAGCCCGCTGGCGTCACTCATGCCCTGGTCATCAATCAGGCCGGCACCGGTCAGCTTGATGCCATTCAGCGCCGGGTCGTAGATGACGTTCGTCTTGGCGCCGGCGAAGGTCGGCTGCTCCTGCACCGTGGCCACCACGTTCAGCGCCAGGAGCGACGGCGCCGTGGTGACGACCATTGCAGCCGTCGGCGACTCGTGGCCGGTGGAATCGATCCACTTGGCCAGATACACGCCTTCCAGCAGCGGCAGCTGCACCGAATTGGCCGCGCCGGAGATATAGCCACCGATGTCAATGGCACTGCCCCAGCTCGCCTGCACCAGATCGGTGGTGTGCCGGATCCGCGCCTGCCCACCATTCCTCACGTCCAGATCGGTCGCCGCGTCCCATGTCAGGTTCGCCAACCCGTTTAGCACCGTCATGGACAGGCCAGTGAGGTTGGACGGTGCCGCCATCTTCCCCGTCACGACGTGCAGCGCCGAGTACGTCCACGCGCTGCTGCGCACGCCGATTGCCGAGACGAAGCGGCCGCGCACGATATAGGCGGCGCCATCTTCCACCGGGGAAAGGTGTCGACTCGTCGTCTCCGCAGTCAGCGACGGCATCGACGACCACACCGCGCTGTCGGCGCGCTTGTACTCCATCTCGACGCGGCCGGTCTGGGACAGCGCCAGATCCTGCGCCCCTGGCCACGTGATCAGCATCCGGGACGTGACCACGCCGCTCGAGCTGAGAATCAGCTGATCCTCGCCCGACGCCAGCGTGATCTGCCCCAGCGGCTCCACCAAGAACGGGTTGGGCAGGTTAGTGTCCGGCGCCGGATCGACGACGGTGGCATTGCCCAGGTTCCAGTCGTAGACGGCGGCAGCCTCCTCGTTCAGCACCAGGTCGACACCGCCATCGGCGCTCATGCGCCAGTCCATCACCCGGAAGACCTTGTCGGTCCAGCCGAACTTCGCCAGTGACAGCTTGACCGTGCTGTAGGCGGTCAGTTGCAGAGCGGTCAGCTTGGCAGGGAATTCGACGACGATGCTCTGCCGCGACCGCTCCAGGATGATCTTGGCGATGCGCTGCGCCATGATCGTGTTGGTGGTGAACGGCAGTTCGATGTCGCGCTCGATTACCTCGCCATCGTTGGCGGCATAGGTCGCGTTCCTCACCGCGGGGAAGTCGCCCGGCTGCCAGAACTTGCCCGGATCGACGTAGGTGCCCTTCACCACGTTGAACAGGTCTTTGCGTGACGTGCGCGGCTGCACCTTCACCGGCCCGCGCAGGTCCGATTCCGTCAGCGTGACCGTCGGGACATCGTAGGCGCCCGCAAACACACGGAATACGCCACCGGCGATTACCGCCACACCGGCGCCAGCTGTGACCATCTCGGCCAGGTTATCGCGCGGCGACTTGTCGGACATGACGATGCCATCGCACAGATAGCGCTCTTGCCACACCGCCGTGTCGGTCTGCACCGGCTCGTCGCTGATGTTTGCCGCGGCGATCACGGATGCGACGTCGATGTCAGCGTCGGTACAGCCGAAGCCGCGCTCGTCTCGCAAGTAGTCGTAGATGCACAGCGCCCAGTTGTGCGACCAGTACGTACCGCCGTTGCGAGGGTCATACAGGCGCTTCCCGCGCACCACCGCCTTGATATTGGGCAAGCCGTTCGGAAAGATGTCGGCGTCGTACTCCAGCCGCAGATAGACGTAGCAAACACCGCTCAGGCGGTGGTCCCACGTCCAGCCTGGCACTTCCGATACCAAGTCGCCGTCGGCGGCCTGATCGGTCGAGCCAAGATGCTTCTTGACCCGGACCAGAGCCTTAGACCGCAGCGCCTCATATGTGATGACGACAATCTTGGTAGCTGGGTCAATGCCCCGTACGGTTACCGTCTTCGAGCCTTGTTGCCAGTCCACCGTGTAGGCGAACTCCTGTACGTAGCCCATGCCATCGGTGTACCCGGCAGCGGAAACCACCCGATAGACCGTCTCGTCAACGTCATAGGTGACTTGGGACTGGCCGACAGGGATAGTCTTCGAATGCGTAGTGGACTCGCCACGCAGCTTCAGAAACTTGCCACCGGTGACGAAGCCGTTCACGTCGATGCCACCAACAGGATCTTCCCCGAGGTACACCTCCTCAATCGCATCGCATTCGTGGTCGGCCAGCGCCACCACAAGGTGAATGAACTGGTTCGTCTTGCCATTGCCGTCGGTGCTTGCTGCGAACACCAGTGGGCCGGACGTCATCGCCCGGCCATAGATCATGTTGCGCGGCTGGACATTCGATCTGACGATCTGCGTGCGCCCCTGTGCCTCGGCGGCAAACCCGTTTTGGGTGCGCGGCTTGAAGACCGCCCCCATGAGCGAGCCGACCGCAAACGAGAAGCCGATGGTAAGGACAGCGGACGCAACCCCGTATGCAATCGTTGCAGCAGCTACAGCAGCTGCGCCGGCTGCTACGCCGCCTGCGGCTGAAAAGGCCCATGCCGCTACGGCAGCTACAGCTTCTGCCATATCAACCTCCTAGACTTTCCATGCTGCTTTGGCAGCCGTTGCAGGCAGGAAGATGATTCCCTTGCCACCCTGCGCTGCGATGGTCCCACCCAGGCACACAGCCAACGCCTCGCCTTCTGGCGCATCTATCAAAACGACATCACCACGCCCCGCCAGCGCCGCGGGTATCGGAGGCCCAAGAACCAGAGAGCAAAGACCGACTACCCCGCCGTTGTCTCGCAGCAATCGATGCGCGCCTTTGTCGGTGAAGTAGAGTCCACGCCAACGCGCAGCCGGATCGGTCCCAGTCATTGCCTCAATCGCGTCCGCCACGAACATGCAGCAGTCGCTGACACCGCGTGAAAAAGCCCGCTCTTGGCGGGCTTCAATAAACTCGGCAAGCCGAGTCGGCCAGTCTTCCAATCGCTGCATTTACCTTCCCCACTGAAGCTGACGCTCTACCATCTGCGGCACGAACTCGAAGCCGCGATCACCCGGGAACCGGCTCTGCTGGTCCTCGTTGTTGTAGCGGCGCACCTTCGCGCGGTCCCACGCGACCATTCGCGACTCGGCGGACACCGTGATAGACGCGGTCTCGCCGACATCGATGGTTGGCACGTCCATGCGACCCGAGAACAATGGAATCGGCGCAAAGCCAAGCTGGAGATCCCATCGCAACGGCGCAAACCAGATGCGGCATGCCTTTCCCTGATACTGCTCGGCGAGCATGATCGCAACGTATTCGGTCGGCACACCACTGAGCGTCAGGCGAACACCCGTTGCTTCGAGGCTCGCCCGCTCCTGGATCGGCTCAATGCCTCCCAGCGCACCGAGACCGAGCCAGGTAGCGCCGTTCCACTCCATGTTGTAGCCAGCGCTACAGACCCGCAGCGGCTGCGAGAAGTCGAGCTGCACGAAGAACACATACGGCACATGGCCCGCAGTGATCAGCGAGACGTTGCCGCCGTCCAGTGCGCGCGTCATGTCAGCACCTCGATGAAGTCGACCGAGAAGGCCTCATGCCGGGATGCCGGCGTGCTCACGAACTCCCACACGTCGCTGGCCAGCCTCATGAACGCTTTGGGCTTGTCCAGATTGATCACGGAGAGGTCCGCCGGTGCCTTGCGGAACGACGGCGCGATCGGAACTAGCGCGATACCGTTCGCATCGCTGACCACGTCTGCCGTCACCATCTTTAATTCGCCGCCAGCCTCCACATACTCGCCCGCTCGAAGCACCAGCGTGCTGGCCGGCCAGTATTTCGATGGCAGGTAGTTGAAGTCGATCAACGCCCCGTTGACCACTGGAGCGACGTTGATCTGGTACGACTGGGACAGGAAGTTGAGCACCATCGTGGAGTCCACCGGAGCGGCGGCGATGTCCGCGATCGCTGCCCCATGCGGCCACAGGTACACGCGACCAGCCATACCATTCAGCGCGGCCAGGAAGCCCTGCAGCTTGCGCTGCTGCTGAAGGCTCATGGTGGTGAAGGTCAGGCGCGCCTTCCACAGGGCGCCCGGCCTTTCCACGGTCTGCATGGCCCGGTTCAGCGGGGACGTGAAGCTTTCCGTGTTTGACTGCAGCCCGAACATGGCGCTCGCCGGCAGGATGTCCTCAGGGAACGTAAGTGTCGTCATGGCTTACCGTTTCGGCGAGAACGCGCCGCCGCGATTCATGCTGTCCAGGATCTCAGCCTTCGTCTGCCGTGACTTCTGGTCGATGAAAGCGATGATTTCGGAGCGGTCGGTGCGGCTGTCGATGTGGTAGGTGTTGTTGATCTCGACCGACATCGGCGCGGCCTGCTGTGCATCTTTGCGAGCCAGGACGTTGTCCGGGATGATCGTGCCATCGCTGTCCGGCACGAACAGTTCCGGCCGCCCCCGCTCACCGACTAGCAGCGGCACTCCCGCCTGCACATCGCCACCCGATGCGCGGGTGCTCACGCTGCTGACCAGGCTGTCCAGCCCGGCCTGCGTCGCCGGCCCATAGACACCGCCCACCGAAATGCCGGTTGCATCGCCCGCCATGCCGAGCAGCGAACCTCCGAGCTGGCTGAAGATGCCCGACAGCGCCGCGCGCGTCTGGATCCGAATCAGGTCCGAGATCACGGACTTGGCGAAATCGCCGAAGTTGAGCTTCCCCGTCATGGTGAAGCTCACCAGGGCGTCCTCCATCGAACCGAAGGCCCGGGTGAACAGGCTCTCGGTCTGCGCAAACACGTTCTGCGCGGCGTCCGCGTAGTTGGCCAGCGCGCGGGTGGCGCCGAGTTCCCAGCTGGACTGCGCTGCCAGCATCTGCTGCGTGGCGCTCTGCTCGAGCAGCACCCTGTCCGTCTGGTACTGCTGCAGCGCGGCCAGTTGCGCCTGGTAGTCGTCCTCGCTGATCCGCCCCTCACGCCGCGACCGGCTCAGGTCGTAGAACTTCTGGTCGAAGTCGCGGTTGGCCTGCTGGATCCGTGCCAGCTGGTCGCGCGCAGTGTCGCCCATGCCGAGGCCGGCGATGTTCTGGCCGATCTCCTGCTGGCGCAGCTTCAGCGCGTTGTCCAGCGCGTCGGTATAGGCCCGCAGGGAATCGGTCGCGCGCTTGTCGTACGCGGCGACGGCGTTGGTGCCTTCCTTGCGCACGTTGACGATCTGCTCTTCGATCTCCTGCACCTTGGACGCGTACCGCTCGCGCTCAGCCAGCGACTTGCGGCCGCTGGCTGCTTCCGCCTCCAGTTCTGCAATGGCGAGTTGGTCCTGCAGCGCGTTTTCCTTCAGGTCATAAGACTTCTGGATGTACTCGCGCTCGGACACCAGGCCCATCGTCCGCTGCTGCTGCAGGTCGAGTTGGGACTGGTGCTCGATCTGCTTGGCTTGCCGTGCATAGCCTTCCAGCGCGGCGATTTGGCCACCCAGCGCGTTCTCCAGCGCCGCGGCACCGGCGCCGCTCGCCTTCGGATCCTTGTACTTCTCATTGATGCCGCTGACCATGCGCGCGTAGTCGGCATCGCTGAACGAGCCGCCGGCAGCCAGAATGGCAGCGCGGTCCTTGTCCAGCTTTTCCAGTTCCTTCTGACGCTTCTGGGCGTTCGACATCACCTCGTCGCGCATCTTGTCGACACGCAGCTGGGCGGCGATGGCGTCTTCCTGCTTCCGGGCGTTGGCGGCCGACGATTCCGCCGCGCGCTGCTCCATCCGTTGCTGCTCCTGCAGCAGAGCGACCTGCTTGTCGATCGACGCCACCCGGCCCGCGGCCAGACGGTTGCCCTGGATGTCGCGGCGTTCCCCCGTCAGGGTGTCGATCTGGTCCTGCAGCGTCGGGCCAGTGCTCAGGCCCTTCTTCAGCTCCGCGTAGAACTGCTGGACGCCGGCGCTCAGGCTGCGCCAGGCCTGCTCCGCCTTCGACAGGTGCTGCGCCGACGACGCGGCGACCTGCGCCGTGGCCGCCTCGATAACCGCCTGCACCGCGGCATGCTTGTCGCCGGCGTCCTGCAGCGCCTTGATGTGCTGGTACGTGGCCACGTCCATGAAGTGCATGGCCTGGTTGTGCTCGGCCGCCCACTTCGCCGGGTCTGCGGTGACCTTGGCGTAGTCCTTGCTGACGTCTTCCAGCTTCTCGCCGGTCAGCTCCGCGGTGCGCACCACCACGGTGGCCAGGCCTTCCATCTCCGAAGACGTCAGGCGGCCGGTCTTGGCGAAGTCCATCAGCACGTCGCGCGCCTCGCCGAACGAGGTGCGCGCGTCGGCCGCCACCCGGCGCGTCATGCTCTCCAGCGAGGAAGCCGTCAGCCCGGCGTAGTTGCCGGTCATCTGCAGCGTGGCGTTGAACTCCTTGGCTTCTTTGTTTCCGGCGTAGTAGGCATAGCCCAGCGCTGCGACGGCGCCGGCAGTGACCGTGAGAGGGTTCACCAGGCCAGCGACGTACGAGGCGGTCGCTTGGATGGCCGGCACCAGCCCGCCGAACATGTCCTTCAGCTGGCCGCCCTGCTGCAGCAACACCATCAGCGGCGATTGGCCCGTCGCCAGCCCGACGCCGATGTCCGTCATCTGGGCAGGCAGCATGCGCATGGCGTTCGCTGCCTGCGCGGCGGACTGCTGGACCTTCTTGCCGGCCTGGGTAGCCTTGGCGCCGACGGTGTCGAAGGCATCTGCCGTCCGGCCAGCGGTCTTCGCAGCGGTGTCGAGCGCAGCTTCCCCCCGCGCCAGCCCGGAGGTGTCCATGGCGATGCCGAGGGATGCGATGTCCATGCTATGCCTTGCGTTTGTTGGCCGCCTCCAGCACCACGCGGTCGAGCCGCCGGATGGCGTCTATCTGCCAGCGCGCCGGGCGCTCGCCGATCATGCTGAAGAAGGCGTGGAGGTCGGTGTAGGTGATCGGTGACAGGCCCATGCCGGCCGGCCTGGTGGCGTTCAGCTCCATGAACCACTCCCAGAGCTGGAAGCCCGCCGGCGGCAGTTCCGGGCCGTCCAGCCCTTCCGGCCGCCGTCCGGTCTGCCGCGCCACCGATTCGAGGTTCTGCCTGACGGTCGAGCCATCAGGAAGGCGCTCATCTAGCGCCGCCTGATGCTCCGCGTACGCGATCAGGTCGGCCGTCAGACCTTCAGAAAATTTGCCGACTGGGCAGCTGCGGCGTAGACCTGCCCGCGCACTTCCGGGTTGACGGTGTACAGCAGGCGTGCATTGTCCGGCGTGCACGGCTCGTCCAGGCCGCGCCACGCCACCGTGCGCAGCACGGCGCCGGCAATGGCCTTGGCCTCGTCGTCTTCCACCGGATCGGGGACGATCGCCTCGCCCTTCTTCGCCGCTTGGTAGGAGCGCTCGCGGAAGGCGTTGATCTCCTTTCGCGCCGCCGCGCGCACGGTGTCGGAATGCTCGCCGCGCACCGTGATGAAGACGCCCAGGCCGATGCCTTCCGAGTTCTTGACCTCGAATTCGAAGCCGGTCTCGCTGGCCTGCACCAGGTTCAGGGATGCGATCGAGCGCGTCGGCGCCGCAGTGTTCTGTTCCATCGTCTGCTCCAAAAAAGATGCGGGCCAGCACATGCCGGCCCGCCGAATTTCCCATGGGTGGGAGCGCTGTCCCGTCGACCGCTCGTCTTATGCGAGCGAGTCCTGCACCGAAATGGTGGTCTTCTCGTTGGCCGTGCCAGCGCCGCCAGCGCCGTTCAGCAGAGCCTGGAAGCTGAAGGTCTGGATCAGGCCCTTCTCGCCGTCGTCCTTCCCGGCGCTGCCCAGCTTCACGCGGGACATCGTCATTGCGAAGAAGTCGGCGGTCCCGGTATTGCCGGTCGTCAGCACCGAGGTGATGCCGATCTCGGTCTCGTTGATGAAGGCGTCGCGTAGCACCGCGTCCTGGAAGTAGGCGGTGAACTGGCCCGTCACCACTACGCGGCCGGGGAACAGGTCAGGCAACGTGTTCTGGCCGACCACCGGATCGCCAGTCAGGTTGGCGTTGATCGATGCGCTCATGCCCGTGACCAGCCCCACCGGCACGCCGCCGGCGAGCAGCACGCCGTTGACCGCGGCCACCACGCCGGACGTGGTTTCGACTGCCGGCGCAGTGAAGTACGCCGACGTGGCCGTGACCATGTCCAGGCCCTGCACCTGCGCTGCCAGCGTCGCCATGCCGGTCGCCGGCAGGTTGATGTCCATCTGCGCCAACTTGCAGTCGGTGAAGCGCTCCGACTGGGCGATGTCAGCGAACCAGTGCTCGAAGGTGATGTACTTGTCCGTGTGCGCACTGGTCGGCACGAACGTCTTCTTGCCCGGCACCGAAACGGTGGCCGAGGCGATCGGGCCTTCTGCGACCATCGCCACGCCGTTGAGCGGGATGACGGTCAGCGCCAGTGCGGTCAGCGACACCACCAGCAGGTTCTTGTTCAGGTTGGCGGCGTTGAACGCGCCGGCCGTCAGTCGCACCACGTCGCCTGCCTTGATGCCGTCGGTGAGGTACGAGCCCGCGGCGCGCGTGACGGTGTACGACTGCACCGTGCCAAGCAGCGATGCCACCGCGATCGTGATGCTGGCTCCGCTAATGGCCGTCACCGCGGTGAAGTCGCGGCGCAGGATGGCGGCAAGCAGGTCGTCGTACGTGCCCGGCGAGATTTCACCGTTGATCGTGCCGGCCACCCGGCGCACGCCGTGGCGGAAGTCGGCAATCTGCTGGTCGGAGCGGATCTCCTCGGACTGGTAGGTGTCCTTGTTCAGCGAGATGTCCGACGTGACGCGGCGCAGGATCTGGCCGCCGGAGGTACCGGCCGCGACGCCCTGCGCGGTCTGCAGCTTGTACCGCAGTTGCTTGAACAACCCCTTTGCGATGGGCATTTTCTTGCTCCAAACAGAAATGCCCCGCGCAAGGCGAGGCGTTGATGAGATGGGCCGGCGTCAGGCGCTGGCGAAGAACGGGATGCTGACCGGCACGCGCCATCTGTCGCCGTCGGCATACCCCGCGGCAATGGCCGGCGTGCGCTGCACCACCACCTCGATGCCGTCGGCAACCAGTGTGGTGCCGCGCTTGAACCAGTCGCGTACAGCCGCGGCGCGCGCATCGGCCGCCGCCGGCCCAGTGCCCTGCGGGTACATCAGCGACACCTGCAGCACGCCGACCTCGCGGAAATACTCGCCATAGGCGGGGTTCTCCGGCGCGCCCAGCAGCAGATTCGCGCGCTGGTATGGCACGCCGGCGGCCGGGGTGAATTGCACGTTCTGCCAGGCGGTGGCTAGCGCCGGCGCCATGGCGTTCAGCCGGGTCTCCAGCGCCTTACGGACAGCGACGTTGCTCATTTCTTCAGCTCTCCCACTGCGCGGGTCAGGTACTGGTCGAACTCGGCCAAGGTGATGCGCACCATGCCGCCGGGCGCCTGGCTGGAATGCCCGTACTCGAGCGGGATGGCGTACGGCAGGTGGTTGACCAGATAGGCCGTCTCGCCGATGTTCAGGCCCTGCAGCCCCGCGCGCGCCGCCGATATGGCCGCGGCGCCAGACTTGTCCAGCAGCTCGCGCGTGCTCGGCGTCAGGGTGTACTGCACCTGCCAGTTACCGCGGAAGCGGCCGGTGTCGACGGGAGACTTCATCACCAGGCTGGTCATCAGGTCCAGCGAGACCTTGCGCACGACCAGTTCCTGATTGCCCTTGGCGCGCTCGACGAACGCGGCGAACTTGCGGCGGAATTCGTCGTTGGCTGCCATTGGCTACTTCCGGATCTGCAGCTCGTACAGCACCGGCGTGCCGGCCGGATTCACGGCCTTGACGTTCTGCACCTGCCAGACTTCGGCGCCGTCGAGCAGCTTGTCGCCGGTGGTCGGCAGCGGCATGCCCGCGGGCGACAGCAGGCACTGCTTATCGCCGACCTCGATCAGCGTGCTGGGTATCCACGTCTGGCCCGCGGCCAGCATGGCATATTCGAACAGCGCGCCGGTGCCCTGGTAGTCGGTGACGGTCTCCGCCGAGGTGCCGCTGGCCGGGTCATAGGCGCCCGGCACCACGCGGCGCAGCGTTAGCGCCTTGCCGAACTCGCGCAGTAGCTCGTCGGCCAGCGTGGCCATTTCGTCGTAGAAGCTCATCAGACCCTCAGCAGCGGGACATTACCGGACGTGACCACCAGCAGCGGCCGCAGCATGCCGTCGACCAGCGGATAGCGCTTGCGGCCACCGTTGAGGGGCGCCGCGGCGTACTTCTTCGTGATCGGACCGACGGTCGTCTCGATCACCTGCTCGGGCGCCACGTCGGCTGCCAGCGGGCCCGACAGCGCGCGCAGCGCCAGTTCGCAGACCGCATCCTTCAGCCGCTTCGGGATGCCAGTCACGCCGGCGCGCGGCCATTCCAGCGCCTGGGTGTCGCTCGCGCGCAGGCCCTGAAACCGGTACAGGCTGTCCACGTAGCTCGTGGCATTGATCAGCGCCGCCTCCTTGGTGGTGGCCGCCGACCAGTTCGCGTTGCCACGGTCGCCGTGGTAGCTGTCGGCCTCGGCCACGCTCACATAGCTGTTGGCATCGGGCTTGCCGGTGCTGTCTTCGACGACGAGTGCCATGTTCGTATCCTCATCAGCTCACCAAAGCCGCCCCGGGTAGAGCGGCGATGGTCAGCAGACGCTGTCAGTCCTGCGCGGCTTCCTGCTTCACCTTGGCCGGACGGTATTCCGGCTTCAGCGTGACCTTGGGCACATCCTTGGCCTCGCCGGTGCGGTCGTCCGTCACGTTGGCGTCGATGATGCGCAGGCCTGCCTTGCGCGCCTCGGCCTTGACGTCCTGCTCGTAGCGGAAGAACGGGCCGGCCAGATACCAGATGTTCTTGGCTTCCTTGTCCATGGTTTCCCTCATCAGTGGGATGGCGGAGCCCCGAAGGGCCCCGGCTCATCAGTTCTTGGTTTCGTCGCCGATGGTGATCACGCCGGCGGTGTCCTTGATGCTGGTCGAGATCTTGTCCCAGTTGGTACCGGTTGCGATCTCGGCATCCACCGGCGACTTGCCGCCGTTGGCCTCGTCCCAGGTGTAGCCCTTCAGGCCCAAGGCGAACGAGTAGTCGACCTGCATCGTGGTCTCGATGCGGGTCTGGCCGTTCGTGGTCTGGATGTTGCTGATGATGTCGCGCGCGTCGTGCACGATCGCGGCGGAGTCGACCAGGCTCAGCACCTTCTGCTTGTTCGGCGTGCCGGCGGCATACAGCGACGGGGCATCCGTGATGACGTTCACGCGGCCCAGGATGTCGATCACCTGGACGTTGCCGGCCTGGTAGAGGTTGACCGCGTTGGTCAGGTTCTGGCCGATCAGCTTGTGCGCGACCTGACCGGTCATCACGTTGGCCAGGATCAGCGGGCTGCGGTCGCCGAACTTCGCGTAGGCGTTGTTCATGGCCGCGTAGCTGATGCCGGCGGTGGCCGACACGTCGTTCGTCGCGGCAGCCTGGTTGCTGATGGCAGCCACCAGCGCGGCGATCGCGGTGTTCAGCTGGTCAGCCAGCAGCGCCTCGGCGAAGTTGCGCGACGCCACCTCGATGCCCTCGGTGGTCGGCTTGTCCAGCCAGGTCATCTGCGACGGCTCATAGCGGATCGGGCCGAAGCCGCCGGCGATCTTGACCGACGAGCGCTTCAGCTGCGTCAGGTCGGTTGCCGAGGCGGCAGCCTGGGCAGCGTAGCGGTCGACGCGGCGCTGGGCTGCGTGGATCGACGCGAAGAACGATTCCTGCAGGAAGTCGCCTTCGAAGCCGTCCGTGGTCAGGCGGATGGTGCCGCGCGACGCGGCGTTGAACTTCGCCACTTCCTGCGCCAGCGTCTCGATGATCGCGGGCATGAAGTACTTGTTGAAGACCTGCATTTGCGACAGGGACATGATTGACCTCGCTTAGCTGTTCAGTTCGGGATGCCGGGCAGCGAGAGCAGCGCGGCGCTCTTCGCGCGTGCCGCCCATGTTGCCGACCGGTGGGTTGTGGTTGCCATTGCCGCCGGGAGCGCCGCCCCCGCCGTTTGCCGGCGCCGCGATGAAGTGCTTGCCGCCATCGCTCGCCGCCCAGGCCGTGATGTGCTCGGCCAGCGGCTTGTCACCGATGACCGCCGCACCGTCCTTGATCGTCGCCGCGCCACGGTGCAGCGCCTTGGCTGCATCCATGAACTGCGGCGCCACGCCGGCCTTAGCCAGCGCCTCGGACAGGCCGCCATCGATCAGGTGCTGCGTCAGAGCCGTGTCCTTTGCAGTCAGGTCTGCCGTCAGCTTCTCGATCGTCTTGGCGCCGTCCTTGACCGACTTGTCCAGCTTGGCGGTCAGGTCTTCCACCTGCTGCTGCAGAGCGGCGTGCTCGGTCGGGTCGATGTCGGCGCCTTTGGCCTTGGCCTTCAGCGTCTTGATCTCGCCCAGCAGCTCGCGATTCTTGGCGCTCAGCGCCTCGGTCGCGGCGGCGGTGACTTCTTCGATCAGGGCCTTGACTTCGGGGTCGTTGCGGTCCAGTGGCATGGATTCCCTCAGGGATGGGTTGCGGGGCTCGGCCCCAATGAAAAACGCCCGCACGGCTCAGCCAGGCGGGCGTCGGTTATTCGTACTTGGCGCGTAGCTGCTCGAGCGTCAGCGGATTGCCGCGCTGATCCAGCAGCTGCGGCAGCGTGATCGTGCCGGCGCGCCACAGGGCAGCCCTGCCCTTGCCGAGCACGTCATCCTGAAACGTCTTGCTCTTGCCGGCCAGGAAGTCGGAGAACGTCAGGTCAGCCGCGACCTGCCCGTCCATGCTGGCGCGCGTGGTCGGCGTGAACTCGTCGGCGTCCAGCCCCAGCTCCCGGAACGTCTTCAGCAGCGGGATCTCGGTGCTACGGCACGCCCAGTGGCGCGGCACGCCGCCGTTGTATGGCAGCTTCGTGCCGTTGATCGGCTTGCCCTCCAGATTCCACGACGCGCCGGCGTAGGCGATGCAGACATCCGACGTGCGCCCGTCCAGCGTGCTCACCTGCTGCCGGCCCTTGACGATGTCGTCATTGGCCACCCACGTTAGGTTGCGCGCGCGCCCGCTCACCGTTTGCACCGCGGTTCGCACCAGCGCGTCGGCATTCCTGCGGCTGGTCTCGATCACGCCTGTGAGGCCCTTGCGTGTCGAGCCGCCGATGCGCTGCACGATCTTGGCGTTGGTCTCGCCGGCGGCCACGCCCAGCCGGATCTCATTGGCAAAGCGGAACGCAGTGTCAGCGGCCTGCCGATCCAGCCAGTCCCCCAGCGGCGCGCCCTGGAACAGGCCGGTATCGACCAGCGCCTTCAGCGTCGACGTGGGCGCAAGCGCGCGCATCAGGTCGACGCCCACCGCGCCGTTGGTGCTCGACAGCACCCACTTCGCTTCCTGCTGGGCCAGATCCTTCAGGTCGTCGAACAGGTCGCCCTGCAGCGTCTCGTATTGGTCGGCCACCAGGTCGCGGACGTCGGCCAGCAGCTGATTTAGCCGCGTCTTCTGGTACTCCGTCAGCGGGCGCGCCCCGATCTTCTTCTCGATGTCGTCCAGCAGCGCTTCCATGACCGTCAGCACCAGGTTCGACTCGTGGCCGATCACCCGATTCAGGTCAAGCTGGCGCTCCACCGCCAGATCGGCGAGCTTCTGGGACAGGTTGCGCATGGATTACTCGGCCGCCGGCGGCGCCGCTGTGCTGGGCGCGAGAGATGGCGCGCCTGCGTCGATCCGCGCGCGCTCCTCATCGGCCGTCGAGCCATCAGCCACCACCTCGCCGCGCACCAGGTTATCGAACAGCGTTTCCCAACTGATGGCGCCCTGCATCCACGCCGAGACCAGCGCGGTGATGTCCTGCGCCGTCAGGCCGGTGGGCAGGAAGTCCGTGTTCAGGCGCGCGCTGACCTCGCCGCTCTGGCCCATCCAGTCGCGCATCCACTCCAGCGCGCGGGTAAGCGCCGAGCTGGCCGCGTTGGCGACCGACGCCAGCACGCTGTTCTCGCCGGCGCGGTAGATCGATGCCGTCTCGGCCGCCTCGGCCTGGCGCTTCTCCTGCATCAGCATCCGCGCGCCGAGCGTCGACATCATCTGCACCTTGCCGTCCAGCGAGTCCTTCAGCTGGCTCAGGCCGGCGCCTTGGAACTCGAGGAAACCGACCTTGGCGCCCTCCTCCGGAATAACCCAGGCCTCGCCGGAGCCGATCGACCACGTCTCGCTTGCCGCGGTGCCGTCCTCGTTGACGCCTTGACTGGCATGGCCGGTGATCCAGGCCGTCGGCAGGCCGGTGTAGTGCAGCCCGTGCTCGTAGTCGGCCGTGCCGCGGTAGTGCGACATGTTGATGTTGACCAGGTCGAGCAGCGGCGGCTTCGACACCTGCCAGCTGATGCCGGTCGGGTTGCAGATCACGAACGGGATAAAGCCCATCGGGCGACCGTTCATCAGCGGGAAGATCTCGCTGATCGCCACGTTCTGAGCCAGATCGGGGCGGAACAGGCGCACCCGGTAGCGGCCCTCGAACAGGTCCAGCACGCGGTACTGCGCCTTGCACTCGACCGTGAACTCGTCCTTGCGCACCTCCACCGACTCGGCCAGCACCACCTGCGTCAGCGTGGTCTGGTTGCCCACCCGGCCGGTCGACCAGTTGATTATTGCCTCGGCGGTGTATAGCGCCATGAAGGGGCGCAGCCCGCGCGCCTCGGCCTGGCCAACGGTCAGCGGCTCGTTCTGCTGAGTCGGATAGTCGACCAGCAGGCCGAAGCGGCCCACCTGCAGCAGCTCGTCCGCCGTCTTCTCGCACATGGTCAGCAGCGGCGTGCCCGACATGTCGGCGTCGGCCTGCACGGATTCCATGCCGCTGGGCAGGTCGATGGTCGGCGGCCGGCGGAACACCAGGCCGGTCAGCACTTCCAGCGTGCGGCCGGTGCCGTTGTAGAAGCCGGCGCGCTGCTTGTACGCCTCGTAGGCCTCATCGCTCTGGCCGGACAGCTTCGGCAGGTAGGTCTGGCCCTTGGCGTGCACGGCCTCCTCGCCCTTGACGGCATCGCGGCACTTCGCCCATTTGGGCAGCGCGGCGATGTAGTCGGGGTGCTTGGTGTCAACGGGCATGTCAGGTGCCTTGGAGCTTGGTGCGTTGCGCCGACCGCTTCACGATCGGCCACAGGCGGACCAGCGGATAGCCGCCGGCGTCGTTCAGGTGGTCATGGCCGGTCGTCTTGTCCGGCTCGCCGTTCTTGTCGTACGGCTGCTGCTCCAGCGCCTCAGTGAAGGCCGGGCACTGGTGCGTATTCACCAGCAGGCGGCGCTCGCCGTTGTCGTTCTGCAGCAGGCCGTTGACCGACGACACGCGGTCCTTCACCGCAGGGTTGGTCGTGCCGACGCTGATCTGGAAGCCAGCCCCTCGCAGGATCGACAGGTCCGACTCGCTGGCGCTCTTGCTGCTCGTGTTCTTGCCGCTGGCATCCGGGTAGATCACGATGCTGTGGCCGGCAGCGCGGTACCGCTCGCGCAGGATGCGCGCCATTTCCGGCGTGTCCCGCACGTCCTTGAGCTCGGCCACCGCCCGGGGCAGACCGCCGCGGACCACGTAGACCACCGCAGCCATCTTCAGCACGTTGAAGTCCATGCCGATGTGCAGCGCGTCGCCGGGCCGGATGGTGTCGTCCGTGTGGTTCAGCGTCCGGTCGAAGTTCGCATAGACCGAGCCGCTGGTCAGGTTCACGAACTGGCCACGCAGGTACGCCGAGATCAGCTGCGGCGGGTAGCTGGCGCGCAGCGAGCTGATGTAGTCATCGGGCAGGTTCTTGGCGTTCTGGTACGTGCTCGCCTGCACCAGACCATAGAGGCCGGCCAGTTCGGGCTTTTCCCGCACCGCCTTGACGAACTGCTCGTAGACGAACTTGAAGCCCTCGGGCGTCGTCGTGACGTCGATGCCGTTCAGCAGACCGGGCGCGACCTGGCGCATCCGCGCGATGATCTTCCGCCACGCCGTCTGCGCTTCCAGTTTGCGCATGACGTCCAGCTCGTCGACCAGCGCCTTGCCGATCTTGAAGCCGACGATCTTGCCGGGGTCGTCCATCGACCGGCAGATGATCGTGGTCCGGTACCGGCGGCCGCTGTATAAGTGCACCTCCTTGTTGGAGGCGTTCACCTTTGCGATCAGGCCCCAGTCGGCGGCGACTTCCTCAATCGTCGGGAAGAAGATGTCCCGGATCTGGCCGTAGGTCGGCGCGAAGTAGCCGGCGTTGATGCGCGGGAACTCCCACGCGTGCTTGCACAGGCCAGCGCCGCCCACCCACGTCTTGCCGGAGCCGAAGCCAGCCACGAACGCCTTGAACTTGTGCGGCAGGGCCAGGAACTGCGCCTGGGGCACGTTCAAGGAAGGCATCAGGCATCGCTCTCAGGCTCGGGCCGGCTGGCATCGTGCACGTTGACCGTCACCATCACCGGCGGCGGCACGTCGTCCCCGTCCTTCGGATCGGTCTTGTCCCGCCACTTGGCCGGCTGGCGGTTCTTCAGCCAGATGAACGCGGCCGCGGTGTCCGGCGGGTAGTACTTCCGGATCTTGGTCTTGCGGATCTTGCCGCCCACCACCCGGATGTCGATGTCGTCGTGCTCGAAGCCACAGGCGCGCTGGTACAGCCGGTCGGCCACGTTGGCGTCGGCAGCCTGCTTGCCCTGTTTTTTGGCGAGCAGAAACTCCGGGAAGTCCGCTTCCCACTTCCGCAGGGTGGCGGTGCTGACGCCGAAGAAGTCGGCCAGCTCCTCATTGGTGGCGCCCAACAGGGCGAGCTTCCGGGCCTGCTCAGCAAAGTCCGGCTGGTACTTGGATGGTCGTGCCATGTGCGCGGTCCCTCAGGGAACGACGCCTCAGGCATCGACTCCGCGTGCGTAGATGAATTCGGGGGGCTGCCCGCCCACCGCCTTTGGAGACCCGCGATGCACGGGAGGAGACCGGCTTGTCACCGCGTCGGGCAGCTGCCAGTGTTTTGCCCCACCTCTGGCCGGGGGTTGACTCCGACTGCTGGAGATCGTCCTTACCGATATGCCTACAGCCCTTACCGTTCCGCCTATTCAGCGCGTGGCTTGTTGCCACTACGGCTACCCGAGGAGCGGCACGCTTCCACCCAGACGCCCCACCACAGGTAAAGCATCACGAGAGGGGACATGGCGCGGCTCCAACGAAAAAGCCCCGCGCCGGCGTGAACCGGGCGGGGCTTGGCTGAGTCTGGGGGAAATCTACATCGCTTGTCTCAAAATTGCAAGGATATTTTCCCCGCCATCCCTTACGCCGCAAGGCTTTCCGAGTCGTTGCACGCTGTACGGTCCGGCACCAGGCCATGGGCGACGAACGACGGTTCCAGCCGCTCCAGCGCCAGAGCCTCCAGAGCGCGGTAGTTCGCCTCCATCCACTTCGCCGCACGGAAGACGCGGTTGCGGTCGGTCTTGTGCTTCTCCGCCAGCGCGCGGACGGTCATGTCCTGGCGCAGCTGCTTCGGCAGGTAGTGGCGCGCGGTCAGGTCCAGCAGCAGCGTGCCGGCGGTGATCCCGCACGAGCGGCGGGCGAACATGGCCAGGCGCTTGCAGCCGGCCAGCTTCTCCTGCCCGTGGGCGTAGCGCGCCAGCACCGCGGCGTACTCCGGGCTGGGTAGCCGGGTCTTGGCCGCGTCGGTGATCATGGCGTACTGCGCGCGGTATTCGTCCATGGTCAGGCGGTCGGGGTCGTACTCCCCCGCCGGCCCGCGCAGCTCGGCCAGCCACTTTTCCTGCGCGGCCGTCGGCTCGTCGATCGCCTCCAGCAGCTGGATCAGCATGTTGCGGAACGGCGCCTTCTGTCGCGGCGGCAGCGACAGCACCAGGTAGGACACGTGCAGCGCGTGCGAGACGTCTGCGAACATCGGTTTTTCCATCACTTCTCCCCGTCATTGAAACTTTGGCAGCGCCGGCCGTGCTGGCGCCGCTTGCCGCCCGGCAGCAGCTTGGTGCAGACCGTGTGCGTGGCGCCCATCAGCCTGGCGGACTTCTCGTGGATGCAGCCCTTGCAGCTGCGGGCCTCGGTCTGCTCGTAGACCACCGCCGGGTCGCGGAACATGTAGGCCGGCAGTGTCATCCCAGCACCCCGTCGAACGTGACGCCGAACTCGTTGGCCGCGTGTGCCTGCACCTTGGCCACGTACTCGCTGAACTCGCCGACAGAGAATTCCGACGTCGACTTGCGCCGCGTGAACAGCCGGCCGTCCGGCAACGCGATCTCGACCTTCGGCGCGAACAGGTCGGCGAAGTACTCGTGCCAGGTGTCGCGCTTGAACTGGCGGCCGTCGATCCAGGCCTGCTCCTCGATGTCGCGCAGCACCGGCCCGAAGTAGAAGGCGTTCTGCTCGCCCGTCCGACGCCGCTCCTCCGCCGTCACGATGATGCGCAGCGGGCGGCCCTTGTCGGCGCAGGCCGCGGCATTGGCTTTGATGAAGGCCAGCACCGTCGGCCAGATGCCGGGCGACTTCAGGGTGAACTCGCGGTATAGCGCCGCCATGCTCAGTCCTCCCTCGCTTCATCTGGGTCGCCCCAGCCAGACATGACCTTCGCCTGGTAGCGGGTGTAACCCTCTTCGATCATGTCCCGGTACCGCTGATAGGTCTCGTCGATACCCGGGTAGTAGCAGTTCTTGCACCAGCGCGAGCCAAACACCTGGACATCGCCCCTGCATTTCAGACACGTTCCGTGACCGTTGCTCATTGCTGCCTCGCCAGCCGAACGCCGCGGTTCCAGCGGCAGTTGTCCGCGCGGTGCCCGAAGGCGCCGCAGTAGCAGCAGTAGCCGTTCCAGTTGCTCATGACGTGGTCCCTCCCATTCCAAAAAGTGCTCGCACGATGGCGTGCTGTGGCTTCACCCGGCCTGCCTTCAGCGCTGCGCGCGTGGTGGTCCGTGCCAGGTAGGCTCGGTACGCAATCGGATCGTTCTCCCGCAGGCGGTCGCGGAATCGCTTCGACACCTGCGCCGGCGTCAACGTCGGCGGGCGGCGGGCGCTCCGGCCCTGCACCGGCAGCCAGTACGGCACCGGCGCGCCGTGACCGGTCAGCCAGCGCACCACGTGCGCCTGCTTGGCCTTCTTCCGTTCCCAGAACAGGCAGTCGACCGTGTGCCGCGCGGCGCCGGTGGCCTTGGCCAGCTCATGCACCGTGCGCGGAATGCCGTCGGCACAGATGCGTAGGATGGCGATCCAGGTAGGCGAGCGTTCACCGGTCAGTGGCTTCGGGCCGAGCCCCATCGCTTTGGCCTTGGCGAACACCGTGTCACCGGCGCGGCCCAGATGAGCCCCGATCACGCGATATGACTGGCCGGTGGCCACCAGTTCGCGCAGCTTCTGTTCCTCTTCGGGAGTCCAACGCGGCATGGTCAGGCCTCCTGCTTGCGTGCGTGCTCGAGCAGCGCCAGCGCGTCCGCGTGGTTGTCGTCGACCACTCGATGGCCGCGCTTGCGCATGGCGGCGATCATGGCGACCTTGTCAGCGTTACCCTTCCCCGTCGCGGCCTTCTTGATTACCGGCACCGGCACGCCGACCAGGCGGATCCTGTTGCGATCTGCCCAGGCCTGCAGGTGCGCCTCGAACCCGCCGTACACGTGCGCGGCCTGCACCGCGGTGTGGCGCAGCACCAGTTCGTAGTAGACGGCGTGGATCTCACCGGCCTGTCGCGCGCGCTCGCCCAACCACGCAGCGAACTTCAGCCAGCGCTGGCCGGGGCCGTCGTTGCGGCGCGGCGCAAAGGACTCGCTACCGCTGTGCAGCGCGCCGTCGCGCATGCCCAGCGCCCAGCCGGTGGTGGTACCGATGTCGATGGCCAGGATGTTCAGATTGCACGTCGGCGTACCCAACGCTGCGGGGACATTCCCTTGCGAATCAGGCGCTTCCGTTGCGGTCACGGTTTCGAAGAAGTCGCTCATGCTGTCCTCACAGATCTGCGGCGATGCCGCGCTTGCGCACCGCCGCGCCGGCAGAAACCGTCGGCAACGGGCCCGTCCACTCGTCGAACTTGGTCACGGCGCCGCGGTACAGCAGCGGCACGTCACCGAGCGCGCCGTTGCGCTGCTTGCGGATCAGCACCTCGGCGTAGCCCTTGAGCTCGTCGTTGTTCGGGTCGTACATCTCCGGGCGGTGCACGAACATCACGACGTCGGCGTCCTGCTCGATGTCGCCGGAGTCGCGCAGGTCGGACAGGATCGGCCGCTTGTCGGGACGTTCCTCGTTCTTGCGGCTCAGCTGCGCCAGCGCGATGACCGGAATGTTCAGTTCCTTCGCCAGCGCCTTCAGCCCGCGCGAGTAAGCGCCGATCTGCTGCGTGCGCATCTTTTCCTCGCCGCCGGTCATCAGGCCGATGTAGTCGACGATCAGCACGTCTAGGCCGTGCTTGCGCTTGTGGGCCTTGGCCTTCATGCGGACCTCGAGCATCGTCAGGGCCGGCGAATCGTCGATCGCGAAGTTCAGGTCACAGGTGTGCTGCACGGCGTAGGTGAGGCGCGGCCAGTCGGCATCCGCCAAGCGCCCGGAGAGCAGCGCCGACAGGTGGATCCCGCCGCGATTGGCCATCGCTCGGCCGACGATCTCCTGATCGGACATTTCCATCGACTGCAGCAGCACGCTGTAATCGGTCGACATGTTCAGGCCGATGTCCGTCGTCAACGCCGTCTTGCCCATCGAGGGGCGCCCGGCCACGATCACCAGATTGCCGCCGCGTAGGCCGCCATTGAGCGCGCGGTCAAGCGAGCCGATGCCGGTCGGGATAGCCCGGTCGCCGGCGCCGTGGTAGCGCTCATCGACGCCTTCGACGAAGGGGGTGGCCAGGTCTCGCAGGAACTTCGCTTCGCGGCGCACGCCGATCTGCGCAACACCGCCGATCAGGGCCTGCGCTCGGTCGAGAATTTCCGCACCCTTCATGGCGCTCGGTGTCTCGACCATCTCGAGCACCTTGCGCGCGGCCGAGGCGGTCTCGCGCAGCATGGCGCGGTCGCGGATGATCTCGGCATAGCGGGCGACGTTCGCGGCGCTGGGCGTGTTGTGCGCAAGCTGCGTCAGGTAGCCTAGGCCGCCGACGCGCTCGGCCTTGCCCTGCGACTGCAGCACCTCGAACACGGTCACGACATCAGCCGGCCGATTGGCCAAAACCTGGCGGTAGATCGCGCCATAGACTTCGCGGTGGTCGTCGCGGTAGAAGTGCGCCGGCTCCAGACCACTGATGCGATCGATAGCGCTGTTGTCGAGCAGCAGGCCGCCCAGCACGGCCTGCTCGGCTTCGATGCTGAACAGCGCACGGGACTGCGGGAAATCGTCGGGGGCATTCATGCTGCGCCTCCGCTATCCAAGCTGTGGATCAAACCTGCGCGGCCGAAGCGATTCATGACCACACGGTCTCCCCAGATGATCGCCTTAGCTGCGAGCGACGCTTCGAAGACGTGGGCCTTCAGCCGGTACTGGACCGGCAAGGAATCGTCGCCAATGAGTTCGGGATTAAAATCCTCGTCGAACAGATACAGGACCCGACCTTCAACCATGACTGAGTTCCTCGAAAATACGTGGGTGGTGGCAATCAGCAACTACGAGTCGCCGTCCCGGTACGCCGTCTGGGTTGAACCGGCGGCAACGATGGTTCGAGAGAACATCGACGCCTTCAAAGCCGGCAATCCCCACACCCGTTACAGCGTTCTCGGGCTGTTCCCCACCGAGGAGGAAGCACGAACGTTCGGCGCGGTGCTGCAGCATCGACGCAATGAGCGAATCGATGTCTTGCATCGACTGCTGGGGAATCCAGAGGAATAGGCTCATGCCGCGGCCTCCTCGCTGTGATAGCGACCCTCGCGGATCTTGGTGAAGTTTTCGGACTTGACGATCCAGTCGAGGCCCGCAAGGAAAGGCTTACGGCCTTCCGGCGTCTTCGCGCGCCCGGTCAGGAACTCGGACTGCGAGACGTAGGTGAACAGGCGCTTCCAGTAGTCGAGGTTCTGGCGCTTCTTGTCCTCATTCCAACGGGTGCGCAGGTTGACCTGCCTGGTGCCGTTCCACTCGCGGATGGATGGGCACATCGGCAGCACCTCGTGGTAGAGGGCGATGATTGCCTGATGCGGGCATTCAGGACGCGTGGTCTTTTTGCCCTCGCCGTCTAGCGAGAAGTCGTCAGCGGGCACGCTGTCGACAACTACCTCGTTAGAGGTAGTAGAAGACTCTTCTCTTCTCTTCTCTTCTCTAGGTAACTCTTCGGTAACGGTTGCAGCGTTACCTTCCTCGTTACCCTTGGCGTTAGCTTTGTGTTTCGCTACCCGTTTTGCGGTGAGTGCACGACTTTTTGCGGTCTCACCGTTGTGTCGACCGAAGTTCGGAAGGGAGAGACCAGCGTCAGAAATGTTCAGCCAGCCGACTTTTGCCATCGCTTTCGCAAATCCGGTAACGCCTGCGATACGGTCGAGTAACGGTGCGCTAACGCCAGGAGCGTTACCTTCCACCGTCTGTTGGTCGAACCAGCGCCACACGCGCAGCAGCTTCCCGACCGTCAAATCCGGGTCGTCCCATCCCATGTCAACGGTGATGGCCAGCACCTCCTGCTTCTCTGGCGTGCTGACCTCGAATTTGATCCAGTCCCCAGCCATTACTACCTTCCCCCAGTCGTGCCCTGCATCTCGGCAAGCAACTGCTTAATCTGTGAGCACAGGGCCATGCGGACCTCGCGGGTCTCGGCTACGGTGATCCGGTGCAGCAATTCGTTGATCTGGTCCAGTTGGGTCATGCGGCCCTCTGCGCGATAACCTCTTCCATCACGGTCAGCTTGGCCTGGTGCATCAGCCACTGCTGCACGCCCCAGTTGCCCACCGCCGCTGCGAAGGCGTTCAGGCGATCGCCAGGCAGGCTGCGCCGGCTTTCCTTGTCGTCCGCGTGCAGGTAGTCGGAAACGTGCGGCGGGTAACAATCGATCAGCTCGGCCAGAGTCCGCTGGGTCATACCCTTGATGCGGCGGTGCGCCCAGGAGATCCGCACCGCCTCCCGGTACGTCTTGCATCCGTCGATGACGTCGGTGGGCAGGAATGCCGGCCCGTTGACCACACCTCCCAGCAGCCTCAGTTCTTGCACACCGGTCTCCTTAGGAAAATTTGATGGGGTAACCGGTTGAGTTACCGGTTGAGCACTGCGTAAAAAAGAAGGCATCAGAGCGATGCCGCTAAACTGACCAATACCCGCGCCATGGACCGAGACCACCATGCCCAAAGCCGAAAAGACCGAGATTCCGCACTGCGCTACCTGCGGCAATCGGACGGACATCGCCGTCGATGCCAAGACCTGCCTCTTGTGCGGCGGCCCCGTGATCCTCGGGGATCCCTGGCTGACCGAATTCCGGAAGCAGCTGCGCGGGACGCGAGCCATGGTTCAGGTCGCCAAGGAAGATCCGGAGGGCTAGGCCGCCCTCTGTCGATTCGGGTCGCAAAGCACCCGTTGGAATTCGTGCCAGTTCACGTCGGGCCGCAGCTGTTCGCACGGCACGCCGGTGATACTCTCGATGGCAGGGCAACGCTCCATAGGAGCGCCGCGCTTGAGCCAGTTGGCAACGGTCTGGGTGCGCTTCTCGCCCAAGGCATCGGCCAACTTCTTCAGGCCGCCAGCCTTGTCGATAGCGAGCCGCATGGCGGCGTTTTCTTGGGTCGAGTTCATAGACACCAAGATACACGGCGCGTGAGTTTTATGCAATCACCACGTGAGCATTGTTACGGTCGTGCCGTGAGCCACAGGTCGTGAGCGTTTAGCTACCCTTGCGCACATGGAAAATCCAAACATCCCTTGGCCCCTGATTGAGGAAAAACTTCGCCTCGCGGGGAGAAAACAGGCCTGGCTGGCCGACCAACTCAACGTTGGCACGAACGTCATCACGAACTGGAAGAAGAGAGGCGGGGCTCCGAAAGCACGTGCGCTTGAGATAGCGACGGCTCTCGGGTGCACGGCTGATGAACTTCTCGCCGCTTCGCATCCGCACCACCCCACCAAAGAGGGGCAAAGTGCCTTTTCAGTGGACCCTTACAATGACCTTTCGGCCGGGGACAACTTCACGTTGGGCCCTGATGTGAAGGGGAAAATACCCCTTATTAGTTGGGTTCAAGCAGGCAATTGGTCGGAAGTCGTGAAGGGATTTACAGAAGAAGACGCGGAGCAGTGGCTGCCAGCACTGCGACCGATGAGCAGGCGCGCATTCGCGCTTCGCGTGGAGGGGTCGAGCATGGAGCCGCGCTATCAGCACGGTGACGTGATCTACGTCGAGCCGGAGGCGCATGCCGAGCATGGTCGACGGGTTGTCGTGCAGCTCGAAAACGAACCTGAGGCGACCTTCAAAGAACTGGTCATTGAGAACGGGCACAAGTTTCTGCGCCCGCTAAATCCTGACTGGCCTGGCCCGAAATTCATCCCAATCAACGGCAACGCAACCATCATCGGCGTGGTTGTCGGGAAGTGGGTGCCGGAATAAGCCGAGAAGCATCAGGGGAAAACATGAAAAAGAACGTCTTGGTCCTCAGTCTTGCAGCCGCCGTGTTGGCGGCTTGCGGTGGCGGTGGTGGTGGCGATGAGCCTGCACCGGCGCCAGCGCCGGCGCCCGCACCGGTAGTTCCGTCGAACGCCGCTGAAGGCATCTGGAACGGCAAGACCAGCGCCAATCGCGATATCAGCGGCATCGTCCTGAACGATGGCACCTACTACGTCATGTATTCCGCGCCTGCCAACCCTAGTGTTTTGGATGGCGTCATTCAGGGCACCGGAACCGTAAATGGTTCGAGCTTCTCCTCTACCAATGGCCGGGACTTCAATCTATCCGGCGCCTCGGTCCAAGGCCTGAGCGTTTCGGCAAGCGTGCAGGCCAAGCAAAGCCTGAACGGTACCCTCAGCTACAACGCCACCAGCGGCGGCACGCCGCTCACGTTCACCAGCACCTACAGCGCTGACTACGAAAAGACACCGACGCTTGGCGACATCACAGGCCGGTATTCCGGCCAGTCTGCAATCATCGGTGCCGTGGAAAATCAGACGATCAACGTGGCCGCCGACGGCGCGATCGCGGCGATAGGCAGCAGCGGCTGCGCAAGCACGGGCAAAGCAACACCACGCGCGCGCGGAAACGCATTCGACGTGTCTATCACGTTCGGCGCTTCGCCCTGCGCATTTCCTGGCCAGACCTTCACCGGCATTGCCTACCTGGACCCCACCACCAAGCGCCTCTATGCGGCCAGCTTGAATGGGGCACGCAGTCAGATTGCCGTCTTCCTCGGCACCAAGCAGTAACCCCTGCCCTCCTGGTTCACAACGGCCCACCCCACGCGGTGGGCTTTTTGTTGGGCGCTCACAACTACCCCACTTTAGGGGTACGAAAAAACTCACACTCGAAACTCACATTCTGATTGCATAAACTCACGTCGCGTGTACAATCAAATCCATCAACTCACCGATGGAGCCCGCGATGCCAAGCCCCGCAACCTACGCCAAGATCTTGCGCCGCCCTGTGGTGCGCGTAGATCAAGAGCGCGCAGTAGTCCCCGCCGACGGCCTGTACTGGGCTGTCATCGGCGAATTCACCACCCCCGCCCCGGGCCGCACGCCGGCCTTCATCGCCCACGACATCCGCCAGCTGATGGTCGACGGCAGCGAGACGGTCGACATGATCGACAACCTCGCGCCGGCGTACGTGCAGCACCTCGAAGCGCTCGCCTCCGATGAACTGGCCCGCTCCCGGAGGTACGCAGCATGACCTCCGCCGTCATCGCCGAACTGTCCTACGGGACGGCAGCCGAGAAGGCGTTCCTCGAGCGCCTGGCCGGCGGCAAGGCCGCAACCATGCTGCTGCGCAACTACATCGCCGCCGCGGAGAAGCGCGTCGCCTGGGGCTCGATCGACAAGACCGAGGTGCTGCTCTACGCCGAGCTGCTGTTGCAGGAAGCGGCCACCGCGGAAGCCGCCGAAGCAGCCGCTCAAGTTCAGCGCGTGTGGAGGGCAGCATGACCACCGAGCAAGCCATCGCCCGCCAGGCCGCGCGCGACAACCTCGTTGCGGAACTGACGCAGGCGCTGCAGGCCATCGTCGACGAATGCTCGTTCGGCCATAAGCCGTACTCGAACGACAGCTTCTTGCCTGAGCACCTGCTGGAGCAGGCGCGCTCGGCCATCGCCAAGGCCACGGGAGCACAAGCATGAGAGCGCTCCTTGCCATCTTCTTCTGGTTCGCCATTGCCATTGCCGCGATCGCCCTGGTGGGCGCGTACACCGCACTGACCATCGACGCCCCGATGTCGTACCCGGCGAGGACCGTATGAACTACGACCCCGCATCCAACGCCCTGCTGGCCTGCGCGAAATGCACGCGCGGTCGCCAGTGGGCCGGCGCCATCGGCTTCGGCCTGGCCGCTGGCTCTATCTGGTACCTGACCGTCGCGATCCGCGCCGGCGCCCTGTAAACCATTCCCTCTCAGGAGACCTTCATGTCAACCGTTGTCGAAGACGTCGTCGACGTCGACACCGCTCCCAGCATGCCGCGCACCGCGGCACTGCCGACCACTCGCCACACCGGCGCTCTGGCCACCACCACGCCCGCCGATCTGCTGCGCATCGCAGTGGAAAGTAATGCGGATCTCGATCGCCTGGAGCGCCTGATGGAACTGCAGGAGCGCTGGGAATCGAAGGAAGCGAAGAAGGCCTATGACGCTGCGTTCGCAGCATTCAAGGCCGAAGCGGTCACGATCATCAAGAACAAGAAGGTCACCGACGGACCGCTGCGCGGCAAGGGATATGCGGAGCTGCACGAGGTGGTCAACACGGTGACGCCCGCATTGTCGAAGCACGGCCTGTCGTCGTCGTGGCGACTGACCAAGGACGACAAAGACTGGATTGAGGTGACCTGCTACCTGCGCCATGTCGCCGGACACGAGGAAAGCGTGTCGATGGGCGGCCCGCCGGACACAGGCGGCGCGAAGAACGCGATCCAAGCGCGGGCTAGCACGAAGTCCTATCTGGAGCGCTACACGCTGAAGGCCATCACCGGACTGTCCGAGCAGGAAGACGATGACGACGGCAACGGCGGCGCGACTCAGGGCCGACCGGATCAAGGACGGCAGCAGCAGCGACACGACGCGCCGGCCACCTACCCGCAGGAGCGCTTCGACGCCAACAAGGCGGCATGGCGCGACCTGGTCAAGTCGAAGAAGAAGACCGTCCCCCAGATGATCGCCTTCATCGAGTCCAAGGGCGCGCCGCTGACCGACGCACAGAAGAACACCATCGATTCATGGAGCCACGAGAATGACTGACTACATCGTCCACAACCTGGTGCAAGGCTCGCCTGAGTGGCAAGCCTTCCGCTTCAGCTATCACGGCGCCAGTGAGGCGGCGGCAATGCTCGGCCTGTCGCAGAACATGAAGCGCAACGAGCTGCTGCACATCAAGAAGACGGCCATGCCGAAAGAGTTCAGCCAGTTCGTGCAGGAGCGCATCCTGGACCGTGGCCACGAACTGGAAGCGATGGCGCGGCCGCTGGTCGAGGAAGACCTCGGCGAAGAACTGTATCCGGTCACCTGCTCGCGAGGCAAAGAGTCGGCGTCGTGCGACGGCCTGACCATGTCCGGCGACATTGCCTTCGAACACAAGCAGTGGAATGAGGATCTGGCGGCGCTGGTGCGCCAAGGCATCGTGCCGGACAGCCATATGCCGCAGTGCCAGCAGATCATGATGGTGACCGGCGCGGATCGCGTGCGCTTCGTTGTGTCGGACGGCACGCGCGAGCGCTTCGTCTGGACCGACGTCGAACCGGTTCAGGACTGGTTCAACCGCATCATGGCCGGCTGGAAGCAGTTCGACCGCGACGTGGAAGACTACGAGCCGCGCGAGATCGAAGCCAAGCCGGAAGGCCGCACGCCCGAGACGCTGCCCGCACTCCTGATTGAGGTTACCGGCCAGGTGACGGCCAGCAACCTGGAGCCGTTCCGCCAGCATGCCATCGCTGTATTCCGCGGCATCAACCGCGATCTGCAGACCGATCAGGACTTTGCCGACGCCGAGAAGACGGTGAAGTGGTGCGCTGAAGTGGAGTCCAAGCTGAAGTCTGCAAAGCAGCATGCGCTGGCGCAGACGGAAAGCATTGACGCCCTGTTCCGCACCATCGACGACGTCACCGCAGAGGCCGCGCGCGTGCGCTTGGATCTGGACAAGCTGGTCACGAAGCGAAAGGCCGAGATCAAGGAGTCGATCATCGTCTGCGGCCGCAATGCCTTCGCCGCTCACGTCCAAGCGCTGAAGGAAGAAACCGGCGGCGTCTGGGTGGAACTGGGCATGCCGGACTTCGCTGGCGCGGCCAAGGGCAAGCGCTCCGTGGCAAGCATCCAGGATGCCGTGGACACGATGCTGGCCAACGCCAAGATCGACGCCGATGCATCGGCCAAGCGCCTGCGTGCCAACGTTGCCTATCTGGACGAGGCCATCAAGGGCTACGAGTTTCTGTTCTCGGATCGCCACGGCCTGGCTACCAAGCAGCTGGACGACATCAAGATGGTGGTGTCGAACCGCATCGAAAAGCACAAGCTCGACGAGCAGCGCAAGGAAGAAGAGCAGCGCGAGCGCATCCGCCGCGAAGAGCAGGCCAAGCTGGAGCGCGAGGCTGCAGACAAGCGCGCTGCCGAAGAGAAGGCGGCGCGCGAAGCCGAGCAGGCAAAACAAGCTGACGAACCAGCGCCGGCGCCCGCCCCTGCTGCTGCACCTGCCGCACGTCCTGCTCCGGTCGCTCGCCAAGCGCCCGCACGCCGCCCGGCCCCGCCGACCCGTCCGACCGACGCGCAAATCATCGCCGCCCTGGTCAGCCAATTCGAAGCCACCGAGGAGCAGGTAATCGGCTGGCTCTGCGAGATGGACCTCACCGTCGCCTAACTATTTTCCAATCACCGGAGCCATACCCATGCTCGAACTCGAAACCGAACTGGTCAAGATCCTCCACATCAACACCCGCAACGAAAAGCACGGCGACGACAACGTGCTGGGCGTCGACCTGAAGCTGCAGGCGCGTCTGTCGAACGACGTGCTGTCGCAGTTCTCTCCGACGCTGAAGGCGGCCTTCTACCACAAGGACGAGTCCGTGCAGGGTGATCTGGTGACCGACGCCGGCTACCTGCCCAACCTGAAGAACCCGAAGCTCGGCGCGGTGAAGTGGGAAGGCGACTGGGAACACCAGGTGCTGCGCATCCACAACGGCGTGCGCGAAGAGTTCGACATCGTGCTGGACGAGTCGAAGGTCAACAAGCTGGCGTTCGACTTCCAAGAAGGCGGCACCGTCTTCGTCAACTTCCGCGTGCAGGCGCACCCGGACGAGACCACCACCGCGAAGCTGCTGTCGCTGCTCGGGCAGGAGGTCCACATGAGCCTCCACTTCGACGAGCCGGCGCAGCTGAAGGAAGCGGCCTGACGATTAACGGGGCGAAGACTGCGCGGCCGGCGCTCCGGTCACACGTAAGAGAGAGCCGGGATCAGCTCCGGCCGCCCCACCCAAACACCTATAGACGACCATGTCCATGACGATTGAGAAGCTGCAACACCTTTGCCAGACCGCCCGTTCGCTCTTCGGGACCGAGGAATTGATCATTGCCGGTGGCGCGCCAAGAGACACTCTCAGCGGCGTGCAGGTGAAGGACATCGACATCTTCGTCCGGATCGAGTGGGAGGAAGGCGAAGACACCCAGTTCACACACAACTGCAAGATCCTGGCAGCGTGGCTCATGGGCGAGGCCGAATTCCGCCCGGCAAACGAAGACTACGGCAACCTTCTGGACCTCTGCGACATCAAGGGCGCCAACGCGCACGGTCTGATCCAGGTGATCGGACTGGACCGCGACCCCATCGGCGACGTGCATTCGTACGACTTCGGCCTGTCGCAAGTCTTTGTCACGCCGAGCGGTCTCTTCTACACCGAGAACGCCGTCAAGGACCGAGCCAACAAGACCATCACGCACTTCGCCACCTACGAGAACGACGCGGGCTTTCTTCGCAGCAAGGCGAGGTACGGCCGACTGCTGGAGAAATACGCGGGCTGGCGCTTCGTGAACTGCGAAGCGCTCGAAGGCGACTCCATGCCAGTCGAAATTCCCTTCTAAGGCAGAACTCCATGACCTGGCCCATCGGAACCACCGTCAGCATGGCCACGCGCCGGCTGAACGACGACGTCGTAGACCTGGCGCGCGACTCCACGGCACTGAAGCGCGAGAACGCCGAACTGCGCCAGCAGCTCGACATCAGCCGCCAGGCGCACGCCGTCATGACGCTGCAGCTGGCCCAGTTGGAGAAGCTGGCTCACGAGCTCAAGCGCGCCGCGGTGACGCAGCCGAACTGGCCGCTCGCGCGCTGGGTGAAGTTCGGGCCGATGGCCGCCCTCCTCGCATCGATCAAGGACCAATGAGATGAGCGAATCGACGACGCCGGCGCAGTGCCGGGACGAAGACTGGAACCTGGCCCGAGACTGCGGCCTGATGGCTGCGACGCCCGGAACGAACACATGGGATGCGGCGCTGGGGCGCTTCGCAGATGGCATCCGCGCCACCCTCGGGCAACAGCCGCAACTGCACACGGCATCGATCATGATGTCTCGCCACTCCCGCGCGATGCTGCTCAATATCCTGTGGCATCACCAGGGTGGCAGCTCGCCAGTCGGGCAGCCGATCCGTGCATTGCTTGGCATTGGCCGGCACGACCAGCTGAACGACGAGCAACTTGCTGAGGCAAAGTGGATCGACGCCCTCTTGGCCGCGCAGGCCCCTGCGGTGAATAGCGCTGCAATTGTCGCAAATCCTGCGGTGAATGCTGAGCGCGTCCAGATCATCTCCCGCGCCGTCGCCGCGAACGGCCGGCAGTGGCCGGAACAGCTGACGTCCGGCGTCATGTTCTATGAGGGCGAGCGGATCACGCGGGCCGAGTTCTTGGCGGAGGTGCGTGCATGAACCTCCTGCCCGATGCCGTCTCAATCGGCCGCTTTGAAGTGCCAATGACGGACAAGGATCGCCTTCAGTTCATCCACCCGATCACGGATCTCCTGTTCGACTTTGCCAAGCGGATCGTACTGGTGAAACAGGTTTCCAGCCTTGGCGGAAGCTTCGAGAAGCATACCCAGATGTCCCAGCTGGATGCGGATCTGAAAGGCGCTGTGAAGCACGCCATCGGCCAGCATCAAATGAACCGGCAAGCTATTCAATGTCTCGCTAATCCTGACCGCCTCCCGCTGCTTGCGCGCGACAAATTCATCCCACGAAACACCTCCGGTACGCAGACCTCGAACATCAACAACTATGGCCAAAGCCTCCACACCCAGCCGGCAAGCGGATTGGACTACCCGCAGTTCTGCCAGACGCTCCTTGCGGTTGACGGCTCGTTGCTGAGAGTTGGAGATCCAGGCGGCGGCAAGGATTGCGACGACGGAACCGATTGCCTGCACCCAGCTCGCTACATCGCCGGAATCCTTGGGCCAGATCTGTGCAAGCACCAGACTGCCCGCCGCAACGCAAACACAAGCGGCACCAACAACTGCGGCCCAGCCCCATTTTTCCACCGACATGAACCCTCCCGTTTTTGGGAGGCATCCTAGCATGAGCACCCAGACCTCTATCTTCGACGGCGGCCAGCGCCTGCAGATGACCGAGAGCATTGAACTCACGGTTCAGTCCATGCAGGCCTACGGCCCGACGCATGACCACTGGGGCATCGCCTGGTCGGGCGGCAAGGACAGCACTGCCACGCTGACGATGATCTGCTGGCTGCTCGACACCGGCAAGATCACGCGTCCCAAGACACTGACCGTCTTCTACGCCGACACCCGGCAGGAGCTCGCGCCGCTGGCCATCTCGGCCGAGCGAATTATGGACGAGCTGCGCGACCGAAACATCGCGGTAGAGGTCGTGCGCGCGCCGCTGGACAAACGGTTCATGGTCTATATCCTCGGCCGGGGCGTGCCGCCGCCGAACAACAACACCCTGCGATGGTGCACCCGCCAGATCAAGATTGATCCCATGGAAGAAGCGCTGCGCCAGCGCCTCGACGGGATCGAGGGCAGCATTCTGATGATTACGGGCGTCCGCCAGGGCGAGAGCGCGATCCGTGACCGCCGCATCGAGATGAGTTGCGGCAAGGACGGCGCCGAGTGCGGCCAAGGCTGGTATCAGCAGGTTCTGCCCAATGCCCGCGGCCTGCGCGGACGCATCGCCACGCTAGCCCCTCTGCTTCACTGGCGCGTCTGCCATGTATGGGAATGGCTGAAGCATTGGGCGCCGGAGGCGGACTTCGGTGACTGGTCGACTCGTGCGATCGCAGACGCCTACGGTGGGGATGAAGCGGAAGAACTGAATGCGCGCACCGGCTGCGTCGGCTGCCCCCTCGCCCAGGAGGAGAAGGCGCTGGAGACCGTCCTGCGGAACAGCCAGTGGTCCTACCTTGCCCCACTTCGCGGCATCAAGCCGCTGTGGCGCGAGCTGCGCGAGCCGCAGCACCGCCTGAAGAAGGCCGGCGCTGAGCGTCTGAAGGATGGATCGATCGCCAAGAACCCGCAACGCATGGGACCGCTGACGTTCGAAGCACGGCTGATGGCCCTGGATCGGGTGCTTGCCATCCAATTCGCCTGCAACGATGCAGCCCGCGTGCAGGGCCGACCAGAGATCAGCCTGATCGATGCCGAGGAAGAGGCTCGCATCCGCGAGCTGATCGCCCTGCAGACCTGGCCGCAGGGCTGGGATGGTGACGAGCCGACCGGCGACACCGTTATGGAGACCGTCTATCAGAACGGTGCCGTGCAGCCACTGCTTTTCGGTAAGGAATCCTAGCATGACCAAAGAACGCCCCATCCTCTTCAGCGGCGCCATGGTGCGCGCCATCCTGGACGGCCGGAAGACGCAGACACGGCGGATCCTCAAGCAGGCTGTTGGCCCGAGCCTGAGCGTCGGCATCGAAGACGAGCCGGGCGTGGCCGCACTGTCCTGGCTGTATGGCGACGGCCCCGGCCACGAGGTGCACGAGCGCATCAAGCGCGTGGCCTGCCCCTATGGCAAGCCCGGCGACCTCCTGTGGGTGCGGGAGACGTGGGCGCAGCCGGTGCCGCTGGACCCGGGCCCGACGGTCTACCGTGCGGACTATCCCGCATGCGTGCCGGTCGGTTTCGAGAACATCCCGCCGGCCGACGCTATCACCTGGAAGCCGAGCATCCACATGCCGCGCGCGCTGTGCCGACTGGTGCTGGAGATCACCGGCGTGCGCGTCGAGCGGCTGAACGACTGCAGTGAGGCGGATGCAATCACGGAGGGCATTGAGCGTGACGGCGATGGCTGGAAGTCTTACGCCGGCGGCTCTTGCGTTGCCTTTCCTACCACGAGCTACGCCTCACTGTGGGACAGCATCAACGGTGCTGGCGCGTGGGAGGCGAACCCTTGGGTATGGGTAGTGGAGTTCAGGAGGAACGAGACATGCCCCACTTCATGACCGGCCCCGAGCTGAAGCTGCAGCTCGCCGGCCAAGATGACGCCTTCGCCAAGGCCGCGGCAATGCTGGATGCTGGCGAGATCGGCCCGCACCGATTCTGGTGGCTGGCGACGCAGTTCGCGATCGACGCGCTGACCGGGAAGCCGGCGACGGTGCCAGAGCCGGGCCAGCAGGACCTGTTCAGCGCCGCCACCCCATAACCACCACCTGGAACAGGCTTTTGCCTGTATTCCCGCTTTACAAGCCATACCCTGTAATGCAGCAAGCAGCAACGAGTATCCTGACAATTACCCGGCAACATTGGGAAGCCGCCATGACGACACTGACACTTTCCGGCGATGAAGTGCGAGAACTGACGAACAGGCAGAAGCCGTCGGCGCAGATCCGCGCACTTCGCGCCATGGGGATCGAGCACAAGGTGCGCCCGGATGGCACCGTGGCGGTCCTGCGGTCGCACGTCGACGCACAGATGGGGGGCCCACGCGAGCGCCGTGCGGCCTCCCCTGACTGGCAACCGAACTGGAGCGCAGCCTGATGCCTCGCGCGCGCAGCCCGGAGAACCGGGGGCTACCTAACCGCTGGCGTAAGCGCAGCGGCGCCTACTACTACCAGGTCCCGAAGGGCCTGGAAGCGATGTGGGACGGCAAGAAGGAATTCCGCCTCGGCGCGTCGCTCCCTGAAGCCTACAAGGTATGGGCCGAGCGGCTGGCCTATGCGGCGGATGCCAAGACCATCGGCGAACTGCTCGAGCGCTACCTGCTGCAGGTGGTGCCCACCAAGGCCGCGACGACACAGGCACAAAACCAGGTTGCGATCAAACGCCTGCGGGCCGTGCTGGGTGCAGCTCCCATCGCCAGCGTGCGGCCGCAGCTGGTCTACCAGTACATCGAGCGCCGCCAGTCGAAGATAGCCGCCCGGCGGGAAGTCGAGATCCTGTCCCATGCCTTCACCAAGGCGGTGGAATGGGGAATCATCGACCGCCACCCTTTCAAGGGCCAGGTTCGGCTGTCCGGCGAGAAGCCGCGCACGCGGTACGTGGAGGACTGGGAGATCGTGGAATGCCTGTCGCTGGAGCCAAAGCGCACGCATGGCAGCGTGCTGGCAGTGCAGGCCTATATCCGCGTGAAGATGATCACCGGCCTCCGCCGCGGCGACCTTCTCCGCCTGACCATGTCAGACCTGCAGGAGGACGGTATTCACGTTACGCCTGCGAAGACGGCTGGCAGCACAGGCAAGAGCGTGATCCTGATCTGGACGGACGAGTTGCGCGAAGCGGTGGAGATGGCAAAGAGGGCCCGGCCGGTCAGGATTGCTAAGTGGCTATTCTGTAACCGGGAGGGCGAATGCTACATCAGCGAGGAAACCGGCCGCGCCGGCGGGTGGGATTCGATGTGGCGGGGATTTATGGAGCGCGTGCTGAAAGAGACCGGGGTCAAGCAGCGCTTCAACGAGCACGACCTGCGCGCGAAGTGCGCGAGCGATGCGGAAACTCTGGAGCATGCGCGGGCGCTGATGGCCCACGCGGACAGCCGGATCACGGAGCGGGTGTACCGTCGCAAACCGGAACTGGTGAAGCCTCTGCGGTGATCGAATAGGAAAGCCGGGATTCTGTAGGAAAACTGGCGCTTCCGAATTTGCCGCAAAGCCTTATGGAATAAGGTGGCGGAGAGAGGGGGATTCGAACCCCCGATAGGCTATTAACCTATACACGCTTTCCAGGCGTGCGACTTAAACCACTCATCCATCTCTCCGGGAAGTCCGCGATTATAGCAGAGTTGCCCGACGAATCTACAAGTTCGTGCGGCGCCCTCCTAGCCCCGACGCAAATACGTCACCAGCCTGTCGATCACCGGCGCGTTGCGCGGCGTGAGCAGGCTGACGATGATCGCTACCGCAAACCCCGCGGGCACGCCAAAGGCGCCGGAAGCGATCGGGTCGACGCCGAACCAGCGGTTGCCGAAAATGCCGGTCATGCGGGTGAAGAACGGGTAGTTGACGAAGATGTAGTAGACCGCCACGCCAAGCCCGGCGGACATGCCGGCGACAGCGCCGGCCGCAGTCGTCCGGCGCCAGAAGATGCCCAGCACCAGCACGGGGAAAAAACTCGATGCCGCCAGCGAGAAGGCAGCGCCGACCAGGAACAGGATGTTGCCTGGGCGCAGCGATGTAACGTATGAAGCGAACAAGGCAACGCCCAGCAACACGATCTTGGCCGTGGTGACGCGGCGCTGGTGGCTCGCCTGGCGGTCGACCATGTGATAGAAGACGTCGTGCGACAGCGCATTGGCGATGGTGAGCAGCAGGCCGTCGGCGGTCGACAGCGCCGCCGCCAGCGCGCCGGCGGCGATCAGGCCGGAGATGACATAAGGCAGTCCGGCGATCTCCGGGGCGGCCAGGACGATCATGTCGGGCTGCAGCAGGATCTCGGCCCATTGCACGATGCCGTCGCCGTTGACGTCGCGGATGCCGAATACCGGCGGATCGACCTTGCGCCATTGCACCACCCATTGCGGCAGTTCCGCATACGACGTGCCGACCAGGTGCTCGAAGAACTCGTACTTGACCAGCGCGGCCAGCGTCGGCGCGGACACGTACAGCAGCGCAATGCAGAACACGGCCCAGGCCACCGAGTTGCGGGTCTCCTTGACGGAGGGCGTGGTGTAGAGGCGCGTCAGGATATGCGGCAGGCTGGCGGTGCCGACCATCAGGCAGAACACAAGCAGCACGAAATTGAGCCGCTTGGTCTTGCGCTCCTGCTCGGACGCCGCCGGGTATGGCTCGGTGGACGACATCGAATGCCGGCTGCGCGCAAGCGCGTCTTCGCGCTGCAGGTTCCACTGCTGCTGTGCGGCGGCGGGATCGCGCGGGAATTCCAGGCGCTCGCGTTCCAGCGCCTTGATTTCGCGCAGCGGCGCATTGCGCGCACGCAGGTCCTGCAGCCGCGCGTCCAGCGTGTCGCGCTCCTGCTGGAAGGATGCCGGCAGCCGGGCGATGCGCTCCTGCAGCAGGATGGCCTGCTGCTTGTAGTACTCGCGCACGGCCTGCTCGGCGGGCTCGCGCTCCAGTTCCTGCTCGCGCGCATCGAGCTGCGCCAGCAGCGTGCCGTAGCTGAGCTGCGGCACCGCTTCCTGGTGATGCTTCCACGCGATCATCGAGACCGTGACCAGGAAGGCGACGATCATCATGATGTACTGCGCCACCTGCGTCCACGTGACCGCGCGCATGCCGCCCAGGAACGAGCACACCAGGATGCCGGCCAGGCCGAAGAAGATGCCAACGGCGAATTCCACGCCGATGAAGCGCGTCACCACCAGCCCTACCCCCTGGATCTGCGCCACCAGGTAGACGAACGAACACAGCGACGCCGCCAGCACCGCGATCGCGCGCACCGGCAGGTTGCCGCCGGGCTTGCCGTTGCCATAGCGCGCGGCGAGAAAATCCGGAATGGTGTAGCCGCCGTACTTGCGCAGGTATGGCGCCAGCAGGAAGGCCACCAGGCAATAGCCTCCGGTCCAGCCCATGACGTAGGCGAGGCCCTCGTAGCCGGATGCGAACAGGATGCCGGCCAGCCCGATGAAGGACGCGGCGCTCATCCAGTCGGCGGCGATCGCCATGCCGTTGAACAGGGCCGGCACGCGCCGCGAGGCGACGTAATACTCGTTGAGGTCGGAGGTGCGGCAGATCAGCCCGATGCAGGCATAGATCGCGATGGTGATGAAGAGGAAGACATAGCCGAGCCACAAGGCATCGGCGTTGGAACGCTCCAGCAGCCCCATCATGCCGACGAAGCCAAACAACCCCAGCGTGAACAGGCCGTAGTACAGCAGCAGCCGGCGGCGGAAGCGCGACTGGGCATCAGGCATGGGCGGCGGTCCGTGGTCGGTGGGGCGCTATCGTAACAAACCCGCCGGCGCGCGGGAACGCGGCGGCGGGCTGGTAGGGGGCACGGCGGAAGGGTTACTGTGCCTGCTTGAGCTGGTCCAGGATCGCCGGGTTCTCCAGCGTCGAGGTGTCCTGCGTGATTGCCTCGCCCTTGGCCAGCGAGCGCAGCAGGCGGCGCATGATCTTGCCTGAGCGCGTCTTGGGCAGGTTGTCGCCAAAGCGGATGTCCTTGGGCTTGGCGATCGGGCCGATTTCCTTGCCGACCCAGTTGCGCAGCTCGGTGGCAAGCTTGATGGCCTCTTCGCCGTTCGGGCGGGCGCGCTTGAGCACGACGAACGCGCAGATCGCCTCGCCGGTCATGTCGTCGGGGCGGCCGACCACCGCGGCCTCGGCCACCAGCGGGTTGGCCACCAGCGCCGACTCGATCTCCATCGTGCCCATGCGGTGCCCCGACACGTTCAGCACGTCGTCGATGCGGCCCATGATGGTGAAGTAGCCGGTGTCCTTGTCGCGGATCGAGCCGTCGCCGGCCAGGTACAGCTTGCCGCCCAGCTCCTCGGGGAAGTAGCTCTTCCTGAAGCGCTCCGGGTCGCCCCAGATGGTGCGGATCATGGCCGGCCACGGGCGCTTGACCACCAGGATGCCGCCATTGCCGTTGGGCAGGTCATGGCCGGTCTCGTCGACGATGGCGGCCATGATGCCCGGCAGCGGCAGCGTGCACGAACCCGGCACCAGCGGCGTCGCGCCCGGCAGCGGCGTGATCATGTGGCCGCCGGTCTCGGTCTGCCAGAAGGTGTCGACGATCGGGCAGCGCTCGTTGCCGATGTTCTTGTAGTACCACATCCACGCCTCGGGATTGATCGGCTCGCCCACGGTGCCGAGCAGGCGCAGGCTCGACAGGTCGTATTGCTTCGGGTGGATGTTCTCGTCGGCCTCGGCGGCCTTGATCAGCGAGCGGATCGCGGTCGGCGCGGTATAGAAGATGCTGACCTTGTGGCGCGCGATCATGTCCCAGAAGCGGCCGGCGTTCGGGTAGGTCGGCACGCCTTCGAACACCACCTGGGTGGCGCCGGCGGCCAGCGGGCCGTAGGCGATGTAGGTGTGGCCGGTGACCCAGCCGATGTCGGCGGTACACCAGAACAGGTCGTCGGGCTTGATGTCGAAGGTCCACTTCATCGTCATCAGCGCCCACAGCAGGTAGCCGCCGGTGCTGTGCTGCACGCCCTTGGGCTTGCCGGTCGAGCCCGAGGTGTAGAGCACGAACAGCGGGTGCTCGGCGCCGACGGGCTCGGCTTCGCAGGTCTCGGGCTGGTTGGCGCAGACGTCGTCGAGCCAGCGGTCGCGGCCCTCGGTCCAGCCGACATTGCCGCCGGTACGGCGGTACACGATCACGTTCTTCACGGCCTCGCAGCCGCCCAGCGCCAGCGCGTCGTCGGCGATGGCCTTCAGCGGCAGCGCCTTGCCGCCGCGCATCTGCTCGTCGGCGGTGATCAGCGCCACCGCGCCCACGTCGACCAGCCGCTCCTGCAGCGACTTGGCCGAGAAGCCGCCGAACACCACCGAGTGCGTCGCGCCCAGGCGCGCGCAGGCCTGCATCGCGGCCACGCCTTCGACCGACATCGGCATGTAGATCACGACGCGGTCGCCCTTCTTGATGCCGAGCGTCTTCAGGCCGTTGGCCAGGCGGCACACCTTCGCATGCAGTTCGCGGTAGGTGACGCGCGTCACCGTGCCGTCGTCGGCCTCGAACACGATCGCGACCTTGTCGGCATTGCCGTTTTCCAGGTTGCGGTCCAGGCAGTTGTACGAGGCATTGAGCTGACCATCCTCGAACCACTTGTAGAACGGCGCGTTGCTCTCGTCCAGCACCTTGGTGAAGGGCTTGTTCCAGTGCAGCAGCTCGCGGGCGTGGCGTGCCCAGAAGCCTTCGTAGTCGCGTTCGGCTTCCTCGCACAGCGCGCGGTAGGCGTCCATGCTGGGAATCGCGGCCTGGCTGGCGAACGACTCGGGCGGGTTGAACACGCGGTTCTCTTGCATCACCGATTCGATGGCGGACATAGACTCGTCTCCTGATTTTGGAATGGCTTTGGCTGCCAAGTTACGCCCGACGGCTTACTTAAACCTGACGGTCGGCGGCTGCTGCCTATGGTGACTGGCCGGTGTCCGAGGTCGCCGCATGCTGCAATGCAGCGGGAAACGTCCTGCCATCGGGGGCGAAAGTGCAGCCTTCTCCATTAGGCTAGCACAGCTATAATCCCGCGAGCCCTATACCTGAACGCGGTGCTTACCCTTGCCGCGGCCTCTCCACGCTTGCACCGGCTCGCCGCGCCTCGCGCCACCCGCGATCGTGGCCGCCGGCTGACCGAGGCATCGACCGTGCCCACCAACACCTCCACTTCAGCCCCTGCCCACTCTCGGCTTTTCTCCCCGATCCACGCACTGTTCCTGGTCGGATCGATGGCGCTGGTCGGCAGCAATGTGGGGCTGGGCAAATCGATCATCGCCCATGTGCCGGTGCTGCTGTTCGCGCTGCTGCGCTTCGTCATCGCCATCGTCTGCCTGGCGCCGTGGTACCGGCCGGCGCGCATGCGCCGGGTGTCGCGCGGCGAATGGCTGAACCTGTTCCTGCAGGCGTTCTTCGGCACCTTCCTGTTCACGCTGCTGATGCTCAACGGCGTGCGGCTGACCAGCGCCATGGCCGCGGGGGTCATCACCAGCACCATTCCCGCCACGGTGGCAATCCTGTCCTGGCTGGTGCTGCGCGAACGGCTGTCGCGCCGCACCGTGGCCTCGGTGCTGCTGGCGGTGGCCGGCATCGCCGTGCTCAACATCGCCCGCAGCGATGCGCACGGCGCCGGCGAAAACAGCCAGGCCTGGCTCGGCAACCTGATGATCCTGGGCGCGGTGCTGTGCGAATCGGTCTACGTGATCCTGTCGCGCCGCCTCACGCAGACACTGGCCGCGATCGAGATCTGCGCCTATACCCACCTGATCGGCGGCCTGCTGATGCTGCCGCTGGGGCTGGTGCCGCTGCTGACCTTCGACGCCTCCACGGTGCCGGCGCAGACCTGGCTGATGCTGCTGTGGTACGCGCTGTCGGCCAGCGTGTTCTCGTTCTGGCTGTGGATGAAGGGCATCCGCCATGTGCCGGCGCAATTGGCGGGCGTGTTTACCTCGGTGCTGCCGGTGGCAGCGGCCACCTACGGCATCGCTGTGCTGGGCGAGCAGCCGGGCTGGCCGCACGGCGTGGCGCTGGCCTGCGTGCTGGCCGGAATCGTTCTTGCGAGCTGGCCGGGGCGGATTGCGCGCGGCGCGTGGCGCGGCAAGGCGGCGGGCGCCGATCCGCGCGCGGGAACCTGAACGGCGTGGCGTGGCACCGGTTACTGCTGGTAACACAGCGCTGCCATCGTCGCTTGGTACAATCCACGCCGATTTTCAACTCGCCGCAATTTTTCCACTCTTCGCCCCGCCCATGGCTTCCAATCCAATGACCAAGCCGCAGGCCCAGAGCCTGCGGCCGATCCCGAGCATCATCTTCGCGTCGCGCTGGCTGCAGCTGCCGCTATACCTGGGCCTGATCGTGGCCCAGGGCGTCTATGTCTACCATTTCCTGGTCGAAGTCTGGCATCTGCTGGCACATGTGACCGAGTTCGACGAGAACAAGATCATGCTGGTGGTGCTGGGGCTGATCGACGTGGTGATGATCTCCAACCTGCTGATCATGGTGATCGTGGGCGGCTACGAGACCTTCGTCTCGCGCCTGGGCATCGACAACCACCCGGACGAGCCGGAATGGCTGGACCATGTCAACGCAGGGGTGCTCAAGGTCAAGCTGTCGATGGCGCTGATCGGGATTTCGTCGATCCACCTGCTGAAGACGTTTATCGATGCGGAACAGCGCACTACCCACACCATCATGTGGCAGGTGGCCATCCACGTGGCGTTCCTGGCCTCTGCGGTGGCGATGGCGTATGTCGACCGGATGGTGTCGCACCCGGCCGGCGCGCATACCAAGCGCGAATCACATTAAGCTTTCCAAAAGCCAGTACTTGCCTCCGGACCGCGGCCATGCGCCGCGGTTTTTGCATTTGGCGTTCGGTGTCCGCGCCATGAGGCGCCGGCGACACCCCAGGAGGCTGTAGACCAATGTATGCAGCCGGGCAGACAGCCCCGGGGCAGTGTATGATTTCGGCCTGTGTTTCACCGCTGCCCACCCCACAAAATGACAGTCATCAAGCAAGAAGACCTCATCCAGAGCGTCGCCGACTCCCTGCAGTACATCAGCTACTACCACCCGATGGACTACATCACCAGCCTGGGCCGCGCCTATGAGCTGGAGCAGAGCCCGGCGGCCAAGGACGCGATCGCACAGATCCTGACCAACAGCCGCATGTGCGCGGAAGGCAAGCGTCCGATCTGCCAGGACACCGGCATCGTCACGGTCTTCGTCAAGGTGGGGATGGACGTGCGCTGGGACGGCGCCACCATGGGCCTGACCGACATGATCAACGAGGGTGTGCGCCGCGGTTACACGCACCCCGACAACGTGCTGCGTGCCTCGATCGTCAGCCCGCCCGAAGGCGGCCGCAAGAACACCAAGGACAACACCCCGGCCGTGATCCACTATGAAGTGGTGCCGGGCAACACCGTCGACATCCAGGTCGCGGCCAAGGGCGGCGGCTCGGAGAACAAGTCCAAGTTCGTGATGCTGAACCCGTCGGACTCGATCGTCGACTGGGTGCTGAAGACCGTGCCGACCATGGGCGCCGGCTGGTGCCCGCCGGGCATGCTGGGCATCGGCATCGGCGGCACCGCCGAGAAGGCGATGGTGATGGCCAAGGAATCGCTGATGGAATCCATCGACATCCAGGACATCATCGCCCGCGGCCCGAAGGACTGGGTCGAGGAACTGCGCGTCGAACTGTACGAGAAGGTCAACGCGCTGGGCATCGGCGCGCAAGGCCTGGGCGGCCTGGCCACCGTGCTGGACGTCAAGATCATGGCCTGCCCGACGCACGCCGCGTCCAAGCCTGTCGCGATGATCCCGAACTGCGCCGCCACCCGCCACGTGCACTTCACGCTGGACGGCAGCGGCCCGGCCAAGCTGGAAGCGCCGGACCTGTCGCAATGGCCGGAGGTCGAGTGGGCACCCAACACCGAGACCTCCAAGCGCGTGGACCTGAACACGCTGACGCCGGAAGAAGTCGCCTCGTGGAAGCCGGGCCAGACCCTGCTGCTCAACGGCAAGATGCTGACCGGCCGAGACGCCGCGCACAAGCGCATCGCCGACATGCTGGCCAAGGGCGAGAAGCTGCCGGTGGACTTCAAGAACCGCGTGATCTACTACGTCGGCCCGGTCGATCCGGTGCGCGACGAGGCGGTCGGCCCGGCCGGCCCCACCACCGCCACGCGCATGGACAAGTTCACCGAGATGATGCTGGCCGAAACCGGCCTGATCTCGATGATCGGCAAGGCTGAGCGCGGCCCGGCGGCAATCGAGGCCATCAAGAAGCACAAGTCGGCCTACCTGATGGCCGTGGGCGGTGCCGCCTACCTGGTGGCCAAGGCGATCAAGGAAGCCAAGGTGGTCGGCTTCGAAGACCTCGGCATGGAAGCCATCTACGAGTTCGACGTCAAGGACATGCCGGTGACGGTCGCCGTGGACAGCGAAGGCACCTCGGTGCACAAGACCGGCCCCGCCGAGTGGCAGGCCAAGATCGGCAAGATTCCGGTCGCCGCGCTGTAAGCATCGCCACGCGAGCGCATCACGCCGAGGCGGTAGAATCTGCCCTAGCACTCGAAAAAGCCGGGTTCCGACCCGGCTTTTTTCTGCCCTCTTCTTTCCAGTCCTTTCCAGTCGTCCTCGCATCCCAGTGAACCCAGCACCCATCGGCATCTTCGATTCCGGCCTTGGCGGCCTGTCCGTGCTGCGCGAGATCCGCGCGCTGCTGCCGCAAGAATCGCTGCTGTACCTCGCCGACTCGAAATATGCGCCTTACGGCGAGAAGCCCGAGACGTTCGTCGAGGCGCGCACGCTGCAGGCGTGCGAATGGCTGCTCGGCCAGGGCTGCAAGGCGCTGGTGATCGCCTGCAACACGGCGACCATGCACGCGGTGCAGACCTTGCGCGAGCGGCTGCCGGTGCCGATCATCGGCGTCGAGCCCGGCCTCAAGCCGGCCGCCGCGGCGAGCCGCAGCAAGGTGGTGGGCGTGCTGGCGACCGCCAACACCCTCAAGAGCGCCAAGTTCGGCCGGCTGCTGACCTCGCTCGAGCACGAAAGCCGCTTTATCTGCGAGGCCGGCCTTGGCCTGGTATCGCTGATCGAGCAAGGCGACCTCGACGGCCCCGCCGTGCGCGAGCGCCTCGATGCCTACCTCACTCCCATGCTCGAAGCCGGCGCGGACACGCTGGTGCTGGGCTGCACGCACTACCCTTTCCTGTCCGGCACGATCCGCGAGATGGTCGGAGACCAACTGGCGCTGGTCGACACCGGCAGCGCCATTGCGCGCCAGCTCGCCCGCAAGCTGGCCGAGCACGGCCTTTGCGCGGACACCGGCGCGCTGCCGCGCGACCGCTTCGTTTCCACCAAGGACGCCGCGCACTTGCGCGCGATGGCAGCAGCGCTGCTGCGGGTGGACGCGGATGCGGAAACGGTGGTGATCGAGCCGGCGCCAGCGTTCTAGCCGGCGCCTGCCCTGCGGCAGGTTATTGCAGGAAGCCCAGCGGCCGGTGCTCCCGCACCTCCGGCTTGATGGCATGTTCCTGGCGCAGCTGCGCCAGGAATTCGTCCGGCGTCAGCGCCTCGCCCAGCAGCACGCACTGGCGCTTGACGGTGGCGAAGTCGCCTGGCGTCAGGCAATCCATCGCATCCAACTCGCGCCGCATGGCATCGGTCAGCAGCGTGGCGTCGCCGCCCAGCGCTTCGTCGACGAACATCGCCGCCCGTTGCTCCGGCCTCAGCGCCAGGAAGCGGATCTTGAACGAGAAGCGCCGCAGCGCGGCCTCGTCAATGCGGTCGAACAGGTTGGTGGTACAGATGAAGATGCCGTTGAAGCGCTCCATGCCCTGCAGCATCTCGTTGACCTCTGAGATCTCGTAGTTGCGCACCGCCTGCTGGCGGCTCTGCATGAAGCTGTCGGCCTCGTCCAGCAACAGCACCGCGCCGTCTTCCTCCGCGCGCGCGAACATGGCCGCGATCTGCTGCTCGGTCTCGCCCACGTACTTGCTCATCAGGTCAGAGGCGCGCCGGATCATCAGCGGCAGGTCCAGCTCGGCGGCGATATGCTCGGCGAGCGCGGTCTTGCCGGTGCCGGGCGGCCCATAGAAGCACAGCGTGCCGCGCTGGCGCACGCGCAGTGCATCGACGATCTTCACCACCTCGTAGCGGGTTTCCAGGTGCAGGTTTTCCAGCCGGTAATGCGTGACCACCGGGCGGGCCTCGGCCTCCGGACGCAGGCCCATGGCGCGGTCGGCATGCTCCAGCTGGCGCAGGATCAGCGCTTCGACCGGTTCCGCCACGTCGGGCCGCGCCAGCTCGACAAAACGCGCCGCCGATTGCACCTGCGCCGGCGTCAGCGTCTTGCGGGCGGCCAGGCCGCTGATGAAGGCATCGCTGACATCGAGCCCACCCAGGTGCTTGCGGATGATGTTCTCGCGCACCAGCGGCGGCGGGATCTTCAGTTCGAGGTGGAACTGGAAGCGGCGCAGGTAGGCCGGGTCGATCTGCCGGATCGAATTGGAAATCCAGATCACCGGCACCGGGTTCTGCTCGAGGGTCTGGTTGACCCACGCCTTGCCGTTGACCGACGCGCGCGTATCTTCCTGGCCGAACAGGCTCATCAGCTCGCGCGCGCTGCCGGGGAAAACGTCCTCCACCTCATCGAACAGCAGCGCGGTATGCGCGCGGCCGCGCAGGAAGGCCTGCGATACCTGCAGCGAGCGGTAGCGGTCCTTGCCCGACAGGCTGTTGCCGTCGCGGTCCAGGCAATCCACCTCGTACAGCTCGCAACCGGCCTCGCGCGCCAGCAGGCGCGCAAATTCAGTCTTGCCGGTGCCGGGCGGGCCGTAGATCAGCACGTTGACGCCGCTGGCGTGCTGGCGCGTGGCGTTGGCGAGCAGCGCGCACAGGTAGCGGGCATCGGTCTCGACATGCGGGTAGTCGGCGACGGTCAGCGTGGGCGGCGCGGCCGGGCGTGTGAACACCGCCATCATCTCGGCCTCGTTGGCGTAATTGCCCAGCAGCACGTGCAGCAGCCGGTCGGACAGGCGCATCAGGTCGCCCAGGTCGGTGACGCTGTTCTCGGGCAGCGGCTGCTCGATCAGGTTCAGCGTTTCCAGCCGCGAGCCCGGTCGCAGCGACGCGGCCACGTCGGCCGCCCCGGCACCGGTCAGGCCGGCCAGGATCTGGAAGGCTTCCTGGCTGTGCGCCACCTTGCAATCGACCATGACCGCGCGCAGGTCGCGCTTGTACTTGGCCAGCGCCGCGTACAGCAGCAGCTTGCGCTCGTGGTCGGGCAGGTCCAGCACGCGGCTGAGCATGTCGATATTGCGCACCAGCAGCACGCGCTCGCCGTCCAGCCGCTGCGCGATGGCGGCGGCCGAGGCGTCGAACACGGCGAACATGTCCTTGGCGTGGTGCTTGACGTACTCGTCGAGGTAATAGAACAGCGCGCTTTCGTCGAAGGCACTGTTCCACTGGCCGTGGCGGTCCAGGAATTCCTCGGGCGTCAGCCGCGCCGCGCCCTTCCACGCGGGCATGTCGGCGCAGCGGGCGGCCAGGAAGCGCTGCACGCGCAGCACCACCCCGTATGGCCACACCATTTCCTGCGCGCTGACGGTCAGCACATCGTTGATATTGCTGCGCAGGTTGAAGCGCGGACCCAATGCGCACACCACGCGCAGGGCAAATTGCGCGCACATCCAGTCCAGCGCGGAGCTGGACGACACCCCGGGCATGGAGCGCAGGAGCGTCGATCGGTCATCTTCAGCGGAACGTGTGAAATCCATGGACGGTTCCCCGAGTTCGCCGTGGCGGGGCCGACCGACCGGCGCACCGCCTCGTCTGCAGTTTCTTCCTATGCTAGCGCGCTTTGCTGCCCACCGCGCGGGGATAGGCAAAGCTGCCACCAGCGACTGTGGCCTGTGCCACCGAAGCTACGGATCCTTGCGGGCGCGCAAACCCGCGCAAGATAGCGCCAACCGCTCCACACGGCTGCCTGATCTGGCGGTATAACTTGCCGCGGCAGAAAATTCCAGTTGCGACGCACAAATCACAACAAATAAGAATCATTATCGTTTATACTAGCGCGCTGACACGCTGCCCCAGAGTGGCGCTCCCACGTCAACCTAGTTGAAGGAGCGTTTATCATGGAATTGCTGCTTAGCCTGCTGGTCGGTTGCGGCATCTCGCTGATCCTGTTTTACCGCAAGTGATGGCGCACGGTCGCTGCTGCTCGTGGCGCTGGTTGTACCGAGCCAGGCCCTCCTGCGCCTGCCGGCAGACTTTTGTTGTTGACACATGTTCGATCAACGCTTCTTCAAGATTACGCTCGCCGTCCTGCTGTTCCACGCCGGCCTGCTCTACCTGATCCAGAGCGGCCTGGGCCGCAAGCTGACCGAGGCGGTGGTCGCCCCCGAGATCGTCGCCCGCATCATCCCGCTCGAACCGCCCAAGCAAGAGGCCCCGCCTGAGCCGCCCAAACCCAAGCCCAAGCAGGAAACGCCGCCGAAGCAGGTCAAGGTGACCACGCCCAAGCCGGCGCCGCAGCCCAAGCCGACTCCGCAGCCGGTGGCCAACCTGCCGCCGACCCCGAGCGCGCCGGAAGCGCCGGCCGCACCGCCTGCGCCGCCCGCACCGCCTGAACCCGCTCCGGCGCCCGTTTCCGCCGCGCCGCGCGCCGTCGGCATCGGTGAAATCCAGTGCACGCCGCCCCAACCGAAGTATCCTTCTCAATCGCGCCGCATGGGCGAGACCGGCAGGACAGTGGTGCGCCTGACCACAGATGAAGGCGGCAAGGTCGTCAAGACTTCCGTGGTGTCGTCGAGCGGCTCGTCGCGCCTGGACCAGGCCGCTGTGGAAGCCGTGCAGGCCATGCGCTGCAAGCCTTACACGGACAACGGCCGTGCCATCGCCGTCACGGCGCAGCAGCCAATCGGCTTCGAACTGAACTGATCACCGATCCGCTACCCGATTTCCGATCATCCGATCTGACCTAAACCAAGCGAACTCACCAGGAACCAACCCATGCAGGACCTCGGACTCTCCCACCTCTGGACGCAAGGCGACTTCGTCATGCGTGCGACCGCCATCATTCTGCTGATCATGTCGCTCGCCTCTTGGATCGTGATCTTCACCAAGGCCTGGGATCTGGTGCGCCTGAAGAAGATGGCGCAAGGCGCGGAAAAGCGCTTCTGGCACTCGGACGACTTCGACCATGCGCTGGAAACCCTGGGCGCCAATGATGCCAACCCGTTCCGCACGCTGGCCATCGCCGGCAAGGAAGCCGCCCAGCACCACCGCGCCAGCCAGCCGCAGCTGCACGACGTGATGGATATCTCCGACTGGCTGACCCGCTCGCTTAAGAGCTCGATCGACGACGCCGTGGCGCACATGCAGTCGGGCCTGGCGGTGCTGGCTTCGGTGGGCTCGACCGCACCGTTCGTCGGCCTGTTCGGCACGGTGTGGGGCATCTACCACGCGCTGATCGGCATCGGCGCCTCGGGCGTTCCGACCATCGACAAGGTCGCCGGCCCGGTGGGCGAGGCCCTGATCATGACCGCCTTCGGCCTGGCCGTGGCAATCCCCGCGGTGCTGGGCTATAACGCACTGACGCGGGGCAACAAGGCGGTGATCTCCAAGCTCAACCGCTTCGCCCACGACCTGCACGCCTACTTCGTGACCGGCGCCCGCGTGCGCCCCACCGGTGCCCGCAGCGAAGACGGCACCGTGCGCCTGGCCGCGGCCCAGCGCTAATCCGCAAGCAAGGAAGTCATCATGGCATTCGGTACTCTCGACGGTGACGACGACGAGGTGATGAGCGAGATCAACATGACGCCGCTGGTCGACGTCATGCTGGTGCTGCTGATCATCTTCATCATCACCATCCCCGTGATCAACCACGCGGTGAAGATCGACCTGCCGCGCGCCACCAACTCCCCGAACGATCCCAAGCCGCAGAACATCAACGTCTCGATCGACGCCAGCGGCAAGGTGTTCTGGAACCAGGTGGAAGTGGACCAGGCCACGCTGGAAAGCAATATTTCGCTGGCCGCGCAGCAGCAGCCGCAGCCTGAGCTGCACCTGCGCGCCGACCGCGAGGTGCGCTACGAGCGCGTGGCCGAAGTCATGGCCGCCGCGCAGCACGGCGGCCTGGGCAAGATCGGCTTTATCACCGAACCCAAGCAATAAGGAGGCGCGCCGGCAGGCGTTGCGCACTGGAAGGGCATCCCGCCGGATGCCCTTTTTCGTTTACTGGCCGCTCGCCGCTGCAGGGCGCTGGACCGGATCGCTGTTTGTCGAATCTTCGATCCATGCTATTGTAATGATAACAATTCGCATTTATGATTCATCCATCGATTGCGCCATCGGTGGCGCACCCCTGATGCCTTTTCCCCTGCGCGCCCATGGCGCCAGGCCGACCCGGAGCCAGATGATGAGCACTCTTTCCCTGCCGCTGTCGCAACCGCGTGAAGTCACCCGCCGCCGCCTGTCGCTGCGCCGTGTCGAGGTGGCCCAGCCGCGCCGCGAGACCGCAGCCGCGAAAGCAGCCCCGTCGACGATCGCATCCATGAAATCGGCCGTAGCCGCCCTGCCCGCCCGGCTGGAAGCGTTGGTGCGCGACAGCCTGTCGTCGGCGCCCGCCGGCGAACCGGTCGCACTTGACGCGATCATGCGCGGCAACAGCACGCTGCCGATCCTGCATAACGGCGAGGTCTACACGCTGCGCGTGACGCGCTATGGCAAGCTGATCCTGACCAAATGACGCATCCTGGCGGCAAGGCCATGCGCTGAAGCCGAAGGGAACTGTTTGAGGCCCGCGTCTGCCGCGGGTGCCACGCAAGTGGCAGTACAGACTTTTGTGGGGACCACCTCGGAACGAGGTGTTGGGCAGTAGCCAGGTGCTGGCGCCGCGGCGGGAATTCCAGACCCCTCGCCATATCGGCCACACCCAGCCATGCCCTCTTTTTATTCGGCCCCGCAGGCCCTGGCCTGCGGGGCTCTTTCATGCGCGACTGGTGCCGCGCAACGGGCCCTGCTATTACAGGCCCAGAGCGGCGATGCCGGCGCGGGCAATCTGCGCGTCTTCGGTCGACTTCACGCCCGAAACGCCGACGGCACCGACCACCTGCTCGTTGGCGACGATAGGCACGCCGCCCTCCAGCATGCCCTGCAACACCGGTGCGGTCATGAACGAATAGCGGCCGTTGTTGATCATGTCTTCGTAGATCTTCGATTCACGACGGCCCAGGGCGGACGTACGGGCCTTTTCCGCGGCGATATGGGCCGAGATCGGCGCGGCGCCGTCCAGGCGCTGCATCGCCAGCATATGGCCACCGTCATCGACCACGACGATGGACACAGCCCAGTGATGGTTCTTCGCTTCGGTTTCCGCCGCGGCCATGATCTTCTTCACATCGTCTGCCGTCAGAACCGTCTTTTGCTGCATGCCACTCTCCTGGTCATTCATTTGGTTGGAGACCGAAGTATACCCCGCACCCCATGCCATCGTCATCGCGCCCACGCGGCAGCGGCGGGCAAGAAAATGGCCCGCACAGGCGGACCGCACAGGCGGGCCATTCGTCATGCAGACACGGCGGCAATCAAGCGCCGTCGGTGTACGGATCCGGCTTGCCGATGCGGGCACCGTCGGTGTAAGGGTCAGGCTTGCCGATGCGCGCGCCGTCGGTGTACGGGTCGGTCTTGCCGACGCGGGCGCCATCGGTGAACGGATCGACCTTGCCCATGCGGGCGCCGTCCAGGTACGGGTCAGGCTTGCCGGTCGCGGCGAACGAGGCGGTGGACACTGCGCACAGCGCGGCCAGCACGGAGGCGGCGGCAATTGATTGTTTGAGCTTCATGAGATTCCCCTTGCAATTCTGGTCGGTACGGGCACCGCGGCGGACGACTCCTGAAACAAAAAGAGGCGCCCTCATCGCGATGTCATGCCTCTAGTTTAGGGAAAACCCTTAAGACGATAGACGTGACGCTTTGAGCAGTCCGTTCAAATAATTTGATGGGCGTCAAACTAGGGAATCATCCAGGGAACCGGCGCCTGCGGCTCGTGTCGCGATATGCAAGCCAAAAGGAAAGGGCCCCGCAGGGCCCTGTATTCCACAGCGTTTCGGCGCCGGCCGGTCAGTCGTGACGCCAGCGGCCATGACCGCGGTAGCCCGGCGGACCATAGTAACCGTGGTGATGGCCACCATAGTAGCGCGGCGGGCCATAGTAGCGCGGGCCGTAGTAGACCGGGCGCGGACGCACCACCACGGCCGGCGGGCCGTAGTAGACCGGTGCCGGGGCCACCACCACCGGCGGCGCATAGTAGGCCGGAGCGGGCGGATAGTAGGCCGGCGCGCCAACCACGACGCCCGGCACGCCAATCGCGACGCCGACGCTCACATGGGCCATCGCGGCCCCGGATGCCAGCCCGGCTGCGACACCGAATGCTGCGAGCCACCAACGTTTCATATCCGCCTCTCAGAATTTGAGATTTCTCTTACTCGGTATTGTAGAGGGCCTGAATTTTCCAGGTGCAACCGAAGGCACGACATTGTTACTAGCCGTAACAGTGCGTCACTTTTTCCTTCCGCGACGCCAACTGCTTGGCCAAGCAAATTAAAGCCTGCGGCGCGCTTGCATCCGGATTGCGAAGCCACCACAATACCGGGCTTGCCGTGCGGCCGTGGAGAAATTGGTAGACTCAGCAGACTTAAAATCTGCCGCCTTTCCAGGCGTACGGGTTCGAGTCCCGTCGGCCGCACCAGGGCCACCGCAGCGGCAACCTTGCGCCAAATACAAAAGAGGAGGCTCTCGCCCCCCCTTCAGATCCTTCGCGCTGGGTCGTGCTTTACGCCGCTTTACGCCATCATTTAGGCCATCATTTAGGCCATCACGTAGCACATCAGCGCACCGACCCCCATCAGGAACACAAACAGCACCCCGGCCAGTGCCAGCGGCTTGCGTCCGGCGCGCACCAGGTCGCCGATGCGGGTATGCAGGCCGATGGCCAGCATCGCACACGCCAGCAGCCAGTTATCCAGCGCGATCAACGGGGCCTTCCAGGCAGCGGGCACCGTGCCGGCCGAGTTGAGTGCCATTACCGCGACAAAACCCACCGCAAACCACGGCACCGACTTCAGGATCCCGGAGAAGCGGCCCTTGCCGGCAGGTGCCTGGCCTGCCTCGGCCTTGCCTTGCGGCCACAGCGCCATCACCAGCAGCAGCGGCCCCAGCGCCAGCACGCGCACCATCTTGGCCACCACCGCGGCATCGGCGGTCGGCTCGCTGATCATTTTGCCCGCGGCGATCACCTGCGCCACTTCATGCAACGTCGCGCCGGTGAAGATGCCGAACATGCGCTCGCTGACCGACCAGTGCCAATGGCCGTTGGCCAGTTCGAACAGATACGGATAGAGCAGCATGCCGACGGTGCCGAACAGCACCACCGTGGCGACCGCCACCGCGGTCTGGCGATCGTCGGTGCGTACCACCGACGACACCGCGATGGCCGCGGCCGCGCCGCAGATGGCGCTGCCGGAACTGACCAGGATCGCTTCGCGGCGGCTCAGGCCGAAGAAGGTCGTGCCGACCCAGGTGCCGAACAGCAGCGTGGCGACCAGCATCGTCAGCGGCACCACGATACCCGGCAGGCCCAGCGCGACGATGGACGCGAATGTCAGCCGCAGGCCGTACAGTGCCACGCCAAGCCGCAGCAGGTAATGGCGCGCCACCTGCATCCCGGGTGCCAGCGGCGCCAGCCAGTGCTTCGGCAGCGTATTGGCGGCGACCATGCCGGCGCACATGGCGAGCGTCAGCGCGCTCAGGCCGTAGCGGGCAATCGCCGGATGCTCGGCCAGCGCCAGTGCCAGCCAGGCAATGCCGCCCAGCGGCACCAGCGTCAGCAGGCGCTGTGACCAGGGCGGGGAAGCCGCTGCCGGCGTGACGACTGCGGTGCGGGGGGCGCTGCTGGAAGTGGCGGAAGACATGGCAGTTCACTTGTTATGTAGTGACTCCAGCGTACTGGCCCGCCCCTAACCCGTAAAACGGGTAATATCGTTATGCGTTATCTATTCTTTCGATATGGAATCCCGTCCAGAGCCCCGCCCCGAGCAACGCCCCCTGCGCCTCACGCTGCGCCAGCTGTCCGTCTTCGTCGCCGTGGCCCAGCACGGCAGCACCATGGCAGCCGCGCAGGCGCTGGCGATGTCGCAGTCAGCGGTCAGCGCTTCACTGGCAGAGCTCGAACGTGCGCTGGACAGCCCGCTGTTCGATCGCATCGCACGCCGGCTCAGCATCAACGAGACCGGCCGCCAGTTCTTCCCGCGCGCGCTGGCGCTGCTGGACCAGGCGCATGAGCTGGAGCGCTTTGCCACACAGACCGGGGTGCAGTTGCGCATCGCGGCCAGCAATACCATCGGCAGCTATATCCTGCCGCCGCTGCTGGCGGGATTCCGTCATTCGCGCAGCGGGCCCTGCACGCTGGACCTGCGCATCGGCAACACCCGCGAAGTGCTGCAGTCGCTGCTGCAGTTCGAAGCCGACATCGGCCTGGTGGAAGGCGCCAGCCACGAGCGCGACCTGCGCAGCATGCACTGGTGCGATGACGAGATGGTGGTGGTGGTTGGCCCGTCGCATCCGCTGGCGCTCACGCCGAACGACCTGGTGGCACTGCGCGACGCCGAATGGATCGTGCGCGAACCGGGCTCGGGCACGCGCGAGGTGATCGAGGAACGCCTGGTGCCGTTGCTGGGCGAACTGCGCTTCGCGCTGGAACTGGGCAACGCCGAAGCAATCAAGCGCGCGGTGATGAGCGGCTTCGGCGTCAGTTGCCTGTCGTTGTACGTGGTGCGCGACGAACTCGCGCAAGGCACGCTGGTGGCGATCCGCGAAGGCTTGCCGCGCATCGTGCGGCCGCTGCAACTGGTCGTGCACCAGGACAAGTTCCCGACGCAAGGCCTGCTGGCCTTCACCGAATACCTGCGCACCATGGCGCCGCGTATCGGCGCGTGACGCCTCCTGCGGGCCGCCTGAGCGCGGACAGCTATGCCGCCTGCGGCTCGCTGCGCTTGCTGCGCGCGGTGTACAGGTCGAGCAGGTGGAACAGCACCGGATTGAGCATGATCGACAGCAGCGCACCCGCCAGGATCAATGCCTGGCCGCGCTCGGGCAGGATGTTCAGGTACACGCCCAGGCTCGCCAGGATGAAGGAGAACTCGCCGATCTGCGCCAGGCTGACGGCAATCGTCATGCCGGTCTGCCCGGAGTGCCCGAACACCCGTACGATGCCCATCGCCGCCAGCGATTTGCCGACCACGATGATAAACAGCGTCGACAGCACGCCCCATGGGTCGTTGACCAGCACCATGGGATCGAACAGCATGCCGACCGAGACGAAGAACAGCACCGAAAAGGCATCGCGCAGCGGCAACGATTCTTCGGCCGCGCGATGGCTGAATTCAGATTCGGCCAGCACCATGCCGGCAAAGAAGGCCCCCAGTGCGAAGGACACGCCAAATAGTGAATACGCGCCATAGGCAACGCCCAGCGCGGTCGCCAGCACGCCCAGGCGGAACATCTCGCGATTGCCGGTCCAGACGATGCGCTCGAGCATCCACGGAATAAAGCGGCGCCCGATCACCAGCATGACCGCGACAAAGGCGGCGACCTTGCCCAGCGTCGAGAGCACCGCCAGCAGGACGTCGCCGGTGCCCGGACTGCCTTCGGCGCCGGCGTCCGCGGCGCCGGCAAGCAGACCCGCCATCGCTGGCAACAGCACCAGCGCCAGCACCATGGCCAGGTCTTCAACGATCAGCCAGCCTACTGCGATCCGCCCCTGGGGCGATTCCACCAGGTCGCGCTCCTGCAGCGCCTTGAGCAGGACCACGGTACTGGCCACCGACAGCGCCAGGCCGTACACCAGCCCCTGCCCCCACGACCAGCCGAAACCCCACGCCACCAGCATGCCGAGGAAGGTCGCGATACCGATCTGCACGACCGCCCCGGGGATCGCGATGCGCTTCACCGCCATCAGGTCCTTGATCGAGAAATGCAGCCCGACGCCGAACATCAGCAGAATCACGCCGAGTTCGGCAAGCTCCGGCGCGAGCGCCTGGTCGGCCGTGTAGCCCGGCGTATGCGGTCCCACCACGATCCCCGCGCACAGGTAGCCGATCAGCGGCGGCAGCCGCAGCTTGCTGGCGATAGCGCCAAGGACGAAGGCCAGGACGATACCACCGACGATGGTGCTGATGAGCGGGGTGGCGTGATGCATGCGCGCGGGGTTCCTCGTGTCAGGGGCTGGACGGCGATGGCTGGATTCCACCCGCCCTCCCCGCGCGCCACGATGCCATGACCCACCATGCGGCGCGCACCAGCGGTCGGCGCGGCACGATGGCAGCCTCGTAACGGGACAAGCAGGGAAAGAACGGGAAGTGCCGCAGCGGCCCCGGACACGCTGGAGGCGCATCACGGATCGGGAATGGCGTATGACATGCTGCGCCGCGACCCATCGCGCGGCGCACCCGGAAAAGCGTACGACAGGAGTAATGTAACATGCCCGCCGCGCGCTCAAAGCGCAGAAATGCGAGGCAATTCGCGGCGCGGGGCGGCTGCGCGAGGCTGGGCGAACGAGCGCTAAACATGCGCAAAGCAAAAACGGCGCCCTTGGGCGCCGTTTTTGCTTTGCAACTGGAGGCGGAGGTCGGAATCGAACCGGCGTACACGGCTTTGCAGGCCGCTGCATAACCACTCTGCCACCCCGCCAGGTGACGTGATGCTGGATTGTAGCCGCATTCAGCCGATGCTGCCGGCTGGCCTGCCACGGCAATTCAACCCAAACAAAAAGGGAAGCGTTGCTTCCCTTTGGGGATTGGAGCGGGAGACGAGTCTCGAACTCGCGACCTCAACCTTGGCAAGGTTGCGCTCTACCAACTGAGCTACTCCCGCGTACAACTTTTTGCTGCCGGCCCGGCCAGTGCCATGCACGTTGCCGAACCCTTCGATAACCTGGAGCGGGAGACGAGTCTCGAACTCGCGACCTCAACCTTGGCAAGGTTGCGCTCTACCAACTGAGCTACTCCCGCAGGGTACTGCTTCAAAAACTTTTAAGGCATTTTATTTCGCAATTTAGCACTATCACACAACATCTTGCGCCAAACCCGCCTTATCTCGCTGCTTTCGTTTGCGTCGTCAGCAACGAGAATGAAATTATGCAAAAAGCTCTTCTCTGCGTCAACACCTTTTTGGAATTTCTTTTCACTTCCGGGCGCCGGCACCCGCCACGACACTGCTGCGCTCCCGGATCTGCGGCCAGGCTAGCTTCATGTAATAGATCATCGACCACAGCGTCAGCACCGCGGCCAGGTAGATCATCCACGTGCCCAGCACATAGGCGTCGAAGCCGAACAGCTGACCGCTGAACAGCAGCAGCGGGATCGCGATCATCTGCACTGTGGTCTTCAGCTTGCCGAGGAAGTTCACTGCCACGCTCTTGGACGCGCCGATCTGCGCCATCCACTCGCGCAGCGCCGAGATCGTGATCTCGCGGCCGATGATGACCAGCGCGATCAGGTCGGTGACCCGATCCAGCGCCAGCAGCGACAGCAGCGCAGCCGTCACCATCAGCTTGTCGGCGACCGGGTCCAGGAATGCGCCGAACGACGAGGTCTGGTTCCAGCGCCGCGCCAGGAAGCCGTCGAGCCAGTCCGTCACCGCGGCGATGATAAAGAACGCCGCCGCCGTCAGGTTCTTGGTGTGCATGGGAAGCCATGCGTCGGGCAGGTAGAACACGCCCACCACCAGGGGAATCATGGCGACACGAAGCCAGGTCAGCAGGATCGGAATATTGAAAGGCATGGAACTCGGGCGGCGGGGGAACGTGACCAATCCCGCGATTGTCGCCGATTTCGGGACCAATCGACCATCATTGGTCATTTTCCTGCCCGCGCCAGCAACTGCCGCGGGTCAATGCAGCTGCCGGTAGATCTCCTCGGCCAGCCCGCGCGAGATGCCCTCGACGCTGGCCAGCTCGTCGATACTGGCGGCCATCACGCCGCGCAGGCCGCCGAAACGGGTCAGCAGCTTCTGCCGCCGGCGTGCGCCCACGCCTTCGATCTCTTCCAGCCGCGAGGTCGTGCGCGCCTTGGCCCGGCGCGCGCGCATGCCGGTAATGGCGAAGCGGTGGGCCTCGTCGCGGATCTGCGCCACCAGCATCAGCGCCGCGCTGCCCTGCCCCAGCTCCAGCGACGGCCGGCCGTCGGCGAACACCAGCGTCTCCAGGCCGACCTTGCGCCCTTCGCCCTTGGCCACGCCGACCAGCAAGCCGATATCCAGCCCCAGCTCCTCGAATACCTGGCGCGCCACCTCGACCTGGCCCTTGCCGCCGTCGATCAGCACGATCTGCGGCAGCAGCGCGGCGGACTCACCGCCGGCCTGCCCGCCGCCGTCTTCCTGCATCTGCTCGACCAGCTTCTGGTAGCGGCGCGTAAGCACCTGGCGCATGGCGGCATAGTCGTCGCCGGGGATGATGTCCTGGATGTTGTATCGGCGGTATTCGCTGTTCTGCATGTCATGGTGGTGGTACACCACGCACGACGCCTGCGTCGCCTCGCCGGCGGTATGGCTGATATCGAAGCACTCCACCCGCAGCAGCGCCAGGTCTTCCAGGTCCAGGCCGATGGTTTCCGCCAGCGCGCGCGTACGCCCCTCCTGGCTGCCCTGCTCGGCCAGCCGGCGCGACAGCGCCAGCGCCGCGCCCTGCTGCGCCATCTCCAGCCACACCTTGCGCTGGCCCTGCGGCTGGCGCACCAGCGTCACCTTGCGGCCGGCGTGCAGCGACAGCGCCTCCAACACCGCGCCGTCGTCCGGCATATGGCTGACGACGATGATGGGGGGTGCGGATTGCTCCAGGTAGTGCTGCACCATGAAGGCGGACAACACCCGGGCGGCGATGCGCTCGACGGTGAGCGGTAGTGCAGCCTCGGCGGCGCCGGCTTCGTCCAGCGTGTCGCGCTGGTCGGCATCCTCGACGATCATCGCGGCCTCGTCGGCATGGGCCGGGAAATAGGCCTTGTCGCCGAGATGCCGCCCGCCGCGCACCATGGCCAGGTTGACGCAGGCGCGCCCGCCTTCCACCGCCACGGCCAGCACGTCGATATCGCGCGCCTGCCCGCCCACTTCCTCCACCGCCTGGCGCTTGAGCACGGTCGACAGCGCCGCGATCTGGTCCCGCACCGCGGCGGCCTGCTCGAACTCGAGCCGCTCGGCATGCTGCTCCATCTTGCCCTGCAGGCCTTCCAGCACTTCGGTCTGGCGGCCCTGCAGGAAGCGCGCCGCGTTGGCCACGTCACGCGCGTAGTCCTCTTCGCTGATGGCGTTGACGCACGGGCCCGTGCAGCGATGGATCTGGTGCAGCAGGCAAGGCCGGGTGCGGTTGTTGAAGACGGTGTCCTCGCAAGTGCGCAGCTGGAACACCTTCTGCAGGATCTGCATGCTCTCGCGCACCGCATAGGCGCTCGGGAACGGGCCGAAGTACTGGTGCTTGCGGTCGGTGGCGCCGCGGTAGTACGCCATGCGCGGGAAGCGGTGCCCGGTCAGCTTCAGGAACGGGTACGACTTGTCGTCGCGGAACAGGATGTTGTAGCGCGGCGCCAGCGCCTTGATCAGGTTGTTCTCGAGCAGCAACGCCTCGGCCTCGGTGCGCACCACCGTGGTCTCGATACGGGCGATGCGCGCGACCATCATCGCGATGCGCGGCGACAGCTGGGTCTTGGTGAAATAGCTCGAGACCCGCCTCTTCAGGTCGCGCGCCTTGCCGACATACAGCACATTGCCGGCGGCATCGAAATAGCGGTACACGCCGGGCAGGCCCGGCAGGCGCGAGATGACCGGCTTGGGGTCGAAGGGCTCCGGCGGCAATTCGCCCGGAGCGCCCGGAGCTTCGGCGGCGATCTCGGGCTGCACGTCAGCCGGAACGTCGGCCGGCGTTTCGGCCGCCACATCGGCCTCGGGTTTCGGTGAATCGGATTGCTGGTCGGACATTGGGGGACGGTGACCGCTACACGGCTCGCGCGCAACAAAGTGACGCGGCCTCTAAAATCGCAAGTTTAGAGCAATTCAGCGCGCGTCCCGCCCGCGCGCGCCTTTACCCGCCATGCCTATCCGCTCCTGGGACATCTTCTGCACCGTGATCGACAATTTCGGCGACATCGGCGTCGGCTGGCGGCTGGCCCGCCAGCTCGCGCAGGAGCACGGGCACGCGGTGCGGCTATGGGTCGATGACCTGGCGAGCTTCGCGCGGCTGGCGCCTGAACTCGATACCGGCGCCACCGTGCAGCGCCTGGCGGGCGTGGAAATTCGTCCGTGGCGGCCGGCAGGCCCGGGTGATGATAGCGACGTGGATGACACCGCCGGGGTGGCGCCACACGATGCCGTCATCGAAGCCTTCGCCTGCGAAGTGCCGCAAGCCTTCCTGGCCCGCATGGCCGCGCGCGACCCCAAGCCCGCCTGGATCAACCTGGAATACATGAGCGCCGAACAGTGGGTGCGGGAGCATCATGCGATGCCCTCGCCCCATCCGCGGCTGCCGCTGGTAAAGCACTTCTTCTTCCCCGGCTTCGAGCCCGGCACCGGCGGCCTGTTGCGGGAATCGATGCTGGGCGCGCAGCGCGCCGCCTTCCTTGGCGGAACAGCCGCCCAGGCTGCCTTGTGGCATCGGCTGAGCGTGACGCCCCGGCCCGACGCGCTGCGGGTGAGCCTGTTTGCCTACCGCAACCCGGCCCTGCCCGCGCTGCTGGAGCAATGGCGCGAAGGCGCCGAGACGGTCCATTGCCTGGTGCCCGCCGGCCTGGCTGCGGACCAGGTCGCCGAATGGCTGGGCGCGCCGCTGCGGATCGGCGACCCGGTGGAACGTGGCAGGCTGTGCGTGCAGCTGATCCCATTCGTACGCCAGGAGCACTTCGACGAACTGCTGTGGGCCTGCGACCTGAACTTCGTGCGGGGCGAGGACTCTTTCGTCCGCGCGCAGTGGGCAGCGCGGCCACTGGTCTGGCATATCTACCCGCAGGACGATGCGGCACACGAGGTCAAGCTCGATGCCTGGCTCGACCTGTTCCGCCAAAGCGGGGTGGCACCCGACGCCGCCGCTGCATTAACCGATTTCTGGCACGCGTGGAACGGCTATGGCGTTCCCGTCGACTGGCCACGCCTGCGAGCGCATCTGGAGGCACTTGCCGCAACCGCGCCGCGCTGGGAGCGGCGCTTGCAGCATCCCGGAGATCTTGCCGCCAACCTGGTGGCGTTTTGCGAAAATCAGGTAAAATAACCGGTTGATTCAAATGGCGACCGGGCCGGAGAACCGGGTCCTCTCCCATGCGTCGAACGCGGGGGCTGAAGACCTGAATGCAAGCTGAGCACGGGGTCGCGAGCGCGTGGATACCGGCTTCGGCGGCTTTCGGTGGAGCATTTGCCCGACCGCAGCGGTAATGCCGGCAGCGCGCCTTCGCCATTCCAGATTCCTACTTTCTTATTCAGGAAAACAGTTCAGATGAAAATCGCACAGGAACTCCGCGTCGGTAACGTGTTCATGATCGGCGGCGATCCGATGGTCGTGCAGAAGGCCGAGTACAACAAGTCGGGCCGCAACGCAGCCGTGGTCAAGATGAAGTACAAGAACCTGCTGACCGACGCCCCGGGCGAGTCGGTGTTCAAGGCCGACGACAAGTTCGAAGTCGTGGTGCTGGAGCGCCGCGAGTGCACCTACTCGTACTTCGCCGACCCGATGTACGTGTTCATGGACGCCGACTACAACCAGTACGAAGTCGAGCAGGACAGCATGGGTGACTCGCTGAACTACCTCGAAGACGGCATGAACGTCGAAGTCGTGTTCTACAACGACAAGGCCATCTCGGTCGAAATGCCGACCACGCTGGTCCGCGAAATCGTCTACACCGAGCCGGCCGTCAAGGGCGACACCTCGTCGGGCAAGGTGCTCAAGGGCGCCAAGATCAACACCGGTTTCGAACTGCAAGTCCCGCTGTTCTGCAACATCGGCGACAAGATCGAAATCGACACCCGTACCGGCGAATACCGCAGCCGCGCCAACTAAGGCGCGCGCAAGGTCCCGGCTCGCACAGCGGGACCGGCAAGGAAAAAGGCAGCCTCGGCTGCCTTTTCTGTTTTTGTACGCCCGCGGATCAGGCGATCAGCTCGTACTCGCGCAGCGTGCGCAGCGCAGCGCGGTATTCGCCTTCGCCCTGCAGCTTGTTCCAGTCCATCGGCTTGCGGCGCGGGAACAGCTTGCGGACGCGGCGCTGCGAGGCCTTGTCGATGCCTGTGTCGAGTTCGGTCAGCAACTGGTCGGCGCGATCCGGGTGGTTGCAGATCAGCACCATGTCGCAGCCTGCCGCCAGCGCGGCGCGCGCGGCCTCGGTCACGTTGCCGGCCACGCTGGCGCCCTCCATGCTGAGGTCGTCGCTGAAAATCACGCCTTCGAAGCCCAGTTGCGCGCGCAGCACGTCCTGCAGCCAGTAGCGCGAGAAGCCGGCCGGATTCGGGTCGACCTTGGGATAGATCACGTGCGCCGGCATCACCGACGACAGGCCCAGGCCCAGCCATTCATACGGGCGCGCGTCCTGTCCGAGGATCTCGTCCAGCGTACGTTCGTCGACCGGGATCGCCACGTGCGAGTCGGCTTCGACATAGCCGTGGCCGGGGAAGTGCTTGCCGCAGTTGCTCATGCCGGCCAGCAGCAGGCCGTGGTTGAGGTGGCCGGACAGCATCGTCACCACGCGCGGGTCGGCATGAAAGGCGCGGTCGCCGATCACGGCACTGCGCCCGTAGTCGAGGTCCAGCACCGGCGTGAAGCTGAAATCGATGTCGCAGGCGCGCAGCTCGGCCGCCAGCACATAGCCGCATGCCACCGCGGCGCGCGTGGCCGCCAGCACATCGCGGTCCCACAGCTCGCCCAGCCGATGCATCGCCGGCAGATGGGTAAAGCCATCGGTCTTGCAGCGCTGCACGCGGCCGCCTTCATGGTCGATGCAGATCAGCACGTCGTCGCGCACCGCGCGGATCGCGCACGTCAGCGCCTGCAACTGCGAGCGCGATTCGAAGTTGCGCGCGAACAGGATCACGCCGCCGGTCAGCGGATGCGCGATGCGGCGCGCATCGTCGGTATCGAGCTGCTTGCCGACGACGTCGAGGACCACCGGGCCCGGCCGCTTGCCGGAGTTCTTCTTGGACATGGAAGTGGTTGGATTCACAAGGCTTTGGTTTGGGGAGCCGCCCCGCCGGTGCGCTCGGCAATGGCGAAGGCGACCGCATAGTCATGTTCGTCACTGACACTGACCCGCACAGTGAGGCCGCGTTCCGCAAGCCATGCCGCCAGCTCGCCGTGGCATACCGGCGCAGGCTCGCCCGAAGGGAGGTTCATCAGTTCCATCGCGCGCCACGTCATCGGCCAGCGCATGCCCAGGCCGATGGCCTTGGAAAAGGCTTCCTTGGCGGCAAAACGCGTGGACAGGAAGGCGAGCCCGCGCTTCTCGGAACGCGCCTTGCGCGCGTGGTACTTGGCCAGCTCGTTGGGTCCCAGCACCTTTTCCGCGAAGCGGCCGTGGGTGCGTTCCATCACGCCCTGCACGCGGGCGATCTGGATGATGTCGGTGCCGACGCCGTAGATCACGCCGGCGCGCCCGCGATGGGATAGCGCGTGCCCAGGCGCGCGGCCACCATAATGGCCTTCATCTCGCGCACCGCGTTCTGCCAGCCGACGAACACCGCATGCGCGACGATGGCATGGCCGATGTTCAGCTCCTTGATGCCGGGCAGCGCCGCGATGGGCTGGACATTGGTGTAGTGCAGGCCGTGTCCGGCGTTGACCACCAGCCCATGCTTCAGGCCTGCGTCGACACCCTCGGCGATGCGGCGGAATTCCGCCGCCTGCTGGTCGGGCGACTGCGCATCGGCATAGGCGCCGGTATGCAGCTCGATCACCGGCGCGCCGCACGCGGCCGCGGCGGCGATCTGGTCGGGATCGGCATCGATGAACAGCGACACGCGGATGCCGGCGCCGGCCAGCTGCGCGCAGGCGGCCTTGACCTGCTCGAAGCGCCCGGCCACATCGAGGCCGCCTTCGGTGGTCACCTCTTCGCGGCGCTCGGGCACCAGGCACACGTCCTGCGGGCGGATCTCGCAAGCGATATCGAGCATCTCCTGCGTAATCGCGCATTCGAGGTTCATGCGCGTGGCCAGTTGCGGGCGCAGCGCGCGCACGTCGGCGTCGCGGATATGGCGGCGGTCTTCGCGCAGGTGCAGCGTGATCAGGTCCGCGCCGGCTTCCTCGGCCTGCAGCGCAGCCTGGATGGGGTCGGGATACACGGTGCCGCGCGCGTTGCGCAGCGTGGCGACGTGGTCGATATTGACGCCAAGGTCGATGACGCCCGGATTTGCGTGGAAGATCATGCGAGCAGGAGAGATTCGGATTGGAATGATTCGGTCACAGATACTGCAGGTCGATCAGTATCTGGCGCGTTTTCAGCGGTTCGCCTTGCAGATAATAATGCAGCAGGAAGCGCATCAGCGCCCGGCTTTGCGCCGCGGTCTGCGCGCGGCTGTAATCGTCCTGCGCCATGTCGAGCAGCGTCTGGCCCGACACCACCGGCCAGGACGAAGGGTCGCTCGGCTGGGCGCGGCGCACGCCGCGCTCGGGCTGGTAGACATAGTCGAGCCCCGGCTGCACGCGCTCGCCGGTGCTCAGGCACTGGTCGAAGGCCACGGCGAAGCCGGTGTCCTGCAGCAGCACACGCTCGAAGCTGCGCAGCACCAGCCCGGCGGGCTCGCCATGCGCCAGCCGCGTGAGCGTGGCCAGGTAATGGCGGAACAGCACGGGGTAGGCATCTTCGCGCGGGCAGAAGCGCATCACCAGTTCGTTGAGATAGAACGCGGACAGCAGCGCATCGCCAGCCAGCGGCGGCATGCCGCCGACCCATTCGGCCTTGGTCAGCGTCTTGACCTCGCCGCGGCCGCTCCACGACACCGACACCGGATGGAAATGCTGCAGCACCGCGCGCAACGCCGAATGCGGGCGCTTGGCGCCCTTGGCCACCATCGAGATGCGGCCATGGTCGCGCGTGAAGACATCAAGGATCAGGCTGGTCTCGCGATACGGCCAGGCATGCAGCACAAAGCCCGGCTGGTCGGCGACGCGCGATTCGGGCCGTGCCGGCACGATGCGCATGGCGCGGTCCATCATGGCGCGTGCCGCCGCCACATCGCCAACACCAGCCATGCCGGGCAGCGCCTTGCTGTCGAGCAGTTCGGCCGCCTCGTCCACCACCGGATCGGCGCGGCGGGCGCGGGGCGCCGGCGCGCGCGCGATGTCAGCCGTCTTGCTCAAGGGTCGCTCGCCTTTCGCTCGCAGTGCGCTCACTCGTAGCCGTAGGCCCGCAGTCCGGCTTCGTTGTCGGCCCAGCCGCTCTTCACCTTGATCCACATTTCAAGGTAGACCTTGCCGTCGAACAACTTCTCCATGTCGAGGCGCGCCTCGGTGGAGATCTGCTTGAGCTTGCTGCCCTTGTTGCCGATGATCATGGCCTTGTGCGCGTCGCGCTCGACCAGGATCGTGGCAAAGACGCGGCGCAGCCGGCCCTCGGTCTCGAACTTGTCGATGACCACGGTGCTGGTGTACGGCAGCTCGTCGCCGGTCCAGCGGAACACCTTCTCGCGGATGATTTCCGAGGCGAGGAAGCGCTCGCTGCGATCGGTCATCGCATCGGCGTCATACATCGGCTCGCCTTCCGGCAGGTAGGGCCGGATGATGTCGAACAGCCGCGCGATATGGTCGCGGGTCTTGGCCGACATCGGCACCACTTCGCGGAACGGGAACAGCTGCCCCATCTTTTCCAGGAAGGGCATCATCACTTCCGAGCGGTTCTCGCCGATGCGGTCGAGCTTGTTGGTCACCAGCAGCACCGGCGTGTTCTTCGGCAGCAGCGACAGCACCTTCTCGTCGTCGGCGCCGTAATAGCCGGCCTCGACCACGAACAGGATCAGGTCCACCGACGACAGCGTCGACGTGACCGCGCGGTTCAGCGAACGGTTCAGCGCGCTGGCGTGGCGGGTCTGGAATCCGGGCGTATCGACGAACACATACTGCGCGTCATCCGTGGTCTGGATGCCGACGATGCGGTGCCGCGTGGTCTGCGCCTTGCGCGAGGTGATGCTGATCTTCTGGCCGACCAGCGCGTTCATCAGCGTGGACTTGCCCACGTTGGGGCGGCCGACGATGGCCACGGTGCCGCAGCGGAACGCCGCGGCCGGGGTATCCGCCGCGTCTTGCTGCGGATGGTTAGATTCGGTCATTCCTTCAACCTGAGAGACAGCTGCGGGTCCTGCGGCTGGGGTTGCTTGCGGGTCTTGCCGGTGCGCTCGGCGCGGCTGCGCTTGAGCAGCTGCGGTACCAGCTTCTGGACTTCGTCCAGCGCCAGCTTGGCGGCGGCCTGCTCGGCGGCGCGCCGCGAGGCACCGGTGCCGAACACCCGGACTTCCAGTTTAGGCACCGTGCACTCGACTTCAAACTGCTGGCTGTGCGCGGCCCCGTGGGTGGCGATTACGTTATATTGCGGCAGCGCGATCTTGTGGCCCTGCAGGTATTCCTGCAGCAGGGTCTTGGCGTCCTTGCCGAGCGTACGCGGGTCCACCTGCTCCAGGATCGGGATATAGAGCTTGCGGATCAGCGCGCGCGCGGCCTCGAAGCCGGTATCGAGGAAGACCGCGCCAACAATGGCTTCGAGCGCGTCGGCGAGAATCGACGGACGGCGGAAACCGCCGCTCTTCAACTCGCCCTCGCCCAGGCGCAGCGTCTCGGACAGCTGCAGCATCTGGGCGATCTCATACAGGGCCTGCTGCTTGACCAGGTTGGCCCGCACGCGCGACAGGTCGCCTTCGTCGAGCTTGCCGAACATGCCATAGAGCATGTCCGCCACCGCGCAGTTGAGCACCGAATCGCCCAGAAACTCGAGGCGTTCGTTGTGCTGGGCGCTGTGGCTGCGGTGCGTCAGCGCCTGCTGCAGCAATTCTGGCTTGCTGAATCGGTAGCCGAGTCGTTGCTGCAAGGCGTCGAGGTTCATATCAGTGCTGCGTTCCCGAATAGGTGATCAGAAGACTCAGGGGTCCGTAGACGGGCACTTCGGTCCGGTACGAAAAATCGACCGAGCGGATGTTGCCGTTATCGTCCTCGCGGACCAGCAGGTCTTCGCCCTTGACTGCGGCAATCCGGTCGATGGCTGCCTGTTTGTCGAAATACTCGACGACTTCACGTTTGTTGACTGCGCGCTGCTTCGCGAAGCTGGCGGCGCGCTTGACTGAAAAATACTCCACCAGGCTCGGGATCGAGCGTACGGCCGGCAAGGCCACGCCAATCACGAAGACCACGACCACCAGCAGCGTCCAGACGGAAAAACCGCCCTGCCCGCGGCGCCGTGGCCCGGCCTGCCCGTACTTCCGGCCTTGTTCTTTCCCCTTAACCTTCCCGGTCTGACCCATTTGCGCTTGCCCTCTGTTGTGTTGAGTGTTCTTGCGCCGCGCGGATTGGCTTATTTAAAGGAGCCCACGCGTCCGAAATTGCCCAGGTTCATCCAGATGACAAAAGCCTTGCCGACGATATTCTCGTCCGGCACGAATCCCCAGTAGCGGGAGTCGAGGCTGTTGTCCCGGTTGTCGCCCATCACGAAATAGTGACCTGCAGGTACCTTGCACGTCACACCCTGCTGATTGTAAGTGCAGTTTTCCCGGTAAGGGAAATCCGGGTCGGCGCCCGCCACGAACGCCGGCCGGTCGGCATCGTTAAGGATGCCATGGTCGACGCTGCCGGGCAGTTTTTCGCGGAAATGCTTGGAGTACGCCAGGCGCTCTTCGTCCAGGAAATCCGGCAGCACCGTGTATTCGGCCGGCTTGCCATTGATGGTCAGCCGCTTGTTGAAATACTGCACCGTGTCGCCCGGCACGCCGATGACGCGCTTGATGTAATCGAGCGACTGGTCCTTCGGGTAGCGGAACACCATCACGTCGCCGCGCTGGGGCTCGCGCATGTCCATGATTTTCTTGTTCACCACCGGCAGGCGGATGCCGTATTCATACTTGTTGACCAGGATGAAGTCGCCGATCAGCAGCGTCGGGATCATCGAGCCCGACGGGATCTTGAACGGCTCGACCACGAACGAGCGCAGCACGAACACCGCCAGGATCACCGGGAAGAAGCTGGCCGAGTATTCCAGCCACCACGGCTGGCGCAGCTTTTCTTCGGCCAGGCGCTTGCGCGTGGCGTCGGCATCGGTCGCGCCAAAGCCGCCTTGCAGCGCCGCCTGGCGGGAATCGAATTCGGCCAGCGCCAGCCGCGCCGAGGCGCGGCGCTGCCGCTCGAACACGAGCTTGTCCGCGACCCACGCAACACCCGTAATCACCACCAGCACAAAAAGGATCAGTGCAAAATTCATGACGGCTTCTGGTTCTTGGAAATCCTGGTACAGCCTGTTCTGTTACGCGCACGGCGAACCGCTGCGCGTGGCATCGTGCTGCCGGTGCCTTACTTGTCGTCCACCTGCAGGATGGCCAGGAAGGCCTCCTGCGGGATCTCGACCGTACCCACCTGCTTCATGCGCTTCTTGCCGGCCTTCTGCTTTTCCAGCAGCTTCTTCTTGCGGCTGATATCGCCGCCGTAGCACTTGGCCAGCACGTTCTTGCGCAGCGCCTTGACGTTCTCGCGCGCGATGATATTCGAGCCGATCGCCGCCTGGATCGCCACGTCGTACATCTGGCGCGGAATGATCTCGCGCATCTTGGCTGCTACTTCGCGGCCGCGGTATTGCGAGTTGGAGCGGTGCACGATCACCGACAGCGCATCGACCTTGTCGCTGTTGATCAGGATATCGACCTTGACCACATCCGACGGGCGATATTCCTTGAACTCGTAGTCCATCGACGCATAGCCGCGCGAAACCGACTTCAGGCGGTCGAAAAAGTCCATCACGATTTCCGCCATCGGGATTTCGTAGGTCAGCTGCACCTGCTTGCCGTGGTAGCTCATGTTGATCTGCGTGCCGCGCTTCTGCGTGCACAGCGTGATCACCGAGCCGACATATTCCTGCGGCATGTACAGGTTGACCGTGACGATCGGTTCCAGGATCGCCTCGATCTTGCTCGGGTCCGGCATCTTCGCCGGATTTTCAACCGTGATCATGGTGCCGTCGCGCATCTCGACCTGGTACACCACCGTCGGCGCGGTCGTGATCAGGTCCATGTCGAACTCGCGCTCCAGGCGTTCCTGCACGATTTCCATGTGCAGGAGGCCCAGGAAGCCGCAGCGGAAGCCGAAGCCCAGTGCCTGCGACACTTCCGGCTCGAACATCAGCGAGGCGTCATTCAGCCGGAGCTTTTCCAGGGACTCGCGCAGCGCTTCATACTGGTTGGCTTCAACCGGATACAGGCCGGCAAACACCTGCGGCTTGACTTCCTTGAAACCCGGCAGCGGCGCCTCGGCCTTGCGCTGCACCGTGGTGATGGTGTCGCCCACCTTGGCGGCCTTCAGTTCCTTGATGCCGGCGATGACAAAGCCCACCTGGCCTGCAGTCAGCGAATCGCGCTGGATCGACTTGGGCGTGAACACGCCCACCTGCTCGACCAGGTGCTGCGCGCCGGTGGCCATCAGCAGGACCTTGTCCTTGGTGCGCAGCGTGCCGTTGACCACGCGCACCAGCATTACCACGCCGACATAGTTGTCGAACCAGGAATCGATGATCAGCGCCTGCAGCGGTGCGTCAGTATCGCCCTTGGGCGGCGGCACCTTGGCGATCAGGGCTTCGATCACGTCCTGCACGCCCTGGCCTGTCTTGGCCGAGCACGGCGTGGCATCCTGCGCGTCGATGCCGATGACGTCCTCGATCTCCTGGATCGCGTTCTCGGGGTCGGCCTGCGGCAGGTCGATCTTGTTCAGCACGGGCACCACTTCCACGCCCAGCTCGATCGCGGTGTAGCAGTTGGCCACGGTCTGCGCCTCGACGCCCTGCGAGGCGTCGACCACCAGCAGCGCGCCTTCGCAGGCGGACAGCGAGCGGCTGACTTCATAGCTGAAGTCGACGTGCCCCGGGGTATCAATCAGGTTCAGGTTGTAGACCTTGCCGTCGCGCGCCTTGTAAGACAGCGCGGCGGTCTGCGCCTTGATGGTGATGCCGCGCTCTTTCTCGATATCCATCGAGTCGAGGACCTGCGCTTCCATCTCCCGATCCGACAGCCCTCCACAGAGCTGAATGATCCGGTCGGCCAGGGTGGACTTCCCATGGTCGATGTGGGCAATGATCGAGAAATTACGGATATGGTCCATCTAGTGTTCAGGGGAGCGCCGGCAATAGGGCCCGGGCGGCAACAACGGTTCGTCGCAGTTCGAAAATGGCCCAGCGCCGCGCGCCGGCAGGCGTGCGCGGGCGTGCCGCAAAGGTCAGGGGCGCAATTTTTGCGCCAATCCGCAATTTTACCGGATTTTCAAAGGCTTCCGGGTCGCGAAATGGCCACGCTGTAAGCGTGCCAGGCGCAGTCAGCGGCTGGCGCGGGCGCCGCCGTGTGCCGCAAGCCACACCCGCACCCGCACCGCGCCATCATCGAGGAAATAGTGACAAAGCTGCGCGGCACCGCTGTCGAGCGCCTCCGGTGGCCCTGGCATCAAGACCGGGACCAGTTCGCCGAAGCGGTCTTCCAGGCCGGCGTCGCTGTCGACATCCACCTCATGGAGCACGAAAGAAAAATCGCGCCGGAGCGACTCCAGCGCGACCTTCATGTCGTCGCACAGATGGCAGTATGCCCGGCCGTAGATCGTCAGAACGGGCATGCCATCGACGGGTAGCCGATCAGCGGTTGGCGGTGGCACCCGGGCGCAGCGTCAACACCTGGGTGGCGTCGCCGCGCCGCACGAACACCGCAGCGATCCGGCTCTTGTCCAGCCCGCGCACCAGCTCGTTGAACTGACGCGCGTTGGTCACGTCGGTGTCGCCCAGGCGCAGGATGATGTCGCCCGGACGAATGCCGGCGCGCAGCGCAGGACCGTCGGCCAGCTCTACCTCGACGCCCGACTTGAGCTTGAGCTCCTTCAGGCGCGTGTCGGGCAGGTCGGTGACCACCAGCCCCAGCGCGTTCGGCTTGCTGGTCTGTGCGCTGTCTTCCTTGGGCGCCGCGCTGCGGCTGGCGCGCGCCTTGCCGTCCGGCTCCAGCTCGGCGACAGTGATGGTGACCTCCCGGGTCGCGCCCTTGCGCCACAACTGCAGCGGCACGCGCGCGCCCGGCTTGGTATCGCCGACCATGCGCGGCAGGTCCGAAGCGCGCTCGATATCGCGGCCGTTGAACTTCAGGATGATGTCGCCGGCCTCGATGCCGGCCTTCTCGGCGGGGCCGCCCGGCTCGACGCTGCCGACCAGTGCGCCGCGCGCACGGCCCAGTCCCAGCGAATCGGCCACTTCCTTGGTGACGTCGCCGATCGCCACCGCGATCCGGCCGCGGGTCACGCGGCCAGCGGTCTTGAGCTGCTCCGACACGCGCATCGCCTCGTCGATCGGGATCGCGAAGGAAATGCCCATGTAGCCGCCGCTGCGGCTGTAGATCTGCGAGTTGATGCCGATCACTTCGCCGCGCAGGTTAATCAGCGGGCCGCCCGAGTTGCCGGGGTTGACCGCCACGTCGGTCTGGATAAACGGCACATAGTCGCCGGTATCGCGCCCCTTGGCCGAAACGATGCCGGCAGTCACGCTGTTATCCAGCCCGAACGGCGAGCCGATGGCCAGCACCCACTCGCCGGCGCGGACTTTCTCCGAGTCGCCCAGCGGCAGGCGCGGCAGGTTGTTGGCATCGACCTTCAGCAGCGCCACGTCGGTACGCTTGTCCGAGCCGATCAGCTTGGCCTTGAACTCGCGCTTGTCCGGCAGCGTCACGTAAATGGTCTCGGCGTCCGCCACCACATGCGCGTTGGTCATCACATAACCATCGGCGCTGATGATGAAGCCCGAGCCTACGCCGCGGCTCTGCTCTTCCTGCTGCGGCGGCTGCGGCTGCCCGCGGCGAGGCGGCGTGCCCGGGGCCGGCGCGCCCGGCATGGGCACGCCAAAGAAGCGCCGGAAGAACTCGGCCATTTCATCGTCACCGGGGGCGCCGCCGCGTTGGCGCACGCGCTCGGTGGTGCGGATATTGACCACCGCGGGGCTGGCCTTTTCCACCAGGTCGGTGAAATCAGGCAGGTTGTAGCTGTTGGCGGCAGCCTGGGCGTGGCTGACTTCGGCCACGGTCGGGCCGAGCACCAACATGGCAGCCATGACCACGGCACGCGCCAGGGCTGGAGATCTGAAAGTCATCGACAACTCCCGGGATTCAGCGAAAGAAGAAAAAACCGATACGATCCCGTGGCTGGGACCCCATGCGCAGGATTCATGGGCCGGCACCCAGAATGGGCATTCCGAGGCGCCGGCTGCACCCGCGTCAGGCTCAGTGTACCGCCTTGGGCTGCCGGTACTCTACGGCCGTCGCAAACTGGCGTACGGTGCTCGCCGGCACTTCGCCGACGACGGTAATCCAGTAATCGGCAATGCGGCGCACCACGACCTGGGTTGCGCCGAGCGCGGCCACGCCTTCGCGGCGCACGCGCTGCTCGGAAACCGGCTCGATGAACACCGACAGGCCGGTCAGCCCGTCACTGTAGACCACCTGCAGGACTTCGAAGACCTGGCCGCGGCTGTTGCCGGGCGCCGAGGCCCGCAGCTCGCCCAGCGGCCGCCGCACCTCGCGGATTTTCTGGAAACCCTTCAGCGGCACGGCGATCGTCCAGCCTTCGTCTGCAATGTTGGTCGGCTGGTAATTCACCTCGTAGTGGTTCCAGTTGCTGGCACTCTTGATGGCAGCAAGGATGCGCTGCTTTTCAGACGGCACCCCGATCTGGACTTGCGAGAACGCCACCTGCTCCAGCACCTTGCCGCCATCGCCAACGGTCTGCGCACGCATCAGCAAGCCGGAATTCTTTTCGGCCCACAGGCGCACCGCATAGCGAGCGGCATCGTGCGGCTCCAGCGCGAACACCTCGCAATCCATGCCGGCCACCCGCTCCGCGGGCATCCTGCGCATGTCGTAGAGCTCGAGCACATCGTTCTTGTTGGTGGCAAGCAGCGCCGGGAAGCGGTCCTTGGCTTCCTGCTTCTCCACCACCACGAGCTTGGCTTCCGGAATCAGGCTGTGCACCACGTCATTCTGGCGCAGCACCTCGCGCGGCTTGCCGTCCAGCGTTTCCAGGCGCTCGTACTCGTTGTTGACCAGGTCGCTGTAATGCTGGATGCGCGACGCATGCATGACGCTGCCGCGCTGGTAGATCAGCGTGCCGACATAGTTCTCGCGTTGCGCGGCTTTGTGGATCTTGTTGAGCCAGGCGGTGGCGTCGCGTCGGTTCAGCGTACTGTCCGACGGCTGCGCGGTTGCCGCTGCAGCAGTCAGACACAAGGCCAGAAAAAGGGACCTACGCAGGGCCCCAATTCTCTGTGCGCCCGCTACATAGGCGGACGACCGTCCTTTATGCATGTCCGGCATTATTCCTGCGTATTTTCCTGAGAGAAGCTGGCGCCGTTGGCAACCGTGCGCATGGTCGGCACGAATGCATCCGTTGCCACCGACGTGCGATGGGCACGCAGGTATTCGTCGAGTCGCGGGTCGCGAATCATCTGGGTTTCGGCCACGGTGACGATGCCGGCGGCCGGCGCGGCTGCGGACGGTTCCGCGCGCGCCACCACGGCTTGGGGCGTGGCCAGGCCGGTGGGTCCGCGCATCTGCGGCACCACCACCCAGCTGACCGCTGCGACGGCGGCCGCGATCGCGGTACCCGGCAAGGCGCGGCGCACCCACGACGGCCTGAACAGCAGGCGGTGGCGGGCGCTGGCTTGCGCCACGGCCGGCACCAGCACATGCGGCTCGGCCTCCAGGCGCGCGGAGAAGCGAGAGAGGAAATCGGCGGTGGAGCCAGCATGCGTCAGGTCTTCCGAGCGTAGCGCATCGCCGATCAACTGGTATGTGCTCCAGTCCACCATGCCGGCATCGCCTTTCGCGAGATCAAGCACGGCATCGACTTCGTGCGGCGCGAGTTCGCCATCCATCAGAACGGAGATCTGCTCCGCTGCTTCCACTACATGAACCGACTGCTTATGAGCCTGACCCATTTCCCACCCCAAGACATTCCATTGAACACCGATAATCCCGTCTACTGCTGTCGCTTATCGATGCAGGAATAGGCTGCAACGCTGGCCGCACGACATCGTTCTTTGCTACCGAACTACTACCACCACCGGAACCACTACCACCGCTTGCCCTCTGCCGTTCCCAGCAGCGGACGCAATCTTTCGGCAATCGCCTCGCGCGCACGGAAGATCCGCGAGCGCACCGTGCCGATCGGACATCCCATCGCCTCCGCGATTTCCTCATAGCTGAGGCCCTCGATCTCGCGCAGCGTAATGGCGGTCCGCAATTCCTCCGGCAGTGCTTCCATCGCGCGGTTCACCGTCTCGGCAACCTGGCGCGTATGGAGCATCGACTCCGGCGTATTGATATCCCTTAGTTGCTCACCGTCCGCAAAAGTTTCAGCCTCTTCCGCATCGATGTCGCTCGACGCTTCCGGGCGGCGGCCCTGGGTAGCCAGGTAGTTCTTGGCCGTATTGACGGCGATCCGGTACAGCCACGTGTAGAAGGCGGACTCCCCGCGAAACTGGGGCAAGGCGCGATATGCCTTGATAAAGGCATCCTGCGCCACATCCTCGACTTCGGCGGGGTCCCTCACCAGGCGCGAGATCAGGCGAATGATCTTCCGATGGTATTTGGTCACCAGAAGTTCAAAGGCCCGCTTGTCGCCCTGCTGGACGCGTTCAACTAGGAGCTGATCGGCTTCGCGTTCGCTCACGTATGGCTCACCTGCAGTGTATCTCTTGGTTTGGTCGTCACGACAAACGTTGTATTTTACCTACGATTCTCCGCCCGCCCCGTCGAGCAACGCGCATCCTGTGACCGTGAATTAACAATTTCGTTCCCTCGTGGCCGCATCGGGTTGCACCTGGAGTGCAACTCTGGCAGCGCGCTGCAACCGCCGCGAGAGTTCCGGCGACGCGGCTTGCCAGGGGAGGAAGACGGCACCCGGCAAGCCAGGCGCGCGGGAGGCCAGGCGCAAGACAGCGACGCCGCCCGCCTGCCAGAATCCGCTCACCACTACTTCGTGGCGGCTGGCGGATGCTTCAATACGGACTCGCAGCGGCCCTCTGCCGTCGGGTGCCGGCAGCAGCGCCGTGCAGCGCCAGCGCAAGGCACACGTCCATCGGCGCCAGCTGCGCACAATCACCACGCCGGTGGCGAAGGGCAGCGGAGCCAGCGCGCCATGCCACCACAGCATGCCGGCCGGGCTGGCGGCAACGGTGTCGGCCAGCGCGGACACGAGCAGCCCCACCGCAGCCGCTTCACCGGCGCAGAACACGAACAGGGCCCACCGCAACGGGTGGACCCTGTCCTGGCGCAGCCCGCGAAGGGCCCGCCTCAACCACGGATCAGACGCGGCGGAAGACAAGCGTGCCGTTGGTACCGCCGAAACCGAAGTTGTTCTTCACCGCAACGTCGATCTTCATCTCGCGCGCCGTGTTGGCCACGTAGTCCAGGTCGCATTCCGGATCCTGGTTGTCGATGTTGATCGTCGGCGGCGACACCTGGTTGTGCACGGCCAGCACGGTGAAGACCGATTCCAGGCCGCCGGCGCCGCCCAGCAGGTGGCCGGTCATTGACTTGGTCGAGTTCACCACCATCTTGTAGGCCTGGTCGCCGAACGCTGCCTTGATAGCATCGGATTCGTTTTTGTCGCCGAGCGGCGTCGAGGTGCCATGCGCGTTCAGGTAATGCACCTGGTCCGCGTTGATGCCTGCGTCCTTCAGCGCGTTGACCATGCAGCGGCGCGGGCCGTCCATGTTCGGCGCGGTCATGTGGAACGCATCGCCGCTCATGCCGAAGCCGATCAGCTCGGCATAGATGCGCGCGCCGCGCGCCTTGGCCGACTCGTACTCTTCCAGCATCATCACGCCGGCGCCCTCGCCCAGCACGAAGCCGTCGCGGTCCTTGTCCCACGGGCGCGAGGCTGCGGCCGGATCGTCGTTGCGGGTCGACAGCGCGCGGGCCGCGGCGAAGCCGCCGATACCCAGCGGCGACACCGTCGACTCGGCGCCGCCTGCCAGCATGGCGTCGGCGTCGCCGGCCTGGATCAGGCGCGCGGCCAGGCCGATGCTGTGCAGGCCGGTCGTGCACGCGGTCACGGCAGCCAGGTTCGGGCCCTTGATGCCGTGGATGATCGACAGGTGGCCAGCGATCATGTTGATGATCGAGCCCGGCACGAAGAACGGCGAAATGCGGCGCGGACCGCGCTCGGTCAGCACCGCCTTGGTCTCTTCGATCATCGGCAGGCCGCCGATGCCCGAGCCGACCAGTACGCCGATACGCTCGGCGTTGGCTTCGGTCACTTCCAGGCCGCTGTCCTTCAGGGCCTGCGTACCCGCGGCGATGCCGTAATGGATAAAGGTATCCATATTGCGGGCTTCCTTGGCCGGGATGTAATCCTCAGCATTGAAGCCCTTCACTTCACCGGCGAAATGCACGGAAAGCGCGGAGTGATCGAATTTGGTGATGGTGGCGATGCCGGACTTGCCGGCTACCAGGTTGGCCCAGCCTTCGGCAACCGTGTTTCCGACCGGAGACACAAGGCCAAGCCCAGTGACGACGACGCGACGACGGCTCACTATGTTTTCCTACGGGTGCGTGAAGAGGCAACGGAACGACGGATCAGCCTGCCGCCGGGCCACGGGCGCGGCGTACAGGCGCATTCCATTCTGCGTCTTCGAACAGACGAAAGCCACAGAAAACAGCAAGGCAAGGCCGCGACGGCCCGCCCACCTGCCTTCTGTGGCTCGGAATTCAGATACGACGGGCTCAGGCCTTGACGTGCGCGGTGGCGTAGTCGATAGCCTGTTGCACGGTCGTGATCTTTTCGGCTTCCTCATCGGGAATTTCCATGCCGAATTCATCTTCCAACGCCATCACGAGTTCAACCGTGTCCAGCGAGTCCGCACCGAGGTCGTTCACGAACGAGGATTCGTTCTTGATGTCTGCCTCGGCCACGCCAAGCTGTTCTGCCACGATTTTCTTGACGCGTTGTTCGATATTGTCCATGTAACCCTCCAGGGAAGTTCGACAAAAAGTGGGCGCATTTTAGCAGGTTTGGGACGACAGAAATGCCGCCTGCCAAGCTTTGCAAGAATCGCGCCCGTTTGGTTCGGAAAACTACGACTTCACTACGGCTTCAGGCGGCTTCTTCCGGCTTCTCGCCGGAAAAGCGCCACCCAAAAAGCCGATTAATTCATGTACATCCCGCCATTCACATGCAGCGTGGTGCCGGTGATGTAGGCGGCTTGCGGACCGGCCAGGAAGGCCACCGCGTTGGCGATATCCTCGGGCTGCCCCAGGCGGCCCAGCGGAATCTGCTGCTTGAGCGAAGCATGCTGCTCTTCGGACAGCGCCTTGGTCATGTCGGTATCAATGAAGCCCGGCGCGACGCAGTTGACGGTCACGTTGCGGCTGCCGATCTCGGCGGCCAGCGAGCGGGTCATGCCGGCCACGCCGGCCTTGGCGGCCGAGTAGTTCATCTGGCCGGGGTTGCCGACCGAGCCGACCACCGAAGTGATATTGATGATACGGCCCTGGCGCGCCTTCATCATCGGGCGCAGCACCGCGCGCGACAGTCGGAAAACCGAGGTCAGGTTGGTCTGGATGACCGCGACCCAGTCCTCGTCCTTCATCCGCATCGCCAGCTGGTCCTGCGTGATACCGGCATTGTTGACCAGCACGCCGATGCCGCCGTGGGTCTTCACGATCTCGTCGATCAGGGCATCGCAAGCGGCCGCGTCATTGACGTTCAGCACCGCGCCCTTGCCCTTCAGGCCTTCTGCGCCGAGGTATTCGGTGATGCCGGCGGCGCCGGACTCGCTGGTGGCGGTGCCGATCACGGTGGCGCCCTGGCGGGCAAGTTCCAGCGCGATGGCGCGGCCGATGCCGCGCGAGGCGCCGGTGACCAGCGCAACCTGGTTATCGAGAAGTTTGGTCATGCAGAATGTCCTTTCGTGCTCTTTTGTCCTGGACTGACTACCTGGGCTGACTTCGCTGCGCTTACTTCAGCAGGGCCAGCGTGTCCTGCAGCGAGGCCGGATCGAAGATCGCGCCGCCGGTCAGGTTGCCGTCGATGCGCTTGGTCATGCCGGCCAGCACCTTGCCCGGGCCGCATTCGATCACATGGGTGACGCCCTCGGCAGCCATCTTCTGCACGCACTCGACCCAGCGCACCGGCGCCGCGGCCTGGCGCACCAGCGCGTCCTTGATCGCTTCCGGATCATTGACGATCGCAACGTCAACGTTGTTCACCAGCGGGATCGACGGCGACGCGAACGCCAGCCCGGCCATCCGCTCGCGCAGGCGGTCCGAAGCGGGCTTGAGCAGCGACGAATGGAACGGCGCCGACACCGGCAGCGGCAGCGCGCGCTTGGCGCCCTTGGCCTTGGCGATCTCGCATGCCTTCTCGACCGCGCCCTTGTGGCCGGCGATCACGACCTGCGACGGGGCGTTGAAGTTGACGGCTTCGACCACGCCGGCGGCAGCCGCTTCGGCGCACGCGGCGCGGACGTCGTCATCGGACAGGCCCAGGATTGCGGCCATGCCGCCCTCGCCCACCGGCACGGCTTCCTGCATGGCCTGCGCGCGGAAACGCACCAGCGGCACCGCGTCGGCAAACGGGATCACGCCCGCGGCCACCAGCGCCGAGTACTCGCCCAGGCTGTGGCCGGCCACCAGGGCCGGAGCCGGGCCGCCGGCGTCCAGCCACGCGCGGTAGACCGCCACGGCGGCGGTCAGCATCACCGGCTGAGTATTGGTGGTCAGGTTCAGTTCTTCAGCGGGGCCATCGGCGATCAGGCGGCCGAGATCCTGGCCCAGCGCGGCCGAGGCTTCTTCCACGGTGGCGCGCACGACGGCGTTATCCGCAAAGGCATTGAGCATGCCGACCGACTGTGAACCCTGGCCGGGAAATACGAAAGCGAATTTCATCGGATTGGAACCCTTTATGGAACGGGAAGCCGGCGCGGCGGCGCGCGGCATTGGCGCGCACCGGGCACCGGCTGCGAATTACATGCGCAGCAGCACCGCGCCCCAGGTGAAGCCGCCGCCGACGCCTTCCATCAGCACGGTCTGGCCCGGGCGGATGCGGCCGTCGCGCACGGCGACGTCGAGCGCCAGCGGGATCGACGCGGCCGAAGTATTGCCGTGCTCGTGCACGGTGGCGACCATGCGCTCGGCGGGCAGGCCCAGCTTCTTGGCCGTGCCCTGCATGATGCGGATATTGGCCTGGTGCGGAATCAGCCAGTCGATTTGCTCTGGCTGCATGGCTGCCAGTTCCATGGCTTCGCGCGCGACCTTGTCGAGCACGTTCACGGCAAGCTTGAACACAGCCTGGCCATCCATCTGCAGGAAGGCGTTGCCGGTGATATTGCCGCCCGAGACATTGCCGGGCACGCACAGGATGTCGACGTGGCTGCCGTCCGCGTGCATGGCGCTCGACAGGATGCCAGGCTCTTCAGAAGCGGTCAGCACCACTGCGCCGGCGCCGTCGCCGAACAGCACGCAGGTGGTACGGTCGTTGAAATCCAGAATGCGCGAGAACACTTCAGTACCGATCACCAGCACGTTGCGGTGCGAGCCGCTGCGGATGAACTTGTCGGCCGTGGCCAGCGCATAGACGAAGCCCGAGCACACCGCCTGCAGGTCGAATGCCGCGCAGTGGTTAGTGATGCCCAGCTTCTCCTGCACCATGCAGGCGGCGCTGGGGAAGACGAAGTCCGGCGTAGACGTGGCGACGATGATCAGGTCGATGCTCTGCCGGTCGATGCCGGCGGCCTCGATGGCCCGCTCGGCGGCCTTGACCGCCAGGTCGCTGCTGGTCACGTCGGGCTCGGCCCAGTGGCGCGCCGAGATGCCGCTGCGCGAGACGATCCACTCGTCGCTGGTCTCGATGCCCTTTTCGGCAAGCTGCGCCGCCAGATCATGGTTGGTCACGCGCCGCGGGGGCAAGTAGCTCCCGGTACCGATGATTTTTGCGTACTTGGTCATGTAGTGTCGGATCGTATGGACCGCAGTTCCCGCCGGCTGGTGCGCAAGGCGCTCAAGCGGGGTGGGTACTGGGATGCGCGCTGGGCGCGTCTGTCTCCGGGGCGGCCAGCGCCACGCCAGCGGCGCTGGACTTATCGGCGAAAGCCCGTGCGATACGGGGAATCACGCCATTCTTGGCGGCATCATACCCGCGTTTGATTGCCCACTCAAAAGAATGGGCATCGGCCGAACCGTGGCTCTTGATCACCAGGCCGCGCAGGCCCAGCAGCGACGCACCATTGTAGCGCGCCGGGTCAAGCCGCTTGGCGAGCCGCGACAGCACCGGCATGGCCACCGCCGCGAGCAGCTTGGTGAACCACGAGCGGGTGAATTCTTCCTTGATCATGCCGCCGATCATCTTGGCGAGGCCCTCGGTGCTCTTGAGCGCCACATTGCCGACAAAGCCGTCGCAAACGACGATATCCGTCGTTCCCTTGAAGATGTCGTTGCCTTCCACGTTGCCGTAGAAATTGAGCTCGGAAGCACGCAGCAGTTCGCCGGCGCGCTTGACCACCTCGTTGCCCTTGATGACTTCCTCGCCGATGTTCAGCAGGCCGACGGTCGGGCGGTCCTTGTGGTCCACCACGGCGACCATGGCCTCGGCCATGCGGGCGAACTGCAGCAGGTGTTCGGGCTCGCAGTCCGCGTTGGCGCCGAGGTCCAGCACGGTGGTGCCCCAGCCTTCCTGGTTCGGGATGGTGGTGGCAATGGCCGGCCGCTCGATGCCCTCGAGCGTTTTCAGCACATAGCGCGACACCGCCATCAGCGCGCCGGTATTGCCGGCGGAGATGCAGGCACCGGCGTGGCCTTCCTTGACCTGGGTGACGGCCACGCGCATCGAAGAATCCTTCTTCTTGCGCAGCGCCACCTCGACCGGGTCATCCATGGTGATGACTTCGGTGGCCTCGACGATGCTCACACGCGGATGATCCAGCGCATGCAGCTTTTTCAGCTGCGCCCGGATGGCGTCCGGCAGGCCCACCAGCACCATTTCGGCATCGTCGTAGCGGGATAGAAAACTGATCGCCGCGGGCACGGTCACGGACACGCCGTGGTCGCCGCCCATGCAGTCGATAGCGATTTTGATCGTCATTGTTCCTGGTACGGATAGCGCGGCAGCGCACACCACGCCCGGCGGTTGTCCCGAGCGCCCAACAAAAAAGCGGCAACGATCTTGCCGCTTTTTTGTGTCTGACCGTCTTGTGTCCGACTTACAGGCATGCGCGAGCGAGACGCAATGTCACGCCACGAAGCTATCAGTCGTTCTTGGTCTTGATGACCTTGCGGCCACGGTAGTAGCCGTTCGGGCTGACGTGGTGACGCAGGTGGGTTTCGCCGGTGGTCGGCTCGACGGCCAGCGGGGCGACCGTCAGGTGGTCGTGCGAACGATGCATGCCGCGCTTGGACGGCGACTTCTTGTTCTGTTGAACAGCCATGATGACTCCTTCGAGAATTTTTCAATATTAACACACGCATCCCGCCCAAGGCGTAGCCGGGGCCCGGCCGGATGCTTCAACTACCACCTGCGGAACACGCCCTCGGCCCGGTTGGCCTCAGTGCTTGTTCTTCAGGCCGGCCAGCGCCGCAAAGGGCGACGGCCGCTTTTCTTCCTCTGGCTCAGCTTCGGGCTGGGCCTCGCCGTCCGTGCCGGTCACGAGGCTTTCGTGCACCGACGGGCAGGCGTCATGCTTGGGGGCCACCGGCAGCGCCAGCAGCACTTCATCTTCAATCAGTTCCAGCAGCGAAAAACGCTTGGAGCCGGCGATCACGTCGACATCGTCGTCGTCCATCGGCGCGGCATCGGCCGCCTCTTCGCTCTCCACCACCTCGAAGCGCGTAGCCGTATCGACCGGCTCGGCATAAGGCGTCAGGCAGCGCTGGCAATCCAGCCACATCCGGCCTTTGACGGTCACATCGAGAAACAGCCGCCGCACCACCGGGGCGCCCGGCTCGGCCGCCTCTTCGCGAACGAAGCCGGTGGCCGTATAGGCAAACGTCTCTTCGGGAGCCGCGGCTGGCGCTTGCGCGGCAGTCTCGGCTAAGATGCGCGGCAAATCCCGCACCGCCACGTCGCCGCTCAGGCTTTCGCTCTTGCGGCAGAACGCGAAGAGATCGAGCGCGCGCAGGTCAATTGGCTGGGTCATGTGCGTGGCTCCCGTCGTATTGCAATGACTGGCTCGCCACATCCCACGCCTGCGCTGACAGCGGCCGCGCACATTGGCGGCACAGCGCCCAAGTGCGGATGCGGCAAAACGCACGATTATACGACGTAAACCTTGTGGAGGTCAAAGGTCTTGCCACGCAAACCTTGCCTTATTCCTGCTACGCTTCAATCACTTATGCATCAAGACCCCCGCCCCAGGCTGATCCTTGGCTCCGGCTCGCCCTACCGCCGCGAGCTGCTCGAGCGGCTGCGCATCCCCTTTGAAGTGGCCATCCCGGACATCGACGAGACCCCGCTCGGCGGCGAAGCGCCGGAGGCTACCGCCCTGCGCCTGTCGCAGCGCAAGGCCGAGGCCATCGCGGCGCGCCATCCGGGTGCACTGGTGATCGGCTCGGACCAGGTGCTGACGCTGGACGGGGCGCAGATGGGCAAGCCCGGCGTGCACGATAAGGCCGTCGCGCAGCTGCGCCGCATGCGCGGACGCACCGCCATCTTCCATTCGGCGCTGTGCCTGCTGGACGGGCGCACCGGCACCGCCCAACTGGCCGACGTACAGACGCGCGTGACCATGCGCGACCTCAGCGACGCGGAGATCGAAACCTACCTGCAACTGGAACGTCCCTACGACGTGGCGGGCAGCGCCAAGTCCGAGGGGCTGGGCATCACGCTGCTCGCGCGCGTCGAGTCCGACGATCCCACGGCGCTGGTCGGCCTGCCGCTGATCGCGCTGACCGGCATGCTGCGCCAGGCGGGCTACCCGCTGCTCGCGGCATGACGCACCGGAGCCAACCATGAGCGGCAATCTTTTCCTGATCCCCAATACCCTCGGCAAGCGCGACGAAGCCGATCCGCTGGTCGAAGTCATTCCCGCCGGCGTGCAGCAGATCGCAGCCGGGCTCGACTACCTGGTCGCCGAAAACGCCAAGACCGCCCGCGCCTTCCTGAAGAAGCTGGGCGAAAGCACCCCGCTGGCACGCCCGATCCAGCAGATCGAGATCCGCGAGCTGAACGTCAACACCCGCGCCGACGCGTTGGCCGAGCTGCTCGCGCCGATCCAGGCCGGCCGCGACGGTGGCCTGCTGTCCGAAGCCGGCGTGCCGGCGGTGGCCGATCCTGGCGCCGAGCTGGTGCGGCTGGCGCATGCGCGCGGCATCCGGGTGCGGCCGCTGGTCGGGCCCAGCTCGATCCTGCTGGCGGTGATGGGCTCGGGCCTGAACGGCCAGAGCTTTGCCTTCAACGGCTACCTGCCGGTCGATGCCGGCGAACGCGCGCAGCGGCTGCGCGAGCTGGAACAGCGTTCGCGCAAGGCCAGCCAGACGCAGGTGTTCATCGAAACGCCGTACCGCAACGCGGCGCTGCTCGAAGCCATGCGCGAGCATTGCGCCGGCACCACGCTGCTGTCGGTGGCGGTTGACCTGACGCTGCCGACCGAAACCATCGTCACGCTGCCGCTGTCGGCGTGGAAGGCAGACCGGCTTGCGTTGCACAAGCGGCCTGCGATCTTCTCGCTGCTGGCGGCCTGAAGACGCCGGAAAATGCAGAAAGGGGCGCAACGGCGCCCCTTCCTTTCATCTGGCGACTCGCGCCGCCTCAGTGCATGCCCTGCGGGCGCGTGCTCCACAGCATGGTCTTCATCGCCGCGGTGCCGACCGCGGCGCCAAAGCGCTTGGCCACGCGCTCGGCGATGTTTTCCTTGACCGTATAGTCGACGATATCCTCGGCCTTGAGCACGTCGCGCGCGACCGAATCGGCGGTCCCCAGCGCGTCGGCCAGGCCTAGTTCGATGCTGCGCTCGCCCGACCAGAACAGGCCGGAGAACAGCTCCGGGTCATCCTTGAGCCGGTCGCCCCGGCCCTCCTTCACCACGTCGATGAACTGCTCGTGGATTTCCTTGAGCATGGTCTCGGCGTAGGCCTTCTGCCTGGGCATCTGCGGCGAGAACGGGTCGAGCATGCCCTTGTTGGCGCCCGCGGTGTACAGCCGGCGCTCTACGCCCAGCTTGTCCATCAGGCCGGTAAAGCCGAAACCATCCATCAGCACGCCGATCGAGCCCACGATGCTGGCCTTGTCGACATAGATCTTGTCGGCCGCCGCAGCCACGTAATAGCCACCCGAGGCACAGATTTCCTCGACCACGACATAGAACGGCTTGGATGGATAGAGTCCGCGCAGCCGGTGGATCTCATCGTTGATGATGCCGGCCTGCACCGGCGAGCCGCCTGGGGAGTTGATCTTGAGGATCACGCCGGCGGCATTGGTGTCGGCGAATGCCGCCTGCAGCGAGGCATTGATCGACTCGGCGCCGGCCGGCGTACCGGCCGCGATCTCGCCCTCCAGCGTGACCATCGCGGTATGGCGGCCGGACGTGTTGATGCCGTCGCCCTTGAAATCGAACAGCGCGATGAAGATCAGCGCCAACAGGCCCAGTCCGACGAAGCGGAAGAAGATGCGCCAGCGGCGTGCGGCGCGCTGCTCGCGCAGCGATGCCGTCAGCACCTTTTCCAGGACATCGCGCTCCCAGCCGGCCGCGCCCACCGGACCGCTCCCGGCCGCTCCGGCATCCCCAGCCATGCGGGCCTTGCGTTGGCGCTGCTCTCGCCGCGCCGCATCGTCGCCGGCGCGCAGTTCGCTTTCCAGCGGATAGTCGGCCTGCTTCGCGGTGACCAGGCGTTCGGACTCGGGCCGGTTCGCATCGTCCTGCCCGGGCTCAGGCGATTCGCCCGATGCTCCCGGTTGACCAATAGGCGGCTTCTGCTCTTCTGTCATGCAACTCGCTCGTGGAAGGCTTGGAAACAGAACGGGCGGCCAGGCCGCCCGTCATTAGGCGCCGTCCGCTTGCGCGGCGGCCCGGTACGGACCCTCGGGAAACCAGTAAACCTGGCCATCGCGCTCTTCGATGCGCAGCTTGGCCAGCGCCGCGCCGCGGCAGGGACCGCCGACGCACTCGCCGCTGTCCGGCGCATAAACCGCGCCATGTGTGGCGCACATCAAGTATAGGCCCGAGCTATCGAAGAACCGCCCCTCCTGCCAGTCGAGCTCCATCGGCACGTGCGCGCACTGGTTCAGGTAGCCATGCGCGGCACCGTCGAAGCGCACCACGAAGGCGCCGATTTCGCGGCTGTCCAGCACCACCGGGAAGCGCACCCCCAGGCCGCCCTCTTCCAGGTCTGCCGCGGCGCACAGCCGCACCGCCCCCTGGCCGGCCGCGCTCTCAGGCATGGGTCAGCAGCCAGTCGGTCAGGTCGGCGATCGACGTGGCGCAATGCACCGGCGCCATCGCCCGCAGCGAGTCGCCCGGATGTGCGCCATAACACACCCCAATGCCCGCAGCGCCGGCATTGACCGCCATCTGCAGGTCATGGGTGGTGTCGCCCACCATGACGGTGCGCTCCATGTCCTGTCCCAGCTCACGCGTCAGCTCTTGCAGCATGGCCGGATGCGGCTTGGAAAAGGTTTCGTCGGCACAGCGGGTGGCGTCGAAAAGCTGCGTCAGGCCGCTGGCGGCGAGCGCGCGCTGCAGGCCGACGCGGGTCTTGCCAGTGGCGACGCCGAGGAAATAGTGCTCGGCGCGCAGCGCTTCCAGCATCTCGCGCACGCCGTCGAACAGCACCAGGTCGGCGTCGCGGGTCAGGAAGTGGTAGCGGTAGCGTTCCGCCAGGCGCGGGTAGTCGACCGGGTCCAGCGTCGGCACGGCATACGACAATGCATCCTTCAGCCCCAGCCCGATCACATGGCTGGCCGCGCTGTCGTCCGGCACGGGCAGGCCCAGGTCACGGCTAGCAAGCTGGATGCACTTGGCGATGGTCGGGGTCGAGTCCATCAGCGTCCCGTCCCAGTCGAAAACGATCAGGTCAAATTGTTGCCTGGCCATGGTTGTCCTTGTGGCATTGATTGCGCGGCCCTACTCCGGGGCGCGCAGCTGTCGCAATTGTTGCAGGAATCCGACGCATTCGTCCGGCAGCGGCGCCTCGACGGCCAGCGTCTGCCCCGTTGCCGGGTGGACGAACACCAGCCGGTGGGCGTGCAGGAACATGCGCCTGATGCCGGGATTGGCGGCGGAACGCGCCAGTGACTTGTTCAGGGGGAAATCGCCGTACTTCTCGTCGCCGACGATCGGGAATCCCGAATGGGCCAGGTGGACGCGGATCTGGTGCGTCCGGCCGGTCTTCAGCTCGGCTTCCAGCAAGGTAAAGCCGGGAAACGCCTCGATCCGGTTGAATACCGTGTGCGACGCCAGCCCGTCGGCCTGTACCCGCACGCGTCGCTCGCCGTCGGGCGTGGTGTACTTATATAGAGGCAGCTTCACGTGCTGGCGGTTGTTCGGGAATTCCCCGGCCACGCAGGCGAAATACCGCTTGTCCATGCTGTTGCCGCGGATCTGCTCATGCAGGTGGACCAGCGCCGAGCGCTTCTTGGCCAGCACCAGGATGCCGGAGGTCTCCCGGTCGAGCCGGTGCACCAGCTCGAGGAACTTGGCCTGCGGCCGGGCCTGGCGCAGCTGCTCGATCACGCCGAAGGCAACACCCGAGCCGCCATGGACCGCCACGCCGGCGGGCTTGTTCACCACCAGCAGCTGCGCGTCCTCGAACAGCACGGGAAACTCGCTGGCCGGCACCGGCTGCGCCCCGGATTGCGACGGAGTCGCCACACGCATCGGCGGGATCCGCACCACGTCCCCCGACTGCAGACGATAAGTGGCATCGATACGGCCCTTGTTGACGCGCACTTCGCCAGACCGCAATACCCGGTAGATATGGCTCTTGGGTACGCCCTTGGCCACCTTCAACAGGAAGTTGTCGATGCGCTGGCCTTCGGAGCCTTCGTCAATCGTGACATACGCCACCTCCGGGCTTGCCGGCGCTACATCGGCAGGCTTTTCAATTTGATGGCGTAACTCATTCATTTTCAATATAATTTCCTCGCTGTTCCGGCCGGGGGCCGGCAGCGCAAGACCTGTGTAAGCGATCAATCCCGTGATTAATCTTGGATTGACCGCATTCTACACTTGGGGTCGCCGCCAGCCCGGCACGTCTTCCGCCCTGCGCCGCTTCATTGCGTGATCCGCGCGGGCGCCAGACGGCCAAATGGCGGTAATAGCAGCACGCACGATATCGCCGGCACGCAGGAAGTCGCCCATAGGAGGCTTCGGCGCAGCAAACGATGACGTGGGAACAGAGTGTTCAGGTAAAACAGAATTTAAGAGTGGATGCCCCTGCCGGCATCCGCTTCGGTGAGAGAAGTCCCGCCTGCACCGGGAAACGGTGCCGGCCGGCAGGCCAGCCTGCCGCCTGACTGGAAATACCGGCGCCCGGTCGCAGAACTCCAAGAAGTAGTAGGTGCGCCCGCCAGGAGATGTCAGGCAGCATCGGCAGCCTTGCCGTGTCCGAAAAATTTGCTCTTTGACGCGTCTAGGCCTTCCGCGGCCCGGCCGCGATGCCGCCGGCGCCGCGCCGGTGCCGGTCATGCCGGCGAAATGCATCGCCTCCGGAACGGGAACGCGCCAGTGTCTGCCAGAGCAGCCGCCGGCGCCCTCTCCCGCCCCACGGACGTTACCCCGACGTCATCGCCTCTCTTTCACCCGCGCCCAGCCGCTCGCCTTTGCGCGAAACGGCGCTTTCCGGCAATTCTCGCGCCTTCGCTCGCTCCCTCGCGTGCTCCATGAATCGCCGCGGACACCGCCCAGACGGTGCAACCGCGGCACCGGAGTGAGGTATTGCGATGAAACGCATGCTGTTCAACGCGACGCAACAGGAGGAATTGCGCGTCGCCATCGTCGACGGTCAGAAACTGATCGACATCGACATCGAGACTGCCGGGCGCGAACAGCGCAAGGGCAATATCTACAAGGGTGTCATCACCCGCATTGAACCCTCGCTGGAAGCCTGCTTCGTCAACTACGGCGAAGAGCGCCACGGCTTCCTGCCGTTCAAGGAAGTTGCCCGCGCCTTCTTCAAGGAAGGCATCGACGTGCGCAACGCACGCATCCAGGATGCCCTGCATGAAGGCCAGGAACTGATCGTCCAGGTCGAGAAGGAAGAGCGCGGCAACAAGGGCGCGGCCCTGACCACCTTTATCTCGCTGGCCGGCCGCTACCTGGTGCTGATGCCGAACAACCCGCGCGGCGGCGGTGTGTCGCGCCGCATCGAGGGCGAAGACCGCCAGGAGCTGCGCGAGACCATGGCGCAGCTGACCGTGCCGGAAGGCATGAGCATCATCGCCCGGACCGCGGGCATCGGCCGCTCGGCCGAGGAACTGCAGTGGGACCTGAACTACCTTCTGCAGCTGTGGAAGGCCATCGATGGCGCCGCCGGCGACAACAAGGCCCCGCTGCTGATTTACCTGGAATCGAGCCTGGTCATCCGCGCCATCCGCGATTACTTCCAGCCGGATATCGGCGAGATCCTGATCGATACCGACGAGATCTACGAACAGGCCCGCGCCTTCATGAGCGTGGTGATGCCTGACAACATGAACCGCGTGAAGAAGTACCGGGACGACGTGCCCCTCTTCTCGCGTTTCCAGATCGAGCACCAGATCGAGTCGGCCTACTCGCGCATGGTCATGCTGCCGTCCGGCGGCGCCATCGTGATCGACCACACCGAGGCACTGGTGTCCGTGGACGTGAACTCGGCCCGCGCCACCAAGGGCGCCGACATCGAGGAAACCGCGCTGCGCACCAACCTCGAGGCCGCTGACGAAATTGCCCGCCAGCTGCGCCTGCGCGACCTGGGCGGCCTGATCGTGATCGACTTCATCGACATGGAATCGGGCAAGGCCCAGAAGGACGTGGAAACGCGCCTGAAGGACGCGCTGCGCCACGACCGCGCGCGCGTGCAGATGGGCAAGATCAGCCGCTTCGGCCTGATGGAGCTGTCGCGCCAGCGCCTGCGCCCGTCGCTGTCGGAGGGCTCGCACATCACTTGCCCGCGCTGCAACGGCACGGGCCACATCCGCGATACCGAATCGTCCGCCTTGCAGGTCCTGCGCATCATCCAGGAAGAGGCGATGAAGGAAAACACCGCCGCCATCCACTGCCAGGTGCCGGTGGAGGTTGCCGCCTTCCTGCTGAACGAGAAGCGCCAGGAAATCAACCTGATCGAGCTGCGCTTCAAGGTCAACGTGCTGCTGATCCCGAACAAGCACCTGGAAACGCCGCACTACAAGCTGGAGCGCCTGCGCCACGACGACCCGCGCCTGGAAGACAGCACCGCCAGCTACAAGATGGCTGAGGCTGCGGCCAAGGAGCTGGAAGCCGACACCAGCTACAGCAGCCGCCGCAAGGAAGAAGCCAAGCCGCGCCAGGAAGCGGCGGTCAAGGGGATCACGCCGGAACAGCCGGCTCCGGTTTCCGTGCCGCGTCCGGAGCGCGCCCCGCGTCCGGAAGCCGCCCCGGCAGCTCCGCCCGTCCCTGCCACCAAGCCGGTGGAAGCCGGCGGCTTCATCGCCTGGCTGAAGGGCCTGTTCGGCGCGCGCCCGGCGCCTGCGCCGGTGGTTGAGCCGGCCAAGCCGGTGGCGGCCGCCGAAAGCCGCGGTGGCGAAGGCCGCCGCGAGCGCGGCCAGCGCGGCGAAGGCCGTGGCCAGCGCGGCGAGCGGGCCGAACGTGGCGAGCGCGGTGAACGTACCGAACGTGCCGAGCGCGGCGAACGTGGCGAGCGCCAGGAACGCGGTGACCGCCAGCCTCGCGGTCAGCGTGCAGAGCGCGGTGAGCGTGCCGAGCGTGGCGAGCGCCAGCAAGGCGAGCGCGGCGAACAACGCGAAGGCCGTGGCGAGCGCCAGGGCCGCCAGCCGCGCCAGCAGGAAGGCCAGGCCACTCCGGCCGTCGCCCGCCAGGCTGAAGGCGCCCAGGGCGAACGTGCCCAGGGCGAGCGCGCCGAAGCCCGCCAGGAAGGCCGCCGCGAACGTGGCCAGGAACGCGGCCAGGAACGCCGCGAGCGTCAGCGCGATCGCCAGCGCGAGCGCAGCGACCTGCGTGAAACCGAAGCCGGCGAAGCGCCGCAGCCGGAAGCCGTAGCCGCCGCCCAGGCGCTGGGCGTGCTGCCGCAGGCCGCCGCGGACGAAGTGCCAGCCGTGCGCGCCGAACTGCCGGAAGGTGCCGAAGGATTCGCCGAAACCGCCGAGGGCGAAGAGCGCCGCCGCCGTAACCGTCGTGGCCGCAACCGCTATCGCCGCGAGCGCGACGAAGCCGGCCAGGGCACGCAAGGTGAAGGCGAAGCCGCTCAGGAAGGCGCTGCCGAGACCGCCGAAGGCATCGCTCCGGTGACCGCCGAGGCCGCCGAGGCGGCTCCGCAAGCCGCTTCCCAGGCCGCACCGCAAGCCGAGCCGGCACCGCAGGCAGCTGTTGCTGTTGCCGCGGCGGAAAGCGTCGAAGCGATCCGCATCGCTGTGCCGGAAGGCGTGACCCCTGCCCCCGCCACTGAACCGGTAGCGGCACCGGCCCCGGTAGCCGCACCCGTGGCCGAACCCGCCCCGGCCGCCGTGGCCGCGCAAGCGGAAGCCGCCGCAGCCGTGACCGAGGCGATCGCCGCCGAAGCCGTGGCCGAGCCGGTCGTGGCCGCAGCCGTGGAACCCGCCCCTGCCGTGGCCGCGCCCGCCGCGGAACCGGCCGCCGCGCCGGTCGCGATGGAAAGCCTCGAGCCGATGCTCGCCGGCGCCGGCCTGCAGTGGGTCCACACCGATGCCGACAAGCTGCGCTCCGCCCAGGAAGCGGCTGCACGCATCGTGCCGGCGCCGCGCGTGCCGCGCGAGCGCAAACCGCTGCCGCCACTGCCTCAGGGTCCGATGATCCTGGTCGAAACCAGCCGTCGCGAAGTGGACATGGCGTCGCAGCAGTAAGCCTGCCCGGGTGCCGCCGCTGGCACCCGCGTTCGCTGCAGAGGGGACAGCCTTGGCTGTCCCTTTTTCATGCGCGCCAAATCCCCGAGATTCGCGGGAATGCGGCTCCCCGGGCGCCCACTCGGCTAGAATGGCAGCAAATGCATCCGGGCTTCCGAAGTCCCCCGGCCCGGCCTTGGCAGGCCACTCGCCGGAGCAGCAGCGCCCACCCACAGGCCATGACCGAATCCGTCATTCCGATCTTCGACCTGCGCGACCATCGCTACCACTCGATGACGCCGCGCATCCCCGGCAAGCTGGAACCGCCCTCCGGCCTGGTGGCCGATACCCGCGGCCGGCCGCTGCATGACCTGCGCATCTCGGTGACAGACCGCTGCAACTTCCGCTGCGTCTACTGCATGCCGAAGGAAGTGTTCGATAAGGACTACACCTTCCTGCCGCACTCAGAACTGCTCAGCTTTGAAGAGATCGAGCGCACCGCGCGCCTGTTCGTCGCGCACGGCGTCGAGAAGATCCGCCTGACCGGCGGCGAGCCACTGCTGCGCAAGAATATCGAGCACCTGGTCGAGATGCTGGCAAAGATCGAGACCGTCTCCGGCAAGCCACTCGACCTGACGCTGACCACCAATGCCTCGCTGCTGGCGCGCAAGGCGCGCTCGCTGCGCGACGCCGGCCTGACGCGCGTCAGCGTCAGCCTCGACGCGATCGACGACGCCACCTTCCGCCGCATGAACGACGTCGACTTCGCCGTCGCCGACGTGCTGCACGGCATCGAGACCGCGCAGGCCGTTGGACTGGCGCCGATCAAGGTCAACATGGTGGTCAAGCGCGGCACCAACGACCAGGAAATCGTGCCGATGGCGCGCCATTTCCGCCACAGCGGCATCATCGTCCGCTATATCGAATTCATGGATGTCGGCGCCAGCAACCACTGGCAGATGGACGAGGTGCTGCCCTCGGCCGAGGTCGTGCGCCGCATCGATGCCGAGTTCCCGCTGGAACCCGTGCAGGCCAACTACAGCGGCGAGACCGCCGAACGCTGGCGCTATCGCGACGGCAGCGGTGAAATCGGCGTGATCTCCAGCGTTACCCATGCGTTCTGCGGCGATTGCAGCCGCATCCGGCTGTCCACCGAGGGCCGGCTCTACCTGTGCCTGTTCGCCACCGAGGGCTATGACCTGCGCGCGCTGCTGCGCGGCGGCTACAGCGACCTGGAGATCTCGAACGCGATCGCGCAGGTATGGCAGGGGCGCACCGACAACTATTCCGAGCAGCGCGGCGACCCGGCGGTGCGCCAGGCACGCGCCGAGCGCAAGATCGAGATGTCCTATATCGGCGGCTGAACCCGCCGCCGCACCTTCATGATTGCACGCGACGACATCACCGGCCTGATTCTCGCAGGCGGCAGGGGCAGCCGCATGGGCGGCACCGACAAGGGGCTGCAGCCGCTGCACGGAACGCCCATGGCGATGCATACGATGATGCGCCTTGGCCCGCAGGTCGGCGGCCTGATCATCAACGCCAACCGCAACCTGGCTGCCTATGAATCGTTCGGCGTGCCGGTCTACACCGACACCGTGCCCGATTTCGCCGGGCCGCTGGCCGGCATGCTTGCGGGACTGGAACAGTGCGGCACATCCTGGATGGTGACGGCGCCATGCGACTCGCCTTTTCTCCCCACCGACCTCGTGGCGCGGCTGGCGCAGGCCATCGAGTCCGAGGGCGCGGAACTGGCGATCCCGGTGACGCTGGATGAAACCGGCAAGCGCCAGACCCAACCCGTGTTCTGCCTGATGCCGGTCAGCGCGCTGGACAGCCTGGTCGCGTATCTTTCCGGCGGCGGCCGCAAGATCGAGACCTGGGCCGCCTCGCACCGGCTGGCCGAGGTGATGTTCGACGACGCCGCGGCCTTCGCCAATATCAACACGCTGGACGAACTGCGCACGCACGAAAGCCGCTAGTCGCCGCAATCACCCGCCGCCGAGCCACCATGCCTTCCCTGCAATCCGTCATTTCCTGCCTGTCCGACTACGATCCCACCGCGCTGCCGGTGGACCAGGCCAACCGCATCATCGGCGAGGTGGTGGAGCCGGTGCGCGGCATCGAACAGCTGCCGATCCGCAGCGCGCTCGACCGCGTGCTGGCCGAGGACATCGTCTCGACCATCGACGTGCCGGCCCATGACAATTCGGCCATGGATGGCTACGCCTTCTGCAGCGAAGCGCTCGCCGCCGCGCAGACTGACATGGTCGAGCTTGAAGTGATCGGCAGCGCCTTCGCCGGCGGCGCCGGTGCGCTCGCGCCCACGGCCGTGCAGGCGGTACGTATCATGACCGGCGCGGTAATGCCGGCCGGCTGCGACACGGTGGTGCCGCAGGAATTCGTCGAAATGGTGGCCGACGGCGCCCGCATCCGCTTTGCCGCCGACTGCGTGCGCGCCGGCGACAACCGCCGCCTGCGCGGCGAAGACCTGGCCCGCGGCCAGGCCGCGCTGCCGGCCGGCCGCATCGTCCAGCCCGCCGACCTGGGCCTGCTGGCCTCGCTGGGCATTGCCGAAGTGCGCGTGCGCCGGAGGCTGCGCGTGGCCTTCTTCTCCACCGGCGATGAACTGCGCTCGATCGGCGAACCGCTGGACGCTGGCTGCGTCTACGACTCGAACCGCTATACGCTGCACGGCATGCTGCGCCGGATGAACGTCGAACTGCTCGACATGGGCGTGGTGCGCGACGACCCCGAGGCGCTGGAAACGGCTTTCCGCACTGCCTGCGAAAGCGCCGACGCGGTCATCACCTCGGGCGGCGTCTCGGTCGGCGAGGCCGACTACACCAAGCAGATCATGGCACGCCTGGGGGATGTCACCTTCTGGAAGATCGCCATGCGCCCGGGCCGGCCAATGGCGTTCGGGCGTATTGGCAGCAGCGAGGGCTGCGATTCGGCGCTGCTGTTCGGCCTTCCGGGCAACCCCGTCGCGGTGATGGTCACCTTCTACCACTTCGTGCGGTCGGCGCTGCACCGATTGATGGGTGCCAGCGTGCCGCCGCTGCCGCTGCTGCAAGTGCGCAGCGCGCAGGCGATCCGCAAGAAGCCCGGCCGCACCGAATACCAGCGCGGTATCCTGGGCCGGGCGGCTGACGGGCAGTGGGAAGTGCGCATCACCGGCCAGCAGGGCTCAGGCGTGCTGCGCTCGATGAGCGAAGCCAACTGCTTTATCGTGCTCGGCCACGAGCATGACTCGGTCAAGGCCGGCGATCCGGTCGAGGTCATGCTGTTCGACGGGCTGATCTGAGGGTTGCTCGGAGGTTGATCTGAGCATGGCAAGAAGGTCGGCCGCATCGCTGCGGCGGCAATGTGTCGTATTTGTGCTGCACATTTGCCGCCGTGACGCGTCCGGCGCTTGGCTTTCAGCCTTGCCGTGGGCAGCGGACTATGCTTGGGGTCGGGCAGTCGCTACACTTGGCGCACGCTTCAGCAACAATCAAGTTATCCCCAGTCATGAATCAGGAGATCGCTTACCTCCACCCCGTGAAGACCGCCCGCGCGCTGGTGCTGGTCTACCTGTGCTTCTCCCTGCCGATCGTCTCGCTGGGGCTGTTCGTTACCTTTATCCGCTACGGCGACCTGCCTGCGATCACGGTCTTCAGCGCGATCATCCTGAATGCGCTGATCGGCTTCGGCCTGCTGTGGCTGGCGTGCAAGGCTTACAACTGGGTGGCTGCCCGCTTTGGCGGCATCGAAGTCCACGTGCGCGAGCTGGCGCCCGAAGACGACCGCTGAACCTTCGCTGATGCACGGGCCGGCGGGCTGCCGGCCGCCTCGCCCGCGTTGCGGGCGTTCCCTGCACCGGCAGGCGCTCAACCGCCGCTGTCATCCGGCGTCTGCGCCGCCTCCACCGTCTCCACCCCGTTCAGTCCCAGCAACTGCTGCGCGGCATCGCCCGGCAGCGCTTCCACCGTCCGCAGCTTGCGCGCCATCTGGCGCGTGCGCACCTCGGCCTGCTCGATATTGCGCGCCGCGCGCTCGAGCGTGTCGCGGGTCTTGGCCAGCACGTCGCCGAACTTGCCGAACTCGGTCTTGACCGCGCCCAGCACCTCCCACACTTCGCTCGAGCGCTTCTCTAGCGCCAGCGTGCGGAAGCCCATCTGCAAGCTGTTCAGCAGCGCGGTCAGCGTGGTCGGGCCCGCCACGGTAACGCGATAGTCGCGCTGCAGCAGGTCGGTCAGGCCTGGTCGCCGCAACACTTCGGCATACAGCCCTTCGGTCGGCAGGAACAGGATTGCGAAATCGGTAGTCTGTGGCGGCGCCAGGTATTTTTCGGCAATGGTCTGCGCCTCTCGGCGCAAGGCAACTTCCAGTTCGCGGCCGAAGGCGATGACGCCGTCCGGGTCACCGCGCTCCTGCGCGTCGACCAGCCGCTCGTACTGTTCCTTGGGAAACTTGGCATCGACCGGTAGCCACACCGGCGTGCCGCCGTCGCCATCGCCGCCCGCGGCCTTGCCGGGCAGACGAATGGCAAATTCCACCCGCGCGCCAGAGTTGCGCACCGTTTCGACGTTCTTGCCGTACTGGTCCGGCGTCAGCATCTGCTCCAGCAGCATCTCAAGCTGGACTTCGCCCCAGGTGCCGCGCGACTTCACGTTGGTCAGCACCTTCTTCAGGTCGCCCACGCCCTGCGCCAGCGCCTGCATTTCGCCCAGCCCGCGATGCACCTGCTCGAGGCGATCCGAGACCAGCCGGAACGACTCGCCCAGGCGCTGCTCCAGCGTCGCATGCAGTTTCTCGTCGACGGTACGGCGCATCTCCTCCAGCTTGGCCGCGTTATTGGCCTCGATGTCGCGCAGCTTCTGCTCCAGCGTGGCGCGCACCTCCGCCAGGCGGCGCTCGTTGGCTTCGGACATCTGCGCCAGCTGCTGCTGCAGGCCGTCGCCGAAGCGGCGCAGCGCTCCCGCCTGTTCGTCGCGCGCCTGCTGGCCTTGCAGCATCAGGTGCTGGCGTACGTGCTCGAGCTGCTGCGTGTTGGACCCGGTCAGCTTGGCGAGCTGCTGCGCGAAGGTGTCGATCTGGTTGTTCTGCAGCGTGGCAATGCCGGTCAGCTGCGACGACAGCGCCTGCTGGAAGCGCAGCATCTGCTGGGCCGACTCGTCGCGGTTGCCGCGCGCGGCCTCGGCTACATCGGTACGGACCTCACGCTCCACGCGCTCCATGCCGCGCGCCCCTTCGACGCGTAATTCGGCAAGCTGGCGGGCCAGTTCGGCGCCGGGCGAGGCGGCCTGCTGGCGCAACAGCACGATCACCAGCAGGACGACCGCGAGCAGCGCCACGGCCAGCGTCAGGTACGGAATCAAGGACATGCAGCAACAGGTTAAGCGACGGACAAGCGGGCGCGCCTCAGCGGCGGCCCGGCATGACTTCAGGGTTGATCACGGTGGGCGGATGGCCGGCCTGCGGGCCCTGGTCGAGCGCGGCGATCAGGTTGTCGGCGGCCAGCGTCGCCATGGCGCGGCGGGTCTTTTCCGAGGCGCTGGCGATATGCGGCGTCAGCACGACGTTGGGCACCGTCAGCAGGTCCGGATGGACACTGGGCTCGCCCTCGAACACATCCAGCCCGGCGCCGAAGATGCGCTTGTCGCGCAGCGCCTGCGCCAGCGCTGCGTCGTCGACGATGCCGCCGCGCGCGAGGTTGACCAGCGTCGCCGTCGGCTTCATCAGCGCCAGCTCGGCGGCGCCGATGGCATGGTGGCTCTGCGGGCCATAAGGCAGCACCAGCAGCAGGTGGTCGGATTGGCGCAACAGTTCCTCCTTGCTGACATAGCGGGCGTTGAGCGTGCGCTCGGTGTCCGCCGGCAGCTGGCTGCGGTTGTGGTACAGCACGCTCATGCCAAACCCGCTGGCACGGCGCGCCAGCGCCTGGCCGATGCGGCCCATGCCAAGGATGCCGAGCGTGCTGCCGTATAAATCCATGCCGACGAGCATGTCGTAGCTCCAGCGCTGCCACTTGCCGGCGCGCAGGTAGTGCTCGGACTCGGTGACGCGGCGCGCGGTGGCCATCAGCAGCGCCCAGCCGAAGTCGGCGGTGGTCTCGGTCAGCACGTCGGGCGTGTTGGTGGCGACGATGCCCGCGGCGGTCAGTGCCGGCACGTCGAGGTTGTTGTAGCCGACGGCCATGTTGCACACCGCGCGCAGCGACGGCAGCGCGGCAACCAGGTCCGCGTCGATGCGGTCGGCGGCGTTGGCCAGCACGCCGGCCTTGCCGGCCAGCCGGGCCTTCAGCGCGGCGGCATCAAGCACCGCGTCCTGCTGGTTGTCGTCGACATCGAAATACTGCGCCAGGCGGTCGATCACTTCGGGATAGATGGCGCGGGTGACAAGGACGGACGGCTTCATGGCATCACACATGGAAGAAGAGGAAGGTCATGATGACGAACAGCGGCATCAGGAAAATGCCCGAGTACAGCATGTAGCCGAAGAAGCTCGGCATGCGCACGCCGCGGTTCTCGGCAATGGCCTTGACCATCAGGTTGGGCGCGTTGCCGATATAGGTATTGGCGCCCATGAACACCGCGCCGGCGGAAATCGCGGCCAGAGTCGAGGCGTCGCGCGTCATCAGCGTGGCGGCATCGCCGCCGGCGGTGTTGAAGAACACCAGGTAGGTCGGCGCATTGTCCAGGAACGACGACAGCAGCCCGGTCGCCCAGAAATACATGCTGTCGACCGGCTGCCCGTTGCCGTCGCTGACCGCGCGAATTACGCCGGCAAAGGCGCCGTCTGTGCCGGACTTGAGCATGGCGATCACCGGGATGATGGTCAGGAAGATCCCTGCGAACAGCTTGCCGACCTCCAGGATCGGCTCCCAGTTGAACTCGTTGCCCGCGCGCGCGGTGTGCGGCGTGACCAGCAGCGACACCACCGCCACCACGATCAGCAGCGCATCGCGCACCGCCGCCTGCAGCGGCACGTCGGTGCCGAAGACGTTGAACGAGATGGCCGGCTGCCACAGCCCGCTCATCAGCACCAGGCCGATCAGGGCCAGCAGCAGCACGAAGTTGATCTTGCCGTCGATCGTGATGCCGTGGGAGTCCGGCGTGGGATCGTTCCGCTGCGGCAGTTCTTCCTCCTTGTTGCGGTAGTAATGGCGGTCGACCAGGTAGAACACCACCAGCAGCACCGCGCAGATAAACAACGTCTCCAGGTAGATGTTGCGCATGGTCCAGAAGAAGTCCACGCCCTTCAGGAAGCCAAGGAACAGCGGCGGATCGCCCAGCGGCGTCAGCGAGCCGCCGGCATTTGCCACCAGGAAGATAAAGAACACGACCACGTGCGCCACATGCCGGCGGTTGTCATTGGCGCGCAGCAACGGACGGATCAGCAGCATGGCCGCGCCGGTAGTCCCCATGAAGCTTGCCAGCAGGGTACCCAGCGCCAGGATGCCCGTATTGAGCCGCGGTGTCCCGTGCAGGTTGCCGCGCACGCAGATGCCGCCCGCGACGATATAGAGCGAAGCGATCAGCGAGATGAAGGGGATGTACTCGGCGAGCAGCGCATGCACCGCGCTGGCGGCGGCCGCATGCGTGCCGAACACCGCGGCGAACGGCAGCAGGAACAGCAGCCCCCAGCCCGCAGAGATCTTGCCATAGTGGTGGTGCCAGAACTTGGGCGCGAGCAGAGGCCACAGCGCGACTGACAGCAGGATGCCGGCAAACGGCAGGCCCCATAGCGGCGACAGTGCGGCCCCCTCTATGTCCGCGGCATGCGCGGCCACAGGGAAGACAGCAAAGACAGCTGCCAGCATGGTCAGCATCGGCAACGGTACGAAAGCACGTCGCATCAGGCAGGATCTCCTCGGGAATGCAGCGTTCATGGTGCATCGAGCCCCCGCAACGAACGGCGTGCGGGCTCGCACGGCAAGCCTGCAAGTGTAATCCAGACTCCTCGCGCGATCGTGCTGCGTCGCGCGTTTGCTGCGCGTTTACAGGCGATTCTTATGTCCGTTCTGCCCCATGGATCAAGCCTGCTCGACCACGATCACATGCACGCGATACGGGCCATGCGCGCCCAGCACGATGGTCTGTTCGATATCACCGGTGCGCGACGGGCCGCTGATGATATTGGTCGCGCGCGGCAGCTCGCCGCGTTCGCTGCGCACCAGCGCAAAGGCGTCTTCCAGACCGGCGACCACGCGCGAGCGCGGCACCACCGCGATATGCGTTTCCGGCAGCAGCGCCGCGGAGGCGAAAGTCGCCGGCCCCGATAGCAGCATCAGCGAGCCGGTCTCGGCGATCGCACAGAAGCAGCCGGTGATGCCGACCAGGTCGCCATGGTCGCGGTCGGCCTCGACCTCGCGCAGCGGCGGCCGGCATTCGACCGCGATGCCGGCGGCCTGCCATGGCAGCGTGCCCAGCGCATCCCATGCCACGGCGCGCTGCACCAGGTTCAGGCTGTCCAGATAACGTCGCGCTGCCGCCGGCACTTCGTCCATGGTGGCGACACGGTCGACCGTAGACGCCATGCGCTGGGCCTGCTGCACGAAGGCTTCGACGAGATCGGCGGCCGGCATCGGGCGCGGGCCTTGCGGATGGCGCGCGAGGTAATCGGCCACCGCGGCGCGTTCGCCCTGCGTGGGCTGGCGCGGCCTGCCCTGTGCGGCACGGATGCGGGCAAAGATGCGGTCGCGGGCGTCGTTGGTTTCCATAGGGCCTGGCAGTGCGGTTGGCAAGGATGCGCCGATTATAGTTGCCGCGGCATGGCACGGCGCACCGGAATCCCGCAATGCCTACTGCGCCGAGAACACCTGCCGCAGGTAGGACAGGTAGCCGACATCGTCGCACATGGTCTTTTCCGGCGTGTCCGACAGCTTGGCCACGGGCTGGCCATTGCAGCGCACCATCTTGATCACGATCTGCAGCGGCGTGTAGCCGAGATCGTTGGTCAGGTTGGTGCCGACGCCGAAGGCCAGCCGGCAGCGGCCGTGGAAGCGCTGGAACAGCTCGATCACGCGCGGCACGTCCAGGCTGTCGCTGAAGATCAGCGTCTTGGTGCGCGGGTCGACGCGGTTGGCGGCGTAATGCGCCACCATGCGCTCGCCCCAAACGATCGGGTCGCCCGAATCATGGCGCACGCCGTCGAACAGCTTGCAGAAGTACAGGTCGAAGTCGCGCAGGAAGGCATCGAAGCCATAGGTATCTGACAGCGCGATGCCAAGGTCGCCACGGTACTCGCGCGCCCAGCGTTCGAGCGCGTACACCTGCGAATCGCGCAGGCGCGGCCCCAGCGCCTGGCAGGCCTGCAGGTATTCGTGCGCCATCGTGCCGAGCGGCACCATGTTGTGCAGGCGGGCGAAATGGACGTTGCTGGTGCCGGCCAGCTGCGAACCGAGCTCGCGCCGCATGGTCAGCAGCACCTCTTCCTGCCAGTCGCGCGAGAAGCGCCGGCGCGTGCCATAGTCGGCGATGACGCAATCGGCGAATTCCGGCGGCTGCAGCAGCGCCAGCTTGTTCTCCAGCCGGCTGCGCCCGACGGCCAGGTCAGGCCGCGGCTGGGTGCGACGGAAGTAGACCTCGTTGACGATCGCCAGCACCGGCACTTCGAACAGGATGGTATGCAGCCAGGGGCCGATGATCGAGATCTCGATCTCGCCGTTGCCCTGCGGCGCCTCGCGCACCGACACGTACTTCTCGTTCAGGTGGAACAGGCCGAGGAAGTCGATGAAATCGCTCTTGATGAAGCGCAGGCCGCGCAGGTAGGCGAGTTCGTCATCGGTAAAGCGCAACTGGCACAGGTGCGCGATCTCGGCACGGATCTCGTCGATATACGGCGTCAGGTCGACGCCGGCGTTGCGGCACTTGAAGCGATATTCGACCTGCGCCTGCGGAAACTGGTGCAGGACCACCTGCATCATCGTGAACTTGTACAGGTCGGTGTCGAGCAGAGACTGGATAATCATGGCTAGCCAGAAGGCAATGTGCCGGGTCAGGCTGACATGCTAACCGAGACGGCACGCGTCCGGGGCGCTGACAGGCGTTCAAGCGCCGTCGAGGAACGGCTGCGGCGCGCGCAGGACCGGCTTGCCGGCCGTCCTGCCCTGCAGGCACCACAGCGTCCGGCCGTCGCTCCCGGGGCACGACACCAGCGTGGCGGCACTGCGCGGCACGCGTTGCGGCAGCGGCTCGGCAAAGGCGCCGTCCTCGGCAAGGATGCGCTCGGTGTAGACCGCCGCGCCCGCGCGCTCGAAGCGCAGCACCTGCATCCGGTCCCCCGGTTTCGGGTTCAACTCGGGTCCGCAAGGCATCAGGCCGGCACGGCCGCAATGGGCGATGGCATCGCCCGCGGGGGAATCGGTCACGGTGAAGTAGTCCCAGTCGAAGCCGGTCAATGCGGGCAAGGCAACCGGCGCCTCCGATCGCGCGCGCCATGCCACCAGCCGGGACACCACGCTGTCCGCCATGCCCGGCTGGACCAGGGCTTGCGCAGCGGCGGTCGGTGTCATCGCCGGAAATGCCGCCAGCATCACAAGCAGGGATAGCAAGGCGGCGCGGCGGCAATCACGAAGCTGGCGTGGCATACGAATCTCCCGGCGTCGAGGCATGTGGCACTCAGGCGGCCTCATCATGCCTGCGGTTGCGCAAGCACGCCAGCGGGCCGCCATGTCTTGGATCAAAAGTACATAAAGAAATAAGAAAACTATCTGATCCAGCTATATAGACCCGCTATCCTTGCCAGAAGGCTCGGCTACAATACCGGTTCCCGAAAGGCCACGGCCGGCGCTCGTCCCGCCATACCTGCCCGCCAAGGCAGATGGAGGCGTCCGCCGGCAAGAAGCGGCCCAACAGTTTCCCATTAAAAGCCGACCCGTTTTCCTGGAACCGAAATGACTCACGTTGTCACCGAATCCTGCATCCGTTGCCGCTATACAGACTGCGTTGACGTATGTCCGGTGGATTGTTTCCGCGAAGGCCCGAACTTCCTGGCCATCGACCCGGATGAGTGCATCGACTGCGCCGTATGCGTGGCCGAGTGCCCGGTGAACGCCATTTACGCCGAGGAAGACGTGCCGGGCGACCAGCAGCAGTTCATTGAACTGAACGCCGAACTGGCGCGCGCCTGGCCTTCCATCACCAAGACCAAGGCCCCGCTGGCCGAGGCCGAGGACTGGAAGGACACCACCGACAAGCTGCAGTACCTGGAGCGCTGAGCGCGCCAGGCTGCAAAGAAGGCCGTCCCCACGCGCTTTCCGCAATGCCGGGCACCCGCGTGCCCAACCAACGTATCAGGACGAATATGGACTTGAGCATTCCAAATCCCGTTGCCGACACGACCAAGCAGGTCGAGGGCGGCAGCCCCGCAGGCGGCCAGCCGCTCGAAATCGACGCGCTGATCGTCGGTGCCGGTCCGGTGGGCCTGTTCCAGGTGTTTGAACTGGGCCTGCTCGAAATCAAGGCCCACGTGATCGATTCCCTGAAAGTCGTTGGCGGCCAGTGCGTGGAGCTGTATCCCGACAAGCCCATCTACGACATCCCGGCCGTGCCCAGCTGCACCGGCCAGGAACTGACCGACAACCTGCTCAAGCAGATCGAGCCGTTCGAGCCCACCTTCCACCTGGGCCAGGAAGTCTCCGTGGTGGAGCGCCGTGAAGACGGCCGCTTCTTCGTCGAGACCTCGCTCGGAACCCGCTTTATCACCAAGACCATCTTCATCGCCGCCGGCGTGGGCTCGTTCCAGCCGCGTACGCTGAAGGTCGAGGGCCTCGACAAGTTCGACGGCAAGCAGCTGTTCTACCGCGTCAAGGATCCGAGCCGCTTCCACGGCCGCAACCTGGTCATCGTCGGCGGCGGCGACTCGGCGCTGGACTGGACGCTGGACCTGGTCGGCAAGGCCGAGTCGGTGGTGATGATCCACCGCCGCGACGGCTTCCGTGCCGCGCCGGCCTCGGTGGCCAAGATGAAGGAACTGTGCGAACAGATGGAGATGCAGTTCCTGGTCGGCCAGATCGGCGGCTATGAAGAGAAAGACGGCGTGCTCACCGAGATCAAGGTGACCGGTGCCGACGGCGTGACCCGCCGCCTGCCGCTGGACGACCTGCTGGTGTTCTTCGGCCTGTCGCCCAAGCTCGGCCCGATCGCCGAGTGGGGCCTGGACCTGGAGCGCAAGCAGATCAAGGTGGATACCGAGAAGTTCCAGACCAATATCCCGGGCATCTTCGCGGTGGGCGACATCAACACCTACCCCGGCAAGAAGAAGCTGATCCTGTCGGGCTTCCACGAGGCCGCGCTGGCTGCGTTCGGGGCTGCGCCGTATATCTTCCCCGAGAAGAAGATCCACATGCAGTACACCACGACTTCGCCGAAGCTGCACAAGGTCCTGGGCGTGGAATCGCCGGTGTTCGACTGAACGGCGCTGCACGGTGCCGCAGAAAAAACCGCCGCAAGGCGGTTTTTTTCTGGCACAAACGAAAAACCGTCGCTATAATGCGGCCTCGCTGTTGACCACCAACGTGGGACGCAGCCAGCCAGCCGCTCCGAAGCACCTGAAAACAAACAAAATGTTGGCAAGGTGTTGACGGCAAAAAGAGAAACTGGCTATAATTTCCTTCTCAGCTGTTCCCCGATAGCTCAGTCGGTAGAGCGACGGACTGTTAATCCGCAGGTCCCTGGTTCGAGCCCAGGTCGGGGAGCCAACCGATACGGAAGCCCGGTGCAAACGCACCGGGCTTTTTCGTTTGTAGCTCGTTGAGGCTTGCGCCCGGGGCTGCCGCAGCGCCCCTGCCCTTCGCCGCCCCTGCCCTCTTCCCTCCGTTTATCCCTGCAGCGTGTTGCCCGCGGCCTTCAGCGCCACGACGATAGCCTCCGCATTGGCTTCGACCCGATGCAGCGGCCCCGCCACCGACATCCCGTAGACGACGCCGCCGAGCGACACCGGAATCGCGATGGCCCCCAGGTCCGGGAACGACTCGCCGAAGTTCGGATACCACCCCTGCGCCTGCCATTGCTGCATCGCTGCCTCGAATACCCGCAGCGAGTCCACCGTGCGCCCGGTGCGCGACGCAAAGGAAACGCCGGCCAGCAGTTCCGCGCGGCTCTCCGCGGCCATGGTGCCAAGGATGGCGCGGCCGATGGAATTGACATGCGCGTCGCGCAGTTCGCCCGGCGCGGCGATATAGCGCACCGGGTTGGCGGACTCGCGCACCTCCAGGTAGAGCACGCGGCCGTCGTCCTGCAGCTTGCCAAAGATCACGGTTTCGCCGGTGTCATCGCGCAGCGACTCCAGCACCGGCTGCACCCGTTCGAGCAGCGGGTCGTTGCGCGCGATGCGCTGGGCGATATCGAGTAACCGCCGCGTGGGGTAATAACCCTGGCGGCGGCCGGTTTCGTACAGGTAGCCCAGCGACGCCAGCGTGCGGATCAGCCCCAGGCAGCTCGACATCGGCGCGCCCAGCAGCTTCGCCAGTTCGGTCAGCGTCAGCGAGCGCCCTTCGCGCGCATAGATCTCCATGATCTCGATCACGCGCAGCGCCGTCTTGACGCTGCCGTAGCCCGATTTTTCCGCCGCTTCGTTTTCTGCCATCGTGGGCTTCCTCGACTTCCGTGTGCTTTGGCCGGAATTGTACGCGGCGTGGGAACGGCACCCGCGGATCCCGGTGCGGCCGGATCAGGTACCGGTGCCGTCCTGCGCCTGTGGCAGACCTTCCGGCCAGCTACGGATATTGCCCGGCGTGCGCGAGAACCGTGTGGGGATGCCGACACCCCGCAGTCGCCCTTCGCTCGGATGGTCGTATTCGAACATCATGCCGGTGGCGCGCAGGTGCGGGTCATCCACCAGGGTGTCGAAATGCGGCAGCTCGCTGTGCGGGATATCGGCATCGCGCAGCAACGCCAGCCACTCCGCGGTGGTGCGCTGCGCGACGATCTCGGCCAGCGTGGCGTAGAGCGCGTCGATATTGGCGCTGCGCGCGGCTGGGGTCGCATAGCGCGGGTCGCGCGCCAGTCCGGCATGGCCTGACAGGTCGAAAAAGCGCAGCCATTGCGCGCTGGTATAGGGCAGCAGCGCGAGATGGCCGTCGCTGGTGCGGTACGGCTTGCGGTGGGCCGACATCACGCGCGGATAGCCGGCAGGGCCGAGCGGCGGCACGAAGGTCTGCCCGGCCAGCTGCTCGGTGGCGAGGAAGGACACCAGCGTTTCGAACATCGGCACCTCGATGGCCTGCCCCTGCCCCGACCGCTCGCGCTCATACAGCGCCATCGGGATCGCATAGGCGACGGTGAGGCCGGCGACCTTGTCCGCCAGGATGGTGTTCACGTACTGCGGCCCCTCGTTCGAGTTGGCGCCCTGGAACTGCGCCATCCCGCTGCGCGCCTGGATGATGTCGTCGAAGGCCGGCGCGCCGGCATACGGGCCCTCCTCCGAATAGCCATAGGCGCCGCAATAGATCAGCCGCGGATGATCCGCACGCAGCGAGGCATAGTCCAGGCCGAGCTTGCGCAACGACTGCGGCCTCACGTTGGAGACGAAGACATCGGCCGTGGCGATCAGCGACTTCAGCTCGGCCAGGTCCTCCGGCTGCTTGACGTCGAGCACGACAAACTGCTTGTTGCGGTTCAGGTTGAGGAAGCTGGCGCCCATCGCGGCGTGGCGCGCCGGCTCGGCATGGCGGAACACATCGCCGGCGGGCGCTTCGACCTTGATCACCTCGGCGCCCATGTCGCCGAGGATCTGCGTGGCGTACGGCCCCATCGCGACCGAGGTCATGTCGATCACCCGCACGCCCGCCAGTGGCCCGGTCGCGGGAGGCGCTTTGTCTTGCATCGTCACCTCCCGTTCAGTACGACTTGGGCAAACCCAGCACACGCTCGGCGATAAAGCACATGATCAGCTGCGGGCTGACCGGCGCGATGCGCGGGATATACGATTCGCGCAGCAGGCGCTCGACGCGGTATTCGCGCGAATAGCCCATGCCGCCCAGCGTCAGGATCGCGGTCTGGCAGGCGTTGTGGCCAGCCTCGGCGGCGAGGTACTTGGCGGCGTTGGCCTCGGCCCCGCAGGACTGCCCCGCGTCGTAGCGCGCGGCGGCCTTCAGCATCATCAGGTTGGCCGATTCCAGCTGCATCCACGCCTGCGCCAGCGGGTGCTGGACGCCCTGGTTCATGCCGATCGGGCGGCCGAAGACCACGCGCTCCTTGGCGTACTGCGTGGCGATTGCCAGCGCGGCGCGGCCCAGTCCGATGGCTTCGGCGGCGATCAGGATGCGCTCGGGGTTCAGGCCATGCAGGATGTATTCGAAGCCCTTGCCCTCTTCGCCGATCCGGTCTTCTTCCGGGATGTACAGGTCGTCGATGAACAGCATGTTGGTATCGACGGCGGCGCGGCCCATCTTGTCGATCTCGCGGATCTCGATGCGGCTGCGGTCCACCTTCGTGTAGAACAGCGACAGGCCTTCGGTCGATTTCTTCACCTGCTCCAGCGGCGTCGTGCGCGCCAGCAACAGCATGCGGTCGGCCACCTGCGCGGTCGAGATCCAGATCTTGCGCCCGCTCACCGAATAGCCGCCCGGCACCTTGCGCGCGAAAGTCTTGAGCTTGGTGGTGTCCAGGCCCGCATCGGGCTCGGTCACGCCAAAGCAGGCCTTTTCCTCGCCGGCGATCAGCGGCGGCAGGAAGCGGCCCTTCTGCTCTTCGGTGCCGAACACCACCACCGGGTTCAGGCCGAACACGTTCATATGCACCGCCGACGCGCCGGTCATGCCCGCGCCCGACTGCGAGATGGTCTGCATCACCAGCGCCGCTTCCAGGATGCCGAGACCGGCGCCGCCGAATGCCTCGGGCATCGCCACGCCCAGCCAGCCGCCCTCGCACAGGGTCTTGTAGAACTCGTGCGGATAGGTGCCGGACTTGTCGAGGCGGTCCCAGTACTCCATGTCGAACTGCGTGCAGACCTGCTGCACGGCTTCGACGATCGATGCCTGTTCTTCGGAGAAATCGAAATTCATGAGATTGCCTGTCAGGTTGTTTATTCCGGCTGGATGCCCGCGTCCTTCACCAGCCGCGACCACTTCTGCAGTTCGGCCACGACAAACTGGTTCAGCTCGGCGGGCGTGCTGCCGAAGGGCTCGAAGCCCAGCGCGTGGAACTGTGCGGCATGCTGCTTGCTGGTGGCGATGGCAACCAGCTCGCGGTTGAGGCGCTCCACCACGGGCGCCGGCACGCCGGCGGGTGCGAATACGCCATTCCAGGACGTGATGTCGAAACCCTTAAGCTCGGGCGCGCTGCCGACCGGCGGCAGGTCCGGCAGCAGCGCACTGCGTTGCACGGTGGTCACCGCCAGCGCGCGCAGCTTGCCGGCGCGCACATTGGCGATGCCCGCGGCAAAGTCGACGAACATCGCCTGCACCTGGCCGCCCATCACGTCGGTCATCGCCGGCGGCGTGCTCTTGTACGGCACGTGCAGCATCTTCAGGCCCGCCATCTTCGACAGCGTCGCGCCGGCGACGATGCCGGTGCTGTTGCCGCTCGCGTAGCTCATGCCAGGATGCGCCCTGGCGTAGTCGATGAATTCGCGCAGCGTCTTCACCGGCAATTGCGGGTTGACCACCAGCATGAATGGCAGGTTGCCCATGCGCGAGACCGGCGTGAAGTCCTTGACCGGGTCGTAGCGCAGCTGTTTCATCAGCGACGGGTTGGCCGAATGCGTGGTGTTGGTGGTCATGAACAGCGTATAGCCGTCGGCCGGCGCCTTGGCGACGAACTCGGCGGCGATAGTGCCGTTGGCGCCCGGCTTGTTGTCGACCACCACCGGCTGCTGCAGCGCTTCGCCCAGGTACTTGGCGGTCAGCCGGGCCACCGCATCGGTGCCGCTGCCGGCTGCGAACGGGACCACCAGGCGCAGCGGCCTGGACGGGAATTCATCGGCGGCCGGCGCCGGTGTTGCAAGCAGCGCGGCGGCACATCCCACCACCAGGCTGGCGAAAGCGGTCTTGAAGCACTTCACGGTCTGTCTCCTGTCGTTATATGAATTCTTGCCGTGGCCGGCCGCGTCTCAGGCGGGCCGTGTCACACGCTCGGGCGATTCCTCGTACGGTGGGGAATAGATCACCAGGATCCTGGCCGGCTCTTCGCTTACCACCGTGAACACATGCATCTCGTCCGGCGGGAAGAAGCAGCAATCGCCCGGTCCCACTTCCTTGCGCTGGCCGCCGACTTCTGCGACGGCCCGGCCTTCCAGCACGTAGCACACCTGCTCGATGCCGGGGTGCGCGTGAGGCAGCGCGCCCTTGCCTTTCTCGATGGTGCCGTGAATCACTTCCAGGTGGCGCGAACCCACGGTCTCGGGGCCGATCAGCCGGCGGTTCAGCGTGCCGACGTGGTTGGCGGGGTGGTAGCCCTCGACCTCTTCGGTCGAGATGAAATAAACCGGGGGTTGCGGCACGCTGCTCTCCTGTGTGGATCTCGCGGTACTGGGCGAGTAATTCATATCTATGAATCTTAGTTTATACATATGAATTTAATCGTCAAACAATTTCAGGCATCTTGCGGGTTTACCGGTAGGCAGCGCTTGGGCCATCACCCGCGATTCCGGGTGGGCTGGTGGACAAGCGAAAAAATGCGGATAATTCGCGGCTTGCCGGCCTTTCCTACGGCGCCGATCGAACGCCATTCTTGACAGGTGCGTCGTATACGTGCCATAGTTACGGGCGTATAGCATTCATGGAAACCGGTACTGTCAGGCTCCAAGTTATATCCGGGCCTGGCGCTATCACCCCTGACACTGGTTGCACGGACTGAAACGTCCACATCTTTCAGGTTCGCGGGGGCGCACCGGGCACAAGCCCAGCGTGCAATACCAGTCGCTCCGGCGACAGCAGTTTCCCCCCGTGTGAACCAGCCGCTACCGCGGCAATCCCCTAAAGGACTGAATTGACTAAGATCGTCTTGAAACCCGGTGAGCCCGTTGAAGTTGCAATGCGGCGTTTCCGTCGTGCCATTCTGCAGACTGGCCTGATCGTTGAACTCAAGAGCCGTACCGCTTACGAGAAGCCGACGACCGAGCGCAAGCGCAAGAAGAAGGCCGCCGAAGCACGCCTGCGCAAGCGCCTGCGCATGCAAATGCTGCCGAAGAAGATGTACTGATTCGGGCAAGCTTCGTAAAAAAACCGCCAGTTCGCTGGCGGTTTTTTTATGCCTGCACGAAACGTGCGTCCGGGTCGCGCCCCAGGCTGGCGGCCTTTGCTGCACTGCGCCACCTGAGCGTTGCGCCGATGCCCGGCATAATGGCGGATATTGCGCCCCCTTTTGGGCGCCCACCGGACCCTGCCTTGACTGCCATCCTCGAGTTGCGCAAGGTGCGCAAGCAATACGGCGATACGGTCGTCGTCGATGACCTCGATCTCCAGGTGTTTCGCGGCCAGTGCTTTGGCCTGCTCGGCCCCAACGGCGCCGGCAAGACCACCACGCTGCGCCTGCTGCTGGGCCTGACCACGCCGATGGCCGGCACGCTGATGCTATGCGGCGAGCCCATCCCCGAGCGCGCGCCGCAGGCGCGCATGCGCGTGGGCGTGGTGCCGCAGTTCGACAACCTCGACCCGGATTTCTCGGTGATCGAGAACCTGCGCATCTTCGGGCGCTACTTCGGGCTGTCATCGACCGAGATCGAGCGCCGGGTGCCGAAGCTGCTGGAATTCGCCCGGCTGGAAAACCGTGCCGACGCGCAGGTACGCGACCTCTCCGGCGGCATGCGCCGGCGCCTGACGGTGGCGCGCGCGCTGATCAACGATCCCGACCTGCTGGTGATGGACGAGCCCACCACCGGACTGGACCCGCAGGCGCGCCACCTGATCTGGGAGCGCCTGAAGTCGCTGATGGCGAGTGGCAAGACCATCCTGCTGACCACGCACTTCATGGAAGAAGCCGAACGGCTGTGCAACTACCTGTGCGTGATCGACGGCGGGCGCAAGATCGCCGAAGGCAAGCCGCACGAGCTGATCGACAGCCAGATCGGCTGCGATGTGGTCGAGGTCTACGGCGATGAACTGGGCACGCTGCGCGGCACGCTGACACCGCTGGCGCAGCGCACCGAAATGAGCGGCGAGACGCTGTTCTGCTACGTGCGCGAGCCCGCCCCGCTGCTGGCGGCGCTGCACGGCAAGAACGGCGTGCGCTACCTGCACCGCCCGGCCAACCTGGAGGACGTGTTCCTCAAGCTGACCGGCCGCGAGATGCGGGACTGAACCAGGGACTGACATGAGCGAACAGGATCCCCGCACCGACACCTCCGACACCTCCGACACGCCCGCCATCGCCACCCGGAGCGCTGGCCCGGCCGCGCGCCAGACCTATCCACAGCCGCTGCTGCCACGCAACATGCGCAACTGGATGATGGTCTGGTACCGCAACTACCTGGTGTGGAGGAAGCTGGCCATCCCGTCGATGATCGGCAACCTGGCCGATCCGATGATCTACCTGTTCGGCCTCGGCCTCGGGCTGGGGCTGATGGTGGGCCAGGTCAACGGCGTGTCGTACATCGCCTTCCTCGCCGCCGGCACCACCGCATCGAGCGTGATGATGTCGGCCAGCTTCGAGTCGATGTACTCCGCCTTCTCGCGCATGCACGTGCAGCGCACCTGGGAAGCGATCATGCACGCGCCGCTGACATTGGGCGACGTGGTGCTGGGCGAGATCTTCTGGGCGGCCAGCAAGGCGGTGCTGTCGGGCCTGGCGATCATGCTGGTGGCGGCCGCGCTGGGCTATGCGCAAATGCCGGGCGCGCTGCTGGCGCTGCCGGTGATCGTGCTGGCCGGCATTGCCTTCGCCGCGCTGGCGATGATCGTCACCGCGCTGGCGCCCAGCTACGACTTCTTTATGTTCTACCAGACGCTGGCGATGACGCCGATGCTGCTGCTGTCGGGCGTGTTCTTTCCGGTGGAGCAATTGCCCGAAGGCGTGCAGGCGGCCACCAGGCTGCTGCCGCTGGCGCACGCGGTCGATCTGATCCGGCCGCTGATGCTGGGCCGGCCCGTGGAAGGCGCCAGCCTGCATCTTGCCGTGCTCGCAGCCTATGCGGTGGCCGCGCTGGTGGTTTCGCTGGTGCTGCTGCGCCGGCGGATGTTGCGCTGAGGTTGCACGCGCGGGCTCAGGCGCTGCCCACCAGCTTGAGCCCGATTGCCCACACCACTTCGAACAGCCCTGCCAGGGCCAGCAGTGTCCATGCCATACCGAAATTTCCCGTTGCAGCGTACCGTGCGCAACGATAGCGGAGAACCCGCCACCTTGCAGCGCGTTGCCTTGGCGTTGGGGGCCGCGTTGGCTACCTTTTCGCTGGGCGGCTGCATGGTGATGGCCGTGGGCAGTGCCGCGGTTTCGACCGTGGCAACCGTCGGTTCCGCCGCGGTCAGCGTGGCCTCGACCGCAGTAGGTACTACTTACGACATCACCGCTGCCGGCGTGAAAGCGGTGGCCGGCAGCGACGATCCGCCGCCGGCGCAGGAAGCACCGTAAGCGCGGGCAGCCTCGCAGGCTGTCTTACTCGCCCAGGCCGCGCAGCAGGTCGGCCTTCAGGTCCTCGACCGATTCCAGCCCCACCGCCAGCCGGATCAGCCCTTCGCCCACGCCTGCGGCCGCCTTGGCCTCCGGGCTCACGCGTGCATGCGTGGTGGTGTACGGGTGCGTGATGGTGGTGCGGGTATCGCCCAGGTTTCCGGTGATCGAGCACAGACGCGTGTTGTCGATCACGCGCCAGGCGTTGGCGCGCTGCTGCTCGGGCGTGGCGCCCTTCAGCTCGAACGAAACGATCGCGCCGCCACCGCTCTGCTGACGCATGGCAATCTCGTGCTGCGGGTGCGACTGCAGCGCCGGGTGGAACACGCGCGCCACGGCCGGATGCGACTCCAGGAACTGCGCCAGCGCCAGCGCGCTGGACGAATGGCGCTCCATGCGGATCGCCAGCGTCTCCATGCCCTTGAGCAGTACCCACGCGTTGAACGCCGACAGCGTCGGGCCGGCGGTGCGCACAAACGGGAACACCTTGCCCATGATGAAATCGTGCGAGCCCAGCACCGCGCCGCCCAGCACGCGGCCCTGGCCATCGATATGCTTGGTGGCGGAATGCACCACGATGTCGGCGCCGAACTTCATCGGCTGCTGCAGCGCGGGCGAGCAGAAGCAGTTGTCGACCACCAGCAGCGCATTGGCGTTGTGGGCAATGTCCGCCACGGCCGCGATGTCGGCCACTTCGGTCAGCGGATTCGACGGCGTCTCCAGGAAGAACAGCTTCGTGTTCGGCCGCACCGCCACGCGCCACGCCTCGAGGTCGGTCGGATCGACAAAGGTCGTCTCCACGCCGAACTTGCCGAAGATATTGTTGAACAGCGTCATGGTCGAACCGAAGATTGCGCGCGAGCTGACCAGGTGATCGCCCGCCTGCATCGACGACAGCACCACCGACAGGATCGCGCTCATGCCCGACGCCGTGGCCATGCAGGCCTGCGCCCCTTCCAGCGCGGCCAGCCGCGACTGGAACATCGACACGGTCGGGTTGGTGAAGCGTGAATAGGTGAAGCCCTCTTCCGAGTTGGCAAAGCGTTCGGCGGCCTCGGCGGCGCTGTTGAAGCAGAAGCTCGAGGTCAGGTAAATGGCCTCGGAATGCTCCATGAACTCGCTGCGCAGCGTGCCGGCGCGCACGCCAAGGGTATCGATGCCGAGCGATTCAGGATTGAGCGGTTCGTTCATGCTGGTGGCGCGGTCGTACCCGCGCGAATGCAATGGTTGCGGCCCGCCGCGGCAAGGCGGCCGGCCATGAAAAAAGCCCGTGCGATCGGATGGTCGGATCGACGGGCTTGCTGTTCTGCGGCGGCCTTCGGCAGGCTGTGGCGATGGGTGGACGCGTTGCGCAGCACTGTGCGCATTGGCGAATCTTGCCGGCCACCATCTCTTTAGCTGTTTCGGGCTGGACCCGCGTCCGCAAGCTGACTATCAAATCGACGCCCGGCCATGTTACGGCCGGGCGTCGCATCCGTCAACGAACGGACATGCCGCGGGACAGGCTTGCGGCTTACTCGTTGTTGCCCGAGCGCTGCAGGTGCAGCGCCGAGCGCTCGGTGTCGGCCGCGGTGCCGTCGCGGTCGGCCTGGCTGCGCGCGGTTTCCAGGCGGTCCAAGTAGGCCTCGTCGATATCGCCGGTGACGTAGCGGCCATCGAAGCACGATGCATCGAAGTCCTTCAGCGCCGGATTGATGTCGCGCACCGCCTGCTTCATCGCTTCCACCTCCTGGTACACGAGCTTGTCCGCGCCGATGATCTTTGCGATCTCTTCGTGCGTGCGGCCGTGCGCCACCAGTTCACTGCGGGTCGGCATGTCGATGCCGTACACGTTGGGGAACTTCACCGGCGGCGCGGCCGAGGCGAAGATCACCTTGTTGGCCCCGGCGTCGCGCGCCATCTGCACGATCTCGAACGAGGTGGTGCCGCGCACGATCGAGTCATCGACGATCAGCACGTTCTTGCCCTTGAACTCGACGCCCATGGCGTTGAGCTTCTGGCGCACCGACTTCTTGCGCACTGCCTGGCCGGGCATGATGAAGGTACGGCCGACGTAGCGGTTCTTGAAGAAACCTTCGCGGTAGTTCACGCCCAGGCGGTTGGCCACCTGCATCGCGGCCGGGCGGCTGGAGTCGGGGATCGGCATCACCACGTCGATGTCGCCGGCCGACACTTCCTGGCGGATCTTCTCGGCCAGGTAGTCGCCCATGCGCAGGCGCGCGTCGTAGACCGGTACGCCATCGATGCACGAATCCGGGCGGGCCAGGTAGACGTACTCGAAAATGCAGGACGTCAGCGCCGGGTTGTCGGCGCACTGCTTGCTGTAGAGCTTGCCGTCCAGGTCGATGAAGATGGCCTCGCCCGCAGCCACGTCGCGCTCGAACTTGTAGCCGATGCCTTCCAGCGCCACCGATTCGGAGGCAACCATCCACTCCTTGCCCGACGGCGTCTCGACGCTGCCCAGGCACAGCGGGCGGATGCCGAACGGATCGCGCACCGCCAGCATGCCGTAGCCGGCGATCTGCGCCGCGATGGCGTACGAGCCGCGCACGCGGCGGTGCATGCCCGCAACGGCCTTGAAGATGGTTTCCGGGTCCAGCGCCATGCCGTTGCTGGCGCGCTGCAGCTCGTCGGCCAGCACGTTCAGCAGCACTTCGGTGTCGGAGTGGGTGTTGATATGGCGACGATCGCGGCGGAACATTTCCTCGCGCAGCTGTTGCCAGTTGGTCAGGTTGCCGTTATGCGCCAGGATGATGCCGTACGGGGCATTGACGTAGAACGGCTGCGCCTCTTCCTCGCTCGAGGCCGAGCCGGCGGTCGGGTAGCGCACCTGGCCGATGCCCGCGGTGCCCGGCAGGCCGCGCATGTTGCGGGTACGGAAGACGTCGCGCACCAGGCCGTTGGCCTTGTACATGTGGAAAGTACTGCCGTTGGCGGTGGCGATGCCGGCAGCATCCTGTCCGCGGTGTTGCAACAACAGCAGGCTGTCGTAAATCAGTTGGTTGACAGGCGTGGCTGAAACCACACCGACGATACCGCACATGCCAAGCTCCCAGGAAAGGCTTTGAATCAGGGGGCGCAGCCTGGTCCGGCTAACCTTCCGGACCGCAAGGCCTGCGTACTACTGGCCGGGCACCATGCCCGGCTTCATGTCATGTCTTGACGTACTTCGCCAGCTCCGGCGGCAGCCATGGCTTTACCGATTCCATGGCCTGCATCACATAGGGACGGCTCACCGCATCGCGCCAGAACGGTTCTTCCGGCAATTTCGTCAGGCTGGCGAGCGTCACCATCACCATCACCAGCAGCGCGCCGCGCAGCAATCCGAACACCAGCCCGAGCCCGCGGTCCGCCGGCTTGAGGCCCGTGCTCTCCAGCAACTGCCCGACCACCATGCCGGCCAGCGACGCCCCGAGCACGGTGCCGATCAGCAGCACCACGAAACCCAGCGCGTGGCGTGCCAGCTCGCCGCCGGGCAGCGACTCGGGCATCCAGCCCGCGGCCACCGCGCCGTAGCGGAACGCGACCCAGAACGCCACCACCCAGCCGATCAACGACAGCACCTCGCGCACCAGGCCGCGCAGCACGCCCAGCGCGCCCGAGGCCAGCAGGATGAAGACCACGGCGTAATCGAAGAAAGTCGGCTGCATCGTTGCTCGCTGCCGCGCCCATGCGCCAGGCAGCGCTAGCCCTTACTGTTCGATTACCTTCGAGGTCAGGCCCGCCGCGCGCACGCGCTTGTCGGCGGCATCGGCGGCGTCGCGGTCGCTGAAGGGACCGGCGCGCAGCAGGATGCGCTCGCCGTCGGCCAGCACTTTCTTTTCCACATAGGCCGGCACCTTGCTCGCCTTGAGCTTGGCCAGCCAGGTCTTCGCCTTCTCTTCCGACGAGAACGCGCCGATCAGGATCAGGTACTTGCCGCTGCCCTGGGGCTTGGCCTCAGGCTTGGCTTCGGGCTTAGCGTCGGGCTTGGCCTCGGCGCGCTGGATGGGCTTGTCGGCGGGCTTGTCCGCCGTATTGACGATTTCCTCGCCGGCATCGAGCGCCGCCGCGTCGCTGCGGGCCGCCGGCGCCGGCGGCAGCGGGTCGGCCTTGCGCGGCTCGACGCGGGGCTTGCTGCTGCCCTGCCCGCCGCTCACCTTGACCGCGACATCGTCGGCCACCGGGCGCGGCTTGGTCTCGAACACGATCGGCAACACGATCACCGCGGCCACCACCAGCACCACGGCGCCGATCAGGCGGCGGCGCGCGCGCTGCTTCTGCGGGAATTCAGGGTCCAGCGTGTCGTCGGCATATTCGTCGGCGAGACGGCGCGACGAGGCGATGCCTGCACCGGGGTCGTTGCGCTGGCGGCGCGCACGCTCCGGTGCCGGGTCGTTGCCCTTGCGGGAAGAAAACAGCGAAAGCAGGCCCATAGATTGGTTCGGTGCGACAGCCCCCTCAGGCAGGGGCCGGTCGTTGCGTTTGCCGCTCAGTGCCAGGTCAGTTGGCTTGGGTGGCCCGATAGGCCATCACGCCGGCGACGGTATAGAACGATCCGAAGACCAGAATTCTATCATTCTCGGTCGCTCTCTCCATGGCGTCGCGGAATGCCGCCTCCGGACTGGAAAAGCAGGCGGCGGTGGCGTCGGGGCCGGCGCGGAAACCGCCCCCCTCAAGTGTCGCCAGCACGTCGGCGGCGCTGGCGGCGCGCTCGGTCGGCAGGTCGCACAGGCACCAGTGGTCGACCTTGTCGGCCACATGCTGCAGCACGCCGGCAATATCCTTGTCCTGCATCGCGCCGAACACCGCATAGGTGTAGCGGAAGAAGCCCATGTTCTCCAGGTTCTGCCCCAGCGTGGCGGCCGCATGCGGATTATGCGCCACATCGAGGATCACCGCGGGCCGTCCCGGCAGCACCTGGAAGCGTCCCGGCAGCTCGACGAACGCCAACCCGTTGCGCACTTCCTGCGCGCTCACCGGCAATTGCGGGCGCATGGCCTGCAGCGCGGCCAGCACGGCGGCGGCGTTCAGCAGCTGGTTGGCGCCGCGCAGCGCGGGGTAGCCCAGGCCGTTGAGCTTGCGCCCGCCACCGCTCCAGTCCCATTGCTGGCGTTCCTGGCCCTTGGCCGCGTGGAAGTGGAAATCGCGGCCCACCAGCCACAGCTCGGCGCCGATGGCCTCGGCATGCGCCACCAGCGACTTGGGCGGCACCGGGTCGCCGCAGACCGCCGGCACGCCCGGGCGGAAGATGCCGGCCTTTTCAAAGCCGATTTCCTCGCGCGTGTTGCCCAGGTACTGGGTGTGGTCGATATCGACGCTGGTGACGATGGCGCAGTCGGTATCGATCACATTGGTCGCATCCAGGCGGCCGCCCAGCCCGACTTCGAGGATGATCGCGTCCAGGCCGGAAGCCGCGAAGAAATGGATGATCGCCAGCGTGGTGAACTCGAAGTAGGTCAGGCTGACCGGGTCGGCAAAGCTGTTGCGCGCGCGCTCGACCGCCTCGAAGTGCGGCAGCAGCTGCGCGTCGGTCGCCATCTCGCCATTGAGGCGCGCCCGCTCGTTGAACGAGATCAGGTGCGGCGAGGTATGGCAGCCCACCTTGTAGCCCGCCTCCAGCAGGATGCGCTCAAGCATGGCGCAGGTCGAACCCTTGCCGTTGGTGCCACCCACGGTGAAGACCGTGGCGTCGATGCGCAGCCCGAGGGCTTCCTTGACGCGCGTGATGCGCGTCAGGCCCATGTCGATGCCCACGGGGTGGGCGGTTTCGAGATGGGTAAGCCATTCGGGCAGCGTATGGAAGACAGGCATTTCAGGTGTGCGAGGAAAGCGTTTGCTACCAGATTCGGGCAGGCGGGCGCAAAGTCAAGTGCCGGCGCCGCTGGCGTCCAGAAAAGGCGAAAGGCGCGTCAACCACCCGCGCCTTCGGTACAGCGATATTTGCGGCGTTATGCCACCGCGTCGGCCGGCTGCTTCTGCAGCAGCGCCAGCAGCTGCGCCAGTTCGGCACGCATCTTGCGGCGGTCGACGATCATGTCGATGGCGCCCTTCTGCAGCAGGAACTCCGAGCGCTGGAAGCCTTCCGGCAGCTTCTCGCGCACGGTCTGCTCGATCACGCGCGGGCCGGCAAAGCCGATCAGCGCCTTGGGCTCGGCGATCACCACGTCGCCCAGGAAGGCGAACGAGGCCGACACGCCGCCCATGGTCGGGTCGGTCAGCACGCTGATGAACGGCAGCTTGCTCGCGCTCAGCTGGTTCAGCATGGCCGTGGTCTTGGCCATCTGCAGCAGCGACAGCAGGCTTTCCTGCATGCGCGCGCCGCCGGTGGCGGTAAAGCAGATGAACGGCACCTTCTGCTCGAGCGCGGCCTGCGCGCCGCGCACGAAGCGCTCGCCCACCACCGAGCCCATCGAGCCGCCCATGAACTCGAACTCGAAGCAGCTCGCCACCACCGGGATGGTGTGGATGGCACCGCCCATCACCACCATGGCGTCGGTTTCGCCAGTTTCTTCCATGGCCGCCTTGATGCGGTCCGGGTACTTCTTCGAATCCTTGAACTTGAGGGCGTCGACCGGCACGATCTCCTGGCCGATCTCATAGCGGCCTTCGGCGTCCAGCAGCGCGTCCAGCCGCGCACGCGCGTTGATGCGCATGTGGTGGTCGCACTTGGGGCAGACGTGCAGGTTGGCCTCGACGTCGGTCCGGTACAGGGTGGACTCGCACGACGGGCACTTGACCCACAACCCCTCCGGGATGCCCTTGCGGGTACGGGGGTCGGTCTGTTGAATCTTGGGGGGCAGGAGTTTATCCAACCAGCTCATGAAAGCTCCTTTCGGATAGCTGCGCGCCGCCGGCAAACCCTGTGTCAGGGCGAACTTCGGCAGGTGGCAGGGAATCAACCCGCGAATTTACCACGGCGGGCCCGTGACCTCGAAGCGCGGCGCGCGTATTGGGCACGCTGCGTCACTTCTTGATTCCTGCCAGGCAGTGATTAGGTCACTTGGCGTCCAGCGCCTGGCGGATCTCCGCGATAAACGCCTGCAGCGTTGCCACCGCCTGCTCGCGCGGCGTGTCTTCCAGCAACTGCACCAGGCGGCTGCCGATCACCACCGCGTCGGACACGCTGCCGATCGCGCGCGCGGTCTGCGCGTCGCGGATGCCGAAGCCCACGCCCACCGGCAGGTTGGCGTGCTGCTTGATCAGCGGCAGGCGTGACGCCACGCTGTCCAGGTCGATCGATGCGGAGCCGGTCACGCCCTTGAGCGAGACATAGTAAAGATAGCCGCTGGCGACCTTGGCCACCGCCTCGATGCGCGCATCGGTGGAGGTCGGCGCTAGCAGGAAGATCGGGTCCATGCCATGGTCGCGCATCAGCGCGGCGAACGACTCGCACTCCTCGGGCGGATAGTCGACCACCAGCACGCCATCCACGCCGGCCGCGCTCGCGGCCTTGGCAAAGGCCTCTTCGCCCATGCGCTCGATCGGGTTGGCGTAGCCCATCAGCACCACCGGGGTCTCGGCATTGGCCTGGCGGAACTCGCGCACCCACTGCAGCACCTGGGTCAGCGACACGCCCTGCGCCAGCGCGCGCTCGGAGGCGCGCTGGATCACCGGGCCGTCGGCCATCGGGTCGGAGAACGGCACGCCCAGCTCGATCACGTCGGCGCCGCCCGCCACCAGCGCGTGCATCAGCGCCACGGTCAGGCCGGGCTCGGGATCGCCGGCGGTGATGAACGGAATCAGGCCCTTTTTCTGCTGCGCGGCCAGTGCCGCGAACGTCTTCTGGATACGGGACATATCAGGGAATCAGGTGAGGCCGCGGCGCCGGCGAGGCGTCGTCGTTGGCGGCGGCCGGGGTTGGGGTGACGTCAGGCTCGATCGCGGGCATGGCTTGCGCGGCCGCAGCCACGCGCCCGCACGCCACCTGCACGTACTCCGGGTTGATCTCGTAGCCGACAAAGCGGCGGCCGTGGCGCAGGCACGCCACCGCGGTGGTGCCGCTGCCCGCGAACGGGTCCAGCACCAGGCCGCCCGGCGGGCAACTCGACAGCACCATGCGCTCGACGATCTCCAGCGGCTTCTGCGTCGGGTGGTTGGCGCGTTCGGGGTCCTGCCGGTGGATGCGCGAGATGCTCCACAGGTCCTTGGGGTTGTAGCCCACCTCCAGCCACTTCTTGCCCTCGAAGCGCGGACGGCTGCGCGCCTTCTTGGTCTCGGGGTCGTACGGGATGCGGACCGGGTCGAGATCGAAGTAGTAGTCGCGCGCCTTGGCAAAGAAGCCGATGTTGTCGTGCACCGACGAGAACTTGCGCGTGGTGCCGCCCATGCTGGGCACGCGGCGGTCCCAGATGATCTCGTTGATCATCGTCAGGCGCCGCTTGAGCATCACGAACAGCTCCGGCGAGTACTGCCAGGTGCAGAACAGGTAGAGCGTGCCCTTGGGCGCGAGCTTGGGCACGACCGCGTCCATCCAGCGCTCGGACCAGTCCAGGTAGGCCTGGCCCGACAGCAGGTCGGAATCGTTGCCGTAGTCCTTGCCCAGGCCGTACGGCGGATCGGCGACGATCAGGTCGACCGAGCCGTCCGGCAGGCGGGCAATGCCCTCGAACATGTCTTCCTTGAACAAGTGCAGCGGCGGCGCGTCAATCGCGCCAGGCAAGCAGTCGGGCCCGCCGACGGCAAGGCCCTGGGGGTGGGGCAGCGCGCGCATCAGAGCTTGAGCCCCGCGCGCTCGGCCACGGTATGCATGTCCTTGTCGCCGCGTCCGGACAGGTTCACCAGCAGCAGCTTGTCCTTGGGCAGCGTGGGCGCCAGCTTGCACGCGTAGGCGATCGCATGGCTCGATTCCAGCGCCGGGATGATGCCCTCGATGCGGCAGCAGTCGTGGAAGGCCTTGAGCGCTTCCTCGTCGGTGATCGGCACGTACTGCGCGCGGCCACTGTCCTTGAGCCAGGCATGCTCGGGGCCGACGCCGGGGTAGTCCAGGCCGGCCGAGACCGAATGCGTCTCGATGATCTGGCCGTTGTCGTCCTGCAGCAGGTAGGTGCGGTTGCCGTGCAGCACGCCAGGCGTGCCGCCGGTCAGCGAAGCCGCGTGGCGGCCGGTGTCCAGGCCATCGCCGGCGGCTTCCACGCCGATCAGCTGCACGTCCTGGTGCTCGATGTACGGATAGAAGATGCCCATGGCATTGGAGCCGCCGCCCACGCACGCGATCACGGCATCCGGCTGGCGGCCGGCCAGCTCGGGCATCTGCACCTTGGCCTCCTCGCCGATCACGCACTGGAAGTCGCGCACCATCATCGGGTACGGGTGCGGGCCGGCCACGGTGCCGATGATGTAGAAGGTGTTCTCGACGTTGGTGACCCAGTCGCGCATGGCTTCATTGAGCGCGTCCTTGAGCGTGCGCGAGCCGCTTTCCACCGGCACCACGGTCGCGCCCAGCAGTTTCATGCGGTAGACGTTCGCGGCCTGGCGCTTGACGTCCTCGGCGCCCATGTAGACCACGCATTCCATGCCGAAGCGGGCGGCGATGGTGGCCGTGGCCACGCCATGCTGCCCTGCCCCGGTCTCGGCGATCACGCGCGGCTTGCCCATGCGCTTGGCCAGCAGCGCCTGGCCGATGACGTTGTTGATCTTGTGCGCGCCGGTGTGGTTCAGGTCTTCGCGCTTGAAGTAGATCTGCGCGCCGCCGAGGGTCTCGCTCCAGCGCTGCGCGTGGTAGATCGGCGACGGGCGGCCGACGAAGTGCTTCAGCTCGCGGCGGAATTCGGCATCGAACTCCGGATCCTTCTGGTAGTGCGCATAGGCTTCGCGCAGTTCGTCCAGCGCGTGGACCAGCGTCTCGGAAACGAAGGTGCCGCCATAGGGGCCGAAATGGCCACGGGAATCGGGCAGGTCGTACATGTCTAGGCTCTTCGGAACAGCGGCCTTGCCTCGCTCGGCAGGGCTCGCCTGGTTGACTGGGTGCGCGATGCCAGCAATGGTTCTGGTCATAGCGGCGGGCGCGGTATGGGGAAGGGATCGGGCTTCGACCCGGCTCATCCTGCGCTGGCGCTGCGGACAGCGCGCACGAATTCGGCAATGCGGGCGTGGTCTTTCACGCCCTTGGCGGCCTCTACCCCGCTGCTGACGTCCACAGCGTAGGGCCGCACGCGTTCAATCGCGCCAGCGACGTTTTGCGCGTTCAACCCACCACTCAAAACGATGCGAGGAGCGCCGCTTGCGTTCGGGTTGCCGGTTGCCGGGACCGGAGGATTGGGCGGAAGCCATGCCGGAGGAATCAGGGTCCAGTCGAAGACGTGGCCGCCACCGCCGTAGCCTTCGACGAAGGCATCGAGCAGCAAGGCAGCGGCATCACGGTATTGGTCGGCAAATTCTACCAAATCGAGCCCCGGACGGACACGGGCGGCGCGCAGGAACGGCAGCCGGCAGCGCTGGGCGGCCTGGGTGCAGAACTGCGGGGTTTCGTCGCCGTGCAGCTGCAGCAGCGTCAGCGGCACGCGCTCGGCCACGTGGGCGATGTCTTCCAGTTCGGCGTTGACGAACAGTCCCGTCACCGCGACGAACGGCCCGGCGGCCTCGGCCAGCGCCGCGGCTTGCGCCACGTCGACGTAGCGGGGGCTCTTCGGGTAGAACACCAGCCCGATCGCGTCCGCGCCGGCGTCGACGGCGGCGCGCACGTCGTCTTCGCGGGTCAGGCCGCAGATCTTGATGCGGGTGCGCTGCGGCAGGTGCGCCGCACTGCCCTCAGGCTGCGTCATCGAACACTCCATGGAACAGGCTCGCGGACGGGTCGGCCGCGGGGATCGGGTAAGCATCAGGATACTTGACCCCGACCAGGTAGAGGCCATCCGGCATGAACGTGGGCGCCGCCAGCTTGCGGTCGCGCCCGGCGAGCACCTGCGCGAGCCACTGCGGCGGGTAGCGGCGCCGGCCCACCGCCACCAGGCAGCCCATCAGGTTGCGCACCATATGGTGCAGGAAGGCGCTGGCGCGAAAGCGCAGGAACACCCAGTTGCCGTCGTCGCGGATGGTGACGTCGTACATGGTCTTGACCGGCGACTTGGCCTGGCATTCGGCGGCGCGGAACGCGGAAAAGTCGTGTTCGCCGATCAGGTGCGCCGCGGCTTCGCGCATGGCGTCCACGTCGAGGCGTTGTCCGGGCGGCAGCATCTGGTAGCCGGCGCGGCCATGAACCATTGGCACCCGGTGCGGACCGGTGTAGAGCGCGTAGTAGTACATGCGCTCATAGGCCAGGAAGCGGGCATGGAAGCCTTCGTCGACCGGCAGCGCCCACTGCAGCGCGATCGACCGCGGCAGGAAGGCATTGACGCCACGCACCCAGGAGAAGGGCTCGCGTTCCAGCCCGGTATCCAGGTGGATCACCTGCCCCAGCGCGTGCACGCCGGCATCGGTGCGCCCCGCCACGGTGGTCAGCAGGCGCACGCCGGCAAAGCGCTCGATGGCGTCTTCGAGGTGATCCTGCACGGTATTGCGGTGCGGCTGCGACTGCCACCCGGAAAAGGCGGCGCCGTCGTAGTGCAGGCCAAGTGCGATGCGGTTCATGTCAGGGGAAAAAGCATGGCGGCGAGCAGGCGATGCGCGCCGGAAAAGCAAATGCGCCGGAAGGGACGCTTCCGGCGCATCGCTTCAGGCCGCGGCAGCGCGTGCCGCGGCGGACCGTCAATGATAGCTCAGGCCACTTCCAGCAGCAGCGAACGGGCCTCGGCCTGCAGCGGGTCCTGCGACTGCTCGACCACTTCCTGCAGCAGCTCGCGGGCCCCTTCCTTGTCGCCGATCTCGATATAGGCGCGTGCCAGGTCGAGCTTGATCTGCATGTCGCGCCCGCCGTCGAAGCCATCGGTCGACAGCGTGCTGGGCGAAACGCCGCGGGCCGTGTCGGGATTGGTTTCGTCCGGTACACGCGACAGGTCGATCGGCGCAGCCAGCTTGCCGTCGCGCAGCAGGGTGGTCGCTGGCAGCGGCGCGAAAGCCTCGTCCGCCGCGACCGGCGCATCACTGTTGGCCGACGGCCCACTGCCCAGGTCCAGCGAAAGGGCCGACATGTCGAACTCCAGCGGCCGCGAGCGCGTCGGCGTGTCCAGGCGCGGCACGTCGTGCGCGTGCTCGTCCGCCAGCGGGTCGCTGGCACGGGCCGGGAAGTCCAGGTCCAGTCCGCCGTCCAGGCGCACCGCCGGCTCGGTCGGGTCCGAATCCGCACCGAACATCATTGCCGCCGACGCCGGCGCCACGATCGGGTCGCCCGCCGCGGGCGCCGGGAAGGCGTCCAGCGGCAACGCCAGGTCGCCCAGCGAGGGCTCCAGGCGCGGGATCGAAGCCGGATCCTGCGACGGGTCCTGTGTGCGCCACTGGTCCGTCGCCGGCGAGGCCGTATCCTGACCCGCGGCCTCCGGCGTCACCGCCAGGTACATCGCGTTGCCCGGCTCGAGCGCGCGCCCCATTTCCGCTGCCTTCAGCCATTCCGCACCGTGCCCGCCGGTCTGGGCGAACATTTCTTCTGCTATCACGCGGAAACCTTCCACATCCTGTCTGTTGCTGTAAATCTCCAGGAGCTTGAGCCGCACCGACTGCTGCTCCGGGCTTTTCTCCAGGGCTTCGCGCAGGATTTCCTCCGCCTGCACATCGCGCCCGTAGGCGATATAGACCTCGGCCTCGGCGATCGGGTCGACCTCGTTGGCTTCCGGCGTGTTGTTGCCGATGCGGAAGTCGGCACCGAACACGCTGTGCTGCGAGGTATCGACACTCTGGCCGCCGGCGGCACCGAACAGCGAATTGGTGCCGGCCATCACCGTGCTTTCCTGCGACAGGATGCTGTCGCCGAAGCCGGTCGCCTCGCCTTCCTTCTGCTGGCGGCGGCGGCGATAGATCGCGTAGACGCCGAGCAGCGCCACCACCAGGCCGCCGCCGGGCAGCAGCAGCGGGTTGGCCAGCAGGCCGTCAAGGAACGACGGCTCCTGCACCGGTGCGGGCGGGGCCACCACGGGCGGCGCCGGCTTGGCTGCCGGGGCCGATGCCGGCGCGGCAGCCGCTGCTGCGGCCTGCGGCGCCGAAGCCCCGGCGGCTGCCACCGCCGGCGCTGCGGCAGCAGCGGCACTGGCGGCGGCATCCGGCACGGCGGCGGCAGTGGCTGCTGCCGCTGCCGCTGCCGGTTCAGCGGCATCGGCCTTTGGCGCCTGGGCAGCCACCACGTTCGGTGCGGCTGCTTCCGGCTTGGCCACCGCGGCCGCCTTTTCCTTCTCCTTTTCCTTGTCAGCCAGCGCAGCCTGGTTGGTCTGGCTCAGCTTGGCGATCTCGGCGTTCTTCAGCTCGAGCAGCTTCTGCATGTCGCCGATATTCTTTTCCAGCTGCGCCAGGCGCGCCTCGGCTTCCTTGACCTGGCGCTCGCGCGCGACGTTGGCTTCGGCCTTGGCGGCAGCATCGGCCTGCGCGCCCCGCTCGCCCTTGCTCAGCTTCAGCTCGTCGCGTGGGCCATCGGTCGGGGCGGCCTGTTCCTGCACGCGCGCCGTCACGTTGCCGGACTGCTGGCGGCCGCTGTCGGGTACGACCGACTTGGCCGCGGCGGCACTCGCCAGGCGGCTGCGATAGGCGTCGAAGCCCTGCGTGCGCGCCACCACCTCGCGGCGCGCCTCCTTCGGCGTGACGGACTGCGCCTGTTGCTGGGTCGGCACCTGCAGCACCGCGCCGCTGCGCAGCCGGTTCATGTTGCCGCCGATAAAGGCGTTGGGATTGTTGCGGTAGAGCGCGACCAGCATCTGGTCCAGCGACACCGATTCGGCGCCCTGTACGGCTTCGCCGGCAATCCCGTACAGCGTATCGCCGCGCTTGACGGTATAGCCACTGCCCGGCGCCGTGTCGGCGCTGGCGGCGGGCGCGGACGGCGCGCGCCTGGCCTGCCGTGCGGGACGCACCGGCGCTGCCGGACGGGCGGATTCTGCGGCGGGCGCGGCCCCCTGTGCGGCTCCCGGTGCGGCCGCCTGCGGCGCCGCCGCAGCCGCGGGCTGTTGCGCGGTGGCGGGCGAAGCGTCGGGCGTTGCAGCCTGCACCACCGTCGAAGGCGAATAGCTCTCGTTGGAAGGCTTGACCCCGGCGGGATCAAGCAGGAATGTGTAGGCGCGCGAAACCTTGCCGCTGGCCCAGCTCATGTCGACCAGGATATCGACGAACGGCTCGCTGATCGGCTGCGTCGAACGGACCTTGGCGACATAGCTGCCGTTCGGGCGGCGCTCGATCTCCAGCCGCAGCGTGCTGACCGCGGGCTGGTAGATCAGCCCGGCCGCGGCGTACGCCCCAGGCGACGCCAGCTTGACGTTCAGCGCGGCGGCCTCATCGGGTGTGACCCCGCTGATGTCGATCTCAGCCTGCAGCGGCTGCCCCAGATTCGACTGAACCCGCAATTGCCCGAACCCCGCGGCATATGCGGCCGGCTGCGCAAGCAGCAGACCCAGTGCCGTGACGGCCAGCGTTGACCAGCGCTGACGGGCAGTAGGCGCATCTTTCCGGCGATGTTGGCTCACACTCACCTTATGCTCCGTTATGTTTTAGTAGCGATATACATCGACAAACCGACCCCATAGACAGGTCCGTCAAGCTGGCGGGGCATTCTGATTGCACCCCTTGACCAACAGGCGCCGACCCCTGCGGGCCGGGGCGCATGCCGCCGTATTGTGACGCATCGCCCGGGAAAATAGGCGTCTGGATACAACAACGCCGCGCGTGGGCGCGGCGTTGTCGGCAAAGCGGTCTTTTCTGTTGCCTCGCTGCAACGGACGCAACCAGGCACGCAGCTATCAGCCACCCATCAGGATTCGATCAGGATACGCAGCATGCGGCGCAGCGGCTCGGCCGCGCCCCACAGCAGCTGGTCGCCGACCGTGAAGGCCGACAGGTACTCGCCGCCCATCTGCATCTTGCGCAGGCGGCCGACCGGGATCGTCAGCGTGCCGGTCACGGCCGCCGGGGTCAGGTCGGTCATGCTGGCTTCACGCGTGTTTGGCACCACCTTGGCCCACTGGTTGTGGGCCGCCAGCATGCCTTCGATCTCGTCCAGCGGCACGTCGCGGCGCAGCTTGATGGTCAGCGCCTGCGAGTGGCAGCGCATCGCGCCGATGCGGACGCACAGGCCGTCGACGGCGATCGGCGTGGCGCCGGTCGCACCCAGGAAGCCCTCGCCACGGCCCAGGATCTTGTTGGTCTCGGCGCCGCCCTTCCATTCTTCCTTGGACTGGCCGTTGCCCAGGTCCTTGTCGATCCAGGGGATCAGGTTGCCGGCCAGCGGCACGCCGAACTGCTTGGTTTCCTCGGCGGACAGGCCATGCTGGGTCGCCAGGATCTGGCGGTCGATTTCCAGGATGGCCGACGCCGGGTCATCCAGCAGCGGCTTGACCGACGCGTTCAGCGTGCCGAACTGCGTCAGCAACTCGCGCATGTGCTGGGCGCCGCCGCCCGAAGCGGCCTGGTAGGTCATCGAGGTCATCCATTCGACCATGTCGGCCTGGAACAGGCCGCCCAGGCCAATCAGCATGCAGCTGACCGTGCAGTTGCCGCCGATGAAATTCTTGACGCCCTTGGACAGCGCGTCCTTGATCACACCCTGGTTGACCGGATCCAGCACGATGATGGCATCGTCCTTCATGCGCAGCGACGAGGCCGCGTCGATCCAGTAGCCCTTCCAGCCAGCCGCGCGCAGCTTGGGGAAGACCTCGTTGGTGTAGTCGCCGCCCTGGGCGGTCAGCACCACGTCGCACTTCTTCAGTGCCTCGATGTCGTTGGCATCCTTGAGCGTGGTTTCGTTCTTGGCCATGGCGGGCGCCTTGCCGCCGGCGTTGGACGTGCTGAAGAAGACGGGCTCGATGTGGTCGAAATCACGCTCTTCCTGCATGCGCTGCATCAGGACGCTGCCGACCATACCCCGCCAACCGACGAGACCTACAATCATGATTTACCTCGGATGTGATTTTTACTTCCCCGCCATTTTCCTCGCCCGGCGTGGCTGCGCGGGGAAGACGGGCAGGCACGACGAACGGATCTAGGCGATCGCGGTTTTAATAATGGTTTTAATCGTCGTTGCGGTCTGGCCGAGCGAAATCGTGCCGACCGGGCCGCGGGTGGCGGTCAGGGCGACAGCAGCAGTCAGGGTGGACTGGGAAAATCGGGCCATTCGCAGAGTCTACACGATTTTGCGGCGCCGCCGCAGCGTGCAAATTAGGGACAAATAAAACAAAGGGCACCGCGCCGGCGGTGCCCTTTTGCGTGTGACTTACAGTGCGGCCAGAACGGCCTCTCCCATCTCGCGGGTGCCGACCTGCTTGCAGCCCGGCGTCAGGATGTCGCCGGTGCGATAGCCCTGAGCCAGCACCTTCTTGACGGCGTTCTCGATGCGGTCGGCCTGCTCGGCGCGGTTCAGCGAGTACCGCAGCATCATCGCCGCCGACAGGATGGTGGCCAGCGGATTGGCCACGCCCTTGCCGGCGATGTCCGGCGCCGAGCCGTGCGAAGGCTCATACAGGCCTTTGTTGTTCGCATCCAGCGACGCCGACGGCAGCATGCCGATCGAGCCGGTCAGCATGGCGGCCTCGTCCGACAGGATGTCGCCGAACATGTTGCCGGTGACGATCACGTCGAAGCTCTTGGGCGCCTTGACCAGCTGCATGGCCGCGTTGTCGACATACATGTGCGACAGCTCGACTTCCGGATATTCCTTGCTGACATCGATCACGATGTCCTTCCAGAACTGGAAGGTCTCGAGCACGTTGGCCTTGTCGACGCTGCACAGCTTCTTGCCGCGCTTGGCTGCGGCCTGGAACGCCACATGCGCGATGCGGCGGATTTCCGGCTCGCTGTAGCGCATGGTGTCGAAGGCTTCGCGCGCGCCCTTGAACAGGCCGTCCGGCGCTTCGCGCAGGCCGCGCGGCTGGCCGAAGTAGATGTCGCCGTTCAGCTCACGGACGATCAGGATGTCCAGGCCGGCCACCAGCTCGGGCTTCAGGCTCGAGGCACCGGTCAGTTCCGGGTAGCAGATCGCCGGACGGAAGTTGGCGAACAGCTGCAGGTGCTTGCGCAGGCCCAGGATGGCCTGCTCGGGGCGCAGCGGGCGCTCCAGGCTGTCGTACTTCCAGTCGCCGACGGCGCCGAACAGGATGGCGTCGGCCTCCTTGGCCAGCTTCAGCGTGTTCTCCGGCAGCGGATGGCCTTCGGCCTCGTAGCCGGCGCCGCCCACGGGCGCGGTTTCGAGTTCGAACTTCTCGTCGAGCGCGTTCAGGACCTTGACGGCCTCTGCAACGATTTCGGGACCGATGCCGTCACCCGGCAGGACTGCGATCTTCATTGTTGTCTTCCTCGGTTGAGTCTTATCCGACCAGGCGGTTGTTCAGCCACGGCATTTTCGCCACGCGCTCGGCCTCGTAGGCCTTGATCTTGTCGGCATGGCGCAGGGTCAGGCCGATATCGTCGAAGCCATTCAGCATGCAGTACTTGCGGAACGGGGCGATGTCGAATTCATAGCCCTGGCCCGACGGTGTGATCACGGCCTGCTTGTCCAGGTCGATGGTCAGCTGGTAGCCGTTGAACGCGTTGGTCTCGTTGAACAGGTGGTCGACCTGCTGCTCGCTCAACACCACCGGCAGCAAGCCGTTCTTGTAGCAGTTGTTGAAGAAGATATCGGCAAAGCTGGGCGCGATCACGGCGCGGAAGCCGTATTGCGTCAGCGCCCACGGCGCGTGCTCGCGCGAACTGCCGCAGCCGAAGTTGCGGCGCGCCAGCAGGATCGATGCGCCCTGGTAGCGCTGCTGGTTCAGCACGAAATCCGGGTTCAGCGGACGCTTGCTGTTGTCCATGCCGGGCTCGCCGACATCCTTGTAGCGCCACTCGTCGAACAGGTTGGGACCAAAGCCGGTGCGCTTGATCGACTTCAGGAACTGCTTCGGGATGATGGCGTCGGTGTCGACGTTCTCGCGGTCGAGCGGAGCCACGAGGCCGCTGTGTACAGTGAACTTGTCCATGTCTCTTTCCTTACTTCTTGGCCGCGCGCTCGAGCGAGCTGCCGGCGGCCTGCGTGTCCTTGCCCAGGCCGGCCATGGTGTTGCAGCCAGCCAGCTGCAGCATGCCCAGGCATGCCAGCCATGCGATCAGGGTCCTTTTCATCTGCCGCGCTCCGCTCAGCCCAGCTTGCGGATGTCGACGAAATGGCCTTCGATGGCGGCAGCCGCTGCCATCGCCGGGCTCACCAGGTGGGTACGGCCACCGGCGCCCTGACGGCCTTCGAAGTTGCGGTTCGAGGTCGACGCGCAGCGCTCGCCCGGATCAAGGCGGTCGGCGTTCATGGCCAGGCACATCGAGCAGCCCGGCTCGCGCCATTCAAAGCCGGCGGCCTTGAAGATCTTGTCCAGGCCTTCGCGCTCGGCCTGTTCCTTGACCAGGCCCGAACCCGGCACCACCAGCGCCAGCTTGACGTTGGATGCGATCTTGCGGCCCAGCTTCTGCACCACCCACGCGGCGGCGCGCATGTCTTCGATACGGCTGTTGGTGCACGAGCCGATGAAGACCTTGTCGATACTGATGCTCTCCACCGGCACGTTGGGCTGCAGGCCCATGTATTCCAGCGCGCGCTCCATGGCGTTGCGCTTGGTCGAGTCCTTTTCCTTCTCGGGATCCGGCACGCGGTCTTCGATGCTGATGACCATTTCCGGCGAGGTGCCCCAGGTCACCTGCGGGCGGATCTCTTCGGCACGCAGCTCGACCACCTGGTCGAATTTGGCGCCCGCATCCGAATGCAGCGTGCGCCAGTAGGCCACGGCCTGCTCCCACTCCACACCCTGCGGCGCGTACGGGCGGCCCTTGACGTATTCCAGCGTGACGTCGTCCACCGCCACCAGGCCGGCGCGCGCGCCCGCTTCGATGGCCATGTTGCAGACCGTCATGCGGCCTTCCATGGTCAGGTCGCGGATGGCCGAGCCGGCAAACTCGATGGTGTAGCCGGTGCCGCCGGCGGTACCGATCTTGCCGATGATGGCGAGCACGATGTCCTTGGCGGTGCAGCCGCGCGGCAGCTTGCCTTCCACCCTGACCAGCATGTTCTTTGCCTTCTTGCCCAGCAGCGTCTGCGTGGCCAGCACGTGCTCGACTTCAGAGGTGCCGATGCCGTGCGCCAGCGCGCCGAAGGCGCCGTGCGTGCTGGTATGCGAGTCGCCGCACACCACCGTCATGCCCGGCAGCGTCGCGCCCTGCTCCGGCCCGATCACGTGCACGATGCCCTGGCGGTGGTCGGTCATCTTGAACTGGGTGATGCCGAAGCTGTCGCAGTTGGCATCCAGCGTATCGACCTGCAGCTTCGACACCGGGTCGGCGATCCCCTGGCTGCGGTCGGTGGTCGGCACGTTATGGTCCGAGACGGCCAGGTTCGCGCTGATGCGCCATACCGGACGCTCCGCCATCTTCAGGCCTTCGAACGCCTGCGGGCTGGTCACTTCATGCAGCAGGTGGCGGTCGATGTAGAGCAGCGTGGTGCCGTCTTCCTCGACGTGGACGGTGTGGTCATCCCAGAGTTTGTCGTAGAGCGTCTTGGCCATGATGCGATGGCGGACCGAATGACCGCTCCCTTGCAGGAGAGGCCGCGGTGACCGCGCAGTAGTTTGCAGGGGTTTTTGTTCGCTTCGGTCGCGGTGGCGAACACGGGCGTCGATAGCGTGATTGCGATGATCGCGCCGGAAGCCGCCTGAAGCGAGCGTTATTTCAAGCGTTGCTGCAATGCTTGACTTGGCAATCGATTATGCCACAGGGGATATGGGGATCAGCGCCCTGCCCGGCCGGGACGGCGCCTGGAATGTAATGTGATTGGCGAAAGGGGGCTTTCGCCGATCACGAAAACGAATCGGTAAAGAGCCGTCGCCCCGTTGCAGGGCGACGGCCGCCGGCATCAGCCGCCCAGGTAGGCAGCCTTGATCCGGTCATTGGCCAGCAGGTTAGCACCGGTATCGGCCAGCACCACCTTGCCGGTCTCCAGCACATAGCCCCGGTCCGCGACCTGCAGCGCCTTGTTGGCGTTCTGCTCGACCAGGAACACGGTGACGCCCTCGTCACGAATGGTCCGGATGATGTCGAAGATCTGCGCGATGATCAGCGGCGCGAGGCCGAGCGTGGGCTCGTCCAGCAGCAGCAGCCGGGGCCGGCTCATCAGCGCGCGGCCGATCGCCAGCATCTGCTGCTCGCCGCCCGACATGGTGCCGGCACGCTGGCTGGCGCGCTGGTTCAGCCGCGGGAACAGCTTGAACACGTGCTCGATGCCGGCCTCGATCTCGTCGCGCCTGGCAAAGAAGCCGCCCATCTTCAGGTTTTCCAGCACGGTCAGGCTCGGGAACACGCGCCGGCCCTCGGGCGAGATCGCGAGCCCCAACCGCATGATCTCGTGCGTCGAGCGGTTGGTGATGTCCTCGCCCTCGAACAGCACGCGCCCTCTGGACGCACGCGGCGTGCCGCACACGGTCATCATCAGCGTCGTCTTGCCGGCACCGTTGCTGCCGATCAGGGTGACGATCTCCCCCTTGTTGACTTCGATCGATACGCCCGACAGCGCCTCGACGGCGCCGTAGTGGGTATGGACCTGTTCCAGCTTCAGCATCAGTCCTCTCCCAGGTAGGCCTTGATCACGCGCGGGTCATTGCGCACTTCGTCGGGCTTGCCGATCACGATAGGCTTGCCGTGCTCCATCACCAGGATGCGGTCGGACACGCCCATCACCAGGCTCATGTCGTGCTCGATCAGCAGCACGGCAATGCCGAATTCGCGGCGCAGTTGGTCGATCAGCTGCTGCAGCTCGACCTTCTCCTGCGGGTTCAGGCCTGCGGCGGGCTCGTCCAGCATCAGCAGGCGCGGCTTGGTGATCATGCAGCGTGCGATCTCCAGCCGGCGCTGGTGGCCGTACGACAGCGTGCCGGCCTCGCGGTTGGCCACCTTGGTCAGGCCCATCCGCTCCAGCCAGACCGCGGCGCGTTCCAGCGCCTCGCGCTCGGCACGGCGATAGGCCGGGGTGGCAAACAGGCCGCGCAGGATGCCGGACTGCACCTGCAGGTGTTGCGCCACCAGCAGGTTTTCCACCACCGTCAGCGACTTGAACAGGCGGATGTTCTGGAAGGTCCGCACCAGGCCCTGGCGCGCCACCTTGTGGCTGGGCAGGCCGGCGATGTCGTGGCCATCCAGCGTGACCTCGCCCGCGGTCGGCTTGTAGAAGCCGCCGACGCAGTTGAACACCGTGGTCTTGCCGGCGCCGTTGGGGCCGATGATGGCGAAGACCTCATCCTTGCGGACATCGAAATCGATGCCGTCCACGGCGAGCAGGCCGCCGAAGCGCATCTGCAGGCCGGATACTTTCAACAATTCGGCTTGTTGCAAACTAGTCATCGGCGCGTTCATCGGGGAAGCTCCACGTGCGGACGGCTCGCGGGCAGCAGGCCCTGCGGACGCCACATCATCATCAGCACCATCACCAGGCCGAAGATCAGCATGCGATATTCGGCAAAGCCGCGCGCCACTTCAGGCAGCACCGTCAACAGGATCGCCGCCAGGATCACGCCCAGCTGCGAACCCATGCCGCCCAGCACCACCACGGCAAGGATCAGCGCCGACTCGATGAAGGTGAACGATTCCGGATTGACCAGCCCCTGGCGCGCCGCGAAGAACGCGCCGCCGATGCCGGCGAACGATGCGCCCAGCGTGAACGCCGACAGCTTGATGCGGGTCGGGTTCAGGCCCAGCGAGCGGCACGCGATCTCGTCGTCGCGCAGCGCTTCCCAGGCACGGCCCATCGGCATGCGGATCAGGCGGCTGGTGACGAACAGCGTGAAGCCCACCAGCAGCAGCGCCAGCAGGTACAGGAAGATCACCATGTGCTGGCCGCTGTAGTCCAGGCCGATCAGGTCATGGAAGGTCTTCGTGCCCTCCACGCTGGCGCTGCGCGCCATTTCGATGCCGAATACGGACGGCTTGGGAATGCCCGAGACACCATCCGGGCCGCCGGTCAGGCTGGTCAGGTTGTTGGCCAGCAGGCGGATGATCTCGCCGAAGCCCAGCGTCACGATGGCGAGGTAGTCGCCGCGCAGCCGCAGCACCGGGAAGCCGAGCAGGAAGCCGAAGGTTGCCGACATCGCCGCGGCGATCGGCAGGCATTCCCAGAAGCCTAGCCCGAAGTGCTGGTTCAGCAGCGCATAGGTATAGCCGCCGATCGCATAGAAGCCGACGTAGCCCAGGTCGAGCAGGCCGGCATAGCCCACCACGATATTCAGGCCCAGCCCCAGGATCACGTAGATCAGCGCCAGCGTGGCCACGTCGACCGCGCCGCGCGAGCCGAAGAATGGCCACACCAGCCCGACCGCCAGCAGCACCCATATCGCCACGCGCTGCTGGCGCGCGCCGAGCTGCGGCACCGACGGCAGGCGCACGGCACTGCCGGCACGCGACAGCAACGGCTTGAACAGCTGGAACAGGAACACTGCCGCCACGGCAATCCATACCGGACGCCAGTGCGGCTCGAGCACCACCTTGTAGCCTTCCAGCCTGAGCTGCAGGCCCAGGATGGGAATGGTCAGGATTGCCGTCATCACGGCCGCCGTGATCGCGTTCTTGAGCGACTGGCCCGGCGTGGCGCCGCCGCGCGCTACCTGCCCGGCGGACATTGCGAAAGTTTGGTTAGTCATTGTCTCGCCCTCCCTCACACCTTCTCGACATCAGGCTTGCCCAGCAGCCCGGTCGGACGGAACAGCAGCACCAGCACCAGCAGGCTGAATGCGACCACGTCCTTGTATTCCGCCGGCATGTAGCCCGAGGCGAAGGTTTCCGCCAGGCCCAGCAGCACGCCGCCGAGCATTGCGCCCGGGATGCTGCCGATGCCGCCCAGCACCGCCGCGGTAAAGGCCTTGATGCCGGCGATAAAGCCGATAAAGGGATTGAGCTTGCCGATGCTCAGCCCGATCAGCACGCCGCCGACGGCGGCCAGCATCGCGCCCAGCACGAAGGTGAACGAGATTACCTTGTTGGTGTCGATGCCGAGCAGATTGGCCATGCGCATGTCTTCGGCGCAGGCGCGGCAGGCACGGCCCATGCGCGAGCGGCCGATGAACAGCGTCAGCGCGATCATCATCACCAGCGTTACGCCGACGATCAGCAGGCGCGAATACGGCACGGTCACGGTGAAATCGCCGCCCATCTGGAACTCGATGGCGCCCGAGATCAGCACCGGCACGGACACGTCGCGCGCGCCCTGCCCGATCTGGACATAGTTCTGCAGGAAGATCGACATGCCGATGGCGGAGATCAGCGGCACCAGCCGCGGACCGCCGCGCAGGGGCCGGTATGCCACCCGCTCGACCGCAAAGCCGTAGACGCCGGTGACCAGCACCGAGACCAGCAGGGCGGCGCCCAGCACCAGCGGCAGGGGGTAGCCTGCCTGGGCGCCGATCGCGGTGAGCGTGACCAGGCCGACGTAGGCACCGATCATGTAAATCTCGCCGTGCGCGAAATTGATCATGCCGATGATGCCGTAGACCATTGTGTAGCCGATGGCGATCAGCGCATAGATCGCACCCAGCGTCAGGCCGTTGACCAGCTGCTGGGTGAACTGTGGAAGGAATTCATTCATAGGGGAAGCCTCAGGAACTTGAAGCCCGATACCAGAACGCCCCGCCCGGAGGCCGGGCGGGGCGTGTGCGGGAAGGAGCGCCTGCTTAGTTTGCGGCGGTCTTGCTGGCGTCCTTGTGCCAGGTGTAGACCACGAACTTGAAGGACTTCAGGTCGCCCTTGTCGTCGTACTCGACCTTGCCGATCGGGGTGGTGAAGGCGTTCTTGTGCATGTACGCCGCGACCTTGGCCGGATCGGTGCTCTTGGCGCCGGCGATGGCGTCGCCGATGATCTTGACGGCGGCGTAGGACGGCATCTGGAACGGACCGTTGGCGTCACGCTTCTTGTCGGCGAATGCCTTCACCAGGCCCGCGTTGGCCGGGTCGGCCGAGAAGTCGGCCGGCAGCGTCACCAGCATGCCTTCCGACGACGGGCCGGCGATCGCGGTCACGTCCTTGTTGCCCACGCCCTCGGGGCCCATGAAGGTGGCCTTCACGCCCTGCTCGCGCGCCTGGCGCAGCAGCAGGCCCATTTCCGGGTGGTAGCCGCCGAAGTAGACGAAGTCCACGCCCTGCGACTTCAGCTTGGTGATGACGGCGGAGTAGTCCGAATCGCCGGCGTTGATGCCCTCGAACACGGCGACCGGGATCTTGGCCGCTTCCAGGTCCTTCTTCACCGAGCTGGCGATGCCCTGGCCATACGACTGCTTGTCGTGCAGCACGGCGACCTTCTTCGGCTTGACCTTGCCGATGATGTACTGGGCGGCGGCCGGGCCCTGCTGGTCGTCGCGGCCGATGGTGCGGAAGATGAACTTGCGCTTCCTGGTCTCGGTCAGCTGCGGCGCGGTGGCCGACGGCGTGACCATCACGATGCCTTCGTTCTCGTAGATGTCCGAGGCCGGGATGGTCGAGCCCGAGCACACGTGGCCGATCACGTACTTGATGTTCTGGCTGACGACCTTGTTAGCCACCGCGACGGCCTGCTTCGGTTCGCAGGCGTCGTCCATCATCACCACTTCCAACTTGTTGCCGCCGGCGCCGCCGGCTGCGTTGATCTGTTCGACGGCGGTCAGCGCACCGGCCTTGACCATGTCACCGTACTGCGCCACCGAGCCGCTCATCGGGCCGGCAATGGCGATCTTCACGGTTTCGGCGTTGGCGGCGGCGCCAAAGGTGGCCAGCATGGCAGCCAGCGAAATGGTGGTAAGACGGGACAGCGTCATCAGGAGCTCCTCGATTTATGTTTGGGTCATCCGGGCAGAAGCGGAATGACCTGCGCAATCGAACAACACCCGCGGACTACAGAGATCGGAACGGCAGAAAAGCGGCCCGAGACGCGGAAGACGGGCCTGCGGAAAAGCTCAAGAGATGCGGGGCCCGGCATGTGTCAGTCCCGCTGTGGTGTGGGACCAAGGTTCGGAAAGACAACGTTTGATGCGTTCTCTATTGCGCAAGCGATTCGCCTGCCCCGCTTGCCGCACCGCATGCCGGAGGGATGGCCCGGCTGCCGTCGGCAAAGCAGCCCGCATTATAGGGTCAAATTTCCTGCGCTACGCGACAATCGCACAATAAATGCGGAACCACATTGGGAAAACGCGACACAATTTTCCACGAATTGCCCTCCGGACCATTCGAGGTGCGATTTCCTGCCCTTTCCCGCGCTGCACCGCACAACGCGAGCCGCCCCAGAAAAGACAAACGCCCCGGCGGGCCGGGGCGTTTGCAATTGCTGCACTGCGCAGCGAATCGGATGAGCTTGCGCTCAGCGCTTGGACACGTCCGGCACGTCGCGGGTGGCGGCGCCGACAAACAGCTGGCGCGGACGGCCGATCTTGTATTCCGGATCGGTGATCATCTCTTCCCACTGCGAGATCCAGCCCGGGGTGCGGGCCAGCGCGAAGATGCAGGTGAACAGCGAGGTCGGGATGCCCAGCGCGCGCTGGACGATGCCCGAGTAGAAGTCGACGTTCGGGTACAGCTTGCGGCTGACGAAGTACTCGTCTTCCAGCGCGATCTTTTCCAGCTCCATGGCCAGCTTGAACAGCGGGTCGTTGTGCAGGCCCAGCTCGTTCAGCACCTCATGGCAGGTTTCGCGCATCAGCTTGGCGCGCGGATCGTAGTTCTTGTACACGCGGTGGCCAAAGCCCATCAGGCGCACGCCCGAGTTCTTGTCCTTGACCTGCTTGATGAACTCGGGGATGTTGTCGACGCTGCCGATCTCTTCCAGCATCTTCAGCGCGGCTTCGTTGGCGCCGCCGTGGGCCGGGCCCCACAGGCAGGCCACGCCCGCGGCGATAGCTGCAAACGGGTTGGTGCCCGACGAGCCGGCCAGGCGCACGGTCGAGGTCGACGCGTTCTGCTCGTGGTCGGCGTGCAGGATGAAGATGCGGTCCAGCGCGCGCTCCAGCACCGGGTTCACGGTGTACGGGGCGCACGGCGTGGCGAACAGCATGCGCAGGAAGTTGCCCGAGTAGGACAGGTCGTTCTGCGGATAGATGTACGGCTGGCCGATGTTGTACTTGTACGCCATGGCGACCATGGTCGGCATCTTGGCGATCAGGCGGATGGCCGAGATCTCGCGCTGGTGCGGATCATCGATGTCCATCGCGTCGTGGTAGAACGCGCTCATGGCACCCACCAGGCCGGTCAGGACTGCCATCGGGTGGGCATCGCGGCGGAAACCGCGCATGAAGAACTGCAGCTGCTCGTGGACCATCGTGTGGTTCATCACGTGGCCGACGAATTCTTCCTTCTGCTTGGCGTTGGGCAGTTCACCCTTGAGCAGCAGGTAGCTGGTCTCGAGGTGGTCGCACTTCTGCGCCAGCTGCTCGATCGGGTAGCCGCGATACAGCAGCTCGCCCTTGTCACCGTCGATATAGGTGATCTTGGAATTACACGAAGCCGTCGACATGAAACCGGGGTCGTAGGTGAACTTACCGGTTTGTCCGTACAGCTTGCGAATGTCGATCACGTCCGGGCCAACGGTGCCCGTATAAATCGGCAGCTCAACGCTGGGGGAACCATCGGAGAACGATAGCGTGGCTTTCACATCGGACGGCGTCATGTCGGATCCTTCAAATGCTGTGAATAATAATGTTGACCAAAACTCAGACCGAACGCAGCAGGTTCACTACGCGCTGCATCGGGGGCGTGTCGAGCTCACCGTCCAGTTCCTTGCGGGCAAGGAGCAGGTCCATCAACTCGTTGTCGCTGAGCTCGAACAGCTGGCTCAGCGCAGCCACATCCTCGTCGGACAGGCTCTCCTCGTAACGGTTGAAAAAACGTTCGACGATGATGTCGTTCTCCAGGAGGCCGCGGCGGGCGCGCCAGCGCAACCGTGCGCGCTTGTGCGGATCGGCCTGATGGGAGAAGGTGGTGGCAGGACTCTCGGTCATGGCTTCCTACTTTCGGTGCGCCCGCCAGATATAGCCGCTCTGGCTGACGCACCGCTTACTACTTAGACAGCCGCAGGATCACACCGCGCGGCGAACCATCAGTTCCTTGATCTTGCCGATGGCCTTGGTCGGGTTCAGACCCTTCGGGCACACGTCGACGCAGTTCATGATGCTGTGGCAGCGGAACAGGCGGTACGGGTCGTTCAGGTTGTCCAGGCGCTCATTGGTGGCCTGGTCGCGGCTGTCCGCGATGAAGCGGTAAGCCTGCAGCAGGCCGGCCGGGCCGACGAACTTGTCCGGGTTCCACCAGAACGACGGGCACGACGTCGAGCAGCTGGCGCACAGGATGCACTCGTACAGGCCATCCAGCTCGTCGCGCTCTTCCGGCGACTGCAGGCGCTCTTTCTCGGGCTGGCGCACAGGATGCACTCGTACAGGCCATCCAGCTCGTCGCGCTCTTCCGGCGACTGCAGGCGCTCTTTCTCGGGCGGCGGCTCGTCGTTGATCAGGAACGGCTTGATCGAGTTGTACTGCTTGAAGAACTGCGTCATGTCGACGATCAGGTCGCGCACCACCGGCAGCCCGGGCAGCGGACGCAGCACGATGCGGTCCGGCAGCTCGCGCATGTTGGTCAGGCAGGCCAGGCCGTTCTTGCCGTTGATGTTCATCGCGTCCGAGCCGCACACGCCTTCGCGGCACGAACGGCGGAACGAGATGGTCTCGTCCAGCTTCTTGAGCTTGACCAGCGCGTCCAGCAGCATGCGCTCGTGGCCGTCGAGCTCGACCTCGTAGGTCTGCATGCGCGGCGCCGCATCCTTGTCCGGATCGTAGCGGTAGACTTCGAAAATACGCTTCATTTCTGTGGGTCCTGTTTTCTCTACGATGCGGTGCTCAGAAGGTACGGGCCTTCGGCGGCACGCTTTCCACCGTCAGCGGTTCCATCTTCACCGGCTTGTAGTCGAGGCGGTTGCCTTCGCTGTAGAACAGCGTGTGCTTGAGCCAGTTCTG
>NZ_CP170643.1:1158880-1160679 GCF_051015765.1 Cupriavidus sp. a3 | reverse complement strand
AGGTCGAGCAGCGAGTTGGTGCCCAGGCGGTTGGCGCCGTGCACCGACACGCACGAGCATTCGCCGATCGCGTAGAAACCATTCAGCACTTCGTTCGGGCTGCCATTCTTCGGCACCACGACCTGGCCGTGGTAGTTCGTCGGGATGCCGCCCATCTGGTAGTGGATGGTCGGGACCACCGGGATCGGTTCCTTGATCGCGTCATGTCTTCCAGCGGCACGCCCGCGCGTGCGGCCATGCCCAGGCCGTCACCGGTGTTGATGAAGGCGTTGGTCGACGCAGCGTAGATACGGCCGGCACCGCCGGTCGCGAACAGCGTGGTCTTGGCTTCGAGGATGTAGACCTCGCCGGTTTCCATTTCCAGCGCGGTCACGCCCAGCACGTCGCCGTCCTGGTCGCGGATCAGATCGACGGCAGGCGCTTCATGATGGTCTCGGCGCCGACGTGGGTCAGGTCGAGCAGCACGTAGTCGCCGTTCGGGCCGCAGCCGCGGCCTTCCTTGATTTCCTGGTCCATCGAGCGCGAGACGAAGTCGCGCGGCGCCAGGTCCTTCAGCGTCGGCGCATAGCGTTCCATGAAACGCTCGCCGTCCTTGTTGCGCAGGATCCCGCCTTCGCCGCGCACGCCTTCGGTGATCAGCACGCCCGCGCCGGCCACGCCGGTCGGGTGGAACTGCCAGAACTCCATGTCTTCCAGTCCGGGTTGCGGTCGAACGGCATGCCGAAGTGCTCGAGTTCGTACACGACCTTCGGCGCTTCCCGGCACATGAACTCGATCGCGTCCTGGTCGCCCAGCCAGTCCGAGCCCTTGATGGTGTCGTAGAAGTGATAGTGCCAGTTGTCTTCGCTCATGTTGCCCAGCGAAGCACCGATGCCGCCCTGCGCCGCCACGGTGTGCGAGCGGGTCGGGAACACCTTGGACAGCACGGCCACGTTCAGGCCGGCTTCCGCGAGCTGGAGGGATGCGCGCATCCCGGCGCCGCCAGCACCGACGATGACCACGTCAAAGCGGCGACGCGGCAATCCAGTCTTGACTGCGACCATTTATTACACCCTCCAGAGAATCTGAGCAGCGTAGCCCGCGCAACCGACGAGCCACAGAATCGTAAGAACTTGCAGCACCAGGCGCACCGCCATCGGCTTGACATAGTCCATCCAGATGTCGCGCACGCCGATCCAGGCGTGATACAGCAGCGACAGGATGGTCAGGAACGTGATGATCTTCATCCACTGGTTGGCGAAGAGCCCTGCCCACGCTTCGTACGAAGCGCCGTTCGACAGCAGGAAGGCAATGGCCAGCACCACGGTGAACACCACCATGATCACGGCCGTGACGCGTTGCGCGAGCCAGTCTTTCAGGCCGTAATGGGCGCCGACGACCAGGCGCTTGGGACCGATATTGTTGTTTGCCACCGTGATTCTCCTCAGAACAGGCCGAACAGCTTCAGGCCGAAAATCAGGGTAAGCAGCAGGCTGACAACCAGCACGCTGATGGCAGACTTGGCCGAGGCGGGCTTGGAAACACCAACGTGCACATCCAGCAGCAGAAAGCGGATACCGGCGCAGAAATGATGCAGATAACCCCAGATCAGGGCCAGCACAACCAGCTTGACAAAGCCGCCGGACAACAGGGCCGAGAACTTTGCGAAGCTCAGTTCGGAGGTAATGCTCTGCTCGAACAGGTACAGGACGAAGGGAAGGAGGAGGAACATCAAGGCACCGCTCACGCGATGCAGGATGGATACCTTGCCGGCCCAGGGCAACCGGTATTTCGCGATCTGCGAGATACCGATATTCCGG
>NZ_CP170643.1:685411-1158780 GCF_051015765.1 Cupriavidus sp. a3 | reverse complement strand
AGCGGTTCCATCTTCACCGGCTTGTAGTCGAGGCGGTTGCCTTCGCTGTAGAACAGCGTGTGCTTGAGCCAGTTCTGATCGTCGCGGTTCGGGAAGTCGCTGTGCGCGTGGGCGCCGCGCGATTCCTTGCGGGCGGCCGCCGAGATCATGGTGGCCTTGGCCACTTCCACCAGGTTGGCCACTTCCAGGGCTTCCACCAGCGCGGTGTTGAAGACCTTGGACTTGTCCTTCAGGTGGATGTTGTCGGCGCGCTCGGCCACTTCCAGGATGCGGTCGACACCTTCGTCCATCAGCTTCTGGGTGCGGAACACGCCGGCATGCGACTGCATGTTCTTGCGGATGTCGTTGGCGACGTCCTGCGTGTATTCACCCGACGACGTGGCCTGCAGCTTGGCCAGGCGCGACATCGCGAGGTCAGCGGCGTCGGCCGGCAGCGGCTTGTGTTCCTTCTGCTTCAGGTTCTGCGCGATGATGTGGTTGCCGGCGGCACGGCCGAACACCACCAGGTCGAGCAGCGAGTTGGTGCCCAGGCGGTTGGCGCCGTGCACCGACACGCACGAGCATTCGCCGATCGCGTAGAAACCATTCAGCACTTCGTTCGGGCTGCCATTCTTCGGCACCACGACCTGACCGTGGTAGTTCGTCGGGATGCCGCCCATCTGGTAGTGGATGGTCGGGACCACCGGGATCGGTTCCTTGATCGCGTCGACGTTGGCGAACTTCATGCCGATTTCGCGGATCGACGGCAGGCGCTTCATGATGGTCTCGGCGCCGACGTGGGTCAGGTCGAGCAGCACGTAGTCGCCGTTCGGGCCACAGCCGCGGCCTTCCTTGATTTCCTGGTCCATCGAGCGCGAGACAAAGTCGCGCGGCGCCAGGTCCTTCAGCGTCGGCGCATAGCGTTCCATGAAACGCTCGCCATCCTTGTTGCGCAGGATCCCGCCTTCGCCACGCACGCCTTCGGTGATCAGCACGCCCGCGCCGGCCACGCCGGTCGGGTGGAACTGCCAGAACTCCATGTCTTCCAGCGGCACGCCCGCGCGTGCGGCCATGCCCAGGCCGTCACCGGTGTTGATGAAGGCGTTGGTCGACGCGGCGTAGATACGGCCGGCACCGCCGGTCGCGAACAGCGTGGTCTTGGCCTCGAGGATGTAGACCTCGCCGGTTTCCATTTCCAGCGCGGTCACGCCCAGCACGTCGCCGTCCTGGTCGCGGATCAGGTCCAGCGCCATCCACTCGACGAAGAAGTGGGTCTTGGCGCGCACGTTGCGCTGGTACAGCGTATGCAGCAGCGCGTGGCCGGTACGGTCCGCCGCGGCGCAGGCGCGCTGCACCGGCTTCTCGCCGTAGTTGGCGGTATGGCCGCCGAACGGGCGCTGGTAGATGGTGCCGTCCGGGTTGCGGTCGAACGGCATGCCGAAGTGCTCGAGTTCGTACACGACCTTCGGCGCTTCCCGGCACATGAACTCTCACGCGATGCAGGATGGATACCTTGCCGGCCCAGGGCAACCGGTATTTCGCGATCTGCGAGATACCGATATTCCGGAACTCCGGCCTGGCTTGTTTGACGGCTTCAGCCATGCGAGACCCCAATTAGCGGTAAACAAAGAAACGAGACTGCCATTGCCTGCATGCAACGGGATGCATTGAGGCAAATCCACGAGATTTTAGCGCCTTTGTTGCGCGCTGCACCAATAATTTTCAGCTATCGCGCCCAACAGGCGCCGCCCGACAATCGCACACCATACACATGACACGGCGATTGCCAAGCAATATTCACCGGCGCTGCGCAACAACCCGCACCACCATCACAAAACCCGCAATAATCGCAGCCGACGCAGGGACCGCGCCGGCCCCATGACTCAGCTCAGGTCGTTCTGATAATAGTGTTTCGTCGTCACATACAACCCGCGGCGCACCTCGACAGGGCGATCCCCGTAGGTATATGAAACGCGCTCGACCGACAACAGCGGCGAGCCCAGAGGCACGGACAGCAGCTCGGCCGCCGTCTCGTCGGCGGCCACGGCGCGGATCTTTTCCGAGGCGCGGATCATGCGCGTACCGAACTCGGCCTCGAACAAGGCATACATGGGCCCCTTCCACTCGGTCAGCTTTTCCGCGGTGAGGCCTTTGAAGTTGGCGCCCAGCAGCCAGATCTCGTCGAGCACGGTCGACTCGCCGGAGAAATTCAGCACGCGGCGGATCTGCACCACGCTGTCGCCGGTGCGGATATCGAGCAGCCGCGCGATTTCGGCGGGCGCGCGCAGGCGCTTGCACTCCAGCACGTGGCTGGCGCCGTAGTGGGGCTCGCCTTCGTCGGGGACGAGGCGCAGGAAACGGAACTTGACCACGTCCTCATGGTGCGTGGTCACGAAGGTGCCCTTGCCCTGCCGCCGCGCCACCAGGTTCTCGGCGGCGAGTTCGTCGATGGCCTTGCGCACTGTGCCCTGGCTTACCTTGTAGCGCGCCGCCAGCTCCATTTCGCTGGGGATCATCTCGCCCGGCTTCCACTCGCCGGACTGCAGGCTGCGCATGATGAGCGCCTTGATCTGCTGGTACAGCGGGCTGAAGGTGGGCGACGGGGCGGTCTGCGGGCCCGGCTGCTGGGCGGCGGCCTGGGGCGCAGGAGATGACGACGGCGCGGGAGAGTTCGACGGCGGGGTCGACGACGAGGCCGACGAAGGCGGGGTCGACGAAGGCGCCTGCGTCCCGGCGCCAGGCGTGGCCGCGCCGGAGTCCTGCGCACCGTGGGCGGCAGCGCCGGAGAGGGACGTAGACAGGGAGGACATAGGCGGGATTTCACCATAAAAGGGCGGCGGGCGCCAGCCTGACGTTAATTGTCTTATGTCTTATATAAGACATATGAATTGACAGCCAGTGAGGCCGGGCCTACACTCGCGCTGGTCCACGCCCGCGAATGTCGTGAATGCCGTGCTCGTGCCGCCGGCGGATGCCGTCCCCGGCACCCTCTCCCGCGGCCCGGACTGGAAATCGGTCTGGAAATGGCGGCTCGCTTCGCAGTAGACTTACGCTTCGTTGCATCACCATGACCCGTTGTGGCTCATCCTCACCGGTTCCGCCCCGTGGCCCCGCCACCTGGTTCCGGCGGACGGCCGCTCCCCGCTGTGGCGACAACCAGCATCCGGCGTGCACGCCGCCTTGAGTTGGCGACTGCGTGCCGCCGACCGGTTACCCCCTTCTATCGTTTGGAGATTTACTCATGGCTAAAGCCCCAATGCGCGTCGCAGTGACCGGCGCCGCTGGCCAGATCGGCTATTCCCTGCTGTTCCGCATCGCCAACGGCGACATGCTGGGCAAAGACCAGCCGGTCATCCTCCAACTGCTCGACCTCCCGCAAGCCCAGGCCGCCGTCAAGGGCGTCGTGATGGAACTGGAAGATTGCGCGTTCCCGCTGCTGGCCGGCGTGGTCATCACCGATGACCCCAAGGTCGCCTTCAAGGATGCCGACGTGGCCCTGCTGGTTGGCGCCCGTCCGCGCAGCAAGGGCATGGAGCGCAAGGACCTGCTCGAGGCCAACGCCCAGATCTTCACGGTGCAGGGCAAGGCGCTGGACGAAGTCGCCAGCCGCAATGTCAAGGTGCTGGTGGTCGGCAACCCGGCCAACACTAATGCCTACATCGCCATGAAGTCGGCACCGAACCTGCCGCGCGAGAACTTCACCGCCATGCTGCGCCTGGACCACAACCGTGCCCTGTCGCAGATCGCCGCCAAGACCGGCAAGCCGGTGTCGTCGATCGAGAAGATGTTCGTGTGGGGCAACCACAGCCCGACCATGTACGCCGACTACCGCTATGCCACCGTCGACGGCAAGAGCGTCAAGGACATGATCAACGACCCGGTGTGGAACAACGACGTGTTCCTGCCGACCGTCGGCAAGCGCGGCGCCGCCATCATCGAGGCCCGTGGCCTGTCGTCGGCTGCCTCGGCCGCCAACGCCGCCATCGACCACGTGCATGACTGGGTGCTGGGCACCAACGGCAAGGTTGTCACCATGGGCATCCCGTCGAACGGCGAGTACGGCATCCCCGCCGACACCATGTTCGGCTACCCGGTGACCTGCGCCAACGGCAAGTACGAGATCGTCAAGGGTCTGGAGATCGACGCCTACAGCCAGGAAAAGATCAACATCACCCTGAACGAACTGGAAGAAGAAAAGGCCGGCGTGCAGCACCTGCTGGGCTGATCTTCAGCGCGTTCCAGGAAAGACCGGGGTTCCGCAACGATTCAAGAATCGGCGCGGACCCCGGTTTTTTCATATTGGGGCGCTATGATGTGCCTTCCCGTCCAACCCCAACCCACCTGAATTCCCGTGCATCCATCCGAGGTCTTGTTCCAGGGCGAAGCCATCCCGGTCCAGTTGCCGGTGTGTGACCACTATGCGGGCAGCGAAAAGCTGATGCGCAAGTCGCTTGCCCTGCAGCAAGAGCTTGGGCCGGTCTTCGACATCACCTTCGATTGCGAGGACGGCGCCGCCGTCGGCCACGAGCGCGAGCACGCCGAGCTGTGCGCGCAACTGGTCAACAGCCCGCTGAACGCGCACAACCGCGTCGGCGTGCGCATTCATGACCCTGCCCACCCGAGCTGGCGCCAGGATGTCGACGTGCTGGTGCGCACCGCCGGCGCGCGGCTGGCCTACGTGGTCGTGCCCAAGGTGACCGACGTGGTCGAGGTCGCGCGCGTGACCGACCATGTCAACCAGGTGGCGCGCAATGCCGGCATCGCCCGCCATATCCCGATCCATGTGCTGATCGAGACACACGCCGCACTCGAACAGGCTTTCGACATCGCCGCGCTGGTGCAGGTGGAGTGCCTGAGCTTCGGCCTGATGGACTTCGTCTCGGCGCACCACGGCGCGATTCCCGGCGAGGCCATGCGCTCGCCGCAGCAGTTCGAGCACCCGCTGATCCGCCGCGCCATGCTGGAAATCTCCGCCGCCTGCCACCGCCATGGCAAGGTTCCGTCGCACAACGTCAGCACCGATGTGCAGGCACCCCAGCGGGCGGGCGATGACGCGCTGCGCGCGCGCGCCGAGTTCGGCTACCTGCGCAAGTGGAGCATCCATCCGGGCCAGATAGCGCCGATCGTCGCCGCCTTCCGCCCGGGCGCGGATGAAATCGGCGCCGCCAGCCAGATCCTGCTGGCGGCCCACGAGAACAACTGGGCACCGATCCGCCACGACGGCCAGCTGCACGACCGCGCCAGCTACCGCTATTACTGGTCGCTGCTGCAGCGCGCCCAGGCCACCGGCACGCCGCTGCCGGACAACGTGGAAGCGCTGTTCTTCGCCTGACCGGCCACAACAACAAAGCACGGACGCGACCGAAGGAGACCCGGATGTCCGCTTCGAAGACCGCAGCACCGGCCGCCGCGGCAGAGCCCGCGGCGCCGAAAGCCAAGAAATCCGTCGCGCTGTCCGGCGTTGCCGCCGGCAATACCGCGCTGTGCACCGTTGGCCGTACCGGCAACGACCTGCACTACCGCGGCTATGACATCCTCGATATCGCCGACACCTGCGAGTTCGAGGAAATCGCCCATCTGCTGGTGCACGGCAAGCTGCCGACCAGATCCGAACTGGCCGCCTACAAGGCCAGGCTGAAGTCACTGCGCGGCCTGCCGGCCAACGTCAAGCTGGCGCTGGAATGGGTCCCGGCCAGCGCGCACCCGATGGACGTGATGCGCACCGGCGTGTCGGTGCTTGGCACCGTGCTGCCGGAAAAGGACGACCACAACGGCCCGGGCGCGCGCGACATTGCCGACCGCCTGATGGCCAGCCTGGGTTCGATGCTGCTGTACTGGTACCACTACAGCCACAACGGTCGCCGCATCGAGGTGGAGACCGACGATGACTCCATCGGCGCCCACTTCCTGCACCTGCTGCACGGCGAGCAGCCGTCGGCGCTGTGGGAGCGTGCCATGCATACCTCGCTGATCCTGTACGCGGAACACGAGTTCAACGCCTCGACCTTCACCGCGCGCGTGATCGCCGGCACGGGTTCGGACATGTATTCGTCGATCGCCGGCGCGATCGGCGCGCTGCGCGGCCCCAAGCACGGCGGCGCCAACGAAGTCGCGTTCGAGATCCAGAAGCGCTACGACAACCCGGATGAGGCGCAGGCCGACATCACCCGCCGCGTCGGGAACAAGGAAGTCGTGATCGGCTTCGGCCACCCGGTGTACACCACGGGCGACCCGCGCAACCAGGTGATCAAGGAAGTGGCGAAGACGCTATCGAAGGACGCCGGTTCGACGAAGATGTTCGACATTGCCGAGCGCCTGGAAACGGTCATGTGGGACGTCAAGAAGATGTTCCCGAACCTGGACTGGTTCAGCGCGGTGAGCTACCACATGATGGGCGTGCCGACGGCAATGTTCACGCCGCTGTTCGTGATCGCACGCACTTCCGGCTGGGCCGCGCACATCATCGAGCAACGCATCGATAACAAGATCATCCGCCCCAGCGCCAACTACGTGGGCCCCGAAAACCTCAAATTCGTGCCGATCGGCAAGCGTAAGTGAACCCGGACTAACCGGACACCCCGATTATGTAACCAAAGGCCAGCGCACTTCGCGGGCTCCGGCAAATCGTAGAGAATAGCGGCGGACTTTCCTTCCAGGCGCCGCCTGATGTGACGGCGGCGAACGACAAACAGACCAGATTTCAAAATCCGAGAGGCACTCACAAAATGAAACATCTCGTACTTGCCGCCTGCATCGGCGCGTTCAGCCTGACCACCGCCACCGCCGTGATGGCGCAAGAGCCGGCCAAGCAGACCACCAAGAAGAAGTCCTCGACCAAGAAGAAGGCCGCAGCCGGCACCGCCGCCGCTGCCGGCGCCGCCGCCGCAGTCACCCCGACCGGTGAAAAGTGGCAGTGCGAACTGGGCAACAGCATCTATATCTCCGGCGACATGCTGCGTGACGAAGTGCTGACCGTGCACTGGCAAGGCCGTGACTACAAGCTGCCGCGTCAGTCCACCGTGACCGGCGCCGACCGCTACTACGACGCCCGCACCGGCCTGGACCTGGTGGTGATCCCGAGCAAGGCCATGCTGTTCAACAAGAACCTGGGCCAGCGCCTGGCCGACGACTGCCAGAGCGCCGCCATGCAGGCAGGCGCCGCGGCGCCGACGCAGGCCGGCGGCCTGCGCGCCCCGGTCAGCGCCCCGCTGCTGGCCACGCCCCCGGGCGGCCCGACGGTCCAGCCGCAGCAGGCGCAGCAGCCTGACGCGACCCAGCAAAGCGCGGCACCGAAGCAGTAAATCCGTACAGGGTGCCGGCGGCCGCCTGAATTCCGGCCGCCGGCACCCTTTTGCCTTGCGGGCGGGCCAACCCGCCGCGGGCACGCTGTCGCGCCGCGGGAAGGCATGGCCGGGGCCCGGCCGATCGAGACCGGGTGGCGGCAAGGCCGCGCGGCGGTTAGAGTATGCAGTTGCAGTGCGCTGCCGACCTCGGACCGCGGCCATACGCCGCGGCAGCGCACCGGGGTCTGAATCCAGTTTCAGAGGTCCGAGCCAAATGCCATCGCATCATCCTTCGATCGGAGTACGGCAATGCCCCATAACCTCAAGAACACGCTAAAAGAATTCAAGATCGGCGCTTCCGGCAAGGGCCAGTTCTATTCCCTGCCGCAACTCGCGCAGGAACTGGACCTCGATCTCGGGCGCCTGCCGGTATCGATCCGCGTCGTGCTGGAAGCCGTGCTGCGCAACTGCGACGGCAAGAAAGTTACCGAAGAACACGTCAGGCAACTCGCCGGCTGGAGGCCGAATGCCGAGCGTGTGGACGAGATCCCGTTCGTCGTGGCCCGCGTGGTGCTGCAGGACTTCACCGGCGTGCCGCTGCTGGCCGACCTGGCCGCAATGCGCAACGTGGCCGAGAAGATGGGCCAGGACCCCAAGAAGATCGAGCCGCTGGTGCCGGTCGACCTGGTGGTCGACCACTCGGTGCAGGTTGACCATTTCCGCGAAAAGAAGGCGCTGGACCTGAACATGCAGCTGGAATTCCAGCGCAACAACGAGCGCTACCAGTTCATGAAGTGGGGCATGCAGGCGTTCGACACCTTTGGCGTGGTGCAGCCGGGCTTCGGCATCGTGCACCAGGTCAACCTGGAATACCTGGCGCGCGGCGTTCATAAGAAGGATGGGGTCTACTACCCTGACACGCTGGTCGGCACCGATTCGCACACCACCATGATCAACGGCATCGGCGTGGTCGGCTGGGGCGTCGGCGGCATCGAGGCCGAGGCCGGCATGCTGGGCCAGCCGGTGTACTTCCTGACGCCGGACGTGGTCGGCGTGGAGCTGACCGGCCGCCTGCGCGAAGGCGTCACCGCCACCGACCTGGTGCTGACCATCACCGAGATGCTGCGCAAGGAGAAGGTGGTCGGCAAGTTCGTCGAGTTCTTCGGCGAAGGCACGGCCAGCCTGTCAGTGCCGGATCGCGCCACCATCGGCAACATGGCGCCGGAGTACGGTGCCACCATGGGCTTCTTCCCGGTCGACGAAAAGACCATCGATTACTTCCGCGGCACCGGCCGCACCGACGCGGAGATCGACGCGTTCGAAGGCTATTTCCGCGCCCAGCAGATGTTCGGCATTCCGCAGGCAGGCGACATCGACTTCAGCAAGACGCTGAAGCTGGACCTGTCCACGGTCGCGCCGTCGCTGGCCGGGCCGAAACGCCCGCAGGACCGCATCGAGATCGGCAACGTCAAGAGCACGTTCGCGTCGCTGTTCAGCAAGCCGGTGGCCGAGAACGGCTTCAACAAGGATGCGGCCGAGCTGGATCGGCCCTACCGCACCAGCAACGGCATTGAAGTGAAGAACGGCGACGTGCTGATCGCCGCGATCACCTCGTGCACCAACACCTCCAACCCCAGCGTGCTGCTGGCGGCTGGCCTGCTGGCCAGGAAGGCGGTGGAAGCCGGACTGGAAGTGGCGCCGCACATCAAGACCTCGCTGGCGCCGGGCAGCCGCGTGGTCACCGAATACCTGAAGGCCGCCGGCCTGCTGCCGTACCTGGAGCAGCTGGGCTTCGGCGTGACCGCCTACGGCTGCACCACCTGCATCGGCAATGCCGGCGACCTGACGCCCGAGCTGAACGAGGCCATCGTCAAGAACGACCTGGTCGCGGCCGCGGTGCTGTCGGGCAACCGCAATTTCGAGGCCCGCATCCACCCGAACATCCGCGCCAACTTCCTGGCTTCGCCGCCGCTGGTGGTGGCCTATGCCATCGCCGGCAATGTCACGCGCGACCTGATGACCGAGCCGGTCGGCAAGGGCAAGGGCGGGCGTGACGTCTGGCTGGGCGATATCTGGCCGACTTCTGAGGAAATCCACGCGCTGATGAAGTTCGCGATGGACGCCAAGACCTTCAAGGGCAACTACGAGCAGGTCAAGAAGCCGAGCAAGCTGTGGGGCGCGATCCAGGGCACCAAGGGCCAGGTGTACGACTGGCCCAAGTCGACCTACATCGCCGAGCCGCCCTTCTTCCAGGACTTCAGCCTGGAGCCGTCGGGCGCCTCGGCCAGCGTGCGCGACGCGCGCGCGCTGGGCATCTTCGGCGACTCGGTGACCACCGACCATATCTCGCCGGCCGGCTCGATCAAGGACACCTCGCCCGCGGGCAAGTACCTGCAGGCGCATGGCGTGCTCAAGGCCGACTTCAACAGCTACGGCTCGCGCCGCGGCAACCATGAGGTGATGATGCGCGGCACCTTCGCCAACGTGCGCATCAAGAACCTGATGATCCCGCCCAAGCCGGACGGCGCGCGCGTGGAAGGCGGCATCACCATCCACCAGCCCACCGGCGAGCAGATGTCGATCTACGACGCGGCCATGAAGTACATCGCCGAGGGCACGCCCACGGTGGTGTTCGGCGGCGAGGAGTACGGCACCGGCTCGTCGCGCGACTGGGCGGCCAAGGGCACGCAGCTGCTGGGCGTGAAGGCCGTGGTGGCGCGCAGCTTTGAGCGCATCCACCGCTCCAACCTGGTCGGCATGGGCGTGCTGCCGCTGCAGTTCAAGGGCAGCGACAGCGCGCAGGCACTGGGTATCACCGGCAACGAGACCTTCGACATCGAAGGCACGGGCCTGGACAACCCGGGCGACCTCAAGCCGCAACAGGACCTGGTGCTGGTGATCAAGCGCGCCAACGGCGACGTGCAGCGCGTGCCGGTGCTGCTGCGCATCGACACGCCGATCGAGGTCGACTACTACAACCACGGCGGCATCCTGCCGTTCGTGCTGCGCCAGCTGCTGGTGGCCTGACGCCCGCGGATGGTCCATGCAAGCGCCGCCTTCCCGGGCGGCGTTTGTCATGGTGCGCATGATGCGGCCCCGGAATCACTCGGCGCCTATCCCGCGCGTGTAAGTTCCACGCAAGGCAGTGCTGCCACACTGTGTCCCAAACAACATGGGCCGCAATGGCCCGGAGGCGGGGCCACCCCGCTTCAGACATACACTGGAGACAACATGGCAAAGATCATCATCGCATTCGTCGTCGTTGCCGGCGCAGCCCTCTACCTGCTGACCAAGGGCGGCAGCGACGTGTCGATTTCCGGCGAGCAGCACGGCGTCGAGACCCACGCACCGGCGGCGCCGGCAGCCGGCGGACAGAAATAAAAAGAAGTCTTCGGCCTCGCCGGTGGCAAGTCGCGCCGCATCGCGCGGCCGCCTTGTCAACGCAACGAGTAGAATACCGTTTTACGCATAAACGAACGGTTTCTTTCTATGGCAGGTTTTCGCCCCAAGGCTTCCCCACGTCTTTCCCCCGACGCCGAGCGGTTGGTGGCCGATGCGCTCGCCCTCGACGCATCGGGCAGCCGCATGGAGGATGGCTACTGGGAACGGCGGCTCTCGCAGCGCCTGGGCCGCCTGTTGAAGAACGGTAGCCAGACCGCGCTGGACGCGGCGCTGGAGCACCTGTTCAAGCACAACGCCGATGCCTCCGACGTGCTGGCCGAGCAGGCCGAGACACTGGCCGAATCGGCCACCATCGAGGTCGATGGCCAGCGCTACGACGCGCTGCTGATCGCCGCGCCAATCCTGGCGCACACGCGCTACGCCATCCCCTCGGGCGCGCTCAAGCCGGAGCTGGCCCAGACGCTCGCCGTGCACTTGCAGGCACATGTACTGGCTTCCGACACCAAGGTGGCGCTGTCGCCGTACCTGTACAGCATCGACCAGTTGCCGCGCACCCACAGCGACACCTTTGCGCTGACGCACAAGCTGGCCGCGGCCGCGCTGGCCGGCTCGGTACCCAAGGTCGACCTGCGCGACCTGCCCGAGACCGCGCCGATCCTGGCCGACCCGCGCTACCTGCTGGCCGTGGTGGTAGCCCCGCACGAGCAGGCGCTGTTCCGCTGGCAGGAAGATGCCAAGGAGCACCACGCCGAGCGCTCGGTGTGCCTGGAACAATGGCGCACCCAGGTCCAGCCGTCGGTGGCGCTGCTGCTGCCCGGCTGCGAGTTCGAGCTGCTGCTCCCCGACGCCTTCTTCCTGTCGTGCCGTGAGTCCGACAAGAGCATCCGTCCTCTGACCGTGCGCGCCGCCGTCAACTATCTGGCCGGCACGCTCGATATCTCCGCCGGCCAGCTGGCCGCGGTGGTGGCCGCGTTCGGCGAGGAAGTGGTCGAGGAATACCGCGTCGGCTTCACCATGCGCGGTGAAAAGGACGTGATCTACGGCATCGTCTGGCCGGTCTACGGCCGCGAAGCCGGCGAAGTCGATGCCGACGAGAAGGGCAACCCGCTCGAACAGATCTGCGAAGAGCTGCGCAACGCCGGCGTGGAGGATATCTTCCGCCATGCGGCGCTGTTCGATCCGGAATATTGCGAGGATTGCGGCACGCCGCTGTATGCCGACCGCAATGGCGAGATCGTGCATGCGGAGCTGCCGGAAGACGCGCCCACGCAGCAGCCGCTGTTCCACTGAGTTCCCGCGCCCACGCAAGCAAACGGCCCACATCGTGGGCCGTTTTTGTTTTCCTGGCTGGCTTCAGGCACCCCGCTCGCTGACGCAGCGCCAGAGCCCATGCCCCGATGCCGCGTACTTGCGCTCGAACGGCGTCATCGCCTGCGCCGGCTGCCAGGGCTCGACCACCTGCGCCGGACGCCCAACCAGCGCCAGCGCCTGCGCGAACTCGTCGATGTAGACCTGCCAGTTGCTGCGGCATTCCAGGTAATCGCCGCACGCCGCCAGCGCCGGGAACACCGCATGGCCCTGCCAGCGCCGCCCCAGGTGGCCGATCTTTGGCCATGGGTTCGGGTACAGCACGTAGTGGCGCGCCACCGGCACCGCGTCGGCCTGCAGCATGCGCCAGACATCGACCAGGTCGGCCCGCGCCCAGCAGAAATTGGCCGGCATCGGCGCCTCGCCCCACCAGTCCTTGCCAGCGGCCAGGCGCTTTTCGGACTGGTCGACGCCGATCACATAGTGGTCCGGGAATGATGTCGCCAGGCGCAGCGTGCTTTCGCCCACGCCGCAGCCGGCATCCAGGATCAGCGGCGCGCCGCCGGCCTGCTGCCAATTGTCGAGCGCCGCGCTCAGCGCGCGGCGGCTGGCTTCGCCGATGGGCTTGCGGAACGGCTCGGCCAGGTGGCGCGCGACACGCGCGGCAAGGTGTTCGTGGACATCGGACTGCGCCGAGACGATGGTGCGGGAATTGGCAAACATGACCCCATTTTACCGGGGCCGGACCCGGCAGCCTTGCATCGGACGCTGCAACCATGCCACTTTAGCGGCACAATGCGGGACAAACCGCCTGAGAACCCGTCCGCAAGCGCCGGACCTGTACGAGGAGCCAGTCCCATGCCATCGACAACCGCCACGCCCAGCCAGCCCGCCCGCCGCACCTTGCTCCACGCCACCGCCGCGCTGGTGCTGGGCAGTGCCGCCTGTGCCGCCCTGGCGCTGGTGCCGGCCGGCGCCGCCCATGCCGAGGACCTGCGCATCGGGCTGGCCGCCGACGTCACCTCGATGGACCCGCACTGGAACAACTCCGGCCCCAACAACGCGATCGCTCTGCATGTCTTCGAGTCGCTGGTGTTCATGGACAAGAACGCCCGCTATATCCCCGGCCTGGCGCTGTCGTGGAAGCCGGTCAATGCCATCACCTGGGAAATCAAGCTGCGCCCCAACGTGAAGTGGCACGACGGCTCGCCCTTCACCAGCGAAGACGTCAAGGCGTCGCTGGAGCGCCCGGACAAGCTGACCAACAGCCCCGGCTCGTTCACCAGCTACACCAAGCCGATCGCCCGCATCGACACGCCCGATCCGCTGACGGTGCGCCTGACCATGAGCGTGCCCAACTACGCCAACCTGGCCAACGACCTGAACAGCGTGCCGATCATGCCGAAAAAGGTCGCCGCCACGCTGACGCAGGCCGATTTCGACTCGGGCAAGGCCATGATCGGTACCGGGCCGTTCAAGTTCGTGCGCTTCGCGCGCGGGCAGGAAATCGTGATGGAGCGCAATCCCAACTACTGGGGGCCCAAGCCGGAGTGGGACCGCGCCGTGTTCCGCATCATCACCGACAACGGCGCGCGCAGCGCCGCGCTGCTGGCGGGCGATGTCGACGTGATCGAGAGCGTGCCGTCGGCCGACGTGGCCAAGCTCAGGCAGAACCCGAAGTTCAAGATCGAGCAGCAGGTTTCGTGGCGCACCATCTTCTGGCAAATGGACCACTCGCGCGACAACCCGCCCTTCGTCACCGACAAGGCCGGCAAGGCGCTGGGCAAGAACCCGTTCAAGGATGCGCGCGTGCGTGCCGCGATCAGCAAGTCGTTGAACCGCGACGCCATCGTCAACCGCATCATGGAGGGGCTGGCGGTGCCGGCATCGTCGATCGTGTCGCCGCAGATCTTCGGGCATCCGGGCACCAAACCCGACGCCTATGATCCCGAAGGCGCCAAAAAGCTGCTGGCGGAGGCGGGCTACCCGGACGGCTTCGGGCTGACGCTGCATGCCACCAACAACCGCTACCTGAACGACGCCGCGGTGGCGCAGGCCACCGCCAGCATGCTGACGCGCATCGGCATCCAGACCAGGGTCGAGACCATGCCGGTAGCGGCCTACTTCACGCGCGCGCGCCAGGGCGACTTTGCCTTCCAGATGCTGGGGTGGGGTTCGGCAGCCGCGGATGTGGCGCTGCGCTCGATCACGGGCACGCCCAACCCCAAGACCGGGTATGGCACTTGGAACTGGGGCAAGTACAGCAACCCGCAACTGGACCAGCTGATCGAAAAATCGCTGACCACCGTTTCCAGCGAGAAAGCGCGCGAGGAGAACGCGCGCACGGCGGCCAGGTTCGCGCTGGCCGACCACGCGATCATTCCGTCGCACAGCCAGCTGGCGATGTGGGCGATGAAGAAGGGACTGAAGTATGAGGCGCGGACGGACGAGTGGTCGCTGGCGCAGTTTTTCCACAAGGAGTGAGGGCGGCGGCTGGTCATCGGCTCGCGGTGTTCTCCCTCGCCCGCTTGCGGGAGAGGGAGAACACCTTGCTTGGGCTAGTTCAGGCGGCTTTGGAGCACCCAAACCTCCTCTTTGGGCGCGTTTGGATCAGATCCTCAACCGCTCTTCCTGCCGCGCGTTCGCCGCGCGCAGCTTCTGCACCCAGTCCCGCGCCGGCAGCCCCGTGGTCTTCTCGACCACGTCGGCGCGCGCTTCCAGCACTTCCCACGCCACATCGATCTCCGGGCCGTTGAACGCCAGTGCGATGATGTTGCCGTCATGGACCTCAGGGAACACCAGCACGCGGCTATCGAAGGCTTCGCAGATGCGCTCGATATTCTTCGGGAAGCTGTCGTGGTCGCCGAACAGGTTGATGGTCATCACGCCCGGCTCCTTCAGCGTGCGGCGGCAGGCGCGGTAGAACGCGGTGGTGTCGAGCACCGGGCCGCGCGCGGTGGCGTCGTACAGGTCCACCTGCAGCACGTCGATGGCATCTGCGTGGGTGCCGTCCATCACGTAGTCCCACGCGTCCTGCTCGCGCACGGTCAGGCGCGCGTCATCCTGGCGCAGGCCGAACATGCTGCGCCCGGCGATGATCACCGCCGGATTCAGCTCGACCGCGGTCACTCGCGCGCGGCTGAACTGGCGGTGGCAGAACTTGGTCAGTGCGGCCGCCCCGAGGCCGAGCTGGACCACGTGGAATTCATCCACAGAAGGCGACAGGAACAGCAGCCAGGCCATCATCTGCTGCGCGTATTCCAGCTCGATCGCATCCGGCTTGCGCAGGCGCATCGCGCCCTGCACCCACTCCGTGCCGAAATGCAGGTAGCGCACGCCGTCCAGCTCCGAGAAGGTCACCGGCGCAAAGCGCGGCGTCATGCGTTTTTCTTCGCGGGCCGCGCGCGAGTCCGGCGCCTGGCCACGGTTGCGTGTGCCACGTGCCGGACGGCGCGAGGCCACGGCTTCAATCGATTTGCGTTTCAGTAGGGTCATATTGTCGAGAAATACACGGTGGCCATGCAACGGGCCGGCACGCGCCTTACTTGCCCAGCGCCGCCTGCGCGCGCTGCAGCCACTCGCGGTTGTGCTCGCGGGCATGGCGCGGCCAGTGGCGGGCGTCGTGGACGATTTCGGCGTAGAGTTCGCGCGCGCGTTCGCGGTCGGCGGCATCGGGCTGCGCCGCCAGCCAGTCGGCGAGCAGGCAGCGCGGCGCGGCGTCGCTGGCGCTGGTCAGTGCCTGCTCGAACGCGGCGCGCGTGCCGGGCGCGCCGGTGGCAGCCAGCGCGCGAGCATACAGCAAGGCGGGGTCGGGCTGCTGGCGCGCATGCGGGCTGGCGCCGAACAGTTTTTCCAGCGTCGCCAGCGCGGCGGCCGCGTCGCCGGTGGCGAACTGCGCCTGGGCCAGGCCCTGCAGCAGCGCCGGATCGGACGCGAACGGGCCGTTGGCCGCGGCCTGGTAGTGCTGCAGCGCCTCGGACGGCTCGCCGGCTTCGAGCAGCACGGCGCCCAGGCGCATGCGGTGCGCCACGGTCGGCGCCCGGTCAAAGTCGGTGCGGGCCTCGCGCACCGCGCGGTTGGGGTCCACCAGTTGCGAGATGGCGCGCGTGGCCGCGCGCGCGCCGCGCGACTGGCGCAGCTCGGGCAGGAAGATGGCAAAGAAGTAGACCAGGCTGCCCAGCCCCGGGAACAGGAACAGGATCAGCAGCCAGTACATGTTCTGGTGCGTGCGCACCGCATGCACGGCGAAGAACAGCGCAACGATGATATGGATGCTGATACCGAAGATACGCATGGATAAGTCAACCTATGGGATCGTATGAGGTCATCAGTGGGCAAAGGGTCGGCGCCGAAGCGCTGGCCGCCGGCATTTTGACAGAAAGACGGCGGCGCGATTCCCTTGCATTCAGCCCGGAATGCCGGCGCCGGCCGGCTGCAGCCCGGCCACCGCCTGCGGCGTAAGCACCGCCTCACCCTTCACCGCGCGCGCCACCAGCGCATCGGCGGCGTCGATGGCGATGCGCTGCTCGGCATACCAGTCTTCGTCGTAGTAGGTATTGCCATAGCGGTCGCCGCTGTCGCACAGCAGCGCGACGATGGCCCCCGCCTGCCCTGCCGCCCGCATCTGCTGCGCCAGGTACAGCACGCCGACGAAGTTGGTGCCGGTCGAGCCGCCGACGCGGCGGCCGAAGCGCCTGGCCAGGTAGCGCATGGCGGCGAACGACAGCGCATCGGGCACCTTCAGCATGGCGTCGATGCAGCTGGGGATAAACGAGCGCTCCACGCGCGGCCGGCCGATACCCTCGATTCGCGAGCCGGTCGGCAGCGACAGGTCCGGTTCAGGCTTGCCCGCCAGGGCGCTGCGGAAATAATCGAAGAACACCGAGTTCTCCGGATCGGCACACAGCACGCGCGTCTTGTGGCGGCGATAGGCGACGTAGCGGCCGAGCGTGGCGATGGTGCCGCCGGTGCCGCCGCTGGACACCAGCCAGGCCGGTACCGGGTGCTCCTCCTCCGCCATCTGCTTGAAGATGGATTCGGCGATATTGTTGTTGGCGCGCCAGTCGGTGGCACGCTCGGCGTAGGTGAACTGGTCCATGAAATGGCCGCCGGTTTCCTGCGCGATGCGGTGCGACGCGGCATAGATCTCCGACGGGCTGTCGACAAGGTGGCAGCGCCCGCCATAGAACTCGATCGCCTCGACCTTGGCGCGCGACGTGCCGGCCGGGATCACCGCCACGAACGGCAGCCCTAGCAGCCTGGCGAAATACGCCTCTGAAATCGCGGTCGAGCCACTGGACGCTTCCACCACCGTGCTGCCCTCACGCAGCCAGCCATTGCACAGCGCATACAGGAACAGCGAGCGCGCCAGCCGGTGCTTCAGGCTGCCGGTCGGGTGGCTGGATTCGTCCTTGAAGTAGACACGGATGTCGGGGTAGCCCGGCAGGTCCAGCGGGATCAGGTGGGTATCGGCGGAGCGGTTGAAGTCGGCTTCGATCTTGCGGATCGCTTCGTGGGTCCAGGCGGAAAGTGGCATGGGTGGCTTGCGGGCGCGGCGGCCGGGGCATTGGATCAGGCCCTCAGGATGCCAGAAGCGTGCTGCCCAAATCCAGTTTCCCGGATCCGGCGCGACGATCGGCAGGCACTGCAATGCGCTCTTCGCGCCACAGCCCCGGCCGCCGTGTGGATGTGACCGTCTGTGGCAGAAGCAACGATCGACGGGCTCGCCGGCCTGATCTTCCAGGGCCGCAGTTCCGCACACCTGAGCCTGGCCGCCAGCCGCTTTGCCAGCAGCATCATGCTGGCGACCGCCTCGGGCTCGGCCAACGCGCGCGACGTCATGGCCGTGATGCGGCTGCGCGTGCCGCCCGGCACGCCGCTGCGCATCCGGGCTGACGGGCCGGATATCGGCCGACCTGCGCCGCCGCGTCTGGCGCACGGGTCCGCTGCCGCGCCTGGCGGCGCGGATGCGGCGGCGCTAGCCCACGGCGCGGGCCGGCGGCCGCGCGCCTACCGGTAGACCAGCACCGGGATCTTGCTGTGGGTCAGCACCTTGAGGGTCTCGCTGCCGATCACCAACCCTTTGACCCCGCGCCGCCCGTGGGACGCCATCACGATCAGGTCGCATTCCTTGTCCTCGGCCGCCTTGATGATGGCCTCGTACGGATGGTCATTGACCGCGTAGGTCGTGTCACAGGCCACGCCCGCTGCACCGGCCTCGTCGGCCAGGCCGCGCAAGTAGCGGGTTGCGTCTTCCCAGGCCTGCTTGACGTAGGTCTCGCGGGTGTCCTCCAGCATTTCGACCTGGTAGGTCAACACATGGTAGTTCGGACAGACGCGCACCACGGTGGCACGGGCGCCCATCTCCCGCGCCAGCACAAGTGCCTTGCGGAATGCGGATTCGGACAGGTCGGAGCCATCGACCGCCAGCAGGAGATGCTTGAACATGATTGCCTCCTCGCCTGCGCATTGCGCTCACTTCCGATGCGACATCGCCTTGCGTCCGAAAGTGGGAGCCGCAAGGCGCACAACAAGGAGCGACCGATACCCTCGGTTTCGAATCATCTGTCACCCTGATCCAGTATAGGTGCGCGATGGCACACGGCAATCCGGCGGGCGTCACATTGCCTCGCCCGCATTCGAAACGCCGGCGCAGCCATGTTCCCGGGCACGCCGGCCGCGCGCAGGGCCGCGGCGCTACGCCATCAGCGCGCGCCACAGCGCCAGCTTCTGCTCGAAATTGCGCGCCGCGTGCGCCGGGCTGGACGAAGGCAGCACCACCGTCTGATACCCCTGCGCGGCAAACTGCGGCGCGAACCGTCCCGATGTGCCACCGTTGAAGCCGATGCGCTCGAGCGCCGGCGCCAGCTGGCGCAGCCGCGTGAAATCGTTGGCCTGCGGGTAGCGGATATTGCTGTCCAGGCTGCCTTCGCGCATGCACGCCCCAAGCACGTCCCAGACGCCGATGCGATGCGCCAGCAGCCGCACCAGCCGTTCGGCATACGGCAGCGCCGGCATCGGTTCGCCGGTCAGCGCGGCCATCAGCGGCCAGAACTGGTTGCGGGGATGGGCGTAATACTCGCGCGCGGCCAACGAGGCGGCGCCGGGGAAGCTGCCCAGCACCAGCACGCGGGTGTTGCGGTCGATGACAGGCGGCAGGCCCTGGTGCAGGTCGGCCTGGGGCGGGATGGGGTCTGGCATGGCAGAAACGCAGCGGCCCCGACTACCTGCTTCGGGGCCGCTGCGTCGGTCGCCGGCCGTCAGGCCAGCAGCTTGTTGACGCGCTGCACGTAGGCGGCCGGGTCTTCCAGCATGCCGCCTTCTGCCAGCAGCGCCTGGTCGAACAGCACCTGCAGGCGGTCGCTGAAGGCATCGCCCTCCGGAAGATCTCGCAGCTTCTTGACCAGCGCATGCTCCGGGTTCAGCTCCAGGATCGGCTGGGCGTCCGGCGCCTTCTGGCCGGCCTGCTTGAGCAGGCGCTGCAGGTAGCCGCTCATGTCGCCCTCGTCCGACACCAGGCACGATGCCGACTCGGTCAGGCGCAGCGTCACGCGCACGTCCTTGGCCTTGCCGGCCAGCACGGTCTTGGCGCGCTCGACCACGTCCTTCCAGTCGGCCTCGGCCTTCTCCTGCTCGGCCTTCTCGGCTTCATCGGCCAGCTTGCCCAGGTCGAGGTCGCCGCGCGCCACCGACACCAGTTCCTTGCCATCGAATTCGCGCAGGAACGACAGCATCCATTCATCGACGCGGTCCGTCAGCAGCAGGACTTCAATGCCCTTCTTGCGGAACACTTCCAGGTGCGGGCTGTTCTTGCCGGCGGACCAGGTATCGGCCGTGACGTAGTAGATCTTGTCCTGGCCTTCCTTCATGCGGCCGACATAGGCGGCCAGCGACACGTTCTGCTCGGCGGTGTCGTTGTGGGTCGAGGCAAAGCGCAGCAGTTTCGCCACGCGCTCCTGGTTGGCCTGGTCCTCGCCGGTGCCTTCCTTCAGCGCCTGGCCGAACTGTTGCCAGAAGGTGTCGTACTTGGCGCGTTCGGCTTGGTCCTCGCTGTCGGCCAGCGCTTCGAGCATCGACAGCACGCGCTTGGTGCAGCCTTCGCGGATCGCCTTGACGTCGCGGCTTTCCTGCAGCAGTTCGCGCGATACGTTCAGCGGCAGGTCTGCGGAATCGACCACGCCCTTGACCCAGCGCAGGTAGCCCGGCAGCAGCTGCTCGGCGTCGTCCATGATGAAGACGCGCTTGACGTACAGCTTCAGGCCGGCCTTGTGGTTGCGGTCCCACAGGTCGAACGGCGCGCGCGCCGGGATGTACAGCAGCTGGGTGTATTCGCTGCGGCCTTCGACGCGGTTATGGGTCCAGGCCAGCGGCGTTTCGTTGTCGTGCGCGATGTGCTGGTAGAACGCGGTGTACTGCTCGTCGGTGATGTCGGACTTGTTGCGGGTCCACAGCGCGCTGGCCTGGTTGACGCTTTCCCACTCGTCGGTGCGCTTGTAGCTGCTGGCCTCGGCGTCCCACACTTCCTTGGGCATGCGGATCGGCAGCGAGATATGGTCCGAGTATTTCTGGATGATGCTCTTCAGGCGCCAGGCCGACAGGAAATCGTCCTCGCCCTCGCGCAGGTGCAGCGTGATGGTGGTGCCGCGCTCGGCGCGCGCGATCGCGTCGACGCTGAACTCGCCGTCGCCGGTGCTTTCCCAGCGCACGGCTTCCTCGGCACCCACGCCGGCGCGGCGGGTTTCCACCGTGACCTTGTCGGCGACGATAAAGGCCGAATAGAAGCCCACGCCGAACTGGCCGATCAGCGCGGCGTCCTTCTGCTGGTCGCCGGACAGCTGCTGGAAGAATTCCCTGGTGCCCGAACGGGCGATGGTGCCGAGGTTGCGGATGGCCTCGTCGCGGCTCATGCCGATGCCGTTGTCGGTGATCTTCAGCGTGCGTGCCTGGGCATCGGCCTCGATGCGGATGGCCAGGTCGGCGTCGTTTTCCAGCAGGGACGGATTCGCGATCGCCTCGAAGCGCAGCTTGTCAGTGGCGTCCGAAGCATTCGAGACCAGCTCGCGCAGGAAGATTTCCTTGTTGCTGTACAGCGAGTGGATCATCAGGTGCAGCAGTTGCTTCACTTCCGCCTGGAAGCTCATCGTCTCGTGCGGTGCGGTCATGGTTCTCCTTTTGAATCTCGAAAACAGGCGAATCTGGGATGGTCGGGTGGCCGTCGGGGGCCAGTGACGCCAGAAATAGGGCCGCCCGGGCCATTTTTCAAGGCCCGGGGAATGTAACGCGTGCAGGGCAACGAGGGCTCAGAGCCGTTCCAGCTGGCGCCCGAGAAAGCGCAGCATGTCCGGGTCGCCGCTGCTGGCGACATTGAAGCGCATCCACCCCGACGGCATCTGCGACGGCGAGAACAGGCTGCCGGGGGCGAACAGGTAGCCCTCTTCATGCCCCGCGGTGGCGATCGCGTTGGTATCGCGCCCGGTATCGGCCCACAGGTACATGCCGGCATGCTGGCCCGGGAACAGGCGCAGGCCCAGCCGCTCCAGCTCGCGCCGGGTTTCGTCGCGGGCGCGGTCCAGCCGGGTGCGCACACGCTCGACATGCTTGCGGTAGTGCCCCTCGGTCAGCACCTTGTACAGCACCCTCTCGTTGATCTCGGGCGAAGCCAGGCCCGCCAGCAGCTTGCTGTCGGTCAGTGCCGATGCCATCTCCGGGTGCGCGGCGATAAAGCCCACGCGCAGGTTGGCCGCCAGCGTCTTGGAAAAGCTGCCCAGGTAGATCACCCGGCGCAGCTGGTCCAGGCTGGCCAGCCGCGTGGCGGCGTGGCCGGGCGGGCACAGGTCGCAGTAGATATCGTCCTCGACGATCAGGAAGTCGTACTGCTCGGCCAGCTTCAGCAGCTGGAAGGCCTTGGCGGCGGACAGCGAGGTGCCGGTCGGGTTGTGCAGCACCGAGTTGATCACGAACAGCTTGGGCCGCCGCGCCTGCACGATGCGCTCCAGCGCCTCCAGGTCCGGCCCCTCGGCGGTGTACGGCACGCCGATCACCTGCGCGCCCTGCGCGGCAAAGCGCGCGAACATCACGAACCACGCCGGGTCGCCGACCAGCACAGCGTCGCCGGGCTGCAGGTAGAGCCGGGCGATCAGGTCGAGCGCCTGGGTGATGCCGGAGGTCAGCACGATCTGCTCGGCGCCGGCGCGGATCTCCAGTTCCTCCAGCCGGGTGCGCAGCTGCTGGCGCAGCGGCAGGAAGCCTTGCGGCGTGCCGCTGGCCAGGAAATGGTTGCCCGGCTGGCGTCCCAGGCCGCGCAGCGCGCTGGCGATCAGCTCGCCATCGAGCCATTCGTTGGGCAGGAAGCCCAGCCCCGGCGCCTTGTGCGCCTCGGCGGTATGGAACATGCTGCGCAGCAGCCAGGTGACGTCGATATTGCGCGCCTCGGCCGCGTTGGACGACACCGGCGCCGCGGGCGCGGCCGGCGCACGCTCGCGCACGTAGAAGCCCGAGCCGCGGCGCGATTCCAGGTAGCCCAGCGCCACCAGCCGCTCATAAGCCTCCACCACAGTAAAGCGCGAGATGCCCTTTTCCTGCGCCAGCTGGCGGATCGACGGCATGCGCATGCCGGCGCGGAACACGCGTTCGTCTATGCGCATGCGGGCCCATTCGGTCAGTTGCTCGACCAGCGTCATCTGGGCCGACGGGATCGGGTCGGGCAGGCGCTCGGTGGGCGGCAGCACCAGGCGCAGCGGGCGTCCGCCGGCCTGGGCGGAGGTGCCGCGCGCGCCGCTTCCGCTATGCTGCTGGGGATTCGCGGCGGTGGTATCCGCGTCCCTGGTGTTCGCATCCATGTGCTGCTCCTGCAACTGTACTGAAGACGATACGCAGAACTGTACCGGTACTGTACCGACTACCTTGTCTACCATCAAGCCAAGATGAAGCTCGCTCTCGACCACCTCGTCATCGCCGCGCCCGACCTGGACGCCGGCACCGCCCATGTCGCCGACCTGCTGGGGATTGCTCCCCAGGGTGGCGGTGCGCATGCCGCCATGGGCACGCACAACCGCGTGCTCGGCATGTTCGGCGGCATCTACCTGGAAGTGATCGCGATCGACCCGGCCGCCGCCGCGCCAGCGCGGCCGCGCTGGTTCGGCCTCGACACCGAGGCGGTACGGCAACGGCTGGAGAACGGTCCGTTCCTGTTGCACTGGGCCGCCCGCGTCGAGCGCCCCGCCGACCTGACGCTGTGGCAGTCGCAATACCCGGCCCGGATCGCGCCGGTGATCCCGATGACGCGCGGCGACCTGCGCTGGCGCATCACGGTGCCCGAAGACGGCGCCCTGCCCGGCTGGCAAGGCGAGGCCGATGCCGCCGGCGACGGCTTGCTCCCCAGCCTGATCCAGTGGGACGTGGCCGCCTACCCTGGCATCAGCCTGCCGCGGCAGGACCTGGCGCTGCGCAAGCTGTCCGGGCGCCATCCGCGCGCCGAACTGCTGCGGCAGGGCCTGGCCTGGCTGGGCGCGGACCACCTGATCGCGATCGAACAGGGCGAGGGCCAGCCGGAACTGTCGGCCGAGATCGAAACCCCGCAGGGCATCCGCACGCTGCGCTAGCCAGACCAGACAAGCAACAAGAATCCAAAGGAGACACCGATGTCCGCGACCCGCAAGCGTTTCGACGACGATCCCTATCTCGTTCACTGCACCGCCACCGTGCTGGCGGCCAGCGCAGAAGGCATCGAACTGGACGAGACCGTCTGCTACGCGCGCAGCGGCGGCCAGGCCGGCGACACCGCCACGCTGGCGCTGCCCGACGGCCGCACCGTGACCATCGTCGACACGATCTATGCCGAAGACCGCAGCCGCATCCTGCATATGCCTGCGCCGGACGCCGCGCTGCCGCGCGTGGGCGAGCGCGTCACGGTCACCATCGACTGGGCGCGCCGCCACCGGCTGATGCGCCTGCATACCTGCCTGCATTTGCTGGGCTCGCTGATCCCGGTGCCGGTGACCGGCTGCGGCATCTCGCCGGACTCGGCGCGGATCGACTTCGACCTGCCGGAGTCGACGCTGGACAAGGCCGGCCTGACCGAGCGCCTGAACGCGCTGATCCGCGCGGAAACGCCGGTGCGGATCACGCTGATCACGCCGCAGGAGCTGGCCGCGCAGCCGGAACTGGTGCGCACCATCGGCGCGGCGCCGCCGGCGGGGACCTCGAGCATCCGCATCGTCGAGATCCCCGGCGTCGACCGCCAGCCCTGCGGCGGCACGCATGTGGGCAATACCAGCGAGATCGGCACCGTGGCGGTAACCAAAATCGAGAAGAAGAGCCGCACCAACCGCCGCGTCGTGGTGGCGTTCGCATGACGGCCGTGACCTCCGGCCTGCTCACCGGCCTGACCGCGGCGCAGTTCCTGGCCCTGCTGACGCTGCTGGCGGTCGGCCTGTTCACGCCCGGCCCCAACACCGCCATTGCCGCGGTGACCGGCGCCAACTTCGGCCTGCGCGCGACGCTGCCGCACTGCGTCGGCGTAGCGTTCGGCTTTGCCAGCATCCTGGCGCTGTGCGCGGTCGGCGTGGGCGCGCTGGTCCTCGGCCAGCCGGCGCTGGCATCGGCGGTGCATCTAACCGGCGTGGCCTACCTGCTGTGGCTGGCGTGGAAGATCGCGCGCGGCACGACACTGGCCGAAAGGCAGGTGCTGCGGCCGCTGAACGTGTGGCAATCGGCGGTGCTGCAGTACGCCAACATCAAGGCGTGGATGCTGGCGCTGGCGGTGGCGGCGTCCTATATGGCCGGCGCCACCGCGCCGCTGCAGCGCCTGCTGCTGGTGTGCGGCGTATTCGCACTGCTGGGCTTCGTCAGCAACGGCGTGTACGGCGCGCTGGGTGCGGCGCTGCGGCAATGGCTGCGCGAGGGCGAGCGCGTGCGCTGGTTTAACCGTGCCATGGGCGCGGCTCTGGCGCTGACCGCGCTGTGGATCGCTGTCAGCGCCCGGCCCGGCGTGCATTGAACCGAACGACAAGAACACAAGACGCCAACCATGTCCGCTCCCTCGCAAACTCCCTCGCAAACTCCCTCGCCTGCTTCCATACCGGCCGCGCCCCATTCAGGCGGCATGCTGCTCGGCTTCATCGGCGTGGCCATCTTCAGCCAGACCCTGCCGTTCACGCGCATGGCAGTGGCCGAGCTGGACCCGATCTTCGTCGCGCTGGCGCGCGCCGTCCTGGCCGCGCTGCTGGCGCTGGCGCTGCTGGCCATGCGCGGCGCGCTGGCCGCGGCACGCCGCCCGCGCGGCGGCCAGTGGCAACGGCTGGCGGTGACTGCGCTGGGCGTGGTGGCCGGCTTCCCGGTGTTCTCGTCGCTGGCGATGCGCGAGGTGCCGGCCAGCCACGGCGCCATCGTGGTCGGCCTGCTGCCGCTGGTCACGGCCGTGTTCGCGGCCTGGTTCGGGCGCGAGCGGCCGTCGCCGGCGTTCTGGCTGTCGGCCGTGGCCGGCAGCGCGCTGGTGGTCGGCTTTGCCGCCTGGCAAGGCGCCGGCGGCCTGCAGCACGCCGACTGGTACCTGTTTGCCGCGGTGGTGCTGGGCGCACTGGGCTATGCCGAGGGGGGCAAGCTGTCGCGCGAGCTGGGCGGGCTGGAGACGATCAGCTGGGCGCTGGTGGCGTCGCTGCCGGTGCTGGTGCCGGTGGTGGCCTGGCTGGCGCTGCGCGACCTGCCGGCGATCGCCGCGGCGTCGCCGCGTGCCTGGGCCGGCATGGCCTATGTCTCGGTGTTCTCGATGTTTGTCGGCTTCCTTTTCTGGTACGCCGGCCTCGCAAAAGGCGGCGTGGCCCGCGTCGGGCAGATACAATTGCTGCAGCCGTTCCTGACGCTGGCGGGCGGCGCGCTGATCCTGGCCGAGCCGCTTGACGCCCCCACCATCGCCTTCGCGGTGGCGGTGATCGCTGTCGTGGCCCTCGGCCGCAACGCCGCCGTGCGCCAGAGCGCACCTGCCGCCGCCCCGGAAACGTCCCCTGTCCTTCCAGGACGCATTCACTGACCAGGAGTCCAACGCATGTCCGTCTACGACACCCTTGCCCGCCTCGGCGTCGAACTGCCGACCGCCAACGCCCCTGCCGCCGCCTACGTGATGGCCGCGCAGACCGGCAATACCGTATTCCTGTCGGGCCATATCGCCCGCAAGGACGGCAAGGTATGGACCGGCAAGCTGGGCCAGGACATCGACACCGAATCGGGCAAGGCCGCCGCGCGCGCCATCGCCATCGACCTGCTGGCCACGCTGCACGCGCACGTGGGCGACCTGAACCGCGTCACCCGCATCGTCAAGGTGATGAGCCTGGTCAACTCCACCACCGAGTTCACCGAGCAGCACCTGGTCACCAACGGCGCTTCCGAGTTCCTGGCCGAAGTCTTTGGCGACAAGGGCAAGCACGCGCGCAGCGCCTTCGGCGTGGCGCAGGTCCCGCTGGGCGCCTGCGTCGAGATCGAGATGATCGTCGAGGTGCAGTAATTTCCGCCGGCCGGCGGCCCGGGCGACCGCCACCGGCCGGCCTTGCCACACAGAAACACCCTCCCAGACCACAAGAGACACATCATGAAATGGGCCATCTCCCGCCGGGCGCAGCAACTGACCAGCTCGGCCATCCGCGAAATCCTCAAGGTCACCGAGCGTCCGGAAGTCATTTCCTTCGCCGGCGGCCTGCCCTCGCCGGCATCGTTCCCGGTAGCGGCCATGGAGGCAGCGACGGCCCGCGTATTCGCCGACAACCCGCAGGCGGCGCTGCAATACGCCGCCACCGAAGGCTACCTGCCGCTGCGTGAATTCATCGCCAAGCGCCACGGCGTGGGCGTCGAGCGCGTGCTGATCGTGACCGGCTCGCAGCAGGCGCTGGACCTGATCGCCAAGGTGATGATCGACCCGGGCAGCAAGGTGATGGTGGAAACCCCCAGCTACCTCGGCGCGCTGCAGGCGTTCTCGCTGTTCGAACCCGAGTTCGTCTCGATCCCGACCGACGACAAGGGCCTGGTGCCCGAGGCGCTGACGCCCGAGCTGACCGCCGGCGCGCGCTTCCTGTACGCCCTGCCCAACTTCCAGAACCCAACCGGCCGCCGCCTGCCGCTGGAGCGCCGCCAGGCACTGGTGGCGCGCGCGCAGGAACTGGGCGTGCTGGTGGTGGAAGACGATCCGTACGGCGCGCTCAGCTATACCGGCGACCAGCTGCCGACGCTGCTGTCGATGAATCCGGACGGCGTGATCTACATGGGCTCGTTCTCGAAGATCCTGGCTCCCGGCATGCGCCTGGGCTACGTGATCGCCCCGCCCGAGCTGCATTTCAAGCTGTGCCAGGCCAAGCAGGCATCGGACCTGCATACGCCGACCTTCACGCAGCGCGTGGCCTATGAGACCGTGCGCGACGGCCTGCTCGACCGCCATATCCCGACCATCCGCGAGCTCTACAGCAAGCAGTGCCAGACCATGCTGGACGCGCTCAAGCGCCATATGCCGGAAGGCGTGACCTGGAACACGCCCGAAGGCGGCATGTTTATCTGGATGGAGCTGCCCGAAGGGCTGGACAGCATGGCTATCCTGGAAGAAGCGGTGAAGCGCAACGTGGCCTATGTGCCGGGCGCGCCGTTCTACGCCAGCAACCCGAAGCGCAATGCGCTGCGCCTGGCGTTCGTCACGGTGCCGCCCGAGCGCATCGAGCAGGGCGTGGCGATCCTGGGCGAGCTGTTCCGCGAGTCCATCGCCGCCGCTGCCGCCAGGCAAGCGCGCGCGGCCTGACGCCGCACGGGCGCGCAATCCAGGAGCCGACATGCTGCGTATCTGGGGCCGACTCTCCTCCATCAACGTGCAGAAAGTGGTCTGGTGCGCGCGCGAGCTGCACCTGGACCATGAGCGCGTCGATATCGGCGTCAACAAGGGCGACCTCGACACCGAGGCCTACGTCCGCCTGAACCCGAACCGCCAGATCCCGGTGATCGAGGATTTCCGCGGCACGGACGTGGGCGGCGAGCCCTTCGTGCTGTGGGAATCGAACGCGATCGTGCGCTACCTGTGCGCGCGCTACGGCGAGGGCACGCTGTGGCCCGAAGACGTCAAGGCGCGCGCCTCGGCCGACCGCTGGATGGACTGGCAGACCACGGCCTTCAGCCCGGCCATGGTGACGGCGTTCCTGAACCTGGTGCGCACGCCCGACGGCGAGCGCGACGAAGCCGCTATCCAGGCCTCGTGCGCCCGCACCGAGCGGCTGGCGGCGCTGCTGGACAAGGCGCTGGCGGGCCGGGAGTTCATCGGCGGCGACCGCTTCACCATGGCGGATATCTCGCTGGCTTGCGCCGCGCACCGCTGGATGGGCCTGCCGATCCAGCACCAGCCGCGGCCCGACCTGCAGCGTTGGCTGGCGGCAATGCGTGCCCGCCCTGCCGCCGGCGGCATCCTGGAACTGCCGCTGCGCTGAGCGGCGGCAGTTTTTCCTTCCTCTGCTTCTAGCTGCCTATTTCGCGGCACGCGAGCCCGAAGTCGCCGTAAAGATCCCCAGCCCGATAAACGCCGCCCCCGTCAGGTAGCGGCCGAATGCGCGTGCCCGCCCGGCGCGGCGCAGCGCCGGCATCACCGCGGCCGCGGCCATGACGTAGCAGGCGTCGGTGGTGGCGGCGATCAGCACGAAGGCCACGCCCAGCGCGAGGCTCTGCGCCAGCGCCGAGCCGGCCGGGTTCATGAACTGCGGCAGGAAGGCGGCGAAGAAGATCGCGGTCTTGGGGTTGAGCAGCGCCACCACGAAGCCGTCGCGCATCACCTGGCGCAGGCTGCGCTGCGCCACCTCCGGCGTACCGCCGCCCGCCGCCGCAGCGCCGCCACGCAGCGCGCGGATGCCGAGCCAGATCAGGTAGGCCGCACCTGCGTACTTGACCACCGAGAACGCCAGCGCCGACACCGAGAACAGCACCGCCAGCCCCAGCGAGGCGCCGATGGCGTTACCCAGGTTGCCCAGCGCCACCGCGCCGATCGACGCCAGCCCGGCCTGCCGGCCCTGCGCCAGCGTGCGCGTCACGATATAGACCACGGCCGGGCCGGGGGTGATGGCCAGCGCCAGGCTGGCCAGCACGAAGGCGGTCAGCAGCGGCCACGCGGGCAGGAATTCAGTCATGGGGCAGCTCGTTCGATGTTGGCATGCGGGCAGCGCCCGCGTCATGGCGAACGCCAGTATGCGCCGCTACACCGCGCTCGCGCCAGTCCCCCGCCATGGCTGCCAGGCCAGTCATCCGGGCCACGCGCAGGCAGGCATACTTTTGCAACAGGCGCCGTTTAGAGTACTCTGGCCGGTGTGCCGGGTGCGTCCCACGTGCGCTGCCATGCCCTTCGGGGAATCCCTAGTCCCTGAATGTGGCTCATGCCATGCATGACGCAATGTACGGAAGCGAACACGGAACCCGTTCCTACAATCGCTGGTTCTTTCCCGCGCGCGGCGGATGCCGCGCGCCGGTGCAAAGCGCAAGCGGGTCGCCCCAGGGCACGCAGATCGCCCGGGCTCCCGAGCCAACCTGAGGAGGATTTCGATCGTGTGGAGTCAAGTCTATGACCCGCTGGGCAATATGGCGCTGTCGACCATTGCCGCGGGCATTCCCGTCGCCGTGCTGCTGGCAGCGCTGGCGTTCTTTCATATGCAGGCACACCTGGCCGCGGGGCTGGCGCTGCTGATCGGCATCGTGGTCGCATCCACGGTGTTCGGCATGCCGGCGGCGATGGCCGGCAAGGCGGCGGGGCTCGGCATCGTCTCCGGGCTGTTCCCGATCGGCTGGATCGTGCTGAACATCATCTTCCTGCACCGGCTCACCACCCTGAACGGATCGTTCAAGGTGCTGCAGAACTCGATCTCCGGCATTACCGAGGACCGCCGCCTGCAACTGCTGCTGGTGGCGTTCAGCTTCGGCGCCTTCTTCGAGGGTGCGGCCGGCTTCGGCACGCCGGTGGCCGTGACCGGCGCCATCCTGATCGGCCTGGGCTTCTCGCCGCTGGCCGCCTCGGGGCTGGCGCTGATCGCCAATACCGCGCCGGTGGCCTACGGCGCGCTGGGCGCGCCGATCATCGGCCTGGCTTCGGTGACGGGGCTGGACCTGCTCGACCTGTCGGCCATGATCGGCCGCCAGCTGCCGTTTTTCTCGGTGATCGTGCCGTTCTGGCTGATCTGGGCCTTTGCCGGCTTCCGCGGCATGCTGGCGATCTGGCCGGCGATCCTGGTCGCGGGCGTGAGCTTTGCCATCCCGCAGTTCCTGGTGTCGAACTTCCACGGCCCGTGGCTGGTGGACGTGATCGCGGCGCTGGTGTCGATGGGCGCGCTGACGCTGTTCCTGAAGGTCTGGCATCCGAAGGAAATCTGGACTTCGACCAAGATCCTGGGCCGCCACGACGAATCCAAGGTTGACCATCCCGAAGCGCTGGAAGCCGATGCCGCCGCCAGCGCCGCCTCGGCCGGCATCTCGGTGGCCAAGGCCTGGATGCCGTGGGTGATCCTGACGGTGTTCGTGTTCGTCTGGGGCATCCCCGAGTTCAAGAAGCTGATGGATAGCGTGTGGGCCTGGAAATTCCCGATCCCGGGTCTCGACAAGGCCATCGTCAAGGTGCCGCCGGTGGTGCCCAAGGAAGTCATCGAAGGCGCCGTGTTCAACTTCAACGTGCTGTCGATGGCCGGCACCGGCATCTTTGTCTCGGCGATCGCCGGCGGCCTGCTGATGGGCTACTCGGTGCCGCGCCTGTTCAAGGAGTACTGGGAAACCATCAAGCTGGTGCGCTACTCGCTGCTGACCATCTGCGCGATGTTCGGCGTCGGCTACCTGACCCGCTACTCGGGCCTTGATGCCACGCTGGGCCTGGCCTTCGCCCACACCGGCGTGCTCTACCCGCTGTTCGGCACCATGCTGGGCTGGCTGGGCGTGGCGCTGACCGGCTCGGACACGGCCTCGAACGTGCTGTTCGGCGGCCTGCAGAAGACCACCGCCGAGCAGCTGGGCCTGTCGCCGGTGCTGATGGCGTCGGCCAACAGCTCGGGCGGCGTGATGGGCAAGATGATCGACGCGCAGTCCATCGTGGTGGCCTCCACGGCGACCAAGTGGTACGGCCACGAAGGCGACATCCTGCGCTACGTGTTCTTCCACTCGATCGTACTGGCGATCCTGGTGGGCCTGTTCGTGACGCTGCAGGCCTACGTGCCGCCGTTCACGCATATGGTGATCCACCACCCCTGAGTGCCCTGCCGCCGCGGCAATTTCGGCAAGGCGTTTCGGACAAGGCCCCGCCCCTGGTGGGGCTTTTCCATTGGGCAACGCGCGTATCATGTTGCGTCTGATCCGCCGCAAGCGCCCCCCGGATCCTGCAAGGACAACACGGACGACTGGGCGCGCCGTGGCACACAACGGGAACCCTGCCATGTTGCGTCGCCTGGAAAGACTGATCGACCCCTTCCGTCCCATGCCCGACCGCGAGCCGCCAGGCCAGGTCCTGCGCTTCTACACCTGGTACCTGCGCGAAGTCTGGGGCGTGTTCGTGCTGCTGTTGCTGGTGGGCCTGGTCGGCGCGCTGATCGAGGTGGCGCTGTTCAGCTTCCTCGGCCGGCTGGTCGACATGGCGCAGACCACGCCCGGCGCGGAATTCTTCAGCCGGCATCGCAACGAGCTGGTGTGGATGCTGGTGGTGGCGGTGCTGCTGCGGCCCATCTTCTTCGGCCTGCACGACGTGCTGGTGCACCAGGTCATCAACCCCAGCCTGTCCAACCTGATCCGCTGGCAGAACCACCGCTACGTGCTCAAGCAGAGCCTGTCGTTCTTCCAGAGCGACTTTGCCGGGCGCATCGCCCAGCGCATCATGCAGACCGGCTTCTCGCTGCGCGACTCCGCCGTGCAGGCGGTCGACGCGCTGTGGCACGTGGTGATCTACGCCGTCAGTTCGCTGGTGCTGTTCGCGCAGGCGGACTGGCGGCTGATGATCCCGCTGCTGCTGTGGATCGCCTGCTACGTGGCCGCGCTGCTGTACTTCGTGCCGCGCGTGAAGGAGCGCTCGGTGATCGCCACCGAATCGCGCTCGCGGCTGATGGGGCGCATCGTCGACGGCTATACCAACATCACCACGCTCAAGCTGTTCGCCCATACCCGGCAGGAAGAGGACTACGCGCGCGACGCCATGGCCGAGCAGACCGAAAAGACCCGGCTGGCCGGACGCATGGTCAGCGGCATGGACGTCACCATCACCGCCATGAACGGCGCGCTGATCGCCGGCACCACCGGGCTGGCGGTGTGGCTGTGGAGCACCGGGCATGTCACCACTGGCGCGATCGCGCTGACCACGGGCCTGGTGATCCGCATCAACAATATGTCCGGCTGGATCATGTGGGTGGTCAACGGCATCTTCGAGAACGTCGGGCAGGTGCAGGACGGCATGAAGACCATCGCCGTGCCGCGCAAGGTCAATGACCGCGCCAATGCGCAGCCGCTGCGCGTGACGCAGGGCGAAGTCCGCTTCGAGCAGGTGGGATTCCACTACGGCAAGGGCTCGGGCGTGATCGAGGGCGTCAACCTGACGGTGCGGCCGGGCGAGAAGATCGGCCTGGTCGGCCCGTCCGGCGCGGGCAAGTCGACGCTGGTCAACCTGCTGCTGCGGCTCTATGACGTGGAAAGCGGCCGCATCCTGATCGACGGGCAGGACATCGCCGATGTCACGCAGGAAAGCCTGCGCGCGCAGATCGGCATGGTGACGCAGGACACCTCGCTGCTGCACCGCTCGATCCGCGAGAACCTGCTGTACGGCAAACCCTCCAGCACCGAGGCCGACCTGGCCAATGCGCTGCACGGCGCGCGCGCGGACGAGTTCATTCCCGGCCTGGTCGATGCCCACGGCAATACCGGACTGGAGGCGCAGGTGGGCGAACGCGGCGTGAAGCTGTCAGGCGGACAGCGCCAGCGCATCGCGATCGCGCGGGTGCTGCTGAAGAACGCGCCGATCCTGATCCTCGATGAAGCGACCTCGGCGCTGGATTCGGAAGTGGAAGCGGCGATCCAGGACAGCCTGGAAACGCTGATGCAAGGCAAGACGGTAATTGCCATCGCGCACCGGCTGTCGACGATCGCGCGCATGGACCGGCTGGTGGTGCTGGACAACGGGCATATCGTGGAGAGCGGCACGCATGCGGAATTGCTCGCGCATGGGGGGCTGTATGCGCGGTTGTGGGCGCATCAGACGGGGGGATTTGTGGGGGTGGATTGATCCTGCTGTTTGCTCCCCTCTCCCATGAATGGGAGAGGGGAGCAAACACTGGCTCCGGCGAAACTCAGTTGCCGTTGCCCGGCGCCTCCACCCGCACCGGATCGATCCTCGGCTCCTTCAGCTTCGCCTCGATCTGCTTGCCCTTGCGCGCGCGCTTGCCGACATACGGCAGCAGCGATTGCCCGGCCAGCTTCTGCGACGACGGCTTGCCGCCCCGGCCCGCGCCCGACAGCATCAGCCCCGGCGCGCCCACGGCCACCGCCTGCAGCAGCTTCTCCCTGGGCTCCAGCTCCATCAGGATCACGCCGCGGCCGCCGGCCGACAGCACCTTGACCTCATCCAGCGCCACCAGCAGCAGGCGGCCATTGCCGGACAGGCAGGCCGCATGCGTGGCCTCGTCGCCGATCGGCGCCGGCGGCAGCGGGGCATCGCCGTCGTCCAGCGTCAGGAACGACTTGCCGCCCTTCTGCCGGCCGGTCATGTCGGCCACCGTGGTCAGGAAGCCGTTGCCGCCGGCGGTGGCGATCAGCATGCGCTGGCTGGCGCTGCCGGCAAAGGTGTGTGCCACCTGGCTGCCGGACTGCAACTCGATCAGCGTGGTGATGGGCACCCCGTCGCCGCGCCCGCCCGGCAGGCTGGAGACCGGCACGGAATAGACCCGGCCATTGGTGCCGAACACCAGCAGCACGTCGACGGTGCGGCAGTCAAAGGTGTTGTAGAGCGCATCGCCCGCCTTGAAGGTGAACTGCTGCGGATCGTGGCCATGGCCCTGGCGCGTGCGCACCCAGCCCTTCTGCGACATGATCACCGTCACCGGCTCGTCGATCACGCGCACTTCGGCCGCGGCGCGGCGTTCTTCCTGGATCAGCGTGCGGCGCGGATCCTTGTCTTCCGGGCTGTACTGCCTGGCGTCGGTCTCGATCTCCTTGATGATGCGGCGGCGCATCATGGTCTCGGACTTGAGCAGCACGTCCAGGTCGGCCTGCTCTTCGCGCAGGTCCTTCAGTTCCTTCTCGATCTTGATCGCTTCCAGCCGCGCCAGCTGGCGCAGGCGGATTTCCAGGATGTCCTCGGCCTGGCGGTCGGTCAGCTCGAAGGCTTCGATCAGCGCGGGCTTGGGCTCGTCGCTCTCGCGGATGATGCGGATCACCTCGTCGATATTGAGCAGCACCAGCATCCGGCCTTCGAGAATGTGGATGCGGTCCTCGACCTTGCCCAGGCGATGGCGCGTGCGGCGCGTGACCGTGTCGAAGCGGAACGCGATCCACTCGCCCAGGATCTCGCGCAGGCCCTTCTGGCGCGGGCGGCCATCGGTGCCGATCATCACCAGGTTGATCGGCGCGCCCGACTCCAGGCTGGTATGCGCCAGCAGCGCCTGGATGAACTCTTGCTGGTCGATGTTCTTGCTCTTGGGCTCGAACACCAGCCGCACCGGCGCGTCCTTGCCGGATTCGTCGCGAACCGCGTCCAGCACCGCCAGCACGGTGGCCTTGAGCTGCTGCTGGTCCGGCGTCAGCGCCTTCTTGCCGGCCTTGATCTTGGGATTGGTGATTTCCTCGATTTCTTCCAGCACCTTCTGCGCGGAAGTATTCGGCGGCAGTTCGTTCACCACCATCTGCCACTGGCCTCGCGCCATTTCCTCGATGGTCCAGCGCGCGCGCACCTTCAGGCTGCCGCGGCCGTTCTCGTAGATCTGGGCAATGTCCGCCGCCGGCGAAATGATCTGGCCGCCGCCGGGATAGTCCGGGCCCGGCATCAGCGCCAGCAGCTCGGCCAGCGAGATATTCGGGTTGCGGATCATCGCCACGGTGGCCGCGGCGACCTCGCGCAGGTTGTGCGGCGGGATCTCGGTGGCCATGCCCACCGCGATGCCGGAGGCGCCGTTGAGCAGCACGAACGGCAGCCGCGCCGGCAGCAGCTTCGGCTCCTGCATCGAGCCGTCGTAGTTGGGGACGAAGTCGACCGTGCCCTGGTCGATCTCGTCGAGCAGCAGCCGCGAGATCGGCGTCAGGCGCGCTTCGGTGTACCGCATCGCCGCGGCGCCGTCGCCGTCGCGCGAGCCGAAGTTGCCCTGGCCGTCGATCAGCGGGTAGCGCAGCGAGAAGTCCTGCGCCAGGCGCACCAGCGCGTCATAGGCGGACTGGTCGCCGTGCGGGTGGAACTTGCCCAGCACGTCGCCGACCACGCGCGCGGACTTGACCGGCTTGGCATCGGCGCGCAGGCCCATCTCGTGCATCGCGAACAGGATGCGGCGCTGCACCGGCTTCTGGCCGTCGGCCACTTCCGGCAGCGCGCGGCCCTTGACCACGCTGACGGCGTAGTCAAGGTAGGCGCGCTCGGCGTAGCGGGCCAGCGTCAGCGAATCGGCCGGCTCTTCAGGTTGAAACGTGATGTCTTGTTGTTCCATGGATAGGCAAGAATTCGGCGCGCCATATTGCAGCAGCGCGCCGGGTTGCTTGTGGTTCGGTCATGCCGGTCAGGGCATATTGCGCCGCCCGCCGATCACCATCTTTACGCGCGGCCCGTCGGCAATGGCACTGGCGCGCATGGGCCCCGCGCCCTGGGCGGGCTGGTAGAACCGGTAGAACTGCAGGACCGTGCTGACATACTGCCGCGTCTCGGGGTACGGCGGAATCCGGTTGTTGTAACGCTGCACCGCACCTTCGCCCGCGTTATACGCCGCCAGCACCAGTTCCAGGTTGTTCGGGAACAGCTGCATCAGCCAGCGCAGGTAGCGCACGCCAGCCGTGATGTTGGTGCGCGGGTCGGCCAGCTTCTGTTCGACCGTGCGGCGCTGGTCGGCGCTGACGCCGAAGCGCGCGCCGGTGTCGGGAATCACCTGCATCAGCCCGATCGCACCCTTTGGCGAGACCGCACCCGGGTTGAAACCCGACTCGACCGCCATCACCGCCTTGACCAGCGCGGGATCGACGTCCTGCCTGCTGGCGATCTGGTGGATCAGCGGCTCGACGGTCTTGATATTGGGATGGTTGACGACGTACCGGTAGAGCTTGTGCTGTTCGAGGTCGATATCGTCAGCGCCGTCCGCGCCGGCTGGCGCCCTGCCGCGCTGGATCGCTGCCAGCCGCGCGCTGTCGAGCTTGCCGCCGTCCTTCATGAACAGCTTGTAGCGCGAGTCGAGCTTCTGGTCGGCAAAGTGCGCGATGCCGTCGGCATCGATATAGCCCCACAGCTCGGCATGGGCCGCCGGCGCGCAGGCGAGCCCGGCCAGCGCCAGCACGGCGGCTGCCGTCCTGCGCCATGGATTGCCGGGGGGTCTCGTCGTCATCGTGCGTTCCTGCTGGTCTGCGGACTGGGGGATTATCCCCCCAATCGCGGGCCGGCGCTCCAGTGGTCAGATATCGGCCTCGACCTCGTTGCCCTTCTCTTCCAGCCAGCTGCGGCGCTGCGCGGCCTCGCCCTTGCCCATGAGCATGTTCATCATCTCCACGGTCTGCGGCAGGTCGTATTCGCCCAGCGTCACGGGCAGCAAGCGGCGCGTGTCGGGGTTCATGGTGGTTTCCCACAGCTGCTCGGCGCTCATTTCGCCCAGGCCCTTGAAGCGCGAGATCTGCCAGCTGCCATCCTTGACGCCGTCCTTGACCAGCTTGTCCTGGATGGCCACCAGCTCGCCTTCATCCAGCGCGTACAGCTTCTGCGCCGGCTTCTTGCCGCGCGCGGGAGCATCGACGCGGAACAGCGGCGGGCGCGCCACATAGACGTTGCCGGCCTCGATGAGCTTGGGGAAGTGGCGGAAGAACAGCGTCAGCAGCAGCACCTGGATATGCGCGCCGTCCACGTCCGCGTCCGACAGGATGCTGATCTTGCCGTAGCGCAGGTTGGACAGGTCGGGCTCGTCGTTGGCGCCGTGCGGATCCACGCCGATCGCCACCGCGATGTCGTGCACCTCGTTGTTGGCGAACAGCCGGTCGCGCTCGGTCTCCCAGGTGTTGAGCACCTTGCCGCGCAGCGGCAGGATGGCCTGGAATTCCTTGTCGCGGCCCATCTTGGCCGAGCCGCCGGCGGAATCGCCCTCGACCAGGAACAGCTCGTTGCGGGTCACGTCGGTGGATTCGCAGTCGGTCAGCTTGCCGGGCAGCACGGCCACGCCGGAGCCCTTCTTCTTCTCGACCTTCTGCGCCGCGCGCGTGCGCGCCTGCGCCTGGCGGATCACCAGCTCGGCCAGCTTCTTGCCGTACTCGACATGGTGGTTCAGCCACAGCTCCAGCGCCGGGCGGCTGAAGGTGGAGACCAGCCGCACCGCGTCGCGGCTGTTCAGGCGTTCCTTGATCTGGCCCTGGAACTGCGGGTCGAGCACCTTGGCCGAGAGCACGAACGAGGCGCGCGCGAACACGTCTTCGCTCATCAGCTTGACGCCCTTGGGCTGCAGCGCGTGCATCTCGATAAAGCTCTTGACCGCCTGGAACAGGCCTTCGCGCAGGCCGGACTCGTGCGTGCCGCCGGCCGGCGTGGGGATCAGGTTGACGTAGGACTCGCGCACCGGCGCGCCGTCCTCGGTCCAGGCCACCACCCATGAGGCGCCTTCGCCGTCGGCAAAGCCTTCCTCGCCGGGGTTGGCGTCGGGATCGGCGAAATGCTCGCCCTCGAACATCGGTATCACCAGCTCCGAGCCGCTGCCTTGCGCCAGCGCTTCGACCAGGTAGCCCTTCAGGCCCTGGTCGTACTGCCAGGTCTGGGTTTCGCCGCTCTTCTCGAGCACCAGCGTCACCTTGACGCCCGGCAGCAGCACGGCCTTGCTGCGCAGCAGCCGCTGCAACTCGGCCTGCGGGATCGCGGCCGAATCGAAATACCTGGCGTCCGGCCACACCTGCACGCGCGTGCCGTTCTTCTTCTCGCCGCGCTCGAGCTTGCGCGAGGCCAGCGGCGAGGTCACGTCGCCGCCGGAGAACGTCAGCGTCGAGTTCATGCCGTCGCGCCAGACGGTCACGTCCAGCTGCGTCGACAGCGCGTTGGTCACCGACACGCCCACGCCGTGCAGGCCGCCCGAGAAGGCATAGGCGCCGCCCTTGCCCTTGTCGAACTTGCCGCCGGCGTGCAGCCGGGTAAAGACGATCTCGACCACCGGCACGCCTTCTTCCGGGTGGATGCCCACCGGGATGCCGCGGCCGTCGTCCTCCACGCTGACGCTGCCGTCGCGGTGCAGGGTCACCAGGATCTCGGAGCCGTGGCCGCCCAGGGCCTCGTCCGAGGCGTTGTCGATCACCTCCTGCACGATATGCAGGGGGTTGTCGGTCCGGGTGTACATGCCGGGGCGCTGCTTGACCGGCTCCAGGCCCTTCAGGACCCGGATGGAAGATTCGCTGTACTGACTGGTTTTGCTCGCCATGGAGTCGCTACGAAAGTGGATGTCCCGGCTGCCGCGGGCGTACAACTGTGCACGCGCCGGGGCACCGGGCACTGCATTGTAATGGATGCGCGGGGCGGTATTCCCGCTGAAAAACGCTTGCGGCTGCCGCCGGGGCCCGCGCCGCATTTGCCGCGGCGCCGCCACTTTCTGCCGCGCCGCCGGCATCAAGCGGGTGGCGTACGCGTTTTCCGCGTCCGGGGTAAACTCGCCACCACCCCGCCCACGGCAAGCCAGATTGCCGTCCCGGCACGGTTCACAACAAGCACAGACAATCCATGCCGGCGCCGCGCCACCGCGCGGCCAGCCGCACACCGAGCCAAGACATGCAAAACCGACAACTTTCCCTGACCACCGTGCTGGTGTGCGGGGGCCTGCTCGTCACGCTATCGATGGGCATCCGCCACGGCTTCGGCCTGTTCAACCTGCCGATCACGCAGGCGCACGGCTGGAACCGCGAGACCTTCGCCTTCGCGCTGGCACTGCAGAACCTGATGTGGGGCGCCAGCCAGCCCTTCGCCGGCGCGCTGGCCGACAAGTTCGGCGCGCTGCGCATCATGCTGGTCGGCGTGGCGCTGTATGTGGCGGGCCTGGTGGTGATGGCGCTGGCGACCAGCGGCACGGCCTTTGCCACCGGCGCCGGGGTGATGATCGGTATCGCCCAGTCCGGCACCACCTACAGCATCGTCTACGGCGTGATCGGCCGCGTGGCCAGCCCCGAGAAGCGCGTGTGGGCGATGGGCATCGCCGCCGCGGCGGGATCGTTCGGGCAGTTCCTGATGATCCCGGTGGAGCAGGGGCTGATTTCCGGCCTGGGCTGGCAGAACGCGCTCTATGTGATGGCGCTGATGGCCTGCGTGATGCTCCCGCTGGCGCTGACCCTGCGCGAACCGAGCGAGATGGCGCACGGCGCCGGCCAGCACCAGACCATCGGCCAGGCGATCCGCGAGGCCTTCGGCAACCGCAACTACCAGCTGCTGACGCTGGGCTACTTCGTGTGTGGCTTCCAGGTGGTGTTTATCGGCGTGCACCTTGCGCCGTACCTGAAGGACCAGGGCCTGACCGACCCGAAGGTGGCCGTCGTGGCGCTGGCGCTGATCGGTCTGTTCAATGTGTTCGGCACCTATACCGCCGGCGCCATGGGCCAGCGGCTGCCCAAGCGCTACCTGCTCGCGTTTATCTACCTGGCGCGCGCCGTGGTGATCGCCGGCTACCTGCTGTTGCCGCTGACGGTGGCGAGCACCTGGGTATTCGCGGCGCTGATGGGGTTCCTGTGGCTGTCGACGGTGCCGCTGACCAACGGCATCATCGCGCAGGTGTTCGGGGTGAAGTACCTGTCGATGCTGTCGGGGGTGGTGTTTTTCTCGCACCAGATCGGCAGCTTCCTTGGGGCGTGGCTGGGGGGCTATCTCTATGACCGTACCGGTGGGTACAACACGGTGTGGCTGATTTCGATCGGGCTGGGAGTGCTGGCGGCGCTGGTTAACCTGCCGATTCGCGAGCAGGCGCTGGTGCGTGGTCAGCCGGTGGCGGCGTGATGGTTGCGGGCCGCGCGCGCATGGCGAAGGCAGCCGGGCTGGCGGTGCTGGGCGGGGTGCTGGCGCTTGGCTTCGTGGGGTATCTGCGGCCTTCGTTTGTGGTTGATCTGACGAATATGGTGCTGGCTTGGTGCGGGTGAGGTTGGGCAGGCCCGTGGAATCGCCGCTTTCGCTGTTTGTGACAAGCTGTCGGCCGTTGAAGCGTTGCTGTCGCTGCTTATGACATGCTGTCGGCCGTTGAACCGCCTGGTTCCGCCCTGCTGGGCGGGTCACTTTTTGTCCGAGCGACAAAAAGTAACCAAAAAACGCGTCGCCTGAGCGGCTGGCTATCAATTTGGCGGCGTGGGTGGGTCGGGCGGTGGTGATTTCCGTTCGATGTGGCTGGTGGCTCAAACCTGCTACGCCAGGTGAGTTTGGGATAGTGGCTGCGTCGACCCACTATTGGACGATCCCCATGCCGGGCGCAGGCCGCCTGCTGCCGGCGTCAACGCGGGGACGCCTACGGCTGCGCTGCGCGCGCTCAGTATCGTAGGTCGGGGGCTTGGGCACGGAGTGCATCGCTGCGCTCGCACAGCGCGGTCGTGAAGGACGCCGGGCCCGAAGCCCGGATCAGGACGTGGGCGCAGCCCTGCCACCTTAGGGCCGGCGCGCAGCGCAGCAGCCGTAGGCGTTCCTACGTTGCGGTCGGCAGCAGGGGCCCGCCACAGCTCTGGGCTCGTTCAAACATCGCTTTAATCGCAGGCCACCTTGGCGCACCAAGGCGTCAGGCAGTCCTGCTCTGCAACGAAGCAAAGCCCCGTACGAAAGCCCAAGCCCACTACGATAAGAGTGACCGCCCGCAGGGCAGTAAACGCGCTTTTTGGTTACTTTTTGTCGCTCGGACAAAAAGTGACCCGCCCAGGAGGGCGGAACCAGGCGGCTCAACGGCCGACAGCATGTCATAAGCAGCGACAGCGGACGCATAAACAGCCGACAGCATGTCACCAACAGCGACACCGGCGCTTGAACAAGCCGAGAGCCTGTCGCTCCTTATATCCCCTCCCCCTTCACCTTCCCCTCCAACACCTCCCACCGCTCCAACGCCTCCAGCAATTCCATCTCGATCTCATCATGCCGCGTTGCGAGCTGCGCCGCCTTGGCCGCGTCGCTGACATAGAGCGAGCCATCCTCCAGCTGCGCCGATATCGTCTTCTGCTCGGTCTCCAGCGCGGCGATGCGCTCCGGCAGGCCATCCAGCTCGCGCTGCTCCTTGTATGACAGCTTGACCGAACGATTGGCGCCGCGCGCCTCGCGCGACTCCTTGCCCCTGGCCGACTCGGCCGCCTTCTGCTCCGGCTTGCGCGCAGCCTGGATCCCGGCGGCGCGGGCCGATTGCTCGACCCAGTCGGAATAGCCGCCCACCGACTCGCGCCACACGCCTTCACCCTCGGCGGCGATGGTGGAGGTCACCACGTTGTCCAGGAACGCGCGGTCGTGAGAGACCAGGAACACCGTGCCGCTGTAGTCCTGCAGCAGTTCTTCCAGCAGCTCCAGCGTATCGATATCGAGGTCGTTGGTCGGCTCGTCCAGCACCAGCACGTTGGCCGGCCGCGCGAACAGCCGCGCCAGCAGCAAGCGGTTGCGCTCGCCGCCCGACAGCGACTTGACCGGCGAACGCGCGCGCTCCGGCGCGAACAGGAAATCGCCCAGGTAGCTCATCACGTGCTTGCGCTGCCCGTTGACCTCGACCCAGTCGCTGCCCGGGCTGATGGTGTCGGCCAGCGATTTTTCCAGGTCAAGCGCGGTGCGCATCTGGTCGAAGTACGCCACCTGCAGGTTGCTGCCGTTGCGCACCGTGCCGCTGTCCGGCGCCAGCTCGCCCAGGATCAGCCGCAGCAGCGTGGTCTTGCCGGCGCCATTGGGGCCGATCAGGCCAACCTTGTCGCCGCGCATGATGGTGGCGGTGAAATCGCGCACCACCACCTTGTCGCCATAGGCCTTGTTCACGTCGGTCAGCTCGGACACGATCTTGCCGGAGCGGTCCGCCTGCGATACCTCCAGCTTGACGTTGCCCTGCACCTCGCGGCGCGCGGCGCGCTCGGTGCGCATCGCCACCAGGCGCTGGATGCGAGATACGCTGCGCGTGCGGCGCGCCTCCACGCCCTTGCGGATCCACACTTCTTCCTGCGCCAGCAGCTTGTCGAACTTGGCCTGCTCGACCTGCTCGGCGGCCAGCATTTCTTCCTTGCGCGCCTGGTAGGCGGCAAAGTTGCCGGGGAAGGACACCAGCCGGCCGCGGTCCAGCTCGACGATGCGAGTGGCCACGCGGTCCAGGAAGGCGCGGTCATGGGTAATCAGCAGCACGCTGCCGCGGAAGGCGAGCAGCAGGTCTTCCAGCCAGCGGATCGCCTCCACGTCGAGGTGGTTGGTCGGCTCGTCCAGCAGCAGGATGTCGGGTTCGGCGACCAGCGCCTGCGCCAGCGCCACGCGCTTCTGCAGGCCGCCGGAGAGCGCGTCGACGCGGGTGTGCGAATCGAGCCCCAGCCGGGCCAGCGTGGTTTCCACGCGGGTGCGCAGCTGCCAGGCGCCGGCGGCGTCCAGCTCGGACTGCAGCCGGTGCAGTTCGGCCAGCGCGGCTTCGTCGTCGTGGTGCTCGGCAACGCGATCGGCCGCGGCCTCGTAGCGCACCAGCAGGTCATGCGCATCGCCCATGCCCTGCGACACCGCGTCGAACACGGTGATGCCCGGCTCGAACTGCGGCTCCTGCGGCACGTAGGCACTGGTCACACCGCTCTGGCGTGCGATCAGGCCATCGTCAGGCGCCGACAGCCCGGCCACGATCTTCAGCAGCGAGGACTTGCCCGAGCCGTTGCGCCCGATCAGGCCCACGCGTTCGCCAGACTCCAGCGAAAAATCGGCGTGGTCGAGCAAAGCCACGTGCCCGAAGGCGAGCTGGGCGTCGGTAATGGAAAACAGGGCCATGGGAAAAGACGACGAATGGAAAGACGGAGCCGGATCGGACGGGGATGGTTGCCGGGCATGGCGCGGCAGCCCGCATTGTAGACGACCCCGGCCGCAGGCGGCCCCAGACACGCGGCCCCCGGGCAGGCGGCCCAAAAAAGAAGGGCCCGCGCACTGCGGGCCCAAGAGTCTCTCCTCGGTGCCCTGCTCGCAAGGCACGCAAACAGAGTATCAATGGGCCCGGTCCCGCTCCAGTCGGACAAATCCGTAAGGGAAAGTCCCGTCAACCCGGCGTTGCTCGCCGGGCACGCTTGCCGCGCCGCCAGTTGTCCGGACCCGGTGCCGCGTGGAACAATGGCTTGTCCTGCACACCCGGGGTGCCGGCACGACAGGCAAGACGACACGCAAGACGACAGGCAAGACAACGCAGAGCCGGCGCCACAGCCGGCCAGAAGACGGAACGGGTGGTTGGCCTCCGGCCGCTGCCCGCGCCGGTTCCAGTCATTTTTGTACGGGGGTTACATGTTCGATCCGGGTCCGGGGCGCCTGCCTTCCTGCGGGAAGCGCGCGCCCGTCTTGTCATGCCCTGCCCTGGCCGCGCTGGCAGTGGCGCTGCTGGCTGCGGCCATGCCGGCACCATCCGCCGCCGCCAGCGCATCCACCACTGCCACCGACCCTGCCGCCGCGGCGCCGTCCGACGTCGCGCCGGTGCTGCGCCGGATCAGGCAGACCGGCGCCATCCGCATCGCCCACCGCGAAAGCTCGGTGCCGTTCTCCTTCGTCGCCGACGGCAAGCCGGTCGGCTATGCCGTCGACCTGTGCCTGAAGGTTGCCGACGCCGTGCGCGGCGCGCTGAAGCTGCCGTCGCTGCGCGTGGACTGGGTGCCGGTCACGCCGGCCAGCCGCATCCCGGCCATCGTCGAGGGCAAGGCCGACCTGGAATGCGGCTCCACCACCAACAACCGCGAGCGGCGCGAGCAGGTCGCCTTCACCATCCCGCATTACATCGCCGGCAGCCGCATGCTGGTCAAGGCGGCGTCGGGCATCAACCGGTGGCCGGACCTGCGCGGCAAGACCGTAGTCTCGACCACCGGCACGACGCCGCTGGCCACGCTGCGCAAGATGGATGAGTCCGGCGCGCTGCAGCTGCGGCTGGTCGAGGCCAGGGACCACGCCCAGGCCTTTGCCATGGTCGAGGCCGGCAAGGCCGATGCCTTCGTGATGGATGACGTGCTGCTCTATGGCCTGCGCGCCAACGCGGCGCGCCCGGACGACTACCGCGTCACCGGCGACCTGCTCACCATCGAGCCCTACGCCATCATGCTGTCGCGCCACGACGCGGCCTTCAAGCAGCTGGTCGACAAGACGCTGGTGGCGTCGATCTATGACCAGGACACGCAGCGGCTGTACCGCAAGTGGTTCCAGGCGCCGATTCCGCCGCACGGCATCCGGCTCGATATCCCGATGAGCTACCTGCTGCGCGACTCGTTCAAGTTCCCGAGCGACAAGGTGTCGGACTGACGTAGCCAGGCCAGGGGAAGGCGCGCCGCATGGACCTTCCTGATGGCCGCGCTGGTGATGGCGGCCACCGGCATGACCGGAGGTTCGACAAGCTGAGGCGCCCGCGCGCGCCCTGAACGACCCTGAGCGTCCCCCCCAGGCGCCGCTACAGCATCATGAAGGCAACGTCGGCGGCGCTGACCGCATCCGGCGGCACGCCCTTGCGGCGCTGGAACAGGATGTGCTGCAGCACGCGGTCGCGGTGCGTGGCGAAGGTCTGCGGGTCCAGCCGCAACGCCATGCGGGCGTAGTGCTCGGCCATCAGCTTGTAGACCCGGTGGCGCACCAGCAGCATTTCGTTTTCTGCCTTGAACCGGCTCATCGTCCCCGTGTGGTCGTCTTCCAGCTGGCGCATACCGACCACCACCCGCGCGTGCATGCCCCGGTAGCGGTCGATTTCCGCATGGGCCTTGCGCAGTTCTTCGCGCAGCGACCGGACCTCCTGCATCAGCTTGAGGTTGTGCTGCACGCCCCGCTGGATGCGCGTGGCTTCTTCCAACGCATGGTCCGCCGCGGCGATGGTGTCCTGCCATGGCGTCGTGTCCGCCTCCAGCGCCTTCTCCCCGGACTGCGTCGTTGGCCAGACGGCCGCGTCTTCGATGCCGGTGTGATTCATACCGCTCCCCTTACCCAAAAGCCAGCCGCCGGCATCGTAAGGTTCGTGCCGGCTTGGTCAGGCCGCAATACCGCGACTGCCTGGTAATGCACGCCCGCGGGGCGTGCCTAGTTCTGTATTTTGTTTCATTGAAAACCGCAATGCCGCTGCGCACAACCACCACGACGGAGGGACGCGGCTTTGGCGCAACATGGCGGCGGCGCTAAGATGCCGGTCTGGCTGCGTTGCCGCCCCTCTTTCCAGCCCCAACCATGAACGGATACCTGCTCCTCGCCCTCGCCATCGTCGCCGAAGTCATCGCCACCAGCAGCCTGAAGGCCTCGCAAGGATTCACGCGGCTGGTGCCCAGCGTGCTGGTGGTGGGCGGCTACGTGGCGGCGTTCTGGCTGCTGATGATGGTGATGCGGACCGTGCCGGTAGGGATTGCGTATGCAATCTGGAGCGGGGCCGGGATCGTGCTGGTGACGCTGATCGCGGTGGTGCTGTACCGGCAGATCCCGGATCTGGCCGCTTGCCTGGGGATCGGCCTGATCATTGCCGGCGTCGCGGTGATTCAGCTTTTTTCCAAGTCCAGCGCGCACTGAACAACGCCATGCCCAGACTGCAGGATGCAACGCCGCTTGGCCTGCTGGCAGCCGAACGATTTACCGCACCTCGCACGGCCCGGGCGTACATGTCACGGTGGAACCCGGCGGCACGATGATGGTACGGCCGCTCGGCGGCGGATCGGAAACGGTGCGTTGCACCGAGATGCAACTGGCGAGCCCGAGAAGCGGCAACAACACTAGTGAACGTACGAGAAGTCCGACGCGTACCATGGCGATCTCCCTGTAGGGCAAGGCCGCTGCCGGCAGGTGTCGGGAACGCAACCTTTGCCTTTGCGGAAGTATAGGCAAGCAAGGCGCAATTGGCCCCCTGGTGATCGAATCGGGATGGGGGAATTTGCCTGAGGCTGTCGCCAAGAATCGAATCTGCATCTGGCCGGATTCACATTCAGACATAGCGAAAGCGGCCCCGGACACAAACGCCGCGTCATTGCCATGGCATAACAATGTATCGTCAATGCAGCTTCGGCCTGCGCGTTTGCGCACCGAAGCTCTGGCGTGCCCGCCTTGCGGTACGGCACATACTCTTTCCGCGAGAAGCCAAGCGATATGTTCGACGACCTGCGCAATACCTACGACCGCGTCTATGTGCCGTTCACCGGCAAGGAATTCCTGCAAAGCCTGGACGATGGGCGCGAAGTGTGGATCTACGGAGAGCGTGTACGCAATGTCGCCGAGCATCCGGCCTTTCGCAACATGGCGCGCATGATTGCCCGGATGTACCAGGCGCTGCACGATCCGGAACGCCACACCGAACTCTGCGTTCCGACCGAATGGGGCGGCTTTACCCAGCGCTTTTTTCGCGCCCCGCGCGATGCGGCCGAGCAGGTGGCGCAGCGCGATGCGATTGCTGGCTGGCAGAAGTGCGCATGGGGCTGGATGGGACGGTCTCCGGACTACAAGGGCTCGTTCCTGGCCACGCTGGGGGCCAACCCGGCGTTCTACAAGGGCTACGAGGAAAACGCCCGACATTGGTATCGCAAGGCTCAGGAGCGGACCTGGTACCTGGGCCACGCCATAGTCAATCCCCCGGTGGATCGCGATCTGCCGCCGTCGGCCACATCGGACGTATTTGTGCGTGTGGTCCATGAAGACGATGGCGGCATCTACGTGAGCGGGGCCAAGGTCGTTGCCACCGGCGCGGCGCTGACTCACTACACCTATGTTGCCAATGTCGACGCCACGCCAGCGCGAGGGCCCAAGTTCATCGTACCCACCAACGCCCCGGGATTGAAGCTTCTGTGCCGGGTCTCGAACGAATATCGGGCCGCGGTACTCGGCAGCCCGTTCGACTATCCCCTGTCATCGCGCCTGGACGAGAACGACGCCATTCTCGTGATGGACAATGTTTTCGTGCCGTGGGAGAACGTCTTCATGCACGGAGAGGTCCCGCAGGCGGACGCCATACAATCCGGCTCCGGATACCTGGAGCGCGCATCGCTCCACGGCTGTACGCGTGTCGCGGTCAAGCTCGACTTTATCATCGGACTATTGGCCCGCGCGCTGGAGATCACCGGCACCCGCGGCCTGTATGGCGTTCAGGTGCACCTCGGCGAGGTGATCGCATGGCGCAACGCTTTCTGGGCCTTGTCTGATGCGATGGCCAAGAGCGAAGTGCCCTGGCATGGCCACGTCCATCCCGATCCGCACTTTGCCGGCGCCTACCGCGTACTGAACCAGGAGGCATTGCCGCGCGTGCGCAATATCATCGAGCAGGTCGTAGCCAGCGGCCTGATTTACCTGAACTCACATGCGATCGACTTCAGCGTGCCCGAGATACGAGCCTATCTCGACAAGTACCTGCGCGGTTCCGGCGGCGCGCCGGCCGAGGAACGCGTCAAGGTCATGAAGCTGCTGTGGGATGCCATCGGCACCGAGTTCGGCGCACGTCATGAACTTTACGAGATCAATTACATCGGCGGCAACGACGCCACGCGGTTGACCAACCTGTCGGCGGCGCAGAACACGGGCAACCTGGACCAGATGAAGGCTTTCGCCCGTTCGGCAATGGATGACTACGACCTGACCGGCTGGACGGTTCCAGACCTGGTCAACCCCGACGATGTCAGTGCGCTTCCGCGCAACCCGCGTGCCGCGGGGCAGAAACGTGGCAATGTCATAAATGACATTGCGGCCAAAACCGCCAAGCCAAATAGAACTGCTCCACCTCGCACCACCGCTAACGGCGCAATCGCCGTACCAGGCTGTTCGGGCCCGAGACGGCGCTGACCCTGCCCTGCCAGGGCCCTGGGACTCCGGCCGCCCGCCTGCTTGTTTGGGGATGGGAAGAAAGCTGAAGCGTGGATGGTCCCGCCGACAGGAATCGAACCTGTATCTAGCGCTTAGGAGGCGCTCGTTCTATCCATTGAACTACGGCGAGGGGACCCTGAAGCAGGAGGGGAGTATATCAAAATCCTCTTGCCGGGAGTCAGCCGACACCGCTGCGGCGCAGATGCTGCATCGGTGGTCCGCGGCACATATCAGAGGACAGAGGAGGAAAATTACGGCTGCAGCGGGGTTATGCCGGGGTGCAGAACAGTGACGGGGAATTTCCGACAGCTGGTCGCGCCGGTGTCGGTGCCAGCCCAACGCATAGCGACGATCCGCTGATGGCGCGTCGCCGTGCCGCCAGCCGCCAACCCGCGCCGCACGGCGCCCTGGCGCCGACCCGGGCAACGGCCGCGAGCGCTGGCACGCGCCTTGCTCTATTCCGGTACCGCCCCGGCACCAAGCCGCCACTAACTGGAGACAGAAATATGGCCACCCTCGCTATCCACGATCTTGCCAGCTGCCGCGAACTTGCTTCCGACACCATGGCCCGCGTGCGCGGTGCCGGCGGGCAGTGGGTGTTCGGGTGGATCCGCCCGTTCGTGCCTTCATCGCCATTGCCGGCCGGCGCGGTGTTCAACTTTTACGAGATCAATTACAGCTTCTATGCTGATCAGATGAACAACCAGTTCCAGAACATCGATATCCGCAACAACGCGCCCAACTCCAATATCAGCGTCCAGGGCGACCAGGGCGCAAGGAACGACGGCCGCCTGGTCTGAGCGAGCGTCGTGGCACGCCCCGGCGCGACGGGGCAAGAATGGGGCAATAAAGGGGCGCGCGATGCGGAGCGGAGGCTAGATTTGGGTTTCGATTCGCACTTCCAGTGGACCTCGGCGGCCTGTACCGACGTCGGCCGCGTACGCGAACGCAACGAGGATGCGTGCCTGGACCTGCCCGCGCAGCAGCTGTGGGCGGTCGCCGACGGCATGGGAGGTCACGCCGTCGGCGACTTCGCCAGCCAGGCCGTGGTCAAGGCGCTGGCCGCGCTGCCGCCGCAGCCGCTGCTGGAAGACCGGATGGAAGCCACGCGCGCGGCGATGCAGGGGGTCAACCTGGCGCTGGTCGACGAAGCCGCGCGGCTGGGGGTGCGCTGCATCGGCAGCACGGTGGTGGTGCTGCTGGCCGGCGACCGGCGCTGCGGCTGCCTGTGGGCGGGCGACAGCCGGCTGTACCGGCTGCGCGGCGGCGAGCTGGTGCGGCTGACGCGCGACCACAACCAGGTCGAGCGCCTGCTGGCGCGCGGACTGATCACGCCCGAGCAGGCGCGCCACCATCCCGCGCAGAACACCATCACGCGCGCCGTCGGCGCCGCGGCGACGCTGGCGCCGGAGCAGCTGCTGACCGAAGTTGCCGATGGCGACGTCTTCCTGCTGTGCAGCGACGGCCTGAGCAATGAGGTCGACGACCCCGACATCGCCGCGGTGCTGGCGCAACAGGATCCGCCGCAAGCCGCGCAGACGCTGCTGCAGATGGCGCTCGATGCCGGCGGGCGCGACAACATCTCGGTGGTGGTGATCCGCGCTGCCGATCCGTACGGCTCGGACAAGACGCTGGTCAATCCCGAGCTGGACACCTGAGCAGCGCCCCTACTCCTTACTACCCCTTGCTACCCCTTGCTCCCGTCAGCCTGCCGGCTGGCGCGGAAATCCTTGGAATGGATGCCGTGCTTCTTCAGCAGCATCTGCACGTGCGAGCGGTTCATGTCGAAGCGCCGCGCCAGCTCGGCGACGGTGCCGCCGACTTCCTGCAGCCCGCGCTCCAGGAAGGCGCGCTCGGCTTCGTCGCTGGCCGCGCGCTTGGCCTCGCTGAGCGAGGTGGGCATGGCGATGTCGGCCCCCGCTCCCCCTGCTGTTGCCGTCCCAACCACCGCCAGCGCCGCCGGCCTGGGCCGGATGTCCTGCGGCAGCTGCGCCAGGTCGGCGGTGTCGCCAGCCAGGCAGGAAAGCCGGTACATCAGGTTGCGCAGCTCGCGGATATTGCCCGGGTAGTCATAGTGCAGCAGGAAGTCGCGTAGCCGCGGCGTCAGCCTGACCGGCGCGCGCTTGAGCATGCTGGCGGCCTCGTCGCTGAAGTAGGACACCAGCAGCGGGATCTCGTCGTGCCGCTCGCGCAGCGCGGGCAGGCTGACATGGATCACGCTCAGGCGGTAGAACAGGTCTTCGCGGAAGGTGCCGGCCTCGCTCATCTTGCGCAGGTCCTTGTTGGTGGCGGCGACGATGCGCGCATCGACCGAGATGATCTCGTCCGAGCCCACGCGCTGGATCTCGTGCGCTTCCAGCACGCGCAGCAGCTTGACCTGCCCCGTCAGCGGCAGCTCGCCAATCTCGTCGAGGAAGATGGTGCCCGTATGCGCGCTTTCGAACTTGCCGCGCCGGTCGTTGCTGGCGCCGGTGAACGCGCCCTTCTTGTGGCCGAACAGCTCGGACTCGAGCAGGCTGTCGGGGATCGCGCCGCAGTTGACCGAGATGAACGGCTTGTCGGTGCGCGAACCGTTGGCGTGGATCACCTTGGCCATCAGTTCCTTGCCGGTGCCGCTCTCGCCGTCGATCAGCACCGGCAGGTCGGTCGGCGCGGCTTTCTCGGCGATTTCCAGCGCTTCGAGCAGCTTGGGGTTGTCGCCGAAGGTCCCCTCGAAGATAAAGCTGCGCTCCATCAGCGCTTGGCGCCGCTCGCGCGGCATGCGTTCGACCTCCTGCTGCGGCGGCGCGTTCTTGGCCGCGCTGTCGGCCCCGGTTTCGGCAGAAGACGCTGCCTGCACGAAGCGTTCCTTGTGCGACAGCCCCATGACCTCGTCGCGCAGCGTGGTGGCCTGCTTGAGCAGCTTCTCGATCTCGGGCCGGTCGAGGCGCGACGCCCAGCGCAGCGTCGAGCGCAGGATCTCGATCTTCTCGATCAGGCCGGCGAACGAAACCGGCGAGGTGACCGAGGCGGGGGTGGCACCCTGGTTGTATAGCTTCATGCTGCGCTCAGTTGCTTCTGCACCAGTTGGTAATACATGCCCTTGCGTTCCAGCAGCTCTTCATGCCGGCCCTGCTCGACGATCGCGCCTTCATACAGCACCAGGATCTTGTCGGCCTGCATGATGGTGCTGAGGCGGTGCGCGATGATGACCGCGGTGCGCCCGCGCAGGATCTCCTGCATGTTCGCCAGGATGTTGCTCTCGGACTGCGTGTCGAGCGCCGAGGTCGCTTCATCGAACACCAGCAGCCGCGGGTCGTGGTACAGCGCGCGCGCGATGCACAGCCGCTGGATCTGCCCGCCCGACAACCCCATGCCGCGCTCGCCCACCACCTGCTCGTAGCCGAGCGGCAGCTTGCTGATAAAGGCGTGGGCATCGGCCATGCGCGCCACTTCCTCGATGCGGCGCCGGTCCGGGCTGTCGTCGCCGCAGGCGATGTTCTCGGCGATGGTGCCCGAGAACAGCAGGTTGGACTGCATCACATAGCCGACCTGGGCGCGGTAGAACGCCGCGTCGATCACGTTGAGGTCGTAGCCGTCCACCGACATCGAGCCCTCGGTCGGCTTGTAGAAGCCCACCAGCAGCTTGGCCAGCGTGGTCTTGCCCGAGCCGCTGCGCCCGACGATGGCGACCATCTCGCCCGGCCGGATGGTAAAGCTGATGTTCTCCAGCACGTAGGGCGTGTCCTCGCCGCCATAGCGGAAGTACAGATCCTTCATCACGATCTCGCCCTGCAGGTCGGGCAGCATCACGCGCGACAGCACGTCCTGCGGCTTCTGCTCCGGCTCCAGGTCGAGCACGTCGCCGAGCCGCTCCATCGCCACGCCGGCATCGTTGAGCTGGCCCCACAGCGCCACCAGTCCCATCAGCGGCGCCAGCACGCTGCCCATGAAGGCGTTGAAGGCGATCAGCTGGCCGATGGTCAGCTCGCGCTCGAGCACCAGCGTCGCCCCCACCCACAGCACCGCGATGGTGGTCGCGGCATTGAGCAGCTGGCTCGCCAGCCCCACCAGGATATGGAAAGCCTGCGCCTTGTATTGCGCTTCCAGCGCCTTGGTGTACTTGCGCTCCCAGCGCAGCCGCACCGGCCGTTCGATGCCCATGCCCTTGACGGTCTCCGCGCCGCCCAGCGTTTCCATCAGGTAGGCCTTGGCATCGGTCGACGCGGCAAAGACCTCGCGCGCATAGGTCTTGACCCTGGGCGTCACCACCACCGTCAGCGCCGCGATCGGGATCACGAAGGCGATCAGCAGCAGCGTCAGCTTGACGTTGTAGAGGAACATGATGGTGAAGTAGATAAACACCATCAGCAGGTTCAGCGCCGTGGTCACCGTCGACTCGGTCAGGAAGGCGCGGATGGTCTGGTTCTCCTGGAAGCGCGCGAAGATGTCGCCGGTCTTGCGCTTGGCGAAGAACGACAGCGGCAGCGACAGCGTGTGCTTGAAGAAGTGCGACATCATGGCGAAGTCCATGTTGCGCACCATGAAGTTGGCCAGGTACGCGCGGATCGTCGACATCAGCTGCGAGAACACGTTGGAGATGATCAGCCCCACGATCAGCAGGTGCAGCAGCCCCACGTTCTGGTGCACCACCACGCCGTCGAGGATGTTCTGGATGATCAGCGGCGGCACCACGCCCAGCATCTGGATCACGAAGGTCGCCAGGAACAGGTGCGCCAGGATCTTCTTGTACGGCGCCAGGTAGCCGATGAAGCGCAGCCACGGCGAGCGCTGCACCGACAGCTGCGTCATGCTCTCGCCCGGCGAGAACAGCAGGCAGGTGCCGCTCCAGCCGCGCTCGAACTCCTCCGCGCTCATCTTGCGGAAGCCGATGGCGGGATCGGCCACCCACACCCAGCGCGACGAGATGCCGTACACCACCACGTAGTGGTAGCCCTCCCAGTGCACGATGAACGGCAGCTCGAAGCCCATCAGCGAGTCGCGCGTGCATTGCACGCCGCGCGTGGTGAAGCCGAGCGATTCACCGGCGCGCGCCAGGCTGTCGAGCGTGGCGCCCTGCGTGGTCACGTTGGCCAGTTCGCGCAGCTTGCCCAGCGTCATCGGGATGCCGTAGTGCCGGCAGATCATTGCCAGGCAGGCCGCGCCGCAGTCCATTTCCTCGGCCTGCTCGACCAGGCCGAAGCGGCGGATCAGCTTCTCGCCCAGTTCGGGCCTGGAATGCAGGTCCAGCAGCACGGGACGCTTGCGCCGCTCGGCCAGCTTCTTCTGCCGATGCAGCTCGCGGTCGAGCGCGCGGATGCGCTCCTCCAGCACCTCGCGCAGGCGCGGGTTGCGCTCCAGGATCAGCTGCACGGTCTTCTCGGGAATGACCAGCAGGCGCACGTCGGTCTCGGCGACGGCCGCTGCCAGCTGCTCCTGCCGCATCACGCAGGCGCGCTCGCCGAAGATGTCGCCCTGCCCAAGTGTCGCCAGGGGGAACTCGCTGCCTTCTTCGCTGCGCACCACGCGCACGGTGCCCTGGCGCACCACGTACAGGCGCCGGTCCTCGCGCCCGTCCTGCTTCAGGATTTCCTTGCCGGCGCTGACGCGCTTGACGCCCACGCTGCGCACGGCGTCGGCCAGTTCCTGCTTGTCGAGCTTGCCGCGCAGGTCGAACAGCCGCGCGACAAAGCCGCCGGCGGAACTGATCGCGACATAGCTGGTGACAAAGGCCAGCGCGGCCGGGTTGCCGGCGACCACCGGCTCGGCCACGCTGCGCGGGATCATCAGCAGCTCGGTCTTTCCCGAGGCGCGCACCGACGACTCGTGCCGGTACTCGCGCAGCAGCGCGATATCGGCAAAGACCTCGCCAACCTTGCGCACGCCCATGCTGATTTCCTTGCCGTGTTCCTCGTTGAACACGCGCACGGATCCCGACTTGACGATAAACAGGCCGGGCGCCGCATCGCCGGCATTGCAGACGGTATCGCCAAAGCCGAAGGTCAGCACCTGCGCGGCCTCGGCCAGGCGCGACACTTCCTCCGGCGTCAGCACCGACAGGATTTCGACGCCGGCCAGGAACGTGGCCAGCGCGGATCCGCCCTCGGGCCGTTCCGGTGCTGTCGGCGCTGTCGGTGCGGTCGGCGCAGCGGCAGCGGCGGCGCCTTCGCCAGACTCGCTAGCGGGCTTCGATGACATGTTCCTGCGCCCTGCCCATCAGCCAGTCTTCGCGCAGCAGGCGCCGCACTTCCACCGCAACCTCGGTGTCGAGCGTGGCGGGATGCTTGGCGCGCACCAGGAAGACTTCAAAGAAAGAGCGGTCCGGCGCTGGGAACGGCCCCAGCAGGTCGCCCGGCTCCGCGTTGAATACCTTGGCCTCGATATCGGTCTTGAGCGAGCCGCGCAGCACCTTGCCGATCGCGCCGCCGTGCTCGCGCGTGTCGGCGATCGAATGCTCGCGCGCCATGTCGGCGAACGCGTCCGGATCGTCCTGCAGGTAAGAGATCAGCTCCTTGGCCTTGCCTTCGCTGTCGACCACGATATGGCTGACCTCGATGCTGTCGAAGCGCGGCGAGTTCAGCGCAAAGTACTCCTGCACCGCGGCGTCGCTGCAGACCTGCTCCATCATCCGCTCCTGGTACAGGTTGTCGGTGATGAACGCCTCGAACTCGTCGAGGCTGACATTGAGCGCATCGAGGTAGTGGTTCATGTCGGCGGCGCGGTGCAGCCCCTGCACGCGGCGGAACTGGTCGGCGCGCTCCTGGATTTCTTCGGGCGTGACCACCATGCCCTGACGCTTCGCGGCGTGCACCGTCAGCTTGTCGCGCACCATCTGCTCGACCAGACCTTCGAACTGCCCGGTCAGCTTGAGCAGCCGAACGAATTCCTCGACGCCGAGCACCTCGTCGTCGATACGGACAATGCCAGTCATGTCTAGGCTCCTTTTGACGGCCCTATGCGTTAGCACGGGCATCCGGATTGGCTGTTCCTGTATTCCCCCGGCTGCTGCCGGTGCTGCCGGCGGTTACCCCGCCACCTCGCGGAAGGGGTCGAGCCCCAGGTCGATCAGGCGGCGCTCGCGCACCACGATCTCCGCCGTGGCGGTCATGCCATAGCGCAACGGATACTTGTTGTCGGCCACGGTGTAGTAGTCGCGCGCCAGGCGCACCCTGCCCTCGTAGACCGGCTGCTTGTCGGGGCCCGGCTTGGTCGCGGGCGAAATGAATTCCAGCGTGCCTTCGATGATCCCGTAGCGCTGGTACGGGAAGGCGCTGAACTTGAGCTTGACCAGCAGCCCCTCGCGCAGGAAGGCGCGGTCGCGCTCGGCAATGACGATCTTGACCACCGGGCGCGCATCCTTGGGCGCGATCCCGCCCAGCGGCGTGTTGGCCTGCACCTTGTCGCCGCGCTGGGTGGAGGTGACATCGGTGATCACGCCCGACACCGGCGCCAGGATCAGCAGGAAATTGTCCTTGTCGATATTCTCGAAGCGGATGCGCGCGGCGGCGTCCGCCACCAGCCGCGCGGTCTGTACCTGCAGCCGCAGCTTGTCTTCGGTGCTGGCGATCTCGCGCAGCGCCGCGTCGTACTGCACGCGCAGCCCGGCCAGGTCCTGCCCGCTGCTTTCGAGCAGCGCGCTGGCCTGGGTCATCTCGCGGGACAGCCGGGCATCAAGCTCGCTCAGCCGCGACTGCGCCACGCGCAGGTTGTTCTCGGCGTCCTGCGCCGCGGCGCGCTTGGCATCGAGCTGCGACTGCGACACGCCGCCGCCGCCGGGCAGCGCCAGCAGGCGCGCATAGCGGTCCTGCTCCTGGCGCGCAAACTCGCGCGCGCGCCGGGCGTTTTCCAGGTTGCTGCGCGCCTCCTGCAGCTGCGCGCGCTGTTCCTCGGCCAGCCGCGTGGTGCCCTGGGCAAGGCGGTTCTCGTGCTGGCGCGTGGCCACGTCGATCTGCTGCTTGAGCGCGTTGGCGCGGCGTTCCATCAGCGCCTTTTTCTCCGGGAACTGCTTCCATTCGCGCTCGGAATCCTCCAGCTTGAGCTGCGCTTCCAGCGCATTGGCGGCGGCCTCGATCGCGCCGCGCGCGTTCAGCCGCGCCAGCACGTCATCCTTGGACACCGGCTGGCCTTCGGCGACGTACAGGTCGGCCAGCTCGCCGTCGACAGGGGCATAGAAGCGCCGCACTTCCGATTCGGGTGCCAGCGTGCCTTGCGCGGTGACGATGACATCGGCATGGCCGACGAAGGACCACACCAGCCCGCATACCACCAGCGCAAACGTGGTGACGATGGTCAGCATGCCCAGCCGCGACGGTTCGGCGGTAAGCAGGCCGATACCCTCGGCGCTGTGGTCTTCGAGCGCTTCGGACAGCGGCTTCAGGCCGGCCTGGCGGGAATCGTCTTTCATGGCTGCCTCGCTGGCTGCTGCGGCGCGGGGTTCGCCGCGTTGGCCGCGTTGGCCGCGTCACTCGGGGCGGCATCCGCGGGCACCTTGCCGCTGTCTTCGCCGCCGATCAGCTCGAGCTTGGTCTTGAGGACGGCGGGATCGAGCACGGTGCGCAATTCACGCAGCGCATGGCGCTGCTGGTCGGCCTCGGCGCGGATCTCTTCCTCGACCTTGGCCAGCTGCGCCAGGTCCGCACTTTCGCCGGCGCGCAGCTGCGTAAAGATGCGCATGCCCTGGCGCGCATCGTCCTGCGCCTGCGACAGCAGCCGGGCCTGCGCGCGGAACCTGGGCGAGATGCCGGGTTCGAGCCGCTGCTCGCTGCCGATCACGCCGTTGCTGCGGTATTGCTTCCACGCGGCCACGGCGCTGCCCATCAGTTCGCGCGCGCGCCGCAGCGCGCTGTCGCGCACGCCGTTGACATCGGCTTCCACCGCGCTGGCGAAGAACTTGTCTTCGTCGGCGTCGAGCATGGCGTAGAAGCCGAGCAGGCGGTCTTCATAGCCCTTGCTGCCGCGCGCGGCCTGCAGCTCGGCAAACTGCGCCGCCACCTTCTGCTTGTGCGCGAGGTCGCGCGCGAGATCGTCGCTCCATGCGCCGCCCTGGATGCGCCTGAATCCCGCTAGCGCGGTGTTGCTGTCGCCCTGCTGCCACGCGCTGGCCGCACTGGCGTACTGCGTTGCCATCTCCGGCGGCGGCAGCCGCGGCGACAGTTGCGCGAACTGCGCCTGGAACGGCGGCGTGGCGAAGCGGCTGTCCGCCAGCCGCGCCACCAGCGTGCCGGGGCGGCGCGCGCGCAAGGCCTGCAGCAGCGCGGTGTAGCGGTCCAGGTCCGCCTGCACCTGGTCCAGGCCCGCCAGCCGCGGGTATTTCTCGCGATAGTCGGCGATCACCGGCTGCAGCGCTTCCGGCCGATCGCGGCCGAGTTCGGTGGCGATGCTGGTGTCGAGCCGCCCGATCGCCGCCAGGTAGACAGACGCATCGTTCTGCAGCCGGCGCACGTCGCTGAGCGCATCGGCATAGAGGTCGCGGAATGCCGGCACGTCGGCGGCAATGCGGCCCAGCGCGCGCTGGTGCGCGATGGTGTCCTGGTTCCAGTGCGCCAGCAGCTCGCGGATCGGCGCCTCATCGGCGTAGAGGCGGATCGGCGCATCGGCACCCCGCTGCGCGGCATAGCGTTCGAGCCGGCCGATCCATTCGAGTTCGGCCACCAGCGGCCGGGCGTCGGCGTTATTCGCGCCGAGCTGCCGCATCTGCGCGAGCGCGGCATCGGCACCGCCGAAGTCGCCGGCCTTGAGCTTCGCGACCCAGCCGGGCACGTAGGCGCGCAGCAGCGCTTCGGTGCCGAGCGCCTGCACCTCTGCATCGCCGGGATGGCGTGCGAGATAGCGGTCGGCCGCCTTCGCCGCGCCGGCGTAGTCGCCCGCCGCATGCAGGGTCTGCACCGCGCGCTCGTCGGCGCCGCGCCAGTAAAGCGCCGCGCCGGCCAGCACGGCCAGCAGCAACAGCGCGCCGCCCCAGCGCGCGGCGCGCCGCAGGCGTGCGCCGTCGTCGAGGCCGAAGCTGCGCGCCGCCTCCGCCAGCAGCAGCGCAATGCGTCCGCGCTTGCGCGGCGGATGCGCGCGGTCTGGCGCGGCGGTCGCGGCAGCGGCCTGGGCTTCGGCGTCGGCGTTGACTTCGTCTTCCTGGTGCGAGGCGTAGTCGACGCAGAAGATGTCCAGGAAGGAATCGGCGGCGCCGACAAAGGTGGTGCGGTCATCTTCGTCGTGTGCGGCGTCGTGTGCGGCCGGTTCAGCCGGCACCTGCGCCGGTACGGCGGGCTCCAGCGTGGTCCGCGTCGCGGTGGCATCGTCGTCGCCGGCGCGGCGGACCTCGGCCTTGTAGACGAAATGGCTGCCGCCGAACGCAATGCGGTCGCCGTTGTCCAGCGGCACGCCGTGGTCCGCCAGGCGCCTGCCGTTGACGAAGGTGCCGTTGGTGCTGCCCAGGTCTTCCAGGAACGGCACGCCGCCCTTCAGGTACACGTGCGCGTGCCGGCGCGACAGGTAGTTGACCTGCTGCGGATAGTTGTCGCGATAGCGCGCAAAGGCATCGTCGGCCTTGCTGATCAGGTACGGGAAGCCGTCGACATGAATCGGCTGCAGCCCGACATCGTCGCGTTCCGGCAGCAGCGTCAGCGCGACCCGCGGCGGCTCCGGCTGCGGTGCCCGCGGCGACAGCCGCACGCGGAACGACAGCGCCGGGCCGAATGCCAGCTCGTCGCCATCGCGCAGTTGCGCCGGCTGCCGCGCCACCGCCGCGCCGTTCACGCGCGTGCCGTTCTTGCTGCCCAGGTCGGCAACATAGACCGCGCCTTGCTCGGCAAAGATGCGCGCATGGCGCCGCGACAGCGGCGCCGCGAGGTCTTCGGGATAGGCGGCGAATGGCAGCTCGGTGCGGCCGACCGGGAACAGGTCTTCGTCGATGCGGATCTCGCCCAGGTCCGGCCGCGAGACCGGCGTCAGGAACACATCGAATTCCCTTGCCAGTTCCTGGCTCGACTCCCGAGCGATCCCCTGGGCCATTTTCACCGGCATTTCCATGATCAGTGCTTCGTCAGGAGCCATGTTTCCAGGGAGCCAACAGCGCGGCTGCCGCGGCGGCCGGCCAAGGGGGGTGAAGCGACTAAGAACATAGTAGGCGACGGCTTAGGCTAGTCAATCGGCTGCGGCACGCGTGCAGGCGCGTGTTTTCACTGAGTCGGGCAGGGAAAGAGGCAAGGGCTGCACGCGTGGCGCAAGGCATTGCGCAACGCGTTGCGTACGCATGCGTCACGCCGCGCGTGAAGGTCGTGGCAGGTACCGCAGGCACCGGCCCGCGCCGCGCGGCAGCGAGCGCACTATTGCGGCTGGCTGGCCGCCGTGTTGCGCACTTCGGTGTCGGGCCAGCCGCCGCCAAGCGCCTTGTACAGCGTGACAGTGTCGGCCAGAATCTGTTGGTGGACCGCCAACAATTGCAGCTGTGCGTTCAGCAGCGAGCGCTCGGTCTCGAACACTTCGAGCTGCGAAACCACGCCTTCCCTGAGCTGCGCCTCGATCTGCGCCGACACCACGCGCAGCTGCTCCACCTGCTGCTGCAGCTCTACGCGCTGCTTCTTGTGCGCATCGACGTTGACCAGTGCACTCTCCACCTCTTCGAACGCCGTCATCACGGCGCGGCCATATTCGTTTTCCGCCACGCCCACCTGCGCTTCGGTGGTCTTCACGCGCGCACGCACGCTGGGATCGAGCATGGGCAGGTTGATGCTCGGCATAAAGCCGAAGGTGAAGGACTTGAGCAGGTCGCTCAGCGCAAAGCTGGCGGTGCCGCCGCGCGCGGTCAGGCTGATGCTGGGCAGCTGCGCCAGCCGCGCCTGGCCGACGATGTTGTAGGCCGCCAGCACGCGATATTCGGCCGCGACGATGTCGGGCCGGCGCGCCAGCAACTGCGACGGCAGGCCGGCCGGCACGCTGGGCGGCTGCACGCGGTCCTGCAGGCGTCCCGCCGGTACCTTGAGGTTGCCCGCGGGCACGCCCACCAGCGTGGCCAGCGCGTTTTCCGCCACATCGCGCGAACGGCGCAGCTCCAGCAAATCCTTGTTGAGCCGGTTGATTTCAGCCTGCTGCTGCATGACGCGGATCTTGGGCGCCAGGCCATTCTGGTACATGGCCTGGTAAGTGGTGAGGATCTGCCCGTTCTTGGCGACGGTGCGCGTCTGCTGCTCGATCTGCTCGTCGAACTGCAGGATCGTGAAGTAAGTGGTCGATACATTGGACACCAGCGTCAGGTAGCCGGCGCGCCAGTCGGCCTCGGTGGCGCGGAACTCGGCGGTCTGCGCCTGCACGCCCTTCTCGACCTTGCCCCAGATATCGATATCCCAGTTCAGCTGCGCGCCCGCGTTGTAGGTCCAGGTGGATTTCTGCCCGGTGCTTTTCTCGAAGCTCGCACCGGCGCCGATATCGATCACCGGCAGCCCGCCGGCACGTGCTTCGCCGATCTGCGCATTCGCCACGCGGATGCGCGCGGCCAGCACCTTGATGTCGTAGTTGCCGGCCAGCGCCTGGTCGATCAGGCCGTCGAGGTACGGGTCGTTAAAGTTGTGCCACCAGTTGGGCTGCACCGCGTCCTTTGGCGACACCGTGATCGAATCCTGGCGCGACCATTCGGCCTTGGCCGGCGTTTCCGGACGCTGGTACACCGGCGGCCGGAAATCGGCGCAGCCGGCCAGCAGCGCGGCGCATGCGGCGGAAGCGAGCCAGGCCAGGCGGCGCGAGGCTTGGGTCGGCATGACCCGGGGAGCGGCAGTAAGGGATACGGGCACGGTGCGATCCTGCGTGCGTGCGCGGCGGGGAACGCACTGGCGTGCCGTGGCCGCGGAGGTCTGTCTGTATTGTGGTGCGCGCGGGCGCGCGCTCCAACCCCGATCTGCATCAGGCGAAATCCGATGCAGTCGGCCATGGATGGGCACATGAAGCGCGCCGCGAGGACACCCTCGCGGCGCGGCGCCATCTCAACAAGCTTCTCAACGATAGATATTGTTGCTGGCGTTCTGGTTGGTATCCACATGCGAACGGACATGGTCAAGGAAGGCCGAGCCGTTGCCATTCAGGTTGGTGACGGTCTGCATCTGCGCGATTTCCTGCGTGGCGGTGATGCTGCTGTCTAGCTTGAACTTGATCGGGGCGTAGACCGCCGCGAAGGGCATGTAGGCGAGACCGCCGCGCACGGCTTGCATGCGCTTGCTGTCGAGGGTTTCGGTGGCGGCCAGGTCTTTGATGGTCAGCATGATCGTTCTCCGGGTATCGATGTGTGCGTGGGTGCGTGGGCAGCTATGGCGCGGGGCTCAGCCGTAGATGTTGTTGGTGGCGTTCTGGTTGGTGTGCACGTTCGACTTGACGTGGTCCAGGAACGCCGAACCGTTGCCGTTCATGTTGGTGACGTTCTGCAGTTGCGCGATTTCCTGCGTGGCGGTGATGCTCTTGTCGATCGACAGCTTCAGCGGCATGTAGGCGGCGACGAACGGGACATAGGCGAAGCCGCCGCGGACGGCGTGCATGCGCTTCTGGTCCAGGGTGTCGATGGTGGTCAGGTCGTTGATGGTCAGCGTGGTCATGATGGGCTCCTGGTGAGGATGGTGTTGCCTGGGTTGGGGTTCGAGCATCGGGTTGGTGTCGCGCTCGGTTGGGATATCGCAGGGAGCGTGCCAGGAGGGTGCGGCTGGGGGTTGGCGTTTTGTAAACGCCTGAAAATAAGGGATTTTTTATTCGACCTTGCCCTTCAGGCTCAGGTTGCCGCTGCTTTTGAAGGGCACTGGCTGGTGGGTTCGACCCAACACGTTGAGGGTGTGTGTTGGGTGTGCTGTGACAGCAGGGCCGGTACCCTGCTGCTGACGGCAACGCAGGAACGCCTTCGGCTGCGCTGCGCGCCGGTCACATGGGGGGCGTTTTACTTTACGTAGATTGTGATTCGCTTTGAATACACGGGCGGATTTGTGGGGATGTGCTTGTCATCCCCCATGATCAGCTGCAGCGTATGCTTGCCGGGCGGCAGTTCCAGCATGGTTTCAGTCTCTCCCGCGCCGAAATGCAGGTGGTTCCGGTCGTTCGGGATTTCCTTGTCCATTGGCGGCAGCTCGACGTCGATCAGCAAGTGGTGGTGCCCGGTGTTGGCATACTTCACATCCTTTGGCGCCACCCCCATGTTGCGCAATCCAAACCATACCTTGAACGGCTTGCCGGCAGGCATCACCTGCCCGTCATTGGGCCAGCCGATATAGAGATAGGCATTCGGCGGCGCCGGCGTGGATCCGCCCTGGGCTGCGAACGACACCAGCACGCTGGCAGCGAGCGCAGCGGCAGCAAGTAGTCTGGATCTGGACATAACCCTCTCCCGTGGTGGCCGTGCGATGCCACGCCGCACGCAACGCTAGCGCACGGTGATCGTGATCTTCTTCGAATAGATCGGCGGCTCGAACGGTATGTGCTTGGCGTCGCCCATCAGCAGTTGCAAAGTGTGCTTGCCCGGTGGCAGTTCGATGCGCGCATCGGTCTCGCCCGCGCCGAAGTGCAGGTGGTTCCGGTCGTTCGGGATCTCCTTATCCAGCGGCGGCAGCTCGACGTCGATCAACAGGTGGTGGTGGCCGCAGCGTGGCAGCTCGATGCCTTTGGGGCACACACCCATGTTGCGCAGCCCCATGCGCACCCAGAACTTGCCGCCGGTGATCACCGTGCCGTCGTGCGGCCAGATGATGTAGGCCTCGGCGTTGGGTGGCGCGGCTGTCGACAGCGACAGCGATGGCGCGGCCGCGAACACGGCGGCCGCCGCCAGGCGGAACAGGAATCGTCTGGACATACGCCCTCCCCGGAGATCTGCCCGAAACCCGATCACGTTGTCCCGTCAGCCCATTCTTGTTGCTTGTTGGCCAGCGCTCGGCGATTCGTCATTCAGGTTAGGACGCAAGCCCGGAAAATGCGACCCCGGCGAAGCGGGGCGGCTTTGCAATGCTTGGCCCGGGACACAGGCGCTGTGCTATCTTGAAGCAAGCCGGTCTAGGTCTCGGCAACACCACAAAGCGTCCGCAACGCATGTGCCGGCATGCAATCGGGTTCGCTGCCGTCCGACGAGGTGTGAAGATGTGGCGCAATCTACCAGTCGTGCATCTGGCCGCGATGGCCGGGATTCTCGCCTCCACCGCACTTTCCATGGGTGCGGCGTCCGCTGCGTCCACGGACACGCTGCTGCTGGCCGGCATCCTGCCCAAGAACACCGACGAGCAGTATGAGCTCAGCTTCTGGGAATCGATCAAGAACAGCAACTATGCCGCCGACTACGAGGCGTACCTGAAGCAATATCCCAACGGGCGCTTCGCGGTGCTGGCCAAGTCACGGCTCGAGCGGCTGCGTGCTTCGGCATCGGCGCCGGCACCTGCGCCCGCGCCTAAGGCACAGAAGCAGGCCGCGCCGCCGCCCCGGTCCGGCACTTCCTCGGGCGGGCAGGTTTCGCGAGCGCCGGCCGCGTCGGCACCTGCCGCTGCCCGTTCCGAGCCGGCCCCTGCTCCGCCCTCAGCGGCAGCACCCAAGGCCGGCGCCGCGGCCGGTGGCTCGATCAGCGTTGCGCCACCGCCAGCCCGCGCCGGCGAAATTCGCGATTGCCCGACATGCCCGGTGCTGATCCCGCTGCCCGCGGGCAGCTTCACCATGGGCAGCAGTGCCAGCGACCCGGCGGAGAAGCCGCCGCATCACGTCACCATCGGCCAGCCGTTCGCGATCGGCCGCTTCGAAGTCACGGTCGAGCAGTGGAATGCCTGCGTCGACGCCGGCGGCTGCCAGCGCGTGCCGACCATTGCTGAAAGCGCGAAGAACTCACCGGTCCGCGATGTCAGCTGGGACGATGCGCAACAGTACGTGGAGTGGCTGAGCAAGACCACCGGCAAGGCCTACCGCCTGCCGACGGAAGCGGAATGGGAATACGCGGCGCGCGGCGGCACCGCCAGCGCGTTCTGGTGGGGCGACCAGATGCGCAAGGGCAACGCCAACTGCAAGGACTGCGGCGATCCGTGGAGCAACGATGCGCCGGCGCCGGTGGGCTCGTTCGCCGCCAACCCGTGGGGCCTGCATGACGTCAACGGCAGCGTGTGGGAATGGGTGGCCGACTGCTGGCACAGCTCGTACAAGGGCGCTCCCGCGGACGGGCGCGCCTGGAACGAGAACGCGTGCGGCTCGCGCGTGATCCGCGGCGGCTCGTGGCGCGAAGGGGCCGGCTACATGGTGTCTTCCACGCGCTTCAAGTACAGCCCGAGCGTGCGGCAGTCGCAGAACGGCTTCCGCGTGGCGCGCGACATGAAATAGCGTGCGCGCACGAAGCCCGTCGGTGAAGCGCAAGCCAACGCGTGCGCCCGTCAGCGCGCACGCGTCGAGATCTGCACTACGTCCGCGCTGATGCGGTCGTTGCCATAAGTGCGCGCCATCTGCGCCAGCGGCTTTTCCAGCGCGCGCAGGTAATCCTGCTGCCCTTCCACCTCCGTGCGGCGCCCTTCGAACAGCGGCACCGGCGTCGTCAGCAGCACCACCAGCTCGGTGCCGAAGGGGGCCGACACAACCCAGGCGCCACCTTCGCCGATCGTCGCCTGGTGCCCTGCCGGAGCCTGGTGGGCGGACACCCGCGAGCTGGGCACCATGTGCGCGACCTTGCCGTCGGCCGCGAAGTAATCGACGTAGACATAGGACTCCTGCGCCGGCGTACGCAGCTCCAGCACCAGCGGCGAGCCATCGGTCAGCTGCGAGCTCTTGCCACGCAACCGCAACGACGAGGCGGTGCCGCCTTCGCGATTGCCTGACCAGTACGGCGCGACCAGTTTCGCCACCTCGCACTTATCATCCGCAAGCGGCTGCGTCTCGACGGTCACGCCCTTCACGCCGGGCAACTTCGCCAACTGCTCGCGCAGGCGCGCCGGCCCCACGCTTTCGGCCAGGAAGCCGCGCACGCGCAGCGTATGGGCCTTTTCGCTGGCGTTGAGCAGCGAACACGGCACGGCGGCGAGCGCCTTGGTAACCTCGGCCATGGAAAACACCGCTGGGCGCGCCGGCGCTGGCGCTTCTGGCGGCGCGGGAGGTGTGACAGGCTGCGTGGGGGGCGCCTCCGCACGCGTCTCGGCCGGCGCCGTGGCGGGCTGCCGCTGCGCATGCCAGGCGTAGTAGCCGATCGCCGACACCCCGGCGAGCACGGCGGCGACACCGCCGATCATCATCGGCGAACGCTGCGACGGCGTGGTCATCGGCACCGCGCTCATGCCATGCAGGAAACGCGCGACGGTTGGCGTGCGCGTGGCGCGATTCAGCGACAGTGCCTCGCGCATCGTTTTCCACTGCGTGCGGCTGAGCTGCGGCGGCTGCGGCGGCTTGACGCCCGCCTCGCGCGCCTGGTTGGCCGACATGCGCTGGTACGGGTGCTTGCCTGTGATCAGTTCGTAGGTCACGCAGGCCAGCGCGTAGATATCGTCGCGCGGGTCTGGCTCGCGGTGCTCGAACATCTCCGGGCTCGCATACGCCGGCGTCATGCCGCCCAGCGAGCCGGGATCGAACACGGTGCGGTCGGACTCGTCAGCCGGCGGCAGGAAGCCGCGCGCGATGCCGAAGTCGATCACCTTGACCTCGCCGCTGTCGGTCAGAAACACGTTGGCAGGCTTGAAGTCGCAGTGCACGAAGCCGCGCTCGTGCGCATAGGCCAGTGCATTGCCCATGCCGTTGATGATGGGCATGGCGCGCGCCATCGGCATGCCGCTGAAGCCGGGCGCCTTCAGCACGTGGTTGAGCGAATTGCCCGACAGGTATTCCATGGTCAGGAAGACCACCGGCCCGTCGCGGTCGAAGTCGTAAACGGTAACGATATTCCGGTGCGCCAGCGTCTGCGCCTTGCGCGCCTCGCGCTGCAGCGCGATCAGCGACTTGGGATGGCCGCTGAACTGCAGGTTCAGCACCTTGATGGCGATATAGGGCTTGCGGTCGGACGCCTCCAGCTTGCGCAGGTCGAGCGCCTTGTACACCGTGCCCATGCCGCCCACGCCCAGGCACTCTTCCAGCACGAAGCGGCCGTTCAGCGTATCGCCCACGCCCTTGGCATGTGCCGCCGGCGGCAAGGTGCCGGCCTCGGGTGAGGTCGCGTAGAGCGAACCTGTCTGCGGCCCGGTGGCCATGCGCGTGGCTTCGGTAACGCCCTCGTACTGGGTCGCACTGCGGCGCTCGATGCGCCGCATCACTTCGGCATAGACCGCGGGCGGGAACGGGAATCGGGTGTTTTCCTCGATGACCACGCGCGCCGCCTGGCTGGGCGAAGTGGGGTCCTGGGCCAGCGCAGTCTCGAACGACGCAACGAATTCGTCGTCGGACAGTCCGCCGCTCTGGAACTTTCGGATCAGGTCTTTAAGACTGGCCACGGCTCGCCCTGACATGGTTTTCGGGCAGGGTTGCCCGCGCTGTGTGCAGTGCGAAATTGCCCTGTCTTCGATGGATACTAGTGCGCACCCATGGCATGCGCAATCCGTGCGCTTGCGCTGCGCTGCCGGCACGCAACGCCGTGCGCGTGCGGCGCCGGCATTCGTCGGCCGCGATCGGCGCCGACTGTCACTGCGGGGCCAACACCGGCGCCACACATGTTGGCCGGGCACCGCCATCCAGTGGCCCGCAATGGCGCACACGACCGGTGCCGGAAAGCCGACATGCCCGTCAAAAACCCCTTGTTTTCAGGCATTTGCGCGCGGCGCGCGCAGCCGGCTGCGGCGCTGGCACGCTCCCTGCGATATCCCAACCGAGCGCGACACCAACCCGATGCTCGAATCCAAACCCAAACGCAATACCTTCCGCCACTGGAGACCATCATGACCACGCTGACCATCAAGGACCTGTCCTCCGCCGAAACCCTGGACCGCAAGGGCATGCAAGCCGTGCGCGGCGGCATGACCTACATGCCGTTCGCCGCGGTGTACATGCCGCTGAAGCTGTCGATCGACAAGAGCATCACCGCCACGCAGGAAATCGCGCAAATGCAGTCTGTCACCAACCTGAACGGCAACGGCTCCGCGTTCCTGGACCACGTCAAGTCGAACGTGCACACCAACCAGAACGCCACCAACAACATCTACGGCTGAGCCCCGCGCCATAGCTGCCCACTCACACATACCGAGACCCGGAGACCATCATGACCACGCTGACCATCAAAGACCTGTCCGCCGCCGAAACCCTCGACAGCAAGCGCATGCACGCCGTGCGCGGCGGCCTCGCCTACCTGCCCTTCGCCGCCGTCTACGCGCCGATCAAGCTGGCGTTCGACGGCAGCATCGACGCCAAGCAGTCGATCGCACAGATGCAGACCGTTACCAACCTGAACGGCAACGGCTCGGCCTTCCTGGATCACGTCAAGTCGAACGTGCACACCAACCAGAACGCCACCAACAACATCTACGGCTGATCCAGCCACGGCCGCGGCGCGCGGTGGCCATATGCAAGCCCCGCGCCAGCCGCTCCGGAACCCTCATCGAATCACCTGAAGGAGCGCCATCATGTCATCCATCATCGTTCGCGACCTCGCCGTCAGCAAAGACCTCGACCGTGCCTCGCTGCGCGCCGTGCGCGGCGGCAATTCCTGGCTCACCCGCGGTGTCGGCAACGTCGGCCCGCTGGCCAACGTGACCGTCAACGTCAACCAGAACATCGCCCAGCTGCAGAGCATCAATGTCAACACGCTCAACAACAGCTTCGTCGGCCACGGCGCAGGCCCTGTGAGCGTCGATGTCAACCCGTCGCAATGGGCCGGCAACTTCGCCGCGGTCTGAGCGCCTGGGTAATACGGGGAGCGGCGGCCGGCCCGCAAGTGCACCGCGGGCCGCCGCCTATACTGAAGCGGTCCCGCGGCCGCATGGCCGTGGCGCCGCATTACCGGAGACAGCCATGGCAGTAATCGTCATCAAGGATTTGTCCGACAGCGTGGATCTCGACCGGCAGGCCATGACCGCCATCCTGGGCGGCGGGCGCACCGCCGGCGGCCAGGGATGGCATGGGCTGCGGCGCAGCGGACCGGCGCGCATCGTCGATTACCCGGGCGGCCTGCCCGGCAATCGCCACGTGATGCCGCGGGAAGTCCCGCTGGGCCGGTTGCCCCGAAAACCTGCAGACAAGGGGACGGGCGGCTAAGCGCGGGCGGCAACGGGTAGAGAGAAGCGGTCGATCAAATGAAAAGCCCGCCAGTCACTGGCGGGCTTGGTTGCGGACGGGCCCGGACCTTCTCGGTCACGCGGTCAACAGTTCGGTCATTCTTTGCCAGGCAGGCTTCCCATGATTCCGCCCATGAAGCGGACGCCCATCCGGACCACCCGGAGAGTCGCAGGAAGACTGGCGCTTGGGGCAATGACCGCAATGCTTGCCGCTAGCAGTGGCGCAATGCCGCTGGAGGAGGTCAAAGCGGGAACGTTTTTCGTCCGCCCCGTGCGGGCATCCTGTGTGCTCGCGCCTCCAGTATAGGCAGGGGCCGCGGCCTTTCAACCCGGCCGGCGCCTGCGGCGCGCCAGGGTGTCGCCAGCGGCGCATGCAGGTGACGCCAGGCTGACATATCTGGTTACGTTTTCGCAGTGCAACAAAATTTTCTCACTCTGCTATAATCCGCGCCGTGAGTTTCGCAACTGTGAGATCCGCCAACCGCCCGGCACCGGCTTCACCTCAATGCCGCGGCGAATCCGCTGCCCTCCCAAGCTCTGTTTCCTCGCTGCCGGACGCCTAGTTGTTGTTTGCGCCAGCCGCCCAGCAGAACGCACCGCTCACCTGACGTCGCCTCGTCTCCGATCCTGTTGAACAGCCTGAAACCTGAGCTGTTTGCCTGCCAGGGACATGGCCGGACCGCCCAGCGGAACCAGCCAACGCCCTGCCTGCCGCCGTACTGCCAGCTGTGTCTGTCGTAACGGCCTCACCGATTGGCGCCGAAGCCTTTTTAAGACTTTGCACTGCGCCCACCCCATTCTGCGTTCGGGGTGCCATGCATTTATTTGATCATTACGACATGACCCAGCACGACATTCGTGCGGAGCAAGCTATTGCCTCCGCGACCGACGCTTCGATCACTTCCGACGCTGCCCAGATTATCGAGAGCCCGCTCGACAAGCTCGACGCCATGCTCAACGGCAGCCCGGCAGCCGAAGCCCAGGCCGCCACTGAAACCGCTGCGACCGAAAGCGGCTTTGCCAAGCTTGGCCTCGACGCGGCCATCCTGCGCGCGCTTTCCGAACTGAACTACAACACGCCGACTCCGGTGCAGGCCCAGGCCATTCCCGCCTTCCTGGCCGGCCGCGACCTGCTGGTGTCGAGCCAGACCGGCTCGGGCAAGACCGCCGCATTCATGCTGCCGGCGATCCAGCGCATCAGTGAAATGCCGGCGCCGCAGCGCTCGACTGAACCCGCCAAGCGCATGAAGGGCAAGCGCCCCCGTCCGTCGCCGGCCCAGCCCGCGCTGCTGGTGCTGACCCCGACGCGCGAACTGGCGCTGCAGGTGACCGAAGCCGCCGCCAAGTACGGCCGCAACCTGCGCCGCATCGTCTGCGCCAGCATCCTGGGCGGCATGCCCTACCCCAAGCAGCTGGCCGCGCTGTCCAAGATGCCTGACATCCTGGTGGCGACGCCGGGCCGCCTGCTCGACCATATCGACGCCGGCCGCATCGACCTGTCGGCACTGCAGATGCTGGTGTTCGACGAGGCCGACCGCATGCTCGACATGGGCTTTGCCGACGACATCGACGCCATCGTCAACGCCACGCCGGCTTCTCGCCAGACGCTGATGTTCTCGGCCACGCTGGATGCGCGCATCGCCCAGCTCGCCTCGCGCCAGCTGAAGGATCCGCAACGCATCGAGATCGCCGCGGCCCGCGCCGACCAGAGCCATATCGAGCAGCGCCTGCACTACACCGACGACATGTCGCACAAGGAGCGCCTGCTTGACCACCTGCTGCGCGATGTCGGCCTGAAGCAGGCCATCGTCTTCACCGCGACCAAGCGCGATGCCGACTCGCTGGCCGAGCGCCTGTCCGACACCGGCTTTGCCGCCGGCGCGCTGCACGGCGACATGACCCAGGGCGCGCGCAACCGCACGCTGACGGCCCTGCGCCGCGGCAACCTGCGCATCCTGGTGGCCACCGACGTGGCCGCACGCGGCATCGACGTGCCCGACATCACCCACGTGGTGAACTTCGACCTGCCCAAGCAGGCCGAGGACTACGTGCACCGCATCGGCCGCACCGGCCGCGCGGGCCGCTCGGGCATCGCCATCAACCTGGTCAACCACGGCGACGTGTTCCAGTGGCGCCGCATCGAGCGCTTTACCAACCAGCGCGTCGACGCTTCGGTGATCGAAGGCCTGGAGCCGCGCCGCCAGCCCAAGCCGCGCTCGAACTTCGGCGGCAAGCCGGGCGGCCGTGGTGATTTCCGTGGCAATGGCGGCGGCTACCGTGGCGGCGAACGCAGCTTCGGTGACCGCAAGTTCGGCGGCAACGGCGGCGAGCGCAGCTTTGGCGACCGCAAGTTCGGCGGCGAAAGCCGCGGCTTCGGCAACCGCACGGAAGGCGCGCGCCCGTTCGGCGACGACAACCGCGGCGGCTTCGGCAACCGTGAAGGCGGCTACCGTGGCCAGGGCGGCACCGCCGGCAATGGTGGCTATCGTGGCGCCAACGACGGCGCTCGCGGCTTCGGCAACCGCGAAGGCGGCCGCAGCTTCGGCGATGACAACCGCGGCGGCTTCGGCAACCGCGATGGCGCCCGCAGCTTCGGCGACGACAACCGCAACGGCGGCGGCTACCGCGGCAACGGCGAAGGCCGCAGCTTCGGCAACCGTGACGGCAACCGCGGCTTTGGCGGCGGTTATGGTGGCAACGGTGGCAATGGCGGCAACCGCAACAGCCGCTCGCGCTACGAGCGTTGATGGGCCGGTGCGCTGAGCGCACCTTGCCACCGGCAGCAAAAAGGGCACCCGAGGGTGCCCTTTTTGCATGCGCGCGAAAGACGCTACAGCGCGCAGGTCCGGAAGCCGACGAACGCCAGGTCATCCTCCGGCAGCAGCGCCCAGCGCGCCCGCGCATGGCGCAGCCGCGACGGGCTGGCGAACGATACGCCGCGCACCGCCTGGTGCGTGCTGAAGCGGCCGACAAACTCGCCGTCCGACGGCGCCGCGTTGAAGCCCGCGTAAGGCTCGTACGGCGTCGCCGTCCACTCGCGCAACGCGCCCCATTGCAGCCCGCGGTTCTGCGTGGCTGCCAGCTCCCATTCCGATTCCGCCGGCAGGCGCCGGCCGGCCCACACACACCACGCCTGTGCTTCGAACAGCGTCACGTGGCGCACCGCTTCGTCGGGATTGAGCGTGCGCAGCGTGCCGAAGCGCTCCACCATCCATTGGCGCGAGTCCGGATGGCGTGACCAGTAGCGCGGGGACGAGCGCTCCTGCGTCATCAGCCACTGGCGGCCCGACGCCGACCACCACGCGGGCCGCTCGTAGCCGCCGTCTTCGATGAATTCCAGGAACTGCGCGTTGCTGACCGGCGCGACATCCATCTCGAAGGCCGGCACATAGGTCGGTTGCGGCGGCAGTTCGTCGGGCCACGCAAAGCCGTCCGCCTCGCTCCAGCCCAGCGTGAAGCGCCCGCCCGGGAACTGCAGCGTGCCGCCCTGCCCGGCTGGCCGGGCAAGGCCCGTGGCGGGCGCCGATTCCGCGGGCGCCATGCCCAGCGCCTGCAGCAGCGCGGCCAGCCCCTCGCCCTGCCCATCTTCATGGAACAGCGCGCGGCGGTACGGGTACAGGGTCAGGTCGCTGTCGCCGGGCAGCAATGCCACCCGGCGCAGCAAGCCGTCGAGCACATCGGCGGCATAGCGCTTGACCACGGCCACGTCGGGCAGCGTGACTTCCCAGCGCTCGTCCGGGCCGATACGGTCGGGATCGAACCATTCGTCGGCGCCGTCGAGCAGCGAGGGCTCGGACGCCACCGGCACCGGCACGCCGCCGCGGTCTACCTGGCGCACGCCGCGCAGGCACCACCACTCCGCATGCCAGGCAACATGGCCCAGTGTCCATAGCGGCGGGTCGGCGTCATACTGGCGCGGCACGTCCCAGGCGCGGCGGGTCTGGCCGAACGGTGCCAGCCATGCCAGCGTGCGGTTGCGCGTCTCGACCAGCGCCTGCGCCAGGCCTTCGCGCGGCAGCCGGCGCGGGTCGGACCAGGCCGCCTTGCCGCCGGTGAAATAGAGATCGGGAAGCATGGGAAAGCCGCTCATCGACAAGTCCGCGCAGTTCGCAGTTAGATGGAGTGGGGAGGCAATGGCCGCACCGGCGTGCAGCCTGCAGCGCACGCCGGTGCGGCCATTATGACACCACCTGCCGGCCCTGCCCGGAGCAGCCCGGCGGCAACCCGGGGCAGGGCCGGCAGGCTCAGCCGCGCGCGTGGAACACCGCGAACCAGCCGCGCGGATCGGTCCAGCAGACCGGGTCCTCAAACCCGGCCGCTTCGAGCAGCAGCGCGAAATCGTCAGGCTTGTACTTGTACGAATCCTCGGTGTGGATGCGCTCGCCCGCGCCGAACTCGCGCGCGCCGCCCTCCCACTGCACGCGCACGTCGCGGCATGCCGCCAGGTGCATCTGGATGCGCGACGCCTCGCGGTCGAAGCTGGCCACGTGGCGCCAGTCTGCCAGCACGAAGTCGGTGCCGACGATCCGGTTCACGTTGCGCAGCATATTGCGGTTGAAGGCAGCGGTGACGCCCAGCGCATCGTCGTAGGCGGACACCAGCGCCGCCTCATCCTTGTGCAGGTCGACGCCGATGAGCACGCCATCGCCGCGCCCTGCCGCGCCGCGCAGCCGCTGCAATAGCGCCAGCGCTTCCATCGGGGAGAAATTGCCGATGCTCGAGCCCGGGTAGAAAAACAGCCGCCTGCCGCGCCTGACATTGCGCGGCAGGTCGAACGGCGAGCACAGGTCGGCGCCCAGCCCCAGCATCGGGATGGCGGGATGTTGCTGCTGCAGCGCCGACAGCGTCGTGCGCAGGAAATCGACCGAGATATCGAGGGCCACGTACTGTGCCGGCCGCAGGCTGCCGAACAGGCGCGCGGCCTTCTCGCAATTGCCGGCGCCCAGGTCCACCAGCACGCAGCCGCTGCCGGCGCGTGCCGCGATGGCGGGGGCGGCGCTGGCAAAGATCGCTGCCTCGGTGCGTGTCGGATAGTACTCGGGCAGGTCGGTGATCGCCTCGAACAGGCGCGAGCCCAGCACGTCGTAGAAGAACTTGGGACTGATCGCGGCCGGCTCGGCGCACAGCCCGGCCAGCACTTGCCGGCGCAGGGCGCCGCTGTCCTCGCAATACTGCTGCACGAACTCGGGCTGTGGCGGCGGGCGGTGGGCGTGGCCGTCGGCCAGGGCGACCAGCGCGGGTTGGGCGCCGGGCGCCGGCGAGACGGCATGGCCGTTGTGGTGGTTGCGGGGAGTGGTCTGCTGGGTGTGCTGGGAAGGGGCGTTCGGCGGGTTCGGGACAGCCGGCATGACGTTTCCTTGTGTGGTCGCGAATGGTCACTGCTTCACTGCGTATTCCCCAAGGTCGCGCTGTGCATGTCGTGCGCGCCGGTCTCCGCAACCCGCTCCTGTGCTGTCCGGCGCGCATCGGGCGGAACCGAGCTTCAAGGATAGGTGCATCCGGCGGATTGCGCACCGTTGCATGCCGGGAGGGGCACGATGCAGCACCCACCGCAACTTGAGTCGGTATCTCCCCTAATGCGCCACACCGGCAACAGTTCGTTTATAATGCCGCCCAGCGCGGCCTCCGTGGCCCGCGACCCTCAAAGGGGAGTAGCTCCGGGGCTGATGCCCTTAGCACAATCGTCATTCCGGGACTTCGTCTCCGGTTGTGCTGACCACCGGTGCGCATACCGCGCTTGTGGTCGAGCAAGACCTTTGCAACCTGGACTTCATGGTTTGCAAAGGCGCCCCCATGCCCCGTGCTCCGCGAATCCAGGCGAACCAACGTTAAGCGTGCGCGTTTGCGCTGTTTTGTACCCTGAGGAGAGTTCATGGAGTGGTTTACCGATCTGTTCACGATGCAGTTCCTAACGGCGCTGCTGTCGATCGTCGTCATTGACCTGGTGCTGGCCGGCGACAATGCCATCGTGATCGCACTGGCGGCACGCAACCTGCCCCCGCACCTGCAAAAGAAGGCCATCATCTGGGGCACCATCGGTGCCGTGGTGGTGCGTTCGGCCATGACGATCGGCGTGGTCTGGCTGCTGAAGATCCCCGGGCTGCTGCTGGTCGGTGGCCTGGCGCTGGTGTGGATCGCCTACAAGCTGCTCTCCGACGAAGGCGGTGAAGAAGGGCACGGCTCGGGCGCCGCGACCCTGTGGGGCGCGATGAAGACCATCATCATCGCCGATGCGGTGATGGGCGTGGACAACGTGCTGGCCGTGGCCGGCGCCGCGCACGGCAGCTTCCTGCTGGTGGTGCTGGGCCTGCTGATCAGCATCCCCATCGTGGTGTGGGGCTCGAGCCTGGTGCTCAAGCTGATGTCGCGCTTCCCGGCCATCATCTACGTGGGCGCGGGCGTGCTGGCGTTCACGGCGGTCAAGATGATCGTGCACGAGCCGCTGGTCAAGGCCTTCTTCGAGGCCAACCCGGTAGTCAACTGGGGCCTGTACGTGCTGATCATCGGCGGCGTGCTGGGTGCCGGCTACCTGGTGCAGAAGCGCCGCGACCAGCAGGAACCGGCTGGCAGCCACTAAGGCTTGCCGCCGTGCCGGGGCAGCCGCCCCGGCCCGCTGACGGAAGGGCCGCCCGGAAGGGTGGCCCTTCTTGCTTTAAAATGCCTGCTTTGCGGGTCCCAGCGCCCGCGTCACATCCCCTGCCCCGCGCCGATGAAACAGTATCTCGACTTCATGCGCCATGTGTACGAGCATGGCACCGACAAGGCCGACCGCACCGGCACCGGCACGCGCTCGGTGTTCGGCTACCAGATGCGCTTCGACCTGCGCGAAGGCTTCCCGGTGGTGACCACCAAGAAGCTGCACCTGAAGTCCATCATCCTGGAACTGCTGTGGTTCCTGCAGGGCTCGACCAACGTGCGCTGGCTGCAGGAAAACGGCGTCAGCATCTGGGACGAATGGGCCGACGAGAACGGCGAACTGGGCCCGGTGTACGGCTCGCAGTGGCGCTCGTGGCCGGCGCCGGATGGCCGCCATATCGACCAGATCACCGACCTGATGGCGCAGATCCGCGCCAACCCGGACTCGCGCCGGCTGATCGTGTCGGCCTGGAACGTGGCCGATATCCCGCGCATGAAGCTGCCGCCCTGCCACGCGTTCTTCCAGTTCTACGTGGCCGACGGCAAGCTGTCGTGCCAGCTGTACCAGCGCAGCGCCGATATTTTCCTGGGCGTGCCCTTCAATATCGCCAGCTATGCGCTGCTGACGCACATGATCGCGCAGCAGGCCGGGCTGGAAGTGGGCGACTTTATCTGGACCGGCGGCGACTGCCACATCTACAACAACCACTTCGAGCAGGTGCAGACCCAGCTGGCGCGTGAGCCACTGCCGCTGCCGCGACTGAAGATCGTGCGCAAGCCCGACAGCATCTTCGACTACCGCTACGAAGACTTCGAACTGGACGGCTACCAGTCGCATGCCGCCATCAAGGCACCGGTGGCCGTATGACGATCCTGACGCTGGTAGTCGCCAAGGCCCGCAACGGCACCATCGGCCGCGACAACACGCTGCCGTGGCGCCTGCCCGAAGACCTGGCGCATTTCAAGCGCACCACCATGGGCGCGCCCGTGATCATGGGCCGCAAGACCTGGGACTCGATCGGCCGCCCGCTGCCGGGCCGGCGCAATATCGTGGTCAGCCGCAACCCGGACCTGCGCATCGAAGGCGCCGAGGTGGCAACGTCGCTGGAAGACGCGCAGCGCCTGTGCGTGGGCGTCGACCAGATCTTCCTGATCGGCGGCGCGCAGCTGTATGCCGAGGCGATGCCGAGCGCCGACCGGCTGGTCGTGACCGAAATCGATGCCGACGTGGAAGGCGACGCCTTCTTCCCGCCGATCGACCGCACGCAATGGCTGGAAACCGCGCGCGAGACGCATCATTCCGAGGCCAACGGCTTCGACTATGCGTTCGTCACCTACGATCGGCCGCCTTCGGAAGAGTCCTGAGCCGATGCCGGCGGCATTGACAAATCCCGCCGCATCGCCCAAAGTCTGCCCCATGGACCGCCGTCACCTCCCCATCGCGCGAATTATTCGCACCATTCTCCGAATGGTGGGTTAGCGCGCGTCCAGAACCAGATTTCCGCAAACACCCGCCCTGCAGGCGGGTGTTTTGTTTTCCGGCTCCAGGGCAATCGACAACGAATCCCGGAGCCACTCCATGCAAGCCACTGCCGAAGCGACCACCGAAGTCGCCACCGAAGTCGCCACCTCCGCCGCATCCGACCATCACGCCTACCTGAAGCGCATCCTGACCGCGCGCGTCTACGATGTGGCGCGCGAGACGGAGCTGGACTTTGCCAGGCACCTGTCCGCGCGGCTGCACAACCAGGTCTACCTCAAGCGCGAAGACACCCAGCCGGTGTTCTCGTTCAAGCTGCGCGGCGCCTACAACAAGATGGCGCAGCTGAGCCCCGAAGCGCTGCGGCGCGGCGTCATCACCGCCTCGGCCGGCAACCATGCGCAAGGCGTGGCGCTGTCCGCGGCGCGGCTCGGCGTGCGCGCGCTGATCGTAGTGCCGACCACGGCGCCGCAGGTCAAGGTCGACGCAGCGCGCGCGCACGGCGGGCCCACCGTCGAGGTGGTGCAGGCCGGCGACTCCTATACCGACGCCTACCGTCATGCGATGCAGCTGCAGGCCGAGCACGGACTGACTTTCATCCCGGCATTCGATGACCCCGATGTCATCGCCGGCCAGGGAACCGTCGCGGCGGAAATCCTCAACGCGCACCGCGGCCCGATCCACGCGATCTTCGTGCCGATCGGCGGCGGCAGCCTCGCCGCGGGCGTGGCCACCTACGTCAAGGCGGTGCGGCCGGAGATCAGGGTCATCGGCGTGCAGACGGACGACTCGTGCGCGATGGCGCAATCGGTGCGCGCAGGGCGGCGCGTCGAGCTGGAGGAAGTGGGACTGTTCTCGGACGGCACCGCGGTCAAGCTGGTCGGCGAAGAGACCTTCAGGCTGTGCCGGCGCTATCTGGACGAGATCGTCACCGTCGACACCGACGCGCTGTGCGCGGCGATCAAGGATGTGTTCGAGGACACCCGCAGCGTGCTGGAACCCGCCGGCGCGCTGGCGGTGGCAGCGGCCAAGCAGTATGCGATGCGCGAGGGCCTGCGCAACCAGACGCTGGTGGCGGTGACCTCCGGGGCCAATATCAACTTCGAGCGCATGCGTTTCGTCGCGGATCGCGCCGAACTGGGCAATGCGCGCGAAGCCATGTTCGGCGTGACGCTGCCCGAAACCTGCGGCGCGTTCCGGCGCCTGTGCGCCCGCGTGGGCCACAGGCAGATCAGCGAGTTCACCTACCGGATTGCCGATGCGCAGACCGCGCACGTCTTTGTCGGCATGCAACTGCGCACGGCCGGCGAGGCGACGGAGATCCTCGACACGCTGCACGCCGACGGCTTCCCGGCGATCGACCTGACCGCCGACGAGGTGGCCAAGGAGCACGTGCGGCATATGATCGGCGGCCGCTCGCCGCTGGCGCGCGGCGAGCGCCTGTTCCGCTTTCAATTCCCCGAGAAGCCGGGGGCATTGATGGCCTTCCTGTCGGCGCTGGCGCCGGACTGGAACATCAGCCTGTTCCACTACCGCAACCAGGGCGGCGATACGGGATCGGTGCTGGCCGGCATTCAGGTGACCGACGAGGTGACCGACGGCCAGGTGCAGGCTTTCCGCGAGCGGCTGGCCACGCTGGGCTATCCGTGGCAGGAAGTCAGCGACAACCCGGCGTACCGCATGTTCCTCGCGTAAACGCAAGCGAGCCGCCCGCAGGCGGCTCGCCAGTCGGTCAGTGCCGATCAGTTGCCGGCGATGGTCATCTGCTCGATCAGGATCGAGCCGGTTTCCTTGGTGCCGCGGATCAGCGAATCGGCGCCGATCGCAACGATCTGCCGGAACATCTCGGCCATATTGCCGGCAATGGTGATTTCTTCCACCGGGTACTGGATCACGCCGTTCTCGACCCAGTAGCCCGACGCGCCGCGCGAATAATCGCCGGTGACGTAGTTGACGCCCTGCCCCATCAGTTCGGTCACGAGCAGGCCGGTGCCGAGCTTGCGCAGCATCGCCGGGAAGTCGTCGCCAGGCTCGGTCAGGTTGCTGTGCAGCGTCAGGTTGTGCGAGCCGCCGGCGTTGCCGGTGGTCTTCATGCCGAGCTTGCGCGCAGAATAGGTCGACAGGAAGTAGCCCTGCACCACGCCGTCGCGCACCACGTCGCGCTCGCGCGTGCGCACGCCTTCTTCGTCGAACGGGGCGCTGCCCATCGCGCCCGGGGTGTGCGGCTGCTCGTGGATCTGCACGTGCGGCGCGAACACGGCCTTGCCCAGCGTATCGCACAGGAAGGTGGACTTGCGGTACAGCGCCCCGCCCGACACCGCCTGCACGAAGGCGCCCAGCAGGCCGGCGGCCAGCGGCGCCTCGAACAGCACCGGGCAGCGGCGCGTGGACAGCTTGCGCGCCTGCAGCCGCGCCAGCGCGCGCTCGGCGGCGTAGCGGCCGATGTCCTCGGGGTTGGCCAGTGCCAGCGGCGCGCGCTTGGACGAGTACCAGTCATCGCGCTGCATGCCGCTGCCGCTGCCGGCGATCGGCGCGCACGAGATGAAATGGCGCGAATACGGATAGCCGCCCGAGAAACCGCGCGTGGTCGCCAGCACGAACTGCGAATGCTGTGCCGACACGCTGGCGCCGTCGCTGTTGCGGATACGCGGCGACACCGCGAAGGCGGCGGCCTCGGCGCGGGTGGCGATGTCGATGGCGGCCTCGGCATCGATGGTCCACGGATGGAACAGGTCCAGGTCCTGCGGCGAGCGCTCCAGCAGCTCTTCCTCGGCCAGGCCCGCACACTCGTCTTCCGCGGTGAAGCGGGCGATGTTGTAGGCTGCCTCGGCAGTGGCGCGCAGCGCGGCCGGCGAGAAGTCCGAGGTGCTGGCATTGCCGCGGCGCTTGCCGATCATGACCGTGACGCCGACCACCTTGTCGCGGTTCTGCTCGATCGTTTCCACCTGCCCCTTGCGCACCGATACGGACAGGCCGCTGCCTTCGGAGATCTCCGTGGCGGCGTCCGTTGCGCCCAGCTCGCGTGCCACACGCAGCACATCGGCGGCCATCTCGCTGAGCTGGGCCTGGGTGTAGGTGAAATGCGCGGTCTGTTCTGCGATCTGGTCCATGGGGGATCCGTGCCTGGGGGTCATCAAAAGTCCAAGCGGGAATCATAGCAAGATAAAATGCCGGTCATGACGCGAAATTCCCGTAATTCCCAAGGCTCGCGCTTCCCCGGCGCGTTTTCGCCGGAGCCCGAAGACGACGAACCGAAAAGCAAGTCGCAGCGCAAGCGCGACATGACCGCCCTGCAGGACCTTGGCGCCGAGCTGGAAGCGCTGCCCAAGGACCGGCTGGCGCGCGTGCCCATGCCCGAGTCGCTGGCCGACGCCATCCACGAGGCCCGCCGCATCACCAGCCATGAAGGCAAGCGCCGCCAGATGCAGTTCGTGGGCAAGGTCATGCGCGGCCTGGACGACGACGAGGTCGATGCGATCCGCGCCGCGCTGGAAGGCTTCAAGGGCACCAGCAAGGCCGAGACCGCCCGCATGCACCTGATCGAGCGCTGGCGCGAGCTGCTGCTGGCCGACGACGCGGCGCTGACGCGCTTCCTCGGCGAGCACCCGGTCGCCGACGTGCAGTCGCTGCGCAACATCATCCGCAACGCACGCAAGGAGAAGGAGCAGGCCAAGCCGCCGCGCTACTTCCGCGAACTGTTCCAGGCCATCAAGGCAGCGCTCGACGCCAAGGACGGCGCTGCCTCCACCGACGCAGCCCCTTCACCGGAGCCCGAGGCATGACCCAGACCACGCAGTCGACGCAGCCGGTATCCCGCAACCATCCCGACGAACTCGTCGTCGGCTTTGTCTCGGTCTCGGACCGCGCCTCGGCCGGTACCTACCAGGATGAAGGCATCCCGGCGCTGCGCGAGTGGTTCGGCCGCACGATGACCTCGCCGTGGCAGGCGGTGGAGCGGCTGATCCCGGATGAGCAGGCGCAGATCTCGCGCACGCTGATCGAGCTGGTGGATGTGGCCGGCTGCGACCTGGTGCTGACCACCGGCGGCACCGGCCCGGCGCGGCGCGATGTCACGCCGGAGGCCACGCTGGCCGTGGCGACCAAGGAAATGCCGGGCTTCGGCGAGCAGATGCGGCAAGTAAGCCTGCACTTCGTGCCGACCGCGATCCTGTCGCGCCAGGTGGCGGTGATCCGCGAGACCGCCAGCCGCGCCGCGCTGATCATCAACCTGCCCGGCCAGCCGCGCGCCATCCGCGAGACGCTGGAAGGCCTGCGCGATGCCGACGGCAAGCCGGTGGTGCAAGGCATCTTTGCCGCGGTGCCGTATTGCATCGACCTGATCGGCGGGCCTTACATGGAAACCGACGAGGCCGTGGTCAAGGCCTGGCGGCCGAAGAACGCGGTGCGCGCCAAGCCTGCTGCGTAAGTCACACCCCAACCGCGCCGCCGGCGCCTGCCGGCGGCAGCCATCCCGCGCCTCAGCGCAATCCCAGGTACAACCCCAGCGGCACGAACACCACCGCGGCAATATTGCCGAGCAGCACGATCGACGCGACCTGGTCGGGCTCCTGCCGGAAATGGTCGGCGATCAGGAAGTTCAGCACCGCCGGCGGCAGCGCCGCGAAAACGAACAGCAGCCCGCGCTGCAGTTCCGTCAGCGGCACCCACTGCGCCAGCAGCAGCGCCACCGCGACGCCGGTCAGCGGGCACGCCACCGCGCCCACCACGCCCATGCCCCAGTTGCGCAGGCTCACGTCCTTCATGCGCACGCCCAGCGCGAACAGCATCAGCGGCACAGTGGCATCGCCCAGCAGCTTGACCGACTGGTAGACCGGGTCCGGCAAGGTGAACCAGGGCCGCGCCAGCGACAGCCCGACACCGGCCACCGTGGCCAGCACCATCGGGTTGCGCGCGATCTGTGCCATCGACGCATGCCGGTTGACGATCTTCAGGCCGAGGGTGAAGTGCATCAGGTTCGACGCCGCGAACAGCGCCACCGCCGGAGCCAGCCCGGCGTGGCCGAAGGCAAAGACCGACAGCGGCAAGCCCATGTTGCCGCAGTTGTTGAACATCATCGGCGGCACGAAGGTACGCGGATCGACCTTGAGCAGCCGCGCCACCGCCCACGCCAGCACGCCCGAACCGAGCACCACCGCCACCGCACAGACCAGCAGCGCCAGCTGGTCTGCCAGCACGAAGTCCTTGCTGACAAAAGCCGACACCACCAGCAGCGGCGCGATCACATCGAGGGTGGCGCGATTGATCCCGGCCATGTCCGGGTGGGCCTTGCGCCCGTACAGCCACCCGACCAGGATGATCAGGATGACCGGCGTGATGATGGATACGATGCGCTCGAACATGGCAGGCTCGACGGGAGGTGCCCGGGAGGGCAGCGCGCGCCCCGTCGGTGGTGGTTGGTTGTTGTTGTCGGAGGCCGCGAAGCCGGCTTATTAGCGCCGGCTTATTAGCGTCGGCTTATTGCGCCGGGGTGTCGGCAGCCGGAGTATCAGCAGCCGGAGTAGCGGCGGCCGGAGTAGCGGCGGCCGGTGCGCCCGGCGGCGTGTGACGGATAAAGTGCGTGCGGTAGTAGCGCAGCTCTTCCACCGATTCCAGGATGTCGGCCAGCGCCGTGTGCAGCTGGCGCTTGACGAAGCCCTTGTGGATGACCGGCTCCCAGCGCTTGCACAGCTCCTTGAGCGTGGACACGTCCAGGTTGCGGTAGTGGAAGAACGCCTCCAGCTTGGGCATGTAGCGCGCCATGAAGCGGCGGTCCTGGCAGATCGAGTTGCCGCACATCGGCGACTTGCCGGCCGGCACCCAGCGCTTGAGGAAGGCCAGCAGCTCGGCCTCGGCCTGCTCCTCGGTCAGCGTGGACGCCTTGACCTTGTCGATCAGGCCGGAGCGGCCGTGGGTGCCCTTGTTCCAGTTGTCCATGCCGTCGAGCACGGCGTCGCTCTGGTGGATCACCAGCACCGGGCCTTCGGCCAGGATATTGAGCTCGGAGTCGGTAATGACGATCGCCACTTCGATAATGCGGTCGGTATCCGGCTGCAAGCCGGTCATTTCCATATCGAGCCAGATCAGGTTGTGTTCGCTCTTGACGGATTTGGCGGTGGCGTGGGTGGTCATCGGGACTGCTGAGAAAGGGATTTGGGGAAGCGTCGGCGGCGGAGGCGGACGCGAACAACTTATAATTCTCGCATATCCGTTCCAAGGCTCTTGCCGATGTTCACCTTTGTCTTCCTCGCCGCGCTGGTGCTGATGGTGCTGACCAAGCTCTGGCTGGCCGCGCGCCAGGTGCGCCATGTGGCACAGCACCGCAACGCGGTGCCGGCGCGGTTTGCCGACACCATCTCGCTCGCCTCGCACCAGAAGGCGGCCGACTACACCGTCGCCCGCACCCGGCTGTCGATGCTTGAAGTGCTGGCAGGCGCCGCGGTGCTGATCGGCTTCACCATGCTGGGCGGGCTGCAGTGGCTCAACCAGTTCTGGCTGGAGACCTTCGGCCCGGGCTATGCGTATGGCGTGGCGCTGGTCGCCAGCGTGGCGGTGATCGGGGGGCTGGTCGACCTGCCCTTCGCGCTCTATGGCCAGTTCGGCATCGAGGAGCGCTTTGGCTTCAACAAGATGACCTTCGGCCTGTGGCTGGCCGACATGGTCAAGATGCTGGCGGTCGCCAGCGTGCTGGGCCTGCCGCTGCTGCTGGCGGTGCTGTGGCTGATGGAACGCGCCGGCTCGCTGTGGTGGCTGTGGACGTGGCTGGTATGGATGGGCTTCAACCTGTTCCTGCTGGTGGTGTTCCCGACCTTTATCGCGCCGCTGTTCAACAAGTTCGAGCCGCTGGCCGACGAATCGCTGCGCCAGCGCATCGAGGGCCTGATGCAGCGCTGCGGCTTTGCCAGCAAGGGCCTGTTCGTGATGGACGGCAGCAAGCGCAGCGCGCACGGCAACGCCTACTTCACCGGCTTCGGCGCGGCCAAGCGCATCGTCTTCTTCGACACGCTGCTGGCGCGCCTGTCGGGCGACGAGATCGAGGCGGTGCTGGCGCACGAACTCGGCCACTTCAAGCGCCGCCACGTGGCCAAGCGCATCGCCGTCACCTTTGCGCTGAGCCTGGTATTCCTGGCGCTGTTGGGCTGGCTGGCAACGCGCACGTGGTTCTACACGGGCCTCGGCGTGGCGCCCAACCTGGGCGTATCCAACCATGCGCTGGCACTGGTGCTGTTCTTCCTGACGCTGCCGGTGTTCACCTTCCTGCTGGGGCCGCTGTCGAGCCAGTCGTCGCGCCGCCATGAATTCGAGGCCGACGCCTTCGCCGCCGACCAGACCAACGCCGACCACCTGGTGTCGGCACTGGTGAAGCTGTACAAGGACAACGCTTCGACCCTCACGCCCGATCCGCTCTACAGCGCCTTCTACTACTCGCATCCGCCCGCCGCGCAGCGGATCGACCGGTTGCTGGCGCACGCATGAGCCGTACCTCCCGACACCGCGGCGCCGGCGGCGCCAATAATGCCGGCGCGAATGCACGCGCAAATGCAGGCACAAATGCAGGCACAAGCGCCGAGCCCGCACTGATCATCGCCGCGCACGGCCGGCACTACGTCGTCGAGCTGGCCGACGGCACGCGCATGCATGCCTTCCCGCGCGGCAAGAAGAGCGACAGCGCCGTCGGCGACCATGTCAGCGTCGAGCGCGCCGCGGCGGACCAGTGCGTGATCACCAGGGTCCAGGCGCGCAAGAACCTGCTGCACCGTTCCGACCAGTTCAAGTCCAAGCTGCTGGCGGCCAATATCGACCAGGTCATCATCGTGCTGGCGACCGAGCCGGGCTTTTCCGAAGACTTGCTGGGACGTGCGCTGGTATCGGCCGAGGCGCTGGAGATCCGGCCCCTGATCGTGCTCAACAAGACCGACCTGCCCGAGCGGCTGGACGAGGCGCGCCGGCGCCTGGCGCTGTACCGCGAGCTGGGCTATGACACGCTGGAACTGTCGGTGCGCGCCAACCCGGAACAGGCGCTGGCGGCGCTGCAACCGCGGCTGGCGGGGCTGTCCAGCATCCTGATCGGCCAGTCGGGCATGGGCAAGTCGTCGCTGCTGAACCTGCTGATTCCCGGGGTGGATGCGCAGACGCGCGAGATCTCGGCCAAGCTTGATTCCGGCAAGCACACCACCACCTTCACGCGGCTGTATCACCTGCCGGCGGACTGGGGCATGGTCGACGGGCGCCATGGTGCGCTGATCGACTCGCCCGGTTTCCAGGAATTCGGCCTGTACCACCTGAGCGAAGGCATGCTGGAACGCGCCTTCCCCGAGTTCCGTCCGCTGCTGACGGAGTGCCGCTTCTACAACTGCCACCACACCAACGAACCCGGCTGCGGCGTGCTGGCGGCAGTGGCGTCGGGAGCGATCGCCGAGCGCCGCCACCAGCTCTACGCGCAGCTGCTGCACGAGTCCAGCCAGCAGAAGCCGTGGTAAGGTGAATGCGCCTGGGTAACCGGTGAGTCGCCATGAAACTGCTGCTGTACGCCACCTCGCTGGTTCACGCCGCCCATTGCCAGAATGTGCTGCGGGCCGCCGGCATCCGGGCGGAACTACGCAACACCTGGCTGGGTGGCGCCACCGGCGAGATCCCATTCCGGGAAAGTGCGCCGCAGGTCTGGCTGCTCGATGACGACATGGAAGCGCAGGCGTGGGCAGCCCTCAATGCCGCCGCGAACCCGGTGCCAGGGCCAAGCTGGCAATGCCGCCACTGCCACGAATGGCATGAGGCGCAATTTGGCGCCTGCTGGCGCTGCGGCGCGGCGCGCGACTAGCGCCGGGCGGCCCTTTCATATACGACGCCGGTATCAGCCCACCCACAGCGCCAGCGACACCATGGCGAGCAGCAGCATCCACAGCACCACCGCACGCCATACCAGCCCGACAGCCGACTGCAGCGTGCGCACGCCTGGCTCGGCGCCGAACTCCGGCGCCGACGGCTCAGGACCGTTGTCCTCTTCCATGCCCGGCGCATAGTCCACCGCCGGGCCGACCGCGCTGGTACGCAGCACCACGGTGGAATCGTCCTCGGCCAGCGGCGTGCCCAGGCGCACGCCCAGCGCCCCGCCGCCGCTGGCGAGCAGGATGCCGTTGACCGCATCGTTCCACTTGCGCGCATGGTTGCGCCACGCATACACCGCATCCTCGAAATTGCCCACGATGGCAAAGCCGATTGCGGTCAGGCGCGAGGGGATCCAGTCGAGCAAGTAGAACGCGCGCGCGGCAAAGCGGCCCAGCGCGGGGCTGCGTTCGGTCGACGGCTCGTTCCAGTGGCGGCCGAGGTATTCCGCGACGCGGTACAGCACCACGCCGCCGGGTCCGATCGGCACCAGGAACCAGAAGAACACGCCGAACACATGCCGGTGCACGGCGATGATCGCCGCTTCCAGCGTGTGCCGCACGATCTCGGTGACAGGCATATCGACTGTGTCGATGCCGGTCCACTCATGCAGCAGCGTGCGCGCGGTATGGACGTCGTCGCGGTTCAGCGCCTCATGGATATCGGTGAAGTAGTGGCTGAACTGGCGGAAGCCCAGCGTCATGTAGAGCACCAGCACGTTCCAGGCGAGCGTCAGCGCCACGCTGATCGATGCGAGCAGGTAGTGCACCACGACCACTGCCAGCGTCAGCGGCAGCACCACGGTGAACCACGCCAGCGCCGCATCGCGGGGGCGGCCGGTATCGAAGGCATGCTCGGCGCGGTCGCCCAGCGCGCGCACGATCTCGTGGATCGGGTTGTTGCGGCCCAGGGCGCGGAACTGCTCGGCGATCAGCGCCAGGAGAATAGAAACAAAGGTCATCTTGGTACGGGTGTTCCAAGGGGGGCGCCCCGCCCGATGTGCCGGCGCAGGCGCAATGCATAGCGAGAAGATAGCACAGCGGTACCTGACCCTACCCGTTGCGACACAAAAAGCAAAAGCCCGCCGGTTGGCGGGCAGGATTTTCAAGCGAATCTACGCGTGATGGTCAGGGCAGGTCGAACACCAGCACCTCGGCGTCATCGCCACCAGACAGCGCGACCTCGCCGACCGACTCCAGCTTGGCCGCATCGCCCGCTTCCAGCGCCTTGCCGTTGACCAGCACGCGGCCACGCGCGACATGGACATAGGCGCGGCGACCCGGCGCGAGGGCCAGCGTGGCGGCCTCCTCGCCATCGAGCAGCCCGGCGTACAGGCGCACGTCCTGGTGCACCACCACCGAGCCGTCGGCGCCGTCCTGGCTGGCCACCAGGCGCAGCTTGCCGCGCTTGTCGGCCGCCTCGAAGTGCTTTTCCTCGTAGCCCGGCTCGATGCCATTCTGCGCAGGCATGATCCAGATCTGCAGGAAGTGGGTCGTATCGTGCGCGGCGTGGTTGTACTCCGAGTGCCGCACACCGGTGCCGGCGCTCATGCGCTGCACGTCGCCCGGACGGATCACGCTGCCGTTGCCCATGCTGTCCTTGTGCGCCAGTTCGCCTTCGAGCACGTAGCTGATGATCTCCATGTCGCGGTGGCCGTGCGTGCCGAAGCCCATGCCCGGCGCGACGCGGTCCTCGTTGATCACGCGCAGCGGCCCGAACTGCACATGCTGCGGATCGTAGTAGTCGGCAAACGAGAACGAATGATAGGACTTCAGCCAGCCGTGATCCGCATAACCGCGCTCTGCAGACTTTCTGATTTCAATCATTTTGATGGCCCTCCTTGGCCTGTATCCGTGTCGCCACCGGCATCCGAACTGCCTGGGACCGCTGGATGGCATGTATTGCGTTGTTGATGCTAGGAAGTTTAGGCCCCGACGCGTATATTTACGGGGACCGCCTTAGAAGCACTCATTCAGTTTTTCTGAATATGCCACTCTCACTCGAATCCCTCGAAGTCCTGGACGCCATCGAGCGCAAGGGCAGCTTCGCCGCCGCCGCCCACGAGATGGGCAAGGTGCCCTCCGCGCTGACCTATGTGGTGCGCAAGCTGGAAGAAGACCTGGACGTGCTGCTGTTCGACCGGCGCCGGCACCGCGCCGAGCTGACCCCGGCCGGACGCGCACTGCTCGACGAAGGCCGCCACCTGCTGCACGCCGCCGACGACCTGGCGCGCCGCGTCAAGCGGCTGGCCACCGGCTGGGAAGCCACGCTGACCATCGTGGTGGACGACCTGATCAATTTCCGCGCGCTGCTGCCGGTGGTCCACGACTTCTATGCAGAGAACACTGCCACGCGGCTGCGCTTTGCCAAGGAAGTGCTGGGCGGCGCCTGGGACGCGCTGGTCAGCAACCGTGCCGACCTGGTGATCGGCGGCGCCTACGACGCGCCCAGCACGCAGGGCTTCCAGATCCGCCCGCTGGGTACGATGCCGTTCGTGTTCGCGGTGGCGGCGCACCATCCGCTGGCCACCGAGGAAGGCCCGCTCACCACCATCCAGATCGCCAGGCACCGCATCGTCGCGGTGGGCGATACCTCGCGCAACCTGCCCGCGCGCACCCATGGCGTGCTGGCCGGCCAGGACGTGCTGGTGGTGCCGACCATGCGCGACAAGCTGGAAGCGCAGATCCGGGGCCTGGGCTGCGGCTGGCTGCCGGCGCCGATGGCGCAGCCGCATATCGAGAGCGGCGTGCTGCAGGCGCGCGAGACCGTCGAGGTGCGCGCCCCGGGCAACTTCAAGGTGGCGTGGCGCACCAGCAACCGCGGCAAGGCGCTGCAGTGGTGGGCCGGCAAGCTGGAAGACCCGCGCTTGGCGCAGGCACTGCTGCTGCAACCCGAACTCGCCGGCTGAGGGTGTCCGCATGGCAGTGACGGCTGCAATGTTTGCCTCGGCGGCCGGCTACCGCGGCCGCTTTGCCCCCTCGCCGACCGGCCCGCTGCATATGGGCTCGCTGGTCACCGCGCTGGCCAGCTGGCTGGATGCGCGCGCGCACGGCGGCCAGTGGCTGGTGCGTATCGAGGACATCGACATGCCGCGCTGCGTGCGCGGCGCCGACCAGGACATCCTGCAGACGCTGGCGCGCCTGGGCATGACGCCGGACGAGCCGCCCGTGTGGCAGAGCCGGCGCGAGGCGCACTACGCCGAGGCGCTGCGCCGGCTCGATGCCGCCGGGCAGCTCTACCCCTGCGGCTGCTCACGCAAGGAAATCGCCGATTCGCTGGTGCACGTGCGCGAGCGGCACCAGACGCTGGGCTACCCCGGCATTTGCCGTCATGGCCTGAACGGCAAGCTGCCGCGCGCGTGGCGCGTGCGCGTGCCGGACGGCCCGGCCGCCACGATCTGCTTTGACGACCGCTGGCAGGGGCGCCAGTGCCAGGACCTCGAGACCGAGCTGGGGGACTTCGTGCTGCGCCGTGCCGACGGGCTGTGGGCCTACCAGCTGGCGGTGGTGGTGGATGATGGCCTGCAGGGCATCACGCATATCGTGCGTGGCGCCGACCTGCTTGACTCGACGCCGCGGCAGATCCACCTGCAGCACCTGCTGGACCTGCCCACGCCGAGCTACCTGCACGTGCCGGTGGTGGTCAACGAGATCGGGGAAAAGCTGAGCAAGCAGAGCGGCGCGCAGGCGATCGACACCGGCGCTCCTCTGGAGGCGCTGCGCCAGGCCGGCATGAACCTGGGACTGGCGAACCACGAAGGCAATGTGCGGGACTGGCTGGCGCGCGCCACGGAGGACTGGCGCCAGCGAATGGCGGCGGCCTGACCCGCAGGCCGCCTCGGGCGGGTCGCCCAATCAGGACTTAGGACTTAGGATTCAGGACTTGCGCGGCACGCCGCCCAGCAGCGCCGCGACCGGGCGCTTGGGCGCCTGGCGGCCACGGCTCAGCGCGGCGGCGATTTCCTCCGACGGCTTGACCTGCGAGCTGCTTGCGCTGGGCTCGTACGGGCGCGAGAAGAACGGATCGTCGGAAGGGCGGAACACCTGGCGGCTGCCGCTGTGCTCGTGGCGGCGCGGCCGCTCCTCGTCGCCGCTGCCGCGCGCACGGCGCAGGTCGCTGCGCTGGCGGCGGCGCTCTGCCTCGTCCTGGCGCGACTTCTCGCCGGTCGGGTCAAAGCCCTCCAGCTTGCCGCGCGGAATGCTGCGCTTGATCAGCTTCTCGATATCGGACAACAGGCGCTCATCGTTGCCCGGCACGTAGATCGACAGCGCATCGCCGCTGGCGCCGGCACGGCCGGTGCGGCCGATACGGTGCACGTAGTCCTCGGCGCTGAACGGCAGGTCGAAGTTGATCACGCATGGCATGTCGGGGATATCGAGCCCGCGCGCCGCCACGTCGGTGGCGACCAGCGCATCGATGGTGCCGCTCTTGAAGCCGTCCAGCGTCTGCATGCGCTCGGTCTGGGTCTTGTCACCATGGATCGCGGCGGCGTTGATGCCCTCGCGCTCCAGGTGCCGCGCCAGCCGCGAGCAGCCGATCTTGCTGTTGACGAAGACGATGCACTGGCGCGACTGCGACTGCTCGGCGCGCTGCTTGAGCAGGTGCACCACCGCGGCCTGCTTGTGGCCGTCCTCGACCTGGTACACCGCCTGGCGCACGTTCTCGTTGGTCGAGTTGCTGCGCGCCACTTCGATGGTGACCGGCTGCTTCAGGTAGCTGGCGGCCAGCCGCTTGATTTCCGGCGAGAACGTGGCCGAGAACAGCAGCGTCTGGCGCTGTGCCGGCAGCAGGTTGATGATGCGCTGCAGGTCCGGCAGGAAGCCCATGTCGAGCATGCGGTCGGCTTCGTCCAGCACCAGCATCTGCACCTGCGACAGGTTGACCGACTTCTGCTGCACGTGGTCGAGCAGGCGGCCCGGCGTGGCCACCAGGATCTCGACGCCGCGGCGCAGGGCGTCGGTCTGCGGATTCATGTCAACGCCGCCGAACACCACCGTGCTGCGCAGGTCGGTGTGCTTGGCGTAGCGGGCGACGTTGTCGTAGACCTGGTCGGCCAGTTCGCGCGTGGGCGTCAGCATCAGCGCGCGCACCGGATGGCGCGCCGGCGAGGCGCTGGCATTGGCCAGCGGCAACAGGCGCTGGATGATCGGCAGCGCGAAGCCGGCGGTCTTGCCGGTGCCGGTCTGCGCGGCGCCCATCACGTCCTTGCCGAGCAGCACGACGGGAATGGCCTGTGCCTGGATCGGCGTGGGCGTGGTGTAGCCCTGGTCGGACAAGGCACGCAGGATGCGCGCGTCCAGGCCAAAGCTTTCGAAGGTCTGCACCGCGGTCTGCCCGGCGGTGGTGGGTTCTGGTGCGGTCGTAGTGGTCATGGGTATCGGTGTCTGGCGGGAGGCGAACCCGGCACAAACGGATACGCGTCTGGAACTCATCTCGCCCTGGCTCTCGGCTGACACCGGGGAGGCGCCGGCGCGGCCATGCCGCTTGCACAGGGCTTGCAGCTTTTGGCCAAGAGAATCAAAGACTTAAATTTTAGCATTTCTGCCGCTAGAGTGACCAGCATGGGGCGGGTGTGCAGGCGCGCCGCGACACTGCGCGGCCCCCGCCGGGGCGATTTCAAGAAACTGTCACATCGGCAATGGATGATGCGGCGGCACCGTTGACAAGGCGAGCCAGAACCGGCCGCGCGGACGCCACCTTCCGACCACCGAGACCAATATGGACTTCGAGCAATTCCGCCAGACCTGCCAGCAGTTCCTGCGCACTTCGAGCCAGTTCCTAGGCCTGGCCACCGTCCTGCCCTTGCCGGCGCGGCCGGCGAGTCAGCCGGCCCAGCCTGCACAGCAGGCGGCCTGACAGGGAGATCCGTCCACCACCGGCGCGGCGTCCAGGTGACTCGGTCGCCGCGGATGCCGTTGTCCTGGATCATCTTGCCCCACTTCGTGTAGCCGCCGCACATGAGGCCTGCCATGGGTCCAGCTGGTCGCCTGGCAAGGAAAAAGCCCCGGTGCCGGGGAGGGCAGCGGGGCTCAAGTGGTAGCGGGGCAACCTTCCGATTACCCACGCGGTGATCTTGTCCGATCGCGCCAAGGCCCACATCACCCAAATGCGGGTCGTACGGCCGACAACAGAGCGCCGGGCGGCGCGCGCCTGGCGTCACCTGTAAAGCCTGTCAATCATCACTCGCACTCGCCCAGCCAGGAATCGGGGTTTTCTCCGAGCGGGTTTCCGCCAGCTTCCGGTCGCGCCGCGCATGGGGTCTACTGGTATCACATTGATATGGCACAGCCAAGGCGGCACATCGCCGCAGTCAATGGAGCACCAAGACGATTCCAATGACCGGGAGACAGACCATGGTGACGAAAAAAGAAGACGCATTCGTACTGAAGAACCTTCTCGCCCTCGCAGCAGTGGAAACCCTGGGCGGCGCGATCGCCCTGGGCATGGTCTTCCACCTGATCTGAACCGGCATGCCTGGCGCCGGCGCTGCCACGTCGGCGCGGTGCTCGTTACGACGGCGCCCTGCGACCTTACTCGTCGACAATCACCTCGAAGCCGCCGTAGATCATCCGCTGACCGTCGAACGGCATCGGGTCCATCCCTTCCTTCAGGCGCGGGTCTTCCATCGCCGCCTTCATGCCGGTGTCGCGCTTCTCCTTTGACGGCCACACGATCCAGGAGAACACCACCGCTTCATCGTCCTTGCGCTTGACCGCCATGGTGAAGGACGTCACCTTTCCCTCCGGCACGTCATCGCCCAGCATTCCACCACCTTCAGCGCGCCGTGCTCCTTGAACACCGCTGCGGCCTTCTGCGCCACCTGGCGGTAGGTTTCGCGATTGGCCTGCGGCACGGCCAGCAAGAATCCGTCGATATAGGACATGGATTTGACTCCTCTTCGGGTTAAACGGGTGCGAACGGGTTGCATCCGACTACCTTAGTCCATCGCTACACGGGCAGAGGTTCCTCCAGGGATCGCGCCCTGCACCTCAACGTGTGGTGTGCTGGCCATTGGAAGCGGCGTTGCCACATGCGGGCTTCTGGAAGTCACTGGCGACAAAGCAAAGAAGGGGTTACGGCATTCACCGTAACCCCTTCTTTCACAGCATTGGTGGGCCTCCCGTGAGTCGAACACGGCACCAACGGATTATGAGTCCGCTGCTCTAACCAGGCATGAGCTAGAGGCCCTTGGAAGCGTTTAGTTGCCTTCCAGGAAACTCTTCAGCTTGTCGGAGCGGCTCGGGTGGCGCAGCTTGCGCAGGGCCTTGGCCTCGATCTGGCGGATCCGTTCGCGCGTGACGTCGAACTGCTTGCCGACCTCTTCCAGCGTGTGGTCGGTGCTCATTTCGATGCCGAAGCGCATGCGCAGCACCTTGGCTTCGCGCGGCGTCAGCGAGTCCAGCACGTCCTTGACGACGTCGCGCATGGAGCCGTGCAGCGCCGCTTCGGCCGGGGCCAGCGTGTTGGTGTCCTCGATGAAGTCCCCCAGATGGGAGTCGTCGTCGTCACCGATCGGCGTTTCCATGGAGATCGGTTCCTTGGCGATCTTCATGATCTTGCGGATCTTGTCTTCCGGCATCTCCATCTTCTCGGCCAGCGTTGCCGGATCCGGTTCATTGCCGGTTTCCTGCAGGATCTGGCGCGAGATGCGGTTCATCTTGTTGATCGTCTCGATCATGTGCACCGGAATACGAATGGTGCGCGCCTGGTCGGCGATCGAGCGCGTGATGGCCTGGCGGATCCACCACGTGGCATACGTCGAGAACTTGTAGCCGCGGCGGTATTCGAACTTGTCCACCGCCTTCATCAGGCCGATGTTGCCTTCCTGGATCAGGTCGAGGAACTGCAGGCCGCGATTGGTGTACTTCTTGGCGATCGAGATCACCAGGCGCAGGTTGGCCTCGGTCATCTCGCGCTTGGCTTCGCGGGCACGACGCTCGCCCTCGGCCATCTTGCGGTTGACGCCCTTCAGTTCCTTCAGCGGCAGCACCACGCGCGACTGCAGGTCGATCAGCTTCTGCTGCAGCTCATGCACTGCCGGCACGTTGCGCTCGACGATGGCGCTGTAGCCCTTGCCGTCGGCCACCACGGTGTTGATCCACTCGAGGTTGGTCTCGTTGCCCGGGAAACGGGCGACGAATTCCGAGCGCGGCATGCCGCACTTGTCGACCACGATATTCAGGATCGAGCGCTCGAGCTTGCGCACTTCGTCCACCTGGCCGCGCAGCGTGTCGCACAGGCGCTCGACATTGCGGGCGGTGAAGCGGATGCCCATCAGTTCGGCCTGGATGGCTTCCTGGGCCTTGACATAAGGCTTGGACTTGTAGCCCTCCTTCTCGAAGGCACGGCGCATCTTGTCGAACTGCTCGGCGATCACGCGGAATTTTTCCAGCGCGTTCTGCTTCAGCTCTTCCAGCTGGCGCGCGGAGGCACCGGCGCCGGCGCCGCCTTCGTCGTCGTCTTCCTCGTCGCCTTCCTCGTCGTCGTTCTCGTCGCCTTCCTCCTCGTCTTCGGACGCCGCGGCCGGGGCCGAGGGGGCTTCCGGGGCTTCATCGGCGTTCGGGTCGATCAGGCCGTCGACGAACTCGTCGATCTTGATCTCGTCATTGGCCACGCGCTCGGCGTGGGCCAGGATCTCGGAGATGGTGACCGGGCATGCCGAGATCGCCATCACCATGTCCTTCAGGCCGGCTTCGATGCGCTTGGCGATTTCGATTTCGCCCTCGCGGGTCAGCAGCTCGACCGTGCCCATTTCACGCATGTACATGCGCACCGGGTCGGTGGTGCGGCCGAACTCGGAGTCAACCGTGGACAGGGCCGCCTCGGCCTCTTCCTCGGCTTCTTCCTCGCTGGTGGCGGACGGCGCGTTGTCATTGAGCAGCAGCGTCTCGGCATCCGGCGCCTGTTCGTAGACGGCGATGCCGATGTCGTTCAGCGTTGCGACCAGCGTGTCGATCGTTTCCGAATCGACCATGTCGTCCGGCAGGTGATCGTTGATCTCCGCGTAGGTCAGGTAGCCGCGCGACTTGCCCAGCTTGATCAGCGCCTTGAGCTTCTGGCGACGCAGCTCGAGCTCCTCTTCCGTCCCCTGCTGGGTCGAGGCGAACTCCTTGAGCAGCGCCTTTTCCTTGGCCTTGCGGTCCTTGGCCTTCTGCTTTTCGGTCTTCGGCGCGGCTGCGGGCGTCGCGGCGCGCACGTCGTTCTCGTAAAACTCTTCAGTCACGTCGTCTGTTGTGCTGTCGTCGTGCTGCATCTCGGCCTTGGGCTTGCGGCCGCGCTTTTTCGGCTCCGGCTTGATTGCCGGGGCAGCGGGACGCTCGGATGCAACGGATGCAGGGGTCGCGGTGCGCGCCTTGGATGCCGTCGCGGTGCTGTCCGCCTTGGCGGCCCCGCTCTTGGCGCCGGCTGCTGCCGCTCGCTTGCTCTCGACTTCGGTATTCTGCTGTTTCGCCACGGTGATACTCTTGCCTTTCACTGGTGCAGACACGGCAACCTTGCCGCTCGTACTGGCGCCCTCGCGTGCCGAAGTCGAGGCCTGTGTTTCCTTGGATGTGCGAGTCCTGGCAGGAGTGGTCACGGCGGGCGCTTGCGCGCTACGCACGGACTTGGATGGCGCAGACCGGGCTGGTGTCCTGACTGGCGCGGTCGATGTCTTCGCCGCCGTCGTTTTCGCAGACGCCTTGCCGCTCCCTGATTGGGGAGCCTTCGTTGTAACCTTTTCGGTTGCTTTGGCCTTTGCCATTGGCACGCTCACTTTCACCAGAACTGGGAAGAAAGATTTCGCAATCCAAACCGGCTATTGTAGCACGCCACGGATAGCCAGCTTCCTGTCAGGTGAGGTTTTCACCTGAAAAATCAAGGCTTAAGCTCGGCGGTGCCGGCCTAGTCCCTCATCCAACGCCTGAACCTGCCTCCCGGTTGATAGCCGTCGCGCCGCCGCGCTTCAGCCAAGTTGACGCCGCCGGTGGATCTCGCCCACCAGCCAGCGCATGCGTTGCTTGGCCGCCTCATCGGCGGTCCCTGCCACGACTTCGGCCTGCAGCATGTCGAGTTCGCGCCGCAACGGCTCTGCCAGCAGCTTGGTGATGGCGGCATCGAACTCCTGCGTCGCAGGCGCCTCTTCGATCTCTTCCTTCAGCACGGCGGTGCGCGCAGCCGCGTACAGTTCGGCATATGGCGACTGGGCCAGCCGCTCGCTGAATGCCGCAAAATTCACCTCGCCCTGCAGGCCATCGCATGTCGACACCAGGTGCGTCAGCACTTCGCTCTCTCCGCCTGTGCCGCCCTCGCCATCCAGCAGCAAGGCGCGCGCGTCTTCGTCGAGCCGGGCGGACAGTGCCGGATAGCACATCAGCAACTGGATCACGCGCTGCTCCAGGCCGGTCGGCGCCTGCCGCCTTGCCCGCGGGCGCGGCTTCTCGAAACGGCCCACGCGGGCCGGATCGCTGCGCAAGCCGCAGATGGCCTCGATCTCGGCAGGTGTCGTACCAGTGGCATCGGCAAGTTCGCGCACAATCTGTAGCCGCAGGCCGCCGGCGGGCATCGCCTGTAGCAGCGGCTTGGCCTCGTACTGGGCGCGGGCCCGGCCCTCGGGCTGGCGCAGGTCAAGCTCCTCGGTCACCGACTGCAGCAGGAAGCGCGACAGCGGCATGGCATTGCGCACCTGCGTGGCAAAGGCTTCGGTGCCCTCTTCGCGCACATAGCTGTCGGGATCGTGCTCGGCCGGCAGGAACAGGAAGCGGATGGTCTTGTTGTCGGCCACATGCGGCAGGCAGGCTTCGAGTGCCCTTCGCGCCGCACGGCGGCCGGCGGCATCGCCGTCGAACGAGAACACCACCGCGTCGGTCTGGCGCAGCAACTTCTGCACGTGCACGGGGGTGCACGCCGTGCCGAGGGTAGCGACGGCATTGGCAAAACCGAGCTGGGCCAGTGCCACGACGTCCATATACCCTTCGACCACCAATACGTATCCGGTTTCCCGGATGGCATGGCGCGCCTCGAACAGGCCGTATAGTTCGGTCCCCTTGCTGAACAGCGGGGTTTCCGGCGAGTTCAGGTACTTGGGCTCGCCCTGGCCCATTACGCGGCCGCCGAAGCCGATCACGGCTCCCTTGGTGTTGCGGATGGGGAACATGATCCGGTCGCGAAAGCGGTCATAGCGCCGCGGCTTGCCGTCGGGGTCGCGCTTGTCGCTTTCGATCAGCAGGCCCGATTCGGCCAGCGGCGCGGCGATATTGTCGTCGCGATAGCTGCCGAACACCGCTTCCAGCCCCTGCCAGTCGTCCGGCGCATAGCCCAGGCCGAACTGCGCGGCGATCTCGCCGGTCAGCCCGCGCCCCTTCAGGTACTGGATCGCCTGCGGCGCGGTGCGCAGCTGGCGGCGGTAGAAGTCGGTCGCGCGGGTCATGGCGTCGGACAGCGCCACCGAGCGGGCCTGCTGTTCGGCGCGTTGCCCCGGCGGCAGCCGGTCGCGCTCTTCCGGCACGGTCATGCCGACCGACTGCGCCAGCTCGCGCACCGCCTCCGGGTAGGACTGGCCGGAGTACTCCATCAGGAAACCGATGGCCGAGCCATGGGCGCCGCAGCCGAAGCAGTGGTAGAACTGCTTGGTCGGCGAAACCGTGAACGACGGCGATTTCTCGTTATGGAAGGGGCACAGCCCCATGAAATTCGCGCCGCCCTTCTTCAGCTGCACATACTTGCCCACCACATCGACAATGTCGACACGGTTGAGCAGGTCCTGAATAAAGGATTGCGGAATCACCCGACTGACCGTCCTGAGGCTTGGCCGTCCCGCGACGGGAGGCAATTTCTAGGAATGCGTGACCGGTGCGGCGCCCGGTTGCTATCGGAATATTGTAGTGCAGCGCGCTCAGGCCGCCCGCAATGTTTATCAACTCCGTGCATTTACGCCGAATCCCGACGATCCGGCGTGCATCACGCCTATATCTGATTAAATCAGCACTTACTTCGGAGCCAGCGCCGCCTTGACCAGCGCCGACACGGCCGTCATGTCGGCACGGCCGGCGAGCTTGCCCTTGAGTACGCCCATGACCTTGCCCATGTCCTGCGGGCCGGCAGCCCCGGTGGCGGCGACCGCCTGCTGGACTTCGGCGGCGACTTCGGCCTCGGACAGCGCGGCGGGCATGTAGACCTTCAGCACCTCGACTTCGGCAAGTTCCTTGTCGGCCAGGTCGTTGCGGCCGGCCTGCTGGAACTGGGAGATTGAATCCTTGCGCTGCTTGATCAGCTTCTCAACCACGGCCAGCACGGCGGTATCGTCAAGTTCCGTGCGCTCGTCGACCTCGCGCTGCTTGATCGCGGCCAGAAGCAGGCGGATGGTGCCGAGGCGCTCGGTTTCGCGGGCGCGCATGGCGGTCTTCATATCTTCGCTGATACGGGCTTTGAGGGACATCGTGATCTTCCAGAAAGTGTGCGGACACTCACAGGTGGCGGCGAGAGCCGCCCACTGCAAGGCCCATAACGCAAAAACCCGCCGAAGCGTGGCGCCACAGCGGGTTGGTGCAAGCGCGAGGCCCGGTTCAGAACAGCTTCGATTTTCGGGATAGCGGCTTTACGAAGTTCTGGATTGTAGCACCAAGCCCCGAGCACGGAAGTGGCGCGCAACGGGCACGGAAAAAGCGGGCCCTGAGTACAAACAGGATCGGCGGTCAGGCCACTGACTGTCCCGCGGCAGCGCTGCGGCTGGCCTCCGCCACCGCCTTGCCTGCCGCGACGGCGGACGCCCAGGCCCATTGGAAGTTGTAGCCGCCCAGCCAGCCCGTCACATCGACCACCTCGCCGATGAAGTAGAGCCCCGGCACCTCGCGCGCCATCATCGTGGCCGAGGACAGCGCGCGCGTATCGACGCCGCCGATCGTCACCTCAGCCTTGCGATAGCCTTCGGTGCCCGACGGCACAATGCGCCAGCCGTTGAGCGATGCGCCAAGCTTGCGCAGTCCCTTGTCCGTGACATCGTGCAGCGGCATGGCGGCATCCACGCCAGCGGCGGCGCACCATGCGTCGGCCAGCCGCGCCGGCAGCCGCTGCGCCAGCAGGTTGCCGAGGTGCTTGCGGCTGCCGCCCTTCTGCTCCAGCAGCCAGGCCGCGGCGTCTTCTCCGTCGAACAGGTCGATGGCAATCGGCGTGCCCGGCTTCCAGTAGCTCGAGATCTGCAGCACCGCCGGCCCGGACAACCCGCGGTGCGTCCACAGCAGGTCTTCGCGGAACGCGCCCGCCGTCTTGCCGTTGCCGGTGGCGACATCCACCTCCAGAGACACGCCGGCCAGCGGCGCGAACGGGGTCCAGTCCTTGCCGTCGAAAGTCAGCGGCACCAGCGCCGGCCGGGTTTCGACGATGCCCAGCCCGAACTGGCGCGCGATGCGGTAGCCGAAGTCGGTGGCGCCGATCTTGGGGATCGACAGCCCGCCGGTTGCCACCACGAGGGCGCCGGCGCGGATCGTGCCGGCGGAGGTCAGCAACACGAAGTCATCGCCCTCGCGGCGGACTTCCGCTACCGCACAGGCGGTCTGCCAGCGTACGCGGCCGGTGTCGCATTCCGCGCGCAGCATGGCGATCACGTCCTCGGCGCTGTCATTGCAGAACAGCTGGCCGCGATGTTTCTCATGCCAGGCGATGCCGTGGCGGCGCATCAGGTCGAGGAAGTCCTGCGGGGTATAGCGCGCCAGCGCGGAGCGGCAGAAGTGCGGATTGGACGACAGGTAGTTGGCCGGCCCCGCCTGCAGGTTGGTGAAATTGCAGCGGCCGCCGCCGGAGATGCGGATCTTCTCGGCCAGTTTGGTCGCGTGATCGACCAGCACCACGCTGGCGCCGTTCTGGCCGGCGACGGCGGCGCACATCATGCCGGCCGCGCCCGCGCCCAGCACGGCCACGTCATACCGGCCCGTCCGGGTTCCCGTCGCCCCGCTCATTGCTCGCCTCGCCAATCCATCTGTTGCCACCGCTCAAGAAAGGGCAGATTGTAGCGAAAAGCACGCTGCCCGCCGCTGTGCTACCCTGCGCGCTTCCTGCAACCTGTTGTTTCGACGGCCGTTTCGCCTTTCGCTGCGGCCTTTGGCTTCTTCCTCATGCTTGTCCTCGGCATCGAATCTTCCTGCGACGAAACCGGGCTGGCCCTCTACGACACCGAGGCCGGCCTGCTGGCGCATGCACTGCATTCGCAGATCGCCATGCACCGCGACTATGGTGGCGTGGTCCCCGAACTTGCCTCGCGCGACCATATCCGCCGTGTGCTGCCGCTGCTCGAACAGGTGCTGGCCGATGCCGGCCGCACCCGCCGGGACATCGACGCCATCGCCTTTACCCAGGGGCCGGGTCTTGCCGGCGCGCTGCTGGTCGGCGCCTCGGTCGCCAATGCGCTGGGCTTTGCGCTGAACGTGCCGATGGTCGGCGTGCACCATCTCGAAGGCCACCTGCTGTCGCCGCTGCTGACGCGCGAGCCGCCGCCGTTCCCGTTCGTGGCGCTGCTGGTGTCCGGCGGGCATACCCAGCTGATGGACGTGCGCGGCGTCGGCGATTACACGCTGCTGGGCGAGACGCTGGACGATGCCGCCGGCGAGGCCTTCGACAAGACCGCCAAGCTGCTCGGCCTGGGCTATCCCGGCGGGCCGGAAGTATCACGAATGGCCGAGTTCGGCACGCCCGGCGCGTTCGCGCTGCCCCGGCCGATGCTGCATTCGGGCAATCTCGATTTTTCCTTCGCGGGGCTGAAGACCGCGGTGCTGACGCAAACCCGCAAGCTGTCCAATACCTGCGAGCAGGACCGCGCCAACCTGGCGCGCGCCTTTGTCGAAGCGATCGTCGATGTGCTGGCGGCGAAGTCGTTCGCGGCGCTGAAGCAGACCGGCCACAAGCGGCTGGTGGTGGCCGGCGGCGTCGGCGCCAACCGGCAGCTGCGCGAGCGGCTGGACCTGCTCGGCAGGCAGCGCAGGATCGACGTGTATTACCCGGACCTGGCGTTCTGCACCGATAACGGCGCGATGATTGCATTTGCCGGCGCGATGCGCCTGCAGGCGGCGCCGGAACTGGCGCGGCGCGAGTACGGCTATGGCGTGACGCCGAGGTGGGACCTGGCGGATATCCGGCTGCCGTCCGCGGCCTGACGGTTCCCTCGCCAAAGGAAGAAGCCACCGCGTGCGGTGGCTTCTTCGTTTCAGCAACTTGGGGGATCAGTTCACCCGCTTGTCCCGCTCGATCACCGCATACGCGCTGTGGTTGTGGATCGACTCGAAGTTCTCCGCTTCCAGTACATAGGCCACGATGCGCTCATCCGCATTCAGCCGCATCGCGATATCGCGCACCAGGTCTTCGACGAACTTGGGGTTCTCGTACGCGCGCTCGGTGACGAACTTCTCGTCCGGGCGTTTGAGCAGCCCCCACAGTTCGCACGACGCCTCTTCCTCGGCCATCCGCACCAGCGCTTCCACCGGCAGTTCCGCAGCCAGTTCCACGTCCATCGTGATATGCGAGCGCTGGTTATGCGCGCCGTACTGCGAGATCTTCTTCGAGCACGGGCACAGGCTGGTCACCGGCACCATCGCCTTCAGGAACACGCGCGTCTGGCCGTTGCGCACTTCGCCGGTCAGCGTGACCTCATAGTCCAGCAGCGACTCCACGCCCGACACCGGCGCGATCTTGCTGATGAAGTACGGGAAGGTGACCTCGATGCGGCCCGCCTCGGCTTCCAGCTTTTCCAGCATCTTGCCGAGCAGCAGGCAGAAGCTGGCCAGCTCCAGCGGCGCGCGCTCTTCTTCCAGCAGCGCGACGAAGCGCGACATATGCGTGCCCTTCTGGTCCGCCGGCAGGTGCACGTCGAGGTTGAAGGTACCCACGCTCGGCATGATGCCGGCCGGGGTCTTCAGGGTCACGGGATATCGCACGCCCTTGACACCGACGCGCTGGATGGGGATCTGGCGGGTGTCGAGGCTCGACTGGACGTCGGGCATCACGAAGGCGGGATTGATGTCATTCATCTACGGTTTCCTCCAGGGCTGCACCAGCGTTTGAGCGTTTGAGCATTTGAGCGCTTGGCACAGGTCCTTACGGTCGCGGCATTTTCGCAGTCCATCCATGCCGCGCAACGAGTGTGAAACCACGGGACCCGGCACAGGGCGCGCCGACCCGCAGCTGCGAACACAAAAAGGGGGAGTTTAAGGGAATTTGGACGCACTCGTTGCCGAGGGCCAAATCCCCCTGGCCGGCACAGGTAATCCCGGCCAGCCGCCGGGGATCACTCCGGCAGCGGTCAGGCCACGCGCGAAGCGACCGAGACCTTGGGCTGGTCCAGGCCGAAGCGCTGCCGCACCGAGCGCTCGATGCCGGCCGCGTCGAGCCCGCACTGCTGCAGCAGGTAGGCCGGGTCGCCATGGTCGACGAAGCGGTCGGGCAGGCCCAGCACCAGCACCGGGATATCGATGCCGGCTTCGGCCAGCGCCTCAAGCACGGCGCTGCCCGCACCGCCCATCACGCTGCCCTCTTCCACCGTGACCAGGAAGTCGTTCCCGGCGGCCAGGCGCTTGACCAGTTCCACGTCGAGCGGCTTGACGAAGCGCATGTCGGCAACGGTCGCATCCAGCGCCTCGGCGGCGCCCAGGGCCGGATGCAGCATCGAGCCGAAGGCCAGGAAGCCGACGCGCTGGCCGGCGCGCGCAGCGCCTTCGCGGCGCACCACGCCCTTGCCGACCGGTACGCCGGCGAGTTCGGCGGCAATTGCCGCGCCCGGGCCGGTGCCGCGCGGATAGCGCACCGCGGTCGGGCAATCCTGGTGGAACGCCGTGGTCAGCAGCTGGCGGCACTCGTTTTCGTCCGACGGCGTCATCACCATCATGTTGGGGATGCAGCGCAGGTAGGCGATATCGTAGGCACCCGCATGGGTGGCGCCGTCTGCGCCGACCAGACCGGCGCGGTCCAGCGCGAACACCACCGGCAGGCCTTGCAGCGCCACGTCGTGGATCAGTTGGTCATAGCCGCGCTGCAGGAAGGTGGAGTAGATCGCCACCACTGGCTTCAGGCCCTCGCAGGCCAGGCCGCCGGCGAAGGTCACCGCGTGCTGCTCGGCGATGCCGACGTCGTAGTAGCGGTCCGGGAAGCGCCTCTCGAACTCGACCATGCCCGAGCCTTCGCGCATCGCCGGGGTGATGCCGACCAGCCGCTTGTCGGCGGCGGCCATGTCGCACAGCCAGTCGCCGAACACCTGCGTATACGTCTTGCGCGCCGGCTTGGCGGCCGGGCGGATGCCCTCCGCGGGGTTGAACTTGCCCGGGCCGTGGTACAGGATCGGGTCGGCCTCGGCCAGCTTGTAGCCCTGGCCCTTCTTGGTCACGACGTGCAGGAACTGCGGGCCCGCGCCTTCCAGCGCGCGCTCGCGGATGTTCTGCAGCGTCGGCACCAGCGAGTTCAGGTCGTGGCCGTCGATCGGGCCGATGTAGTTGAAGCCGAATTCCTCGAACAGCGTCGCCGGCACCATCATGCCCTTGGCGTGTTCCTCGAAGCGCTTGGCGAATTCCAGCACCGGCGGCGCCACCGACAGCACCTTCTCGATGCCCTTCTTGGTGGCGGCATAGAACTGGCCGCTCAGCAGCCGGGCCAGGTGCCGGTTGAGTGCGCCCACCGGCGGCGAGATCGACATGTCGTTGTCGTTGAGCACCACCACCAGCGGCAGGTCCTTGTACACGCCGGCGTTGTTCAGCGCCTCGAAGGCCATGCCCGCGGTCATGGCGCCGTCGCCTATCACCGCCACCGAGACGCGCTTTTCGCCCAGCGTGCGCGCGCCCAGCGCCATGCCCAGCGCTGCCGAGATCGACGTCGACGAATGCGCGGTGCCGAAGGTGTCGTACTCGCTCTCGCTGCGGCGCGGGAAGCCCGAGATGCCGCCCCACTGGCGCAGCGTGCCCATGCGCTCGCGGCGCCCGGTCAGGATCTTGTGCGGGTAGCTCTGGTGGCCCACGTCCCACACCAGCCGGTCATCGGGGGTGTTGAAGACGTAGTGCAGCGCGATGGTCAGCTCGACCGTGCCGAGGTTCGAAGACAGGTGGCCGCCGGTCTGCGAGACCGACTCCAGCACGTAGGCGCGCAGTTCATCCGCAAGCGTCTGGAGTTCGCGACGGTCGAGCTTGCGCAGGTCTGCGGGGGCGTCAATCTTCTTGAGGAGTGCGTAGGTCATGATTTCCGTTCGGCCACCGGTTTCTTTCGTCCGGCTCGTCATTTCAGTGTGTGCGCAGCACGATCAGGTCCGCCAGGTCGGCCAGGCGGGCTGCGCGGCTGCCGAAGCCGGCCAGCGCTGCATGCGCCTCGGTGCGCAACGCCCCGGCCAGGTCGCGCGCCGCTGCCAGCCCCATCAGCGACACGTAGGTCGGCTTGTCGTGCGCGGCGTCCTTGCCGGCGGTCTTGCCCAGCGTGGCGGTATCCGCGGTGACGTCCAGAATATCGTCAACCACCTGGAACGCCAATCCCACCGCCGCCGCATACTTGTCCAGCTCGGCCAGCCCGCCGGCGTCGATTTCGCCACACAACGCGCCCATGCGCACGCTGGCGCGCAGCAGCGCACCGGTCTTCATCCGGTGCATGGCCTCGAGCGCGTCGCGCGTCATCGCGCGGCCCACGTTCTGCAGGTCGATCGCCTGGCCGCCGGCCATGCCGGTCGAGCCCGACGCCTGCGCCAGCTCCGCCACCAGCTTCAGCCGTGCCGCGGGTGTCAGAACCTCGGCGCCGGCCAGCACGATGAAGGCCTGGGTCTGCAGCGCGTCGCCCACCAGCAGCGCAGTGGCCTCGTCGTAGGCCTTGTGCACGGTAGGCCGGCCACGGCGCAGGTCATCGTCGTCCATGCACGGCATGTCGTCGTGGACCAGCGAGTAGGCGTGGATCATCTCCAGCGCGCAGGCCGCGGCATCGCAGGCGGCGGGGTCGGCCCCGCTGACCTCGCCGGCAGCGTGCACTAACAGCGGCCGCACGCGCTTGCCGCCGCTCAGTGCAGCATAGCGCATCGCTTCGTGCAGCGTATGCGGCACGGTGTTGGCATCTGGCAACGCTGCTTGCAGTGCGGCTTCGGTACGGGCGCTTTGCCCCTGCATCCACTGGGCGAAATCGGTCATGCCTCGTCCGCCCCCTGCGCGCCATTGATCCCGTTGCCGCCGTTGCCTTCGCCGGCGAGCGGCTTCAGTACCTCGCCCTCCAGCACCCTGACCTGCTGCTCGACGCGCTCCAGCTTCTGCTGGCAGTAGCGCACCAGCTCGGCGCCGCGGCGGTAGGCCGCCAGCGAGGCCTCGAGCGGCAGTTCGCCGCTCTCCATGCTGGCCACCAGGGTCTCGAGTTCGGCCATCGCCGCTTCATAGGAAGCGGGCGGCACGGAGGCCGTGGTGGTGTCTTCGGTCTGGACCGCAGCGGTCGTCGTCTTTGGCATGTAGGGCCCTGAGAATATGGCGCCGGGGGCAAAACCCGGATGATGAAGCCCGGATTTTACGCCAAAGCCGGCGCTTGCCCCATCCTTGAGCATGCGGGAGTGGACGCCAACCGCGTGCCGACGGAGTGCAGCCGGGGCGTATGTGACTTGTGCGCTTGGGTCGTCTTTCCGAATGCGGCCGGTACGGCACCCCGATGACGACCCGGGTCGACTTTTTCGCTAAAAAGGCAAAAAAATCAGTCCCTTAACTTTTTGGCTCGGGTACAATCCCCCGTTCGCCGCGAGGGTCTGACGCATCCTCGCCAACCCGCGGCTGTCTTTCCCAAATCGATTCAATTTTCGATGGTTGGGTTGTTCACTGCTTTCACCTGTTCATCTGGGAGTGGGGATAATGTCCAATCTCAGCACCGCGCTTAAGCTGGCGCCGGCTGATACGCAACTGCCCGTCGGCGTCTACTTCGACGAAACGCTGCACCAACAAGAACTGGAACTGCTGTTCAGGCAAGGTCCCGGCTACGTCGGCCACGAACTGATGGTTCCCGAGGTCGGCGACTACCACACGCTCAAGGCCGAGGACGAGGGCCGCATGCTGGTGCGCAATGCCGCCGGCGTGGAACTGATGTCCAACGTGTGCCGCCACCGCCAGGCCATCATGCTCAATGGCCGCGGCAACAAGCAGAACATCGTCTGCCCCCTGCACCGCTGGACCTACGACCTCAAGGGCGAACTGCTCGGCGCGCCGCATTTCGACCAGCAGCCATGCCTGCACCTGAAGCGCTCGCCGCTGCAGAACTGGAACGGTCTGCTGTTCGACGGCAAGCGCGACGTGCGCGCCGACCTGGCCAGGCTGGGCGTGGCGCAGGACCTGAAATTCGACGGCTACATGCTCGACCACGTCGAAGTGCATGACTGTGACTACAACTGGAAGACCTTTATCGAGGTCTACCTGGAGGATTACCACGTCGTGCCGTTCCACCCGGGGCTCGGCAGCTTTGTCTCGTGCGACGACCTGAAGTGGGAGTTCGGCGAATGGCACAGCGTGCAGACCGTGGGCCTGCACGCGGGCCTGAAGCGCCCCGGCAGCCCGACGTACCAGAAATGGCACGACGCGGTGCTGCGCTTCAACAACGGCGTGCTGCCCAAGCACGGCGCGATCTGGCTGACCTACTACCCCAACATCATGGTGGAGTGGTACCCGAACGTGCTGGTGATCTCGACGCTGCACCCGCTGGGCCCGCGCAAGACCCGCAATGTGGTGGAGTTCTACTATCCCGAGGAAATCGCGCTGTTCGAGCGCGAGTTTGTCGAGGCCGAGCGCGCCGCCTATATGGAAACCTGCGTCGAGGACGACGAGATCGCCGAGCGCATGGATGCCGGCCGGCTGGCGCTGCTGAAGCGCGGCACCAGCGAGGTCGGGCCGTACCAGTCGCCGATGGAAGACGGCATGCAGCACTTCCACGAGTGGTATCGCCGCGCCATGTCATACCAGGGCTAGTGCGATAACCGCACGGCTTGCGCCATCACGGACCGCCACGGCGGTCCGTTTTGCTTTAGGGCGCGATGTGCGCTGATAGAATCATTGCTCCGCAATGCCGGCGGCGTCGCCGCCCGCGCCTTTCGCAAGTCCCCCGCAACACCACGCCACTCCACGCTCCGCCCCCGCCATGCAATCGCTCTGGATGCTGTTCGCCGCCTTCTCGTTCTCGTTGATGGGGGTGGGCGTCAAGCTGGCATCCGACCTTTACACCACCGGCGAGATCGTGTTCTACCGCGGGCTGATCAGCGTGGTCATCATGTGGGTGCTGCTGTCGTCGCGCGGCGTGCCGGTGCGCACGCCCTACATGCTGTCGCATATCAAGCGCAGCGTGTTCGGCGTGACCGCGCTGATGCTGTGGTTCACCTCGATCACGCTGCTGCCGCTGGCGACGGCGATGACGCTGAACTACATGTCGCCGGTGTGGATCGCGCTGATCCTCGGCGCCAGCGCCGCCCTGGCCGGCACCGCCGGCAATGCCGACCGGCGCCTGGTGCTGGCGATCCTGCTGTCCTTCGCCGGCGTGATCTGCCTGCTGCAGCCCTCGGTCGGCAAGGACCAGCTCACCGGCGGCCTGGTCGGCCTGATCTCCGGGGTCTTCACCGCGCTGGCCTACGTCGAGGTACGCCAACTCGGCCAGCTGGGCGAGCCCGAGGGCCGCATCGTGTTCTATTTCTCGCTGGTCGGCATGATCGCCGGTCTGGCCTGGATGCTGATTTCCGGCGTCAGCCCGCATACCTGGTATGGCGTTGGCCTGCTGCTGGCCATCGGCATCCTGGCGACGCTGGGCCAGACCGCGATGACGCGCGCCTACAAGCGCGGCAACACCCTTCTGACCGCCAACCTGCAATATGCCGGCATCGTCTTTTCCAGTGTGTGGGGCATGCTGATCTGGTCCGACAAGCTCAACTGGCTGTCGTGGCTGGGCATGGGGCTGATCATTGCCAGCGGCATTGCCACCACGCTGATGCGCGCGCGCCAGGGCACCGACGCCAAGCCGACACCGGCCACGCCGGTCAAGTCGCCCGAGGCGGAAGTGCATCCCGAGGTGTAGCATCCGTTAAGCTTTCGTTCCCTTCGCTCGCTACAGGATTCCCATGCAGAAACCGCTGATTTCCGTCACCGCACTGCAGGCGCTGCTGGCCGGCAACGGCCGCTGCGTCGTGATCGACTGCAGCTTCGACCTGGCCAACCCCGCCGCCGGGCGCGAGGCGTACCACGTCGGCCACCTGCCGGGCGCGTTCTACCTGCACCTGGACAACGAACTGTCGGGCCGCAAGACCGGCAGCAACGGCCGGCACCCCCTGCCCGATGCCGACGACTTCGTCGCGCGGCTGCAGGCGCTGGGCGTGGAAGACGACACCCCGGTAGTGGCTTACGACGCGCAGGGCGGCATGTTCGCCGCGCGGCTGTGGTGGCTGCTGCGCTGGATCGGCCATGACGAGGTCGCGGTGCTGGATGGCGGCAAGGATGCCTGGATCAAGGCAGGCATGCCGCTGGAGCATGAGGCCACCCCGGAGCCGGAGTTTCCCGGCAAGATTTCGCGCCGCGAGTCGCTGGTGCCGACGGTGGACGCCGCCGACCTGCTCGACAACCTCGGCCGCGCCGCGCTGCTGGTGGTCGACGCACGCGCGCCCGACCGCTTCCGCGGCGAGAACGAAACGCTGGATCCGGTCGGCGGCCGTATCCCCGGGGCGGTCAACCGCTTCTTCAAGGACAACCTCGACGCCCAAGGTCGCTTCAAGTCCCCGGAAACGCTGCGCGCCGAGTTTGGCGCGGTGCTGGGCCAGCGCGCGCCCGCTCAGGCGGTGATGCAGTGCGGCTCCGGCGTGACGGCCTGCCACAACCTGCTGGCGCTGGAAGCAGCCGGCCTGGGCGGCGCGGCGCTCTACCCGGGCTCGTGGAGCGAATGGTGCGCTGATCCGGCGCGCCCGGTGGCGACCGGCGCCGCCTGACGCGAGCGGCAGCTCAGTGCGAAGTGGCCACCGGCGCGGCGCTGCCGTGCGCGTGGCCGTGCCGCTCGTGCACGCCGTTGGTGATAAAGACGATCGCCGAAATCCCCGCCGCCACCAGCACTACCTGGATCGCCGACTCGCGCCAGCGCGGCTTGCGCTGCATCTGCGGCATCAGGTCGCTGACGGCGATATAGAGGAAGCTGCTGGCGGCGATCACCAGCACGTAGGGGATCCAGCCGCTCATCTCGTCGAGCAGGAAGTACCCGACCAGGCCGCCGGCGATGGCCGCCACGCTCGACAGCAGGTTGAAGGCGAAGGCGCGCGCCTTGGAGAACCCCGCGTTGAGCAGCACGATGAAGTCGCCCACTTCCTGCGGGATTTCGTGCGCGGCAATGGCCAGCGCGGTGACCACGCCGATATGCGGGTCAGCCAGGAAGGCCGCCGCGATCACGATGCCGTCGGCAAAGTTGTGGAAGGTATCGCCCACCAGGATGGTCAGGCCGCTGCGCCCCGCCTCTTCGCGGTCATGGCCGTGATGGTGGTGGTGCCCGTCGCCCTCGTGGTGGTGCGAGTGGCGCAGCAGCGAGATCTTCTCCAGCAGGAAGAAGCCCAGCAGCCCCGCCAGCAGCGTGCCGAACAGCGCGCGCGGGTCGGCGCCGGACTCGAACGCCTCCGGCAGCGAATGCAGCAGCGCCGTGGCGAGCAGTACGCCCACCGAGAAGCTCACCATGCGCTCGACCACGCGGGACGCCACCGTCAGCGACAGCAGCGCCGCCCCGAAGATGCTGCCCACGCCCGAGATCGTGGCGGCGAGCAGGATATACAAAAGCGTCGAATGGATGATGGGCTCCCAGGTGGCGACGCTGGCGGCCTTTCAGCCATCCAGCAAGCAGCTCCGCCGTTCCGCCCGCATTGCGCCGGGCGGCTAACGCAACAATGTTGCAATAACTCAAAGGCCGCATTGTACGTATCCGCCGGGACTTTGCAATCCTGCTCTCGACCGAGTCACCCCGAACGGATCACGCTACGCCGTGCTGCTTGAACCAGGCCAGCGCCTTCTGCCAGCCGTCCCTGGCGTCCGCTTCGCGGTAACTGGGCCGGTAGTCGGCATGGAAAGCATGGCCGGACTCGGGATAGACCACGAAGCGCGAGCCTTTGGCGTCCCGGTCGGATGAAGCCGCCAGCGCCGCCTTCATCTTCTCCACATGCTCCAGCGGGATGCCGGTGTCCTTGCCGCCGTACAGGCCGAGCACCGGCGCATGCAGCTGGCCGACAAGGTCGATCGGGTTCTTGGGCTTCAGCGGCGCGGGCTCTGGCGACAGCTGGCCGTACCAGGCCACGGCGGCCTTGAGCTGCCGGCTGTGCGCCGCGAACAGCCAGGTGATGCGGCCGCCCCAGCAGAAGCCGGTGATGCCGAGCCGCGACCGGTCGCCGCCATTGGCGCCCGCCCAGGCCACCGCGGCGTCGAGGTCGCCCATGACCTGGGCGTCCGAGACCTTGGCGATCACCTCGCGCTGCAGTTCCTGGATGGAACCGAAGCTCTGCGGGTCGCCCTGGCGCGCGAACAGTTCGGGCGCGATCGCCAGGTAGCCGAGCTTGGCGAAGCGCCGGCAGATATCGGCGACGTATTCGTGCACGCCGAAGATCTCGCTGACGACCAGCACCACCGGCAGGTTTTTCTTGCCTTCCGGCTGGGCCCGGTAGGCGGGCATGCTGAAGCCGCCGGACGGGATCGTGACCTCGCCCGCGGTCAGGCCGGCGAAATCGGTCTTGATGGCTTGCTGGGCCATCACCGGCAAGGCAGCCGCGGCAAAGGCGGAACCGAGCGCGGTCTTGACGAAGCCGCGGCGGTCGAAGGTCTGGCCGGGGACGAGGCTTTCCACTTCGGGTTTGAGCATGCGTGTCTCCAGGAACATGGGTGGCTGGCGCGCCAAAAATCGCCAGCCACCGATTCTAAGCAGACATGACGCTTCGTGCTCATGCCTGCACGATGTTCCCAGTGCTGCCTCAGTGCAGCTTCACCCGCGGGCTGGTCTTGCTGCGCAGCCAGTGCGACACGGTGTCCAGCGCCATGCCGACCGCGCCGTGCAGCGCCATCACGTGCATCCGGTACAGCGAGGTGTACATGACGCGCGCCATCAGTCCTTCGATAAACATCGAGCCGCCGATCAGCCCGCCCATCAGGCTGCCCACCGCGCTGAAGTGCCCCAGCGACACCAGCGAGCCAAAATCCTTGAAAGCGAACGACGGCAGCGGCTTGCCTTCGAGCCGCGCGCACAGCGCCTGGTAGAGGAAGGTCGCCTGCTGGTGCGCCGCCTGCGCGCGCGGCGGCACCGAGGTCTGCTTCTCCGGCCACGGGCAGCTGGCGCAGTCGCCGAAGGCAAAGATGTCGGGATCGCCCTCGCTCTGCAGCGTCGGGCCGACCACGATCTGCCCCTGGCGGCTGGTCGGCAGGCCCAGCGTGGCCAGCACCTGCGGCGCGGTAATGCCCGCGGCCCACACCGTCAGGTCGGCATCGATGGTCTTGCCGCTGGCGGTCAGCACGGCCTGCGGCGTGACCTCGGTCACGCGCTCGCTGGTAAAGACATCGACATCGAGCTTCTTCAGCAGCTTGGCGGTCTCGGCCGAGACGCGCTCCGACAGCGCCGGCAGGATGCGCGGGCCGGCCTCGACCACGTGGATGCGCACGTCGCGGCGCGGGTCGAGGCGGTGCAGGCCATAGGCGCTGAGCACGTGCGCGGTGTTGCGCAGCTCCGCCGACAGTTCGACGCCGGTGGCGCCGGCCCCGATGATGGCCACGTCAACGCGCGGACGGCCGTCCTCGCCGATGCGCCCGCGCCCGTTCTGCGCACGCACGCAGGCGGCGATCAGGCGCTTGCGGAAGCGTTCGGCCTGCGCCACGGTATCGAGCGCGATGGCGTTCTCGGCGGCGCCCGGCACGCCGAAGAAATGCGTGACGCAGCCGATCGCCAGCACCAGCGTGTCATACGGCAACTCGCGCGCGGGCAGCAGCTCGGCGCCGTCCTGGTCATTGCAGGCAGATACGGCGATGGTCTTGCGCGCGCGGTCGATGCCGGTCAGCTCGCCCTGCTGGAACTCGAAATGGTGCCAGCGCGCCTGCGCCGCGTATTCGAGCTGGTGCGTGTTGGGATCCATGCTGCCGGCGGCAACTTCATGCAGCAGCGGTTTCCAGATGTGGGTAGGCAAGCGGTCCACCAGGACCACCTGCGCCGTTCCCTTCCTGCCAAGCTTGTCGCCGAGCCTGGTTACCAGTTCCAGCCCTCCTGCCCCGCCGCCGACGACAACGATGCGGTGCGCCTTTGCTTCTGTCATGGTCTACCCGTGCGTATTGTGAAATCCGTGCCTGAGGCATGGCCACAGTCTGCTGCATTGCAGCATGCATGGCAAGCCGCATAACACGACTCAGCAGTCGCTTCAATCGATACCGCCATGCAAACGCGGGGGAGGGTTGTCAGCTCAACTTCATTGCGCTTTCAGTGCGCTTCTTCCCAGTTGGCGCCGCTGCCCACCTCGGCCACCAGCGGCACGCGCAACTGCGCCACCGTGCACATCAGCTCTGGCAGGCGCGCCTTCACCAGTTCCAGCTCATGCTCGGGCACTTCCAGCACCAGTTCATCGTGCACCTGCATGATCTGGCGCGTCTGCAGCCCGTCGCGCTCCAGCCAGCCCTGTACCGCGATCATCGACAGCTTGATCAGGTCGGCGGCCGTGCCCTGCATCGGCGCATTGATGGCGGCGCGCTCGGCGGCCTGGCGGCGCGGGCCACTGCCGCCGTTGATATCGGGCAGCCACAGCCGGCGGCCGAACACGGTCTCGACATAGCCCTGCTCGCGCGCGGTCTGCCGGGTTTCTTCCATGTAGTGCGCCACGCCGGGGTAGCGCATGAAGTAGCGGTCGATATAGTGCTTGGCCGCGTCGCGTTCGATGCCCAGGTTGCTGGCCAGCCCGAACGCGCTCATGCCATAGATCAGGCCAAAGTTGATGACCTTGGCATAGCGGCGCTGCTCGCTGCCGACCGCGTCGCGCTCCACGCCGAAGATCTCGGCGGCGGTGGCACGATGGATGTCCTCGCCGTTGGCGAAGGCGCGCAGCAGGTTCTCGTCGCCGGAGATATGGGCCATGATGCGCAGCTCGATCTGCGAATAGTCGGCCGACACGATCACGCTGCCCGGCTCGGCGATAAAGGCTTCGCGGATGCGGCGGCCTTCCTCGGTGCGCACCGGGATGTTCTGCAGGTTGGGCTCGGTCGATGCCAGCCGGCCCGTCACCGCGGTGGCCTGCCCGTAGCTGGTGTGCACGCGGCCGGTGCGCGCATTGACCATCCTGGGCAGCTTGTCGGTGTAGGTGGACTTGAGCTTGGCCAGGCCGCGGTAGTCGAGCAGCAGCTTGGGCAGGGGGTAGTCCTCGGCCAGCTTCTGCAGCACCTCTTCGTCGGTCGACGGCGCGCCGCTGGCGGTCTTCTTCACCACCGGCAGCTTCATCTGGTTGAACAGGATCTCGCCGATCTGCTTGGGCGAGCCCAGGTTGAACGGCTGGCCCGCGGCCTCGTACGCGGACTGCTCCAGCGCCAGCATGCGCTGGCCCAGCTCGGCGCTCTGCGCGGCCAGGCGTTCGGCGTCGATCAGCACGCCGTTGCGCTCGATCTTCTGCAGCACCACCGAGACCGGCATCTCGATCTCTTCATACACGCGGCGCAACCCTGCGGCCGCTTCCACCTGCGGAAACATCTTGCGATGCAGGCGCAGCGTCACGTCGGCGTCTTCGGCGGCGTACTCGGTGGCGCGCGCCAGGTCGATCTGGTCGAAGCCGATCTGGCCGGCGCCCTTGCCACACACCTCTTCGTAGGTGATGGTCTTCAGGTTGAGCAGCCGCTCGGCCAGGCTGTCCATGCCGTGGTTGCGGTGCGAGGCCAGCACGTAGCTCTGCAGCATGGTGTCGTGCGCCACGCCGCGCAGCGTCACGCCGTGGTTGGCGAAGACGTGGATGTCGTATTTCAGGTTCTGGCCGAGCTTGGGGCGGCTGGCGTCCTCGAGCCAGGCGCGCATGCGCTCCAGCACGAATTCACGCGAGAGCTGCCCGTGCTCGGGCAGGCCGGCCACGTCCGGGCCGCGGTGCGCCACGGGGATGTAGCAGGCTTCGCCCGGCGTCGCCGACAACGAGATGCCCACCAGCTGCGCCTGCATGGGATCGAGCGAATCGGTCTCGGTATCGATCGCCACCAGCGGCGCGGCCTCGATGCGCCGCATCCAGTCTTCCAGCATGCCCTGCGTGGTGACCGTCTCGTGGCGGATCTCGGTGGGCGCGCTCTCTTCCGTTGCCTGGACCACATTGCCGGTGGCCGCCGCCGGCGCATCGAACAGGCCGCCCTGCGCCGGCGCCGGCGCCGGCGCCGCGGCCGCGCGGGCGCGGGCCTGCGCGCGCGCGTCAGGTAAGCGTTCTCCCGTGGCTTCGCGCAGCCAGGTCTTGAAACCGTAGCGCTGGAAGAATTCGACCAGCTTGTCCTTGTCCTCGCCGGTCTCGCGCAGCGCGTGGAAATCCGCCACCGCCTTGCTCAGGTCGCAGTCGGTCTTGACCGTGACCAGCTTGCGCGCCATTGGCAGCCAGTCGAGCGTATTGCGCAGGTTTTCGCCGACCACGCCCTTCATGCCCGGCGCGGCGGCCATCACGCCGTCGAGCGAGCCATGCTCGGACAGCCATTTGACCGCGGTCTTGGGGCCGACCTTGGGCACGCCGGGGACGTTGTCGACCGCATCGCCGATCAGCGACAGGTAGTCGATGATGCGCTCCGGCGGCACGCCGAACTTGGCCGCCACGCCCGGGGGATCGAGCACTTCGCCGCTCATGGTGTTGACCAGCGTGACCTGGTCGTTGACCAGCTGCGCCAGGTCCTTGTCGCCGGTGGATACAACCGTACGCACGCCCTGCTCGGTGGCCTGGCGCGACAGCGTGCCGATCACGTCGTCGGCCTCGACGCCGTCGACCACCACGATCGGCCAGCCCAGCGCGCGCACGGCCTCGTGGATCGGCTCGATCTGGCGGGCCAGGTCTTCCGGCATGGACGGGCGGTGTTCCTTGTAGGCCGGATACATGTCGTCGCGGAAGGTCTTGCCCTTTGCGTCGAACACGCAGGCGCTATACTCTGCCGGGTAATCGTTGCGCAGCTTGCGCAGCATGTTGATCATGCCGTAGATTGCCCCTGTGGGCAGGCCCTCTCCATTCCTCAGGTCCGGCAGAGCGTGATAAGCGCGATACAGATAGCTCGATCCGTCGACGAGCAAGAGTGTTTTTGGACTATCCGACATTCCCATGGACTCAAAATTGACTGGTGCCGCTGCGGGCGGTGCTTCGACCGCCCCCCTTGCTGATCCGGATGTATCCGATATCTCCGGCGATACCGTGCAACCCCCGCCGGAGGCAGCGTCCGAACACGCCGCAGCCGTAGCCGCCGCGGCCGATGCCGCCGCCGCTGGCCATCCGCCTGAAGTGGCCGCAGAAAAAGCCGCCGCCGCCGCGGCGCGTGCCAATCCGCGCAAGATGATCCCCAGCCTGCGTGCGCTGGCCGACGAAGACCGCGCGACCGCGAAGAAGGCGCGCGCATCGTGGCAAATGTTCACGATTATGGCAGAGTTCATCGAGGCGACCGAGTACCTCTCGGAGATCCGCCCGGCCGTGTCGATCTACGGCAGCGCGCGCCTGCGCGAGGATTCGCCCTACTACCAGCGCACCATCGAGATCGCGCGGCTGTTCTCCGATGCCGGCTTCGCCGTCATCTCGGGCGGCGGCCCCGGCATCATGGAAGCGGCCAACAAGGGCGCGCACGCCGGCAAGTCTGCCAGCGTGGGCCTGAACATCGAACTGCCGCACGAGCAGCAGGGCAATCCGTACCAGGACATTGCCATGCGCTTCCGCCACTTCTTCACGCGCAAGGTCACCTTCGTCAAGAACTCCGACGCCTTTATCGTGATGCCGGGCGGCTTCGGCACGCTGGACGAGCTGGCCGAGGTGCTGACGCTGGTGCAGACCGGCAAGTCGCGCTCGGTGCCGGTGGTCATGTTCGGCAGCCGCTTCTGGAAGGGCCTGCTCGACTGGTTCCGCTTCACGCTGCTGCCGATGGGCCTGATCGCCGAGCACGACCTCGACCTGATGAAGATCGTCGACGAGCCGCATGAAGTACTCGAAGCGGTCTACGACTACTACGAGCGCCGTGGCGGCGACAAGCCGATCCCGCCCAAGGAAGAGATGTTCTACCTGTAAGCGCGCCGCCGGGCCTGGGCCCGGCCGGCTTGCGCCGCAAGCCACGCGTCAGGCACTCCTGCCGTTGCGCGGGTGCGCCGCGGGGCACGGCCCGGCCTCCGGGCACGGCAGAATTGCTAGAATGGAACCTGTCCGTTCTGCCAAGCCCGGCGCCGCCGGGTTGCAGCCAACCGCCGCATGCCGCGGCGTCGCCCGCCGCCCCTTATTGCCCTTGGGGCGCCGCGACGCCGCACAGGAGCCCCTGATGACCTCCCGTTCCACCCGGTCGTGCCGTTCTGCCCGGTCCGACGACCCCCTGCCCGCGGGCCTGCGCCTGCTGGCCGCGGCTACCGCCACATTTGCGCTGGCGGCGCCCGTGCTGGCCCAGGGCAACCAGGAAAGCAGCGCACTGTCGCAGCAGGAACTGAACCAGATCAACAACCAGCCGATCGCGCCGGCAGCCAAGACGCAGCTGAACCAGCCGCGCCAGCCGAGCTTCCAGCTCAACGAGCGCGACGGCACGCAGGTGCGCGAGTACCGCGACAAGGGCCGCGCCACCGATATCCAGGTCAAGTCCGGCTTCGGCACCAAGTACGAGATGAGCAAGCCGGAAGACAGCTCGCCGCGCATCCGCGAGCACGATGTCAACCGCGTACCATCGGTCAACCTGAAATTCTGACCACGCAAGCGCCCTGCCGCAGCGGCGGCGGGACGCTGACCCACGGCCCGGCGTAAGCGGGCCGCGCCGGCCCTCCGGCAGTCATGCCGCGGCGGCGGCCCTGGTTTTGCCGCCGCTTTCCGATTCGCTTCACACAACGAGTATGGCCGTATTCACCACGGTCTCGCAGGACGAGATCGCCAGCTGGCTGCTTGATTTCGACCTTGGCGAAGTGCGCGAACTGCGCGGCATCGCCTCGGGCATCGAGAACAGCAATTTCTTCCTTACCATGGAGCAGGATGGCCAGGCACGCCAGTACGTGCTGACCATCTTCGAGCGCCTGTCGTTCGCGCAGCTGCCCTATTACCTGCACCTGATGGCGCACCTGGCCGAGCGCGGCATCCGCGTGCCGGCGCCGATCCCGGCGCGCGACGGCGAGATCCTGCGCCCGCTCAAGGGCAAGCCCGCCACCATCGTCACGCGCCTGCCCGGCGCCTCGCAGCTGGCGCCGGACGCGCAGCACTGCGCCGAAGTCGGCGACATGCTGGCGCGCATGCACCTGGCCGGCCAGGACTACCCGCGCCGCCAGCCCAACCTGCGCAGCCTGGCCTGGTGGCAGCAGACCGAGCCCGAGATCCTGCCTTTCCTCGACGCCGGCCAGCGTACCCTGCTGCAACAGGAAATCGCGCACCAGGCGGCGTTCTTCGCCAGCGCCGACTACGCCAGCCTGGGCGAAGGCCCGTGCCATTGCGACCTGTTCCGCGACAACGTGCTGTTCGAGGAAGACGGCAGCGGACGCCACCGTCTGGGCGGCTTCTTCGACTTCTATTTCGCCGGCAACGACAAGTGGCTGTTCGACCTGGCGGTCACCGTCAACGACTGGTGCATCGACCTGGCCAGCGGCGAACTCGACCACGCGCGGGCGCAGGCAATGCTGCGCGCTTATCATGCGGTCAGGCCGCTGAGCGACACCGAGGCCGCGCACTGGCAGGACATGCTGCGCGCGGGCGCGCTGCGCTTCTGGGTGTCGCGGCTGTGGGACTTCTACCTGCCGCGCGAGGCCGACATGCTGCAGCCGCACGATCCCACTCATTTCGAACGCATCCTGCGCCGGCGCCTGGACACCAGTCCCGCGCGCCCGCTCCCCTGGATCTGATCCGTCATGCAACTACTGGAAGTTCCTGCCAAGGAAGGCTACGTCTGGTTCCGCCAGGGTATCTGGCTGTTCCGCAAGAATCCGCTGACTTTCCTGATGCTGCTGTTCGTCTACCTGATCGCCGCGCAGCTGGCCATCGTGGTGCCGCTGATCGGCATCATCGCGCTGCTGGTGGTCACGCCGGGCCTGTCGGTCGGCGTAATGACCGCGTGCCGCGACGTGATCCAGAACAAGCGCGTGCTGCCCACCGTGCTGCTGGCGGGCTTTCGCGCCAACGGCAAGGAAGCCACGCGCAACCTGCTGGTTCTGGGCGGCATCTACGCCGGGCTGGTGTTCATGCTGGGGCTGATCGCCGGCGCGGTGGTCGACATGAGCGCGCTGGTGCCGATCGTGCTGAAGGAAGAAGCGCCCTCGGCCGAAGCGGTGCGGCAGCTCTACTACGCAATGATGATCGGCGCGCTGCTGTACACGCCGATCGCGATGATGTTCTGGTTCGCGCCGCTGCTGGCGGCCTGGCACGGGGTACCACCGGTCAAGGCGCTGTTCTTCAGCTGGACCGCGTGCTGGCGCAATCGCGGGGCGTTCTTCACCTATATCGTGCTGTTCGCGATGCTGCTGGTGGCGATCCCGTTTATCCTGGAGGCGGTATTCAGCGCGTTCGGGGCGGAGACGGTGCTGTCGTTCCTGGTGACGCCGTATTCGCTGCTGATGCTGGCGATCTTGTATTGCTCGTTCTATGCGACGTACCGCGGTTGCTTCAACGTGACGCCGCCGGGCGTCGAGCCGACGGCGCCGGCGGTTTGAAACCCAAGCAAGAGCGAGCGGTTTTGGGTGCTCCCAAGCAGCCCGAGCAAGCCTGAGCAAGGTGTTCTCCCTCTCCCGCAAGCGTGAGAGGGGAGCAAACCACCGCAGCGCGGTCTACTCCCCAAACGTCTTCACCATCGCGTCCGCCGCCATGCGCAGGTCGGGCACGAATCCCATCAGCCGGTCCATCGTCATCCGCGCCAGCGGCGCCTGCACCGCGATCGCCGCGCAGGCGCGGCTGCGGTTGCGCATCACCGGCACCGCCACCGCAATCATCCCCTCTAGGTTTTCCTGGTTGTTGATGCCCAGGCGCCGCCGCCGCGTCTCGGCCAGCTCCGCGTGCAGTGCCGCGGCGTCGGTGATGGTACGCGCCGAATGCGCGCGCAGCGGCAGGTTGGCCACCAGGCGTTCGCGCTGCGCGCTCGGCAGAAAGGCCAGCAGCAGCTTCCCGCTGGCGGTGCAATGCAGCGGCACACGCGAGCCCGGCTGCAGGTGCATGCGCAGCGGCCATTGCGTTTCGACCCGGTCCAGATAAACCACGTCGTCGCCCGACAGCATGGTCAGGTTGCAGGTCTCGCCGACCTTGTCGACCAGTTGCTGCAGGATCGCGTGCCGCGCCGCGGCCGGCCCCGCCTGCATCAGCACATTGACCGCGAGCTGGCGCACGCGTGACGAACATTCATAGCCGGGGCTGCCCGCCGTGCGCGACACCAGCCAGGTGCTTTCCAGCTGCTTGAGGATGCGGTGCACGGTCTGCTTGGGCAGTCCGATTTCCTCAACGATGGCGCACAGCGGCATGGGCCCGTCGGCGGCGGACAGGATCTCCAGGATGCGGAAGGCGCGCACCGCGGCGGCGTTCGAGTGATTACTCATGGATGCAATTTAGCGGATTCCGGGACGCGTTGGCGTCCCGAAATCTGCACTACCGGATGCAACCCGCAGCCGTGCTCGCGAAAGCGCACAAATTGGGACGGCATGCCGGTTTGGGTTCACTAGATTCGACTCGGGGCCGCCGCGGCGGACCTACCTGACCCAACCCCGGAGCCGATCCATGAGTGTGCAGATACTGCAGCGCCAGCAGTCCCATTCCACCGATGTGCCCGTGCCGGAAGACCAGGTCGATGCGATCGTGGCGCGCGCCCGGCAGGCGCAGCGCGCGTTCGCGCGTGCCGGCCAGGCCATCGTCGACACCGCCGCGGCCGCCGCCGCGTGGGCCATCATGGAGCCCGCGCGCAACCGCCAACTGGCCGAGCGGGCCGTGGCCGACACCGGCCTTGGCAACGTCGACGACAAGATCCGCAAGAACCATCGCAAGACGCTGGGCCTGCTGCGCGACCTGCACGGACGCAAGACCGTCGGCGTGATCGCGCGTGACGCCGCCACCGGCATCACCGAGATCGCGCGGCCGGTCGGCGTGGTCGCCGCGATCACGCCGTCGACCAACCCCGGGGCAACGCCGGCCAACAAGATTATCAACGCGCTCAAGTGCGGCAACAGCGTGGTGGTCGCGCCCTCTCCCAAGGGACAGGGCACATGCGAGCTGCTGCTGTCGTTCATCCACGCCGAGTTCGCGCGCGCCGGCCTGCCCGCCGACCTGGTGCAGATGCTGCCCGCGCCGGTGTCGAAGGCCTCGACCGCCGAACTGATGCGCCAGGCCGACCTGGTGGTGGCCACCGGCTCGCAGGCGAACGTGCGCATGGCCTACACCTGCGGCACGCCGGCGTTCGGCGTCGGCGCGGGCAACGTGGCCGCCATCGTCGATGCCAGCGCGGCGTTGGGCGATGCGGCCGCAAAGATCGTCCGCTCCAAGACCTTCGACAACGCCACCAGCTGCTCGTCGGAGAACAGCCTGGTGATCCTCGACGCGGTCTACCAGCCCATGCTCGAAGCGCTTGCCGCCGTCGGCGGCGTGCTGCTCACCGCCGAGGAAAAGGCGCGGCTGCAGGCGCTGATGTGGCGGCACGGCAAGCTCGCCGGCGACATGACCGGCCAGAGCGCGCCGCGCATTGCCGAGCTGGCGGGCCTGGCGCGCGTGCGTGCGCTGCAGCCGACCATGCTGCTGGTGCCTGAGACCGGCGTCGGCAGCGACTATCCCTTCTCCGGCGAAAAGCTCTCGCCGGTGCTCACGCTCTATCGCGCCGCCGATTACAACGCCGCCGTGGCGCGCGTGGCGAGCCTCTACGACTACATGGGCGCGGGCCACTCGGTCGGGCTGCATACGGCCGATCCGCGGCAGGCGCTGCAACTCGGGCAGGAACTGCCGGTGGCGCGCGTGATCGTGAACCAGGCGCACTGTTTCGCCACCGGCGGCAATTTCGACAACGGCCTGCCGTTCTCGCTGTCGATGGGCTGCGGCACCTGGGGCGGCAACAACTTTTCGGACAACCTCGGCTGGCGGCAATACCTCAACATCACCCGCATCGCCGAACCGATCGCCGAATGCGTGCCCGACGAGCGCGAGCTGCTGGGCGACTACTTCGCGAGGGTCGGCCAATGAACGCGCGCATCCGCCCCGAAGTGCTCGACACCGTGGCCACGCTGCTGGCCGCCCGTGCCGCGCAAGCTTCCGACAAGGCCTACCTGCTGTCTCCCGACAGCGGCCGCGCGCTCAGCTTCGGCGACCTGGCCGCCGACGCGGATGCGCTCGGCCGCCGCTACGCCGAGGCCGGCCTCGGCAGCGGCCAGACGGTGTCGGTGTACCTGCCCAACGGCGAGCAGACCGCGCGGCTGCTGCTCGGCACCATGGCCTGCGGGCTGGTGGCCAATCCGATCAACCTGCTGTGCCAGCCCGCGCAGCTGCGCTACATCCTCGGGCACGCGGACACGCGGCTGGTCTTCACTTCCTCCGAAGGCGAAGCCGCGATCCGCACGGCGCTGGCCGAAGCCGGCGTGGAAGTGCCAGTGGTGGTCACCGCGCCCGACGACACCGCCCTGCCCGCGCTGCCGGTAGTGCAGCCCGGTGCCGCTCCGCTTCCGCCACCGCAGCCGCATCACCCGGCGCTGCTGATGTACACGTCCGGCACCACGGGCACACCCAAGGGCGTGTTGCTGACCCACCGCAACCTCGCCGCCAACGGCGCCAGCGTCAGCCGCGAGCATGCGCTCGGCGCGGGCGATCGCGTGCTGGCCACGCTGCCGCTGTATCACATCAATGGGCTGGTGGTGACCGCGATCGCGCCGCTGGCACATGGCGGCTCAGTGGTGATGCCGATGCGCTTCTCGGCCAGTGCGTTCTGGCACGACATTGCCCGCCACGGCTGCACCTGGCTCAACGTGGTTCCGACCATCATCGCCTACCTGCTCAACGATCCCGATGGCCGTGCGCCGGCCGGCGTGCGCTTCTGCCGCTCCGCTTCCGCCGCGTTGCCGCCGGAGCACCACCGCGCGTTCGAGCAGCGCTTCGGCATCGGCGTGATCGAGACCATGGGCATGACCGAGACCGCGGCGCCGGCGTTCAGCAATCCGCTCGATCCGCAGCAGCGGCGCATCGGCAGCATCGGCCGGCCCTCCGGCACGCAGGCTCGCGTGCTGGGGCACGACGGGCGACCGCTGCCCGACGGCGAGATCGGCGAGATCGTGCTGCAAGGCGAGAGCGTGATGGCGGGCTACTACAAGGCGCCCGAGGTCACGCGCGAAGCCTTCACGCCCGACGGTTGGCTGCGCACCGGCGACCTCGGCTACCGCGATGCGGAGGGCTACTTCTACATCACCGGCCGCGCCAAGGAACTGATCATCAAGGGCGGCGAGAACATCGCCCCGCGCGAGATCGACGAAGCGCTGCTGCGCCATCCGGGCGTGCTGGAAGCGGCGGCGGTGGGCGTGCCCGACCCGGCCTACGGGCAGGAGATCGTCGCCTTCATCGTCAGGCGCGAAGCCGTGGCCTGCGACGACGCGGCGCTGCGCGCGCACTGCCTGCGCGAGCTGGGCCGCTACAAGACGCCCCGGGAATTCCGCTTCATCGCGGAATTGCCGCGCGGGCCCTCCGGCAAGGTGCAGCGGCTGAAGCTGCTGGACCCTGCATGAGCTGACACCCCATCCCTTCCCCCAACTTTCGCCAAGGAGCCCGCTCACCCCGCTACCACGACATCCGGAGACACGCACAGAGACACACAGCTGTTTGCTCAAGGACGGGGCAGCGCAGCCAGGACTTATCGCTGGCGCGCTCCGGCGAGCCGCAAGCGCATGGCAATGGACCACGCGCCGGCCGCCGCCCCGTCAACGCCACGCGCGCCCGCCGCGCATAGGAGGTGGTTATGCAGCAACGCATCAAGACCCGGCACATGATCCTCGGCGTCATGTGCCTCATGTACTTCATCGCCTATATCGACCGCGTCAACATCTCGGTCGCCGCCCCGCTGATCCGCGAAGAGATGGGGCTGACGTCCTCGCAACTCGGGCTGGTGTTCTCGGCCTTTGCCTATCCCTATGCCGCCATGCAGATCCTGGGCGGCTGGATGTCCGACAAGTTCGGGCCCAAAAAGGTGCTGATCGTGCTGTCGCTGATCTGGGGCGTGGCCACGGTGCTGACCGGCTTTGCCGGCAGCGTGATGATGCTGGTGGCGCTGCGCTTCGTGCTGGGCATCGGCGAAGGCGGCGCGTTTCCGACCGCCACGCGCGCTTTCACCTACTGGATGCCGGTGGCCGAACGCGGCTTCGCGCAAGGCATTACGCACAGCTTCGCGCGGCTGGGCGGTGCGATCACGCCGCCGATCGTACTGGCCATCGTCGCCGCGGCGGGATGGCGCGAGGCCTTCGTCGTGCTGGGTGCGGTGAGCCTGGGCTGGACCGTGCTGTACGCGCTGACGTTCAAGGACTCGCCCGACAAGCACAAGCGGGTCACGCCGGAAGAACTGCAGGAGATCGGCTACCGGCGCGGCGATTCGCAGCAGGCGGCCAAGGCACCCACGCCGTGGCGCCGGCTGTTCCGCCGCATGTGGCTGGTGACCTTCGTCGACTTCTGCTACGGCTGGTCGCTGTGGGTCTACCTGACCTGGCTGCCGTCGTACCTGAAGGAAGCGCGCGGCTTCGACCTGAAGCAGCTGGCGCTGTTCACCGCGCTGCCGCTGATGGCGGGGGTGGTCGGCGACACCCTCGGCGGCGTGCTGTCGGACCGCATCTACCGGCGCACCGGCAACCTGCGCCTGGCGCGCGGCGCGATCCTGTTCGTCGGGCTGGCCGGCTCGCTGATGTTCATCGCGCCGATGACCTTCACGGCCGATGCCGTCAACGCGGTGATCCTGCTGTCGCTGTCGTTCTTCTTCCTGGAGCTGACCAATGCCGTGCTGTGGAGCCTGCCGCTGGACATTGCCGGCAAGTACGCCGGCACCGCCGGCGGCATGATGAACACCGGCTTCGGGCTGGCCGGCATGGTGTCGCCGGTGGTGTTCGGCTACCTGATCGAGCGGACCGGCAGCTATGACCTGCCGTTCATGATCTCGGGGGCGTTGCTGGGCGTTGGCGCGGTGGCGTCGCTGTTCATCAATCCGTTGCTGACCGTGGACACTCCCGACCCGAAGGCCGGCGAAGTGCGGCACGCCCTGTCCTGAGCCCGGTGAGCGGCGGCGGGAAGGCCGGCGCCGCTCAGTCGATCGCGTCCAGCTTCGCCACCGACAGCGCCAGCCACTTGGCGCCGTGGCGCTTGAACTTGATATTGGCGCGGGCGTCGTTGCCTTCGCCCTCCAGCGCGGTGATCACGCCTTCGCCAAACTTGTTGTGGAACACCGACTGGCCCACGCGCAAGCCGGTGCCCGCCTCGCGCTTGGCGTCGGCATAGCCGTTGCCCTTGTCCATGCCGCCGGTCGGGCGCGTGCCGGTGTAGGGAACATCCTCCGGCTTGCGGAACCAGTCGCGGCCCCAGGCATTGTCGCGTTCCTGGCGGCGTACGCCGCCGTAGCCCTGCACCGCGGGCGTCAGCCACTTGAGCGCTTCCTCGGGCAGTTCCTCGAAGAAGCGCGAGCGCACGTGGTACTTGGTCTGGCCATGCAGCACGCGGCTCTGCGCGAACGACAGGAACAGGCGCTCGCGCGCGCGCGTGATCGCCACGTACATCAGGCGGCGTTCTTCTTCCAGCCCGTCGGGGTCCATCATGCTGTTCTCGTGCGGGAACAGCCCTTCTTCCAGCCCGGTGATGAAGACCACATCGAACTCCAGCCCCTTGGCCGCGTGCACCGTCATCATCTGCACCGCGTCCTGGCCGGCCTGGGCCTGGTTGTCGCCGGCCTCCAGCGAGGCATGCGTCAGGAACGCGACCAGCGGTGTCATCACCACCGGCAGCGCCTCGGGGTCGAGCACCTGCTGGGACTGGTCGCCGTCGGCCAGCACCGGCATGGCGGGCGCACGATCCGCGGGAATCACCGCAGCGAGCGCATCCAGCCCGTAGCCCTCTTCCACCACGAAGGCCTGCGCGGCAGTCACCAGTTCCTGCAAGTTCTCGATGCGGTCCTGGCCTTCCTTCTCGCCCTGGTAGTGGGTAATCAGGCCGCTGGTGTTGATCATGTACTCGACGGTCTCGGCCAGCGTCATGCGGCGGGTGTCGTCGCGCATTTTGTCGATCAGGCGCGTGAACGCGGCAAGCTTGCTGCCGGCCGCGCCGGGCACGTAGGCCACGGCCTCGGACAGCGCGCAATCGTACTGCCGCGCCATGTCCTGCAGCACCTCGAGCGAACGCGCGCCGATGCCGCGCGCCGGGAAGTTGACCACGCGGCCGAAGGCGGCATCGTTGCGCGGATTTTCCAGCAGCTGCATATACGCCAGCGCGTGCTTGATTTCGGCGCGCTCGAAGAAGCGCAGGCCGCCATAGACGCGGTACGGGATGCCGGCGGAGAACAGCGCGTGTTCGATCACGCGCGACTGGGCGTTGCTGCGGTACAGGATGGCAATCTCGGCGCGGCTGGCGCCCTGCGCGATCTGGTCGCGGATTTCCTCGATGATCCAGCCCGCTTCCTGGCCGTCGGTGCCGGCCTGGTACACGCGCACCGGCTCGCCATGGCCGGCGTCGGTGCGCAGGTTCTTGCCCAGGCGGCGCGCGTTGTGCGAGATCAGGTGGTTGGCAGAATCCAGGATATGCCCGTGCGAGCGGTAGTTCTGCTCCAGCTTGATCAGCCGGCGCACGCGGAACTCATGCTCGAAGTCGCGCATATTGCCGACGTTGGCACCGCGGAAGGCGTAGATGCTCTGGTCGTCGTCGCCCACGGCAAAGACCGCGGCCGGGTTCTGCGTGCCGTGGCCGGCCAGCAGCTTGAGCCACTGGTACTGCAGCACGTTGGTGTCCTGGAACTCGTCGATCAGCACATGGCGGAAGCGGTGCTGGTAGTGCTGGCGGATCGCGTCGTTATAGCGCAGCAGTTCGTAGCAGCGCAGCAGCAGCTCGGCAAAGTCGACCACGCCCTCGCGCTGGCACTGCATGTCGTAGGCGGCGTAGAGGTCGACGAAGCGCTTGTTGAAGTCGTCGTTGGCCTCGACGTCGGCCGGGCGCAGGCCCTGCTCCTTGGCGTTGTTGATGAAGTACTGCAGGTTCTTGGCCGGGTACTTCTCGTCGTCGACGTTGAGCGACTTAAGCAGCCGCTTGAGCGCCGAAAGCTGGTCCTGGCTGTCCAGGATGGCAAAGGTCTGCGGCAAGCCGGCGTCGCGGAAATGCGCGCGCAGCATGCGGTTGCACAGGCCGTGGAAGGTGCCGATCCACATGCCGCGGGTGTTGATCGGCAGCATCGACTGCAGCCGCGTCTGCATTTCCTTCGAGGCCTTGTTGGTGAAGGTCACCGCCAGGATGCCCGCCGGCGAGACCCGGCCGTTCTGCAGCAGCCAGGCGATGCGCGTGGTCAGCACGCGGGTCTTGCCGCTGCCCGCGCCCGCCAGGATCAGCGCCGGCTCGTCAGGCAGTGTGACGGCGGCAAGTTGTTCGGCATTGAGGTTGGCGAGCAGGTCGGACATCGGAGGGGCCTTGTGGAATGGCGCCAATTATACCGGTCGGCCCTGTCCGATCCGTCACATCCGAGCGGCGAAAACTGCCCTGCATGCAGGCGCGCACCTGCCTTAGCCAGCCTTTCCCGCCCGGGGCCGCTGTCCGCAAAATAGGCAGCGACCGGCCCGCCCCCGTATAATTTGGGGTTTCACTGGCGCAAGGCCGCCAGGCGCAGGCCGCCGCACCCCGCTACAGCCCTGCGACGCATCCAGACGCCAACCTCGACATCCCAGCATGACCGCCCAAGACCAATCGCTTGCCAAGAGCTTCGAACCCGCCGCCATCGAGGCGAAATGGGCCCCCGAGTGGGAGAGCCGCGGCATCGCCAAGCCGACCTTCGACCCTGCCCGCCCGGACTTCGCGATCCAACTGCCGCCGCCGAATGTGACCGGCACGCTGCACATGGGCCATGCCTTCAACCAGACCATCATGGACGGCCTGGCGCGCCACGCGCGCATGCTGGGCGCCAACACGCTGTGGGTGCCGGGCACCGACCACGCCGGCATTGCCACCCAGATCGTGGTGGAACGCCAGCTCGAGGGCGAGGGCGTGTCGCGCCATGACCTCGGCCGCGAGAAGTTCACCGAGAAGGTGTGGGCCTGGAAGGAAGAGTCGGGCTCGACCATCACCCGCCAGGTGCGCCGCATGGGTGCGTCGATCGACTGGAGCCGCGAGTACTTCACCATGTCGCCGGAGATGTCGAAGGCGGTGACCGAAGCGTTCGTGCGCCTGTACGAGCAGGGCCTGATCTACCGCGGCAAGCGCCTGGTCAACTGGGATCCGGTGCTGGGCACCGCCGTGTCGGACCTGGAAGTCGACAGCGTCGAGGAAGAAGGCTCGCTGTGGCATATCCGCTATCCGCTGGTCGAGGCTGACGCCAAGCGCGGCCTGACCCACCTGACCGTGGCCACCACGCGTCCGGAAACCATGCTGGGCGACGTGGCCGTGATGGTCCACCCGGAAGACGAGCGCTACGCGCACCTGATCGGCAAATCGGTGCACCTGCCGCTGACCGGCCGCCAGATTCCGGTGATCGCCGACGAATACGTCGACCGCGAGTTCGGCACCGGCGTGGTCAAGGTGACCCCGGGCCACGACTTCAATGACTATGCCGTCGGCCAGCGCCACAACCTGCCGCAGCTGTCGATCCTGACGCTGGAAGCAAAGGTCGTTGCCGACGCGCCGGCCGCCTACGCCGGCCTGGACCGCTTCGACGCGCGCAAGGCTATCGTCGAGGACCTCGACAAGCGAGGCCTGCTGGAAGAGGTCAAGAAGCACAAGCTGATGACCCCGCGCAGCGAGCGCACCGGCAGCGCGATCGAGCCGATGCTGACCGACCAGTGGTTCGTCGCCATGAGCAAGCCGGCGCCGGAAGGCACCTTCAACCCGGGCCGCTCGATCGCCGAGGTGGCGCTCGAAGCCGTACAGAGCGGCGAGATCAAGCTGGTGCCGGAAAACTGGATCAGCACCTACAACCAGTGGCTGGGCAACATCCAGGACTGGTGCATTTCGCGCCAGCTGTGGTGGGGCCACCAGATCCCGGCGTGGTACGACGATGCCGGCAACTGCTTCGTCGGCCGCACCGAAGAGGAAGCGCTCGCCAAGGCCCGCGCCGCCGGCAGCACCGGCGCGCTGCGCCGCGAGGAAGACGTGCTCGACACCTGGTTCTCGTCGGCGCTGGTGCCCTTCTCCTCGCTGGGCTGGCCGGCGGAAACCCCGGAGATGAAGCACTTCCTGCCGTCGTCGGTGCTGGTCACCGGCTACGACATCATCTTCTTCTGGGTGGCGCGCATGGTCATGATGACCAAGCACTTCGTCGGCAAGGTGCCCTTCCATACCGTCTACGTGCACGGCCTGGTGCGCGATTCGGAAGGCAAGAAGATGAGCAAGTCCGAGGGCAACACGCTCGACCCGGTGGACCTGATCGACGGCATCGACCTCGACACGCTGCTGAAGAAGCGCACCACCGGCCTGCGCCGCCCCAAGGACGCGCCCAAGATCGAGAAGAAGACGAAGAAGGAATTCCCCGAGGGCATTCCCGCCTTCGGCGCCGATGCGCTGCGCTTTACCTTCGCCTCGCTGGCGACGCTGGGCCGCAACATCAATTTCGACACCGGCCGCTGCGAGGGCTACCGCAACTTCTGCAACAAGCTGTGGAACGCGACCCGCTTCGTGCTGATGAACACCGAAGGCCATGACTGCGGCATGGGCCCGTGCAACAATGACTGCGGCCCGGACGGCTACCTGCACTTCTCGCAGGCCGACCGCTGGATCGTGTCGCTGCTGCAGCGCGTGGAAGCCGAGGTCGAGAAGGGCTTTGCCGAGTACCGCTTCGACAATATCGCCAACGCGATCTACAAGTTCGTCTGGGACGAGTACTGCGACTGGTACCTGGAATTGGCCAAGGTGCAGATCCAGACCGGCACCGAAGCCCAGCAGCGCGCCACCCGCCGCACGCTGCTGCGCGTGCTCGAGACCGTGCTGCGCCTGGCGCACCCCATCATTCCCTTCATCACCGAAGAGCTGTGGCAGAAGGTGGCCCCGCTTGCCGGCCGCGCCAAGGGCGACGGCAGCGAGACCATCTCGCTGCAGTCCTACCCGCTGCCGGCTGTCGCCAAGATCGACGAGGACGCCGAGCAATGGGTGGCGCGCCTGAAGGAAGTGGTCGATGCCTGCCGCAACCTGCGTGGCGAAATGAGCATCTCGCCGGCGCAGCGCATCCCGCTCTATGCCGAAGGCGACAGCGAATTCCTGAAGGCGGCCAGCGCACATATTCAGGCGCTGGCGAAACTTTCCGAGGTGCGCGTCTTCGAAGACGAGAGCACCCTGCAGGCCGAAGGCGCAGGTGCGCCGGTAGCCATTGCCGGCGGCAACCACCTGCTGCTGAAGATCGAAATCGACGTCGCCGCCGAGCGCGCGCGCCTGTCGAAAGAGGTCGAACGCATCGCTGCAGAGATCGGCAAGTGCCGCGGCAAGCTCTCCAATGAAAGCTTTGTCGCCAAGGCGCCGCCCGCCGTGGTGGCGCAAGAGACGCAACGACTCGCTGATTTCGAGCAAACGCTGGCCAAGCTGCAGGGTCAGCTGCAACGGCTGCCGGCCTGACCGGCAGCCGATGACGCCCCTGCCAGTCTGGTTTCCGTCCAGCGGCGTCGGACGGAACCGGACAGACGGCGCCGGTAATGGCTGGCAGGGTTATGAACCAGCATCTGAGAGGTACACCTGATATGGAAAATCGCGTCACCAAGGCCGTCTTCCCGGTCGCAGGCCTGGGCACCCGCTTCCTGCCAGCCACCAAGGCCAGCCCGAAGGAAATGCTTCCGGTAGTGGACAAGCCGCTGATCCAGTACGCCGTGGAAGAAGCCATGGCCGCCGGCATTACCGAGATGATTTTCGTCACCGGCCGCTCCAAGCGCGCCATCGAGGACCATTTCGACAAGGCCTTCGAGCTGGAAGTCGAGCTGGAAGCCAAGAACAAGCAGGCGCTGCTGGACGTGGTGCGCTCGATCAAGCCCGCCAACGTGGAGTGCTACTACGTGCGCCAGCCCGAGGCGCTGGGCCTGGGCCACGCGGTGCTGTGCGCCGCCAAGCTGGTCGGCGACACCCCGTTCGCGATCATGCTGGCCGACGACCTGATCGACGGCAACCCGCCGGTGATGAAGCAGATGGTGGATACCTTCAACCACTACAACTGCTCGGTGCTGGGCGTCGAGGAAATCTCGCCGGAGCAGAGCCGCTCCTACGGCGTGATCGATGGCCGCGAGTGGGATGAAGGCGTGATCAAGGTATCGGGCATCGTGGAAAAGCCTGCCCCGGAAGACGCCCCGTCGAACCTGGGCGTGGTCGGCCGCTACATCCTGACGCCGCGCATCTTCGACCACCTGCGCGAGCTGAAGCCTGGCGCCGGCGGCGAGTTCCAGCTGACCGACGCGATCCAGTCGCTGCTGGGCCAGGAGCAGGTGCTGGCCTACCGATACCAGGGGCGCCGCTATGACTGCGGCAGCAAGCTGGGCTACCTGAAGGCGACGGTCGAGTTTGCGCTGAAGCACCCGGAAGTCGGCGCCGAATTCAGCGCCTATCTGGAATCGCGCGAGCACCTGACGCGGCCGAACAGCTGAACGTTCGCCTCGTTCACCAAATGAAAAAGCCGCTTGAAGCGGCTTTTTCTTTGTCTCTCGTCGAGATCGATCAGCGGCGTCGCATGTAGAACACGAACACCTTGTCGACTTCCGAATGCGACAGCAGCTCGTTGCCGGTCTGCTTGGCGAAGGCCTGGAAATCGCGCGTCGCGCCGGGATCGGTCGCCAGCACTTTCAGCACTTCGCCGCTGGCCATGTCGGCCAGCGCCTTCTTGGTGCGCAGGATCGGCAGCGGGCAGTTCAGGCCGCGCGCATCCACTTCTTTCTGGAACTCCATTCGTCTCTTCCTTCGGGTTCTGAGGCTATTCGGGGGACTCTCACCAGCGATATTGTAGCGAAGCCCCGACCTGGCTGAAGTCATGCGGGCGGCGCGGGTCCGGAATATCCGCGCCGGTCTGCCGGTCGAAGAAGCGCACCGGGTAACCGCGCGCGGCCAGCCAGTCGGCCACGGCGAAGCCGGTACCTGCCGACCACACGCGCACGTCCTCGGGCGCCACCAGCTTGTATTCGGCCAGTTCCTCGGACAGCTGGACGGTGCCGGTCGCCTTGACGTGGTAGGCGATGATCAGCTCGTTCTTGCGCATGAACTCGTAGACGCCGATCAGCGAGACCGACTCGGTATCGAGGTTGGTCTCTTCCTTCAGCTCGCGCGCCACGCCCAGCTCGGGCGGCTCGTCGCGCTCCAGGAACCCCGTCACCAGCGCAAACATCTTCTCCGGCCAGGCGGCGTTGCGCGCCAGCAGCAGCTTGTCCTGGTACTCCACCACCGCCGCCAGCACCGGCAGCGGGTTGTTCCAGTGCACGAAGCCGCATTCATGCTGCACGCAGGCATGGCGTTCGCGCCCGGACAGCGGCAGCACCTCGAGCGGCGCGCCGCACTGCGGGCAGAATCGGTATTGCATTGGGGGGCTCCTGTAGGTGTCTCGTTATCAGAATGATCGCGCCGCCTCGTTCAAGCACCTGCTCAGGCACCCCTTGAGGCGCCACATGCCGCGCGCATGTCGGCGGCGAGCGCCTCCACCGTCTGCGGCTGCAGGTCCCACGAACACATGAAGCGGCAGCCGCCGGCGCCGATGAAGGTATAGAAGCGCCAGCCCCTGGCGCGCAGCGCCTCGATCGCCGGCAGCGGCAGCTCGGCGAAGACGGCGTTGGACTGCGTCGGGAACATGATGCGCACGCCGGGGATGTCGGCAATGCGCTGCTGCAGCAGTTGCGCCATGGCGTTGGCATGGCGCGCGTTGGCCAGCCACACATCGTTCTCGAGCAGCCCCAGCCATGGCGCCGAGATAAACCGCATCTTCGACGCCAGCTGCCCGGCCTGCTTGACGCGATAGGCAAAATCCTCGGCCAGGCGGCGGTCGAAGAATACCACCGCCTCGCCCACCGGCAAGCCGTTCTTGGTGCCGCCGAAGCACAGCACGTCGACGCCGGCGCGCCAGGTGATCTCGGACGGATGCACGCCCAGCGACGCCACCGCATTGGCAAAGCGCGCGCCGTCCATATGCACGCGCAGCTGCCGGCGCTTGGCGATGGCCGCGATCGCGCGCACCTCTTCCACGCTGTACACCGTGCCGACCTCGGTCGACTGCGTCAGCGACACCACCTTGGGCTTGGGGTAGTGGATGTCCGAGCGGCGCGTGACCAGCGCCTCGATCGCATCGGGCGTGAGCTTGCCGTTCTCGCCCGGCGCGGTCAGCAGCTTGGAGCCGTTGGAGAAAAACTCCGGGCCGCCGCACTCATCGGTCTCGATATGCGCCAGTTCGTGGCAGATCACCGAGTGGTACGACTGGCACAGCGCCGACAGCGCCAGCGAGTTGGCCGCCGTGCCGTTGAACACGAAGAACACTTCGCAATCGGTCTGGAACAGGTCGCGGATGCGGTCGCAGACCTTCTGCGTCCAGCTGTCGTCGCCATAGGCCTGCTCGTGGCCGCTGGCATTGGCTTCCAGGAAATACTTGAGCGATTCCGGGCAGAAGCCGGCGTAGTTGTCGGAGGCGAAGTGCTGCATGGTGTCCAGGCCGTTCAGTGCCTTACTTCTTGTCGGCCCACAGCTCGCCGCCGGTGGCCCAGTTCTCGCGCTTGACGTCGGTGATGATGATGTCGACGGCCGAGGCCGAGCAGCCCAGCGTCTCGCAGGTGACGCGCGTCACTTCCTCGACGAACTTGCGCTTCTGATCGATGGTACGGCCTTCAAACATTTCGACGTGGAAAGTCGGCATGCAATGCTCCTTGTGATGATTGGTGTTCTAGGTAGTCGCCACGGGACGTGGCAATCAGTCCCGGTAGGAAGGATCGATTCTATCGAGTTTGCGCAGCAGCGCGGGCCACTCCATCACGCCCTCGATGGCGCCGTTGTCGAACAGTTGCCCGGAGGTCTTGTGGGCGACGCCGTGATCCGGCTGCACCAGCGCGCCGCCCGCCTGCGCAGCGATCTGGATCTCGCAGGCCTTGATCAGCGTCGCCATCAGCACATAGGCCTCGGCCACGGTGCGGCCCACGGTCAGCGTGCCGTGGTTGCGCAGCAGCATGGCGGGGTGCTCGCCCAACGAAGCGGTCAGCCGCCCGCCTTCGGCCGGGCTGAAGGCCAGCCCTTCGTAGTCGTGATAAGCGATGCGGCCGTAAAAGCGCATCGCGTGCTGCGACAGCGGCAGCAGGCCGGCTGCCTGCGCCGACACCGCGATGCCGGCGGTGTTATGCAGGTGCATCACGCACATCGCGTCGGGCCGGGCCGCGTGCACGGCGGCGTGCAGCGAGAAGCCGGTGACGTTGACCTGGTGGACAGTCTCGCCGACGACCTCGCCGCGGCCATTGATCTTGACCAGGTCGCTGGCGCGGATCTCGTCGAAGGCAAAGCCGAACGGGTTGATCAGGAAATGGTCCGGCTCGCCGGGCACGGTGGCCGAGATATGGGTGTAGATCAGGTCATCCCAGCCCTCGCGCGCGGCCAGCCGGTAGGCGGCGGCAAGGTCGAGGCGCACGCGCTGCTCTTCGGCGGAGACAGGCTGCGGGGAGGCGCCCGCGGCACGCGCGGGCTGCAAGGCAAAAGACATGGGGCTCGCTCCTGCGCCGCCCGGTCTCGCGTGCCGGGGTCGGCCCCGGCCTTCTGTGCTGCGCCACGGGCTGCGGCGCAGGCGCGGCAGCCGCGATGCGTGGCGCGTCAGGCGGCAAAGGCGATACTGTAGCGCACCTTCACGATCCGCTCCGTGCGGGCGCCAGCGGCCAGGCGCGGCGCATCCAGGCGAACACCAGCGCACCCACCAGCAGCGATGCCGCCGCGCAGGCCAGCGAGCTGGCGAAGCCGCCAGTGCGCGCCACCAGCGCGGTTGCCAGTGGCGGTCCGGCGATCTGGCCGAGGCCGTACGACGCGGTCATCAACCCCATCAGCCGCGGCGCGTGCGGGCCCCACAGGCGCCGGGCCTCGCGCATGGCGAAGGCGACCAGCGCGGTGAACGGCAGGCCGGCCAGCAGGCTGCTCAGCGCAAACCCCGCCACCGTCGGCCACAGCACCGCAATCGCGACGCCCAGCGCCTGCATGCCGTAGGAAATCGTCAGCAGCTTGCGGCTGTCGTGCGCCATGCTCACCCGCGTCGCCAGCACGGCCCCGACCGCTACGCCGGCGCCGAAGATCGGCCAGAACAGGTCGGCCCAGACCGTGCCCGGCAGCGCCTCGCGCGCAATCACCGGCAGGAAGGTGGCGGTGATGATGTAGCCGAAGCCGGCCAGGCCGTAGGCCAGCGTCAGGGTCCAGGTCTGGGCGTCGAGCCGCGCGGCGGCGCCGGCCGGCTGCGCGGCGCCAGTGGCGCGCGCCTGGCCGGCGTCCGCGGCGATCGGCGGCGCCACGAAAATGCGCCACACCAGAGCCACAAGCACCGCGGCCAAGACGGTGAAGGCCAGCCAGCCATGGTCGGCCTGCCAGCCCGCGCCGACCATGCCGGAGGCGCCCAGGCCCGTGGCGACGATGCCAAGCCCCGGCCCACAGAAGATCAGCCCGCCCAGTTGCGGCTTGCCCAGTTCGGCCAGCCGCTGCAGGCACCAGCCGGCGGTATAGACCAGCACCACCGCGCTGGCCACGCCGGCGGCGAAGCGCCACAGCGACCACGCCGGCATGCCACCCGGCAGCGCCATGCCCAGCGTCAGCAGCACCGTCGCTACCAGCCCCCAGCGAACCATGCGCACGGCGTCCGTGCGGATAAACATGCACAGCGCGGCGCCAAGGAAGTAGCCGAGGTAGTTGACCGTTGCCAGCCAGCCGCCCTGGTGCAAGTCGACGATGCCGTCGTGCAGCATCATCGGCAGCAAGGGCGTAAAGGCGAAGCGGCCGATTCCCATCACCACCGCCAGCGACACCAGGCCGGCCATCGCCACCGCCACCGGACCGGCGTGACGCAACGGCGCGGCCGGTATCGAAGTGGTGGGGCTGGCGGCGGCGACCTGGTCGGGATCGAGGCTGTGGAGCTTGGACATGGCTCTGGCTGTGGGCGCAGCGGTTGCATTGCAGTCCCTGTATGCTACGCTGTGAATGCCATCCCGAAAAATGAATTATCCAGATGTAATGCATCATTAGTCGAGATGGATTTCGGATTCCCGTTCCGAGACCATGGCCATGGACCTTGCCGAGCTTGAAATCTTCCGTGCCGTCGTCGAAGCCGGCGGCATCACCCGTGCGGCCGAGCGGCTGCACCGGGTGCAATCCAACGTGACCACTCGCATCCGCCAGCTGGAGCAGTCGCTCGGGGTCGAGTTGTTCGTGCGCGATGGCCGGCGCATGGTGCTGACGCCGGCGGGACAGACCCTGTTCGACTACGCCTGCCGCATCCTGCAGCTGACCGAGGAAGCGCGCCAGGCGGTGCTGCCGGCACGTCCCAGCGGCCGCCTGCGCATCGCCTCGATGGAAAGCACCGCGGCCAGCCGCTTGCCCAATGTGCTGGCGGCGTACCACCAGGCGTGGCCCGAGGTCCAGCTGGAACTGGTGACGCTGGCGACGCGGCAGGCGCTTGATGCGCTGGCGCGCTTCGAGGTCGATTGCGCCTTTGTCGCCGAGCCGCTTTCCGAGCCGGGGCTGGCAGCCGTTCCCGCCTTCGAGGAGGAGCTGGTGGTAATCGCGCGTGCCGGGCATCGCCCGATCCGCTCCTCCGCCGACCTGGAAGTGCCGACGCTGCTGGCGTTCGAGTCCGGGTGCAACTACCGCGCGCGCGTCGAGGCCTGGTATGCCGGCGGCGACTCGGCCCCGCCGCCACGCGTACTGGAGCTGGGCTCCTACCATGCCATCGTCGCCTGCGCGGCGGCCGGCATCGGCGCCGCGATCGTGCCGCGATCGGTGCTGGCCCTGTACCGGGACCTGCCCGCCATCAGCCAGCACGGCCTGGGGCCTGCGGGCCGCGTGCGCACCATGCTGGCCTGGCATCCGGCCATGGCGGGCGCCGCGCTGCATGCGCTGGTCGATATGCTGCGCAAGCACGCACCCGGACCGCAAGGCGAGGCCGAGCTCGTCGCAGCCTGAGCGCCCTCGCGGCGACCGGCTGTCGGCACATTGCCGCCATGCAAGATGTGCCCGGTGGCCTACACTGAAAGTGGCGCCACCCCGGCACCCTGCGTGCCCCGCCCTTGCGATGAAACCTGCCACCGCGTTTATGCGGGCGATTCGGCTGCTGGCCGGCCTGGTGCTGGCATGCAGCGCTGCACTGGCCGTCAGCTTCGCCAACCTGCATGCGCGCGCCGCACCCGCCTCCGCGCCTGCCGCCACGGCCACCCCGCCGGTCTACGTGATCCCGCTCAAAGGCGCGGTCAGCCCGGCGAGCGCCAGCTTTATCCTGCGCGGCATTGCGCGCGCCCGCGAAGGCGGTGCGCAGCTGGTGGTGCTGGAAATGGACACGCCGGGCGGGCTCGATGCCTCGATGCGCGAGATCATCCAGGCAATCCTGGCGTCACCGGTGCCGGTGGCCAGCTATGTCTATCCGGGCGGCGCACGCGCGGCCAGCGCGGGCACCTACATCCTCTACGCCAGCCATGTCGCGGCCATGGCGCCGGGCACCAACCTGGGCGCGGCCAGCCCGGTGCAGATCGGCATCGGCGGGCCGCAGAAGCCGGACGCCCTGCCGGGCGCAACGCCGGCCTCGGCGCCGTCAAGCGAACCTGCCGCGGCAGACACCATGGCGCGCAAGCAGATGCACGATGCCTCGGCTTATATCCGCGGCCTGGCCCAGCTGCGCGGGCGCAATGTCGAATGGGCCGAGCGCGCCGTGCGCGAAGCCGTCAGCCTGTCGGCCGACGAAGCCCTGGCGCAGAAGGTGATCGACGTGGTCGCGCCCGACCTGCCCGCACTGCTGCGCCAGGTCGAAGGCCGCAAGCTGGTCACCGCCGGCGGCAAAACCAGCGAACTGCGCACGCGCGATGCCCCGGTGGTGACGCTGGAACCTGACTGGCGCAACCGCTTCCTGGCCGTCATCACCGAGCCCAGCGTGGCGCTGATGCTGATGATGATCGGCATCTACGCGCTGATTTTCGAGTTCTCCACGCCAGGCATGGTGGTGCCCGGCATCGTTGGCGCGATCTGCCTGCTGCTGGCGCTGTTCGCGCTGCATATGCTGCCGGTCAACTATGCCGGGCTGGCGCTGGTGGTGCTCGGCATCGGCTGCATGGTCGCCGAGCTGTTCCTGCCGACCTTCGGCGCGCTGGGCGTGGGCGGCATCATTGCCTTTGCCTTCGGCGCGGTGATGCTGATCGACACCGACGTGCCGGGTTTCGGCGTGCCGCTGCCGATGGTGGCGGCGCTGTCGGCGATGTCGGCGTTCTTTGTATTCGGCATGTCGGCGCTGCTGCTGCGCTCGCGCAGGCGGCCGGTGGTCAGCGGCGCCGACACGCTGGTCGGCAGCCGCGGCGAACTGCTCGACGACGTGCCTGACGCACCCGGCCAGGAAGGCTGGGCCTCGGTGCGCGGCGAACGCTGGCGCGTGCGCAGCGCGAGTCCGCTGGCGCGCGGCACGCCGGTGGTGGTGACCGCGCGGCACGGGCTGGTGCTCGAAGTGGTCGCCGCGCCCTCTGCTGCTCAACCGACTCCAAAAAAGGGAGCGTGAACATGGCATTCGGATTCAGCTTCGGCGGATTGATCTTCCTGGTGGCGCTGCTCATCATCACGTCGTTCCGCGTGCTGCGCGAGTACGAGCGCGGCGTGGTCTTCATGCTTGGGCGCTTCTGGAAGGTGAAGGGTCCGGGCCTGGTGCTGATCATTCCCGCCGTGCAGCAGATGGTGCGGGTGGACCTGCGCACGGTGGTGATGGACGTGCCGCCGCAGGACGTGATCTCGCACGACAACGTGTCGGTCAAGGTGAACGCGGTGGTGTATTTCCGCGTGGTCGATCCTGAGCTGGCGATTATCCAGGTAGCGAACTTCCTCGAGGCCACCAGCCAGCTCGCGCAGACCACGCTGCGAGCGGTGCTCGGCAAGCATGAACTGGACGAGATGCTGGCCGAACGGGAAAAGCTCAACCTCGATATCCAGAAGGTGCTGGACGCGCAGACCGATGCGTGGGGGATCAAGGTCTCGAACGTCGAGATCAAGCACGTCGACCTGAACGAGTCGATGGTGCGCGCGATTGCGCGGCAGGCCGAGGCCGAGCGCGAGCGGCGCGCCAAGGTGATCCACGCCGAGGGCGAGCTGCAGGCATCCGAGAAGCTGCTGGAAGCGGCGCAGATGCTGGCGCGGCAGCCGCAGGCGATGCAGCTGCGCTATATGCAGACGCTGACGCAGATCGCCGGGGACAAGAGTTCGACGATCGTGTTTCCGTTGCCGATGGATTTATTGACGACGCTGCGGAGTGCCATGGGCAACACCGAGAAGTAGGAAAGCAGAAGGGGCGCCACTGGCGCCCCTTCTTCATCTGCTTGCGAATCGGCTTGCGGAATGGTCAGGCCATCAGACCTTGGCCGCCACCCACTCGCTGACACCCGCCAGCGCCTGCGGCAGCTTGGCCGGCTCGGTGCCGCCAGCCTGCGCCATGTCCGGACGGCCGCCGCCCTTGCCACCCACCTGCTGGGCGACAAAGTTGACCAGCTCGCCGGCCTTGACCTTGCCGGTGGCATCGGCGGTGACGCCGGCGATCAGGCTGACCTTGCCGTCGGCCACGGCCGCCAGCACGATTGCCGCGCTCTGCAGCTTGTCCTTGAGCTTGTCCATGGTCTCGCGCAGCGTCTTCACGTCGGCGCCGTCGAGCTGGGCAGCCAGCACCTTCAGGCCCTTCACGTCGACGGCCTGCGCCGCCAGCTCGTCGCCCTGCGAAGCCGCCAGCTTGCTCTTCAGGCGCTCCAGCTCCTTCTCCAGCGCGCGCACCTGGTCCTGCACCTGGCCAATGCGCGGCACGAGTTCCGACGGCTGCGCCTTCAGCACGGCAGCGGCTTCGTTGAGCCTGGCATCCAGGTTCTGCAGGTAGTGCAGCGCGTTGTCGCCGGTAATCGCTTCCACGCGGCGGATGCCGGCAGCGACGCCGCCTTCCACCACGATCTTGAACAGGCCGATATCGCCGGTGCGATGCACGTGGGTGCCGCCGCACAGTTCCTTCGAGGTGCCGATCGACAGCACGCGCACGTCGTCGGCGTACTTCTCGCCGAACAGCGCCATCGCGCCGCTCTTGACGGCATCGTCGAACGGCATGATCTCGGCGTGCGTATCGTCGTTGCGCAGGATCTCGGCGTTGACGATCTCTTCCACCTTGCGGATCTGCTCTTCGGTCAGCGCGGCGTTGTGCGAGAAGTCGAAGCGGGTCTTGTCCGCATCCACCAGCGAGCCCTTCTGCTGCACGTGGCTGCCCAGCACTTCGCGCAGGGCCTTGTGCATCAGGTGGGTGGCCGAGTGGTTGCGCACGGTGCGCGCGCGGCGCAGCGCGTCGACCTGCGCCGAGACGGCGTCGCCCACCTTCAGCGCGCCGCCTGCCAGCGTGCCCTGGTGGCCGAACACGTCGGCCTGGACCTTGGTGGTGTCGGCGACCGCGAATACAGCGTTGCCAGCCTTCAGCACGCCCTGGTCGCCGGCCTGGCCGCCGGACTCGGCGTAGAACGGGGTGTTGTCGAGCACCACCACGCCGGTCTGGCCCGGCTGCATGGACTGGACCGAGGCGCCATCCACATACAGCGCGGTGACCAACGCCCGCGGCAGTTCCAGCTTTTCGTAGCCATGGAACACGGTCTTGTCGCCCGTGTACTCCAGGCCGGCAGCCATCTTGAACTTGCCGGCGGCGCGCGCCTGCTCGCGCTGGCGGCTCATCGCGGCATCGAACGCGGCCTCGTCCACGGCGATTTCCTGCTCGCGGCACACGTCCTGCGTCAGGTCCAGCGGAAAGCCGAAGGTGTCGTGCAGCTTGAAGGCCAGTTCGCCGTCCAGCGTCTTGCCGCCCTTGAGCTTCAGCTCGGCCAGCGCGGCGTCCAGGATCGACATGCCGTTCTCGATGGTCTCGAAGAAGCGCTCTTCCTCGGCCTTCAGCACTTCGGTCACGCGCGACTGGGCTTCGGCCAGTTCCGGATAGGCCTCGCCCATCTGCGCGACCAGGTCCGGCACCAGCTTGTGGAAGAACGGGGTCTTCTGGCCCAGCTTGTAGCCGTGGCGGATGGCGCGGCGCACGATGCGGCGCAGCACGTAGCCGCGGCCTTCGTTGCCCGGGATCACGCCGTCGACGATCAGGAACGAGCACGCGCGGATATGGTCGGCGATGACCTTCAGCGAGTTCTGGTTCAGGTTGTCGATATGGGTCTCGCGCGCGGCGGCCTTGATCAGTGCCTGGAACAGGTCGATCTCATAGTTGCTGTGCACGTGCTGCAGCACCGCGGCGATGCGCTCCAGGCCCATGCCGGTATCCACGCACGGCTTGGGCAGCGGCGTCATGTTGCCCTGCTCGTCGCGGTTGAACTGCATGAACACCAGGTTCCAGATCTCGATGTAGCGGTCGCCGTCTTCCTCCGGCGATCCCGGCGGGCCGCCCCACACCTCCGGGCCGTGGTCGTAGAAGATTTCCGAGCACGGGCCGCACGGGCCGGTGTCGGCCATCTGCCAGAAGTTGTCCGAGGCGTAGCGCGCGCCCTTGTTGTCGCCGATGCGCACGATGCGCTCGGTCGGCACGCCCACTTCCTTGGCCCAGATGTCGTATGCCTCGTCGTCTTCCGCGTAGACTGTCACCCACAGCTTTTCGGCCGGCAGCTGGTAGGTCCTGGTCAGCAGTTCCCACGCGTACAGGATGGCATCGCGCTTGAAGTAGTCGCCAAACGAGAAGTTGCCCAGCATCTCGAAGAACGTATGGTGGCGGGCGGTGTAGCCCACGTTCTCCAGGTCGTTGTGCTTGCCGCCGGCGCGCACCGAACGCTGCGACGAGGTCGCGCGGGTGTACGGCCGCTTGTCGGTGCCCAGGAACACGTCCTTGAACTGCACCATGCCGGAGTTGGTGAACAGCAGCGTCGGGTCGTTCGCCGGCACCAGGCTGGACGAGCGGACCACGGTATGGCCCTTCGATTCGAAGAACTGCAGGAACTTGCTGCGAATGTCTGAGACTTTCATGGGATGGCGGACGCTGCTGCGGCTGGGCCGGGCGCGACGAGTCAGTTTTGGATTTGCAAACCGTTGATTATACGGGCAAGCCAGCCCCAAAAGGGCATGGCGGGGGCATGGCGGGGGCATGGCGGGGGCATGGCAGGCAGACCAGGCACCGCGCCCCGGGACCGGCCGGCTATCGCCCAAATCAAATACCACGGAGAGCCGATTGCATCACTTTATGGCTTGCCTCGCCGGGCCCGGGTGATACAGTGCAGGCACCCCGCGCCGGCCATTGCGCGCCGCGGCGCCGGCAGCCGGTTTTCCGATCCTTCCCCGCATCACCTCAGAATTTCTTCTACCGCCATGGGAGCCTTAAGCCATCTCCGCGTCCTCGACCTGACCCGCGTCCTCGCCGGTCCCTGGTGCGCCCAGAACCTTGCCGACTTCGGCGCCGATGTGATCAAGATCGAGCGCCCCGGCGCCGGCGACGACACCCGCACCTGGGGCCCGCCCTGGCTCAAGGACGAAGACGGCCGCGACACCGCCGAGGCCGCCTACTACCTGGCCGCCAACCGCAACAAGCGCTCGGTCACCTGCGACATCAGCACGCCCGAGGGCCAGCAGATCGTGCGCGACCTCGCCGCGCAGAGCGACGTGGTGCTGGAGAACTACAAGGTCGGCCAGTTGAAGAAATATGGCCTGGACTACGACTCCCTGAAGCAGGTCAAGCCCGACCTGATCTACTGCTCTGTCACCGGCTTCGGCCAGACCGGCCCGTACGCCGCGCGCCCCGGCTATGACTTCATCATCCAGGGCATGGGCGGCTTCATGAGCCTGACCGGCGAGCGCGACGACCTGCCCGGCGGCGGCCCGCAGAAGGCCGGCGTGGCGATTTCCGACCTGATGACGGGCCAGTACGCCACCATCGCGGTGCTGGCGGCACTCGCCCACCGCGACCGCACCGGCGAGGGCCAGTACATCGACATGGCGCTGCTCGACGTGCAGGTGGCCATGCTCGCCAACATGAACACCAACTACCTGGCCAGCGGCGAGGCGCCGCGCCGCTGGGGCAATGCGCACCCCAACATCGTCCCCTACCAGACCTTCCAGGCCGCCGACGGCTGGATCATCGTCGCGGTGGGCAACGACGGGCAGTTCCGCAAGTTCGTCACCGACGGCGGCCGGCCAGAGCTGGCCGACGACCCGCGCTTTGCCAAAAACCCGCAGCGCGTGGCCAACCGCGACGTGCTGGTGCCGATCCTGGCCGAGATGGTGCGCCCGCGCACCCGCGCGCAGTGGATCCGCGACCTGGAAGCCGCGGGCGTGCCGTGCGGCCCGATCAACACGCTCGACGACGTGTTCGAGGACGACCAGGTCAAGGCGCGCGGCCTGCGCGTGGACCTGCCCCACCCCAGCGCGGGCGAGGTCAAGCTGGTCGGCAGCCCGATCAAGATGAGCGTGACGCCACCGCAGGCGCTGCGCCACCCGCCGCTGCTGGGCGAGCACACCGACACGGTGCTGGGCGAGACCCTGGGCTACAGCGCCGGGCAGATCGCCGCACTTCGCGCAAAAGGTGTGCTGTAAGATTCTCCTCCTGACCGCGGCAGGCCAGGCCTGCCCTGCCGCAGGTGCTTTCCGGAAGTTCAGTTCCCACTGAAGTACTTTCCACGGGCCCGCGCCCCCCGCGCGGGCCTGCGCAAAGCAAAGGAGAACCCATGCTGACCGACGCCATCCTGGCCTTCCTGCATTTCCTTGCGATCTTTGTCCTGATCACGCTGATGGCCGCCGAGGCCGTGGCACTGCGCCCGGACCTGACCCCGGCCACCGTGCGGCGCCTGTCGCTGTATGACCTGTTCTATTTCCTGTCGGCGATGCTGGCGCTGGGGACCGGCCTGCTGCGCCTGTTCTACGGCGCCAAGGGCGTCGACTTCTACCTGCACAATCCGTGGTTCCACGCCAAGATGGGCGTGTTCGTGCTGATCGCGCTGTGCTCGCTGCCGCCGACCTTTGCCATCGCGCGCTGGCGCAAGCAGGCGCGCAGGCTGCCCGATTACGTGCCGCCGCCGTCCGAGATCAAGGCGGCGCGGCGCTGGGTCATGATCGAATCGCACCTGGTGATCCTGCTGCCGCTGTGCGCCGTGATGATGGCGCGCGGCATCGGGGCCCGCTAAGAATCCCAATCCCTCTGTCATCCGCAACATGCTGAAGAAACTGTTTGCCGCCGCGCTGACCGCGGCGCTGATGCCCGCCGCCGCCGCCGCGGCCACCACCGCCTACCCCGCCAAGCCCGTCCGCTTCGTGGTGCCCTATCCCGCCGGCGGCCCGCTCGACACCGTGGCGCGCGCCATCGGCGACAAGCTGCGCGACAGCCTGGGCCAGCCCGTGGTGGTGGAGAACAAGCCGGGCGCCGGCGGCAACCTGGGCGCGGACTACGTCGCCAAGCAGCCGGCCGACGGCTACACCATCGTCATGGGCGCGGTGGCCACGCATGCCATCAACCCGACGCTGTTCAGCAAGATGCCGTACGACCCGGTCAAGGACTTCGCGCCGATCACGCTGGTCGCCGACGTGCCCAACGTGCTGGTGATGCACCCCGGCAAGGCCGCCGACCTGCACATCAACAACGTGCGCGACCTGGTCGCCTACGCGCGCAAGAACCCGGGCAAGCTGGACTACGCCTCGGGTGGCAACGGCAGCGCCGGGCACCTGTCGGGCGAGCTGTTCAAGAGCATGGCGAAGATCAGCATGGTCCATATCCCCTACAACGGCGCGTCGCCCGCGCAGCTGTCGGTGCTGTCGGGCCAGACCGACCTGATCTTCGACAACCTGGCTTCGGCATCGGCCAATATCAAGGCGGGCAAGCTCAAGGCCTTCGCCGTGACCACCGCCAGCCGCGCGGCGGCGTTCCCCGAACTGCCGACCATTGCCGAGGCCGGCAAGGGGCTGGGGCTGGAAGGCTTCGATATCTCGACGTGGTTCGGCGTGTTCGCTCCGGCCAATACGCCGCGAGAAATCGTGGACAAGCTGAACCACGAGATCGTAGCGATCCTGAAGACGGACGACATGAAGGCGCGCCTGGCCCGGATCGGCGCACAGCCGGCGCCGACCACGCCCGAGCAGTTTGGGGCGTTGGTGCAGAAGGAACTGAAGAAGTATGCGCAGATCGTCAAGGTGTCGGGGGCGAAGGTGGACTGAAGTCCAAACCATCGCAGGACCAACGGCTTTGGGTGCTCCCAAGCCGCGCGAGCTAGCCCAAGCAAGGTGTTCTCCCTCTCCCGCAGGCGGGAGGGGGGAGCAAACCAACGCAAATCAAGCGCGCTCGCGGCCCGCTTCCTCCCTGCGCCGCCTCACCCACAGCTTCCCGCCGGAATCCCCCTCCAGCCGCGGCAGCAGCAATCCCACCTGCAGGATCTTCGCCCCCTCCATCCGCGTCACCGTCAGTGGCACCCCCGCGATCTCGACGCTGTCGCCCTCCACCGGCGGCGAGGTGAACACCCGCAGCATCGCCGCTTCCAGCGATAACGCTTCTTCCTCCGGCGTCAGCGCGCGCGTGCCGTAAATGGCCGCCACGTCGCCCAACGGCGCATCGCCGGACAGCAGGAAATCGTGCGAGACCTCCTCCCAGGTGGGCGCGCGCCCAGGGCTCTGGAACAACAGCGAGAGCCTCGGCAGCGTTGTCGCCGGTGCCAGCACGCTAACCGCATCGCCAGCGCGCAGTACGGTCTGATTCGGTTCGGCCAGCGCGTCGTCGCGCGCCACCGTCAGCAGGCGGCTGCGCGGCGGCAGTTCGAGCTGGTCGGCGCGCACGTTTTCCACCGGCGCGTTGGGCCCCACGCAGAACTGCATCACCTCCAGGATCGGCGCGCGCGTGCCGCGCAGCCGCGAACGCGCCACCGGCTCCGGATAGCCGGGCCGGCGCACGCGCGCCAGCCGCGCCGCGACCGATACGGTGGTGCCCTGGAACAGCAGGCTGGCCAGCACCACGGCAAAGGCGATGCGGAACAGCAAGCCGGCCTCGGGCGCCTGGCGCAGCAGCGGGAACAGCGCCAGCACGATCGGCACCGCGCCGCGCAGGCCCATCCACGCGATAAAGCCCTTCTCGCGCGCATTGAAGCGGAACGGCAGCAGCGCCACCCACACCGCCACCGGGCGCGCCACCAGCATCAGGAACGCGGCGACCGCCACCGCGGGCCCGGCCACTTCCAGGATCCGATGCGGCGCCACCAGCAGGCCCAGCAGCAGGAACATTGCCGACTGCGCCAGCCAGGCCATGCCGTCCATCGCGCGCATGACGTCGGCGGTGACCGCGCGCTCGCGGTTGCCGATCAGCATGCCGGTCAGGTACACCGCCAGGAAGCCGCTGCCGCCGGCGGTCTGCACCAGCGCGAACACCATGGCCCCGCCTGCGCACAGCAGGATCGCCTGCAGGCCTTCGGCCACGTGGATGCGCTCCAGCACACGGGCCAGGCAGTATCCCAGCGCCAGCCCAAGCACACCGCCCACGCCGAACTGCACCAGCAGGCTCATCACCAACCCCAGCGGCGTCAGCCCGCCGGGTGCGGTGACCCATTCGATCAGCGTCAGGGTCAGGAAAATCGCCATCGGGTCGTTGATACCCGACTCGATCTCCAGCACGCTCGCGACCCGGTCCTTGAGGCGGATGCCGCTGCTGTGAAGCATCGAGAAAACCGCCGCCGCATCGGTCGAGCCGACGATGGCGCCGAGCAGCAGCCCGAGCCGCCAGTCGATACCGAGCAGCCACGCCGCGAACACGCCCACCAGCCCGGCCGTCACCAGCACGCCCACGGTCGCCAGCGACAGCGACGGCTTGAGCGCAACCCGGAAGGTGGCGAAGCGCGTGCGCAGGCCGCCGTCGAGCAGGATCACCGCCAGCGCCAGGTTGCCGACCAGGAAGCTGAGCCAGGTGTCGTTGAAGCGGATGCCGCCGGGTCCGTCCACGCCGGCCAGCATGCCGACTGCCAGGAACACCAGCAGGAACGGCACGCCGAAGCGTGCCGAGAACGCCCCCAGCACGATGCCCAGCGACATCACGATGCCACCGATCAGGATGACGTGGTCGATGCTCTCCAAGCTGCTCCTTGCGTCACGTATGGGTCCTTGCCGGAACCTTTCAAACCTTACAGGGCTTTCAGGCCGGCGCCCCCGGAGACTGCAGTACAGATGCCCGGGATGATAGCGCAGCGCCTCTCGCCGCCCCACCCGCCAGCCCGCGTCCAGACTGGCTTTGCGGACCGGCCAGGCGCCTTTTAAGCGCCATCTCACTAGGGGATACCCGAACCATGACCCTGTTTGCAGACATCTGAAAGGTAGCTGAAAGGTCGCCCCCTTAACTTCCACCCTGCCCGCAGGAGGGCCCTTCGTTGCAGACCGCATTGATGCAGGGCAACAAAGGGTCAACCGCAGATTTCAAGCGTCTTTTCGAGGAGATTCACTTTGCGCATACGTAGCCAAAAGGACTTCGCCTCCGGCCTGATGTTCATCCTGGTCGGATTCGGCTTTTCCTGGGTCGCACGCGGCTATTCCATGGGAACCGCCGCAAAAATGGGACCCGGATACTTCCCGTTCTGGCTCGGCATCGTGCTTGCCCTGCTGGGCGTGCTGGTGCTGTGGGGCTCGCTGTCTTCCAAGGCTGAGGAAGACCAGCTGGCCCGCTGGGATATCAAGACGCTGCTGTGGATTCTGGGCTCGGTGGTGCTGTTCGGCCTGCTGCTCAAGCCGCTGGGCATGGTGCTGTCGGTGCTGGTGCTGGTGCTGGTGTCGTCGATGGCCAGCCACGAATTCAGCTGGAAGGGTGCCATCCTGAACGCCATCATCCTGGTGCTGATCAGCCTGGGCGCGTTCGTGTACGGCATCAACCTGCAGATGCCGGTGTGGCCGGCTTTCCTGGCAAGCTAAGGAGGCCGCCAACATGGAACTACTCACTAACCTGGGCCTGGGCTTCTCCACCGCCCTGACCTTCCAGAACCTGGCGTACGCCTTCCTGGGCTGCGTGCTGGGCACCCTGATCGGCGTGCTGCCGGGCCTGGGGCCGCTGGCCACCATCGCCATGCTGCTGCCGGTGACCTACACGCTGCCGCCGGTGGCCGCGCTGATCATGCTGGCCGGCATCTACTACGGCGCCCAGTACGGCGGCTCGACCACCGCCATCCTGGTGAACCTGCCGGGTGAATCGTCCTCGGTGGTGACAACCATCGACGGCTACCAGATGGCAAGACGAGGGCGAGCGGGGGTGGCGCTTGCCACCGCCGGCCTGGGCTCGTTCTTCGCCGGCTGCGTGGCCACCATGATCCTGGCCGCGTTCGCCGCGCCGCTGTCGGAACTGGCCTTCAAGTTCGGCCCCGCCGAGTACTTCTCGCTGATGGTGCTGGGCCTGATCGGCGCCGTGGTGCTGGCCTCGGGCTCGCTGGTCAAGGCGATCGCCATGATCGTTCTGGGCCTGCTGCTGGGCCTGGTGGGTACCGACGTGAACTCGGGCGCAGCGCGCTTCTCGTTCGACGTGCCGGAACTGACCGACGGCCTGAACTTCGTCTCGGTGGCAATGGGTATCTTCGGCTTTGCTGAAATCATCGCCAACCTGGAGCAGAAGGAGCAGCGCGAGACCTTCACCGACCACATCACCAACCTGTTCCCGACCAAGGAAGACTTCAAGCGCATGATTCCGGCCGTGCTGCGCGGCACGGCGCTGGGCTCAGCGCTGGGCATCCTGCCGGGCGGCGGTGCCTCGCTGGCTTCGTTCGCGGCGTACTCGCTGGAGAAGAAGACCTCCAAGTACCCGCAGGAATTCGGCAAGGGCGCGATCGAAGGCGTGGCCGGTCCGGAATCGGCCAACAACGCGGCTTCGCAGACCTCCTTCATCCCGCTGCTGACGCTGGGCATTCCGCCCAACGCGGTGATGGCGCTGATGGTGGGTGCGATGACCATCCACAACATCCAGCCCGGCCCGCAGGTGATGACCAGCAACCCGGCGCTGTTCTGGGGCCTGATCGCCTCGATGTGGATCGGCAACCTGATGCTGATCGTGCTGAACCTGCCGCTGATCGGCATCTGGGTGAAGCTGCTGAAGGTGCCTTACCGCTACCTGTACCCGGCCATCCTGACGTTCTGCTGCATTGGCGTGTACTCGGTCCAGAACACCACGTTCGATGTGTTCCAGACCGCGGCTTTCGGCGTGATCGGCTATCTGTTCATCAAGCTGCGCTGCGAACCCGCTCCGCTGCTGCTCGGCTTCGTGCTGGGGCCGATGATGGAAGAAAACTTCCGCCGCTCGCTGCTGCTGTCGCGTGGTGACTTTAGCGTGTTCGTGACGCGTCCGCTGTCGATGGGCCTGCTGATCGCAGCCGCGGTACTGGTGGTGATCGTGGCGCTGCCTTCGATCAAGGCCAAGCGCGAAGAAGCGTTCCAGGAAGAATAAGCAGGACTTGCCGCCGGCCTGCGGGCCGGCTCGCAATGCAACACTGGGGGCACCGCGAGGTGCCCTTTTTTTGTTGCCGGGAATTGACACGGTGACACGCCTCCGCCGGGCCCGCAGCGACCTATAGTATTAGCACCCGGACAACTGTCGCGATGAGCGCGTCGGAGGTTTGAGATCATGACCATGGCTAATACGCTGGCGAAATGCCTGAGCACCAAGCACAGCCAGTTCGACACCGTTCGGCACCCCTACAGCCTGAGCAGCATGGCCACTGCACACGCTGCACACATTCCCGGAGACCGCCTGGCCAAGACCGTCCTGCTGGAAGACGACAGCGGCTATGTCGCCGCGGTGATTCCTTCCACGCACCATTTGAAACTTGCCGAGATCCGCGAGCAGACCGGACGCAACCTGTCGCTGGCGCACGAGGATGGCGTGCGCGAAGTGTTCAGGGACTGCGACCATGGCGCGATCCCGCCGGTCGGCATGGCGTATGGCACGCAGACCTGGCTGGACGACAGCCTGCTGACGCACGCCGACGTCTATTTCGAAGCGGGCGACCACCAGGAACTGGTGCACATGAGCACCGACCAGTTCATGGAACTGATGGCCGATGCAAAGCGCGGGCACTTCGCGCACAGGATGATGTAGGGCAAAGCCATACGTCAGCAATCTGGCGGCCGGCGCATGCCGGCCGTTTTTTTGCGCGCTGCTCTTGATGACGACGCGCATGCCCGGCCCCTGCCACGGCATGACACCGTGACGGGGGCCGAGCTGCCGCTCAAACGGCAGGCGTCAATCCAGCAGGTCGAAGCGGTCGAGGTTCATCACCTTGGCCCAGGCCGCGACGAAATCCCTGACGAATTTTTCCTGCGCATCCTCGCTGGCATAGACTTCGCTGAGCGCGCGCAACTGCGAGTTCGAGCCGAACACCAGGTCGACACGCGTGCCGGTCCACTTCTTGTCGCCGGTCTTGCGGTCGCGCCCTTCGAACAACTCGCGCTCGTCCGACAGCGGCTTCCATTCCAGACGCATGTCGAGCAGGTTGCGGAAGAAGTCGTTGGTCAGCGTTTCCGGGCGGTCAGTCAGGACGCCATGCGCATCGGATCCGGTATGCACGTTCAGCACGCGCAGGCCGCCGATCAGCACCGTCATCTCGGGCACGGTCAGCGTCAGCAGCTGCGCCTTGTCGACCAGCAGGTGCTCCGGCGGGATGCTGTATTTCGCCTTGACGAAGTTGCGGAACCCGTCCGCCTTCGGCTCGAGCGCGGCCATTACGTCCACGTCGGTCTGTTCCTGCGACGCATCGGTGCGGCCCGGCGAGAACGGCACGGTGACCTTGTGCCCCGCCTTCTGCGCCGCCTGCTCGATGGCCGCGCCGCCGGCCAGCACGATCAGGTCGGCCAGCGAGATCTTCTTGCCGCCGGATTGCGCGCCATTGAATTCGGCCTGGATCCCTTCGAGGACCTTGAGCACCTTGCCCAGTTGTCCGGGCTCATTCACGGCCCAGTCCTTCTGCGGCGCCAGCCGGATGCGCGCACCATTGGCGCCGCCCCGCTTGTCCGAACCGCGGAAGCTCGATGCCGACGCCCACGCGGTCTGCACCAGTTGCGACAGCGGCAGGCCCGAAGCCAGCACCTTCTGCTTGAGCGCGGCGACATCCTGGTCGTTGACCAGCGGATGGTCAACCTTCGGCACCGGGTCCTGCCAGAGCAGATCTTCCTGCGGGACTTCCGGGCCCAGGTAACGCGCGCGCGGACCCATGTCGCGATGGGTCAGCTTGAACCACGCGCGGGCGAAGGCGTCGGCAAGCTGGTCGGGATGCTCCAGGAAGCGCCGCGAGATCTTCTCGTACTCGGGGTCGAAGCGCAGCGACAGGTCGGTGGTCAGCATCGTCGGCCGCAGCTTCTTGGACGGATCGTACGCATGCGGGATGGTCTCGCCGCCATTCTTGGCCACCCACTGGTTGGCGCCGGCAGGGCTCTTGGTCAGTTCCCAGTCATGGCCGAACAGGTTTTCCAGGTAGCTGTTGCCCCATTGCGTCGGCGTCTTGCTCCAGGTCACCTCCAGCCCGCTGGTGATGGTATCGGCGCCCCTGCCGGTGCGGAAGCTGCTCGACCAGCCCAGGCCCTGGAGCTCGAGATCCGCGCCTTCCGGTTCAGCGCCGACGTTGTCCGCCGGTCCGGCACCGTGCGTCTTGCCGAAGGCATGCCCGCCGGCGATCAGCGCAACGGTTTCCTCGTCGTTCATGGCCATGCGCGCGAAAGTCTCGCGGATATCGTGCGCCGCGGCAAGCGGGTCCGGGGTGCCTTCCGGCCCTTCCGGGTTCACGTAGATCAGGCCCATCTGCACGGCTGCCAGCGGGTTTTCCAGGTGGCGGCCGTGGTCGGTGCGGCTGGCCTCGACGCCATGCATGTCCTCGTCGGCAACCAGCACGCCGGCGTCGTCGTACTTGCCCGCGGCACCCTTGCCGTAGCGGAGGTCGCCGCCGAGCCAGGTCTTTTCGTCGCCCCAGTACACGTCGCCGTCAGGCTCCCAGGTATCTTCGCGGCCACCGCCGAAACCGAAGGTCTTGAAGCCCATGGTCTCCAGCGCGACGTTGCCGGTCAGCACCAGCAGGTCGGCCCACGAGATGTTCTGGCCGTACTTCTGCTTGATCGGCCATAGCAGCCGGCGCGCCTTGTCCAGGCTGACGTTGTCCGGCCAGCTGTTGAGCGGCGCGAAACGCTGCTGGCCGCGCCCTGCGCCGCCGCGGCCGTCGCCGATGCGATAGGTGCCGGCGGCGTGCCAGGCCATGCGGATGAACAGCGGGCCATAGTGGCCGAAGTCCGCCGGCCACCAGTCCTGCGAGTCGGTCATCAGCGCCGCCAGGTCCTTTTTCACCGCGGCCAGGTCCAGGTCCTTGAACGCTTTACGGTAGTTGAAGTCCGGGCCCAGCGGGTTGGACTTGCCGGAATGCTGGCTGAGCAGGTCCAGCCGCAATTGCTTTGGCCACCACTCGCGATTGGTCGTACCGCCGCCGGCGGTATGCGTGAAGGGACACTTTGCTTCGTTAGACATACGTTCTCTCCTTAGGGGGACGTACTGCATACGCCTGCCGCGATGGCGTCAGCGGTCGCTCGATTGCTGTTATTGCCCGAATAGCTGTCTGACTTCGAAGATTCCCGCTCCGGCACGACTCGCCGGACGTTCTTGCAACGCAAGCCGGCTGGTTGCCGCCGGTGCGCGGACGCGCGCGGGCGCGCACCGGCGTGACGATCGGGGCGCGCGCAGGGCGAAGCCGCGCTGTCTGACTTCCGCAGCGGCTGTCCGCAACCAAAATATATGCACAGCTCGGCCCGAGGAGAATGCGATTCTGTCTATCTGGCCGATAGACCGCGCTTATGGCGCCATGGCGACCGGCTTCTGGTGCCACTCAGGCGCCAAACAGTTCGCTGCATGCCGCCCGCACCGCCGCCGTTACCTGCCCGCGCCCGTGGTCGCGCCGCTCGAGCATGCCGATGTGGCGCATGACCGGCTCGCCGTTGACCAGCAGAGGCAGGATGCGCAGCGCCTCGTCGTCGTGCCAGCGCGCGCGCCGCAGCAGCGGCACTACGGTCACGCCCACCTCCTGGCGCACCAGCTCGACCAGCGCCTCGATGGCGTTCAGCTCGAGGAACTCGTTGACCTTCAGGTGCGCGCGGCGCAGCGCGCGCTCGACCAGCACGCCGGTGCGCTGGCTGCGGTCGAAGCGCAGGTAAGGATTCCCGGCAAGCGCCTCGCGCGCATCGCGGCCGGGGCTGCCGCGTGCGGCGATCGCCACCAGCGGCTCCTGGTACAGCGGCGTCCAGCGCAGCGTGCCGGGGATCCGCGTGGCGCCTTCCACCAGGATCGCCGCGTCGAGCTCGCCGGCCTCGACCTGTGCCGCCAGCTCGATCGACTTGGCGCCGACCAGGCGCACGTCGAGCGCCGGGTAGGTGCGCTTCATGCGGGCCACCGCGTGCGACAGGCCGCCCATCACCGACACCACCGCGCCCACGGCCACGGCACCGGCCATGGCCTGGTCCGATGCCAGCGGCAGCCGCATCTCTTCGTACAGGGCGAGCAGGCGCCGCGCCTGCGGCAACAGCGCGCGGCCATCGGCATTGAGCACCGCGACGCGGCCGTTGCGGTCGAACAATTCACGCCGCAGTTCGCTTTCGAGCGCGCGCATCTGCAGGCTGACAGCGGCCTGGGTCAGGGCCACCTGGCCGGCGGCTGCGGCAAAGGAGCCCTGGTCGGCTACGGAAACGAAGGTACGAAGGAATCGGATAGTGCTCATCGGTGCCCGTGCGCAATGCTGCAAAGCTGCGTCGATACTTAAATTTTCCTTGTGACATTGGAAAGAAATATTAGCTTTCTTTGTGACCGGCGGCACGGAATAATTAAGCGGGCTCATCAATCCTTGCCCGCTGTATGCCCGCCCCAAGCCTGACTCCGGAGACAAGCATGAAATCCTGGCTGCGCCTCGCCGGCATCGCCGCTGCCTGTGGCATGTGCCTGGCCACCACGCCCGCACTGGCCGACAACTATCCCGGCAAGCCGATCCGCCTGATCGTGCCCTTCCCGGCAAGCGGCGCGACCGACCTGCTGGCGCGCGCCATCGCCCAGAAGGTGGGCACCGACATCGGCCAGCAGATCGTGGTGGACAACCGCCCGGGCGCCGGCGGCGCGATCGGTTCCGACATGGCGGCCAAGGCCGCGCCGGACGGCTACACGCTGCTGATCGCGACCACCAGCACGCACTCGATCGGCCCGTACATCAACACCCGCCTGCCGTACAACACCGAGACCGACTTCACCCCGATCGGCCAGGTGGCGGTCGCCACCAACGTGCTGGTGGTGCCGAACAGCCTGCCGGTGAAGAACGTGCGCGAGCTGGTCGACTACGCCAAGAAGCATCCCGGCGAACTCAACTACGCCTCCAGCGGCAATGGCACCGTGGTGCACCTGACCGCCGAGGCGTTCAAGGCGCAGGCCGGCGTGTTCATCACCCATATCCCCTACCGCGGCACCGCGCTGGCCGTGCCCGACCTGATCTCGGGCAAGGTGCAGGTGCTGTTCGACAGCATCGTCTCGGGGCTGCCGCATGTGAAGGACGGCAAGCTCAAGGCGCTGGCGGTGACCAGCGCCAGGCGCTCGCCGCTGGCACCGGAGATCCCCACGGCCAGCGAGTCGGGCCTGCCCGGCTTTGAGTCGGATACGTGGTTCGGCATCTACGGGCCCAAGGGGATGCCGGCGGACATCGTCAATCGCCTGAATGCCGAGTTCAACAAGGCCATCCAGTCGCCCGAGGTCAGGGAACGCCTGGGCAAGCTGGGCGCCGAGCCGGTCGGCGGCACGCCGGCGCAGTTTGCCGCCATGGTGAAGAAGGACAGCGCCCGCTGGGGCAAGCTGATCAGGGATCGCAAGATCACGGCAGAATAACGGCACCGCGAGTGCCAACGCTGCCGGCGCCCACCACGGCCCGGCCGCTTCCTGAAACGACAGACAAAGCCATGCAGAACTTCAACTGGACCAACCCCTACCCCTCCGTGCGCATCCCGCTGTTTGCGCGCAACGTGGTGTCCACCTCGCACCCGCTGGCTGCGCAGGCCGGCCTGCGCATGCTGCTCAAGGGCGGCAATGCCGTCGATGCGGCCATCGCCGCGGCGGCCGCGATCACCATCGTCGAGCCGGTATCGTGCGGCCTGGGCAGCGATGCCTTCGCCATCCTGTGGGACGGCAAGGAGCTGCATGGCCTGAACTCCTCCGGCGTGGCCCCGGCCGCCTGGAACCCGGAGTACTTCAGGAACAAGTACGGCACCGACGCCAACGGCCTGGCCAACCGCCCGATCCGCGGCTGGGACTCGGTCACCGTGCCCGGCGTGATCGCCGGCTGGGCGGCGATGCACGAGCGCTTCGGCAAGCTGCCGTTCGCCGACCTGATGGAGCCGGCGATCGAGATCGCCGAGCGTGGCTACGCCGTGCCGCCCGTGGTGGCGCACAAGTGGGCCGCCGCTGTGCCCGAGCTGAAGGACCAGCCGGGCTACGCCGAGACCTTCATGCCCAATGGCCGCGCGCCGCTGGTCGGCGAGAAGTTCACCATGAAGGCTGCCGCCGAGACGCTGCGCAAGATTGGCGAGACCCGCGGCCGCGCCTACTACGAAGGCGAGATCGCCGAGAAGATCGCCGCCTTCAGCAAGCAGTGCGGCGGCGCGATGACGCTTGACGACCTGCGCAACTATCGCCCCGACTGGGTCAAGCCGATCAGCAAGGCCTACCGCGGCTACGAACTGCACGAGATCCCGCCCAACGGCCAGGGCATTGCCGCGCTGGTGGCGCTGGGCATCCTCAGCCAGTTCGACATGGCCTCGATCCCGGTCGACTCCGTCGATTCGCAGCACCTGCAGATCGAAGCGATGAAGCTGGCCTTCGCCGACCTGTACCGCTACGTGGCCGACCCGCGCAGCATGGAAGTCACGCCGGAACAGATGCTGGATGACGCGTACCTGAAATCGCGCGCCAGGCTGATCGACATGCAGCGCGCCACGCATTTCAACTTCGGCATGCCCAAGGTGGGCGGCACCATCTACCTGACCGCCGCCGACGAGAGCGGCATGATGGTCTCGTTCATCCAGTCGAACTACATGGGCTTCGGCTCTGGCGTGGTGGTGCCGGGCACCGGCATCAGCCTGCAGAACCGCGGCGTGGGCTTCTCGATGGATCCCAGGTCCGCCAACGCCGTGGCCGGCGGCAAGCGCCCGTTCCACACCATCATCCCGGCCTTCCTGACGAAAAACGGCCATCCGGTGATGAGCTTCGGCGTGATGGGCGGCGACATGCAGCCGCAGGGCCACCTGCAGACGGTGGTGCGCATGCTGGACTACAACCAGCAGCCGCAGGCCGCATGCTGCGCGCCCCGCTGGAAGGTCAACCGCGATTTCACGCTGGACGTGGAAGGCACCATGGACCCGGCCACGGTCGCAGGGCTGAAGGCGCGCGGGCACCAGTTGAAGTCGGTGGAAGACCCGTACATGGACTTTGGCTCGGGCCAGTTTATCTGGCGCCTGTCGGACGATCCGGAGCAAGGGTACGTGGCCGCCAGCGACAGCCGGCGCGACGGGCAGGCGGTGGGGTTCTGAGCCACCAACGAAGCCAACGGTTTTGGGTGCACCCAAGCCGCCCGAGCTAGCCTAAGCAAGGTGTTCTCCCTCTCCCGCACGCGGGAGAGGGGAGCAAACCCCGCAACTGGCCCGCCCACAACCCCGCCAACTGTGCATGGCGCACCGACTCCGCCTCCGTACACTGCTCGGATGCTTCCGGAGCCCGCACCATGCCCACCTACGCCTTCCGCCTGCTCAACGTCTTCGCCGAATCTACCTTCGGCGGCAATCCCCTGTGCGTGTTCGAAGACGCGCGCGGCCTGGACGAGGCCACCATGCAGGCGCTCGCGCTGCAGTTCAACCTGTCGGAAACCACCTTTATTCTGCCGTCGGACAATGCCAGCGCGCGTGTGCGCATCTTCACGCCCGGCCATGAGATGCGTTTCGCCGGTCACCCCACGCTGGGCACCGCGCACGTGGTGCGCGAACTGGCCGGCACCGGCGACACGCTGACGCTCGAGTTCCTCGCCGGCGTGGTCCCGGTGACGGCGCAGGGCGATGTGTGGACTTTCACCGCACCGCACAGCGGCATGCCGAAGACCGCCCCGGCCGGCCTGCCCGATGCCGGGATGGCAAGCCTGCTCGGCCTGCAGGAGAGCGACCTGCTGGTGTCGCCGATGTGGGTCGACACCGGCGCCGACCAGTTGCTGGTGGCCGTGAACAGCACCGATGCCGTGGGACGCGCCAATCCCGACAGCGCGCGGCTCGACATCTGGCCGCAGAGCAGCCTGGGCCGCAAGACCGCGTACGTGTTCGCCTTCGATCCCGAACAGCCTGGCCGCGTGCTGTCGCGCTATTTCTTCGCCAAGCAGGGCGGCGGCGTGGCCGAGGATCCGGGCACGGGCTCGGCCTGCGCCAACCTCGGTGGCTGGCTGCTCGCCACCAGCCGCGCGCTGCCGGCGGAATACATCATCGACCAGGGCGAGGCCGTCGGCCGCCCGTGCCGGCTGCGCTTGTCGGTCGGCCCGGACGGCGCGATCCGCGTGGGCGGCCGCGTGCTGGAGATTGGCCGCGGCACCGTGACACTCTGACCGCCCTGCGCAGCGCCGCCGGCTGCGCTACATTGTCGCTTGCCCCGCCAACCGCCCCGCCCCGCCATGACCTCGCACGCCATCACCTCCCTGGCCGAACTGGAAGCGCTCTACGCCCAGCCCGCGGCACCTTCGCTGTCCAAGGAAGTCGACTACCTGCACCCGCATTACCGCGCCTTTATCGAGGCCGCACCGTTCTGCCTGCTGTCGACCGTCGCCGACGACTGGGCCGAATGCTCGCCGCGCGGCGACATGCCCGGTTTCGTGCAGGTGCTGGACGAGCGCACGCTGCTGCTGCCCGACCGGCGCGGCAACAACCGCATCGACAGCCTGCGCAATATCGTGGCCGATCCGCGCGTCGGCCTGCTGTTCGTAATCCCCGGCGTCAACGAGACCATCCGTGTCAACGGCACCGCGCAGATCAGCGTCGACCCGGCGTTGATCGCGCGCTGCGTGGTCGACGGCAAGGCGCCGACCACGGTGCTCGTGATCACGGTGCAGTCGGTGTTCTTCCAGTGCGCCCGCGCGCTGATCCGCTCGCGCCTGTGGTCCGCGGACGCGCAGGTCGCACGGCAGACGCTGCCGAGCAACGGCAAGATCCTGGCCACGCTGAGCGAGAACGCCATCGACGGCGCCGCCTATGACCGCGAGCTGCCCGAACGGCAGCGTAATACTCTGTACTAGCGCGGCAGCCACTCCGGCGCGTGCGTGCCGAGCGGCTCGGACGGCAGCGTCCAGCGCGCCGGCGTCCCGGACAGCAGCGCCGCGTGGCGCACCACGGTCAGCATGCCGAAGCCGGACGGCACCGCTTCGAGCAGGTCGGCGACATCGTCGATCTTCTGCTCGGGCGCCTTCAGCCCTTGCGGCACCCGCCCCAGCCCGCGCAGCCACTGCCCCACCTGGGCCAGCGACACGCGCACGTGCCAGCTGCCGCCTTCCAGCGCGCGCCGGTGCAGCGCGGCCATCGCGCCGAATGCCAGCAGGTAGCCCGCGGCATGATCCAGCACCTGCGCCGGCAATGGCCGCGGCGTGTCGCTGCCGGCCGCTTCGGCCTCGGCGTGGTTGAAGCCGGTGGCGGTCTGCACCAGCGAATCGAAGCCGCGCTTGTGCGCCCACGGCCCCACGTGGCCATACGCGCTCAGCGACACGTAGACGATGCCCGGCCGCGCCCGCGCCGCGGCTTCCGCGCCCACGCCCAGCTCGGCCAGGCCGCCGGGCCGGTAGCCCTGCACCATCACGTCGGCACCGTGGAGCAGCTTGTGCAGCGTGCGCTTGTCATCAGGGTCGCGCAGGTCGAGCTGGCAGCTGCGCTTGCCGCGGCCGGTGTCGATCACCAGTGGCGCGATCGACGGCAGGTGCGCGGAGGTTACCAGCAGCACGTCCGCGCCATGCGCGGCCAGCGTGCGCCCGGCGACCGGGCCGGCGATGATGCGGGTGAAGTCGAGCACGCGCACCCCCGACAGCGGCCGCGCATCGGCAGACGTTGGCGCCGGCCATGGCTGTGGCGGCGCATCGCCGATGCGCTCGAGCGTCACCGGCGGCAGGCCGCGCAGCGCCGCGGCCTGCGGATGGCGGTCCCATTCGTCGAAGCTGCGCAGCGCAGCGACCACCAGGCCGGCGTCGGACGCGGCGGTTTCGAACGTTTCGGCTTCCCACTTTTCCAGCGCCGCCTGCACCGCCGCCTTGTCATAGGCGCAGCCCAGCAGGCGCAGCACGCCATCGCGGTGATGCGGGAAATTGGTGTGCAGCCGGACCCAGCGGCCGTCGCCGCAGCGGTAGGTGCCGGCAATCTTGTCCCACAGCTCCGGCGCGGGACCGCCGTCGACGCGCAGGTAGCGCTCGCTGCGGAACTCGGTGATCGCGTGGCGCATGTCGACGCTGACGTCCTGCCAGCGGCCGCTGCGGCCCTGCCACAGCGTGGCGGCGGCCAGCGCCGACGCGGCCAGGCTGGCCTGCGCCGCGGTCCCCACGGCAAAGCTTGAAGGCAGCACCGGCTCGGCGCCGTCCAGGCGCAGATGGGCCAGCGCCTCCGCGGGCAGGCCGGCATCGCGCCACAGCGCGGCAACGACATCGTGGGGCATGGGCGGCACTTGTGCCGCATCGGTGTGGGCGTTCATGGGCGTTCCTGCTGCGGTGAAGGACTGGCGGCCGTGGCCGGCCGGCACGGGTCTCCATGCTACTCCGACGCGTCACTTTCGGTGCGGCCAACCGGCGCCGGCAACCGACAAACCATAAATGAGCCGATGCTCACCGCGTGCGGCGCCGCCGGCACGGTAAAATCCCGGTATTGGCATTCCGCCACGCAATCTGACGACCCGACCGGCCACCGTATCGATCCAACCCGTCGATCCATCCGGCCGGCCAACCGGCGCCACCATGAGCCACGACAACAAGCCTACCGACAGCACCCCAGCCGCCTCCAACTTCCTGCGGAGCATCATCGACCAGGACCTCGCCGCCGGCACCTATGCCGGCCGCCAGGACAAGCAAGGCGAGCCGCTGCCGACCGTCATCACCCGCTTTCCGCCGGAGCCCAACGGCTATCTGCATATCGGCCATGCCAAGAGCATCTGCCTGAACTTCGGGCTGGCGCGCGACTATGGCGGCCGCTGCCACCTGCGCTTCGACGACACCAACCCGGTCAAGGAAGACACCGAATACGTCGATTCGATCATCGACGCCGTGCACTGGCTCGGCTTCTCCTGGGACAGCGAAGGCAAGGACGGCCAGAAGCAGCCGCACCTGTACTACGCCAGCGACTACTTCGACCAGCTCTACGCCTTTGCCGAGACGCTGATCGAGCGCGGCGCCGCCTACGTGGACAGCCAGTCGGCCGAACAGATCGCCGCCAGCCGCGGCAACTTCTCCGAGCCGGGCAAGCCCTCGCCCTACCGCGACCGCACCGTCGAGGAAAACCTGCAGCTGTTCCGCGACATGCGCGCCGACAAGTACGGCGACGGCGAGCACGTGCTGCGCGCCAAGATCGACATGACCGCGCCCAACATCGTGATGCGCGACCCGGTGCTCTACCGCATCCGCCACGCGCATCACCACCGCACGGGCGACAAGTGGTGCATCTATCCGATGTACGACTTCACCCACTGCATCTCGGACGCGCTGGAGAATATCTCGCACTCGCTGTGCACGCTGGAGTTCGAGAACAACCGCCCGCTGTATGACTGGGTGCTGGAGCACCTGCGTGACGCCGGCGTGTTCCGCGACCCGCTGCCGCACCAGTATGAGTTCGCGCGCCTGAACCTGACCTACGCCATCACCAGCAAGCGCAGGCTCAAGCAGCTGGTCGACGAGAACCGTGTCGACGGCTGGGACGACCCGCGCATGCCCACGCTGGTCGGCGTGCGCCGCCGCGGCTATACGCCGGAATCGATCCAGCTGTTCTGCGACCGCGTCGGCGTGGCCAAGGCCGACAGCTGGATCGACATGAGCACGCTCGAAGGCGCGGTGCGCGACGACCTGGACGGCCGGGCCGCGCGCGGCGTGGCCGTGCTGGACCCGCTCAAGCTGGTCATCGACAACTACCCCGAAGGCCAGAGCGAGGAATGCTCGGCCCCGGTCCATCCGAAGAAGCCGGAACTGGGCAAGCGCGTGTTCCCGCTGTCGCGCGAACTGTGGATCGAGCGCGAGGACTTCAACGAGACCCCGCCCAAGGGCTATTTCCGCCTGTTCCCGGGCAACAAGGTGCGCCTGAAATACGGTTACGTGGTCGAGTGCACCGGCGTGGACAAGGACGCCGACGGCAACGTCGTCGCCGTGCATGCCAACTACCTGCCCGATACCAAGAGCGGCACGCCGGGCGCCGACAGCGTCAAGGTCAAGGGCGTGATCCACTGGGTCAGCGCCGCGCACGGCTACGAGGCCGAGGTGCGCCTGTATGACCGCCTGTTCAACGACCCCAACCCGGACGCCGGCGGCAAGAACTTCCTGGACGCGCTCAATCCCGATTCCAAGAAGGTGGTCACAGCCTACCTGGAGCCGGGCCTGCGCGAGGCGCAGCCGGAAGACCGGTTCCAGTTCGAGCGCCACGGCTACTTCGTTGCCGACCGCAATGATTCTCAGCCGGGCAAGCCGGTCTTCAACCGCATCGTCGGGTTGAAGGACAGCTGGGGCAAGTGATGGGCAAGGCAACTCCGGTGCAGACCATCACCTTCCCGCTCGAGGGCGAGTTCATCGCCCTTAACGACCTGCTCAAGCTGGCTGGCGTGTGCGACAGCGGCGGCGCCGGCAAGGCGCTGGTCGCCGCCGGCGAAGTCTCGGTGGACGGCGCGCCCGAATCGCGCAAGACTGCGAAGATTCGCGCCGGGCAGGTGGTGGGCCTGGCGGGCATCGAGATCCGCGTGGTCGCCGCCTGACTGCGCTACCGGCCGCAGCGGCCGCCCCGGCTGCTGCGGCGGCGGCACTGCAACGGAAAGGACCGAAACCATGCCGATCGCGTTCTGGTGCGTCTTGCTGGCCGGCGTGCTGCCGCTCGCCACGGTAGCCATCGCCAAGGCCAGCGCGCCCGGCTTCGACAACCATGACCCGCGCGGCTGGCTCGACAAGCAGACCGGGCGCGCGCGGCGCGCCGACCTGGCGCACCGCAACCATTTTGAGGCCTTCCCCTTCTTTGCCGCGGCGGTGCTCACCGCCAGCTTCCTGCAAGCGCCGCAGGCGCGCATCGACGAACTGTCGATGGTCTTCATCCTCACCCGCATCCTCTACACCGTGTGCTACCTGACCGACCGGGCCACGCTGCGCACGCTGTGCTGGACCATCGGGTACCTGTCGGTGGTGGGGATTTTCCTGCTGCCGGTGTTCGTGCACTAGCCATGTCGGCAGCCGTACGCCTGCTGGCAGCCGTTGCGATCGCCATGCTGGGCAGCGCCGGCGCCGGCGCTGCACCGGTGGAATACACGCTCGACCCGGTCCACACCACCGTCTATTTCGGCGCCAGCCATTTCGAGCGCAGCTCGGTGCGCGGGCGCTTCGGCAAGATTGACGGCCGCATCGTCTATGATGCCGACAGCGGTGCAGGCGCGGTCGACGTGACCGTCGACCTGGCCTCGGTCGACACCGGCAACCGCACGCTCGACGGCGTGCTGCGCTCGGCACAGTTCTTCGATATCGCGCAGTTTCCCGTGGCGCGGCTGCGTGCCGATCGCTTTATCAGCGACGGCGGCCGGCTTGTGGCGGTAGAGGGCGAGTTGAGCCTGCACGGCGTCACCCACCCGGTGCGGCTGCAGGCCGAGCGCTTCCGCTGCGGCGAGGTCACGATGTTCGGCGTGGCGCGGCAGGTGTGCGGCGGCGACTTCCGCGCCGAAGTGCCGCGCAGTGCCTTCGGCATGACCCGCTTCCTGCCCGATGCGGGCGACATCGTGACGCTTCAGGTGGCGATAGAGGCATCGCCGGCGGCCAGCCCCGCGCGCTAGCCCAACGCGTCACCTCCGGCGCAGTTTTCTCTTGTAGAATCAGCGCTTTGCTCAATCCCTGCCACGCCGCCGCGTGTGCGGCAACGCGAGACAGAGACCATGTTCGAGATCCATTCCGGCGACATCGTCGCAGCCGCCCTGGCCGCCGCTGGCGCCTGCCTGCTGTGCAGCATTCCGGGCGAATTCCTGCGCCGCTTCCCGCTGTGGGCGGTGCGCACCTACGGCCGCGGCGCCCTGCTGATGCCGTTCCTGGCGATGATGGTCGGCACCTGGCTGTTCCGCCTCGGTGTGGCCGGCCAGCTCGATACCGATGCCGGCCAGGCGCTGGTGGTGGCAGCCGGCTTCCTGGCCAAGCTGCTGCTGTCGGCGCTGCTGCGCTTCTACCTGAAGGAATACCGCAAGCGCTGAGGTCGTTCCCCAGCCGCGTCCCTGGCCGGCCATTTGTGCCGGCTGGCCCACCTTGCCCTGCCCACGCGCATACGGCGGCGCCGCCGAATCGCGTATGATGCGGCCTTTCGCGTACCGCGCCACCGCGCCCGGACGCAGCCGCACACCTCACTTCATGGCGCTCAAGTCCACCATCTTCAAAGCCGAGCTGGCCGTCTCCGACATGGACCGGCCCTACTACGGCAGCCACAGCCTCACCATCGCCCAGCATCCGTCCGAGAATGACGCGCGCATGATGGTGCGCGTGCTCGCCTTCGCCTGCGAAGCCACCGAGTCGCTGGCCTTCACCCGCGGCCTGGATGAGCCCGACGAGCCCGACCTGTGGGACAAGCGCCTGACCGGCGATATCGCCCACTGGGTCGAGCTGGGCCAGCCCGACGAAGCGCGCCTGAAGCGCGCCGCCGCCCGCGCCGAGCGCGTGACCGTGTACACCTACAGCGGCGCCAGCGCGCGCGAGTGGTGGAAGGGCATGGCGGGCAAGGCCGGCAAGCTGCGCAACGTCACCGTCTACAATGTCCCGACAGAAGCGGTCGACGCGCTCGCCGCGCTGGCGCAGCGCGCGATGCGCCTGTCGGTGACGATCCAGGACGGCGATATCTGGGTCGCCGACGACGACCGCAACGTGCAACTGCGACTGGACGTGCTGCAGCGCGCCCAGGATTGAACGAGGCGGCCACCGCCGCGCTCCCGATTCACCTCGACTGGTCCCTGCCAGTTTTCATCGGAAGGAAATCACCATGCAAACCACGCCCTCTGGCCTGCAATACGAAGACACCACCGTCGGCTCCGGCGCCGAAGCCACCGCCGGCAAGCACGTCACCGTGCACTACACCGGCTGGCTGTACGAGAACGGCCAGGCCGGCCGCAAGTTCGATTCGAGCAAGGACCGCAATGACCCGTTCGTGTTCCCGCTGGGCGCCGGCCACGTGATCCGCGGCTGGGACGAAGGCGTGCAGGGCATGAAGGTCGGCGGCGTGCGCCGCCTGGTGATCCCGGCCGACCTCGGCTACGGTGCGCGCGGCGCTGGCGGCGTGATTCCGCCGAACGCGACGCTGCTGTTTGAAGTGGAACTGCTGGCGGTCTGATCGCCGCCACGTCGCTCCCGCGCGGGCGGGAGCGGCAAAACGGGCGCGCGCCGCGCGCCTCGTTAGCGGACTCAGCGGACTCAGAAACCGATGGCGGCGTTGCCGACATCGACGCGGACCTTGTCGCGGTCCAGCAGACGCGCCGCATGGCGCGCATAGTCCTGCGCCCAGGCAGGATCGCCGGAGAAGCGCGCTTCTCCGGAAAACTTGGCGACGTTCAGGATCTTGTCGATCACCAGCACCTTGCCGACCGGGCTCGACGCCTGGCAATCGAGTTCGGTGTACTCCCGGTCGAACCAGCGCCACGCCGCATCCTCGCCGACCGCGGCCAGCTCGTCCGCGCCGATCGTGAAGTCATACTCCTTGCCGCTGCCGAACACCACCGTAAGCGTACGCGCCATCGCAGGTTCCTCCTGGTCGGATTGAGGCTCCCATTGTAAAGACTGCCCGCCACCGCGGGCCAGCAAAACGCTCCGGGCTGACGGCGGACAAGCGTGCGCGTGCATGCATCGATCCGGCATCACGCCGGGTAGCAAGGCCGCCACGCGGCCGCGACCGTTGTCCAGCGCCCACACCGCTGCCGCCGGCTCAGGCATTTCCGGGAAAAACTGGCAGTTATGTCATTTTCCCCACCTGCCCGGGACGCAGCTTTGATTTATGCTTGCAGCATGGCCATTACGCGACAGGACCTCGAATCCGACCGGCTGCGCACCTCGCTGTGCAGTACCCCGGTCGCGTCCTCGCTGTTGCCCGAGCACGTGCTGGAGCAGTCCCTCTGCGACGCGCTGGCATGCAAGCCCGAAGATCCCGCGCTCGGCGGCGATGTCTGGGTGTTCGGCTATGGCTCCCTGATCTGGAACCCGATGGTGGTGCACACCGAGCGCCGGCGCGCGACCGTGCATGGCTACCACCGCGGCTTCTACCTCTACTCCCGCATCAACCGCGGCACCTGGGACAATCCGGGGCTGGTACTGGGCCTGGATCGCGGTGGCTGCTGCCACGGCATGGTGTTCCGCATCCCCAGCCACGTGGTCGAGCAGGAATTCCGCGTGCTGTGGCGCCGCGAGATGCTGACCGGCGCGTACCACCCGCGCTGGCTGCGCATCCGCACCGGCGCCGATGGCGATCAGGGCCCCGGGCAACGCGCCCTGGCCTTCGTCATGAACCGCACGCACGAGTCCTACGCCGGCCGGCTGCCGGACACCAGCGTGGTCGAGCGGCTTCGCCACGCCGCCGGACTGTACGGCCCGGCGCGCGAATACCTGCAGCAAACCCTGCTGGGGCTGGCCACCAACGGCGTCGATGACCCCTATCTGGGGCGGCTGTGGCGCCAGCTCCAGGCGGACGATGCCGCCGACGCCGAAAGCGCCGCCGCCCAGGCTGGCGCGGCCGGCACCCGCACGGACGACGTCCCGCCCTTGCCGGCCCGGCCTCGCGAAACCGTCTGAGCCGAGGAGTTCCCGCCATGACGCGCCCCGCCGCCCGCAGCCGCAGACAGGTACTCAACGAGATGCTGGGCCTGATGGGCTTGCTGGTGGGGGGCAGCCTGCTGGCGGCGCAGGGCGGCCAGACCCTGGCGGCACGGCCCGGGGCCGGCGGCGCCAGCCAGCCCGGCGCCGCGCAGCCGCGCGGCACGGCGCGCGCACCGCTGCGCAGCGACGGCCTGAGCGCACTCGACCGCAATTTGATCACCGCCGCCAGCATCGGCGACCAGGACATGGTGGCGCGCCTGCTGGCCGCGGGCGCCACCGCGCGCGCAGCCGACGAACGCGGGCGCAGCGCGCTGCTGGCCGCCGTGCAGAGCCGCCACGTCGAAGTCGCGCGGATGCTGATGCTGGCCGGCGCGGACGTGAACCACAAGGACGCCGACGCCAACAGCCCGTTCCTGCTGGCCGCCACCAGTGGCCAGGCCGAGATCGTCCGGCTGGCGCTGGCGCATGGCGCGGACCTGTCCAGCACCGACCGCTACGACGGCACCGCACTGATCGGCGCGAGCCAGCAGGGCCATGTGGAAGTGGTCAAGCTGCTGCTGAAAGCGGGCATTGCCGTCGACCACGTCAACAACCTGGGCTGGACGGCTCTGCTTGAAGCGGTGGTGCTGGGCGATGGCAGCACGCGCTACGAGGAAACGGTGCAGTTGCTGCTGGATGCCGGCGCCGACGCCAACCTGGCCGACCGCGAAGGCGTGACGCCGACCCGCCATGCCCGCGAGCGGGGATACAAGACGATGGTGAAGATGCTGATGCGAGTGCGGGGGCATTGAGCCTCGCCCCGTGGCGGTTCGCCAGCAATGGGAACCCGCCCCGGGCATAGGCTGGCGGCGCAGATCAGGCCGCCGCGGGCTTCTGCTCTGCCACGGCTCGCGCGTTCTCGCTCTCCTGCAGTTGCCGCCACATCACCTTGCCGGTCCCCGACTTGGGCAGCGCGTCCACGAACTCCACCACCCGCGGATACTTGTACGCGGCCATGTTCTCCTTGGCCCAATCGATGATCTCGTCCGGCGTGGTCTTGCCCTTGGCATGGGCGCGCAGCACCACCACCGCCTTGACGGTCTCGCCGCGGTACGGGTCGCGGGTGCCGATGATGCAGGCCTCCTGCACGTCGGGATGCTTGTACAGCAGGTTCTCCACCTCGGCCGGCCATACCTTGAAGCCCGACGCGTTGATCATGCGCTTGAGGCGGTCGGTGATGAAGTAGTAGCCCTCCTCGTCCATGCGCCCGAGGTCGCCGGTGCGGAAGAAGGTCTTGCCCTCGAACTCGATGAAGGACTCGCGCGTGGCGTCTTCCTTGCCCCAGTAGCCCTTGAACACCTGCGGGCCGCTGACGATGATCTCGCCGATCTCGTTGGGCGGCAGTTCCCTGAGCGTGACCGGGTCGATCACGCGGGCGTCGGTGTTGAAGGTCGGCACGCCCAGGCACTGCAGCTTGGGCCGGTCCGACGGGTTGCTGTGCGTCGGCGCCATGGTCTCGGACAGGCCGTAGCCTTCCAGGTAGTGCAGCCCGAACTGCTCGCGCAGGCGCTCGGCCACGGCCTGCGGCATGGCCGCGCCGCCGCCGCCGATATAGCGCAGGCTCGACAGGTCGAACTGCGCCAGGTTGGGGCTGGCCAGGAAGTCGATCACCATGGTCGGGATATTGGTCCAGTGCGTGACCTGGTAGCGCGAGATCAGGCGGCCGGCCACCTCGCGGTCCCAGCGCGGCAGCATCACCACGGTGGCGCCGCTGTAGATCGGGCCGTTCATGCCGTACTGCATGCCGGTGACGTGGAACAGCGGCAGCACCGACAGGATCACCGACTCGGCGCCCGAACCCGACCAGGTCGCGCCGCCGACAATGTTGTGCATGACCGAGCGGTGCGTATGGATGCAGCCCTTGGGAAAGCCGGTGGTGCCGGAGGTGTACGGCATCACCGCCATGTCGTCGGGCCCGGCAGTATGCGGCCCCGGCTGCAGGCCTGCGGCCAGCGCCTCGGCCCATGCGGTCGCGCCGGCGGGCAGCGCGTGCGGCGTGGTCAGCCACGCGGGCGGCGCGTCTTCGGGGTGCTCGTGCGTGGGCGGCAGCGCGTCGGCGTACTGCGTCACCAGCAGGTGCTGCAGGCGCTCGGCCGGCGCCAGTTCCGCCACGGCCTGGTCCACGCCGGCGGCCAGGTCGGCGGTGCAGATAGCCACGCGCGCCTGCGCATCGGTGACGTAGTGCTTGAACTCCTCGGCGCGGTTCATCGGGTTGACCGGCACCACCACGGCGTCAGCGCGCAGGATCGCGTAGTAGCTGATGATGAACTGCGGGCAGTTCTGCATGTACAGCAGCACCCGCTCGCCCTTCTTCACACCCGCCTTCTGCTGCAGCCATCCGGCCAGCGCGGTGGCCTGCGCTTCCAGTTCGCGGAAGGTGATGGCGTTGCCGAAATAGCGGATCGCCGCCTTGTCGGCATAGCGCAGCGCGGACACTTCCAGGTTGTACCAGAGCGACGTCTCGGGCAGCACGATGGCGGTCGGCAGGCGCCTTGGCCAGAACTGGAAATGCGGGCGAGCTGGGTTCTGCATGAAACGTCTCCTGTGCGTCGGTCTTCGGACCGGGTCTGTCGGTATGGTCAAGGACTATAACTGAACGATCGTTCTATTTTCAACCGGTGACTTTCCCGGACGCCGGCGAGCGGCTACGGCCGAACACAACGGGCAGCCGTTGTATTTGGCGCCTTCGCCCTCACAATAGAGGGATCTCCGCCTCTTTCCAGGATTGTTCATGAGCGACGTCAACCTGCAGAATTTCGAGACTGAAGTGATCGACGCCTCGCACCAGGCGCCGGTGCTGGTCGATTTCTGGGCGCCCTGGTGCGGCCCCTGCCGCACGCTGGGTCCGATGCTGGAACGGCTGGAGGCAGAAGCCGAAGGCAGCTGGAAACTGGTCAAGGTCAATGTCGACGAGAACCAGGAGCTGGCCGCGCATTTCGGCGTGCGCAGCATCCCCCATGTGGTGGCGATCGCCGACGGCCAGGCCGTGGACCAGTTCACCGGCGTGCTGCCGGAATCGGGGCTGCGCGAGTTCCTGGGCCGGCTGGCGCCGGGCCAGGCCAGGTCGCCGCTGGCCGAGGCGCAGGAACTGGCCGCCGCCGGCAACCGCGACGGCGCCGAGACCCTGTTCGCCGACGCGATTGCCGCGGACCCGGAATCCGACGCCCCGCGGCTGGCCTATATCGGCTTCCTGCTGGACGGCAACGCCGTCGACCGGGCCAGGGCGGAATTCGCGGCGCTCTCGCCGCGCGCCGAGCATGAAGATGGCTACGGCGCCCTGCGCACGCGCATCGAAGCCATGGAAAACGCCGCCGGCCTGCCCGATGAGGCCACCCTCACCGGCCGCATCGCCGCCGATCCGCGCGACCTGGCGGCCCGGCTGGACCTGGCGCGGCTGATGATCGCGCGCCAGCAATACGAGCCGGCGCTGGAGCAGCTGCTGGCGATCGTGCGCACCGACCGCGGCTTCGAGGACGATATCGGCCGCAAGACCATGCTGTCGGTATTCGAGATGCTGGCCGACCGGCCCGAAGTGGTGTCGCGCTGGCGCCGCCAGCTGAGCACGTCGCTGAACTGAGCGGGAGCCAAGCGCCATGTCCACGCCCCGCCTGATCGATTTCAGGACCGAACCCGCCCCGACCCACGACCGCCCGCGGCCCGACCGCCTGGTGTCGGGCAACCCCGACTGCACCACCTGGACGCACTACAGCGCCGAACACGGCGATTTCGATTGCGGTATCTGGGCCTGCGAGCCCGGCGCGTGGCGCATCGCCTTCCCGGCGGGCAAGGAAGAGTTCTTCCATGTGATCAGCGGCCGCATCCGCATCAGCGGCGAGTCCGGCCAGGCCAGCGAGTTCGGCCCGGGCGACGCCTGTGTGATCCCGGCGGGCTTCACCGGCCTGTTCCAGGTGCTGGAGCCGGTGCGCAAGTATTTCGTGGTGATCGACCGCGACGCGGCGCGGCCTGCCTGACCTGGCTTCGGCCGGCTTCGGGGGATTCAGGCCGCCTCAGCCGGCCCTTCCACCAGCGTGAAGCCGTTCTCGCGCATATGCTCGACCATCATCGTGTCCATCGACTTGACGTGATGGTCGAACCAGCCTGACAGCTCGGACACCAGCCGGCGGCCCAGTCCGAATTCGCCGTCGGTCCGGACTTTGTCGCGCACGGCGACGGCCACGGCCAGCACCTGCTTGTGCTCGCCCGCGTGGCAATGGCGCGGGCCGAAACCCATCGCCTCCATCCACTGTTCTTCCTGCGCGAAATGGTGGCGCGTATGGTCGATCCACTCGTCCATCGCGGCCAGGAAGCCGGCATCGTCGGCACTGGCCACCGCGGCCAGCAATTGCACGAACTCGGCGTGGGTGGCATCGGTGACCGGTTCGCCGAGATGGAGGTCTTCGGGCAGGCCGGCGGAGGAAAGCTGGTCTTTGGCGTCCATGGGGAGCGGCGGCAATCGTGGGGAAATCGTGTGGGGAACGGCAAGGATACCGAATCGCCGCGGCCCGCATCTGATCTTGCGCAAGCCGGGCGGGTATGCTGTGGGGTATGCGCCCCGCCCGCCACCTTTATCGCACATGCCACGACTGATCTTCTTCTGCGGCCATGCCGGCACCGGCAAGACCAGCCTTGCCCACCGCCTGATCGGCCCGCTGATGCAGGCCACCGGCGAGCCCTTCTGCCTGCTCGACAAGGACACGCTGTACGGCCGCTACAGCGCCGCTGCCATGGCCGCGATCACCGGCGACCCCAACGACCGCGACAGCCCGGCCTACCTCGACAACCTGCGCGACCCCGAATACCAGGGCCTGCTCGATACCGCGCGGGAAAACCTGGCGCTGGGCATCAGCGTACTGGTGATCGGCCCGCTGTCGCGCGAGATTCGCGCCCACCTGCTGAACGATCCGGAATGGCTGCAGGTGCCGCAAGGAACCACCGTCCGCATCGTCTGGGTGCACCTGCCGGAAGACGAAGCGCACGCGCGCATCATCCGGCGCGGCAACCCTAACGATGCCTACAAGCTGGAGCACTGGGACGCGTACCGCACGCGGCGCTTCATGCCCACCGCGGACGAATATCCCGAACTGATCTTCTTCGACAACCTGGCGCCGGGCGAGGCCGAGGTCGACGGCCTGCTGCGCGCGTTGAGCGCCTGAACGTTGTGCGGCGGCTGACGCTGTGCGGCCTTAGCCGCGCACGATCGCGCCGATCGCCGCCGACGCCGCCACGAAGCCGAACACGGCCGTCACCGCCACCGACGAGCCGAAGCCCGCGCAGGCCAGCCCCTGCGGCCCGCTCGCAACCGGATGGCCGGCGTGCCCATCGTGCGGCGGCGCCTCGTCGATCTCGCAGGCCTGCTGCTCAGGCTCCGGATACTGCAGCGGCTCGTCGGAATAGACCGCGGCAATGCCGAACTTCTTCTTGGGGTCGCGCGTGAAACCCCACTGCTTGCGCAGCCCGGCGCGCACCTTGGACAGCAGCGGGTCCTGGATCGTGCGCGCCAGGTCGTCGATGCGCACGCGCGTGGGATCGAGCTGGCCGCCGGCGCCGCCGCAGGTGATCACCGGCACGCCCTGGCGCCGCGCCCAGCCGAGCATTTCAGTCTTGACGCGCACGGCGTCGATGGCGTCGATCACGTAGTCATAGCCGGCGCCGAGCAGCGCGGGCACGTTGTCGGTGGTGACGAAGTCGTCGACCTGCGTCACCCGGCAGCGCGGGTTGATGGCGACGATGCGCTCGGCCATGGCCTCGACCTTGGCGCGCCCGTAGGCATCGCCCAGCGCGTGGACCTGCCGGTTGGTGTTGGACAGCGCGATATGGTCGAGGTCGATCAGCGTGATGCGGCCGACCGCGTTGCGCGCCAGCGCCTCGGCGGCCCAGCTGCCCACGCCGCCGATGCCGACCACGCACACATGGGCCGCCTCAAGCCGTGCCAGCCCGGCAGCGCCATACAGCCGCGCGACGCCGCCGAAGCGGCGGTGGTAGTCGTCGTCGGCCGGGCTTTCGTGGGTCAGCGGCTCGGGCAGGCCAGGCAGATGACCGGGGAGGTCTCCGGGAAGCTCGCCAGGCAAGGGGTGTGCGGCATCGTTCATGCTGAGGGCTCGGAGTGGGGACGAGGCGGCCGCGGCCGGGGCCGCGCCGGCAGAAAAAACCGGCATTATCCGGCGGCGATGTCAGCCAATCCCCGACAAAGACGGAAAGCGCGCAACTATACAATAGACCTGCAGTGGTCCGTTCGCCGCCCTACGCAAGGCCCGGCAAGCCCCCACCAGGCCTTTCGGGCCGGCCGGTACCAGCGGACCTGCCCCGCCATAGAGGAGCCCCCCTCATGCCCATGCGCCGCAAGGTCGTCCTGTGGAGTGTGCTGACACCGATCGCGCTGATCGCGCTGCTGGTCATCCTGTTCCTGACCTTCGACTGGAACCGCGTCAAACCCTGGCTCAACGACAAGGTTTCCGAGGCCATCGGCCGTCCCTTTGCCATCAACGGCGACCTTACCGTGACCTGGCGCCGCGGCGAGGGCGAGACCGGCTGGCATACGCTGGTGCCGTGGCCGCGGTTGTCGGCTCGAGACATCACCATCGCCAATACCGACTGGGCCAGCCAGCCCCACCTCGCCACCGTGCGCGAACTGATCTTCGTACTGCGCCCGATCCCGCTGCTGGCGCACCAGATCGCCGTGCCCACCATCGTCGTCGACAGCCCCGCGGTCTGGCTGGAGCGGCTGGCCGATTCGCGCAACAACTGGACGCTCGAGTTCGGCCCCAAGAAAGGCCCGTCAAAATGGGAGCTGGATATTGGCGAAGTAGTGCTGGCGCGCGGCAACCTGGCGCTGGCCGACCAGTTCAAGAAGATCGAGTTGCAGGCCCAGCTCGACACCATCGGCGACAACCCGCTCTATGACAAGGCGCGCGACGGCGCGCTGGTCGGGCCGCAGGCTTCCGCCGTGCCGCCCGGGCCACCCGCCAGCGGTGCGGCGGCATCCGCGCCGTCGGCAACGTCCCCGCCGTCCGCCTCGGCGCCGTCTGCATCGGGTCCGCCCGCCTCGGCCACCGCCGGCAACGACCGCTACGGCTTGCGCTGGAAAGCCACCGGCCGCTACAACGATGCCACCATCAATGCCAGCGGCAAGGCAGGCACCGTGCTGAGCCTGCGCAATACCGATGTGCCGTTCCCGTTCCTGGCCGATGTGCGCGTGGGCACCACGCGCGCGCTCATCGAAGGCACCGTGACCAATCCCGCCCACCTGGCCGCGGTCGACGTCCACCTGACGCTGGCCGGCGACAGCATGGCCAAGCTATATGCGCTCACCGGCGTGGTGCTGCCGTCGACCCCACCCTATGAAACCCGCGGCCGGCTGATGGCCACGCTGCGCAAGGAAGGCTCGATCTACGAGTACCAGAAGTTCACCGGCCGTGTCGGCGGCAGCGACCTGTCCGGCACGCTGACCTTCACCAAGCGCGAGCCGCGCCCGCTGCTGGCCGGCACCCTGCAGTCGAACCAGCTGCGCTTCGTCGACCTGGCGCCGCTGATCGGCGCCGACGCCAAGCCCGGGCAACCGGCCAAGGACAGCCCGGTGCGGCAGCCGCCCGACAAGGCCCTGCCGGTGGCGCCGTTCCGTACCGAGCGCTGGGACAAGATCGATGCCGACGTGCACTTCACTGGCAAGCGCATCATCCGCGACGCGGACCTGCCCATCACCAACCTGGTCACTCACCTGAAGCTGCAGGATGGCGTGCTGCTGCTCGATCCGCTCAACTTCGGCGTGGCCGGCGGCAACCTCGTGTCGAACGTGCGCCTGGACGGCAAGCGCGAGCCAATGGGCGCGATGGTCGACATGACCGCGCGCCACATGAAGCTCAAGCAGCTGTTTCCCACCATCGACCTGATGCGCGCCAGCATCGGCGAACTCAATGGCAGCGCCAGGCTGTCCGCCACCGGCAATTCGGTCGGGACACTGCTGGGAACATCCAACGGCGAGGCCAAGCTGCTGGTAGAGAACGGCACCGTCAGCAAGTTCATCCTGGAAGCGATCGGCCTGAACGTGGGCAGCCTGGTGATCAACAAGCTGTTCGGCGACCGGCCGGTGCAGATCAACTGCGGCGTCAGTGACTTTGCCTTTACCAATGGCATCGCACGCGCGCGCACCTTCGTGCTCGATACCGACGATGCCGTCATCGTGACCACCGGCGGCATCGACCTGCGCAGCGAGCGGCTGGCGCTGACGATCCATCCGGACTCCAAGGGCCTGCGCATCTTTTCCCTGCGCTCGCCGCTGTACGTGGGCGGAACCATGAAGAAGCCGACCGTCAGCCCCGACATCGGCGTGCTGGCGCTGCGCGCCGGCGGGGCGCTGTCGCTCGCCCTGGTGGCGCCGGTCGCCACCGCGGTACTGCCGCTGGTGGACCTGTCGCCCGGCGGCGACAGCAGCAAGTGCGCCACACTGCTGGCCGACCTGCGCAAGCGCCCGCTCGCGCCGCCTCCCGGCAAGACCTATAAGGATCCAAAGGCCGGCGGTACCGCGGGCATGACCGCAGGCAAGCCGATCCCGCCGGAAACGCCCGGCACCGCCGCACAGGCCGAGGCGCAGGCCGGCCGCCCTGCACACCGGTCGCCCCCGCCAGAGCGCGAAGCGCGCAAGCCATTGCGCCCGGACAACGACGCGGCGCTATACAAGGGCGGCTGAGCCAATGGACACCCCGGCGCCTTGCCGGGAATGTCGCCGCGTGGCGACATGTCTGCAGTTGTCTGAAGCGAAACAGCAACACTTCCGCCGGCTGCGACATCCCGTCGCAGATTGCCGTTGTAACTCGCCCACATGCGGCGCATAATTAAACGGCCATTTACAAGAAGTTTAAGCATGGCAAGCATCGGATGCGAGGCGGGTTCGCCCGTTCGCATTCTTCGGAAGGCGCGGCTGCGGCCGCCCTTTGTTTCCGCTTGTTTTCGTTTTTTGTTGTCCGCCTCGGCACGGCCGCCGGCCGCCCACGAGCGCGGCCCCACGACGCCACTCGCCCGCCCCCATGTCGCTGCCGCACACCGCCGTCCCGCCGATCACCTGGCTGATCGCGCTGACGGTGTGCAACCACGTGGCATTCAACGCCAGCCGCGTGGTGGTGTCGCTCTTCGCGATTTCCCTCAAGGCTTCCACAGTCACGCTCGGCGTGCTGATGTCGCTGTATGCGCTGCTGCCGATGCTGCTCGCGATCCGCGCCGGCAAGCGCATCGACGAGATCGGTCCACGCAAGCCGATGACCGCCGGCTCGCTGATGCTAGTGGCCGGCACGCTGCTGCCGGCGCTGTGGCATGAACTGGATGCGCTGTACCTGTCGTGCGCGCTGATCGGCGTGGGCTTCATGCTGGTCCAGGTGGCAATGCAGTTGCTGATCGGCCAGGTCTCGACCAACGAGACGCGGCTGCGCAATTACACCTGGCACGCGCTCGGGCTGTCGGTGTCGGGCACGCTGGGGCCGGTGGCGATGGGCTACGTCATCGAGCATGCCGGATTCCGCCCCGCTTTTACCGTGCTGGTCGGGGTGGCGCTGGTCGGCCAGGCCGGCCTGCAGTGGGTGCGCCCGCGGCTGCCGGCGCAGGGCGGCAATGCCGGCCGCATCGCCATCGAGGACGGCAGCCGCCGCTCCACGCTGGACCTGCTGCAGTATCCCGAGCTGCGCGCCGTCTTTGTCGCCAGCGCGGTGCTGTCGGCGGCCTGGGACCTGCATGCCTTCCTGATCCCGATCCAGGGCTCGCGCATCGGATTGTCGCCGTCGTCGATCGGCTGGGTGCTGGGCGCCTTCGCCATTGCCACGCTGATTATCCGCGTGGCGATGCCGCTGGTGTCGCGCCGCCTGTCGGAGTGGAAGATCATCCGCACCGCGCTGCTGGTGGGCGCTCTGGCCTACCTGGCCTACCCGTTCGTCACGCATTTCTGGCTGATGTGCGGGCTGGCCTTCGTGCTCGGGCTGGCGCTGGGCAGCGCGCAGCCCAATGTCATGAACATCCTGCACACGGTGTCGCCGCACGGGCGCGCGGGCGAGGCGCTGGGCCTGCGCTCCGCGGTGCTCAATACCAGCCAGGTAGTGTGGCCGCTGACCTTCGGCGTGGTCGGCACGGCGCTTGGCATGCTGCCAATCTTCCTGTCGATGGCCGGAGCCATGGGCGTGGCCGGTTACTACTCGCGGCGCCAGGGACGCCGGGCGCTGCCGCCGGCTTGAGCCCCGGCGCGCGCCCTGTCCACTGTGACGCCGCCCGCACGCCTTGCCGGCGCGCAAATGCGGCCCGCGAAGCATTCGCTATACTCGAATCAGCCGGACCTGCGCCCTCGCCCCCGGGGCCCGCCGCGCATCCCGACCGATTCTCCGATGATTGTGCCATGACTCAACTCGCCGACCTCCGCCGTACCTATGTCCTGGGCTCGCTGTCCGAAACCGACGTGGCCCCCGACCCGATGAGCCAGTTCAAGCGCTGGTTCGACGAGGCGGTCACGGCCAAGCTGCCCGAACCCAATGCCATGACGCTGGCCACTGTCGGCGCCGATGGCCAGCCTTCCGCGCGCATCGTGCTGCTCAAGGGCATCGACGACCGCGGCTTCACCTTCTTCACCAACTACGAGAGCCGCAAGGGGCTGGACCTGGCGGCAAACCCGCGCGCCGCGCTGCTGTTCCACTGGGTACAGCTGGAGCGCCAGGTGCGCGTGGAAGGCATCGTCGAAAAAGTTGCCGACGACGAGAGCGACGCCTATTTCGCCTCGCGCCCCCTCGGCTCGCGCGTGGGCGCGTGGGCTTCCGAACAAAGCCGCGAAGTGCCCGGCCGCGACGTGCTTGAGCAGCGCGAGCTGGAATACCGCAGCAAGTTCGGCGACAACCCGCCGCGCCCGCCGCACTGGGGCGGCTACAGGCTGGTGCCGACCGCGATGGAATTCTGGCAGGGGCGCCCTTCGCGCCTGCATGACCGCATCGCCTATCGCGTCCAGCCGGGCGGTGCCTGGCAGATCGTGCGCCTTTCGCCCTGACGCGCTGGCCACGGAGGTCCGGACGGGTCTGTCCCGGGGGCTTCCCGAGGGTGCGCTGCACTGCCCGCGGAATTCGACTAAAGTGGGACTGGCGTCGCTTGGTGATTTTTACGCAAGCGCTCGCGACGGACTCGGGTCAAGGCTCGGGGCAGTACCTGCCTTGTCCGGAGGACCGGTCGAGCGCGTGCCGCAACCATCGGGAGGTAAAGCGCATGTTTTTCAAGCAAGCCCTGGAAAAGCAACTCGACAACTGGATCGCCGACCTGCGTGACAATGCCAACCTGCCGGTCTGCTTGCGCCTGTGGAATGGCACCGAATATGCCTTGGGCCATTTCGACAAGCCGCAGGTCACGCTGACCGTGCGCGAGGCCGCGGCACTGCCGCTGCTGCTGACGCCAAGCCTGGACAACCTGGGCGAGGCCTACGTGCAGGGCAAGATCGACTTTGACGGCAGGCTGGCCGACATCATCAAGGTCGGCTACGGCCTGTCGGCGGCCGCCACGCGGCGCGCCGGCGGCGCGCTGGCCAGGGTGGCGCAGCATTTCTCGCACACCAGGCAGAAAGACAGGGAATCGATCCAGTACCACTACGACGTTTCCAACGACTTCTACAAGCTCTGGCTCGATCCCAACATGGTGTATTCGTGCGCCTATTTCGAGAACGGCGACGAGGACCTGGCCACCGCGCAGCTGAAGAAAATCGACCATATCCTGACCAAGATCCGGCTGCAGCCCGGGCAGACGCTGCTGGACATCGGCTGCGGCTGGGGTGCGCTGGTGCTGCGCGCCGCGCAGAAGTACGGGGCGCGCTGCGTGGGCATCACGCTGTCGCAGAACCAGTTTGACCTGGCCGCCGAGCGCGTCAGGGCGGCAGGACTGTCCGACCGCATCGAGATCCGGCTGCAGGATTACCGCGACACCACCGGCACCTTCGACCGTATCACCAGCGTCGGCATGTTCGAGCACGTGGGCAAGGACAACCTGCCTGGATATTTCCGCCGCATGCGCGAACTGCTGGCCGATGACGGCTACGCGATGAACCACGGCATCACCTCGCCCGATCCCGACAACGGCCAGACGCCGATGGACGGCGCCGAGTTCATGGACCGCTACGTGTTCCCGCAAGGAGAACTGCCGCACATCGGGCTGGTGCTGAAGACGCTGGAGCAAGGCGGCCTGGAGGCGATCGACGTGGAACTGCTGCGCCGCCACTACGCGCAGACTTTGCGCCACTGGGCCGATAATTTCGAGGCAAAGGGCGAAACCATCCGCGATATGGTCGGCGAGAAGAAGTACCGCATCTGGCGCGTGTACCTGGCCGGCTGCTCGCATGCCTTCGAGACCGACAAGATGTCGATCTACCAGGTGGTCTGCCACAAGGCCGGGATGTCGTCGGGCACGGTGCCTTGGTCGCGCCGCTATATTTATGAGCAGCCCATCGGGCGCAACGACTGAACGATACCGAACCCGAAACCGAAGCGATTGACTGAAGACCTCTTTGGCGGGCTGCCCGTGCCCGCCCCGCAACAAGCTCCCGCCCCTCCCGCAAAGTCCGTCCGTGCCCAGGGCGTGCAACCCGCGCCGATGGACGAGGCACTGCGCGCGCTGTCGGCGCGCCTGCCCGCCAGCCTTTACTTCGGCACCTCGTCGTGGGCATACCCCGGCTGGAACCAGCTGGTCTACGACGGCGAGTACGGCGACAGCATGCTGTCGCGCAAGGGACTGGCCGCATACTCGCGCCATCCGCTGCTGCGCGCGGCGGGGATCGATCGCGGCTTCTACGGGCCGATCCCGCTGGCCGACTACCTTTCCTACGCGGCGCAAGTGCCGGATGGCTTCCGCTTCGTGGTCAAGGCGCCAGCCAGCGTCTGCGACGCCTGGCTGCGCGGCTCGGACGGCGCCGGCCGGCTCGCCAACGCGGCGTTCCTGGACGCGGAGATCGCGGTGCGCGACTTCATCGCCCCGGCGAGCGCCGGCCTCGGCGGCAAATGCGGGCCGCTGCTGTTCCAGCTGTCGCCGATGGGCAGCCTGGCGGACAGCGGCGTATTCCTGGAGCGGCTCGACGCGTTCCTGGGCGCGCTGCCGCCGCTGGACCCGTCCATCACGCCGCATGCCTGCTATGCCGTCGAGCTGCGCGACCCGGCGCTGCTGACGCCGCGCTATATCAAGCTGCTGCGCCGCCACGGCGCGCGCTTCTGCCTGTCGGCGCGCGACCGCCTGCCGGCGGTGCCGCGCCAGGCCGCAGCGCAGGCCTTGATGGATGAAGCCGGCCCCGGGCCGCTGCTGCTGCGCTGGATGCTGCATGCGGGCAGGCCCTACGCGTATGCCGAGAAGCTGTACGCGCCCTTCGACCGCATCGTCGACGACGATCCCGGCACGCGCGATGCCATCGCCGACGTCGTGGCGGGCACCCTGCGCGCCGGCCAGCCCGCCATCGTCATCGTCAGCAACAATGCCGAAGGCTGCGCGCCGCTGAGCATCGTGCGAATGGCCGAGGCCATCGCCGCACGGCTGTAAGCGTCCGCTACACCCGCAGCTTGGCGGCGAACTGCTTGCGGAACTTGGCCAGCTTGGGCGAGATCACGAAGGCGCAGTAGCCCTGGCTCGGGTGGTCCTGGAAGTAGTTCTGGTGGCCCTCTTCCGCGCGCCAGTACGGCTGCTCGGGCTCGACCTGGGTGACGATCGGGGCATCGAAGACCTTGGCCGTGGCCAGTTCGCGCATTACGTACTCGGCGACGGCGCGCTGCGCTTCCGAGTGCGTGAAAATGACCGAGCGGTATTGCGGCCCGACGTCGTTGCCCTGCCGGTCCGGCGTGGTCGGGTCGTGGATGGCAAAGAAGATCTCGACGATCTCGCGGAAAGTGATCACGGACGGGTCGAAAGTGACGCGCACCACTTCGGCGTGGCCGGTATCGCCCTCGCACACCTGCTGGTAGGTCGGATGATCCACATGGCCGCCGGTATAGCCCGACTCCACCGCGACTACCCCCTTGACCTGCTGGTAGACCGCCTCCAGGCACCAGAAGCACCCGCCCCCCAGCGTGGCCGTATCAAATCGTTGTTCCATGTGCGCCGCTCCCTTGGCTGGTCTATGTCTATGGTTGTCCGGTGTCACGGACCTCAAGCATAAGCGCAGACGGGCGTGCGCGCATCGGCCATGCGGCTGGACTGCCGTGTCAGCCGGCGTGGTCGCCTTGGCGTTGCGATTCCAGCAGCGCCCGCAACTGGGGCTTCATCACCTTGCCCAGCGCGCTGCGCGGCAGGTCGTCTAGCAGCACCACCTCGCGCGGCAGCTTGAAGCGGGCGATACGGGCGGCCAGCGCCTCGCGCACCGGCGCCGGGGCCAGCGGCGCGCGGTCGGCGCCCGGCGCCGGCACGATCACCGCCACCGGCACCTCGCCCCAGCGCGCGTCGGCCACCCCCACCACTGCGCACTCCTGCACGCCGGGCAGGCCGAGCAGCACATTCTCGATCTCGGCCGGATAGATGTTCTCGCCCCCGGAAATGATCATGTCCTTGCTGCGGCCGACCACCTCGATGCAGCCGTCGGCATCGCGGTGGGCCAGGTCGCCGGAGCGGAACCAGCCGCCGGGCAGGCCATCGGCGGGCTGGTTCCAGTATCCGGCCATGACGTTGGCGCCGCGCACCCACAATTCGCCGACTTCGCCCTGCGCTACCTCGGCGCCGCAGGGACCATCCGCGCCAGCCAGCCGCACCGTCACCTCCGGCACCGGCCAGCCGGCATAGCCGGGCCGCGCCATCGCGTCTTCCAGCTTCAGCACCACCGACACCGGTCCGGTCTCGGTCGCGCCATAGACCTGGCCGAGCGGCACGCCGCGCGCGTGGAACGCGTCGATATACGACCGTGGGATGGTCGAGGAGCCGGCCATCACGCCGCGCAGCGGCGACAGGTCGGCGCCGTCCCAGCCGGGATGCTCCAGCACCGCGCGCAGCGTGGCCGGCACCATCAGCGCCAGGCTCGGGCGCGCTTGCGCGACCGACGCCAGCCACGCGCCGGGCGCGAAACGGTCATGCAGCGTCACCTGCGCACCGGCCAGCAGCGCCGGCAGCGTCTGGATGCACAGGCCGCCGACATGGAAGGCCGGCAGCACCGACAGCACGTGATCGTCCGGCGTCATGCCGTGCGCCCACCAGCTGGCGCGCGCATTGGCCAGCAGCCCGGCCTGCGTATGCACCGCGCCCTTGGGCTTGCCGGTAGTGCCCGAGGTGTAGGCCAGCAGCAGCGGCGCGTCGCCGGCAACGTGCGGGAAGCTGGCGACGGCCGGCGCCGGGTGATCGATGATGCGTTCCAGATGCGCCAGCCGGCACTGGCTGGCGCCGGCCTCCAGCGCCAGCGCGGCATGCGCGTCATCGTGGAACAGCAGCGCCAGCTGCGCATGGCCGGCGATGGCATGCAGCTCGGCCGCGGCGAGCCGGTAGTTCAGCGGCACGAACATCGCCCCGACCCGCGCGCAGGCGAACAGCAGCACCAGCTGCAATTCATGGTTCAGGCACAGCGTGCCGACCCGGTCGCCGGGGCGGATGGCCCATGTCGCCGCCAGGTGGGCGCTGGCGCGCTCCACGCGGCGCCACAGCTTGCCGTAGCTGAAGGTGCGGCCGAGGTAATGCAGTGCGGGCCGCTGCGGCGCCGCCTCGGCATGCGCCCACAGCATGGCCGGCAGCGCGCCGAGTCCGGCGGCACCGGGACGGGAGGGGCCAGGGCCAGGGCGGGCGCCGCTCATTCGTCGCGCTCGCCGGATTCATACAGCGTTTCGCGGCCCATGCGGTCCAGGATCAGTTCGGCGGTCCAGGGCAGCATCAGCGCGCCGCAGCGCGAATCGCGGTACAGGCGCTCCAGCGGCAGGTCCTTGAGCATCGACTGCCCGCCACAGGTTCGGATCGCCAGCCGCGCGATATCGTTGGCGCCTTCCATCACGGTGTAGTGCGCGGCGTAGAGGCGCAGGCGCTCGTCCTTGGAAGGGTTCGGCTTCGCTTCATGGATCACGCGCCAGAAGATCGAGCGCATGCTCTCCAGCTGGATGCGCATCTGCGCCACCGCGATCTGCTTGGTCGGGTACATGCGGCGCTTGACCGGCGGCTGGCCCGGCACCTCGCCACGCAGGTACTGCACGGTGAAGTCGTAGGCGGCCTGCGCCACGCCGAGGTAGGTCGGCGACAGCGTGAAGAACATGGCCGGCCAGGTCTGCGCGGCGCGGTAGTAGACCCCGCGCGGCATCAGCTGCTCCTGGTCTGGCACGAACACGTCCTTGAGCAGCAGCGTGCGCGAGACCGTGCCGCGCATGCCCATCGGATCCCATTCGCCGGTGACGGTGAGGCCGTCGGCCTTGCCCGGCACGGCGATATAGAGGGTATCGCGCATGTCGGGATGCTGGTCGCCGCGGTCCTCGGTGCAGAGAATGCCGTAGTAGTCGGCCGCGCCCGACAGCGAGGCGAAGATCTTGCGGCCATTCAGCACCCAGCCGCCTTCGACCTTGCGCGCGGTGGTGCCGAACGGCGCCTTGCCGGCGGCCGCCGCCGAGCCTTCGGAAAACGGCTGCGCGTAGACCGCGCCGTCGCGCACCACGCGTGCGAAATGCAGCGCGCGGCGGGCCTCGTGCTCGGCGCGCTGTCCGGGCGTCATCTCGATGCCATCGGACAGCGTGCCGGTCCACATGGTCGAGCAGATATGCATGTTGTACGTCAGCGCCGTGGCGCCGCAGAAGCGGCCGATCTCGGCGCCCACCATGCAATAGGTGGCAAAGTCCGCGCCCTCGCCGCCGAAGGCTTCCGGCACGCACAGCGCCAGCAGGCCGGCCTCGCGCAGGTCGTCGTAGTTGGCGAACGGAAAGCTGGCCTCGCGGTCCCAGGTGGCAGCGCGCGCGGCAAAGCGTTCGCGGCCCAGGCGGTTGGCCAGCGCCAGCAGGCGCGCCTGGCGCGGGGTGAAATCCGCCGTACCAACGGCAGGAATGAAGTCGAGCTGGCCGGAAGGCATGTCGCGGTCTCCTTGGCGCGGGCCGATATGGACCTGCGCCGTTGATCTGGTTTTCAGGGACTTCGGGACCGGCGCGCGTTTCAGCGCACCGGGAAATGCCGCTGGAGGAAAGCGAGTACGGGCGCGTTGAAGGCCGCCGGCCGCTCCATGCAGGCCAGGTGGCCGACATCGGGCAGGCAGAGGTACTCGGCACCGGGGATGCGCTGCGCCATGCGCTGCATCACCTCGGGCGAGGCATTGGTGTCGTGCTGGCCGGCCAGCGCCAGCACCGGCACGGCGATGTGCGGCAGCGCGTCGCGCTGGTTGAAGCGCACCAGCGCGCCCAGCGCGGCGCGGTAGGCGGGTGCGGGCACGGCGGCCATCACGCTCGTGGCGAAGGCCACCGCGGGCGCGTCGGCGTCCGGCGCCACCATCGTGCGCACCAGCCCCGCCGCCATCTCGGCCATGCTCTTGCCGGCGTCCAGCGGCGCGGTGCGCGCGGCGATGAACTCGCGCTGCCACGGCCCGTCGCCCTTGCCGAATGCGGGCGAGGTGCCGGACAGCACCATGCCGTCGACCAGCGCCGGCGTGGCGGCATACGCCTGCTGCGCCACCATGCCGCCCATGCTGTGGCCGAGCAGCACCACGCGCCGGCCGGCATCGCGCTCGGCCTGCAGCAGCGGCGCCAGCGCGCCGGCCAGGCCGTCGAAATCGTAGGGGTCGATCATGGCGCTGTCGCCATAGCCGGGCATGTCCCACGCCAGCGCGCGGTAGCCCGCCTGCGCCAGCGCCTCGCCCTGCGCCGGCCACGCGGCCTTGCCGCCGCCGATCCCGTGCAGCATCACGACAGCGACCGGGCCCTCGCCGTCACCCCATTCCAGCGTGGCGATGCCGTTGGCGTGCCTGCGGAGGTTGGGAGCGCTCATGCCTGCACCTCCACTAGCTGGCCTGCCTCCACCTCATTGCGGCCGTCGAGCGAGACCGTGCAGTTGCACAGCGGCAGGTCGAAATGGCCCAGCGTATGGCGGCCCGCCACCTCGTTGGCGCCCGTGGAGAACAGGAAGTTGCCGCCGAACGCGCGCAGTTCGGTGCCGTTACAGTCGCGCTTGTCGTAGAAGGCCAGCGCATCCCAGCGCGCCGTCCGGTTCAGGCCCCAGCCGACGTGCGAGACCGCGTACGCGTCGCGCGTGCCTTCGCGGTCGGCCCATGCCTGGTAATAGCCGCGCATCATGTCGGCGTCGACGCCCTGCCCTTCGACGGCGACGATGTAGTCGTCCTCGATATGGCAGACCACGGTGTCGCGCAGGTAGGTCTTGAAGGTCAGGTTGACATCGCCCGGCGCCAGCACCAGCGTGCCGTTGACCTGGCGGCTGGCCGGAAACGCCAGGCACAGGCCGCCCGGCCAGTGCGAGACCTGCCCCGGCTTGTTGCAAAAGCCCCAGACGCCGCCCACGCGAGCGTCGGCCAGGCCGATGCGCAGCTCGGTGCCGGCGGCCGAATGCACGCGCATTTCTTTCGCGCCGCGCAGGCGCTTCATCGCGGCGCGCACCGTGCCTTCCAGCGCCGGGTCAGGCTGGCAGCGCTCCAGGATCTCGGGATGTTCGTTGCTGACCATCAGCATGCGCGGCACCACGCCGTCGGCGCCGCGCAGGATCAGCGGCAACTCGGGGGCATGCAACAGGCCTTCGACGGTGCAGTCGAGCACCAGGTGGCAGCGGGACAGTGCGGCCACGACCGGGGCGAGGTGTTGCAGGGCATCGCTGGCGCCGGTCGAGCGTACCGGCGCCGGCGCACTGAGCGCCGGTGTCGGCACCTGGATCCGGACGGGCGTGGCGCCCAGCGACTGCACCGCCAGCTCGGCCAAGGCCACGTTGACAGGGCGGGATTGCGACTCCGTTACAATTCCAACAACTTCCGCGCCCTGCAGGGCACAGAGTTCCAGGGTGCGCCGGAATGCCGCCAGCCATCGGTGTTCGATCTGCTCGATGAGCATGTCTTGTCTCCTGCGTGTTTTCTTGGCGGCATGCGCCGCGCTGTTTTTTGTATCCTGGCCGGCACCCGCTGCAGGGCGGCGTGTCGGCGGACTTGGTTGAAGTCCCTGGCGCGAATAATATATATGAAATTTCATGAACTCCAGTGGAGCCCCAATGGGCATGCCTGAGGCCCAGCCACGGATCGCCAACGTCGCCGCCGCACCGGACTTCGATGCGCAGCATTTCCGCCGCACGCTGTCGCAGTTCGCGACCGGCGTGACGGTGATCACCACCCGCGCCAGCGCCGAATCGGTCGCGGCCGGCGCGCCGCCGTTCATCGGCATCACCGCCAGTTCGTTCAACTCGGTGTCGCTGGATCCGCCGCTGGTGCTGTGGAGCATGGCCACGCGCGCCAACAGCCTGCCGATGTTCCGCGACGGCACCCACTACATCATCAATGTGCTGTCAGCGTCGCAACTGGACTTGTGCCAGCGCTTCGCCACGCTGAAGGGCGACCGTTTCGCGGGCGTCGACTACCGGCTGTCGGCCACCGGCCTGCCGATCCTGGCCAATGCGCTGGCGTGGTTCGAATGCCATAACCGCAGCCGCTACGACGAGGGCGACCATGTGATCTTCGTCGGCGAGGTCGAGCGCTGCGGCGTGCTCGAAGGCCCCGATGGCCCGCTGGTGTTCCAGGGCGGCCAGTTCTCCACCACCAGTCCGCTCGAACCCTGAGCGCCTGCGGCTCCATCATGGCGGACCAGCCTTTCGTCGACGGCTACCTGGCCTACCTGCTGGCCCGCGCCAGCCATCTGATTTCCGGCGAATTCCACCGCGAGGTCGAAGCCCGCGGCCTGTCTGTGCCGGAATGGCGCGTGCTGGCGACGCTGGCCGACCGCGCCGACTGCACCATCGGCGCGCTGGCCGAAATCACGCTGACCAAGCAGCCCACGCTGACCAAGCTGGTCGACCGCATGGCCGCCGAGGGGCTGGTCAAGCGCACCGCCGGCACCACCGACCGCCGCCATGCGCTGATCTCGATCACGCCGCGCGGGCTGGCGCTGGCCAGGCCGCTGCTGGAACGCGCCGCCCAGCATGAGCACGCGGTGCTGAACGATTTCGGCCCCGAGCAAGGGGCGCAGCTCAAGGAAACGCTGCGCCAGCTGATCGCGCTGCACACGCAGCGCTAGGCGTCTTCCCCTGCCGCCTTCAGGATCGCCAGCGGCGAGCTGTCGGTCTTGATCCGCTGCAGCACGATGTTCGAGCGGATATCCATCACGCCCTTGGTGCGGTACAGCCGGTTCACGATGAAATCCGAGTAGTGCTTCAGGTTGCGCGCCTGCACGCGCAGGATGTAGTTGCTGTCGCCGGTGATGATGTACGCCGACAGCACTTCGGGCCAGGACTGGACCGCGGCGATAAAGGTGTCGTGCCAGCCCTCCACGTCATGGCGCATCGACACCTGCACGATGGCCTCCAGCTCCAGCCCGAGCTGCTCGGCATCGAACCAGGCGCGGTAGCCGCCGATCACTCCTGACTCTTCCAGCAACCGTACGCGGCGCAGGCATGCCGAAGGCGACAGCGCCACCCGGTCGGCCAGGTCCTGGTTGCTGATGCGGCCGTTCTCCTGCAGGTACGCGAGAATGCGCAGATCGATGGGATCGAGGGTCATTCGAATTTCCTGCGATGAATATGTAGATATTCGAATTTTATGCGAAAGATGACGTGCCGGACCGCTCATTTCGCAAGCCTCTTCCCGGGGAATTTGTCTAATATGCCGACATCGAGGCAGACAAAGACGGCATCGCCGCCCCATTCCATGACCGCCCCCAGACAAGACCCACGCCGGCTGTGGGACATCAGCCCGCCGCTGTCCCCGGCCACCCCGGTGTGGCCCGGCGACACACCGTTCCAGCAAGCGCCCGCGTGGCAGATGGACGAACACTGCCCGGTGAATGTCGGCCGCATCACGCTGTCGCCACACACCGGGGCCCACGCCGACGCGCCGCTGCACTATGCGGCCGACGGCGCGCCGATCGGCGACGTGCCGCTGACGCCGTACCTCGGCACCTGCCGGGTGATCCACTGCATCGGCGCATCGCCGGTGGTGGAACCGCGCCATGTCGAGCACGCGCTGCGGGACCTGCCGCCGCGCGTGCTGCTGCGCACCTACCGGCAGGCGCCACTGGCGCAATGGGACCCCGCTTTCTGCGCTGTCGCCGCCGAGACCATCGCGCTGCTCGCATCGCATGGCGTGCAGCTGGTCGGCATCGACACGCCTTCGCTCGACCCGCAGGAATCCAAGACCATGGACGCGCACAACGCCGTGCGCCGGCATGGACTGGCAATCCTGGAAGGCATCGTGCTGGATGACGTCGACGAAGGCGACTACGAACTGATCGCGCTGCCGCTGCGCTTTGCCGGGCTCGATGCCAGCCCGGTGCGCGCCGTGCTGCGCAGCCTGGATTGAACACATCAAAACTTCACGCATACCCACCATCAAGACATGACGACCATTGACCGCGAGCACTGTCTACGGCTCGACCAGCAAGACCCGCTGCGCCCCTTGCGCGACCAGTTCGCCCTGCCCGAGGGCGTGATCTACCTCGACGGCAACTCGCTCGGTGCCCGCCCGCGCGCCGCCGCCGCGCGCGCCGCCCAGGTGGTGGCCGAGGAATGGGGCGATGGCCTGATCCGCAGCTGGAACACCGCCGGCTGGTTCGAACTGCCGCAGCGGCTGGGCAACAAGCTCGCCCCGCTGGTCGGCGCCGGCGAGGACGAAGTGGTGGTGACCGACACTACCTCGATCAACCTGTTCAAGGTGCTGGCCGCCGCGCTGCGCGTGCAGCAGACGCGCGATCCGGCGCGCAAGGTGATCGTCTCGGAATCCAGCAACTTCCCGACCGACCTCTATATCGCCCAGGGCCTGGCCGACCTGCTCCAGCAGGGTTACTCGCTGCGCCTGGTCGACTCGCCGGCCGAGATCGACGCCGCCGTCGGCGCCGACACCGCGGTACTGATGCTGACGCACGTCAACTACAAGAGCGGCGAGATGCTCGACATGGCCGCGCTGACCGAACTGGCCCATGCCCGCGGCGCGCTGACCGTCTGGGACCTGTGCCACTCCGCCGGCGCCGTGCCGGTCAACCTGAAGGCGTCCGGCGCCGACTACGCCATCGGCTGCACCTACAAGTACCTGAACGGCGGCCCGGGCTCGCCCGCGTTCGTGTGGGTCGCGCCGGCGCTGCGCGATGCGTTCTGGCAACCGCTGTCGGGCTGGTGGGGCCATGCCGCGCCGTTCGCGATGGAACCGCAATATCGCCCGGTGGACGGCGTGCGCCGTTTCCTGTGCGGCACGCAGCCGGTCACGTCCCTGGCGATGGTCGAGTGCGGGCTGGACATCTATGCCCAGACCAGCATGCAAGTGCTGCGCGCCAAGTCGCTGCTCCTGACCGATCTCTTTATCGAGCTCGTGGAAGCACGCTGCGGCCAGCATCCGCTGACGCTGGTCACGCCGCGCGAGCATGCGCGCCGCGGCAGCCAGGTGAGCTGGGAACATCCGGAAGGCTATGCCGTGGTCCAGGCGCTCATCGAGCGCGGCGTCATCGGCGACTACCGAGAGCCGCGCATCGCCCGCTTCGGCTTTACGCCGCTGTACACCAGCTTCACCGAAGTCTGGGATGCAGTGGAAATCCTGCGCGATGTGCTGGATAGCGGCACGTATCGCGATGCGCGCTTTCAGGTGCGCGGCCAGGTGACCTGATCGGGAGTTACATCATGAGTGAAATCAAGGGATGCCCGTTCTCGGGCGCGGCGAGCGCATCGCAAACGGCATCGCAGCGCGACGGCTGGCATGGCGCGCAGATGGATTTCGCCAAGGACATGAGCTATGGCGATTATCTGGGCCTGGACCAGATCCTGAGCGCGCAGCACCCGCTGTCGCCGGACCACAACGAAATGCTGTTTATCGTGCAGCACCAGACCACCGAGCTGTGGATGAAGCTGATGCTGCATGAGCTGCGCGCGGCGCGGGAATCGGTCAAGGCCGACAGCCTGCCGCCGGCATTCAAGATGCTGACGCGCGTGTCGCGCATCATGGACCAGCTGGTGCAGGCTTGGAACGTGCTGGCGACGATGACGCCGCCGGAGTATTCGGCGATGCGGCCTTACCTGGGGATGTCCTCCGGATTCCAGTCGTACCAGTATCGGGAAATCGAATTCATCCTCGGCAACAAGAATGCGGCCATGCTGAAGCCGCATGCGCATCGGGCCGAGCATCTGGCGCTGGTTGAGGCCGCGTTGAAGACGCCCTCTCTTTATGACGAAGCCATCCGCCTGATGGCGCGGCGCGGGTTTGCGATCGATGCGGAATGCGTCGAGCGCGACTGGACGCAGCCCGCTGGCTACAACGCTTCGGTCGAGGCGGCCTGGCTTGAGGTTTATCGCAATCCCTCCGCGCATTGGGAGCTATACGAACTTGGCGAGAAGTTCGTCGACCTCGAGGATTCGTTCCGGCAATGGCGGTTCCGGCATGTGACGACGGTTGAACGCGTGATCGGGTTCAAGCGTGGCACGGGCGGCACCGAGGGCGTCAGCTATTTGCGGAAGATGCTGGATGTGGTGTTGTTTCCGGAACTGTGGAGGTTGAGGACGGATCTTTGAACCCCTCCCTGCTCGCCTGTTTGCTCCCCTCTCCCGCTTTCGGGAGGGGGGCCGAGGGTGAGGGCCGGCGCCACCATGAAGTAGAGCCAGTCGTTCGACCGCCCTCAAACCCCATCTGACAACCTCCCAGCCAGCGCCACCAGCGCCGGCGCCAGCGTCCGGTGGAAAACCTCTTCCTCCACGGCCCCATAAGAAGCGCTGCAACTCAGCATGTGCAGATCCTTCTCCCCAACGGGCCGAAACGCCACCGCGCAGGCATGAATCGCCGGATGCCAATCCCGGAATGACGACGCATACCCGCGCTGCTGCGCATCAGCCAACGCCACCCGCGTCGCCGCCTCCTGCTGCTTCCACTGCTCTGGAAACGCCTGGCTGAACTCAGCCAGCACCCGATCCCGCCGCGCCGCAGGCAGCGCCGCCAGATATGCCCGTCCCATCGAACTGGACACCAGCGACAGCCGTGACCCCACCCCAAGCCCCAGCATCACGCCGGCGTCGTTACGGATCGACTCGAGGTAGATCACCTCCATCCGCTCACGCTTTCCGAGCGACACCGACACGCCGTACGACTGCGCGAACGCCAGCATATGCGGCCGCGCCAGCGCCACCACGTCTGATGCCGACAAGTACGCGTACCCCAGCGCCAGCACCCCGGCATCGAGCGCGTACTTGCCCAGGCTGTCGTCATAGCGCAGGTAACCCAACTGCACCAGGGTGCCGGCCAGGCGGCTGACCGTGGCCTTGGGAAACCCGGTGCGGCGTACGAAATCCTGGTTGCCAAGCATCGCTTCGCCAGTACGGAAGCAGCGCAGCAGCTCCAGCCCGCGCGCCAACGCGGTGACGAAATTGGGATCGCTCTCACGCACCGGCGTGTCCGGCGTCGGTGCGTCGCTCGGAAGTGACGGACTGTTCAAGATGTGCTCCTCTCTGTTCGGCGGTTGTCCGCTCATCGCACAAGGGATCGGTGGCTTGGGGTTTTGCCGGTTGCACGGCAAACCCATTGCGATATACTAATTCAACGGAACACAGTTCCGCAATGCGGAACCAAAAATCCTCCGCACGAACCACCGAACCCGATACTCCGGAAGCACCGCGCCAGTCGCCCCGCTTCCACCGCGCCACCGAAGGAGACCTGCATGGCTGCCAACGCCGAATTCCACTGGGCCGATCCCCTGCTGCTCGACCAGCAACTGACCGCCGACGAACGCGCCGTGCGTGACGCCTCCGCGGCGTACTGCCAGGACAAGCTGATGCCGCGCGTGCTGCAGTCGTTCCGCAACGAGAAGACCGACGTCGAGATCTTCCGCGAGATGGGCGAACTGGGCCTGCTCGGCCCGACCATCCCCGAGCAATACGGTGGCCCCGGCCTGAACTACGTCAGCTACGGCCTGATCGCCCGTGAAGTCGAGCGCGTCGATTCGGGCTACCGCTCGATGATGAGCGTGCAGTCGTCGCTGGTGATGGTGCCGATCTATGAATTCGGCACCGAAGCGCAGAAGCAGAAGTACCTGCCCAAGCTGGCCACCGGCGAGTGGATCGGCTGCTTTGGCCTGACCGAGCCGAACCACGGCTCCGACCCGGGCTCGATGGTCACCCGCGCCAAGAAGGTCGACGGCGGCTATGAGCTGACCGGCGCCAAGATGTGGATCACCAACTCGCCGATCGCCGACGTATTTGTGGTCTGGGCCAAGCTGCAAGGCGAAGACGGCAAGGAAGACATCCGCGGCTTTATCCTGGAGAAGGGCTGGAAGGGCCTGTCGGCACCGGCCATCCATGGCAAGGTCGGCCTGCGCACCTCGATCACCGGCGAAATCGTGCTGGACCAGGTGTTCGTGCCGGAAGAGAACATCATGCCGGGCGTAAAGGGCCTGAAGGGTCCGTTCACCTGCCTGAACTCGGCCCGCTACGGCATCGCCTGGGGCGCGCTGGGCGCCGCCGAATTCTGCTGGCATACCGCCCGCCAGTACACGCTGGACCGCAAGCAGTTCGGCCGTCCGCTGGCCCAGACGCAACTGGTCCAGAAGAAGCTGGCCGACATGCAGACCGAGATCACGCTGGGCCTGCAAGGCTGCCTGCGCCTGGGCCGCATGAAGGACGAAGGCACCGCCGCGGTGGAAATCACCTCGATCATGAAGCGCAACTCGTGCGGCAAGTCGCTGGACATCGCCCGCGTGGCGCGCGACATGCTGGGCGGCAACGGCATCTCGGACGAGTTCGGCGTGATCCGCCACGTGGTGAACCTGGAAGTGGTCAACACCTATGAAGGCACGCACGACATCCACGCGCTGATCCTGGGCCGCGCCCAGACCGGCCTCCAGGCGTTCTTCTGAAGCCGGAACCAGGCCCTTACGGACAGGATCTCCCGGAATGAAAAAGGCCCGGCTGCAAAGCCGGGCCAAGCACACTACCAAGGAGACGACGAGGCTGCCCCCGTCGATAAAACACCTGTCCTGGACGCCGGCCCCGCAACATGCGGGGCCGCGTTCATTGGATCGTCATGCCTTGCCGGGTTGCGGCGTCAGCCGCAGGTATGGCCGCACGGCCGTATAGCCCTTCGGGAATTTCTCGCGGATCACGGCCTCGTCCTTCAGCGAGGGCACGATCACCACATCGTCGCCGTCCTGCCAGTTGCCGGGCGTGGCCACGCTATGGTTGTCGGTCAGCTGCAGCGAATCGATGACGCGCAGGATCTCGTTGAAGTTGCGCCCCGTGCTGGCCGGGTAGGTGATGATCAGGCGCACCTTCTTCTTCGGATCGATGATGAACAGCGAACGCACCGTCAGGGTCTCATTGGCGTTCGGATGGATCATGTCGTACAGCTGCGAAACCTTGCGGTCGCCGTCGGCCAGGATCGGGAAATTGACCGTGGTCGACTGGGTCTCGTTGATGTCGCGGATCCAGCCGCGGTGCGATTCCACGCCATCGACCGACAGCGCGATCGCCTTGACGCCGCGGCGCGCGAATTCGTCCTTCAGCTTTGCCGTCAGGCCCAGTTCGGTGGTGCACACCGGCGTGTAGTCGGCCGGGTGCGAGAACAGCACGCCCCAGCCATCACCGAGCCACTCATGGAAGCGGATGCGGCCTTCGCTCGAATCCTGCTCGAAGTCCGGGGCGATATCGCCGAGACGCAATGCCATGTTCAGATCTCCTGATTTCGAAGTGGAACCAGAGTATCCCGATTGATATCCAACCCAAACGAATATAAAGTCACTACAAAATCACTCGTAGTCATATAGACATTTTCTGACAGTCTTTTCGCGCGCTTTCGGGCATGCTGGCAATGGCCCCGCCGATACCGGCGTCGAGGCACGTGGCCTTGAAACCACCGCCGCCCGCCACATATGCTAAGTATCAGACAGACAATGCCGTTAGCCTCGGAGCGTAGAAAATGTCAGAATCCGCACAAACCGAACCAACCGCCCGCAAACAGGAGAAACTGATGAGCGATGTCAAGACCGTACTGTCCGACGCCGAGGAGCTGCTGAAGCAAGCCGCTTCGACCACCGGCGAAAAAGCCGCCGAACTGCGCGAGCGCGGCATGGGTCTGCTCAAGCAAGCCAAAGAAAAGGCCCAGGACCTGCAGGATGCCGTCGTGACCAAGAGCAAGGCAGCCGCTCGCGCCACCGACGACTACGTGCACGACCACCCGTGGCGCGCCGTGGGCGTGGCGGCCGGCGTGGGCTTGCTGATCGGTCTGCTGCTGAACCGCAAGTAAGCGGCTGAAGTCCCGGTGCGGCCCCAGGCGCCGCACCAGAGCGGCAACCCGCGCGAGGCACGGGTTGCCAGTGGCCCGGGGGCCCGCACAGCGGCGCCCGGCCCCGTCCGCAGAAAGGCACGCCCGGCCAGGCCGGCGTGCCGCTTTCACGCCGGAGCCGCCGAGCGAATCCATGAGCGAACCCACCCCCTCTCCCAAACTGCTGGAATCCGTGCGCAATCTCCTCAACTCGGTGGTTGCGATGGTCCAGACCCGCCTGGAGCTTGCCAGCGTCGAATTCGCCGAGGAACGCACGCGCCTGATGAAGGTCGCACTGCTGGCCTGCTTCGGGCTGGTGTTCTTCGGCATCGCGCTGGTCACCTTTACCGCGCTCGTCGCCATCCTGTTCTGGAACAGCTACGGCTGGCAGGCGCTGGGCGTGCTGGTGGTCGTCTACCTGCTGCTGTGCGCCGGCTGCCTGGCGTACGCGCGCAACCTGGTGCGCAACGCCCCGCCGATGTTCGAGGCCACGCTCGCCGAAATCGACAAAGACCGGGAGATCCTGCGCCGATGACCACCCTGGAACCCGACGAAGGCGCGACCGAGCGCAACCGCCGCGAGCACGCGCGGCCCGTCCGCTTCACGCAGGAAGTCCGTTTGCCGCTCGACGTGCGCAAGGAGTTGCTGCTCACGCGCGCGGCGCTGGAACGCCACGACTGCTTGCAGGCACTGCACCAGGTACGCGGCGGCGCGCGCCGGCTGGGCAGCATTGCCAGCTGGCTGCCGCGTATCGCGCGGCCCGGCTCGTGGATGAAGGTGGCGGGCATCACCAAGGAATATCCGCTTCTGAGCACCGCCGTCACGCTGGCGCTGCCGCTGCTGCGGCGCACGCCGGTGCTGCGCTGGACCTGGAAGCTGTCCAAGGTCGGCCTGGCGGCCGGCGCGGCGTACTGGGCCTACAACACCTGGCGTGAGGCCAAGCAGCAGGCCATCCCTCCTGCCACCGCACCTACCCCCGCACCTGCCTCCGTGCCGGACACCGGCGCGGCCGCCACGCCGGGCGCGCCTCCCACCGACACCGGCTTCCGCGACCCGCTCGTTCCCTGAACCTCGCGTTTGCGCTCAGGCCATCCGCGCCGCCGCGGACGGCTCCATCGCGGCCAGGCCGGATGGGGCGAACGGCTGCGGCGGGCCGATATGGAATCCCTGCACCAGGTCGACGCCGAGCTCGCGCAACCGTCCCAGCATGGCCTCGCTCTCGACGAATTCGGCGATGGTCTTCTTGCCCATGGCATGGCCGATGCGCTGGATCACCTCCACCATCACCAGGTTGACCGGGTCGGCCAGCATCTCGCGCACGAAGCTGCCGTCGATCTTCAGGTACGCCGCCGGCAAGTGTTTGAGGTACGCGAACGACGACATGCCTGCGCCGAAATCGTCCAATGCGAAACTGCAGCCGAGCTGCTGCAACTGCTGGATGAATGATCCCGCCTGCGCGAGGTTGGCGATCGCCGCCGTTTCCGTGATCTCGAAGCAGATGGCCAGCGTATCGCTGCGGCGCAGCTGGCTGCCCATGACCTCGGCCATCTGGCGGATCAGCTCGTCGCCGGCCGCGTGGCCGCAGGTGTCGTTGACCACCTTGAACTGGTCGAGGTCCAGGTACATCAGCGTATGGGAGACGCCTTGCGCATGCGCGACTGCACGCGGCCCCATACGTCGGTGGTCACCACCGCGTCGCCGATTGCCTGCAGCGCGACCTGGGCCGGCTCCTTTTCCGCAAACAACTGCGCCTCGTAGCGCTTGTTGTCCGAGATATCCGTCAGCGAGCCCGCCATGCGCGCGCGCCGCCGCGCGGCGGGGCGCACCAGCCGGCCGCGTGCGCGCACCCACAGGTAGTCGCCGTCGCGCTTGCGCAGCCGGAACTCGGCGTCATACGGCTCGCCGCTGCGCAGGTGCCGCGCAAGCTTGGCTTCGAAGGCTTCCAGGTCCGACGGATGCAGCAGGCCGAGCACGGTCTCGCGCGCATGCGGCAGCTCGCTGGCGCCGTAGCCCAGCATCTGCGCGCATCGCGCGGAAAAATACAGCTCGCCGCTGCCGAGATGCCAGTCCCACAGGCCGTCGTTGCTGCCCTCCACCGCCAGTTGCAGCTGCTCCTCGCGCTGGGACAGCGCCTCGCGCAGCCGCCGCTCGCGCCGCAGCGGCCCGTGCGACCGCAGGATCGCCGACATCAGCAGCAAGGTCGCCACCACCGCGCTGCCGGTGGTCAGCAGCCGCGTCACCCGGCGCGACGCCTGCCCAAGGTGTTCCGAAAAGGCCCGTTCCAGCGGGGTCAGCCGCGAATCGATCTGGGCGATCCGGCGCAGCACGGGCGCCACGCAATCGTCGTCGCAGCCCGGCCGTTCGACCAGCCGGCGCAGTGCCAGCGCCTGCTCGTGCAACGCGGCGATCTCCTCGTCGCCGGCGGCCCACACGCGAATCGCGGCATCAACCTCGTGGATATGGCGGAAATTGCGGTACAGCCGGACCATCCGCGGGATATCGTCCGGGTGGTTGCCGCCGGCGAGCAGTCCTTCGCGCACGCGCTCGAGGTCCGGCTTGCCGCGGTCGAGTTCCAGCCGGGCGCGCTGGTCCCCCAGCGGGATGGCAATGGCAGCGAGATAGAAAGCGAAATCTTCGGGGTTGCGGTCCTCGCCATAGCGCAGCAGATGCGAACGGCCAGATGATGCGCAGCACGTGTGCGCTGGCCGGTAACGACTCACCCGCTTGCCGCATATCGAATCCTGCCGGGTGCTGGCCCGGCTTGGTTCATCCTGTGTCCCCGCCGCTCATTGTCGTGTGGATAAGACAACAAGTCTCTAACTCGATTTGGTTAAACCAATGGTGTCGCCGGGTTTTTGCGCTGGGCTCTGCGCACCGACGGCTGCGGCGGCATGGCGAGCTGGAGGATGCGTTTTGCGCCCCGAAAACGACAAAGGCCTACGCAATGCGCAGGCCTTTGTGGTCATCGAATGCTGGTGGGTCGTGCGTGACTCGAACACGCGACCAACGGATTAAAAGTCCGCTGCTCTACCGACTGAGCTAACGACCCGAAAAAACAGAACCGCGATTATAGTGAGGCAGATTACAAACTGTCAAGCGTTCGCGATTCAAACCATGCGTTCCAGCCGCCACATCTGGTAGCGGAACGCCAGCACCGCACCCAGAAGGATCCCGGCCAGCGCGATAAAAGACCCGATTGCCAGCGTCGACACCCCCGACAGCCCCTGCCCCACCGTGCAGCCCAGCGCAGTCACGCCGCCCGCGCCCATCAGAATGCCGCCGACCATATGGTTGGCCACGTCCTCGGCATTGCCGAAGCCTTCCCAGCGGAACGTGCGCGTGGCCAGTGCATAGACCGCCGCGCCGGCGATCACGCCGAACACGCTGACGATGCCGATGGTCAGCACCTTGCTCTTGTCGCTGAACATCATCAGCCAGTCGAGCGTATAGGCGTAAGGCGCGACGAAGCTCAGGCTTTCCATGCGGCCAGAGTTGGTCGACACAAACAGTTCTTCGAGCGTATTCGGATCCTCGGCGACGTAGCCCAGTTGGCCGGACACGTACCACATTGCCACGATGATCAGGCCGACGCCGATGCCGCCGAGCAGGTTGTCAAACGAGCGGAAGCCGCGGCCCGCCAGCGCCCACACCACCAGCACGCCGCCCAGCAGCAGCCCGAGCCCAAGCTGCAGCGCGCCGCGCGCCACGCCTGTGCCCTGCGCCAGCACCGACGGCAGGTCCTGCGTGGTCGGCAGCGTGAGCGCCACCGCGTCGACGGTATTGACGCGCACCACGCCGAACAGGCCGCGCAGCGTCATGTACGCCGACAGCCCAAGGAACACGAACACCACCAGCGACTTCAGGTTGCCCGCGCCGATGCGCACCAGCGTCTTGCTGCCGCAGCCCGATGCCAGCACCATGCCGAAGCCGAACATCAGCCCGCCGGCCAGCGCCGACAGCCAGCCCAGCTTGCTGGCGGCGTAGATGGTCTTGGTCGGATCGACCGCACCGGTCCAGGCCAGCACGCCGGTGCCGATCATGGCCACGCCGATCGCCAGGCCCCACATGCGCGCGCGGGTCCAGTCGCCCATGTTGACCACGTCGGAGACCGCGCCCATGGTGCAGAAGTGCGTGCGCTGCAGCACCGCGCCGAACAGGAAGGTCAGGACGAACGTGCTCAGCAGCACGGTGCGCGAGAGCGCGGCAAGGTCGATTTCAGGCATGTCGTTGGGAGGGGACGGCTTCTGGCGGCGTTCGGGTCGGAATGTTCAGGTGGCGCCCTGGTAGCGGGTCGGGTCGGGCACGCCGGCGGCCTCGAAGCCGGCGCGGCGAATGCGGCACGAGTCGCACACGCCGCAGGCCCGGCCGTCGTCGTCGGCCTGGTAGCACGACACCGTCAGGCTGTAGTCGACGCCCAGGCCGATGCCGGCGCGGATGATCTCGGCCTTGGTCATGTCGATGATGGGTGCGTGCACGCGGAAGCGGTCGCCCTCGACGCCCGCCTTGGTGGCAAGGTTGGCCAGGGTTTCGTAGGCGGCGACGTACTCGGGCCGGCAATCGGGATAGCCGGAGTAGTCCACCGCATTGGCGCCGAAGAACAGGTCGCGCCCGCCGACGGCCTCGGCCCAGCCGAGCGCCAGCGACAGCATGATGGTATTGCGCGCCGGCACATAGGTGACGGGGATGCCGCCGGTGGCGCCGTCGGTCGGCACTTCCAGCGCGTCGTCGGTCAGCGCCGAACCGCCGAAGCGGCGCAGGTCGAGGTCGACGATTTCGTGGCGGGGAGCGCCCAGCGCCGCGGCCACGCGCTTCGCGGCCTCCAGCTCGGAAGAATGACGCTGGCCATAGCGCATCGACAGCGCATAGGTCTCGAAACCCTGGGCGCGGGCCATGGCAAGTACGGTGGCGGAGTCGAGTCCGCCGGAAAGCAGGACGATGGCGCGTTTGGTCATGGTGCGGGGGCGCACCGGGGGCGGCGCGCAAGAACATTCAGGCGAATCGCATATTCTAGCGCGACAAACGAAAAAGGCCCGCCAGAGCGAACCTTGGCGAGCCTTGCAGCAGCGGTCGGCGCGCCGCCGACGACGCTTACTTGAGCGTCTTCAGCCGGTTGCTCGCCGCCTGCGCGCCTTCGGTGCCCGGGTACTTTGCCACCACCTGCTCCAGCGTCTTGCGCGCGGCCGCCTTCTGGCCGGACTCGAGCTGGTTGTTGGCAATGGCGATCATCGCGTCCGGCACCTTGGGGTGCGTCGGGTTGGCGTTGACCATGTTCTGCAGCACGAAGGTGGACCCCTTGTAGTCGCGCTGCGCATACAGCGAGTTACCGAGCCAGTACTGCGCCAGCGGCAGGTACGGGCTCTGTGGGTACTTCTTCACGAACGCCGAGAACGAATTCCCGGCGCTCTTGAAGTCGCCCGCCTGGAACTGCTTGAGCGCGGCATCGTATTCGGGCTTTTCGCCCGGCTGCGACACGCCTTCGCGGCCCTCGACCGTGACCTGTTGCGGCTCGAATTTCTTCAGGCGCGCATCGAGGTCGGCGTAGTAGTCCTTCTGCTGCTTCTGCAGCGTGTCCACCGTGTTCTGCAGCACTTCATTCTGGCCGCGCAGCCGCGCCACTTCCTGGCGCATGCCCTCGAGCTGGTTCTGCATCTCGAGCGTGGTGCGGCTGTTCTGCTCGATGCGCTGCGTGGCGGTCGCCTGGAAACCGTTGAACTGGTCGCGCAGGCCGATGACCGCCTTGCGTGCCTCGTCATCGTCGAACACACCGGCATGCGCCTGCGCGAGCGGGAGCATGCCGCCGCCGGCGACGGCGGCAAGCCACAACAGGGTGGAAACGCGTGCTTTCATGGAGGGTCAGTCCGCAGATCAGTAGTTGATGTCCGCGCGGCGGTTTTCCGCCCACGAGGCTTCATCGTGGCCGGTGGCCTTGGGCTTTTCCTTGCCCAGGCTCACGGCTTCCATCTGGCCGTCGGGTACGCCCATCGAGGCCAGCGAACGGCGCACGGCTTCCGCGCGCTTCTGGCCCAGCGCCAGGTTGTACTCGCTGGTGCCACGCTCGTCGGTGTTGCCCTGGATCAGGATCTTGCGGCCCTTGTTGCTGCCCAGGTACTTGGCGTGCTCGGTCAGCATGCCCTGGTAGTCGGACTTGACCGTGTAGCTGTCGAAGTCGAAGTACACGCTGCGCTTGGCCAGCGGGCTGTTCGGGTCGTTCAGCGGATCGGCGGCGGTCACCGGCGTGACGGCGCGCGGGTCCGCCCCCGTGCCGGCCTTGCCGGCGCCGTTGGCGGTGTCGTCCAGCTTGACGCCGGAGCTGCAGGCGCCCAGGGCCAGCAGTGCAGCGACGGCAAGGGTTTTGGTCATCAGTTGAGGCATGGTGAATGACTCCTGTTATTGCATGAAAGGACCCCAGGACGGCTCGCGAACATCGCCGGACTGGAGGGACAGAACCTGCCGGGTACGCCCGTCAGTGGACACGGCCGCCAGCACCGCGCGACCGCCCACACGGGTGGCATAGAGAATGTACTTGCCGTTGGCGGCGAAGCTCGGGGCCTCATCGTTGGCCGTATCCGTCAGCGACGTCACGTCGCCGTTGCTCAGGTCCTGCAGTTGCAGCTTGAAGCCGCCCGCGCGCGAGATGTACGCCAGGTACTTGCCGTCCGGCGAGATGCGCGGGCTTACGTTGTAGCTGCCCTTGAAGGTGACACGCTGCGCCGCGCCGGCCTCTTCGCCGCCGGCGGGCATGCGATAGACCTGCGGCGCACCGCCGCGGTCGCTGGTGAAGTAGATGCTGCGGCCGTCGGGCGAGTACTGCGGCTCGGTGTCGATGGCGCTGCTGCGCGACAGGCGGCGGATGCCTGAACCGTCGGCGTTCACCTGGTAGATCTGGGTATTGCCGTCGCGCGACAGCGCCAGTGCCAGGCGCTGGCCGTCAGGCGACCACGACGGCGCGCTGTTGTTGCCCTTCTGGTTCGATACCAGCGTGCGCTTGCCGCTGGCCAGGTCGTGCACGTACACCACCGGCTTCTTGGCTTCGAACGAGACATAGGCCACGCGGCGGCCGTCCGGCGACCACGACGGCGAGATGATCGGCTCGTTGCTGGTCAGCGCCACCTGCGAGTTCTGGCCGTCCGAGTCCGAGATCAGCAGCTGGTACTTGCCGCCCACCTTGGACACGTACGACAGGCGCGTGGCAAACACGCCGCGCTCGCCCAGCAGCTTCTCGTAGATGTAGTCGGCGATCTTGTGAGCGGTCACGCGCAGCTGGCCCTGGTTGACCGTGAAGGCCAGCCCGCCCAGGCTCTGGCCCTTGACCGTGTCGTACAGGCGGAAACGCACCTCGTACTGGCCACCCGCGGCGGGGGTCACGCTGCCGGCCACGAAGGCGTCGGCGCCGCGCGACTTCCAGCTGCCCAGGTCGACATTGGCGGATTCCGCGACCGTGGCGCCGCCGGGGTCGACATTGCGCAGGCGGCCGCTGCGCGCCAGGTCGGCGCGGATGATCGCGGTCAGGTTCTGCGGGGCCTGGGCCTCGCCCTGGAAATTGGCGGTGGCAACCGGGATCTGGCTCGAGCCAACCCCGGAGATCTCAACGTTAAGCTGCGCGTGCGCGGCGCCGGCGGCCACGGTCAGTGCCGCGGCCAGCCACGCCATCAGCGCGCGGCGTCCCGCCCGGCGGGCGGCTCGTTGGTTTGCATGGTGCCGCCTCTCGGACAGCCAGTTGGGGGCCCAAAGCTTTCGCATGCTGCTCCTCAGTCGATTTCAAGATTCGTCGGGCACGGCAGGAATCAGGCAGACGGCAACACGGGCAGGACCGCGCATGGCGCATCCCCGTTGTGCGTGCGGTCTGCACACTGCCGGCTGCGTCAGGCAACCTGCCATCGTAGCGATGGGACTGAAAGCCGGCGATGAAGGTTGCATTATGTTGCAAATCATGGCGCGCCGGTCACTCAGTCCTTCGGCCGGAAGGTGATGGTGAAGCTGGACGGCGCCTTGCCGTCCTCGTCGCGCGGCAGCGGATCGGAACGTTCGACCGCGCGCAGCACGGCATTGTCCCACGACGAATTGCCGCTGGACTTGGACAGCCGCGCCGACATCAGCGAGCCATCCGGCGCCAGCCGCACCGATACCACCGCGCTGGGGTTGCCCGGTACGTCTTCGGTGAACACGATGTTGGGCTTCACCCGGCGGCGCACGCGGTCGGCATAGCCCGGCGAGGCCTTGCCGCCGCCGCCGGCGCCCGCGCCGGTCGTGCTGCCAACGCCACCACCGCCGGCGCCGCCGCCGGCCAGCGCCTGCAGGCGCGCCAGTTCGCTCTTGCGCTGTGCATTGGCGGCCGCCTCGGACTGTGCCTTGGCCTTGGCATCGGCCTGTGCCTTGGCCTTCGCCTCGGCCTGGGCTTTCGCCTTGGCGTCCGCCTGGGCCCTGGCCTTGGCGTCGGCGGCTTCCTTGCGCTCGCGCTCGGCCTGTTCCTTGCGATCCTGCTCCTGCTGCGCGGCCTTTTTCTTCGCGTCTTCCTTGCGCTGCGCTTCCTTGCGCTCAGCCTCCTTGCGCTCGGCTTCCTTGCGCGCCGCGTCCTTCCGCGCTTCTTCCTTCCGCGCTTCTTCCTTCCGCGCTTCTTCCTTCCGGGCTTCTTCCTTGCGCGCCGCTTCCTTGCGTTCGGCCTCCTTGCGGGCCGTTTCCTTGCGCTCGGCTTCCTCGCGCGCTGCGGCCTCGGCCTGCCGCTTCTTCTTCTCGAGCGCGATGTCGGCGTCTTCCTCGACCTTGCTCTTCACCTGCGGCGCCGGCGGTGCCGGCACCGGGCGCGGCTGCACCACCGGCTCGGGCTCAGGTTCGCGCGGCGGCGGTGGCGGCGCGGTGGCGGCGGGAACCTCTTCCCACAGCTCGGCCTCGGCGCCGACCGGCGTGCTGCTCTGCCAGTGCACGCCGTAATACAGCACGATGCCCAGCAGCAGGTGCATGACGAGCGCGAGCACGAAGGAACGCATGGTTCCCCGCTCTTTCACCGGCTGGTAGGGATAGGCGGCGACGGTATTCATCGGGCGCAACGGCAATCGCAATGGCTGTCAGTCGGGCGCATCAATGCGGCTTCAATACGGGTTCAACGCGGGTTCAACGCGGGTTCAACGCGTCAGGAAGTCTTGGACTTGACCATCAGGCCCACGCGCTTGATGCCGTCGGCCTTCAGGACCGACATGACATCGAGCACGGCTTCGTACTTCACCGAACGGTCGGCGGCGATCACCACCGGCTGGTCCGGGTTCTCGTTCTGGCGCTGGTGCACGAAATCGAGCAGGCCCTGCTTGTCGAGCTTGCGCTCGAAGGCATTGCCGGCGTTGTCCTTGCCGCGCGCGGTCAGGTCGCCGTTCTCGTGCACGGTGACGACGATCGGCGGCGCCTTCTGCTGCGGCGTGGCGTTGGCCACGGTGGGCAGGTCCACGGTGGCGGGGCTCACGATCGGCGCTGCCACCATGAAGATGACCAGCAGCACGAGCATGACGTCGATATAGGGCACGACGTTGATGTCGGCGCTTGCCCGGCGGCGCGAACCGCCGCGGCGCTGAATGGCTGCCATTGCAGGACTCCTGGAAACGACGGGAGCCCGGGCCGCTCACCCGGACTCCCCGTCTTGGATTCGGTTAGCGCGCCTGCCGTTGCAGGATGTTCAGGAACTCTTCCATGAAGCTTTCGAAACGGATCGCCAGGCGGTCGATTTCGGTGGCATAGCGGTTATACGCGATCACCGCCGGGATCGCCGCGAACAGGCCGATCGCGGTGGCCACCAGCGCTTCGGCAATGCCGGGGGCCACCGATGCCAGCGTGGCCTGCTGCACATTCGACAGGCCGCGGAATGCGTTCATGATCCCCCACACGGTGCCGAACAGGCCGATATACGGGCTGACCGAGCCCACCGAGGCCAGGAACGGCAGGTGCGACTCGAGCACGTCCATCTCGCGCTGGTAGGCGGCACGCATGGCGCGGCGGGCCGCGTCGAGCAGCGCGCCGGAATCGTTGCCGCGCTCGCGCGCCTTCAGGAACTCGCCCATGCCGGATTCAAAGATCCGCTCGAGCGCGCCGGTGTTGTGGCGGTTGTTGACGGCACTGTTATAGAGCGCCTGCAGGTCGCCGCCGGCCCAGAAGTCGCGCTCGAACCCTTCGGTCTGGGTGCGCGCCGAGCGCAATGCCAGGTGCTTGCGGAAGATATAGGTCCACGAAAACAGCGACATGACGAGCAACAGCGCCATGACGGCCTGTGCCAGCAGGCTGGCGTGGAGCACCAGCGTTACGATCGACATGTCTTGCGTGACGGTCACGGGATTCATCGGGCGGACTTGATGGTAGCTAGGACGGGGGCCGGAATCGGGGCGGGACGAAAAGTGCTTCGATCAACACATCCGACGCGGATGGCGCCGGATGCAAGCATCAGCTCGTCACGCCAGGCTTCCTGCGTGAACTGGACCGAGGCCGGGCCGACCCGGTCGATGCGCGTGCGGATCTCGAGCTGGTCATCGAGGCGGGCGGGCGCATTGTAGTCCACCGCCGTGCTACGGACGATGAAGACCACGCCGGCCTCGTCGGCCAGCGCCTGCTGCTCGATACCGAGCGAACGCAGCCACTCGGTGCGGGCCCGTTCGAAGAACTTGAGGTAGTTGGCGTAGAACACTACGCCGCCCGCGTCGGTGTCTTCCCAGTACACCCGCAGGGTCCAGACAAAGTTTGTCATGGCCGCGATTGTAACGGAGAGCGAACGCGGTTTCGTGTAAACCCGCAGTACGAGTTTGCAACAGCAAGTTGCTGGCCAGCCCTTGACCAGCCTTGGCTGGCGGGTTGACGGCTTGCGGCGGGCGCACTCTACGCGCTACACTGCGCGCAACCATTCCATCTTGCGCGACTGGCGAAGTCAGTGGGCACTACCACGAGGAAGCGCAAGTTCTCTGGCGTGTTGTTTCACACGCCTGCCGCTCGCCTGGGCAGCGAATGGGAAGCAGGGTGCGCCCTGCGCCGACGGCTGCAAAGCGCCGCCGGCGCCGGTCGCCGCTAGCCTTCCCCGCGCGCCCTAACCGATGCCCCCGATGCTTGAATCGGATTCCCTTTTTTCAGACGAGTCTCGCCATGTTCGAACGCAGCCGTTTCACGATCGACCAGATCGACCCTGAGGTCTTTGCCGCCATCCAGAAGGAAAACCAGCGCCAGGAAGACCACATCGAGCTGATCGCCTCCGAAAACTACACCTCGCCGGCCGTGATGGCCGCGCAGGGTTCGCAACTGACCAACAAGTATGCCGAGGGCTATCCCGGCAAGCGCTACTACGGTGGCTGCGAGTTTGTCGACATGGTCGAGCAGCTGGCCATCGACCGCGTCAAGCAGCTGTTCGGCGCCGAGGCCGCCAACGTGCAGCCCAACTCGGGCTCGCAGGCCAACCAGGGCGTGTACTTCGCCATGCTCAAGCCGGGCGACACCATCATGGGCATGAGCCTGGCCGAAGGCGGCCACCTCACCCACGGCATGGCGCTCAACATGAGCGGCAAGTGGTTCAACGTGGTCAGCTACGGCCTGAACGCCCAGGAAGACATCGACTACGACGCGCTGGAAAAGCTCGCGCAAGAGAAGAAGCCCAAGCTGATCATCGCCGGCGCCTCGGCCTTCGCGCTGCGCATCGACTTCGAGCGCATCAGCAAGGTCGCCAAGTCGATCGGTGCCTACTTCATGGTCGACATGGCCCACTACGCTGGCCTGATCGCCGCGGGCGTCTACCCGAACCCGGTGCCGCACGCCGACTTCGTCACCACCACCACGCACAAGAGCCTGCGCGGCCCGCGCGGCGGCGTGATCCTGATGAAGGCCGAGCATGAGAAGGCCATCAACTCGGCGATCTTCCCCGGCATCCAGGGCGGCCCGCTGATGCACGTGATCGCCGGCAAGGCGGTGGCGTTCAAGGAAGCACTGACCCCCGAGTTCAAGGAATACCAGCAGCAAGTGGTGAAGAACGCCGCCGTGCTGGCCGAGACCCTGATCGCGCGCGGCCTGCGCATCGTCTCTGGCCGTACCGAAAGCCACGTGATGCTGGTCGACCTGCGCGCCAAGCACATCACCGGCAAGGACGCCGAACGCATCCTGGGCGAGGCGCACATCACCGTCAACAAGAACGCCATCCCGAACGATCCGGAAAAGCCGTTCGTGACCTCGGGCGTGCGCCTGGGCTCGCCGGCCATGACCACGCGCGGCTTCAAGGAAGAAGAAGCCCGCATCGTCGGCAACCTGATCGCCGACGTGCTGGAGAACCCGCACGACGCCGCCAACATCGCCAGCGTGCGCGAGCAGGTGGCTGCCCTGACCAAGCGTTTCCCGGTCTACGGCTGATGCTTCCAGGCCACCCGCGAGGGTGGCCGGCAGCCCCGCAAGCCGCGCCCTGCCACACGCAGGCGGTCCGGCTTGCGGGCCTCGCCAACCCGCCCGCCTGCGCAGGACATCCATGCGGAACAGGCGACGGAATTCAACTGAAGGTGGTCCGGCATGAAATGCCCCTTTTGCGGTCATTCCAATACCCAGGTGCTCGACACGCGCATGTCGGAAGACGGCGATGCCGTGCGCCGGCGCCGGCGCTGCGAGTCCTGCGACCGCCGCTTCACCACCTATGAGCGGATCGAGCTGTTCTTTCCCGCCATCGTCAAGAAAAACGGTTCGCGCGTCGACTACGCGCGCGCCAAGCTGAAGGATTCGATGCGCCTGGCGCTGCGCAAGCGCCCGGTCTCGGCCGAGGCCATCGATGAAGCCATCACCCGCATCGAGGAAAGACTGCTGTCGCTGGGCGAGAAGGAAATCCCCAGCAGCCAGGTCGGCGAGCTGGTGATGCGCGAGCTGCGCAAGCTCGACAAGATCGCGTATATCCGGTTTGCGTCGGTGTACCGGAGTTTCGAGGATGTTTCCGAATTCTCCGATGTGCTCGCCGAAGTGACCGCGGGCAACAGCAAGCGCTGAGCGCCCTGCTCCACCGTCAACGTTCCCAGCAGTCTTGCAGATACGCGGCGGGATTCGCGCCGACCGCGTTCAGCCGCGTGCCCGCCTGGTCCGGCAAGGAGGTGCCGCAGGCATCCGCCGCATTGACTGGCACGGCCTGCACACATAGCCGTTCGCCGTCAGCGAACTGGCCACCAGCGAGATGTTGTAGCGCACCCGGTTGCTGTCGCGCGGCGAGGTGCGCAACGCTGCCGGCAAGGCAAACGCCGCCCCGGCCGTATCCTGGTCATCGCGCCCGTTGACCGAGCGGAAGCGCTCCAGCTGCTGCGCCGCCTCGGTCATCATGCCGCGCGCATCGGTGCGGTAGCGACGCCGCACATGCTCGGTGCAGTTGGGGATGGCGATCGCGGCGAGGATGCCGAGGATCGATACCGCGACCATCAGCCCGATCAGCGTCATGCCGCCCATGGTCCGGACGCGGCGGCTACGGAACCCAGATATTGCCCTTTTCCATCACGCTGATGACATCGCCCGTGGTCGCGCTGGCGACCGGTTCATCGCGGTCTTACCAAATTTTGCGCATTCATATCAGGCGTCTACAAAGCGCACGGCAGCGGCGGGATACGGTGGAGGTCCCGAAATGCCCTGACGCCGCGCGCCATGCACCATCTCTTCGCCCTGCCCTGCCGCCTGCTTCGTTGCCTGCTTCGTTGTCTTCCTCGTTGCCTGCCTCCACGTGGCGCCATCCGCGGATACATCCTGTTCGAATCGCTCTGCGGGCTGGCGATCTTCACCGCCGGCCTGGCATCGCTCGCAATCCTGGGGCCGACGGGACTCGGCTGGCAGCGAGCGCTGGATCAGGCTAGCCATGACACGCGCAGGACGGCAGAGTCGGCCGAACTGGCGCCATGGCCGGCCGGACTGCCTCTGAACCGTGCCGGCGCGGGGCTGCCATGAGAGCGCTTCCGATACGAACGCTTCCGATGCGCCGCCATGGCCAGGGCTTTTCGCTGACCGAAGCCATGGTCGGCCTGGCGCTCGGGCTCATTGTCGCCGCCGTCGCCACGGCGGCGTGGCAGGTGGCACTGTCCGCCTACCGCAGCGCGGCGGAGCGCGTACTGCTGGAAGAACGCGGCCAGCGCGCGCTCGCCATCCTGAGCGCGCTGCTGCGCCAGGCCGGCTGGCATGCCGGCACACTCGACGCGTCGGCGCCGCCCGCCGTCAGCGGCGCCGACGACTGCGGGCAGCCGGGCATCGCCGAAGTGCCGACGTGCACCCGCCACGGCGTCGCGAACAGCGATGTGCTGCTGGTGCGGTTCAGCGGCCAGGGCCAGCCCGGCGATCCGAGCCAGCCTGACGAGACGATGATCGATTGCAGCGGGTATCCGCTGGCGGCACGGATGGCGGGGGCCGAAGGCGCCACGGGTTTTGTCGCGGCGAACATGCTCTATATAGCCGCCGCCACGGACGGCGAGCCGCAACTGCTGTGCCGCTATCCGTCCCGCCGCAATGGCCAGGTCGACGGACAGGGCTGGACTTCGGGGGCACTGGTCCGTGGCGTCGCCTCGCTGCAACTGCGCTTCGGGGTGGACATGGATGGCGACCGTCAGCCAGATGCGTTCCTGCCAGCGGCACGGGTCCAGGCCATGGGGGCGCACGCATGGCAGCGCGTACTGGCGGTGCAGATCGCGCTTGCGCTGCAGGGCGAGCAGCGCGGCGCTGCCCGTGACGCTGCCGTGAGCGCGCGCGCTGACGATGCCCTGGCCGACCTGCAGGCAGCGCCGGTCGACACGCACCGCGCCAACCGGCGCGTGTTCGCCACGACGGTCCGCCTGCGCAACGCCCTGCGCTGCGAGGAGACACTATGCTGAGGCCGCACGCGATGACGCAGGCCGGCGGCATCACGCTGCTGTTCGCGGCGACGATGCTGCTGCTGGTCGCCGCCACCGCGGCGGCCATGCTGCAAATGCTTTTGGCAGGCCGGCAACTGGCGGCCGCCGGCCGCGATCGCGAGATCGCGTTCCGGGCAGCAGAAGCCGCCCTGCTCGAGGCGGAGGCGGAACTGCTCGCCGCCGCCGGTGGCAGTGACGACCGCTTCGGCCAGTGGCCCGCCGCGGGCGAATGCGGTCGCGGCGCGCAGGCGGCGCTGTGCAACACTGCGCACGCGCGCACGCCGGTATGGCAGCCGTGGCTGCATGGCCTGGCTACGGACCTGGCGATTGGCGTGCCGGCAAGCGGCGTTGCCATCGTGCCGGAAGCCTTTGCAGGTTCTTTTACGGCGCCGCGTTACGTTGCCGAGCTGCTCGACTACGGCCCCATGCCTGACGAAGGCCGGCCGGCCTTGCCGCGGCTGCGCATCACCGCCGTCGGCTTCGGCCGCTCGCCCGCGGTACGGGCCGTCGTGCAGAGCATCGTGCAGCCATGAACCTACGCGCCGCCCTTATGCTTGCCTGCGTGCTCCCGCTGCTGCCTGTCCTGGCGGTTGCGGCCGGCAATGACAGCACTGCCGGCCAGCTCCCGCTCGCTTACCAGATCGAACCCGGCGCAAAATCCTGGACTGGCCGGTTGCGCGCAGTCGGCTGGCAAGCGTCGCTCGTCGGCACCGACGATCGCCAGCCACTGTCGGGCCTGTGGGAAGCGGGTGCCTTGCTGGATGCCAGGCAACTCCCATCGCGCAGGATCTACACCTCGCTGCCGGCGTCCATGCTCCAGCCGGAGCGGCTGGTGGCGCTCCAATGGCCCGACCTGGACGATGCCACGCGCGAGCGACTCGACGTCCAGCAACTGGCCTGGCTGCGCGGCGACAATGCCAATCCCGCGCTGCGCCCGCGCGAGACGCGGCTGGCCAGCGCGCGCGGCGCGCGCGTGCTGGTGGTCGCGCCGCCGGCGTGGCAGCCGGGACAGCCTGGCCATGCTCCCTTCCGCGTGCGCCATGCACAGCGGCCACACATGGCATGGCTCGGCACCGTCGATGGCCAGCTGCACGGCTTCGATGCCGTCAACGGCGAGGAGCGTGCCGTCTACCTGCCCCGCACGTTGCTGCCGCTGGCCGCCGCCATGGCCGAGTCCAGGGCCCCGGTCGCGCCCAATCCCTGCCCCCGCCCCGAAAGCACCGACGCCGTCGTCGGCGGTGCCTGGCGCACGCTGCTGCTGTGCGCGTTCCGCGGCGGGCCGGAGGACATTGCCGGGGTGTTTGCACTAGACATCACCGAACCAGACGCCGCGCTGCCATTGCGGTTGCTGTGGGAACAGGCGGCCACGCCGGCCTTGCCGCTTGCCGGCATCGGGCCGGTTCGCGTGGCCGCGCTAAGCGACAGCCAGGCGCCGCGCTGGCATGCCATCGCACTGCTGGCACCACCGGCGGAGCCCGGGCTTGCGCTGCTGCCGCTCGACACGCCAGCGGCGCCATGGCGCATGCTGCGCGTGGCCGGGCAAGGCTGCGACGGCACGCCATCGGCGGCCGCGCTGCGCGCCGTGACCGTGGCAAAGGCGTTCGACGGCACTGCGCTGGCTGCGTACGCCACCGATGCTGACGGCCAGCTGTGGCGTTTTGCGCTGGGCGATGTCCTGCGGCAGCAGCCTGCGCCGCCGGCCACCTGCCTGTATCGCCTGCGCGGCGGGGTCGGCCTTGCCGAGCCGGCCCCGCCGGTGGTGCTGGGCACGCCGGCGCAACCGCTGGTGGTCTATGCGGCCGGCAACGAACTGGCCGCCGTAGCCGATGGCACCCATGCCGCCAGCCAGCCCGCCAGCATCGAAGTGCGAGCACAAGGCGCCGGCTTTGTCCTCCAGGCCGCACCGGGCCAGAGGCCGTCGGCGCAAACGGTTGGCTGGCACCTTGTCCTGCCCGATGCCGACGAACAGATCGAGCGCGTCAGCTTGGCCTCGCCGGGCTACCTCGTCGTCGTGACACGGCTGCCGGACGGCAGGCAGCGGAGCTACCTCGTGCTGGGTGCCACTGGCGAGTCAGTCGGCCGCAAGACGGACGGCGCGCCGGTGCTTCCCTTTGTCACCGGGCAAGTCAGCGAAGGCCCGCCGATCTTCACCCGTGAAACCCTGCCGGGGATGACACCCCAGGCCGGCAGTGCCGGCCGCGAGGTCCACGCGCTGGCGCTATGGGCAGTGGAGAACGGCGTGGCAACGCGCCTTGCACACGTGGTGGCAAGCCGTCGCACCGGCCGGCTGGCATGGCGCGAACTGGCGGGTCCGGCCAAGGAGACGGCACCATGAGTCCGCGCGGCTTTTCCCTGATCGAGCTCATGGCCGTGGTGGTGATCGCCGCGCTGCTGGCTTCGCTTGCCGTGCCCGCCTGGCACGAGCATCTCCGGCGCGGCTGGCGCGCCCAGGCACGCGCCGAACTGGCCTCTGCCTTGCTGGAGCTGGAACGGCACGCCGCGGGAGCCATGAGCTTCGCCACGCAGCCCGGAGGCGACACCGTGGCCGGCGACTGGCCGCGCCCGGTGCCGGCAACCGGCCTGGCACGGCATGTCATTTCGGCAGCGCCCTGCCCGGCGGCGAGCCTGGACACCTGCGTCGAACTGCGCGCCACGCCGCGCCAGCCCGACCAGCAGTGCGGCGTCCTGATCCTGCGCAGCACCGGCCAGTGGCTGTCCTGGCCGGAGAACGCGGACCGGCCGGGCCCGTTGCCGGCAGAGTGCTGAGATGCCACGCGTTCCTCGCTGCGCCGGCGTGAGCCTGGCCGAGCTGCTGGCCTGCCTCGCCATCCTGGCGGTGCTGGCCGCCACGGCCTGGCCATCCTTCAGCGCACTGCTGGCGCGCCAGGCGGTGGACCAGGCCGCCGACCGGCTTGCCGCGTCGCTGGCGCTGGCGCGCTCCACTGCGATGGCGCGCCGCATCGAAGTGACGCTACAGCCTCTGGACGGACAGCCCGGCCTCGACCGCGGCTGGCAACTGCTGGCCGGACCCGGCCCGGCTACGACGCCGCTGGCGGTGGTCGAGCCCGCCGCGTCCTGCCTGCGCGTGGCGCTGCGGCAGACCGGCCGCGACAGCCATACGGTGCGATTCACAGCTGTGGGATACTCTCGGTCTGAACAAGGCGGCTTCCAGGCCGCCACCTTCGCGCTCAGCTGCCGCGGCGCGCAGCGCCAGGTGCGCCTTGGCGCCCAGGGCCGCATCCGGCTCTGCACGCCGGGCCGCGACAGCGATTGCGATGCAGCGGACGGGCCCGAGCCGCTGTAACCCTGGAACCCCGGACAGACTCTCCTCCCATCCACAGCAAACCGGCCACGAGCTACAGGCGCCATGTTTTCCGATACCGACCACGCCGCCATGCAACAGGCCCTCGCGCTCGCCGCGCGGGGCATGTTCACCACCACGCCCAATCCGCGCGTCGGCTGCGTGCTGGTCAAGGACGGCCAGGTCATCGGCCAGGGTTACACCCAGCCGGCCGGACAGGACCATGCCGAAATCCAGGCGATAAAAGACGCGCTGTCGCGCGGGCTGGATCCGGACGGCGCCACCGCCTACGTCACACTCGAGCCGTGCAGCCACTTCGGCCGCACGCCGCCATGCGCCGATGCGCTGGTGCGCGCCGGCGTGGCGCGGGTGGTAGCGGCAATGGAAGACCCCAACCCCTCGGTCTCCGGACGCGGCCTGCAGCGCCTGCGCGATGCCGGCATCGACGTCCGCTGCGGCCTGCTGGAAAAGGAAGCGCGCGATCTCAACATCGGTTTCGTGTCGCGCATGACGCGCGGGCTGCCGTGGGTGCGGGTCAAGGTGGCGGCGTCGATGGACGGCGGCACCGCGCTGCATGACGGCACCAGCCAGTGGATCACCGGCCAGGCGGCGCGCGACGACGGCCATGCCTGGCGCGCGCGCGCCTGCGCGATCCTGACCGGCATCGGCACGGTCCGCGACGACGACCCGGCGCTGACCGTGCGCGCGCTCGCCACCCCACGCCAGCCGCAGCGGGTTTTGGTCGACTCGCGGCTGGAAGTGCCGCTCGACGCAAAGATCCTGGCGCCGGACGCCGGCGAGTTCGCCAAGCCGGTGCTGGTGTTCTGCGCGGTGGAAGACCGCGAACGCCAGCGGGCGCTGGAAGCGCGCGGCGCCGAAGTGGTGGTCCTGCCCAACCCGCACGGAAAGGTCGAGCTGCCCCGGATGCTGCAGGAGCTGGGCCGGCGCGGCATCAACGAATTGCACGTCGAAGCGGGCTTCAAGCTCAATGGCTCGCTGGTGCGCGAACACTGCGCCGACGAGCTGCTGATCTACCTGGCGCCCAAGCTGCTTGGCGACGCGCAGGGCATGTTCAACCTGCCGCCGCTGGCGCGGCTGCAGGATGCCGCGCAGTTCCGCTGGCATGAAATCCGGCAGATCGGCGACGACCTGCGGCTAATCGCGCGCCGCAACGACGCCTGATCGCCTGATCGCCTGATCGCCTGATCGCCTGATCGCCTGATCGCATGATCGCCTGATCGCCTGATCGCCTGATCGCATGATCGCCTAATCGCCTAATCGCCTAATCGCCCAATCCCAGATTGACCAAGACAGAAGACACCACCATGTTCACAGGCATTGTCGCGGCCGTCGGCCGCATCGAAACCGTAACCCCGCTGGGTGCCGCCGATGCCGGCGTGCGCCTGCATGTCGCCGCCGGCGGCCTGGACCTGTCCGATGTGATCGTCGGCGACAGCATCGCGATCCAGGGCGCCTGCATGACGGTGATCGCCATGGGCGAGGACAGCTTCGACGTCGAGGTCTCGCGCGAGTCGCTCGACAAGACCGTCGGCCTGGAGAGCGCCGGCCGCGTCAACCTGGAGAAGGCGCTGCGGCTGGCCGATCGCCTCGGCGGCCACCTGGTCTCCGGGCACGTCGACGGACTGGGCGAAGTGGTGCATTTCGCGCCCGTCGGCGAATCGCATGAACTGCGCATCCGCGCGCCGCGCGAGCTGGCCCGCTACCTGGCCTACAAGGGCTCGGTGGTGGTCAATGGCGTCTCGCTGACGGTCAACCGCGTCAGCGACGAAGCCGACGGCTGCGTGTTCTCGATCAACCTGATCCCGCACACGGTCGAGGTGACCACGCTGCAGGAGCTCAAGCCCGGCGCCCGCGTGAACCTGGAAATCGACCTGATCGCGCGCTACGTGGAGCGGATGCTGTCGGCCACTGACACCGGCAAGTAGGCCCGTGCCGCCGCCGCACTTTCCCGCGGCGCGGCCGCCCGCGCCGCCTGCCTTGGCGTACAATACCCGGCTTGACTGGGCATCCTGCCGGGCGTATATGCCCTGGCGCGCCAGGCCCGACGCCCCGCCTCAGTCCGGCCGCCTCCCGACGCGGCCACCGTTCCCGTCCGCCTTATTCGCGGCATTTCGCTCGTTTCGCCTCAATTTGCCGTCCTGCACGCCATGACAATCGCCCGTACCGAAGACATCATTGCCGACATCCGTGCCGGCCGCATGGTCATCCTTGTTGACGAGGAAGACCGCGAGAATGAAGGCGACCTGGTGCTGGCTGCCGACTTCGTCACTCCCGAGGCGATCAACTTCATGGCCAAGCACGGCCGCGGCCTGATCTGCCTGACGCTGACCGCCGAGCGCTGCCGCCAGCTGGACCTGCACCCGATGGTCACCCGCAACGGCACCCAGCACGGCACCAACTTCACGGTGTCGATCGAGGCCGCCGAAGGCGTGACCACCGGCATCTCGGCCGCCGACCGTGCCCGCACCGTGCAGGCCGCGGTGGCCCGCGACGCCAGGCCGGCCGACCTGGTCCAGCCCGGCCATATCTTCCCGCTGACGGCCCAGCCCGGCGGCGTGCTGATCCGCGCCGGCCATACCGAGGCCGGTTGCGACCTGGGCGCCCTGGCCGGCCTGACGCCCGCCGCCGTGATCTGCGAGATCATGAAGGACGACGGCACCATGGCGCGCCTGCCGGACCTGATCGAATTCGCCCGGGAACACGACCTGAAGATCGGCACCATTGCCGACCTGATCCACTACCGCAGCCGCACCGAGAGCATCATCGAGCGCGTCGGCGAACGCGACATGCAGACGCCGTACGGCACCTTCCGCAGCATCGCCTACCGCGACAAGCCGACCGGCCAGGCCCACCTGGCACTGGTGCGCGGCGCGCCGACGCCGGACAAGGAAACGCTGGTGCGCGTGCACGAGCCCTTCTCCGTGCTGGACTTGCTGGAAGTGAAGTCGACCACGCATTCGTGGAGCATCCCGGCGGCGATGCAGGCCATCGACCAGGCCGACAGCGGCGTGATCGTGCTGCTGAACTGCGGCGACACCGTCGAGCAGCTGTTCACGCAGTTCACCGCACTCGACGCACCGCAGACCCGCCCCCGCCGCAAGCCGGACCTGCGCACCTATGGCATGGGCGCGCAGATCCTGAAGGATGTCGGCGTCGGCAAGATGCGCGTGCTGGCCGCCCGGCAGCGCATGCCCAGCATGACCGGCTTCGACCTGGAAGTGACCGGCTACCAGCCCATGAACGGCCAGGCCGACTGAGCCTTCCCGGACTAAGCTTCCCCTGAGCCTCCCCCAATACACCCCGGCCGCGGCGCCAAGCCGCCGCGGCCGCCCCGAAAACTGGAGAACTTGAACAATGGATCACGGCTTCTACCCCAGCAACCTCGACGGTGAAGGCCTGCGTATCGGCATCGTGCAGGCGCGCTTCAACGAGCCGGTCTGCGCCGAGCTGCTCGAAGCCTGCGTGGCCGAGCTGGAAAAGCTCGGCGTCGAAGGCGAGGACACCCTGGTGGTGACCGTCCCCGGCGCGCTGGAAGTGCCGCTGGCACTGCAGAAGATGGCCGAGAGCGGCCAGTTCGACGCGCTGGTCGCGCTCGGCGCCGTGGTGCGCGGCGAGACCTACCACTTCGAGCTGGTCTCGAACGAATCCGGCGCCGGCATCACCCGCGTCGGCCTGGATTTCAACGTGCCGGTCGCCAACGGCATCCTGACCGTCGACACTGACGAGCAGGCCCATGCCCGCACCCGCGAAAAGGGCCGCGACTGCGCCCGCGCCGCGGTGGAGATGGCCAACCTGGTCGATGCGCTGGACTCGCTGCGCGGCCAGGAAGACGATGAGGACGATGATGAGTAATACGTCCAACGCCCCCGAGAACGCGGGCGGCAATGACGCCGGCAAGCCCGCCGGCAACAAGCCCGCGGCCCGCACCGAAGCCAAGGCACCGCCCAAGAGCGCGCGCCGCCGCTCGCGCGAGCTGGCGCTGCAGGGCCTGTACCAATGGCTGCTGAACCGCAACGACATCGGCGCGATCCAGGCCCACCTGCATGACGCCCAGGGCTTCAACAAGGCCGACCGCGAGCACTTCGACGCGCTGCTCAACGGCACCGTGCGTGAAGAGGCCCGCCTGACCGCCGCGTTCGAGCCGTTCCTGGACCGCACCGTGGACGAGCTGTCGCCGGTGGAGCGCGCCGCGCTGCTGGTCGGCAGCTACGAGCTGGTGCACTGCCTCGACATCCCATACAAGGTCGTGATCAACGAAGCGGTCGAGCTGACCAAGACCTTTGGCGGCGTCGAAGGCTACAAGTACGTCAACGGCGTGCTGGACAAGCTCGCCGCCCAGGTGCGCGCGGCCGAGGTCGCGGCGCGCCGTTGAGCGGTCATCCGGCTGGCGCTTGCGCCGGCACCAGGACCTGACGAAACACCCGCCGCGGCGGGTGTTTTCGTTTATACGTATTCTTTTTGCTGAACGGGCTCCGCCCGCCTCTCTCCCCATCGCCATGGACATGCAACGTCTTGCCACCGCCGCCCGCGTCGCCAACATCAATGCCTTCCACGTCATGGAACTGGCCAAGCAGGCCGCCGAACTCGAGCGCGCCGGCCGCCATATCGTGCACATGGGCATCGGCGAGCCGGACTTCACCGCCGCCGGGCCGGTGGTGCGCGCGGCCGAGGCGGCGATGCGCCGCGGCGTCACGCAATACACCGGTGCGCTTGGCATCCATCCGCTGCGCGAGGCCATCGCCGGCTACTACAAGACGGCCTACGGCCTGGACATCCCGGCACGCCGCGTGATCGTCACGGCGGGCGCTTCCGGCGCGCTGCTGCTGGCGTGCGCGGTGCTGGTCGAGATTGGCGCCGAAGTGCTGATGCCCGATCCCAGCTACCCGTGCAACCGCCACTTCGTCGCCGCCTTCGACGGCGCAGCGCGCATGATCCCGAGCGGCCCGGCGGAGCGCTTCCAGCTCACCGCAGCACAGGTCGAGGCCAACTGGCGCGAGCAGACCTGCGGCGTGCTGCTGGCCACGCCATCCAACCCGACCGGCACCTCGATCCTGCCCGACGAGCTCGGCCGCATCCTGCAGGCGGTGCGTGCCCGCAACGGCTTCGCCATCGTCGACGAGATCTACCAGGGCCTGTCGTACGACGCCGCGCCGGTCTCGGCGCTGAGCCTGGACGACAACGTGGTCACGGTGAACAGCTTCTCCAAGTACTTCAACATGACCGGCTGGCGGCTGGGCTGGCTGGTGGTGCCGGATGCGCTGGTCGAGGCCTTCGAAAAGGTCGCCCAGAACCTCTTTATCTGCGCCTCCGCCGTGGCGCAGTACGCGGCGCTCGCCTGCTTCACCCCCGAGGCACTGGCAATCTATGACGAGCGCAAGGCCGAGTTCCGCCGCCGCCGCGACCTGGTCGTGCCGGCGCTGGAGGCGCTGGGCCTGCGCGTGCCGGTGCGCCCGGACGGCGCCTTCTACGTCTATGCCGACTGCCGCGGCGTCAACCACCCGGCGGCCGGCGATGCCGACCGGCTGACGCAGGCGATGCTGCACGATGCGGGCGTGGTGATGGTGCCGGGGCAGGATTTCGGGCCGCATACCGCAAGCGACTACATCCGCATCTCGTATGCGACCTCGCGCGAGAACATCGAAGAGGCAATGGCACGGCTGGCGAAGCTGTTCCGCGGCTGAGCCGACAGCACAGCGCAGCGGCCCCGGAAACAGAAAAAGCACCCCGCGGGGTGCTTTTTCTGTTAGGAGAGCCGGCGCAAAAGCCTCAGGCGTTGTTCGAGCCGTTGCTGGCTTCCAGCTTCTCGGTCGGCGCGGCATGCTCGGCTGGTGCCTTGCCGCTACCACCCGCCTTGCCGTTGTCAGCCGGCGCCGCGCGCACGCCAATCAGCTGGCGCAGGCGGGCACGCTCGGCCAGCACCTTGGCGCCGTAGCCGCCATCGGTCGCCGTGGTGGCGCCGACGTAGTACTTCAGGCCGCCTTCGATCGAGCCGGCGCGGGCGATGCAGTCCTTCAGCACCAGCGCACCGATCTTGATATTGGCGTACGGGTTCAGCGCCGCGGCGACGCCGCCCACGGCCTCGTACTTGTCCTGGTGGACCTTGGTCATGACCTGCATCAGGCCCTGCGCGCCCACGCCGCTCTCGGCGTACGGGTTGAAGCTGGACTCGATCGCGATCACGCCCAGGATCAGCAGCGGGTCGATGCCGACCTCGCGGCCGGTCAGGTAGGCTGCCTTGACCAGTTGCGCGGTGGCCTGCGCCGCCACGCGGTACTTGCGGGCGATGTAGTCGGCCACGGCCGCCTGCTCGCGCGCGGTGCCGAGCGTGGCGGTATTGCGGGCGTCCGCCGCCACGCGCGTGACCGGGATCCGCTCGGCCAGGTGCGCGACCGACGGCACCTTGGCGTTCGCCGCCAGGCCCCATTCGTCCACGCCCGAAACCGTCGGCAGGCCGCCCTTGCCGCGTGCCAGACGGGCGGCAGCGGCGTCGGCCGACAGGGCCGGCACGGCTGCGCTGGCCACGGCCGGCGCCACTTCCGCCGTCGGCATGGCGGCGGCGACCAGCACCGCCGGTGCCTCATCGCCAGCCAGCAGCGCCGCCAGCGTGGTGCGCCATTCCTGGCTCAGCCACAGCGACACGGCCGAGACGACCGCAACCACGCCAAGGCTGTTCAGCGCGTACTTCAGCGTTGTGCGGCCACCGCGCAAGGCGCGGCCCGCGACCGGATGCGCGAGACGGACCTGCAATGCCCGACTCACTCCGGGTACCGGCTGTCGGAGGCGAACCTGCAAGGCGCGTCCGATGCCGGGAAGATGAAGGGTTTTCCAACCGCTCATGCTTACCTCCATCCGTTGCCCGCTTCGCATGCCAGACTGCGGCATACGCCCGATCTCAACGTACTCAAGTAAGGATGCCGCGCCGTCTAGCAGTGACAGCCAAGCATCTGTTGGCAGGCGCTCCCCATGCGCCCAACTGGAAACAGGGTCGACTCTGGGGGAGCCCACCCTGCCACGACTTATCTCGACAACCGTAAAACGCTCCGGCTCCCTGCCGGAGGCAACCGCCTCGGCCCGCTATTGCATCGGGCCGGTAGCCTCGGTCTGTTCGATCTGACTGGAGCGAATCGTGCGATCCCCCCGCACTTTTTCTATGTGCACCCCTTGACACAAGGGTGAAATTTATGTTGCAACGCAACACTCCATCAGCAAGACCGGATTGTAGGAACGGTGTTATACCTCGTCAAGCATAAGAATAACGGTTCACACTACTTTTGGTTATTTGTAACAAGCCTTATCTTGTCGCGCCCGCATCACTCTTGGACCCGCAAACATAGTCCTGGCCTAGCCTCGCAGACCTTGACGCCACGGCTGTGACGACAAAAAACTTACAATTTCCCCCACCCCGATTTGCTGATTTTTTTGCCGGGGCGCCGGTGTATGTGTATCGTCACCGACTTGGATGCCGCCTTGCGCCGGCCGCACACGGCCCGCGCCAAACCGAATTCACTATGCAATACAAAGACTTGCGCGACTTTATCGGCCAACTCGAGCAGATGGGCGAACTTCGCCGCATCTCCCGCCCGGTCTCGCCCAACCTGGAAATGACCGAGGTCTGCGACCGGCTGCTGCGTGCCGGCGGCCCCGCCGTGCTGTTCGAACGGCCCGCCGGCGCGGCGGCCGGTGACGGTATCTATAGCGTCCCGGTACTGGCCAATCTGTTCGGTACGACACACAGGGTCGCACTCGGCATGGGTGCCGAATCGATGGAAGACCTGCGCGACATCGGCCGCGTGCTGTCAGCCCTGAAGGAACCCGAGCCGCCGCGCGGACTGCGCGAAGCGGGCAAGCTGTTTACGCTCGCCAAATCTGTGTGGGATATGGCACCAAAGCGCGTCAGCAGCCCGGCCTGCCAGGAGGTGGTCTGGGAAGGCAATGACGTCGACCTGGCGCGCCTGCCGATCCAGACCTGCTGGCCCGGCGACGCCGCGCCGCTGATCACCTGGGGCCTGGTCGTCACCAAGGGACCGCACAAGAAGCGCCAGAACCTGGGCATCTACCGCCAGCAGGTGATCGGCCGCAACCAGGTCATCATGCGCTGGCTGGCGCATCGCGGCGGCGCGCTCGACTTCCGCGAGCATGCGTTGGCCAACCCCGGCAAGCCGTTCCCGATCGCGGTGGCGCTGGGCGCCGACCCCGCCACCATCCTCGGCGCGGTGACGCCGGTGCCCGATACGCTGTCCGAGTACCAGTTCGCCGGCCTGCTGCGCGGCAGCCGCACCGCGCTGGCCGGCTGCGTGACGCCGACCCTGTCCGAACTAAGCGTGCCGGCGTCGGCCGAGATCGTGCTGGAAGGCCATATCCAGCCGGACCCGAAGCACCCGTCCGGCTACCAGCATGCGCTGGAAGGCCCGTTCGGCGACCACACCGGCTACTACAACGAGCAGGACTGGTTCCCGGTGTTCACCATCGACCGCATCACCATGCGGCGCGACCCGATCTACCACTCCACCTACACCGGCAAGCCGCCCGACGAGCCCGCCGTGCTGGGCGTGGCACTGAACGAGGTGTTCGTGCCGCTGCTGCAAAAGCAGTTCCCGGAAATCACCGACTTCTACCTGCCGCCGGAAGGCTGCAGCTACCGCATGGCGCTGGTGCGCATGAAGAAGCAGTACGCCGGCCATGCCAAGCGCGTGATGTTCGGGGTATGGAGCTTCCTGCGCCAGTTCATGTATACGAAATTCATCGTCGTGGTCGACGACGATGTCGACGTGCGCGACTGGAAGGAAGTGATCTGGGCCATCACCACGCGCGTCGACCCCAGCCGCGACACGGTGCTGGTCGACAACACGCCGATCGACTACCTGGACTTCGCCTCCCCGGTGTCGGGCCTGGGTTCCAAGATGGGCATCGACGCCACCGACAAGTGGCCCGGCGAGACCACGCGCGAATGGGGTACGCCGATCTCCATGGAGGCGGCGGTCAAGGCCAGGGTCGACGCCATGTGGGAAAGCCTGTTCGACCGGCCGGCGGGCACCTGACCGGCAACCGTCTCCATCCCCGGCTATCATGTCACGCTGATGCCCGGGTGCCGCCACAGGCGCCCGGGATCCCCATCACCCACCATCCGATACCCGCGACAGACGGGCCCAAGGAGGAGACATGAGCAGCACTGCCCCTTTGACCGAAGGGAACCTGATGTGGACGCCGTCCGGGGCGTTCCGCGACAGCAGCCAGATCGCCGCCTTCATGCGCTGGCTGCGCGCCGAGCGCGGTCTCGCCTTTGACGACTACGACAGCCTGTGGCAGTGGTCCGTCACCGAGCTGGAAGCCTTCTGGGACGCGGTGCGCGCCTACTTCGACGTCCATTTCGACACGCCCGCGGCGCAGGTGCTGGACCGGCGCACCATGCCGGGCGCGCGCTGGTTCGAGGGCGCCACGCTGAACTATGTGCAGCAGGTGTTCCGCCACGCAGGCACAGGCGCTGCCCGCGAGCGCACCGCCATCCGCTATGCCGGCGAAGCGCAGCCACTGACGGATATCAGCTGGGCTACCCTCGAAGCCCAGGTCGCCTCGCTGGCGCATTCGCTGCGCCAGATGGGCGTGCAGCGCGGCGACCGCATTGCCGGCTACCTGCCCAATATCCCCGCCACCATCGTCGCCTTCCTGGCCACCGCCAGCCTGGGCGCGGTCTGGTCCGGCTGCGCGCCCGACATGGGCCAGGTGGCGGTGATCGACCGCTTCCGCCAGATAGGGCCGAAGGTGCTGATCGCCGTCGACGGCTACCGCTATGGCGGCAAGCTCTACGAGCGCGGGCCGGTGCTGGCGGACCTGGTAGCCGCCCTGCCCTCGCTGACCGACCTGGTGCTGGTGCCGCAAGTCGGCGCGAGCGTACCCGCGCCGTCCGGCATACGCACCCATGCGTGGCCGGACGTGCTCGCGCACGACGTGCCGCTGACTATCGAGCCGGTGCCCTTCGACCATCCGCTGTGGATCGTCTACTCCTCCGGCACCACCGGCATGCCCAAGCCGATCGTGCATGGCCACGGCGGCATCGTCATCGAGCAGCTCAAGCTGATGGCGTTCCACAACAACCTCGGCCCGGACGACGTCTTCCACTGGTACAGCAGCAGCGGCTGGATCATGTGGAACGCGCAGGTCGCCGGCCTGCTGCTCGGCACCACCATCGCACTCTATGACGGCAACCCGGCCTGGCCCGACGCCGGCGTGCTGTGGCGCTTTGTCGACGATGCCGGCGTGACCATGTTCGGGGCCGGCGCGGCGTTCTTCACCAGCTGCATGAAGGCGGGCATCGAGCCGGCGCGCATCGCCGACCTGTCGCGGCTGCACGGCCTGGGCTCGACCGGCTCGCCGCTGCCGGTCGAGGCCTACGACTGGATCTACCGCCACGTGCGCGAAGACATCTGGCTGGTGCCGATGTCGGGCGGCACCGACTTTGCCGGCTCGTTCGTGGCGGGCTGCCCGCTGCTGCCGGTCTATTCGGGCGAGATGCAGTGCCGCTGCCTGGGCGCCAAGGTGCAGGCGTTCGACGACAACGGGCAGGCGCTGACTGACCAGGTCGGCGAGCTGGTCTGCACCGAGCCGATGCCGTCGATGCCGCTGTTCCTGTGGGGCGATGCCGACGGCAAGCGCTACCGCGACAGCTATTTCGACACCTATCCCGGCGCCTGGCGGCATGGCGACTGGATCAGGATCACGCCGCGCGGGGGCGCGGTGATCTACGGGCGTTCGGACGCCACCATCAACCGCCACGGCATCCGCATGGGCACCAGCGAGCTGTACCGCGTGGTGGAAGACCGGCCGGAAGTGCTCGACAGCATGGTGGTCGACCTGGAATACCTGGGCCGCGAGTCCTACATGCCGCTGTTCGTGGTACTGCGCGAAGGGCTGGTGCTCGACGACGCACTGCGCGACACCCTGCGCGCGCGCATCCGCGAGGCGCTGTCGTCGCGCCACGTGCCCAACGAGATCGTGCAGGTGCCGGGCGTGCCGCGCACGCTGTCGGGCAAGAAGATGGAAGTGCCGATCAAGAAGCTGCTGCTCGGCCACGCGCCGGCCAGCATCGCCAACCGCGATGCCATGGCCAACCCGGATACGCTCGACTGGTACTTCGACTACGCCGCGCGTTTCCTGCAGGCGCGGCAAGCCGAGTCCGCCACGGCGTAGGCAGCGGCGGCGGCTAGAACTCGACGTCCAGCTCGCTGATCTCGTCGGGTTCCGCGCGCGCCGCCGCAATCCACTCCTGCAGCTCCGGCATCGCCAGGATCTGCTTGCAGTAGGAAACCGGCTCCGGGTCGAGCATCACGCCGTAGGTCACAAAGCGCGTCACCACCGGCGCGTACATGGCATCGGCCATGGTGCGCGAGCCAAACAGGTAAGGCCCGCCATAGCGCGTCAGGCACTCGGTCCAGATGGCCGTGATGCGGTCGATGTCCGCCTGCGCGCGTGACCACACCTTCATCCCCGGGAAATTCCCCTTCAGGTTCATCGGCAGCGCCGAGCGCATCGCCGCAAACCCGGAGTGCATCTCGCCGCAGATGGCGCGGCAGTGCGCGCGCGCGGCGCGGTCCTCGGGCAGCAGGCCGGCCTTGGGACGGATCTCGTTCAGGTATTCGGCGATGGCGAGCGTGTCCCAGACCGTCACACCCTGGTGGCGCAGGCAGGGCACCAGGATCGACGGCGACAGCAGCAGGATTTCGGCGCGGGCGGCGGCATCGTCCGGCGGGACCAGCACTTCCTCGAACTCCAGGCCGGCAAAGCGGGCCAGCAGCCAGCCGCGCAGCGACCACGACGAATAGGTCTTGCTGCTGATAGTGAGTGTGGTCTTGCTCATCACGCCTCCTTAGCGGCGCACTGGGACGGTGCACTGGTGCGGCACCGTTCGTACCGTTCGTACCATTGGGCACCAGTCTGATGCCTGCGCCCCCGGCAACCATCATGAAACGATGCTTGGCCGCTGCGGCGGGCGCAGCTTGCACAACTTTGCGCAGGCATCGCTGCCTTGCGCGTGGCACCGCGCAAAGCGCATGCCAAGCGCGCGCAAATGGCATATATATTGCGGGTTGGGGACACCAGAACCACGGGGGCCCAGTCATGCTGTATTACGCGTACCAGACCTACGCGGACATCATACTGCCGGCATGCACGCTGGCGGAACTGGCCGCGGCAACGCTGGCCGCCCAACCCAGGACGAGCGGCTTCGATACCGTACGCACGCTGCGCGCCGCCTGCGAGATCATCGCGCTCGGGCGCCTGACCCACCATCGCCCGGCCTTCGGCATCGACAGCGCGATGGTCGCCGGCCGGCCGGTGCCGGTCACCGAGGAAGTGGTGCTGCGCACGCCGTTCTGCTCCCTGCTGCACTTCCGCCGCCAGGGCATCGGCGGCCAGCCGCGCGTGCTGCTGGTGGCGCCGATGTCCGGCCACTTTGCCACCTTGTTGCGCGGCACCGCGCAGACCATGCTGGCCGACCACGACGTCTATATCACCGACTGGCACAATCCGCGCGATATCCCGCTGGTGGCCGGGCGCTTCGGCTTCGATGAATTCGTGCAGCACCTGATCCACTTCCTGCAGGCGCTCGGCGGCGGCACGCACGTCGTGGCGGTGTGCCAGCCTACCGTGGCCGCACTGGCGGCGGCGGCCATCATGGCCGAGGACGGCGATCCCGCCCAGCCGCCCAGCCTGACGCTGATGGCCGGCCCGATCGACGCGCGCGTCAACCCGACCAAGGTCAACGAACTGGCCATCAGCCAGCCGCTCGACTGGTTCGAGCGCACGCTGATCGGCATGGTGCCGCTGCGCTTCGCCGGCGGCATGCGGCGCGTCTACCCTGGCCATGTGCAGCTGCTGGCGTTCATGAGCATGAACCTGGAGCGTCATGAGCAGGCGTTGCGCGACCTCTACGCCTATCGCGAGCGCGGCGAGCACGACAAGGCCGACGCCATCCGCGACTTCTATGTCGAATACTTCGCCACCATGGACCTGACGGCGGAGTTCTACCTGGAGACCGTCAGCCTGGTATTCCAGCGCTTCCTGCTGGCGCAGGGGCTGCTCGACGTCGCCGGACGCCGCGTGTGCACGCGCGCCATCCGCCGCACCGCGCTGCTCACGGTCGAGGGCGAGCGCGACGACATCTGCGCCATCGGCCAGACCATGGCGGCGCAGGACCTCTGCCCGAGCCTGCGGCCTTACATGCGGATGCATCACGTGCAAACCGGGGTCGGCCACTATGGCGTGTTCAACGGCAAGCGCTGGGAAACGCAGGTGTACCCGCTGGTGCGCAATACCATCTACACGAGTGGCTGAGCCTTGCCCCTGCTCACGGCCTGGCATCGCGCTGGCTTATCATGGCGGCTGCTCGCGCCGCCACGGCGCCCAGGAACACCATGCCATTGCTCCAGACACAAGACTTCCAGGGCCAGACGCTGGTCCGGGTCGGCGATGCCGACAACTTCCTGCTGCTCGCCCCGCAATACGGCGGGCGCCTGGTGCGCTGGGTGCACCGCGGCGAGGACATTCTCTACTGGCCCGACAACGCCGACTGGAGCCGCCCGGCCAAGGTGCGCGGGGGCAATCCGCTGCTGTTCCCGTTTATCGGCCGGCACTTCGTGGACGGCGTCGCCGGGCAGTGGCGCGACCGGCAAGGCACCGTGCACGCGCTGGCGCAGCATGGCTTTGCGCGCGACCTGCCATTCGAAGCCGGCGCCACCGATGCAGCCGGGTCGATCACCATGACGCTGCGCGACAGCGCGCAGACGCGGCAAGGCTACCCCTATGCCTTCGTGTTCGACGCGGTGTACGCGCTGCTGCCCGACGGGCTGGAGGTGACGCTGCGCACCACCAACACCGGGGACCAGCCGCTGCCCTGCTATCCCGGCCACCACTTCTACTTTGCGCTGCCGCATGCGCAGCGTGCCGCGTCGAAGGTGGCCTTGCCGCCCGCCGATCGCGTGCGCCAGTTGCCCGACGGCGCGCCGGGCCCGGCCGACGCGGGCGAGCCGGCCTACCGGCTCGACGACCCGCGCCTGCAGGACACCTACCACGTCTTCCGCGGCGCTGCCGGCGCCATGCTGTCGATGCCGGCGCGCACCATCGCCTTCGAACTCGAGGTTGCTGGCAGCGTGCGCTGGCACGCCGTTACGACGTGGTCCGAAAGCGAACAGTCTGATTTCTATTGCGTGGAACCGTGGGTGGGACTGCCCGACGCGATCCACCACGGACAGGGACTGCGCTGGCTGGCACCGGGCCAGTCGGAAAGCGCCGTGTGCCGGCTGCGCGTGACTGGCTGAGCCGTAACGCCGTAACGCCGTAACGCCGTAACGCCGTAACGCCCGGGCGGCAGCTCAGCGCTCGAAATCCAGCCCGCCGATCAGGATGGCCGGATCCGTCTGCGACAGCGAGCCAAAATCGATGCCGCGCGGCTCCTGCCACGCGCGCAGCTTGCCCGGCAGCGCCGCCAGATAACCGGCAAAGCGCGCCTCGCCTCCGGCGCCAAACAGCCGCTGCACCTCCAGCCCATCCCACGCCAGCGTGACGTCGAGCGGATGCGCATGGCGCCGCAATTCAGCCGGCCCGTCGCCCGTCATGCGCAGACGCGGCGGGCGGTTCGGGGCCTCGGCGGGCAAGGCATGCAGCTGCACGCGCCGGTGCTGCTTGCCGATGGCATCGACGATGCGGGGCAGGCATTCCGCTTCAAAGCGGCCGTAAAAGTCCGTGGTCAAGGTGGGGGCGTCCTGACGTTGCGAGTGGTAGTCATCGAAGGCCGTATGGCGGCAGGCCAGCGTGCCAGCCACTATACGCCGCCGCGGGCGCCACGCACCGCCCAAAGCGGGAGTGGCACAAAAGACACCTTGATTCCAGCCCGGCATGCCGCCGACTTGCGCTCCCTTGCCGATCCCGAATAGAATCACGGCTCCGCGGGCGTCGTATAATGGCCATTACCTTAGCTTCCCAAGCTAAAGACGTGGGTTCGATTCCCATCGCCCGCTCCACCTCAAGTCGAGACAAGCCGCCATTGCCACCGTTAACACTGTTACGGTGATCTGCCCGGCGGCTTTTTTGTTGCCATGCTTCCCCAAGATCCCAGCACCGGACCGACGCCGGCCGATGACGCCACGCCGGTGGACAACGCCCAGCAGCCGTCCGCCCCTTCCCCTGCCGACCCCGAAGGCGTTGCGCATCCGCGCCGCATCCGCTCGTTCGTGCGCCGTGCCGGGCGGACGTCGACCGGTCAGCAGCGCGCCATCGACGAGGTCGGCCCGCGCATGCTGGTGCCGTACGCGCCGCAGCCGCTGGACTGGGAAGCCACGTTCGGCCGCAAGGCGCCGTCGATCCTGGAGATCGGCTTCGGCATGGGCGAGACCACCGCGCATATCGCCGGGTTGCGCCCGCAGGACAATTTCCTGGGCTGCGAGGTGCATGAGCCCGGCGTGGGCGCCCTGCTCAAGCTGATCGACGAGCGCGAGCTGGAGAACATCCGCATCCTGCAGCACGACGCGGTCGAGGTCATCGCCCATATGCTGACCGACGACAGCCTGGACGGCGTGCATATCTATTTCCCGGACCCGTGGCACAAGAAGCGCCATAACAAGCGCCGGCTGGTGCAGCCGCCGCTGGTGAAGCTGCTGGCGGCGCGGCTGAAGCCCGGTGGCTATATCCACTGCGCGACCGACTGGGAAGAGTACGCGCACCAGATGGTCGAGGTGCTGGCGGGTGAACCGCTGCTGGAGAACACCTCCAGCGCGGCGGATGGCTTTTCCGAGCGGCCGGACTACCGTCCGGTGACCAAGTTCGAGCGCCGCGGCGTGCGGCTCGGGCACGGGGTGTGGGACGTGGTGTTCCGCAAGCGGGCCTAAGCGGGCCTGAGCGCAGCCGCAAGGCACAAACAAAAAGCGTGGCAAGTGCCACGCTTTTTTGTTGTCCGGATGTTCGCCCCGCTTACGCGTGCCAGGACACCAGGCCGGAGTAGGCGGTGAACAGCACCACGATGCCGAACGCAATGCGATACCACGCAAACGGCTTGAAATCGTGCGTGGCGACAAAACGCAGCAGCCAGCGCACGCACAGGAACGCAGACAGGAAGGCGAAGACAAAGCCGACCGCGAAGACGCCGAGGTCGTCCGCGTCCAGCAGCGCACGCGCCTTGTACAGCTCATAGACCGTCGCGCCAAAGATCACCGGGATCGCGAGGAAGAACGAAAACTCCGTCGCCACCTGCCGCGACAGCCCGAACAGCATGCCACCGATGATGGTGGCACCCGAGCGCGAGGTGCCCGGCACCAGCGCGAAGCACTGCGCCAGGCCCACCTTGAGGGCATCGCCCCAGTTCAGGTCGTCGACCGATTCGATGCGCGGCGCGCCCGCCTTGGCCGCCTCCAGCAGCGCATTGCCCTGCGGATGCGAGACCGTGCCGCGGCGCGCGTCGCGCCATTCGGCCAGCAGGATCACCACGCCGCCGACGATAAAGGCCAGCGCCACCGAGATCGGGTTGAACAGGTGGGCCTTGATCCATTTGCCGAAGATAAAGGCCAGGATGATCGCCGGCGCGGTCGCGATCACCACGTTGATGGCAAAGCGCTGCGCCTTCGGCTCCGAGCCCAGCCCGCGCACCACGCTGCCGATGCGGGCACGGAATTCCCAGCAGACTGCCAGGATGGCGCCGAACTGGATCACGATCTCGAAGATCTTGCCCTTTTCGTCGTTGAAGTCGAGCAATTGGCCCGCCAGGATCAGGTGGCCGGTACTCGAGATGGGAAGGAACTCGGTCAGTCCTTCGACAATGCCGAGGATCACGGCTTTCAGGGCAAGTGCGATTTCCATGCGGAACGGAGAAACGTTGTCATCGGCGTTGCCCGGCATGCGCCGGACCGCCTGGTTTGTTGTTCGAGCGCCCGGCTACCCGAGGGCGATCAGGGGCGGTTGACCTTGACGTTGATGCCGTCAGGCAAAACGGTGATTGTACCGGGCTCGACCTGCGTGCCGGCAACGCGCAGCTGGTCTTCCCGGAACGTATAGAGCGGATAGTCCTGCAGCAGCTGCTCGGCCAGGATGCCACCCAGCGCATTGAGCTGGCGCGAGAACTGCGCCGGCATGCCCTGCACGTCGAAACGCCGCACTTCAGGGTCCTGCAGTACCACCGAGCGCGTCGGCGCGTCATAGCGCAGCCCGCTGTCCAGCGCGAAGCGCCCCGTCAGCGCCTGGCGGAAGAACAGCTTGTTGTCGATGACGGCGTCGAATTGCACGTTGACGCGGTTGCGCACCGGGTCCAGCGTCAGTTGCGGATTGGTGAGCTGGATGTCGAACAGCTCCATATAGCGCTTGTTAAACGGGAACTTGCGCTCCAGCGCGGCCTGCAGCTGGCTTTGCGAGAACGTGTACTCGTTGCGGAACGCGCCGCAGGCGGCGAGGCCGGCGGCCAGCGCGGTGGCGCCAGCGACGGCCAGCCAGCGCCGTCGGGAAGTCCGGATCATGTTGCCTCCGAGTTCAGGAGTTGGGCGGGCGTGCCGGCACTATGGCAGGCGTCACCTGCGCGAGCCGGGCCGTGCAGGCGTGGCCTGTGGCGCGGTCAGGATTTCGAGTCGGGTCAGCCAGCGCAGCGCGGCTTCGCGCGAGTCGCCGCACATTTCCGCCGCGGGCTTCAGGCCGGCGCAGAACGCCGGCCGGTCAGGGCGGCCGAACACCGCGCAGCGCATGTCGGGCAGCAACTGCGCGCACGGCACGCCCGCTGGCTTGCCCTCGGGCATGCCCGGCAGGGCCGAGGCAATCGACGGGGCAATGCAACAGGCGCCGCAGCCAGCGCGGCAGGAAAGGTGTGACCGGCAACTCATCGCAATGGTTCAGGGAGGCCGCGGCAGGGCATGGCAAGCCAGGCGGCTGACATCAAGGCGCCATTGTGCCCGAAGCGCCGCCATCCTCCTGTAAGAAAAGGAAAACGCCATGTGCGCGATCGAACCGGCTGGCCCCGTAAGGGCCGCCATGCGCGCCCCCGGCATCACATGTCTCGGATTCGCCTCGGTGCGTACCCTAGCCCGCCCCGGCCGCGCTTGACCCTCACATGGCGCTACTCTACATTACTGACCCACAAGTTATTAACATCCCACCCCGCCCCACCGTGCCCCGCAGTCCTCGCAAGACACCCGTGAAAACACCCGTCGAACCGCACAAGGATGCCGATGCGCCGCGCTGGAGCCGGCGCAAGGCCGCGCGCCCGCAGGAGCTGGTCGCGGCGGCGCTCGACCTGTTCGTGGAGCGCGGCTACGCGGCCACGCGCCTGGAAGACGTGGCGGCGGCCGCCGGGGTGTCCAAGGGCACGGTCTACCTGTACTTCGCCAACAAGGAAGAACTGTTCAAGTCCGTGGTGCGTGAGAACCTGGTCCCGGCCCTGTCGCGCGGCACCGAGCTGGTCGACCGCTACGAGGGCAGCACCCCGGAACTGCTGCGCGAGCTGCTGCGCGGCTGGTGGGGCCTGATCGGCGCCACGCGGGTGGCCGGGATCACGAAGCTGATCATGGCCGAGTCGGCCAACTTCCCCGACATCGCCCGCTTCTATAACAAAGAGGTGATGATGCCGGGCGACGAGCTGTTCGCCAGGGTGCTGGCGCGCGGCGTGGCGCGCGGCGAGTTCCGCCCGGTGCCGGCCAACCCCACCACCACGCTGATCTGCGCCCCGCTGGTGTTCCTGATGCTGTGGCAGCGCGCGCTGCGCGCCACCTCTGAAAAGGACATCGACCCCGAGGTCTTCCTCGACCATCTGCTCGACACGCTGCTGTTCGGCTTGACCACCGGCGAGGCGCGCGAGCGCCCGCTGCCGCCGCAGCAAGGCCCCTACGTGTGGGAGCGCATCCGCGACGAGATGCTGGCGCAAAGCGGCGGGGATACGGACGGCGGTGCTGACGGTGCTGACGGCAGTGCGGACGGCGATGCCGCCAACGACCCGGGCACGCGCCCGCGAAAGCCGACATGAAACGAAAGACCCTGCTCATCGCTGTAGCCTGCGTCATCGTGGTGCTGAGCGCCGTGGCCGCCGTGCGCAAGGCCGGCAGCGCGCGCCAGCCGCAAGCGCCAGTACAAGCCGCCGCGAACGTGGTGGAGTTCCTGCAGGCCGACCTCTTCAACGTGGGCCGCCAGAACCTGCAGGTGTCGCTGCCGCTGTCGGGCAGCCTGCGCGCGCTGAACCAGGCATCGGTCAAGGCCAAGGTCTCGGGCGAGGTGCAGCAGGTGCTGGTGCGCGAAGGCGAGCCGGTGCGCGCCGGACAGGTGATCGCGCGCATCGACCCGACCGAGTACGAGGCCAGGGTGGCGCAGGCGCGCGGGCAGATGCTGGCCATGCAAGGGCAGTTCCAGAACTCGCGCCAGACCTGGGAGCGCAACCGCGAACTGGTCGGCAAGGGCTTTATCTCGAAGACCGCGTTCGACAAGTTCCAGTCCGACCTCGACGTGGCCCGCGCTAATCTCGATGCCGCCCAGGGCGCCCTGGCGGTGGCGCAGAAGGCGCTGGCCGACACCGTGGTCAAGGCCCCGCTCGACGGCATGGTCGCCGCGCGCGCGGTGCAGCCGGGCGAGAAGGTGTCGCCGGATACGCGCCTGGTCGATGTGGTCGACCTGCGCGTGCTGGAACTGGAGGCGCCGGTGCCGATGGCCGACGTGGCGCGCGCCAGCGCCGGCCAGGCGGTCGAACTCGACGTGGAAGGCGCCGGGCGCTTTACCGGCAAGCTAGTGCGGATCAACCCGGCCGTCATGCAGGGCACCCGCAGCATCATGGTCTACGTGCGCGTGGAGAATGCCAACGCGAAGCTGCGCGCCGGCATGTTCGCGCGCGGCGCGCTGGTGCTGGGGCAGCGGTCCGGCGTGGTGGCGGTGCCGGCCTCGGCCCTGCGCATGGAAGGCGAGCGTGCCTTCGTCTATGCCATCGACAAGGACGTGCTGGCCGAGCGCCCGGTGCAGCTGGGCGTGCGCGACGAAGGCAGCGGGATGGTGGAGATCGTCTCCGGTCTCGACGCCGGCACCGAGATCGTGCGCACCAACCTCGGCACGCTGCGCAGCGGCAGCCAGGTGCGGCGCGTGAATGACGTGAAAGCGTGAAGGCCTGACGCTTAGCCACGAACCGGAACGCGCCCCATGTGGTTCACTCGCCTGTCCATCCGCAACCCGGTGCTGGCCACCATGATGATGATGGCCTTCATCGTGGTCGGGCTGTTCTCCTACCAGCGCCTGCCGGTCGACCAGTTCCCCGATATCACCTTCCCGGTGGTGGTGGTACAGACCGAATACCCGGGCGCCGCGCCGGAATCGGTGGAATCCGACGTCACCCGCAAGGTCGAGGAGATCGTCAACACCATCTCCGGCATCGACGAGATCTTCTCGCACTCGTACCAGGGCACCTCGGTCGTCGTCATCAAGTTCGACCTCAGCGTCGATGTCGGCCAGGCCGCGCAGGACGTGCGCGACAAGATCGCGCTGATCCGGCCGCAGTTCCGCGACGAGGTCAAGGACCCGCGCGTGCTGCGCTACGACCCGTCCGACGCGCCGATCTTCTACCTGTCGGTGTCCAATGCCCCGGGCGCCAACCGCAGCCAGCGCGAGCTGACCACCATCGCAGACCAGATCGTGCGCAAGCGGCTGGAAACGGTGCGCGGCGTGGGTGCGATCAATCTCGTCGGCGGCACCAAGCGCGAGGTCGAGATCCGCATCCGTCCCGCGCAGCTGGAAGCGCTGGGTATCGGCGTCGACCAGGTAATGAACGCGATCCGCAACGAGAACCAGGAGCTGCCCGCGGGCGAGTTGCGGTCCTCGTCCACCGAGACCGTGGTGCAGATCAAGGGCCGCGTGCCCACGCCCGACGCCTTCCGCAAGATCATCGTGGCGCGCCGCGCCGGCCAGCCGGTCACGCTGGGCGAGATCGCCGACGTGCGCGACGGGCAGGAAGAACAGGAAAGCCTGGCGCTGCTCGATGGCAAGCGCGCCCTCTTCCTGTCGGTGGTGAAGGCGCAGGGCCAGAACACCGTCGATACCGTCGACGGCCTGGTGCGCATGACCGATGAGGTGCGCAAGCTGGTGCCTGCCGACGTGCAGCTCAACGTGGTCAACGACACCGCGCGCGGCATCCGCAGCAGCGTGAAGGAGGTGCGCTCCACGCTGCTGGAAGGCGCGTTCCTGACGGTGGCGATCGTGTTCCTGTTCCTCGGCTCTTGGCGCAGCACGGTCATCACCGGCCTGACGCTGCCGATCGCGCTGATCGGCACTTTCGGCGTGATGTACATGTGCGGCTTCACGCTCAATGTGATCACGCTGATGGCGCTGTCGCTGTGCGTGGGCCTGCTGATCGACGATGCCATCGTGGTGCGCGAGAACATCGTGCGCCACAACCTGATGGGCAAGGACCACCGCAGCGCGGCGCTGGACGGCACCAACGAGATCGGGCTGGCGGTGCTGGCCACCACCTTCTCGATCGTGGCGGTGTTCCTGCCGGTGGGCTTCATGGGCGGGATCATCGGGCGCTTCTTCCACCAGTTCGGCATTACGGTGGTGGCTGCCGTGCTGATCTCGATGTTCGTCTCGTTCACGCTGGACCCGATGCTGTCGTCGGTCTGGCACGATCCCGACCTGCACGGCACCGGCAACAAGAAGAGCTGGTACGGACGCACCATCGGCCGGATGCTCGACTGGTTCTCGGCGCGCATGGACCGCCTCGGCGACGGCTATGCCGCGATGCTGGGCTGGGCGCTCAAGCACCGGCTGGCGACCGCGATCATCGCGGCGGTGACGTTCTTCGGCAGCTTTGCGCTGGTGCCGCTGATCGGCACGGAATTCGTGCCCAACGCGGACCTGGGCGAGACGCAGGTCGGGTTCACCACGCCGGTGGGCACGTCAATCGAAATCACCGAGGCCAAGGTGCGGCAGGTGGAAACCGCGCTGAAATCCTTCCCGGAAGTCGCCTACACCTACGCCACCATCAACTCGGGCAACGCCTCGGGCCGCAACAACGCGCTGGTCTCGGTGCGCCTGACCGAGCGGCGCGCACGCAAGCTCTCGACCGCGCAGCTCAACCCGCTGATCCGCGAGCGGCTGGCCGGCATCGCGGGCATCACGCTGACCATGGTCGGCATGCCCGACGGCGCGGGCGGCCAGAAGGCGATCCAGGTGTCGATCCAGGGCGACGACCTCAACGAACTGCGCCGGCTGTCGCAGGAAGCCGGCAAGCGCATGCGGGCGATCCCCAGCCTGGCCGACCTGGATTCGAGCATGAAGGACGACCGTCCCACCATCGAGATCCGCATCCGCCGCGAACTGGCCTCGGACCTGGGCGTGGGCGTGGCGCAGATCGGCAACGCCCTGCGCCCGCTGCTGGCGGGCGATGCCATCAGCTCGTGGCGCGCGCCCGATGACGAGAACTACGACGTGCGCGTGCGCCTGCCCCGGGACGCCCGCACCGGCATGGCCGACCTGAGCGCGCTGATGATCGCCAGCAGCCAGGCCAACGCCGACGGCTCGCCGAAGATGGTGCCGCTGCGCCAGATCGCCGAGCTGGTGCCGACCACCGGCGCCAACCAAATCAGCCGGCGCGACCTGAACCGCGAGGTCGAGCTGACCGCCAACGTCGCCGGCCGCTCGGCCGGCGAGGTGGCGCGCGACGTCAAGGCCACGCTGGACGGCATGAACTGGCCGGCGGGCTACAAGTACCGTTTCGGCGGCTCGACCAAGTCGATGAACGAGTCCTTCGGCTACGCCGTGTCGGCGCTGGCGCTGGCGGTGATCTTCATCTACATGATCCTGGCGTCGCAGTTCGCCAGCTTCTTCCAGCCGATCGCGATCATGACCTCGCTGCCGCTCACGCTGGTCGGCGTGTTCGCGGCACTGCTGCTGTTCCGCTCGACGCTGAATATGTTCTCGATCATCGGCTTCATCATGCTGATGGGGCTGGTGACCAAGAATGCGATCTTGCTGGTGGACTTTGCCAACCAGGCGCGGCAGGGTCACGTCGATGGAACTGACGGCAGCGAGGGCCGCCAGCCGTTGTCGCGCGAGGCCGCGCTGGTGGAAGCGGCGCGCGTGCGCCTGCGCCCGATCCTGATGACCACGCTGGCGATGATCTTCGGCATGGTGCCGCTGGCCTTCAGCCTGGGCGAAGGCGCCGAGCAGCGCGCGCCGATGGGCCAGACGGTGATCGGCGGGATCATTACCTCGTCGATCCTGACGCTGGTGGTGGTGCCTGTGATCTATACGTATCTTGATGATTTCGGGGCGTGGTTGCGCCGGCTGTGGCAAGGCAAGGCAGCCGCGCCGTCACCAAGCCACGCCGCGGCCGCGCCCGCCCGTCCGGCCACGCAGGAATTGCCGGGGCCCACGGAGGCCAGCGCGGAATGAACCCGACGGCGCCCGCAAGGTTAAAATAGCGGGTTAGACAAGACTGTCCGGCCGTGGGCACCGCGCGGCCGGCGCACAGAACGACAGCGGTTGGCCTTGGTAAGGAATGGCAAGATGGATCTCGAAAAAGCCCGATTCAACATGATCGAACAGCAAATCCGCCCGTGGGACGTGCTGGACCAGGAAATCCTGGACCTGCTGGCGGTGGTCAAGCGGGAGCAGTTCGTCCCGGCCGCGTACGCCTCGCTGGCGTTCGTCGACATGGAGATCCCGCTGCCCGCCGGGCAGAATATGCTGCCGCCGCGGGTCGAAGCCCGCATCCTGCAGGACCTGGCCGTGCGCAAGCATGAAAACGTGCTGGAAATCGGCGCCGGCTCCGGCTACATGGCCGCCCTGCTGGCCAACCGCGCGCGCCATGTGCTGACCGTGGACATCGTGCCCGAGCTGGTCGAGCTGGCCCGCACCAACCTGGCCAACGCCGGCATCACCAACGTCGATGTCGCCGAAGGCAATGCCGCCGACGGCTGGGCCGCCGCGGCGCCGTACGATGTGATCTGCATCTCCGGCTCGCTGCCGGCTCTGCCGCAGTCGATCCTGTCGCAGGTCAAGGTGGGCGGCCGCATCGCCGCCATCGTGGGCGAACTGCCGGTGATGGAAGCGCGCCTGATCACGCGCGTGTCCGAAACCGAGTACCAGGTCGTCAACCTGTTCGAGACCGCGGTCAAGCCCCTGCAGGGCGCGGCCCGTCCGTCGCAGTTCCAGTTCTGAGGACGGTTTCATCATGCAGGTAATCAAGCCGACCGAACTGGCCCAGTGGCTGGCCGATGCCAGCCGCGCCAGGCCGGTCCTGCTGGACGTGCGTGAAGGCTGGGAAGTGCAGACCTGCGCCATGCCCGGCATCACCCATATCCCCATGCGCGACATCCCGGCGCGCGCCGCCGAACTGGACGAGGACGCAGACATCGTCTGCATCTGCCACCACGGCATGCGCAGCATGCAGGTGGCGGCGTTCCTGGAGCGCCAGGGCTACGCCAGGGTCTACAACCTGACCGGCGGCGTCGACGCCTGGGCCAGCGAAGTGGATCCGGCGATGCCGAAGTACTGAAGCGAGGCACGGCCTGGCCGCGCGGGCCGGCCGCTTTCGTTCGCGCCGCAAGCAGCATTCCGAAGAAGAAACAACCACAGGCCGCGGCCCCGCGCCCGGCAAACTGGAGCTGTCATGAAGTTTGCGCCCAACGCCCTGCCCGGAGCGATCCGGACACGCCTGGCGATCGCGGCTACCCTGCTCGCCCCGCTGCTTGCCATGCTGCCCGCGGCACCGGCAGGCGCGGCCGACCTGCTGCAGGTCTATCGCGATGCGCAATCCAATGACGCCCAGTTCGCCAGCGCCCGCTCGCAACTGCTCGCCACGCGCGAGCGGCTGCCGCAAGGCCGCGCCGGACTGCTGCCGCAGGTCGTCGGCACCGCCGGCGCCAACCGCACCAAGCTCGACCAGACTGCCTCGCTGCCGATCGGCGGCTCGCCCAGCGCCTCGGGCACGCGTTTCTTCAACAACAACAACTGGCAGTTGCAGCTGAGCCAGCCGCTGTTCCGCTGGGACCGCTGGGAAACCTACAAGCAGGGCGAACTGGCCGCGCTGGCCGGTGAAGTCACCTTCCACCAGGCCGAGCTCGACCTGATCACGCGCAGCGCGCAGGCCTACTTCGACGTGCTCGCCGCGCAGGACAACCTGTACCTGGCGCGCGCGCAGAAAAAGGCCATCGGCGAGCAGCTGGAACAGGCCAAGCGCAACTTCGAGGTCGGCACCGCCACCATCGTCGACGCCAACGACGCGCAGGCGCGCTTCGACCTGGCCACCTCGACCGAGATCGCCTCGCAAAACGACCTGGAAATCCGGCGCGCCACCTTGCAGCAGATCACCGGCAAGCCGGTCGACGAACTGATGGGCCTGCGCTCCGAGGCGTTGATTCCCGGACCGCAACCGCCGGACGTGAACGCCTGGGCAGCGCAGGCCGAAACCAGCAACCCGCAGGTCAACCTGGCCGGCTACAACCTGGAAACCGCGCAGCGCGAGACCAACAAGGCCAAGGCCGGGCACCTGCCCTCGGTCGACCTGGTGGCGTCGTACGGCTTCAACAACCAGACCGGCAGCGCCACGCAGGTCATCTCGACCCACTACAACGCGTCGCAGATCGGCGTGCAGCTGACCATGCCGATCTTCTCCGGCGGCCAGATCCAGTCGCGCGTGCGCGAGACCATCGCGCTGGCGGACAAGGCCGCGAGCGACCTCGAATTCGCGCGCCGCACGGCGGCGCAGACGGCGCGGCAGACCTACTCCGGCGTCTCCAACGGGCTGGCGCAGGTCAAGGCGCTGGAGGCTGCGGAGCGTTCGGCGCAGAGCGCGGTGGAATCGAACCAGCTCGGCTATGAGGTCGGCGTGCGCATCAATATCGATGTGCTGAACGCCGAGGCGCAGCTGTTCTCCACGCGGCGCGACCTGGCCAAGGCGCGCTATGACACCATCATGAACGGCTTGCGGCTGAAGGCGTCGACCGGCGTGCTGCAGGAAGAGGATGTGGTGCAGATCAATACGCTGCTGACTTCGGTGCCGGGGTCGATGTACAAGCTGCCGGTGCCGGGGCAGGCTGGCGGCAAGGCGGCGGCAAAGGCTGCCACCGCGGATCGCCGCGGTGTGCGGCGCGATGGCGGGACGCCGCGCTCCTGATCCCACTGACACGATGCAAACGGGCCGCAACTGCGGCCCTTTTTTCCTTGGTGATGCCGGAGATGCGCTGGTTTGCTCCCCTCTCCCGCACGCGGTAGAGGGGAGCAAACCAGCAGCTATTGCGCCCGCGTCCGCGACTCCACCTTCAGCAACTGCCACCGTATCGACGACGCATCGGCCGGCGGGTTCGGCACCTGGTATTCGCGCACGCGCAGCTTGTACGCCACCCCCTGCTCGAAATCCAGCCCTTCGATCGGCCCGTACCAGAGCTGCCACGGCGCGTCCGGCGACTCGCGCCAGCGATAGCACATCATCTTGCCGACGCCCGAACATTCCACGCGCTGCGAATCGATATAAACGATCTTCTCCACGCCACCCGCCGCGGCACTCGCGCCGCGCCTGCCCACGCCTTCGCGCTCGGCAAACTGCAGCAGGTCGCCGCTGGCGGTTTTCCAGACAATCTGCCGCCCGATGCTGGCCGCCGACGGCTGCGTGCCGACGGTGGTGAACGATGCCTGCATCGCCTTGAGCAACGCCGACTCCAGTTCCATGCGCGGTGGCGGGCAAGCCATGCGCGTGCCAGCCACGCGGTCAAAGCGCACCCCGGTGTCGGTCTTGCCATAGCTGCCAGTAAAGCGGTTGCAGCCGCTGGTGCCGCTGACCGTGCCCTGCGCGGCATCGATGCCATCGCTGAACTCGAAGATGATGGGCTCGCCGTTGTCGCCATGCGGGATGTCGCGCAGCGTGCCGTCGGCCAGCTGCCAGCGCACCAGTTCCCAACGGCTGGGACCGGACGGCTGCGCCTGGTTGAGATTGGCGCCGGCGCTGGGCAGCCCTGGTGCCGGCGCGGTGGTGCAGGCGGCGAGTGTGGCGGCTGCGGTGGCAAGCGCAATGGCCGCGCTGCGCAGGCCGATGCTCCGGCAGGTGCCGCGAAGGGGTGTCTGCATCTCAGTAAGCTCCTGTAACTTGGGCGGGAACGCCGCTGTGCAAGCGATTGACGATCGCATGGCAGCGTCCGCGCTTCATGCTGGCTTAGAGCGTGGCGGATTCATGCAAGTTTCAGCATTGCCGGCTGCACAATGCTGCCGTCTAGTGTAACGTGCGCCCCATGTCTCGCCGCGGCCGGATGCCGGTCGCGGCCTTTCGTGTCTCCGGGTGCCTTAGAACACCTCGGATCGCCCAGAACGCCTTGCCCACCACCACGCATCCCTCGCCTTCCGGCCGCAACATCTGCTTCCTGACCGGCACGCTGAACGCCATGGCCGGCGCCGAGCGCATGACGGCGACAGTCGCCAATGCGCTGGCCGCGCTCGGCCATAACGTGACCATTCTGAGCCTGTGGGACCCGGCCAGCCAGTTCGCGCTGGATCCGCGTATCCGGCATGAAGCGCTGTTTGCGCAGCGGCCTTCGTTCAAGCGGGCTTACCTGGCCACCGTGGCCGGCATCCACCGCCATTGCCGTGCGCACCGGACCGACGTGCTGGTGCAGGTCGACACCATGCTCGCGCTGTTCGTGCTGCCCGCCACCGCCGGTCTGGGCCTGCACCATATCGCCTGGGAGCATTGCCACTTCGACGAGGACCTCGGCAAGCCGGCGCGCAAGCTGGCGCGGCGCCTGGATGCACGCTTCTGCCGGCAGGTCGTGGTCCTGACGGAGCGCGACCGCCAGCGCTGGCGCGAAGCGCTGCGGCCACGCAGCGATATCGTCTGCCTGCCAAACCCCCTGCCATTCCCGATGCCACCCGAACCTGCGCCGCGCGCGCAGAAGACGGTGCTCGCCATGGGCCGTCTGGTTGCGGCCAAGGGCTTCGATGTGCTGCTGCATGCCTGGCAGCAAGTCGCCGCGCAGGCGCCGGGATGGCATTTGCTGATTCACGGCGAGGGCGAGGAGCGCCCGGCGCTGACCGCGCTGACCGTTGAACTGGGCTTGCAGGACAGCGTCAGCATGCCGGGCATTTGCCACGATCCGGAGCAGGCGTACGGGCGCGCGTCGGTGTTCTGCCTGAGTTCGCGATACGAAGGCTTCGGGCTGGTGCTGATCGAAGCCATGGCGTTTGGCCTGCCTATCGTGTCGACCGATTGCGAGACCGGTCCGCGCGAACTGCTGACGCCCGGGCAAGACGCGCTGGTGGTCGCGACAGGCAATGCGGATGCGCTGGCGCAAGCGCTGCTGACCGTGATCGGCGAACCGGCGACCGCCACCCGGCTCGCAGACGCCGGGCGTCGCAAGGCAGCCGGCTTTGCGCTCGAACGGATCGCGCTGCAGTGGGATGCACTGGTCAAGGCTCCCGCGGAGCCCTGACCTGCCGCTTAGTGTTCCAGGGCTGGCGCCAGCGCCGCCAGCGTGCGTACGGTAGCGCCGCGATGCAGCCCGGCGAAGGTCTGCGCATGCGCCCGCATATCCGCCAGCCGCGCGCGGTCCGCCAGCACGCTGCCGGCGGCGCGCACCAGCTCATCCGCATTGTCCACGCGCAGGCACGCGCCCGCGGCAATGGCGTCTTCGGTCGCCTGCGCAAAGTTGAAGGTGTGCGGGCCGATCAGCACCGGCGTGCCGACCGCGCACGCCTCGATCAGGTTCTGCCCGCCCAGCGGCAACAGGCTGCCGCCGATAAAGGCGAGGTCCGATGCGGCGAAGTACATCGCCATCTCGCCCATCGAATCGCCCAGCAGGATATCCGCGTCCACGGGCGCCGTCTCGGCATCCAGATCCAGCGCACTGCGGCGTGCCACCGAGAATCCCGTGCGCGCCGCCATCGCCGCCACTTCATCGAAGCGCTGCGGATGGCGCGGGATCAGCAGCAAAGCCGGGCGCGGCACGTCGCCGGCCAGCGCCTGCCAGCGCGAGAAGGCATCGAGCAACAGCGGCTCCTCGCCTTCGCGGGTACTGGCGGCGGCCAGCACCTGGCGGCCGTTGAAGGTTTTGCGCAGCCGCTCGCCCAGCGCCATGCCCGCCGGCGCCGGCTGCATGTCGAACTTGAGGTTGCCCGTGATTTGCACGGCCGGCACGCCCAGCTGGCGAAAGCGCTCAGCATCGCCGGCGGTCTGCGCCAGCACGCCCGCGAAGTCGCGGTACATCGCCGAAGCCGCGCGCCCGAAGCGCGCCGTGCGCCGGAAGCTGCGGGGCGACAGGCGCGCATTGACCAGGTACAACGGCACGCCCGCCTTGCGCGCGCCGTGCACCACATTCGGCCACACCTCGGTTTCCATCAGCAGCCCCGCCTCGGGCCGGAAATACCGCAAGAACCGCCGCACCAGCCATGGCAAGTCGTATGGCAGGTAGCACTGCAGGATGCGCGGCTCGTTGCCGAACAGCTGCGCGCCGGTCTGGCGGCCGGTCGGCGTCATATGCGTCAGCAGCAGCCGATGGCGCGGATAGGCGCCGAGCAAGGACTCGATCAGCGGCTGCGCGGCACGGGTCTCGCCCACGGACACGGCGTGGACCCACAGCCACGGCCCCTGGTTCGGCAGGCTGCCATAGATACCCAGCCGCTCGCCGACATGGTGCAGGTAGCCGGGCTCCTTGCGCGCGCGCCATGCCAGCCGCAACAGCGCCAGCGGCAGCACCGCCACCCACAACAAGCTATAGATCAGGCGCAGCATCAGGCAGCGACCCCGCGCACGCGGCAGGCGGCCTCGTAGACTTCATCGACCGATGGCACCACGCCGTCGTCGCCGACGTTGGCGATGCGGTCGGACCAATACCCTTCCGTCTTCCAGCGCCATGTCGCGGTATAGATTTCCACCGTCGGCCGGCACAGCGCCGCCGCGATATGGACCAGGCCCGTATCGACTCCGATCACCACTTCGGCACAGTTGATCAGGCCAAAGCCCTGCATCACCGAGAACTTCGGCAGCACGCGTGCCTGCGACACGCCCGCGGCAATCTCTTCGGCGGCCTGGCGCTCCTTGTCGTTGCCCCACGGCAGCAGCATGGTCAGGCCTTCGGCGGCCAGGCGGTTGCCCAGCGCGTGCCAGTTCTGCACCGCCCATTTCTTGCGCGCTCCCGCCGTCGCGTGGAAGCAGACGGCATAGCGCGCCGGCAAGTCCGCCCATAGCGGGTCGTCGACATGCAATGACTGCGCCGCCGGCCCGAAAAACCGTGGCGGCTCCACTGGCGCGATCCCCGTCAGCGCCGCGCCCAGAAGGCGCGAGCGCTGCACCGAATGGGTCTGGCGCGGCACGCGCACCGAGTCCGTGTACAACAGGCGCGCCGCAGGCTCATAGCCCGAACCCTGCGTCGCATTGCCCAGCCCGATGATCGGCGCACCCTGCGCACGCGTCGCCACGCGCGCCACCACCGCGGTCTTGAGCAGACCCTGGCTTTCGATCACGGCGTCGTAGCGCTCCCGGCGCAAGGCATTGCGCACGGCACCGATCTCCTGCCAGGTCGCGCCCTGCAGGATGCGCTTGCGCCAGCGCCTCAGCGCGAACGGAATCACCCGCCGCACCTCGGGCAACAGGCGCACCAGTTCCACATAGCCCTCTTCCACCACCCAGTCGATCTCCGCACCGGGCCAGCGCGCGCGCAGGTCGTGCACCAGCGGCATGTTGTGCACCACGTCGCCGAGCGACGACACCTTGACCAGCAGGATGCGCGGCCGCTCTGGCAGCGTGAACGGCACTGCGGCCGGCATGGGCTGCACCACGCCGGCCGCGCCGACTGCATCGGGCGAAGGTGGCGATGCCGGCGGCACCGCCGTGCGCTCAGAACGGGAGTTGAGCATCCGGTTTCTCGGCCAGGATCACACGCTTGAACTCGGCCTGGATGCGCGCCAGCGCGGCGTCATTGTCCGCTTCGAAACGCATCACCACCACCGGCGTGGTGTTCGACGGACGCGCCAGGCCGAAGCCATCGGCGTATTCCACGCGCACGCCATCGATCTTGTTCACCTCGCGCGCGCCCTCGAACGTGGCGTTCGCCTTGATCTTGTCGAGCAGCGTGAAGGGCTCGCCTTCCGCGCACTTGAGCTGCAGCTCCGGCGTATTGTTGGCGTTCGGCAGCGCGTTCAGCACCGCGCTCGGGTCGGCGTGGCGCGACAGGATCTCCAGCAGGCGCGCGCCGGTGTACAGGCCGTCGTCAAAGCCATACCAGCGGTCCTTGAAAAACACGTGGCCACTCATCTCGCCGGCGATCGGCGCGCCGGTCTCCTTCAGCTTGGCCTTGACCAGCGAATGGCCGGTCTTCCACATCAGCGGCTCGCCACCGTGCTCGCGGATCCACGGGGCCAGCTTGCCGGTGCACTTCACGTCGTAGATCACCTGCGCACCCGGATTGCGCGACAGGATTTCCTCGGCAAACAGCATCAGCTGGCGGTCCGGGAAGATTACCTGCCCGTCCTTGGTCACCACGCCCAGGCGGTCGCCGTCGCCGTCGAAGGCCAGGCCCAGCTCGCAATCGGTCTCGCGCAGGGTCTTCATCAGGTCCTGCAGGTTCTCGATATGCGCCGGATCGGGGTGGTGGTTGGGGAAATTGCCGTCGACGTCGCAGAACAGCTCGGTCACTTCGCAGCCCAGGCCGCGGAACAGGTCGCCGACGAACGCGCCGGCCACGCCATTGCCGGCATCGAGCGCGATCTTCATCGGGCGGGCGAGCTTGACGTCGCTGATGATGCGGTCGAGGTACTTCTGGCGCACATCGACCTTCTGGTAGATGCCTGCACCGCTGGTGAAGTCGCCCGCCTCGATGCGCAGGCGCAGGCCCTGGATCTGCTCGCCATAGATGGCCTGGCCGGCGAGGACCATCTTGAAGCCGTTGTAGTCGGGGGGGTTGTGGCTGCCGGTGACCATGATGCCGGACGTGGCACGGACGCCATTGAGCTCGATGTTGGTACCGAAGTAGACCATGGGGGTGGCGACCATGCCGAGGTCAATGACGTCCAGGCCGGCGGCGCGCAGCCCCTCAACCAGGCCACCGATCAGGTCAGGCCCCGAAAGCCGCCCGTCGCGGCCGACCACGATGGACTTCTCACCCAGCTCCACAGCCGCAGAGCCGAACGACAGCCCGATCTGGCGTGCGACCTCGGCGGTGAGCGTTTTGCCCACGATGCCGCGGATGTCATAGGCTTTGAAGATAGAGGGATCGATTTGCATGTGGCTTCCTGTCGGTCTCGTCGGGCACGCCGCACACCGCAAGGGTGCGCCGGCGATACCGGATAGGGCTCTTGGAAAGAACCAAAGGGGGGTATTTTGCCGGATTGCGCGGCTGGCGGGCGGTATAATCGCGGCAATATACCGGACAGGCGCAATTTTCAGCGTCTGTCCTACACCTGAGACTACACATTGCCGCCCGCCCGGCCGCGCCTTGCGCCCTCCGGGCCCATCGGCCACGGAAGCGATCGCCCGACCACTCTGAATTTGCCATAAGTCATCGGCATATTTGGGTCCTGTGGCGGTTGCGGCATGACAAATTTCGTAAGCAAACTTGACGACCGCCGCACAGTCCTCGCCGCGCCTGCGCATTGCCTATCTGATCACCAACTCGGAGATCGGCGGAGCGCAGTCGCATGTTGCCGATCTGTTGCAGGCGGCGCCGGCCGATGCCGACATCATCCTGCTGGCTGGCGGCGATGGACCGCTGCTGGACATCGCCAGGCACGCCGGCGCGCAAGTCATCCGGCTGACGCGGCTGGACAACGCCCTCTCGCCCTTGCGCGCGGTGAGTGCGTTGCGGGAACTGCTGCAAGCCCTGAAGCAGGCGCGCCCGGACCTGATCCATGCGCACAGCGCCAAGGCTGGCGCACTGGGACGGATCGCGGGGGCGCTCCTTGGCATTCCGGTGGTCTACACCGTGCACGGTTTTGCCTTCAAGCCACAGGTACCGAAGCGCCAGCGACTGGCAGCACGCTTTGCGGAATGGCTGCTCGCACCGCTGACCAGCCGACTGATCTGCGTGGCCGAAGCCGAACGGCGGTTGGCGCAGGCACTTCCGATCCCTGCCCGTCGTATCGCCGCCATTCCCAACGGGATTGCCGACACCGCAGATCGCGCCTCGCCTGCCGACCCGATGCGCCGCATCGTCATGGTCGCCCGCTTCGCGGCGCCAAAACGGCCCGATATCCTGATCCGCGCCTTCGCACACGCGAACCTCCCCGGCTGCGAACTGGTGCTGGCCGGAGACGGACCGCAACTGGCTGCGATGGAGGTACTCGCCACGCAACTTGCACCTGGACGCGTGGCCTTTCCGGGCAATGTCGCCGACATCGCCGGCTTGCTGGCGTCGGCGCAGGCATTCGTGCTGGTTTCGGACCACGAAGGCTTTCCGTTGTCGGTGCTCGAAGCGATGCGGGCCGGCCTGCCGGTGATCGCGTCGGACCTGCCCGGCATCCGGGAACAGATCCAGGACCCACGGCATGGCCTGCTGGTCGCCGCCAACGACGCCGACGCGTTCTCCGCTGCGCTGGCGCGCCTTGCGGGCGACGGCGCATTGCGGGCCGAACTCGGCATCGCCGCGCGCCGCCGGTGGGAACAGTGCTATGGGTTGGAACGCATGACCGAGGCAACATGGCAAGTTTATCGCGATGCCTTGCCCAGACTCCCCGCCACAGCGCGGGTGCCGACATGATCAACACCAAGACCGACAACCTGCGCCGCCACGCCTTGCGTGGCCGCGTAGGCGGTTCCGAAACCATGCGCCGGGTCAGCCGGATGCTCGCCTGGGCAGTGCTCGGGCTATCGCTGTTCGCGCTCAGCGCGGTATTTGCCGAAGCCGCACACCGCGCCGGCCTGGTCACCTACGTCTTCACGCGCACGCTGTTGTGGTCGGTGGCGCCGTACCTGGCGGCGTTCATGCTGCTCCACCGCTCCCTGCACCTGCCGGCGATGGAGGGCAACAGCCTGGTCGGGCTGGCCGTGACACTGCCCTTTGCCGGTTTGCTGTTTGGTTTTGCGGCCTTCCATATTGAGTATTCGCGTGGCGCCCTGCTGCTGTCGTATCTCATTACGCTTGGCTGGATCTGGGCGGGTTATCGCCGCTATGTGCATAACTACGTGCCGTTGTTTGGATACACCGATCCACACACCCTGGCCCAGCTCGAAGGGATTCTTGCCATGCCTGGCGCGGCGCCGGCGGCACGCATGCGGTTTGAGCCGGTTGGATCGCTGGAGGATGCCGGGCATTTCGACGGCCTGATGGTGGATCGGAGTGCGACTGGCGATCCTGAGCGCACCCGGCTGCTTGCGCATTACAAGATGAGCCATGTGCGGATGTATTCGGTTGAGCGGGTTGGGGAAATGCTGACTGGGCGGGTGGGGTTGGCGCATATCGATGAGAATTTTTTGGATGACTATGCCGCCCACTACCTGTATGGGTATCTGAAACGCATAATCGATATCGTGGCAGTGCTGTGCCTGGCACCGATTGCCGTGCCCGTGGGTCTTGCCGTGACACTCGCCATCCGCATGGAAACGCCCGGCGGCGCAATCTTCCGTCAGGAACGCGTCGGCCTCTTCGGCAAGCCGTTCATCATGGTCAAATTCCGCAGCATGGGCGTCGACGCCAGCGCGCCGGCCCAGTTCGCTGTACGGCGAGACCCGCGCGTGACGCGTGTCGGACGCGTTATCCGCAAGTACCGCCTCGACGAAATCCCGCAACTCTGGAATGTGCTGGCCGGCCACATGAGCCTGATTGGCCCGCGGCCAGAACAGGCGCCAATGGTCGACCAATTCTCGGCATCGATCCCGTACTACCCTTACCGGCACCTAGTGCGGCCCGGCCTGTCCGGGTGGGCGCAGGTCCAACAGGGCTATGCCGGCAGCCATGCAGAGACCGTGACCAAGCTCAGCTATGACCTGTATTACGTCAAGCATTGCTCGCTGGCGCTGGATCTGCTGATTGCGGTGAAGACGCTGCGGACGCTGGCAACCGGTTACGGGGCGCGCTGATGGCGGCCGAGGAACCGGCCACCGTGGCACAGCCTTTGCGCATCCTTGTCATCACCACTGGCCTCAGGCTCGGCGGCGCGGAACAGCAGATTGCCGCACTCGCCCGCGCCTTTGTCGCGCTGGGCAACAGCGTGGCCATCGTGAGCCTGACCGAAGGACAGGAGATCGATCTTCCTGCCGGCATCCCGATCACCGAACTGGGAATGCGCAAAACACCGCTGTCGATGCTGGCAGCGCTTCGAAAGACCCGGCACGTCGTCCGCCAATGGCGCCCGGACGTCATCCATTCGCATATGGTCCACGGCAACCTGTTTGCACGGGCACTGACCCGGACCGGCCGCATGCCACCTGTCGTCTGCTCCGCGCATAGCGCACGGGAAGGCGGCACGCTGCGCGCCCTCGCCTATCGCCTGACAGACCGCTGGTGCGCGCTGACTACCCATGTCAGCGAGGCCGGCCGGCAGGCGATGGTGGAAAGCGGGGCCGCGCCGGCCCAGCGCGTGATCGTGATGCCCAACGGCATCGATACCACCCGATTCCGGCCGGATGACGCGGTGCGCGAGCGAGCGCGGCGCGATCTTGGCCTCGATGCGCACGACATACTGGTATTGAATGTGGGCAGGCTGGTATCCGAGAAAGACCAGGCCACGCTGATTGAGGCTTTCCGGCTTGTTGCCAGGACTGTGCCAAATGCCAAGCTGGTGATCGCTGGCGAAGGTCCGCTGCGTCCGGCGCTGCAAGACCGGATCGTACAGGGCGGTCTGGCAACGCTGGCGACCCTCACCGGCGCACGAAGCGATATTCCGGACTTGCTGCGCGCAGCCGATGTATTCGCGCTCTCGTCGCGGATTGAAGGCATGCCGCTCGCCGTTGGCGAAGCGCTGGCGACCGGACTGCCCGTGGTGGCGACCGCCGCCGCAGGCGTGGCCGAGTTGGCGGGTGACACGGCCACCATTACCCCCATCGGCGACGCCGCAGCACTGGCATCCGCGCTGGAGAAAGCAATCCGCCAACTGCCTGGCACGCAGGCCCAACGGGACCGGCGCAGGCAGCAGATTGTCAGCCGCTTCGACGTGTCTGCCGTCGCACGGCAATGGCTGGTCAATTACCAACAACTGAGGGACAGCCACTGATGCGGCGCAGAGTGGCCGGCAACTTGCTGTGGATGCTCGCCGATCGTGGCTTGCAGGTGGTGATCGGCATCGTCATTGTTGGCATGCTGGCGCGTGCGCTTGGGGCCGAAGGCTTCGGGCATTTCCAGTACGCGCAGTCGCTGGTCTTCATCGCGGCATCGGTCCCGCTTATCTGCGCCGCCGAGGTGCTGGTGCCGCGCCTGGTCGCCCTGCCAACGCCCGAGGCCAGTCACAAGCTGATAGCCCATGCGTTCGCGATCCGGCTGTCGGCCGGGCTCGGGGGCTATGCGCTGATGTGCGCCTACCTGGCCCTGACGCAACAGCCTGCTGACACCTGGGTTCCGGCAGCCATACTGGGAACCGCGGTCGTGCTGCGCGAGCCGTTCGGCATTGTCATCGCGTGGATGCAGGCCCGCACCCACAACCGGCCAAATGTCGTCTTCAATCTGGTCGGGCTGACGGCAAAGGCCGGTCTTGTCACGGCCCTGTTCATTTCAGGCACCCAGCGCCTGCCTGCGTATGCCGCCGCCTTCGCCATCGAGCCGCTCATCGCCGCGGTATTGCTGAGCTGGTATTACCTGTCTCGCGCCCCGCGCGCCGTGCCGGCACGCGATGCGTCGCTCAGGCGCGAACTGATCCGCGACGGCGCACTGTTCTGGCTCAGCTTCATGCTGATGGTCGCCGCGCGCCGCGTCGATCAGCTGATCCTCAAGCCCGCCGTACCGCTTGCCGAGCTGGGCGCCTATGCGGCCACCATGCAGGTGCTCGACAACTTCACCACCATCGCGACCATCCTGGCGGCGGGCGTGGCGCCGATTTACGTGTTTGCACAGGAATCCGCCGCGGCCGCGCGCCGCAACGTGCTGCGCGTCACCGGCTGGATGGCCGCAGTCGGACTTTGCGGCGCCATTCTCATTGCGCTTTGTTCCAAATGGATCGTCCACTTTCTCTATGGCCAGGCATTCGGGGAAACGGTTGTCCTGCTGCAACTCGCCGCCCTGGCATCGGCCCTGATCTTTGCGGACGTCGGCCTGGGCCTGCTGCCGATCTACTTGCGCAAGCCACGCTGGGTCGCGGCAAAGTGGGCCCTTGTACTCGCCACGACGGTGGTTGTCGACGCCATCGCCGTGCCACGCCTTGGCACCCGAGGCGCAGTCCTGGGATACGCGGTGGGAAATGCGGTTGCCGTCGTTTTCGGAATCACCCTTGTGCTTCTCTCCAGCCGGAAAACGGCAGCCGCCACCGCCTCCGCCTGAGTCAGCCGACGCGCTGCGCCTGACGCGGGGCGGCAGGTAAAATCCAGCCTTTGCTCGCCGCAAACGTCACAAGCCAAATATGCGTTTATCCGCGCTGATGCGAAAACACCTGGTCAGTTTCATACTGTTGTTGCTGGGCCTGATCTATGTCGGCAATACCTGGTCGCCATCCTCGTATGGCGTGGTGCTGGAACGCATCGGCGCAAAGGGCGACGGGCTGCACTTTGGCACGCCGCGCCCGATTCGCAGCGATGAGTGGTCGGTGGTCACGCCACTCACCCAGGCCACCGTGCGCAATGGCTTGCAACGCTTCAATTCCACATCGCTGTACGGCGAGGACCTGCGCATCAACTATGGCCTGCCGATCGCGGACTGGGGGTTGCTGTTCAAGCCGACCATGTGGCTGTACCCGTTCGTGAATGCGGCGTACGCGTATTCGTTTCACTGGTTTGCGATATTCGCGATCTTCATTGTCGGGTACGCCAAGCTGTTCCGCGTGGCCGGGGCATCGCAGCCACAATCCTTGCTGCTTGCGCTGTCTCTCTATTTCACCGGTTTCTCGCAATTCTGGTGGAATGAAAAAGGGCCGATCATCGCGCTGTTCGCAGGCACCCTGGCCGTGCTCTTCATCGAGGCCCCGATCGCACTGCGGCTGGTTCTCTTCTATTGGCTGGCGGCAAGCTGGCTGGTAACCGATTTCTATCCGCCACTGTTCATATCGCTGGCATTCGTGGGGGCCGTATTCTTCCTCTGCTACGGCCGGGAATGGTGGCGCCCGGCCCGTCTGGCCGGTCTTGCCGGCGCTGCGGTGCTGGCTGCGGCGACAGCGGTCCTTTACCTGAAGGACTACCTGCTGAACACCATGCAGACCCTCTATCCGGGCCAGCGCAACTTCTCGGGCGGGGCGCTGCCTGTGGAGCGCTGGCTCTCGCAGCTTTTTCCTGCAAGCACGTTCGACCGGTCATACAACTCCCTGATCGGAGCAAATATTTCCGAGATCGGTGTAGCGGGAACGTGGTTCGTCTTGCTTTGCCTGTGCTTCCTTGATTACCGCAATGCGCGCACTTCTCTTGCCGCGAAACGCCAGTGGATGCAGCCGGCCATCTTCCTGGCCGCCCTGGTGTTGGTGACAGCGTGGATGATGCTTCCGGTGCCGGCTGCCATTGGCAAGCTATTGCTCTGGAACCACGTCCAACCCGAGCGAATGGTGTTCGCTGCCGGCGTGCTGCTGCTGATGTTCGCGCTGGCCGTTGTGCGCGTCGTGGGCCTGGCCTGGTCAACCAGGCGCGCACTGGTTTTCATGGGCGTCGTGGTTGCAGCGTGGCTGCTGTTCAAGGCGTCGAAATACGGCTACCGCCCCAGGTACTGGAATGACTTGTACATCGTTCCCGCTGTCGCGCTGTGCATCCTGATACAGCAGGCCCGCAGCCTGCATCCGCTGACCAGCATTTCCGGCCTGGCGGCACTTGGTGGCGCCGTGACGTTCCTTCCGTTCAATCCCGTGCAATCGGCCTGGCCAATTTTCAACCTTCCGGATACGGCGGTGCTGCAGCGGCTCTCTCAACAGGCGCTGGCCAATGGCGGCGTCCTCGCCGCTGAAGGTTTCCCCGGCGCCACGCTGAACGGACTAGGTTACCGCTCCGCTTCGCATGTCACGCCAGTACCCGCACTGGATTTCTGGCGACAATGCTTCGCCAATCTCCCCGGCAGCGAAGTGGACGGCATATTCAACCGGTATTCCCATATCACTTTGATAGAATCCGATACGCCAAAATTACTGGGCCCGGACAATGTCGGCGTACCCCGACATTTGTTCGATTACAGCGGCACCGCTTCCGCGCACTTTCCAATCCACGCTAAACCGTAACTGAATGCTTCCGACCGATGTCGGAACCGCCAAACATGTATTCCACAGCGCCGCCCGCCCTCAAGATTGCTGTTGTGCTCCCCTGCTATAACGAAGAGGTCGCCATTGGCAGCGTGGTCTCATCATTCCGGGCCGCGCTGCCGCACGCGCGCATCTGCGTGTTCGACAACAACTCTTCTGACCGGACTGCGGAGGTCGCGGCAAATGCCGGAGCGGAGGTGTTCTACGTCGGGCTGCAAGGCAAAGGAAATGTGGTCCGCCGGATTTTCGCGGATATCGAAGCCGACGTTTATGTGATGGCCGACGGAGACGCCACCTACGATGCCGCTGCCGCGCCTCAGTTGGTAGCGAAGCTCCTCGACGAGGGGCTCGACATGGTGGTGGGCTGCCGCCTCGATCAGTGCAAGGGGGCCTATCGCCAGGGTCACCGCTTCGGGAACTGGCTGCTGACGCGCACGGTAATGCGGATTTTCAATGGTCGCTTTACCGATATGCTGTCCGGATACCGGGCATTCTCACGGCGCTACGCCAAGTCCTTCCCCGCGCTGGCGGTCGGGTTCGAAACTGAGACCGAGCTCACGGTGCACGCACTTGAACTCAGGATGCCGTATGGCGAGGTCAGCACCGGTTATGGCGAACGGCCTGAAGGCTCCACCAGCAAGCTCTCTACCTATCGCGACGGCTTCAGGATTCTGAAAACCATCATCAAGCTTTATATGAGCGAGCGCCCTTTTTCGTTCTTCGGGTTGATAGGAACCATATCTGTACTATTGTCCCTGCTTTGCGCGACACCGGTGATTCTTGAATATCTCGCGACCAGCAAGGTGACGCATTTGCCGCTGGCCGTGCTGTCCACCGGCATTATGCTTGCGGGGCTGCTTTCATTCGTGTGCGGGTTCGTGCTGGACACCGTTACACGAGGACGCCATGAATATAAGAGACTTATTTACCTGTCGATACCGGCAACGCGGAAGATAATCCAGTGAGAAAGGAGATTTGCATCTTTGTGCTTGCTGGAGCCGTGGGCTTTCTGGTAGATGCGGCGATTCTATACCTGACTAAAGCACAGTTCGGCTTATATGGCGGACGGGCGATTTCATTTGTGTGTGCCGCATCTACAACCTGGCTCATAAACAGAACCCTGACCTTCGCCGGCCACGATTCTGGCAAGACACTTCTCCATGAGTACCTGAGCTACATATTCTTGATGCTGGGTGGGGGAATTGTAAACTACTGCGCCTATGCCGCCGGAATACTGGTCAGCTCAACCGTCGCCACGCACCCCATCATCGGAGTTGCGATCGGAAGCGTGGCCGGAATAACTGTTAATTTTGTTTCCTCGAAGTTTCTTTTGTTTCGAAAAAACAAGCCTGGCCCCGAGCGCAAGCCTACTCGGTAACATGCAGTTCGTGAACTACAGCCTCGATTCAGTGCGTGCGCACTGAGGGATGTCAAAAGTGGCTCCCTTCGCGGCCCACCAGGCGCCGGCCTTTGCACGGGCCGCAATATCGGCCAGGAGGCTGATACCCTCGCAGCGCCGGGGATACTGTCGTTGCCGCCATGACATGCGGGCGGTATGCGATACTTGCCCTTCCCAACAATCCGCCAGATGGCGCCATAAGAGCTATGTCGATTGTGATCTTTGGGGCCGGCGGCCTTGGTCGCGAGGTACTTGCGACGCTGACCCTGACCGGACACAAGGTAAGGGCATTCGTCGTAGAGCCTGGCTATGCGGCAGAGCCGATCCACGGTGTACCGGTTTTTGATGACATCGAGCCGTGGCTCGCCGAGTCGGATGTTTCCTTTGTCCTTGCGGTGGGAGATTGCCCGTCGCGGGCTCGCATTGCCCGGATGTTGCATGGCAAGCACTTCACCACGCTGATGCATCCCTCCGTTGCCAAGGGACAGCACGTGAAGATTGGCGCAGGGGCGGTCTTTCTCGGACCGGCGAGCATGACTACGGATATCGAGATCGGCAAGCATGCCCTGATCAATCCGGGTTGCGTCATCTCCCACGACTGCAGGATTGGCGACTTCGTCAACCTCGGCCCAGGAGTCTCGCTGGCTGGCTGGGTCACTGTCGAAGAAGGTGCGGACCTCGGTGTCGGCGCCGTGGTTGCTCCAAGATGCAGGATCGGCGCGGGGGCAATTGTTGGAGCCGGTGCTGTCGTCATCCGCGACGTCGAGCCTGGTGCCACCGTAGTCGGCGTGCCTGCCCGCCCGATCGTGCGACGGGAAGCGTCTCGGGACACCCTGTAACACCGCACCTGAGCAACTCTGCGCATCAACCGAACAAACATCGATCAGCTTTTTTGCGTCAACCTATGACTATCACCGCCATCACTTCGCCAGCACCGATCAAAGTACTGATTCCGCGCCTGCCGGAAGCAGCCGCATTGCTGCCCTACCTGCAACGCATCGATGCGAATCGAACCTACAGCAATTATGGTCCGCTCAATCGGGAATTCGTTGCTCGGCTTAGTGCACTGACTGGCGCGAAGGGTGTCACGCTGACAAGCAATGGCACAACTGCAATCGAGCTTGCCCTCCGGTCACGTGCAACGCCAGGAAAACGCAATTGCCTGATGCCGTCTTACACGTTTATCGCCAGTGCACACGCCGTTTGCAATGCCGGTCTCACTCCGTATCTTCTTGAGGTCTGTCCCGACACCCTTGCTTTGACACCTGAGATTGCAGAGGCGGCGCTGGCAGCATTGCCTGAAAAACCTGCTGCGGTTCTCGTGGTCAGCGCGTTCGGTGCACCACCCGATCTCCCGGCATGGGCTGCGTTCGAAGCCCATCACGGTATCCCGGTCGTTTTCGATGCTGCAGCAGCAGTGACGGCGCTTTCGGACGTCGGCAAGCAACCGGCGTGCGTGAGCCTGCACGCCACAAAGGTGCTTGGCATCGGTGAAGGCGGTGCCATTCTGACCTCTGACACGGAATTGGCGGAGCGCACGACTGCCATGACTGGCTTCGGCTTTCTGGGCGCAGAGCGCCTCGCCACGATTCGAGGCGGCAACTATCGGATTTCCGAGTATGCCGCAGCAGTCGGCCTTGCCGCCCTCGACGCACTCCCGGCACGACTCCAGGCGCTGCGCGATCTGACGGATGCTTATAGTCAGCGCCTCGAAGGTAAAGCCGTGCGCCTCCAGCGAGGCGTCGGAGACGAATGGGTAACTATGACGCTGAACGTGTTTGTTCCGGAGGCCGATGTCACCGGCACGCTCGAACGCCTCGATGCGGCAGGCATCGAGTGGCGTCGCTGGTGGGGACTCGGTTGCCACCGGCACCCCGCCTTTGCCGATGTCCCGCGCGCGGACCTCTCCGGCACTGACAAATTGGCTGCGCGCGTAATCGGATTGCCTTTCCACGACAATCTGACCGACGCCGATCTTGACCGAATTGCAGCATGCCTGAACTAAGCCACCAGCCACTCCTGTCCTATATCGTCCTGTCGTACAACTACGAGGAGTACATCGGGACGACGCTGCGATCCATTCTGGAGCAGACCGTTCAGGACTTTGAAATCGTTGTGGTGGACGATTGTTCGCGGGATAACTCTGTTGCAGTCATACGCAGTTTCAACGATCCGCGCATCCGGCTGATCGTCAATGAAACCAATCTCGGTGGCGCAGGCAGTTATAACCGCGCGGTGCAGGCCGCTCGCGGGACCTGGTTGGTCAATCTGGATGCCGACGACTGGATCGCGCCCGACAAGGCAGAACTCCAGTTACGCGCGGTTGAAGCGGATCCCAGCCTCGACATTGTCGGCACCTATGTCACGATACTAGACCATGAAGGTGCACCACATCCGGACGCGCCGTCACTTGAGTCGGGCATCAACAAGCCGCATGAACTCAATCTGGTCCAGATGTGGATTGGCATGAATTGGCTGTGCCGTTCCTCTAGCATGGTGCGCCGGGCCGCGCATCTCCGCATCGGCCTGGACGACGCCGGGATGGTACGCGCTCCGGACTATGAACTGTGGACCAGGGCGCTGCGCATGGGTTGCAAGTTTGCCGTGGTGCCGCAACAACTCACTTTCATGCGCTTGCACAAGCGAGGCGTCACTCACGCTGACCCGCTTGGCCAGTTCCTGGAACTCAGCTATGCAATGATGCGTAACCTGATCCCTCTGGCAGAAGCGCGCGCGCTGCATCCAACGGTCGAAACCATCATTAGCTGGGTGGCACGCCATGGAGAACTCTGCAAGCTGGAGCCCAGGCATGCCTATCGCCTGCTTGGCATCATGATGGCCACGCCCGAATTCGCAGACTTCGCGAGCTTCCGCAGCGCAGTCACGGCGAGCGAAGGTGACAGCAACCTGGAGCGCGCGGGACGGCGCGCGTTGACCACCTACCGCGAGGGCTCGCCTGGTTTTGCTTATGCGGCCAAGCTCGAGCGAGATATTGGCGAATTTGTCCATGCGCGAAACTACTGGCAGGCGCAGGCCGAGCACTGGGAACGCATGTATCAGTTGCGCCACACCAGGTACACGCCCCGGCGGCTTGCCTCGGCGGTGCTCCGGCGGGTAAAGCGGGCGCCTGCACTTCTCAGGAAGCTCAACGGGTCTTGAAACTGAACCAATGCCAGGCGAGAAAGTTGGCACCTTTAGCTGCAACGTGTGTGGTCACACGCACTACGCCCATGCCGCGATGCGGGGTGATGGCCAACGCGTTCTTTTTTGTGCCAACTGTGGCATGGGAATGATTGAGAATCCGCCGGCCGACACCAGCGTCTTTTACGAGGATGGCTATTATGGCGGCGCGGCACACGCGGAAGTCGGCTATGTCGACTATGCGTTCACTGCCGAGCATTCGCTGCTATGGGTAAGACTGCTGGTGCAGGCGCTGATCACGGGCGGTCGTGTACTGGACGTCGGCTGCGCTGACGGCTTCATGCTGCGCACCCTGGGCGCATCGTATGAAGGCTATGGCATTGAAGTCAATGTGCACGCGGCCGAGCATGCGCGCGCGGGCGGAATAAGGGTCATCGGAGCCGATGTGCTCACGGATCTTGAGCGCGATGAGTTCCATGGCTACTTCGACGTCATCACCGCGATAGCGACGTTCGAGCACGTACTGGATCTCCGAGGGGCCTTCAGCGCCTGCCTGAATGCCCTGAAAGTAGAAGGCGCATTGATTTTCGAGATTCCCTTGATGTCGGAAACGCGCGACAACAAGGATTGGCTCGAAGGCTCCTATGAGCATATCTACTACCCCACCGTTCAGGGCATCGAAACCCTGCTTGGCGGTTTTGCTGGCTATTCCTTTACCGGCTTCGAGTCCGATATCAAAGGCTATAGTTCGACTTATATTGGCGCCTTGGCAAGCGACCCCGAGACCTTCGCCAGAATCGAGCATCTGTTCAAATGCATGAAGCAGGAGGACCTCGCCGGACTGAACCGGGAAGAGAGCAACGTAAACCTTGCTTACAGCGTGGTCCACTCGTTTCGGCCAACGCCGGAACGAATTCTGGCCTTGCCTTCACTCATCGAGGATAACTTCAGCACCCGCCTGTTCACGCACCTGATGCAGCTTTGGCATGCCGACAGCACTGAAGCAGCGAGCGCCGAATGGTATAAGACGCAGGCCAGCAACTGGAAGAATTCTTTTGACAACTTGCATGCGGTCTATTCAAAGCAGACCTCGTGCGCGAGCGCACCAGCAGAGAGCAAAAAATTAGATGAGTAACCCGAGGATCCTCGCTCTTCTTCCATTTCTCGTAAAAGGGGCACTTTCACTTCAAGTGCTACGCGAAATGCGCCGCCGCGATTTCGACGTAACCGTTGCATTCTGCACGGACGCATCCAGCGTCTACACGCCGGACGACATGGACGACTTTCGTGCAGATAAGCAGCTAATCGATCTGACACGTGTCCCGCATCACGACACCCTGGAGGCGGTTTGGAAGGAGATGCGCCGGCGCGAAACCGACCTTGTCCTGCAGATCGGCGCGCCGCTCCTTTACCACCATCTCCCGTACTGGAAGGAGCGCAATCCCTCTCTCCGGATCGTGGATACGCTGTACAACGAGATCGGGCACACCCTGAATCACTTCCTCTACGAGCGGTGCATGGACGGCGTCATCGTCGAAACCGAGCACATGAAGCGATTCGTAGAGCGGAACTCTGTCAAACAAGATCCAAGGGTTCGGGTTGTACGTAATGGCATCGACACGGAATGGCTGATGCCGGCAGCAGACGATGCCCCGCCCAAGCGCGGATTGCTGGTGGGTTACGTGGGCCGGATGTCACAGGAGAAGAACCCCCTGGGATTTATCGACCTTGTCGAGAAAATCCACCATAGGCTGCCCGACACCAAGTTCCTGCTTGCCGGCGACGGCGGCCAGACGGACGAGGTTCGGCGCCGAGTGCAGGAAAGCCCGGTGGGTAGCCGTCTGCACTACCATGGCTATGCTTCCGATGTAAAAGCGGTGCTCCAGACGCTGGACGTGTTGGTGGTGCCGTCAAAACTCGATGGGCGCCCGAATATCGTTATGGAGGCCAATGCCTGTGGCGTTCCCGTCATCGGCGCCCCAGTGGGAGGCGTTCCCGAATTGATCAACGACGGCGAGAACGGATTTCTTGTCAGTCCACTGGACGCAGACCGGATTGCAGACATTGTTGCCACCTGGCAGGGGAATCGAGCTGACCTGGCGCACGCAAAGAAAAAGGCACGCCAGTACGCCGAACACCATTTTGACCGGAAGCAGATGATGGACGCTTACGCCGATGTGTTCCGCGAGTTCGGAGCGAAGGCCATTGGCTAATGTCGTGTCAGTGGCGAGATACGGATGACCAGAGCGACACGATGATGTCGGCGATCCGTTCTGGCGGGAAACGGTCCAGCGCCTTTCTCTTGCCATTTGAGGCGATGCTCTGTAACTCAATCCGCCCTTCCACGACACTCTCCAACAGCGTCGCCAGTTGCTCCACGCTGCTGTAGGTAATCATATCCCGCCCAACGACAAAATTTGTTTCAAGTATGTCATTGGGTGCAGCAATGACAACGGACTCTGCACTGAAGGCAGCGAGTGCGCGCTCATGGAATCCTGTGTGATGTGGCAGTGGACAAATTACGGATTTTGCCTCGCCCATCGTCCTCACCAGCTCAGGAAAAGATTTCGCCCCAAGGAATCTGAAGTTCGTGTTTTTGTAAACTTCCCTGACATCACGGTCAGCGATAACCGTGATCGGTAGATGCTGAATACTCCGCACCAACTGGTCGCGCCGTGCAAATTTAACGTAATCAACAATGGATGTGAATAGAAACCGAACGTGCGCATCCTGTAGATTCACGGGCATTTGCAGCTCTTGGAACGCCAGGAGGGTTTGAATTAATGGATCGACCTCGAGATTGGCGACAGCATATTCTGTAACGCCCTCAAAAATCTGCCTGAATATGCGTTCCTTGTAGTCCTTGGGCGCTGCATAGCGCTCTCTCGTCTGGTGAAAGCTGGAAAGTCCGACGGGGAGCAGCACATCAATGGGACGAGCGCTCAAAGGAAGGCTGGTCTGACCAATCGTTCTTGGAAAAGTAATGCTGGAAACCGCATGCACATTTTTTACGCCAAGCAGGCGAGCCAGGTGTGCATACGAGTAGTCGGTCATCAGTAACTTGCGGTACTGCCCTGTCGAACCGACCTGGTGCGCCATCGTCTCATGGATGGGGCAATCATGCATCAGATCGAAAAGCGGCTTTTGATAATATTCGAATGCGGATCCGAGATTCCCGGGAGCATATGAAATCTTTAGCTCAGAACCGAATCCATTGAAACAGAGAAAAAACAGGCAATGGGGATCCCGCAATGCTTCGGACACTTGCCGGACATCGTTGATGTAGTCCAGGCAGCGCACCGAAATTCCATAGGAGAGCAGTTCGGGCGAAATCTCATCGGCGAAGGTTGCGTTGTGGTTGTGCGTGTCCTTGCTGGCGTTCGTGAATATCACCGCGTAGCCTTCTTTCAAGGCCAGTCTCCGGGCGGTCGCATCAAGGATATGATCAGAATCGTTCATGGGCGTACCTGGTGCCTCTTAAGCAGACTTGCCAAAGCGTCGCCTTATCCGGAACACGCTTTTTCTCAGGAACATCGCTAGGCGTGATTGCGTGAAGCGAAGCATGAGAAGTTCCGCTCGGCCCAACGCCGGCGCATCCGCCAGGGTTGTCGCCAAGCTGGCGTTGTCAGCAACCAGGCGAGCATTTTCCGATTGCAGACTAAGGAAACCACTGGCGAGCTGACGGTATTCCGCGAGCAAATTGGCGTTGCCATCCAATAATCGGGCATTTTCCGATTGCAGCCCATGGAAACCGCTGGCGAGCTGACGGTATTCCGCGAGCAAATTATCGTGTCGCATCTCGGCATCCTCGTAGTTGGCCGTAAGTTGCCGCACCTCCTCCTTATACCCCGAAAGCACCGAAATATCCATGGAACTCATCCTCGGCGCTGGCCTGATTATCAATGCCTCGGTTTTCAGCAATTCCTCAGTGATCAACCTGCAGCGGTCCCACAGTTGCCGGTTCGCATCGAACACCTGAATGAACTTATGCCAGTTTTCATACGCCAACCGGTAGAGCCTGTCGGTGTCATTGAAAAGCACCGCAAGTTTGTCGGCTGTCCCGCCGGAGTCAAAATCGACAAACACAACATCCACGTCATCAGTGAACGCAACATTCATTTTCAGCGGATCGCTGATACAGTTCAGCACTCCCCAAAAGCCAGCTTCCATGCAGGCGCCGGTGGGAAACCCATCAAATGCACCCACCCCATCGGTGGAAGGACGATTGGCAGATAGAATGATATCCATCGATGGATAGAATTCTCTGAAAAAGCTGCCAGGCCTCTTGCCGTGGAAGAGGAATCTATCCGCAGCACCTTCCAGTGGAATCTGATCAGGTGTGTAGTCGCCCACGACGTGGAACCGCAGGTCTGGAAATCGTTCGGCCAGCTTTTTCGCTACGGCTACGAACTGGTCGTAACCCTTCTTCTTCGTGTCATCACCGTAACGATGAGCGACAAAACAGATATCCAGCGTGTCCTTGCTTTTCCTGTAGAATTTCTTGTCCCTCAGGAAATCGAATCCATTGTTGGTGTCATAAACACCGCCATAAATGAACTGAATTTTAACGGGGTCGCAACCAATACGATCGAGCAAGTAATCTCTTGACAGGTTCTGAGTGACAATGACCTTGCGGCATAACGGGGATTCCACAATCGTCTTGAGGTGATTGTCACTCTCTTTATTCCCGATCTCGAACCGGCCGCCCGGGTAGAGTTGAAGCACGAACGGTATTTGCCGATCTACCAGGTACGGGAACATCTGCCATGCGTTGTGCAGAAACGTGATGTACGCAAGTTTCGGGACGATCGCAGAGAATTGCGAGAATGGCCTGATTTTCCGCTTGATCGCCTCAGGTAAGATGCTTTCCAATAGCTGGTCCTCGAAACTCAAATTCGAGAATGCGCCATGCCATCCTTCAGTGGATAGCAGCAAGGACGAACCGAAGTAGCTGAGGTAATGCGAGTACTCTAGGGATCGGAACGGCGAGAAGTCGCATGGCAGCATCTCGTCGATGATCAGCAAATCGCAGTACTCGTGTGGAGGATAGGAATGCATCTTGCCCGTGTCCATGGACTGAACTGCAACGAGACCGGCGCTGGCATTCATATTTGCGGGTCCAGCGTGGCGGATTAGCAGGAAAGGCTGGTGGCCAATTCCGCAGGTTTGGCTACCGAGGGCTCCTCCCAGGCATTTTTTCGATTCATGCCCGTGCCGCCGCAGTATATTGGGGAAAACGCAGAAGCTGCATCGTGAAGGCTTCCGGGGTATGCACTTGCCCCATGATGTCCAACCCCCGCACGCGCTCCCGGGAAAGGGCATCGGGATTCTGCAGCAGGACGCGGATACGCGTCACATAGCCGTCGATATCATCAAAGCGCTCGAGCAGGAACCCGCTTTCCGCGGGGATGACCTCCTTGATTCCCCCAATATCGGGGGCCAGGACCGGAAGACCCGAAGCCTGGGCTTCAAGTATCACGTTGGGCAGTCCGTCCCATTGCGTGGTGTACAACATCAACGCATAGTTGGCCACCGGCAGGTTCTCGAAACCGTCATATGCGCCCCGCAGCGATACGTTTCTCATGGCCCCCAGCTTGTCCTTGATGTCGAGGATTTCCGGCGGCGTGGAGAGCGTGGGGACACCATAGACGTCGAAATGACAATCCGGCATTCGCGCTGCAATGGCAAGCAATAGGTCGGGACGTTTTTCGCGATCAAAGCGCCCTGCCCAAAGTATCTTCTTCGCCCCCTGGCTATCGAACTCAAAGCGCGGATTGCAAGGCTTCGGATAATGGAAACGCTCAAACAACTCGCGTTCGAAGCCAAACATGTCAACCAGCCGCTCTATGAAGACCTCGGTGTCTGTGATCACCTTCGAAAGGTAGCGATAGGACCGTTCCAGGGCACCTCCGTAGCCATATGGCTCCAGTTCGTCCGTGTAGTCGAAGCCGAACAACGAAGCGTATAGTCCCGATCCTTGCGACAGGGCGCGCCCGTACCGCGCATAGATCTCCCAGCCGACAGGACTGTTGACATTGTGAATGACCCGCGGGGCCAATTTGAGCAGCAACCGCGTCAACAGGATTCTCTGCGCGTCAGCGCTGAGGCGCGGCGCGAATTTGCCGAAGTCGATCAGCCGCACCTGCTCAGGAAGGCGGGACAACCACGGCGAGTCGGAGCTCTCCGTAGTGATCACGAGCACCTTTGCGCCAAATTCCCCGACCAGGTGCGAAATATGGTGCAGAGCCACGAGATCGGCCCCGCCTCGCTTTAGCCACGGGAGTAGAAAGACATGGGAGACTTCGTCTCCCCCCACGGCATGCAGCATATCCCGGTAGGCGTCGCCAAGAGACGACGATGCACGGTACGTATGCCGGCGGGCATCCTTGAAAAACTGGCGCGAAGGGAACAGTTGCAACTCGTAAGCCGAAAGCGCGCGCATCTCGCTCACGATCCCCGATGGGAAGGGTTGCGGACGTAGTTCGCGGCGCTCGGCCTGCCCATGGAGCAGCCAATGGTGGAGACCTGACTCGACCAGGCCGCGACTGACAGAGTCTCTCACATCGTCGTTGCAAGCCAGGTATGCCTCTTCGTCCCAGGCACGCACGACCGCGCGTTGTTCAGCCGTCGGCAATAGCCGTCCCTCGGCGCGGCCGAATCGTTCCCAGTGGAATTTGCCGGATCGGAGTTGCCGGCCGCGGACCGCAGCCCGAACGTCCGCATGCACCGCCAGATAGGCCTCTTCGTCCCAGTCCCGGTCCGCTTGAGATTCCTGCGATGCAACTGGCAGACCGAGCGGTCGATCGAGCGCCATCAAGTCTTCGCTGTCGAACAAACTGGAGTGCCGAATCACCCTGCCTCGCTCAAGGGCTTCAGCATTCCGGCTTCCCGACGCTTTCAGCCGGATGAAGTGCGCAGTACCGGGCGCAACCACATGGACCAGACCCGCTGCAATCGCGTCGCAGTTCCAGTGCCAGTCCTCATATCCGAAACCGGACGATGGCGGTGTGGGCGCGTACGAATTGCTAATGAATACCTCGCGACGTGCAAAACAAAGTGCGGTCCAGGCGTTCTCGGTCAGCAATTGCCAGGAGCGGAAGGACGCGTCGCGCTGATCGGGATGCCGTGAAATCGTACGCTCGGCACCGAAATAGACGTTGTAATCGGGATGAACGACGAAAGACGGATTGGTGCGATTGAGCCGCAGTGCCTCAAGCAACCAGTCTTCCGAATAGAGATCGTCGCCATCCAGGATCGCGACATATTCGCCGCACGCGGCCTGAATCCCCTCATTGCGCGCCAGTCCGGGATCGCCATGCTCCGTATGCAGAATCCGGGTGCCAGCGGGCAGCCATTTGGATCGCTCAAGGTAGCTCAGGGTTTCATGATTGGCCCGGTCAGCCACCACCACCAGTTCAACCTTGATGCTGGCATCGCTGGCAAATCGGATCGCCCGGGCGATACTTGCCAGGGTCTTGTGGGCAAGCAGGCCTTCCGCATGAAAGGTGACTACGCACGAGATATCAACTGTCATGACCCGCTTCTACGTTCCGCTCTTAAGTATGGTGGCCACACGGGGAACGGAAGCCAGGCATCGCGTCCTGCCTCCGGCACCGCCTGGCGCTCTCCCCTCCCCGACGATTCGAATCAGTGGTTTGCCTCGTAAACCGGGAGCACTTCCTCGACCGTGCCGGCCATTCGAATTCGCCCGTGCTCCAGCCAGATCACCTTGTTGCACATCCGGCGAATCACTTCGTTCGAGTGAATCGCCAACACCACGATCTGGGCACGATTGTGCAAATCATGCAGACGTTCATTCGCCTTATCCTGAAACGAGGCATCGCCAACGCCAATCACCTCGTCCAGCAAGAGAATATCCGCATCGATTGCCGTCGACACCGCGAACGCCAGCCGCATGCGCATGCCGCTCGAATAAGTACGTAGCGGCAGGTCGAGCGCATCGCCAAGGTCGGCAAACTCGGCAATGTCCCTTTCCTTCCTGCGTACCTCTTCATCGCTCATCCCGAGCAGGAGGCCCCGCAACCGGATGTTCTGGTAACCCGTCGAGTTCTCGTCCATGCCGAGGCTGATATCCAGCAGCGGCACGGCCTTTCCTTGCCGTTCATAGGTTCCCGAAGTCGGGGCATAGATGCCGGCGAGCAGCCGCAGCAGGGTCGACTTGCCGGCGCCGTTGTGTCCGATCAGGCCGATGCGATCGCCAGCCTCTAGGCGCAGATCGATTCCATCCAGCGCCTTCACCACCACCACGCCGTTCGCTTCCTCCGCGAGCTTGTTCTTGCGCCCAAGGCGAAGGACTCGCTTCTTCAGAGACCGCCCCTGCACATCATAGATCGGCAACTCAAGGCCGACATTCCGCAGTTCAATGTACGCCATGCTTTAATTCCCTTCCGTCAGACCCAATACGGGATACGTTTGAGGTAGCGACCGGTCAGCCACATGGCCGCGGCCCAGCCAATCGCAGCCATGCCGGCGCTGACGCCCCAGGTCAGCAGCGTGGGTACCTCGCCCATCAGCGGCCCCCGTACCAGGTGCAACAGATAGGACAACGGGTTGAGATCGACAATCCAGGAGAATCTGACGAGCGAATCCGGCCGGTACATGATCGGCGTGACATAGAACGCCACCTGGAACAGGGACGCAATAATCTGCGGCAGGTCGCGAAATCGGGCTGAAAGAAGACCCGCGATCATTGCCATCCACATTGCATTGAGGACAAACAGAATGAACGCCGGTATGAACAGAGGCAGCACTGCCCAGTTCTTCACACCAAAAATCGCCAGCAGCGCAATCACGATGACGAAATTGTGGGCGAGGATGATCAGATTGCGCCAGACCACCTGCAGCACATAAAGAAGCTTCGGTGTTGCCGCCTGCCTGATGTAATGCGCGCTGTGGATGTAGACCGTCGACCCCTCATTGACAATCTGGGCGAGCAGAAACCACATGACCAACCCGACACTCAGGAACGGCAGATATTCGCGCAGCTCCTGGCCGAACAGGGTGCCGTACACGGCGCCGATGGAGGCGATCATCACCGCCATGCTGATAGTCAGCCAGAACGGCCCTACGGCCGAGCGGGCATAACGTTGGCGGATTTCAATCCATCCGAGTAAGGACCAGAGGCGCCACGATGAAAGGCTCTCTCTGAGGTCTGTAATAGCAATCGATAACATAAAAACTTTCAGCAAGGGTGAGCCGCCGCGACCGCCTTTGAGCATGCGGCGAGAATGATCCAGTTAATATGACAAAGAGCGCACCGGCGTCCGCCGGGTGTACCTATACCGCTCAGCCACGCTTTAACCTCCGCACTTTCAACACACGCCGGCCGAAGCGGATAAAGCGCCACGCATTGCGCATTACCAGCAAATGGACCGCCGTTACTGCGAGGAACGTCAGGAACAGCACCTGCTCCGAGACCCCCATTTTCCAACCGATAACCCCCACCATGCCCATCAGCGCGTTACTGAGCAGGAGAATCCACACGATGGAGCCATGACCAAGATTCAGCCTAAGCAATATGTGATGCAGGTGGGTCCGGTCGGCGGAAAGCGGGTTCTTGCCCTGAAGTGTTCGCCGAATCACCACGGCGAGCAGGTCGATCAGCAGGAATCCGGCGATCCACAGCATGATGACTGGCGGTGCGTTGCGGCCGGCATTGTAGACCGGCTGCGTCAACTCCACCGCAAACCAGACGATGCCGAAGCCGAGCATAAGGCTGCCGGCATCGCCGAGAAAGACGCGCCGTTTGCCCCGCAGCGGATTGCGCATATTGAACACGAGGAAACCCAGAATCGCACCGCAAAGGATCACGCAGATCCGTTGCGCCGCATTGTTCCCCAATTCACCGGCGACCACGGCCAGCCATCCAAAGATGATCAACGCAAGCCCGCCTGCGAGGCCGTCCATGCCATCACACATGTTCATGGCATTGACCACGGCGACGACCGCAAAAAGCGTCAGCGGAATACCCCAGTTGGCCAGTTCGATCTCGCGGCGACCGAACAGGTCGCCGAGTGAGGAAAGATAGACGCCCCCCCAGGAGGTCATCAGGATGGCGGCGAGCAGTTGCACGATCAGTTTCGTAAGGGGCGACATTCCCTTCAGATCATCCACCATGCCAACCACCGCCAGCACGGTGAGGCCGGCCAGCAATGCAACGTAGTAGCCCTGGCTTCGCATGAAAAGTAGCGCACCGGTCCACACGGCCAGCGTGATGGCAATGCCGCCCACGAGCGGGACGTCCCCCAGATGTCGCTTGCGGGCATCGGGGCGATCGACCAGTCCTATGGTCCTGGCCACGGGTCGCAGCATCACGATGCTCAGCGCGCTCACGATGAACACGAAGGAGGGTACCCAGAAGAAATCAAACATGCATGACCTTCTTATCGTGACCTGAGCCGGAAAGCCTGAAGCGCCAATATGTACCCGACCCAAACAGGCGAAGGAGGCTGGTAATGTGCCAGGCGAGGTATCGCCAGTTGCGGTGGCTGGCGCGCTGCGCATCATGGATGATCACGGAATCCTGCACCCACGAAACGTGACCGCCAGCAAGATGTATTTTCAGGCAGATGTCGACGTCTTCGCAGTACATATGAAATCGTTCATCGAAGCCGCCGATATCCCGAAATGTCTGCGCCTGGAAGACCAGGCACATGCCTGCCATCCAATCCACCCGCTGGATCATCCGTCTGGTCGAATAGTCCGGTGTCGATCGCCTGCGCCAGCGCCGTCCCACCAGCCGAAGTACAGATGGAACGCGTCTCGCACTGTCCTCGACATCGCCATCCGGCGCCAGTACGCGCGGACCTGCGACGCCCGGCAGACGTTCCACACAATCGAGCAAGGGCAGCAAGCTTTCAGGCTCTATCCTGACGTCCGGATTGATCACGCAGAAAAACGGGGCAGACGCATGGCGAAAGGCAGCGTTGTGGTTTTCTGCGAACCCTTGCGGCGACTTGTTGACGATCAAGGTGAGCTGGAAATTGTCGTCCCCATCGATCAGTGGCGCAGCCTCTGGCAGATTGAGCGTGACAATAACCTGCATCGGCAGCAAGGCGGAGGCCTCTTGCAATTGCAACAGCAAAGGCGCCAGCAGTTGTCCTTGGCCATGACTGACCACCGACACGGTAAGGCGCGGGCCCCGGAGGGGGGAGGCGAGCATGCGCGCCTCCTCAGAGGTGGATGACATCACGCACCATCCCCGCGAAGCCATCGGCGAACCGATGATATCCGCTCGCCTTGTATTCCCGCAGGATGCTGGTGACCCGGGAGGTGGGCGAACGCCCGAATCGTATGCGACGCTCAAAATGAGCCCTCGCTTCGTCAAGCAGCGCAAGCTTGTCGCCGTCGACTGCATTCGCGTTCACCAGCCGTTCGCGCAAGGCATCCAGGCGGCGCAACTTATACCGCAGGTGTTCGTCGCGGGGGGTACGGGCGACGCGCATCGCGTACAGAGTCAGGCGCGACACGGCGGTAACAGGTACACCGATCGCATTGGTCCCATGCTGGCGATACTGCGTCAGCTTGTCCGTCAGCATGGCCACTTTGGATTCGGCCGCCGCGCAAGCGGCAAGCCACTCATCGTGGATCCAGTCTTCCGGAAACGGCAGCGCCATGCCAAGCAATTCCCGGCGGAACGCCGCAGTGGTACCGGTAACGAGATTCCTGCGGCAATAGATCTCGAAAAAGTGCTGGCGCTGAACCAACGCCTTCTCACGGTCGGACAAACGCAATGCCTCGAACAAGGATTTACCTAGATCCTTGCCGTTCTCGTCAATCAGGGTCGCATCGGAATGTGCCAGCATCGTCGCTGGATCCGCAAAACGGGCAAGCAGCAGTTCGATCTTGTTCGGCAACCAGACATCATCCTGGTCAGCCAAAAACACGATATCAGTATCGAGCGCCCGAATCGCCTGCTCGAAATTCTTGGTGACCCCCAACCTGACAACATTCTGGACCAGGGTGACGCGGATGCCGTGCTCGGCTCGCACCGCCGACGCCCAGTCCTGCAGCTTCGTCCAGGTATCATCAGTCGAATGGTCGTCGCTGACCACGATGTGATCAGGCTTCCGTGTCTGAGCAACGATGGATTCGAGTTGGGGGATGAGAAACCTGCCTCCATTGCAGGTGCACATGGCTACCCCGCTGCTGAGGCGGTTGCCTTCGGGCCTGGTGCCCGAAAGCGATGCCAGGGCGGAAAATTCTGGAGGCATGGGTTGAATGACGGATCGTGTTGGTTCGGGTTGGAATTACCGGTATCCCCGGTAGTGATGCTCTTGCTGCTGCGTGCAGTTCAGGTAGCCGTGCCCCATGCCATCGGAGACTTACGAAGTCGGTGTGGCCGCAACAGGTGACTCGGCCTTTGCAGCTGGCAGGGCGAGGCTCTTGCCGTCGAGCAACGGATCGAGTTGATCAAGGCATCGTGCGAACGCACTTTGCCAGTCGACCGGAAGGACCGTGCGCGCAGCATTCCCGACCCGCTGCGCCTCAGTCATTTGCGCTGCGTGGACGATGGCGTCAATCATCGACTCCAGGTCCGGGGCCACGCAAAGAATGTTTTCGGAATAACGAGTCAGGTCCTGCTTCGGACCATATCTTGAAGTAACGACCGCAGCCCCCGCCAAAGCGAGTTCGAGAGGCGGGTAGCTAGGATGGGGAGCCATCATCAGAGACAAGGCGACGTCTGTCTTCAACTTGACTTCGTCGTACTCATCGAGCGAAAGCTTACCCAGATTACGAATGACCACGCCAGATTCGAGCTGAATGTTCGGAGCCGTCGTCTCGCCGGCCATCACAACATCCCACTCAGCCCCGCTGAGCAGATTGCGCGCAAAGACTTCGTTAAGGATTCGCAAGCCGAAATGGAACAGGTTTCTCTCGACGTTGGGGCGACCATAGAAAAATAGCGTCCGCTTTGCCTTGCCGGGCGAACCAGGGGAGCGACGGCCTGCCATGCGAGCCACTGCGGGCTCGAAGTGCAGGACAGGCGTATCGGGCGAAAGCATTCCGCTTTCGGTGATGCACTGCGCCATCAACTCGGTATTGCAGACCGCGACGAAGTTGGCGGACTGGTAACTTTGCTCTGCAAGCAGGCGCGCATCACTATTCGCATAGAAGATCGGCTCGTAGTCCTGCACAAGGTAGATAAACTTGCGGCGCAGCGGAAATTCGGCGGCGAGTGCCGCGTCCCACCAGGCACTGACGACAAGCTGGTCGGCAGGATGCAGGTCCAGATAGCCATAGTAGTTATGGCGACGCTCGGCCACACTCAGAACTTCAATGGCAGAAGCATCGATACTGATGTTGTACTTATCGAATAGCCCCTGCAACCGCGTAGCCTTGCCATTCACCACCGTCTGCACAATGCGCAGGCCCCGCGAAGTCTTCTGGCTCAGCAGCGCGCCAAAGATCAATGCTGTAGCAATGCCGCCGAACAGCGAAGAATCCGATAGCGTCGGCACTAGGACTACCACGGCTGGCCGGCGCCCGGCCTGCGGCAGGGCGGGCATTACCGGGGTCACGGAGGGATTGGCTGAGTAGTAGACCTCGGCAAATTGCCTGGCTCGGGTGACGCTCTTGTCCCCTGCCACCACAGGGCGTCCCTCGATCACGGCACTCAGCCGATGCTCCGTGTCGGACGCCGCCTGATAGAGCTTGTGCAGCCCTTTACGGCCGATAAAAACCAGGCGTCGTACGACACGCAGCAGGAATGTCTTTTTGCTCATTGATGAGAAATCTTTGAATCTACGTGGACGAAGCGATCCCCTCTTTCCGTGTCATAGCTTTCCAGGTATGACAGGTACGAGCGGTAGAAATCGTTATAGGGGATTGGCTTATGCGCCCGCGACTGGCTCTCCTTGTGAAGGATGAAACCAGAATCGGCACCCGCCATCACGGTTGCGTAACCGGCCTTCTCCAGTCGGATGCACAGATCCACGTCGCCGCCGCAAATGATGAATCTCTCGTCAAATCCACCCACGGCAGCAAACTTGTCCCGTTGCACGACAGTTACCGCGCCGGTCACCGCACTCAGACCAAGTTCGCTGCGAATGTCCGGGTGTAGTGAGCCATCGGCGCAGCTCTTGACCACATCTGAGAGGCGTTGGCCGACAAAAAGATGATCGGCAAGCCCGCCCGACACCAGATACACGCCGCCATGCTGGATCGTCTTGGCATCACCGTACAGTAGTACACAGCCCACAGCGCCCACCGCGGGGTCATGGGCTCGCGTCACCATGGTTTCCAGTAGCCCCCTGGATCGCTCTACCAGTTCGGTATCGTTGTTCAGGAAGAGCAGATCACTGCCGCACGAATGATCAACTGCCCAGTTGTTCAGTTTCTGGTAGTTGAACGGCTCGTCGTACACAAGCACGCTCGCATTGTCGTACTTTGCCAATCCAGCCCTGACTGCGTCGAGTTCAGACTTGCAGGAATTATTGCTGACCAGCAGAACCTCCCGGCAGTCCGGGCCAAACTTGTAAAGCGAGTCGACACACTGCAGTGTCATTTCCGCCTTGTCTTTGAACGGAATCAGAACAGATAGATCACACTGCATTTGCACTCCTGAATGCCCTTTCACTAACCTGCCGCCCCCTCCTCTCAGTCACCGCCTCAAGCGAACACTTCGGCGTGGCTCAGCGGGCTCGCGGCTTGGTCCTTCGCTGCAAGCAGCGGGGTAGCGTCAAGCGGCCACTGGATACCAATGCCCGGATCATTCCAAAGCAGGCTCCGCTCGAATTCCGGCGCATAGTAGTCAGTCGTCTTATAGAGAAACTCTGCCGAGTCTGAAACCACCAGGAAACCATGCGCGAATCCCTCCGGGATCCAGAGCTGGCGCTTGTTCTCTGCCGACAGGGTGACGCCGACCCATTTCCCAAAATTGGGGGAGCTCCGCCGGATATCCACCGCCACATCAAATACCTCACCGGCTGTCACACGCACCAGCTTGCCCTGCGGATTCTGGATCTGATAGTGCAGGCCGCGTAGCACATTGCGCGCCGAGCGTGAGTGGTTATCCTGGACGAAGCTGCGTTTGATTCCAGTTGCCTCTTCGAACGCTCGCTCGTTGTAGCTCTCGAAAAAGAAGCCTCGTGCGTCGCCAAAGACTTTTGGCTCGATGATCAAGACTTCCGGCAGTGCAGTAGGAATGACGGTAAGACTCATTTGATCGCTTCCGAAATAATTTGCTGCAGATATTTGCCGTAACCATTCTTCGCCAGCGGCGCTGCCAGCGCGACTACCTGCTCCGCGTCGATCCACTTGCTGCGGTAGGCAATTTCCTCCGGGCACGCCACCATCAGCCCCTGCCGGTTCTGCAGCGTGGCGATGAAGCTGGCGGCCTCCAGCAGCGAGTCGTGCGTGCCGGTATCCAGCCATGCATAACCGCGGCCCATGATTTCCACTTCCAGCTGCGTCATCTCCAGATAACGCTTGTTGACGTCGGTGATCTCCAGTTCGCCACGCGCCGAAGGCTTGATATCGGCAGCAATGTTACAGACCTGGTTGTCGTAGAAGTACAGGCCGGTCACGGCATAGTGGGAACGCGGCTTGGCCGGCTTTTCTTCCAGCGACAGCGCGCGAAAGTTCTCGTCAAACTCCACTACGCCATAACGCTCCGGATCATGGACGTGATAGGCGAAGACGGTCGCACCTTCCTGTTGCTTGGCGGAACGCGTGAGCTGGCTGACCAGGTCATGGCCATGGAAGATGTTGTCGCCCAGAATCAGCGTGGACGGATCATTGCCAATGAACTCGCGGCCGATGATGAAGGCCTGCGCCAGCCCATCCGGCGAAGGCTGCACCGCATACTGCAGATTGATCCCCCACTTGCTGCCATCGCCAAGCATGTCGGCAAAGCGCGGCGTGTCTTCCGGCGTCGAGATAATCAGGATGTCACGAATCCCTGCCAGCATGAGCGTGGACAGCGGATAGTAGATCATCGGCTTGTCATAGACCGGCAGCAGCTGCTTGGAGACCGATCGCGTGATCGGATAAAGCCGAGTGCCGGAGCCTCCGGCGAGAATGATGCCCTTGCGCATGATGTCTAGCTCAGGAAAAGATCTGGTCCAGCAGGTGGTGCACACCCTGCTGCCAGTCTGGAAGATGGATGCCGAAGCTCTGGCGCAGCTTGGCAGTGCTCAGGCGAGAGTTGGCGGGGCGCGGTGCTGGCAGCGGATATGCCGTGGTCGGGATCGCTTCGATGCGCGCCGGATCTACCTTCAGCGCGATGCCTTTGGCGGCGGCATAGCGCAGCACTTCGGTGGCATAGGCGTGCCAGGTGGTCTCGCCGGCAGCGGCGAGATGGTAGATGCCGGAGGCGAAGGCCTGCTTGTCACCAAACCACCAGTGCCGCGCCACAATTTGCGCGGTCACATCAGCAATCAACGCGGCCGTGGTAGGCGCACCGAACTGATCTGCGATCACACGCAGACTGTCGCGCTCGCGGCCAAGCCGCAGCATGGTTTTTGCGAAGTTGCCACCGTGAGCACCGGCTACCCAGCAGGTCCGGAAGACGAGGTTCGGTCCTCCGGCAGCGGCGATGGCCTTCTCTCCGGTGAGCTTGCTCTTGCCGTACACCGATTGAGGGTTCACCGCATCGGTTTCGACGTAGGCGCCCACCTTAGTGCCGTCAAAGACATAATCGGTCGAATAGTGCACCAGCAGGCTGCCAAGCGCCTTGGCCTCTTCCGCCAGCAGGCCTACAGCTGTGCCATTGACGGCATAAGCCAGCTCTGCTTCCGACTCCGCTTTGTCAACCGCCGTATAAGCAGCAGGATTGACGATGACATCAGGCCGGCATTCGCGCACCACGCGACGGATATCATCGGGGCGTGACAGGTCGCAGCCCGAACGGTCGAGCGCCACAACCTTACCCAGTGGCGCTAGGCTACGCCGCAGTTCGAAACCGACCTGACCGTTACTGCCGGTGATGAGAAAAGTGGGAGTGACGGCGTTACGCTGCATACTGCTTCGCCACCCAATGCCGATACTCCCCCGACATCACGTCCTGCACCCAAGCCTGGTTATCCAGATACCACTGCACCGTCTTGCGCATTCCGGACTCAAACGTCTCCGCCGGCTTCCACCCCAACTCACGCTCTAGCTTGCGGGCGTCGATAGCGTAGCGGCGATCGTGGCCGGGACGGTCCTTGACGAAGGTAATCTGGTCGCGGTACGAGCCGGCGGCCTTCGGACGCAACTCGTCCAGCAGATCGCACAGCGTGTGCACGACGTCGAGGTTGGTTTTCTCGTTCCAGCCGCCGACGTTGTAAGTTTCGCCGAGGCGGCCGCGGCCCAGTACTTCGCGAATTGCCGAACAGTGATCGCGCACATAAAGCCAGTCGCGCACGTTCAGGCCATCGCCATAAATCGGCAGCGGCTTGCCCGCAAGCGCATTGGCGATAATTAGCGGGATCAGCTTTTCAGGGAAATGATACGGGCCATAGTTGTTGGAACAGTTCGTCGTTAGGACTGGCAAGCCGTACGTATGGTGATACGCGCGCACCAGATGATCCGAGGCTGCCTTGGACGCCGAGTACGGGCTATTGGGCGCGTACGGCGTGGTTTCCGAGAACTGGGGATCGGTTTCGCTCAGCGAGCCGAACACCTCGTCAGTGGAGACGTGGAGGAAGCGGAATCCGGACTTGGCCGGTTCTTCCAGGCTACCCCAATAGGCGCGCGCAGCTTCCAGCAGCGTAAAGGTACCGACGATATTCGTCTGGATGAATTCGCCCGGGCCGTGAATGGACCGGTCGACATGGCTCTCCGCCGCAAAGTGCACGACTGCGCGCGGTTTGTAGGTAGCGAAAAGCTCGTCCAGGGCGGAGCGGTCGCAGATATCCGTTTGCGAGAACACGTGGCGGGGATCATCCTCTACCGACGCCAGCGTCTTCCGATTTCCCGCATAGGTGAGCTTGTCGACGTTGATGACCCCATCCGCCGATTTGTCGCCCAGCCATGCCAGAACGAAATTGGCGCCAATGAAACCAGCGCCCCCAGTGACCAAAATATGGGACAAAACTTGCTCCTTGCGTCGATATGTTTCGATGACCCGACAAAAGCCGAGCGCCCACCTTGTCCTCTCAGGGACGGCGGGGCGTTAAGTGCCTGCAGAAGTGGCGGTATTCTATCTGACTGAATGCACCAACTTACCTGCTCCCCCCCTCTTTTTGTTGCCTCATGTAACCGAGCGACGGTATATCGGTCACAAAACTACAAATAGAAGCGAAATAGTTGCTCAGATCCTTGATGACCAAACCCAACGTATCCTTTACACCACATTTCGCCATCGGCGACCTGCAGGGCTGCGCGCCGTCCCTCTCTACCCTGCTTCCCAGGCTCGGCGAGCAGCCTACCCTCCGCTTCGTCGGCGACCTCGTCAACCGCGGCCCCAAATCCCTTCAAACTCTGCGCACCATCCATGCCATGGCTCCCCGCGCCGAAACCGTCCTCGGCAACCACGACATCCACCTCCTTGCCGTAGCCGCCGGCGTCCGCAAGAAAGGCAAATCCGACACCCTCGACGACATCCTCGCCGCCCCTGATTGTGAGGACTTGCTCACCTGGCTCCGCCACCGCCCATTGGCCCTGCTGGAAAACAACTTCCTCCTAGTCCACGCCGGCGTCCTCCCCCAATGGACCGCCACCCAGGTCATCGACCTCGCCCAGGAAGTCGAAGCCCAACTCCAGGGCCCCAACTGGCAAGGCTTCCTCGCCGACATCTTCGGCAATACCCCCGACCGCTGGCACGACGGCCTGCGTGGCATCGAGCGGCATCGCGTGGTGGTGAATGCCCTTACCCGACTGCGCTATTGCACCGTCGATGGCGTGATGGACTTCAAGACCAAGGAAGGGCTCGGCAAGGCGCCGGACGGCTTTATGCCGTGGTTCGATGTGCCGGGACGCCGCACCGGGGATGTGACCGTGGTGTGCGGGCACTGGTCGACGCTGGGCCTGGTGATGCGGCCGGACCTGATGGCGCTGGATACCGGCTGCGTCTGGGGTGGCAAGCTGACCGCAGCGCGCATGGCGGCGGATCCGGCCGAGCGGACCGTGGTCCAGGTCGATTGCCCGCAATATTGTGATCCGCTGGCCTGAGGCGCAATCCCGCCTTGGCGGGGAGGGCAATCGCGCTAGCTGATGGCAGCGGAGGCTGCGACGGGCTCGGCGGCAGGCTGGGTCGGCTGGTTCAGGCGCTCGGCCGTTGCCACTGCCTCGTCACCGGCCCCTTGCGCGAGATGCTGCACGACCTCGCGGGCGGCGCCTGCCAGCTCGCGGCGGTCGGCGGACGCCGGTGCCAGCGGCGGGCCAATGACCACCCGCGCCTTGATGCGCGGGGCGCGCAGGACGGCGTTCAGCGACTGCAGCAGCGTGGTGTCGTCGATGTAGGCAGCCGCCAGCGTCGGCTGGCCGGTGGCCGCGTCCAGGTAGTTCAGTCCGACCGGCTGCACCGGCAGGCCCCCGGAGATCGGGGCTTGCATCAGGTTGGCGTGAAACGGCAGCACCCCGGTACCGTCGGTGGTGGTCCCTTCGGGGAACACGCCGACGAGGTCGCCCTGCAGCATGACGTCGGTGATGTCGTGCAGGACGCGGTGCGCGTCGCGCTTGCGCGCGCGTTCGATGAAGATGGTGCCGGTCTTGTCACATAGCCAGCCGATCAGCGGCCAGCTCCGGATCTCGGACTTGGCAACGAACCGTACCGGCTGCCAGCTATGAATCACATAGATATCCAGCCACGAGATATGGTTGGACACCACCAGCGCGCCCTGGCGCGCGGCGCCGTGCGGGGCCGCGCCGCGGACATCGACGACCTCGACCTCCACCCCGCAGATGCGCAGCAACCGCCGCGACCAGCGCCGGATGTGCCAGGCGCGCGAACGCGCGCCCAGCCACGGGAACAGCACCGCGCAGGTTAGCAGCCCGCGCAGCAGGTGCAGCACCAGCGCGGTCTTGCGCAGCCAGATCATGCGTTGGCGTGGTTGCCGTTACCGTTGCCGCCGCCGTTGCCGTAGACGATCTGGCCGCCGACCAGCGTCATCCGCACCTTGCCTTCCATCTCGTAGCCGAGCCACGGCGTGTTCTTGCCCTGGCTCTTGAGCGAGCGGCGCTCGACCTTCCACACCTGCTTCGGATTGAACACGCAGACATCGGCGGGGGCGCCGGCGGCCAGCGTGCCGGCCTTCAGGCCGCTCAGGCGCGCGGGCTCGGAGGTGATGCGGGCCAGCGCCTGTGCCAGCGGCACCTTGTGTTCGGCGGCCCAGCGCAGGGTCAGCGGCAGCAGCAGTTCCAGGCCGGTGGCGCCGGGAGTGGCTTCGGCGAAGGGCAGCAGTTTCTCGTCGTCGTCCACCGGGGTGTGGTCGGAGCACAGCGCGTCGATGGTGCCGTCGGCCAGCGCCGCGACGATGGCGTCGCGGTCGCGGGTGCTGCGCAGCGGCGGCGAGAAGCGCATTTGCGAATTGAAGTAGCCGATATCCATGTCGGTCAGCGAGACGTGGTGGATATTGACGTCGCAGCTGACCGGCAGGCCTTCGCGCTTGGCCTGGCGCACCAGCTCCAGCCCGGCGGCGGAGGACAGGCGGCACAGGTGCACGCGGGCGCCGGTGGAGCGCATCAGTTCGAAGATGGTGTGCAGCCGCACGGTCTCGGCGATCACGGATACGCCGGACAGGCCGAGGCGCGACGCCACGGGGCCGCTGGCGGCCACGCCGCCGCCCAGGAACGGGTCTTCCGGGCGCAGCCAGACGGTGAAGCCGAAGGTCTGCGCATATTGCAGCGCGCGCAGCAGCACCTGGGTGTTGCGCACCGGCTGCTCGGCCTGGCTGAAGCCGACGCAGCCGGCCTCGGTCAGCTGGTTCATTTCGGTCAGGACTTCGCCCTTCAGCCCCAGTGTCAGCGCGCCCAGCGGGTAGACGTGGGTCTGGTTCAGCGTGCGGGCGCGGAACTTGAGCATCTCGACCAGGCCCGGCTCGTCCAGCACGGGGTCGGTATCGGGCGGACAGATCAGGCTGGTGACGCCGCCGGCGGCGGCCGCGGCGACTTCGGATTCGAGGGTGGCCTTGTATTCGTAGCCGGGCTCGCGCAGGCGCGCGGACAGGTCGACCAGGCCGGGGCACACGATCAGGCCCTTGGCGTCGATCACCTTGTTGGCGGTGAAGTCCGCCGGGGCGTTGCCGACGCCGACGATCTTGCCGGCGGCGAGGTAGAGGTCCTGCACGGCATCGGTGTTGCTGGCCGGGTCGATCAGGCGGCCGCCCTGGATGTGAATCTTCATAGCGTGGCTTGTCGTATCGGTCGTGTCGCTTGGCGTGTTCGGTAGGTCTTGGCTATGCCGCATCGTCATCAGTCGTTGTTCCCTGCCACGATGCCCATTACGGCCATGCGCACGGCGATGCCGAAGGTCACCTGGTTCAGGATCACCGATTGCGGGCCGTCGGCCACGGCGGAGTCGATCTCCACGCCGCGGTTCATCGGGCCCGGGTGCATCACGATGGCATCGGGCCTGGCCAGCGCCAGGCGTTCCGGTGTCAGGCCGTACGCCTTGAAGTATTCCTGCGCGGACGGCAGCAGCGCGCCGCTCATGCGTTCGTTCTGCAGCCGCAGCATGATGACCACGTCGACGCCCTTGAGCCCCTCTTCCATGTTGTGGAAGACGCGCACGCCCATCTGCTCCAGGGCAGACGGCAGCAGCGTGCGCGGGCCGATGGCGCGCACTTCGGGCACGCCCAGCGTGGTCAGCGCGTGGATATCCGAACGCGCCACGCGCGAGTGCAGGATGTCGCCGACGATGGCAACGGTCAGGTTGGTGAAGTCCTTTTTGAAGTGCCGGATCGTGAACATATCCAGCAGACCCTGCGTCGGGTGCGCATGGCGGCCGTCGCCGGCGTTGATCACGTGCACATGCGGCGCGACGTGCTCGGCGATCAGGTAGGGCGCGCCTGAACTGGCATGGCGCACCACGAACATGTCTGCGGACATGGCCGACAGGTTGTTGATGGTGTCGAGCAGCGACTCGCCCTTGCTGGTCGACGACGCATTGATGTTCAGGTTGAGTACGTCCGCCGACAGCCGCTTGGCCGCGATTTCGAAGGTGGTGCGGGTGCGGGTGGAGTTCTCGAAGAACAGGTTGAACACGCTCTTGCCGCGCAGCAGCGGCACCTTCTTGACATCGCGGTCTGAGTCGGACAGCGATACGAACTGGCTGGCGGTATCGAGGATGTGCGTGATCATGTCACGCGACAACCCCTCGATCGACAGCAAATGCTTCAGTTCGCCGTTCTTGGTGAGCTGCGGGTTGCGGAACGTCTTGGTCATGGCAGGTCGGGCGCGGGCAAAAAACGGGGTGGTCTGGTCTCGTGGCAGGCGCCAGGCGCGCTACAGTGCAATGCAGCGCCTGGCAGGCAAACGCCGGCTCAGCCGGCGGCAGTGTCGGTAGGTTCGGTGGCGAAGGCAAAGCGCGCGTCGGCGCCCTCGCCCTGGCGCGACAGCACCAGCGTCTTGCCGCGCGGCAGTTCGATCTCGGCGGCCACCAGGTCGGCGGCGATCGGCAGCTGGCGCCCGCCGCGGTCGGCCAGCACGCCCAGCGCAACGCGCGCCGGACGGCCGTAGTCGAACAGTTCGTTGACGGCGGCGCGGATGGTGCGGCCGGTGGCCAGCACGTCGTCGATCAGCAGGATGTTGCGGTCTTCCACGGCAAACGGCAGCGTGGTCGGCTGGGCCTGGCTGTGCAGGCCCTTCTTGGCGTAGTCGTCGCGATGGAAGGCGACGTTGATCACGCCATGCTCGGGCAGGTTCAGGTCCGCGGCCAGGCGCGCGGCGATCCATGCGCCGCCGGAATGGATGCCTGCCACAGACCAGCGTTCACGCTCGGCGTCGGGGATCAGGGCGCGGGCCTGGTCCAGCAGCTTGCGGTACAGCGCCTCGGCGTCGGGTGCGGAAATCTGCGTCATAGCGGGAATTGGTCGAAATACTGTTGCAGGATGATGCGCGCGGCTTCGGCGTCGAGTTCGCCGCGGCGCGCGCCGGCCATCGAGGCGGCGCGCGAGGAATAGCGCTCGTCCACCCATTCCACCGGCAGGTTGAAGCGCCCGTTGAGCTGGTTGCCGAAGCGCCGCGCCAACCGCATCATCGGCTGCTCTTCGCCGTCCGGGTTGACCGGCATGCCGACGATCAGCTGCACCGGGCTCCATTCCTGGATCAGCGCGCCCACGGCCTCGAAGCGGCCTTCAACGGTAATATTGGGCAGGATGGTCAGCGCACGCGCCTCGCGCGTGATGAAGTTGCCCAGCGCGACGCCGATCTTTTTCTCGCCGTAGTCGAATGCCAGGACCGTGCCGTCGCGGGGCAGTTCGCGCCCCACGGCGTCAGGCATGCCCGGCCTCGCCCGACAGCATGTTGACGTCGACGCCCAGCAGGCCGATGGCCGCGGCAAAGCGCCCTTCGGGCGGCACGCTGAAGATGATCTCGGGATCGGCCTGGACGGTCAGCCAGCCGTTGCGGCTGAGTTCTTCTTCCAGCTGGCCGGCACCCCAGCCGGAATAGCCCAGCGTCAGCAGGAAGCGGTGCGGGCCGCTGCCGTTCGCCACGGCTTCCAGCACATCCTTGGAGGTGGTCATTTCCAGCCCGCCCGGCACCGCCAGCGACGAGACATAGACGCCGACCGGGTCGTGCAGCACGAAGCCGCGCTCGGTCTGCACCGGGCCGCCGAAATAGACCGGCTGGTGCGCCACTGGCTGGATTTCAAGCTTGAGGTCGATCTTGTCGAACAGCGTGGCCATGTCGATGTCGATGGGCCGGTTGATCACCAGCCCGAGCGCGCCACGCTCGTTGTGTTCGCAGATATAGACGACGGAACCCGAAAAGGTCGGATCGGCCATGCCAGGCATGGCAATCAGGAACTGATTGGTCAGATTGATGGGTGCTTCGGGCTTCGCCATGCCTTGCATTTTATCAAATCGCCGGGGGTCTTCCGGAAAAGATTGGCGGGCGTTGCAGTGCAGCAATGGGCGCCCGCGCAGGGCCGCTTGCCGGGAATTACGGACCGATGATACGGCCCTTTGGTCATGCCTTGCGGGTGAGCGCCGCGAGTTCGTCCGCCGTCAGCCAGCGCCATTCCCCTTGCGCCAGTTCCGGATCCAGTTGCAGGCTGCCGAGCGCGCTGCGATGCAGGGCGCTGACGTGATTGCCCGCGGCGGCCACCATGCGCTTGACCTGATGGTACTTGCCCTGCAGGAGGGTCAGGCGCAGGCTGCGTTCGCCGGTGATCTCGCAGGCTTCTGCGGCGATCGGCGCGGGTTCGTCCAGCAGCTGCACGCCTGTGACCAGTGCCTGGGCCTGTTCCGGCGTGACCGGCTCAGCAGTCGTCACTTCATAGACCTTGGGCACCTTGCGCTTGGGCGAGGTCTGGGCGTGGATGAACTGGCCGTCATCGGTCAGCAGCAGCAGGCCGGTGGTGTCGTGGTCGAGCCGCCCCACGGCCTGGACCTCGCGCTGGCGCAGCGGCACCGGCAGCAGGTTGTACACGCTGGGATGGTGGCGCGGTCGCTGCGAGCACTCATAGCCGGCGGGCTTGTTCAGCATCAGGTAGGCCTTGGTGCAGGCGATCCACTCCTCGCCATCGACGGTCAGGCGCAGGCCGTCCACCTCGAACTGGGCGCGCGGATCCTCGCACAGCGCGCCGTTGACTTCGACCAGCCCGGCGGCGACCAGGTCGCCGCAGTAGCGGCGGGTGCCGAAGCCCTGGGATTGGAGAATACGGTCGAGTGTCATGTGCTTTGTTGCTGTAATCGTTGTTTGGGTGGCAGATCGGTGCCGAACCGCTATGTTAGGGTATTGGCGCGACGCATCTCCGCGACAAGCCATTTGCCGGCATCATTGCGCGCATTCCTTCGACTCCGTCAGGCAGCGCGCATGCAGCCAGCAGACCCTTCGGCATCGGGCCGCAGACATTACCGTATCGGCCAGGATTTCGAGCGCGGGCTGGTCTGGTTCCGGCGCGACCTGCGCGCCAGCGACCACGCGGCGCTGCATTATGCCCTCAGGCATTGTGCCCGGGTGTGGTGCGTCTTCGTATTCGACCGCGACATCCTCGACCCGCTTCTGGCGCGCGGCCTGCAGGCCGACCGGCGCATCGAATTCATCCTCGAGTCATTGCGGGAACTGGCCGAGACGCTGACAGCGGCTGGCGGCGGGCTGATCGTGCTGGACGATCGCGCCGTCGACGCCGTTCCCGCGCTGGCGCAAGCATTGGACGTCCAGGCGGTCTTTGCCAACCACGACTACGAGCCTGCCGCCATGGCACGCGATGACAGCGTGCGCCAGGCGCTGGCGGCGCAGGCGCGCGCGCTGTTCACGTTCAAGGACCAGGCCATCTTCGAGCGCGACGAGATCCTGAACGGGCAGCGCAAGCCCTTCTCGGTGTTCACGCCCTACAAGAATGCCTGGCTGCGGACCGTGCAGCCGTTTGACCTGCGCCCGTATCCGATCGACCCGTACCTGCATGCGCTGGCGCCCGCGCCGGCAGCATATCGCCAGCCGTTGCCGACGCTCGAACAGCTTGGCTTCCGCACCAGCAACCTCGCCGAGATCGCCATGCCGACCGGCGCCGCCGGTGCGCAAGCGCTGTTCGAGGAATTCACCGGGCGCATCGGCGACTACGGCCGCCGCCGCGACTACCCTGCCCTGCGCGGTCCCAGCTACCTGTCGGTGCACCTGCGCTTCGGCACCATCTCGATCCGCACGCTGGCGCGTACCGCGCATGAAGCGGTGCTGCGCGGCGGCGCGGACAGCGCGGGCGCGGCGGTGTGGCTGTCCGAGCTGATCTGGCGCGATTTTTACTTCATGATCCTGCACCATCATCCGCGCGTGGCCGGCGGCGCGGCCTTCCACCCGGCCTACGACCAAATCCGCTGGCAGGACGGCGAAACCGGTGAGCGCTATTTCCACGCCTGGTGCGATGCCGCCACCGGCTATCCGCTGGTCGATGCCGCCATGCTGCAAATCCGGCAGAGCGGCTATATGCACAACCGGCTGCGCATGGTCACGGCCAGCTTCCTGGTCAAGGACCTGGGCGTGGACTGGCACCGCGGGGAGCAGTACTTTGCCGACCTGCTCAATGATTTCGACTTGTCCGCCAACAACGGCGGCTGGCAATGGGCGGCGTCGACCGGCTGCGACGCGCAGCCGTGGTTCCGCATCTTCAACCCGGTGACTCAGTCGGAGAAGTTTGACCCGCAGGGGCGCTTTATCCGCAAGTACCTGCCACAGCTGGCGGCGTTGCCCGACAAGTACCTGCATGCGCCGTGGACCGCCCCCGACCATGTGCTGGCGGATGCCGGCGTGCGACTGGGCGAGGACTACCCGCGCCCGCTGGTGCAGCATGACGTGGCGCGCAAGGAAACGCTGGCGCGGTATGGGGTGGTGAAGGAAGGCGGCAAGCGCAGCGCCGCCGGCATGGAACAGGACGACCCGGACGAGTGAACGCCGGAGGCGACCGCTCAGGCCGCCAGCATCGCGCTTTCGCGATAGTGCCGCTGCGCGTCCTCGAAACGCTCGGTTTCCTCGAACAGCCGCGCCAGCGCCAGGTGCGTGCGCACGCGCAGCCGGCGCTGCTGGTCGATATCGGCATACTTCAGCGCTCGCTCGAAGCTGGACTGGGCCTTGCCCCACAGCTTCTCGCCCAGGCACAGCACGCCCAGCGTGTAGTAGAGGTCGGCATCGGCGGGATGCCCGGCCAGCCATTTCTCGGCCTGCTGGATCTGCGGCAGCGCATGGCCGGGCACCGCGCAGTCGGCGTAGCGCAGCACCAGGCGGCTGTCCCAGTTGAACTTGAGCGCGTCCTCGATGATGCGGCGGGCTTCGTTCTGGCGGCCCAGCGCGGCAAAGTAGCGCGCGGCGGGCTCGGCGATGCGCGTGGCGCGGCGCTCGTCGGCGGACAGCGAGCGCCAGAATTCGCCGAGGGCGTCGGCATCGTGGCGGCGCTCGTCAAGCATGGCCTCGACCGCCATCTGCTTGAGCCGCAGCGCCAGCACCGGATGCAGCGCGTTGCGCTTCTCCAGCGAGCGCGCCAGGCGCAGCACTTCGGACCAGTTCTTCAGGTGCTGGTGCGCGCGCAGCGCGATACGCTGCACATGGATCTGGCGCGCGCCCTGTGCCTGCAGCTGGGCGATCGTTTCCAGCGCGCCGTCGGCGTCGCGGGCATCGACCAGCAGTTCGGCCATCGACACCAGGCGTGCCTGCTCGCGCTCGGGATCGGTGACCTGCGACATCCAGGCATCGCGCCGCTCGGTCTCCTGCATGCGGTGCGCGGCGCGCGCGCCGATCAGCGCGGCGGTCTGGGCCTGGTCTTCCCAGGACTGGGCCTCGCGCGCGCAGCGCTCGGCGCGGGCGAAGCGGCCGGCGAACAGGTTCTCGATCGACTCGCGCAGCGCCGCCTGCGCCTTGTTCATACGGCTGCGCTCGCGGTAGGCGGCGGCGCGGCGCGGCATTTCGGACAGATGTCGGATGGTGGACATCACCGTCCAGACCACGAAGAACACCAGCAGCAGCAAGGCCAGCGCCAGGTTCAGCGACAGCTCGACGCGGTACGGCGGATAGAACAGCACCACATTGCTGTGGTTGAACTGCGTGAACAGCGCCAGCCCGACGGCGCCGCCGAACAGGACCGCAACCCAGAACAGAAGGCGCATTGGGCTTACTCCTTCTTCAGGGCGTTCAACGCGCCCAGGCTCTCGGACATGGTCGGCAGCTGCACCGTCACCGCGCCTGCCTGTGCCTGCCTGAGCAGGGTCAGCACGCCCTGCACGCGGCGCGACTTGGTGTCGAAGTAGCGGCCGATCATCGCCTGCGCGGCGGCGAGGTCGTTGCGGAACACCGGCTCGTTGCGCGACAGCAGTGCCAGCCGCGCATTGAGCAGGCGCAGCTTGACGTTCTCGCGCAGGAACCAGCCCTGGTCGCCGGACAGCAGCAGCGCTTCCGCATCGTCGACCTTGCGGATGCGGACTACCTGCGCCATTTCGTCGCGCAGGTAGGTCCACAGGCGGGAGAACCAGCCGTTGGTGGCAGCCGCCGCCGGGGCGCTGGCGCCGCCCTTGCCGGCCGCGCCCTCCTTGCGGGCATCGGCCTCGGTGCGTTCGAGCATGCGTTCGCTGGACAGCAGCGGCAGCGCGTCGACCTGGTTGATGGCTTCGTCCAGCTTGATCGCGGCGCCGGTCAGGTCGGTGTCGGGCACGGCCTTCATGCGCGCGATGTCGCGGGCAATGGCTCGGCGCAGCAGGTTGTACTGCGGCTTGTCGGTGCGCGCCAGGCGCGCGTCGGCGCTTTGCAGCGCGGCCAGCGCAACCTGCACGTTACCGGTCAGCTGCAACTGCTGGCCGGCGTTGGTCAGCAGTTGCTGGATCTCGGCGATTTCCCAGTCGTCGCGGTTGCGCATCAGATCCTGGTAGACCTGCTCCAGCGCCACCTGCTTGTCGCGGGTCTCGCCGACCTGGTTTTCGAGCGCGCCGACCTTGGCCTGCAGCTCCTTGACGGTGTCTTGCGCATTGCGCGTCAGCACGCGCGACTCCTGCACCAGCGCGTCGTTGCTTTGCTGGCGCCGGGCCAGTTCGCCGGTCAGGTGGTCCACGCGCTGCTGCAGCCACCAGAAGCCGCCGGCGGTGGCAACCACCAGCACGGCCACCAGGGCCCACAGCGCCGCGGGCTTGCGCGCGGCAGCGTGCTGGCCGGCGGAGGAAGCGGGGGCGCCGGGGCCCGGAGCGGGCGCGGAGGCCGCCGAGGCCGCAGCGGGCGGCGGTGTAGCGGAGGAGGACGTGGTTTCTTGCGTCACGCGTTCGACCTTCGTTGACGTTGCGGGGACTGCGACAGCCGGCGCTGGCGCCGGTGCCCCGGCGCGCACCGGGCTGGTGTCTGTTATCGCGCCAGCGCGGCCGGATGCACCCGATACACCGGCAGCTTCCGGCGCAGCCGCCACCGGCACCGGACCGGCGTGGGCATCGGCCCATTGCAGGCACGCCGCGAGCAGGCCGGCATCGCCCGGCGCGGCACGCAGGATATGGCTGAAGCCCAGTGCCAGCGCTTGTTCGGCGATTCTCGCATGCGGCGCGATGCACTGCACCTGCCGCAGGCCGGCATTTTCCCGCGGCGAAAGGTGTTGACGCGCGAGCGTGTCGAGGTTACGCACGGCCTCTGAGCTGGTCAGCAGCCATACATGGGGCGGCGCGCCGGCCTGCACGCTGTCGCGCACGGCCTGCCATTGCATCGCGCCGGGCTCCGGCAGCGTGCGCCGGTAGGCCTCGACGGCCTCGACCTGGGCACCGGCTTCGCGCAGGCGGTCGCCGAGCCAGTCGCGGCCGCCGTTGCCGCGGACGATCAGGACGGGCTTGCCGGCGAGCGTGGCGGGATCGAGCTGGGCCCACAGCGCCTCGGAATCGAAGCGCGGGCCTTCGGCGTCGTGGTTCGGGTCGTGGTTGTGATGGCCGCTTTCGCTGGCGTCATCGGCGCCCTGCCCGTTCCCTGCGGCGCCGGCCGGCGCGATCACCCGGCAGGTGGGCGGCGCGATGCCACGCTCGGCCAATGCGGCCACGCTGGCCGGACCAACCACGGCGGCCGGCACCTGCGCCGGCCATTGCGCCGTGGCGGCACCCTGCACGCCGGCCAGCGCATCCAGCGCATGGGCAATGGCGTTGGGACTGACAAAGACCACCAGCGCAAACTGATCGAGCCGCGCCAGGGCCGCGCGCAGCGGCGCGTCGTCGGCGGCCGGGCCGATCGCCAGCAGCGGAAAGCTGAGCACGTCCAGACCCGCGGCCTGCAGCGCCTCGGTCAGTTGCCGGGACTGCCCGGCGGGTCGTGTGACAACGACGGTCGGGCGGGGCATCGGTCAGCCTCAGGCGGGAGGTTGCGTGCCGGGCGTGCCGGGCGAGGCGGCGGCGGGATCGGCGAGCGCGGCGAGGATCGCTTCGGCGCCCTGCGCCAGCAGGTCGCGCGCGCAGGCCTGGCCAAGGGCTTCCGCGGCGCGCAGGTCGGTGGCCGGGCCGGCAACGGCGGCGCGCAGGCCGCGCGTGCCGTCGGGCATGCCGACAAAGGCGTCGAGCCTGAGCTGGTCGCCGTCCCAGTATGCGTGGGCCGCCAGCGGTACCTGGCACGAACCGTTCAGCATGCGCGCCACGGCGCGCTCAGCGGCCACGGCCAGCAGCGTCGGCTGGTGGTTGAGCGGAGCCAGCCAGGCGGCGAGCTCGGGGCGATTGGACGGGATCTCGATGCCAAGCGCACCCTGCCCGGCCGCGGGCAGCGACGACTCAACGGGGATCACCGCGCGGATGCGGTCATTCAGGCCCAGGCGCTTGAGCCCCGCGGCGGCCAGAATGATGGCGCCATATTCGCCCCGGTCAAGCTTGCCGAGCCGCGTGTCGAGGTTGCCGCGCAGCGGCTTGACCACCAGGTGCGGATAGCGGGTGCGCAGCAAGGCCTCGCGGCGCAGGCTGGAGGTGCCGACCACGGTGCCGGGCGGCATCTCGTCGAGCGAGGCAAAGCTGTTCGAAACCAGTGCGTCGCGCGGGTCCTCGCGCTCCATCACCGCGGTCAGCGCGAAGCCGGGAGGCAGTTCCATCGGCACATCCTTGAGCGAATGCACCGCCAGGTCCGCGCGGCCTTCGTCCATCGCGAACTCCAGTTCTTTGACAAACAGACCCTTGCCGCCGACTTTCGACAGCGTACGGTCTAGAATCTGGTCTCCGCGCGTGGTCATGCCAAGAATGGACACGTCACACGCGGGATAGTATTGTTGCAATGCAGCACGCACATGTTCAGCCTGCCACATGGCCAGACGGCTCTCGCGGGAGGCAATGACGAGCTTTTGCGGAAGGTTGCTAGACACGACAGCGGTAGAGGAAGACGGGATGGCGGATGCTTGCATCCGTGAATGTTAGCACGCGACCCAATAGCCGCTCCGCACCAATATAGATAAGCAGACGAGGAGATTGCATGACGCAGCACGCTGCGCGCCCCACTGGCCGCAAGACCGCCGCTTCGGGCGCTTCGGGCACATCCGCCGGCGCTTCGGCCGCGAAGGATCCGGCCGCCGGCTTGGGTGAAGCAAACGGCGCATCCGCCACCAAACCGACCCGCACGGCCCGCCGCCGCAGCGGCACCGAAGGCAGCAGCGGCGCCACCTCACGCACCGCGAAGCGCGTCTCCAAACCCCAGCTTTCCATCGTGTCGAGCAACGGAACCACCATCGCGGCCGCCGTCGGCCGCCGCACCCCTGACAAAGACCTGCCGCTGCGCGAGGACATCCGCTTCCTGGGCCGCCTGCTGGGCGAATGCCTGCGCGAGCAGGAAGGCGACGCCGCCTTCGAGGTGGTCGAAACCATCCGCCAGACCGCGGTGCGCTTCCGCCGCGAGAACGACCGTGCCGCCGGCGCCGAGCTGGACCGCCTGCTCAAGCGCCTGTCGCGCGACCAGACCAACCAGGTGGTGCGCGCGTTCAGCTATTTCTCGCACCTGGCCAATATCGCCGAGGACCAGCACCACAACCGCCGCCGTCGCGTGCATGCGCTGGCCGGCTCGCCGCCGCAGGCCGGCAGCCTGCAGCACGCGCTGGAGAAGATCGACGCCGCCGGCGTTACTGGAAAGCAGCTGCGCAACTTCCTGGACGAGGCGCTGATCGTGCCGGTGCTGACCGCGCACCCGACCGAAGTCCAGCGCAAGAGCATCCTGGACGCCGAGCGCGAGATCGCCCGCCTGCTGGCCGAGCGCGACCTGCCGACGACCGCGCGCGAGCGCGAGCACAACACCGCCCAGCTGCGCGCCAAGGTCACCACGCTGTGGCAGACCCGCATGCTGCGCGACGCGCGCCTGACGGTCGGCGACGAGATCGACAACGCGCTGTCTTACTACCGCACCTGCTTCCTGCGCGGTATCCCGCAGCTGATGACGGAGCTGGAAGAAGACATCGCCGCAGTGTTCCCGACCACGCGCAAGCGCAAGGGCACCCCGGGCACGCAGCCCACGCCGCTGGCGCCGTTCCTGCAGATGGGCTCGTGGATCGGTGGCGACCGCGACGGCAATCCCAACGTGACCGCCGAGACCCTGGAACACGCCTCCAGCCAGCAGGCCCAGATGATCCTGGACTGGTACCTGGATGAAGTCCATGCGCTGGGCGCCGAGCTGTCGATGTCGACGCTGATGGTCGATGCCAGCCCCGAACTGCTGGCGCTGGCCGAGCGCTCGCCCGATATTTCCGAGCATCGCGCCGATGAACCGTATCGCCGCGCGCTGATCGGCATCTACGCGCGCCTGGCCGCCACCTGCAAGACGCTGACCGGCCACGCCGCGCCGCGCCGCCCGGTGGCGCCGGCCGAGCCCTATGACAGCGCCGAAGCCTTCGCCGCCGACGTGCAGGTGGTGATCGACTCGCTGCGCGAGAACCACGGCCAGGCGCTCGCAGGTGCGCGCATCGACGCGCTGGCGCGTGCCATCGGCGTGTTCGGCTTCCACCTGGCGTCAGTCGACATGCGCCAGGTGTCGGACGTGCACGAAGCCGTCATCGCCGAGCTGTTCGCCGCCGCCGGCATCGCCCCCGACTACGCCGCGCTGCCCGAGCAGCGCAAGCTGGAGCTGCTGCTGGCCGAGCTGCGCCAGCCGCGCCTGCTGACGCTGCCTTGGCACGAGTACTCCGAGCAGACCCGCAAGGAACTGGCGATCTTTGCCGCCGCGCGCGAGCTGCGCAAGCGCTACGGCAAGCGCATCGCGCGCAACTACATCATCTCGCACACCGAGACGCTGTCCGACCTGGTCGAGGTCATGCTGCTGCAGAAGGAATCCGGCATGCTGCAAGGCACGCTGGGCAGCAAGACCGATCCGGCGCGCATGGAACTGATGGTGATCCCGCTGTTCGAGACCATCGAGGACTTGCGCAACGCCGCCGGCATCATGCAGTCGCTGCTGGACCTGCCCGGCTTCGATTCGGTGATTGCGCACCATGGCGTCGAGCAGGAAGTGATGCTCGGCTACTCGGACTCCAACAAGGACGGCGGCTTCCTGACCTCCAACTGGGAGCTGTACAAGGCCGAGCTGGCGCTGGTGCAGCTGTTCGAGGAGCGCAAGGTCAAGCTGCGCCTGTTCCACGGCCGCGGCGGCACCGTCGGCCGCGGCGGCGGCCCGACCTACGACGCCATCCTGTCGCAGCCGCCGGGCACGGTCAACGGCCAGATCCGCCTGACCGAGCAGGGCGAGATCATCAACAGCAAGTTCGCCAACGCCGAGATCGGCCGGCGCAACCTGGAGACGGTGGTCGCGGCCACGCTGGAAGCATCGCTGCTGCCGCAGCAGAACGCGCCCAGGGACCTCGACATGTTCGAGGCGGTGATGCAGCAGCTGTCCGACCGCGCCTTCACGGCCTACCGCGACCTGGTCTACGAGACCCCGGGCTTCAAGGACTACTTCTTCGCCACCACGCCGATCACCGAGATCGCCGACCTGAACCTGGGCTCGCGTCCGGCCTCGCGCAAGCTGATGGACAAGAAGCACCGCCGCATCGAAGACCTGCGCGCGATCCCGTGGGGCTTCTCATGGGGCCAGTGCCGGCTGCTGCTGCCGGGCTGGTACGGCTTTGGCAGCGCGGTGAAGTCGCTGCTGGACCGCGCGCCGGACGACAAGGCACGCAAGTCCGCCGTCACCACGCTGCGCCGCATGGTCAAGACCTGGCCGTTCTTCTCCACGCTGCTGTCCAACATGGACATGGTGCTGGCCAAGACCGACCTGGCGGTGGCTTCGCGCTATGCGCAGCTGTGCGACGACGCGGCGCTGCGCCGCAATGTGTTCAACCGCATCAGCAAGGAATGGCACCTGACCAGCGAGATGCTGGCGCTGATCACCGGGCACCAGGACCGGCTGGCGGACAACCCGCTGCTGGCGCGGTCGATCAAGAACCGGTTTGCCTACCTGGATCCGCTGAACCACTTGCAGGTGGAACTGCTCAAGCGCTACCGGGCCGGCAAGGACGGGGATGATATCCGCGTACGGCGGGGGATCCACCTGACGATCAATGGGGTGGCGGCTGGGTTGCGCAATACTGGCTGACGGCAATCGCGGGACCGCCGGTTTGCTCCCCTCTCCCGCTCGCGGGAGAGGGGAGCAAACAATCGGCGAGCGTTGCCCGCTTCAGCCGACAAACGCCCCCGGCACCGGATCCTCACCCAGCGCATGCAGCAGCACCGCCCAGTGCATTGCCTCGTCCCCGAGGATGCTGCCAGCGGCCCTGGTCAGCTCGCGGTTGTGGAAGTTCGGCAGCACGCCCAGGTAGGCCGCGGTCGCGCCCTTCTCCAGCCCCGCGGCAAAGCGCAGCACATCGGCCTGGTTCTTCAGGCTCTCGGTCGGGAACTTGTATTCCGACGCCTTCTTCGCCATCACCGGCGTGCCACCCAGCTTCGACACCGTCCCGGCCAGCACCTGCGCATGGGCCTTGTGGTGGTCCTGGAACTTGACCGCGGTGGCGAGCACCGGCTTCTGCAGCAGCCCGCTCTCGGCGCCGACCTGGTAGGCGGCAATCGCCTGGTACTCCAGCCCCAGAGCGGTATTCAGGATATTGATGTCGTCCTTGGTGCTGCCCGACTGCGTCTGCGCCCACGCCGGCATCGACTCGCCGAGCGTGATGACGGCCAGCGAGCCGAGCGCGAACAGGCCGGGCGCCTTGAGCAAGCCCCGCCGGCGCGCATCCGGCAGCGTGACGATGGTCCCGGCCTCGCGCGCGGGTTTCTGTGACATGCGGTCCATGGTGTTCTCCTGTGACGGATGACAACGTGGCGCCCCGTTGGCGGGGGTGCCTGGCTTGCGCCTGTCACTTCTACGCACGCGCCGCGCGTTTGGATGCGGCGCTACCTATAATCCGGCAAAGCTCCCTTGCAAGGACCCGTCCCGGTGCCGCCCTCCCCCCAGCCGTCTTATGCCGCGCCCGCCGGTCCCGACCGGCTGGAGGCGCTGCTGCAGGCCGTGGCCGTGGGCGACCGCCAGGCACTGCGCGGCCTCTATGACCTCACCGCAACGAAACTGTTTGGCCTCGCGCTGCGTATCACTGGCAGGCGCGATTGGGCGGAGGATGTCGTGCAGGAAAGCTTTGTCAGCATCTGGCACCACGCCGGCGACTATCGGCCGCATCTGGCCGCGCCGATGACCTGGATGACAGCGATCGTGCGCAACCGGGCGCTCGACAGCCTGCGCCGCGCCGCCGCCGCGCGCGTTGCGCAGACCGTCGAGCTGGAAGAAGACCTGGGCGAGTGGCTGGCCGATGACGCCGCCGGCCCCGCCGAGCTGGCCGATGCCAGCCAGCAGGCGCGCGCGCTGAACCGCTGCCTGCAACGGCTGGAGCAGGCGCAGCGGCAGGCGATCGTGCTCGCGTACCTGCACGATCTGAGCCATGCCGAGCTGGCGGCACGGCTGCGCGTGCCGCTGGGCACAGTCAAGTCCTGGGTGCGCCGCGGCCTGGAGCGGCTGCGCCACTGCCTGGAGGCGGCGACATGAAACTGGCCGCCCATCCCGAGCTGCTCGATCGCCTTGCCGCCCAGTACGCGCTTGGCGTGCTGCGCGGTGGCGCGCGCCGGCGCATGGAACACCTCGCGCGTGAAGAGCCGGCGGTGCACGCCGCCATCCTGCGCTGGCAGGACCGGCTGGCCGGCGTGTCCGAGTTGCAGGCCACAGCGGAACCGGTCGACAAGGTCTGGTGCGGCATCGAAGCCCGGCTGGGCTGGAAGCCGCCCGTTGAGGCCCTCAAGCCTGCCAGGCCCGCTGAAGTCGCGGCGGCCGGCTGGTGGCAGCGGCTGTGGTCGGCTCCGGTGTTCTGGCGCGGCGCCGCGGCGGCAATGGCCGTGGTGACAGTGCTGTCGATCGGGATCGGCATGCAGGTGGCGCAACAGCGCGAGGCCGCGCCGGCCGCGGTCATCGCCGTGCTCAACGACGACCAGGCCCAGCCCGCCATGCTGGTGTCCTGGGATGCGGGCGCGCGCAGCCTGATCGTGAGGCGCCTGGATCACGTAAAGCTGAGCGAGCAACAGGTGCTGCAATTGTGGGCCCTGCCCGCCGGCGGCAAGCCGCGCTCGCTCGGCGTGATCGGCCGGGCGCCGCAGGTCCGCCTGGCGATGGCAGCCCCCCCCGCCGCAGTGCCGGCCCTGGCGGTCAGCATCGAGCCGACTGGCGGCTCGCCCAATGCCGACGGGCCGAGCGGCCCGGTGGTGTTCAAGGGGCCTGTGCTCCACAGCCCGCTGTAACCGGCGGCCGGCCGGCGCCGCCATGCCCCTGGCGGACGATATAATCCCGTTTTTCCCAAATTCTCCAACTGCCTCGCGCCCCGGCGCCCGCCAGCCGCGAGCCAAATGCAGCCGACGTCCATGTCCACCTCCCAACTTGCCAAGAAAGGCGAAGCCTGGTCCGCCCGCTTCTCCGAACCGATGTCCGACCTGGTGAAGCGCTACACCGCCTCGGTGTTCTTCGACAAGCGCCTGGCCCTGTTCGACATCCAGGGTTCGCTGGCCCACGCGGCCATGCTGGCCAAGCAGGGCATCATCGCCGAGGCCGACCGCGCCGAGATCGAGCGCGGCATGGCCCAGATCAAGGGCGAGATCGAGGCCGGCAGCTTCGAATGGAAGCTGGACCTGGAAGACGTCCACCTGAATATCGAGGCGCGCCTGACCGCGCTGGTCGGCGATGCCGGCAAGCGCCTGCACACCGGCCGCTCGCGCAATGACCAGGTCGCGACCGACATCCGCCTGTGGCTGCGCAGCGAGATCGACAACATCATCGCGCTGCTCGGCGCGCTGCGCGTGTCGCTGCTGGACCTGGCAGACAAGAACGCCGACACCATCCTGCCGGGCTTCACCCACCTGCAGGTGGCGCAGCCGGTCACCTTCGGCCACCACCTGCTGGCCTACGTGGAAATGTTCACCCGCGATGCCGAGCGCATGGCCGACTGCCGCAAGCGCGTCAACCGCCTGCCGCTGGGCGCCGCCGCGCTGGCCGGCACCAGCTACCCGATCGACCGCGAGTTCGTGGCGCAGCAGCTGGGCTTTGACGGCGTCTGCCGCAATTCGCTGGACGCCGTGTCGGACCGCGACTTCGCCATCGAATTCTGCGCCGCCGCCGCGCTGGTGATGACGCACGTGTCGCGCTTCTCGGAAGAACTGGTGCTGTGGATGAGCCCGCGCGTGGGCTTTATCGACATCGCCGACCGCTTCTGCACCGGCAGCTCGATCATGCCGCAGAAGAAGAACCCCGACGTGCCCGAGCTGGCGCGCGGCAAGACCGGCCGCGTCAATGGCCACCTGATCGGCCTGCTGACGCTGATGAAGGGCCAGCCGCTGGCTTACAACAAGGACAACCAGGAAGACAAGGAGCCGCTGTTCGACACGGTCGACACCGTGGTGGACACGCTGCGCATCTTCGCCGACATGGTGCCGGGTATCACCGTCAAGCCGGAAGCGATGCGCGCCGCCGCGCTGCAGGGCTACGCCACCGCCACCGACCTGGCCGACTACCTGGTCAAGAAGGGCCTGCCCTTCCGCGACGCCCACGAAGCCGTGGCCCACGCCGTGCGTGCCTGCGACAGCCGCCAGTGCGACCTGGCCGACCTGACCGTGGCCGAGCTGCGCGACGTGTCGGGCCTGGGCGACAAAGCCGCGCTGATCGGCGACGATGTGCATGCCGTGCTGACGCTCGAGGGCTCGGTCGCCGCGCGCAACCATGTCGGCGGCACCGCGCCGGACCAAGTGCGCGCTGCCATTGCCGACGCACGTACGGCACTGAAAGGCTAACCACTTCGGAGGGGGCACCGGCAAGCCGAAACGGGAGCACAACTCCCGTTTTTTTGTTTGTGTGTGCCAACGCACCGACTTCTGTTGTTTATTGCGCAAAGCAGGGAACGACAGGCTACGTTCGACATGCCATAAAGGGCGAATTCGGGCCGTTTTTGCACAAGATTGGTGCAAAAACACCGAAAAATGTGATTCACTGGGGATTCACCCTAAAGATGCAGGGCGGGTAGCGCCGTAGACTATCGCGCCACCCCTGTATCCCAAAAATCCCTAGGACGATCACATGTCTTTCCTTATGAGGATCTCGCGGCTTATCGACGCCGTGAACGAATTCTTCGGGCATTGGGCGAAATGGCTGATCCTGCTTGCCGTACTGGTCTGTGCAGGCAACGCCATCATTCGCTACACCTTCAGCGTCAGCTCCAATGCATGGCTTGAACTGCAGTGGTACATGTTCGCGGGGGTGTTCCTGCTGGGTGCCCCTTACACGCTGATGCGCGACGAGCATGTGCGCATCGACGTCATCGCCGGTCGCTTCTCCGAACGCACTCAGGTCTGGATCGACATTTTCGGCTTCCTGCTGTTCCTGCTGCCGATCTCACTGATCATCCTGTGGCTGTCGATCCCTTACTTCTGGCTGTCGTATGCCGGGCATGAGATGTCCGGCAACGCCGGCGGGCTGATCCGCTGGCCCGCCAAGTTCCTCATCGTAGCGGGCTTTTTCCTGCTGATCCTGCAGGGTCTGTCCGAGCTGATCAAGCGCTTTGCCTACCTGAAGGGCGAACTGCCGTTCTCCGCCTTCCGCAAGCACGCGGTCGATCCGGCGCTGGAGATCGCCGCAATCGCGCAAGCCAACCAGACCGGCCCGTCTGAAAAACAATAAGAGGCGCGCACGATGACGCAATTCCTGATCGCGAACATGGCCCCGATCATGTTCGCCTCCCTGGTCGTATTCCTGCTGTCGGGCTTCCCGATCGCGTTCGCGCTTGCCGCCAATGGCCTGCTCTTCGCCTTCATCGGCATCGAGCTGGGCATGCTGCCTCCCGAACTGCTGCAGGCGCTGCCCAGTCGACTGTTCGGCATCATCGAGAACGATACGCTGCTGGCGATCCCGTTCTTCACCTTCATGGGCCTGATCCTGGAACGCTCAGGCATGGCCGAGGACCTGCTCGACACCATCGGCCAGCTGTTCGGCCCGATCCGCGGCGGTCTCGCCTATGCGGTGATCTTCGTCGGTGCGCTGCTGGCGGCAACCACCGGCGTGGTGGCTGCTTCGGTGATCTCGATGGGCCTGATCTCGCTGCCGCTGATGCTCAAGTACAAATACGACAAGCGGCTGGCCTCGGGCGTGATCGCCGCGTCGGGCACGCTGGCGCAGATCATCCCGCCGTCGCTGGTGCTGATCGTGCTGGCCGACCAGCTGGGCCGCTCGGTCGGCGACATGTACAAGGGCGCCTTCGTACCGGGACTGGTGCTGACCGGCCTGTACATGGGCTATGTGCTGCTGATCTCGCTGATCAAGCCGGCCGCAGTGCCCGCGCTGCCGATCGAGGCCCGCACCTTCCGCGAGCCCAGCGGCAAGAGCGGCGCGGCTTCGGTACTGGTGCTGACCGCACTGTCCGTCGCGGTGGGCGTGGCCGTTGACATGCTGTACAAGCCCGAGGCACCGCTGGACGAGCGCCTGGTGATCTCGGTGGGCGCTGCGATCCTGTTCGCCTTCGTGCTCGCGGTCATCAACAAGGCGCTCAAGCTGAACCTGCTGTCACAGATGGCGGAAAAGGTCACCTTCGTGCTGATTCCGCCGCTGGCGCTGATCTTCCTGGTGCTCGGCACGATCTTCATCGGCGTCGCTACGCCGACCGAAGGCGGCGGCATGGGCGCACTGGGTGCGCTGATCCTCGCCCTGCTCAAGCGCCGCCTGGACCTCGGGCTGACACGACAGGCAATGGAGGCGACGCTGAAACTGTCGGCCTTCGTGATCTTTATCCTGATCGGTGCGCGGGTGTTCTCGCTGACCTTCTACGGCGTGGACGGCCATGTCTGGGTGGAGCACCTGCTGACCGCCTTGCCCGGCGGCCAGGCCGGCTTCCTGGTTGCGGTGAACGTACTGTTCTTCCTGCTGGCGTTCTTCCTCGACTTCTTCGAACTGGCTTTTATCCTCGTGCCCCTGGTTGGCCCTGTGGCGGACAAGCTTGGCATCGACCTGATCTGGTTCGGCGTGCTGCTGGCGGTGAACATGCAGACTTCGTTCATGCACCCGCCGTTCGGCTTTTCGCTGTTCTACCTGCGCTCGGTGGCGCCGCGCGAGGTAAAGACCGCCGATATCTACTGGGGCGCGGTGCCGTTCGTGGTCATCCAGTTGATCATGGTGGCGTTGATCATCGTCTTCCCGGGCCTGGTCACCACCGGCGGCCACAAGGCCCAGGACCGCAGCGTGACGCGCGACCTGAGCATCGACCTGGACAGCGCCAGCCCCAGGCCATCGGCGCCGAGCCTGTCGGTGCCGGCCCCGGCCGGGCAAGCGGGCGGCGGCGAAGGTCTGGAGTTGCCGGCCCAGCCAGCTACGGAGAGCGAGCCGTCGGCGCCCCAGTTCGAGTTCGAGAAAAAGAAGAACTAGAGCCGGCATCGTTCGGATCCGCAAGGCCCAAAAGCCCCGCAAGCGCTGCGGGGCTTTTTTCTTTCGCGCATTGCGAATCGGCTTATCGACCAGCATGCCGGCACGGCGCAGACTGCTCTCACCTCCACCCACCTGCAAGGGAGCCGTGCCCATGGACATCATTGCCTTGCGTTCTTCCGGCAGGCGGCGCGCGATGGTTCGACGCTCTACCTGTCCGCGCTGACCGTGGGGGAGTTGCGGCGCGGCATTGCGCTGATCCGCCATCGCGGCGACATGGCGCAGGCCGAGGCGCTGGAGCAATGGCTGACGGCCGTGCTGCAGGACTTCGGCCGGCATGTATTGCCGGTCGATGCCGATGTCGCCCAGATATGGGGGCGGCTACGCGTGCCGCGCCCGAAGCATGCGCTGGACAAGTTCATTGCCGCGACGGCGCTGATCCATGACCTGACGATCATCACGCGGAATGTGGGGGATTTCAGCGGGACGGGGGTGGAGTTGCTGAATCCGTTCAGCTAGAAAGAAAACGCCCCGCATGCGCGGGGCTCATTCCTGTGCCGGACTCGCTTGCTTCAGGCCACCTGCTTCACGCAGTCGACGAAGTAAGCCTTCTTGCCGTCGACCTCGTCCTCCACCAGACCGTGGATATCGGTTTCGAACCCCGGGAACAGCTTGTTGAACTCGCGTGCGAACTTCAGGTACTGCACGATGGTGCGGTTGAAGCGCTCGCCCGGGATCAGCAGCGGGATGCCCGGCGGGTACGGCGTCAGCAGGATCGCGGTGACGCGGCCTTCGAGGTCATCGACCGGCACGCGCTCGATCTCGCGGTGCGCCATCATGGCCCACGCATCCGACGGCTTCATCGCCGGTTCCATGTCCGACAGGTACATCTCGGTGGTCACGCGCGCCACGTCGTTGGCCTTGTACACGCTGTGGATCGCATCGCACAGGTCACGCAGGCCCATGCGCTCGTACTGCGGATACTTGCCGACGAACTCCGGCAGCACGCGCCACAGCGGCTGGTTCTGGTCGTAGTCGTCCTTGAACTGCTGCAGCTCGGTCACCAGCGAGTTCCAGCGGCCCTTGGTGATGCCGATGGTGAACATGATGAAGAACGAGTACAGGCCCGTCTTCTCGATGATGATGCCGTGCTCGGCCAGGTACTTGGTGACGATGGCCGCCGGGATGCCGCGCTCGCTGAACTCGCCATCAACGTCCAGGCCCGGGGTGATGATGGTGGCCTTGATCGGGTCGAGCAGGTTGAAGCCATCGGCCAGGTCGCCGAAGCCGTGCCAGCGCTCGTTGGCCTTGAGCATCCACTCTTCGCGGTCGCCGATGCCGTCTTCGATCAGGGCCTCCGGGCCCCACACCTTGAACCACCAGTCGCCGTTGTTGCCGGCATCGTAGTCGCCCTCGACCTTGCGCATGGCGCGGCGGAAGTCCATCGCCTCCTGGATGCTCTCTTCCACCAGCGCGGTGCCGCCCGGTGCTTCCATCATCGCCGCCGCCACGTCGCACGAGGCGATGATCGAGTACTGCGGGCTGGTCGAGGTGTGCATCAGGTACGCCTCGTTGAAGCGGTAGCGGTCCAGCTTGCGCGTCTCGGAGTCTTGCACGAGGATCTGCGAAGCCTGCGACAGGCCCGCCAGCAGCTTGTGCGTGGACTGCGTGGCGAACACCAGGGCGTCCTTGCTGCGCGGGCGATCGCGACCGATCGCGTGCATGTTGTGATAGAAGTCGTGGAACGCCGCGTGCGGCAGCCAGGCTTCGTCGAAATGCAGCGTGTCGATCTCGGCCGCCAGCATTTCCTTGATCTGCTCGGCGTTGTACAGCACGCCGTCGTAGGTGCCCTGCGTGATCGTCAGGATGCGCGGCTTCTGGTTCTTGGCCTTGCTGGCGAAGGGGTGCGCGGCGATCTTGCGCCGGATCGTTTCCGGATCGAACTCGCTCTTCGGGATCGGGCCGATGATGCCGTAGTGGTTGCGCGTCGGCATCAGGAACACGGGGATCGCGCCCGTCATCATGATCGCGTGCAGGATCGACTTGTGGCAGTTGCGGTCCACCACCACGATGTCGCCCGGCGCCACGTTGGCGTGCCACACCATCTTGTTCGACGTCGAGGTGCCGTTGGTGACGAAGAACATGTGGTCCGAGTTGAAGATACGCGCGGCATTGCGCTCGGACGCGGCCACCGGACCGGTGTGGTCGAGCAGCTGGCCGAGTTCGTCCACCGCATTGCAGACGTCGGCGCGCAGCATGTTCTCGCCGAAGAACTGGTGGAACACCTGGCCCACCGGGCTTTTCAGGAACGCCACGCCGCCCGAGTGGCCGGGGCAGTGCCACGAATACGAGCTGTCCTGCGCGTAGTCGATCAGCGCCTTGAAGAACGGCGGCGCCAGCGTATCGAGGTACACCTTGGCTTCGCGGATGATGTGGCGCGCCACGAACTCGGGGGTGTCCTCGAACATGTGGATGAAGCCGTGCAGCTCGCGCAGGATATCGTTGGGGATATGGCGCGAGGTGCGGGTTTCGCCGTACAGGAAGATCGGCAGGTCCGAGTTGCGGCGGCGCACTTCGGCAACGAAGGCGCGCAGCTTTTCGATCGCGGCAGCTTCCGGCTGATCGTCGCTGCTCACGAACTCATCGTCGTCGATCGACACGATAAAGGTCGAGGCGCGGCTGGACTGCTGCGCGAACGACGTCAGGTCGCCGTAGCTGGTCAGCCCCATGACCTCCATGCCCTCTTTCTCGATCGCCTCGGCCAGCGCGCGGATGCCCGAGCCGGAGATGTTCTCGGAGCGGAAGTCTTCGTCAATGATGATGACGGGGAAGCGGAATTTCATCGGGCATCCTTGATGGAAAGCAGGACATAAAGGACTTGAGCCACATGGCCGGCAGGGGTTCCCCTGCGACGGCGACATGTGGCTCTCACGTCAGGTCTTGGCACCCCGCGCGGCTATCGCGGAGCGGCCGTTCCGGCAAACGCCGGCATTGTAATGCGATCAGGTCTTCGGCAGTGTGACACCATGCTGGCCCTGGTACTTGCCGCCCCGGTCGGCGTACGAGGTCTCGCAGACTTCGTCGCTCTCGAAGAACAGCACCTGCGCACAGCCTTCACCGGCGTAGATCTTGGCGGGCAGCGGCGTGGTGTTGGAGAACTCCAGCGTCACATAGCCTTCCCATTCCGGCTCGAACGGGGTCACATTGACGATAATGCCGCAGCGCGCGTAGGTGCTCTTGCCCAGGCAGATGGTCAGCACGCTGCGCGGGATGCGGAAATATTCCATCGTCCGCGCCAGCGCGAAGGAATTCGGCGGAATGATGCAGACATCACCCTTGAAGTCCACGAAGGACTTCTCGTCGAAGTTCTTCGGGTCGACGATGGTGCTGTTGATATTGGTGAATATCTTGAATTCATCGGCGCAGCGGATGTCGTAGCCGTAGCTCGAGGTGCCGTACGACACGATCTTGCGCCCGTCGGCCTCCCGGACCTGGCCTGGCTCGAACGGCTCGATCATGCCGTGCTGCTCCGCCATGCGGCGGATCCATTTGTCGGATTTGATGCTCATAGAGGTTGGGGAGGTAGACACACTGGCTCGGAGTGCGCCGCATTGTACAACCATTCCGCCCGCGTTCCGTTGAGACAACGCCGCATCCGTCGACAGGCGATGAAGTGGCCCTTGAGCCACAATCAAGCAACGGCGTCCTCGGGAATCCGATGACGGAACCGTTCGCGCCCGGTGTAGAGCAGAAAATGCTTGCCGGTGCAGCGCGCGAACAGGGTCAGGTTGACCCGTGTGGCCATCTGGTATCCCATCTGCGTCACGCCCGAGCGCGACAGCAGGAACGGGATGCCCATCTGCGCGCCCTTGATGACCATTTCCGAGGTCAGGCGGCCGGTGGTGTAGAAGATCTTGTCGGCGCCGCTCATGTCTTCCAGCCACATGCGGCCGGCAATGGCATCGACCGCGTTGTGGCGGCCGACGTCCTCGACAAACATCAACAGCTCGGTCCCCTTGAACAGCGCGCAGCCATGGACCGAGCCGGCCTGCTTGTACACCGACTGCTGCAGCCGGATAGTGTCGATGATGCCGTACAGGGTGTCCTGGTCGAGGATCGTATCGACCGGCAGGCGGATGCTGTCGACCTCGTCCAGCAGCGAGCCGAACACCGTCCCCTGCCCGCAGCCGGTGGTCACCACGCGGCGCGCGGTGCGCTCCTCGATGCGGTCGACGCCGGTGCGGGTGGTGACGGCGGCGGATTCGGTTTCCCAGTCGACCTGTACCGCGGCGATGTCCTCGATCGATTCGACCAGCCGCTGGTTGCGCAGGTAGCCCAGCACGAGGTGCTCGGGCGCGCCGCCCAGCGTCATCAGCGTGACCAGTTCGCGCTTGTCCAGGTAGACCGTCAGCGGGCGCTCGCCCGGCAGGTAGGCCGCGCGCACGCGGCCCTGCTCGTCGACGACTTCGACCTCTTCGATCAGCGGAACGGCTGCCTGGGTAAGCTCGGGACGCAGGGTCATGACAGGAAGGCTCAGGGCTGCTGGAAGGTGCCCCGTGCCGTCCAGGCGAGCATCGGGGCTGCGGTTATGGTGCCTTTGCGGGAGATTGTACTGCGCCGGGCGCAACCGGTTTGGCGTCGGCACCGGTGCTTGCGACCGCGGGCGCCGGCGCCGCTGGGGCCGACGCCGCCACGGGCGCAACGAACGGTCCCGGATCGGTACACGGCGGGGTCTGCACCGCCGCGCGCGCGTCCTTGCCCTGTGCCTGGCGTTCGGCGTAGTAGCGTGTCGCGATCTTGTCCTGCGCACGGCACAGCTGGAAGGCAGCGACCTTGTCCGACCACGCGGCGCGGGCCTTGGTCTCCGCGGCCTTGGCCTGCTGGGCTTCGCTGGGTGGCGGCAGCTTGGCCAGCGCGCCGGCACTCAAAGTGGCCCCGGCGGCCAGGGCGATCAGCGTCAGGGTGCGTGTCATGGTCGATGCTTCCCGAAGTATTGGTGTCCTGCGTGATCAAGCTTCGCCGGGGGTATGCCGCGCGGCCCGCCCGGCCGCCGCATCCGGACTGGCGGGACCGGTCGAACGCTGCGCGGGAATCTTGCCGGACTGGATGTCGTCGTACCAAAGCTCGTGATGCTCCTTGGCCCAGGCTTCGTCGACCCACCCGTCGCGCATGGCGCGGTACGCGCCTTCCATGCCGACCGTGCCCATGTAGATATGGCCGCACGCCATCGCGATCATCAGCACGGCGGAAATGCCGTGGATCACGTTGGCGATCTGCATGGTCGCGCGGTAGTAGTCCATGCCCGGCACGATCATGTCGAGCACCCAGCCCGAGGCCGACAGCACGATGCCGAAGATAAACACGCCGACCCAGAACCACATCTTCTCGCCGGCGTTGAAGCGCCCGCTCGGCACGTGCTTGCCGGATGCCAGTCCGCCCAGGCTGGTGACCCAGCGCACGTCGTCGCGGCCCGGCAGGTTATCGCGCACGAACACCACGAAGGCGACGATCACCGACAGCGTGAAGATGGGCCCGACCACGTTGTGCAGGTTCTTCAGGATGTAGCTGAGCCAGCCGAACAGCATGTGCCCCATCAGCGGCAGGAGGAAATGCTTGCCCAGCAGCATGATGATGCCCGACACCGCCAGCACCACGAACGAGATCGCCATGGTCCAGTGGACGATGCGCTCCAGCGGCGTGAAGCGTTCGATCATGCGGCCGGTGCGCGGCTCGCGCAGCGGGATGGTGCCGCGCCACAGGTAGAAGCCCAGGATGGCCAGCGGCACCACCAGCAGCAGCCAGCCGCCCCAGACGGTGATCACGCCGTTGCGGAACAGGCGCCATTGCTGGCCGGTGCGCTGGATCAGCACGCCGGCTTCCTTGTCGGGCAGGCTGCTGTAGTGACGCTGGTCGGAGTTGACCTCGCGCCAGACCGGCGCGTTGTTGCCGGGCTGCGTGACGGTGCGTTGCTGCTGCGACTGGGCCTCGGCGGCGATGTCGCGGCGCGGCACGTTGAAGATGTTTTCCGATGCGATGCCGGCCAGTGGCTGGGCCGGATGCGTGGCCGGGTTGTTGGCATCGGCGCTGCCCGAGGCGGTGGCCGGGCCGGTCGACGGCCCCGGTGCGGGAGCCTGGGCCGCGGCGCTTCCGGCCACGGCCATCAGTGCCAGCGCGCCGGCCGCCAGCCAGCGGCGCCACCCGGCGCCCTGCCCGCTGCGGCATGCATTGTGCGACGGCGTCATACGCCCTCCTTCAGGTCATCGGGAGCATGCGCGCGGATCGCGGCGCCTGCCCACTGCGGCGCATTCATTGCACGCGGTTGTACTCGTTCTGGTACTGGTTGCGCTGGCGGATCTGGTTATGCCAGCTGGTCTTGTCGCCCGCGGTCCAGCCCTTGGCCACGAAGGGGTCGTCGGGCGCGCCCTGGTACGCCTGGGCGTCGGCCTTGCGGTGCGACTGGTTGATGGTCTGCGGCTTTTCGCCGCACGCGGCCAGCAGCGCGCCGCACAGTGTCAGCAGGACGATGGCGCAGGCGCGGCTCATGATGTCTGCCCTCCCTGAACGCCGGTTGCGGCGGGGGTAGCCGGTGCAGCCGGTGCGGCTGGCGTGGAGCGGGCCCCGGGCGCATCCGGCGCGGCGGGACCAGCCGGCGCTGCCGGCGCCCCTGGCGCGGCCTTGGGCACGCCATAGGCGGTGCCCCAGCCGAACACGTCGCCGCCGGTACCGCGCTTGATCACGCGGTTGCGCAGGATGTCGGCAATCACATCGCCATCGCCGCCCAGCAGCGCCTTGGTCGAGCACATCTCCGCGCACAGGGGCAGCTTGCCTTCGGCCAGCCGGTTGCGTCCGTACTTCTCGAATTCGGCCTCGCTGCCATTCTTCTCCGGGCCGCCGGCGCAGAACGTGCACTTGTCCATCTTGCCGCGCACGCCGAAGGTGCCGGTCGACGGGAACTGCGGCGCACCGAACGGGCAGGCATACGAGCAGTAGCCGCAGCCGATGCAGACGTCCTTGTCGTGCAGCACCACGCCGTCGTCGGTGCGGTAGAAGCAGTCGACCGGGCACACCGCCATGCACGGTGCGTCGGAGCAATGCATGCAGGCCACCGAGATCGACTTCTCGGCGCCGACCACGCCGTCGTTGACGGTCACCACGCGGCGCCGGTTCACACCCCAGGGCACCTCGTGCTCGTTCTTGCAGGCCGTGACGCAGCTGTTGCACTCGATGCAGCGCTCGGCGTCACAGATGAATTTCATGCGTGCCATGATGTTCCTCTGCTCTGTCCTGTGGCTTATGCAAACCGCTCGATCTGGCAAACGGTGGTCTTGGTCTCCTGCATCATCGTCACCGAGTCATAGCCATACGTGGTGGCGGTGTTGACGGCTTCGCCCCGCACCACCGGCATCGCGCCTTCCGGGTAGTAGTCCTTCAGGTCCTTGCCCTGCCACCAGCCCGAGAAGTGGAACGGGATGAAGGCGGTATCCGGCCCGACCCGCTCGGTCACCAGCGCGCGCACCTTCAGCGCGGCGCCGGTCGGCGTCCTGACCCAGCAGAAGTCGCCATTGCGGATGCCGCGATCGGAAGCCGCGCGCGGGTTGATCTCGACAAAGTTCTCCTGCTGCAGCTCGGCCAGCCACGGGTTGGAGCGGGTTTCCTCGCCGCCGCCCTCGTACTCGACCAGCCGCCCGGAGGTCAGGATGATCGGGAACTTCTCGTAGACCTTGTTCTCGATATTGCGCTGCTGCACCGACTTGTACAGCGTCGGCAGCCGCCAGAACGCCATCTTGTCGTCGTGGGTCGGGTACTTGGCGACCATGTCGGGCCGCGTGGAGTACAGCGGCTCGCGGTGCTGCGGGATCGGGTCCGGGAAGTTCCACACCACCGCCCGCGCCTTGGCATTGCCGAATGGGTGGCAGCCATGGTTCTTCAGCACCACGCGCTGGATGCCGCCAGACAGGTCGGTCTTCCAGTTCTTGCCCTCGGCCTTGGCCTTCTCGGCATCGGTCAGCTCGTCCCACCAGCCCAGCTTCTTCAGCAGCACGTGGTCGAACTCGGGATAGCCGGTGGTGATCTCCGCGCCCAGCGAGTACGAACCGTCCTCGGCCAGCAGGTTGACGCCGTCGCGCTCCACGCCGAAGTTGGCGCGGAAGTTGCCGCCGCCGTCCATCACGTGCTTGCTGGTGTCATACAGGTTGGGCGAACCCGGGTGCTTCAGCTCCGGCGTGCCGTAGCACGGCCACGGCAGGCCAAAGTAGTCGCCGGTCAGGTCGTAGCCCGTGACGGGGTCCTTCCCTTGCTTGCAGCGCAGCGTCTTGACGTCGAACATCTGCATATTGCGCATATGCGCTTTCAGCCGTTCGGGCGACTGGCCGGTGTAGCCGATGGTCCAGTTGCTGGCGTTGATTTCGCGCAGGATCGATTCCGGCTCCGGCTCCATCCAGGTGCGGCCGGCGCGCTTGACCTCGATCAGCTTCATGTTCTTCGACAGCTCCTTGCCAAAGCCAAGCTTGTCGGCGAACGCCTGCATGATGGTTTGGTCGGGCATCGATTCGAACAGCGGCTCGATCACCTTCTCGCGCCATTGCAGCGAGCGGTTGGAGGCCGTGCACGTGCCCGAGGTCTCGAACTGCGTGGCCGCCGGCAGCAGGTACACGGCGCGGTTCGGGTTGACCTTGTCGCCCTCGGCCGGCGGCATGTTTGCCATGGCCGCGGTCGCTGACGGATACGGGTCGATCACCACCAGCAGGTCGAGCTTGTCCAGCGCCTTCTTCATCTCCAGGCCGCGCGTCTGCGAGTTCGGGGCATGGCCCCAGAAGAACACGCCGCGCACGTTGTTGTCCTGGTCGATCAGCTCGTTCTTCTCGGTGACGATATCGATCCAGCGCGACACCGTGGTGCCGGACTTCTCCATCATCGTCTGCGAGGCGAACTGCTTCTTGATCCATTCATAGTCCACGCCCCACACCGCCGCGTAGTGCTTCCATGCCCCGGTGGCCAGGCCGTAGTAGCCAGGCAGCGAGTCGGGGTTGGGCCCGACGTCGGTGGCGCCCTGCACATTGTCATGGCCGCGGAAGATGTTGGCGCCGCCGCCCGCCACGCCGATATTGCCCAGCGCCAGCTGCACCAGGCACGACGCGCGCACGATCGCGTTGCCGATGGTGTGCTGGGTCTGGCCCATGCACCACACCAGCGTGCTGGGGCGGTTCTTGGCCATGGTCTCGGCAACCAGGTAGACCTGCGCCTCGGGCACGCCGGTCACTTCCTCGACCTTGTCGGGCGTCCACTTGGCCAGCACCTCTTCCTTGACCTTGTCCATGCCGTAGACGCGGTCGTGCAGGTACTTCTGGTCTTCCCAGCCGTTCTTGAAGATGTGGTACAGCATGCCGAACAGGAAGGCGATGTCGGTACCCGAGCGAATGCGCACATAGTGATGCGCCTTGGCCGCGGTGCGCGTGTAGCGCGGGTCGACCACGATCACCTTGCAGCCGTTTTCCTTGGCGTGCAGCAGGTGCAGCATCGACACGGGATGCGCCTCGGCCGCGTTCGAACCGATATACAGCGCTGCCTTCGAGTTCTGCATATCGTTGTACGAGTTCGTCATCGCACCGTAGCCCCAGGTATTGGCGACGCCCGCCACCGTGGTGGAGTGGCAGATGCGCGCCTGGTGGTCGGTGTTGTTGGTGCCGAAGAACGAAACCCACTTGCGCAGCAGGTACGCCTGCTCGTTGCTGTGCTTGGACGAGCCGACGAAGAACAGCGAGTCCGGGCCAGTCTGCTGGCGGATCTCCTTCATCTTCGCGGTGATCTCGTCGAGCGCCTGGTCCCAACTGATACGCTGGTACTTGCCGTTGACCAGCTTCATCGGGTACTTCAGCCGGTATTCCCCGTGGCCGTGCTCGCGCAGCGCAGCGCCCTTGGCGCAGTGCGCGCCCAGGTTGATGGGCGAATCGAACACCGGTTCCTGGCGAATCCACACGCCGTTCTGCACCACCGCGTCGACCGCGCAGCCGACCGAGCAGTGGCCGCATACGGTGCGGCGCACGACGATGCCGCTCTTGCCATCGGCGGCGCCCTTCTTGTCGTCGGCGGCATCGGCCTTGCGCAGCAGCGTCAGTTGCGACGCCGCCAGGCCGGCACCGACGCCGATGCCCGAGCGCTTGAGGAAGCTGCGGCGGTCCATGGTCGGCATGGCGCCGGCCAGGCTTGCGGCGAGCCGCTGTGAGAGGCGTCCGGTTCCGGCTTGCGCGCCGGCAGGATCGTGCCGGTTGGCGAGGCCGTCAGCGAGGCGGGCGGATGCGCCCTGCGCCGCGCGTTTGCGGGTCAAGATCATGTCTCACCTCAGATGCGGACGAGAGCCGTCCGTTTGCTGGCGGCGCGGCGAACCACGCCGCCCTGGCACTTACACCAGTGTGGTCCGGTAGTACTTGCGAATGTGTTCTGAGACCCGGTAGCCCTTGCTGTCCGACGGGGTGTCGGCGGGTTCCGGCAGAGCGGCGGCCTGGTCCGGTAGTGCCGGCCCACGCGCTGTCAGCGCTGCCGCACCCGTTGCGGCAGCCACAACTCCAGCGCCCGCGAGAAATGAGCGGCGCGCGACCCGGGTTGGCTTCTCTCTCATGTGGGGGGGCTCCTCGGCTGTCAAAGCCCGATGGTTTTCGCCGTTATGCGTTGTTATGCATATTCTAGAAGCATCTTGCAGGAAAGACCATGATATGCAAGGGTTTTTCCTGACCTGCGGTCCTTAGTTCATCTCCAGCGCCAGCGCCTCGACACTGGCGAACGCGGCCAGCAACCCGGCGGCGCCGCGATAGAAACGCGCCTGCGGGTGCGCGATCACCGCATCGCACAATTTCTCGACCCAGGGCTGCAGGTGCTGCGCGTAGAAGCGCTGCTGCTCGCCGAGGTTGGACACCGACAGGTCCTCGCCAGCCACCAGGAAGCGCATCACCTCGCACAACGTGGCGATGTGGTCCTCGGTCTCGCTGACGCCGTCGTGGCGCTCCAGGCCATAGCGGGCCAGGTCTTCGCGCAGCGCCACCAGCGGACGCTCGTTGAGAAAGCCGGTCAGGTAGAACGAGCCATACAGGAACACATCCTGCCGGCCCACGCCGACGAATAGCTGCCGGTATTCCTCTTCAACCTCCGCCGCCGTGGTCTCGGCTGCTGCAGCGCACAACGCATTCCACGCCTTGCCCAGTACCGTATCGGCATCTTCGCCGACGGCGCGGTTGGCCGCGATGTGGTGCAGCAGCGCGGCATCGGGCGCACGATAGAACAGCGTGGCCAGCAGGCCGTACAGGTCGGCGCGGGCGGTGTCCTCGGCATCGTCGGCGTGCGGTGCCGCGGTGAGCTGGATCGGCTGGAAATCTGTCATGTCGTGATGAATTGTGTCGATGGAGGCTCAGCGCAGCGTGGTGCCGCTCACAGTGCCGCTCATGGTCCCGCTCATGGTCCCGCTCTCGTGCTCCATCATGTCGATCACGCGGCAATCCGGGCACATCTTCAGCCGCTCGGCGGCGGCGCCGGAAAATGCCGGGTGGCCGGCCAGCCGGACCAGCATCGATTCCACCATCTGCGCCGTGCCGAACGGCTTGGCGCAGCGCACGCAATGGAACGGCTGGGACTCGTTGAGCGTGACCGGGCGGCGCGCGGCTTCGCCGGCCAGCAGGCGCGGCACCAGCGTAATCGCATCTTCCGGGCAGGTCTTTTCGCACAGGCCGCACTGCACGCAATTGCGTTCGATCAGGCTCAGCACGGGGCGCTCGGGGTTGTCGCGCAGGGCCTGCGACGGGCAGGCGCCGACGCACGCCATGCACAAGGTGCACTTGCCGGTATCGACAGCAATCGCGCCAATCGGCGCGGCCGCCGGCAGCGGCACGATGTCGGCGGGCACCGGCGCGTGGCGCACCAGGTGGTCGAACACGAAGTCCAGCATCTCGCGCTTGGCCGCAACGGCGCCGAACGGCGCCGGCGGCAGCGCATTGCGGCCCGGACGCAACGCGGACAGGCCGGCATCCAGCGTGGGCGTATCTGCCGCCTCGACCAGGGACAGCACGTCGGCGTCATAACCCAGTCCCGCCAGCAATGCGCGGGCGACTTCCATCTGCTCGCGCAGCGCGGTGCGGTACTGCGGCGCCTCATCGCCGGTGAGCAGCACCGCCACGCGGCTGGCACCCCAGCACAGCGCAGCCAGCCACAGCTCCAGCCCGGCCGCGGCCGGGTGGAACAGCGACAGCGGCATCACATTGGCGGGCACGCCGGCGGCACGGCCCGCGCGCGCGGCGCGGCCCAGCGCCAGCAAGGCAGGCGTGCCATATTCCTCGCCGTGCAGCAGCACGACCGGGTCGCGCGCGCCGGCCTGCCGGTAGGCGGCCAGCAGCGTACGCAGGCGAGTGCCGGTCGTCTCCGGGCCGGGATAGCCGTAGCTGATGGCACCGCTGGGGCACACCGTGGTGCACGCCCCGCAGCCCATGCACAGGTTGGGCGTGACCTCGATGCGGCCCTTGCCGTCATGCCAGCGCGACTGGATCGCCCGGGTCGAGCAAATGTCGATACAAGCCGTGCAGCCGGTGGTCTGGTTGCGGCCATGCGCGCACAGGCTGTCCTTGTAGCGGAAGAATTTCGGCTTCTCGAACTCGCCTACCAGGCCCGCCAGCGTCAACGCCAGCGCCTGCTGCCGCGCCGGGTCGGCGCCGGCATGCAGGTAGCCTTGCGGCGGCTGGTGCATGGTGAAGGCGGGTTGGTCGCACAGGTCGAAGACCAGGTCGAAGCGGCCTTCCATGGTGCCTTGCGGCCGGTCGAAGTCGATGGCCGCGGCAGCGCCGCAAGCGCGCACGCAGTCGCGGTGCGAGCGGCAGCGCGACAGGTCGATCTGATAGCTGAAATCGATCGCGTCTTCCGGGCAGGCATCGATGCAGGCATTGCAGCGGGTGCACAGGTCCAGGTCGATCGGGTTGCTGCGTCCCGCGCCGGTTTCCCAGCTGGCCTCGAAGGCGCCGAGCCAGCCGGCAAGCGCGGACAGCCGTCCACTATGTACCGGATAGGTACGTCCGAAAGGCTGTGCGGCAGCGCCCTCGCCCGGCGCGCTGCCCGTCAGCAGCACCGTGACCTCGAGCTGCATGGCCGCGAGCCGTTCCGCCCAGGGCAGCGCGCGCTGCCCTGGGCCCAGCACCAGCACCGAGCCGTCGGAGCGGTAGTCGACCACGGGCACCGGCTCCGGCTCGGGCAACGCGGCCACCGCCAGCAGCGCGCCGATCTTGGCATTGGCGGTCCGGGGATCGCGCCGCGCGCCCTGCGACCAGCCGCCGGTCTCGCGGATATTGACGAAGCGGACCGGGGCGGTCACCACCGGGCGGCCATCCTGGCCCTGGGCGGTCTGCGCGGCAACTTCGGTAAACAGCGCGCGCTCCTGCGTGCAGGCCACGATGACATCGTCGGTGCCGTCCAGTGCGGCGGTGAAGGCGCCGATTTCGCGCCGGCACAGCAGGTGGTGGACCTTGAGCGGACCTTGTTGCTTGTCTTGTTGCTTGTCTTGTTGCTGGCCTTGCTGCGGGCCCTGGCTGGCTTCCGACAGCGCCGCCCCGTCAAGCGGCATGGTGTCGTTGCAATTGCAGATCAGCGTCGGCATGGCGAATGCGTGCTGACCGGACCGGACGTCCTTCTTGCGAGGGTCTGCGGCCCGGCGGATTGTGGGGAAGCCTATTGTAGGCTGCGCTGCCCGGTGGGGCTACGCGCACTTATCCGGATCTTGCGGACCTTGCGGGCCTTGCGGGCCCTGTTTTGCGCTTTGACTGGCCACCGGCGGCGGCGTTTCGGAGGATGCGGGTATGTCCGTAGCGCCAGCCGGGTCGCTGGCCACTGCGGGCGCCGCCGGCGGTACATCGTCCGGTTGTGCGGCGACTTGTGCGTCCGGCTGTGCGGCGGCTGCGGCCGCCTGGGCTGCCGCCCGCTCCTCGTCGGTCGGCTCGAACAGCCCCAGCGACTCGGCCTGGCGCAGCTGGCGCAGGATCACGGGCGGGATCGGGTCGGGCTTGCCGTAGTCGTCGATGTAGGTGTCGAGGCCGTCCATCACATTGAAATGCGGATCGGCAAACAGCGTCTTGAGCGCGGCGCGCTTGACCGATTCATCGACGCCGCGCGCGACGAAGCGGGCGATATTGTCGCCGGGACGCAGCGCCGCCACGTCGGCCAGGGTCGGCAGCGGGACTTCCGGGCCGGCCTCCGGCACCGCGGTCGCAGCCTGCGGTGGCACGGGCAACGGTGATGCCTCGGCAGGCGGCAGCGGCTCCGCCGGCACGGCCACGCCCTCCCGCACCGCGGCCTTGCGGCGCGACCAGCGTGACAGGAAGGACGAATCGCTCATCGGCGTATGCGAAACAGCAAGGTCAGTAGCGCGCGCGGTCCTGCGGCGCCTTGAAGGATTCGGGCCGGCGCCGCTGCTTCGGCTCGGGCCGGTAATGCTCGTTGACGTAGGCCTGCAGCCAGTCGCGCTGCTCCGGTGCCAGCGGCACGTTCTCGACGATCTCGCCGGCGTCGAGCCAGCGGCCGGCTTCGTTGTACGACAGCGTGACCGTCATCGGCACGGGGTGGGCGTCTTCACCGGTGCCGCCGCCGTCCTCGTCCTCGGGCATGCGCCACAGCACGAACCAGCATGGCGTGGTCGAGGTCAGGTTCAGATAATAGCCCTCGCCCTGGTCGCGGAACAGCTCGACCTCGAAGCCGGGATACAGCCAGCGCGCGCCGTGTTCATCGTGTTCCAGGCAGACCGCGTGCGTGCCGAACTCGCCCAGGTCCGGCAGCACCGCGTCGAGCTGCCATTTCCATGGCTGCCAACGGCTGGCCAGCGCCACCTTGCGCATCACCACCGCCATGGTGACGGCGGGACGGGCGCCGCGTGGCGGCGACTGTGGCAAGGGCGTGGTTTCGGCTTCCATGGCTGCTGGCGCGGCAAGCCGCGCGCTCAGGTGTTCTGCACGACGATGCTCGGGAACTTGCTGGTCATGTCGCGCGCCTTGTCGGCGACCTTGATCGCCACCTTGCGCGCGATGCCGCGGTACAGCTCGGCCACGGGGCTGTCCGGTTCTGCCACCACGGTGGGACGGCCCGAATCGGCCTGCTCGCGGATCTGCAGGTTCAGCGGCAGGCTGCCCAGCAGCTCCACGCCATAGTCGGCGCACATCTTCTCGCCGCCGCCCTGGCCGAAGATATGCTCGACGTGGCCGCAGTTCGGGCAGCAGTACACCGCCATGTTCTCGACGATGCCGAGGATGGGGATGCCCACCTTCTCGAACATCTTCAGGCCCTTCTTGGCGTCGAGCAGCGCGATGTCCTGCGGCGTGGTGACGATCACCGCGCCGGTGACCGGCACCTTCTGCGACAGCGTCAGCTGGACATCGCCGGTGCCCGGTGGCATGTCGACGATCAGGTAGTCGAGGTCGTGCCAGTTGGTCTGGCGCAGCAGCTGCTCCAGCGCCGAGGTGACCATCGGCCCGCGCCACACCATCGGGTTGTCCTGCTCGATCAGGAAGCCGATCGAGTTGGCCTGCACGCCGTGGCCCTCCAGCGGCTCCATGGTCTGGCCGTCGGTGGATTCGGGACGGCCGTCGATGCCGAGCATCATCGGCAGGCTGGGGCCGTAGATATCGGCATCGAGCATGCCCACGCGCGCGCCCTCGGCGGCCAGCGCCAGCGCCAGGTTGACGGCGGTGGTGGACTTGCCCACCCCGCCCTTGCCCGAGGCGACGGCAATCACGTTCTTCACGCCCGGCAGCAGCTTGACGCCACGCTGCACCGCGTGAGCGACGATCTTCATGGTCACGGCCACGCTGACGTTGGTGACGCCCGGCACTTGCCGCACCGCAGCAACCACCAGCTTGCGGATCGGGTCCAGCTGGCTCTTGGCGGGATAGCCGAGTTCAACTTCCAGCGAAACCTCGCCGCCGTCGACCCGGATGTTCCGGGCCGAGCGCGTGGAAACCAGGTCCTTGCCCGTGTTGGGGTCGATGACGGTGCGCAGGGCTTCGGTGACCTGCTCAGTGCTGACGCTCAAGACAAACTCCGCTTGGTTTTTCTGAATGTGGGGGATGGCCCGTACGGCCGGCGCCACCGGCTGGACTGGCACCTAATGTATCAAAGTTTGACGTCTTCCCCTGCCTAAGGAAGGGGATTCCCACAGCTGGCGATGCACGTCCGCATCGGAGAATGTTCAGCGCAGCATTAGTATCACGGTCATGCACGGCACCGCAGCTACTACAGGTCCACTCTCTTATTCGCAGTCCTGCGATACCTTTCGGCCGCGTCGTGCTGTCTTTCGAACCGCACGCCGAACAGGACTGGGTAGAACCGCTTTCGTTCACTTCCTCAAAGGTGGCCCCGTGCGCAATCGCTTTGTAGCGGAGCTTGGCCCGGAAGGACGACCAGGATGCGTCATAGACGCTTTTCGCCATCTTGGTCCTGGCGAGTTTCACAGCCGACACGTTGCCAACTGCGATGTAATCGAAGCGGCGGACGAGGTCGAGCGCAAGCTTGTGCTGGAAGTCGGCGCGGGAATTCGCCACCTTGGCATGCAGCTTGGCGATATGCCGCTTGTGCTTTCGCGCACGCTGCGCCTTGGCCAGTCGTTCGGCGGCATGCCGGCCAAACCGGTCATTGAAAAACTTCTCGCCGGTCGAGAGCGTCGCGAAGTCCTTCAAGCCAAGGTCGATGCCGACGCCAGCTTGAATCGGGCGTGCCGGCACATCAGGAATCTCGATCACAATGTTGAGAAACCAGTTCCCGCGCGAATCCTGCGCAAAGTTTGTGCCGTCCTTGATCTTGCCTTCAGGCAACGGGCGGCTGTTGAACACGCGGAAGCTATTGCCGGCAAAGCGAAACGCCTCGCCTTCTCGTTTCAGATCGCGGCCCTTCAGGGGCACCCGGCCCAGGCACTTCCTGCCGCGGTATCGCAGATAAGTACGGCGATGCTGGCTGCGCGATTTAGCGTACTGCTCGCACGTCGCATTGACGGTGCCGGAATGGATACAGAGTTCCTTGCTGCTGCCAGTGGTCAGCACATTCAGATCGAACCCGCTCGGCCACTTCTTACCCCATTTGAGCGCGTGCTTCTGCGTGTCATTGCAGAAGTTCCAGACGAAGTTCACCGCTCGGCTCTGCCTGTTGAGCAGGCCGTTGAGCGACTTGACCCGGTAGCGGTAGACGAGAATCATGCCGCTCATTCTAACGTTGGAATGCCACCTGGCGACGCCGCTCCTTTCACTTCCCGCCATGAAAGGCTGGGAGTGAAAGTAGCGAATCTGAGGCAATGGTCAATGGGAGTCCGAGAAGAGCGGCCAACTCCCCTGTGCCAGGTGTGGGATTACAGACATTTACAAATCTCACAACCTTGCACTTGTGCGCGCGCCGCCATATCCATATTGTAGTGCGGTTGGGCGGACAGGCACCCGGGCATTGGCCATCGCGCCGGCCGCGCCGCCGCCAACGCGCACAAAGGGTTATCTGCGGTATCGCCTTGCGGTTACCATCCGCATGCGGTACCAGGAACATTACGGGAATATCAGAAGGAGAAAGCATGAAGATCAAGCTCGTCACTGTCTCGCTCGCCGCTGCCACCCTGCTGGCCGCGGGTTGCGCCACCGAACAGCAGACCCATACGGCGGTCGGTACCGGCGTAGGCGCCGCGGTGGGCGCGGGGCTTGGCAACCTGATCGGCGGCAATACCACCGGCACGCTGGTCGGCGCGGCCGTGGGCGGAGCCGTCGGCGGTGCGACCGGCTACAACTGGAATGCCATCCGCGGCAAGCTGAACAAGGACACCGCCGGCACCGGCACCCAGATCACCGAGCAGCCGGACGGCTCGCTGAAGGTGAACATCCCCAGCCAGGTGACCTTCGATACCGACAGCGCCAGCATCAAGCCGTCGTTCCGCTCCGTGCTCGACCAGGTCGCCCAGACGCTGGGCCAGCACCAGGATGTCAGTGCCAACGTCGTGGGCCATACCGACAGCACCGGCAATCCCAGCTACAACATGCAACTGTCGCAGCGCCGGGCCCAGAGCGTGGCGAGCTACCTGGGTGACCGCGGCGTCGCACGGAACCGCCTGACGGCCGAGGGCCGGGGCCAGGCCCAGCCCGTTGCAGACAATGCCACCGAGGCCGGCCGGCAACAAAATCGCCGCGTCGAAATTTTTTTGAAACCAATTCAAGGGTGACCCAGTCATAGAAACAGGTACCGCTTGCCACCGTTGCTGGCTCGCGATGGGTGGCTGACCTCCCGGGCGGTACCTGATTTCTCCTCCTTTTCCGTTGTGGAAAGCTGCGCCGGCACTGACCGGCGCTTTTTTTGGGCCGTTTGCAGGGAATGGCCTGTGCCATTTCAGCGGATTCCGCCATGCGGAACCGGCGCATCCGCGGCACTACGTTGCTAAAATAGCCCCTCCCCGGCACGCGCCCGCCTCGCGCGCAGCGCCGTCGCCACTGATATTCCCCGCCCCTGACCGGCTCTTCGTCTATGACCGCACGTCGCATCCTCGTCACATCCGCCCTGCCTTATGCCAACGGCCAGATCCATATCGGCCACCTGGTGGAATACATCCAGACCGATATCTGGGTGCGTTTCCAGCGCATGATGGGCAATGAGGTCTACTACGTCGGCGCCGACGACACGCACGGCACCCCGGTGATGCTGCGCGCCGAGAAGGAAGGCATCACCCCCAAGCAGCTGATCGACCGCGTCTGGACCGAGCACAAGCGCGATTTCGACAGCTTCCTGGTGTCATTCGACAACTACTACAGCACCGACGCGGATGAAAACCGCGAGCTGTGCGAGAAGATTTACCTGGCCCTGAAGGCCGAGGACCTGATCGCCCAGCGCGATGTCGAGCAGTTCTTCGACCCCGTCAAGAACATGTTCCTGCCGGACCGCTTCATCAAGGGCGAATGCCCCAAGTGCGGGGCCAAGGACCAGTACGGCGACTCGTGTGAGGTTTGCGGCACTACCTATGTGCCGACCGACCTGAAGAACCCTTACTCGGTGGTCTCGGGCGCCACGCCGGTGCGCAAGTCGTCGACGCACTTCTTCTTCAAGCTGTCCGATCCGCGCTGCGAGACCTTCCTGCGCGAATGGGTGGCCGACCTGGCGCAGCCCGAGGCCGCCAACAAGATGCAGGAATGGCTGGGCGGCGAAGGCGAGGCCTCGACCCTGTCGGACTGGGACATCTCGCGCGATGCGCCCTACTTCGGCTTCGAGATCCCCGGCGCTCCCGGCAAGTATTTCTATGTGTGGCTGGACGCGCCGATCGGTTACTACGCCAGTTTCAGGAACCTGGCGCAGCAGCGCGGCATCGACTTCGACGCCTGGGTCGGCCCGCACTCCACCGCCGAGCAGTACCACTTCATCGGCAAGGACATCCTGTACTTTCACACGCTGTTCTGGCCGGCAATGCTGCGCTTCTCGGGCTACCGCACGCCGACCAATGTGTTCGCACACGGCTTCCTGACGGTGGACGGCGCCAAGATGAGCAAGTCGCGCGGCACCTTCATCACCGCGCAGAGCTACATCGACACCGGCATGAACCCGGAATGGCTGCGCTACTACTTCGCCGCCAAGCTCAATGCGAGCATGGAAGACCTGGACCTGAACCTGGACGACTTCATCGCCCGGGTCAACAGCGACCTGATCGGCAAGTACGTGAATATCGCCAGCCGCGCGGCTGGCTTCCTGGTCAAGCGCTTCGAAGGCAAGGTCGACGAGGCCGCGCTGGCGCACCCGCTGCTGGAGCAGCTGCGCCAGGCCGCGCCGCAGATCGCGCAGCTGTATGAAGCACGCGAGTACAGCAAGGCGCTGCGCCAGGTGATGGAACTGACCGACACGGTCAACGCCTTCGTCGACACCGAGAAGCCGTGGGAACTGGCCAAGGACGAAAGCAAGCGCGCCGCGCTGCACGCCGCCTGCTCGGTGTCGCTGGAAGCCTTCCGCCTGCTGACGGTGTACCTGAAGCCGGTGGTGCCGAACGTGGCCGCCGGCGTCGAACGCTTCCTGAACGTCGAGCCGCTTGACTGGCGCGCCATCGACAAGCAGCTGTCCGCGGCCAACCCGGTGCAGGCCTACCAGCACCTGATGACGCGCGTCGATGCCAAGCAGGTCGACGCACTGCTGGCGGCCAACCGCGAATCGCTGCAGGCCACGGCGGCGCCCGCTGCCGCGGCAGCGTCGATCGAGCCGGTGGCCGAGACCATCACCATCGACGATTTCGCCAAGGTGGACCTGCGCGTGGCCAGGATTGTGGAATGCCAGAAGGTCGAAGGCTCGAACAAGCTGCTGCAGCTGACGCTGGACCTGGGCGAAGGCAAGACCCGCAACGTGTTCTCGGGCATCCAGTCGGCCTACGCGCCCGAGCAGCTGGTCGGCAAGCTGACCGTGGTGGTGGCCAACCTGGCACCGCGCAAGATGAAGTTCGGGATGTCCGAGGGCATGGTGCTGGCGGCATCGGCGGCTGATGAGAAGGCCGCGCCGGGCCTGTACATCCTGGAGCCGCACAGCGGAGCGGTGCCGGGCATGCGGATTCGCTGAAGCGGATCGCGCGCAGGAAGCGGCGGCGGCCTTCGGGCGGCCGCTTTTTTTTTGCACCGAGGTGGTGTCAGCCGCCCTGCATCTTCGACGGATCGTCGCTGCGCGAAGTCGTCGTCACGGTGCCATCGCTGTTGAAATGCACATTGAAGAAGGCCTTGTCGGTCGAGGTCTCCATCCAGCGGTAGCCCCACACTTCTTCCTTCTTCAGCGCGAAGGCCTCGACCTTGGTCGGCTTGCCCAGCAGGCGGCGGATATCGTCCTTGCTCATGCCGGCGCGCACGCGCGCGAAATTCTCCGGCGTCAGCACCTGCTCGATGCGCGCGACCTTGCCGTCCGCGCCGATGGTGACCATCCACGTGGTGGTGCCCTCGGGGCCGCGCGGGTATTCCAGCCGGCGGCCGCCGTCTGCCTCTTCCCAGACGATCTCGGGCTTGCCGGCCTGGCGCCGCAGCTCTTCCTCGGTGGACTGGCCGGGCACGATGCCCTTGAACAGCTGGCTGTCGGGCTTGATCGCGTTCCAGGTGTTGCGCGCGGTTTCGCCCGCCTTGTTCATCGCTTCATCGACCTTGCGCTGGTCGCAGCCGAACAGCGCAAGCACAGAGGCAATCAGTCCCATGGCGGCAAGGCGTCGCGGCGACGCGTAGTTGGCGGGGCGTAGGTGGGTGGCGCTTGCTTCAGCGGCGCACGGGCTCGGCAATGACTGCCGAAGCGGCCGCGGCCGCGCTTTCCGGATCGAGTATCTGGCCGTCATCCTGGCTCCTGCTGGTGCCGCGGCGGTTCGAGGCGCCCGAGAACAGGATCGCCCAGCTGTCGAAGCGGCGGTTGAACAAGACCGACAATCCGTTGATGGAGCCGCCCTTGGCAATCAGCGACCAACGCCGCGAGAACTGCCAGGTCAGCTTCACCACGTTGGAGGCCGAGGTCAGGCTCTGTTCGTAGCCCACCGCGATCTGGTCGGTAATGGCCTTGCCCATGCTGACCACCTGCTGGTCGTTCAGGCCCGCGGTGCTGGGCCCGATCGAGAATTCGTCGATGCCGAAATGCGAGACGATGCCCTTGCCCGCCTTGCCGCCGATCATGCCGAGCGCCGCCCCGCCCAGCGCGGCGCCGCCAAGCGCCCGCTGCTGGCCCGCGCCGGCGCTTTCGGCGCCGTAGCCGAACATCAGCCACGACAGCTTGTCTTCGTCGGGCACGTTGGGCTCCGACACCAGCCGCACGCGCGGCAGCCGCACCGTGCCGGTCACCTCGACGCCCGCCTCCACTTCCTGGTTGCGGCGCATGGCGCGGATGTTCATGTTCGGGTTGTCGATCGGGCCGTTGAAGTTGATGATACCGCGCTCGATGTCCAGCTTGCGGCCGAAGGCCTCGTAGGTGCCATCCGTCACGCGCACCGTGCCGATGGCCTTCAGCGGCACCAGCGGTTCGCTCTTGACCCCGAGCTGGCCGGCCAGCAGCAGGTCGGCGCCCGCGCCGCGGAAGCGGAAGTCGTTGCCCAGGTCGACGGTCAGGTCGATCACCGGGCTGAACTTGCTCGCCGGCTTGGTCTCGGGCACCACCGGCGTCGCGGCGGTCTTGACCGCGCGCTGGTCCTTGCGGCGGATCACCACCACGTCGTCGCCCAGCACCGGCGCGCCGGCCTTGGGCAGGTCGAACAGGCCGCGGTCGACGCGGAACTTGCCGCGGATCACGACCTGCTTGTTTTCGTTGGCGATGCTGGCATCGCCCGACACCACCAGCGTGCGTTCCGGGCTGGCGAACAGCTGCAGCTTGTCGGCGACGATCTTGCCGGTCAGGTTGGGATCGGCCTCCCCCAGCTTGACGTTGCCGGTGGCGGTGATCTTGCCGTCGCCGCCGTGGAACTCGACGTGCTTCAGTTCCACCGTGTTCTGGTCCAGCGCCACGCGCACGGTGCCGTCGGTCAGGCGCAGGCCGATGTCATACAGCGTGACGGCGAGATTGTCGCCATCGATGGTGCCGGCCAGCAGCGGCGCGCCGACCGTGCCGCCCAGCCGCAGCGCCGCGGCCAGGCGCCCGTCGAAGGCATACTGCGGCCCGGTCAGCGCCTCGAGCGACTTCAGGCGCGGCACATCGACCGTGACGGTGCCCGCCAGCGTCGATGCCGGCCCCACCGTCTGCAGGCCCTGTTCCTGCACCAGCCCGGCCGAGGCATCGACCACCACCTTGCCGATGCGCCCCGACACCATGCCGCCGCGCAGCGCGATGCGGTTGCCGCCCGCCTCGGCGCGCAGGCTGGTTTCGCCCAGGCCCATGGTGGTAAAGCCGCGGCCGGCATTGACCGACAGGTCGCCGCTGCGCCGGCGCACTTCGGCAAACCCGCTCGCGGTCTCGGCCAGCGCCAGGTTCCAGCGGCCGTCGATGACCAGGTCGGAGCGCACCGGCGGTTTCTCGCCGGTGATGGTTTCCATCAGTTCGAGCACGTGGCCGACCTGCAGGCCGTTCAGCGTGCCCTGGCTGCGGATGCGGCCATGGTCCCAGTCGAAGCTGTCGATGGCGAGCGTGGCGTTGTCCATCAGCAGCCGCGTGGCGCCCAGGCGCACGCGCTGGTCGGCGACCAGCAGCTGTGTCGGCGCGGCCAGCCGCAGGTTGACGGTGCTGCGCTCTTCCAGCGTTCGGATGGTGCCGTTCCAGCCCTCCTTGCCTTTCCATGCGCCCTGCCCCGCCAGCGCCAGCTGCAGCGGCCGGCGGTTCAGGGTGCCGGCGGCCTTGACGTCGAAGGCGTGGTTGGCCTGGGTGCCGTTGAGGGTCGCGTCGAGCGTGCTGAGGCTGGCCTGCGGCCCGCGGTAGTCGCGCGCGGCCAGCTGCACCGACAGCGGTCCGTCCAGCCCGCCACGCACCTCGGCGCGGCCGCTGGCGCTGGCCACCTTGTGCGGTCCCACTTCCAGTGCCTGCGCGTTGTAGTCGGCCACCACCTCGGGCTTCTTCAGCGTGCCGGTGATGGTGGCATCGAGCTTGAGCTTGCCGGCCACGCCGAACTTGAGCCGCTCCAGCTGCGGCGCGTCGACCGCCAGCCTGAGCTGGTCGCCGCGCGCGCCGAAGCTGCCGCGCAGGTTGGCCTGGTTGCCGGCCATATTGAGCGCCGCTTCGCTTGGCAGCAGCCGCTCGCCGGCGAGCCGCACCTTGCCACCGCCGGTCATCGGCAGGCCGGCGTATTCGCTCTCGTGCACGGCAAAATCCAGCGCCACGCCAAGCACCGGGGCAATCTCGCCGCTGGCGCTGAAGTCAGCGTTGATACGGCCCGCGGCCACCTTGGCCAGCCGCGACGGATCGAATGACGCCAGCTTGCCCTTGAAGCTGAACGGCTGCCTGTCCTTCAGGCCGAGCTTGCCTTCCGCGCTCAGCACGCCGGGGCCGACGGTCGCGCGCAGCGCGCCCAGCGTGACGGTGTCGGCGTCCATGCTGGCGTCGGCGAACAGCTTGAGCGCAGCGCCGGACAGGTCCAGCGCCACGCTCTGCCGGCCGGGCTCCATGCGCAGCACCACCGGGCCGGACAGGCTGGCGCTGGTGAGCGAGCCATGCAGCGCCGCGGGGTCGAGCCGGTGCACGTCAAGGTCGAAGCCGCCGCGCCCATCGCGCAGCGAGCCGCCGCCGGTGATTTCGGCCTTGCCGGTCAGCGCCACGCGCAGGTTGCTGATGGCCTGCGCCATTTCGCTCAGTTCGACGTGGGCGCGCACCGAATGCACGGGCAGGCGCTCCTTGTCGAGCAGGCCGGCTTCAAGGTTGCGGATCTCGATGTCGCCTGCCACGGCAAGCGGCGCGGGCGGCGGCACCGCGGCGGGTGCGGATGCGGAGGGTGCGGATGCGGCAGGCGGCGCCGGGGTCGCCGCCGCGCCATCCACCGGCCGCAGCTCGGCATGCACCGTCAGGTCGGCCTGCGGCGCGGTGGGGCTGAACAGCCGCGGGTTGATGCGCTCGCCATCGACCAGCAGGTTTGTAAACGGCACCTTGCCGAACGGCGTCAGGTCGGCGCCGGCGCGCGCATGGATGCGGTCGCCGTTGGCCTGCAGCTCGGCGCGCAAGGCTTCGAGCGTGCCCCTGGCGGTGGCGTTGACGGCAAAGGACTCCTTCTGCCAGCTCGCCTCCAGCAGCGCCTCGGCGCTGAGCGGGAATGGCGCGCGTGCGCCGATCTGGGCGTTGGTTGCAAGCTTGCCGTACGGCGTCTCCAGCTTGTCCACGCTGACGCGGTGGTGCTGGCCGTCGCTGTGCAGCGCGCCGGACAGGTTGGCGAACACCATCGGCTCGGCGGCGGGTGACGTGCCCTGCAGCAGCGCCAGCCGCTCCAGGGTCAGCGCGTCGACGTCGATCGCCAGCGGCAGTTCCAGCGACTTCGGCATCTGCGCCGGCTCGGTGCTCGGCTCTGACGGGCCCAGCCGGACCTCGACCTTGCCGATGCGCAGGTAGTCCAAGTGCAGGCGGCGCGGCTGCCAGGTCATGGCCCAGCTGCCATCGACGCGGTCCACCGTCACGCGGGTCTGGCCGCTGGCAAAGACCACGTCGCGCAGCCGCAGGCCATGCGCCACCGTGCCGCCTTCGAGCCGGCCGCTGAGCATGCCGGCCGACAGCCGAGTCGCCAGCGTCCACAGGTGGCGCGTGCCGGCCTCGGTGCCCAGTGCCGCCACGCCCGCGCCGACCAGCGCCACCACCAGCAACACCAGCACGCCGACCAGCCAGGCGAGCGCGCGCCATACGCGCCGGCGCTTGCGCGGTGCGGGCGGGTTCGGCTCAGTGGGCGTGCCCTCGCCGGGCACGTCGGGCAGGTCGTGGGCGCTCATGCCGGCATCCCAGGCGCGCGGGCGGCCATCAGAACGCCACCCCCAGCGAGATATGCGGCCGGAACTGCTGTTCCTGGATGCCGTAGCCGACGTCCAGCTGCAGCGGGCCCACCGGCGTGCGCCAGCGCACGCCGACGCCCACGCCGTTGTAGATCGTCACGCCGCGCAGGTTGTCGGCGGCCGTGCCCAGGTCCCAGAACACCGCCACGCCCCAGTCCGGCTTGAACCAGTACTGGTACTCCAGGCTGCCGGTGCCGAGATACTTGGCCGGCAGGATGCTGGAGCCGCTGGGGGTGCCGATCGACTGGTAGGTGTAGCCGCGGATCGAATCGGTGCCGCCGGCGCGGAAGCGCAGCGTTGCCGGGATCTGGCTCGAACTGTCGCCGGTCAGGTCGGCGCCCAGTTCCAGCCGCGCCACCACCAGGTCGCGCTTGCCCACCGGGATGTACTGGCGGATACGGCCATACAGGCGCAGGAAGGTGGCATCGCTGAGGAAACCCCGCGCGGCCACGCCGACCTGGGTGCTAATCACGTTGCCGCGGCGCGGGAACACCGGGTTGTCGACATCGCGCCGGGTCCAGGCGAAGGCCGGCACCAGCGCCTTGCTGATCTGGGCCGCCTGGCCCTCGGGCAGCAGCTTGTCATAGTAGAAGTCGAGCGACGTGGTGACGTCGTACTTCTCGCGCGAGCGCGAGCGCTTCAGGCCCGCGCGCAGGCTGGTGGTATCGGTGTTCTCGAGATCGATGGTGCGCTCGTAGCTGCTGTACACGCTGTTGCGGTAGGCGCCGCGGGACGGCGGCATCGCCGCCTCGGCGAACAGGTAGGACCGCTTCTGTTCGATCCGCGCTTGCGAGTCGAAGGTCCAGGCGCGGTTGAACAGGTTGTAGTAGGAATAGCGCCCTTCCACCTGTGCGCCGGTATCGGTGGTAAAGCCGACGCCGCTGTTGAGCCGGTGCACCGGGTATTCGCGCACGCGCACCGACACCGGCGCGGTCACCACGCCGTCGGGCGCCTTGTCGGCATCCGGCGGCGGCTCCAGGTCGACCTGGACGTTGGAGAAATACGGCTGGTTCTGGATCGCGCGCTGCAGCTCGAGCAGCCGCTCGACGCGGTACGGCTCGCCCTCGCTGAGCGGGTTGACGTTGTAGACGATCTCTTCCGGGTAACGGCGGTTGCCGCGGACCTTGAGCGGCCCCAGCAGGTAGGCCGGCCCGCTGGCGTAGTGCGCGGACAGGTCGGCGCGCAGCTCGTCGGGCTCCACCCGCGCCTGCGACGCTGCCAGCCGCGCACCGTAGTAGTTGTGGCTCTGCAGCGTCATCAGCGCGTCTTCCTTGGCCTTGTCCCAGTCGGCCTGGCGGAACGGGTCGCCCGCCGGCAGGCCCCACTTGGCCTGTATCTCGGCCACCTGCTCGGGCGAGCGCGTCGCCGCCGGGCCGGTCACCTGGACATCGACATTGCGGATCAGCGTGCGCGCGCCAGGGTCGACCGTGACGTGGACCACGCGCTTGTCGCCCTCGCCCTCCACGCGGGTGGTGGTGGTCGGATCGAAATAGCCTTCGGTCGAGGTGAACTGGCGCACCTGCTCGCCCACGGTCTCGACCATGTAGTCGAACTGGTCCTGCGACAGGTCGGTGCGGTCCTTGTAGCGCGACAGGTCCAGGTGCTCTTCGAGCATCTCCTTGATCGGCTTGGGGGCTTCGACCTCGACCTTGTAGGCGCCGAGCGCGGCACCGGCCGGCAGCAGCATCATCAGCAGCGCGGCGAGCGCGAACGCGGCCGCGCGCGCCCGCCAGGGCAGCGGCGCGGGATGTGCCGTATCCGTCCCCCCGGTGCGGTCGATCGTCATCCGTTGAAGTCGCCGGGCGCCCCGGACGCGGTGTCAGCAGGTTTAGCGGTGATAGCGGTGTCTCGCGGCATCGCCGTTTGTCCACACATACGAAGTCGGTATTTGACCACACACCGCGCTGCGTCCGGAATCTTCCTACCCCCGGAAAGCAGGCCGGGGGCCAAATGCGACCCCGCGCCGGGCCGATACTGTAAAATCCTGCCCCACTGCATCCATTACACGCCCCAAGCGGCGCATACGGTTTCACCATGGCCATGTACGAATCCGAGATCACCCAGTTCCTGAAGCAGCTCAAGCAAGAGCGCCCGACGCTCGAAGCCGAGCAGCGCGACGGCCGCGCCCTGCTGTGGGACAAGGCGCCGATCGACCTGGAAGAGCGCGCCCGCGCCCAGGCGTCGCGCGTGGCCCAGAAGCCATACGTCTACTCCCAGGACAACTGATCCCCGCCAGCGCGCCCTGCCACCGGCGATGAGCACAGCCGACCAGGACAAGCTGCCGCTGCCCGCCGCGGTCGCCGGCGCTGCCGACAACCTTGCCGGGCCCGCGGGTCCCGCCGACATGGTCGACGGGATGGCGTTCGCGCGCCTGTACGGCGAGCCGCTGTTCAAGCTGCCGCAGGACCTATACATCCCGCCCGATGCGCTCGAAATCTTCCTGGAAGCGTTCGAAGGCCCGCTGGACCTGCTGCTGTACCTGATCCGCAAGCAGAACTTCAACGTCCTCGACATCCCGATGTCGCAGGTCACGCGACAGTACCTGTCGTATATCGAGCAGATCCGCAAGACCAACCTGGAGCTGGCGGCGGAATACCTGCTGATGGCGGCCATGCTGATCGAGATCAAGTCGCGCATGCTGCTGCCGGTCAAGAAGGCCGACAGCGACGAAGACGCCGAGGACCCGCGCGCCGAACTGGTGCGCCGCCTGCTGGAGTACGAGCAGATGAAGCTGGCCGCGCAGCGCCTGGACACGGTGCCGCAGCTTGGCCGCGACTTCCTGCGCTCGCAGGTCTATATCGAGCAGAGCCTGGCGCCGCGCTTCCCCGAAGTCGAGACTATCGACCTGCAGGCCGCCTGGGCCGACGTGCTCAAGCGCGCCAAGCTGAACCAGCACCACAAGATCTCGCGCGAGGAGCTATCGGTGCGCGAGCACATGAGCCAGATCCTGCGCCGGCTGCAGCATGCGCGCTTCATGGAGTTCTCGGAACTGTTCGAGGACGCGATCCGCTCGGGCAAGGGCGTGCCGGTGGTGGTGGTCAACTTTATCGCCATGCTGGAGCTGTCGCGCGAGTCGCTGGTCGAGATCACCCAGGCCGAGCCGTTCGCGCCAATTTATGTGCGATTGGCGTACAGCCCTTCCTGACCCACCCTTGCGGCAGGGTCCGCCCCCGTCCCACTTGATCTACAATCCGCCGACAGCCGGCACAATAGGCCCAAAAAGCGCCAGGAAGGCAAAACGCCCCGAAGGCCCGGCATGTCACGGCGCCGCCCCCCGGAGACCGGCGCCACGGGTCACACCCTCACGACAGCACACCTAGCCAGATGAAAGTCATTTCCTCCATCCAAGAGCTGCGGGACCAGCTGCGCGGCCAGAACCGCGCTGCCTTCGTCCCCACCATGGGCAACCTGCACGAAGGCCACCTGTCGCTGATGCGCCTGGCGCGGCAGCACGGCGACCCGGTGGTGGCGTCGATTTTCGTGAACCGCCTGCAGTTCGGCCCCAACGAGGATTTCGACAAGTATCCGCGCACGCTGCAGGACGATATCGAGAAGCTGCAGAAGGAAGGCGTCTATGTGCTGTTTGCGCCCTCCGAGCGCGATATGTACCCGGTGCCGCAGGAATACCGCGTCGAGCCGCCGCACGACCTGGGCGACATCCTGGAAGGCGAGTTCCGCCCCGGCTTCTTCAAGGGCGTATGCACGGTGGTGATGAAGCTGTTCTCGTGCGCGCAGCCGCGCGTGGCGGTGTTCGGCAAGAAGGATTACCAGCAGCTGATGATCGTGCGCCGCATGGTGCAGCAATTCGCGCTGCCGATCGACATCATCCCGGCCGAGACCATTCGCGACGAAGACGGCCTGGCGCTGTCGTCGCGCAACCGCTACCTGAGCCCGGACGAGCGCGCCGAGGCGCCGGTGCTGTACCGCACGCTGCATGAGGTGCGCGACACGGTGCTGGGCAGCGACCGCGCCGGCGCCGACCTGCTGGCGGTGGAGGCCAATGCCGTGGCAGCGCTGGCCAAGCGCGGCTGGAAGCCGGACTACGTGTCGATCCGCAAGCGCAGCAACCTGCAGGCGCCGACGCACGAGGAATTTGTTGCCGGCGAGCCGCTCGTGGTACTGACCGCAGCCAAGCTGGGCGCGACCCGCCTGATCGACAACCTGGAAATCTGAGCGCGGGCGCGGGTTAGCGGGTTTCGCAAAAAAAGCAGGCCGCCGGCCTGCTTTTTTCATGCCCGGCGCATGGCTGAGCGCTGCGCCGTCTTCACGACATGGCGGCGGTGCCCGCGCCGCCGCTTCCACCAGATCAGCACGCCGGTCAGGGCAAAGGCCAGCGGCGCCAGCCCGAACAGCGTGATGAAGATCCGCCCCGGCAGGCCGAACGCCTCGCCGGTATGCAGCGGGAACAGCCAGTTCAGCAGCGTGTCGCCGGCGGGCGCGTCGTGCGGGTCCTTCGCGCCCAGCCGCGTCCCGGTCCAGGCGTCGAGCCAGAGCCGGGTCGCGCCGCTGTCCTTGCGCACCTCGTCCGGCTGGCGCAGCCGCACTTCGAAGGCGTCGCCCGGCTTGCGCGGGAAGCTGATGCGGGTGATGCGCGCGTCGGGATACTGGGACTGCGCCGCCGCCATGATCTGGCCTGCGTCGAGCGGGCGGGCATCGGGCGCATGCGGGGCCGAGACATGCTTGGCCGGCGGTGTCACCGTCATCACCCCCGCCACGATCGGCGTCACCCATTTCGGCAGGTTCAGGTACCAGCCCGAAAAGGCAAGGATGGCCAGCACCGGCGCCGCCAGGATGCCGCCGGCCCGGTGCAGCGAATAGTTGAAGCGCGGCCACGAGCCGCCATGGCTGATCCGGAACGCCTGCGCCCATGCGCGCAGTTTCGTCTTGGGCCACCACACCGCCACGCCCACCAGCGTGGTCAGCAGCAACATCATGCCCGCCACGCCGGTGATGGTCTTGCCGGTCTCGCCGCTGAGCAGGTAACGGTGCAGGTGGAACAGCGTGGGCAGCAGTAGCCGGCGCGAGACGCCGGGCTCGCCCCACACGCGCTCGCCCTTCACCGCCAGCGTCACCGGATCGACCATCACCTGCCGCGAGCGGCCCGGTACCACGCCCTCCGGCCCCTTGACCGGATACCAGGCGATGAAGACGCCTTCGTCGTGGGTCGGCAGCATCAGCAGGTTGGGCCGGCCATACGGCGGCGCGGCCAGGCGCTCGGTCACGGCCTGGACGGTAGCCGGCGTAACGATTCCACTGGCGGGCGCCGACGCAACCAGCAGGTCCGGGTTGAGCCAGGCATCGAGCTCATCGCGCCACGCGATGGCCATGCCGGTCAGGCCCAACAGGACAAAAAGCAGGCCGAGGCTCAGCCCGATATAGAGATGCAGCTTGACGAGGACGACGCGCAGGCGGCCGGTGACCATGGCTTGTGTTGTGTATTTGAGACGCTGCAGCGTGCTCGATATGACCCGAAAGCCATATCGCGACGGAATGCAAATGCGAAAGATTCGCGATTCTAACAGGGAGAAGTTGCGCGGAGACGGCACGATCCGCGCAATGGCGGATCCGCAACGACTGCTCAGCGTTGCAGCGGCGCGAACATTGCCCCCAGGTCGAGGTGCGCCGCCAGGGTGTCGGCAAGCCGCTCGATCGACGCTTCGCGCAGCGCATCGAGGTCCACTGCCTGCGCGCCATCCAGTCCTGCCCAGTGCAGCAGCGCCTGGCAGCCGGCCGGATCGTCGAACAGGCCGTGGACATAAGTCGCCATGACCTGGCCATCGGCCGAGCAGGCGCCGTCGGGGCGCATGGTGCCGTCGCCGCGGTCGAGCCACAGCGCGGGCCGCTCCAGCCCGGCGCCGGTGGTAACGCCCAGATGGATCTCGTAGCCCCGCACTGGCGCGTCCGCATCCGCCAGCCGCCCGCTGACCTGGCGCAGCTGCTTCTCGGCGGCGAGCGTGGTCTCGTAGTCGAGCCAGCCCAGGCCCGCGCTGCTGCCGGCAGGGCCTTCGCGGCCGTCGGGGTCATGCACTTGCCGGCCCAGCATCTGCATGCCGCCGCAGATGCCGACCAGCTTGCCGCCGTAGCGCAGGTGCCGCTGCAGCGCCGCCTCCCAGCCGTTGGCGCGCAGGAACGCCAGGTCGGCACGCACGCTCTTGCTGCCGGGCAGCACCACCAGGTCGGCAGGCGGGACCGGCATGCCGGGCCCGATGAACTGCAGGTCTACCTGCGGATGGGCGCGCAGCGCGTCGAAGTCGGTATGGTTGGCGATGCGCGGCAGCACCGGCACGATCACGCGCAGCCGCTGCGCCCCGGACCTGGTGGCCTGGGTGCCGATGATGGCGTCCTCCGCATCCAGGTGCAGGCCGTGCAGGTACGGCAGCACGCCGAACACTGGCTTGCCGGTGCGTGCGGTGAGCCAGTCGAGACCCGGCTCGAGCAGGCTGATATCGCCGCGGAAGCGGTTGATGATGAAGCCGGTCACGCGCGCGCGTTCGCTGTCAGACAGGCAATCGAGCGTGCCGACCAGGTGCGCGAACACGCCGCCGCGATCGATATCGGCGACCAGCACCACCGGGCAATCGACCCGCTCGGCGAAGCCCATGTTGGCGATATCGCGCTCGCGCAGGTTGATCTCGGCGGGGCTGCCGGCGCCTTCCACCAGCACCACGTCATAGGCCTGTTCCAGCCGCGCGTGCGAGGCGAGCACCGCCTTCATCGCCTCGGGCTTGTAGGCGTGGTAGGCGCGGGCATCGAGGTCGAGCCGCGCGCGGCCATGGATGATCACCTGCGCGCCGGTGTCGCTGCTGGGCTTGAGCAGCACCGGGTTCATGTCGGTATGGGGCGCCAGCCGCGCGGCCTGCGCCTGCAGCGCCTGCGCGCGGCCGATTTCGCCGCCGTCCGCGGTCACCGCGCTGTTCAGCGCCATGTTCTGCGGCTTGAACGGCGCCACGCGCGTGCCGGCGCGCGCCAGCACGCGGCACAGCCCCGCGACCACGGTGCTCTTGCCGGCATCGGAGGTGGTGCCCTGGACCATCAGCGTGCCGCGCAGGGCACCCGGCGGCAAGGAAAGCGGGGAATCGGTATACATCGGCGAATTATCGCATCGGCCTTCATGCGATGGCGGGATGCGAGGGTCGGATGCGGCGGCTACAATACGCGGATGGAAACCCCGGCCATCGCCCCTGAACCCGCTACCGCCAGTGCGGAGAAGCCGCTTGCGGCCGGCGCATCCGGCGCGCGGCAGCTGACGCTGGTGCTGGGCGGCGCGCGCTCCGGCAAGAGCCACTACGCCGAACAGCTGGCGAGCGACCACGCCGGCATCACCGGCGGGCCGGTCACGTATATCGCCACCGCGCGCCAGGATCCCGCACGGGCCGACCAGGAACTCGAAGTCCGCATCGCGCTGCACCGCGCCCGCCGTCCCGTCGACTGGCGCCTGGTGGAAGAGCCGGTGCGGCTGGCCGATGCGCTCTATGCCAATGCGCGCCACGACGGCTGCATCCTGGTGGACTGCATGACGCTGTGGATGAACAACCTGCTCTTCCCCGACGGCCGCAGCTATCCCGATCATGGCGTGATCACGCCGCCCGATGCCTTCACCGAAGAGATCGAGTCGCTGCTGACCGCGCTGCCCACGCTGCCCGGCCACGTGATACTGGTCTCCAACGAGATCGGCTTCGGCGTGGTGCCGATGGGCGCGATCACCCGCTTCTACGTCGATGAACTGGGACGCCTGAACCAGAAGCTGGCCGCCGCCGCGGACCGCGTGCGGCTGCTGGTGGCGGGCATCCCGGTCCCGGTCAAGGGCGCCGATCCCGCATGCTGATGCAGGCCTGGCCGGCTTGCGTGGCCGCGGCGCTGGCCGGCGTTCTGCTTGACCGGTGGCTGGGCGAGCCGCGCCGCTTCCATCCGCTGGTCGGCTTTGGCCGCCTCGCTTCAGCCCTCGAACGACGCTGCAACGATCCCCAACGCCGCGGCGCGCCATGGCGGCAGCGCCTGGCGGGCCTTGCCTGCTGGTGCGTGCTGGTGCTGGCGCCGGCTGCGCTCGCATGGTGGCTGGTCGATGCGGCGGCACGCTGGCATTCGCTCGCGGCACTGGTGCTGCATGCCATCGCGCTGTACGCCGCGCTCGGCGCGCGCAGCCTGCACCAGCATATCGCCCCGATTGCCGGCGCCCTCGCTGCGTCCGACCTGCCAGCCGCACGGACGCTCACCGCACGCATCGTCTCGCGCGATACCGCCGATGCCGATGCCGAAGCGCTGGCGCGCGCCGCCTGCGAATCGGCGCTGGAGAACGGCAACGACGCGGTCTTCGGCGCGCTGTTCTGGTTCCTGCTCGGCGGCGCGCCCGCGGTGATCGTGTTCCGGCTGGCCAATACCCTCGATGCGATGTGGGGCTACCGCACGCCGCGGCTGCAATATTTCGGCTGGGCGGCGGCGCGCCTCGACGATGCGCTCAACCTGCTTCCCGCGCGGCTGACCGCGCTGTCGTACGCGCTGCTGGGCGCCACCACACAGGCGCTGCGCTGCTGGCGCACGCAGGCGCCGGCATGGTCCAGCCCCAATGCCGGACCGGTGATGGCGGCGGGCGCCGGCGCGGTCGGCGTGCAGCTTGGCGGACCGGCGCGCTATCACGGCGAGCTGGAACAACGTCCGCCGCTGGGTGCCGGCAGCGCACCGCAGGCCGAGCACGTGATGGCGTGCCTGCGGCTGGTGCAACGTACCTTGTGGCTGTGGCTGGCGCTTGCGGGCGCCAGCGCGCTGGCCGTTCTTGCCGTGTCCGCACCGACGTGAGCCCTGCCCTTCCCCCGATCCGCCATGGCGGCAACCTGCTGGCCGCGGTACGCCGCTACGGCCGTGCCGAAGCCGACTGGCTCGACTTGTCCACCGGCATCCATCCCGACGGCTACCCCGTGCCGGCGCTGCCCGCTTCCGCGTGGCAGCGGCTGCCGCAGGACGGGGATGGGCTTGCCGAGCTGGCCGCACACGCCTTCGGCGCGCCGCAGGCGTTGCCGGTGGCCGGCTCGCAGGCCGCGATCCGCACGCTGCCAGGCCTGCTGCGGCCGGGGCGCGTCGGCATTGCCGCGCTCGGCTACAGCGAGTACGCGCCCGCGTTCGCCGCAGCCGGACATACAGTGGTGCTGCTGGACGAAGCGGACTTCACTCGCGCGGACCTTGCCGATACGCTCGACCATCTGGTCGTCGTCAATCCCAACAACCCCACCGCCCGGCTGCTGCCGGCGGCAATGCTGCTCCGTTGGCATGCCGCGCTGGCACGTCGCGGCGGCACGCTGCTGGTCGATGAAGCCTTCATCGATTGCCTGCCCGCGGCATCGGTCGCCGCCCACAGCGGCACTGAAGGATTGGTAGTGCTGCGCTCGGTCGGCAAGTTCTACGGTCTCGCCGGTATCCGCTGCGGCTTCGTGCTGGCGCGCCGGCCGTTGCTCGATGCGCTTCATGAGCGGCTGGGCCACTGGACCGTCTCGGGGCCGGCGCGCGCCGTCGCCCGGCATGCGCTGGCGGACCGCCAGTGGCAGGAAGCCAACCGTGCGCAACTGGGCCTGTCCGGCGCGCGGCTCGGCACGCTGCTGGCGCGCCACGGGCTGACCGCTGTCGTGCACCCGTTGTTTTGCTGGGTACCGCATGCCGAGGCGCTGGCGCTGCACGAAGCGCTGGCGCGCCATGGCGTCTGGACCCGATATTTCGACGCCGCAGGCGGCTGCCTGCCGAGCCTGCGCCTGGGCCTGCCGCCCGACCGGCCGGCCTGCTGGCAGCGGCTCGATGCCGCGCTGGCCGCGGTGACCGCCTGAAACCTCGCCATGTACGCATTGAAATTCGCCATTGCCCCGATGCTGGCCGCCACCGCCCTGCTTGCCGCACCCGCGGCGCAGGCCGCCGTATCGGTGGTCGACGATGCCGGCCAGACCATCACGCTGGCGCAGCCGGCACGCCGCGTGATCTCGCTGGCGCCGCACGTGACCGAGATGATCTTTGCCGCCGGCGGCGGCGACCGCATCGTCGGCACGGTCCACTACAGCGACTACCCGCCACAGGCGCGCGACATCCCGCGCGTGGGCGACAACAAGGCGCTGGACCTGGAGCGCATCGCCGCGCTCAAGCCGGACCTGATCGTGGTCTGGCGCCATGGCAATGCTCAGAAGCAGACCGACCGCCTGCGCGCCCTGGGCCTGCCGCTGTTCTACAGCGAGCCGCGCAAGCTGGCATCGATCCCGGAAAACGTGGAGAAGCTGGGCACCCTGCTGGGCACGGAAGCCACCGCGCGGCGCGCCGCCGACAGCTTCCGCCAGCAGGTGGAGACGCTGCGCAAGAGCTACGCGGCACGGCCGCCGGTGACCGTGTTCTACCAGGTCTGGCAGCAGCCGCTGATGACGCTCAACGGCCAGCACCTGGTCAGCGACATGCTGGCGCTGTGCGGCGGTCGCAACCTGTTCGGGGCCGAGACGCCACTGGTGCCGACGGTATCGGTCGAGGCGGTGGTGGCGGGCAATCCGGAAGCAATGCTGACCGCGGGCATGGGCGCCACGCGCTCGGACCAGCCGCTGCCCGACTACGCGATGTGGCAGCGCTGGAAGCAAATCACCGCGGTGGCGCGCAACAACCTGTTCGTGATCGACGGCGACCTGGTCAACCGCGCCGGTCCGCGCGTGGTGCAAGGCATCGAGCAGATCTGCAAGGACCTCGACGTGGCGCGCAGCCGGCGCCCGGCGCGCTGATCAGCCACCGCGTTTTTATGTCCGGTTCCACCATTCGAGCCGCGCCCCATCCGCACCCAGCCGGAAGCGGCAGCTCGCGCCGAAGCCCAGCGCCCAGTTGACCGTCACCGCCAGCGGCACGCCGAGCCAGTGCGCGGCCAGCATGCGCATCGGCCCGGCATGGCCGACCACCCATACGCAGCAATCGTCCCGCACATCGAGCGCGTCGGCCCAGCCGGCCACGCGCGCCATCGCCTGCGCCGGCGACTCGCCGCCATGCGGGCGCGCATGCAGCAGGTCCGCGGCCCACTGGTCGAGCGCGGCGCGGTCGATCTCGTCCCACGGTACGCCTTCCCAGCTGCCGAAGTCCAGTTCGCGCAACAGCGGTTCGGTGGCAATAGCCGGAATAGCCGGCACGCCGGCCGGCAAGGTCTGCACCAGCGCCTGCGCGGTCCCGAGCGCACGCGCCAGCGGGCTGCTGACGATGCGCGCGGGCGCCGGCAGGCCCGCCACGATCTGCGCGGCAACCGGCATCAGTGGCGACACCAGCGGCAGGTCGAGGCAGCCGTAGCAGGTGCCCGCAGCCACCTCGGGCTGCGCATGGCGGATCAGGACCAGGTCCATGCCGATGCCACCAGGTAGATCAGGGTCTCCGCGCACTGCTGGGCCATGCCGAGGCAATCGCCGGTATAGCCGCCGATGCGGCGCACGAAGTAGCGGCCGAGCAGCACGCGCAACACTAGCAGCGCAGCCACGGCGCCCGCAAAGAACGATGGCGATACCAGCCACAGCGGTACCACCCCGCACAACAGCGCGAACCCCAGCCCCGCGCCGGCGAGCCGCTGCGCCACAGGCTTGGCCTTGCCTTCCGGGCGCACGTACTGCAGCGTGGCGAGATAGCTGACCGCCATCGCGCGGCTGGCGGCGTGCGCTGCCACCAGCACCGCCAGCAATACCGCCGCACCGTGCTGCGTGCCGATCGCCACCAGCAGTTGCCACTTGAGCAGCAGCGCCACCACCAGCGCGATGGCGCCGAACGCACCGATGCGCGAGTCATGCATGATGCGCAGTACGTCTTCGCGCTGCCATGCGCCGCCGAAGGCATCGACGCAGTCCGCCAGGCCGTCCTCATGGAAGGCGCCGGTCAGCAGCAGCGTGGCCGCCATTCCCAGCAGCACCGCCACGCCGACCGGCCACCACTGCAGCGCGCCCCATGTAACCAGCGCACCGGCGCCGCCGACCAGCAGGCCCACCAGCGGGAAATAACGCGCCGCGGCATGCAGGTAATGCGGCTCGAATCCGACCCATCGCGCCAGCCAGCCAGGCAGCGGCACACGCGTGAAATAGCCCAGCGCGGTAAAGAAATAGCGCAGCTCGCCGCCGAAGCCGGCCGGCGCGGGCGCGGGGTCGGACGGCACACTCATGCCGAGGCCGTGCTGACGCCGGCGCCGCTGAAGGTCGCCATCTCGTTGAGGAACGCGACCGCGGACGCGAGCAGCGGCCACGCCAGCGCCGCGCCGGTGCCCTCGCCCAGGCGCAGGTCCAGCGCCAGCAGTGGTTCGGCGCCAAAGTGGTCCAGCAGCGCGCGGTGGCCGCGCTCGTGCGAGCAATGCGTGAACACGCAGTACTGCAGCACGTTGGGGTCGATGCGCTGCGCCACCAGCAGCGCGGCCGTGGCGATAAAGCCATCGACCAGGATCACCATGCGGCTGGCCGCGGCGGCGAGAAAGGCGCCAGCCATCATCGCGATCTCGAAGCCGCCGAACGTCGCCAGCACATCGAGCGGCGCCTGCGCATCAGGGTGCAGCGCGAGGGCGCCTTCCAGCACCTCGCGCTTGCGCGCCAGCCCGGCATCGTCCAGCCCGGTGCCGCGGCCGATGCAGTCCGCCAGCGGCAGCCCGGTCAGCCGCTGCATCAGGCACGCGGCCGCCGAGGTATTGGCAATGCCCATCTCGCCGAAGCCGATCACATTGCAGCCCTGCTGGGCATGTCGCAGCACGCGCGCCATGCCGGCGGTCATCGCCGCCGCGGCCTGTTCCGGCGTCATCGCCGGTTCCTGCGCGAAGTTGCGGGTGCCGTCGGCGATGCGGCAGTTGACCAGCCCGGGTGCCGCCGGCAGCGGCACGCGCACGCCGGCGTCGACGATTTCCAGCGCAATACCGTGCTGGCGCGAGAACACATTGATCGCCGCGCCGCCGGCCAGGAAATTCCTGACCATCTGCGCGGTGACCTCGGCCGGATAGGCGCTGACGCCCGCGTCGGCCACGCCGTGATCCGCGGCAAAGACGATCACCGTCGGCCGCTGCAGCACGGGGCGCTGCGTGCCGAGGATCAGCCCCAGCTGCAGCGCCAGCGACTCGAGCCGGCCGAGCGCGCCGAGCGGCTTGGTCTTGTCGTCGATGGCGGCCTGAAGCACGGGACGCAGTGTGTTGTCGAGGGGAGCGATTTCGGGAAACTGCATGATGCTGTGGTTCTTGAGGTCTGGATCGTGGGAAACACTCGGGGCTACATTTCCACGCCGCGCTGCGCCTTGATGCCCTGCTGGAAGGCGTGCTTGACCGGCGTCATGTCGGTGACGGTATCGGCCGCCTCCACCAGCGCCGGCGGCGCGCCGCGGCCGGTGATGACCACGTGCTGCATCGGCGGGCGTGCGCGCAGGTCGGCAATGACCCGATCCACATCAAGATAGTGCAGCTTGAGCGCGATGTTGAGTTCATCGAGCAGCACCAGCCCGACGGCCGGGTCGCGCAGCATGCCGCGGGCCACTTCCCACGCGGCTTCGGCCTTGGCCACGTCGCGCGCGCGGTCCTGGGTGTCCCAGGTATAGCCCTCGCCCATCACGTGAAAAGCACATTCCTCGGGGAAGCGGCGCAGGAACATCTCTTCGCCGGTCGGCCGCGCGCCCTTGATGAACTGGACCACGCCGGTGCGCATGCCGTGTCCGAGCGCGCGCACCACCATGCCGAAGCCGGAGCTGGATTTGCCCTTGCCGTTGCCGGTCGTGATCACGATCACGCCGCGCTCGTCCTGCGCGGCGGCGATCTTGGCGTCGATCACTTCTTTCTTGCGCACCATGCGCGCCTTGTGGCGTGCGTCGCGCTCCGGGTCGTCGGTGGCGGGATTGTGAGAATCGGTCATTTACTCGGGCCTTGCGTAAAGAATCGCGGCGCCGTGGCGCCATCGGGAATCAGTGCAGTATGCACGCCGTCGCTGACGCTGACGATGCGGGTGCGCAGCGCGCGGGAGCAATGTTCGGGAGTGAGTACCTGTGCCGCCGGACCATGCAGCGCAGTGCTGTCCTCGGCCATCAGCAAGGCGTGGGTGGCGTAGCGCAGCGCCAGCGTCAGGTCATGCAGGATCACCACGATGGCATGGCGACCGGCGCGGGCCAGCGCGGCAAGCTGCTCCAGCACCAGGATCTGGTGGCGCAGGTCGAGGTGCGAGACCGGCTCGTCGAGCAGCAGCAGCGGCGCCTGCTGCGCCAGCGCCGCGGCGAGCGAGGCGCGCTGCCGCTCGCCGCCGGACAGCGTCAGCACGTCGCGGGCCGCCAGTGCCTCGATATCCATGGCGCGGATGGTGTCGTGCACCACACGGTCGTCCTCGCGCCCGGTCCAGCCCCAGCCGGACAGGTGCGGGTGGCGGCCTACGCGCACCGCATCGAGCACCGACATGGAGAACGTATCGTGCACCGCCTGCGGCAGGTAGGCACGCTGGCGTGCCAGCGCCGACGGCGCCACTTGCACGGCAGGCTTGCCGTCGATCTCGACAGTGCCGCCGTCCACGTGGCGCAGGCCCGCCAACGCGGTCATCAGCGTGGACTTGCCGGCGCCGTTGGGCCCGGCGATGCACCACAGCTGGCCGGGGCCGATGTCCAGCGTCAGGTCATCGACCAGCACGCGCTGGCCGGTGCGCAGCCGCACGTCGCGCAGCGCCAGCACCGGGCAGGCGGCTAGCGGCAGCGACCAGTCGGCGCTCGCGTTCATCGCGGCCTCCGCAGCAGCAGGTAGAGAAAGGTCGGCACACCCAGCAGTGCCGTGATCACGCCCACCGGCAGCTGCGCCGGTGCGATCACGGTGCGGGCGACCAGGTCGGCCGCCATCAGCAGCGCACCGCCCAGCAACACCGCCGCCGGCAGCAGCAGGCGCTGGTCGTTGCCCCATGCCAGCCGCACCAGGTGCGGCACGACCAGGCCGATAAAGCCGATCGAACCGGCCGTGGTAATGGCCACGGCAATGCACACGGAAGCCAGCAGGAAGGTCAGCAGCCGCACCCGGCCCACGCGCACGCCCAGCGACTGCGCCACGGTCTCGCCCAGCAGCATCACGTTGAGCGCGCGCGCCATCGGCATGGCCAGCAGCAGCGCGACGATCATCGTCGCCAGCGCGCCGCCGTAGCTGGCGGTGCCGCCCAGGTCGCCGGTCAGCCAGAACAGCATGCCGCGCAGCCGCGATTCCGGCGCCACGGCAAGGATCAGCGTGATCACCGCGCCCCACCCCGCGGCCATGATCACGCCAGTCAGCAGCAGGCGCGCGCCGGCCTCGCGATGGCCGCCCTGCACCTGCGGGTGCAGCAGGTCGCGCCGTGCCAGCGTTGCCACTAGCAGCATCGAGCCCAGCGCGCCGACGGCGGCGGCCGTCTGCACGCCCCACCACGGCGACAGCACCAGCATCGCCAGCAAGGCGCCGACCGACGCGCCGCCGGAGACGCCCAGCACATAGGGCTCGGCCAGCGGGTTGCGCAGCAGCACCTGCATCAGCGCGCCGGACAGCGCCAGCAGGCCGCCGCAGGCAAAGGCCGCGGCCGCGCGCGGCAGGCGCAGCTCGCGCACGATGGCGCCCGCGGTACCAGTGTCGGCACCGCTGAGCGCCTGCCACAGCTCGCGCGCATCGAGCGATACGCTGCCCAGCGCGAGCGAGGCCGCGAAGACTGCGGCTGACGCAACGGCAAGCGCCAGCCACACCGCCAGGGCGCGCCGGAACTCAGACATGGCGCGCCCGTGCGCTCATCGCTGGCGCCAGCCCAGCGTGATGAAGCCCGCGCGCCCCTGCGTGTTGTAGGGGTAAGCGAGCTGGTAGTCCTTGTCGAACAGGTTTTCGACGCGGGCGGCAACGAACCATTGCTTGTCGATGTTGTAGCGGGCGTTGAGGTTGACGATACCGTATCCGCCCAGGCGGCGCGAACCGGCGTCCATGCGCGACGACGATACCAGCCATTCGCCGCCGAAGCGCCAGTTGCCGAAGTTGCGGCCCACGTCCAGCGCGGCGTGGCGTCGCGCGCGGCGCAGCAGCTGGGTGTCGTTCTGCTCGTCGACCGGGTTCTGGAAGGTCACGCTGGCGCCAACGTCGGTGCCGTACACGGTGGCGCGCCACGACGCCTCGATGCCCTGCACCTTGGCCTTGTTGACGTTCTCTGCCAGGAACATGCCGTTGGGCTGCAGCGCCGACACGATCAGGTCGTCGTAACGGGTCTCGAACGCGGTCACGCGCAGCAGGCCCGCCGTGGCGGTGGTGTATTGCACGCCCGCCTCGACCGACTTGGCGCGCTCCGGCTGCAGGTTGGGCTGGCCGAAGTTGGGGAAGTACAGCTCGTTGAAGGTCGGCGCGCGGAAGGCGTTGCTGACGCTGGCGATCAGCTTGAACGCATCGGTCACGTTATAGCCGTAGCCGGCGAAGAAGCTGCCCTGGTTGCCGAAGTCGGAATAATGGTCGTTGCGCGCGTTGAGCTGCAGCTGGTGCTTGCCGATGCGCCCGTCGTAGCCGCCGAACACCGAGAACACGTTGCGCGTGGGCGCGCCGTAGGCGCTCGAGACCAGTTCCTGCTGCAGGTAGTCGGTGCCGAACAGCAGCGTGTGGTTGGCGGCGACCGCGTACTCGTTCTGCCAGTTGAACTGGCGGTTGCGGGTGTTGAAGGTGCCGTTGGGACGCCCGTTCAGGAAGGTGTCGCTGTTGTCCGCGCTCTGCGACAGCTTGAAGTGCGTGGTCCAGTCGGCGCCGACCTTGCCGTTGACGAAGGCCGACAGCGTGTACAGCTCGCTGTTGGTGCGGTTGTCGTCGGTCGGGCGGCCGAAGGCGCTGTCGAACGACAGCTTGCTCTTCGAGTAGTAGCCGCTGAAGCCCGCATCCCAGTCGGGCGTGAAGCGGTGCTTCACCTGGCCCGACACGCTCTGGTTCTCGTAGGGGTTGTCGTTGGGGTTGGCGCGCGGCGCCTGTTGCGTATTGATCGACGAGAAGCCATCGGTCTTGAACGCCGATCCGGTCAAGTTGAACGAGGTATCGCCCACCTGCCCGCCGTAGCCGACCGTGCCCTGGCGCGTGTTGTTGCTGCCGTACTCCACCGACGCATTGGCCGCCGGGGCCTGGCCCGCACCGCTCTTGGTAAAGATCTGCACCACGCCGCCGATCGCGTCCGAGCCGTACAGCGCCGACACGTTGCCGCGTACCACCTCGATCCGGTCGATCTGGTCGGGCAGGATATTGGCCAGCTGCGCGGTGCCGCTGCTGGCCGACGACACGCGCACGCCATCGATCAGGATCAGCGTCTGGTTGGAGTTGGCGCCGCGCATGAACAGCGAGGTGTTGGTGCCCATGCCGCCATTGGCGGTGAGCTCCACGCCGGCCTGGTTGCGCAGCAGCGTGCGCAGGTCGGGCGCCTGCGAGTTGACGATATCTTGCTGCGTCACCACCGTCGTGTGCGGCAGTGCCTCGGTAATGGATTGCGCGGTGCGGGTGGAGGTCACCACCACCGGGGCCAGTTGCTGGGCGGTGCCGCTGTCGGCGGCTTGCGCGAACGAGGTGGCCGGGACCAGGGTGAACGAGGCAATGGCTGCCGCAATCGCAGACGAGGTTGCGGGCACGAGCGGACGCACCGCCGGGGCTGCTGCCGGGCGGGTCGACCTGTGGAGCGATGAACGCATGATGCAGGACTAGGTAGGAACGGCCGGGCCCGTTCCCCCGCGGACCATATGGCGATGAGGCGTGCCGCGCACGGGCGGCAGCCCGCGTTCAGGCCGGTATCCGGGCTGGCGACTCGGAACCGGCGCCTTCCCGAACCCGAGGTTCAGTGGCGTGCGGCCGGTCCTGCGTGGACATGTGGCCGGGATCGGATCCCGGTCGTTGCCGGCGGCCCTTCCGGCAGCTGGCTGCGGAAGTGGCTGGCGCTGGCGGATGCGCACGCGGTCGCTTACCGTTGCGGGGGCAGCACAGGTTGGCCCGTCCGGCGCGCGGCCGGCAAGGCTCCCTGTTTCCCGTTGAACTGCCCTTTCGCCAGGGACGAAAAGGGCGAGCACCTGGAACGTGCGCGAGTGTAGGGAGTTTCGCTACCCGAGTCAACGCGGCGCCCGTAGTGTTTTGTCACAACTCTGCCGTGGTTTTGGGTGCAGAAGGCTGCAACTTCCATGCAGGTACCCGGTCACAAACGCTTTCCTTCGCATTGTGCGCGGCGGCGCATCGGCTAGAATCGCGTTACCTGACCTTTATCCCATCATGACAGGCCCTATGCTCAACGAACTCGAACAACTGGCCGCGAAGATCGGGCGCGTGCTGCACCATGCGGACACCCTGGCGGCGGAAAACCAGCGGCTGCGCGACGAGATCGCCCGGCTGGAGGGTGAAGCCGCGCAGTTGCGCAGCGAGCGCGAGGCCATGGCAGCCGACCGCGAGTTGCTCAACATCAAGATCGAGGAAGCGCAGCTGCGCATCCAGTCCATCCTTGACAAGCTGCCGACCGCCAGCGACACGCGCCAGCTCGACCTGCTGGGCGAGGGCGCCGCGGCAGAGCCGCACAAGGCCTCCGGAGAACACGCATGAGCAACAAGCAAGTCGAAGTCAATATCGCCGGCCAGCCGTACCGCTTTGCCATCGCGCCCGAGAACGAGGCCGCGCTGCTCGAGGCCGTGGCACTGGTCGACACGCAGATGAACAAGCTGCGCAACGGCATTGCCGCCAAGGGCGTCGAGCGCGTGGCGGTGATGGCCGCGATTTCGATCGCGTCCGATCTGCTGGCCCTGCAGCGCAAGCAGCAGGCCGAAGGCACGATCCCGGTCGAGGCCATCCACGCGCGCATCCGCGAACTGAACGAACGCGCCGACGAAGCGTTGCGGCAATACGCGCACGTGGGTACCGGCACGCGGGGCTGAACGGGCCGGTTGAAACCCAGCCGGGCAGCCTTATATACCGTGAAAATGGAGGGATGTGCAGCGGATGCCGCGCTGTCGCGCAAAATGTAACGATACGCGCGTGTGGACTTGGTAAGGCCTGCGACGCGGTGTATAGTGTAGCCAGACTGCACGAGGCACCACAAAAGTGCAGCTGACTGGCCAGGTTATCGCGCCCGGCCGCCGTTTTCATCCCATCCTAGTTAGAAACGGCAAACGTCTGACATCCCGCAGGCAGGTCACCTACCCGGCCGGTCGAAGCGGTTGTAGCGTCAGACGTTTGACAGTTTCCCTGCCTGGTTCGTGAGGGTCATAAACTCCTTGAACCGATATGCATTGCATGGTGCGGGATCATGTCGCGTGGGCGAGCGCGTCGTCGCATTCATAGTCCGGGCCTGGCTTGGACTCCCTGAGTGGATGATGTACCCGAAATGCGACTTCCGCAGCCACTCTGAACCTCACTTGGGTTCAGGATGCCGACCCAGCGGCCGAGGCGGGGACCCCCTAAAAAGGCGGTGGTTTTCTGAACCATCGCCTTTTTTCTTTGCGCACGCGCGCGGGCCTCGCCCGCGCACTCCGACTCCTTCATCCTCGAACCGCGCCGTGAGCCCGACCCCGAACAAACGCGCCCGCCAGTATTGGCTGATGAAATCGGAACCGGACGAGGCCAGCATCGACGACCTCGCCCGCGAGGGGACGCTGCCGTGGACCGGCGTGCGCAACTACCAGGCGCGCAACTTCATGCGCGACACCATGCAGATCGGCGACGGCGTGCTGTTCTACCACTCGTCGTGTCCCGAGCCCGGCATTGCCGGCCTGGCCGAGGTCTGCTCCACGCCCTACCCCGACCCGACCCAGTTCGATGCCAAGAGCCCGTACTACGACGCCGCGTCGACGCCCGATACGCCGCGCTGGCTGCTGGTCGACGTGCGCTTCGAGCGCAAGAGCGAGCTGATTTCGCTGGCCGCGCTGCGCGAGCATGAAGAACTGGCCGACATGGTGGTGCTGCGCCGTGGCAACCGGCTCTCGATCACGCCGGTCACGCCGGCGGAATGGCGCTTCATTACCGGCAAGCTGATGCGCTGACACCGGCGCGCTGACCCATGCAGCTTGCTACCCTGCCGGTGCTGGTCCCTGCGCTGCTGGCCCTTGGCGCCTTTACCGGCTTCTGCGCCGGGCTGCTCGGCGTCGGCGGCGGCATGATGATGGTGCCGTTCCTGACGCTGCTGTTCAGCGCGCTGGGCTTTCCCACGGAAGCCATTGTCCATATGGCGATCGCCACCTCGATGGGCACCATCCTGTTCACGTCGCTGTCGTCGGTGCGCGCGCACCACAAGCGCGGCGCGGTGCGCTGGCCGGTGGTGCTGGCGCTGGCACCGGGCATCGTGCTCGGCGGCATGATCGGGGGCGGCAAGGTCTTTGCCGCGCTCAAGACCAGCTGGCTGTCGCTTGCCTTTGCCGTGTTTGTCGGGTTTTCCGCGCTGCAGATGCTGCGCAGCCGCCGACCCGCCCCGAGCCGGCAACTGCCGGGCGCGGCGGGCATGCTGGGCACGGGCGGCGTGATCGGGTTCCTGTCGAGCCTGGTCGGCGCGGGCGGCGCCTTTGTCTCGGTACCGTTCATGACCTGGTGCAACGTGCCGATCCACAACGCGGTGGCGACGTCGGCCGCACTGGGCTTCCCGATCGCTGCCGCCAGCGTGGCGGGCTATGTCTGGAGCGGCTGGCAGATGCCGGGACTGCCGCCGGGATCGATCGGCTACATCTACCTGCCGGCGATGCTCGTCATTGTCGCGGCCAGCATGCTGACCGCGCCGCTGGGGGCGCGCACCGCGCACCAGATGGATGTCGGGCAGCTGCGCAAGGCCTTTGCGGTGCTGCTGCTGTGCCTGGCGTCCTACATGCTGTGGAAGGCCTGGCAGGCGTTCTGAGGGCACCGGGTCCGCAACATTCGTTTGCAATCTCGCGGAACGTTTCAGGCGCCGGTTCCGTCTGACAGCCACTACGTTTTTTCGGGAGAACAAGATGAAACAATGGCTTGCCGCCACCCTGCTGGGCACCACCGCCATCGTCGCTTCGGCGCATGGCGGGCCGGCCGAGACGCCGTCCGGCGTGCTGTCGCTGTCAGCACAGGCAATGAGCGAAGTGCCGACCGACATCGTGCAACTGACGCTGGCCGCCGAACAGGAAGGCGCGGAGCCCACGGCGATCTCGACGGCGCTGTCCACGCGCACCCAGGCCGTGCTGGCACAGGCAAAGCGCACGCAGGGCGTGACCGCGGAATCGGGCGGCTTCACCATCCACCCGAGCACCGACCGCAACGGCCGCATCAGCACGTGGCGCGGGCGCTCCGAGGTCATCCTGAAGTCGCGCGATTTCCCGGCGGTATCGAAGCTGGCAGGCGAGCTGGCCAGCCAGATGCAGGTGCAGAACATCGCCTTCTCGCTGTCGCGCGAAGCGCGCGAAGCGGCCGAGGCCAGGCTGGCCGAACAGGCGGTGGCAACGTTCCGCAACAAGGCGCAGTCGAGCACCAAGCTGTTCGGCTACAACAGCTACACCATCCGGGAGGTCAACGTGAGCGAAAGCGGCGTGGTGCCGCCGATGCCGCGCATGTATGGCGCAGCCAAGGCGATGATGGCCGATGCCGCGGTGCCGGTGCCGGTGGAAGGCGGCAAGACGCAGGTGACGGTATCGGTGAACGGGTCGGTGCAGATGCTGAAGTAAGCCGGTGAGCCACCGCTTGCATGCTGCCTCTCCCGCAAGCGGGAGAGGCAGCATGCCCTGGAACGTCAGAGCGTTGCAAACTGCTGCCGCAACACGTTCTTCTGCACCTTCCCCATCGTATTGCGCGGCAGTTCGTCCACCACGTGCACGCGCTTGGGCACCTTGAAATTGGCGATGCGTCCCTTCAGCGTGCCGATCATCGCCGACTCATCGATCTCCGCGCCCGGCTTCGTCACCACCACCGCCACCACTGCCTCGCCGAAGTCCGCGTGCGGCACGCCGATCACCGCGCTCTCGGCCACGCCCGGCATCTCGTCGATAAAGCTTTCGATTTCCTTCGGGTAGACGTTGTAGCCGCCCGAGATGATCAGGTCCTTGCTGCGGCCGACGATGGTCAGGTAGCTGTCCGGCACCTGGCGCTCGCCCGCCTGGCTGACGATGGCGCCGCCAAAGCGGCCGACGTCGCCGGTCTTGAACCAGCCGTCCCCGGTGAACTCTTCCCTGGTCTTCTCCGGCATGCGCCAGTAGCCATGGAACACGTTCGGGCCCTTGACCTCGACATTGCCGATCTCGCCCGGCGCGCAGGGGTTGCCATCGCCATCGACCACGCGCACCGACACGCCCGGCAGCGGCATCCCGACGGTGCCGCCGATGCGTTCGCCCAGCGCGGAGTCATACGGGTTGGACACCAGCATCACCGTCTCGCTCATGCCGTAGCGCTCCAGGATGGTATGGCCGGTGCGCTCGCGGAAGGCGTCGAAGGTTTCCAGCAGCAGCGGCGCCGAGCCCGACACGAACAGCCGCATGCGGCGGCAGGTGTCGTCGTCAAAGCGCGGCTCCTGCAGCATGCGCACGTAGTAGGTCGGCACGCCCATCATCACGGTCGAGCGCGGCAGGAATTTCAGCACCTGCGCCATGTCGAGCCGGGGCGCCCAGATCATCTTGGCGCCGGCCAGCAGCGCGCCGTGCGAGGCCACGAACAGGCCGTGCACGTGGAAGATCGGCAGCATGTGCAGCAGCACGTCGTCGCTGCGCCAGCCCCAGTATTCGTGCAGCGTCTGCGCGTTGGACGCGAGGTTGCGGTGCGTCAGCATCGCGCCCTTGCTGCGGCCGGTGGTGCCCGAGGTGTAGAGGATGGCGGCGAGGTCGTCGTCCGCGCGCGCGACGGTGGCAAAGGTGTCGTCCTTGCCGGCCGCACGTGCCAGCAGCGAGCCGCTGCGGTCATCGTCCAGCGTAAAGACGTGGTTGACGCCGTGGCGGAAAGCCACCTTGGACACCCAGGCGAAATTCTTGCTGCTGCACACCACCACCGACGGCTCGGCGTTGCCGACGAAATAGTCGATCTCCGCCTCCTGGTAAGCGGTATTCAGCGGCAGGTAGACGTAGCCCGCGCGCAGCGTGGCCAGATACAGGAACAGCGCCTCGGGCGACTTCTCGACCTGCACGGCCACGCGCGCGCCTTCGGGCAGGTTCAGCGAGCCCAGCAGGTTGGCCAGCTTGGCGGTGGCGCGGTCGAGGTCGTCCCAGCTGTAGTACAGGCCGTCGTGGGTCTCGATGCAGCAGGCGGTGCGGTCCGCGGGAAAGCGGGTTTCGAACAGGGCGAACAGGTTGGCGTTCATGGTGTGGATCGAACGAAAGGCTTGGAACGGTATGGGTCACGCAGGGGCATGGCCCCCGATGCCAGATGGTGCGGGCATGGCAATCCCGCATTCTGGCAGATTTGCCGGACTACTCTCCCCGGAACTGCGGCGGCCGGCGCGCCAGGAAGGCGGCCACGCCCTCGGCATGGTCGGCGCCTTCCGCATAGGCGAAGTGCGCGTCGAGCTCGGCCGGCGACAGCGGCGCCGGCATCGGCGCCAGGCGGTGGATGGTGGCCTTGTTGATGCGCGCCGCGGCGGGTGCGCCGGCGGCAATGCGGCGCACCGCGGCATCGACTTCGGCGGCCAGCGCGCCTGGCTCCACCACGCGCGTCAACAGGCCCTTGGCATGCGCCTCGGCGGCGTCGAAGACACGGCCTTCCAGCAGGATCTCGAGCGTTGCGGCGCGCCCCGCCAGCGCCAGCAGGCCTTGCAGCTCGCCCGGCGCCATCGGGAAGCCGAGCCGGTTGATCGGCACCCCGAAGCGGCTGTCCGAGGCGGCGATGCGCAGGTCGCAATGGCATGCGATCTCCAGGCCGCCGCCTACGCATACGCCCTCGATCTTCGCCACGGTCGGGTGCGGGCATTGCGCCACGGCGGCCAGCGCCGGCGCGATGGTGGCCATGTGGTAGTGCCGCACCGCAGCCTCGTCGCCGCGTTCGGCGGGAAACTCGGCGATGTCGGCGCCGGCGGCAAAGTTGCCGTCGGCGCCGCGCACCACCACGCAGCGCAGCGCGGAGTCGGCCGCCAGGCGGGTGAAGCCTGCCGCCAGCTCGCGCCACATCTGCGCGGAGATGGCGTTGAGCTTGCCGGCGTGCGACAGCGTGACGGTGGCAGTGGTGCCCTGGGAGGCAAAGACGACGGTACCGCTCATCGCCCCGCTCCGTTGCATGGATCGGACTTCGACATGATGACGCGTCAATCCATCTTGGCGCCGGACTGCTGCACCACCTGCGCCCAGCGGCGGATCTCGGCACGCTGGAACTGCGCGAACTGCTCCTGCGTGAAGACCGGTGTCTCGGAGCCGTTGTTGAGCCAGACCTGCTTCATTTCCGGCGTGTTCAGCGCCTTCTCGGTCTCGGCGTACAGGCGGTCGACGATGTCCTTGGGCGTACCCTTGGGCACCCACATCGCATACCAGGTCGAGACCTCGTAGTTAGGCACCCCGGCCTCGGCCGCGGTCGGCACATTGGGGAAGGCCGCCGAGCGCTTGCTCGATGCCACCGCCAGCGCCTTGATGCGGCCGGCACGGATATGCTGCGCCGACGAGCCCAGGCCGTCGAACATCAGGTCGACCTGGCCCGCGATCAGGTCGGACAATGCGGGGCCGGCGCCCTTGTACGGGATATGGGTGATGAAGGTCTTGGTCTGGATCTTGAACAGCTCGCCCGCCAGGTGGTGGGCCGAACCGTTGCCGGCCGAGCCGTAGTTGAGCTTGCCGGGATTGGCCTTGGCGTAGGCAATCAGCTCCTGCAGCGTATTGGCCTTGACGCGGTTGGGATTGACCACTATCACCTGCGGCGGCTGGGCGATCACCGTCACCGGGATGAAATCCTTCTCGATGTCGTAGTCCAGCTTCTTGTAGAACGACGGCGCGATCGCATGGTGCGCACCGCCGATGAACACGGTGTAGCCGTCCGGCGCGGCCTTGGCCGCGATGCTGGCCCCGACCGTGCCGCCCGCGCCGCCGCGGTTGTCGATCACGAACTGCTTGCCCAGCTGCTTGGACAGCTGCGCGGTCAGCGGGCGCGCAAAGGCATCGGTGCCGCCGCCGGCCGGGAACGGCACGATCACGGTGACGGGCTTGGACGGCCAGGCATCGGCATGGGCGGCGGGTGCCGCGAACAGCGTGGCGGCGCCGATGCCGGCCACGCCAAGTGCCATGCCCGCTGCGCGCGCGCAGGCGGCCAGGCTGAACTGACGACGATTCATGTTGCTGTCTCCTCTCTCTCTTTTCTGCGGAAAGTCGATCTGAATTGCCACGCGCAGGTGCTGTGGCACGGCTCTACTGCAAGGTCCCGACAAGGAAACGCGGCGCACGGCGCCGCGCTGTGCTGGGCCATCCCCGTGACCGGACCAGGGTCACAGCAGCTTCCCGACGCTACGGCCGATGCGCGGGTTGCCTGCACCCAGGCGTGCCAGATTGTCATCCAGCGCCTCGGGCACGTAAAGGTAATTCACCATCATGCCGCAGCTCTGGCTTCGGCCTTTGCGCGACAGGTCGGCGGCCCAGTTGAGCCGCTCGACACAGGCGCCGTTGCCGAGATGGAAGCGTGCCACCGGGTCCGCCGGCAGCGCCTGGTGGCGCTCGCGCACCAGGTAATGCGCGGCCAGCGCCATCGCGGTATCGCGCGTCAGCGGGTCGGCATCGGCGGGCGCTTCGGGCGACAGCGCCGCCAGCCACCCTGCCCCGTCGGCCGGCGCCTCGCCGTGGCGCTCGCGCCAGCGCGCCAGGCGCTTGTCGCCGAGCGCGCGAGAGATCGCCTCGGCGTCCTGCTTGCGCAGCCAGTCGGCAAACCCGGGAATCGGCGACAGCGTGGCGAACTGCTTGACCTTGGGAAATTCGCGCTGCAGTTCCTCGATCACGCGCTTGAGCAGGAAATTGCCGAAGCTGACGCCGCGCAGGCCGGCCTGCGTGTTGCTGATCGAGTAGAAGATGGCCCACTTTACGCGGCGCAGGTCTTCCAGCGGGGCGGCCTCGTCGAGCAATGTCTGGACATTGGCGGCCATCTCGGGGACGAACGCGACCTCGACGAAGATCAGCGGCTCGCGCGGGATGCGCGGATGGAAGAAGGCGTAGCAGCGGCGATCGGAGTCGAGCCGGTTGCGCAGGTCGGTCCACGAGGCGATCTCGTGTACGGCCTCATAACGGATCAGCTTTTCCAGCAGCGAGGCGGGCGAGTCCCAGGTGATCGGCTGCAGTTCCAGCAGGCCCACGTCGAACCAGTTGGAGAACAGCGCCTCGAGGTCGTCGTCGAGCACGCGCAGCCCCGGCACCCGGCGCTGCCAGCGCAGCATGTCGGCGCGCAGCTGGATCAGGAAGTGCAGCCCGCAGGCGCTGCTGCCGCGCTGGCCGTGGAGCGCGGCCAAACGCTTGAAGAAGCGGATGCGGGCGCTGGACAGGGCGTGGGTCAGTCCGGAATGGCCTGCCTTGCCGTCGGGCTTTGTGTCACCCCTGGCTTCACCCTTTGTGTCACCCTTGCCCTCGCCCTTGGCGTCGGCGGCCTTTTCGCCGCTGCTGCCGGCGACCTCCGCAAGCAACTCCAGCATGGCGCGCCGGGTGGCCTCGCCCGCGGCCTCGTACTCGGCCTGCCACGCCTGCGCAGCGGCATTGGCGGCACCGTCGGTCAGGCGGGCATCGAAGCACAGCCGCAACTGCTCGCGCTGTCGCCGCGCCACGCGCGTTGGCAACGGCACCTCGCCGTCGGCGTGCGCCACGCCGTTGGCTGCCTTGGTCGCGGCCTCGGCCTCGCCCTTGCGGCCCCACCAGCGGCCCAGCCGCGACAGGAAATTACTGCCGGCCGGCTCGCTCTCGCCCAGCGGCGCGCTGATTTTCCGGTCACCCGTGTCGAAGGAGTTCATGCGGTACCTGCCTTGTGCATCGATCGGAACGTAAAGGACTTGCCATGCTGCGGCGTAAAGCGTGGGGCGCGGGCCGCTAGTCGTCGCCGCCGGCCACGCGCAGTGGCGGCGGCGCCCGGGTCGGCTGGGCCGCGCCGGCGGCATGGTCGAGCGCCTGCAGGGCCGCGCGCTGGCGCAGCAGATGGGTCTTCATCATCGCCTCGGCGCCTTCAGGGTCGCGCGCCTTGAGCGCGGCGAACACCGACAGATGCTCGGCGCAGGACTCGTGGATGCGGCCGGGCAACTTCAGGCTCTTGTGGCGCGACAACCGCAGCACCTTGCGCAGGTCGCTGATCAGCCCCGACAGCCAGCGGTTGCCGGCCAGGCGCTGGATCGCCTCATGGATCTGCGCGTTGGTTTCGTAATAGGCATCGATATCGCCAGCCTGCGCATAGCGGGCCAGGTCGGCGTGCAGGCCGTCAAGCGCGTCCAGGTCGGCCCGCGTGGCGTTGCGCGCGGCCTCGTAGGCGCAGCGGCCTTCGAGCAGCGCCATCAGCGGGAAGATCTCGTCCAGGTCCTGCTCGGACAATTTATTGACAAAGCAACCGCGGCGCGGCTCGAGCCGGACCAGCCCTTCGGCAGCCAGCACCTTCAGCGCTTCGCGCAGCGGCGTGCGCGAGATGCCGAGCGACTCGGCCATCGCGCTTTCATCGATCCAGGCGCCGGGGGTCAGCGTATGGGCATCGATCATTGCGCGCAGCCGGTCTGCGACTTCGAGGTACAGCGCCTGCTGGACGATGCGCATTGCCACCCCCGGTTGAGGAATCCGTGGCCGGAACCATGCGTCCCGGTCGCCATAATTCATAATTATGGATTAGGGCGGCAACGATACAAGCGGTTTCGATGTTGCACTGCAGAATACGGGATCAATACGGAATCAGGCGTCGGAGAAAGCGTGCGAGGAAGCGCGCAAGAAAGCGCGTGAATGGCGCCTGCGTGGCGAGAAGGAGGTGCGGCGGGCGTTTCCATGCCTCCCTGCAAAGAAACGCCCGCGCCTGAAAGGACTACTGAACTGCTTGCATCGCCTGCGAATAGGTTCGTATCCGCTGCGTGGGTCATCATTCAAACCTGGCGCTGGCCCGGCGCCCCCCTCGAAACGCGCTTGCGCGCGGATTTTCCCGTTGCCCTGTTCTGTGGCGTGAAGCATCCGCCCCCAGTGGTCCGTGTGGACCCTCCCTGAACGCTTCCGTGGCGACTGTGGCTTGCCGCTCATCTTGTAACAGCATCGTTAGCGATTACCGTGCCAGTGGATCTAAGTCCTTGAATTTATTGATGGCACGCATCCGAAACTTGTTACAGATTACAATCAGTGTAACAGGATGTTTCTCGATTGTTACGAGGGTTTTCCCATGGCGCCAACCAGGCAAACCCGACTGTCGGCAATTGCATATGCAAAATGTGCCGCGGTCTTAATTTATCGATGCGAGAATGTGCCGCGCGCATCGCAATGGCCTGATTTCAAATGGTTGCATATCTGATACAAGCGCGCAGGGTCTTTTGCCGCGTTCCATTGGCCAATCCGCATTTCCATTTTCCCGGGAGCTTCCCTCATGCACGCCGGCAGCAGCGATTTCACGTTCTCTTCGTCCGCGGCCTTTGACACGGAGCCGGCGTCACCGCAACCTCTGCGCCTGTCTTTCACCGGGTCCGGATCGGAATATTTCCGTATCTGGATTGTTAATGTACTGCTGACCATCGTCACCTTCGGCATCTATTCCGCATGGGCCAAGGTGCGCACGCTGCAGTACTTCTATCGCAATACCCGGCTCGACGGGGCCAGCTTCGATTACCACGGCAAGCCCTCGGCGATCCTGAAAGGCCGCGCCATCGTGTTCGGCCTCGCCCTTGCGTTCCAGCTGGCCTCGAACGTATCGCCCTTCCTCGCGCTGGCGATGCTGGTGGCGCTGCTGGCGGTGTTCCCGCTGCTGCTGGTGCGCTCGCTGCGCTTCCGCATGGCCAATTCCAGCTACCGCGGCCTGCGCTTTGCCTTTACCGGCGGGGATGCCGAGGCCTACAAGGTATTCGTGCTGTGGCCGCTGGCGGCGGTGTTCACGCTGGGGCTGCTCGGCCCGCTGGCGCACCAGCGTTTCAAGCAGTACCAGCACCGCAACACGCGCTTCGGCACGGCGCCATTCGGCTTTGCCGCCGGCGCCGGCGAGTTCTACGGCGTCTACCTGCGGGCGTTCGGCGTGGTGCTGGCCACGGCTGTCGCCGGCATCGTGCTCAGCTTTGTCCTGGGCGCGGTGGTGGCACCGGGGACCAAGGGCCTCGCCGCCGCGGCGATCCTCGGCTTCGCGATTGCCGGTTTCTACCTGGGCCTGCTGGCGGTCAGCCCCTACCTGATGGCGCGCCTGCAGAACGTCGTATGGAGCCACACCACGCTCGCCCAGCACGCGTTCCGCTGCCAGGTCGGCGCGGGCCGCATGATCTTTATCTTCGTCACCAACCTGATCGCCATCGCGCTCACGCTGGGCCTGTACCTGCCTTTCGCGCGGGTGCGCGCTACGCGTTACCGGGTCGAAAGCGTGACCATGCTGGCCGCCGGCCCGCTCGACAGCTTTGTCGCCGGCGAGGTGCAGCAGGTCGGTGCGCTCGGCGATGCAGCAGTAGACTGGTACGACATCGACATCGCGCTCTGACTGCAGCGCCCGGTAGCGTCAGCACCATGATCCCAGTCACCTTCTTCGATGGCCGCACCTCGCGTGCGCATCCGGCAACCCTGGCCGTGGAAGCGCAGCAGGCGGTGCTGCGCGACGACAGCGGCGCCGAACTGCGCCGCGCGGCGCTGTCCGATGTGCGCGTATCCGAACGCGTACGGCGCGCGCCGCGGCTGGTCACGTTCGCCGACGGCGCCTTCTGCGAAATCAACGACCACGCCGCCTTCGACCACATGCTGGCCGCCACCGGCCATCGCGAAGGGCTGGTGTCTCGCGCGCAGAACAGCTGGCGCCTGGCGGGGATGGCGGTGGCGGCGCTGGTGGCGGTGCTGGTGCTGGGCTACTACGTGCTGCTGCCGTGGGGCGCGGGCGTGATGGCGCGCACGGTGCCGGCGGAAGTGGAGGCCCATCTGGGCAGGCTGACGCTGGCGAGCCTGGACAACGGCGTGGTCAAGCCGACGCAGCTGCCGCAGGCCGAGCAGGAACGCATCCGCCAGGGCTTTGCCGCGCTCAGGCGGCCGCCCGACGCGGGGCACGACTACCAGATCCTGTTCCGCCAGGGCGGTGAAATCGGCGCCAATGCCCTGGCGCTGCCCGGCGGCACCATCGTAGTCACCGACGAACTGGTCGGCCTGGCCGGCACCGGCGCCGGAATGATGGGGGTGCTGGCGCACGAAGCCGGCCACGTGGCGCGCCGCCACGGCCTGCAGCAGGTCATCCAGGCCTCGGCGCTGGGTGCGCTGTCGGCCTACCTGTTCGGCGATATCTCGACCGTACTGGCGGGCGTGCCGGCCGCCATGCTGACGCTGCGCTACTCGCGCGACCACGAGCGCGAGGCCGACGACTTTGCCATCGAGGTCATGCAGCGCAATGGCCTGCCGCCCGCGGCGCTAGCCGATGTGCTGGTCAAGCTGGAACATCGTGCGGGCGCCGGCGCGCCATCGTCGGCATCGTCGGCATCGTCGGCACCGGAGACCGCACCGGAGCGCGGCCAGGACTTCCTGTCGACGCACCCGCATACGCAGGCGCGCATCGACGCACTGCGCCGCGCCGGAAAGTAACCGCCCGCGGCGCCTTGGCTCAGGCCGCCGGCTGCGGCGCGCCCGCGCCCGGCTGGCGCCGGTAGGCCCAGATCACCATCGCGATGCCGGCCAGGATCATCGGCACGCTCAGCCACTGCCCCATCGACATCTTCAGCGCCAGCAGGCCCAGGAAGCTGTCCGGCTCGCGCGCGAATTCGGCGGCAAAGCGGAACGCGCCATAGCCGATCAGGAACACGCCCGAGACCGCGCCCATCGGCCGCGGCTTGCGCGCGAACAGCCACAGGATGATGAACAGCGCCACGCCTTCGCCGGCGAACTGGTACAGCTGCGACGGATGGCGCGGGATGTTGTCGCCCGCCTGCGGGAAGATCATGCCCCAGGGCAGGTCGGTCGCGCGGCCCCACAGCTCGCCGTTGATGAAATTGCCGATGCGGCCGGCGGCCAGCCCGCACGGGATCATCGGTGCGATGAAGTCGGTCACCTCCATCCAGTGGCGGCGGCGCAGCCTGCCGAACAGCCACATGGCCACGATCACGCCGAGAAAGCCGCCGTGGAAGGCCATGCCGCCCTCCCACACCTTGAAGATTTCCATCGGGTGCGACAGGTAGTACGTCGGCTTGTAGAACAGCACATAGCCCAGCCGCCCGCCCAGGATCACGCCCAGCACGCCGAAGAACAGCATGTCGTCGAGGTCGCGCGTGGTCCAGCCCTTGGCCGCCATGTGCGGCTGGCGGATGCGCAGGCGGCCGAACCACAGGAACATGATGAACCCGGCCAGGTACATCAGCCCGTACCAGCGGATGGCAAGCGGGCCCAGGTGGATGGCAACCGGGTCGAACTGGGGATGGATCAGCATGTTGGCGTGAATAAAGTTATCGGTATGGGCCGGCCGCGCGCTCAGCGCGGCGCCGCGGCGGCTAAGGTGGCCTCGGTGGCCTCGGTGGCCAGTGCGCCGGCAATCTCGATGAACGACCGCAGCACCGGCGCGACGCCGGCGCTGCCGCCGTCGCGCCAGGCCAGCCCGGTCTCGATCTGCGGGCCGGACTCGCGCAGCGCCAGGTACGACACGCCGGTGCGCCGGAGGTTGCACAGCGATGCCGGCACCAGCGCCACGCCCATGCCAGCCGACACCAGGCTGACAATGGTCTGCATCTGGATGGCTTCCTGCGCGATCGCCGGCACCAGGCCCTCGCGCGCATAGTAGCCCGTAATGATGTCATAAAACGCCGGCGCGCTTCGGCGCGGGAAGATGATCAGCGGTTCGGATGCTGCCTCGCGCAGCGATACCTTGCCGTCCTGCGCGAGCCCGCCTGCCGGCCGCCAGCCGTCGGCGACTGCCAGCACCAGCGGTTCGCTGACCAGCGGCAGGTAGGCCAGTCCGGGCGGCATCGCAGGCAGCTGTGGCCGGATCACCAGGCCCGCGTCGATCGCGCCTTCCAGCAGCGCTTCGAGCTGGACGTCGCTGGTGGCCTCGCGCAACTGCAGTTGCACCTCCGGATGACGCGCCCGGAACCGCCGCAGCAGGTCAGGCAGGATGCCGTAGTCGGCGGTGCTGACGAAGGCCAGCGACAGCGAACCCAGCTCGCCCCGCGCCAGCCGCTGCGCCAGCCCGGGCAGGGCCGCGGCATCGGCCAGCACCCGCCGCACCTCGGGCAGCCACTGCGCGCCGGCCGGTGTCAGCGCCACGGAGCGCCGCGTGCGCACGAACAGCGGCACGCCAAGTTCCTCCTCCAGCACCTGGATCTGCTGCGACAGCGGCGGCTGTGTCATCGATAGCCGTTGTGCGGCCCGGCCGAAATGCAGCTCTTCCGCCACGGTGACGAAGTAACGCAGCTGACGCAGGTCCAAGACGCCTCCTGATATTTTTTTCGACTCAATAGAGGGAAAATAATATATTTGACACTCCAAAATGCAAGGGGCATGCTTTCCGGCACAACATCGGCTGCCCGCGTGACAGCGCACAACTCCGCGGCGCCGGACATCCCCCGGAGACCCACCATGGCATTCAACAAACGCTCGCAGAACATCACCCAAGGCGTGGCGCGTTCCCCCAACCGCTCGATGTACTACGCCCTCGGCTACAAGAAGGAAGACTTCGACAAGCCGATGGTGGGCATCGCCAACGGTCACTCGACGATCACGCCGTGCAATGCCGGCCTGCAGCGCCTGGCCGACGCGGCGATCGACGCGGTCAAGGCGTCCGGCGCCAACCCGCAGGTGTTCGGCACGCCGACCATCTCGGACGGCATGTCGATGGGCACCGAGGGGATGAAGTACTCCCTGATCTCGCGCGAGGTCATCGCCGACTGCATCGAGACCGCGGCGCAGGGCCAGTGGATGGACGGCGTGGTCGTGATCGGCGGCTGCGACAAGAACATGCCCGGCGGCATGATCGCGCTGGCACGCACCAACGTGCCGGGCATCTATGTCTATGGCGGCACCATCAAGCCGGGCAACTGGAAGGGCAAGGACCTGACCATCGTGTCGTCGTTCGAAGCCGTAGGCGAATTCACCGCCGGCCGCATGAGCCAGGAAGACTTCGAGGGCGTCGAACAGCACGCCTGCCCGTCTACCGGCTCGTGCGGCGGCATGTACACCGCAAACACGATGAGTTCGTCGTTCGAGGCGCTGGGCATGTCGCTGCTGTACTCGTCGACCATGGCCAACCCGGACCAGGAGAAGGTCGACAGCGCGGCGGAATCTGCGCGCGTGCTGGTCGAGGCGATCAAGAAGGACATCAAGCCGCGTGACATCATCACGCGCCAGTCGATCGAGAATGCCGTGGCGCTGATCATGGCCACCGGAGGCTCGACCAACGCGGTGCTGCACTACCTCGCCATCGCGCATTCGGCGGAAGTCGAATGGACCATCGAGGACTTCGAGCGCATCCGCCGCAAGGTGCCGGTGATCTGCAACCTGAAGCCTTCGGGGCAATACGTGGCCACCGACCTGCACAAGGCGGGCGGCATCCCGCAGGTCATGAAGATCCTGCTCAAGGCCGGCCTGCTGCATGGCGACTGCCTGACCATTACCGGCCGCACGCTGGCCGAAGAACTCGAACACGTGCCAGACACCCCGCGTGCCGACCAGGATGTGATCCTGCCGATCGAAAAAGCGCTCTACAAGGAAGGCCACCTTGCCATCCTGAAGGGCAACCTGGCCGAGGAAGGCGCCGTCGCCAAGATCACCGGGCTGAAGAACCCGGTCATCACCGGCCCGGCGCGCGTGTTCGAGGACGAGCAGAGCGCGATGGAAGCCATCCTGGCCGACAAGATCAACGCCGGCGACGTGCTGGTGCTGCGCTACCTCGGCCCCAAGGGCGGCCCGGGCATGCCGGAAATGCTGGCGCCGACCTCGGCCATCATCGGCAAGGGACTGGGCGAGTCGGTCGGGTTTATCACCGATGGCCGCTTTTCGGGTGGTACCTGGGGCATGGTGGTCGGCCACGTCGCGCCTGAGGCGGCGGTGGGCGGCACGATCGCGCTGGTGCAGGAAGGGGACTCGATCACCATCGACGCGCACAAGCTGCTGCTGCAGCTGAACGTGCCGGAGGAAGAGCTGGCGAAGCGGCGTGCCGACTGGAAGGCGCCGGGGCCGCGCTATACGCGTGGGGTGCTGGCGAAGTTTTCGAAGCTGGCGTCGACGGCCAGCAAGGGTGCAGTGACGGATTGAGGCGCACTTGCCGGATGAGAAAAGCCCGCAATCCCGCGGGCTTTTTTGTTGGCTGATGCGTCTTGCATGCCGGCCGCGCCAAGGGGGGCGACGGCTCGCTTCAATCCCCGCCCGGCGTCCGCTCGATCTCCTCCAGCGTGGCGTCCAGCCACTCCACCAGCCGGGCCTCCAGCGACTGCGTCAGCTCGCTGGCGAGCTGCGCCGTCAGCGGCGCCAGCCGCGCCTGCAGCGTGGCTTCGGTATGGGCCTCGACCACCTGCGGCCACTCGGTGCGAAAGCGCAGCATCACGCGCGACAGCAGCTCGCTGCGCATGGCGCGCAGGTCGTCCTCGCCGGGATCGGTCGCCCCTGCCGGGGCTTGCGGCGCCGCTGCTTCGGCCTGCGGCTCCGCGCTATCGCCAGTATCGCCCACATGCATGACCATGCCGGATTCGGCCATGCCGAAGGTATCGATGACGCCCTCCTGCGTAGCGGCCTGCGGCTGCGCCGCCGATTCCGCATCCGGCAGTTCGACCACCTCCGTCAGCAGCGGAATGCTGTCGTTGGGCCCCGGCCGCGGAATCACCCGCGATGTGGTGCGTTCGCTCATGCTGCGTCTCCCTTGGGCTGGCCGATATCGTGATGCGTCAGCGGATAGCCGCGTTCGCGGTAGAAGCGGTAGCGCTGGCGGCCGGCTTCGCGGGCGGCGTCGCCGGACCCCACCACTTCAATCAGGCGTTCGAAACTGGCGAATTGCGCCGGCGGCTGGTCGGACACGTTGATCAGCAGCTGGTGGTGCGGCACGCCTTCGGTGGTGGCGGCCAGCAGGATCGGCGTGACCGCCGCATTGGGGTGTTCAAGCCCGCAATGCGGCAGGAAATCCAGCGCCGAAAAGGTCCACAGGCGCGCATCCAGGTCCGCCAGCTGCGCCGGCGTGCCGTGGATCACTACCTTCTGGCCGGCGCCGTAGGCCTTGCGGACCAGCCGGCAGACATAGCCGAGCGGGTCCGGCACGTTGCTGTGGAAGTCGATGCGCGTCATGGGCGTTTGCTGCTTGCGTTGCCGGGGTGGCTGACTGCTGCCGTCAGGCCGCGCGGTCCATCAGGAACTGCGTCAGCAGCGGCACCGGGCGGCCGGTGGCGCCCTTGGCCGCACCGCTCTTCCAGGCGGTGCCGGCGATGTCCAGGTGGGCCCAGTCGTACTTCTCGGTAAAGCGCGACAGGAAGCAGGCCGCGGTCACGCTGCCCGCCGGGCGCCCGCCGATATTGGCCATGTCGGCGAAGTTGGACTTGAGCTGGTCCTGGTACTCGTCATCGAGCGGCATGCGCCAGGCGGTATCCATGGCATGGCGGCCGGCCTGCAGCAGCTGGTCGGCCAGCATGTCGGAGCGCGAGTACAGGCCGCTGTTCTGGTGGCCCAGCGCGATGATGCAGGCGCCGGTCAGCGTGGCCACGTCGATCACCGCGGCCGGCTTGAAGCGCTCGACGTAGGTCAGCGCGTCGCAGAGGATCAGGCGGCCCTCGGCGTCGGTGTTCAGGATCTCGATGGTCTGGCCCGACATGCTGGTGACGACATCGCCCGGCTTGGTGGCGACGCCGCTGGGCATGTTCTCGCAGGTCGGCACCACGGCCACGACGTTGAGCTTCAGGCCCATCTCGGCCACGGCCTGGATGGTGCCCAGCACCGAGGCGGCGCCGCACATGTCGTACTTCATCTCGTCCATGCCCTCGCCCGGCTTGAGCGAGATGCCGCCGGTGTCGAAGGTGATGCCCTTGCCCACCAGCACCACCGGCGCCTGCTTGGCACCGGCGCCGTCATAGCGCAGCACGATGAACTGCGGCGGCTCCTCGCTGCCCTTGGTCACGGCCAGGAAGGCGCCCATGTTGAGCGCCTCGATCTGCTTGCGGCCCAGCACTTCGGCCTTGAGCTTGTGGCGCTTGGCGATGCTGCGCGCGGCATTGGCCAGGTAGGTCGGGGTGCAGATATTGGACGGCAGGTTGCCCAGGTCACGCGTCACTTCCATGCCGTTGGCGATGGCGGTGCCGCGCACAGCGGCCTGGGTGGCGGCGCGGGCGTCGCTGCTGTCGACCGCGATCACGACCTTGCGCAGCGATGACTTGTCGGCGCCGTTGGGCTTGCCGTTGGCATTGGCGCGCTTCAGGCCGGGGTGGCGCTCGAGCAACCGGTAGCCGGCGTCGCGCACCAGCGTGATGGTGCTGATGATGGCCCACGAAACGTCGCGCTGCTGCGGCGCCTGCTGCGCCAGGCACCACAGCGCGGTGGTGGCGCGCGTGGACGACAAGGCACGCACCGCGGTGCGCACGGCGTCGGCAAAGGCCTTGTCCGAGAACTCGGCTTCCTTGCCCAGGCCCACCAGCAGCACGCGCGCGGCGCCGACGCCGGCCACTTCGTGCAACATCAGGTGGGTGCCGCGCTTGCCTTCGAAGTCGCCCTGCTTGACCAGCCGCGCCACCAAGCCCTTGGTGGCCGTATCCAGCGCCTTGGCCACGCCGGCCAGGTTCTGGCCCTCGAACAGGCCGACCACGAGGCAGTCGGTCTTGGTCGCCAGGAAACCATTTTGGCCGGCTTTGCTCAAATCAAGGGCTTTTGTGCTAAATTCCATCGCGCTTCCTTCCAGGGGCTCGTTAGACACGAAAGCCTCCATTATCCGCGATTTTTACCCCGCGACCTGCCGCCGCTGATACGCCCCGGCCACGCTGACAGCCAGTTGTGCTGCCAGCCCGCTGTTCTGCCAGGCACCTCGCACGGCACATCGCCCGCTCCGGCCGGCAGCCCGGAACCGAACCCGCATGATCCTTCAACAAGCCCTGCGACGCGAGCTCGCCTACACCGCCGGGGCGGTGTTCCTGGTGATGCTGACCTTCATGCTCACGTCGCTCGTGATCCGCATCCTGGGATTGGCCGCCAACGGCAAGGCCAGTCCCAACGACGTGCTGATGCTGATCGGCCTGGCCACCATCGGCTACCTGTCCATCCTGCTGTCGGCCACCCTGTTTATCTCGACCCTGATCGTGCTCACGCGCTGGTACAAGGATTCGGAGATGGTGGTGTGGTTCTCGGCCGGCATCTCGCTGCGCGACCTGGTCAAGCCGGTGCTGCAGTTCGCCGCGCCGTTCATCGTGCTGGCGCTGCTGCTGGGCATGTTCGCGTGGCCGTGGGCCAACCAGCAGAGCGCGCTGTTCCGCGACCGCTTCGAGCAGCGCGGGGTGATGTCGATGATCGCCGCCGGCCGCTTCATCGAGCCGGCCAAGGCCAACTACGTGCTGTTCATCGAGGGCATGGACCCCGGCATGAAGTTCGCGCGCAATGTCTTCGTCGCCAATGCCGAGGCCGACAAGATCGGCGTGGCGCTGGCGCACCAGGGCAAGTTCGAGACCATGCCCAATGGCGACCGCCTGGTGGTGATGGAGAACGGCCGCCGCTATTCCGGCACGCCCGGCCAGATCGACTACCGCATCGTCGAGTTCGAACGCTACGCGGTCAAGGTGGACAGCAAGCCGCCCGAGTCCGAGGCCAAGTTGCCGCCCAAGAGCCGCGACACCATCGAGCTGATCCGCAACCCCACGCGCGAGAACCTGGGCGAGCTGATCTGGCGTATCTCGCTGCCGATCCTGGCGTTTAACTTCGTGATGATCGCGATCCCCCTGGCCTATGTGAACCCGCGCCTGGGCCGCTATACCCCGCTGGTGTTCGCGGTGCTGATCTACCTGACCTACAGCAACCTGGTCAACCTGACGCAGTCCTGGGTGCGCAACGGCTCGGTGCCGTTCTGGCTGGCCTGGTGGCCGATCCACCTGACGGTGTTCCTGGGGGCGCTGATGCTGTTCCGCTACCGGCAGAACCGCAGCCTGGGCGGCTGGCGCGCCGTGTTCGGCCTGAAACGGCGCAATGCCGCCACCAGCGGGAGCCAGGCATGAGGATCCTGCGCGTCTATGAACGCTACTTCGGGCGGCTGGTCTATAGCGTGTTCGCCTTCATCCTGTTCGCGGTGCTGTCGCTGTTCGTGTTCTTCGACATGCTCAACGAGCTGGAGAACGTCAACGCCCAGTACACCTCGCTGGTGGCGCTGTTCCACGTGCTGCTGCAGGCCCCTACCCGGGTCTACGAGGTGCTGCCGATCGCGGTGCTGATCAGTGCGATCTACGTGTTCTCGCAGCTGGCCAGCCAGTCCGAGTTCACCATCTTCCGTGTCGCCGGCCTGAATACGCGGCAGGCGCTGTTCTCGCTGTTCAAGCTGGCGGTGCCGCTGGCGATCGTGACCTTTCTCTTCGGCGAGTTCATCGGCCCGCGCGCGGAGCAGTATGCGCAGAAGCTCAAGCTCGAGGCGATCGGCGCGACGGTATCGGCGGGCTTCCGTTCCGGCGTCTGGGTCAAGGACCGCGACCAGGATCCGGCCGGCGGCGGCGAGATCACCCGCTTCGTCAACGTGGCGGGGCTGCGCCCGGACCAGACCATCACCGGCATCACCATCTACGAATTCGACCCGCAATACCGCCTGCGCGTGATCCGCGTGGCCAACGAAGGCCGCTACCAGGGCGGCCAGGCGTGGGAACTGCAAGGGGTCAGCGAGACGCGCTTTACCGAGCTGATGCCGCAGGCCGATCCGGCCAAGCCCGCGCCGCCGCGTGATGCACTGGCGCCGGATTTCCGCGCCGAGCAGCTCAAATTCCCGCGCGTGGCGATGCACTCGGAGCTGACACCGCAGATCCTGTCGGTGCTGCTGGTGACGCCGGAGCGGATGTCGACGCTGGACCTGTTCCGCTATATCCGCCACCTGCGCGACAACAAGCAGGACACGCAGCGCTACGAGATCGCGTTCTGGAAAAAGGTGATCTACCCGCTGACGCTGTTCGTGATGGTGGCGCTGGCCCTGCCCTTTGCCTACCTGCACGCGCGTGCCGGGGCGGTGGGCGTGAAGGTGTTCGGCGGCATCATGCTGGGGCTGTCGTTCCACCTGTCGAATACGCTGTTCTCGCACGTCGGCCTGCTGCATACCTGGCCGCCGATCATCTCCGCGCTGGTGCCAGGCACGCTTTACCTGACGGTGGCGCTGCTGGCGCTGCGCTGGGTCGACCGGCACTGAGGACGGCCATGGCAGCTTCCGGTCGTGCCCTGGTCCTGTTCGCACACGGCGCGCGCGATGCGCGCTGGCGCGAGCCGTTCGAGCGGCTGCAGCAGAAGCTGGTTGCCGCCCTGCCCGGCTGCGAAGTGCGGCTGTCGTTCCTGGAACTGATGTCGCCCCTGCTGCCGGATACGCTGGCGGAACTTGCCGCGGGCGGCGTGGCCGAGGTCACCGTGGTGCCGGTGTTCTTTGGCCAGGGCGGCCATATCCGGCGCGACCTGCCTGCCCTTCTCGACCAGTGCCGGCAGGCCCATCCTGGCCTGCAGCTTCACTGCGCGGCCGCGGTCGGCGAGTCCGATGCGGTGCTGGATGCGATCGCGGCTTACTGCATGGCGTCGCTGCCGGGCGCGGATCGCGCACAGCCCTGAGCGGCACCTTGCCTCGAAACAATGAAAAAAGCCCCGTGCCGGCATACCGGCACGGGGCTTTGTCATTCTGGCGTGCGCTTGTGGCTCAGGCAGCGCGCGGCGTGCGCACTTCAGTCACGCCCACGTCCTCCCGCGGCGCCTCCGTCGCGCGCGCGGCCAGCGCGGCGCCGATCATCAGCAAGCTGGGTTGCACCGGGTCAATCCATGCCGCCGCTTCCCCGGCCGCCATCTGGCCGAGCGTGAACTCGCGGCTGCGCTGGCGCGGCGTGGTGGCGGCTTCCACCACCCATGCCGGCGTCGACGCGGGCTTGCCGTGCGCGATCAGTTGCGCGGCGATCGAGGCGGCCTGGTCGCGGCCCATGTAGTAGACCAGCGTGTCGGCCCTGACCGCGGCTTCGATATCGGGCGAACCCTCGCCGTCCGCCGCCTTGGCCTGCGTGGCAAACGCCACGCTGCGCGACACGCCGCGCCTGGTCAGCGGCTTGCCGATGGCCGACGCGGCCGCCAGCGCCGCGGTGATGCCGGGCACCACCTCATATTCGATGCCGGCCGCTTCCAGCGCCTGCAGTTCCTCGTCGGCGCGGCCGAACAGCATCGGGTCGCCGCCCTTCAGGCGCACCACGCGCTCGTACTTGCCGGCCAGGTCGACGATCTGGCGATTGATGAACAGCTGCGCGGTGGAGCGCTGGCCGCAGCGCTTGCCGACTTCGACCAGTTCCGCCTGCGGACACCAGGCCAGCATCTCCGGCGACACCAGTGCATCGTGCAGCACCACCTGGGCTTCGCCCAAAAGCCGTGCACCACGCACCGTAATGAGGTCTGCCGCACCGGGGCCTGCCCCGATGAGGTACACCTTGCCGTAAGTCTTCCGTGCCTGCTTGCCCATCTCCAGCCCCTCGTCCGCCGTGTTCCTGTTGATTACCGATCAGGAGAACGCACGGATCATGCCTGCGGCCACCGTGTGGTTGGTCGCCTCGTCGATCAGCACGAAGGCGCCCGTTGCCGGATTATCGCCGTAGGCATCGCACACGATCGGCTTCTGCAGCGAGATCTGCACCGAACCGATATCGTTCAGGCGGATGTCGTGGCGGCCGGTCTCGTGCGACAGCGTGTGCACGTCCAGCACGCGGTCCACCGCCGACACGCGCGCGAACACGCTGGCCGTGGTGTGCTTGAGCACGTACTTGCGCGACGGGTTCAGCGACTCGTCGTCGAACCAGCACAGGTCGGCCTGCAGCTTCTTGGCCGACGCCGCGGTCGCGTCGGCGGCAACGAACATGTCACCGCGTGACACATCGACGTCCTCGGCCAGGCGCACGGTGACCGTGTCGCCGACGTTGGCCGATTCAGCGGCGCCATTCGGTGTCAGCACTTCGGCCACCACCGCTTCGCGGTTGGCGGGCAGCACGCGCAGCTTCTGGCCGACGCGCACGGTGCCGGCTTCCACGCGGCCGGCATAGCCGCGGAAATCGTCCGATTGCGAACCGTCCTGGCGGATCACCAGCTGCACCGGGAAGCGCAGCGCGGCGTCATCCTCGGGCGCGGCTTCTTCCACCGGCAGCTCTTCCAGCAGCGGCAGCAGCGGCTCGCCCTGGTACCACGGCATGGCGTCGCTCTCGTGCACGATGTTGTCGCCGCGCAGCGCGGAGACCGGCACATAGCGCACGTCCTTCAGGCCCAGTTGCTCGGCCAGTTCGGTATAGGCGGTGCGGATCTCGTTGAAGCGCTGCTCGCTGTAATCAACCAGGTCCATCTTGTTGACGGCGACGATCACGTGCTGGATTTCCAGCAGCTTCAGGATCGCCGAGTGGCGCTTGGTCTGCGCCAGCAGTTCGGCGCGGCCGTCATTGACGGTGACGCGCGTGGCATCGACCAGCACGATGGCCGCATGCGCGGTGGAGGCGCCGGTGACCATGTTGCGGGTGTACTGCTCGTGGCCCGGCGTATCCGCGATGATGAACTTGCGGCGCGCGGTCGAGAAGTAGCGGTAGGCCACGTCGATGGTGATGCCCTGCTCGCGCTCGGCTTCCAGGCCGTCGGTCAGCAGCGAGAAGTCGATCTGCTCGCCCGCGGTGCGCTTGTTCTTGGCGTTGGCCAGCGCGGTCAGCTGGTCGGACAGCACGGCCTTGCTGTCGTACAGCAGGCGGCCGATCAGCGTGCTCTTGCCGTCGTCGACGGAGCCGGCGGTGATGAAGCGCAGCAGGCCTTGATGAGTTGCTTGGTGAGTCATGTCTGAATCCTTTGCTGCGGCTTAGAAGTAGCCTTCCTTCTTGCGGCGCTCCATCGAGGCTTCGCTCGTCTGGTCGTCCATGCGGGTGGCGCCGCGCTCGGTGATCTCGGTCACCGCGGTCTCGGCGATGATCGCTTCCGGCGAATCGGCAACGCTGGCCACCGGGCAGGTGCAGCTGATGTCGCCGACGGTGCGGAAGCGCACCGACAGCACTTCGCTGACGTCGCCGTCCTGCTTGGGCGTGATCGGCGTGACCGGCACCAGCAGGCCGTTCTTGCGCACCACTTCGCGCTGGTGCGCGTAGTAGATCGGCGGCAGCGCCAGGTTTTCGCGGGCGATGTACTGCCACACGTCCAGCTCGGTCCAGTTCGAGATCGGGAACACGCGCATCTGCTCGCCCTGCGCCATGCGGGCGTTGTACAGGCTCCACAGCTCGGGGCGCTGGGCCTTCGGGTCCCACTGGCCGAACTCGTCGCGGAACGAGAAGATGCGTTCCTTGGCGCGGGCCTTCTCTTCGTCGCGGCGGGCGCCGCCCATCAGCGCGTCGAACTTGTGCGCCTCGATGGTTTCCAGCAGCGTCACGGCCTGCGCCGCGTTGCGCGAATCGGTTTCCTTGCGCAGGCGCACGGTGCCACGCTTGATCGAGTCTTCCACATGGCCCACCACCAGGCGCGCACCCAGTTCGGCCACGCGCTGGTCGCGGAACTCGATCACTTCCGGGTAGTTGTGGCCGGTGTCGATATGCACCAGCGGGAACGGCAGCTCGATCTTGCGGTCGCCCAGGCGGAAGGCCTTCAGCGCCAGGTGCAGCATCACGATCGAGTCCTTGCCGCCGGAGAACAGCAGCGCCGGGTTGCGGCACTCGGCCACCACCTCGCGGATGATGTAGATCGATTCCGCTTCGAGGCGGTCGAGATGGTCGTTCTGTACCTGCAACAGGTGCGCCACACTGGAGGTGGCTTCTGCGATGTCGTTCATGATGCCCATTTTTGTACCGGCCTCAATGCTTGATGTTCTGTTCGTGGAGCCCGCACTCTTTCGAGTCCTTGCTCTCCCACCACCAGCGTCCCGCGCGCACATCCTCGCCCGCGCGTACCGCACGCGTACAGGGTTCGCAGCCGATGCTGGGATAGCCCTTGGCGTGCAGGTCGTTGACCGGCACGTCGTGGCGCTTCAGGTAGGCCCACACTTCGGCCTCGCTCCAGTCCGCCAGCGGATTGAACTTGGGGATGCCGCGGGCGTCGTCCATTTCCTCGAACGGCAGCTCGGCGCGCGTCACGGCCTGCTCGCGGCGCTGGCCGGTCAGCCAGGCGTCGGCGTGCGACAGCGCGCGGTTGAGCGGCTCGACCTTGCGGATGCCGCAGCATTCCTTGCGCAGGTCGATGCTGTCGTAGAAGGCGTTCAGGCCGTGCTTCTTCAGGTAGTTCTCGACCGCCTCGGCGTCCGGCGTGTATTGCTCGATGCTGTAGCCGTAGTGCGACTGCACCTTGTCGAGCACCGCCAGCGTCTCGGCGTGCAGGCGCCCGGTCTGCAGCGTGAAGACGCGGATGCCGGCGCGCACGGCGGGGGTGCCGCGCAGGATGGCATCGGTCAGCACCATGTCTTCGGCAGCCAGGCTGGAGGCAAAGCGCGCGCGGTAGAAACGCGCGGCGATGCCGGCCAGGCGCTCGCCCAGCTCGCGCTCCTTCTGTTCCAGCGCTTCGATGCTGCCGGTGTATTCCGGCGCCACCCACAGCGCGGGCGGCCGCAGTCCCGACACCGCACTGGCATCGACCACCGCGATATCGCTCAGCACCGTGCTCATGCCGTCGCCTTCGGCTGCACGGCGCCGCCTTCGGTGCGGGCACGGCGGAACAGCGGCAGCGGCTCGTCGACCGAAGCCTGGTAGGTCACGGTGAACTCGGTGAAGCCCTTGATGGCGTCGTCGATGTTCTTGTCGGCGCGGACCGCGAAGGCATCGAAGCCGCAGCGCTTCATGAAGTTGAGCTGGTCGCGCAGCACGTCGCCGACGGCGCGCAGCTGGCCTTCCCACTTGTAGCGGGTGCGCAGCAGGTAGGCCGTGGAGAAGCCGCGGCCGTCGCGGAACACCGGGAAGTCCACCGCTACCAGCGACACGCGGTCGAAGTACGCGGCGGCATCGCCCGGCTCGTCTTCCGGCGCCAGCCACACGCCGGTGCGGGCCGCGTCGCGGCCGGCCAGCAGCGCTTCATTGGCCTTCCACACCGGCAGCGGGAACAGCACGGCGTCCTGGCTTTGCACTGCGGCGGCGATGCGCTCTTCGGTCAGCGGTTGCTCTTCAGTGGCGCGCAGCACGGTCCAGTTGTCTTCGACGATCACCGGGGTGACGTTCGCACTGCCCGTTGCATCCTGGCGTTGCAGTTGAATGATCTTTGCCATGTTCAGTCTCTCCGGTCCTCAGGCTTCGGCGCGCTCGCGCGGCTGCTTGTCGGCATAGACGCGCTCCTTGAACGGGGCGATGCCGATGCGGGACAGGGTTTCGATAAAGCGTTCGTCTTCGATGCGGTTGGCCACGAAGGTGTCGATGATGCGGGTCACGACCTCGGGCATTTCCTCGGCGCTGAACGACGGGCCGATCACCTTGCCCAGCGCGGTCTGGTTGCCCTGCGCGCCGCCCAGCGTGACCTGGTACCACTCCGAACCGTCCTTGTCGACGCCCAGCACGCCGATGTTGCCGACGTGGTGGTGGCCGCAGGCGTTGATGCAGCCCGAGATGTTCAGCGAGATCTCGCCCAGGTCGTAGACGTAGTCGAGGTCATCGAAACGGTCCTGGATCGCCTGCGCGATGGGGATCGACTTGGCGTTGGCCAGCGAGCAGAAGTCGCCGCCCGGGCAGGCAATGATGTCGGTCAGCAGGCCGATGTTCGGGGTGGCCAGGCCAGCCTTCTTCGCCAGTTGCCACAGTGCGTACAGGTCCTGCTTCTTCACGTCCGGCAGCACCAGGTTCTGCTCGTGCGCCACGCGCAGCTCGCCGAAGCCGAACTGGTCGGCGAAGTCCGCCACGGCTTCCATCTGCGCGTCGGTGGCATCTCCCGGGGGCGAGGCCAGGCCCGGCTTGGTCGACAGCGTCACCGCGGCGTAGCCCGGCACCTTGTGGCCGTGCACGCTGCGGCTGACCCAGCGCGCGAACGCCTTGTCTTCCAGCAGGTGGTTTTCGTACGAGGCGTCGGTGTCGGCCAGCTTTTCATACGCGGGCGGCGTGAAGTACTGGGCCACGCGGTCGAACTCGACCTGCGTCAGCGTGGCCGGGCCGTCCTTGCTGTGCTGCCATTCTTCCTCGACTTCCTGCGCGAACTTCTCCACGCCGATGGCCTTCACCAGGATCTTGATGCGGGCCTTGTACTTGTTGTCGCGGCGGCCATAGCGGTTGTACACGCGGATGGCCGACTCGACGTAGGTCAGCATGTGCTGCCACGGCAGGTCTTCCTTGATCACCGAGCCCAGGATCGGGGTGCGGCCCAGGCCGCCACCGGCCAGGATGCGCAGGCGCGTTTCGCCGTCGGCATTCTTGTAGGCGTAGATGCCGATGTCATGCATCTGCACCACGGCGCGGTCATCCTTCGAGGCCGAGATCGCGATCTTGAACTTGCGCGGCAGGAAGGCGAATTCCGGCTGGAACGTGCTCCACTGGCGCAGCAGTTCGGCCAGCACGCGCGGGTCCACCGACTCGTCCGGCGCAACGCCGGCGAAGTGGTCGGTAGTGATGTTGCGCACGCAGTTGCCCGAGGTCTGGATGCCGTGCATCTCGACGCTGGCCAGCTCGGCCAGCACGTCGGGCACGCGCTCCAGCTCCATCCAGTTGTACTGGATGTTCTGGCGGGTGGAGAAGTGGCCATAGCCGCGGTCGTATTCGCGCGCGATGTGGGCCAGCTTGCGCAGCTGCGTCGACGACAGCAGGCCGTACGGGATCGCCACGCGCAGCATGTAGGCATGGCGCTGCATGTACAGGCCGTTCTGCAGGCGCAGCGGCAGGAATTCTTCCTCGGTCAGCTCGTCCGACAGGCGGCGGCGCACCTGGTCACGGAACTGGGCGACGCGCTCGTTGACGATGCGCTGGTCGTATTGGTCGTACTGATACATGGCGGGGTCCGTTCAGTATTCGTTGAATTCAGGAAACGAGCTTGATGGCGACCAGCGTCAGCGTGGTCGCCAGGGCGGCACGCACCAGCCGTTCGGGCAGCGCCCGCGACAGTTGCGCGCCCAGCCAGATGCCGGGGATCGAACCCACCAGCAGCGCCAGCAGCAAATTCCAGTTGACGGTGCCGAGCCACACGTGGCCCAGCCCGGCCAGCGCCGTCAGCGGGACGGCGTAGGCGATATCGGTGCCGGCGACTTCGGCCGGCTTCATATGGGGATACAGCAGCAGGATCAGCGTGGCGCCAACCGCGCCGGCGCCGATCGACGACACCGTCACAAGCACGCCGATGACCGCGCCGACCACGATGGTGGCGATGACCTGGGTGCGGCCGTGCAGCTGGAAGCGCGGGTTGCGCTCGAGCCAGGCCAGCATCTGCTTGCGGAACAGCAGCGACAATACGGTCAGCAGCACCGACACGCCGATGGTCACGCGGATCGCGTGCAGCCACTGGGCGTTGAGCTCGCCGGCGCTCTTGAGCACCAGGATCGCCACGACCGCCGCCGGCAGGCTGCCGATGCACAGGCGCCGCACTACCTGCCACTGCACATGGCCGTGGGCACGGTGCGCGATAGTGCCGAAACCCTTGGTGATGGCCGCGAAGGCCAGGTCGGTGCCGACCGCGGTCGCCGGCGAAAAGCCGAACAGCAGCGTCAGCAGCGGCGTCATCAACGAGCCCCCACCCACGCCGGTCAGACCGACGAGGACGCCTACAAACAGACCGGAAACGGTATAGGCCAGCGACATGAGGGACTCGGTGGGCCCTGGCCCGTGAGGCTCGCATCACAATCCGGGGGCTGCGAGCGGACGCACTGAGGGCAGGACGTTCATTAACAAAGTTCGAGAATCGTAATAAACTGGCCTCATACCTCAAACTAATAAGAAGTTGTTTGTTTATACGACCCGAGTTATATGAACCTGCACCAGTTTCGCTTCGTGCGCGAGGCCGTCCGGCAGAACTACAACCTGACCGAAGCCGCTAAAGCGCTCTATACGTCACAACCCGGCGTGTCCAAGGCCATCATCGAGCTGGAAGAAGAGCTGGGTGTCGATATCTTCACGCGCCATGGCAAGCGCATCCGCAGCCTGACCGAGCCCGGGCGGCGGATCCTGACCTCGGTCGAGAAGATCCTGCAGGAGGTCGAGAGCCTGAAGCGGGTCGGCATGGACTATGCCGCGCAGGACCAGGGCAACTTCACCATTGCCACCACCCATACCCAGGCGCGCTACGCGCTGCCGCGGGTGATCGGCGAGTTCACCAAGCGCTACCCCAAGGTGCGGCTGTCGATCCAGCAGGGCAACCCGGCGCAGATCGCCGACATGCTGCTGCATGACCAGGCCGATATCGGGATCGCCACGGAAGGCATCACCGACGACAAGAACCTGGTGTCGCTGCCGGGTTACCAGTGGACACATATGGTGATTACGCCACCCGATCATCCGCTGCTGGACAAGAAGCACCTGGCGCTGGAAGACCTGATGGGCTACCCGCTGATCACCTACGATCCCAACTTTGCCGGCCGGCCCAAGATCGACAAGGCCTTCGAGCTGCGCCACCTGAAGCCGGACATCGTGCTCGAGGCGATCGACGCCGACGTGATCAAGACCTACGTGGAGATCGGCCTGGGCGTGGGCATCGTCGCCGGCGTGGCCTATGATGCCGAGCGCGACCGAAACCTGCGCGGGATTTCGGCCGGGCACCTGTTCGGCAGCAATGTGACGCACCTGGCGGTCAAGCAGGGGGCCTACCTGCGCAGCTTTGTCTACACCTTTATCGAGCTGTTCTCGCCGACGCTGAACCGCAAGCTGGTCGAACAGGCCATGTCGGGCGAGCACGAAGCCTACGAACTCTGAGCGCGGCAGCCCGCCGCCTCTCTCTATATAAGAAGCAGAACCCAATATGCATTCCCAATCCGTCACGCCGCGCCGGCCGGAGGCGCTGTGAGCAAACCCATGAGCGAACCCATGAGCGAAGCCACCAGCGAACTGCCCCGCATCCACTGGACCGAGGACGGCACCGAGCGCAGCGCCGCCTGGCGCTCCGAGGCCGGCAACCCGCCGCCGCGCCGCGTGGTGGTCGCCGACGACACCACCAGCGCCGACACCGCCTACCGGCTAGCCTGCGAGGGCACTGCCCTGCTGTGGCGCGGCGACTTCCAGAACGCGCGCCAGCTGCTCAACGCCATGGCGCGGCGCACCGAGCGCAAGCCCAAGAAGGCCAGCCGGCCAGGCCAGAAGGCCAAGGGCGCGCCCGGCTCCGCCACCGAGGCGTTCCACCTGCACCGGCTGGCGCAGTCGCAGCGCGCCCGCACGCTGGGCATGCTGCTGCTGCCGTTCGAGGCCGACCACAGCGTGCCGCTGCGCCGCGCGCCCGATGTCCGCGAAGCTTGCGAGCAGGTCTACGGTCCGGCGGGCGAGCCCTATGTGGCGTCGCTGCGAGAGCTGCTGGGCATGATCGGCGCCTATGAATGGCGCAGGAAAGGCGTGGAAATCCCGGCGCTGGAAGACCGCATCCATCCCTGGTACGGCGTGTTCTCGCCGGTGCGAGGCGAGTATGTCGACCTGGTCGCCGCCGAGCCGCTGCCGTCGAAAACGCTGGCCTTCGACATCGGCACCGGCACCGGCGTGCTGGCCGCGGTGCTGGCCCGGCGCGGCGTGCAGCGCATCGTCGCCACCGACCAGGACCCGCGTGCGCTGGCCTGCGCACGCGAGAACATCGGCCAGCTCGGCTATGCCGGCGCCGTCGAGATCGTGCAGGCCGACCTGTTCCCGGAAGGCCGTGCGCCGCTGGTGGTGTGCAACCCGCCGTGGGTGCCGGCCCGGCCCAGCTCGCCGGTCGAGCGCGCCGTCTACGATCCGGACAGCGCCATGCTGCACGGCTTCCTCGATGGGCTGGCCGCCCACCTGGAACCCGGCGGCGAAGGCTGGCTCTTGCTATCCGACCTGGCGGAGCACCTGGGCCTGCGCCCGCGCGAGCAGCTCGAAGGCTGGATCGAGGCCGCCGGGCTGAAGGTGCTGGGCCGCTCCGATATCCGCCCGCGTCATCCGCGCGCCGCGGACCCCAGCGATCCGCTGCATGCGGCGCGCTCGGCCGAGGTGACTTCGCTGTGGCGCCTGGGCGTGCGCTGACGCGCGTGCCCTTGCAGGCGGAGTTCGGCTATCCTTCCCGTCACAAATAAGACTGGAGGAGACAAATGCCGAAGTTGCCCCGCCTGCTGCCCGCCATCGTACTTTCCACCCTGCTTGGCGCCAGCGCCGCCGCGCTGGCCGATATCCGCGTCGGCATCGACGTGTCCACCACCGGGCCGGCGGCCTCGATCGGCATCCCCTCCAAGAACACCGTGCTGATGTGGCCGCAGACGCTGGGCGGCCAGAAGGCGCACTACGTGATCCTGGACGACGGCTCCGACCCGGCCGCGGCGGTGCGCAATGTGCGCAAGCTGATTTCCGAGGAAAAGGTCGACGTGATCGTCGGCCCCAATATCACGCCGACTGCGCTGGCCGCGCTCGACGCCGTGTCCGAGGGCGAGACGCCGATGGTGGCGCTGGCCGCGTCGGCGTCGATCGTCGAGCCGCAGACCGACGCCAAGCGCCGCTGGGCCTTCAAGATGCCGCAGAACGACTCGCACATGGCGACCGTGCTGACGGAGTACATGAGCAACCACGGCATCAGGACGGTCGGCTTCATCGGCTTTGCCGACGCCTATGGCGAAAGCTGGTGGCGCGAGTTCTCCAGGCTGGCCGAAGTGCGCAAGATCAAGGTCGTCGCCAACGAGCGCTTCTCGCGCAACGATACTTCGGTGACCGGCCAGGTGCTCAAGCTGATGGCGGCAAACCCCGACGCCGTGCTGATCGCCGGCGCCGGCACGCCCTCGGTGCTGCCGCAGAAGACGCTGGGCGAGCGCGGCTACAAGGGCAAGGTCTACCAGACCCACGGCATCGCCACCTGGGAATTCCTGCGCATGGGCGGCAAGGACGTGGAAGGCACGCTGTTCCCGACCGGCCCGGTCGTGGTCGCGCGCCAGCTGCCCGAGAACCACCCCGTGCGCAAGGTCGCGCTGGACTTCGTCAACCGCTACGAGGGCAAGTACGGCGCCGACAGCGTGACGCAGTTTGCCGGCGACGCCTGGGGCGCGTGGCTGCTGCTGGACGATGCCGCGCGCCGCGCGCTCAAGACCGGCGCCCAGCCCGGCACGCGCGAATTCCGCGCCGCCATGCGCGACGCGCTCGAATCCACCACCAATCTCACCATCCCCAACGGCGTGCTGAACCTGAACGCGAAGGACCACCAGGGCTTCGACCAGCGTTCGCGCGTGATGGGGGTGATCCGCAACGGCAAGTTCGCCTATGCGGGCGACAAGTAGCCCAGCGCCCGCCGAACCCGGCCTTCTGAAAGGAAGCATCGCATCATGACCACCACTTCCACTCCTTCCGTCACCGTTGCCTTCATCGGCCTGGGCGCCATGGGCTCGCACATGGTCCGCCACCTGCTGGCCGCCGGCCACACCGTGCGCGCCTTCGTGCGCCGCCCCGAGGCCGCCGAAGCGGCGCGCGCCATGGGTGCGGAGCCGTTCTTCACGCCCGCCGAGGCCGCGCGCGGCGCCAGCGTCGTCTTCACCAACGTGACCTCGTCCGAAGACGTGCGCGAAGTGCTGCTGGGCGAGCAAGGCGTGATCCACGGCGCGGCCCCCGGCACGGTATGCGTCGACCACAGCACCATCTCGCCGGTGGTCACGCGCGAGATCGCCGCGGCACTGGCCGAGCGCGGCCTCGAGGCGCTCGACTGCCCGGTCTCCGGCGGCACCATGGCCGCCGCGTCCGGCAAGCTGACCATCATGGTCGGCGGCAAGCTCGACGTTCTGGAACGCGTGCTGCCGCTGCTGGAGCTGCTGGGCACGACCATCACGCATATCGGCGACAACGGCGCCGGCCAGGTCGCCAAGCTGTGCAACCAGATCGCGCAGGTGGTCAATATCGAAGGCATCGCCGAAGCCATGCGCTTTGCCTCGGCGCAGAACGTCGATACCGGCCGCGTGCTGCAGGCCATGTCGACGGGCATGGCGGGCAGCCGCATGCTCGACCTGATGGGGCCCAAGATGGTGTCGCGCAATTTCACCGCCGGCATCGAGGCGCGGCTGCACGACAAGGACTTCGGGCTGGCGCGCGCTATCGCCGAGGAAATCGGCCTGGACCTGCCGGCGATGCAGGCCACCTCGGCGCAGCTGCGCACGCTGATGGCCAACGGCTGGGGCAAGGACGATACCTCGTCGCTGCTGCGCGTGCTGGAGGGCTGAGGGCCGCTCAGGTGCCTGCTCAGGTGCCTGCTCAGGTGCCTGTCAGGCGCAGGACGGCGCGTACCAGCGCGCTGTCGGCATCATTGAAGCCGTCGAGCACATTGAAGTGATGGCAGCCCGGCAGCACGAGATCGCTCGCTGCCGGACTGCCGACATTGGCGGGCCACGCCGCCCGCATCAGCGCATGCTGGCGGTGGTATTCGGCCGCTTCCAGCTCGCCCACGGCGAGCGCCAGCGGCGCGGCGGTGGCTGGCGCCATGTACGCCGGCGACAACCGCGTCACATCGTCTTCCGATAGCCGCAGGTCGCATTGCAGGAACGCGGCGCGGCGCAGCGGCTCCATGTCGTACAGCCCGCTGACCGAGAGCCCGCCCCGGACCAGGTCCGCGGGCAGGTCTGGCGCCAATTGCGGCCAGCGTGCCGCCATCAGCATCGCCACCAGGTGGCCGCCGACGGAATGCCCGGCGGCGAACAGCCGTTGCGGGTCATGTCCCAGCACGCCGGATTGCCGGTACAGCCACGCCACGCTGCGCAGCACCTGCCGCACGATGTCGGGCACCGTCACCGACGGCACCAGCGAATAATTGACCACGGCCACCGACACGCCGAGCGCCGGCAGCACGCTGGCGACGAAACTGTGGTCGCGCTTGTCGAGCGCGCGGTAGTAGCCGCCGTGGACGAACACCAGCAGCGGCGGCGCCGCGCCGTCATCCGCTGGCGCCGTCGCCGGGAAATAGTCCAGCGTCTGATCCTGCGGATGCCGCGAGCCTGCATCGGCATAGCTCAGGTCCGCGATAAAGCCACCGCGCTCGCGCACCCGCGCCGACCATTCACCCCAGCGCGCCATATGCGCCGGGTTGTCCGGCACATTGGCTCGGTTGTTGTATTCGCGGTCGTAGAAGACGGGGTCCTGCGAGGGCAGGCTGGCGAGGCTCGCCAGCGAGGCTTGGTCGGTCATGGCGGTCGGTGGGTGCGGGGTCGGGACTGGTTTGGCGCGGCGTCGGTGATGCACGCGGTGACGGCGATGCTAACCGCAATCGCCATGCACAAGTTATCGGGGCCATTACCATCGCCACGGCGGCCGGTTGTCGGCCGGGGGGAATTGCGGCATAATCGCCGGCTCAGCCCGGCATCGGTTCCGATGCCGTCACACCTGCCCGGGTGGTGAAACAGGTAGACGCAGGGGACTCAAAATCCCCCGCCGCAAGGCGTGTCGGTTCGAGTCCGACCCCGGGCACCACATTTCCCTCCAAAGCAATCAGTCGTCCACATGATGGGCGGCCCGGGGCTCATGCTCAAACCTCGATTTCGTCGAGCTTGTGCATTTTCAGCCAATCGCGAACCAATACGTTGAGCCGTGTTTGCCAACGTGGCCCGCTCGCCTTCAGGGCTTCCAGGACATCGTCATCGAGTCGCACCGTGGTGGCTGTCTTCGTGGTACCGCGCGGACGGCCGCGCCCTCGCTTGACGAGCTTGTCAGACAACAGTGTTTTTGTACGTACGAAATTAGCTCTGCATCACCAGCCAATCACGTCACTTATACCCGCGACTCCTTTCGGCTAAAGCCTTGAAAGGTGTCGGACAGCGCCCACTGGTGCCCCTGCGCCTGGCTTCCTATCCTATGGCATTGCCATCCCGTCAACAGGAGCCACCATGAACCGACCGACCCTACCCGCCCTCGCCTGCGCCGCCCTGCTCGCCGGCTGCGCCGGCGCAAATGTGGAAAACCTGACCCAGGCAGGCGGCAGCCTGTTCACCGCCGCCACGCTGTCGGACACCAACGTCAAGACGCTGTCCGACCAGTCGTGCGCGGAAATGGACCAGAAGAACACCATTGCCCCGCCCGACAGCACCTACGCCAGGCGGCTCGCGAATGTGATGAACGGGCTTGGCAATACCGGGCTGCCGCTCAATGCCAAGGTCTACGTGACCAAGGACATCAACGCATGGGCCATGGCCAATGGATGCGTGCGCGTGTACAGCGGGCTGATGGACTTCCTCAGCGACGACGAGGTGCGCGGCGTGGTCGGACACGAGATCGGCCATGTGGCGCTGGGCCATACCAAGGCGGCGATGCAGGTGGCCTACTCCACCGCCGCTGCGCGCGGCCTGCTGGGATCTACCGGCATTGCTTCGCTGACCGCGCTGTCGTCCTCACAGATCGGGGATCTGGCGGAGACGTTCGTCAATGCACAGTTCTCGCAGCGCCAGGAAACCGCTGCGGACGACTACTCCTTCAACTTGCTGACCAAGAACGGCGCCAACCGGCAGGCGCTGGCGTCGGCGTTCCGCAAGATGTCGCAGCTTGACGGCGGGAAGTCGAGCATGCTCAGCACGCACCCCGGCTCGCTGGAGCGCGCCAAGCATATCGAAGATCGCCTGGCTGGCGGGCGCTGAGCGCGCTGCCTGACGCGCCCCGCCTGGCGCCTTACCGCGATTCGACGAACGCGAGCACCGTGGCCAGCATGCCTTGCAGCGCCGGCTGCAGCGCCGCCGACCGCGCCTCATCGTAGGCGAACGGGTATGTCTCGCTCATATACGCACACTGCGACAGCTCGAGCTGCACCGCGTGCACGCCATCCTGCGGCTTGCCGTACTGGCGCGTGATATAGCCGCCCTTGAAGCGGCCGTTGAGCACCGCGGTATGGCCGGGCACCGCGCTCGCCAGCTCGAGCAGCTGGTTCGCGAGCCCCGCGTCGCAGCTCTCGCCATTGGCCGTGCCGAGGTTGAAATCCGGCAGCTTGCCTTCGAAGAAGCGCGGCAGCAACGAGCGGATCGAATGCGCGTCCCACAGGGCGACGGTGCCGTGCTCGGCCTTCAGGCGCGCCAGTTCCGCCGCCAGCGCTTCATGGTATGGGCGCCAGATCGCGTCGCGGCGTGCGGCGATTTCCGCATCGTCGGGGCCGTTGCTGCCATCGGCATAAAGCGCCGTCTTGTCAAAGGTGTCGACCGGGCACAGGCCGGTGGTGTCCTGGCCGGGATACAAGTTGGCATTGTCGGGCGGGCGGTTCAGGTCGACCACATAGCGCGAATGCGTGGCGACCAGCACCGAGGCGCCCAGCTCGCGGGCAAAGCCGTAGAGCCGTTCCAGGTGCCAGTCGGTATCGGGCACGGTGCGCGCCTCGGCGGTAAGGCGCTGAGAGACCGAAGCCGGCAGGTGCGTGCCGACGTGCGGCATCGATACCAGCAGCGGGCGCGTGCCGCGATGCAGGGTGAAGGCGGGGGTATCGGTGGAGAAGGACATGTTCTTTGCAATGCGTTGGGCGGTGCCCGTATTTGTCGCGTACTTGTCGCGTATCAGTCGGCCAGCAGGCTGGCGCGGGCGGCGATGAACTGCCGGGCCGCTTCGGACTGCAGCGCATGCGCGCCATGCTGCACGCGGCTGCGGCCGGCGGTGCGGACCTCCGCTAGTGTCTCATGACCGTGGTTCGCAAACACGTGGGTGGCCAGCGCCTGGGCGCCGTCGAGGCCGGTCAGCGTCGGGTGCGCACCGTCCAGCACCACGAAGTCCGCCTGCTGGCCAGGCGCCAGCCCGGCCACGCCGCGGCCACTGGCGCGTGCGCCGCCCGCCACGGCTTCCAGATAGAGGCGGTCGGCCACCTGCAGGTGGGTATCCGAGGCCAGCACGTTGCGCTGCTGCAGGCCCAGCCGCTGGCCGTATTCGAACAGGCGCAGTTCCTCGGCCACGCTGACGCTGGCATGGCTGTCCGAGCCGATACCCCACGCGCCGTGCTGCGCGAGGTAAGGCGCCGCCTCGAACACGCCATCGCCGAGGTTCGCTTCGGTGGTCGCGCAGATGCCGGCCACGGCGCCGCTATGCGCGAGGCGCCGGCGCTCGTCCCAGTCCATGTGCGTGGCGTGCACCAGGCACCAGCGCGCGTCGACGTCGACATGATCGAACAGCCATGTCACCGGGCGCGTGCCGGACCACGCGATGCAGTCGTCGACTTCGCGCTGCTGCTCGGCGATATGGATATGGACCGGCGCCTGCGCGTCGATCGCCTTCAGCCCCGCCAGCGCATGCAGCAGGCTGTCTTCGGGCACAGCGCGCAGCGAATGCGGCGCCAGGCCGAGACGCGCGCCGGCCTGCGCGCACACGGGCGACAGCCGCTCCAGCAGGCGCAGCATGGCGTCGGTGTTGTGCAGGAAGCGGCGCTGTTCGGCGAGCGGCGGCTTGCCGCCGAAGCCGGCGGTCTGGTACAGCACCGGCAGCAGCGTCATGCCGATGCCGGTGCGCTGCGCCGCGCGCAGCAGCCGCAGCGACATCTCGGCGGCATCGGCGTAGGGCTTGCCGTCGGCGTCGTGGTGGACGTAGTGGAACTCGCACACGCTGGTATAGCCTGCGCGCAGCATCTCGATGTAGAGCTGGGTGGCGATGGCTTCCAGCGTGTCGGGCGAGATCCGCTGCGCGAAGCGGTACATCAGCGTGCGCCAGCTCCAGAACGAATCGGCGCCGGCGGGATTGTCGCCCTGCGGGCGGCTGCGGTATTCGGTCAGGCCGGCAAAGCCACGCTGGAATGCGTGCGAATGCAGGTTGGGCATGCCCGGCAGCACCGGGCCCGCGGCGCGCGGCACGCCGGCATTTGCGGCGGCACCGGCCTGCACGGTGGTCAGGCGGCCCTGCTCGTCCCAGGCGAGCAGCACATCGCGCGCCCAGCCTTCGGGCAGCAGGGCCCAGTCTGCGAACAGCTGCGATGCGCTCATGGCTGTGCCTCCGCTTGCGCCGGATATACGCGCCCTTGCCGCACGACCGTCAAGGCGGGATTGCGGCCGAACCAGTACGCCAGCTCCGCCGGCGAATCGACGCGCCATAGCACGAAGTCGGCCTCTCGCCCCGCTTCCAGCTTGCCATGGCGATCCGATGCGCCCAGCGCGCGCGCCGCATGCAGCGTCACGCCGGCCAACGCTTCGGGCACCGTCAGGCGGAACAGCGTGCAGGCCATATTCATCATCAGCAGCAGCGACGTCACCGGCGACGTGCCGGGATTGTGGTCGGTAGAGATCGCCATCGGCACGCCGTACTGGCGCAGCAGCGTGATCGGCGGCAGGTTGGTGTCGCGCAGGAAATAGTAGGCGCCGGGCAGCAGCACCGCGACCGTGCCGGCTTCCGCCATCGCGGCGACGCCGGCCTCGTCGAGATGCTCGAGATGGTCCGCCGACAGTGCGCGATGGCGTGCGGCCAGCGCCGCGCCGCCGAGATTGCTGAGCTGCTCGGCGTGCAGCTTGACGCGCAGGCCGTGGCGCGCAGCGGCATCGAAAACGCGTTCGGTCTGCGCGATCGAGAAGCCGATCGATTCGCAGAAGGCATCGACGGCGTCGACCAGCCCTTCTTCGGCCAGCGCCGGCAGCATGCTGCCGCACACCAGGTCGATGTAGTCGTCGGCGCGCCCCGCGTACTCGGGCGGCAGCGCGTGCGCGCCGAGGAAGGTGGTGCGCACCGCGACGCCGAACTGCTCGCCCAGGCGACGCGCCACGCGCAGCTGCTTGCGCTCGGCTTCCAGGCTGAGGCCATAGCCGGACTTGATCTCGATGGCGGTCACGCCTTCGGCGAGCAGCGGTTGCAGGCGCGCGGCGGCCTGCGCGAACAGCGTGTCTTCGTCGGCGTCGCGGGTGGCGCGCACGGTCGAGACGATGCCGCCGCCGGCGCGCGCGATTTCTTCATAGCCGGCACCGGCGAGCCGCATCGCGAACTCGTCGGCGCGCTGGCCGCCGTAGACCAGGTGCGTGTGGCAATCGACCAGTCCCGGCGTGATCCACGCGCCGTTGGCGTCGTGGCGCGGCAGGTCGCGGTAGGACTGCGGCAATTCTGCCGCGGCGCCAAGCCAGGCAATGCGGCCTTGCTCGACCACGAGCGCGGCATCGCGGATGGCGCGCGCCGGGTCGGCGTCGGGCAACAGGTGGCAGTTGTGCCAGACACCGTCGGCGCTGGCAGCATTGGCTGCACTGGCGGTGCCAGGTACGGAAGGCAGCGTCATTGATCGGACTCCATTTCCAGCGTGACACACAGGCACAGCGCGTCGCCGGCGCCTGGCGCGAAGGCTTGCCGGCCAGCGGGTTCGCCGGCGGGATACAGCACGCCCTGCCCCGCGTCCAGCGCTACGGCCGGCTGCGCGTCCTGCGCCAGCCAGGTGCCGGACACGGCAAGCAGGCAAACGGTATCGGCGCCGGTGCTGATGGCAAACCCCTGGCGGAAGGCGTCGACGCGCGCGCGGCAGCGGCCACGCCGCGTCATCACGTTGAAGTCGCGCGTGGGGCCGTCGAGCAATGCCGACTGCAGGCCGGTGTCGCCAGAGAAGGCAAACGGTGCGCCGGGCTGGACCAGCCGATGGCTGAAGCTGCCGTCGTCGGCGCGCAGCACAACACCGGCACCGTCGAGCAGCACGATCTGGCGGTCGATGCCGGGAAAGGCGGAGAACGGGCCGTCGGCTTCGATATCGGCCACGCTCAGGCGCCAAACGAAGTCATCCATGCCGGCACCCGGCGGCCACACCGCGATCTCGCGCGTGTTGCCGCCGCCATTCTTCCAGCGCGTCGGGTCGATGGCCGCGAGCGTGAACGTCCTCATACGCCCTTCACCATCGGCAGGTTCAGGCCCTTTTCCTGCGCGCATGCGATGGCGATGTCGTATCCCGCATCGGCATGGCGCATCACGCCGGTGGCCGGGTCGTTCCACAGTACGCGCTCGATGCGTTTGGCTGCTGCATCGGTGCCATCGCAGACGATCACCACGCCGGAGTGTTGCGAGAAACCCATGCCCACGCCACCTCCATGGTGCAGGCTGACCCAGGTGGCGCCGCCGGCGGTATTGAGCAGCGCGTTCAGCAGCGGCCAGTCGGACACGGCGTCGGAACCGTCGCGCATCGCTTCGGTCTCGCGGTTGGGCGACGCCACCGAGCCGCAGTCCAGATGGTCGCGGCCGATCACCACCGGCGCCTTCAGCTCGCCGGACTTCACCATCTCGTTGAAGGCCAGGCCGGCGCGGTGGCGCTCGTCCAGGCCAACCCAGCAGATACGCGCCGGCAGGCCCTGGAAGGCGATGCGGTCGTGCGCCATGTCGAGCCAGCGGTGCAGGTGCTTGTCCTCGGGGAACAGCTCCTTCATCTTGGCGTCGGTCTTGTAGATATCCTCGGGATCGCCCGACAGCGCGACCCAGCGGAACGGGCCCTTGCCGCGGCAGAACAGCGGGCGGATATAGGCCGGCACGAAGCCCGGGAAATCGAAGGCATTGTGCACGCCCTCATCGAACGCCACCTGGCGGATGTTGTTGCCGTAGTCGACCGTCGGCACGCCCATCTTCTGGAAGTCGAGCATGGCCTGCACGTGCTTGACAATCGACGGGCGCGCGGCGGCTTCCACCGACTTGGGATCGCGCTTGCGTGCGTCTTCCCACTGCTCGACCGTCCAGCCTTGCGGCAGGTAGCCGTTGACCAGGTCGTGCGCCGAGGTCTGGTCGGTAACGATATGCGGACGCATGCCGCCGGCCTGCGCGCGCTTGGCGAGCTCCGGCACGATGTCGGCGGCATTGCCAAGCAGGCCGACCGAGATGGCTTCTTTCTTTGCCGTGGCCTCGGCGATCATCGCCAGCGCCTCGTCCAGCGTGGTGGCCTTCTTGTCGAGGTAGCGCGTGCGGATGCGGAAGTCGATGCGCGATTCCTGGCACTCGATCGCCAGCACGCAGGCACCCGCCAGCACGCCGGCCAGCGGCTGCGCGCCGCCCATGCCGCCCAGGCCCGCGGTCAGGATCCACTTGCCCGACAGGTCGCCGTCGTAGTGCTGGCGGCCGGCTTCGACAAAGGTCTCATACGTGCCCTGCACGATGCCCTGCGTGCCGATGTAGATCCACGAGCCCGCGGTCATCTGGCCATACATCATCAGGCCGGCGCGGTCCAGTTCATTGAACTTGTCCCAGGTGGCCCAGTGCGGCACCAGGTTGGAGTTGGCGATCAGCACGCGCGGCGCGTCGGGGTGCGTGCGGAACACGCCGACCGGCTTGCCCGACTGCACCAGCAGCGATTCGTCCTCGCCCAGGCGGCGCAGGCTGTCGAGGATGGCGTCAAAGCATTCCCAGTTGCGCGCGGCCTTGCCGATGCCGCCGTACACCACCAGGTCCTGCGGGCGCTCGGCCACGTCGGGGTCCAGGTTGTTCTGGATCATGCGGTAGGCAGCTTCGATCAGCCAGTTCTTGCAGTGCAGCTGGGTGCCATGCGGGGCGCGGATTTCGCGCTGGCCGCGCTGGATGAATTGGCTTTCGTTGGCGTTCATGTGCTTGTTCTCCTTCGTTGGCGCTTGTGACGCGCTCCAATCAACCAGCGTTGGTCGGCAAGATTTCCCGAACCGCCTGCGGCCACCCCGCCCCCGCATCCCCCTGCACCACCCACTGCTTCATCGCTTCGATATCCGGCGCCAGGTAGCGGTCGCCTTCCACAAAATCCACCCGCGCACGGATACGTGCCAGTTCCTGCTCCACCAGCGGCGATGACTTCAACGGGCGGTGGAACTCGATACCCTGCGCCGCTGCCATCGCCTCGATGCCGACCACTACCGCGGTGTTGGCCGCCATGTCGCCCAGCCGGCGCGCGCCGTAGGTGGCCATCGACACATGGTCCTCCTGGTTGGCCGAGGTCGGCAGGCTGTCCACGCTGGACGGATGCGCCAGCGACTTGTTCTCCGAGGCCAGCGCGGCCGCGGTCACCTGCGCGATCATGAAGCCCGAGTTCAGGCCGCCGTCGCGCACCAGGAACGGCGGCAGGCCCGACAGGCCGGTATCGAGCAGCAGCGCCAGCCGGCGCTCGGAAATCGCACCGATCTCGGCGATCGCCAGCGCAATGATGTCGGCGGCAAAGGCCACCGGCTCGGCGTGGAAGTTGCCGCCGGAGACCACGTCGCCCTGCTCGGAAAACACCAGCGGGTTGTCCGACGCGGCATTGGCCTCGATCTGCAGGATGCGCGCGGCGTGCTGCAGGTTGTCCAGGCAAGCGCCCATCACCTGCGGCTGGCAACGGATCGAATACGGGTCCTGCACGCGGCCGCAGGTTTTGTGCGAATCGACGATCTCGCTGCCATCCAGCATCGCGCGCACGGCGCCGGCCACGGCGATCTGGCCGGCCTGGCCGCGGGCTTCATGGATGCGGGCGTCGAACGGCTTGACCGAGCCCTTGATCGCTTCCAGCGACAGGGCGCCCGCCACCAGGCCGGCGGCAAAGGTGTCTTCGGCGGCAAACAAGCCGGCCAGTGCCAGCGCGGTCGACACCTGCGTGCCGTTGAGCAGCGCCAGGCCTTCCTTCGGGCCCAGCTCGAACGCCTTCAGGCCGGCACGGGCCAGGCCCTCGGCTGCCGGCACGCGCTTGCCGTCGACCAGCACGTCGCCCACGCCGATCAGCGTGCACGACATATGCGCCAGCGGCGCCAGGTCGCCCGAGGCACCGACCGAACCCTTGGCCGGGATGCACGGCGTCACGCCGTGGTTGACCAGCGCCAGCAATGCCTCGATCAATTCCGGACGCACGCCGGAATGGCCGCGCGCCAGGCTGACCGCCTTGGTGGCCAGGATCAGGCGCACCGTATCCTCGGCCAGGTCCGGGCCGGTGCCGACGCTGTGCGACAGCACCAGGTTGCGCTGCAGCTGCGCCAGCTTGTCGTTGGGGATACGGGTCTGCGCCAGCTTGCCGAAGCCGGTATTGATGCCGTAGACCACGGCGTCGGCGTCGATGATGTCCTGCACGGTGGCCTGCGCGGCGCGCACGCCGGGCCAGGCGGAATCGGCCATGGCCACGCGCACTTCGCCGCGGTAGATGCGGCGCAGGTCGGCCAGGGTGACTTGGCCCGGCTGCAAGGTCAGCAGCGGGCGGGAGGCTTGGTCGTGTTGGCTCGCAGTCATTTGTATGTTCCTGTCTATACAGCTTAGGATAAAAATTGAAGCAATGGCTGACCCTCGCGCGGATCAGCCGAAAGCGGGATTGCCGTCGGCGCGGAATCGGCTGCCGAGGCGGTAACGGTTGCCCGGGTGCAGGCAACGAACGAATGTCACTGGCACGCCATTGGTCCAGGTGCGGCGGGTCAGCATCAGGCAAGGTTGCGTTGGCGGCATTTCCAGTTGCGCGGCCTGCTCCGGCGTGGCGGCAATGGCATCGACCACGTGCTCTACCTGATCGTAGGGCACGTGGCGCAACAGGTATTCGCCGGGCTGGGTCGCGCTGAAGTCCTGGCCGATGAAGTCCGGCGCCACGCGCGGGTTCACGTAGCGGTCTTCCAGCTGCACCGGCACGCCATCTTCGCGATGCACGCAGACCGAATGGAACACGGACTCTCCGGTGTGCAGCTCCAGCGCGGCCGCCACCTCGATCGACGCCGACACCCGCTCGACCAGGATCACGTCGCAGGCATAGTCATGCCCGCGCATGCGGATCTCGTCCTGCAGGTTGACCACCGACAGCAGCGTGGACTGCGGCTTGTGTTCGGCGACGAAGGTGCCGACGCCGGCGACGCGCACCACCCGCCCCTGCTCCGACAGCTCGCGCAGGGCCCGGTTGACGGTCATGCGCGAGACGCCGAAGCGGTTCACCAGTTCCTGCTCCGACGGCACCCGGTCGCCCGGCTGCCACGCGCCACTCTGGATCTGGCGGGCGATGTACTCCTTCACCTGCTGGTAGAGCGCGGTGGGAGAGGAAGCTGGGGTGGCGGAGCCGACGGCGTGGTTCATGGCGTTTCAGTGCTCGGCCGCGGCAATGGCCTCGGCGCGGATTTCCTCGGTCAGCCGCGCCTTGAGCGCGGAAAACTCCGGAGAGGTCTTGATCGTGTAATGGCGCGGATGCGGAAAATCGACCGCGATATCGCTCTTGATCCGGCCCGGCCTGGCGGAAAACACCGCCACCCGGTTGGCCATGAAAATGGCCTCGTCGATATCATGGGTCACGAATAATACCGTCTTGCGCGACGCTTCCCATATGCCGAGCAATAACTCCTGCATCAGCACGCGGGTCTGGTTGTCGAGCGCGCCGAACGGTTCGTCGAGCAGCAGGATCTTGGGATCGTTGGCCAGCGCCCGCGCGATCGCGGTGCGCTGCTGCATGCCCCCCGACAGCTGCTTCGGGTAATGGTGCTCGAATCCGCGCAGCCCCACGCGCTGGATAAAGAAGTCGCTGCGCTCCTTCTGCTCCGCCGCGCTCATGCCGCGCTCGCGCAGGCCGAAGCGCACGTTCTGCTCGATCGTCAGCCACGGGAACAGCGTGTACGACTGGAACACCATGCCGCGGTCGGCGCCCGGGTCGGAGACCGGCTGGCCGTCGAGCAGCACGCGGCCGGTGGAAGGCGTGTCCAGCCCGGCCACGATGCGCAGCAGCGTGGACTTGCCGCAGCCCGACGGGCCCAGGATGGTGACGAAGTCGTTATCGCGCACTTCGAAATCGACCGGCTGCAGCGCCAGCGTCTTCCCGCCGCGCGGGTTGGAGAAGGTACGCGAGACCTGCTGGATGGACAGTGCGCTCATTGGATCGAACTCCACGGGAACAGGCGCTGGTTGGCGCGCTTGAAGACAAGGTCGGAGACCAGGCCGATGCAGCCGATCACGATGATGCCGAAGATGATCTGCCCGGTATTGAGCAGCGCCTGGCTGTCGGTGATCATGTGCCCGATGCCCGACGACGAGCCGATCAGCTCGGCCACGATCACGTAGGTCCAGGCCCAGCCCAGCACCAGCCGCAGGATCTCGGCGATTTCCGGCGCGGCGCCCGGGATCAGCACGCGGCGCACGATGCCGGCGCTGTTGGCGCCGAGCGTGTAGGCGGCCTCGACCAGGTCCTTGCGCGCGCCGCCGACCGCCACCGCCACCATCAGCACGATCTGGAAGAACGAGCCGATAAAGATCACCAGCAGCTTCTGGGTCTCGCCGATGCCGGCCCACAGGATCAGCAGCGGGATGAAGGCCGACGCCGGCAGGTAGCGGCAGAACGAAACAAAGGGCTCGAAGAACGCCTCGGCCGCCTTGTACGCGCCCATGAAGATGCCCAGCGGCACCGCCAGCACCGCCGCCAGCACGAAGCCGCCTACAACGCGCCACACCGTCATGCCGATGTCGCCGATGAAGTTGTGCTCGGTGAACAGGATCAGACCCTCTTTGGCCATCGTCAGCGGATCGGCCAGGAACGTGCGCGGCACGAAGCCGCCCAGCGTCACCACGGCCCACACGCCGAAGAACAGCACGAAGAAAGACAGGCCCAGCATCCAGCGGGTATTGGGCTGCACCGGCACCAGCGGTGCCAGCCAGGGATGGCGCCGGCGCGCCGGTGCCGCCGGGGGGGCGGACACCGCTGCGGGCGCGTGGGAACCGATTCGGGCTTGCGTCATGACGTTCACGCCTCCTTGCGACTGCTCTGCTTACTTGAGGAAACGCGCGTCATACAACGCCGTCACGTCGGGCACCTGGCGGATCACGCCGATTTCCATCAGCACGCCCGCCGCTTCCTTGCTGAAGCTGGCGAGTTCGCCGGAGAAGAACTTCTTGTTGGCCTCGCGATCCTGCCAGCGCAGGTAGGCGGCCGACTTGGCGAACTGCTCGCCGGTCTGCTTGACTGCGGCACCCATGATTTCGTTAGCCTTCGCCGGCTCCTTCTGGATCATCTCGAGCGCCTCGAAGTAGCTGTCGACCAGCGCCTGCGCCGCCTTGGGGTTCTCCTTGAGCCACTTGGGCGCGCAGCCCAGCGTGTCGGTCACCATCGGGTAATCCAGCGTGGTCGCCAGGATCTTGCCCTTGTCCGGGTTCTGGCGGACGGTGGACAGGTAGGGCTCGTAGGTCATGGCGCCGTCGTTCTGGCCGGCCACGAACGCCTGCGCCGCCGCCTGCGGCGACAGCGTCGTGGTCTTGACGTCCTTCAGCGACATGCCGTTCTTCTTCAGCATCCAGGCCAGGCCGAAGTACGGCGCGGTGCCCGGCGCATCGACGCCAATGGTCTTGCCCTTCAGGTCGGCAAAGGTCTTGACGTCGCCGCGCACGGCCAGGCCGTCGGCGCCGTAGGACTTGTCGAGCTGCACGATCTGGGTGATCGGTACGCCGTTGGCGTTCCAGGCCACATGGGTCTCGACCGTGGTCGCCGCGCACTGGATCGCACCGGCGGCCAGCGCCAGGTGGCGGTCCTTCTGCGGGATCATCTTGATGTCGACCTCGACACCGTTCTTCTTGAAGATGCCTGCCTTGTCGGCCAGCGTCAGCGGCGCGAAGCCGGTCCAGCCGCTCATGCCGAGCGTGACCTTGGTGGTCTGCGCGTGGCCGGCGCCTGCCATGGTGACTGCCGCGGCAAACAGCGCGGCCTGCATTGCCTTGCGGCCACGAATCCTGCCTTGAATCCTGCCCTGCATGCGGCTTTCCATCCTCATCGAAACGCTCCTTTGGTGTGTCCGTCGACGGCAGGCCATGCTTGTGGCGCGCTCGTTTTCGGGCATTAAACAATGCCTGTATATACAAGTCAATGTAGGGCTTCCCCCGAGGGGTTAGACGTCACATCACCGCGGAAATCGGCTGGACGGCGCGGAGGCATCAACCACCACAACGGTGCTGCGGCTTGCCGTAGGTGCGGAAAGCACCACGTTGGCACGCCAGAAGTGTTGCTGTATAGACAGGATTGAAGTGACGCCAGGATGAGCAAACCCCGTGCCAGGGGCACGGGGCGCGACCGCGGGCGCGCTCAGGCGTCGAAGAAGGAAGCGACCGTGGGAAAGCGCAGCCGCAGCCGCAACTCGCGCTTCAGGCGGCGGTTGTCGAGCCGGCGCGACTCGCTCATGAAGCTCAGCAGCGTCGGCTCAATCACTTCACGCGCCTGGCCGCGCGTAATACGCGGGGGCCGCGGCAGGCCGCGCCGATCGGCAACGAGGTCGAAGTAGTCGGCCATACGCAGCTCGGTATCGTCGCTGGCATGGACCACCCGCTGCGGCCGGCCGCGGACCAGCGCGGCAACCATGATGCGAGCCAGGTCGTCGGCATGGATATGGCTGGTGTAGACGTCGTCCTGCGGCACCAGCGCGGGCGTGCCCCGCTTGAGCCGGGCCACCGGCAGCCGCTCGGCGGCATAGATGCCCGGGATGCGCACGATGCTGGTGCGCCAGCCGGCATCGCGGCCAAAGGCGCGCACCGCCCCCTCGGCGGCCACGCGGCGGCGCGCGCGCGCCGTCTGCGGCCGCACGGCATGAAATTCCGACACCCGCGCGCCCTGCCGGTCGCCGTAGACGCCCGAGGTGCTGGCGTAGACAAAGGCACGGCGGCGAAGGCCCCGGTCGGGTAGAATGGCGGGCTCGCCGCCAGGCGTGCCGCCCTGCCGCCAGGCCTTGCGGCGCAAGGCGGCGAGCAAGGCACGCGTACGCGGATCGCCCTCGCCCTGACCGGGCGGCGGCGCCAGGTCCAGCACCTGCGTGGCCAGCCCGCGCAGCCGCGCCAGCGTCACCGGCCGGTCCAGGTCCGCCACCAGCGGCACCGCACCGGCGGCGCGCAGTTCGGCGCGGCGCGCCGGCTGCGACGTGACGGCAAACACGCGCATGCGCGACGACAGGATTCGCAGGCAGCGCGTCCCCACATCCCCGCACCCGACGATCAACAGGCGCGGACGACCCAGCCGGCGGCTGGGGACCGGCAAAACTGGTAAAGCCGGCAGGAGCGGGAGGCGCGAGGGCTGCAGCATCGACTGAATTTGGCTCATAGACCGATTATGGCTTATCAAGTAACCGTCATGCCCAGTGGCCACAAGTTCGAAGTGGCCGCGGACGAAACCATCCTCGGCGCGGCCCTGCGCCACAGCATCGGCCTGCCCTACGGCTGCAAGAACGGCGCCTGCGGCTCGTGCAAGGGCCGCGTGCTGGAAGGCACCATCGTGCAGGGCGACCACGCCCCGGCCGCGCTGACCGCGCAGGAAAAGACCGAGGGCCGCGCGCTGTTCTGCTGCGCCAACGCGTCGTCCGACATTACCATCGAATGCCGCGAAGTCCACGGCGCCGGCGACATCCCGATCAAGAAGGTGCCGTGCCGCGTGACCTCGCTGGAGCGGCTGGCCGATGACGTGATCGCCATCAAGCTGCAGCTGCCCGCGACCGAGCGCATGCAGTACCTGGCCGGCCAGTACGTGGAATTTCTGCTGCGCGACGGCAAGCGCCGCAGCTATTCGATCGCCACGCCGCCGCACGAGGACGGTCCGATCGAACTGCATATCCGCCATATGCCGGGCGGCGCCTTCACCGACTATGTCTTCGGCGCCAAGGAAGGTGCCCCGGCGATGAAGGAACGCGACATCCTGCGCTTCGAAGGCCCGCTGGGCAGCTTCTTCCTGCGCGAGGAATCGACCGCCCCGATCATCCTGCTGGCTTCCGGCACCGGCTTCGCCCCGATCAAGGCCATCGTCGAGCATGCCGCCTACACCGGCATCACGCGCCCGATGACGCTGTACTGGGGCGGCCGCCGGCCCAAGGACCTGTACATGCACGCGCTGGCCGAGCAATGGGCGCGCGACCTGCCCAACTTCAGGTACGTGCCGGTGGTATCCGACGCGCTGCCCGAAGACAATTGGCAGGGCCGCACGGGCTTCGTCCACCAGGCGGTGATCGCCGACCATCCCGACATGTCGGGCCACGAGGTCTACGCCTGCGGCGCGCCGGTGATGATCAACGCCGCGCGCGGCGACTTCACCCGCCAGTGCAAGCTGCACGAAGACGCGTTCTTCGCCGACTCGTTCACCTCCGAGGCCGACATGCACCCGGCCACGCCGGCAGCACCCGCTGCCTGACCCGCCCGGGCCGGCACGCCGTTCCGCCAGCGCAACAATGCCCGGGTCCGCCAAAATTGGTTTTGACACCCGGGCCCATGCGCCTTATATTTGCCCGCATGCATACGACCTTCAACCGACGCCGCAGCTTCCGTACGTCGCTCCCCGCTGGGGTGCCGCGCGGCTGACCGTCGACTGCGTCTGTTCAGGTCAACGAGCCACGGGCAACCCCCGTGGCTTTTTGTTTTTCCGCGCTTTTCCGCTTTTTTCCTGCTTGTCCGTCCATCGTTTAAAGCCGACCCCTGGAGTCCGCCATGGCATTTGCTGAGTTTCCCGTCCAATCCCTGATGTACATCACCAACCGGCCCGAGCTCGTCTTCACCGAAGGCAAGGGCTCCTGGCTGACGGACCACAACGGCAAGCGATATCTGGACTTTGTGCAGGGCTGGGCTGTCAACTGCCTGGGCCACTCCAACCAGGGCATGATCGACGCGCTGGTCGAGCAGTCGAAGAAGATCATCAACCCGAGCCCGGCCTTCTACAACGAGCCGATGCTGCGCCTGGCCAAACAGCTGACCGATAACAGCTGCTTCGACAAAGTCTTCTTCGCCAACAGCGGCGCCGAAGCCAACGAAGGTGCGATCAAGCTGGCGCGCAAATGGGGCCGCAAGCACAAGAACGGCGCCTACGAGATCATCACCATGGACCACAGCTTCCATGGCCGCACGCTCGCCACCATGAGCGCGTCGGGCAAGGCCGGCTGGGACACCATCTTCGCGCCGCAGGTGCCGGGCTTCCCCAAGGCCGAGCTGAACGACCTGGCCTCGGTCGAGAAGCTGATCACCGACAAGACCGTCGGCATCATGCTGGAACCGGTGCAGGGCGAAGGCGGCGTGATCCCCGCCACGCGCGAGTTCATGCAGGGCCTGCGCGCACTGGCCGACAAGCACAGGCTGCTGTTCATCGTCGATGAAGTGCAGGCCGGCTGCGGCCGCTGCGGCACGCTGTTCGCGTACGAGCTGTCGGGCGTCGAGCCGGACATCATGACGCTGGGCAAGGGCATCGGCGGCGGCGTGCCGCTGTCTGCGCTGCTGTGCAAGGCCGAAGTCGCCAGCTTCGAGGCCGGCGACCAGGGCGGCACCTACAACGGCAACCCGCTGATGACCGCGGTGGGCAGCGCAGTGATCGAGCAGCTGACCGCGCCGGGTTTCCTGGATGACGTCAAGGCCAAGGGCGAATACCTGAAGGAGCAGCTGCTGGCGCTGTCGGCCGAGTTCGGCCTGGGCGGCGAGCGTGGCGAAGGCCTGCTGCGCGCCCTGCTGCTGGACAAGGACATCGGCCCGCAACTGGTGGAAGAAGCCCGCGACATGGATCCGCAAGGCCTGCTGCTGAACGCGCCGCGCGCCAACCTGCTGCGCTTCATGCCGGCGCTGAACGTCACGCGCGAAGAGATCGACCAGATGATCGGCATGCTGCGCACGCTGCTGAAGAAGCTGGCCTGACAAAAAAGCCTCGCGTAAGCGAGGCGTGAGGGCTGCTGCAAACCTTGCACACTGGCAGGTTTGCTCCCCTCTCCCGCTTGCGGGAGAGGGGCCGGGGGTGAGGGCAGGAGCGTCAAAAGCTGATGCTCGCGGGTTTAGAACCGTTGGCTTCGCTCGGCGTGGTGCCTTGCTAGCCCGCCCCTCACCCCAACCCTCTCCCCATGAGGGGGAACACCTTGTTTAGGCCAGTTCGAGCGGCTTGGGAGCACCCAAAACCACTCGACCTTGCCGACGCCTTTACTCGCCCAGGTAGGCGGCCCGCACCTTGGGATCGTCCAGCATCTGCTTGGCGTCACCGCTCATGGTGATCAGCCCGGACTCCATCACGTAGCCGCGGTGCGCTGCCTGCAGCGCCAGGCGCGCGTTCTGCTCGACCAGCAGCACGGTCACGCCCTGCGCCGAGATATCGCGCACGACCTCGAAGATCTTGTCGACCATGATCGGCGACAAGCCCATCGACGGCTCGTCCAGCAGCAGCACCTTGGGCTGGCTCATCAGCGCGCGCGCCATCGCCAGCATCTGCTGCTCACCGCCGGACATGGTGCCCGCCAACTGGTTGGCGCGTTCCTTCAGGCGCGGGAAGATGCCGAACATGCGGTCGACGTCGGCCTTGATGCCGGCCTCGTCGTTGCGCGTGTAGGCGCCCATCTGCAGGTTCTCGGTGATGGTCATGCGCGCGAACACGCCGCGGCCTTCCGGCACCATCGCCAGCCCCTGCTTGAGCAGCGTGTAGCTGGGCACGCCCTTGATCGACTTGCCCATGTACTCCACGTCGCCGCCGGCCCAGCCCTGCAGGCCGGTGATGGCCTTCATGGTGGTGGTCTTGCCGGCGCCGTTGGCGCCGATCAGCGTGACCAGTTCGCCGTCCTGGATTTCCAGGTCGATGCCCTTGACGGCCTGGATGCCGCCGTACGCGACCTTCAGGCCGGAGATCTTCAGTACTGTCTGTTTCATTGCTGGCTGTGTCATTGCTTTCCCTCCCGCCATCAGTGCGCCGAGGTGCCGAGGTATGCCTCGATCACCGCGGGGTTGTTCTGCACCTCGTGCGGCAGGCCCTGGGCAATCACCTTGCCATAGTCCAGCACGGTCAGGCGGTTGCACAGGCCCATCACCAGCTTCACGTCGTGCTCGATCAGCAGGATGGTCTTGCCGTCGTTCTTGATCTTGTCGAGCAGGCCACGCAGCTCTACCTTCTCGGTCGCGTTCATGCCCGCGGCCGGCTCGTCCAGCGCCAGCAGCTTGGGCTCGGTCGCCAGCGCGCGGGCGATCTCCAGCCGGCGCTGGTGGCCGTACGACAGGTTGCGCGCGGTGAAGTTGGCGTACTTGCCGATGCCAACGTAGTCGAGCAGGTCATGCGCCATGTCCTCGATGCCCTCTTCCTCGCGGCGCACCGAAGGCGGCCGGAAGATCGCACCGAACAGCCCGGCCTTGGAGCGCACGTGCCGCCCCACCATCACGTTTTCCAGCGCGGTCATCTCGCCGAACAGGCGGATGTTCTGGAACGTGCGCGCGATGCCGGCCTTGGCCACCTCATGCACGGCGGTCGGCTGGTAGGGCTTGCCGCCCAGCACGAACTCGCCCGAATCCGGCGTGTACAGCCCGGTAATCACGTTGAAGAAGGTGGTCTTGCCGGCGCCGTTGGGGCCGATCAGGCCATAGATCTCGCCCGGCTTGATCTGCAGGCCCACCTCGGACAGTGCCTGCAGGCCGCCGAATCGCTTGTTGACCCCCTGTACCGACAGGAGGAAATCGTTGTTGCTCATGTTGTCCTCCTGGTCAGAAACGGCCCACGCTGCCCGCACGGCGCACCACCGGGCGGTCTTCCTTGCGCGGCGACGGCCAGATGCCTGCCGGGCGGTACAGCATGACGCCAACCAGGGCCAGGCCGAACAGCAGCTGGCGCAGGACTTCGGCATCCACAATCACATGGCCGAACAAGCCGGTCTGCATCGGCTCCGCCACCACGCGCAGCAGCTCCTGGAAGCCCACCAGCAGGACGCCGCCCAGGATCACGCCCGGGATATGGCCCATGCCGCCGAGCACCACGATGGCCAGCACGTAGATCGATTCCCACAGCGTGAACGATTCCGGCGACACGAAGCCCTGGAACGCGCCGAACACCGCGCCAGAGGCGCCGCCGAACGACGCGCCCATGGCAAAGGCCAGCAGCTTGATATTGCGGGTGTTGATGCCCATTGCCTTGGCGGCGATCTCGTCCTCGCGGATAGCGACGAAGGCCCGGCCGATGCGCGAGGTCTGCAAACGCAGGCACACGAACACGATCACGATGACCAGGAACACCAGCAGGTAGTAGTACATGAACACCGGCGTGAACTTCAGCCCGAAGATCTCGTGCGACTTGGAGAAGTCGAAGCCGAAGATATGGACCGGGTCCACCGCGGTGATGCCCTTGGGCCCGTTGGTGATGTTCACCGGACGGTCCAGGTTGTTCATGAAGATGCGGATGATTTCGCCGAAGCCCAGCGTCACGATGGCGAGGTAGTCGCCGCGCAGTTTCAGCGTCGGCGCCCCCAGCAGCACGCCGAACGTGGCGGCCACCAGGATCGCGATCGGCAACACGAACCACATCGACAAATGGATGCCGGTAGGGAACAGCTGGTGGATCCACTCGAACTGGTTCGCCAGGTGCGGCGAGCCGAGCAAAGCCATCAGGTAGGCGCCGACCGCGTAGAACGCGATATAGCCCAGGTCAAGCAGGCCGGCAAAGCCCACCACGATGTTCAGGCCCAGCGCCAGCATGATGTACAGCAGCGCAAAGTCCAGCACGCGGACCCAGTAGTTGCCGCCCAGGGTCTGGACGATGAACGGTGCGCACAGCGCGACCACCAGGAAGCCGATCAGCGCGGCCAGGGTCTTGGCCGGCACCTTCGTCGGAGCCGCGACGGCGGCCGTGGATGGAATCGGGGTATTCATGGATTCGCTCTCCTCAGGCGCGGTCCGCCACGCGTTCGCCCATGATGCCGGACGGACGGAAGACGAGCACAGTGATCAGTACGATGAAGGCGAAGACGTCCTGGTAGTTCGAGCCGAACACACCACCGGTCAGGTCGCCGATATAGCCGGCACCCAGCGCCTCGATCAGGCCCAGCAGCATGCCGCCGACCATCGCGCCGGCAAGGTTGCCGATGCCGCCCAGCACCGCGGCGGTGAACGCCTTCAGGCCCGGGATGAAGCCCATGTAGAAGTGGGCGTTGCCGTAGTTGGTGGCCATCATCACGCCGGCCAGCGCCGCCAGCGTGGCGCCGATCATGAAGGTGGCGGAGATGACAAAATTGGGGTTCACGCCCATCAGGCCGGCCACCTTCTGGTTCTCGGCGGTGGCGCGCATGGCGCGGCCGAGCTTGGTGCGGTTCACCAGTGCCAGCAGGCCCGACATCACCATCACGGCCAGGCCGATGATGACCATTTCCTTTCCGGTGATGGTGGCGCCGGTTCCACCGATATCAATCGGCTCCGACGGCAGCAGTTGCGGGAAGGTCAGCGGGTTGCGCGACCAGATCAGCATGCCCATCGTCTGCAGGATGATGGACACGCCGATCGCGGTAATCAGCGGGGCCAGCCGTGGCGCATTGCGCAAGGGCCGGTAAGCGATTCGCTCGATCGAGTAAGACAGTATTGCGCAGACCGGCATCGCGACCAGGGTCGCAATGACCAGCGTCAGCCATTCGGGCAAGCCGGGGGCGAACTTCTGCAGGCCAAGAATCGCTGACAGGGCGGTCAGCGCGCCGATCATCAGGACATCGCCGTGGGCGAAGTTGATGATCCCCAGAATGCCGTAGACCATGGTGTAGCCCAGTGCGATCAGCGCATAGATGCTGCCGAGCACCAGACCGTTCACGATCTGCTGGATAAGGATATCCATGAAAACTCCTGCTTCAGTCCCTTACCTGACGGCATGGTGTGGATGCCGGGGGAGGGACATTGATGTGGTGATGGGTAAGGTTGCCGAGGTTGCGTTGCTGGTAAGCGGCCCGCCATGCTCCATCCAGGGTAAGGATGCTTCTACATTAGGCGAGGCTAAAAAGAACGGCACCGCAAAATACTCACGGTGCCGTTCGGATGGGCCGGTAAGCCCTGATTACATCTTCACGACATCAAGGACGGACTTCTTCTTGTCCTTGTACTCGTACAGCGTGATGGTGCCTTCCTTCATGTCGCCCTTCTCGTCGAAGGCGATGTTGCCGATCACGCCCTTGTAGTTGGTCTTGGGCATTTCGGCCAGGATGGCAGCCGGTTCGGTCGAGTTGGCGCGCTTCATGGCGTCGACGATGACCATCACCGCGTCATAGGTGAACGGCGCGTAGATCTGCACCGGCGCGTTGAAGCGTGCCTGGTAGCGCTTGGAGAAGTCCGCGCCCTGCTCCATCTTCGACAGGGCCAGGCCGGCCTCGGAGCAGATGATGTTGGTCACGGCATCGCCGGCCAGCTCGGCCACCTTGTCGGTACAGACGCCGTCGCCGCCGACGATCTTGGCGCCGATGCCCAGTTCCTTGGCTTGCTTGGCGAACGGGCCGCCGGTGGCGTCCATGCCGCCGTACATGATCACGTCAGGCTTCTTGCCCTTGATCTTGGTGAGAATGGCCTTGAAGTCGGTAGCCTTGTCGTTGGTGGCCTCGCGTGCCACCACGTTCACGCCGGCCGCCTTGGCGGTCTTCTCGAACTCGTCGGCCAGGCCCTTGCCGTAGGCGGTGGCGTCGTCGACGATCGCCACGCTCTTGGCATGGAGGGTCTTGCTGGCATAGTTGGCCAGTGCCGGGCCCTGCTGTGCGTCGGTGGCCACCACGCGATAGGTGGTCTTGAAGCCCTGCTTGGTGTAGTCCGGGTTGGTGGACGACGGCGAGATCTGCACGATGCCGGCATCGCTATAGATCTTGGAGGCCGGGATCGACGTGCCCGAGTTCAGGTGGCCGACCACGGCCACGACCTTGGCGTCGACCAGCTTCTGTGCCACCGAGGTGCCAGTCTTCGGATCGGCGGCATCGTCTTCGCCGACCAGTTCCAGCTTGATCTTCTTGCCACCGACCTCGAGGCCGGCCTTGTTGACTTCTTCCACGGCCAGGCGGGCGCCGTTTTCGTTGTCCTTGCCAAGGTGCGCGATACCGCCGGTCAGCGGGGCCGCGTGGCCGATCTTGACGACGGTCTCGCCACCGCCCGCGGCAGGGGCTGCTGCGGCCGGCGCCGAAGAGGCCGCATCCGCCGGCTTCTCTTCCTTCTTGCCGCAAGCTGCTACCAGCGCCACTGCGGCCGCGATCGGCAGAATCTTGGCAAACGTGATTTGCATGAGTGATCTCCTAGGATTCACAAAAACAGGGATTTGCAACGCCTCCCGGACGTTTCCCTGGACCGCCTTTGTTTAGTTTCAATTTGAAACGCGCGCATTGTATCCCCTTTCTTTGCAGATGCAATACGCGACGCAACAAGTCGACCGATTTACCCTGCAAATGAGCTAGGGAATTTCCCCAATGCACAAATTGGGGCAATTCCCGCTCACATGGCGGGGCCGTCCCACATACTTACAAGAATCGTGCCTGCACCGCCTGGCGGGCGGCATTAGGCGCGGGCTGCGCCACTATAATAGGCCTTAATTAATTAGGCATTTCATTTCAAATGCGGCGCACCAATCTCTAATGTGCAGAATGTAGCGCCGCACCATAATAGGGAAAACCCCAGTTACGGGGATTACCCCTATTTGTCTGTTCGCCAAACACGCGGGTTATACATGCACCGATCGCATTGCACCGATAATGTGCATTGCGCGTCATAAGCCCATGAATCGCGACCGCGCAGGCAAGCGCAAAAAAAAAAGCGCCGCATTGCGCGGCGCTTTTGTCATCGGCGTATCGAGATGCGGGCCGGCCCGCTGCCGTTCAGGCGGCGACGCTGGCCGGCATCAAGCCGCGCGGCAGCGGGAACGCCATGTTTTCCTCGATGCCCTCCAGTGCCCGCACCTGGCGCGCACCGAGCGCGCGCAGGCGATCGACGATCGACTGCGCCAGCGCCTCGGGCGCCGAGGCCCCGGCGGTCAGGCCGATGCGGCGCTTGCCGGCGATCCATTCCGGGCGCACCTGCTCCGGCGCATCGACCATATAGGCCGGCACGCCCAGGCGCTGCGCCAGTTCGCGCAGGCGGTTGGAGTTGGAGCTGTTGGGGCTGCCGACCACGATCACCACCTCGACCTGCGGCGCCATGAACTTGACCGCGTCCTGGCGGTTCTGCGTGGCATAGCAGATATCCTGCTTCTTCGGCTCTCGGATCTGCGGATAGCGCGCCTTCAGCGCGGCGACGATCTCGCGGGTCTCGTCCACCGACAGCGTGGTCTGGGTCACGAAGGCAAGCCGCGCCGGGTCCGCGATCTGCAGCCTGGCGACGTCGTCGGCCGTCTCGACCAGCACCATGCCGCTGTTGGCCTGGCCCATGGTGCCTTCGACCTCCGGGTGGCCGCGATGGCCGATCATTACGATCTCGCAGCCTTCCGCGCGCATCTTGCTGACTTCGACATGCACCTTGGTCACCAGCGGGCAGGTTGCGTCGAACACGTGCAGGCCGCGCTTGGCGGCGTCCTCGCGCACTTCGCGCGACACGCCGTGCGCACTGAAGATGACGGTGGCGCCGGCGGGCACCTCGTCCAGCTCGCGCACGAACACCGCGCCCTTGCTGCGCAGGTCCGCCACCACGTAGGCGTTGTGCACGATTTCATGGCGCACGTAGATCGGCGCGCCGAAGCGCGCGAGCGCGCGCTCGACGATCTCGATGGCACGATCCACGCCTGCGCAGAAGCCGCGCGGCTGGGCCATCAGGATCTCGGCGTCGGGTGCGGTGGTCAGGTCAGGCATGCTGCGTATCTGGACAGGAGTCGGCACGTTGGCGCAATCAGAGGATGCCGATCAGCTGCACGTCGAACAGGATGGTCTGCCCGGCCAGCGGATGGTTGAAGTCGAACAGCGCCGCGGTCTCGCCGATTTCCTTCAGCACGCCCGCGTACTTGCCGCCGCCGGGCGCGTTGAACTCGACCAGGTCGCCCGGGCTGTAGTCTTCCTCGAACGAGCTGTTCTCGCGCAGCGTGGCCAGCGACACCCACTGCAGCAGTTCGGGATTGCGCGGCCCGAACGCGTGCTCCGGAGCGAGACGGTAAGTCATGCGCTCGCCTTCCGGCATGCCCAGCAGCGCCTGCTCCAGCGTGGGCGCGAGCTGGCCCTGGCCGAGCAGCAGCGTGGCGGGCTTGTCGTCGAAGGTGCTGACGACCTCGGTGCCGTTCTCTAGCGAGATGCTGTAGTGCAGGGTCAGGAAAGAGTCGGCCAGGACAGTCTTGCGGCCAGCCGTGCCGCCGTCGGCTTCCGACGCGAAAGTTTGCAAATTCATGGGTGATCAACCGAGGAACAACCCGTATTGTATTCGACTGGCCCATCGCTCGCCGTGCCGAAGCGTATACCCCTTCTACCCTTCCAGTCTCCGGCCGGCGGTCCAAACCCTGAACGCCCATGACCATAGCCAATTGGCCCGCCTGCGAGCGGCCGCGCGAAAAACTGCTGGAATGCGGCGCCGCCGCCCTGTCAGACGCCGAACTGCTGGCGGTGTTCCTGCGCATCGGCGCGGCTGGCAAAAGTGCCGTCGACCTCGCCCGCGAGCTGTTGCACCGCTTCGGCTCGCTGACCGCCCTGTTCGCGTCCGAACCCGGCGCGCTGGCTGGCATCAAGGGCATGGGCGTTGCCAAATACGCACAGCTGCAGGCCATCCCCGAACTGGCGCGCCGCGCGCTGGCCGAATCCCTAAGGCTGCCGACCGGCTTCGACTCGCGCGCGGCGGTGCACAACTACCTGCGCCTGACGCTGGCATCGCTGCCGCACGAAGTCTTCCTGTGCCTGTTCCTCGATCCGCGCAACCGCATGATTGCCTGCGAAGAACTGTTCCGGGGCACCCTGACGCGCACTGCGGTGTATCCGCGCGAGGTCGCGCGCCAGGCGCTGGTGCATAATGCGGCGGGCGTGATCGTGGCGCACAACCATCCTTCCGGCACCACCGCGCCCAGCCAGAGCGACGTGCACCTGACTCGCGAGCTGGCAAGGACGCTCGAACTCATCGACGTGCATCTGCTCGACCATTTCATCGTGGCCGGCCAGGAAATCCGTTCGCTGGCTGACGGTTGCGAATGCCTGCCGGGACTGTGACGCCTGCGGCACAGTGCTGGACGAGACACAACACATGCTGCCGTCATCGTACGGCAGGCATTGATTCGCCGGAGGATTCCGGTCTATAATTTACGTTTCACTGAAGTCCCAACCGCTGCAGTCCGGGCCCGCGCGCCTTTTGTTGATCTGTTGCGAACATTGTCCACGAATAAGATTTAGGAGTGCTTCATGGCACGCGTCTGTCAAGTGACCGGGAAAGCGCCGATGGTCGGCAACAACGTTTCCCACGCAAACAACAAGACCAAGCGCCGTTTTCTGCCCAACCTGCAGAATCGTCGTTTCTTCGTTGAATCCGAAAACCGCTGGGTGAGCCTGCGCGTCTCGAACGCCGGCCTGCGCCTGATCGACAAGAAAGGCATCGACTCCGTGCTCGCAGACCTGCGCGCACGCGGCGAAGTCTAATTAGGAGCACATCATGGCAAGCAAGGGCGGCCGCGACAAGATCAAGCTGGAATCGACCGCAGGCACGGGTCACTTCTACACCACGACCAAGAACAAGCGCACCATGCCGGAGAAGATGGAGATCATGAAGTTCGATCCCGTCGCTCGCAAGCACGTCGCTTACAAGGAAACCAAGATCAAGTAATTGATCCGGTATCCCGACAAGAAGCCCCGCCCGGTTGCGGGGCTTTTTGTTGCCCACTCGTTCTGCTTACGGCGCTCCACGCGCGACGTTGGCGCCCGCAGAAGGCAGGAAGCGCGCCGTTCGGCACACCGCGGCCGGTGCCGCGCCCTTCCGGCGCGATCACCGCCCAATCCCGCCCGGTGCACTGGTGCACGGTATGGCGCGCACGGTGTAGACTTTGCCGTTTCCCCCATCCGCCTGGCGCCCTGCGGCGCTCTCTCCGCACCATGAATTTCGATGTCGCCATCGTCGGCAGCGGTCTGGCCGGCCTTACGGTCGCGCTGCAACTGGCCGACACCCACCGGGTTGTCATTCTCAGCAAGCGCGCCATGACACAGGGCGCCAGCGACTGGGCACAAGGCGGCATCGCCGCCGTGCTGGATTCCGGCGACAGCCATGACGAGCACACGCAGGACACGCTCGTTGCCGGCGCAGGACTGTGCGACGAAGAGGCAACCCGCTTTATCGTGGAGCACGGGCGCGAGGCGATCCAGTGGCTGATCGACCGCGGCGTGCCATTCACGCGCGACGAGCAGGCCGAACTGGGCTTCCACCTGACCCGCGAAGGCGGCCACAGCCGCCGGCGCATCATCCATGCGGCCGATGCCACCGGACACGCGGTGGTCAGCACGCTGCTGCAGCAGGCCACGCAGCATCCGAACATCACCATCCTGGAAGACCATTTCGCGATCGACCTGATCACGTCACGCAAGCTGGGACTCCCGGGCAACCGGTGCTATGGCCTTTACGTGCTCGACGACAATACCGGCGCGGTACACACCCTCACCGCCACGCATACGGTGCTGGCCGCGGGCGGCGCGGGCAAGGTCTACCTGTACACCACCAACCCCGACACCGCCACCGGCGATGGCATCGCCATGGCGTGGCGCGCGGGCTGCCGGGTGTCGAACATGGAATTCATCCAGTTCCACCCGACCTGCCTGTACCACCCCTATGCCAAGTCGTTCCTGATTTCCGAGGCGGTGCGCGGCGAAGGCGGGCTGCTCAAGCTGCCCGACGGCACCCGCTTCATGCCCGAGCACGATGAGCGTGCCGAGCTGGCGCCGCGCGACGTGGTCGCGCGCGCCATTGACTTCGAGATGAAGAAGCGCGGCCTGGACTGCGTCTACCTGGACATCAGCCACCAGCCCGAAGCCTTCCTGAAGGAACACTTCCCGACGATCTACGCGCGCTGCCTGGAACTGGGCATCGACATCACGCGCGAGCCGATCCCGGTGGTGCCGGCCGCGCACTACACCTGCGGCGGCGTTGTCACCGATACCGCGGGCCGCACCGATATCGGCAACCTGTATGCAGTGGGCGAGTCTGCCTGCACCGGCCTGCACGGCGCCAACCGGCTGGCCTCCAACTCGCTGCTCGAATGCATGGTGATCGGCCGCGCCGCGGCGGAAGACATCGCCTCGAAGGACAAGGCCGGCGCACCCAATATCACGCTGCCGGCGTGGGACGAAAGCCGCGTGTCCGATGCCGACGAGGAAGTCGTGGTGTCCCACAACTGGGATGAACTGCGCCGCATGATGTGGAACTACGTCGGCATCGTGCGCACCAGCAAGCGGCTGGAACGCGCGCAGCACCGCATCGGCCTGCTGCGCGAGGAAATCGCCGAGTACTACGCGAATTTCCGCGTCACGCGCGACCTGCTGGAGCTGCGCAACCTGGTGGAGGTGGCCTCGCTGATCGTTGACAGCGCGTACTCGCGGCATGAAAGCCGCGGACTGCATTTCAGCCGGGACTATCCGGATTCGCTGCCGAAGGCCCTGCCTACGGTGATGCAACCGCCCGCCGTGCGCAAGCGCTGAGCGCCGCGCAGCAATAAAAAACGGGGTGCGAGCCTGATGGCTCCACCCCGTTTTGGCTTCGGGCTGGCGATGCGTCAGCCGATGATACGCAGCGAGTAATCCGTCGCGCGCACGTCCTTGGTCAATGCGCCCACCGAGATCCGGTCCACGCCGGTCTCGGCGAAAGTGCGGATGGTCTCGGCATTGACGCCGCCCGACACCTCAAGTAGCGCCCTGCCCTGGTTGATCTTCACCGCGTCCTGCATCATCGGCACGGTGAAGTTATCGATCAGCACCGACTTCGCGCCTGCTGCCAGGGCTTCTTCCAGCTCCGCCAGCGACTCGACCTCGACCTGCACCGACGCATCGGTATCGAGCGCCAGCGCCGCCTGCAGCGCGGCGGTGATGCTGCCTGCCGCGGCGATATGGTTTTCCTTGATCAGGATGCCGTCGTACAGCGCCAGCCGCTGGTTCTCGCCACCGCCGATGCGGACCGCGTACTTCTGCGCCAGGCGCAGGCCCGGCAGCGTCTTGCGGGTATCCAGCACGCGCGCGCGGGTGCCGGCGATCAGGTCGGCATAGCGGCGCGTCACGGTGGCCACGCCGGACAGCAGTTGCAGGAAGTTCAGCGACGGGCGTTCGGCAGTCAGCAGCGAGCGCGCCGGGCCGGTGATCTCGCACACCACGGAATCCGCCGCCATCCGCGCGCCCTCTTCCTGCAGCCAGCGCACTTCCAGCGCCGGGTCGACCGCGCGCATGCAGGCATCGAACCACGGCTGTCCGCACAGCACCGCCGCTTCGCGCACGATCACGCGCGCGTGCGCGGGCTTGCCAGCGGGCACCAGCAGGCCGGTCAGGTCGCCGCTGCCGACATCCTCGGCGATGGCGGCCTGCACATTGGCTTGCAGCGCTGCGTGCAGCGCTGCGCCGTAGCTGTCGAAAATCGGATTCACGCTCATGCCGGGCCGATCCCCTGGAACAGCGCCTGTTCCTTCGCCAGGTCGGACGACGGACGCACATTGCGCTTCTGCGCCGCGGCGAAGTCGAGCATGCGGTTGATGCAGGTCACCGCCTTGACGCCGATGGCCGGGTCGACGTGGATCTCGTTGCGCCCGGTCTCCAGCACCTCGGCCAGGTTGGTCAGCGCATTCATCGCCATCCACGGGCAGTGCGCGCAGCTTTTGCAGGTCGCGCTGTTGCCGGCCGTCGGCGCCTCGATGAAGTGCTTGCCAGGCGCGGCCATGCGCATCTTGTGCAGGATGCCGTTGTCGGTGGCAACGATAAACTCGGTCGCGTCCAGCTTCTGCGCCGCTTCGATCAGCTGCGAGGTGGAGCCGACCACATCGGCCTGCGCCACCACGTTTTCGGGCGATTCCGGGTGCACCAGGATCTTGGCGTTGGGGAATTCGCGGCGCAGCAGGTCCAGCTCGATGCCCTTGAACTCGTCGTGCACCAGGCACGAGCCCTGCCACAGCAGCATGTCGGCGCCGGTCTGCTTCTGGATATAGCTGCCCAGGTGCTTGTCGGGTGCCCACAGGATCTTCTTGCCCTGCGCGTGCAGGTGCTCGACGATCTTCAGCCCGATGCTCGACGTGACCATCCAGTCCGCGCGCGCCTTCACCGCCGCGCTGGTATTGGCGTACACCACCACGGTGCGGTCTGGGTGCGCATCGCAGAAGGCGGCGAATTCGTCGGCCGGGCAACCCAGGTCGAGCGAGCAGGTCGCATCCAGGTCCGGCATCAGCACGGTCTTCTCGGGGCTGAGGATCTTGGCGGTCTCGCCCATGAAGCGCACGCCGGCCACCACCAGGGTCTTGGCTTCGTGGTCGCGGCCGAAGCGGGCCATTTCGAGGGAGTCGGAGACGCAGCCGCCGGTTTCTTCGGCGAGGTCCTGCAGGTCGGCGTCGACGTAGTAGTGCGCCACCAGCACCGCATTACGTTCCTTCAGCAAGCGGCGGATACGCGCCTTCAGCGACTGCCGCTCATCGGGCGACAGCACCGGCGGCACCTTGGCCCAGGCATGGGCCACGCAGCTGCCGCCAGTGGCGTTTTCGGCATCCGCCAGGTTCGGCTTCTCGAACTCGACGGTCTTGATCGATTGTGGGGTCATCTCCGGGTACTCCTCTAGACCTCCGCCAACAGGGTGCGGCCGGCCAGAACATGGGGGAGTTTATCTAAAACAAAAGCCCCGCCATGGGCGGGGCTTTGTCAAACCATACGGCGCGGCCGAATTGTATCAGGCGTAGCGGCGCAGGCGCAGCGAGAAATCGTGCAACGCCTGGATGCCGCTGGCCTCGGCACGGTGGCACCAGGCCTGCAGCTGCTGCAGCAGCTGCTCGCGCGTCAGGTTGGAACGGCCCCAGATGGCGGCCAGTTCACGGCGCATTTCGACGAAGGTCTGCAGCGCCTTGTTCTGCTCGACGATGCTCGCCAGCTGCTCGCGCTGCTGTGCGGCCAGCTTGGTTTCCTCGCGGTGGAACCACTTGCTGGCGGGCTTGAAGCTGCGGTACTCGGCCACGCCGCCTTCCTTGAGCTTGTCCAGTTCCTGGCGGAACGCACCCTTGACGGCCTTGGCGTAGCGCGCCATCACGTCATAGCGGTTGGCGATGATGGCTTCCAGCGTGTTGTGATCGACCGGACGGGCTTCCACCAGGCGCGCCTTGGGCGGGGTCTTCTTGACCTTGGCCAGGCCGACCGCCTGCATCGCGCGGATATAGCCCCAGCCCACGTCGAACTCATACCACTTGATCGAAAACTTGGCCGAGGTCGGGTAGGTGTGGTGGTTGTTGTGCAGTTCCTCACCGCCAATGATCAGGCCCCACGGCGACACATTGGTTGACGCGTCTTCGCAATCGTAATTGCGGTAGCCCCACCAGTGGCCCAGGCCATTGATGATGCCGGCGGCATGGATCGGGATCCACAGCATCTGCACTGCCCACACCGACATGCCGATCACGCCGAACAGCGCCAGGTCGATGATCAGCATCAGGCCAACGCCCTGCCAGGTGAAGCGCGAGTACAGGTTGCGCTCGATCCAGTCATTCGGGCAGCCATGGCTGAACTTGGCGATGGTTTCCTTGTTCTTGGCCTCGGCGCGATAGAGTTCAGCCCCTTCCAGCAGCACCTTGCGGATGCCGCGGGTCTGCGGGCTGTGCGGATCGTCCTCGGTCTCGCACTTGGCGTGGTGCTTGCGATGGATCGCGGTCCACTCCCTGGTGACCATGCCGGTGGTCAGCCACAGCCAGAAGCGGAAGAAATGCTGGGCGATCGGGTGCAGGTCCAGCGACCGGTGCGCCATGCAGCGGTGCAGGAAGATGGTGACGCCAGCGATGGTGATATGCGTCATCACCAGGGTGTAGATGACGATCTCCCACCAGGCCCAATTGGCAAGGCCGTTGGCGGCCCAGTCAAGAATAGTGTCGAACAAACTGTTCTCCGTCGGTTAAACAGGACTTTCCCGTGCAGGCCGGCTGGCCGGTGCACACAACGCGCAGAAAAAATAGCTGCGAATCTATTGATTGCGATAGCTGTCTGGCGCTTGCCTCGGGACCCGAAGTCGCTCCGGGCTCCCTGGCACGCGAGTCTGGCGCCGGCCGTGGCAGGCGGGACAAGGTACGAGCCGCTGCAATCTGGCGGCTGTCTGATGTGGGAGCGGGATGTCTCAACCCGCGACAACCCGGCATTCTACCGGATTGGCGAGGGCGCAAGCATACGCTATTTCCCGGATTTGGACGGGGTGCAACGGTTTTCGTTCCGTGGGGTGCCGAACTCGCCGCTTGGCTGGCATCTGCACGGTCCTGTGACGCTCAGGTGACAGTCTAGGTGGCGTTGGCGGCTTCCGGCAAGGTACTTGCCTTGGGGGCGCCTGGTCCGGGCATCGGCGTCTCGTGCATCACACGCAGCTCACGCTGGGGATAGGGAATCGAAATGCCGTGCTCGCGCAGCGTGCGCCAGATGGCGCGGTTCATCGCGGATTGCACCCCTAGCTTTCCGTTCTGTGGATCGGCAATGTAGGCCGCGACTTCGTACTCGATGCCGCTGTCCGCAAACAGCACCAGGAAGGCCGCCGGCTCCGGGTCTTTCAGCACGCGCGGCAGTTCGCGCACGCATTCGGTCAGCAGTGCGATCACGGTCTCCGGGTCAGCGCTGTAGTCGGCCTGGACACGCGTCGCCACGCGCACATTGGTGTTCGAGAATGAATGGTTCTGCACCGACTGCGCCACCAATTGCTCGTTCGGCACCAGCGTCTCGCCGTCGCCGTTGCGCACCACGGTGTAGCGGGTGCGGATCTGCGACACGATGCCGGTGTACTTGTCCACCGTGATCTGGTCGCCCAGCTTGACCGAGCGGTCCAGCAGGATAATGAAGCCCGAGATGTAGTTGCTCGCGATCTTCTGCAAGCCCAGGCCCAGGCCCACGCCCAGCGCACCGCCGAACACCGACAGCACGGTCAGGTCGATCCCGACCAGCGACAGGCTCAGCAGCAGCGACACCAGCAGCAGCAAGGCCTTGGAGATGCGGGTCAGCACCACCTTCAGGTTGACGTCGAGGTTGGCCGAGCGCATCAGCCGCTCCTCCAGCCAGGACCCGAACCACATCGCCACCAGCACCGTCAGCAGGATCCAGACCCCCGCCATCAGCGTGTCGGCGAGGCTGATCTTCTGCTTGCCGCCGATCGAGAAGCGCACGTCCTGCATCCACGCGACCACCTCCGACAGCACGCCAAGCACATAAAGCGCCATGCCGATCCACACCAGCGTGGTCAGCACCTTCTCCACCAGCAGCAGCATGCCGTGCAACTGCCCGCTGCCGGACATGACCCGCCGCAGGATATAGAAGACGACATTGAGCGAGGTGATACCGAACAGCGGCACCAGCGCCAGCCGCAGCACGCTGATCGGGATCAATGGCTCCAGCGCGAAGCGCGCGACCATCACCAGCACCCAACCTGCCAGCGGGAACATGGCCCGCTCCAGGCTGGCGGCTGCAAAGCGCAGCGAGAAGCTGGAACTGGCGTAGCGCGCCTCGAGCCGGTGCACCACATAGCGCCCCAGCGGCCACGCCACCGCGAGGCAGCCGGCCAGCACCAGCAGCTGCCAGAAGAACCCCGGGCCGCCGGCATCGCGGATCAGGTCGTCCAGCATCTTGCCGAACATCGAATGGGAGGCCGTCAGCTCGCCGCCGAGGCCGGACAGGGTTTCACCGTTCATCGGGGAGACTCAGGTTGAGGGCCGCCGTCCGCTGCAGACGGGCGGCGGCCACAGGCGTCAGCTGGTGCGTTCCAGCACCGCGGCAAAGAAGCCGTCGGTCTGGTGCAGATGCGGATACAGCGCGAACATGCCGCTATCCTGAGGCAACGCGGGCACTTCGATCTTCTGGTCGGCCAGCACCTCGCTGGCCGGAACCAGGCGGAAGTTGGGGTGCGCGGCGAGGAAATCGCGCACGATGGCCTCGTTTTCGGCTTCGAGCACGGAGCACGTGGCGTAGACCACGCGGCCGCCGCCCTTGACCAGGCGCGCCGCCGACTCAAGGATAGCGCTCTGCTTGGCAGTCAGCTCCAGCACCGATTCCGGCGTCTGGCGCCACTTCAGGTCGGGGTTGCGCCGCAGCGTTCCCAGCCCGCTGCACGGCGCGTCCACCAGCACCCGGTCGACCTTGCCGGCCAGGCGCTTGATCTTGGCGTCGCGTTCGGAGTCGATCAGGACCGGATGGACGTTGGACAGGCCGCTGCGCGCCAGGCGGGGCTTCAGGTTGGCCAGGCGCTTTTCCGACACGTCGAAGGCGTACAACCGGCCGGTGGAGCGCATCGCGGCGCCCAGCGCCAAGGTCTTGCCACCCGCGCCGGCACAGAAGTCGACCACCATCTCGCCACGCTTTGGCGCCACCAGGTTGCACAGCAGCTGGCTGCCTTCGTCCTGCACCTCGACCAGGCCGTTGACAAAGATTGGCAGCTGGTTCAGCGCGGGCTTGCCGGTCATGCGGATGCCGGCGGGCGCCATCGGCGTCGGCTCGGCGCCCAGGCCGGCGGATTGCAGCTCGGCCAGCGCCGCATCGCGGCTGGTCTTGCCCAGGTTGACGCGCAGGTCAAGCGGCGCCGGGCGCAGCCAGGCATCGCCCAGTGCCGCGGTAAATTCTTCGCCATGGCGGCGCACCAGCTCGTCGTACAGCCATTCGGGCAGATTGGTGCGCACGCGCGGGGCCAGGCTGGAACGCTCGATCGTGGTCAGGCGGTCCAGCCATTCGGCCTCTTCGGGGTGCAGGAACGGCGTCAGCACGTCGCGTCCGAGCGTGGCCGCCAGGCCCAGCAGCGCCAGGCGGCGCGAGCTGGCGCCGGTGCCGCTTTCCGCAAACTGCGCGAACTCCACGCGCCGGCGCAGCACCGCATAGATGGCCTCGGCGATGATGCCGCGCTCGCGATGGCCCAGCTTGCTGTTCTCGCGGAAGTAATAGCTCACCACGGCATCGGCCGGGCGGGCGAACAGCATGACCTTGCCAAGCAGGCGGTCGATATGCTGGATATGCGAGGCGTGCAGCCCGCCGTGCATGCGCGGCGCGCCGTCGCGGACGGCATTGCCGTTGGCGGGCTTGCGGATGGGGCTGCCCTTGCCCTTGCTCTTGCCGCGCGGCGGCGCGTGGCCCTCGCTACGGGTGGGACGGGTTCCTGCCTGGTTGCGGCTCATGCCTCGACTCCTGCCGCCCGGGTATGGGCGGAGATGGCCATCAGCAATTGCGGCTCGGCCGGGTTGATAACGTTGACCACGCCGTCCTGCAGTCGCAGGCGGTCCTCGACGAACCAGCGGACGGCGCGGGGATAGATCTGGTGCTCGCAGTCGAGCAGGCGCTCGGCCAGGCTTTCGGGCGTGTCGGTGGGCAGCACATCAAGTGCAGCCTGGATCACGATCGGACCATGGTCGAGTTCCGGGGTAACGAAGTGCACGGTGGCGCCGTGCAGCTTGACGCCGGCGTCCAGCGCTTGCTTGTGGGTGTTCAGCCCCGGGAAGCACGGCAGCAGCGACGGGTGGATATTCAGCAGCCGGCCCGCATAGCGGTCGACAAAACCCGGCGTCAGGATGCGCATGAAGCCGGCCAGCACCACCAGGTCGGGGGCGTGGGCATCGATGGCCTCGGCCATCGCGGCATCAAACGAGGCGCGGTCGGGAAACTGGCGATGGTCGACCACGCCGGTGGCAATGCCTTGCTGCTGCGCGAACTGCAGCCCGGCGGCATCGGGCCGGTTCGACAGCACCGCTGCCACGCGCGCCGGCCAACCGCCGCCCGCGCAGGCACGAACGATGGCTTCCATGTTGGAGCCACGCCCGGAAATCAAGATGACAATTTTTTTCATCGCGCAATTCTACCAAGGCGAGGCACTAAACTCCGGTAAAGCGAACCCATTAGGTACTTAATTCACCAGATCCGGACAAGTTGCAATGCCTCTAACATGTGACGATGGCGCCGTATACCCCCGATTGATGGATTGTGACGCTTCGCCCCCTCTGCTAGAGTGGGCGCTACGTCCACGCGCCAATCCTGTGCAGGTTTTTCACGACACAGTGCTCCAAGCGAGCGGGTGACAACAAGGACGAAACGGGAAATTAGACGGGAACTCGCATGTCGAACGCTGCACCGACGTTGTTGGTGGTCGATGATCATCCTATGGCCTTGTCAGGCACCACGGCCTTCCTTGCCGAAGTCATGCCGGATGTCGCGGTACACGCCGCCGGCAGTGCCCGAGAAGCCCTGGCGAGCCTGCAGCAGGGGCTGCGCCCGGATATTGTGCTGCTCGATATCTGGCTGAACGACGGCACCGGCTTCGATGCCATGCAGTCGTTCAAGACCGTGATCCCCGGGGCGCGCTTTATCTTCATGTCCGCAGAAGCCACGCCCGAAATCGTCGGCCGCGCCCGTGCGCTGTCGGCATGCGGCTTCGTCGGCAAGCATCTCGATGCCAATGCCTTCACCGCCGCGGTGCGCAAGGTGCTGGCGGGTGACACCTCCTTCCCTACCGATGAAGCCCTGAACGGGCGGGCCCAGTCGTTTGGCCCCGCGCACGGCATCCCGGTTACGCCGGCCGAGCTGGGCCTGACGCCGCGCCAGGGGTCCGTGCTGGCCCTGGTGCTCGAAGGCCTGCCGAACAAGGTGATCGCGCGCCGGCTCGGGCTGACCGAGAACACGGTCAAGGAGCATGTCTCGGCGATCCTGCAACGCCTGGGCGTGCGTACCCGGATGCAGGTGATGTCGCGGATGGAACGGTTCCGCCTGCGCCAGTAAGGCGCCGCGCCTGCCCTCCCCAGCCTAAGCCGGGCGCAGCCAGCGCCGCAGCAGCATCCGCAGCGACGCCGGGTCCACCGGCTTGGGCAGCACGAAATACCCCGCCTCTTCCGCCGCCGCCAGCGCGGCCGATTTCAGGTCGCCGGTCAGCAGCGCGCTGCGCGCCTGCGGCTGCGTGTTCTGCCAGCGCTCCAGCAGGTCCAGGCCGTTCTCGCTGCCCGGCAGCCGCAGGTCGCAGAAGATGATGTCCGGGCGCAGGCCCTTGGCAAACAGCTTGTCGGCCTCGGCGCCGTGCGCGGCGCAGGCCACGTGGATGCCCCACGCCTCCATCAACGCGATCCACGCCTTGCGGATCTGGCTGTCGTCGTCGACCACCAGCACCGTGCCCTGCAGCCGGTCGGGCTTGGCTTCCTGGGCCTGCGCCATGGCACGCATCTCGCGCACGCTGGCGACGGTCTCGGCCGGCACCGGGGCCAGGGCGAACCAGAACACCGAGCCCTTGCCCGGCACCGAGCGCACGCCATAGGTGCCGCGCATCAGCCGCACGCACTCCTTGAAGATCGCCAGGCCGAGGCCGAGGCCCTGAGACGGGTCGCGCTGCGGGTTGTTGACCTGGTAGTACGGCGAGAAGATATCGGGCAGGTGCTCGGGCGTGACGCCGGCGCCGGTGTCCCACACCTCCAGCCGCACGTGCTTGCGGCGCTGGCGCGCGGTCACCAGCACGCCGCCGCGCTGGGTATAGCGCAACGCGTTCTGCACCAGGTTGAACAGCGCGCGGCGCAGCAGCACCGGCTCGGCCATCGCGTACAGTTCGTCGGGCACGCGCGGCGTCAGCATCAGGCCGCTTTCGCGGGCGTCGGCGGCAAACTGGCTCATCACGTCGCGGATCAGCGCGCCCAGCTCGCACGGCTCCAGCGTCGGCAGGACCTTGCGCCCTTCCAGCTTGGACAGGTCCAGCAGCGAGCGGAACAGCAGGTCGATGGTCTGCGTGCCCGCCGCCACCTGCTCCACCAGCGGATGCAGCGACGACGACTGGTTGCGCGCGCGCAGCGCTTCAACCAGCATCACCAGCGCATGCACCGGCTGGCGCAGGTCATGGCTGGCGGCGGCGAGGAAGCGCGATTTTTCTTCGCTGGCATGCAGCGCGCGCTCCTTTTCTTCCTGGAACTGCTTGGCCAGCCGGCGGCTGTCACCCTCGAGCTGGATCGCGCGGACCAGCGTGAGCTGCAGGTTGAAGGCATGGCGCGACAGCATCAGCGCGTAGATCCCCAGCAGGCCCTGTACATAAGCGCCATGGCCGGGGAAGGCGAACTCCGCCATCAGGATGCTGGGCACCAGGATCGGCACGCCGGCGTACACCAGGTTGGACGGCACCGGGGCCTGCGATACCGCGCCGCCGGCCAGCACGCCCAGCGTCAGCAGGTACAGCACGCTGGAGAAGACCACCGAGTCCGTATACAAATGCAGCAGTGCCGAGCTGCCCCAGGTTACCCCGGTCAGCAGCGCCAGCACGCGCATGTTGTTCCACCACCTGCGCGTATGCGCGGAACGGCTCATCGAGGCCCCGTCGCGCTGGTAGCCGACATGGAACCACAGGCCGCCCGCGGTCAGCAGCAGCATGATCGCGCACCAACCCAGCAGTGCGGCGTGGCTGACTTCGCCCCAGAATCCCAGCGTGGTCAGCGCCGGCAGCAGCACGGAAGCGACGATGGCGGTCGGCGCATTCTTGTGCACGATGGCCATCAGCTTGGCGCGGGTCTCGACGTCAAGCTCACCGCTCGATTGCGGCAGTATATGGGGCCGAAGCCGGGGGAGAAGCCGGGACAGGAACCGGTTGGGCAGCGCGTTCAAATGTGGCTGGCTTGAGATGGCAGGCGCAAGGCGAGAAAAAGCGGCAAGAAATGTCGTGTCGCGCGCGTTTTGGCTGCATGTGACGTCGGCGTGACACACAAGTGGTGCATATCATGCCGCCTTTTGCCGTATCGCGCCATGCCGGGGTAGGCGGATGCAGCACAAAAACAGCAGCTTAGCGCACATGGGGGCGCAGGCAGCGGCAAGCCGACCCATTCGCCTTATAATGCCCGCTTTACCCGAAACATTTCCCGCCGTCCCCGTGAAAGTCTTCCGCGGCCTGCCCAACGCCGAGAGCCGGGCGCCCTGCGCGCTCACCATCGGCAATTTCGACGGTGTGCATCGCGGCCACCAGTCGCTGCTTGCGCGCGCGCGCGCGGCGGCGGACGCGCGCGGCCTGCCGCTGTGCGTGATGACGTTCGAGCCGCATCCGCGCGAGTTCTTCACCCCGGACAAGGCGCCCACCCGCATCGCGCTGCTGCGCGACAAGCTGGAAAGCCTGCGCCGCAACGGCGTGGACCGCGTCGTGGTCGAGCACTTCAACGCCCACTTTGCCAGCCAGTCCCCGCAGGAATTCGTTGAAAACGTGCTGTGGCACGGCCTGCACACGCGCTGGCTGCTGGTCGGCGACGACTTCCGCTTCGGCGCCAGGCGCGCGGGCGACTTCGCCTACCTGCAGGACGCCGGGCACCGGTTCGGCTTCGACGTCGAGCAGATGGGCTCGGTCTCCGAGGGCGGCATCCGCATTTCCAGCTCGGCGGTGCGCCAGGCCCTGGCCGATGGCGACCTCGAGCACGCGCGGCGCCTGCTGGGCCACGGCTATGCCATCAGCGGCCACGTGATCCACGGCCGCAAGCTGGGCCGCGACCTGGGCTTCCCGACGCTGAACCTGCGCATCTCGCACAAGCGCCCGGCGGTCAACGGCATCTTCGTGGTGCAGGTGCACGGCATTGCCGACCACCCGCTGCCCGGCGTGGCCAGCATCGGCGTGCGCCCGACCATCGAGGACGCCGGCCGCGTGCTGCTGGAAGTCCACCTCTTTGACTTCAATGAAAGCCTGTACGGCAAGCTGGTACGGGTCGAATTCATGAAGAAGCTGCGCGACGAGGCGCGCTTCGACAACCTGGAAGACCTGACCGCCGCGATCGCCAAGGACAGCGCCGACGCGCGCGGGTTCTTCGGCCTGACCGCGCCCGGCGCTGCCGAGGGCACCGGCGGCCGCGACTTCGCTACCTCCGCCACCGACCGAATTAGCTAGCGGCCGGCGCCCGCCAGTGTGCGCGGGCCCGGTTCGCATGCCCCGCCCAGTCTTCCCGCGCGCGCCCCGGCCTGCTGCCGGCCGCGCGCCAAACGAATTGCTCCGAGAATCGAAATGTCCGACGACAAACGCGCCAAGTCCGATCAGAACCAGAAAAACAAGTATCCCGTCAACCTGCTCGACACGCCCTTCCCCATGCGTGGCGACCTGCCCAAGCGCGAGCCGCAGTGGGTCAAGCAGTGGCAGGAGAAGCAGCTCTACAAGAAGATCCGCGCGGCGCGCAAGGGCGCGAAGAAGTTCGTGCTGCATGACGGCCCGCCGTATGCCAACGGCGATATCCACATCGGCCACGCCGTGAACAAGGTGCTCAAGGACATGATCATCAAGGCGCGCGGCCTGAGCGGGCTCGACGCCGTCTACGTGCCGGGCTGGGACTGCCATGGCATGCCGATCGAGATCCAGATCGAGAAGAAATTCGGCAAGGGCCTGCCGGTGCAGGAAGTCCAGGCCAAGGCGCGCGCGTACGCCACCGAGCAGATCAAGCGCCAGATGGTGGACTTCGAGCGCCTGGGCGTGCTGGGCGACTGGGACCACCCCTACCTGACCATGAACTACAGCAACGAGGCGGACGAATTGCGCGCGCTCGGCAAGATCATGGAAAAGGGCTACGTGTTCCGCGGCCTGAAGCCGGTGAACTGGTGCTTCGACTGCGGCTCGGCGCTGGCCGAGGCCGAAGTCGAGTACAAGGACAAGGTCGACCTGTCGATCGACGTGGGCTTCCCGTTTGCCGAGGCCGACAAGCTGGCGCACGCCTTCAAGGTGCCGTTCGACCAGATCAACGCCAAGCCCGGCTGGATCGTGATCTGGACCACCACGCCGTGGACCATCCCGAGCAACCAGGCGCTGAACGTGCACCCCGAAGTGGAATACGCGCTGGTCGACACGCCGCGCGGCTACCTGATCCTGGCCACCGAGCGCGTCGAGGAGCAGCTGAAGGTCTACGCGCTGGAAGGCAAGGTCATCGCCACCGCAACCGGCGCCGCGCTGTCGGAAATCCGCTTCCACCACCCGCTGGCCAAGATGGACGCGGGATATGACCGCCTGTCGCCGGTCTACCTGGGCGACTACGTCACCACCGACACCGGCTCGGGCATCGTCCACTCGGCGCCCGCCTATGGCGTGGAAGACTTCCAGTCGTGCAAGGCGCACGGGATGCCCGACAGCGACATCATCAGCCCGGTGATGGGCAACGGCGTCTACGCCGGCACGCTGCCGCTGTTCGGCGGGCTGTCGATCTGGGATGCCAACCCCAAGATCGTCGACGCGTTGCAGGAATCGGGCAACCTGTTCAACTCGCACAAGTACACCCACAGCTACATGCACTGCTGGCGTCACAAGACGCCGATCATCTACCGCGCCACCTCGCAGTGGTTTGCGGGCATGGACGTGGATCCGACCGAGGAGAACGGCAAGCCCGTGCCGACCCTGCGCGAGACCGCGCTGGCCGGCATCGATGCCACCGAGTTCTACCCGGCGTGGGGCAAGCAGCGCCTGCACAACATGATCGCCAACCGGCCGGACTGGACGCTGTCGCGCCAGCGCCAGTGGGGCGTGCCGATGGCCTTCTTCGTGCACAAGGAAACCGGCGCGCTGCATCCGCGCACGCCTGAACTGCTGGAAGCCATCGCCAAACGCGTCGAGCAGCAAGGCATCGAAGCCTGGCAGACGCTGGATCCGGCCGAACTGCTGGGCGACGAAGCCAGCCAGTACGAAAAGAACCGCGACACGCTCGACGTCTGGTTCGACTCCGGCACCACGCACTGGACCGTGGTCCGCGGCTCGCACCGCGACGACCTGTACGACCCGGCCGCCGACACAGCCGAAGGCCGCCTTGCCGACCTCTACCTGGAAGGCTCCGACCAGCACCGCGGCTGGTTCCATTCGTCGCTGCTGACCGCGTCGATGCTGTACGGCAAGCCGCCGTACAAGGCGCTGCTGACGCACGGCTTCACCGTCGACGGCGAGGGCCGCAAGATGTCCAAGTCGGTCGGCAACACCGTGTCGCCGCAGGACATCTCCAACAAGATGGGCGCCGAGATCATCCGGCTGTGGGTGGCCTCGACCGACTACTCGGGCGAGTTGTCGATCTCGGACGAGATCCTCAAGCGCGTGGTGGAAAGCTATCGCCGCATCCGCAACACGCTGCGCTTCCTGCTGTCGAACCTGTCCGACTACGACCACGGCAAGCACGCGCTGCCGGCGTCGGAATGGCTGGAGATCGACCGCTACGCCGTCGCGCTGACCGACCGGCTGCAGAAGGAAGTGCTGTCGCACTACGAGGCCTACGAATTCCACCCGGTGGTGGCCAAGCTGCAGACCTTCTGCTCGGAAGACCTGGGCGGCTTCTACCTTGACGTGCTGAAGGACCGCCTCTACACCACGGCGGCGGACTCCAAGGCCCGCCGCGCGGCGCAGAACGCGCTGTACCACATCACCCAGGCGATGCTGCACTGGATGGCGCCGTTCCTGTCGTTCACCGCCGAGGAAGCGTGGCAGGTCTTTGTCCACGGCACCGAGCACACCGACACCATCTTCACCAGCACCTACTACCCGGTGCCGGAAATGGACGACGCCGATGACCTGCTGCAGAAATGGCATACGCTGCGCGAAGTGCGCGCCGAAGTCACCAAGCAACTGGAAGCGGTGCGCGTCGAAGGCGAGATCGGCTCGTCGCTGCAGGCGGAGCTGACCATCCAGGCCGGCGGCCCGGTGCTGCAGGCGCTGCAGAGCCTGGGCGACGACCTGCGCTTCGTGCTGCTGACATCGTCGGCCAAGGTCACCGCCGCGCCCGAAGCCGGCGACCTGCTGGTGACGGTAACGCCGTCGGCACATGCCAAGTGCGAGCGCTGCTGGCACTACCGCGCCGATGTCGGCCACAACCCGGACCACCCCACCCTCTGCGGCCGCTGCGACAGCAACCTGTTCGGCGCCGGTGAACACAGGAGCCACGCCTGATGGCATCGACCACGTCCCGATCCGCCCGGCCGGCGCGCCGCGGCAGCAAGGCCGCGGGCAACACCACGCCGCTGCTGTGGCTGGCGTTCGCACTGCTGGTGGTGCTGCTTGACCAGTTCTTCAAGATCGTCATCGTGCGCAGCTTCACTTACGGTGAGTCGCGCCCGGTCACGAGCTTCTTCAACCTGGTGCTGGTCTACAACAAGGGCGCGGCATTCAGCTTCCTGGCCGACGCCGGCGGCTGGCAGCGCTGGTTCTTTACCGGACTGGGCCTCGTGGTCGGGGCGTTCATCGTGTGGCTGCTGTATCGGCATACCGGGCAGCGGTTGTTCTGCTTCGCCGTGTCGCTGATCCTGGGCGGCGCGGTCGGCAACGTGATCGATCGCGTGGTCTACGGGCACGTGGTCGACTTCCTGGATTTCTACGCGGGCCGGTATCACTGGCCGGCCTTCAATGTCGCGGACTGCGCGATCACGGTCGGCGCGGTGCTGCTGATCGTGGATGAGTTGCGGCGGGTGCGGAAGCACTGAACTGCCGGATTGTGTTCCCCTCTCCCGCCGGGCGGGAGAGGGGAGCAAACCATCTTGGGAAGCAAACCTCCAGCCGGCTTCCCCGGTATCATTTCCCTTTCCCCCCAGCCAGGTTCCCCACCATGGATTTGCGCGGCAAGCACATCGTTCTCGGCCTGACCGGCGGCATCGCCTGCTACAAGTCGGCCGAGCTGGTCCGCCTGCTGACCAAGGCCGGCGCCACCGTGCAGGTGGCCATGACCGAGGCGGCGACCCACTTCATTACCCCGGTGACGATGCAGGCGCTGTCCGGCCGCCCGGTGTTCCTGTCGCAGTGGGACGCCCGCATCGACAACAACATGGCGCATATCGACCTCTCGCGCGAGGCCGACGCCATTGTCATCGCACCCGCTTCCACCGACTTCATGGCGCGCCTGGCCAACGGCCTGTGCGACGACCTGCTGAGCACGCTGTGCATCGCGCGCGACTGCCCGCTGCTGGTGGCGCCGGCGATGAACCGCCAGATGTGGGCAGCGCCGGCAACCCAGCGCAATGCCGCGCAGCTGCGCGCCGACGGCGTGACCATCCTGGGGCCGGGCAGCGGCGACCAGGCCTGCGGCGAGGTCGGCGACGGCCGCATGCTCGAGCCCGAAGAACTGCTCGACGACATCATCGCCTTCTTCCAGCCCAAGCCGCTGCAAGGCAAGCGCGTGCTGATCACCGCCGGGCCGACCTTCGAGGCAATCGACCCGGTGCGCGGCATCACCAACCTGTCGTCGGGCAAGATGGGCTTCTCGATCGCGCGCGCGGCGCGCGAGGCCGGCGCCGAAGTGCTGCTGGTGGCCGGGCCGACCAGCCTGCCGACGCCGCGCGGCGTGGTGCGCACCGATGTGCGCAGCGCGCAGCAGATGCATGATGCAGTGCTGGCACAGCTGCCCGGCGCCGACGTCTTCGTCGCGGTGGCCGCGGTGGCCGACTGGCGCCCCGCCGAAGTGGCCCGGCAGAAGCTGAAGAAGGCCAACGACACCGACACGCCCACGCTGCAGTTCGTGCAGAACCCGGACATCCTCGCCACCGTGGCGGCGCGCACGGATGCGCCCTACTGCGTCGGTTTCGCGGCCGAAAGCGAAAACCTGGAGCAGTACGGCGAACAGAAGCGCCAGCGCAAGGGCGTGCCGCTGCTGGTCGGCAATATCGGCCACCATACCTTTGGCCTGGACGACAACGAGATCGTGCTGTTCGATGCCGCCGGCATGACGCGGCTGCCGCGCGCCGACAAGCTGTCGCTGGCGCGCCAGCTCGTTGCCGCAATCGGCCAACGCCTGCCCGGGCGGGCGCGTCCCTGATTGTTGAAACGAATTTTCCCGAGATTGTCTATGACCCAGCCTCTGAACCCCACCGTCGAAATCAAGGTGCTCGATGCCCGCCTGAACGAATGGGGCCTGCCTGCCTACCAGAGTGAAATGGCCGCCGCCATCGACCTGCATGCCTGCGTCGACACGCCGGTGTCGATCGCCCCGGGCACGCCCGCGCAATTAGTGCCGGCCGGCATCGCCGTGCACATGGGCAACCCCTACATGGCCGCGACCATCGTGCCGCGCTCGGGCCTCGGCCACAAGAAAGGCCTGGTGCTGGGCAACTCGATCGGCGTGATCGATGCCGACTACCAGGGCCAGATCATGGTCAGCGTGTGGAACCGCAACGCGCCGGGCACCGAGCCGATCGTGATCCAGCCGGGCGAGCGCATCGCGCAGATGATGTTCGTGCCGGTGCTGCGGCCGGTCTTCACGACGGTGGACGAGTTCAGCGAAGACAGCGAGCGCGGCGCCGGTGGCTTCGGCTCGACCGGGGTGCATCACGCCAAGGCCTGACGCTCATTCACGCTGGCAAAGGAAGACTGGCGCCCTGTGGCGCCAGTTTGCATTTCAGCTGCGCTGTTCGAACAGCAACGCCACGCCGCCGGCCGCCTCGGCCGGCACCAGCGTTTCGCGCGGGCCGAGGTCGAGGGTCGGCACGCCGGCGTTGCGCCAGAGCGCGCGCGCCGCGGCCAGGTCGCCGGTACGCAGGCGCATCGCGGCGTATCCCGGCACCTCCCTGTGCACATGCGCCGTGCCGGTCGCCGAGGCCAGCGCCTGCGGCGTGCTGACCACTAGCGCGGCGTCATCCAGCGCCAGGCTGCTGACGTGCTCGCTCAGCTGCGTCAGCTCGCCGCCGGTCAGTTCCGCATAGGCCCGCGCCGCGGCATCGACCAGCGCGGGGGCCACCACCAGGAACATGGTCGCGATGCTGTCGGCGCCGTTGGCGTGCGACATCCATTCCGGCCGCCACAGCAGCTCGGGCGTGCGGTGCTCGCAGACGAAATAGCGCGCGCCCGGGGCATCGTCGAGCGCGGTCACGCGGAAGGTGGCGGGATGTTCGCTGCCGTCGTCCAGCCGCACCGGGCGCGAGAACTCGATCGGATCCGAGGTGTACCAGCCCGACGCACGCAGCCGTGCGGCGGTGCCGAAGGCGTCGTCGCTCTTGCACGACATTGCCGCGCAGCCGCCGCCGCGCGCCTGCGCGTCCCAGTAGTACTGGCGGCTGGGGGTGGGCGCTGTGACGTGCAGCAGCTCGACGTAGTCGTGCCCCAACATGATGCAATGGTTCTGCGAACCCAGCGTGTGGTAGCCGCGCGGCGTCAGCGTAAAGCCGAGCCGTTGCCAGGCCTGCGCCCCCGCATCGAGGTCGGGACACACCACCACCGCATGGTCAAACATTTCCGCTTGGCTTGCCATCGACATCACCTCGGTCTGTGCGGCGGGCGCGCCTGCGCCGGCCGCCGTCATTCGAACTGGATATTGGCCTTGCGCGCCACGGCCTGCCACTTGTCGTGCTCCTGGCGCACCAGCTTGCCGAGGTCGGCCGGGCTGCCGCCGACGATCTCGAAGCCCTGCGCGGCCAGCGCATCGACCACCCGCGGCTGGCGCAGCGACTCGACCAGCGCCTGGTGGATCCGCGTGACCGTTGCCGCGGCCAGGTTGGCGGGCCCGAACACGCCGATCCAGGAATAAGCTTCAAAACCCTTGAGCCCCTGCTCGGCCACGGTCGGCACCTGCGGCAACTGGCGCAGGCGGCTGGTGCCGGTCACGCCCAGCACCTTGATGGTCCGCGCGGCCACATGCGCTTGTACCGCGGCATAGCTGCTGAAAAAGAGATCGACCTCATTGGCCAGCACCGCCTGCACGGCCGGGCCGCCGCCCTTGTAGGGCACGTGGAGCATGTGCATGCCGGCTTCGGTCGCCAGCGCCTCGGCTGCAAGCTGGTTCAGGCTGCCGATGCCGGACGAGGCATAGCGCACGCTGTCGGGCTTGGCCTTGGCCAATGCCACCAGTTCGCGCACATTGGCGGCCGTCAGCGAGGGATTGGCGGCGATGACCAGCGGAAAGCGCACCAGCTGCGAGATCGGCGTGAAATCGTGGAAGGTGTCGTAGGGCAGCTGCTTGTAGGCAAACGGGTTGATGGCGTGCGTATCGAAGGCCATCAGCAACGTGCTGCCGTCAGGCCTGGCGCGCGCCACGGTGCTGGACGCGATCAGGCCGCCGGCGCCCGGCTTGTTGTCGACCACCACGGTCTGCCCCAGCGCCGCCTTCAGCCCCGGCTGCAGCTGGCGCGCGACGATATCGACACTGCCGCCGGGCGGGAACGGCAGCACCAGCGCGAGCGGACGGTTGCCGGCCGGCGCCTCGGCGGCGGCGTGCATCATCGGGACAGGCATGGCGCCCAGCGGCAGGATCTTGAGCAGCAGGCGGCGGCGCCGCGTGCGTTCGGCAGAGGACATCGGGTATTCGGGCGTTGGCGACCGCAATGCCGGCGGCCGCCGGGACAAAAAAGAAGGGGCGGCATCACTGCCGCCCCCTGTATTTTGCCCGATGATCGGCCGCGTTGCAGGCGACCCCCGCCGAACCGCGCCCGGATCGCCACGATCCGGTGCGATTTTCGGCCGTCTCCGGCCCTTTCAGGCCGGAGCGACGGTCGCCGCTCAGGCCTCGGCGCGCTGCTCTTCCGGCGCTTCGGGCGGTTCCGGCTCGATCTCGGAGAAATCGAGCTTGATCTGGTCCTGCTCGTCCAGGTCGACCACGACCTTGCCGCCGGATACCAGCCTGCCGAACAGCAGCTCGTCGGCCAGCGCCTTGCGGATCATGTCCTGGATCAGGCGTTGCATCGGACGCGCGCCCATCAGCGGGTCGAAGCCCTTGTGCGCCAGGAACTTGCGCAGCTTCTCGCTGAAGCTGGCTTCCACCTTCTTCTCGTGCAGCTGCTCTTCCAGCTGCATCAGGAACTTGTCGACCACGCGCAGGATGATTTCCTCGTCCAGCGAGCGGAAGCTGATGGTGGCATCCAGCCTGTTGCGGAACTCCGGCGTGAACATGCGCTTGATGTCGGCCATCTCGTCGCCCTGCTCGCGCGTGCTGGTGAAGCCGATGGTGGCGCGGTTCATGGTCTCCGCTCCCGCGTTGGTGGTCATGATGATGATCACGTTGCGGAAGTCGGCGCGCCGGCCGTTGTTGTCGGTCAGCGAGCCATGGTCCATCACCTGCAGCAGGATATTGAAGATATCCGGATGCGCTTTCTCGATTTCATCCAGCAGCAGCACGCAGTGCGGCTTCTTGGTGACGGCCTCGGTCAGCAGGCCGCCCTGGTCGAAGCCGACGTATCCCGGCGGCGCGCCGATCAGTCGGCTCACCGCGTGGCGCTCCATGTATTCGGACATGTCGAAGCGCAGCAGCTCGATGCCCATGATGAAGGCCAGCTGCTTGGCGACCTCGGTCTTGCCCACGCCGGTGGGACCCGAGAACAGGAACGAGCCGATCGGCTTGTCGGTCTTGCCCAGGCCGGCGCGCGACATCTTGATCGCCGAGGCCAGCGCCTCGATCGCGGGATCCTGGCCGAACACCACCGACTTCAGGTCGCGTTCCAGCGTCTGCAGCTTGCTGCGGTCGTCCTGGTTCACGCTCTGCGGCGGGATGCGCGCGATGCGCGAGACGATGTCCTCGATCTCGCCCTTGCCGATGGTCTTCTTCTGCTTGGACTTCGGCAGGATGCGCTGCGCCGCGCCGGCTTCGTCGATCACGTCGATCGCCTTGTCCGGCAGGTGCCGGTCGGTGATGAAGCGGGCCGACAGCTCGGCCGCGGCGGTCAGCGCCGAAGCCGCGTACTTGACGCCATGGTGCTCCTCGAAGCGCGACTTCAGGCCGCGCAGGATCTGCACGGTCTGGTCGACCGACGGCTCGACCACGTCGATCTTCTGGAAGCGCCGCGACAGCGCCGCGTCCTTCTCGAAGATGCCGCGGTATTCCGTGAAGGTGGTCGCGCCGATGCACTTGAGCTGGCCCGATGACAGCGCCGGCTTGAGCAGGTTGCTGGCGTCCAGTGTCCCGCCCGATGCGGCGCCCGCGCCGATCAGCGTGTGGATCTCGTCGATGAACAGGATCGCGTTCGGGTTGTCCTTGAGCGACTTCAGCACGCCCTTCAGGCGCTGCTCGAAGTCGCCGCGGTACTTGGTGCCGGCCAGCAGCGCGCCCATGTCGAGCGAGTAGACGGTGGCCTTTTCCAGGATGTCCGGGACTTCGTTCTTGGTGATGCGCCAGGCCAGCCCCTCCGCAATGGCGGTCTTGCCGACGCCGGCCTCGCCCACCAGCAGCGGGTTGTTCTTGCGCCGGCGGCACAGCACCTGCACCACGCGCTCGACTTCGCTTTCGCGGCCGATCAGCGGATCGATCTTGCCGGCCTTGGCCAGCGCGTTCAGGTTCTGGGTGTATTGCTCGAGCGGGCTTTCCTTGCCGTCGCCGCCCTCGCCTTCGCCGGCATTGTCGCCATGCTTGGCGGGCTCGGACTGGTCCTTGCGGATGCCGTGGCTGATGAAATTGACCACGTCAAGGCGCGTCACGCCCTGCTGCTGCAGGTAGTAGACCGCGTGCGAATCCTTCTCGCCAAAGATGGCGACCAGCACGTTGGCACCGGTCACTTCCTTCTTGCCATTGGAAGTGGACTGTACGTGCATGATCGCGCGCTGGATCACGCGCTGGAAGCCGAGCGTGGGCTGGGTATCGACCTCGTCGGTCCCCGGCACCACCGGCGTGTTATCCGCGATGAAGTTCTTAAGGCTGGTGCGCAGGTCCTCGATATTGGCCGCGCAGGCGCGCAAGACTTCAGCTGCCGTGGGATTGTCGAGCAATGCCAGCAGCAGATGCTCCACGGTAATGAACTCGTGGCGTGCCTGCCGGGCTTCGACAAAAGCCATATGCAGGCTCACTTCCAATTCTTGCGCAATCATGCTTCCTCCATCACGCACTGCAAGGGGTGCCCCGCCTGCCGCGCGTGCGTTGACACCAGCTCGACTTTTGTCGCCGCGATATCTCTGGTGTAGATACCGCAGACGCCCTTTCCTTCCCGGTGCACGGTCAGCATGATCTGCGTCGCCGTTTCCCGGTCCCTGCTGAAATACTGCTGCAGGATCATCACGACAAACTCCATCGGAGTGTAGTCGTCGTTAAGCAGCACCACCTTGAACATGGCAGGCGGTTTTAGCGCCTGCTCTTTACGCTCCAGGATGGTGCCCGCTTCGCGTTGTGGGACATTCGCAAGCCGTGTAGCCATGGCTTTATTCTAACCCTTACTCGCAACTCTGCAATTTGGGGAAAAGGCGCCGGATTCAAGGGCCGGGCTACCTGTTTCCGGTTATGAAAAAGCGCGGAACCGCACGCCAGAGGCATTGCAATGCACGTGACGGGAGACCGCAGGACTGATCCGGACAATACCCGATGCTTGCCGCCAAGGTACCATCCCGCGCCGTCCGTTTCCCGCCACACCCTGCCCGCAGTGGGGATTCCGCCAGCTTGACAGTATGTATGTTTGACAGAAGAATCGTTCGCACACCCGCCTGAAGCCGCGAGCCAAAGCAAAAGGCCAATGAGCGGGTGATCCGTGAGCAGGGAGGCCCACGGCCTGGCGGCGGCGAGTCAGCATCCAGACTGGCCGCCACGCGATTGCACCTCGCCGCGCGTCATCGCCGGCCGCACCTCGGGACGCGGCCGGTCATGGCGTCGCAGTGCGTGCGCTGCAGTCCGAGCCATCCGGCCGGCATCGGCTTCCCCGCTTTGAAATCTGCTATTTCGTTGGGGGAGTATATGGCAAGCGGTATCGTCAAATGGTTCAATGACGCCAAGGGCTTCGGGTTTATCAAGCCGGACGAGGGCGAAGAAGAACTGTTTGCGCACTTTTCGGCTATCCAGATGTCGGGCTTCAAGACGCTGAAGGAAGGTCAACGCGTCTCGTTCGAGGTGGTCCAGGGCCCCAAGGGCAAGCAAGCCACCAATATCCAGGACGCCAGCTAAGCTGCGCCGCGACCGTATCCCGGCCGGCAGAGCCGTGGAGCGGTCTACGAGGGTGCGGGGGGAGCTCCCCCGGGACGGGATCGGCGCCAGTGCCGGCCACGCTGTCTCAGGCAGCCGGGCAGGTTGTGGCGCATATCAGCTGCACGCACCGCATCCGACGGAAAGCCCGGCCTCGTGCCGGGCTTTCTGCTTTGCGCGGGCCGGCCATGGGGGCTGGCCAGCTCAGGCCCAGCCGTCGATCTTCAACCCGCTGGCCTGCTCGGCCTCTTCCTTTGTGACCTGCCGCACAGTCTGGCCGAAGGTCCAGACATGACCTTCCGGGTCCCTGGCAGTGTAGGAGCGGTCGCCATAGAACTCGTCCTGCGGCTCGCGCACGATCACCGCGCCCGCGGCACGGGCCCGCTCGCAGTGCTGGTCGATCCCATCCCGCAGGTGCACATGCACCGTCTGCGTATTCTTGCCGCCGATCGACGCCGGGCTGGCTGTAAAGTCAGCCCACTCGCTGCCGACCATCAGGTAGCTATCGCCGAAGCGCATTTCCGAGTGCACCAGCTGGTCCTGCTGGTCCCGGATCACCATCACCCGCTGGAAGCCGAAGGCGCGTTCGAGCCAGTCCAGCGCGGCCAAAGGGTCCTTGTAAAAGACGGCCGCGCCGAAGGCGGTGCGGCGGAAAGGATCGTCCATGGCAGTCTCCCCGGGCCAGCCCGCCCGTCCGTTGCAATCCCTGAAGTTCTAGGCAACGGCGCTGGCCGGCGCAAGAAAAAACCCCGCAGCCGGGGCACGGCAGCGGGGTTCTTCCAAGGCAGGTCGCCCGCTACAGCGGGAGTCTGTGCTTACATATTTTCGATCATCACCTGGCCAAAGCCCGAGCACGAAACCTGGGTCGCGCCTTCCAGCAGGCGGGCGAAATCGTACGTGACCTTTTTGGACAGGATCGACTTTTCCATCGACGCGATGATCAGGTCCGCGGCCTCGGTCCAGCCCATGTGGCGCAGCATCATTTCCGCCGACAGGATTTCCGAGCCCGGGTTGACATAGTCCTTGCCGGCGTACTTGGGCGCGGTGCCATGGGTGGCCTCGAACATGGCGACGGAGTCGGACATGTTGGCGCCCGGGGCAATGCCGATGCCACCGACCTGCGCGGCCAGGGCATCCGAAACGTAGTCGCCGTTCAGGTTCAGCGTGGCGATCACCGAGTATTCGGCCGGACGCAGCAGGATCTGCTGCAGGAAGGCGTCGGCAATCGCGTCCTTGACGACGATGTCCTTGCCGGTCTTCGGGTTCTTGAACTTGCACCACGGGCCGCCATCAACCAGCTCGGCGCCGAATTCCTTCTGCGCCAACTCGTAGCCCCAGTCACGGAAGCCACCCTCGGTGAACTTCATGATGTTGCCCTTGTGCACCAGCGTCACCGACGGCTTGTCGTTGTCGATGGCGTACTGGATCGCCTTGCGCACCAGGCGCTCGGTGCCTTCGCGCGAAACCGGCTTGACGCCGATGCCCGAGGTGGCCGGGAAGCGGATCTTCTTCACGCCCATCTCGTCCTGCAGGAACTTGATGAGTTTCTTCGCCTGCTCGCTTTCCGCGGCCCATTCGATGCCGGCGTAGATGTCCTCCGAGTTCTCGCGGAAGATCACCATGTCGGTCTTTTCCGGCTCGCGCACCGGCGAAGGCACGCCCTTGAAGTAACGCACCGGGCGCAGGCAGACATACAGGTCCAGCTGCTGGCGCAGCGCCACGTTCAGCGAGCGGATGCCGCCGCCCACGGGCGTGGTCAGCGGGCCCTTGATCGAGACCACGTATTCCTTGAGCACATCCAGGGTTTCGTCCGGCAGCCACACGTCCGGGCCGTAGACCTTGGTCGACTTCTCGCCGGCGTAGATCTCCATCCAGGAGATCTTGCGCTTGCCGCCGTAGGCCTTGGCCACGGCCGCGTCGACGACCTTGATCATCACCGGCGTGATATCGACGCCCGTACCGTCGCCTTCGATATAAGGAATGATGGGGTTGTCCGGGACATTCAGCGAAAAATCCTGGTTGACCGTGATCTTTTCGCCGGCCGGAACCTTGATGTGTTGATACATGACGTCTCCAGTACGGAACGGTTTAGACGGCCGCCGGGGCTTGGCCGACGGCGAGATTCGCGAGGTGGCGCTGGCATTGTAGCGGGCATCGCGGCCCGCCCAGCACTGCATTGCACCACCTTGGCGTACATTCAGGCAAGTCTTAGTCTTATATAAGACACAAGACTGATTTCGTATTATGCAGCAATCTTTCATCATCCGCCAACCGCGGCGCGCGGCTGGGGCATACTTGCGCCCCATGACCCTGATCGCCCTGAACAAGCCGTACGGCACCATGAGCCAGTTCTCGGAACATCCCACGCGCCCCACGCTGGCCGCTTGCGTGGACGTGCCGGGCGTGTACCCGGCCGGCCGGCTCGATGCGGACAGTGAAGGTTTGCTGCTGCTGACCGACGACGGCGCGCTCCAGGCGCGCATTGCCGACCCGCGCCACAAGCTGGAAAAGACTTACCTCGCCCAGGTCGAGGGCATTCCCGATGCGGCCGCGCTGGCGCGGCTGCGCGCCGGAGTCGACCTTGGCGACTTCGTCACGCAGCCGGCGCGGGCGCGTGCGATCGGTGAGCCCGACTGGCTCTGGCCGCGCCATCCGCCGGTGCGTTATCGCGCCGCGATCCCGACGTCATGGCTGGAGCTGAAGATTCGCGAAGGCAAGAACCGGCAGGTGCGGCGCATGACCGCTGCCGTCGGCTTCCCCACGCTGCGGCTGGTCCGCGTGGGCATCGGGCCGCTCGACCTGCGCACGCTCGGTCTCGCCCCTGGGGAATCGTGCGAGGTCGAGCTCGATGTACTGGGCTTGACGGCGACACGCGCGCCGGCCACCCATGTCTCAAAGACCAGACAGGCGAACGACGCCAAGCGGCGTTCTCGTTACAAAAGCTAACAAATGGCGCGTCAACGCGCCGTCCGGACGCCTCGTTCTTGTCGGTGACACGTCCAATCACGCGTCACAACTTCCGACTGTTCTTATCCTTCGAGGTAATCGCCATGAAAAAACTGATCGCTGCTCTGGTTGTCGGCCTGTTCGCCACCGGCGCCTTCGCCCAGGCTTCGGCCCCTGCCGACGCTGCAGCGCCCGCGGCCACCAAGGAAGCCCCGAAGCCCGCAAAGAAGAAGACCAGCCACAAGAAGACCACCCACAAGAAGGCCGCCACGGCTTCGGCCCCGGCCGCGCAGTAAGCCGCCGTGCCGGCCACGCGCCGGCGAAGAAAGAGGCAGGCTGCCACCAGGCGCCTGCCTTTTTCGTTTTGGCCGCCGCCATCCATCGGCGCGGCACCTGCGCTATGCTTGCGGCTGCCGTCCGCGCCCTTCCAGACCGAACACCATGTCCTTCCTGCTCAAGACGCCGTTGTCACGCTGCTTCCAGATTGCCGCGGCGCTCGCCGTGCTCGCCGCCGGCCAGGCCCAGGCGCAAGCCGCGCTGCCGGTAGTGCCGTTGACCGCGGGCATGTACGCGATCCACGCCGAGGTTGCCGCCACGCCGGCGGCGCGCGAACAGGGGCTGATGTACCGCAAGAGCATGCCGGTCAACAGCGGCATGCTGTTCGTGTTCGAGCAAAAGGCCGGTCATTGCTTCTGGATGCGCAATACCGAGCTGCCGCTGTCGATCGCTTTTCTTGCCGACGACGGGACCATCGTCAATATCGAGGACATGGCACCGCGTACCGAGAGCAACCACTGCCCGAAGACGGCGATCCGCTATGCGCTGGAAATGAACCAGGGCTGGTTCACGCAGAAGGGCATTCGCGCCGGCGCGAAGATCGGCGGGCTGCCGCAGGCGCGCTGACGCGCCGCGGCGGCATGCGGTGCCGGCATGGACGCCGGCACCGGGAGAATCCGGCTTAGTCGCGGAAGTTGTTGAAGTCCAGCGGCGCTTCCGAGACGTCCTTGCGCAGCATGGCGATCACGTTCTGCAGGTCGTCGCGCTTGGTTCCCGAGACGCGCACCGCATCGCCCTGGATGCTGGCCTGCACCTTGATCTTGCTGTCCTTGATCATGCGCACGATCTTCTTGGCCAGGTCGCCCGTCACCCCCTTCTTGATGGTGATGACCTGCTTGACCTTGTCGCCGCTGATCTTGTCGGTCTTGCCGTAGTCCAGGAAGCGCACGTCGACATTGCGCTTGGCCATCTTGTTGATCAGCACATCCTTCACCTGGTCCAGCTTGAAATCGTCGTCGGCAAAGGCGGTCAGTTCGTTTTCCTTCTGCTCGACCCGGGCGTCCGAGCCCTTGAAATCGAAGCGGGTCGAGATTTCCTTGTTGGATTGCTCGACGGCGTTCTTCACCTCGACCATGTTCGCTTCGCACACTACGTCAAACGACGGCATTGCATTCTCCTTGTGATCCATATGCCCGGAAGGCGGCCGTTGGCGACGCCTTCCGTATAATTCAGGCCTACCTCGCAGCCAGGGGCCGCAACGCTTACCACCAGCGGCGGCCGCGTCACCTATCCCCTTGCATGGCAGATTTCCACGAATTTTATCCCCTGCGCCGCCACAATACATTCGGATTCGATGCGCGCGCGCGCTTCGCCGTGCATGTGCGCAGCGAAGCCGACCTGACCGAGGCACTCGCGGACCCGCGCGCCAATGGCCTGCCGCTGGTAGTGCTGGGCGGCGGCAGCAACGTGGTGCTGACGCGCGACCTCGACGCGCTGGTGCTGCTGATGGAGATCCCGGGCTACCAGGTCGAGGATGCCGATGACGCCTGGCTGGTCACCGCGGGCGCGGGCGAGAACTGGAATGCGCTGGTCGACCGCACCATTGCCGACGGCAAGCCGGGCCTCGAGAACCTGGCGCTGATTCCCGGCACTGCGGGCGCCGCGCCGATCCAGAATATCGGCGCCTATGGGGTGGAACTGCGTGACCGCTTCGAAGGCGTGCGCGCCTATGACCGCCATGCCGACTTGTTCGTCTGGCTTGATTTACGCGCATGCGGGTTCGGCTACCGCGACAGCCTGTTCAAGCAGGCCGGCGCGGGCCGCTACATCATTACCGCGGTGACGCTGCGCTTGCCCAAGGCATGGCAACCGGTCCTGTCTTACGGCGAACTGGCGCGCGAGCTGTCCGGCAATCTCGCGCCGGACGCCGCCACGGTCCGCGACGCGGTGGTGGCGATCCGCACGCGCAAGCTGCCCGACCCCGCGCAGATCGGCAACGCCGGCAGCTTTTTCAAGAACCCGCTGGTCAGCGCCGCGCAGCGCGATACGCTGCTGCAGGCCAATCCCGACCTGGTGAGCTATCCCCAGCCGGACGGCAGCTACAAGCTCGCCGCGGGCTGGCTGATCGACCGCTGCGGGTTCAAGGGCGTCAGCGACGGCCCGGTGGGTGTCTATGGCAAGCAGGCACTGGTGCTGGTGCACCGCGGCGGCGGAACCGGCGCGATGCTCCTGGCGCTGGCCAACCGCATCGCGGATACCGTCGAAGCGCGCTTCGGCGTGCGGATCGAGCCCGAGCCGGTAGTGCTGTAGCGCCTGTAGCGCCTGCTGGCCCAGCGATCACCCGAAGTGGCAGACGTAGTCCAGCGTCTCCAGCACCTCGATGTCGAAGCTGCTGTTGCCCGGCACGTCGAACTGCTGGCCAGCGCCGTAGGCCTGCCAGTCTTCCGCGCCGGCCAGGCGCACGCGGCAGCTGCCGCCGTTGATTTCCATGATTTCCGGCGCGCCGGTGTTGAACGTCAGCGAAGCCGGGAAAATCACGCCCAGCGTCTTGCGGGTACCGTCCGGGAACAGCACGGTGTGGCTCACGCACTTGCCGTCGAAATACAGGTTGGCTTTCTTGACGACCGATACGTTGTCGAACTGGCTCACTTCCATCTCCTTCACTGTCTTGAATCAGACGTAAAAAGAGGGGCCATCGCGGCCCCTCCCCTGTTCACTCCGCGCGCGCTCAGTAGCGGCCGCAGAGCAGGTATTCCATCAGCGCCTTCTGCACGTGCAGGCGGTTTTCCGCCTCGTCCCAGACCACGCTCTTGGGACCGTCGATCACGGCGGCCTCGACTTCCTCGCCGCGGTGCGCCGGCAGGCAGTGCATGAACAGCGCGTCGGGCTCGGCGCGGTCCATCATCGCGGTGGTGACCATCCAGTCCTTGAAGGCGCGCTTGCGGGCTTCGTTCTCGGCCTCGAAGCCCATGCTGGTCCAAACGTCGGTGGTGACCAAACTGGCGCCCTGGCAGGCGGCGAGGGGATCCTCGAAGACCTTGACCAGGCTGGCGGCGGTCGCCGGCACCATGGCGGGATCGAGCTGGTATCCCGGCGGCGCCGAGAAATGGAAATTGAAGCCCAGCCGCTCGGCAGCCTGGATCCAGGTATAGGCCATGTTGTTGGCATCGCCGATCCACGCCACCGTCTTGCCGCGGATGCTGCCGCGCTGCTCGATGTAGGTGAAGATATCGGCCAGCACCTGGCACGGGTGGTATTCGTTGGTCAGCCCGTTGATCACCGGCACGCGCGAGTGCGCGGCAAAGCGGTCGATGATGTCCTGGCCGAAGGTGCGGATCATGATGATGTCGACCATGCGCGAGATCACCTGCGCCGCATCCTCGATCGGCTCGCCGCGGCCCAGCTGCGAATCGCGGGTGTTCAGGAACACCGCATGGCCGCCCAGCTGGTGGATGCCGGCTTCGAACGACAGGCGCGTACGCGTGGAATTCTTCTCGAAGATCATGGCCAGCGTGCGGTCGTGCAGCGGGTGCCAGGTCTCGTAGTTCTTGAACTTGGCCTTCAGGATCCGCGCGCGGTCCAGCAGGTACTCGTACTCGTCGGGAGTGAAGTCGCTGAACTGGAGGTAATGCTTGATCGGGGTTGGGCTCATAAAACAAAGAAGGCGGCTCGGTGGGGACGCGCCGTCATGAAGTGCCATGACCTGAGCGCGCCGCGGAGCCGCCTTTCGCGTCGCATACGCAATTTAACTGCAGGAATCATAAGGGATTATTTCTGCTTTGCCCAGCCCGGGACAACCCGTGACGGGCGCCGCGCCGAGCGCGTTGACAGGTTCCCGACAGGATTCCGCCCTTATGCGCAAGTCTTATATAAGATATAATACTGGCTGATTCACGCGGGGCCCCGGCATACCCTTGCCGCTGCGCGCCGCCGGCATCAAAAGTGCCCCCGCAGACACCGACGCCCCGCCTTCCCGGCCGGAAAAAGCGCGAACCAAACGCGCACCAGCCGCGTCAAACGGGCGCACGTTTCCGCGGGCTTAACCGTCGAGTCGTCGCCTCACCCGCAGTGTCCAGCCTCATGAACCCCAACGTTCGCGAATACTTTATCCAAGGCATTACCAAGGAAGGCAAGACCTTCCGCCCGAGCGACTGGGCCGAGCGGCTGTGCGGCGTGATGGCGCAGTTCCGCCCCGAAGGCGACACCGGCGATCCCCGGCTGACCTATTCCCCCTACGTGCGCCCCATCTTCGCCGGCAACGTCAAATGCGTGGTGGTGGATGTGCGGCTGCGCGATATCGAACCGAAGGCGCTGGATTTCGTGCTGAACTTTGCGCGCGACAACAACCTGCAACTGGTCGAGGCCTGCTCGCTGGAATGACATCGCGGTAGGTCGCCAAACTACAGGCGCCGCAAAAGCAAAAAGCTCGTCGGATGACGAGCTTTTTTGTCTGGCGGAACCGAAGTTCCGCCGCTGCCGGGCCGCCGGGGCGACCCACACAACAATCAGGCAGCAGCCATGGCCTTGATGGCGGCCGACAGGCGCGACTTGTGACGTGCAGCCTTGTTCTTGTGCACGATCTTCTTGTCGGCAATGCTGTCGATCACAGCTTGCGAGTTCTTGAACACTTCAGCGGCAGCAGCCTTGTCGCCGGCGTCGATGGCCTTGCGGACGGCCTTGACGGCGGTGCGCAGACGCGAGCGCAGGCTGGAGTTGTGAGCGTTCTGGGCGACGGCCTGGCGGGCGCGCTTGCGAGCTTGTGCGGAATTTGCCATTTCGAAAATATCCTGAATTCAGATGCGTGCCGCGGGGGACACAACAATTAAGTCATATCGAGCGACCCGGGATGCACTGACACACGAATCCGGAACGCAACTGTCCTTGTGAATCGGCAATTATACACAGATGCCGACACACGGCGCAAGACTGCTGGGACTTTGCCGACGCGTGCGGGGCCTGTCACAGGCGATCCGTATAATATGCGCCACATCGCGCCGGTGCGCGTGGCGAGCCGGCAACTTTACCGCGTTGCCCACGTCTGAAAGGCGTCCCGGGCGCCACGTCCGGCACACGCCGCCCCGCGGCCCGCGCCCGCACCGATCCACCGTCCCGCTCCGATCCACACCTTGAACCTGCTCAAAGCGCTCGCCACCATCAGCAGCCTGACGATGCTGTCGCGCATCACCGGCCTCGTGCGCGAGATCCTGATCGCCCGCGCGTTCGGCGCGTCGGAGATGACCGATGCGTTCAACGTCGCCTTCCGCATCCCCAACCTGCTGCGCCGCATCTTCGGCGAGGGCGCGTTCTCGCAGGCGTTTGTGCCCATCCTCGGCGAATACCACAGCAAGCGTGGCGAGGAGCAGACCAAGGCGCTGATCGACGCCGTCGCCACGGTAATGACCTGGGTGCTGATGGGCGTGTCGCTGCTGGGCGTGATCGGCGCGCCGCTGGTGATGACGGCGGTGGCGACCGGCTTCCGCGGGCAGAGCGAGACTTATACCGCCGCTGTCTTCATGACGCGGGTGATGTTCCCGTACATCGGCCTGATCTCGCTGGTGGCGCTGGCCTCGGGCATCCTGAACACATGGCGCAAGTTTGCCGTGCCGGCGTTTACGCCGGTACTGCTGAACCTGTGCCTGATCGTGGCCGCCCTGTTCGTCGGCCCGCACATGGACCAGCCGATCTATGCGCAGGCGTGGGGCGTGCTGGTCGGCGGCGTGCTGCAGCTGGCGATCCAGGTGCCGGCGCTGCGCCGCCTGGGCGTGATGCCGCGCCTGGGCTTCAATGTGCGCACTGCCTGGTCCGATCCCGGCGTGCGCCGCATCCTGCGCCAGATGGGGCCGGCGCTGCTGGCGGTGTCGGTGGCGCAAATCAGCCTGATCATCAATACCAACATCGCCTCGCACCTGGCCGCGGGCAGCGTCTCGTACCTGACCTATGCCGACCGGCTGATGGAATTTCCGACCGCGCTGCTGGGCGTGGCGCTCGGCACGATCCTGCTGCCGAGCCTGTCGAAGGCGAGCGCCAAGGAAGACCATGCGGAGTACTCCGGCCTGCTCGACTGGGGCCTGCGGCTGACCTTCCTGCTGGCGGTGCCCTGCGCGGTGGGGCTGTTCGTGTTCGGCGCACCGCTGACCGCGGTGCTGTTCCACTACGGCAAGTTCGACGCCCACGCCGTCGAGATGACGCGCCAGGCGCTGGTGTCGTACGGCACCGGCCTGCTGGGGCTGATCGCCATCAAGATCCTGGCCCCCGGCTTCTATGCGCGCCAGGACATCCGCACGCCGGTCAAGATCGCGCTGCTGGTGCTGGTGATCACGCAGGCATGCAACGTCGTGTTCGTGCCGTGGCTCGGGCATGCGGGCCTGGCGCTGTCGATCAGTGCCGGCGCCACCATCAATGCGCTGCTGCTGTTCTTCGGCCTGCGCCGGCGCGGCCTGTACAAGCCGGCGCCGGGCTGGTGGCTGTTCCTGGCGCGGCTGGGCACCTCGGTGCTGCTGTTGTCGGGCATGCTGCTCTGGTTCGCGCGCAATTTCGACTGGATCGGCCTGGGCGCCACGCCGCTGCTGCGCATCGCGCTGCTCGCGTCGTGCCTGGTACTTGCAGCGGTGGTCTACTTCGGTACACTGTGGCTCATGGGACTGCGCTATTCCGCCTTCAAGCGGCGCGCCGCCTAGGCGTGGTGACCCACGCTGCGCGCGGCGCCCCTGGCGGCACCGGGAATCCGATATGACATCCACCAAAGTCCTGGATTACTTCGCCAGCCTCGTGGCTGACGAAAACGGCATCCCGCTGACCGAGACCGCACTGTCCATCGCGCAGGATGCCTATCCGGACCTGGACCTGCAGGCCGAGCTGGCCGCACTGGACGTGCTGGCGCTGCGCCTGAAGCGCCGGATCGCCGAAGGCACGCCGGCAATCCAGCGGCTGCGGCTGCTGAATCATTTCTTCTATCGCGACCTTGGCTTTGGCCCGAACGCCAACGACTACTACGATCCGGACAACTCGTACCTGAACGTGGTGGTGCGGCAGCGGCGCGGCATCCCCATCTCGCTGGCGGTGCTGTTCATGGAACTGGGCCAACAGATCGGCCTGCCCCTCAAGGGGGTGTCGTTCCCCAACCATTTCCTGTTGCGCATGACCATCCCGGCGGGCGAGGTGATCCTGGACCCGCTGACCGGCGAAACGCTCTCGAAGGAGCAGTTGCAGGAAATGCTGGATCCGTACCTGGAGCGCGAAGGCATCACCGATTCCGGGCAGGTGCCGCTGGGCCTGTTCCTGCGCGCGGCCAGCCATCGCGAGATCGTCGCGCGCATGCTGCGCAACCTGAAGGCGATCTACCTGCAGGAGTCACGCTGGCAGCGGCTGCTGGCGGTGCAGAACCGCCTGGTGATCCTGCTGCCGGGTTCGATCGAGGAAGTGCGCGACCGCGGGCTGGCGTATGCCAACCTGGAGTGCTTCCGACCGGCGCTGGCCGACCTGGAAGCCTATGTGCAGGCACGCCCCGATGCCGCCGATATCGGCCAGATCCGCGAGCGCATGCCGGCACTGCGCATGATGAGCCGCAGCCTCAACTGACGGGGCTGCGTCAGATATTACAGGCGCTTCAGCGCTCCACGCGCGAGGGCCGGCGGCGATTGCCGCGCACCAGCTTCCACAGTCCGCCCAGCACCAGCGGCACCACCGCCGCGCCGATCCCCGCCAGCACGATCAGGTTCAGGTACTGCTTGATGAACGGCAGGTTGCCGAAGAAGTAACCGGCAAAGACCAGCCCGACCACCCAGGCAAGCGCGCCCAGCACGTTGAACATCTGGAAGCGCGCGAAGGTCATCTGCGACACGCCGGCGACGAACGGCGCAAAGGTGCGCACGATCGGCACGAAACGCGCCATCACCAGGGTCTTGCCGCCATGCCGCTCGTAGAAATCATGGGTGCGGCGCAGCGCATCCTGGTCCAGGAAGCGCCACTGGTGGTCGAACACCTTGGGCCCGATCCAGCTGCCCACCCAGTAGTTGACGGTATTGCCAGTGACGGCCGCCACCAGCAGCAGGCCCACCAGCGCCCATTCGTTCATGGCGCCGGTAGCGCAGAAGGCGCCGGCGATAAACAGTAGCGAGTCGCCCGGCAGGAACGGCAGGACCACCAGCCCGGTTTCGGCGAACACGATCAGGAACAGGATGGCATAGACCCAGTGGCCATACTGGTCGATGACGGTGCCGAGGTATTTGTCGACATGGACCAGCATGTCGATGAGCTGCAAAGCGAATTCCAAGTCGTTCCCCGATATGGTTTGGTTGACTGCACAAGTCCACGCGGCGCGTGCCGCCCTGGCATGAATCATACAAGAGCCGGCGTGCCCTTCCGCCACTTGTCGCGGGCCGGTGGCGCCGACTCTGCGTGGACGGCCACGTATAATCGCCGGATGCCCGATTCCGCCAGCCAGAGCCCCGTTCGCACCACCCTTCGCGCCACCCTTCGCACCTCCCAGCTGCCGCGTCCGATCCGTCCGCTGCCGGACCAGCTCATCAGCCAGATCGCCGCCGGCGAAGTGGTGGAGCGCCCGGCGTCGGTGGTCAAGGAGCTGCTGGAAAACGCGCTGGACGCCGGTGCCACGCAGCTGGCCATCCGGCTGGAAGAAGGCGGCGTGCGGCGCATCGTCATCACCGACAACGGCTGCGGCATCCCCGCCGCCGAGCTGCCGGTGGCGCTGATGCGCCACGCCACCAGCAAGATTGCGTCGCTCGACGAACTGGAATCGGTACTGACGCTGGGCTTCCGCGGCGAGGCGCTGGCCTCGATCGCTTCCGTCTCCCAGCTTGCGCTGACCAGCCGCACCGCTGCCGACGCCCATGCCACGCAGGTCAGTGCCGATACCGGCACCGTGCAACCGGCGTCTGGCGGAGTCGGCACCACGGTCGACGTGCAGCATCTCTACTTCAACACGCCGGCGCGCCGAAAGTTCCTGAAATCGGAGCAGACCGAACTCGGGCATTGCCTGGAGATGGTGCGCCGGGTGGCGCTGGCACGGCCGGACGTGGCCATCTCGGTCCACCACAACGGCAAGCCGCTGGAGCACTGGAACGCCGGCGACGTCGCCAACCGCACCGCGCAGGTACTGGGCGCCGACTTCGCGCGGGCGCGGTTGCCGCTGGACGAACAGGCCGACACGCTGCACGTGTACGGCTTTGCCGGCCTGCCCACCGCGTCGCGGGGGCGGCCCGACCAGCAGTACTTCTTCGTCAACGGCCGCTTCGTGCGCGACAAGCTGCTCAACCACGCGGTGCGCAGCGCCTACCAGGACGTGCTGCACGGCGACCGTTTCCCGTCGTACGTGCTGTGCCTGGACCTGCCGCCGGAGATGGTTGACGTCAACGTGCACCCTTCCAAGATCGAAGTGCGCTTCCGCGAATCGCGCGCGGTGCACCAGTTCATCTATCACGCGGTGCAGCGCAGCCTGGCACGCCAGGCCGGCGAGAACGGCGACAGCCTGCATACCGATGAGGACGGCGAGATCCGGCTGCCGGCTGCGGCGCCTGCGGGCGCCCGACCGTCATTTGGCGGCGGCAGCGGCGGTGGTGGCAGCCAGTGGGTCAACTACTCCGCGGCGCGGCAGACCGAGCTCGGCATTGCGCAGCCGCGCCAGGCCTACCTCGGCATGGTGCGCGACGCGACCGCGCCGACGCCGCGCCCGTATGGCGCTCCAGGTGGCAATTTTCCCGGCGCTTCGGCGCAGCCGCCCGCCTGGCTGGCCGATGCGCAGGCCGCGCGCGCCGACGAGCCGCCAGGCCTGCTCGACCGCCTGCCGCCGGCCTCCGCCGACGCGGCAGACACCACCGACGACCACCCCCTCGGCTATGCCATCGCCCAGCTGCACGGCATCTATGTGCTGGCGCAGAATGCGCGCGGGCTGGTGCTGGTGGACATGCACGCCGCGCACGAACGCATCCTCTACGAGCAGATCAAGGCCGGCCTGGACGCGCGCGACCTGGCCGTGCAGCCGCTGCTGATCCCGGTCACGCTGCCCGCCAGCCCGGTGGAAATCGGCTCGGCAGAGGAGCACCAGGAAACGCTGGCGCTGCTCGGCTTCGACATCACGCCGGTATCGCCGACCACGCTGGCGGTGCGCGCGGTGCCCGCGCTGCTGCAACAGGCCGACGCCGAAGCGCTGGCGCGCGACGTGCTGCGCGACCTGCACGCCTACGGCGGCTCGCGCGTGCTGGCCGAGCGCCGCAACGAGCTGCTGGCCACGCTGGCCTGCCACAGCGCGGTGCGCGCCAACCGCAAGCTCACCGTCGAGGAAATGAACGCGCTGCTGCGCCAGATGGAGCAGACCGAGCGCGCCGACCAGTGCAACCACGGCCGCCCGACCTGGGTGCAACTGACCGTGACCGAGCTGGACCGCCTGTTCCTGCGCGGCCAGTAAGCGCCACCGCCTCTTTACGACTCTGCCGACGATGTCCGCCGTACCTGACGATTCCGCCACGCCTGCACCCGTGGTCTGCCTGCTCGGGCCCACCGCCTCGGGCAAGACCGCCGCCGCGCTGGCGCTGGCGGCCGATGCGCCGGTGGAGATCATCAGCCTGGACTCAGCGCTGGTGTACCGCGAAATGGACATCGGCACGGCCAAACCCACGCCCGCAGAACTGGCCGCGGCGCCGCACCACCTGATCGACATCATCGATCCGGTCGAGAGCTATTCCGCGGCGCAGTTCGTCACCGATGCCGGGCGGCTGATCGGCGAGATCCGCGCGCGCGGCAACGTACCGCTGATCGTGGGCGGCACCATGCTCTACTACAAGGCGCTGACGCAGGGGCTGAACGACTTGCCGCAGGCCGACCCCGCGGTGCGCGCCGAGCTGGACCAGCTCGCCGCCGAGCGCGGCTGGCCGGCGCTGCATGCGATGCTGGCGCAGGTCGACCCCGTCACCGCGGCGCGCCTGGCGCCCAACGATGCGCAGCGCATCCAGCGCGCGCTCGAAATCCACCGGCTTTCGGGCCAGCCGATGTCGGCGCTGCTGGCCCGCCAGGCCGAGGGCCGCACCTTTGCCGGTGCCGCAGACCAGCGCTACCGCGTGATCGCGCTCGAGCCCTCGGACCGGCTGGCGCTGCATGCGCGCATCGCGCAGCGCTACGACGCCATGCTGGCCAACGGCTTTATTGACGAAGTCCGCCGCCTGCGCACACGCGAGGACCTGCATCCGGGGCTGCCGTCGATCCGCTGCGTCGGCTACCGGCAGGTGTGGGAATACCTCGACGGCGAGTGCGATTTCGACACCATGCGCGAGCGCGGCATCGCTGCCACGCGCCAGCTGTGCAAGCGCCAGCTGACCTGGCTGCGCAGCACGCCGGAGCGGCTGGTGGTGGACTGCCTGGCGCCGGGCTATGTTGACGAGGTGCGCAAGCTGGCGGACTTTGGCCACTGACGGCAACGTGATGCACAGGCGATAATCGCGGATCCTGTTCTTGCCTACTCACGGACATGTCCAGATCCGCCTTCACCCTGCGCCCCGCCACCGCTGCCGACAGCGAAACCCTGTTCAACCTGATCCTGGCGCTGGCCGAGTACGAAAAGCTGACGCATATCGTCGAAGCCACGCCGCAAAAGATCGAGGAAGCGCTGTTCGGCGCCACGCCGCACGCCGAAGCGGTGCTGGTTGAAGTTGACGCCAATGGCGCGCCCAAGGCGGTCGGCTTCGCCCTGTTCTTCCACAACTTCTCCACCTTCCTCGCCAAACCCGGCCTGTACCTGGAAGACCTTTACGTCGACCCGGCCTGGCGTGGCCACGGCTTGGGCAAGGCGTTGCTGCAGCACCTCGCCGCGCTGGCGGTCGAGCGTGGCTGCGGCCGCTTCGAGTGGTCGGTGCTGGACTGGAACCAGCCGTCGATCGACTTCTACCAGGCCATGGGCGCCGAAGTGCTGCCCGACTGGCGCATTTGCCGCGTCACCGGCGACGCGCTGGCCAGGCTGAACAAGGCGAAGTAAATCCGCCGGCGCTGGCAACCGGTCCACCGCCGGTGTTATACACTTGTTGGCAAGCCGCCATACAATGACGGCACCGAATGTCTTTTTCGGACCACCCGCGCCGACCCGCCATGCCACGAACCAGAACCGACCAGCCCGCGCCTGCCCTGGGCAATGCCAACGAAAACGATGCGGACAACGCGCGCGGTGCGTCGGTGGAGGAAATCGCCGACCGTATCCTGACCGCGATCTGGGAACACCGGCTGCCGCCCGGCACCAAGCTGGTCGAGGAAAAACTGGGCAGCGTATTCGGCGTCAGCCGCACCAAGGTGCGGCTCGCCTTCGGCAAGCTGGCCCATGAAGGCGTGCTGACGGTGCACCCGAACCGCGGCACCTTCGTGTCGAGCCCGAGCGTGGCCGAAGCCAGGCAGGTGCTGCATTCGCGCCGCCTGCTCGAACCGGCGCTGGTGCGCGACCTTGCCGGCGCGATCGATGCGGCCGGGCTGAAGGCGCTGCGCGCGACCACGCGCGAGGAAGCGCAGGCGCGCGACAGCAACGACCGGCGCGCCATCATCCGGCTGTCAGGCGAATTCCACTGCAGGCTGGCCGAGCTGACCGGCAACCAGTACCTGGGCAAGTACATGCGCGAGCTGTGCTCGCTGACATGCCTGATCATCGCGCTGTACGACGCGCCGGGCGTGCCGTCGTGCCCGCATCACGAGCATGACGATATCGTCGATGCGCTGGAAGCCGGCGATGGCGAGCGCGTGGCGCAGCTGATGGACGAGCACCTCGAGCATGTCGAGAGCACACTGCGGCTGGAATTGCCGGCTGAAGAGAAAGTGGACCTGGAAGCGGTGTTCGCCGCGGTGTAAGGCCGGCGTCATTCCCGCTGCGCGCGGAAATGACGCGGTGTTGGACAGACAGTGTTCAGCGGTGCTCGATGCGCGCCGCCAGCGCCTGCGCCAGGCCGATCGTCGGTTTGGCATCCGGACGCCGGAACGTGCCCGCGCTGGCCTTGCGCGGCTGCAACGCGACCAGCGCCTCGGCCTGCTTGACCGCGGCAGCCATCTGGTCGACCACCGGCACCGGGATGCGATCGCGCACGCGCGCGGCCAGGCCCGCCAGCGGCGCGCCGGCCAGGATCACCACGTCGGCCTCGTCTTCCACCACGGCGCGGTTGGCCAGTTCCACCAGCACCGCTTCCTTTTCTTCCTGCACGTCCGAGACCGAGGCAAAGCTGCCGTCGAGCATGCGGATGCCGGCCAGCCGGCCGCGCAGGCCGTGCATGTCCACGCATTCCTCGTACCAGGGGCCGAGGGCGCGCGCGAAAGTAACGATCGAAAAGCGCCGGCCCAGCATGCAGGCCGACAGCATGGCCGCCTCGGCCATGCCTACCACCGGCAGGTCGAACAGCTCGCGCGCGCCCATCAGGCCGGGATCGCCAAAGGCGGCGATGATCGCGGCGTCGAATTCCGTGTGGCGTTCCGCCAGCATCTCCAGCGCAATGGCGCCGCCGACCTGCGCCTCGGCGCGCGTGGCGATATAGGGCACGCCACGGCTGGCGGTCAGCGGCACCAGCTCGGTGCCGGGCGATGCCACCGGCGTGGCCGCGGCCATCAGCCGCGCGGTGATGCCTTCGCTGGTATTGGGATTGAGGACAAGAATTCGCATATCGTTGTTATCCGTAGTTATCCGTTAGCGCCGGGCCGCGCCGCGAGCACGCGTTCGGCAAGCCTGGCCGCGGCCAGCACGGTGCGGTCGGCGCCGCGCGGGCCGGCGATCTGCAGGCCCACCGGCAGGCCGTCGCGGCCGCTGCCGCAAGGCACCGAGATCGCCGGTGCCAGCGCATGGTTGAAGAAAGGGGTGAAGACCGCATGGGCGCGCGGCTCGACGGCAACGCCGCCGATCCGTTCGGGCCCGAGCCGGTCGTTACGCCACGCCACGCACGGCGTGGTCGGGCACAGCAGCAAGTCGTAGCGGGTAAAGAACTCCGCCATGGCCAGCGCGATCTGGTGGCTGGCTTCGCGCGCACGCGCCACGTCGGCGCCGGTCCACGCCAGCCCGCGCTCGATCTGGCGCGCGACATCCGGATCGAATACATCGGGATCGCGGCGCCAGGGGTCGCCGTAGAGATTGGCCAGCCCCACGTGCTGCAGCGGCATCAGTGCTGCCTCGTCGGCGCCCCGGGGCCAGGCCGGGTCGGCCATCTCGATGCTCAGGCCTGCCGCCTGCAGCCGCGCCACGGCCTGCGCGCAGGCTTCGGCGACGTCATCGTCGACCGGCGTATCGAAGCCCAGCCGCGGGCTCAGCGCGATCCTGAGCGTATGCAGCGGGCGCTCTGCCGCCAGGCTGAAGCCCAGCGTATCCGGATCGCGCGCATCGGCGCCGGCCAGCGCATCGAACATCAGCGCCGCATCGGACACGGTGCGCGTGATCGGCGCGATCACCTGGATGCCGTTGAAGGCGTGGGCAAAGCCGATCGAATCGGGAATCGCGCCATAGGACGGCTTGAAGCCGACCACGCCGGCATGCGCGGGCGGGCGCCGGCTGGAGCCGCCGCCGTCGGTGCCCAGCGCCAGCGGCGCCATGCCGGCAGCCACCGCCACCGCGCAGCCGCCGGACGACCCGCCGGCGGTCAGCGTGGCGTCGAGCGGATGGCGCGTCAGGCCGTAGACCTTGTTGGTGGTCAGGCCCTTGCAGGCGAACTCCGAGGTATTGCCCATGCCGAGCACGATCGCGCCGGCGCGGCGCAGGCGCTCGACCGCGATCGCATCGGCCGGCGCGATAAAGTCGCGGTACAGCTGCGAGCCCTGCGTGACGCGGCGGCCCTGGCTCCAGATCACGTCCTTGACGATCACCGGCACGCCCGCCAGCAGCGGGCGCTCGCCCTGCGCCAGCCGTGCGCGCAGCTGCGCCAGGTCGGCGTCGACCAGCTCCTGGCGTTGTTCGAAGACGGCGTTGAGCTGGTCGTTGCGCGCCGCGATGCGGGCCTGGAACGCGGCCACCACCTCGGCGGGATCGAGGCGGCCGGCGGCCACGCGCCCGGCGATGGTGGCGGCGTCCAGGCTGTTGGTCAGTTCCATATCGGCAGTGTCGGTCAGATCATCGAAAAAACCACCGCATTCACAGGCTGCCGCCCGAGGTGCGGTAGCGCGGCCGCGCCATCTCCGGCAGCGCGCACGGCAGGAACTCGCCATGGCCGGCCTCGGCGCGCACTTCGCCTTCATGCGCGATGACCTTGCCGCGCACCAGCGTGGTCACCGGCCAGCCGGTCACGCGCTGTCCTTCATACGGCGTGTAGTCGACGGCGTGGTGCAGGTCGGCATTGCGGATCTGCACTTCGCGCTTCGGATCCCACAGCACCAGGTCGGCGTCGGCGCCGATGGCGATGGTGCCCTTGCGCGGGTGCAGGCCGTACAGCTTGGCGGGATTGGTCGAGGTCAGCGCCACGAACTGGTTCACCGAGATGCGGCCGCCGTTGACGCCCGCCGAGAACAGCAGCGGCAGGCGCGTCTCGAGGCCCGGGATACCGTTGGGGATGTACTGGAACGGCACTTCCTTGCCGCCGGGCTTCTTGCCCTCGGGATCGTCGTAGCGGAACGGCGCGTGGTCGGACGAGAAGATGGTGAACAGGCCGTCGGCAAGCCCGTCCCAGATCACCTCCTGGTTGCCGCGGTCGCGCGGCGGCGGGCTGCAGACGCACTTGGCGCCGTGGTAGTCGGGCTGGTCCAGGTCGTCGGCGGTCAGGAACAGGTACTGCGGGCAGGTCTCGGCAAAGATCTTCATGCCGCGGTTGCGCGCCCAGCGGATCTGCTCCACCGCTTCCTTGCCGGAGACGTGGACGATCAGGATCGGCACATCGACCAGCTCGGAGAAGGTGATGGCGCGGTGCGTGGCCTCGCGCTCGATCGCCATCGGCCGGGCCAGCGCATGGAAGCGCGGCGCGGTGTTGCCAGCGGCCTCGAGCTTGTCGGTCAGCCACGCGATGCAGTCGGAATTCTCGGCATGCACCATCACCAGTGCGCCTTCCTGGCGCGCCACCGACAGCACCTCGAGGATCTCGCGGTCGTTAAGCTTGAGGTCGTCGTAGGTCATGTAGATCTTGAACGACGAATAGCCCTCGCGGATCAGCCCCGGCAGTTCGTCCTGCAGCACGGCATGGGTCGGGTCGGCAACGATCAGGTGGAAGGCATAGTCGACCACCGACTTGCCGCCGGCGCGGCGATGGTAGTCGTCCACCGCCGCGCGCAGCGAATGGCCCTTTTCCTGCGCGGCAAACGGGATCACGGTGGTAGTGCCGCCGCACGCGGCCGAGACCGAGCCGGTGCGGAAGTCGTCGGCCATCCTGAGGCCGTCCGGCATGGGCTGGTCCAGGTGGCAGTGCGCATCGACGCCGCCCGGCAGCACCAGCTTGCCGCTGGCGTCGATGACCTCCGTGGCTTCGCCCAGGTCAAGGCCGAGCTGCACGATCCGGCCGTCCCTGACGGCGATGTCGCATTGCATGGTGTCGCTGGCAGTCACCACGGTGCCGTTGCGGATGATCAGGTCAAACTGTTTCACGATGTTCGTCACGTAAGGAAAAGAAGGGGCGCGCCGGGCGCCCCCGAGGTTGTCTTCAACGGTCTGCGTCGGACAGGTGCATCCGCGCGGTTTCGCGTGCGGCGGCCGCGGCGACCGCGATCAGCGCGCACACCACCGCCAGGTAGATCGCCACCGGCGCGGTGCTGCCGAAGCGGTCGAGCAGGCCGATCGCGATCAGCGGGGCCAGCGCGCCGCCGAACACGCCGGCGAACTGGAAGCCAAGCGAGGCACCGGTGACGCGCACCCGGGTGGCGAACAGCTCGGGCAGGAACGAGGCCAGCGGCGAGAACATGAACGACACCAGCACCATGCCGACGAACGAGGCCAGCATAATCAGCGCAGGGCTGCCGGTCTTGACCATGGCAAAGAAGACAAAGGCCCACACCGCGCCGCCGATACCGCCGATCATCAGCACCGGGCGGCGCCCGATGCGGTCAGCCAGCAGCCCAGCGATCGGGATGAACAGGATCTGCGCCACCGCGCCCAGCAGCACGGCGTTAAGCGCGATGCTCTTGGGCAGGCCCAGCTTGGTCGGCACGAAGTACAGCAGGAACAGCGTGAACACATAGAAGGCGATGTCGCCGCCCAGCCGCGCGCCGAAGGCGATCAACAGCTGCTTCTTGTAGTTGCGCAGCACTTCCATGATGGGCGCGCGCGCTTCGGCATGCGATTCCTCCAGCTTCTCGAACATGCCGGATTCCCGCACGTTGGAGCGGATATAGAGCCCGACCCCGACCAGCAGCGCCGACAGCAGGAACGGCACGCGCCAGCCCCAGCTGAGGAAGGCTTCTTCGGACACCTGCCACGTCACCAGCGCAAAGATGCCGTTGGCCAGCAGCAAGCCGATCGGCGCCGCCAGCTGCACCAGGCTGCCGAGGATGCCGCGCCGCTTACCTTCGGGATCAAGCTCGTTGACCATGATCGCGGCCCCGCCCCACTCGCCGCCCAGCGCCAGGCCCTGCACCACGCGCAGCAGCACCAGCAGCAGCGGCGCCAGCGCGCCAGCCGCGGCATAGGTCGGCAGCAGGCCGATGCCGAAGGTGGCCAGGCCCATCATCAGCAGCGTGATGATCAGGATCGACTTGCGGCCCATCTTGTCGCCGAAGTGGCCGAAGATGGCCGCGCCCAGCGGCCGCGCCACGAATGCCACGCCATAGCTGGCGAAGGACAGCAGCGTCGCGGTCAGCGGATCGCTCTGCGGGAAGAACAGCTTGGGGAAGACCAGCGCCGCGGCCGATCCGTAGATGAAGTGGTCGTAGAACTCCAGCGTAGTGCCGGCCAGGCTGGCCCCGGCGACGCGCGCGACTGACTGTTTCTTGGCCGACGCGCCTTTTCCCGCGGCGTCGATGCTGACTGCTTGCATGGTGTTCCTCCAATGGTCCCTGGCCTGCCCGCTGCGCATCGGTCGCCGGTTGCGCGCGGGGTTGTCTCCGACGGGGCATGCATGCGCCTCGCCTTTGCTCAGTACATTAGGCCATAAACCGCCATACAATCAAGCAAAATATTGTTTGTCAGATGTGGTGCATATGCATGCTGGAATTTGGTGCGATGCACTAAAGCGATATCTGCCACAAATGGTGGCAGCGGGTTCGGGTAAACACCTAACCACCATATCCGCCAGGGCACGGACGAAAAAAAACGGCGCATGCCCGAAGGCAAGCGCCGTTTTCTGTATGTGTGAAACGCTGGGGTCGCGTCAGATCACGATGGTCTGGGCCTCGCCCTCGGCACGTTCGCGGATCTCACCAATCTCCCACACGGCTTCGCCGGCGGCCTGCAGGTGGCGGATGGCGCGTTCGGCGTCTTCCTTGGCCACGATCACCACCATGCCGATGCCGCAGTTGAAGACGCGGTGCATTTCGTCGTCGGCCACGCGGCCCTGCGCCTGCAGCCACTGGAACAGCGGCGGCAGGGCCCAGGCATCACGATGCAGCACGGCAGTCACGTTCTGCGCCAGCACGCGCGGCACGTTCTCGGTCAGGCCGCCGCCGGTGATGTGGGCCATGCCCTTGACCGGAAGGGTCTCGATCAGAGACAGCAGCGGCTTCACGTAGATGCGCGTCGGCGCCATGATGGCGTCCTGCAGGCGCTGGCCGTGGAAGTCGGCATTCAGGTCCGGCTTGGCCACCTCGATGATCTTGCGCACCAGCGAATAGCCGTTGGAATGCGCGCCCGACGACGCCAGGCCCAGCACCACGTCGCCCGGGGTGATGGTGCTGCCGTCGATGATCTTCTTCTTCTCGACCGCGCCGACGGCAAAGCCGGCCAGGTCGTATTCGCCGTCCGGGTACATGCTCGGCATTTCAGCGGTCTCGCCGCCGATCAGCGCGCAGCCGGCCAGTTCGCAGCCGCGGGCGATGCCCTGGATCACGGTGGCGGCGGTGTCGACGTCCAGCTTGCCGCAGGCGAAGTAGTCCAGGAAGAACAGCGGCTCGGCGCCCTGCACCAGGATGTCGTTGACGCTCATCGCGACCAGGTCCTGGCCGACGGTGTCGTGGCGGTTCAGCTGGAACGCCAGCTTGAGCTTGGTGCCCACGCCGTCGGTGCCCGACACCAGCACGGGCTCCTGGAATTTCTTCGACAGCTCGAACAGCGCACCGAACCCGCCGATGCCGGCCATCACGCCTTCGCGCATGGTGCGCTTGGCAAACGGCTTGATGCGGTCGACCAGCGCGTCGCCGGCATCGATGTCAACACCGGCGTCGCGGTAGGAAAGGCCGGCCTGGCCGTCGGTCGGGGATGCGCTCATGGGAACCTGCTTGTCCTGGAGGAATAAAGGGAGGAACTAAAGTGACAAATCCGGCGCTCGCGCAGTCGGGGCTTCCGTTGCAGCTTCCGCCGCTTGGCATCGGAAGGCGGGCGCGAGTCCAGTAGAATCGCAATTTTAACGGATAGAGGCCCCCGGCTTCCAGTTTCCGGCCAACTATGCCGAAAACCCGCCCTGCCGCCTCTTGCCCAGATTATTTGATGAACGCCCCGCTGCTGAACCACGAGACCAAACGCATCCTGCTCTGGATCGCAGTGGCCGCCGCGCTGTTCGCCGCGATCATCGCGCTGGCGCCGGTGCTGACGCCGTTCCTGTTCGCGTTCATCTTCGCCTATATCCTGAACCCGGGTGTGGACTGGCTGCAACGGCGCCGGGTGCCGCGCGCCATCGGCGTGACGCTGATGATCCTGCTGCTGACGGTGATCTGCGTGATGCTGGTGCTGCTGCTGATCGCGGTGCTCCAGCGCGAGATCCCGCAGGTGCGCGAGCAGTTGCCGATCCTGCTGAAAAAGCTCAATTCCGTGGTGGCGCCGCGGCTGGCGGAGTTCGGCGTGCGCGTGCGCTTTGACTTCCCGGGGCTGCGCAGCATGCTGTCGGACCGCTTCTCGGCCAGCCCGGAAGACCTGCTGGTGGTGTTGCTGAACTACGTCAAGATGTCGGGTTCGGCACTGATCGAGGTGGCGGGCATCATCTTTATCGTGCCCATCGTCATGTTCTACCTGATGATGGACTGGCACATGGTGATGCGCCGCATCGAGGGCGTGGTGCCGCGCCGCTGGGTGCCCAAGGTGCGCGAGCTGACCAACGAGACCGATGCCCTGCTGTCGCAATACCTGCGCGGCCAGATCCTGGTGATGGTGATCCTGGCGGCGATCTACTCGATCGGGCTGACCATTGCCGGCTTCGATATCGGCGTGCCGGTCGGGGTCTTCACCGGGCTGGCGGTCTTTATCCCGTATATCGGCTTCGGTGTCGGGCTGGTCATGGCGATCCTGGCGGCGATGCTGCAGTTCGGCAACTGGTATGGGCTGGGTGCGGTGGCGGTGGTGTACGGCTTCGGCCAGTTCATCGAGAGCTTCTACCTGACGCCGCGCCTGGTGGGCGAGCGCATCGGGCTGCACCCGCTGGTGGTGATCTTCGCGCTGCTTGCCTTCGGCCAGCTGTTCGGCTTCTTTGGCGTGCTGCTGGCGCTGCCGACGTGCGCCGTGCTGCTGGTCGGCGCGCGGCAGCTGCGCCGGGTTTACGTGGCCAGCGACCTGTACCGAAAATAACGGCTGCCACTATCCCGACCCCATCCCCCAGACGCCACCCCGCAAGTTAGCCATACGTCATGTCCCCGCGTCCCAACAAGCAACTGTCGCTCGAACTGGGCAGTCCGCCGCCTTCGACCTTCGAGAATTTCGTGGTGGCGGCCAACCGCGAGCCGGTGCAGCGCCTGCAGGAGCTGCCCGCCGCGGTCGCGCAGGAGCGCGCCACCGACCGGCTGGTCTACCTGTGGGGCGAGGTCGGCTGCGGCCGCACCCACCTGCTGCACGCGGTCTGCGAGGCAGCGCCACAGCATGGCATCCGCTCGCGCTACCTGAGCCCGCACCACCCGTTGTCCGACTTCCTGTTCGACCCGTGGTGCCAGCTCTACACCGTCGACGATGTCGAGCTGCTGGACGAAGCGCGCCAGATCGCGGTGTTTTCGCTGTACAACGAGGTGCGCGCCCACGTGCGCACCGCGCTGGTGGTCGCCGGCGGCCTGGCCCCGCGCGCCATGCCAGTGCGGGAAGACCTGCGCACCCGGCTGGGCTGGGGCCTGGTGTACCAGGTCGCGCCGCTGTCCGACGACGACAAGAAGGCCGCGGTGCTGCAAGCGGCACGCGAGCGCGGCCTGCAGCTGTCGCCCGAGATCACGCACTGGCTGGTCACGCGCCACTACCGCGACATGCCCAGCCTGATGGCGCTGCTCGACGCGCTCGATACCTACTCGCTCGAACGCAAGCGGCCGGTCACGCTGCCGCTGCTGCGCGAGATGTTCGCTGAATTCCGGGACTAGGCGACGGCCCCGCCCCGCCCGCTCCCTTACCCCATCCTGCCTTAAGGTAAAATCGCGCCCCATGAATCTGGCACTCTTTGACCTCGACCACACCCTGATCCCGACCGACAGCGACCACGAATGGGGCCGCTTCCTGGTCCGCCTGGGCATCGTCGACGAGGAAATTTACCGGCAGAAGAACGACGAGTTCTACAACCACTACAAGGCGGGCACGCTGGACATCCAGGCGTTCCTGCGCTTTGCGCTGGGGCCGCTGGCGGCCAACCCGCGCGACAAGCTCGACGCCATGCGCGCGCAGTTCATGCACGAGGTGATCGACCCGGTGATCACGCCGCAGGCGCGCGCGCTGGTCTACAAGCACATCGAGGCCGGCGACCTGTGCGCGGTGGTGACCGCCACCAACAGCTTCGTCACGGCGCCGATCGCCGCCGCCTTCGGCATCAAGCACCTGATCGCGACCGAGCCCGCCACCGTCGACGGCAAGCCGGAAAGCCAGTTCACCGGCGATGTCTTCGGCGTGCCGAGTTTCCGCGAAGGCAAGATCACCCGCGTCGAAGCCTGGCTCAAGGCCCAGGGCGCGACCTGGGACAACTTCGAGACCACCACCTTCTACAGCGACTCGGCCAACGACCTGCCCCTGCTGGAAAAAGTCTCCGAGCCGATCGCCACCAATCCGGACGATCGCCTGCGCCACCACGCCGCCGCGGCCGGCTGGCGCATCATGGATCTGTTCTGACGTGATCAAGAAGCTCATTACCAGGCTGCTGGGCAAGCCCGGCCCCAAGCAGCGCCGCACCGGCCGCGCCCATACGCCGCGCATCGTCAACGTGGACGAGCACCAGATCGACCCCACGCTGTTGTCGCGCAATGCCGTCAAGGTCACTTCGACGCTGCAGCAGGCCGGCTACCAGGCCTATATCGTCGGCGGCGCCGTGCGCGACCTGCTGCTCGGCATCAAGCCCAAGGATTTCGACGTCGCCACCAATGCCACGCCCGAGCAGGTGCAGTCGCTGTTCCGCCGCTCGCGCATCATCGGCCGCCGCTTCCAGATCGTGCACGTGACCTTCTACGGCGGGCGCGAGCAGGAAATCATCGAGGTCTCGACCTTCCGTGCGCTGGTCGACGCCATCGCCAGCGAGACCCTGCCCGAAGGCCGCCGCCTGAAGCGCGCCGAGCTCGACAGCAAGACCCATGCGATCGACGCCTCGGGCCGCGTGCTGCGCGACAACGTGTGGGGCTCGCAGGCCGAAGACGCGGAACGCCGCGACTTCACCATCAACGCGATGTACTACGACCCGGCCGCGCAGACCGTGCATGACTACCATCACGGCATGGAAGACATCCGCGCCCGCACGCTGCGCATGATCGGCGACCCGGCCACGCGCTACCGCGAAGACCCGGTGCGGATGCTGCGCGTGGTGCGCTTTGCTGCCAAGACCGGCTTCGATATCGACGAGGCCACGCGCCATCCGGTCGCCAGCCTGGCCGAGCTGATCCACAACGTGCCCAGCGCACGCGTGTTCGACGAGATGCTCAAGCTGCTGATGTCCGGCCACGCCTGGGCCTCGCTGCAGGAGCTGCGCAAGGCGGGCCTGCACAAGGGCCTGCTGCCGCTGCTGGACGTGGCGCTGGAGCAGCCCATGGGCCAGCGCTTCGTGCAGCTGGCGCTGGATAACACCGACCGCCGCGTGCAGGCCGGCAAGCCGGTGTCGCCGGGCTTCCTGTTTGCCGCGCTGCTGTGGCACCACGTGCTGCAGCGCTGGAACCAGTTGCGCGACGAAGGCGAGCACGCCATCGCCGCGCTCAACAGCGCCATGGATTCGGTGCTCGAAAAGCAGACCGGCCAGCTGGCGATCCAGCGCCGTTTCGTCACCGACATGCGCGATATCTGGGGCATGCAGCCGCGCTTCGAGAAGCGCGTCGGCCGCATGCCGTTCCGCCTGCTGGAGTCGCCGCGCTTCCGTGCCGGCTACGATTTCCTGCAGCTGCGCTGCCAGTCCGGCGAGCTGCCGGAAGAGCTGGCCGCCTGGTGGCAGGACTTCCAGAACGCCGAGCCACATGAGCGCGAAGACCTGATCGACGCCGTGCGCGGCGCGCGGGGCCAGGGTGGCGGCCAGGGCGGAGCCCAGGGTGCGGAAGGCGAAGGCCCGGCGCGCAAGAAGCGCCGCCGACGCAGTCCGCGGAAATCGGATAAAGTTTCTTCCCGGAGCGACTCGGACGCGGGCCAGGCAGCACATGCCGGCCCCGGCCAGCCGGAGGAAACGTAAATGACTCTCGCCTTCATCGGCATCGGCGCAAATCTGGGCGATGCCCGCCAGGCCATCAAGGACGCCATCGTGTGCCTGGCCCAGCAGGTCGGCATCACGGTGCTGGCGCGTTCCTCGCTCTATCGCACCGCGCCAGTCGATGCCGGCGGCGACGACTACTACAACGCGGTGGTCAAGGTGCAGACCTCGTTCACCGCGTCGCAGCTCCTGCGCATCTGCCACCACATCGAGGACCAGTTCGGGCGCGAGCGCCCGTTCCGCAACGCGCCGCGCACGCTCGACCTGGATCTCCTTGTGTTCGGCAACGAACAATACGACGACGAGCACCTGACCGTGCCGCATCCGCGCGTGACCGAGCGCGCCTTCACGCTGGTGCCGCTGGTGGAGCTGGACGCCGAACTGTCGATCCCCGGGCGCGGCCGCGCCGCCGACTTCCTGGCCGGCGTGACGTCCCAGCGCATCGAGAAAGTCTCCACCTGCAAGTGCCTGCGCCTGCAGGCCGAAGGCAGGGCCGGCAGCAACGGCTGAGGCTCCCGGGTCATCCGCGCAAAGCGCCATGCTCGACCACCTGCGCCGCATCGTCGTCGAAGGCCCCGTCGGATCGGGCAAGACCTCGCTGGCCCAGCGCCTGGCGCACACGCTGCAGGCGCACGAGCTGCCTGACTGCGCGCGCCGCAGCCCCTTCCTGGAACCGTTCTACCGCGATCCCGCGCGCCACGCGCTGGCAATGCAGCTGTGGTGCCTGACGCAGCGCGCCGCGCAGCTGCAGCAATGGCAGGCCGCGCTGCTGGCCGGCCAGCGCATGGTCAGCAATTTCCTGATGGCCAGGGACCGCCTGCACGCGGCCCTGACGCTGGCGCCTGACGAACTGGCGCTGTACGACGCCATTGCCGCGCGTTTCAGCCTGCCGCCGCAGCGGGTCGACCTGGTCATCGTGCTGCAGGCCACGCCGTCGCTGCTGCGCGAGCGCATCGTGCGCCGCGGCGAGCCGGGCGAGGCCGGCATCGACGAACACTATCTGCAGCGGCTGGCCGACGCCTACGGCGAACTGTTCCACCGCTACGACGAGGCCCCGGTACTGGTCGTCGATACCGCCCACTTCAATCCGGTGGACAACGATAACGATTTCCGTACACTACTGTCGCGCATTGAAATCATGCGCGGCCGCAAGGCCTTTCTCAATCTCGCTGCGCCCTGACAGGCCCCGCCTGCCAGCCACAACACAATAACGACGGCAGCCGTTGCCCTGCGTGGTATCGCGGGTGGTTTAGCGGCACAACCCGCCGTCACCTTCGGGCACTGCCATGAGTTACCTCCTCGACCCCTCCCGCAAGACCATCACGATCCCCAAATTGCAGGCGATGCGCGACGCCGGCGAGAAAATCGCCATGCTGACCGCGTACGACTCCAGCTTCGCGGCGCTGCTCGACTACTGCGGCGTCGAGATGATCCTGGTCGGCGATTCGCTGGGCAACGTGATGCAGGGCCAGCAGACCACGCTGCCGGTGACGCTGGAACACATGGCCTACCACACCGAATGCGTGGCGCGCGGCAACCAGACCGCCATGCTGGTGACCGACCTGCCATTCGGCACCTACCCAACGCCGGAAACCGCGTTTGCCAGCGCCGTCACGCTGATGAAGGCCGGCGCGCAGATGGTCAAGCTCGAAGGCGGCGACTGGCTCGCGCCTATCGTCAAATTCCTGGTCGAGCGCAGCATCCCGGTGTGCGCGCATATCGGCCTGACGCCGCAGTCGGTGCATGCGCTGGGCGGCTTCAAGGTGCAGGGCAAGACCGACGCGGGCGCCGCGCAGCTCAAGCGCGACGCGCTGGCGCTGCAGGAAGCGGGCGCGCAGGTGGTGCTGATGGAAGCGGTGCCGGCCAAGCTCGCCGGCGAGATCACGCAGCTGCTGAAGGTGCCGACCATCGGCATCGGCGCCGGCGCCGACTGCACCGGCCAGGTGCTGGTGCTGCAGGACATGATCAATGTCTACCCCGGCCGCAAGGCAAAGTTCGTGCGCAACTTCATGGAAGGCCAGACCTCGATCGAAGGCGCCGTGCGTGCCTACGTGGCCGCGGTCAAGGACGGCAGCTTCCCCGCTCCCGAGCACACCTTCTCCGCCTGACCCGGTGGAGATCGCTGCCGCCACCGCCGCCGCATTCCGCCTGCTCGGCAGCGGCGACGCGGGGCTGTGGTTCATCGTCTGGACCTCGCTGGCCATCGCGGTGCTGGGACTGGCGCTCGCCACCGTGCCCGCCATCGCCGCCGCCTGGCTGATCGCCACGCGGCAGTTCCCGGGGCGGCGCGCGGTGGTGGTGGTGGTGCAGGCTTTTCTCTCGTTTCCGACCGTGCTGGTCGGGCTGATCCTTTATCTCTTGCTGACGCGCCAGGGGCCGCTGGGCAGCCTGCACCTGCTGTTCACGCCGTCGGGCATGGTGCTGGGGCAGGCGGTGATCGGCTTCCCGGTGGTGCTGGCGTTTGCGCTGTCGACGCTGCAGGGTGCCGATGTACGCCTGCGCGAAACCGCGTGGGTGCTGGGCGCCGGGCGCTGGCGCACCTTCTTTACCGTGCTGCGCGAGCTGCGCTTCGGGCTGATGGCGGCGGTGGTGGCGGGCTTCGGGCGCGTGATCGCCGAGGTCGGTTCGGCGCTGATGATCGGCGGCAATATCGAAGGCTCGACCCGCACCATCACCACCGCGATCGCGCTGGAAACCAGCAAGGGCGAATTCGCGCAGGGCATTGCGCTGGGCATCGTGCTGGTGGCGCTGGCGCTGCTGGTCAATATCGGCATGGCGTGGCTGCAGGGCGCAGGAGGGTTCCGGCGATGACAGCGGCATCCCAACCACCGGCCTCCCCGTTGCTGACCGTGCGCGGGCTGGCCCGCACCATCGGCCTGCGCCGCCTGTTTGCCATCGACACGCTGTTGATCCCGCGCGCCACCGCGATCGTGCTGACCGGCATGAATGGCGCCGGCAAGACCACGCTGCTGCGCATGCTGGCCGGGCTGGAACGCGCGCCCGGCGCCACCGTGCAATGGACCGATGCCAACGGCCAGACCCATGGCGCGCCGCTCGATCCGCTGCCGCTGGCGGTGCGCCAGCGCATTGCCTATCTGCACCAGCACCCCTACCTGTTCCGCACTTCGGTGCGCGCGAACATCGCCTACGGCCTGCATGCGCGCCGCCTGCCGCACGACGAGATCGCGCGGCGCGTGGGCGAGGCGCTGGGCTGGGCCGGCGTGTCACACCTGCAGGACACCGCGCCCGAATACCTGTCGGGCGGCGAGATCCAGCGCGTGGCGCTGGCGCGCGCCAAGGTGCTGGAGCCGGAGCTGTTGTTGCTCGACGAACCGACCTCGAGTCTCGACGGCCATGCACGCGAACAGGTGATTGCGTTGGTGCGCGACCTCGCCACCGAAGGCCGCACCGTGATCATGGTGTGCCACGACCGCGAGCTGATCAACCTGCCGGGCGTGGTGCGCTGGAAGCTGGGCGACGGCGTGCTGGACACGCATCACCCGTAGCGCCTAGATGAGCGTTGCCGGCATTGCGCCGCGCAGTGCATTGACTACCACGACGGCGTCGGCACGCGCCAGCATGGCGCGAGTGATGACGCCCTCCTCTACCGTTTCACCGGGCGCGCCAAGTGCCGCGCCGCCTTGCTCCAGCACGACCGCGCGCATCACCCCGGGCAGGATGTCGGCCGACAGCGGCGGCGTCAGCCAGCGGCCATCGATGCGGACGAAGACCGAACTGCGCCCGCCTTCCAGCAACTCGCCACGGGCATTGAAGAACAGGCGGTCGAAGCCGCCGGCGCGCTCCGCGGCTTGCCAGCCGGCGTCGTAGACGGCGCGGGCGCTGATCTTGTGGCGGCGCAACGGATCGACGTCGGGCAATGTTTCGGGCGCCAGGTCGACCGTGACGGGCACCGGCAACGGCACAACCGCGCCGCTGGAGAAGGACAGCGTGCCCGCCTTGTCCAGCGCCATGCGCAGGCGCCAGGTACCGGCGCCAAGTTGCCCGGCCTGCGTCACCGCCGCTGCCCGTGCAGCGTCGGCATCGAAGGCAAACCCAAACGCACGCGCCGAATTTCCGAGGCGCGCAAGGTGGCGGTCCGCGTGCAGGCATTCACCGTCCTGCACGCGCATGGTCTCGAACAGCGTGAAGCCGGGATCGAGCCGCCTCAGGAAGCGCGCCTTCCAGCCGCATTCCGCGAATTCCTCGCCGGCCACGCTGTCGTGGACGATGCCGCCGCCGACGCCCATCTCGCCGGAACGCAGCCCGCTGGCCGCTGGCGGCGCCAGCACCAGGGTGCGGATTGCCACGGACAGCGCAAACGGGCCCATGGCGGCACCGGCTTGCGGGGCATCGATCCAGCCGATCGCGCCGGTGTAGAGGCCGCGCGGCGTGCCTTCCAGCGCGGCGATGATCTCCATGGTGCGGCGCTTGGGCGCGCCGGTGATCGAGCCACATGGGAACAGCGCCGCCATCAGCGCGCCGAAGCCGGTCCCTGGACGCGCCGTGGCGGTGACCGTCGAGGTCATCTGCAGTACCGCGCCGAACGGCTGCACGGCAAAGCGCTCGGGCACCGCCACGCTGCCCGGCTGCGCGATCCGGCCCAGGTCGTTGCGCAGCAGGTCGACGATCATCACGTTCTCGGCGCGGTTCTTGGCATCGGCGGCGAGCGCGGCCGCGGCCTGCGCGTCGCGCTGCGCATCGCCCGAACGCGGCGCGGTGCCCTTCATCGGGCGCGTCAGCAGGTGGCCGCCGCCGTCGTGGCGCACGAACAGCTCCGGCGACAGCGACAGCACCCAGGCGTCGCCCGGCAGCCGTGCCAGCGTGCCGTAGGGCACCGGCTGCGCGGCGCGCAGCGCGGCGTACAGCGCCAGCGGATCGCCGAAGGCATGGAAGCGCAGGCGCTGGGTGTAGTTGACCTGGTAGGTGTCGCCGGCCTCGATCCACTGGTGGATGCGGGCGATGGCGTCGTCGAAGGCTTCGCGCGGAGTATCGGAGGCGACGTCCATCAGGCCGGCAGGCGCAGGCGTGGCGTTACCCTGGAGCCATTCAGTCACGGCCGCGCCGTCGAGGTGGCGCAGCTCGCGGAACCAGAGCAGGCGCAGCGCACCGTCATGGCACGGCATCGTCCCGCCGGTGTGGACCGGGGCGTCGACCAGCGCGCCGCCGAACTCGTAAGGGGCGAACAGCGTGGCGTGCCAGCCTTGTCGCCAACCTTCGGCGAGCATCGCGTCGAGCCGGGCGGTATCGCTGCCAGCGGGCAGTACGTCTTCGTGGAGGAAGCTGGTGTAGAGACGCGATGCGGCCTGTGGCACCGGGGCAGTGGCGTCATCGAGAAGGACGAAGACCTCTCCTTGGGCTGAGGGCGTGCTCCCCTCTCCCGCTTGCGGGAGAGGGGCCAGGGGTAAGAGCGGGGGCTGGATGCTGGCTACCACGGGAAATCGTCAGGGAAAACTGGACTGCCGGCACGGCCGGCATGAAGTACTAGGATGCATTATCGCGCGCGACGGGGTGGTGGGCGATGGAGGCGCCTGCCCTCTCCCCCGGCCCCTCTCCCGCAGGCGGGAGAGGGGAGAAAACCGGCGGCTTTTTGAGGGACAGCGCCGCACCAAAAACAAAACCGGCCACGCTCTCACGTGGCCGGTCTCATACCGCCAGGCCGGATCAGCTGAAGAAACTCTTCACCTTATCCAGCCATGATTGCTCCTGCGGGCTATGCCGCGAACCGCCCTCGTGCACCGAGCGGTCAAACTGGCGCAGCAGTTCCTTCTGCGACTCGGTCAGCTTGACCGGCGTCTCCACGTTCACATGCACGTAGAGATCGCCCGGATAGCCCGAGCGCACGCCCTTGATGCCCTTGCCGCGCAGGCGGAAGGTCTTGCCCGATTGCGTCGCCTCGGGCACCGGGAAGGTGGCCTTGCCGTTCAGCGTCGGCACTTCCAGGTCGCCGCCCAGCGCCGCGGTGGCAAAGGAGATCGGCATCTGGCAATGCAGGTCGTCGCCGTCGCGCTCGAACACCGCGTGCTGCTTGATGTGGACTTCCACGTACAGGTCGCCCGGCGGCCCGCCGTTGATGCCCGGCTCGCCGTTGCCCGACGAGCGGATGCGCATGCCTTCGTCGATGCCCGCCGGGATCTTCACTTCCAGCGTCTTCTGCGACTTCAGCTTGCCCTGGCCGTGGCACTTGGTGCACGGCTTGGGAATGAATTTGCCGCTGCCGTGGCACTTCGGGCAGGTCTGCTGCATGGTGAAGAAGCCCTGCGACACGCGCACCTGGCCGGCGCCGTGGCAGGTCGGGCAGGTCTCGACGCTGGAGCCCGGCTCCGCGCCCTTGCCGTGGCAGTGGTCGCAGTCGTCCCAGTGCGGCACGCGGATCTGCGCCTCGTGGCCGTGCGCGGCCTGCTCCAGGCTGATCTCCATGCTGTAGCGCAGGTCGGCGCCGCGATAGGCCTGCGGGCCGCCGCCGCCGCGGCGACCACCCTGCTGCTGGCCGAAGATATCGCCGAAGATGTCGCCGAAGGCTTCGGCGAAACCGCCGTAGCCCTGCGCGCCGCCGAAGCCGCCGGCCATGTTGGGGTCGACGCCGGCGTGGCCGTACTGGTCATAGGCCGCTTTCTTCTCCGAGTCGGAAAGCATCTCGTAGGCCTCTTTGACCTCCTTGAATTTTTCCTCGGCGACCTTGCCGTCCTTGCCCTCCGGATTGCGGTCCGGGTGGTACTTCATCGCGAGCTTGCGATAAGCCTTCTTGATTTCGTCGTCGCTCGCGTTCTTGCCTACCCCGAGCACTTCGTAATAGTCACGTTTTGCCATGGTGGCTCAAACCTTTTTGGCCGGCACGCGCATGCGGCGCTCCACCGGCGAATAGCAAAAAAGCCGAGCGAGGCATCCGACGGCGGTTTCCCGCTGGGTCCGATGGCCGCGCCCGGCGTCGGGGCGGGAGCGGTGCCGGCCAGTGCCTGCACCGCCGCCCGCGTGTCCCGATTACTTCTTGTCGTTGACTTCCTTGAATTCGGCGTCCACAACGTTGTCGTCCTGCGGCTGGGCCTGCTGCTGCGCGCCGGCACCTGCCGCACCCGCCGCGCCCTGCTCGCCGGCCTTGGCCTGCATGTCGGCGTAGACCTTCTCGCCCAGCTTCTGGCTGACTTCCGACAGCGCGTTGACCTTGGCATCGATCTCGGCCTTGTCGCCGCCGCGGGCGGCGTCTTCCAGTTCCTTGATCGCGGCTTCGATCTTTTCCTTCTCGCCGGCTTCCAGCTTGTCGCCGTATTCGGTGACGGCCTTCCTGGTCGAGTGGATCAGCGCGTCGGCCTGGTTGCGGGCATCAGCCAGCTCGCGGGCCTTCTTGTCTTCCTCGGCGTTGGCCTCGGCGTCCTTGACCATGCGCTGGATCTCGTCTTCCGACAGGCCCGAGTTCGCCTTGATGGTGATCCGGTTTTCCTTGCCGGTGGCCTTGTCCTTGGCGCCCACGTGCAGAATGCCGTTGGCGTCGATGTCGAACGAGACTTCGATCTGCGGCGTGCCGCGCGCTGCGGGCGGAATGCCTTCCAGGTTGAACTCGCCCAGCAGCTTGTTGCCCGAGGCCATTTCACGCTCGCCCTGGAACACCTTGATGGTCACGGCCGGCTGGTTGTCGTCGGCGGTCGAGAACACCTGCGCATGCTTGGTCGGGATGGTGGTGTTCTTGGTGATCATCTTGGTCATCACGCCACCCAGGGTCTCGATCCCCAGCGACAGCGGCGTCACGTCCAGCAGCAGCACGTCCTTGCGGTCGCCCGACAGCACCGAGCCCTGGATCGCGGCACCGACGGCCACGGCTTCATCCGGGTTCACGTCCTTGCGCGCTTCCTTGCCGAAGAACTCCTTGACCTGCTCCTGCACCTTGGGCATGCGGGTCATGCCGCCGACCAGGATCACGTCGTCGATGTCGCTGACCTTGACGCCGGCGTCCTTGATCGCGGTGCGGCACGGCTCGATGGTGCGGGTGATCAGCTCTTCGACCAGCGACTCCAGCTTGGCGCGGGTGATCTTCAGGTTCAGGTGCTTCGGACCCGAGGCATCGGCCGTGATGTACGGCAGGTTGATCTCGGTCTGCTGCGAGCTCGACAGTTCGATCTTGGCCTTTTCCGCGGCTTCCTTCAGGCGCTGCAGCGCGAGCACGTCCTTGGACAGGTCGACGCCCTGGTCCTTCTTGAACTCGGCGATGATGTAGTCGATGATGCGCTGGTCGAAGTCTTCGCCGCCCAGGAAGGTGTCGCCGTTGGTCGACAGCACTTCGAACTGCTTCTCGCCGTCAACGTCCGCGATCTCGATGATCGAGATGTCGAAGGTACCGCCGCCGAGGTCATACACGGCGATCTTGCGGTCGCCCTTCTCGTTCTTGTCCAGGCCGAAAGCCAGCGCGGCCGCGGTCGGCTCGTTGATGATGCGCTTGACGTCCAGGCCGGCGATGCGGCCGGCGTCCTTGGTCGCCTGGCGCTGCGAGTCGTTGAAGTACGCCGGCACCGTGATCACGGCTTCGGTCACCGGCTCGCCGAGGTAGTCCTCGGCCGTCTTCTTCATCTTGCGCAGGACTTCGGCCGACACCTGCGGCGGCGCCAGCTTCTGGTCGCGCACCGACACCCATGCGTCGCCGTTGTCGGCCTTGACGATGGAGTACGGCATCAGGCCGATGTCCTTCTGGACTTCCTTCTCTTCGAACTTGCGGCCGATCAGGCGCTTGACCGCGTACAGCGTGTTACGCGGGTTGGTCACGGCCTGCCGCTTGGCGGGCGCGCCGACCAGGATCTCGCCGTCTTCCATGTAGGCGATGATCGACGGGGTGGTGCGGGCACCTTCCGAGTTTTCGATGACCTTGGGGGTATTGCCCTCCATGATCGCCACACAGCTATTGGTGGTACCGAGGTCGATACCGATGATCTTACCCATTATTCTCTCCTCTTGAGCCATCGCCATCCGCGCGGCTGCAATTCAACCTGAGGCCGAAATGTGGCCGCCCGGGGTCTTTTCAAGGGCAGAAACGGCAAATCCGAGTAAATTTCTCGGATTTTGCGTTTCCTCAACGGCATTTGCGGCCGGGGCTTGAGCCCAAGCCCTCGGCCGGCGACAAAAAAATGCCGCCGACTTAACTTGCCGCCCCGCTTCCTGCCTGGCTTGCTGCGTAACTGGCCGCGACTCAGCCTCCCTGCCGGTCGCGCTGCCACAGAACGTCGGAGCCGCCGCCGGCCCGGTTCAGCACCCGCGCCAGCACGAACATCAGGTCAGACAGCCGGTTCAGGTATTGGCGCGGCGCCTCGTTCAGCGGCTCGGCCGCGCCCAGCGTCACCAGCGCGCGCTCGGCGCGCCGGCACACGGTGCGGCACACGTGGGCCTGGGCCGCGGCGCGGCTGCCGCCGGGCAGGATGAATTCGGCCAGCCGCGGCAGGTTGGCGTTGTAGTCCGCCAGCCAGGTGTCGAGCTGCGCCACCTGCTCGGGCTTGAGCAGGGTGTAGCCGGGGATGGAAAGCTCGCCGCCCAGGTCGAACAGGTCATGCTGGATATGCAGCAGCGCGGCGCGCACGTCGTCGGGAAGCGTCTCGGTCAGCAGCACGCCGACGTGGCAGTTCAGTTCGTCGACGTCGCCGATGGCGGCGATGCGCAGGCTGTCCTTGCCGGTGCGGGTGCCGTCGCCCAGGCCGGTGGTGCCGGCATCGCCGGTGCGGGTGGCAATCTTGGACAGGCGGTTGCCCATGCCGGTCTCCTCTTGGCTGGTAAGCGTGTGGGGGGAAATGGGGCATTATCGCGCCGGAGCGCAGGGATGCGCCATGCGCGCGAGGGGCTGCCCCCGCTTCCGCCCGCTTGTGCGGCTATCGGCCAGCCCGGCGCCGGCCAAGGGTGCATGAGCCGCCGCGCGGCGTAGAATGCCGTTATTCGTCCATTCGCCAACCGGGTCGCGCCCCGCCTGCCTTTCCGGACCACAAAACCGGAACGCCACCGCCGGCAACCTCGCCGCGCCGACCCGCCGGAGACCCGCATGAACCACCCCACGCCGCCCGCCGCGCTCGAACGCCGCCCCCTGCCGCCCGCCTTCAGCGACGCCCTCGCGGCGCGCTTCGGCGAGCGCTTCACCACCTCGGCCGGCGTGCGCGAGCACCATGGGCACGATGAATCGCCGTTCCCGCCGGCCGCGCCGGATGCGGTCGTGTTCGCCCACAGCACCGACGAAGTCGCCGAGGTGGCGCGCCTGTGCAACCACCACGGCGTGCCGCTGATTCCCTACGGCGCCGGCTCGTCGCTGGAAGGGCACCTGCTGGCCGTCGCCGGCGGCGTCAGCCTCGACCTGTCGCAGATGAACCGCGTGCTGGCGGTGCAGCCCGAGGACCTGACCGTGACCGTGCAGCCCGGTGTCACGCGCAAGCAGCTGAACCAGGAAATCAAGGACACCGGCCTGTTCTTCCCGATCGACCCGGGCGCGGACGCGTCGCTGGGCGGCATGTGCGCGACGCGCGCCTCCGGGACCAACGCGGTGCGCTACGGCACCATGCGCGAGAACGTGCTGGCGCTGACCGTGGTAACCGCCGATGGCCGCGTGATCCGCACCGGCACGCACGCGCGCAAGTCGTCGGCCGGCTATGACCTGACCCGCCTCTTCATCGGCAGCGAAGGCACGCTCGGCATCATCACGGAGGTCACGGTGCGGCTCTACCCGCAGCCGGAGGCGATCTCGGCCGCGGTGTGCGCCTTCCCCAGCATGGGCAGCGCGGTGCAGGCCGTGATCCAGACCATTCAGCTTGGCGTGCCGGTGGCGCGTGTTGAATTCGTCGATGCGCTGGCGATCCGCGCCATCAACCGCCACGACAACCTGACGCTGCCGGAGACGCCGCACCTGTTCTTCGAATTCCACGGCACCGAGGCCGGCGTGCGCGAGCAGGCCGAGACCGTGCAGCAGATCACCGCCGAGCACGGCGGCCAGGGCTTCGAGTGGGCCACGCGCCCCGAGGACCGCAGCCGGCTGTGGAACGCGCGCCATACCGCGTACTTTGCGATGCTGCAGCTCAAGCCCGGCTGCAAGTCGGTCACCACCGACGTGTGCGTGCCGATCTCGCGCCTGGCCGAGTGCGTGACTGAAACCGAAAAGGACCTCAACGCCTCCGCCCTGCCCTGCCCGATCGTCGGCCACGTCGGCGACGGCAATTTCCACGTGGCGATCCTGGTCGACCCGGACAAGCCGGAGGAAATGGCCGAGGCCGAGGCCATCAACCAGCGCATCGTCGAACGCGCGCTGGCGATGGGCGGCACCTGCACCGGCGAGCACGGCGTGGGGCTGCACAAGCAGCGCTTCCTGGTGAAGGAGCACGGCGAGGATGCGCTCGACCTGATGCGCGTGATCAAGGACGCGCTCGATCCCAACCATATCCTCAACCCGGGCAAGATCTTCAGTGCCACGCGCGGCGGCGCGCACTGAACCGGCCGGCATGGCTTCCATGTTCAACCGCGTCCCGCCGCTGCACCTGCTGATCGCCTTCGAGGCCGCCGCGCGGCTGGGCAGCTTCGCGCGCGCGGCCGAGGAGCTGTCGGTCACGCCCAGCGCCGTATCGCACCGCATCAAGAACCTCGAGGAGCTGTGGGGCGAAGACCTGTTCGTGCGCGCCAACGCCGCGCTGCGGCTGACCGCGGCCGGCACGCGCTACCTGCGCAACGTGCAGGACGCGCTCAAGTCGCTGAACGAGCTGGCGCGGCCCGAGTACAACAAGCTGCGCACGCGGCTGCGCGTGGCGATCCCGCCGACGTTCGGGCGCCAGCACCTGGTGCCGCGGCTGCCCGAGTTCGGCGCGCTGTACCCGCATATCGACCTGGAACTGCACCTGGCGATCCCGTTCCTCGACGTCAAGGCCGAGGACACCGACGTCGAGATCCGCTACGGCACCGGCCGCTACCCCGACCTGAAGACCACGAAATTGCTGGTCGAACCGGTGTTCCCGGCATGCGGGCGCGAATACTACGAGCGCGTCAACGGCCGCGCCATCACCAAACCCGAGCACCTTCATGGCCTGGTGCTTTTGCGCAGCCCGCTGGAGCCGTGGAAGCCGTGGTTCGAGACCGCCGGACTGGACTGGCCCGAGCCGCAGACCGGGCCGCAGTTCAACGACATCGGCCTGATGCTGGAAGCGATCGCATCCAACCAGGGCGTGGCGCTGGTGCGCCAGCGCATGGCGCGGCACTGGCTGTCGCTGGGGCAGATGGTGCGGCTGCTCGATATCGAGTCGGTATCGCCGCACGGCTATTACATCGTCGAGCGCGAGCAGGCGCCGCTGAAGCCCGAGGCACGCTATTTCGTCGACTGGCTGCTAAGCCTGGACTGGTAGGAGACCGCACGTATGCAGAACCTGGAGATCCGGCTGCTGACCCCCGCCGATGCCGAAGCCTTCCATGCGCTGCGCCTGCAGGGCCTGGCCGAGGCGCCGGAAGCCTTTGCCGCCAGCCTGGAAGAAGAACGGGACCTGTCGCCGGAAGTGGTGGCGCAGCGCCTCGCGCCGAGCGCCGACAAGGCCGTATACGGCGCCTTCGACGGCACCGCACTGGCCGGCGTGGTCGGCATCATGCGCGAGCCGCGCCGCAAGCACTGGCACAAGGCATCGATCTTCGGCATGTATGTGGCGCCGGGCTGGCGCGACAGGAAGCTCGGGCGCGCGCTGATGGAGCGCGTGCTGGAGCAGGCCGCCGCCATGGAAGGCGTGCGCCAGGTGATCCTGTGCGTCAATGCCGGCAGCGCCGGTGCGGTGCGGCTGTACGAATCGCTTGGCTTCGAGCGTTTCGGCCTGGAGCCCGACGCGCTGTATGTCGCGCCGCACTTCTACGACAAGCTCGACATGGTGCTGCGGCTGCCGGCCCCGGCACGCTGAGGCGGGGGCGCCGCATTTCCTGCACTCGCCGGCCGGTGCTACGCTGAAACCGGGGCCGGTGCCTGCCTGGCCATGATGAGCATTTTTGATCGGCTTGCCATGCGGAATTCACGTGCCTGGTGGTGCCCGCGGCATGAGGGCTGCGCTATAGTCAGCCGTCCCGTCAGCCGTCCCCACGGCGGGCCGCCCGCCGGCCCGACCAGAGTCCAGGAGTCGCCATGAATGCCCCGCACGAAGCCCGCACCCTCGCCACCGAAGGCACCGCAGGCGCGCAGGCCACCGCCGAAGGCCGCCGCAATGCGCTGCTAGCCGGCCTGGCGCAGATCCTGCCGGACGCCGCGCTGCTGTCCAGGCCGGAGGACACCGTGCCCTACGAGTGCGACGGCCTCGCCGCGTACCGCCAGGTGCCGATGGCCGTGGCCCTGCCCGACACCGAGGAACAGGTCTGCGCAATCCTCCGCCTGTGCCACAAGCTGGGCGTGCCGGTGGTGCCGCGCGGCGCCGGCACCAGCCTGTCCGGCGGCGCCATGCCGATCGCCGAGGGCCTGGTGCTGTCGCTGGCAAAGTTCAAGCGCATCCTGTCGGTCGACCCGTATTCGCGCACCGCGGTGGTCCAGCCCGGCGTGCGCAACCTGGCCATCTCCGATGCCGCCGCGCCCCACAACCTCTACTACGCGCCCGATCCCTCCTCGCAGATCGCCTGCACCATAGGCGGCAACGTCAGCGAGAACTCCGGCGGCGTGCATTGCCTGAAGTACGGCCTGACCGTGCACAACGTGCTGCGCGTGCGCGCCGTGACCATGGAAGGCGAGGTGGTGGTGTTCGGTTCGGATGCGCCCGATTCGCCCGGCCTGGACCTGCTGGCCGCGGTGATCGGCTCCGAAGGCATGCTGGCCGTGGTCACCGAGGTGACCGTGCGCCTGATCCCCAAGCCGCAGCTGGCGCAAGTCATCATGGCGTGCTTCGACGACGTCGAGAAAGGCGGCAATGCGGTGGCCGACGTGATCGCCGCCGGCATCATCCCGGCCGGGCTGGAGATGATGGACAAGCCCGCCACCGCCGCGGTGGAAGAGTTCGTGCACGCCGGCTATGACCTCGATGCCGCCGCCATCCTGCTGTGCGAATCCGATGGCACGCCCGAGGAAGTGGCGGAAGAGATCGAGCGCATGAGCGCGGTGCTGAAGGCGTCGGGCTGCACCCGCATCGTGGTCTCGCAGAACGAAGCCGAGCGCCTGCGCTTCTGGAGCGGGCGCAAGAATGCCTTCCCCGCCGCGGGCCGCATTTCGCCGGACTATTACTGCATGGACGGCACCATCCCGCGCAAGCACATCGGCACGCTGCTGCGCCGCATCGAAGAGATGGAGCGCAAGTACGGCCTGCGCTGCATCAACGTGTTCCATGCCGGCGATGGCAACATGCACCCGCTGATCCTGTTCGATGGCTCGGACCAGGACGAATGGCACCGTGCCGAGCTGTTCGGCGCCGACATCCTGGAAGCGTGCGTCGAGCTCGGCGGCACCGTCACCGGCGAGCATGGCGTGGGCGTGGAGAAGCTCAACTCGATGTGCGTGCAGTTCTCGCCCAGCGAGCGCGAGGCGTTCTTCGGCGTCAAGGCAGCCTTCGACCCGGCCCGCCTGCTGAACCCCGACAAGGCCATCCCCACGCTGGCGCGCTGCGCGGAATACGGCAAGATGCACGTCAGGAAGGGACTGCTGCCGCATCCGGACCTGCCGCGCTTCTGAAGCCCGCGCCATGGCCAACGAACGCCGACGCCAGTACCAGGAAGCGGTGGTCCGCCAGCGCCTGGGCCAGCCCGAGACCGGCTGGCGCCAGCGCTGGTACACCATCATCTTCGAGGCCGACACGCGCGAAGGGCGCATTTTCGACGTCGCGCTGCTGATCGCGATCGTCGCCAGCGTAATGGTGGTGATGCTCGACAGCCTGCCCGCCGTCCATGACCGGCTCGGCACGCTGTTCACCGTGCTGGAGTGGGGCTTCACGCTGATCTTCACGGCCGAGTACGTGATGCGCATCCTCGTGGTGCGCAGGCCATGGCGCTATGTCTTCAGCTTCTACGGCATCATCGACTTCATTTCGATCATGCCGACGTGGCTCGCGTTCTTCGTGCCGGAACTGCACTTCCTGATCGACGTGCGCCTGCTGCGGCTGTTGCGCGTTTTCCGGATCCTCAAGCTGACGGTGTATTTCGAGGAAGCGGAGATCCTGTACAACGCGCTGATCAACAGCCGGCGCAAGATCTTCGTGTTCCTGGGCACGGTGTTCATCATCACCGTGATCCTGGGCACGGTGATGTATGTGGTCGAAGGTCCCGAGCACGGTTTCCACAGCATTCCGCTCGCCATGTACTGGGCGGTGGTCACGCTCACCACCACCGGCTTCGGCGACATGGTGCCGAAGACGCCGCTGGGCCAGTTCATCACCTCGCTGACGATCCTGCTGGGCTACGGCATCATCGCCTTCCCCACCGGCATCGTCGGCGCCGAGCTGGCCGCAAGCATCCTGAAGAAGCCGCTGACCACGCGCACCTGCACCCATTGCCTGACCGAGGGCCACGAGCCCGACGCGATGTACTGCAAGCACTGCGGCAGCGCGCTGCCGGATTACCAGAACGACAGGCCTGAAGTCCCCGGCGGCCGCGACGGCAAGCCCGGATCCTGAGCCGCGACGGAAACAATCTCCTCCTCATCAGCCACGCACCACCCACGCATATGCAAGCCACCCTCGACGCCTTCCGCGACGCCGTCAGGCAAGCCACCGAAACCCGCACGCCGCTGCGGCTGCGCGGTGGCGGCAGCAAGGACTTCTACGGCCAGGCACCTGAAGGCCAGGTGCTGGACACGCGCGCCTACGCCGGCATCGTCGACTACGACCCGGCCGAGCTGGTGATCACGGCGCGCTGCGGCACGCCGCTGGCGGAAGTCGAAGCCGCGCTGGCCGGGAAGCGCCAGGTGCTGGCCTTCGAGCCGCCCCACTTCGCGCTGCCCGGCCAGGCCAGCGCGGCCACGCTGGGCGGCGCGGTGGCCGCCGGCTTGTCAGGCCCGCGCCGGCAGTCGGTCGGCGCGCTGCGCGACTTCGTGCTGGGGGCGCAGCTGATGGACGGCAAGGGCGAGGTGATGAACTTCGGCGGCCAGGTGATGAAGAACGTGGCCGGCTACGATGTCTCGCGGCTGCTGGCGGGCTCGCTGGGCACGCTCGGGCTGGTGCTGGAAGTGTCGCTCAAGGTGCTGCCCGCGCCGTTCGACGAAGCCACGCTGCGCTTCGAGCTGGCGCAGGTCGATGCGATCCGGCAGCTGAACCAGTGGGGCGGCCAGCCGCTGCCGCTGGCCGCGTCAGCCTGGCATGACGGCGTGCTGCACGTGCGCCTGGCAGGCGCCACCGCGGCGGTGCGCGCCGCATGCGCACGACTGGGTGGCGAGCGTGTCGATGCCGCCGTGGCCACCGCGCTGTGGCAATCGCTGCGCGAGCAGACCCATGCCTTCTTCGCGCCGGCGCACGCGGGCCGCGCGCTGTGGCGCCTGGCGGTGCCGCCGGTCGCCGCGCCGCTGGACCTGCCGGGCCAGCAACTGGTGGAATGGGGCGGCGGCCAGCGCTGGTGGCTGCCCGCCGATGGCGCCACCAGGACCGATGCCGAAAGCGTGCGCGCCGTGGCCCAGGCCGCCGGCGGCCATGCCACGCTGTTCCGCAACGGCGACAAGTCGGTGGGCGTGTTCACGCCGCTGGCCTCGCCGCTGGCGGCAATCCACCGCCGCCTGAAGGCGACCTTCGACCCGGCCGGCATCTTCAATCCGCAGCGCATGTATCCCGGACTCTGATCCGGACCACCCAAGCGTTCCCACGCCCAGGCAAAGACCTCCCCACACCATGCAAACGACCCTGGCCGATTTTCTCCGCAACACGCCCGAAGGCGAGGAAGCCAAATCCATCGTCGGCAAATGCGTGCATTGCGGCTTCTGCACCGCCACGTGCCCGACGTATCAACTGCTCGGCGACGAACTCGACGGGCCGCGCGGGCGCATCTACCTGATGAAGCAGGTGCTGGAAGGCAATGCCATCACCGAAAGCACGCGCCTGCACCTGGACCGCTGCCTGACCTGCCGCAACTGCGAGTCGACCTGCCCGTCGGGCGTGCGCTACGGGCGCCTGGTCGACATCGGCCGCAAGGTGGTCGACGACAAGCTCGAAGCCGAAGGCATCCAGCGCCCCGCCGGCCAGCGCATGGCGCGCTGGGTGCTGCGCGAGGGGCTGACGCGCCCGAAGCTGTTCAGCACCGCGCTGCGGCTTGGCCAGATGGTGCGGCCGATGCTGCCGGGCGCGCTGCGCAACAAGGTGCCGGCGCTGTCGCAAGCCGCCGAAGCCGGCACCTGGCCCCGCAATGTCCACGCACGCAAGATGTTGTTGCTCGACGGTTGCGTGCAGCCGGCGATGTCGCCCAACATCAATGCCGCGACCGCGCGCGTGTTCGACCGTGTCGGCGTGCAACTGGTGGTGGCGCGCGAGGCGGGCTGCTGCGGGGCAATCCGTTTCCACACCGGCGACCACGACGGCGGCCTCGACAATATGCGCCGCAATATCGATGCGTGGTGGCCGCATATCGAAGCCGGCGCCGAGGCTATCGTGATGACCGCCTCCGGCTGCGGCGCGATGGTCAAGGACTACGGGCATTTGCTGCGCAACGATCCAAAGTACGCGGAGCGCGCGCGACGCGTTTCCGCATTGACGCGCGACTTGTCCGAGATCCTGCCGGACTTTGCCGACGACCTGCACGCCCTGGCCGGCGCGGTGCCGCGCGACAGCCGGCGCGTCGCTTACCACCCGCCCTGCACGCTGCAGCACGGCCAGCAGATCCGCGGCAAGGTGGAGGCACTCTTGACCGACCTCGGCGTGGAGGTCAAACTCTGCGCTGACAGCCACCTGTGCTGCGGCTCGGCGGGCACGTATTCAGTGCTGCAGCCGGAACTGGCCTACCGCCTGCGCGACGACAAGCTCGGCAAACTGCAGGCCACGCAGCCCGAAGCCATCGTGTCAGCCAATATCGGCTGCATCACGCACCTGCAAAGCGGTACCGATACGCCGGTAATGCACTGGGTCGAACTGGTCGACCGGATGCTGGGATAACATCCCCCGGCCGGAGCAAGGCCGTGGTTGTCTCCCCTCTCCCGCTTGCGGGAGAGGGGCGAAATGCGCAACCACGACCGCCCCCATGCTCCAGACCTTTGCCATCCTGCTGGTTTTCCAATCCGTCGGGGAGGTGATCAGCTACGCGCTGCGCCTTCCCGTACCCGGCCCCGTGCTCGGCATGATCCTGCTGTTCGGCTGGCTCGTCTTCGACGACCGCCTGTTGCCCATCATCCAGGGCACCACCAGCGAACTGCTCAAGCACCTGTCGCTGCTGTTCGTCCCCGCCGGCGTCGGCATCATGGTGCACGCCAACCGCATCGAAGGCGAATGGATGCCGATCCTGGTGGCGCTGGTGATTTCCACCTGGCTCGCCATCGCCACCACCGCGGTAGTCACGCGCCTGCTGATGCGCAAGCGCACCGGCGCGCCCAACGCCGGTGCGGAGGGAGAGCAGGCATGATGACGCCACGCCTCAACGAGATCTGGGTCTACCTGGCCGCGAGCCCGCTGGTCGGGCTGACCGCCACGCTGCTCGCCTACGTCTTTGCCTTCCGCATCTACGAGAAGTCGCGGTTCTCGCCGCTGGCCAACCCGGTGATGATCGCGGTGGCGCTGCTGGTCACGGTGCTGACCGTCACCGGCACGCCGTACAAGACCTACTTCGACGGCGCGCAGTTCGTGCACTTCCTGCTCGGGCCGGCCACCGTGGCACTGGCGGTGCCGCTGTACATGCAGCTGCCCAAGCTGCGCACCCATGTGTTCCCGCTGCTGGCCGGCCTGGTGGCCGGCTCGGTGGTCGCGGTGGTATCGGCGGTCGGCATCGCCTGGCTGCTGGGTGCCTCGCCCGAGACCGTGCGCTCGCTGGCGCCAAAATCCGTGACCATCCCGATTGCGATGGGCGTGGCCGAGAAGATCGGCGGCCTGCCGTCGCTGACCGCGGTGCTGGTGATGGCAACCGGCATCATCGGCGCGGTCAGCGCCACCAGCCTGCTGAACCTGCTGCGCATCCGCGACTACAGCGTGCGCGGCTTTGCCACCGGCGTGGCTGCGCATGGCATCGGCACCGCGCGCGCGTTCCAGGTGAACCAGGAAGCCGGCGCCTTCGCCGCGCTCGGCATGGGGCTGAACGGCGTGCTGACCGCGATCCTGGTGCCGGTGATGGCGGCGTGGATGCCACACTGACAGCCTCCTGACAGCACGCTGTCAGCAGCCCCCGCGCATGATGCGAGCTCCTCACTCCCCATCAACCGGAACCAAGGAGCCCGTCATGAGCAACCGTCTGATCAACTGGCTGGAGATCCCTGTCGTCGACATGGTCCGCGCCATCGGATTCTACGAACAAGTCTTCGATACCAGGCTGCGCCGCGAGACCATGAGCCAGGTCGACATGGCCGTATTCCCGCACCCCGATCCCGGCGGCGCGCTGGTTGCCGGCGAAGGCTACCGTCCCAGCAACTACTACGGCACGGTGCCCTACCTGCACGCACCCGAGCTGGACGCGCTGCTGGAGCGCGCCGCGCGCGCCGGCGGCAAGACCGTGTTCGGGCCGCTGCGCCTGCCGGGCGAGATCGGCCGCATCGCGCATATCATCGACAGCGAAGGCAACCGCATCGGGCTGCACGAGCCATTTGCCGGATAAGGGAACCTGTGCCACATAAGGGAAGCCGCCACGGATGAGCCGCCGCGCCGATCGCCTCTTCCAGATCGTCCAGGTCCTGCGCGGCCGCCGCCTGACCACGGCGGCGCTGCTGGCGCAGCGGCTCGGCGTGTCGGAGCGCACGGTCTATCGCGATATCCAGGCGCTGTCGCTGTCAGGCGTGCCGGTCGAGGGTGAGGCCGGCATCGGCTACCGGCTGCGCGCCGATTTCGATGTCCCGCCGCTGATGTTCAGTGCCATGGAAGTGGAAGCGCTGGTGGCCGGCCTGCGGCTGCTGAAAGCCTGGGGCGGCGGCGCGCTCGCCGCCGCGGCCGATCCGGCGCTGGAGAAGCTGGTCGCCGCCTTGCCCCCGCCGCGCCGGCTGGCGGCGCAACAAAGCCGCGTGTTCGCACCCGAGTACGTCAACCAGTCGCACGTGCGCGAGGCCTTCGACGTGGTGCACGGCGCGCTGGGCGAGCAGAAGCTGCTGCTGCTCGACTACTGCGACGCGCAGCAGCGCATCACCGAACGCGTGGTGATGCCGCTGGGCCTGTTCTTCTGGGGCAATGCGTGGCTGCTGGCGGCGTGGTGCAGCACGCGCTCGGACTACCGCAGCTTCCGCCTCGACCGCTGCCGCGCCATCCGCATGCTGGACGACCATTTCCATGAAACCCCGGACCGGTCGCTCAACGGCTTCCTGCGCGCGGTGCGCGCCAGCGGCGCGTAGCTCAGGCCGCCGGATCGGACAGCAGCGTCTCGATATCCTTGCGCAGCTCTTCCGGCTTGGTGGTCGGGGCGTAGCGTTCGTACACCGTGCCATCGCGCCGCACCAGGAACTTGGTGAAATTCCACTTGATGCCCTGCGTGCCCAGCACGCCGCGCTTCTCGGTGGTGAGCCAGCGGTACAGCGGATGCGCCTGCTCGCCGTTGACGTCGATCTTGGCGAACATCGGGAAGCTCACGCTGAAGCGCGATTCGCAGAACTGGCCGATCTGCTGCGCATCGCCCGGCTCCTGCTTGCCGAACTGGTTGCACGGGAAGCCCAGCACTTCCAGCCCGCGCTCGCGATACTCCTCATACAGCTTCTGCAGGCCGGCATACTGCGGCGTAAAGCCGCATTCGCTGGCGGTATTGACGACCAGCAGCACCTTGCCGTGGAACTGCGACAGCGGCACGGGTTGCCCCGACAGCGAATTGGCATCGAACTGGTAGATATTGCTCATGGCAGACTCCTGCGGACTGCTTGCTCGTGGCCGAAGCATACGCCCATGCGCGCTGGCGTGCACGGCAGCCGGACTCTAGATCACGTTCAGGTGCTCGGTGCCGGCGCCCAGGTCGGTGTCCTTGGCGCGCGCGCTGTGCAGCTTGATCATCAGGCGCAGGTCATTGAGCGAGTCGGCATTGCGCAGCGCATCCTCATAGGTGATCTTGCCTTCCTCGTACAGGTCGAACAGCGCCTGGTCGAACGAGATCATGCCCTGCTCGCGCGATTTCTTGATGACTTCCTTCAGCTCGTGGATCTCGCCCTTGAAGATCAGGTCGGCCACCAGCGGCGTGCCGATCATGATCTCCACCGCCGGCACGCGGCCCTTGCGCCCGGCGCGCGGCAGCAGCCGCTGCGACACCATCGCCTTCAGGTTCAGCGACAGGTCGATCAGCAACTGCTGGCGCTTTTCCTCGGGGAAGAAGTTGACCACGCGATCGATCGCCTGGTTGGCGTTGTTGGCGTGCAGCGTGGCCAGGCACAGGTGGCCGGTTTCCGCGTACTGCATCGCGTACTCCATGGTCTCGCGGTCGCGGATTTCGCCGATCAGGATCACGTCGGGCGCCTGGCGCAGCGTGTTCTTCAGCGCCACGTGCCAAGACTCGGTATCGATGCCGACCTCGCGCTGCGTGACGACGCAGTTCTGGTGCGCATGCACGTATTCGATCGGGTCCTCGATGGTGATGATGTGGCCGTAGGAATGCGTGTTGCGGTGGTCGAGCATCGCCGCCAGCGTGGTCGACTTGCCCGACCCGGTCGCGCCGGTCACGATCACCAGGCCGCGCTTGGACATCACGATGTCATGCAGCGTCGGGGGCAGGTCCAGGTCCGCCACCGACGGAATCCGCGTATTGATGGTCCGCACCACCATGCCGGCCTTCCCCTGCTGGATAAACGCCGACACCCGGAAGCGCCCCGCCTTGGGCGCGGTGATGGCGAAGTTGCATTCGCGGCTGGTGTCGAAGTCCTGCACCTGCCGCTCGTTCATCACCGAGCGCACCAGGCCCAGCGCCTGCGTCGGGTTCAGCGGCTGCTGCGACACCGGAGTGATCTTGCCGTCGACCTTGATCGCCGGCGGGAAGTCGGCGGTGATGAAGAGGTCCGAGCCGCGGTTGCTGACCATCAGCTCCAGCAGGTCGTTGATGTACTTGGCGGCGGATTCGCGATCGAGCATGGCGGTGTCCTGCAGGAGTGCGGCAGCCGCATGCGTGCGGCGGCCAGGAGGCAAGCGTCGGTGCGGGCCTCAGCCCATGAATGCGTCGGGGTTCTTGGCAATGGCGCGCGCGTCGTTGTAGCTGATGGCGCTGCGCTTGATCAGGTCCGACAGGCACTGGTCCAGCGTCTGCATGCCCAGCCCGCTGCTGGTCTGCATCATCGAGTACATCTGCGCGATCTTGTTCTCGCGGATCAGGTGCCGGATTGCCGGCGTGGCGATCATGATTTCGTGCGCGGCCGTGCGGCCGTTGCCGTCGCGGGTCTTCAGCAGCGTCTGCGAGATCACCGCTTCCAGCGATTCGGACAGCATGGTGCGCACCATGTCCTTTTCTTCCGGCGGGAACACGTCGACCACACGGTCGATGGTCTTGGCCGCGGAACTGGTGTGCAGCGTGCCGAAGACGAGGTGGCCGGTTTCGGCCGCGGTCAGCGCCAGGCGGATGGTTTCCAGGTCGCGCAATTCGCCCACGAGGATGACGTCCGGATCTTCACGCAGCGCCGAGCGCAGCGCGTTGGCGAACGAATGCGTGTGCGGCCCCAGCTCGCGCTGGTTGATCAGGCTTTTCTTGGAGTTGTGGACGAATTCAATCGGGTCTTCCACCGTCAGGATGTGGCCCATGTCGTTTTCGTTGCGATGGTCGACCATCGCCGCCAGCGTGGTGGACTTGCCTGAACCGGTCGGCCCCGTCACCAGCACCAGTCCGCGCGGCTTCATGCACAGGTCGGCGAACACCGCCGGCGCGCGCAGCTCTTCCAGCGTCAGGACCTTGGAGGGAATGGTACGGAACACCGCGGCGGCGCCGCGCTGCGTGTTGTAGGCATTGACCCGGAAGCGCGACAGGCCGGCAATCTCGAACGAGAAGTCGATTTCCAGCCGTTCTTCGTAGAGCTTGCGCTGGGTGTCGCTCATGATGTCGTACACCATGGCGTGGACATCCTTGTGCGCCATCGCCGCGACATTGATCCGGCGCATGTCGCCGTGGATCCGGACCATCGGCGGCATGTCCGATGACAGATGAAGATCGGACGCCTTGTTCTTGACGGCGAAAGCCAATAGCTGCGCGATGTCCATCTATAATGACCCCACCCTGAAATAGTTATCAGTACTTTAAGTACTTCTTATATGTCCGCCGGATTATGTCTGTGATTGCCGCCAACTTGCAAGCCGTGAACCAGCGCATTGCGGCGGCCGCACAACAGGCTGGCAGGCAGCCCGGCGACATCGCCCTGCTGGCCGTTTCCAAGACCGTATCCGCTGACCGCGTACGCGCCGCCGCCGAGGCCGGTCAGTTCGCCTTTGGCGAGAACTATGTCCAGGAAGGGGTGGAGAAAATCGCCGCGCTGGCCGATTTGCGGGGCCGGTTGCAGTGGCATTTCATCGGCCCGCTGCAAAGCAACAAGACGCGACCGGTGGCGGAGCATTTCGACTGGGCGCATGCCATCGACCGGCTCAAGATCGCCGAGCGGCTGTCGGCGCAGCGCCCGGCCGGGATGGCGCCGCTGCAGGTCTGCCTCCAGGTCAATATCAGTGGCGAAGCCAGCAAGAGCGGCGTCGCGCCGGCTGAGGTGCCGGCGCTGGCACAGGCCGTGGCCGCGCTGCCCGGCCTGCGGCTGCGGGGCCTGATGGCGATTCCCGAACCTGAAGACGATCCCGTTGCCCAGCGGCGGCCGTTTGCCGCCATGCGCGCGCTGCTGGGCGGGCTGCGGGAGAACGGCCTGGACCTCGACACGCTATCGATGGGCATGTCGGGCGACATGGAAGCCGCCATCGCCGAGGGCGCCAACCTGGTGCGGATCGGCACCGCGATCTTCGGTGCGCGCGGCTGAGCCGGCGCCAATATCAATCCAGACACTGCAGAGACACCCATGCTCGATACCCTCACCTTCGGCTTTCTCGGCGGCGGCAATATGGCCTCCGCGCTGATCGGCGGCCTGATCGCCCGCGGCGTTCCCGCTGGTTCGATCCGCGTGGTCGATCCTTTCCCGGAGGCGCAGCAGCGCCTGTCGCGCGATCTCGGCGTCCATGCCGCGGGGGCGCCGGATGCGGCATTCGGCGCCAGTGACGTGCTGGTGCTGGCGGTCAAGCCGCAGCAGTTCCGCGAGGCTGCGGCGCAGCTGCTGCCATACCTGCCGGCGGGCGATGGCAACCTGGTGATCAGCGTGGCGGCCGGGATCCGGTTGCAGGACATGCAGCGGTGGCTGGGTGGACGCAACCGGCTGGTGCGGGCGATGCCGAATACGCCGGCACTGGCGGGGATGGGGATGACTGGCCTGGCGGCGGCGGAAGGATTGTCGTCGGCTGACCGGGATGTTGCCAGCGCCGTGGCGCAGGCTGTGGGCAAGTGTGTGTGGGTCGAGAATGATGCGCAGATCGATGGCGTCACCGCCATCTCCGGTAGTGGCCCGGCCTATGTCTTCTATTTCATCGAGGCGATGCAGCGGGCAGCTACTGAGCTGGGACTGAGTGCGGAGCAGGGGCGCGAGCTGGCGGTTGAGACTTTTCGCGGTGCTGCGGCGCTGGCTGGGCAGTCTTCGGAGGCGGTTTCGACGCTGCGGGAACGGGTGACTTCAAAGGGCGGTACGACTTATGCCGCGCTGACGGCAATGGAGGCGGCTGGGATTGGTGATGCTTTCGTGCGCGCGATGCATGCTGCCGCGGCTCGGGGGGCGGAGATGGGGGGGGAGTTTGGGAAGGACTAGTGCTCGTGGGCTTTCGCTGCTGATGACATGCTGTCGGGCGTTTAGGTGTCCGCTGTCGCTTGGTGACATGCTGCGGCCGTTGAAGCGCCTGGTTCCGCCCTCCTGGGCGGGTCACTTTTTGTCCGAGCGACAAAAAGTAACCAAAAAACGTGTCGCCTGAGCGGCTGGCTATCAAGTTATCGGCGTGGGTGGTTCGGGCGGTGGTGATTTCCGTTCGATGTGGCTAGTG
>NZ_CP170643.1:659776-685311 GCF_051015765.1 Cupriavidus sp. a3 | reverse complement strand
CGTTTCTTCTTCATCGGCATATCCATGGTCATTACCTCTCATGATATGCCTCGTACACAAAATTCCGGATAGGTCCGGATAGCGGCTACGTCGACCCACTATTGAACTATCCCCATGCCGGGCGTAGGCCGCCTGCTGCAGGCGTCAACACAGGAACGCCCGCAGCAGGGGCCACTCACAGCTCTGGGCTCGTTCAAACATCGCGTCAATCCAGAGCCACCGTGGCGCACCACGGCGTCAGGCAGTCCTGCCCCGCAACGAAGCAAAGCCCCGTACGAAAGCCCCGGCACACTACGTAAGAGTGGCCGCCCGCAGGGCCGTAACGCGCTTTTTGGTTACTTTTTGCCGCTCGGGCAAAAAGTGACCCGCCCAGGAGGGCGGAACCAGGCGGTTCAACGGCCGACAGCATGTCACAAGCAGCGATATGCGAGCACTAAAACAGCCGACAACATGTCATCAATAGCATGAGCCGTCGGCCATCAATCAAGAATCACACAATCAAATAAGCCAACGCCGTCCCAACAAAAACACACGCCCCCAGCCAATTGTTATGCCGAAAGGCAGCAAAACACCTCATCCGATCCCGCCCCCGGATCAGCGTGTAGTGATACCCCGCACAAACACCCGCCGCAGCCAGCCCAACCCAATACGGCCACCCAAGTCCCAGCATTAATCCTGCCAAAGCCATCAGCACCAGAAACGCCGCATAGCAAACCATAATCGCAAAGACATCAAAGCGACCAAACGTAATCGCCGAAGTCTTCATCCCGATCAGCAGATCATCATCCCGATCCACCATCGCATAAGCCGTGTCATAAGCCACCGCCCAAAACACATTGGCCAGCAACATCAGCCACGCCACCGGCGGCACCTGATCCTGGATCGCGGCAAACGCCATCGGAATGCCAAACCCGAATGCAATCCCGAGATAAGCCTGCGGAATCGCAAAGAACCGCTTGAAGAACGGATAAGTCCCCGCCACTACCGCCGCCACCACGGCGAGCCACTTGGTCAAGGCATTAAGCGGCAGCACCAGCGTAAACGCCACCAGCGCCAGCACCGCAGCAACAGCAAGCGCTTCCCAGGCGGCGATCTTGCCGGCAGTCAGCGGCCGCTCCTTGGTCCGCTTCACATGCCTGTCAAAATCCCGATCCGCCCAGTCATTGATCGCGCATCCCGCCGAGCGCATCAAAAACGTCCCTGCCACGAAGATCCAGAACAATCCCCACGACGGCGGCCCGCCGGCTGCCATCCACATGGCCCACAACGTCGGCCACAACAGCAGCAGCGTGCCGATCGGCTTGTCGATGCGCACCAGGCGCGCGTAGAGGGAAAGGCGTTCAAGCATGGGAGGAGGAGGCAATGGCGACAGGGACTGCACGGCGGGGATCCGGGAAGGAAGAGTCAATGAAAACGCGCCACAGCCCGGATGGCTGCAGCGCGCAATGCCGGCCGCCGCGTGGCCGCGGCCGGAAGTCGCTCAAAGGCGTCAGGCGAGCATCGCGCGCAGCATCCACGCGGTCTTCTCGTGCGTCTGCATGCGCTGGGTCAGCAGGTCGGCCGACGGCTCGTCGCCGGCGGCGTCGATCACCGGGAAGAGCGAGCGTGCGGTGCGCACCACGGCTTCCTGGCCTTCGACCAGCTTGCGGATCATCTCGGTCGCCTCGGGCACGCCCTCTTCTTCGGCGATCGACGACAGGCGGGCGTATTCCTTGTAGGTGCCCGGTGCCGGATAGCCCAGCGCGCGGATGCGCTCGGCGATCGAATCCACGGCCAGCGCCAGTTCGGTGTACTGCGTCTCGAACATCAGATGCAGCGTATTGAACATGGGCCCCGTCACGTTCCAGTGGAAGTTATGGGTCTTGAGGTAGAGGGTGTAGGTGTCTGCCAGCAGCTTGGACAGGCCTTCCGCGATCTTCTTGCGGTCCTTGTCGGAAATACCGATGTTCACGCTCATCTCATTCTTCTTTGCCATGGTAGGTACGCTCCGTTCTGGTAAAGCACGAGGAGCGCCGCCGGAATTGCTGAAAACACGGTTCCGGGCGGCGCGTTACCCGCATTATTGCATTAGCCGGCGATCCCGGACAAACCCCGGACTATCTCGATAAAGACCACCGCGGCGCCGATCAGGATCACGCCGACGCCGACTTCCTTGCGCCACAGCTTGTGGCGCAGCCGCGCGGCATCGGGGCGCTCGGGCTTGTCATGGCCGTCATGCCAAAGCTTGCGCCACTCGTCGATAAAGAACCGGATCATTGCCATGGTGGTTCTCCCAGGCGCGGCGGCCATGCCAGCCGCGCCAGACGGTTACTTCAGGTCAAGCGCGCGCTTCACGCCCTCGCCGTAGGCCGGATCGGCCTTGGTGAAGTGCTCGATCTGCTTGCGCGCGATCTCTTCCGGCACGCCCTGCATTGCCGCCGCGATATTGGCGAACAGACGCTGGCGCTGGCCCTCGTCGAACAACCGGAACAGCGCGCCGGGCTGGCTGTAGTAGTCCGTGTCGACGCGGTGGTCCCAGCGGTCGGCCGCGCCGTCGAGCGCGAGCGGCGGCTCGATCGCGCGTTCGCTGGCGCTGTAGGCGCTTTCGCGGTTCGGTTCGTAGTTCAGCTTGCCGCCCTGGTTTCCGTCCACGCGCATCGCACCGTCGCGGTGGAAGGTATTGTGGAACGGGCATTGCGGCGCATTCACGGGGATCTGGTGGTGGTTGATGCCGAGCCGGTAGCGCTGCGTGTCGCCGTACGAGAACAGGCGGCCTTGCAACATCTTGTCGGGCGAAAAGCCGATGCCCGGCACAATATTGGCGGGATTCATCGCCACCTGCTCGACCTCGGCAAAATAGTTGTCCGGGTTGCGGTTCAACTCCAGCACGCCTACGTCGATCAGCGGGTAGTCCTTGTGCGGCCAGACCTTGGTCAAATCGAACGGGTTGATGTGGTACCTGACCGCGTCCGCCTCCGGCATGATCTGCACGCGCAGGTTCCAGCGCGGGAAGTTGCCCTGCTCGATATTCCCGAACAGGTCGCGCTGCGCGCTCTCGCGGTCGTTCGCCACCACCTTGGCCGCCTCTTCATTGGTCCAGTTGGCAATGCCTTGCTGCGACTTGAAGTGGAACTTGACGTAGAAGCGCTCGTTGCTGGCGTTGATGAACGAATACGTATGCGAGCCGAAGCCGTGGATCTGCCGATAGTTCTGCGGCAGGCCCCGGTCGCTCATCAGGATGGTGACCTGGTGCAGCGATTCCGGATGGCGCGACCAGAAGTCCCACACCGCGATCGGGTCCCGCAGGTTGGTGCGCGGGTTGCGTTTCTGCGTGTGGATGAAGTCGGGAAACTTGAGCGGATCGCGCACGAAGAACACCGGCGTGTTGTTGCCCACCACGTCCCAGTTGCCTTCATCGGTATAGAACTTGACCGAGAACCCGCGCACGTCGCGCTCGGCATCGGCCGCGCCACGCTCGCCGGCGACGGTCGAAAAGCGGATAAACAGCGGCGTTTCCTTGCCGATTTCGGCGAAGATCGAGGCCTTGGTGTATTTCGTGATGTCGTGCGTGACCCGGAACGTGCCGTAGGCACCGGAGCCCTTGGCATGCACGCGGCGCTCCGGAATGACTTCACGGTCGAAGTGGGCCAGTTTTTCGAGGAACCAGACGTCCTGCAGCAGCATCGGGCCGCGCGGGCCGGCGGTCTGCGAGTTCTGGTTGTCGGCAACGGGTGCGCCGGCTGCCGTGGTGAGAGTGTCCTTCTTGCTCATCTATTCCTCTTGTTGTGGGTGGGCTGGAAGAGAATTCCGCCTCAGTTGGCGGCGGCGTAGCAGGCAAGGCAATCGAGCAGGTAGCGCCCCATGCGGAGAGAGAACGGGCGCTTGATCGTTGTGCCGGAAATGGACTGGGCACTGGTGCTCATGATCGGCTCCTTGCCTGGTTCGATGCCAGTCGGCATGGTAGAAGGCAGTCTACAAACAAACTATTACGCTGAGAATTTAATTATTTATACCTATGTATTAGGTCAAATCTATTCGACTTGCCGCGGTTTCATGCCGGCGCAAAGTGATGGAGCGAAGGCAGGCTCCGAAAATGCCGTACTGCGGGGACAGAAAAACAAAGGCCGCAACGGACAGCCCGTTGCGGCCTCTGGCTTGCGTCTGGTTGGAGGATCAGGCGGCTTCCGCGAGCTCCTTGGCATCGAGCTTGCGCACGCCGGGCAGCTCGCAGGCGGCCACGGCATTGGCCAGTGCTTCCATCGCCGGCAGGCGGGTGAAGCTCTTGCGCCAGGCCAGCACCACGCGGCGGTCAGGCACCGGATCGGCGAACGGCACGTACGACAGCATGTCGCCCTTGGCCTTCAGGTCGGGTACCGAGGTACGCGGCAGCACGGTAATGCCGACGCCGCTGGCCACCATATGCCGGATGGTTTCCAGCGAGGAGCCTTCGAACGTCTTCTGGATGCCATCCGCGGCCTGCGAGAAGCGCGACAGCTCCGGGCACACGCCCAGTACATGGTCGCGGAAGCAGTGGCCGCTGCCCAGCAGCAGCATGGTCTGCCGCTTCAGCTCGTCCGGGTCGATCGCGCGCGCCTCGGCGAGCTGGTGGCCGCGCGGCACGGCGACCACGAAGGGCTCGTCGTACAGCGGACGCACCGTCAGGCCGGAATCGGGGAACGGCTCGGCCATTACCGCGCAATCGATCTCGCCCTGCTTGAGCAGCTCGATCAGCTTGTGCGTGTAGTTCTCCTGCAGCATCAGCGGCATCTGCGGCACGGTCCCGATCATCTGCTTGACCAGCGATGGCAGCAGGTATGGCCCGATGGTGTAGATCACGCCCACGCGCAGCGGCCCGGCCAGCGGGTCCTTGCCCTGCTTGGCGATCTCGCGGATGGCCATGGTCTGCTCGAGCACGCGCTGGGCCTGCGCCACGATCTGCTCGCCGATGTTGGTCACCGACACCTCGGAGGTGCCGCGCTCAAAGATCTGCACGTTGAGTTCGTCTTCCAGCTTCTTGATGGCCACCGACAGCGTCGGTTGCGACACGAAGCAGGCTTCGGCGGCCCGGCCGAAATGGCGCTCGCGCGCCACGGCGACGATGTACTTCAGTTCAGTGAGCGTCATGACTTATCAATTCCGGGTAGGCGATAGATTTTACCTTCGATTCCGGGATCTGTCAGAGCGCCCCCGGGATTTGTGCGGCATGCGTACGATGCGGCACAAGCACCGGCGCAATCAGGCCTTCAGGTAGTGTTCGCGCCCGCCGAGCCAGCGCGACAGGTGTGCTTCCACCGCTTCGGGGAACTGTGCCAGCATCAGCTCGGCCGCTTCCTGCGCGTACTCCACCAGCCACGCGTCGGTCTGCAGGTCGGCGAAGCGCAGCATGGCCTCGCCCGACTGGCGCGCACCGAGGAACTCGCCCGGGCCGCGGATTTCCAGGTCGCGGCGCGCGATCTCGAAACCGTCGGTGGTCTCGCGCATGGTCGCCAGCCGCTCGCGCGCGGTCGGCGACAGCGGCGCCTGGTACATCAGCAGGCACACCGATTCGGCGCTGCCCCGCCCTACGCGGCCGCGCAGCTGGTGCAGTTGCGCCAGGCCAAAGCGCTCGGCGTGCTCGATCACCATCAGCGAGGCGTTGGGCACGTCCACGCCCACCTCGATCACCGTGGTGGCGACCAGCACCTGCATGCGGTTGGCGCTGAAGTCATCCATCACCGAGGCCTTTTCGGCAGGCGGCAGACGGCCGTGCACCAGCCCGACGCGCAGGTCGGGCAGCGCGGCCACCAGCGTTTCATAGGTCTCGACCGCGGTCTGCAGCTGCAGCGCCTCGCTTTCCTCGATCAGCGGACAAACCCAGTAGACCTGGCGGCCTTCTGCAGCGGCGTGATGGATGCGCGCGATCACTTCGTCGCGCCGCTCGTCGTTGACCAGGCGCGTGACGATCGGCGTGCGGCCCGGCGGCAGTTCGTCGATCACGGATACGTCCAGGTCCGCGTAATACGTCATGGCGAGCGTGCGCGGGATCGGCGTGGCCGACATCATCAGCTGGTGCGGCACGGTGTCGGTCGCCGGCACATCGGGCGCCGGCACATCGGTCGCCGGCACATCGGTCGCGCCCGCCTTGCCGCGCAAGGCCAGGCGCTGCGCCACGCCAAAGCGGTGCTGTTCGTCGACCACCGACAGGCCCAGCTTCGCGAAGCGCACCGTGTCCTGGATCAGCGCATGGGTGCCGATCACCAGTTGCGCCTCGCCCGACTCCACGCGTGCCGCGGCCACGCGCTTGTCGCGCGCCTTCAGGCTGCCGGCCAGCCAGACCACCGGCACGCCGAGCGGCTCCAGCCAGGCCGACAGCTTGCGGAAGTGCTGCTCGGCCAGGATTTCGGTCGGCGCCATCAGCGCGGCCTGGTAGCCGGCGTCGATCGCCTGGCACGCCGCCAGCGCGGCGACGATGGTCTTGCCGCTGCCCACATCGCCCTGCAGCAGCCGATGCATCGGGTGCGGGCGCGCCATGTCGGCGGCGATCTCGGCCACCACGCGTTCCTGCGCGCCGGTCAGCCGGAACGGCAGCGCCGCCAGGAAGCGCGTCAGCAGGCCGCCTTCGCGGCGCGGCATGGTCGGCGCGGTCTTCTCGCGCCGCGCCGCGTGCGCGCGCCGCAGCGAGATCTGCTGCGCCAGCAGTTCGTCGAACTTGATGCGCTGCCAGGCCGGATGCGTGCGGTCGGCCAGCGCCGCTTCGCTTTCTTCAGGAGGCGGCGCATGCAGCAGGCGCAGGCAGTCGGCCAGCGGGCGCAGGTGCAGGCGCGCCAGCGGACCCTGCAGCACCGGGCGCGGCAGCGTCTCCGGCATCGGCGTGCGCGACAGCGCGCCGCCGATGGCCTTGCGCAGGTAGGCCTGCGCGATGCCCGCGGTGGACGGATACACCGGCGTCAGCCGGTCCGGCAGCGCTTCGCCCTCCACCACCGGCCGCACCGTCGGATGGACCATCTCGGCACCAAAAAAGCCGCCGCGGATCTCGCCGCGCACGCGCAGCCGCACGCCTTCGGCCATCTGCTTGGTCTGGCTGCCGTAGAAGTTGAGGAAGCGCAGCGTCAGCTCGCCGGACGCGTCGGCAATCTTGACCACCAGCTGGCGGCGCGGACGGAACGTGACTTCGTTGGAGATGACCTCGCCTTCCACCTGCGCCGGCTGGCCGAGCCCCGCGCGGCGGATCGCATCGGCGATCGGCGCCAGCGTGGTCTCGTCCTCGTAGCGCATCGGCAGGTGCAGCACCAGGTCGACCGGGCGGCGCAGGCCGAGCTTGGCGAGGCGCGCTGCCGCCGACGAGGTGGCGGACGAGGTGGTGGACGATGCGGGCTTGCCCTTGCCCTCCCCCGCCTTGCCACGCGCGGGTGCGGCCGCCTCCTTGGCGGCATCGGCGGACAGGTCGTTCGTTTCGGTGGCGGTTCCGGGCATCGGCAGCGAAGACAGGCGGCAGGGACGGCTGGGGCAGCGGGCATGGGCAGGAACGCCGGCAAATAGCCGAAATAGCCGGTATCACGCCCGGCCCGGCGGCAAGCACGCCCGTGGCCTTACAATATCGGATTCGCCGATTGTACCCATGCCGGCCGCCACTACGGGCGGCGAGTGCCGCTTTGTGCCTCGCTTTCCGACCCGTCGCGGGCCCCGCGCGCCGTTTCCACGATGTTGACGCTTTCCGATTTCGATTTTCCGCTGCCGCCAGAACTGATCGCCCAGAGCGCGCTGCCCGACCGCAGCGCCAGCCGGCTGCTGGTGGTGGAACGGCTCGCGCCCGCCGACACCGCCGATGCGGTGCGCCTGGTCGACCGCGCCTTCAGCGACATCGTCGACTACCTGCGCCGCGAAGACCTGCTGGTCTTCAACGACACGCGCGTGATCAAGGCACGCTTCTTCGGCCACAAGCCCAGCGGCGGCAAGGTCGAGGTGCTGGTCGAGCGCGTGCTGGACTCGCATACCGTGCTGGCCCAGGTGCGCGCCTCGAAGACGCCCGGCGAGGGCAGCGCTCTGCACCTGGCCCAAGACGCCTTCACGGTGACGATCGGACCACGCGTGGACCAGTTCTTCACGCTACGCTTCCCCGAGCCGGCGCTGGACCTGATCGAGCGCTACGGCCGCCTGCCGCTGCCGCCGTATATCACGCACGACCCCGACGCCTACGACGAGACCCGCTACCAGACCGTCTACGCGCGCAATCCTGGCGCCGTGGCGGCGCCGACCGCGGGCCTGCACTTCGACGACGCACTGTTCGCGCGGCTGGATGCCGCCGGCGTGCGCCGCGCCTTCCTGACGCTGCACGTGGGTGCCGGCACCTTCCAGCCGGTGCGCACCGAGAACCTGGCCGAGCACAAGATGCATTCGGAGTGGTATGCCGTCTCCGAGGAACTGGCCCAGGCCGTGCGCGAGACGCGCGCCCGCGGCGGCCGCGTGATCGCGGTCGGCACCACTTCGCTGCGCGCGCTGGAATCGGCGGCGCAGCCTGATGGAACGCTCACCGCCGGCAGCGGCGACACCGATATCTTCATCACCCCGGGCTACCGTTTCCGGCTGGTCGATGCCCTGATCACCAACTTCCACCTGCCCAAGTCGACGCTGCTGATGCTGGTGTCGGCGCTGGCCGGCGTGGAAGCCATCCGCGCCACTTACCGCCATGCGGTCGAGCAGCGCTACCGCTTCTTCAGCTATGGCGACGCCATGCTGCTGACCCGCCGGAATGATGCCGATACCGCGGAACCCGCAGAAACCGCGGCCTGAACCCTGACATAAGCATGCTCAACTTCGAACTCATCACCACCGACGGCAACGCCCGCCGCGGCCGCGTCACGCTGAACCACGGCGTGGTCGAGACCCCGATCTTCATGCCGGTGGGCACCTATGGCTCGGTCAAGGCCATGTCGCCGCTGGAACTGAACGAGATCGGCGCGCACATCATCCTGGGCAATACCTTCCACCTGTGGCTGCGCCCGGGGCTGGACGTGGTCAACGCCCATGGCGGCCTGCACAAGTTTATCGGCTGGGATAAGCCGATCCTGACCGATTCCGGCGGTTTCCAGGTGTTTTCGCTGGGCGATCTGCGCAAGATCACCGAGGATGGCGTCACCTTCGCGTCGCCGGTCAATGGCGACAAGCTCTTCCTTTCGCCCGAGATCTCGATGCAGATCCAGCGCACGCTGAACTCGGACATCGTGATGCAGTTCGACGAGTGCACGCCGTACGAGATCGACGGCCGCCCCGCCACGCACGAGGAAGCGGCCAAGTCGATGCGCATGAGCCTGCGCTGGGCCAAGCGCTCCCTCGACGAGTTCGAGCGGCTGGAGAACCCCAATGCGCTGTTCGGCATCGTCCAGGGCGGCATGTACGAGGACCTGCGCGATGAATCGCTGGCGGGCCTGTCCGAGCTGGACTTCCACGGCTTCGCCATCGGCGGCCTGTCGGTGGGCGAGCCCAAGGAAGACATGATGCGCGTGCTCGAGCACGTGGCACCGCGCCTGCCGGCCAACAAGCCACACTACCTGATGGGCGTGGGCACGCCCGAGGACCTGGTCGCTGGCGTGGCCGCCGGGGTCGACATGTTCGACTGCGTGATGCCGACCCGCAATGCGCGCAACGGCTGGCTCTTCACCCGCTACGGCGACGTCAAGATCAAGAACGCCGCGCACCGCAACGACCCGCGCCCGCTCGACGAAAGCTGCGCCTGCTACACCTGCCGCAACTTCTCGCGCGCCTACCTGCACCACCTGCACCGGGTCGGCGAAATCCTGGGCGCGCGCCTGAATACCATCCACAACCTGCACTACTACCTGCAGCTGATGCGCGAGGTGCGCGAGTCGATCGAGCATCACCGCTTCGCCGACTTCCGCCGCCAGTTTGCGTCTGACCGCGCCCGCGGCACGCAGTGAAATCCGTGCAGCGGCGCGAACTTTCGTGCCGCTGCCGGTCGAATACCGGGGTTGCCCGGAGACGACATCCGGCATCCCGCGCTGTGCTCGCCGGCATCAGCCGCGAGTCGCCCCGAAGGCACCCCGAAGAAACCCGTATTCCGCCCTAGAATGCCAAAGGCGGGCGGAATGCGAATGGTAGAATGATCGATTACTTGACTGACTTTTGTGACGGAGAATCAACGTGCTGATTTCTAACGCATATGCCCAGACCGCCGGTGCCGGCGGCGCGGCTGGCGGCCTGATGAGCTTCCTGCCCATCATCCTGATGTTTGCGGTGCTGTGGTTCATCATGATCCGCCCGCAAATGAAGCGCCAGAAAGAAGCGAAGGCAATGCTCGAAGCGCTGGCCAAGAACGACGAAGTCGTCACCGCCGGCGGTATCCTGGGCCGCGTGACCAAGGTCACCGACCAGTACGTCAGCCTGGAAATCTCGGAAGGCACCGAGATTACCGTGCAGAAGAATGCCGTGACCGCGGTGCTGCCGAAGGGTTCGCTGAAGGCGCTCTGATCCGCCGATCGCCCCGATCGACTAAGCGACTCCCGCCTTTGTCTTTTCCGGCATGCCCGTTCGCGCATGCCCCGGCAGCCGCCTGATCCAGCCCGCCGGAGCCTCGTGGCTCCGTTCCGTGGCTGCCAGGCGGCTGTTTGCCAAACCGGTTCGGCCCCGCCGACGTGGCGCGCCACGCCTGCGCCGGCCCCGCCAACCGCTGAATGACTGGCCCGAGATGAATCGTTATCCGCTTTGGAAATACCTCGTGATCCTGGTGGCGCTGACCATCGGCATCCTCTATACCCTGCCGAACTTCTTCGGCGAGGCACCCGCCGTGCAGGTGTCTTCGGGCAAGGCCACGGTCAAGGTCGACCTGTCGATGCAGAAGCAGGTCGAAGAGATCCTGGCGCAGAACCAGCTGCAGCCTGACGGCGTGTTCTTCGACATTTCCGGCCAGTCCGGCTCGGTCAAGGCGCGTTTCCGCACCACCGACGAGCAGCTCAAGGCCAAGGACATGCTGTCGCGCACGCTCAACCCGGACGCCGCCGATCCTACCTATGTGGTCGCGCTGAACCTGCTGTCGGGCTCGCCGCGCTGGCTGACCTCGCTGCACGCGCTGCCGATGTACCTGGGCCTGGACCTGCGCGGCGGCGTGCACTTCCTGCTGCAGGTCGACATGAAGGGCGCCGTCGACAAGAAGCTCGACAGCCTGGCCGGCGACGCGCGCACGCTGCTGCGCGACAAGAACATGCGCCACGGCGGCATCGACCGCGACGGCGAACGCCTGACGGTGCGCTTCAACAACGCCGACGAAGGCAACCGCGCACGTGCCCTGCTGGCCGACAACCTGCGCGAAGTGGCCTTCGCCATGGACGGCAACAACGTCGTCGGCACCTTCACCGAAGTGGCCCGCAAGGCCGTGCAGGATGCCGCGGTCAAGCAGAACATCACCACGCTGCACAACCGCGTTAACGAACTCGGCGTGGCCGAGCCGGTGATCCAGCAACAAGGCGCCGACCGCATCGTGGTGCAGCTGCCGGGCGTGCAGGACACCGCCAAGGCCAAGGACATCATCGGCCGCACCGCCACGCTGGAAGCGCGCCTGGTCGACAACGACGCGCCGCGCAGCCCGCGCCCGGGCGACCCGGTCCCGTTCGGCAGCGAGCTGTTCACGCAAGGCAACGGCGCCCCGGTGGTGCTGAAGAAGCAGGTCATCTTCTCCGGCGACCGCATCGAAAGCGCCTCCGCCGGCTTCGACCAGAACCAGCAGCCTTCGGTCAACATCAAGCTCGACGCCCAGGGCGGCCGCGTGCTGCGCGACGTCTCGCGCGAGAACCTGAAGAAGCCGATGGCGATCGTGCTGTTCGAAAAGGGCAAGGGCGAAGTGCTGACGGTGGCGACGATCCAGTCCGAACTGGGTTCTAGCTTCCAGATCACCGGCTCCTACTCCACCGAAGCCGCCAACGACCTGGCGCTGCTGCTGCGCGCCGGCTCGCTGGCCGCGCCGATGGAGATCATCGAAGAACGCACCATCGGCCCGTCGCTGGGTGCCGACAACATCCAGAAGGGTTTTGACTCGGTCGCCTACGGCTTTGCCGCCATCGGCGTGTTCATGATCCTGTACTACATGCTGTTCGGCGTGTTCTCGGTGGTGGCGCTGGGCGTGAACCTGCTGCTGCTGATTGCGGTGCTGTCGATGCTGCAGGCCACGCTGACGCTGCCGGGCATCGCCGCTATCGCGCTGGTGCTGGGCATGGCCATCGACGCCAACGTGCTGATCAACGAGCGCATCCGCGAGGAACTGCGCGCCGGCGCGTCGCCGCAGATGGCCATCGCGGTCGGCTTCGACCGCGCCTGGGCCACCATCCTGGATTCGAACGTGACCACGCTGATCGCCGGCCTGGCGCTGCTGGCCTTCGGTTCGGGCCCGGTGCGCGGCTTTGCCGTGGTGCACTGCCTGGGCATCCTGACCTCGATGTTCTCGGCGGTGTTCTTCAACCGCGGCCTGGTCAACCTCTGGTACGGCCGCAAGAAGAAGCTGCAGAGCGTGGCCATCGGCCAGATCTGGAAGCCGGGCAACGCCTCTGACACCCCGGTCGCCAAGTAAGCGGCCAGGACAGTCGATCAGCAAACTAGCAGTACAGAACAGGATTCAACATGGAATTCTTCCGCATCCGGCGCGACATTCCGTTCATGAAGCACGCGTTGATCTTCAACGTGATCTCCTTCGTGACGTTTGCCGCGGCCGTGTTCTTCCTCTGGCAAAAAGGCTTGCACCTGTCGATCGAATTCACCGGCGGCACGGTGATGGAGGTCAGCTACCAGCAGGCGGCCGACCTGGAAAAGATCCGCGGCCAGGTAAGCAAGCTGGGCTATACCGACGTGCAGGTGCAGAACTTCGGCACCTCGCGCGACGTGATGATCCGCCTGCCGCTGCAGAAGGGCCCGGACGGCAAGCCCGCCACCTCGGCCCAGCAGAGCGAGCAGGTGATGGGCGCGCTGACCGCGGCGTCGCCTGACGTCAAGCTGCAGCGCGTCGAGTTCGTCGGCCCGCAGGTCGGCAAGGAGCTGGCCACCGACGGACTGCTGGCGCTGCTGTTCGTGGTGGCCGGCATCGTGATCTACCTGTCGTTCCGCTTCGAATGGAAATTCGCGGTGGCCGGCATCATCGCCAATCTGCACGATATCGTCATCATCCTGGGCTTCTTCGCCTTCTTCCAGTGGGAGTTCTCGCTGTCGGTACTGGCGGCGATCCTGGCGGTGCTGGGCTACTCGGTAAACGAGTCGGTGGTGATCTTCGACCGGATCCGCGAGGCCTTCCGCAAGTACCGCAAGATGACCACGCATGAGGTCATCGACCACGCGATCACGAGCACGATGTCGCGGACCATCATCACCCACGGCTCGACCGAAATGATGGTGCTGTCGATGTTCTTCTTCGGCGGCCCGACCCTGCACTACTTCGCGCTGGCGCTGACGGTGGGTATCCTGTTCGGTATCTATTCGTCGGTGTTCGTGGCCGCGGCGCTGGCGATGTGGCTGGGCGTGAAGCGCGAGGACCTGGTCAAGACCGACAGGAAAGGCGAGTCGACCGACCGCAACGATCCGAACTTCGGTGCGCAGGCCTGACGCCCTGCAGCCCTGGTAAAAAAAATGGCGCCCTGCGGGGCGCCATTTTTATTGGAGCAGATACAGACGGATCAAACCGGTTCCGAAAATCGCTCGATCCACGCCGCCAGCCGGTCAGCCGCGAAGGTCTCGGTGCGCGGCGCTGTCCGGCACAGGATAGTGTCGCCATCGCGCGCGAACTGCACCGCGCCGCCAACCTCGTCAAGCCACAGCAGGCTCGCCAGCCAGGCCGCATGATGCGGCGATACCGGCGTACCTACCGGCTGCGCCAGGAACTCCGCCAGCGTGGCCGGCGTGGTCCACACCACCGAGTCGCCATCGCGGCGCACCACGTCGCTGCCGAGCGTGTCGGCAATGACCGCGACCGCATCGGCCGCGCCCTTGCCCGCGTTGGCGCTGCGCAGCGCCGCCAGGCGCGTGGCCACTGCATGGCCGAAGGTGCCGCTGCGCTCGGCCTCGGCACGCACGAGGTCGGCATAATCCATGCGCTGCCAGTCCGGGTCGGCATTGCGTGCGCCGGCCAGGTCGACCGCCGCCAGGTAGGTCTCCACCGGCTGGAAACGGCCCGGGCCGATCAGGCTCGCGCACAGCGCATGCAGCATGCCGATGCGGGTGGCCACGGTCTGCGTCTGCAGCACCGCCAGCTTCTCTCGCACCAGCTGGTCGCGCTCCTTGCGCAGGCCGGACAGCTCCAGCGCCTGCTTCAGCTCCATGCGCAGCGCGGTGATGTCCCACGGCTTCTTGATATAGCGGTGGATCTGCCCCTGGTTGACCGCCTCGACGGTCTGGTCCAGCTCGGAATAAGCCGTGGTCAGGATGCGCACGATGTGCGGATAGCGCTCGCGCGCATAGCGCAGCAGCTCGTTGCCGTATTCACCGGGCATGCGCTGGTCCGACACCAGCACCGCCAGGCTGTCGGCGTGCGCGTCCAGCAGAGCCTTGCCCTCTTCCACCGAACCGCCGGTCACCACCGGTGCCAGCGCCCCGATGGCGCGCTGGAAATACTTGACGGCGGTAGCTTCGTCATCGACGAACAGAATCGCCGGGGGTGGTGCCTGGGTGGCATTCGGTTCGCTCATCGGTCACTCCTAATCATTCGATTCTTGAAACTTGGAAAGTCCAGCGTCACGGTCGTGCCGGCGCCGGACGCGGATGCGATCCGGATGCCGCCGCCAAAGGACTGCATGACGCGGTTGCAGAAAATCATGCCCAGGCCGCTGCCGCCGGCGCTGGCGTGGGTGGTCACGGGATCGACCAGCAGGCGCTCCATCACCTCGGGCGGGATGCCGGGTCCGTTGTCGCTGATATGGATTTCCTGGTGCGGCTGGGCCATCACCACGAAGCGCAGCGCCGGCGACGGCGTGCCGGCAAGCGCGCGCAGCGCGTTGCTCATCACCGAGGACAGCACCAGCGCCACGCAGTTGGGCAGCGTCTGCACCGGGAAATCGCCGTGCATCTCGACCTGCACCCACTGGCGCTGGTCGCCGGAAAACGGATAGGTATCGAGCAGCGACGCCACCAGCGCACCCGCGCTGACCTCGGCACCGGGCTCGGGCCGCGCCGCCTTGCTGCCGGCACTGCTGCGCACCGACTGCAGGAACGACGACAGCACCGCCAGGCAATATTGCGCGTTGTCATGCATGGCGCTGGCGGCCTGGCCGATCTCGCCCTGGCGCTGCTCGCTGTACTCGCCCGCGACCCGGCTTTCGATGCCGCGCGCGAAGTTGGCGATCGCCGCCAGCGGCGTGTTCAGTTCGTGCGCCAGGAAGGCCAGGGTCTCGTCGATCGCCATCAGCCGGTGCTGGCGCAGCGCGCGTTCGCGGTGGCGCTCGCCGGCCAGGCGCAGCACTTCGCGCACCTGCGCCACGCTCAGCGGCTTCTCCAGGATGCGGAACACCTCGCCGCTGTTGACCGTCTGCAGCAGCATGTCCTTGTCGGCATACGCCGTCACCAGGATGCGCACGATCTGCGGGTACAGTTGCGCCACTTCGCGCAGCAGCTCGCCGCCATCGCGGCCGGGCATGCGAAAGTCGGTTACCAGGACGGCAATGCGCGCGCCATCCGTGGCGAGCGTGGCGATTGCCTCCTCGGCACTGGCGGCCAGGAGTACCTCATACTCCGAGCCCACCGCGCGCGCGAAATACTTGCGCGCCATGTCTTCGTCGTCGACGTAAAGCAGGGTCGGCCGCGCTTGCTGCACCTCGGTCATGGTACTCATGACGGCTTACTCCGCACGCGGCAGGTCGAAGCTGAACGCGGCCCACTGCCCCAGCTCGCTCTCGGCGAAGAGCTGGCCGCCATGGCGCTCGATCACCGCGTAGCTGATCGACAGCCCCAGCCCCAGGCCCTGCCCCACGTCGCGCGTGGTGAAGAAGGGCTCGAACACGCGCGCCAGGTTTTCCTCGGCGATGCCGGGGCCATTGTCGCGCACCGTGACGTGGAGCCGGCCGTCGGCCCAGCGCACCGTGGTATGGATCGCCGGCGCGGCCGTGCCGGCCTTGCGCATGGCCAGCGCGGCGTTGGAGAACAGGTTGATCAGCACGCCGATGACCGCGGCCTCGTCGCCCAGCACCAGCGTGTCGGCCGGCAGCTCGCGCGTCACCTTGACGCCGCGCAGCTCGTGCGCGGTCAGGCGGATCGAGGAATCCAGCGCCTTCTCGAACAGGAACGGCGTGCCCTCCACCTCCGCACCCGGCTTGCGGTAGGCGAAGGTCTTCAGGTCGGACACGATATGCTGGATGCGCTGCATGCCCTGCTTGGCATCGACCAGGCATTCGGTCAGCGACTCGCTCTCCTTGGCCTGCGGCTCTTCCATCGCCACCTCGATCGCCATCAGGCAGAAGTTGACCGGGTTGTTGACCTCGTGCAGCAGCCCGGCCGCCAGCGTACCGATCGCGGCCATCTTTTCCTGCTGCAGCATCTGGCCCTTGATGTCGACCAGCTTGCGGTTGATGACTTCCAGCTCGGCGTTGGTCTCGGCCACCTCCGCCTTCAGCCGGAACAGCATGAAACGCGCGCGCTCGTTGAAGAAGGTATAGACGCCGCTGGCGGCGGCCGCGAATAGCAGGAACAGCGAGTTGACGATAAACGTCCCCATCGGCTCGATGCCCCCTGCGTGGAACAGGCACGCCAGCACGTACAGCAGGTAGGAAAGCAGACCGAAGACCAGGTTCTGCCACAGCCCGAACGGCAGCGCGATGCCCGAGGCGAAGATCGCCAGGTTCAGGCCGACGTAGTAAGGCGACTGCACGCCTTCGGTCTGCGAGATCATCCACGCGATCATGATCTGCGGCAGCAGCAGCCAGGTCAGCGTCAGCCACGGCGCAAACCGGCGCCCGATCGCGCTGTACAGCATCACCACCACGCCCGCGATCAGCAGCGACACCACCACGCGCGCCACTGCGAACGCCAGCTGTTGCTGCGGATACTGGCCGTAGTCAAGCCCGACGCCGAGCAGGACCAGCACGATCGCGGTATAGGCGCCGCCGCGGCTGAACGCCAGGCGGAAGTCGGCCAGTTCGGACTGGTAACCGGCGTAGAGTTGGTTGGTGCTCATGGGGTGGTCCGCGCGGACAGCCTCATTCAATGGTGGCTTCGGCAAAGACGTTGACGCCGGTGGCGTCGACGTAGATGCGGTGCGAGTGCGAATTCTCCGGCAGCAGCTGCGCCATGCCGGCGTCGTCGCGGTAGATCAGGTACCACTCCAGCAGGTGCTCCATGCCGAATTTCTCTGGATTGTTGGCATGCACGTTGGTGACCAGCACCTGGCCGGCCGCACGCGAACGCGAGGCGAAATACGCCAGCAGCCGCGTGCAGACCTTGTCCGACAGGTAATCGAACAGCCCCGCGCAGTAGACCGCGTCGAACTCCCGGGCACTGATATCGTCAGGCGAGATGCGGCGCTTGAGCAGATCGTGCACCGACTGATGCACCATCTCCACCGACACCTTGCGCCCGGCGCCAGAGGCCGCCCGCTCGATCGAACTGCGCGTGTATTCCAGCGTCTCTTCACTGAAGTCGACCAGCTGGAACGACAGCAGCTCGGGATTGGGATACTCCCGCACGAAGCGCTGGATCTCGAAGGCTGGCCCGCAACCCACGTTGAGCACGCGGAACGGGCGGCCGGCGGCGCGCGCGCGCTCGGCCTGGCGCGTCAGGAAATCCACCAGCAGGTCGATGCGGTTGCGGTGCGCGGTCGCCACCGCCGCCTTCAGGAAGGCGGTGTTGACGATCTGGAAGTAAGTGGTCGGGCCCTGCTGCGGATCGCTCAGGATCTGGTTGACCATCTCGTAGTCGCCGGCGTAGCCGAGCGGCTTGGTGAAGGTCCGGTACACGAACGGCGCGCGCAGCAGCAGCGGGTGCAGCGCCGACTGGGCATAGGTGCGGTGCACCGGCGCGATTTCCGGGTCCACGCGCTCGGCCTCGCCCTCGAGCCAGTCAAGGTAGGTCTTGGTCTTGACCATGATCGGCGTGGCCAGCTCGTAGAACACGTCCTCGCGCAGCTTGCCGTCCTTCTTCGGCAGCGATTCGGTCAGGTCGACCTGCTCGACCCAGCGCGATACTTCGGACAGGAAGGCGCGCATCTCATTGACCACGATCTGGTAGTCGCGCCGGATATTGAAGCGCGTATCCCAGTCCTGCACGAACAGCTCGGCTTCGCGTGCCACCGACTTGGGCTCGTTGTTCAGGTCGGTCAGCTCGCGCCACTCGTCGATCAGCGTCAGCGATACCACCGCGGTCAGGCCGGTATTCACCAGGCTCATCACCACGGCCTTGCCCAGGTAGGCATTCTTGGCGCCCATGCGGACACTGAGCTCGCTCAGCACCTCGCTGACCTGCACGATCGAATACGGATTGTAGATTTCCATCACCAGAGACTTTCTCTGGAGATTGATGATCGTGCCCCGCACCTGCTCGCCCTGCGAGTTGCGGAAACTAACTACCGGATCGATTTGCGTTTTGGAATACACGGTATTGCGCCAGGGAAATCCGAGAAACGCTGCGGGCCATACTGCCTGGGCGGAACGGCCGGGTACAGCAGGAGGGGCGAGGGAATCGCGGGGAAGGCTACCGGTATCGGGATGTGCAGCGAATGCTCATAGGGATGCGCTATAGCCTGTTGGGAGGGTGGCGGTCCCGCCCTGTGCGGGAGAGCACCGACAAGCCCGGATCGTGTGGAATTGCCGCGGCCCATTGTACTGTGGCAATTGCGGCGCGTACAACCAAGTGCCTTTCCGTCCCCTCTTGCGGCGGGATCGGCTACAGGATACCCAAAACCATGAAAAAAGGCCGGCGATCGCCGGCCTTTTGTCGCTTCATGTGAGCGGCCCCTGCGGAGCCAGCCCATGGGCGCGCTCTTACTCGGCGCGCACGCCTTCCACCTGGATGGCGAGCTTGACTTCGGGCTTGAAGCCCATCTTCACGCCGTAGTCCAGGCCGAAATCGGCGCGGTTGAACTCGCCCACGGCGTCGGCGCCGCAGGCTTCGCGCTTGAGCATCGGGTGCTGGATGCACTTGAACTCGCGGATTTCCAGCTTGACCGGCTTGGACACGCCGCGCAGCGTCAGCACGCCGTCGACTTCGGTCGGCACGTCGCCCTTGAACTTGCTGAACTTGCCCTTGTAGGTCGCCTCGGGGAAGGCTTCCACGTTGAACATGTCCGGGCCCTTGGCGTGCTGGTTCAGCTTGGCATTGCCGAAATCGATCGAAGACGGATCGATCTTGACCTCGACGGTACCGGCCTTGGCGGCACGATCCAGCGTGACGGTGCCGCTGGACTTGTCGAACTTGCCGCGCCACGTCGACAGGCCGCCCAGGTGGTCGGCCTCGAAGCTCGGGTAGGTATGGGTCGGATCGAGGTTGTACGTCACGGTATTGGCCGAAGCCACGCCGAAAGCGGCGGTTGCGGAAATGGCCGCGACGGCGGCAACGACGGAACGCAGTTTCATGGGATCTCCCGACAAAATCAGGTTAAACAGGTTAAGCGGAACGTTCTTGGTTATTAACGTCCTGGTACGTCAGCGGATTGCCGGCCTTACTTCCTGGCCTGCACGATACGGAACTTGATCTGGACATCGTCGGCCACCACCGACGTGTCCTTCCACTCGCCGTCGCCGATATTGAAGACGGTGCGCTTGATCGGCAGCGCGCCCTCGAACACCTGGCTGGCGCCTTCCTGGCGGTAGGTGGCCGGCACCACCACGTCGACGGTCTTGCCCTTGATGGTCAGCTTGCCGGCGACGTCGTACTTGCCCGGCGTGCCGTTCTTGATGCTGGTGGACTGGAACACGGCCTTGGGGTATTTGGCCGCGTCGAACCAGTCCTTGCCCTTCACTTCCTTGGTGGTCTCGGCATCGCCGATCTCGAAGCTGGCGACGTCGATCTCGACCTTGGCCGACGAGGTGGCCAGCTTGGCGGGATCGAAACTGACCTGCGCGTCGAACTTCCTGAACTTGCCTTCCATCGGCACGCCGATCTGGCGCGCCACGGCGGTCACCGAGCTCTTGGCCGCGTCGACCTGGGCCCAGGCCAGGTTGGCGGCGATGCCGGCGGCGGCCAGCACGGCTGCCACGGTGGCGTTGAGGGCCAGCGAGCCGCGGCGGGAATGGCGATTCATCTTCAATGACTCCTGTCAGGTTCGGGGTTCGGCGCAAGGCGCCGCGGTAACGGTAATGTCAGCGCAGAAGTTCAGCGCAAGAACGGCAGCATCCGGCCCAGCGTGCCGTCGCGGTCGACGAACTGGTGCTTCACCGCCGCCGCCGCATGGACAACGACCACGGCGGCCATCAGATAGTTCAGCCAGGCATGCGCAAACTTGAGCACTTCCTTCAGTTCGTCGTTCTTCTCGATCAGCACCGGCATCTTCCACAGGCCGAGGTAGACCACCGGCACGCCAGCCGCCAAGCTGTAGAGATAGCCGCTGATGGGAACGATCACGATCAGCAGGTACAGCAGGTGATGCGCGCCGGCTGCGGCCCTGGCCTGCCACGCCGGCGTGCCCGGCGCGACCGGCGGCGCCGCGTGCGTGGCGCGCCACAGCACGCGCAGCAGCGCCACGGCAAAGATCGTCACGCCCAGCCACTTGTGCCACGAATACAGCTTCAGCTTGGTCGGCGTCAGCCCCGGGATGCCGGTCATGTACAGGCCGAGCCCGAACGCGCCGAAGATCGCCAGGGCGACGATCCAGTGCAGCGCGATGGCGGTGGCACCGTAGCCGGCCGGGGCATTGGCGGTAGAACGCATCTGTTTCCTCTCGCCCGTGGTCATGGGCATTTCACAAATTTGGGGACGCACCCAGCAATTGGATCCGCCGGGCCGCTGAAGATTCTCGCATTATTGCGGCGGGAAGTGCGCCCATGCAGGACAGTCCTTCATTAAGTTATTCAAATGCTTTGAAGTGTCATTCTGCCGCATACGCCACAACGCCGCAGGCGGCCGGCCAGTTGGCGCAACCCGTTGCCACAAAAACAAAAAAGCCATCCTGCGGATGGCTTTTTCGGCTATGCCGACCCAGCGGCCGGCAGATGTGCCTTTAGATGCGCTCGGCCAGCGAAACCGCCTTGCCGATGTAGCTGCCCGGCGTCATGTCGAGCAGCAGCTTCTTGGCATCGTCCGGGATGGCCAGGCCGTTGATGAAGGTCTGCAGCGCCTCGCGCGAGATGCTCTTGCCGCGGGTCAGCTCCTTGAGCTGCTCGTACGGGTTGGGCACGCCGAAGCGGCGCATCACGGTCTGTACCGGCTCGGCCAGCACTTCCCAGCAATTGTCGAGGTCTTCGTCCAGGCGCTCGGGGTTGGTTTCCAGCTTGCCCAGGCCGCGCAGGCAGGCCTCGTAGGCCAGCAGGCTGTAGCCGAAGGCCACGCCGATGTTGCGCAGTACGGTCGAATCGGTCAGGTCGCGCTGCCAGCGCGACACCGGCAGCTTTTCCGACAGGTGGCGCAGCACCGCGTTGGCCAGGCCGACGTTGCCTTCCGAGTTCTCGAAATCGATCGGGTTGACCTTGTGCGGCATGGTCGACGAGCCGATTTCGCCGGCCTTCGTCTTCTGCTTGAAGTAGCCCAGCGAGATATAGCCCCAGATGTCGCGGTTCAGGTCGAGCAGGATGGTGTTGGCGCGGGCGACCGCGTCGAACAGCTCGGCCATGTAGTCGTGCGGCTCGATCTGGATGGTGTACGGGTTGAAGGCGAGGCCCAGGCGGGTCTCGATCACCTGCTTCGAGAACGCTTCCCAGTCGAATGCCGGATACGCCGACAGGTGCGCGTTGTAGTTGCCCACCGCGCCGTTCATCTTGCCCAGCAGCTCGACCTGCTCGATGCGCTGGATCGCGCGCGCCAGGCGCGCGGCCACGTTGGCCATTTCCTTGCCCAGCGTGGTCGGGCTGGCCGGCTGGCCGTGGGTGCGCGACAGCATCGGCTGGGTGGCATTGAGCCTGGCCAGCTCCACCAGGCGGGCGTGCACGCGCTTGAGCGCCGGCACGATGACACCGTCGCGGGCGCCCTTGAGCATCATGCCGTGCGAGGTGTTGTTGATGTCTTCCGAGGTGCAGGCGAAGTGGATGAACTCGCTGGCCGCTTCCAGTTCGGCATTGCCCTTGACCTGCTCCTTGAGCCAGTACTCGACGGCCTTCACGTCATGGTTGGTGACGGCTTCGATTTCCTTGATGCGGGCGGCATCGGCTTCGGAGAACTTGTCCACCAGCGCCAGCAGCGCGGCTTCGGAGGCGGCGGAGAACTTCGGCATGTCGGGCAGGCCGGTCTGGGCCAGCGCGATCAGCCAGTGCACCTCGACCTTGACGCGGTTGCGCATGAAGGCCGCCTCGGACAGCCATTCGCGCAGCGCGTCGGCCTTGGCGGCGTAGCGGCCATCGATCGGGGAAAGAGCGGTGAGCGGCGAAAGCGAAGAGGTGGTCATGCTGGAAACCGGGGAAAGGAAGGAAATAGGGGACGTACGGTGCGCGCCGCGGGGGCTGGCGCGAAATCAGCGTCGGATCGGCGGAGGCGCCTGAAGCGCCGGCAACAAGGGCGAAGCGCCCGATGCGCCGCACCGGCACCCGGCGCTGCGCAACGCGGGATTTTACCACCCCTGCCCCGGCTCCGGGGCAGCGGTCCAGTGCGCCCGCGGGGCATCGGTGCGCGACCCCGCATTCGTCCGGTACCGCAGGTATACTCGCGCACGCCGTTCCAGTAGCCTGTTATGAAGTGCATCGGGCAGCAGCGCACCCCGGCGCCGTTGCCACGCGGCAGGCGATGCACTTCATAACAAGCTCAAGGGGAGAACATGAAGCTGTATGCGTCCCATACCAGTCCCTACGCGCGCAAGGTGCGCGTGGTGATGGCGGAAAAGAAGATCGACTACCAGCTGGTTGAAGAGGACGTCTGGTCGCCGGAATCGAAGATCGTCCAGTACAACCCGCTGGGTAAGGTGCCTTGCCTGGTGATGGAAGACGGCAGTGCCATCTACGATTCGCGCGTGATCGTCGAGTATGTCGACACGCTGACGCCGGTCAGCCGGATGATCCCGCAGGGCGGGCGCGAGCGGCTGGAAGTGCGCTGCTGGGAAGCGCTGGCCGACGGCCTGCTCGACGCGGCCCTGCTGGCTCGCCTGGAAGTGACGCAGCGCGAGCCGCACGAGCGCAGCGAGCGCTGGGTCAAGCGCCAGCTCGGCAAGATCGACACGGCGCTGGCCGCCATGGCCCAGGGCCTGGCCGACCGCCCGTTCTGCACCGGCACGCACTATTCGCTGGCCGACGTCGCGGTAGGCTGCGCGCTGTCCTACCTGGATTTCCGCTTCCCCGACATCGCCTGGCGCGAGCGCCATCCCAATCTGGCGGCGCTGGAAGAAAGGCTGTCGAAGCGGCAGTCGTTCATCGATACCGCGCCGCCGCGCGGCTGAAACCCGCCTGCCTCAATAAAAAACACCCGCACGCAGTGGGTGTTTTTTATTCGGCCGACGGCAGCGCCTACTGGATGATGCCGCCGCCCAGGCACACCTCGCCGTCATACAGCACCGCCGACTGCCCCGGCGTGACGGCCCATTGCGCCTCGGCAAACCCCAGCTGCAGCGTGTCGCCGTCCGCCGCCTGCACGGTGCAGGCGGCATCGCTCTGGCGATAGCGGGTCTTGGCCGCCATCGCCGCGCCCGCCGCCGGTGCCTCGCCCGCCACCCACGACAAGTCCGACGCGGTCAGCACCGGCGTCAGCAGCCACGGGTGGTCGTGGCCCTGCACCACGTACAGCGTGTTATTCGCCATATCCTTGCGTGCCACGTACCAGGCATCGCCGTTGCCGTCGCGGCTGCCGCCCAGGCCAATGCCCTTGCGCTGGCCCAGCGTATAGAACGCCAGCCCGATATGCTCGCCCACGACCTTGCCCTCGGGCGTCTTCATCGGGCCCGGTTTGGTCGGCAGGTAGCGGTTCAGGAAATCGCGGAACGGCCGCTCGCCGATAAAGCAGATGCCCGTCGAGTCCTTCTTTTTCGCGTTCGGCAGGCCGATCTCGGCGGCGATCTCGCGCACGCGGGTCTTGGGGATCTCGCCCAGCGGGAACAGCGTGCGCGACAGCTGCGCCTGGTTCAGCCGGTGCAGGAAATAGCTCTGGTCCTTGGTGTGGTCGAGTGCCTTGAGCAGCTCGAAGCGCCCTGCCGCGTTCTGGCGCACGCGCGCGTAGTGGCCGGTGGCGATGGTCTCGGCGCCGAGCGTCATCGCATGGTCGAGGAAGGCCTTGAACTTGATCTCGGCATTGCACAGCACATCGGGGTTGGGCGTGCGGCCGGCCGAGTACTCGCGCAGGAAATCGGCAAAGACGCGGTCCTTGTACTCGGCGGCAAAGTTGACCGCCTCGACGTCGACGCCGATCAGGTCGGCCACCGACACCACGTCCAGCCAGTCCTGGCGCGTGGAGCAGTACTCGCTGTCGTCATCGTCTTCCCAGTTCTTCATGAACAGGCCGATGACCTCGTAGCCCTGCTGCTTGAGCAGCCACGCGGTCACTGACGAATCGACCCCGCCCGACATGCCCACGACCACGCGCTTCCCGTTCGCGCTTCCGTTGCCGTTCGCGCTCACAGCTGTGCTCCCATGGACAACGCCGAAGGGTGCGTGTACAGCGCGTCCAGCGCGAAGCGCTTGCCGGCCAGGTAGTCGTCGATGCAGGCCATCACCAGCGGCGAGCGGTGGCGTTCCGGGCAGGCGCGGATCTCGTCGGCGCTCATCCACACGGTGCGGACGATACCGGTGTCGAGCTGTCGGCCGGCGTCGAGCGAGCCCAGGTCGCCGGTAAAGGCAAAGCGCACGTATGTGACATCCGTACCGGTGCGCGACGACAGCGAGCGGCCCATGTAGCAGCCGAGCAACGCGCGCGGCTCGAAGGTGTGCGCGGTTTCTTCCAGGGTTTCGCGGATGACGGCGCGGATCAGGCTCTCGCCCGGATCCAGGTGGCCGGCCGGCTGGTTCAGGCGCAGCCCGTCCGCAGTTTCCTCTTCGACCAGCAGGAAACGTCCGCCACGCTCGATCACGGCGGCAACGGTCACGCTGGCATTCCAATCACGTGGCATGATGCTCAATTTTTAGGCAATCTCGCATTCTACCGGTTGCCGGGCCATCGTGCAGCGCCATGGGCTTGCCGGCCGCCCAGCGCTGCGTAACTGTTCGGAACTGTCCGGAAATCCGGCACCGCAGTGCAGCAATAACCGACCGCGCGGTCACACCATAGCGCGTCAGATTGCTGTAAGCTGCGAAAAAATTGTGCGCTGCGGCCAAACCGGCACGGCGAGCAACGGGCCAGACGTCGGTCCGACCAACCAGATTACGACGCCAGCTAAAGGAGAAATCGACGATGTACATCGGCATCCCGCAGGAGACGCGGGCAGGCGAAACTCGCGTCGCCGCCACCCCCGAGACGGTCAAGAAATACGTCGCCCAGGGCCACAAGGTGGTCGTGCAGGCCGGCGCCGGCGTTCGCGCCAGCCAGCCCGACGGCGCGTATGA
>NZ_CP170643.1:500798-659676 GCF_051015765.1 Cupriavidus sp. a3 | reverse complement strand
ATTTCCTCAAGCTTGTCGTCGACAAGGATGGCCAGTTCACGCTCAACCTCGAAGACGACATCGTCGCCGCCTGCCTGATGTGCCGGGACGGCCAGGTCGTGCGCGAGGCTGCGTAATGCCCGCGGGCGCCGCGCGCGAGGAAATCAAGAAGGTTTGAGTCTGCGCCCCTCTCCCGCAAGCGGGAGAGGGGGCACGCAACGGTCTTCCAGAGCCACTGGCCCTTGACGTGCCCTGACCGTAATACTGCAAAGAACAACATAGCGACACGCAGCATCCCGGTTTCAAAGCAAAGGAGGAGAAGTCGATGGAGATGGTGAACCACACGGTGATCAACCTGATCATCTTCGTGCTGGCAATCTACGTGGGCTACCACGTGGTCTGGACGGTCACGCCAGCCCTGCATACGCCGCTGATGGCGGTAACCAACGCAATCTCGGCCATCATCATCGTCGGCGCGATGCTCGCCGCGGGCCTGACCGAAGGCGCCACGGGCCGCATCATGGGCACGCTGGCGGTGGCACTGGCCGCGGTCAACGTGTTCGGCGGCTTCCTGGTCACCCAGCGCATGCTGGAAATGTTCAAGAAGAAGGAGCCGAAGGCCAAGGCGGCCGAACCCAAGCAGGCACTGGCCAGGGAGGGCGCGTAATGGCAGCCGGCCTCGTCAGCATGAACCTCGTCACCCTGCTCTACCTGGTGGCCTCGGTCTGCTTTATCCAGGCGCTCAAGGGGCTGTCGCACCCGGCCTCGGCGCGCAAGGGCAATGCCTTCGGCATGATCGGCATGGCGATCGCGGTGGTCACCACGCTGGTCCTGATCATCAAGCTCAAGAATGAGTTCCTGGCGGCCGGCACGGCGCAGTCGTCGGTGGGCTCCGGCCTGGCGCTGATCTTCGGCGCGCTGGTGGTCGGCGGCGGCATCGGCGCCTACGTGGCGCGCAAGGTGCAGATGACCAAGATGCCCGAGCTGGTCGCGGCGATGCACTCGCTGATCGGTCTCGCGGCGGTGTTCATCGCGGTGGCCGCGGTGGCCGAGCCGGCCGCGTTTGGCATCACGCCGGCAGGCTCGCACCTGATCCCGCTGGGCAACCGCATCGAGCTCTTCATCGGCTGCTTCGTCGGCGCCATCACCTTCTCCGGTTCGGTGATCGCCTTCGGCAAGCTGGCCGGGCGCTACAAGTTCCGCCTGTTCCAGGGCGCGCCGGTGGTGTTCGCCGGCCAGCACTGGCTGAACCTGCTGCTGGCGGTGGCGATGGTCGGCTTCGGCGTGATCTTCTTCATGTCGCAGGACTGGCTGCCGTTCCTGATCATGCTGGCGATCGCGTTCGTGCTGGGCGTGCTGATCATCATCCCGATCGGCGGCGCCGACATGCCGGTGGTGGTGTCGATGTTGAACTCGTACTCGGGCTGGGCGGCGGCGGGCATCGGCTTCTCGCTGAACAACCCGATGCTGATCATCGCCGGCTCGCTGTTCTACATGGACAAGACCATGATGGTGTTCGGCGACGCCAAGAAGGTGGTCGAGGACATGTTCAAGGCGGTCGACTAAGACCGCCGTGCCCGCAGGCGGCCGGGCCGTCCCGGCCGCCTGCGGCGCCGTGCCTTGCAAGGCAGCCACGGCGCGCTATACTGGCCTGCGAATGCGCACGCCGGCTTGCCGAATGCGCCGAACCCCTGCCCGCCGGCCCCGACGCCAACGCATCATGACCTTCAACCCGCATGACCGGAACCTGTCGGTCTTCCATCACCCGGTCCTGACCGTCCTGGTCGACGACAGCAAATCGTTCATCGACAGCCTGGCCTTCCAGATGGATGCCTCGCGCGCGGTCATCACCTTTACCGATCCGCGTGAAGCACTGCAATGGATCCGCGAGGCCTATGCCACCCGCTTCCCCGGCTTCCTGCCGGTGCGGGTCACGCATGACGACCTGACCTTCCTGACCGAGCGCCGCACCGTCCAGCTCGACATCGACCGGATTTACCGCCAAATCCACGATGTCAACCGCTTCCTGCAGCCGGGCGTGATCGTGGTGGACTACTCGATGCCGCAAATGGACGGACTGGAGTTCTGCCAGGCGCTGCAGGACCTGCCGTGCAAGACCATCCTGCTGACCGGCACGGCTGACGAAAGCATCGCCGTGCAGGGCTTCAACCACGGGCTGATCGACCGCTACGTCAAGAAGCACGACAGCAATATGGTGGAGCGGCTGGACCAGGAAATCGAGGCCATGCAGCAGGCATACTTCGCCACGCTGTCGCGCACGCTGCGCGAGCTGCTGACGCGGCATTCGTTCTCGTTCCTGTCCGACCCGGCCATGACCGAGCGGGTGCGCCAGCTCACGGCGCGCTACGGCTTTGTCGAGTACTACCTGTACCCCAACCCGGCCGGCATCCTGCTGTTGACTGCGCAAGGCCACGCCACGCTGATGGTGATCGAGACCCGCGCCGGCCTGATGAGCCAGGTGGAATCGGCCGAAGCCTACGATGCGCCCGCCGCGCTGATCGAAGGCCTGCGCGAGGGCCGCCTGATACCGTTTTTCTGGCCGGGCAACGGCATGTACACGCCCGCCTGCATCGACTGGGAGCAATACTGCCTGCCGGCCGAGCGCTGCGAGGGCAACGAAGAGTTCTTCTACGCCCTGTTCGACCTGCCGCGCCACCTGCTGCAGGAGCCGGTGGTCAGCCTGCAGGGCTTCCTGGCCGATTTTTCGCGCCATTCCGAGGCCTTGACGGGGCGCAAGCGCCTCTGACACCGGCCGGGCACTGCCAGGACAGAGAGGCGCTCAGTCCGCCTGCGGCACCCGGTTGGTGCCGCGCACCATGTCAAAGCGGAACAGCCGGCATTCGATATTGCCGTTGTAGAGCGGCGTGCGGCGCGATTCTTTAAGCCGCAGCCGGCGCGGAAAGCCCAGGTCGCCGGTAAAGACCCACGCCTGCCAGCCCGCGAAGTTCTGCTTGAGCGTCGTGGCAAAGGCGTTGGCGAACTGGTTGGCGGCCGCCTCCTCCACCTCGTCGCGCGGCATCTCCTCCTCCGCCATGCGGCGCTGCCCGCGGACCGCGATGCGCTCGCCGTATGGCGGGTTCATCAGCAGCAGGCCCGGCTCGTCGTAGGGCGGCTGCACGAAGCGCGCATCGACCTGCTTGGTGCGCGCCTCGCCCGGCAGGCCGGCGCGCTGCCAGTTGGCCTGCGTGATGGCCAGCATGTCGGTTGAGATGTCCGATCCCACCACCTGCAGCTCATCCGCCGAGGCCAGCATGCGCGCGCGCTGGGCGTCGTCCTTGAGCTTCTGCCACGCCTTGCGGTCGACGCCCTTGAGCCATTCGAAGGCAAAGCTGCGGCTGCCGCCCGGGGCAATGCCCAGCGCCACCTGGGCGGCTTCGATCAGGAACGTGCCGCTGCCGCACATCGGGTCGTAGAACGGCCGGAAGGTCTGCCCAGGGACCCAGCCCGCCAGGCGCAGGATGCCGGCGGCCAGGTTTTCCTTCAGCGGCGCCTCGCCCTTCTCGGTGCGCCAGCCGCGCTTGAACAGGGGCTCGCCGGTGGTGTCCAGGTACAGCGTGCAGTCGCGCTCGGTCAGGTGGGCATAGACGCGCACATCCGGGCTGACGGTATCGACACTCGGGCGCGCGCCGAGGCGTTCGCGCATGGCGTCGCAGACGCCGTCCTTGACCCGCAGCGCGATGAAATTCAGGCTGCGCAGCGGCGACTTGTGCGCGGTGATATCGACGCGCAGCGATTCGTCCGGCGAGAACCACTGCTCCCAGCGCACGCCGCGCGCCAGGTTGTAGATGTCGTCCTCGTGCCGGTAGCCGCGCGCGGCCACGCGCAGCAGCACGCGGCTGGCAATGCGCGAATGCAGGTTGACCGCATAGGCTGCGGCCATCTCGCCGGAGAAATTGACCCCGCCCGGCACCTCCTGGTGCACCGTGAACGGCGCCAGCGCGGCCATGCCCGGCCGGGCGGCGATCTCGCGCAGTTCTTCGGCGAGGGCGCCCTCCAGGCCGCGCGGGCAAGGGGCAAAAAAGGCTTGGGTCATGGGTCAGGTTTCCTGCAAACAAAAACGTCCGCCGTAGCGGACGGGAGATATCCGATAGCTTAGTTCAAGCGGCGGCGAGCGCGCGCTCGAGGAAGTCGAGCCGGTCCTGGCCCCAGAACGGCTGGCCGTCGAACACATACCACGGCGCACCGAACACGCCGGCCGAGATCGCATCCTGCGTGTTCTGCGCGTAGGCCGCCTGGACCGACTGGGCCTCGCTGGCCTTGAGCAGGCCAGCGCCATCCAGGCCGGCCTCGTCGGCGATCTGCGCCAGCGTGGCGGCATCGGCGATATTGCGCTGCTGCGCCCACACCGCTGCGCCGATCGCGCCGGTCAGCTGCAGCGCGCGCGCGGTGCCGTGCGCCAGTTGCGCCGCGATGATCAGCTTGCTGGCCGCGTCGCCGGAGACCGGGAAGAAGGTTGGCTCCAGGTTCAGCGGCAGGTCCAGGAATGCGCTCCAGCGCTTGAGCTCGACCAGCCGGTAAGCCTGGCGCTGCGGCGGGCGCTGCGCCAGCGGCAGTCCGCCGGAGACGGAGAATACCTTGCCCATGTCGCAGGGCTTCAGGTTCACCTGCACGCCGTGGCGTTCGGCCATGGCAGCAAAGCGCGCATGGCCCATGTAGACGAACGGCGATTGCGGCGTCAGGTAGTAGTCAACCAGCTTGCTCATCTCGATCTCGCAATTTGTGGAGCGGTCGCCCTGCTCAGAACGGCTTGACGACCACCAGGATCACCACAGCCAGCAGCACCAGCACCGGCAGCTCGTTGAACCAGCGATAAAACTTGTGCGAGCGCGTATTGCGCCCGCCTTCGAACTTGCGCAGCAGTACGCCGCAGCCGTGGTGGTAGCCGATCAGCACCAGCACCAGCGCCAGCTTGGCATGCATCCAGCCCTGCCCGGTGCCGCGGCCGATGCCGTAGCCCAGGTACAGCCACAGCCCGAACACCACCGCCGGCACCGCCAGCATGGTCATGAAGCGGAACAGCTTGCGCGCCATCAGCAGCAGGCGCTGGGTGCTGGCGGCGTCGGTCTCCATCGCCAGGTTGACGAAGATGCGCGGCAGGTAGAACAGGCCGGCGAACCACGAAACGACGAAGACGATATGCAGCGCTTTGACCCAGAGCATCGGCGGACAGACGTTGGCTTGCGGTTGTTATTGTTGTTGGCGGGCCGGCTTGAGGTCCGGCCTCAGGTCCAGCTTCAGGTCCGGATCTCGCCGTGCCCGAAGACCACGTACTTGAGCGAGGTCAGCCCTTCCAGCCCGACCGGGCCGCGTGCGTGCAGCTTGTCGTTGGAGATGCCGATCTCCGCGCCCAGGCCGTATTCGAAACCGTCGGCGAAGCGGGTCGAGGCGTTGATCATGACGCTGGCCGAATCGACCTCGCGGATAAAACGCATGCCCGCCGAGTAGTCCTCGGTGATGATCGAATCGGTGTGGTGCGATCCGTATTCGTTGATATGCGCGACGGCGTCATCCAGGCCGGCGACGGTCTTGATGGCGAGGATCGGGGCCAGGTATTCCAGGCGCCAGTCTTCCTCGGCGGCATCGACCAGGCCGCTGAAGCCGGCGGCTTCCAGCGTGGCGCGGGTGGCCGGGCAGACGCGCAGTTCGACGCCCTTCTCCTGGTAGATGCGGCACAGCGGCGGCAACGCGGTGGCGGCAATGTCCCGCGACACCAGCAGCGTTTCCATGGTGTTGCATGGCGCGTAGCGCTGGGTCTTGGCGTTGTCGCAGACGCGCACGGCCTTGTCCAGGTCGGCGGCGGCGTCGATGTAGACGTGGCAGATACCGTCCAGGTGCTTGATCATCGGCACGCGCGCTTCTTCCATCAGGCGCGCGATCAGGCTCTTGCCGCCGCGCGGCACGATCACGTCGACGAATTCGGTCATGGTGATCAGGCGGCCGACCGCGGCGCGGTCGGTGGTCTCGATCACCTGCACGGCTTCCGGCGGCAGGCCGGCGGCGGCCAGGCCCTCTGCCACCAGCGCGGCCAGCGCGGTGTTGGATTCAATCGCTTCGGATCCGCCTCGCAGGATGGTGGCGTTGCCCGACTTCAGGCACAGCGCCGCGGCATCGATGGTCACGTTGGGGCGCGACTCGTAGATGATGCCGATCACGCCCAGCGGCACGCGCATCTGGCCGACCTGGATGCCGGTCGGGCGGAACTTCATGTTTGAGATCTCGCCGATCGGGTCGGCCAGCGCGGCGATCTGCTCCAGGCCGGCGGCCATGGTGGCAATGGCCTTGTCCGACAGCGTCAGGCGGTCGACGAAGGCGGCATCCTGGCCGTTGGCGCGGGCACGTTCCACATCGCGCGCATTGACGGCCTTGAGCTTGTCGGCATCGCGGCGGATGGCGGCGGCAATGGTCAGCAGCGCCTGGTTCTTGTCCGCCGTGGAGGCACGCGCCATCGCGCGCGACGCCGCGCGGGCCTGGCGGCCGACGCGGTCCATGTATTGGTTGAGGTCGAGCTCGTTCATGTCAGTGGCCGGGGGAAGGCCGTCAGTGTGTGTTCCTCCCCTCTCCCGCGCGCGGGAGAGGGGTTGGGGGAGCGGGCCGGTGCATCAACGGGCGATATCGCAAGATTTCCCGCCTGCCTGCCCTCTCCCCCGGCCCCTCTCCCGCAAGCGGGAGAGGGGAGCAAACCCTCAGGGAAGCAAACCCTAGCGCGCAATCATCAGCGCCAGCTGCTGCAAACCGTCCCATGGCTCGGCCGGCAGCGGCGCGCCGCCCGGTGGCGGCAGGTCGTACAGGCCCTTGACCTGCCGGTCCAGCCGCGCCGCCAGTGCCAGCGCCGCTTCCAGCCGGGGCAGCTGGAGCCGCTGCGCGGCCTGTGGCACCAGCCGCTCGCGCGGTCCCCAGACGCGCAGTTCGCGCATCAGCACGCCCGCCGGCTTGCCGGCCGCAAGGCCTTGCCGGACCTTGGATAATACGCGAATTTCCTCAGTCAGCGCCCACAGCACCAGCACCGTCGCCTCGCCCTCGCCGCGCAGCCCTTCGAGCATGCGCACCAGGCGCGGCACGTCGCCCGACAGCATCGCCTCGGACAGCTTGAAAACGTCGTAGCGGGCCACGTTCAGCACCGCGTCGTGGACCTGGTCGAAGCTCAGTTCCCCCGGCGGGTACAGCAGGCCCAGCTTCTGGATTTCCTGGTGCGCCGCCAGCAGGTTGCCCTCGACCTTGTCGGCGACAAACTGCAGCGCGCGCCGCCCAGACTCGCCGCCCTCGACGCGCTGCTGCTGCAGTGCCAGCCGTTCGCCCACCCAGGCCGGCAGCCGGGTGCGGTCCACCGTGTCGACCTTGATCGACACGCCGGCGCCTTCCAGCGCCTGGAACCACGCCGACTTGGAAGTGGCGAAATCCAGCCGCGGCAGCGTCACCAGCATCACCACGTCCGGCGACGGCTGCGCCGCCACCGCGCGCAGCGCCTCGCCGCCGTCCTTGCCGGGCTTGCCCGAAGGGATGCGCAGCTCGACGATCTTGCGGTCGCCGAACAGCGACATCGACTGCTGCGCCTCGACCAGCTGGCCCCAGTGGAAGCCGCGCTCGGCCACCAGCACCTCGCGCTCGGAAAACCCCGCTTCGCGCGCCGTGGCGCGCAGGCGATCCACGGCCTCCAGCACCAGCAGGTGCTCGTCACCGTGCACCACATACAGCGGCGCCAGGCCGCGGGCCCTGGCCTGCTTCAGGTGCGCGTCGAGCCCGTCGAGCTTGAGTTGCATGCCGTCACTCTGCCTTGCTCAGATGGCCTTGACCGCGGCCAGCCGGCGCATCAGCTGCTGCACGATGTCGCGCTGCATGTCGCGGTACAGCTGCTGCTCTTCGTAGTCCTTGGCCAGCGTGTTGGCTTCGTTGTAGGTCAGGTCGCGCGTCAGCACCAGCTGCGACGGCGCGATCAGTTCCTTGCCGGCGGCATCGCGCAGGCGGAAGGTGAAGCGCTGCGTCAGGCGGTATTCGCGCACCACGCCCTCGGTCGTGATCGACAGGATGGACTTGGTGCGGGTGTCCTGTAGCACGTCCAGCAGCGCGTCGGCCTCTTTCTGGTCGGCCACCACCTGGGTGTCGGAGCCGCCGCGGATGGCGCGGCGCAGGTCCGCGCCCATCAGCGAGTTGGGCGGGATCCCGATATAGAGCCGCTTGAACGCGAAGTCCGAATTGCCGCGCATGTGGAAGCCGCAGCCGGCCAGCAGGCCCGTTGCCGGCACCGCCAGCATCGCCGCGAGCGCCTTGCGGCGGCCCATGTTCAGTCGCTTCATTCTTGGCGATTCCTCAGTCAGGTTCCGGGCCGCTGACCCGTTACAGCACCACGTTCACCAGCCGGCCCGGCACCACCACGATCTTCTTCGGCGCCTTGCCTTCGGCAAACTTGGCCACGGTCTCGCAGCCGGCGGCGGCCGCCTCGATCGCGGCGCGGTCGGCGCTGGCCGGCACGGTAATGCTGCCGCGCACCTTGCCGTTGATCTGCAGCACCAGTTCGATCTCGCTGCGCACCAGCGCGGCTTCGTCGACCTGCGGCCACGGGGCGTCGAGCAGGTCGCCGGCTTCGGCGGCGAAGCCCAGCTGTTCCCAGAGGCCGTGGGTGATGTGCGGCACCACCGGGTACAGCACGCGCAGCAGGATGCCGAAGCACTCGCGGCGCGCGGCCGGCGAAGCGGTCTTGGCGTCTTCCAGCGCGTTCAGCATCTTCATCGTGGCCGAGACCACGGTGTTGTACTGGATGCGCTGGTAGTCGTAGTTGGCTTGCTTGAGCACGCCGTGGATCTCGCGGCGCAGCTCGGCGTCATCGGCCGTGATCGCACTGCCGGCGCCATCGCGCAACGCGGCGGCGTTGGCGTAGCCGTAGTTCCACACACGGCGCAGGAAGCGCGAGGCGCCCTCCACGCCCGAGCCGCTCCACTCCAGCTGCTGCTCGGGCGGCGCGGCGAACATCACGAACAGGCGCGCGGTGTCGGCGCCGTACTGGTCGATCAGCGCCTGCGGGTCGATGCCGTTGTTCTTGGACTTCGACATCTTCTCGATGCCGCCGATCACCACCGGCTGGCCGTCGGCCTTCAGCGCGGCGCCAACCGGGCGGCCGCGCTCGTCGGTCTGCACGTCGACGTCGGCCGGGTTGTACCAGTGCTTCTTGCCCGAGGCGTCTTCGCGGTAGAAGGTCTCGTTCAGCACCATGCCCTGCGTCAGCAGGTTGGTGAACGGCTCGTCGAACTTGACCAGGCCCAGGTCGCGCATGACCTTGGTCCAGAAGCGCGCGTACAGCAGGTGCAGGATCGCGTGCTCGATGCCGCCGATGTACTGGTCCATCGGCATCCAGTAGTCGTTGCGGGCATCGACCATGGTGGCCGCGTCCGGGCAGGTATAGCGCATGTAGTACCAGCACGAATCGATGAAGGTATCCATCGTGTCGGTCTCGCGGCGCGCGGGCTTGCCGCACGACGGACAGGTGCACTGCAGGAAGCGCGGGTCCTTGGCCAGCGGGTTGCCGGTGCCGTCCGGCACCAGGTCTTCGGGCAGCACCACCGGCAGGTCCTGTTCAGGCACCGGCACCACGCCGCAGCTGTCGCAGTGGATCAGCGGGATCGGCGTGCCCCAGTAGCGCTGGCGCGAGATGCCCCAGTCGCGCAGGCGCCAGGTGGTCTTCTTCTCGCCAAGGCCCATCGCGCCCAGGTCGGCGGCGATGGCTTCCACCGCGGCCTGGTAGCCGAGGCCGTCATACTTGCCGCTATGGATGCAGGTGCCGTTTTCCTTGTCGCCGTACCATTCCTGCCAGGCTTCGGTCGAGTACGGCTGGCCCTTCACGTCGATCACCTGCTTGATCGGCAGGCTGTACTTGTTGGCAAAGGCGAAGTCGCGCTCATCGTGCGCGGGCACGCCCATCACGGCGCCGTCGCCGTAGCTCATCAGCACGTAGTTGCCGACCCACACATCGACCTTGTGCCCGGTCAGCGGGTGCGTGACCTGCAGGCCGGTCGGCATGCCCTTCTTCTCCATGGTCGCCATGTCGGCTTCCATGACCGAGCCGTGCTTGCATTCGTCGATGAAGGCAGCCAGTTCGGGGTTGTTCAGCGCGGCGTGCGTGGCCAGCGGGTGCTCGGCGGCGACCGCGCAGAAGGTCACGCCCATGATGGTGTCGGCGCGCGTGGTGAAGACGTAGAGCTTGCCGTCGTTGATCGGCTTGCCGTCCTCGCCCGGGATGTCATGCGTGAAGGCGAAGCGCACGCCCACGCTCTTGCCGATCCAGTTCTGCTGCATTACCTTAACGCGCTCGGGCCAGCCCAGGCCGTCGAGGTCGCCCAGCAGCTCCTCCGCATACTCGGTGATGCGCAGGTAGTACATCGGGATCTCGCGCTTTTCCACCACCGCGCCCGAGCGCCAGCCGCGGCCGTCGATGACCTGCTCGTTGGCCAGCACAGTCTGGTCGACCGGGTCCCAGTTGACGGTTCCGGTCTTGCGGTAGGCGATGCCCTTTTCCAGCATCTTCAGGAACAGCCACTGATTCCAGCGGTAGTAGTCCGGGCTGCAGGTGGCGACCTCGCGCGACCAGTCGATGGCCAGGCCCATCGACTGCATCTGCTTCTTCATGTAAGCGATGTTGTCGTAGGTCCAGGCGGCCGGCGCCACGCCGTTGTTCAGCGCGGCGTTTTCCGCCGGCATGCCGAAGGCGTCCCAGCCCATCGGCATCAGCACGTTGTTGCCGTTCATGCGCAGGTAGCGCGCCATCACATCGTTGATGGTGTAGTTGCGCACGTGGCCCATGTGCAGCTTGCCCGACGGGTATGGCAGCATCGAGCAGGCGTAGAACTTGGCCTTTTCCTTGCCGTCGGGGCCCGCTGCATGCTCCGACACGCGGTAGGCGTCGATGGCTTGCCAGTGCTGCTGGGCGGCTTGTTCAACGGCGGAAGGAAGGTATTTGTCTTGCATGGTCGGGACAGCAGTCAGGGCAACGATCAGGGCAGCGCCTGCGCGGCATCTGGCCTGCCGGCAGCCGGGGAAGCGTTGGAATGTGGGCGGCGGGCGCCCGTCTGGGGCGCCCGTCCGGCGAGCAATGCTAAAGCAATCGATTATAACCGTGGCGCCGGCGCTGGCCGCGCCGGGGGCGCCTTACTTCAGGCCCAGCACGTCCTGCATGTCGAACAGGCCGTTGGGCTTGTCGGCCAGGAAACGGGCCGAACGCACGGCACCGTCGGCATAGGACTGGCGGCTGGACGACTTGTGGCTGATCTCGATGCGCTCGCCGATGCCGGCAAACATCACGGTGTGGTCGCCGACGATGTCGCCGCCGCGGATGGTGGCAAAGCCGATCGAATTGGGATCTCGCTCGCCGGTATGGCCCTCGCGGGCATAGACGGCGCAGGTCTTCAGGTCGCGGCCGAGCGCATCGGCGATCACTTCACCCATCTTCAGCGCGGTGCCCGACGGGGCGTCGACCTTGAAGCGGTGGTGGGCCTCGATCACTTCGATGTCGTAGCCGGTCGACAGCAGCTTGGCCGCCACTTCCAGCAGCTTGAAGGTGGCATTGACGCCGACGCTGAAGTTGGCGGCAAAGACGATGCCGATGGACTTGGCGGCTTCGGCCAGCGCGGCCTTGCCGGCGTCGTCGAAGCCGGTAGTGCCGACCACCATCTTGACGCCCAGCTTCTTCGCCACGGCCAGGTGCGCCAGCGTGCCTTCCGGACGGGTGAAGTCGATCAGGCAATCCGCAGCGGCCAGGCCGGCTTCCAGGTCCGCCGTGATCGCCACGCCGGTGTTGCGGCCCAGGAACAGGCCCGCGTCCTGGCCCAGTGCCGGCGAGCCCGGCAGGTCGAGCGCGCCCGACAGCTTCACGCCCTCGGTGTTCAGCACTTGTTCGATCAGCATGCGGCCCATGCGGCCGGATGCGCCTGCGATGGCGATGTTCATGGTGTCTGGCTCAGCGGAATGTGCGCAATACGCGAAAAGTGAATGGGCCGGTCATGGCTGACCGGCCCGGGAACAGATGGCAAGCCGCGGATGGCGGCTCAGTTGGCCTTGGACGCTTCGGCGGGCGCGGTGGCCTGGGCGGGGGCGGGGGCCGCAGCCGGCGGCGCTTCAGCCGCGGGGGCGGCAGATGCAGCGGGCGCCTGTGCCGGCGCGGCGGCCGGCTCGGCCGCCTGCCGCGGCACGAAGTTTTCCACGGTGGTCTGCGGCTCAGCCTGGGCAGCGGCCGTGCTGCTGGTGGACACCTTGCCCGGGGTCTGGTCCTTCAGCGCCTTCTTCATGCCGTCAATTTCGGCGATCAGCTCGTATTCGGACGGCAGTTCGTCGCCACCAAACTTGACCAGGCGGTCGCCATCGAAAAAGACCGTATAGCGGCGCTGCTGCACCACCGGGGTATTGCCGCGGCGGAACGAGAACACATAGTCCCAGCGGTTGGCGTGGAACACATCGGTCAGCAGCGGCGTGCCGAGCAGGAACTTGACCTGCTCGCGCGTCATGCCTTCGCGCAGTTGCGAAGCGGCCTCGCGGGACACGAAGTTGCCCTGCACGATATTGATCCGGTACGGCGTGATGGCGTTGGCTACCTTGCGCGAGGTGGAATCGTAGGCCGAGCAGGCGCCGGCCAGCAGAGCCGCGGCCAGCAGGGAGACAACCAGCGTCGGGCGCATGGCGGACGAACGGATATAACGCATGTATCTCGCTTCCGGGAGGGAAAGGGAAAGTACGGAAAGTACCGCGGAAGACCGGCGCAGCAAGCGCTGCAAGAGCCGGCTACACCACATGCGCACGGGGCGCCTGCCGCGGCAACCACATGGGACCGACGGCAAATGCCTGAGGCGCGTTGCCCACATGGCATGCGGCACCGCGGGCGACTTTTGCTGTCAAAACCCTTATGATTCAACTATCCAGACATTGTACTCTAGGGAGTCACGCCCATGCCGAGTCCGGCGGACCTCAAGAATATCGGCCTGAAGGCGACCGTGCCCAGGCTGAAGATTCTTGAAATTTTTCAGACCAGCGAACAGCGGCACCTGAGCGCGGAAGACGTCTACCGTATCCTGCTGAACGAGCATATGGATATCGGCCTCGCAACCGTCTACCGCGTGCTCACCCAGTTCGAACAGGCAGGCCTGCTGTCGCGCAACAACTTCGAATCCGGCAAGGCCATTTTCGAACTCAACGAAGGCAAGCACCACGACCACCTGGTCTGCCTCGATTGCGGCCGCGTCGAGGAGTTCTTCGACTCCGAGATCGAGCATCGCCAGCAAAGCATTGCGCGCGAGCGCGGCTTTACCCTGCAGGAACATGCACTGTCGCTGTACGGCAACTGCACGAAGACCGACTGTCCCCACAGACCCAAACGATAAGCCGGCGCACGCACCGCGTAGCGCATCCGGCAAAACAAAAACCGGCGCCAGGCGCCGGTTTTTTTATGGGAATGCCCTGGTTCAGGGCTCGCGCAGCGCCTGCAGGTCGTCTGCAGCAACCACGCGCGACGGGCGCGACGCCGACAGGCCGACAAACTCGGCCACCACCTGGCGGAACAGGTTGCGCGCCCATACCAGCATCGGATGGGTGTTGCGGCTGCGGTGCCAGAACATGTTCAGGCCGACCGTGGTATTGAGTTCAGCCGGCAGCGGGAACGCCTTCAGGCCGTAGGTTTCGCAGGCCATGTCCTTGGTCAGCGCATTGACAGTGAAGATCATGTCGGTCTGCGCGGCCATCTCGGCCTGCGCCCGCCACGAATGCACCGTCAGCGTCGCATTGCGCTTGAGGCCGCGCTGCTGCAGCGCGTAGTCGAGCGGGATCAGCGACGGCGCCGGGCGGCCCGCGCCGCCGGAATGCGCCATGAAGATATGGCCGCAGTCCAGGTATTGCTCGAGCGTGCAGTGGTTCTTCAGCACCGGGTGGTTCTTGCGCGCGCACACCCACAGGTTCAGCGACGTCACCATTTCCTCGACGATTTCCGGATGCCGGGTCGGGAACGGGGAAAACGCCAGGTCCAGCTCATTGGCGCGCATCGAGGCCACGTCGGCTTCCCAGGAATGGGACTCGACCAGCTTGATATGCAGGTCCGGCGCCAGCTGCTTGATGCGCAGCACGAAGCGGTTGAACACCGTGTCGCCCAGCTCGGCGGCAAAGCCGATGCTCAGCGTGCCGGTGGCCACCGCGGGATCGAAATTATCGGCGTCGCCTTCGTTGATCGACGACCACAGGTCCAGCATGTCGCGGATCTTGGGGCCCAGCTCCAGCGCGCGGGGGGTGGGCGTCAGGCCGTGGGGAACGCGGATGAAGAGCGGATCATCAAAAATCTCGCGCAACCGGCCCAGCGAATGCGATACCGCCGGCGCGGTCATGTGCATCTTCTCCGCGACGTAGGTGGCGTTTCGCTTACTCAGCAGCTCGGTGAAGATCACTAAAAGCTTTGTGTCTACGTTCACCATGATCAGGCCCAGGTCAGATTTTTCTTAGCAAAGATGGCCCCACCACTTGCACTGGCTGCACATCAGAGTTCAACGGCATCTTGATAGTGTAAGAGGAAAAAACAAGCTCGGAAAGCAAATTCGGCATTTTCGGAGCGCCAAACCTTGTCACATTTCTGAAAAATGAGGTCATTTTTATGAAGTTGGTCTCATATACGCATACTTTCCGTGCCGCAGCAGAGCCTTGGGCATCGGCGTATATTGGGGGTCACCATCCCATTTTTGTCATTCTTTTCCCAGGCCGCGAACGCGTCCGCCATCATGCCTGACTCCCGCACCGACCATTACCGCCTTCCTGTCGAACTGCCCAAGGCCTACCGGCTGCTCAATCATGGCCCGACCGTGCTGGTCAGCGCGGCCGCGGGCGGCAAGCGCAACATCATGGCCGCCGCGTGGGCAATGCCGCTGGATTTCGCGCCGCCCAAGGTTGCGGTGGTGCTGGACAAGAGCACCTGGACCCGGCGCCTGCTGGAAGATAGCGGCGAATTCGTGCTGCAGGTGCCCACCGTCAGCCAGGTCGACCTGACCGAAGCGCTTGGCTCCAGCTCCGGGCTGGCCCTGCTGGAGCAGGAAGGGATCGACAAGTTCGATGCCTACGGGCTGGGCACCTTTGCCGGCACCGTCGTCGGCGCGCCGCTGCTGGAAGGCAGCGCGGCCTGGCTCGAATGCAGGCTGCTGCCGGAACCGGCAACGCAGCAGACCTATGACCTGTTCCTCGGTGAGGTGGTAGCCGCGCATGCGGATTCGCGCGTGTTCAGCAATGGGCGCTGGCATTTCGAGGGCCACGACGCGCTGCGTACGATCCACCATGTCGCCGGCGGCCACTTCCTGGTGGACGGCGCGGCGGTCGACGCGCGCCCGCTGGCGCCGCGCGAGGGCGCCTGAACGGCCATCGCGCCCAATAAAAAACGCGCCCGAAGGCGCGTTTTTATTGGCTGCAAGGACAGCCGGATTACTTGGCCACCACGCGGGCCATTTCCAGGCACTTGTTCGAGTAGCCCCACTCGTTGTCATACCAGCTCACGACCTTGATGAAGGTGCCGTCCAGCGCGATGCCGGCTTCGGCGTCGAAGATCGAGGTGCGGGCATCGCCGCGGAAGTCGGTGGCGACAACCTTGTCTTCGGTGTAGCCCAGCACGCCCTTGAGTGCGCCCTGGCTCTGGGCCTTCATCTCGGCGCAGATTTCCTCGTACGAAGCCGACTTTTCCAGCTCGACTGTCAGGTCGACCACCGACACGTCGGAGGTCGGCACGCGGAACGACATGCCGGTCAGCTTCTTGTTTAGCTGCGGGATCACCACGCCCACGGCCTTGGCGGCGCCGGTCGACGACGGGATGATGTTTTCCAGGATGCCGCGGCCGCCGCGCCAGTCCTTGTTGGACGGGCCGTCAACGGTCTTCTGGGTGGCGGTGGCAGCGTGCACGGTGGTCATCAGGCCGCGCTTGATGCCCCACTTGTCGTTCAGCACCTTGGCCACCGGTGCCAGGCAGTTGGTGGTGCAGCTCGCGTTGGAGATGATCGCTTCGCCCTTGTACGTTTCGTGGTTCACGCCGTACACGAACATCGGGGTGTCGTCCTTCGACGGGGCCGACATGATCACCTTCTTGGCGCCCGCATCGATGTGCTTCTGCGCGCCTTCCTTGGTCAGGAAGATGCCGGTCGACTCGATCACCACGTCGGCGCCGACTTCACCCCACTTCAGCTCGGCCGGATCCTTGACCGCGGTCAGGCGGATCTTCTTGCCGTTGACGACCAGGGTGTTGCCGTCGACCGACACTTCGCCGTCAAAGCGGCCGTGCACCGAGTCGTACTTCAGCATGTAGGCCAGGTAGTCGGGCTCGAGCAGGTCGTTGATGGCAACGACTTCGATGTCCTTGAAGTTGGCGGCGGCGGCGCGGAACACCATGCGCCCGATGCGGCCGAAGCCGTTGATGCCGATCTTGATGGTCATGACTGTCTCTCCTGAGGATCGATGAAAACCGGTGGGCGCCGCTGCTGCCGCGCGGCGCACCGCGCGGTTGCAGCGCCCGGATGCTTAGATAAGGGTGTCTTTCACCGTACGCACGACGTTGTCGACGGTGAAGCCGAAGTGCTTGAACAGCACGCCGGCCGGGGCCGATTCGCCGAAGGTGTCGATGCCCACTACCGCTTGGACCTGGTACTTCCACCAGAAGTCCGTCACGCCCGCCTCGACCGCCACGCGCGGCACGCCGGCCGGCAGCACGCTGGCCTTGTAGGCGGTGTCCTGCTTGTCGAACACGGTGGTCGCCGGGATCGAGACCACGCGCACATGCACGCCTTCCGCTGCCAGCGCGTCTGCCGCGCCAACCGCCAGGCCCACTTCCGAGCCGGTCGCCATGATCACGGCGTCCGGACGGCCGGTGCTGGCGTTGACGCTGTCGCGCAGCACGTAGCCGCCGCGCGCGATATTGGCGCGGGTGGCGTCGTCGCGCTGCTGGAACGGCAGGTTCTGGCGGCTGAAGATCAGGCAGCTCGGGCCATTCTCGCGGCGGATCGCCTCGGCCCAGGCCACCGCGGTCTCGGTGGTGTCGGCGGTACGCCAGACGTCCATGTTGGGGATCAGGCGCAGGCTGGCGACATGCTCGATCGACTGGTGCGTCGGGCCGTCTTCGCCCAGGCCGATCGAATCATGGGTGAACACGAACAGCGAGCGGATCTTCATCAGCGCCGCCATGCGCAGCGCATTGCGGCTGTAGTCCGAGAAGGTCAGGAAGGTCGCGCCGTAGGGGATGTAGCCGCCATGCAGCGTGATGCCGTTCATGATGGCGCTCATGCCGAACTCGCGCACGCCGTAGTTGATGTGGTTGCCCCAGGCGTCCACGCGCACGGCCTTGCTGCCCGACCAGTTGGTCAGGTTCGAGCCGGTCAGGTCGGCCGAGCCGCCGAGGAACTCGGGCAGCACCGGGCCGAAGGCTTCGATGGTGTTCTGGCTGGCCTTGCGGGTGGCGATGGTCTCGGCCTTTTCCTCGCACTTGGCGATGAAAGCCTCGACGGCGGCGTCGAACGAACCTGGCAGCTCGCCCTTCATGCGGCGGGTGAATTCGCCGGCTTCATACGGGTGGCGCTCGGCGTACGCGTCGAACAGCGCGGTCCAGGCACGCTCCAGCGCCTGGCCGTTGGCCTTGGCGTCCCAGGCGTCATAGACGTCGGCCGGCACTTCGAACGGGGCATGGGCCCAGCCCAGCGCCTCGCGCGTGGCCAGCACTTCGGCGCCGCCCAGCGGCGCGCCGTGCACGTCGTGGCCGCCTTCCTTGTTGGGCGCGCCCTTGCCGATCTTGGTGCGGCAGCAGATCAGGGTCGGCTTGTCGCTGGCCTTGGCCTGCGAGATCGCCAGGTCGACGGCGGTAACGTCATGGCCGTCGATGCCGCGGATCACGTTCCAGCCGTAGGCTTCGAAGCGCTTCGGGGTGTCGTCGTTGAACCAGTGCACGACGTCGCCGTCGATCGAGATGCCGTTGTCGTCCCACAGCGCAATCAGCTTATTAAGCTTCAGCGTGCCGGCCAGCGAACAAGCCTCGTGCGAGATGCCTTCCATCAGGCAGCCATCGCCCAGGAAGACGTAGGTGTGGTGGTTGACGATATCGAAACCGGGGCGGTTGAATTCTTCGCCCAGCAGGCGTTCGGCCAGCGCCATGCCGACCGCGTTGGTGATGCCCTGGCCGAGCGGGCCGGTGGTGGTCTCCACGCCCGGGGTGATGCCGTATTCCGGGTGGCCGGCGGTCTTGCTGTGCAGCTGGCGGAAGTTCTTCAGCTCTTCGACCGGCAGGTCATAGCCGCTCAGGTGCAGCAGCGAATAGATCAGCATCGAGCCGTGGCCGTTCGACAGCACGAAGCGGTCGCGGTCGGCCCAGTGCGGGTTGGCCGGGTTGTGCTTCAGGTGCCGGCCCCACAGCGCCACGGCGATATCCGCCATGCCCATCGGCGCACCGGGGTGGCCGGAATTGGCCTGCTGGACGGCGTCCATGGCAAGCACGCGGATGGCATCGGCCATCAGCTTGGCGGGCTGGGAAGCGAAGGGACTCGTGGCGGGATGGGCTAGGGCGGACATTCGTGCGGTCTTGGACGTGAGCTTGGACGCGGGCGGGCGTGAGCCTGTCGGCGGGAAAACCGCAATTTTAACAGAAGCTAAGGGGTTTTCCGGACTCCCGGACACCGGCAGCGGGCATGGCTCGGGGATCACCCGGGTGGCTGTGCACGTAGCGCTGCGCCGCACTTCGACAGCGCACCGCCACGCGCGTAAGATGCACACTCGCACCGCGCGGGCCGGCTCGGCAATAGACGAGTGACAGACCGCGCCGGGTTTCCCGCAGACAGGAGACGATCATGAGCAGACCGGCCAACACCCCCTGGCTCACCCCCTACCTGACCGTCGCCAACGGGCGCGCCGCACTGGACTTCTACAGCCGCGCCTTCGGCTTTGCCGCCGGCAACGTGGTCGATGAAAACGGCGTGCCGACCCATGCCGAAATGCACTACCAGGGCGACCTGGTGGTAATGTTCGCACCCGAAGGCGCCTGGGGCAGCACCGCCCGCACGCCCCGCTCGCTGGGCGTGGAATGCCCGCAAACCTTCTATGTCTACTGCGACGATGTCGACGCGATGCACCAGCGCGCGGTCGACGCCGGCGCCGTCAGCCTGATGGCCCCCGCCGACCAGTTCTGGGGCGACCGCTACTGCATGGTCGAGGACCCGGACGGGTACCGCTGGGGCTTCGGCAAGCCGCTCGATCCGAACGGGGGCAAGGCAAGCTGATGGCTCCGCGTTTCTTTGTCGGCGGCACGGACACGGTCCTGGCCGCCGAAGCCGAATTTCCGCTGCCCGAGCCGGTGGTACGCCACGCCCAGGTGCTGCGCCTGGCGCCCGGTGACGCCATCACGCTGTTCGACGGTCGCGGCGGCAGCCACGCCGCCACCCTGCTTGAACTGGGCAAGCGCCATGCGCTGGCGCGCATCGGCGCGCACGACGCGGCCGAGGCCGAGCTGCCCTTCCGCGTCACGCTGGCGCAAGGGCTGGCCGGCGGCGACAAGATGGACTGGCTGATCGAGAAAGCGGTAGAACTCGGTGTCGCCGCGATCCAGCCCCTGCAGGCCAACCGCTCGGTGGTGCGCCTCGCCGGTGACCGCGCGCACAAGCGCCAGGCGCACTGGCAGGCGCTGGTGCAGGCCGCCTGCGAACAATGCGGGCGCAATCGCTTGCCGGCAGTGGCCCCGGTCGCTAACTTTGAGACGTGGCTGGCGCAGTCAGGCAGCGGCGCCGGTGCACGGCTGCTGGTATCGCCGCGGGCCGAGCAGTCGCTGCCGGCCTATATTGCCGAGCACCGCGACGCCCTGCTCGCCGATGGCGTCACGCTGCTGATCGGACCGGAAGGCGGGCTGTCGCCCGATGAAGAACAAGCGGCGCGGCAAGCCGGCTTCACCGGCGTGTCGCTCGGCCCGCGCATCCTGCGCACCGAGACCGCCGGGCTGGCCTGCCTTTCCACGCTCAACGCCTTGCTTGGCGGATTCTGACGGCGGCGGCCATCCGGCCAGCGCCAACCTTGACTGAAGGAGTCGACCATGGGACTACTCGATAGCGTGCTGGGCGGCGTGCTCGGACAACTGGGCAATGCCCGCGGCGAAGAAGGCAGCGCCGGCGGGCTCAATCCGAAGCTGATGATGGCGCTCGGCCTGCTGGCAATGCTGGCCATGCGCAACCGCAGCCAGGAAAGCGGCTCCGCAGCGCCGGTCGACGATGGGCTCGGTGGACTGGGCAGCCTTGGCGGGCTGCTAGGCGGCATGATCGGCGGCAATGCCAGCGCGCCCGGCGCCACCGGCGGGCTCGACCTTGGCTCCCTGCTCGGCGGGCTGCTTGGCGGCCAGGGTGGCGCCCCGGCCAACAGCCAGGCGCTGGGCGCTGCCGCAGGCGGCATCGGCGCGCTGCAGCAGATCCTGGCGCAGGCGGGGCTGGGCGAGCAGGTGGATTCGTGGATCGGCACCGGCGCCAACCAGCCGGTCACGCCTTCGGCGCTGAGCGACGCGCTGGGCGGGACCGGGGCGCTGGACTCGCTGGCACAGTCGACCGGGATGTCGCAGGAGGACGTGGCAGCGCAACTGAGCGAGGGCCTGCCCGAGCTGATCGACCGGCTGACGCCGCACGGGCATGTCCCTGCGCAGGAGTGAGGCCGGCACGCGCCGCGCGCATACAAGCAAAAAGCCCGCAATTGCGGGCTTTTTGCTTGTATGGAACGGTACCGGCGCTCAGGCGAACGAGTAGAACACCCGGAACTGCACCTTACGCTCGCCCCAGAACTCGGCGGCATCGCGAAACACGTCGAGCAGCACCTCGCGCCCTTCCTTGTCGAACTTCTGCGCAATCGGCAGGCCTTCCAGAACGATGACAAAGCCCGGCTGCGGGCCGGCCTTGTAGATCAGGTCGGTCAGGCAGTCCGCCAGCGCATCGAAGTTCTTGCCGAAATGCTTGGGGAAGATAAACGACGTTGCGATCGTTTCCAGAACCTCGGCCTTGCTGGCGCAATGCGCGCAGTTGGCATACAGGAAATGCTGGCCGAGATCGGCGGCCGCCTGGGCCAGCTCGGGCACGCGGAAGGCGCGGATCGACTGGACGATGTTCGGACGCACCGTCTTGAACAGGTTCATGGCCCCCTCGCTGGTGCCGTCAGCCCAGCCTGCACCGGCCGGCATGGCCACGGGCGCGTTCGCGGGCGGGAGTTTGTGCGTGAGCTCTTGGCGCTGCGGCATCGTCAGCACGTTGTCGTATAGGTTCTGGGCCTGCTGCTGGGCCCGCTGCCAGCCATCTCCGGCGCCGCGCTCTTCGCGGGCGGCAAGGGCGTCGCCCAATCCGAAAATGTCAGTCATCATTTGAGTATCCGTTTGAAGCTGTTGTAGTGGTCTTCCGTGTAGTAACAATCGTTGGCAGCGCGCTGTTCCCCGCCGCATACGATCCGCCTGGCTCCCCGGTTCCGGCTTCTGGCGCTCTTTACCGTGTACTCGCGGTAGTAGCCGCGTTCTTTTTGCGGCAGCAGGCGTTCGTAGTTGCCGAACCTGGTTCCGTCCTTGTCATACGGAAACGGGCCGCCGGCTTCGATGCGCTCCAGGGTCTGCCGTGCTTCGTTGGGCAACTGCTGCACCGCAATGGTTCCCATGCCTTCGGTCTGCGCCTGGCGCGCCAGCGCGGGCTGCGCCAGGGCCAGCACCAACGCCGCGCCGGTCATCGACCGGGCCAGCATCCGCGCTGCCTGCTGCATCAAGGGTACTTGGGAAACCACGTTGCTTGTCTAGGTTGAACCGGAAATCGAGCCTGCCGCTGTTTGGGTAGACGATCTGTCCGGGCCACCCTGGCCGGCAAACCTTGCGCGCCTTTCAATTCACGCGCCGGATGCCAACCGCACCGGGGCGCTCATGGCGAGCGCCTGTATCAAAGGCGTAAGGTTACGCGCATGCACGCAATTAATCAATCCCGGCCCCGGCGCAGCGGGATTTCTTCAATTGTTTCAATATGTTAAGCGTATGTGTGCGCATACTAACCGTCACCGCCAAGCGACAAAAAAGCCGGGCGAACCCGGCTTTTCCGCAACCGCTGCAACGCAGCCGGCTTAACGCTTGGCAGCAGCGTCCACCACCACCAGCGAGGTCATGTTGACGATGCGGCGCACCGTCGCCGACGGCGTCAAGATATGCACCGGCGCGTTCACGCCCAGCAGGATCGGGCCGATCGCCACGTTGTTGCCCGCGGCAACCTTGAGCAGGTTGTACGAGATATTGGCTGCGTCGATGTTCGGGCACACCAGCAGGTTGGCTTCGCCCTGCAGCGTGCTGTCCGGCACCAGCCGGTCGCGCAGCTTCTGGTCGAGCGCGCTGTCGCCGTGCATTTCACCGTCGACTTCGAGTTCCGGCGCGCGCTCGCGCAGGATGGCGAGCGTATCGCGCATCTTGCGGGCCGAAGGCGCCTCGGACGTGCCGAAGTTCGAGTGCGACAGCAGGCCGACCTTGGGCTCGATACCGAAGCGCTTCAGTTCTTCGGCAGCCATCAGCGTGATCTCGGCCAGCTCCTCGGCGGTCGGGTCCACGTTGACGTGGGTGTCGACCAGGAAGATCTGGCGGCCCGGCAGCACCAGGCCGTTCATGGCCGCGTAGACCTTGCCAGTGCCGCCCAGCACCTGGTCGATGTAGCGCAGGTGCGCCGCGGTGGTGCTGACGGTACCGCAGATCATGCCGTCGGCCTCGCCCTGCTTGACCAGCATGGCGCCGATCAGCGTGGTGCGGCGGCGCAGTTCCAGCTTGGCGTACTGGGGCGTGATGCCCTGGCGCGCCATCATGCGGTAATACGCGTCGGAGTAGTCGCGGAAGCGCTCGTCGTGCTCGGGATTGACCACAGTGAAGTCGACGCCGGCGCGCAGGCGCAGGCCGAAGCGCTCGATGCGGTGCTGCAGCACGGCCGGGCGGCCGATCAGGATCGGGTTGGCCAGCTTTTCATCGACGATCACCTGCACGGCGCGCAGCACGCGCTCTTCTTCGCCCTCGGCAAAGACGATGCGCTTCTTCTCCATCTCGACCTTGCGCGCGGCGGCGTAGATCGGCTTCATCAGCGTGCCGGAGTGGTACACGAACTGCTGCAGTTGCAGGCGGTAGGCGTCCATGTCCTCGATTGGACGGGCGGCCACGCCCGACTTCATCGCGGCTTCGGCCACGGCCGGCGCCACCTTGACGATCAGGCGCGGATCGAACGGCTTCGGGATCAGGTACTCGGGGCCGAACGACAGGTCCTGGATGCCATAGGCGCTGGCAACGATGTCGCTCTGCTCCTGGCGCGCCAGCTCGGCCAGCGCGTTGGCCGCGGCGATCTCCATCTCGCGCGTGATGGTGGTGGCGCCGCAGTCCAGCGCGCCACGGAAGATGAACGGGAAGCACAGGACGTTGTTGACCTGGTTCGGGTAGTCGGTGCGGCCGGTGGCCATCACGGCGTCCGGGCGCACTTCCTTGACCAGCTCGGGCGCGATTTCCGGGTTCGGGTTGGCCAGCGCCAGCACCAGCGGCTTGTCGGCCATGCGCTGGACCATGTCCTGCTTGAGCACGCCCGCGGCGGACAGGCCCAGGAAGATGTCGGCGCCGTCGATGACCTCACCCAGCTTGCGCTTGTCGGTTTTCTGCGAGAAACGGGCCTTTTCCGGATCCATCAGCTCGGTACGGCCTTCATAGACCACGCCGGCCAGGTCGGTCACCCAGATGTTCTCGATGGGCAGGCCGATGTCGACCAGCAGGTCCAGGCAGGCCAGCGCGGCGGCGCCGGCGCCCGAGGCGACCAGCTTGACCTTGCTGATGTCCTTGCCGACCACCTTCAGGCCGTTGATCACGGCCGCGGCCACCACGATTGCGGTGCCGTGCTGGTCGTCGTGGAAGACGGGAATCTTCATCTTCTCGCGCAGCTTGCGCTCGACGTAGAAGCACTCCGGTGCCTTGATGTCTTCCAGGTTGATGCCGCCGAAGGTGGGCTCCAGCGCGGCGATGATCTGGACCAGCTTTTCCGGGTCCTTCTCGTCGATTTCGATATCGAACACGTCGATACCGGCAAACTTCTTGAACAGGCCGCCCTTGCCTTCCATCACGGGCTTGGAGGCCGCGGCGCCGATGTCGCCCAGGCCGAGCACGGCGGTGCCGTTGGTGATCACCGCGACGAGGTTGCCGCGCGCGGTATAGCGGAAGGAATTGGCCTGGTCGACCACGATCTCTTCACAGGCCGCGGCCACGCCCGGCGAGTAGGCCAGTGCCAGGTCGCGCTGGTTCGACAGCGGCTTGGTCGGGGTGACGGAAATCTTGCCGGGGGTCGGAAACTCGTGGTACTCGAGCGCCGCTTTGCGCAGCGCCTCACGCTGCTGCTGTTTCAGATCGTCTTGGGACGGGGACTGCTGAGGGCTGGTCATCGGCGCATTTTCCAATCGGTGGAGCCGTCATTGACTGGCGGGGACGATCGGCGGACCGGCTCCACGTGTCCGCCCTTCTCTTCCTTTGGAACCCAGCATTTTATATAGTGAAATACTATTTCACAATAAGCCTTTTGCTTGGGGCACCTTTGCTATTCGGTACAATATGCCCCATCCAGCGGGGCAACACCAGCAAGCGTAGCGCCGCCCGGCGCATGGCTGGTGACTCGCTGCGGTCATGGCTGTCGTGCGCGGCAGTATCTTGCTGAAACGCTGCCGGCGCCGCATCCTGATGCGCCCATCCGAGTCCTTCCGTCCCTCCGGTGCCTGCCGGCCGGGCAAACACCTGTCCACTGCCAGTTCGCCGCGATGTCCGACGCCCAGACCGCTCCCCTTTCAGAGTTCGACCTGATTCGCCGCTATTTCACGCGTCCGGTGCACAAAGCCGCACTCGGCGTGGGCGACGACTGCGCACTGATCGAAGGCCGCCCGGGCCATCACCTCGCCATCAGCACCGACATGCTGGTCAGCGGCCGCCATTTCTTTGCCGACGTGGCGCCACGCGCGCTGGGCCACAAGGCGCTGGCGGTCAACCTGTCCGACCTCGCCGCGATGGGGGCCGAGCCGCGCGCCTTCACGCTGGCGCTAGCCCTGCCCGAGGCCGACCCGGCATGGCTGGCCGAGCTGGCCGACGGCATGCTGGCCCTGGCCGACGCCCACGGCTGCGAGCTGGTCGGCGGCGACACCACGCGCGGTCCGCTGACGCTGTCGCTGACCGTGTTCGGCGATGTCCCGCACCGCGCGGCGCTGCGCCGCGACGCGGCACGCCCGGGCGACGATATCTGGATCTCCGGCACGCTTGGCGACGCGCGCCTCGCACTGGGCGACTGCCGTGGAGAATGGCTGCTGCCCGAGCCCGACTTCACCCAGGTACGCCCGCGCATGGACACGCCGACACCGCGCGTGGCACTGGGCATGGCCCTGCGCGGCGTAGCGCATGCAGCACTCGACATCTCCGACGGCCTGATCGGCGACCTTGGCCATATCCTGGCACGCTCGCAGGTGGGCGCACTGGTCGATGTCGACGCCCTGCCGCGCTCGGCGGTGCTGGCCAGCCAGCCGGAGGCGATCCAGCGTGAATGCGTCTTGGCGGGCGGGGACGACTACGAGCTGTGCTTCACCGCCCCGGCGGGCAACCGCGATGCGCTCGCCGCAATCAGCGAACGGCTGGCGTTGCCGCTGACGCGAGTCGGGGCGATCACATCGGAGCCGGGCCTGCGCCTGGTCGACCATGCCGGCAACCCCACGCGCTACACCGGCGCCAGCTTCGACCACTTCGCCTCCTCCTGACACCGGGGCACAGGCGTGTCATGATGCCGGCATCGGCGCGCCGCGCGGGAACCCGAGTCCCGCCTTTTGCAGCACTAAAAGCAGCAGTTGCCGCAGCAAGCCGGCCATAACCATAAGCAGCATCCGCATCACACGAGCCAACCTTGATGTCCACCATCCCGTCCGGGGCCGCACCCCGCGATCCCGCCATGACCCTGGAAGCCGGCCAGACCGTCAAGGTCACGCGCCCGACGGCGCGCTTCATGCTGGCGCATCCGGCCCACCTGATCGCCTTCGGCTTCGGCTCGGGCCTGTCGCCGGTCAGCCCCGGCACGGTCGGCACGCTCTACGCGTGGCTGTCGTTCGTGGTGGTGTCGCTGTGGATCGAGCCGACCACCTGGCTATGGGTGGTAGGCGGCGGCTTCCTGCTGGGCCTTTGGGCCTGCGCCAAAACCGCGCGCGACATGGGCGTGCATGACCATGGCAGCATGGTGTGGGACGAGATCATTGCGTTCTGGCTGGTGCTGGCCTTTGTCACGCCGACCGGATTCTGGGGGCAGTTCGCCGCCTTCCTGTGGTTCCGGCTGTTCGATATCGCCAAGCCCGCGCCGATTGGCTACTACGACCGCACGCTCAAGGGCCCCGGCCTGCGCGGCGGCTTCGGCGTGATGTTCGACGACATCTTCGCGGCCTTCTACACGCTGCTGGTGTTCGCGCTGTGGCGCTCGTTCTGAGTCCCGCCCCTTCCAACAAACCCCAAATCCATCATGTCAGTCAGCCGCCTGCTCGACCAGCTTGCCGTCCAGTCCGGCGTCGCCCTTGCCGATAAATCCCTGATGCTGGCCACCGCCGAGTCCTGTACCGGCGGACTGGTCGCCGCCGCCATCACCGATGTCTCGGGCTCTTCAGGCTGGTTCGAGCGCGGCTTCGTCACCTATTCCAACGAAGCCAAGTCCACTATGCTGGGCGTGCCGGCCAAGCTGATCCGCGACCACGGTGCCGTCAGCGAAGAGGTCGCGCGCGCGATGGCGGAAGGGGCGCTGCTGAACAGCCGCGCGCAGGTCTCGCTGGCGATCACCGGCGTGGCCGGCCCCAACGGCGGCACGCCGGAAAAACCGGTGGGCATGGTGTGCTTTGGCTGGAGCAACCGCATCACCACCATCGTGGAAACCCAGCGCTTTCCCGGCGACCGGGCGCAGATCCGGCGCCAGGCGGCGGAGCACGCGATGCGGGGGTTGCTGGAGTTGCTGCGCAATGAGGCCTGAGGGCTCCTGCCGTCCCAGGGTGCCCAACCGCAGCCCAACAAAAAACCGCGCCAGCTGGCGCGGTTTTTTTTTAACCTGCCGCATGCGGCAGTCAGCCGTGGCGGTAGCGATTGATGGTCTCCCGCGTCTGCAGCGCCACGTTGCGCGCCGCCGCCGCGAAATCCTTCTCGCGGCTGGCGTACAGGATCGCGCGCGACGAGTTGATCATCATGCCGGTGCCATCCGCGGTACGCCCGGCCTTGACCGTCGCTTCGATATCGCCCCCCTGCGCGCCGATGCCGGGGATCAGCAGCGGCATGTCGCCGACGATCTGGCGCACGCGCGCGATCTCGTTGGGGAAGGTGGCGCCCACCACCAGGCCCATCTGGCCGGTGGTGTTCCAGCGCTCGCGCGCGGCCTCGGCCACCAGCTGGTACAGCGGCTTGCCCTCGACCTGCAGGAACTGCACGTCCGAGCCGCCGGGGTTGGAAGTGCGGCACAGCACGATCACCCCGCGGTCCGGGTAGGCCAGGTACGGCTGCATCGAATCGAAGCCCATGTACGGGCTGACCGTGACTGCGTCGGCGCGGTAGCGCTCGAATGCTTCCAGCGCATAGTGCTCGGCGGTCGAGCCGATATCGCCGCGCTTGGCGTCCAGGATCACCGGGATGCCGGGGTGGGCGTCGTGGATGTAGTGGATCAGCTGCTCGAGCTGGTCTTCGGCGCGCTGCGAATGGAAATACGCGATCTGCGGCTTGAAGGCGCAAACCAGGTCGGCGGTGGCATCGACGATCTCGCGGCAGAACGAGAAGATGGCGCCGCCCGTGCCGGTCAGCGACAGCGGCAGCTTATGCGGATCAGGGTCGAGCCCGACGCACAGAAGGGAATCGTTGCGCTGCCAGGCGGCAGCAAGCTGCTCGGTGAAAGTCATGGGATGCTCGAAATTTCCTGGTGGCGCCGGCGCCTCATGGGACATCCAAGTCCCAGGCCGGCACGGTTGGCCGCAGCGGCGTGAAAACCTTTCATCCCTGCAGCATATGTCGTTTCCGGCAATTTTACCCGCTGCGTGCTATCGTTTTGCGCTTCCTCTCAAAACAAAGAGCGGCATCGCGCACAGCCGCCATCCTGCAGTCATGTCTCTCGATCGCCGCGGTATTTTCCTGCTTGTCGTGCTGACCCTCGCCTGGGGCATCAACTGGCCCATCATGAAGGTCGGGGTTGCGCATTTTCCGCCGATGGGCTTCCGCCTGCTGTGCATGGCCGGCGGCGTGGTCGCGCTGGGCCTGGCGCTGCGCCTGCGCGGCGATTCGCTGGCGGTGCCGCGGCGCGAATGGGGCACGGTGTTCCGCCTTGCCCTGCCCAACATGGTGGTGTGGCACCTGTTCGCCATCTGCGCGGTCAAGATGCTGTCGTCGGGACGTGCCGCCATCCTCGGCTACACCATGCCGATCTGGGCCGTGGTGTGGGGCCTGGTCTTCTTCCGCGAACGCATCGGCGGCTGGGCCTGGATTGGCATCGGCTGCGCGCTGGCGGGCACGGTGCTGCTGCTGTCGGGCGAAATCAGCGCGCTGACCGGCAGCCCTGCCGGCACGCTGCTGATGCTGCTGGCCGCGGCTGGCTGGGGCTTCGGCACCCAGTTGATGAAGCGCACCCAGACTGACGTGCCGATCGGCGCCATGACCTTCTGGATGCTGCTGGCAACCGTGCCCTTCCTGCTCGCCGGCACGCTGCTGCTGGAGCACGGGTGGCGCATGCCGACCGCCGTCGAATGGGGTGCGATCGCCTACAACGCGGTGGTGGTCTTCGCCTTCTGCCACCTGGTCTGGTTCGGGCTGGCGCGCAGCCTGCCGCCGGTGGTGTCGAGCCTGTCGATCATGTTCATCCCGGTGGTCGGCGTCTTCTCGGGCATGTGGCTGCTGGGCGAGCAGCCGCACTGGCAGGACTACGCCGCCATCGTGCTGATGTTCATGGCCCTGTCCTCGGTGATGCTGGCGCCGCTGTTGTGGCGCCGGCTGCGCGGTGCCATGGGCTGAGCCCGCCTGGGGGGCGGAGCACAACGGCCACGCCGCCTGCCGCGCCGACTTCGCGGAGATTTCACTTAACAAGCGCCCCTTCGTTGGGCTACACTCGCGGCCATCACAATCCCGGAGAAATTACGTGGGCAGTAGCATCGGGTGTTCGAGTTGGCGCAGTCATGCGGCCACTGCGAATGCCATGTCACTGCGGGCTGCGTAACGACGACCTGCCCGGAGCACCCGGCTCCGCGCTTCGTCGGCCTTGCCCGCAGTCAGAACTGCGGGCGAGTGTCTTTCCGTGCCACCGGCGGCGCCTCCATGCGCGCCCTGCCGTGGCGGATCTTCCCTCTCCCGGCTAGCCAGCCAACCCAGGCAAACGCCATCGCCTTGTCCGCCCTGCTCTCGCGCAGCCGCGGGACAGCGCGATCACGCTTGCCCGTGGCCCGGCCTTTCGCGGCTTGCCGCTGGGCCATGACGGGGCATGACGCAATACCTGGGATGCGGCGAGCCGCCTGCGCTTGTCTTCGCGCTTGTCATTGTTTTTCGTCGCAAATCAGCAATAAGGAATCCCGGGGATGATCAACCTGTTCGTCCTGCAGAAAGGCCGGCTTGCCCAGGAGCAAGTCGACGAGCGCAATGAGCTGCTGCAGCACAAGCCGATCTGGATCGATGTCGTCAACCCTGACGACGAAGAGCTGAACTGGATCAAGGAAGCCTACGGCGTCGCCCTTCCCGAGCTGGAAGACCTGGGCGACCTGGAGGCGTCGGCGCGCTATTTCGAGGGCGAGGACGAAAATATCCATATCCGCACCGACTTCCTGCTCGCCGAGGAAGAGGTCTCGCGCAACGTGCGCGTGGCCTTCGTGCTGACCAAGGACGTCCTGTTCTCCATCCACGACGAAGACCTGCCGGTGTTCCGGCTGGTGCGGCTGCGCGCGCGCATGCGACCGGGCTCGGTGCGCAACGCCAAGGATGTGCTGATGGACCTGTACGCGACCGATGCGGAATACTCGGCCGACTCGATCGAAGAAGTCTACGAGCGCCTGGAAGAAGCCAGCCGCCGCGTGCTGGCCGAGAACGTGACCGATGCCGCCGCGGCCGACGTGCTGGAAACCATCGCCCGCGAGGAAGACCTGAACGGCCGCATCCGCCGCAACGTGATGGACACGCGCCGTGCGGTGTCCTTCCTGATGCGCAGCCAGCTGCTGTCGGCCGAGCAGCAGGACGAAGCGCGCCAGATCCTGCGCGACATCGACTCGATCGAGAACCACACCGCGTTCCTGTTCGACAAGATCAACTTCCTGATGGATGCGACCGTCGGTTTCATCAACATCAACCAGAACAAGATCATCAAACTGTTCTCGGTGGTGTCGGTGGCATTGATGCCGCCCACGCTGATCGCGAGTATCTACGGCATGAACTTCAAGGTGATGCCGGAACTGGACTGGGCCGCGGGCTATCCGTGGGCGATCGCGCTGATGGCGGTGTCGGCGGCGATCCCGCTGGTGTATTTCCGCCGCAAGGGGTGGCTGAGCTGAGTCCCGGAGGCCCGCCGGGCCTCAGTCCGGCAGCGTCGCCGCGCCCATCCGGCGCGCGATGATCCCCGCCTTGGCGCGGAAATTCACCCGCACGTTGGCGCAGTACTCCTTCTTGTCGAAGCACTTGGGCGCCGGCAGCGCCGCCGCCAGCCGCGCGGACTGGCCGATGCTGAGCTTGTCGGCATTGGTGCGGAAGTAGTGCTGTGCCGCGGCCTGCGCGCCGAACACGCCCTCGCCCCACTCCACCGAGTTCAGGTAGATCTCGTAGATGCGCTGCTTGTCCAGCCAGAACTCCAGCATCCACGTGATCGCCAGCTCCTGCCCCTTGCGCAGGTAATGCTGCTCGGACGACAGGAACAGGTTTTTGGCCAGCTGCTGCGTGATGGTCGACGCGCCGCGCACGATGCGGCCGCGCTTCTTGTTGCGCTCCCAGGCATCGAGCATGGCGTCGAGTTCGTAGCCGGGATGGTTGACGAAGCCCGCATCCTCGCTGGCGATCACCGCGCGCTTGAGGTTGCGCGAGATGCGCTCGTATGGCACCCAGTCGCGTTCCAGCCCGCAGCTCCAAAAATTGAAGCCGCACAGCCGCCAGCGCTCGGCTCGCATGAAGGTCGTGCTCGACGGATTGACGTACTGCCAGCTGGCAATCTGCACGAAGAAATACAGCTGCATCGCCAGCACGCCCGCGACCACGCAGCCCAGCAGGTAGCCGAGCCAGCGCAGCGGATTGAGCGCCGAGCCGGCGGAAGCAGCGCCGCGGGCAGCGCCGGCCGTGCGGTTGCGGATGGCCACGGCTGGCGGCGCCCCGCTCAGCCCTTGCGTTCGGCCTGCAGCGCTTCGCGCAGCTCGGCCAGCACGGGAGCGGTGCGGGGACGCACGCCGCGCCAGATATAGAAGGCCTCGGCGGCCTGCTCGACCAGCATGCCCAGGCCGTCGCTGGTGCGCGCGCCGCAGCGCGCGGCGAACTGCAGGAACACGGTCGGCTCGGCACCGTACATCATGTCGTAGGCCAGCACGCCTTCGCCCAGCAGGAACTCGGGCAGCGGCGGCACTTCGCCATGCAGGCTGCTCGACGAGGCGTTGATCACGATGTCGCAGGCCTCGTCCTCGGACAGGCCTTCGAGCGCATCGAGGCCGCCGCCCCACAGCTCCACGCCGAACTGGTCGGCCGCTTCGACGAATTCTTCAAGCATGTCGGACGCGCGCGACGCGGTGCGATTGGCCACCACGATGCGCGACGGACGCGCCTCGATCAGCGGCAGCATCGCACCCATGGCCGCGCCGCCCGCGCCAAGCAGCAGCACGCGCTTGCCTTCGACCAGCGTGTCGAGGTTGTCCTGGATATCGCGCACCAGGCCCACGCCATCGGTGTTGTCGCCGTGGATCAGGCCATCCTCGATCCACAGCGTATTGACCGCGCCGGCGGCTTCGGCACGCTCGGTCAGGCGGTCGGCCAGGTCATAGGCCTCCAGCTTGAACGGCACCGTCACGTTGCAGCCGTAACCGCCGTCGGCGAAGAACTTGCGCACGGTATCGGCAAACCCGTCCAGCGGCGCTTCCAGCCGGTCATACTGCACCGCTTCGCCGGTCTGGCGCGCAAAGGCGGCGTGGATCGCCGGCGAACGGCTGTGCGCGATCGGATTGCCGATCACCACATACTGGTCCGGCGTGTTCTGGGTGCTGTCGGGCGTAGTGTCTGGAGTTGTCATCAGCGTGCCTGCAGCCGGGTTTCCAGCCCGCTGCGCGAAAACTTGAAGGTGGAAATGACTTCCAGGATGTCCTGGCGTGCCGCCATTTCCGCGGTGAAGGCACCGAACGGCGCGGCCGCGCGCACGATCGCCACGGCCTGTCGGTCCAGCGCGGGATCGCCCGAGCTCTTGACCACGTCGATGGCGTCGATGTTGTAGCCGTCGCGGTTGTAGCCGAGCTTGCCGAGCCGGTTCACGTTGATCACCAGGATCAGCTGGCCGTACAGCGGCTTGCCATTGCGCTGCGGGAAATCGGTGGTGCCGCGCGCCTCGATCTTGCGGCGCAGCCGGTCGTAGTACTGCGCGTAGTCGACCGCCTGCGCGCTGGTCGCGGTCAGCTGGAAGCGCTTGGGCCGCTTGGCATAGTGGTCCAGGTTGCGGCCGATCTCGGCTTCGAGCTTGGCCATCTCGTCGGCCGAGGTGCGCTCGTCCTGGCCGCGCTGGGGATTGTCCTGGCGCTTCTCGCCGGGCTTGAGCGGCTGGCTGTGCACCGCGGGCGCGGCCTCGCGCGCCTGTGTCAGCAGGCGTTGCTGCTCCATTTCGAGCTGCTCGACGCGGCGCTGCACCTGGCGCACAAGGTCGCCCTCCTGCGTCACGGTCTGCGCGGGCAGCGGCGTGGTGGCGCGCTGCAGGTCGTGGTCGCCGCCGCCGTCGAGGTTGGCTTGCGCCAGCGCGGTCGGGTTGCGCGGCTTCTGCGCCGACTTGGCATTGACCAGCACCACGTCAAGCGGCGAGTCGGTGCGCTTGATCTCGAACACCTCGGGCGCGGCGACGCGCACCATCAGCAGCAGCGCATGCACAACCAGGGAAATGGCCAGCGCCTTGGCCAGCGTACTGCTGTTGTGCCACCTGGCGTGCCACCAGTGGCGGGGAGCGGCGAATGCGGCGTTCACGATGGCGGGAATTTGGCTCGGAAGGTGCGAGGCGACAGGTTGACGAGCATTCCCGGCCAGCCGGGAATGCCGCTAGGCATTGTAAGTGAGCCCCGCCGATTTCCGAAGGCTTCAGCCCGCGGCGGTGCCGCCGGTGTCGCGCTCAGCCGACGGCTCCGCCGGCACGTTGCCACCGGCTTCTGCGGGGGCTTCTGCGGGGGCTTCTGCGGCAGCCTCTTCCGAGGCCCCCGCGGCCCGCTCGGCAGCGTCTTCCGCAGCAGCCTCGGCAGCGGCTTCGGCTGACATTTCAGCGGCTTCCTCGTCGCTTTCCAGCTCTTCTTCAGGCAACACACCCTCGCCGGCAAAGATTTCCAGCACGCGGCACGAGACTTCCAGCGTGATCTCGTCGGTCTCGCCGATCTCCAGCAGCACCTGGGTGCCGCGCTGCGCCTGGACCAGCTCGGGCACGCGCGTGACCAGCGGGATCTCGGTAAAGCGCACCGCGCCTTCCTTGAGCACTGCGGCGACCAGGCGCTCGCGGTTCTCCTGCTTGAGCCAGCGCAGGCACCAGTAGCGCTCCATGGTCGACTGGTGGTCGGCATAGGCGGCATAAGTGCCTTCGAAGTCGGCCACGGCAGCCAGCAGGTCGGCGTCCTTGGGCTTGAACGGCGCCACCAGCTTGGCGGTCACGCCGTGCTGCGCCACCGCCAGGATCTGCCACTGGTTGACCAGGTCGACGTAGCGGCGCAGCGGCGAGGTGCTCCACGCGTACTGCTGCACGCCCAGGCCTTCGTGCGGCGCCGGGTAGGTCTGCATGCGGGTGCGGTGCATGCCCCACGCCTTCTGCGTGCGGTAGATGCCCGGTACGCCGTTGTCCGCCAGCAGCTTGCCCCACGTGCTGTTGGCCAGGATCATCAGCTCGGCCACGATCTTGTCCAAGGGCGAGCCACGCTTGCGCTGCTCGATGCGCACGCGCTGGCTGCCGTCGTCCTGGTCGTCGAGGTAGAAGTTGAAGTCGGCGCGGTTGTGTGTCTCGGGGCGCAGGCCGCTGGCCAGGCGCGCCTTCTGGCGCTCATCGTACAGGTAGCCGGCGAAGTGCCACAGCTGGGTCAGCGCCTCGCGGAACGGGTAGTCGCCGGTGCCGTCGGCGAGCGAGGCCTCGGTGATGACATCGTCGAGCAGGTTGTGGCGCAGGTTGGCGGAGATCGGCACCATCTCGGCGCGGGTCTCGCTGCCGGTGATCAGCCAGACCGTCGGGTCCACCGTCACATACAGCGACAGGGCCGGGCAAACCCGGCCTTCCTGCAGCGTGTAGCGCTCGACCACCGGGTCGGGCAGCATGGTGATCTTGTCGCCCGGGAAGTACACCGTAGACAGGCGCTGGCGCGCGATCACGTCGAGCGCCTCGCCTCGGCGGATACCCAGCGCGGGCGCGGCGATATGGATGCCGATGCGCAGCTTGCCATCGGGCAGCTTCGTCACCGACAGCGCATCGTCGATCTCCGTGGTGGTGACGTCGTCGATCGAGAACGCCTCGACCTCGGCCAGTGGCAGGTCGGCGGGCGGCTCGGGCACGTCGGTATCGGGGAAGCCGGTGCCCTTCGGAAAGCACTCGGCGAGGAACTTGGCCTCGTGCAGCGCACGTGCGCTGGCGACGCCGCCGACGGCCACCATCAGCCGCATCGGCGTCATGCCGAGCGCGGTGCAGGCCGCGTCCATGGCCTTGTATTCCAGGCTGTTCTTGTCCGGCTTGAACAGCAGTTGCAGCACCTTGTTGCGGAACGATTCCGGCAGCGTCAGCGCCTTGAGCTGTTCTTCATATTCGGCCTGGACCAGCGCCTGCTGGCGCTTGCGCTCGAGCGCGGCCAGCGCGGCCTTGAGCTGGTCCTCGGGCGCGCGCTGGTAGCGGCCACGCCCCTTGCGGCGGAAGTACACCGGGTTGCCGTGCAGCACCATCGCAAGCGCCGCCTGCTGCACCGCGCCAGGCTCGGCGCCGTAATACTCGGCGGCCAGCTCGGCAAAGCCGAACTCGGCCTCGGGGGCGCATTCCCACAGGAAGTCCAGGTCGATCTCGGCCACCATGTCGCCGGTCTGGCGGACCAGCTCGATCGCCGACGGCTGCGCAAACTGCAGCAGCACGTCGCGCGACTTGACCTTGGTGCGCTTGCCGGCCGGCAGCTCCACCTGGTAAGCCTCGCCCTGCTGGTTCAGCACGGTGCCGGCGCGGATCTCGCCGCCTTCTTCGAACAGCAACTGCATCGATCGGTACTTTCAGAAATGCGCGGATCCGCTTCGGGGCGCCACGGAGCGGGCGCAGCGGTGGATCCTGTGGGAGAAATGGTGCAAACGGCCCCGGCCGGCGGCGCGCTGCACGCCGCGCCGTGGCCACGAGGGCCAGGCCGCAGACCCGGAATGATACCGCACCGGCGCTGCGGCCCCGGGCGTGCGCCCCGGGGCGGTGCGCGCCGCAGGACGCCGGGGACCGGGCCGGAAATAACCGGAAGGGTCAGAGCGACATGCCGCCGCTGGCTTCGATCGCCACGCCGTTGACATAGCTGGCGTCGTCGCTGGCCAGGAAGGCGTAGATGCTGGCGATCTCGGCCGGCTCGGCCAGCCGGCGCAGCCAGCACGACGACTTCATGCCGTCGAGCACCTTGTCGGGCACGGTCTGCAGGATCTCGGTATTGACGAAGCCGGGGCAAACGGCGTTAACGCGCACGCCCTTGGGACCCAGCTCGCGCGCCCAGGTCTTGGTGAAGCCGATCACGCCGAACTTGCTGGCGGCATAGTTGGTCTGGCCGAAGTTGCCATACAGGCCGACCACGCTGGAAGCGTTCAGGATCACGCCCTTGCCCTGCTCGGTCATGATCGTGGCGACAGCCTGGGCGCAGTTGAAGACGCCCTTCAGGTTGACGTCGATCACGGCATCGAACTGCGCCTCGGTCATCTTGGCCAGGCGCGCGTCCTTGGTGATGCCGGCGTTGTTGACCAGGATGTCGATGCGGCCGTGCGCGGCCAGCACCGCAGCCACCATGGCATCGACGTCTTCGCGGCGGGTCACGTCGACCCGGTAGGCGGAGACGCTGGCGCCGGCGCCGGCAAGCTTGCCGGCGGCTTCGCGCACGCGCGCTTCATTGACGTCGCACAGCACGACGACGGCGCCTTCGGCGGCGAAGCGCTGCGCGGTGGCAAAGCCGATGCCAGCGGCGGCACCGGTGATGATGGCAACCCGACCCTGCAGTTTCATCTTGTTATCTCTTGATTTCGGTAGTGTGTGAAGTGATGGGGCCGCGGTCTGTGGTGCGCCGGAACATCGGTAGCGCAATCGCCTTGGTCCCCGGGGCTGGCCGTGCCAGCAGGTCCGGCAAGAAGACCTCTGTCACGAGCATGACGCCGTCGCCGCGCCGGAATACGGAGCGTCGCGCAGGCAGCATGGGCAGCGGCGCCATCGCCGGCAGCACGCGCTGCAGCGCATGGCGCAATGGATGGTGCGGCAGCAGCCGGGCAAACTGGAACGGGTCGCGCGTCACGGCCGGATCGATAAACAGCCGCCCGCCCAGGGGGCGCGCGCCCAGCCCCCGCAGGAACGGCCAGTCGCGCCGCGCATGGCGCAGCCGCACCACGGTGTGGGCGAAGACGGCGGGGATATCGTCGCAGATCAGCAGCACTTCGCGCGTCAGCGCCGGGACGCGGTCGTGCTGGCCCAGCACCTGCCATTCATCGGCCAGCGGCCGCAATGGGCGCTGCAGCAGCTGCGCCACGCGGAAGCGCTCGGACGCGGCCACCAGCCGCGCGGTCAGCGAACCGTCGTCGCCGGTGACCCAGCGCCGCAGGTTGGGCGTGATCGCCGCATCGAATGCCAGGTGCGAACTCCAGCCGCAGCGGCGCGCGGACTGCGCGCTCATGCCGCGCCCGCGCTTGCCGGCACCTTGCCGCCCGGGCCATAGCCGCAGAAAGCGAGCACTTCGTCGACGTAGTCGGCAAATTCGCTGATGCCGTGGTCGCTGCCCTCGATCACGCGGATATTCGCGCCGGGGCAGGCGGCCACCATTTCACGGTAGTCCAGCACCTCGTCGCCGGTGGCGGCGAGGAGGTAGTAGCGCTCGGGGCGCGTGATGGCGTCCACCCGCAGGGCTAGCAGCTCCAGCAGGTGGCGGCGCTCGACCGTGACCGAGCCGCCGCCGTGCCACAGCGGCTGCTCCCCGAGGTATTGCTCCAGGTCGGTCCACGGATGGACCGCCGGGTTCAGCAGCACGGTCTTGCAGCCGTGGCGCTCGCCGAGCCAGCGGGCATAGAAGCCGCCCAGCGACGAGCCCACGATGGCAACTTCCTGGTCGCCGCCGGCCTGGGCGGCGCGGATGGCGGCGTCGGCCTGGGCGATCGCCAGCGCCGGCGAGACATTGAGCTCCGGACAGGCGTAGTAGCGGCCCACGCCCCACTCGCGCATGCGCTCCTGCACCAGGCGCGCCTTGAACGACTGCGGTGAGGAGCGGAATCCGTGCAGGTACAGCAGCATGGCAGCCCCCTGCGGCTCAGGCCGCCGCGGCCAGCGCGTCCAGCAGCTTCTGGTGCACGCCGCCGAAGCCGCCGTTGCTCATCACCAGCACGTGGTCGCCCGGCTGTGCCGCGGCGCACACGGCCTGCACCAGCGCGCCCAGGTCCTGGAATGCGCCAGCCTTGTCGCCCAGCGGCGCCAGCGACTCGGCCAGGTCCCAGCCCAGCGCGTCCTTGCCGGCCGGGGCGCCGTAGCCGAACACCAGGTCAGCCTGCTCCAGGCTTGCCGGCAGCTGGGCTTTCATCACGCCCAGCTTCATGGTGTTCGAGCGCGGCTCCAGCACCGCCAGGATGCGGGCATTGCCGACACGCCGGCGCAGCCCTTCCAGCGTGGTCTGGATCGCGGTCGGATGGTGGGCGAAGTCGTCGTAGACGGTCACGCCGCCGACCTCGCCGCGCACTTCCATGCGGCGCTTGACGTTGGCGAAGCGCGACAGCGAAGCGATCGCCTGCTCCGCCGGCACGCCCACGTGGCGCGCCGCGGCGATTGCCGCCAGCGCGTTCATGCGGTTATGCGTGCCCTGCAGGTCCCACACCACGGTGCCGACCACGGCGCCCTCGAACCAGACGTCGAAGGCATCCTTGCCCGGCTGTGCGGTGTGGGCGGTGTGGGCGGTGTGGGCGGCATCGCTCTCGCGCCAGTCGCCCACGCCGAACTGCTCGACCTCGCTCCAGCAGCCGCGCTCGAGCACGCGCGCCAGGCTTTCCTCGACGCCGTTGACGACCAGCCGGCCCTGGCCCGGTACGATGCGCACCAGGTGGTGGAACTGCGTCTCGATCGCCGCCAGATCCGGGAAGATGTCGGCGTGATCGTATTCCAGGTTGTTCAGGATCGCAGTGCGCGGGCGGTAATGCACGAACTTGCTGCGCTTGTCGAAGAACGCGGTGTCGTACTCGTCGGCCTCGATCACGAAGAAATCGGACTCGGTCACGCGCGCCGAGATGCCGAAGTTCTGCGGCACGCCGCCCACCAGGAAGCCCGGGTTGTAGCCGGCATCCTCCAGGATCCAGGCCAGCATCGACGTGGTGGTGGTCTTGCCGTGCGTGCCGGCCACCGCCAGCACCCACTTGCGCGCCAGCACGTGTTCGCCCAGCCATTGCGGGCCGGACACATAAGGCAGGTTGCGATCGAGGATGGCTTCCATCAGCGGATTGCCGCGCGAAACCACGTTGCCGATCACGAACAGGTCAGGCTCCAGCGCCAGCTGGGCGGGGTCGAAGCCTTCGATCAGCTCGATGCCCTGCGCTTCCAGCTGGGTGCTCATCGGCGGATAGACATTGGCATCGCAGCCGGTGACGCGATGGCCGGCCTGCTTGGCCAGCACCGCCAGGCCGCCCATGAAGGTGCCGCAGATGCCAAGGATATGAATATGCATGGGTTCCCGGGAAGACATGAAGCCCGCAGGCTTGGGGACTCGGCACCCGGCGCTCGCGCGGCGGCAGCGTGGCCGCATGGTGATGGCAGGCCGGGCAGGAAGCCACTGATTGTACCCGAGCGCCGGCGGCCTTCGCTGCACCGCGGCACCGGCGGCCACGTGCGTGCGGCGCCCCGCGTGCGCTCCGGTATCATGGGGCAATGAGCCGACGTACCCCGCCCGACCCCACCCGCCTGCGCGAGGAAATCGCCCAGGCCGCCGCCCGCATGATCGCCGAGGACGGCGCCGACTACGCCACCGCCAAGCGCAAGGCCGCGCGCCAGGTGCTGGGCGAGCAGCGCGTGCCCGGCGAATGGCTGCCCGACAACGACCAGGTCGAGGCCGAAGTGCGCGCCTACCAGGCGCTGTTCCATGGCGACACCCAGCCGCGCGTGCTGGCCCTGCTGCGCCGCGTGGCCGTGCTGGCCATGGAGGACCTCGCGCCGTTCCGGCCCTACCTGGTGGGCGCCGTGCTGAACGGCACCGCCACCGAGCACTCGGATATCTACCTGCAGTGCTTCTGCGACAGCGCCAAGGACGCCACGCTGCACCTGCTGAACGCCGGGGTCGACTTCGAAACCAGCGAAAGCCGTCACTTCGGCGGCCGCGGCGATGTCGAGACCCTCAGCTTCCTGTGGAAGGGCCAGTGGCCCGACCGCCGTGCGGCCCGCCAGCTGGCCGGCGAGGTGCGCGCGGAACTGGGTGCGCCGGTCGGCATCCATATTGCGCTGTATGATGCCGTCGACGAACGCGGCGCCGTGCGCGCCGACGCCTCCGGGCGGCTAACCCGCGCGGACCTGCAGGCCGTACGCGCGCTGATCGGCGAAGATGCCGGCACCGGGCCGTCCTGAATCACGGCCCGCGCCCGCCCCGCTCACGCTACCTAATCCAATGACTGATACCGTCTCCTCGACCGTCCGCCGCTCCCGCCTCTGGCTGTGGATCGCGGTTGCCGTGGCGGCATGCGCCGCCGGCGCGATTGCCGGCCATTTCTTGTTCTCGCCCAAGCCGGCCAGCGACCAGGCCGTCGAGGCGTTCTTCCAGACGCGGCTGCCGGACCCCGCGGGCACCGAGCTTGACCTGGGCACGCTGCGGGGCAAGACACTGGTGGTGAACTTCTGGGCGCCGTGGTGCGGCCCCTGCGTTGAAGAAATGCCCGAGCTGACCGCGCTGCACGAGGAATACAAGAACCGGCAAGTCGAGTTTGTCGGCATCGGTATCGATTCAGCCAGTAATATCCAGCAGTTCACCAGGAAGGTACCGGTCGCCTATCCGCTCGCGGTGGCAGGCTTCGCCGGCACCGAGCTGTCGCGCAATTTCGGCAACAGCGCCGGCGGCTTGCCCTATACCGTGGTCATCAACCCCGACGGCAGCGTCAAGTACCGCAAGATGGGCCGCGTCACCGCGGAAGAGCTGCGCGCGGTGCTGCCTCGCACCTGAGTAAGTTCTTTCGGTATCTCCGGTCAATTTCGGATTTCTCGCGCGATTTGTTCCGTTTCCGTATCTGAGGCCCGAGAAAGTGCCGAAAGCGCCGCCGTATCGTCCCGATGCCGCCGCGCCTTGTATCCCGCGCTAGACAAATCCCTCTAAGCTACGGTAATCTCCGCGCAATTTCGTTGATCTGGTCGAGCCGCCGTGACTGCAACCCGCTCCATCCGTCGCTCAGCCCGCTACCGCAAGGTGCTGGTCCTGCATGGGCCTAACCTGAACCTGCTGGGAACGCGCGAACCGGAGACCTACGGGCACACCACCCTGGCCGATATCGACGCAGCGCTGGCCGACCATGCATCCAAGGCCGGTATTTCCCTGGCTTCGTTCCAGTCCAACCATGAGGGGGCACTGGTCGACCGCATCCACGCCGCGCGCGAGGAAGGCGTCGATTTCATCATCATCAACCCGGCGGCCTACACGCACACCAGCGTGGCCCTGCGCGATGCGCTGGCCGGCGTGGCCATCCCGTTTGTGGAGGTCCACCTGTCCAACGTGCACCGCCGCGAGAGCTTCCGTCACCACTCCTATTTCTCCGATATCGCTGTCGGAGTGATCTGTGGGCTGGGCTGGCAGGGATACCTGCTGGCACTCGACTATGCGCTCGCCCAGGAACAGCCGCCGCCAGGAAGCCCGGGGCGCTGACCCCTGCCAGAATTTTTTGACGAACCTGCGCGCGCCGCCCGGCGGACCGCGCCCGTTGCACGTGCCGCGGCACGGCGGGCGCGGCTCCGTGGTGGGCGCCAAACGATTTCTTCCGCCGCAGCCCAGCGGGGCCGCGGCCGGACAACCTGATTCAGGAGGATAAGAAGATGGACCTGCGCAAGCTGAAGACGCTCATCGACCTGGTGGCCGAATCCGGCATCTCCGAGCTGGAAGTCACCGAAGGCGACGGCAAGGTACGCATCGTCAAGCAACCGCCGCAAATCGTCGCCGCGCCGATGGCCATGCCGCAGCTGCAGGCACTGCCGGCCGCATCGGCCGCTGCCCCGGTCGGCACCGCCGCCCCGGCCGCCGAGCCGGTTGCGCAACTGCCCGCCGGCCACATCGTGACCTCGCCGATGGTGGGCACGTTCTACCGCGCGCCGTCGCCGGGCGCCGCACCGTTCGTCAATGTCGGCGATTCGGTCAAGGAAGGCCAGACCGTCTGCATCATCGAAGCCATGAAGCTGCTCAACGAAATCGAGTGCGACAAGGCCGGCGTCATCAAGGAAATCCTGGTCGAGAACGGCCAGGCCGTGGAATACGGCCAGCCGCTGTTCGTCATCGGCTGAGCCTGAAAGGCATGCCGCGCCCAGCGCTGCCGACGACCGCCCTTGCGGCGGCAGGCACAGCACCGGCACGGCCCTCTATGGCGTTTCAGGACGCCAGGGACGTTGTGGGCATCGCGACCCGTTCCGTGCAGTTCCATGCAGTTCCGCGCGTTAGTGCGGCCCGGCGTGCGGCCCGGCGGCCAGCCTGACGGCCGCGCGCCCGACGTGCCATGGCGGCACGCAGCGGGACCGCTCCCGTTCTCGCAGAGAGAGACCATGTTTGAAAAAATTCTGATCGCGAACCGCGGCGAAATCGCACTTCGCATCCAGCGCGCCTGCCGCGAACTGGGCATCAAGACGGTGGTGGTGTATTCCGAGGCCGACAAGGAGGCCAAGTACGTGCGCCTGGCCGACGAAGCCGTCTGCATCGGCCCGGCCCCGTCGCCGCAGTCGTACCTGAACATGCCGGCCATCATCTCGGCCGCCGAAGTGACCGATGCGCAGGCCATCCACCCGGGCTACGGCTTTCTGTCGGAGAACGCCGACTTCGCCGAGCGCGTGGAGAAATCCGGCTTCGTCTTCATCGGCCCGACCGCCGACAGCATCCGCCTGATGGGCGACAAGGTCTCGGCCAAGCAGGCCATGATCAGGGCCGGCGTGCCGTGCGTGCCGGGCTCTGACGGCGCCCTGCCCGACGACCCCAAGGAAATCCTGGCGACCGCGCGCCGCGTAGGCTACCCGGTGATCATCAAGGCCGCCGGCGGCGGCGGTGGCCGCGGCATGCGCGTGGTGCACACCGAAGCGGCGCTGATCAACGCCGTCAACATGACGCGTGAGGAAGCCGGCCGCGCCTTCGGCAATCCCGAGGTCTACATGGAGAAGTTCCTGGAGAATCCGCGCCATGTGGAGATCCAGATCCTGGCCGACCAGCACAAGCAGGCGATCTGGCTGGGCGAGCGCGACTGCTCGATGCAGCGCCGCCACCAGAAGGTGATCGAAGAAGCGCCGGCGCCGCATATCCCGCGCCGCCTGATCGAGCGCATCGGCGACCGTTGCGCGGAGGCCTGCAAGAAGATGGGATACCGCGGCGCCGGCACTTTCGAGTTCCTGTACGAAAACAACGAGTTCTACTTCATCGAGATGAACACGCGTGTGCAGGTGGAGCACCCGGTCACCGAGATGATCACCGGCATCGACATCGTGCAGGAACAGATCCGCATCGCCTTCGGCGAGAAGCTGCGTTTCCGCCAGAAGGACGTGCAATTCCGCGGCCACGCGATCGAATGCCGCGTGAATGCCGAGGACCCGTTCAAGTTCATCCCGTCGCCCGGCCGCATCACCGCCTGGCACATGCCGGGGGGCCCTGGTGTACGCGTGGACTCGCACGCGTATGATGGCTACTTCGTGCCGCCCAACTACGATTCGATGATCGGCAAGATCATCACATACGGCGCCACGCGCGAGCAGGCCATCGCCCGCATGCGCATCGCGCTGTCCGAAATGGTTGTGGACGGCATCCAGACCAACGTGCCGCTGCACCGCGAGCTCATGATGGACGCCAACTTCGTCGAAGGCGGCACCAGCATCCACTATCTCGAGCATCGCCTGGCGGAGCGCGCGAAGGCCTGACGCGACTTACCCGCAACCCCAAGCAGCAAGCAAGGAAGCCCGTGGCATTTCAGGAATGTGTGATCGAAGTGGCGCAGGACCAGGCCGAAGCCTGGTCCGAGGCCCTGTTCGACCTCGGTGCGCTGTCGGTCTCGGTGGAAGACGCCGATGCCGATACGCCCGATGAGCAACCGCTTTTCGGCGAGCCCGGGCTCGAACCCAAGCAACTCGCGTGGAACCGGTCGCGCGTGGTGGCGCTGTTCGGCGACGATGCCGATCCCGCCGTGGTGGTGGCCGCTGCCGCCAACCAGCTTGGCATCGATCCGGTGCCGGCATACGAACTGCGCGCGGTGGAAGACCAGGACTGGGTGCGCCTGACGCAATCGCAGTTCGAACCGATCCGCATCGGCGAGCGCATCTGGGTGGTGCCGTCGTGGCACGACGCCCCCGAGCCCGATGCGGTGGTGCTGGAGCTGGACCCCGGCCTGGCCTTCGGCACCGGCAGCCATCCGACCACGCGGCTGTGCATGCAGTGGCTGGAGCAACACGTGGTGCCGGGCGAGACCGTGCTCGACTATGGCTGCGGCTCCGGCATCCTGGCGATCGTCGCGCGCAAGCTCGGCGCGGGCGCTACCGTTGGCATCGACATCGATCCCAACGCCGTGGAAGCGTCGCGCTACAACGCCGAGCGCAACCAGGTCGAGGCGTCGTTCGCGCTGCCCGAGTCGGTGTCGGAGGCCACCTATGACCTGGTGGTCGCCAATATCCTGTCGAACCCGCTCAAGCTGATGGCCGCCATGCTCAGCGCCCGCGTGCGCCCCGGCGGCCGGCTGGTGCTGTCGGGCGTGCTGGAGCGCCAGGCGGAGGAAGTTGCCGCCGCCTATGCACCGTGGCTGCCGCTGACGGTATGGCGCGCCGAGGAAGGCTGGGTGTGCCTGCACGGCACCCGTCCCTGACCAGTCCAGATGGCCGCCGTCAAGCTCGTCACGCGCTGCCCGGCCTGCCGCACCGCCTTCCGGCTGGTCGCCGACCAGTTGCGCCTGCGCCAGGGGCTGGTGCGTTGCGGCCACTGCGAAACGGTGTTCGATGCGCGCGAGCACCTGATCGAAATCCCCGTGCCGGCAGGCAGTGCCACGCCGCCGGCGTCCGCCGTACCGGCAACGACCACGCCGACCGCGGCCACGCCCGCACCGGCAGCTGAAGCTGCGCGCCCCGGCGAGTCTGCCCCGGCATCGCAGCCAGCCCCTGCCCCCTTCACGCCCTTCACGCCCACCACCGATCCCGGCTATGACGTGCCGGCGCTGGACGCGCCTACCATGCTCATGACCTCGCCCGCGGACCTCGACGTCGCGGCACCGCCCCACGCGGACGTGCATGAGGACGAGATCGAACGGGCGCTGCGCGAGGCCAACGATGCCGTCGCCCAGCGCGACGCGCGCGATGCGGAGCGGCAGGCGGACGTCGAGCCCGTGCCGCAGCAGAGGCCCGCCACGGAGACCGCGGGGGAAGCGGAACCCATGGCGGAGTCGGAACCGGAGCCAGAGGCAAAACCAGGACCGGAACCCGAAGCGCAGCCTGAACCAGAGCGCAAAGCCACGCACGACGCAGAGGCCACGGCGACGCACGCGGCGCCTCAGCCGGCCGAACCCGAAGTTGCAGCGCCGGCATGGCCCGCACTGAACCACAACGCACTCGATCATCCTGCGCTCGAAGAGCCGGCACGGATCGGCAAGGCCGGGGAGCCCGAAGCAGAAGCGCGAGGGAAAGCGGAAGCGCCGGCGCCCCAGCCGGACGCCGTGCCCGCACCCGCGGCAATCCCGAGTGCCAGCGAATTCCTGCGCGCGGCGTCGGCGGATATCGGCCCGCCACCGGCGATCCATCCGGCGCCGGCAGACACGCCCGAGTCCGCCGCCGAGCCGTCCGAGAGCAAGGCTGCCGAGCGCACCGACACCAGCGATACGCGCTACGGCCGCGACGCCGGGCCCGCGCCCGACACTGGCGCGCCCGCCAGCATCACTGGCGAAGCCGTCGCACGCGAGCAGACCACGCGCCGCTGGACCCGCGCCGAAGCCCCGGCCGGCCCGGTCTTCGCTCCCGACTTCCTGCGCCACGCCCGCGAACGCGAGCGCGAGCGTGCCCCCGCGCGCAGCCGCGCGCCGGCGCCGCGCACGCTCTGGTACGCCGCGGCAGCGGTGCTCGCCCTGGGCGCGACGGTGCAGGCCGTGTATCTCGCGCGCAGCCCGCTGGCCGGACAGTTCCCGATGCTGCGCCCGGCACTGGAAGCCGCATGCGCCCCGTTCGGCTGCGACGTGCCGCCGTGGCGCGACATCGACGCACTGCGCATCGAGAGTTCGCAGCTGCAGCGCCTGGACGAAGGCGGCGATGCCTACATGCTCGCCGTCACGCTGCGCAACCTCGGCCGCGCCACCACCGCGCTGCCAGCGATCGAGCTGGTAATGACCGACCTGCAGGACCAGCTGCTGCTGAGGCGTGTGCTGCAACCGGCGGATTACCTGGACCCTTCGCAAAAGGCCTTCGCGACAGAGGGGCTTCGCGCCGGCATGGAGCTGCCGGTTCGGGTACGATTCCGGACGCAGCAGGCGCCATCCAACTACCGCGTGCTGATTTTTTATCCCTGAATTCCGCGGCCTGCCGCCGGACCGAATCCGAGTCCGGCGGCGGGCAGCGCCCCCCACCGGGGCATTGGCCGGCCAGGCGCCGGAAACTGAACCGGAAACCATCAGACATCAAGGAGCAGACATGAGCAGCGTTACCCTCGGCGGCAACCCGATCGAAGTCGCAGGCAAGTTCCCGCAAGCCGGCGACAAGGCGCCCGCCTTCTCGCTGGTCGGCAAGGACCTGAAGGACGTCACGCTGGCCGACTTCGCCGGCAAGCGCAAGGTGCTGAACATCGTCCCGAGCCTGGACACGCCGGTGTGCCAGGCTTCGGCCCGCAAGTTCAACGAGGCCGCCAACAGCCTGGCCAACACCGTCGTGCTGACGATCTCGGCCGACCTGCCCTTCGCGATGGGCCGCTTCTGCACCACCGAAGGCCTGGCCAACGTGGTGACGCTGTCGACGATGCGCGGCGCCGAGTTCAAGGGCAACTACGGCGTGGACATCAAGAGCGGCCCGCTGACTGGCGCGACCGCGCGCGCAGTGGTGGTGCTCGACGAGAACGACACCGTCAAGTACGCCCAGCTGGTCCCGGAAATCAAGACCGAGCCGGACTACGAAGCCGCCCTGGCCGCGCTGAAGTAATCCGCACCGCCTGACGGCAGCGGCCGCCCGCGCAACCGGGGCGGCCGTTTTTGCTTTATCTGACCTATCCACCAACAACCTACCACCTGGAGAGAGCATGGCCAGCCTGATCTGCGGCTCCGTCGCCTACGACACCATCATGACGTTCGACGGACGCTTCCGCGAACACATCCTGCCGGACCAGATCCATATGCTGAACGTCTCGTTCCTGGTGCCCGGCATGCGCCGCGAGTTCGGCGGCTGCGCCGGCAACATCGCCTACACGCTGAAGATGCTGGGCGGCGATCCGGTGGTGATGGCCACCGTCGGCACCGATGCCGAGCCCTACCTGGAATACCTGCGCAAGCTGGAGATTCCCACCAGCCACATCCGCGTGCTGCCCCAGAGCTTCACGGCGCAGGCCATGATCACCACCGACCTGGACAACAACCAGATCACCGCCTTCCACCCTGGCGCAATGAGCCAGTCGCAGCTGAACAACGTCAAGGACGCGCTCGGCAGCGGCAAGGCGCCCGCGCTCGGCATCGTGGCCCCGGACAGCCGCGAAGGCATGCTGCACCACGCGCGCCAGTTCGCCGAGGCGGGTGTTCCGTTCATCTTCGACCTGGGCCAGGCTATGCCGCTGTTCAACGGCGAAGACCTGCGGGAGTTCGTTGAACTCGCCAGTTACGTGACAGTCAATGACTACGAGGCGCAGGTGCTGCTGTCCCGTACCGCATGGACCAGCGCCGAGGTTGCCGCCAAGGTTCGTGCCTTCATCGTCACGCACGGCGAGCGCGGCGCCAGCATCTATGCCGATGGCCAGCAGTACGCGATCCCGGCCGTGCGGGCCGAGCGCATCGTCGACCCGACCGGCTGTGGCGACGCCTTCCGCGGCGGCCTGCTCTACGGCATTGAAAACGGTTTAGACTGGGAAACGACCGGCCGCCTGGCATCGCTGATGGGGTCGGTCAAGATCGCGCAGCAGGGTCCGCAGAACCACTGGTTGTCGCGCGAGGAAATCGGCAACCGGTTCCAGTCTGCATTCGGGTACCGCTACGCCTGACCTGCGGCCAGTGCGTGGCTTCTTCGGGATTTGACATGAACCACCAGCTCCGTGGCGGCGCGCTTGCCGCCATTGCCATCGCGGCCCTGGTCGCCGGCTGTGCGACGGAGTCGAACTCCAACAGCGTCTACAGCACCGGGCAGGCGCAGCGCGAGCAGACCGTACGCTATGGCGTGGTCGAGGGCATACGCGAAGTTGCCATCCAGCGCAGCCAGACCGGCGCGGGCACGCTCGCCGGCAGTGCCATCGGCGGCATCGCCGCTGGCAGCACCATCGGCAGCGGCAACGGCGCGGTGGCGGCGGGCATCCTCGGCGCGATCCTGGGCGGCATCGCCGGCAGCGCTGCCGAGAACAAGGTCAACGAGCGGCGCGGCCTGGAGATCACCGTGCGCCTGGACAACGGCGAGATGCGCGCGATCACGCAGGAGGCCGACGAGGTTTTCCGCCCGGGCGAGCGCGTGCGGCTGCTGTCCTCGGGCGGCGTCACCCGCGTCACGCACTGAACCGCTGCGCCCGGGCGGGCGCCAGCATGCAGCGCATCCAGGCGCCGCGCCCGCAAGGGCCGCGGCGCTTTTTCTTTGCTCGCGCACCAATGAAAAAACCCGCCGGGCCAGCGGCCATCGGCGGGTCTGCAAGACTGGCGTCTTGCTGACCGGATACGCAGTATCCGGTCATGCTGGCACGCACTGCGTGCCGATGTGGTTCCGTACGGAACGCGTAAGTCCCACGCCGTGGCGGCGCAGCTTACGGACGGTTGCCCGTCGGGAACGGCCAGGCAGCGGCCGGGTTCAGCGCGGTCTTGGCAGCCGAAGCGGGAGCAACGGCAGGGGCAGCGGCAGGCTTCGCGGCAGCCTTCTTGGCAGCCGGCTTCTTCGCAGCAGCCTTCTTGGCAGGAGCCTTCTTGGCAGCCGGCTTCTTGGCAGCAGCCTTCTTGGCCGGTGCAGCCTTCTTGGCGGCGACCTTCTTGGTTGCAGCCTTCTTGGCCGGTGCGGCCTTCTTGGCGGCGACCTTCTTTACTGCGGCCTTCTTGGCCGGTGCTGCCTTCTTGGCGGCGACCTTCTTGGTTGCAACCTTCTTGGCGGCGACCTTCTTCACCGCGGCCTTCTTGGCGGGGGCCTTCTTGGCCGCAGCCTTCTTGGCCGGCGCAGCCTTCTTGGCGGCGACCTTCTTCACGGCGGCCTTCTTGGCCGGTGCCTTCTTGGCGGCCGGTGCTGCCTTCTTGGCGGCTACCTTCTTGGTTGCGGCCTTCTTGGCCGGAGCGGCCTTCTTGGCGGCCGGCTTGGCGGCCTTCTTAGCCGCCGGCTTTTTCTTTGCAGCAGTTGCCATGGATAACTCCTTCACTAGAGAGTGAATATCGAATGACCTAAGTCAGGCGACCCGACCGACCCGAGGCGCGATACCACAGCGCGGCCCCAGTCGAGCGAGCGATTCATCGGCGCGCGGCCCGACTGCGGCTGCACGCTAATGAATTCGGTTGCAGGCGCACCGCCCATGGCGGTGACTTCGCGGCAGTCGCGGACCCGCAAGCGGGACCGGGGCACTTGCCGCGCCCTGGAATATTCGATCGGCCCGCCCCGCCAGTCGGGTCGGCGCGCGGCCTGAAAAGAGGAGATATCGGACAGCAGGCCTGCGGTGCGGGCATGGCCTCGCGCACGGCAAGCGGCATTCATTCGGTGGTAGCTGGTCCAACCCGTCAATGGACCAAGGGAGACTGCACGCGTTTTAAGAAGCCGGCTCGGCCAGGTCTGCGTCAAAGTTCTCGTGCTCCTCAGCTACAACCTTCATCACTGCATCGAAGCGCGCATCGCGCTCGTCGTTCCAATCTTGCTTCCTGCTTCTCTGCAATGAAGTGAGACTCTTGTCAAGGCGAATCATAATTCGTTTGCACGATGATGTTAAGAAAAAAGTGCAAAAAAACTTGCCTGCATGCATTACTCAAACTAGTTCTCTCGCGCGTCGTCACGAAGACGTTGCCGATGGCATCGCAATGCATCGCGCGCACGCTGATGCGAACACGCGCTTCGCTCGTTCGCACACGCGTCGCGGCCCTCCATCCCGACCCGCGCACGCGCAGCTTTTACACACCCGCACGGCACCCGATTACAACCCGCGCAACGCGCATCGCAGGATTGCGCGCGCCCTGCTGCGCACGTCATCGCGCTTTCCGAAAAGCCGCATGGACAAAGGCTTTGCGGGCGATGCACCGATACGCGCGCGACCTGCGCGGCAGTGCGCGAGCACGTAAGCGCTCGCGCCGGAAACGGGTGGCGCGCTTCGTCGCCTGCATGCGTTACACAGTCGTCAGCGCGCACGCGCGAAGGGCGTCCGGCTGACTGCGACGACTCGCGCCACTCACCTCGCGAAAGCACGCCGAACAAGCCCACGAAGAGTGATGCGCGAACGCAACGGTTTGCATCGAAGCAACAGCGCGAGGACATCAAAGCGTTGCGATTGAGCAAAGCGGCGACGCGTGCGAAGCATCGCGGCAACACTTCGATCGTTTGTCGGGACACAGCTGCGCCGACAGCATCGCGATCGCCGCTCTCATCCATTCGGATGACTCCGATCACGCACCACAGATCGCTGCGCGCATCGCGCGATGCCGAGCGTGCCGGCACGCTTCGCAGCGCTTGCCACAGGCTTGCCGATCTCGCCGCGAGAGCCCGGCGATGCGCCGCACGTCCGCTTAGAGGAATGCTTCGGCAGCGCGCTCGGCGGCCCGATTTGCTGCAACACAATAACCCGCAAACAACGGCTGCATGCGGCTTTGCGGGGAGCATGCAAGGCGTGCGCGCAGGCCGCCGCGGGGACCGGCGCAGCATGCCGGGCGATTGCAGTGCCGCTGCTGCGACAGTAGATTGGCGTGCGCGCCCGCCGCCCAGGCTCCGCTGCTTCGACGCAGGCGGCAATCGCCGCGCGGCGCATCGCACCGGCACCCTGCCGGTGGCAACGAACCTCAAAGGAGACATCATGCGCAACCCATCCCACCTCGCCGCTGTCCGTCCGCTGGTGCGTCCGGCACTGCGTGCCGCGGTGCTCGCCGCCGCCCTGCTCGGCAGCGCCGCCGCGATGGCGCAGGCCTCGCCGAGCGGCATGTGGAAGACCATCGACGACAGCACCGGCAAGCCGCGCGGCCTGGTGGAGATCAGCGAGAAGAACGGCGTCTACAGCGGACGCCTGGTGAAGACCTTCGTCGAAGGCGACGGCAAGCCCAGGGTCTGCGACAAGTGCACCGACGCGCGCAAGGACCAGCCGCTGATCGGCATGACCATCCTGACCGGCCTGCGCAAGACCGGCGACAACGAGTGGAGCGGCGGCGAGATCCTCGACCCGGAGAACGGCAAGGTCTACAAGAGCAAGATGTCGCTCGCCGAGGATGGCAGCAAGCTCAACGTGCGCGGCTTCATCGGCATCAGCCTGATCGGCCGCACCCAGACCTGGGAGCGCGATCACTGAGCGTGCGACGGCTCATTTGACTCAGGGTTTCTCCGCAACCGCCGGCAGCATGCGATGGCGCGGCGACGCGGCTGGCGAAAAAAAACCGGGCGATTCTCACCGCCCGGTTTTTTGTCCTCGATGCTGCGCTTTACATCCGGTACCGCAGCGTCGCCATCACGCTGCGCGGGGCGCCCGGCATGTTCAGGTTAGGGCTGGTGCCGTGCGCCGACACGATGTAGCCCTTGTCGAACAGGTTGTACACGTTCAGCTGCGCCTCGAAGGCGCCGCGGCGGTACCAGGCCATGGCGTCGGCGGTGACATAGCCGGGCAGCGTCACGGTGTTGAGCGGATCGGCATAGCGCGCGCCCACCAGGTTGAGGCCGGCGCCCACGCCGAAGCCGTGGCCCAGGTCCTTGGTCACCCACGCGTTGCCCGAGTGGCGCGGCGTGATGGTGGCGCGCTTGCCCTGCAGCGCGGCGGTGGACTTGGTGATGGTGGCATCCAGGTACGCGTAGCCCGCCAGCATGCGCCAGCCGCCGCCCAGCTCGGCCGCGCCGGAGATCTCGATGCCGTCGGTGCGCTGCTCGCCGATCGGCAGCAGTGCCGTGTTGGTGGCGTTGGCCACCTTGATGTTGCTGCGCTCCAGGCGGAACACCGAGATCGTGGTGCTGGCCTTGCCGTTCAGCCAGTCATACTTGGCGCCGACTTCGGTGTTGTTGGTGGTCTCGGGCGCCAGGTCGGCGTTGTTGGCCGCCAGCGCAAAAGCCTCGCCCGACGGCTGGAACGACTTGCTCCACGACACGTAGTACGACTGCGCCTTCGACGGCTGCCACACCAGGCCGGCGCGCGGGCTCCAGGCGGTGTCGGTGCGCGACAGGTCGCGCTGGCCGGCGATCCGGTTCCTGGTCTCCTGCTGGAAGTTGTCGTAGCGCACCCCGACCAGCGCCTTCCACTGCTCGCTGAACTTGATCATGTCCTGGGTGTAGAACGCCAGGGTGTCGAACACGCCCAGGTTCGAGGTGGTCGGGTTGCCCGGCGCCTTCAGCGGCAGCGTCATCAGCACCGGGTTGAACAGGTCGAACACTGCCGGGCGGCCGTTGGCGCCGAGCACCGGCTTGGTGTTGTTGACCTGGTCCTTGTTCTGCTGCCCGATCTCCATGCCGTACAGGATCTCGTGCTCCATGCCCAGGAAGGTGGCCTTCTGGGTCAGGTCGGTCTGGTTGAACCAGCCATGTTCCTCGCGGCGGACATTGCCGTGGTTCATGGTCAGCGTGCGCGCCGCTTCGTTGACCGCAGCGGTCAGCGTGTTGTTGCGGTCCAGCGAGTAGTGGTAGTAGCGCGTGGCGTTGCGGATCGACCAGTTCTGGTTGAAGCGGTGGTTGATTGTGGCGGTGCCGGAGAACACGCGCGACTGCGAGTAGTCGGCATCGCGCGCATTGGCCGCGCCGTAGTAGCGCGAGGCCGGCACGTCGACCGGGCGGCCCTGGTAGGCCGGGATGCCGAAGTCGGTGACGCGGCGGTCTTCCAGGTAGTCGGCCTGGAACAGCACGGTGGTCTCAGGTGCGACGCGCAGCTCCAGCGACGGCGCGATCGCCTTGCGGTCCAGGAACTGCTGCGAGCGATAGCTGTTGGCCTTCTCCACGGCGCCGGTGATGCGGAACGCGGCGGCGCCGTCGGCGAACACGCGGCCGACGTCGGCCTCGGCGCGGCGGTCGGCCCACATGCCATAGCTCAGCGCGAAATCGGTGACGTCGATGCCAGGCTTCTTGGTGACGCGGTTGATCAGACCGCCTGCCGAACCGCGCCCGTAGAGCACCGCCGCCGGGCCCTTGACCACTTCGACGCGATCCACGTTGGACAGGTCGCGGAAGTACAGCGCATCGTCACGAATGCCATCGACGAACTGGTCGGCGATCGCGGTGAAGCCGCGGATCGAGACCTGGTCGCGCTGGCCGTCGCCATGCGAGAACGACACGCCGGGCACGTTCTTCAGCGCGTCCTGCATCGACGTGGCGTGCTGGTCGCGCATTACCTCGGCGGTGACCACGTTGACGGTCTGCGGGACGTCGCGCAGCGGCGCTTCGGTCTTGGTCGCGCTGACCGCGTTGGGCGGGTTGTAGCCGGCGCCCAGCTCACGGCTGACGTCGGCCTTGACGGTGACCTCGGGCAGCTGCGCCGCTGCCGTCGGTGTCGCCTGCGACCAGGCTGCCATCGGTTGAAAAACAAGGGTCCCTGCCACCGCGGCGCAGATCGGGTGAAGTTTTATTCTCATTTCCCTGTAATTGACTGTAATTCTTTTTAAGAAAGCGGTGCATTATCAATTATGAGAATGAAGGGGTCAATGAGATTGCGAATTATTCCTATTTATTGCCGCGCGAGCGTTGTTTTCAGATCGGCGTTGACCGGGGGCAGTACGCTGGTGTTTGACTTGTGAGCCGACTCAGGTGGGCCGACTCAGGCCAACTGCTCGGCCAGCACGTTGCGAGCCTCGGCAATGAACGGCGATTCGTTGCGGCGGGCAGGTAGCAGGAAGAACTCCGCTTCGGGCAGGCGCGGCAAGCCGAGCCGCGCAACCGTGCCGCCGTCCAGCGGCGCGACGCCCGGCCCGATCGCCGCTGCATTCAGGCAGGACAGCCCGAGCCCGGCCGCGAGCGCGAGATGCAGGCCCGCCACGCCCGAGGCCGAGTGCGCGACCTCGAACGGCAAGCGCTTGCGCAGCAGCAGCTGCACCACGAACTGGTGCAGCGAGCAGGTGTCGGGCAGCAGCACCAGCGGCAGCGTGGCGGGCAAGGCGTCGGCCTCGCCGGAGGCCGCCACCCAGGCCAGCGGTTCGCGCCGCAGCACCGTGCCCCGCGTGCTCTTGCCCTGTGTGTCGCGGCCGCGCGGCAGGCGCATGCTCAGGGCGATATCGAAGGCATCCATCCCGGCGGCGGCATCGATTGCCGCACTCTTCATCACCGTCACGTGCAGCCGCAGATAGGGATAGCGTTCACGCAGGCGCCGCAGCATGCCGGCGATTTCGCCCGGGCGGAAGTAGTCGGTGACGGCAAGCCGCAGGTCGCCTTCCAGCGCGTGTCCGCGCAGTTCCTGCAGCGCCAGTTCGTTCAGCGCGAGGATGCGCCGCGCGTGCTCCAGCAGCCGCGCGCCGGCCGGCGTCGGCACCGCGCCGTGCCGCCCGCGCGACAGCAGCGGCACGCCGGCGCGCTCTTCCAGCTTGCGCAGCTGCTCGCTGACCGACGATTGCGACAGGAACAGCCGGGGCGCGGCGGCGGACAGGCTGCCGCAGTCGGCAACGGTGACGAAGGTGCGCAACTGGTCTGTGTCGAATCCACGCATGATGGGACGCTCCGGCATAGGCTGGCAGAGGGTGGCAAAGGCGGCCGCAGTTACTTCGGCAAATCCGATGGATGGTATCGGACATTCCCGCTTTTCCGATACTACACCGGCTCCTAACATGGCATCACCCACCCACGAAACCAGGAGCCAGCCATGCCCCACATCGTCCTGCAACTGTCCGGCCAGCCCGATGCCGCCCTCACCCGCCGCAGCGCCGCCGCCATCGCCGACCTGACCGCAAGCGTGCTCGGCAAGAAACGCGACGTGATTGCCATCACCGTCCACTACGTGCCGCACGACAGCTGGATCATCGGCGGCGTGCCGCTGTCCGAGCAGGGCCGCAACGCCTTCCATCTCGATATCAGCGTCACCGATGAGACCAATACCAAAGCCGAGAAGGCGCAGTTCATCCAGGCTGTGTTCGAGACCATGGCGGGCCTGCTCGGCAACCTGCATCCCGTCTCTTATGTGCATGTGATCGATGCCCGCGCGGCGGCGTATGGCTACGGCGGCCGCACGCAGGAGTATCGGCACCAGCACGGATGAAGCGCGCGTCGCCTGCAGGGCGGCGTTATCGCGCTGTAATCGGGATGTATTTTGTGACCGGACTGGTCTGAAGCAATCGGGCGCCCCGCCGCTTGTACATTTAGTGCGTTGTTAACTAGTGTGAGTTGGGTGCCGCCGGCACCCAACCCGGCCATCCTGGAATCCGACGCATGAAACAGATCACCCTGCCCGACGGCGAGCGCATCCCCGCGCTCGGCATGGGAACATGGAACATGGGCGAGACGCCCGCCGCGCGCGCCGAAGAGATCGCCACGCTGAGGCTGGGCCTGGACCTGGGCCTGCGGCTGATCGATACCGCCGAGATGTACGGCGAGGGCCAGTCCGAGGAAATGATCGGCGAGGCCGTGGCCGGGCGGCGCGACGAGGCCTTCCTGGTCAGCAAGGTCTATCCGTTCAACGCCAGCCGCCGCGGCACCGTGCAGGCGTGCGAGCGCAGCCTGCGGCGGCTGCAGACCGATCGCATCGACCTGTACCTGCTGCACTGGCGCGGCGGCGTGCCGCTGGAAGAGACCGTCGCCGCCATGCAGGCGCTGCAGCGCGACGGCAAGATCCGCCACTGGGGCGTCAGCAACCTGGACCTGGCGGACCTGCAGGAGCTATGGGACGCGCCCGGCGGCGACGGCATGGCCACCAACCAGCTGCTGTACAACCTCGGCCGGCGCGGTATCGAATGGGACCTGTTGCCGTGGCTGCGCCAGCGCGGCATCCCGGTGATGGCCTACTCGCCGATCGAGCAATCGCGGCTGCTGGGCAACCCGGGGCTGAAGCGCTTCGCGCGCGACCACGGCATGACCGCGGCGCAGGCGGCGCTGGCCTGGCTGCTGGCGCAGGACGGCGTCATCGCCATCCCCAAGACCGGCCGGCGCGAGCGCCTGCAGGAGAATATCGGCGCGCTGTCGCACCCGTTGTCGGCGGCCCAGCTGGCCGAACTCGACCGCATCTTCCCGCCTCCGGACGGGCCGGGGGCGCTGGAGATGCTGTGAGCGCGCCCGCGGCGCGGCGTCAGTTCACGCGCGACGCGTAGCGTTGGTTCTCGACATAGCGCACCAGGTAGTTGCGCGCTTTGTCGCGGGTATCGGCAGTGACGCGCGCCGCCGCCTGGCGGGCGCTGTTCTTGCCGTGCGCCGACGACATCTGACCGTCCAGGTAACTGCGGAAAGAGTCGTGCATGGCGTTCAGGTCGGACTGGCATGCGGCTAGCGCCGCATTCGCCACGTCTTTCGACTGGCCCTTGGACGACAGGTTGTCGTCGGCCTTCTCCTTGACGCAGTCCATGTATTTGGCGCGCAGCGCCTGCCAGCCGCTGCTGTCGGCGGTGGCGGCGCTGGCGGCAGCGTTGGTAGTTTCACTGGCGGGTCCGGTCGAGGGCTGGGAAGCGCACGCGGCGAGCAAGGCCAGTGGCAGGGCGGTAAGTAATTTCTTCATGCCTTGATGATGCGATGCGGCGGTGCCGCATGGATGCGTAGTCATTTCTGGAGCCGACAAACTGCCATGAATGCCCGGGCGAGGCTACCTTCGTCACAAATGGAAACGACTCGTCACCACGTGATCTTTTGTCCGAGTGCTTTTGCCGCCTATGCTTCAGAGACGACAACAACACCCAAGGAGACAAGATGAAACGTCGAAACTTCCTGACCGCCAGCGCGGGCCTTGCCCTGGGCAGCCTGGCACTGGGTGCCTGCACCACCACAAAGCCCGACGCACCGACCGACAAGGCGGCACGGCGCCGCGAGCTGGACTCGGGCGTCGATGCCACGTTGTCGCGCCTGTATGGCTCGGTCAACGGCTCGCGTGAACTCGGCAATCGCGCGCGCGGCATCCTGGTGTTCCCCAAGACCTTGTCGGCGGGCTTTATCGTCGGCGGCGAATATGGGGACGGCGCGCTGCGCTCGGGCGGCGCGACGCGCGGCTATTACCGCCTGGTCTCCGGCTCGGTCGGCTGGCAGATCGGCGCGCAGTCCAAGTCGGTGATCCTGATGTTCCTGACGCAGGACGCGTACGACAAATTCGTGCGCAGTTCAGGCTGGACCGCTGGTGTCGACGCTACCGTCGCGCTGGCGACGGTCGGCGCCAGCGGCGTGCTCGACACCAATACCGCGCAGCAGCCGATCGTCGGTTTCGTGATGACCAATGCCGGGCTGATGGCAGGCCTGAGCCTCGAAGGCAGCAAGGTCACCCGGCTCGACCTGTAAGCGCCTGGCGCCGGCTTGCGCCGCACGGTCCGACGGTCGTGCGGCGGCGGTTTTTCGCGGCCATCCGCCGCGAGGGGATAGAATTCGTCCCTTTGGCCGAATTCTCATGTGGTTCAAGAACCTGCAGGTCCATCGTTTCTCCGCCCCGTGGACGCCCGGCGCCGACGAGGTCGAAGCCAGCCTGGCGAAGCACGCCTTCTACCCCGGCACCAGCCTCGAAATGCAGACGCAGGGCTGGGCCTCGCCCCGTGACAACGGCCAGCTGGTCCACGCCGTCGGCCGCCAGATGCTGCTGACGCTGCGCACCGAGAAGAAGCTGCTGCCGACCACCGTGGTCAACCAGGTCACACGCGCACGCGCCGCGGAGATCGAGGAGCAGCAAGGCTACAAGCCGGGCCGCAAGCAGCTGAAGGAACTGAAGGAGCAGGTCACCGAGGAACTGCTGCCGCGCGCCTTCAGCATCCGCCGCGACACCCGCGTGTGGATCGACCCGGACAACGGCTGGCTGGCGATCGACGCCGCTGCCGCGGCCAAGGCCGATGAAGTGCGCGGCATGCTATTCAAGGCGCTGGATCCGCTGCCCCTGGTCAACCTGCATGTCAACCAGTCGCCGGTGGCGGCGATGACCGAATGGCTGGCCGGCGACGCCGCGCCGGGCGGCTTCACCGTCGACCAGGAAATCGAGCTGCAGTCCGGCAGCGAAAGCAAGGCCACGGTGCGCTACGTGCGCCACCCCCTCGATCCTGAAGACCTGCGCCGGCACATTGCCGCCGGCAAGCGCTGCACGCGCCTGGCGATGACCTGGAACGACCGGGTCTCGTTCGTGCTGACCGACGGGCTGGTGGTGAAGAAGGTGGCGCCGCTGGACGTGATCAAGGAACAGGCCGACGGCACCACGCATGACGAAGACGAGCGCTTCGACGCCGACTTTGCCATGATGGCCGGCGAGCTGTCGGGCCTGCTGGGCGACCTGACCGAAGCGCTGGGCGGCGAGCGCAAGAGCTGATGCTGGCGGCGCGCGCTGCCGCGCGCCGGCGCACCGATACGCCGGTTACGCTACCCAGTTCACCTTGGGGAAGCGGTCGGCAAATCCGGCCGGCATCGGCATCACGGTCTTGCCGACGTAGTCGAAGAACACGAAGCCGGACTTGGCCATGGCGATCAGGGTGCCGTCAGCCGGGCGCGTGATGCGGAAGATGATGTCGCCGCCGTACTTGTTGAAGTCCATCACGCCGACTTCGAACAGCAGCTGGTCGCGCGCGTGCGCTTCGTTGCGGTACATGGTGGCCAGGTCCGTGACGATGATGCCGAGACCCTCCACCTTGTCTCCCTCGCTGCCGAACTCATAGAGGAAGCGGGCGCGCGCCTCGGAGATCATCGAGATCATCGAATCGTTGGCCAGGTGGTTGGCCGAGTTGATGTCGGTGACGCGCACGGTCAGGTGGGTCGAATAGCAGAACTGGTCGTCGGGAAGATCGAGTTGAAGGCGGGCCATGGCGGCATCGGGCAAAGTGGACAAGAAGCCGCCGCCAGGCACGCATAAGGACCATCCGATTCCGGGCAGGCTGGCGGCGAGGCGCCCATCATAGTCGATCCGGCCGGTTCGCCAGCGGGGCTCAGGGATTGAGCGGCGGCAGGGCTGCCGGCGTGGCCCGATGCGCCGCCCGGACAGGCCGGTGTGCGGGGCCGTACTTCGGCAACAGGCCCGCCAGTTCGCTGCCGTTCCATTGCCCCGTGCCGGTGCCGGCACCGAACAGGCGCCGTTCGAGTCCATCGACGGCGGAAGCCAGCGCCGCGTCGGTGCCTGCCGCCCACTCCGATGGTGCCTTGCCCCACGCGCTGCGCGACCACACGCCAAGGGCGCGATAGGCTGCCGGCGCGTCGTTCGCGCGGCAGGCCTGCAGCAGCGCCGCGAGCCGCGCCTCGCTGCCAGCCGCCCTGGCGCTGCGCCGTGCCGCGAGCGCCCGGCGCAGGCGTGCCACGCGCGGCCGTGCCCAATGCAGCAGCAGCCATCCCAGCAGCAAAACCGGGGCGCCGCCGGCCGCCCACAGCCACAGGCGCCACGCGGTCCCGCCCTCCCCGGGCAACGGCGCGGCGTGGGGGCCGGTCGGGGACAATCCTGCAAGGTGCGGCGCGGCGGCCACGTCCACCTTCACCTCGGGCGCCTCCGATTCGCCGGGCTTGCGCGTGACCGGGTCAAACCACTCCACCTTGATCGCCGGCAGCGTATAGGTCCCTGCGTGCTCGAACACATAGGTGATGCGGTCGGTGCGGCTGCCGCCCGTGTTGCCCGCGCTGTCGTGCGCGGCATCGCTGAGTTGCGGATCGCCCGCGAACACGCGCACGCCGGCCGGCGCTTCCACCTTGGGCGGCCGGATCATCATGGCCTGCGTCTGCGGCGCGAACGTGATGATAGTGCGCACCAGCGCGTCGCCGGCATGGAATTGCGCCTGCGGGCCGCTGACCGGGCGGTCGAAGCGCTGCGTGACGTTCAGGCGCGCCACCGGCAGCGTGGCAACGGCCGGCGCGCCGGCTGCGCCCGCGGCACGGATCGTGGTGGCCGGCAGCGTCACGCTGCCCTGGCGCGGCTTGCCGTCGTCGCCGGCATAAGTGAAGGCGATGGAGACCTGCGGCAACCGGAACTCGCCGCCCTGCTCCGCGGCAAACAGGTAGGTCTTCCGGATGCCGGCATAGCTCACGCCGCCAATGGTCTCGACCGTGTTCTGGCCGCGGTCGTCCGGCATGGTGATGATCGCGCCGGGCACCTGCAGTGTCGGGAAGGCAGGCGCCGACAGGAAGAAGTTGGGCGCCAGTATCGTCACGTCGATGCGGATCTGCTGGCCCGGCAGCACGGGCTGCCGCGCCGCCACGTCGACGCGCACGATGGGATCGGCCGCCAGCGCGAGCGCGCTCGCCAGCCATAGCGCAAGGCCGGCGAGCCAGATGCCGAAGCCCCGACCCGCGCGCGTCATGGTTTGGCTCCGGCGCCCGGCTGCGCCTGGCCCTGCTGCAGCGCGAACTTGCGTTGCAGCAGTTCGGTCGGCGTGGTCTGGATCGCGCGCATCCAGGTCTCCGCGCTTTCGACCGCGCCCATCTCCAGCTTCTTGCCCTCGCCTTCGGGCGGCCTGGACTCGCTGTCGTACTTCACTTCGTCGGGCTTGATGTCGGGCGGCTCCTCGCCTTCCTTCGGATTTTCCGCCTTCGCGGCCAGCTTCTCCATGAGCGCCAGGTTGGCCGTTGCCGCGGGCCATTGGGGGCGGCGCTTCAGGGCCTCCCGGTAGCGCGCCGCCGCGTCCTTGTACTTGCCCATCCGTGCCAGCGCATCGCCCTGGTTGAAGTCGCTCTCGGGCGAATCGATCAGCGCGAAGCTCTGCACCGCCTGCGCGTACTGCCCGGCGCGGTACTGCGCCACGCCGCGCCACATGGGGTCGTCGAACAGCGCAGCGGCGGCGGCAAAATCGCCGCGCTCGAAGGCCCGGCGGCCCTGCTGGTCATGCGTGAGCCACAGGTCGACAAAGCGCGACGCGCGTGGCGCTTCGGCACCGGGCGCCGGCGCCTGCGCGCGCAGCGCCTGCTGCGGCGCCGCCAGCGCCACGGCAAGCAGCACGCCGGTGATCCAGCGCACGGTCCAGCCCTTGCGGAACCACAGCACGCCGAGCAGTGCGATGGGAACCGTCAGCCACCAGCCCTCATCCTTCCAGCGCGTGTTGTCCGCCGACTGCTTCTGCGCGAGGTGCGACTGCACATGGCGCTGCACCCAGGCGACGTCGTCGTCGCTGTCGGGCGTGAACGTGGCGACCGGCACGCCGGTGTCGTCGCCAAAGCGCTTGAGTGCGGCCGTGTCCATGCGCGCGAACACGCGCACGCCGTCCTTCTCGACAAAGCCGTCGGTGCCGCTGCGCAGCGGGCCGCCGCGTTCGGTGCCGATCGCCAGCACCACCGGCTGGCTGCGCCCGCTGCCTGCCCGGGTCTTGAACGCGCGCACGGCGGCGGTTTCCACGCCGTCGGTCAGGAACAGGATGGTGCCGGGCACCTCCTCGTGCGCGAGCGCCGTGTCGATGGTGCGCAGCGCAAGTGCGGTGTCCCTGCCGGGCGCCGGCATGATACGGGTCTGCAGCGCATCGACGAAAGTCTGCAGCAGCATGGCGTCGTCGGTCAGCGGCAGCACCAGGTGCGTGGAGCCGGCGTAGGCCCAGATCGCGGTGCGTCCGCCGTCGCGGCGCGCCAGCAGCGCCTTGACCTTGAGCTTCGCGCGCTCGAGCCGCGTGGGCGTCACGTCGATGGCATCCATGGTCGGCGACAGGTCGATGGCGATCGCCAGCGGCGCCTTGTCGTCGAGAAACGGCGGGCGCTCGCGCTCCCACGCGGGACCGGCCAGCGCAATGGCGCCGAGCGCAAGCAGCAGCGCAGTCAGGTGCACGGGACGGATGGCCAGCCGGCGCCGCTCGCCGACCATCAACGCGTCCAGCAGGTGCGGAGCAATCGCATCGCGCCAGCGCCGCCGCACATCGCCGCGGCGGCGCACGGCCCACACCAGCAGCACCGCCGGGACCAGCGCCAGCAGCCACCACGGGCGCAGGAAATGGAAATCCGCGAGCGCCTGCATCACGACTCCTGCGCCGCCGGTTGCGGCGCGCCACGCCGGCGCGGACGCGCAAGCCATGCCGACCACGCCGCCATGATGAGCTGGTACGCCAGCACCATGCCAACCGCCGCGCCGAGCGGCCACATGAACAGCTCGCGCCGCGGCCGCCACGACAGCGTCTTGTGGTTGTGCGGCGTAATGCGGTCGAGCGTTGCGTAGATGCTTTCGAGTCCCTTTTGGTCGGCCCCGAAAAAATAGCGTCCACCCGTCTGCGCGGCGATGCGCTGCAGCACGCCCAGATCGACGCGCTGCTCGCCCTCGGCGGAAGGATCGCCGATGCCGATCGTATGCACGATCACGTGCCGCTGCCTGGCGATCTCCGCGGCGCGTTCGGGCGGCATCTTGCTGGCGGTGTCGTTGCCGTCGGTCAGCACGATCAGCACCTTCTCGGGCGCCTGGCTCTGGTCGAACATCTTGATGCCAAGGCCGATGCCGTCGCCGAGCGCCGTGCTGGGCCCGGCCATGCCCGGCAGCAGGTCATGGATCATGGCCTGCACCAGCGCGTGGTCCAGTGTGAACGGCGCCAGCGGGTACGGCGCGTCGCCGAACACGATCAGGCCGATGCGGTCGCCGGGCCGGCGCGTCACGAAACTGCTGACCACCTCGCGCACCGCCTGCACGCGCGGAATCAGCGCGCCGGCCGGATCGCGGAAATCCTGCGTATCCATCGACTGCGACAGGTCCAGCGCGAGCATCAGGTCGCGCGCCGGCTGCACCTTCTCGATCGGCGCCTCCAGGAACTGCGGGCGCGCCAGCGCGGTCACCAGCAGCGCCCATGCGAGCGGCGCCAGGATGCGCTGCAGCCAGTTGCTGCGCGGCACGACCGCGCCCGGCGCCGGCTTCAGCCCCACGGCGCTGGCCACCTCGCCGAAGAACGGCAGCCGCACCGACGGGCTTTCCTCGCGATACGGCGGCAACAGCCACCACAGCAGCAAGGGCAGCGGCAGCAGCACGAAGAGCCACGGGTATTCAAACTGGTACATGGTGGCCGGCGATCCATTGCTGGCAGGCCGCGGCGGTTGCCGTCACCTGGCTGTCGGGCCATTGCGCCAGCGCGGCCGCATCGCGGTACTGCGCGTCATTGACCAGCGTCGCGAGCACCGGTGCCGCCGCGCCGGCCTTGCCCGCATAGGCTTGCAGGAACCGCGCCCACTCGGCGCCGGCCAAGCTCGCCACCTCTGTGCGCGGCCACGCCGCCAGCGCGGTGCGCTTGAGCAGCTCCGCCATGGCAACCAGCGCGTGAGCGCGAGCCTGCGGCGACGCGGACATGCCCGCGCGCAACCGTGCCAGCTCGGCCAGTGCTTCGCGGCGGTAGCGGTTGGCGCGGAAGTGGCGCCACCAGCGCCAGGCCGCGAAGGCCAGCAGCGCCAGCACGATCGCGCCGGCCACCGGCCAGCCGATGGTCTGCGGCCGCCATGACGGCGGCGGCGGCACGACCACCTCGGCCATATGCAGGAGATCGCCGGCAATCGTGGCGCTGTCGGGCGCGGCCGTGCTGTGCACCAGGTCGCTCATGGCCGCCCTCCCTGCCGGGCGCGCAGCGTTCCCTGGCCTTGCGGCAGCGCCTGCCCGAGCAGGCGGCGCAGTTGCAGCGGCGTTTCCTCCGCAGCCGACAGCGGCAGCAGCGGCACGCCGATGGCGCGGTGCCAGCCCAGCAGGTCGCGGCTCTGCGCATCGACGAATTCGGCAATGCCCTTGCGTGTCGACGCGTGGCCGAATCCCAGCTCGACCTGCAGCTCGCCGTCGCTGACGACAAGGTGGCCGGAGGCCGGCAGTTCGAGCAGGAACGGGTCATAGACCAGCATCGTCAGCAGGTCGTTGCGGGCGCTCATCGACAGCATCAGGTCGCGCGTGGCCGCGTCATGCCCGTCGAAGTCGCTGATGACGATGACGAGGTGGTCATGCCGCGCGAGCCGCGCCGCGCGCTCGAGCGCGGCATTGAGCTGGCCGGCGCCGCGCCGCGCGGGGGCATCGGCGCGCAGCGCCTGGTTATGGCGCGCGATCTCGCCGAGCATGTGCTCCACCGGCTGGCGGCTGCGGCGCGGCGCGAGCTCGGTGCATTCACCGTCGCCGAACACGAGGCCGCCGACACGGTCGCCCTCCGACAGCACGCGCCACGCGGCCAGCGCCGCGGCCTCGGCCGCGACCACGGACTTCATCGCGCGGCGGCTGCCGAAGAACATGTTGATGCGCTGGTCCACCAGCAGCAGCACCGGCCGGTCCTTTTCCTCGCTGTACACGCGTACGTGCGGCTTGCCGGTACGCGCCGTGACGCGCCAGTCCATGCTGCGGATATCGTCGCCGGGCAGGTAGCCGCGCACCTCCTCGAAGGTCAGGCCGCGCCCGCGCACCCTGGAGGCATGCCGGCCGGCCAGCACGCTGTGCACGGGCTGCCGCGGCAGGAAATGGAAATCGCGCGCGGCAACTTCGAGCGCCGCCAGCGCCGCGGCATCGACGCTGACACCAGGCTGCGCGCGCGAATCAGGCCCCTCCCCGGCGGGCACCGGCGAGCGGCCGAGCGAGGCAAGGTGGGAGCGCATGGCGCCGCCCGCCGCGTCAGGCCACGGCCACCTGCCGCACCAGGCGGTCGATCACGGCATCGGCGCTGACACCGGCCGCGTGCGCCTCGTACGACAGGATCAGGCGGTGGCGGAAGACCTCGTGCACCACGGCCTGCACATCCTCGGGCGAGACGAAGTCGTGACCGCGCAGCCAGGCATGGGCGCGCGCCACCTTGTCCAGCCCGATCGAACCGCGCGGGCTCGCGCCGACCTGGATCCAGCGGTCCAGCTCGTCGTCGACGGCCTTGGGTTCGCGCGTGGCATGCACGAGCGCCACCATGTAGCGCGCGACCGCTTCGCTCACGTGGATGCCGTGGATCTCGGCCCGCGCGGCGAAGATGACTTCAGGCGCCAGCTTCTGCGCGGCGGCCGACTGCGCGCCCGGGGCGGCCCCGGACTCCTCGGCGCGCGCCAGCGCCACGATCTGCGCCTCGGCGTCGGCCTCGGGATAGGTCACGTTCACGTGCATCAGGAAGCGGTCCATCTGCGCTTCGGGCAGCGGGTAGGTGCCTTCCTGCTCGATCGGGTTCTGCGTAGCCATGACCAGGAACAGCGGATCAAGCTTGTGGGTGACGCCGCCGACGGTGACCTGGCGCTCTTCCATGGCTTCGAGCAGCGCCGCCTGCACCTTGGCCGGCGAGCGGTTGACCTCGTCGGCGAGCACCAGGTTGGCGAAGATCGGCCCGGGCTGGAAACGGAACTCGCCCTTGCCGCCCTCGGTGTAGTACACCTCGGAGCCCGTGATATCGGCCGGCAGCAGGTCGGGCGTGAACTGGATACGCGACAGCTTCGCTTCCAGGTTCCGCGCCAGCACCTTGATTGCGCGCGTCTTGGCCAGGCCCGGCAGCCCTTCCACCAGCAGGTGGCCATCGGCGAGCAGGCCCAGCAGCATGCGCTCGATCATGTGCTGCTGGCCGACGATGGCTTCGCCCATCCGCTGCTGCAGTGCCAGCACGTCGTCACGGGTGCTCATGGGGCTTTCCTCGATGGCGCCGGGCCGGGCGTTCGGCGGCCACCTCCGAACCAGGCGTAGTAAGGGTTGTCGGGATCGGCACGCATGACTTGCTGCATATGCAGCGCCCACGCGTCGCGGTCGCCGTAATAGGCGTCGAGGCCGGCAGTGTAGAAAGTGTGCAGCGTTTCGCGTTCGCGCCCGATGTCGGCGATCAGCCCGGCATCGGCACCCGTCACCGTCGGCTCGGTCTGCAGCGTCAGCAGGCGCTGCAGGACCTGCGGGAACTCGGCGCGCCGCACCCAGGTAGCGTATTCGATGCGCGGGCGGTCGTCGGTCACGGCGGGCGCATCGCCGGCATAGCGCTCCAGGCCCGCGCGGTCCGTCACCCAGGTCGCCAGCAGCGCTGCCGGCGACGCCACGCCCACCGCGCGCAGCGCCGACGCGACTTCGGGCTCCGCAAAGCGCTGGCGGATGCGCACTGCATCGAGTGTGATCGGCGACGGCGAACCGACCAGCATCATCTCGTGCAGCTCCGTGGTCCACAGCGTCGCGTGCGGGAACACGTCGAGGAAGCTACGCACCAGCGAGCGCGTGTCTTCATCGTTCTGCGTGGGCAACGGCAGCCATTGCGCGACCAGTCCGCCCGGTTGCAGCCGTGCCGCGGCGAGGCGATAGAAATCGGTCGAGTACAGGTTGACCACGCCCGCGGCCGAAGGCGGCGGCGGTTCCAGCGTGATCAGGTCGTAGCGTTGCTCGCTCTGCAACAGTTCGCGCCGGCCGTCACGCACGCGGATCTCCACGCGCTTGTCCCCGGCCACGCCGAAGTTGCCCTGGAACTGCGGCACAGCACGCAGGACCGGCGGCAGCAGTTCGGCCACCACGCGCTGTTCCAGGCCCGGATACGGCAGCGTGGCGCCAGCCGTGATGCCGGTGCCGAGGCCGATCACCAGCGCCGAGCGCGGCGTGCCGCCATGCACGATCAGCGGCAGCAGCGCCTGCAATCGCATGTAGCGCAGCGACGTCATGGTGTCGCCGGAATTGGACACGCCCTGGATATAGAGGCGGTTGAATGTGTGGCTCGGCGACGACTGCTTCACCACCGCCACGGTGGCGCCGCGGCCTTCCTCGTAAAACACGATCTCGCCGCCACGTGCGCGCGCCAGCAGCGTGGCGAGCCGGTCCGCGGGCGCGAGCGCCGCGGCAATCACCGCAAGCACCGCCACCATCGGCACCGACCAGCGCGCCAGCTTGCGCACACCCGAGCCGAGCGCGACCGCGACGATGCCGACCATGCCGGCGCCCACGGCCAGCAGCGACAGCGTATGGACCAGGCCGATGCGCGGCACCAGGACAAACCCCGCCACCGCCGTGCCGACGATGCCGCCCAGCGTGTTGAGCGCGACCACCGCGCCCACGCCGGCGCCGAGCCGGTGGTTGTCCACGCCCACTCGCAGCACGAACGGGAACGCCGCGCCCAGCAGCAGCGTAGGCACGAACACCACGCACAGCGCCGCCACCGCGAAACTCGCGCAGGCGGCCGCCAGGCCGCTCGACGTGGCCGATTGCACCCAGGCCGACACCCCAGCCTGCGCCTGCAGCAGCCATTCGCCAAGCACCACGATTTCGAGCAGCGCCACCAGCCCTGCGGCGGCGATCAGCATCGCGAATGCGCCCCACGGGTCGCGCGCCCGATCGGCCCGCCGCGCGGCCAGCGCGCTGCCGATGGCAAGGCCCGCAAGATAAGTCGCCAGCACCACCGTGAAGGCAAAGGTGCGCGTGCTGATGAACTGCACGATGGCCTGCGACCACACCACTTCATAGCCGAGCGCGATGCCGCCCGCGGCGGCATAAAGCACCAGCGCCAGCCGCCCGTCGTCCGCATCGCGCACGCGCCCTGCGGATGCTGGCGTGGCAGCGGTGGCGGCCGGTTCCTGCGCAGGCACGGTGCGCGAAGCCAGGGCCAGCGCGGCGACCGCGGCGAGACCGTTGAGCGTGGCCGCGGCCAGCGCGCTGCCGGTGATGCCGAGCCACGGGATCAGCACGAAGCCCGCCAGCAGCGTGCCGGCAATGGCGCCCGCGGTGTTGGCGGCATACAGGCGTCCGCCATGTGTGCCGATGTAGCCGGGGCGCGACGCCAGCACGCGCATCAGCACCGGCAGCGTGCCGCCCATGGCTGCCGCCGGCACGATCACCAGCACGAACGGCAACGCCCAGGCCAGCAGCCCGGCGCGGCTCTCCAGCCATGCGAACGGCGCGGCGGAGCGCGCCAGCGCCAGCGTGGCGCCAATGGCCAGCACCAGCACGGCGATTTCGAGCCACGCATACAGCCGCAGCGGCCGCGCATGGCGGTCCGCGACACGCCCGAACAACCAGCCGCCGAGTGCGAGCCCGGCAAAGAATGCGCCCACGGCGGTGGTGACGGCGTGCACATCCACGCCGACCACGAGCGCGAGCTGCTTTATCCAGAGAATCTGGTAGATCAGTCCGGCCGCACCGGATACGAAAAGCAGCAGGGCAGGTGTCAGCATGGCGCCGTGATGCGCCAGTTGACCCTGCCCTGCCTGCAAGGCGGCGCCTCCCGCGCGCCGCAGCTTGTCAGAACTGTGCCGCGCTTGCTGCTTGCCGGCGTTGGCGCCGGCATGCGCTTCTCTCATGGTGCGATCCTGGTGAAGAGGTTGGCCGGGATGACCCGGCCAACCATTGCCACTGGAATTACTTCCCGGCTGCCCCCTTGTCGAGGGACTTCATCACCGCCTCGGTCATCTGGTCGATGGTGAAGCTCGCCGGGCGCTGGCTGGGCGGGTAGTCCTTGAACGTCTGGAGGAACGGCGCCACCCGTGACGATGCATAGCTGACCATATAGGCATTCTTCGCCGTCCAGTCATAGTACTGATCGGAGACGATATCCGCCCGTTCATACGGATCCATGCGCAGGTTGAACACCTTTGGCACGCGCAGGCAGGTAAAGGGGTTGGCCCAGACTTCGAAGCCGCCCGGGTGACGCTGCTCGCAGAACACGAACTTCCAGTCGTTGTGGCGCATTGCCACCAGTACGCCGTCATCGTTGAAGTAGAAGAAGTCCTGGCGGGGCCCGGCATTGGTCTGGCCGGTCAGGTACGGCAGGAAGTTATAGCCATCCAGGTGGACCTTGAAGGACTTTCCGCCAATGCTGGCGCCCTTGAGCAGCCGGTCCTTGATGTCGGCATCGCCGGCGGCCGCAAGCAGCGTCGGGAACCAGTCGAGACCGGACATCATGGTCGTGGACACCGTGCCAGGCTTGATCTTGCCCGGCCAGCGTACCAGTGCCGGCACGCGGAATGCCCCTTCCCAGTTGGTGTCCTTCTCGCTGCGGAACGGCGTGGTTGCCGCGTCCGGCCAGGACCACTGGTTGGGTCCGTTGTCGGTCGTGTAGACAACGATGGTGTTGTCGGCAACCTTCAGGTCGTCGAGCGACTTGAGCAGCTTGCCGATGTCGCCGTCGTGTTCGAGCATGCCGTCCGCGTACTCATTGCCAGGCATGCCGCTCTGTCCGCGCATCGACTCGCGCACGTGCGTGAACGCGTGCATGCGCGTGGTGTTCATCCACACGAAGAACGGCTTGTCCGCCTTCACCTGCTTCTCCATGAAGCCGATCGCCGCCGCCGTGGTTTCGTCGTCGATGGTCTCCATGCGCTTGCGGTTCAGCGGACCGGTATCTTCCACCTTGCCGTCGGCGTAGGAGTGGAGGACGCCGCGCGGCCCATTCGCCTTGACCCAGGCCGTGTCGTTCTTCGGGTAGTACGGACGCTCAGGCTCCTCTTCCGCATTGAGGTGGTACAGGTTGCCGAAGAACTCGTCGAAGCCGTGCGCGGTCGGCAGGTACTCGTTGCGGTCGCCCAGGTGGTTCTTGCCGAACTGCCCGGTCGCATAGCCAAGCGGTTTGAGCGCCTGGGCAATTGTCACGTTCTGCGCTTGCAGGCCGACCGGCGCGCCCGGAATACCCACCTTCAGCAGGCCCGTGCGCAGCCCGACCTCGCCGGTGATGAAGGTGGAGCGGCCCGCCGTGCAACTGTTCTCGCCGTAGTAGTCGGTGAGCATCATGCCTTCGTTCGCGATCCGGTCGATATTGGGCGTGCGATAGCCCACCACACCGTGGCTGTAGGCGCTGATGTTGGTCTGCCCGACGTCATCGCCGAAGATGACGAGGATGTTCGGCTTCTTGCCGGACGGCGCGGTGGCCGCCAGCGCGGGCGCCGAAGCTGCGGCAACCGGCGCGTTGGCCGCCACCGGCGGATTCTCCTTGGCCGGCGCTGGCTCGGCCGCTACTGGCGCCGCCGTGGGCGCCTGCGCCGCCGGCTGCTGTTCCTTGGGCGGCGTCTCCTTCTTGCCGCAGCCCGCAATCGCAAACACGGCGGCGGCCATGGCCAGCATCACCAGCCTGGAGCCCCGCCCTTTCCCTATGCCTTCTTCATCTCGGTGCATGTTCCGCCTCCGTTCATTGACCCGTTACGGTCGGTTCACTGCTGCTCGCATCGTGCTCATGGCTTGCCGGCCGGATAAATCTGCTGCCAGTCCTGCTTCATGCTGACCACGGTCCAGCCTCGCGAGCGCGCCGCATCCAGCGCCTTGTCCAGCTTGCCCACCTTGGACTGGCGGTCGTAGGCGAACTCCCGCTCGGCGTCGTCGTGATGCACCAGCACCGCCATGCGCGGACCGTCGCCGCCGGCGGTGTACTCGAGCATCTGCAGGTCGCCGTCGGAATTGCCGACGGCGAGGATGGGCCGGCGGCCGATATGGCGGTAGATGCCGACCGGCTTGCCGGGGCCGTCATCGATAAAGTCGAGCTTGGGATCGCGCACCAGCACCGGCTTGCCGTCGCGCACCATGTAGCGCACCGCCTGCGACGAGCCGATCACCTGCTCGGGCGGGATGCCATAGACCTGCTGGCTCCACGGCCGCATGAAATCGATGGTGCCGCCGGAGACGATGTAGGTCTTGAAGCCGTTGGTGCGCAGGTAGGACAGCAGTTCCAGCTGCGGCTGGTAGACCAGCTCGGTATAGGGCCGCTTGAACCTGGGATGGCGCGCCCTGGACAGCCAGTCGCGGATGGTGCGGTCGTACTCGTCCACGCTCATGCCGCTGTTGGCAGTGGCGATCAAGCCGAGCAGCTGCTTCTGGTTTGCCATCAGCGCGTTCATGTCGTTGGCCATCAGCGCCTTGAACGCGGCATTGTTGCGCCACTCAGGATGCTGCGGCGCGGCGGCCCTGACCTGGTCGAGCAGGAAGAAGAACTGGAAATACAGCGGCTGCTCGCTCCACAGCGTGCCGTCGTTGTCGAACACCGCCACGCGCGCCTCGGGTGGCACGAAGGTGGGCGAGCCCGGGCGCGTCACGTCGGCCACGAACTTGAGCAGCGCCTGACGCGCGGCGCCATCGCGCCACGATGGCAGGGCTTGTTCGGCGGGCTGGGCCTGGGCGGCAGTGGCCTGTGCCGCGGGGGCCGCGGGTCCGGCGGGCGCGGTACAGCCGGAAAGCTTCAGGCCCGCAAGCGCCAGCGCGGCGCACAGTGCCGCGATCGTCTTGCGCGATGCGCTTGCGCGCAAGGCGCTGTTGGCAGGCATGCTCATGGCACTTGCTCCTGTGTCGTGTCGCACCGCTCCGGCATCAGCGTGACGCCGGCTGCGGCTGTCCGCCCATCGCCAGCGGCAGATGGGGCGCGTTGCGGCGCATTTCGGCCCAGCGGCTGTCGTCCATCACGAGCCGGAAGCCAAGGTGCGACATGCTGTTGAAAGGATCCGTCCCGCGCCGAGCGCTGGGGCGGTAGCTCAGGCAGTAGTCTTCGTTGCACAGGAACGAGCCGCCGCGCGTCACGCGCTTGGGCGCGTTGACCGGTACGCCAGGCTCGCTGGGATCCCATGAGGCCAGGGGGCCGGCCGGGTTCTCGATCGGCTGCGCCTTGCCGGCTTCGCGCCGGAACTGGTCGGCGCGGTACCAGTCGGCGACCCATTGCCAGGCATTGCCGGTCATGTCGGACAGTCCGTAGCCGTTGGGCGGGAACGTGCCGACCGGGCTGGTGCCCAGCGCGCCACCGGCCTTCGGGCTGACTACCTGGCTCACCGCCGGGCTGACTGCCGGGCTAACAACCGGGAACGGCTGGTTCTGCTGGCCCTGCCAGACGTTGGCCATCTGCTTGCCGGCGGGCGCGAACTGGTCGCCCCATGCGTAGGTGGCCTGCTCCAGCCCGCCACGCGCGGCAAATTCCCACTCGGCCTCGGTAGGCAGGCGCTTGCCGACCCATTTGGCATAGGCCTGGGCGTCTTCGTACGACACCTGCACCACCGGATGGTCGTCCTTGCCTTCGATCGAGGTACCGGGACCTCCCGGATGACGCCAGTCGGCGCCGGGCACATAGCGCCACCAGCGCGAATAGTCCCGCAGCGGCACCGGACGCGGCGTGCCGACAAAGACCATGCCGCCGGCCACCATCGCGCTGTCGGGCGGACGCGGCGTGCCAGGGGGCAGCTGTACCTTCAGGGTCTCCCAGTCCGGCACCCGCTCCGCCGTGGTGACGTACCCCGTGGCCTCGACGAACTTGCGGAACTCGCCGTTGGTGACGTGGTGCTTGTCCATCCAGAACGCATGCACGCGCACCTTGTGCGCCGGCTTCTCGTTGGCCTGCGCCATCTTGCTGTCGCTGCCCATCAGGAATTCGCCGCCGGGTATGCGGACCATGCCGAGCGGACCGCTCTTGCCTTCGCCTTCCACCACCCCGGGCGCCTTGCCGGAGAGCGACTGCGCGTACCACCAGCTGCCGCCCGCGCCTGCCGCCATGCAGGCACAGGCCAGCACGGCAATCAGGAACGTGCGGCGTCGATGCGGCGCCGCAGCAGAGGCAGGCGGCGCTTGCGCTGCGCCGTGCGCCGGGGCCTGCGAATGAAGCCCGTTGCGCTTGCCGGTTGCCATAGGACGTCCTCCGCCAAAAGACAAAAAGGTGCAATAGCGCACCTGCGGGTATCGTCACAGAACGGTTACTGAAAAGGAATTTAGATTTCTTGCCGAGTGTGTTGAAAGATTTCACGGCGGCGCTGTCATCGCCGTTTGCTCCTCGGGGTAAATACCGTCCCACTGTCTCGTCCATAGCGCCGATGTGCCGCGCCGGCAGCGGCCCGTACGCTGCCGTTTGACATGCGCGCAAGGCGCTACAAGACAACCAGGACGTCACAACCAGGAGGAAACACCATGCAAGCTGACCGACGCAAAGCCCTGCAGTGGCTGGGTGCAGGTTCCCTCGCCGCCACGGCCTCGGCGCTTGGCCTTGGCCATGCCCGGGCCCAGTCAGCCCAGTCCGCCGTATTGAACTATCCGTCGAGGCCGGTGCGGCTGGTCGTGCCCTACCCGCCGGGCGGCGCCACTGACGTGCTGGCACGCGCGCTTGGCGAACCGCTCGGCAAGCTGTGGCAGCGCCCGGTCATCGTCGAGAACCGCCCCGGCGTCGGCGGCATGATCGGCGCCGACGTGGTGGCCAAGGCGGCGCCCGATGGCTACACGCTGCTGCTGGCGCTGCCCAGCCTGGTGCAGACGCCCTACATGGTGGCCAAGCCCCCCTTCGATCCGCTGCGCGACCTGACCGCCATCGGCCAGCTGTGCACCTCCAGCCTGGTGCTGACCGCCAACAGCGCCATGCCACGCACGCTGCCCGAGGTGGTGAGCCTGGCCAAGTCGCAGCCGAACAAGCTTTCTTACGGCACTTATGGCATCGGCACCGGCGCCCATCTCTATATGCAGGTGTTCACGACCGGTGCCGGCGTCGAGCTGCTGCACGTCCCGTACAAGGGCGAGGCGCCGATCGCCACCGACCTGATCGGGGGCCAGATCTCGCTGGGTACGCTGTCGCCGATGACCGTGCGCCAGCATGCGCGCAGCGGCAAGCTGCAGCCGCTGGCCGTGACCGGCAACACGCGCGCGCCGATGCTGCCCGACGTGCCCACCTTCCAGGAACTCGGCTACAAGGGGCTGGACGGCCCGGCCTGGCTCGGCCTGTTCACCACGGCCGGGACGCCGCAGGCTATCGTCGAGAAGATTTCCGCGGATGTGGAGACCGTGATGGCCGCGGCCGATATCCGGCAACGCATGGCCGACCTGGGGCTGATCGTCAAGACTTCGCGCCCGGCGGCGTTCGCGGCGGTGGCGAAGGCCGACCAGGCTTATTGGGGGAATGTGATCAAGGAGTACAACATCCGGCTGGATTGAGCTGGCATGCGTCAGACGCCGTAATTGCGGAACCAGCGCACCAACTGGCTACGGCATGCCGCAGCGGGGTGTGGTGCGCTGACAGGGGCAACCGGAAGCGCTGATCAGGCCACCAACGGCCGGAACCGGCGCTCCATTGCAGGGCTCACGTCCCTGACGCGCATTGCCAGATTGACTTGCATGGTCGTGGATGCCGTTTCAATCAGTGTCCGCTCTATCTCGTAGCTGTTTTTGCTCATCCACAACAAGACCTCGCGCAGGTGCCATAGCGAACTGGCGCCTTCATGCACCGGCGGCGGAAATGACTCGGGATGGCCGATCATCAGTTTGCGCATGTTCTGGCGGGACATTCCGATCGCATCGGCAATATCCGTCAGGCCGACCAGATCCGGCGCGGCTTCGATCAGCATTGCGGATGGTATGGCACGCTTTATGTCGGCGAGCGCGCTCATGATGGCGTCCATGGCGGACTCCGCATCACGGTCAAAGGCGACTGCAATCCGGCCCGCCACGCCCGTCCCGACGATTACGTCGTCACATCCCGCCTCGTACAGGCGTTCGACCAGGGCATCGGGATTGTTATCGTCCGGTGATAGTTGATATCTGAGGGTGAAAGAATATTCCATAGCTACTTCGCCTTCTGCAGATTGAACCGTGGTCCTGTCTCCAAGATTAAGTGCGTCTGCGTTAGTTGTCAACTGACAACTAACGCAGACGAAAGCCTATGAATCGAAGGAGTGTGAAATAGGGACTTAAAGCGGCACTGAGAGGACACTGCAATCGGTGTGTCCTTCGCGCACGCTAAGTTCTTTCGGCGGCACCAGTCGGCAAGAACTGAAACGATTCAGATCACGCCCGCTTCCCTCAGTGCGCGCAACTCACTCGCCCCCAGTCCCAACGCGCCATAGACCAGCGCATTGTGCTCGCCCACGGCCGGACCGCAGCGCGGCGCGGCCGGTGCGTAGCCGGAGAATCTCGGCACCACGCATGGCGCCGGCACTGACCCAAGCTCGGCATCCGGCAGGCGCACGATCGCCGCGCGCGCGCGCATCTGCGGATCTTCAACAATGTCGGCGATGCTGAACACCTTGCTGAACGGCACCTGGCACGCCTCGAGCGCCGACGCCGCGTCCGCGTAGGACCGCGCAGCAAACCAGGCCGCGATCTGCGCGTCGAGCGCATCGAGATTACGCACGCGGCCGGCGTTGGTGGCGTAGTCGGGCGCGTGCGCGAGCTGCGGCGCAGCCATCGCCTCTGCCAGGCGGCGGAAGGTGGCATCGGACGAGGCCACCACCGAGACCCAGACATCGTCCGAGGTCCGGTACATATTCGACGGTGCCGCATAGGTAGTCCGATTGCCCGCGCGCTGGCGCACGCGGCCCAGTTGCTCGTACTCGACCGCCAGCGGCTCCAGCAGCCGGAACAGTGCTTCCGTGGCGGCCAGGTCGATCTCGCGGCCAGGCAGGTCCGGCCGCGCGCGCCGCTCCGCCACGGCGGTGGCGATGGCAAAGGCGCCGAACAAGCCAGCGACCATGTCGCCGACCGGGTAGTTCATGTGCATCGGCCCGCTCTCCGGCGAGCCTGCCAGGTTGGTGAACCCGCTCATCGCTTCAAAGATCCGCGCAAACCCGGGCCGCTGCGCATACGGTCCGGTCTGGCCGAAGCCGGTCAGCCGCAATACCACCAGGCCGGGATTGGCCGCGCGCAGGGTCTCGATATCCAGCCCCCAGCGCGCCAGCGTGCCGGTGCGGAAGTTCTCGACCAGGACATCGAACTGCGGCAGCAGCTTCAGGAAGATCTCCTTGCCGCGCGGTGTGCGCACGTCCAGCGAGATGCCGCGCTTGCCTCGGTTGGTCACTTTCCAGTACAGCGCGTGCGCGTCGGTAACGGGCTCGAGCGAGCGCAGCGGATCGCTGCCATCCGGCAGCTCCAGCTTGACGACTTCGGCGCCCATGTCGCCGCACAGCGTGGCCGAGAACGGTGCCGCCACCACGGTGGCCATGTCCAGGATGCGCACGCCCGCCAGCGGGCCGGTGCCGGCGTCGGTGTGGGTGTTGCAAGGCGTTGCCGCCGTGGCGGCGTGGTCGGGTGGCGCGTTCGGCATTGGGATCTGTCTCTTCGTTTTGGGGTTGGGCGCAGGTTGCTGCGATCCAAACTGACAGCCCCGCTCGCCGGGCGCAAGCACGGTTTCGCTGTGCGGAACCGTCGTGCTACAACATTGACGAGCCCCCCTCACGGATCCGAGCATGAATGCCAACAGACCGCCGCCAGACATGGAACGCACTCCACTGCCCGGCCTTGCCAGCGCCGACGAACTCTCAACCGATCGCCAGTTCGCCAGCAACCTGGCTCGCGGGCTGGACGTGCTGCGGGCGTTCACGCCGGGCAGCCCGGTGCTGGGCAACCAGGACATCGTGGCGCGGACCGGACTGCCCAAGGCAACGGTGTCGCGCCTGACGTACACGCTCAGCCTGCTTGGCTTCCTGAGCCGGGTGCCGGGCAACCAGAAGTACCGGCTCGGCGCTGGCGTGCTGGCGCTGGCGTATCCGATGCTTGCCGGGCTGGCTATCCGCCAGATCGCGCGGCCATATATGGAAGCCATCGCCCGCGAAACCGGGTGCACGGTGAACCTGGGGATGCGCGAGCGGCTGACGGTGGTGTACGTGGACAGCTGCCGCGTCGATCCGGGCAACGTGTACCAGCCCGACATCGGGAGTACGCGGCCCTTGCTGTCCACCTCGATCGGCCGCGCCGTGCTGCTGGCGTGCGGGGCGGAAGAGCGCGCCGCGGTGCTGAACCGGCTGCGCGTGGAAGATGCCGGGCGCTTCGAACGGGAGCAGCCGATGTGGATTGCGGAACAGGCGCACTACGCGGCGCACGGCTTTTGCCTTAGCCGCGGCGAATGGCGAACGGACATCCACGCGATAGCCGTGCCGATCCGGCAATCGCTGCATGAAGACCCGTTCGCGCTGAACTGCACCGTCGCCGCCGCGCGCGACCGTGACGACATGCTGGCGCGCACGGTCGCGCAGAAGTTGCGCGAAGGCGTCAGGCAGATCGAGCTGGCGTGCGCGCGTTGATGTGATGCCAGGCAGTGACGACAAGCGGTGACGACGCCGCGGAGGTTGTAGCAAGGAGGCGCCAAGCGATCCGGCGAGATTGCGGCCTTATCGGGAAACCACGGGAACATCCCAGACCAGGAGACAAGATGCAATCCTCTCAAACAGCACGCCGGCGCCTGCTGGCCGCCATGTGCGGCTGCGCCGCGCTCGCGCCTGCCGTGGCCCTTGGCGCCGCCGACAGTGCCGACAGGTTCCCCGCCCACCCCATTCGCATCATCGTGCCGTTCTCGGCCGGCGGCGTGGTCGACACCGTCACCCGCGTCACCGCCGAGCGCATGGCCCTGCTGCTGCGCCAGCCTGTCATCGTCGAGAACCGCACCGGCGCGGGCGGATCCATCGGCACCGACATCGCTGCCAAGGCCACGCCTGACGGCTATACCCTGCTTGCCGTCAGTCCCAGCTACGTGGTCGGGCCGCTGCTCAACAGCGCGATCAACTGGAAAGGCACCCGCGACTTCCGCGCGGTTGCCGGCTTTGGCGTGGTGCCCAACGTGATCGTGGTCCCCGCATCGTCGCGCCTGCGCACCCTGCCTGAACTGCTTGACGCCGCGCGCAGCCAGCCCGGTGCGCTGACCTACGCCAGCGCCGGCGTGGGTACCTCCAACCACCTCTCCGGCGAATTGCTCACGCAAATGACCGAGGTCAAGCTGATGCATGTGCCGTACAAGGGCCAGCCCGAGGCGCTGACGGACGTGCTGGGCGCGCGCGTGTCGATGATGGCGCTGACCGCGGCGATCGCCCGCCAGCAGGTCCAGAGCGGCAAGCTGCGCGCACTCGCGGTGACTTCCGCCAAGCGGTCCGCGGCGTTGCCGGACATTCCCACCGTCGCCGAAGTTGCGCGCCTGCCCGGCTATGAAGTAGGCGCGTGGTTCGGACTGGTCGCGCCGCACGCCACCCCCGACGCCGTCGTGCGCAAGCTCGCCGACGCCGCGGCGCAGGCCGTCAGCGATCCTGCCGTGGTCAAGCGTTTGGCCGACATCGGCATGGACGTAGCCCCGCAATCCGCACCGGCCTTTGACCGCTACCTGGACAGCGAGTCGAAGAAGTGGACCCGCGTGCTGAAGACCGCCGGCATCAGCGCCCAGTAGCGCCTGTCGTCCACACGGCAAGACACATCCCGCTCCTTCCCAGACACCTACCCAGCTGACACTCCCATGATCCGCGACGCCGCCCGCATGCAAGCCTTGCTTGCCGACCTCCGCCAGTTCGTCCTCAATACCTGCATTCCGCTAGAAGCCGACATCGACCGCGACGACGTCATCCCTGAACCAGTGGTCGACGCCATGCGACAACTCGGATTGTTCGGACACAGCATCCCCGAGGCCTATGGCGGCGCGGGGCTGACGTCCGAAGAACTGACGCTCGTCAACATCGAAGTTTCGCAGGCCGCGACCGTCTTCCGCGCGCGCTTCGGCGGCAACACCGGCATCGCCTCCGAGTCGCTGGTCGTCGACGGCACCGAAGCGCAGAAGACGCGCTACCTGCCGCGGCTTGCATCGGGCGAGCTGACCGGCTGCTTCGCGCTGACCGAGCCCGAAGCCGGATCCGACGCCACCTCGCTGCTGACATCGGCCCGGCGCGAGGGCGACCATTACGTGCTGAACGGCAGCAAATGCTTCATCACCAACGCACCGATCGCCGACCTGTTCACCGTCTTCGCGCGCACCGACTCCGATACCCCTGGCGCGCACGGCATCAGCGCCTTCCTGGTCGAACGCGGCACGCCCGGCATCAGCACCGGCGAACCGGAACGCAAGATGGGCCAGCACGGCTCCCCGGTGGGCGACGTCTACCTGCGGGACTGTCGCGTGCCCGCCACCGCCATCGTCGGCGGCCAGCCTGGCGTCGGCTTCAAGACGGCGATGAAGGCGCTCAACAAGCAGCGCATCAACCTGGCCGGCCTGTGCATCGGCCCTGCCATCCGCCTGGTGGACGAGATGGTGCGCTACGCGAGCCAGCGGCGCCAGTTCGGCAAGCCGATCGCCGATTACCAGCTGGTGCAGCAAATGGTTGCCGACAGCAACACCGACATCCACGCCGCGCGCGCGCTGGTACTGGAAACCGCCCGCCGCCGCGACAACGGCGAGGACGTGACTATGGAGGCATCGATGTGCAAGCTGTTCGCCTCTGAAATGTGCGGACGCGTGGCGGATCGTGCGGTGCAGACCTTTGGCGGCAGCGGGTATATGGCGCGTACCGTGGCGGAGCGGTTTTATCGCGATGTGCGGTTGTTCCGGTTGTATGAGGGGACCACGCAGATTCACCAGTTGAATATTGCAAAGCGGACGATGCAGGCGCGGGAAGGAGTGCTGGATCGGGCAGGGTAACGCCCAGGTACACCCATGCGTACGGTCAACGAATGACAGCCGCTTGATTCCCCCAAAGCAATGCGTAGTACCGGTCGAATGGATTCTTGTGCGCAATAATGAAGGTGCCTGATCTCCCATCGAGAACGCCATGTCCGCACCAACGATCCATTCGGCACGCCTCGCCCTGATCCCCTTCTCCCGCGCCGATGCCGACGAAGTATGGCCTTGCATCACGCCAACCCTGGCACGCTACATGGAATGGGAACCCGCCCCGTCCCCGGCCGCATTCCGTGACGTCTGGCAAGCCTGGCTGCCGGCCATGGACGACGGATCGGATTTTATCTTTACCATCCGCCGCACGAGTGACGGCCAATTCCTGGGACTGGCCGGGCTGCATCACGCCGATACGCCCGCGCCGGAATTCGGCATCTGGATCCGGGAAGACGCCCACGGCCACGGCTATGGAATGGAGGCCGTGCTGGCGGTGAAAGACTGGGCGATGGCTGCCTTGCAGCCGCCGCGGTTCATCTATCCGGTGGCGGAAGAGAATTGGGCAAGCCGGCGGATTCCGGAGGCGATGGGCGGCGTGGTAGTGGACAGCCAGCCTGCGCCGAAATATGTGCGGCTGATTTATGAAGTGCCAGCGCGGTGATGCGCGCACACAGCCGGATGCTTCCGAGGCGAGGAAGGCCGCTTGACGGTAAACGATAATGGCCCGGCGCGAACCATCATTCGCGCCGGGCCAGCCTGCACGTTTAACGCCCCTTCCACTCCGGCGGCCGCCGGCCTACAAACGCCTCCACCCCTTCGCGGAAGTCTTCGCTTCCGTAGCACAGGCGCACGAGATCATCGGTATCGGCCACCGCCTCCACGGTCTGCCGCCGCAAGGCCTCCTTGACGACCGTCTGCGTAACAGGCGCCAGCGCGGCAAGCCGGCTGCATAGCGCAGCGACCTCGCTCTCCAGCGACTCGGCAGCATAGACGCCTTCCAGGAATCCGCACGCCAACGCCGCATCGGCATCCAGGATCTGCGCCAGCAGCAGCATGCGCCGCACCGGCTGCAAACCCCACGCCGCACGCAGCTTGGCAAGATTCATCGCCGACAGTGTGTTGCCGAGGGTCTTGGCGATCGGCACGCCGAAGCGGGCCTTGGGCGTCGCCACGCGGAAATCACAGGCGGTCGCGATGGCAAGCCCGCCGCCCACCGCCCAGCCCTCGATCACGGCAACGGTCGGCATCGGCAGCTGTTCGACCAGGCGGATGCCCTCGTCGATGCGCGCTTCGTAGGCCACCCCGTCATCGCCATTCGAGAATTGCCGGAACTGCGCGATATCAGTGCCCGCGACAAAGGCCTCCCCGCCCTCCCCGCGCAGCACCACCACGCGCACGCCCTCGCTGCCATCCGCCGCGAGCGCGCGGCAGTGCGTGGCGAGTTGCTCGTACATCGCCCACGTCATCGCGTTGCGCGCGGCCGGGCGGTCGAAGGTCAGCGTCGCGACCTGCCCCTGCACCGTGAGCCGGACTTGCCCGTCGCTGCCAGCACCGCCTTCACGCTGGCTCGCCCCGGATTGACCGCCTCCCGGCGGCTGCGCGGCGTTCATGCGCCGAACGCGCCGGCCGCGGCCAGCGACTGCTGTTCGTCCTTCGACAGCCCCAGCTCGGCCAGGATTTCTTCCGTATGCTGGCCCAGCAGCGGCGGCGGCCGGCGTACCTGCTGCGGTGTGCCGCCCATCTTCACCGCGAAGCCGATATTGGGCACCTTGCCCTCGATCGGGTGATCGATCTCGATACGCATCTGGCGGTGACGGCCATGCTCGCTGTCGAAGGCTTGTGGGTAGGTCAGGATCGGCCCGGCCGGGATGCCGACTTCCAGCAACTGTTCGATCCAGTAGTCGGCGCCCTGCCTGGCGAAGCTCTCTTCCAGTGCCGTGATCAGTGCCTGCCGGTTGGCCAGCCGCAGCGCCACGGTGGCAAAGCGCTCATCCGCCAGCAGGTCCTGCCGCTCGAGCGTGTTGCACAGAAGCTGCCACAGCTTCTGGTTGGTAGCCCCCATCACAAAGTAGCCGTCGGCGGCCTTCATCGCCTGGTAGGGCGCGCTCATGCGGTTGGCCGTGCCAAGCGGCTCGGGCTCGCGGCCCGTGCCCCAGTACTCGCAGGTGTCCCACACCGAGAACGCCAGCGCCGAGTCGAACAGCGACGCGTCGACATACTGCCCCTTCCCCGTCTCCTTGGCGCCGATATAGGCCGACAGCATGCCGTAGGTCGCGAACAGCGCGCAGCCGATATCGGCCACCGGCACGCCCGCCTTCACCGGCGCGCCGCCCGGGTAGCCGGTGACGCTCATCACGCCCGACATCGCCTGCGCCATCAGGTCGAAGCCCGGCCGGCCGGCCCACGGCCCGCTCTGGCCGAAGCCCGAGATGCTGCAATAGACCAGCTTCGGATTGATCTTGCTGAGCGTCTCGTAGTCGATCCCCAGGCGCTTCATCACGCCGGGGCGGTAGTTCTCCACCAGGATGTCGGCCGATTCCGCCATGCGATAGAGCACCTCCCGGCCCGACTCGGTCTTCAGGTCCAGCGTGACACTGCGCTTGTTGCGGTTCATGTTGAGGAAGCCCATGCTGTCCGGGCCCTTCATCTTGAACCCCATCGCCCCGCGCGTCTGGTCACCGCCTTCTGGCGGTTCGATCTTGATCACGTCGGCGCCGAGGTCGGCCAGCAGCATGCACGCGTAGGGCCCGGCCATGACCTGGCTGACGTCGAGCACGCGCACGCCGGACAGCGGCAGTTTGGTGGCAGGCGCTTGCGCGCCGGAATCGGTGAAATCGGTCATCGGGTGCTTCCTGGGAAATTCGACAAGTCGGCGGATGTGGGCGCGGCGGCTCCGCGCCATCAGCTCTCGGCCTTCACGCCGGCGTCCTTCACGACCTTGGCCCACTTGGTAGACTCGGACGCGATGAAGGCGCCGAACTGCTGGTTCGTGCCGCCGGAGTCCTCGGCGCCAAAGCTCTTGAGGCGCTCGGCCACATCGGGCATCGCCAGCACGCGGTTGACGTCCGCGTTCATGCGCTGCACCAGCGCCGGCGGCATGCCCTTCGGCCCCACCAGGCCGTACCACGACGCAGCGTCCAGGCCGGGGAAGCCCGACTCCGCCAGCGTCGGCACATTGGGATGGCTGGCCGCGCGCTTGAGCCGGGTCTGCGCGATTGCGATCACCTTGCCCTGCTGGATAAAGGGCGTGGCGGCGGTCATCGTGTCGAACGCATAGTCGATCTGGCCGCCCATCAGGTCCGCCACCAGCGGGCCCGAGCCCTTGTACGGGACGTGCACCACGTCGATCCTGGCCTGCATCCGGAACATCTCCAGCGCCAGATGCTGCGCCGAGCCGATGCCGGACGAGCCGAAGGAAATCTTGCCCGGGTTCTTGCGGCACAGCGCCACGATGTCCGAAACGGTGCGCATCTTCTGTTCCGGACGGCAGGTGAGCATATTGGGCGTGACGCCCACCATCGAAATCGGGGTGAAATCAGCGCGGGGGTCGTACTTGACGTCCAGCAGCGCCGGGGCGATCGCATGGCTGTTGACATGCGCCATCAGCAGCGTGGTGCCATCCGGCGGTTGCTTGGCCACATAGGCAGCGGCGATCGCGCCGGTCGCGCCGGGCTTGTTCTCCACCAGCACGCTGGTATTCCACATGACCCCGAGCTTCTGCCCGATCACGCGCGCCAGCACATCCGTGCCGCCACCGGGGGCAAACCCCACTACGATGCGCACCGGCCCTTGTACGTCAGCGGCGGCGCGCGCCAGGCCGGGCATCGCCAGTCCGGCCGCTGCGGCCAGGATGAATTGTCTGCGCTGCATTGCGTGTCTCCGTAGTACTAATCGTTATGGAGCCATCTTCCGCAATGCGCGCGCCAAGGGCTATCGCTATTTTGGGGATTCTGGTTTCGCGTTTTGCGCAAGCACTTCCAGGACGCTGAGCGCGGCGGAGGAAAGTGCGCCATGGGGCCGGTGGCATAGCACGAACTGGCGTCGCGCCCAATCTTCCGCGATCGGCAAACGCACGAAGCGGCTACCGCCTGCCACCTCGCGCGCAATCGCCTCCGGCATCACGCCGCCGCCCAGGTTCTGGGCCACCAGTGCGGCGATGCTGTCGAAGCCGCCGACGCGCATCCGCATATGGAGCACGCGGCCGGCTTCCTCGGCCAGACGTTCAAGGCCGATGGAGATGGCCGAGCTTTCGCCGAGGACGATCAGGTCGCAGTCGAGCACGTCTTCCGAGGTGACCTGCTTGCGCTTGGCCAGCGCGTGGCCGCGCGCCACCACCAGCACCAGCTTGTCGGTCCGGTAGAGCGCGGTCGGCAGGTCCACGACGCCCAGGCTGCCTTCGTAGATGCCAATGTCCACGGTGCCGCGGCGCAGGGATTGCTGGACTTCCAGGCTGTTCATTTCCTGGAGGTCGATGCGGACGCCGGGGCAGTCGGTGGCGCAGCGCTGGATGTCGAAGGGGAGGAACTGGATGACTGCTGACTTTGGGGCGGCAACGCGTACCACGCCCAGGTCGCCGCCGACGAAGGAGGCGGCGTCGTCCTGCATGCGCTGGACGGTGTGGGTGATGCCGCGGGCGTGGGCTAACAGTGCGCGGCCGGCTTCAGTGCAAGCCATCCCATGGGGAAGGCGCTCGAACAGCGAGACGCCTAGTTGGGCTTCCAGTTCGAGGATGCGGCGGGAGGCGGCGGCGGGAGCCAGATGGAGGCGTTCGGCGCCGCGGGTGATGCTGCCCAGGTCGGCGACGGCAATGAAGAGCTGGACAGTGGTCAGGTCGAAATGCAGCCGAGGAAGGCGAGAGGAGGCGGAGGACGTCACGATGGTCGCATCTGCTGCGTCGTTGCGGAAGAAAGGCTGCCGGGCTGGGGTTGGGCCCTTCGAAAAAAGAGCCGTGGCGGCCCGATTTTCCACCGCTCAAGCGATCTCGGCAATTGCAGATTCCCATGCAACCCTCGAACGAGTATTTGGGCGGGACCGGGGCAGCCGCTGATGATTGATGCGCTTCGCGGCTAGGCCGGACTGTAATCGTTGTGTCGTCCCGCCATCCTCCTTACATCTAAGCTTGTTGTCTGAAGCGATGGAAGCTAAGTCCGCATCAAAAGCGCTCTGCGCCATCGAATGCATTGAACTTCTTCACGTCTGCCACCTTGTAGAACAGTTTCAGTGCGGAGCCTTTCGAGGGTGGAATTCGGCCTACAAAGGCCGATCTCACAAAAGCCGCACTGCCGTTGCCGTTGCTTTCCATCAGGCACACATATTGAAGTCCACGCTGGCGCAACAATGCAAAAGCTGCAAGGCCCGGTTCCTCAACTCTTGCTGGCCGGAATTTGCCGACCGCAACCGCTCGCATGATGTAGCCACGATGTGTACCTACGAAGATATAATCCTTGAGTCCGCGCTTGCTGGTCGCATAGCCAATCCGAAGCCTGTTTCTGTCGCTGGCAGGTATAAATAGCCGATGGCCGGGTACCGTTACATCATCAATCAGATGCGCCTCCCCTTCAATTGGGACAATAGAAACCGAAGCGTCAGTCGATTTGTCAAATAGCAGGCAACTATCGATGACCGCCTCCGGCACCAGTTCGGCATGTGCAGAAACTGAAAGTGCGACAAGCAAAGCCAGAATGGTGGGCCGTATCATCTGTACTCCTTCGCACGGGTGACTGTCACCCAATCCCGGCCATAACGCCAGAAGATGGTGCCGCCTACGCCTGCGGTGGATTCATAGACCCAGGAGTAGCGTCCAACCTCCTCCCGCACAGTCTTCACCTGTCCGCCTACCTTCTTCTTGACTGTTTTGTACAGAATTTTCGTCTTCCCTGAGTCGCTGATTCCGTAAATATTGTGAACAGGATCCGTGATATGGATTCCGGACTTTACTTTCGCGTGATGCTTGTAGTTAGACTTTATGTCTGCTCCATCCCAAAAATACGCGCCATTCGAGAAGTCTACGCCTCCTGAGAAAGCATTTCGTGCGGCCTTGACTGCATCGGACATAGGCGGGCTCTTTTCAATGTCTTTCTCCGTGGCCTTCATTAACTTAGCGTAGCGCGCGTTGCCGTCTGCTCTCACAAATGAAAAATTCTTGTCCTTCGATGTAAAGGCATCGATGGTGGAATAGCCCCTGGCTTTCATCTGACGGACCATCACACTTGCCAGTGCGGCCATTTCTTCGTACAGGTCCCTTGTTGACGACTCGCCATAGGCGATAGCTGCCAACAGACGCTCCTCAGAAGACAGAGCTGAACTTGCCGACGCCGATCTTGATACTTCTGTCATGCTCGTGTTTCCTTTGCCTTGTCCAGCCACATGACGATTTCCATGGACACGCCACCGCGCACCGTCGGGGTTGCTCCGCTGCCAAACGGGGTATCCTGGCTAATCCGCTGCCCCTCAACAAATAGGTCATAGCGATAACCTTCCTCCCCCGCGCCGGTCTCGGCATCAACAAGCTCGTAGTATTGCTCAATGATTTGCGTATCGTGACTTGCCGATACTACGCTGGAGCTTGGCCCCGATGAGAGTGGCGGCGCATAGTGCCCCATCCGGTTTACTTCTATGGTGAAATTGGTCTGGGAGTGGATGACTATCGGGTTGGTCGGGCACTTGCAATAGACGCGCGCGCCGCTCACCAATATTTGTTTCCCACGCAGATCAAAGGCAGGGTAACAGTCGTTCATCACAGGCCCGCCAGCCTTGCAGGCCAGACAGGTTGCATAGTCGCCTTCGACACCCACCTTCACACCGTGATGGAACATGCTCTCGCCGGTGGCGATGAGTACACCGTTTGCGTTGGTCTTGTCCCCATCTAGCAGAGCATAGCGAATATCAGGCATTACAACTCCTTATGGCGGTGTTGGCGTAAAAGACGTCGTCTTTTTTGGGTTGGTAGCGGACCAAAATACATAGGTCCGGCGTAGTGTGGGGATGTGTCCGCAAGGGTGGGCCGCTGTGGACAGCGCTACGCAAGGTTTAGCATTCCTTAGAGGGAAAAGGATGAGCGAATCGGACCAACATTCAACGACCCAATTCGACACAGCCATGCTTCCACTAGGGGCGCCCGCCCCGCCATAGGACGGTTCCGAATCTGAATGAAATGAATTCGTATCAGAATTTAGGTTGCACAAGCACAGCGCGCAGGTGTCGGTGCCACCATCAGGGTGTCACTTGGCGGCAAGCAAGGCCGCTTCCTGTTGCTTCGATCGAAGCAGATGCCTTGAGTACGGCTGCAATTGCGTCGTTTCCGCGTGAAAGGCTCGTTGGAGAATTCTGGCCTTCGTCGGATGAGGTGCGGGTCGATGGCGGTGCCGATGTCGCAAGATGGCGGGAGTCAATGGCTAAGGAAGCGCCGTCGATTGAGCACGGCGGCCATAGTCCAGTGTTGCGCCGAATATCTCCGGGCTGCGCTTATGAAGGCATACGGGCGACCGTACGCCCACATCTAACCTGCTCAGTTACAACGCATTCGCGTGTACCGCGTCCAAGGCATCACAAACAATTGCCAATTGCTCGGCGAGCGCTGTTGAAGCCGGCATCATTGGCAAACGCAGTTCCTCAGACAGCAAGCCTTGCCTGGCCAGTAATGCCTTGACCGGTCCAGGGTTAGGTTCTGCAAACATCAGCCGAATCAGCGGCATCAGGGCATGGAAAAGCTCGCGGGCAACGCTCAGGCGCTGGTCATCCACAGCGCGCCACAGCTCCGAAAAGAGATCAGGCCGAATGTGCGCTGACGCAACGATCGCGCCCTGCCCGCCCATGCATAGCGTGGCAAGCAGTTGGTGATCCTCTCCCGCGAGAACTGCCAGGCGGCCATCGGCGATTAACGCTTGCGTGGTTTCAGCATTGCCGCCGCAGTCCTTGATTCCTCGAATATTGCCGTGGCTTGCCAACGAGAGCAGCGTTTCGGCGCTCAGCGTCACACCGCTTCGGTAGGGGATGTCATAAAGCACCAAGGGTGCCCGAGATCTGTCGGCCAGCTCGCGAAAATACCCCTTCAATCCTTCCTGCGACGGTCTTATGTAGTACGGTGCAGGCGCCAGCACCCCCGCCAGCGGACGTTCGCCAATCCTGTCCAGACGGCCAAGCACATGCCGGAGATTGTTGCCAGCCAGGCCCATCATGACCGGCAACTCCCCGACCTCGGCCAGCACGGTATCCAGCACCGCCAACTGTTCCGCCTCATCGAGCGCGGCGGCTTCGCCGGTGCTGCCGCACACCACCAATCCCGCCAGGCCGCTGCAGCGGTAATAGGCCACTAGCCGCCGCAGCGCGACGTGATCAACCTCATGGTTGCGAAAAGGGGTGACCAGGGGTAGCCAGATACCACGATAGAGATATTCCACTTCTTGCATTGCATGCTCCGGATCGACCGATTCGGAAACCGCACAGGCAAGCGACGGAGCAAGATGCGCTCAAGACAGTAAGGGGGATTGGCAGACCGTCTTTTACATTGATGCTGTTCCGTCGCTCAACTGACGGAACAGCGCGCTCCGGTCAGATGAGCGACTGTTTTTTGAATTTGGCGCGCGCGCCCCACTGCGGCTGGTTCGCAGTGAGATCAAGAGAGAGGGAGGCGGGGCGGCGGCTCATGGTTGCGTCAATCTATCCGCTTCTCCGCAATCTCGTCAAGCCTGGCTTGGAAGGGCTCTCCTCCAAGGGGCTATCGAATCAACGCCCCCAACCCGGCTCTTCGCGGTACGGCATCCAGCGAAAACAACTCCATTCGCGCAGCATCAAAGCGCGCACACTCGGCCTTAAGCCACGTAGAGAAAATGGTCGTGCGCCGATCCTCAGGATTACGAGAATGCAGCATGTAGCGCGCCGGCGCGCGTACGTGCTTGCCGAAGACATTCACCAGCCGTCCGCTCCTGATCTCGTCATAGACCAGGGCCGTGCGCCCCATCGCCACCCCCTTGGTGGTTCAGCGCCGCGCTGATGGCAAGGCTCGACAGATTGAATTGCGGCCCCTCCAGCTGCGCAATCCATGCCGGATGAAAGGCCTCAAGCTACGTCCGCCATTCCACGAACTCGGCTGCGCCGACCAATGGAGATGCGTCATGCAGCAACACAACGCCGTCGAGCGAAGCGCCATCAGATAACCCAGAATGCCGGGCGAGGTACTCGGGCGTGGCCACAGGAATCAGGTACTCATCCAGCAAAACGTCAGCGTGCAACTGTCTGTAGCGGACGGGGTCGTAGCGAACTGCCACGTCAATGTCTTCCGCGTCCGAAGCCGGCCGCGTCGTGGATGCCGCGCATCCGCTCTTCGTCTATCTGCCCTGCGGTGTCGGCGGCGCACCGGGTGGTATCACTTACGGTCTCAAGGCACTGTTCGGCGAACATGTGCACTGCTTCTTCGCCGAGCCCGTGGCCTCCCCGTGCGTACTGGTGCAGTTGGCCTCAGGTGCGCAAGCTCCCGTATCCGTCTACCACATCGGCCTGGAATAACCGGACCGACGCCGATGGCCTCGCCGTCGGCCAGGCATCGCATCTGGTCAGCCCGTTGATGGGTTCCCAACTCGCCGGCGTGTTCACCGTCCCCGACGTTGACATCCTCCTCTCCCTCGACCTTCGGTCGCCGCTTGTCGGCGGAATGGAAGGGGATTCCTACGGCGCTACGCGGTGAGCTGCGCAGCCACTTCGGTGGGTTCCTGTTTCGCAGAGCGGCCTAACTGCACCGGCTCTCCACAGGCTGCAACGCGGTGTCCCCGCGCCAAAACGTTGATCGCGCCGACCACGTCGGCGTTTTCCTCGAAACCGCATTCGATGCAGGCGAACCGAGCTTGCGTAAGCCTGTTGTCCGCGCTTACGCAACCGCACGCCGGACACGTCCGGCTCGTGTTCTCGGGCGGCACTGCGACAAGCCAGCCGCCGTTCCATACCAGCTTGTATTCCAACTGGCGGCGGAATTCGAACCAGCCCTGATCCAGAATCGCTTTGTTCAGGCCGGACTTGGCCCGAATGTTCTTGCCCGGCTTCTCGGCACTGCCCGCTGCCGACCTGGACATGCTCCTCACCTGCAAGTCCTCGATACACACCATCGCGTGGTTTTGGCTGATCGTGGTCGTGGCTTTGTGCAGGTAATCGCGGCGGGCATTGCCGATGCGGGCGAGAATGCGCTGGACGCGGGCTTTCGCCTTCTTCCAGTTGCTGCTGAATTTCTGTTTGCGGCTCATCGTCCGCTGCGCTCGGCCCAGCCGAGCTTCGTGCCGCTTGAAACTATTGAGCGGTGCAAGGTAGCTGCCGTCGCTGAGTGTCGCAAAGCGTGTCACGCCAACATCGATGCCGACGGCGCTGGTGCCCTGAGGCACGGGCTGCTCGACCTCACGTTGCGTCTGGATCGAGACGAACCACTTGCCCGCGCTCATGGATACTGTAGCGTTGCGCACCTCGCCCTGCACATTCCGGCTGTTGCGGTAGTGCAGCCATCCAAGTTTGGGCAGGAAGATACGACTGTTGGCCTGATCCAGCTTGATCTGTTTCGGGTCCGAGTAGCGGAAGCTGTCGCGTTGCCCCTTCTTCTTGAAGCGCGGGAACGCGGCCCGTTTGGCGAAGAGACACGTACCACAGCACCGCGCCTGCCATCTTCATCATCGCCGCCGCGCTTGTCTCCAGCGCCCTGATCGCCCTAAGCTTTGATCCAAAGAAGGTCAATCGCTGATCGCGCGCAACACATAGCTCCCGGAGGCATTCCCGTGACTTCAGACCAATTGCCCGTCCGCCTGGCCGTTGCCGGACTCATCCACGAGACCAACACGTACGCCGCCGAATTCGCGGGCATGACGCCGCTGCGCGCGTTCGAACAGTATCGGGGCGACGAAATCCTGGCGGCGTTCGACAAATCGAATCATCAGGTGGGCGGCTTTATCGAAGGCGCGCGCAGGACCGGCGCCACGCTCATTCCCACCTATGTCGGGCAGGCGACGCCCTCGGGCACGATCGAAGCCGGCGCGTATGCCGCCATGAAGCAAGACATCCTCGAATGCATTCGCGCTGCGCTGCCGGTTGACGGCGTGCTGCTGGCCCTGCATGGCGCCGGTGTCGCCGACGGCACTGAAGACGTCGAAGGCGATCTGGCGCTTGCCGTTCGTGCGCTGGTCGGGCCGGGTGTCCCGATTGCCGCGGTCTACGATTTGCACGGCAACATGACGGACGCGATGCGCGACGCTTGCGACCTGACATTGCCGTGCAAGCTGTATCCGCATACCGACTTCCATGACCGGGGCGTCGAAGCCGTCGAGCTGCTGCTTGAGATGATTCGGGGCGGGCTCAAACCGGTCACCGCAATGCGACGCCTGCCGATGCTGCCGTACATCGTGACGACACAAGACGGGTTCATCCCAGCGGAAGTCAACGACGTTTGCCGGAAGCTGGCCGCACAGCCCGGCGTCATCGACTGCTCGTGGTTCCACGGCTTCCCCTACGCGGATATCGCGGCCCCCTGCCCGGCGGTCGTGTGCACCACAACCGGAGACGCCGCGCTTGCGCAGCGTTGCGTCGACGAAGTCGCGCAATGGATCTGGTCGCATCGCGAGGCGTTCCGTTCGACGTTTCCGCCCCCCGCACAGGGCGTCGCCCTTGCCCTGTCGGCGGCAGAGGGGCCTGTCGTTGTCAACGAGTACGCAGACAACCCGGGCGGCGGCACACCCGGAGACGGCACGCATCTGCTTCGTGCGTTACTGGACGCCAATCCGCCCGCCGGCACGTGCTGTTTCGCGTCGATCAATGATGCTGCCGTGGTTGCACAAGCACAGCGCGCGGGTGTCGGCGTCACGATCAGGGTCTCACTGGGTGGCAAGCAAGGCCGCTTCCAGGGCGCGCCCATTGAGGCCGATGCCTATGTGAAATGCATCACGGACGGGCGCTTCGTGAATCGCCCTGGATCGATGTTCGAAGGTGTTCGCTTCGACCTGGGGGTGATGTGTCGCCTCATCATCAACGGTGTCGATGTCATCGTGGCTTCGCGTGCCGAGCAGATCTTTGATGTCGAGCCGTTTGTGCTGCATGGGCTGGATGTCACTGGGTACAAGCTCGTTGCGATCAAGGGGGCCAACCACTTCCGTGCTGGATATCGGACGGTGGCTAAGCAGATCATTTCTGTCGACAGTGAGGGCTTGAGTACAGCTGCGATTGCGTCGTTTCCGCGTGAAAGGCTCGCTGGGGCGTTTTGGCCCTTGTCGGATGAGGTGCGCTTCGATGGCGGTGCCGATGTCGCATGACGGAAGCGAGACTACGTCATCAAACGAGTTGGGTGCCCCGTGCGCAATCGCGGCGGCCGCAGCGGCTATCCCGATGAACAGGCCCACGCGCGTGGGGAGCATGTGCCCAGCCTCCTTCGCGTAATTCTTCCGAGGGATCTTTGACGTCTTGGCCTCCTAGCCGATCGCCGGGCCATCGTGGTGCCTGACGTGCCCTTATAGGAGATTGCCAGCGGCAACGGTCATGCGTAGCCTATTTCATCGTCAAGTGATGAACACACTCTCGCAGCGGCCTTACCGCACCCGGACAGCTTGCGGTCATCCTCTCAGGAGCCGCCATGAAAATCAAATCCACTGGCACGCACGTACGGACTATCAAGATTAGTCGGACTCAATTCCCGGCTGTTCCAAGTAACAACAATAACTTCACTGGTCTGCGGACGATCCCTTGGATTCGCTTGCGAGGTCTTTGGTTGGAGCGGGCTGGATTCAGCGTCGGCCAATCCCTGAAGGTTAGAGTTCAGCATAAGCGGATAGTTATTTGGGTGGAGTAACGTAGACAGTCAATCCGGTGGGCGCCGGCGACGGCACCTACCGACCCATCTTGGTCCGTCATGTCGTTACTGCGTCTGGCTGGCAACGGATGACTAGGAGACATAGCCTCCCCGCAGTGATGCTCGTTAGTGGGTGTCGCCTGCGTCTCTGAGGCGCTTGAGAAACCACCTTCCAGCAGGCCCGGGCGGTGTGTCCTTCCTAAAGACTGCAAACATGGCGATGGGCGGCGTATGTGGCTGGAACGCTTCGAGTCGCAGGGGCACTAGCTTGCCGCTGTCCAGGTCATCCTGAACCATTGCCACCGGCATATGGCCCCATCCAAAGCCAGCGCGCAAGAATGCGTGCTTGGCTCCTAGATCGGCAAGGCGCCATATCTGTGGAGAGAAAACGCCGAAAGTGGTGCCCTCTGTGAGGGTCGTGCGGTCCGTCAGCACGAGTTGGACGTGCTCCTTGAGATCCACCGGCCCTAGGATCCGATTCGTTGATGCCAGGGGATGGGACGAGGCAGAGACCGTAATCATTGGCACATCCAGCAATTTCTCGGCATCGAGAATTTCTGGGACCGATGGCATCGAGCCGCTGATTCCGAGCCGGCATGTCTGGGCGAGTACCGGCTGCATGACAGCACCCAGCGCTTCGACGTAAAGGCGTAATGGTGTGTGCGGAAACTCGCTTCGAAATGCACCGACGGCGTCTGTCAGTGATGTCATTGGATACATGACGTCCACCACGACAGAGAGCTCGGGCTCGAGTCCGTCGGAAATTGTCCGCGCCTTCGCCTTAAACCCGTCCATGCCACCCACCACCAGCCGCGCCTGCGCAAGTAAGGCCGATCCTTCGTCCGTCAGCTTTGGATAACGGCCCGCCCGATCGAAGAGCTGCACGCCGATCTGACTCTCTAAGTTGGCCAGCGTATGGCTGACCACGGATTGCGCTCGCCGGAGTTTGCGGCCTGCGGCGGAGAAACTGCCTTCGTCGGCGGCAGCGATGAAGGTGCGAAGCTGGTCCAGCGAGACGGCATCGAGCATATATCTATGGAGTAGATGGATTGCATCTAGAAATATAGGCTACCTTGATGGTTGTCAAGTCTCTAATCTTCGTTCATCCACTCTTTGAAAGGATGAACACTATGAACTCGAACCTGAACACCTCGCTGAACGAAAACTCCGCCATCCCCGCCGTTGGCCGCACCCTCATCGCGGTCATCTTTTTCATCAGCGGCTTCGGCAAGCTGATGGCACCTGGCGCAACGATGGCCTATATCGGATCGCTGGGTCTGCCCGCGCCAGCGCTCGGACTGATTGGCGCACTGGTGCTGGAACTGGCGAGCGCCGCACTCCTGGTCATTGGCTACAAGACGCGCGTGGTGGCTCTCCTGCTTGCTGCCTACGCTGTCGTGACCGCGCTGATCTTTCACCACGCGCTCGCTGACCAGAATCAGATGTTCCATTTCCTGAAAAACCTGGCGATGGCCGGTGGTCTCCTGCAGGTAGTGGCGTTCGGCCCCGGCGCCTTCAGTCTGGACAACCGTCGCGCGCCGGCCAAGCGCGTTGCCGCCTGACACATCGCAGGAGAAGACATCATGAGCATTGCCACAACGCTTCTGGAGCAACATCTCCAGTTCCTAGTCGACAAGCCGGAGCAATGGCAGGAACTAATCGCCGACAGCATCGTCTGGGATCTGCCGTACGCACCCAGCCTGGGTCATCCGCTGAAACTCGAAGGACGTGAATCTGTGCTGCGGCATGCGAGCTGGTTCGTGGGGGCGGTCAGGAACTTTCGCTTCTCCGATGCCATCGTGACTGCGACGGACGATCCGCAGCAGGCGATTGCTCGGGTGCGTGGGGAGGGCCTGATCGCGGCGACCGGCCGTACCTACCGCCAGGAGTATGTCGTGTTTCTGACAGCCCGCGACGGTCGCATCGTGCATCTGCGCGAGTATTTCGACCCGGTTCAGGCAGCCCTTGCCCTTGACGCGCCTGTAGTGGGCGTCGCCTCCAGGAGCATCTGATGAAAGCCATCCAAGTAACTGGCTACGGCAGCCCCAGCGGCATGACGCTGGTCGAGGCGGACGACCCCGTACCGGGCGACAACGAAGTCTTGATCGACATTGCCGCGGCATCGGTGAATCCGATTGACTGGAAGATCGTCAGTGGCGCCATGCGGGCGTTTATTCCACTGCCGTTGCCTTTCACCCCTGGGGTTGATGCTGCAGGGACCGTCATCGCCGTGGGGCGCAACGTCACAAGACTGAAGCCGGGCGATGAAGTGATGGGATTCATCGGGATTGTCGGGGCTTTCGCCACGCGCGCCGTCGTGGAGGCCACCCGCCTGGCGCGCAAGCCTGCGTCCTTGGCTTTCGCGGAAGCCGCGGCGATTCCCGCTGCAACGCTGACGGCATGGCAGGCGCTCCACGAGCATGGGGGCTTGCATGCCGGGCAGTCGGTCCTAATCCACGGGGCCGCAGGCGGCGTAGGCACTGCGGCCGTGCAGCTTGCCAAGTTGGCCGGCGCCCACGTCATCGGCACCGGTTCAGCCCAGAGCCGCGAATATGTAGCAAGCCTCGGCGCCGATGCCTTTATTGACTACCGCACCGAGGATTTCGCCGCGCGGGTCTCGGGATTGGACCTCGTCCTCGACCTGATTGGCGGTGAAACTCAGGAGCGTTCATGGTCGGTGCTGAAGCCGGGCGGCACCCTGGTGTCGACGGTGGCAAGGCCCGACGCAGCTCGAGCCAAAGGAACGCAGGCGACCGGCAGACATTTCGCTACGCGTAGCGACGCGCCCCAGCTCGAGAAACTGGCTACGCTCCATGCATCGGGCGATCTGCGTACCCAGATCGATTCGGTCTTTGTGCTCTCAGACGTTAGCCAGGCGCTCGACCACAGCAAGGGCGGCCACGTGAAAGGCAAGGTCGTTGTGGCCGTGGCCCAGTAGAGTGCGCCTAGGCGCCAAAGCGAACCGCCGGTGACAGGGTGAAAGACTCGCGCATGTCGCGTGCCTCCTCAACCGGCGTTCGCCCGAAAAGCCGCTTGAACTCCCTGCTGAACTGCGAAGTACTCTCGTAGCCGACGCGTCCCGATGCTGCCGCAGCCGTGACGCCGTCGCGAATCATCATCAGGCGCGCTTGATGAAGGCGGGTGGACTTGATGTACTGGATTGGCGACGTCTGGGTCACCGTGCGGAAGTTGGCGTGAAACGCTGGCACGCTCATGCCGGCCTCTTCAGCCAGGCATGAGACATTCAGGGGCGCCGCATAATCCGCATGGATACGCTTCAGCGCTCTTGCGATGCGGCCGAAGCGCCCGTGGTGAGCGAGAGCGGCACGCATCGCGCCTCCCTGTGCCCCCGTCAACACGCGGTAGCAGATTTCCCGCACCAGGCCCGGACCCAGGATCCGGGCATCCATCGGCACGGTCAATGCCTCCAGCAACCTGACGGTTGTACCGGCCAGATTCTCGTCCAGCTCCGTAGACACCATGCCGTTGGGTGGCTCTTCAGGCAGATCTCCCGCTGCACCGATCTGCGTGATCAGTTCGCTGAGTTCGAGGAGGTCCAGACGGATGGACACCGCCAGCATGGGTTCCTCTGGCGAAGCCTGGGTTTCCGTGGAAAACGGCAGCGGTACCGACAGTACAAGATAGTGCTGCGCGTCGTAGACATAGACCTCATTGCCCAGAAAGCCAAGCTTGCGGCCCTGGCACACGATCACGATGCTTGGCTCGTATAGCACCGGTGTGCGCCCAAGGGGCCGATCCGAACGCATCAGCCGCACGCTGTCGAGCGTCGACTGCGTGTAGCCCTCGTTGGGCGCCAGTTTCTCGATCAAACGAATCATCTTGACGGAAGCGGGGGAGCGGACCTTGGACACAAAGCCTCCTGTTGTTTGCCTGCAGCCGCCATTCTAGCCGCGTCTTGCACACCGTACCAGCCGGATCAATAGGAATAGGCAATAACGGCATCGGTCCGTGTATTCGCCTGCAGGCAGGTCATCCCTATCATTCATTCACCGGCCGACGAACCATACCGCTTCATTGAAGGCCGAAACGTGACTGCAGAGCGCGCCGCATCAAGCGCTGAACCCTGCGGTCAGATCCGAACCAACAATAGGAGTATGCAACATGGCAATCGCCACCAACGAATCGAAAGTTATTCTGATCACCGGCGCCAGCAGCGGCATCGGCGAGGGCGCCGCTCGCCTGCTCGCCGCGCAAGGACACCGGCTCGTGATCGGTGCACGCCGGACCGACCGGCTCGCCGAGTTGGCGGCATCGATCGAAGCCTCCGGCGGCGTGGTTCGTTACCGCGAGCTCGACGTGACGTCGGCCGATGACGTGGCGGCATTCGCCCGCTTCGCGCTCGATGCCTTCGGCCGCATCGACGTCCTCATCAATAACGCGGGCGTGATGCCGCTTTCGCCCCTCAACGCCCTGAAGGTCAGCGAATGGAACCGGATGATCGACGTGAACATTCGTGGGGTGCTGCATGGCATTGCCGCCGTGCTGCCGACGATGGAGGCGCAAGGGCTCGGCCAGATCATCAATATTTCCTCGATTGGTGGACTCTCCGTGTCGCCCACTGCCGCGGTCTACTGCGCGACCAAGTTCGCCGTGCGTGCCATCTCCGACGGGCTGCGCCAGGAGACCGACAAGATCCGCGTGACGGTGATCTGCCCCGGCGTCGTGGAGTCCGAGCTGGCCGATTCGATCTCTGATGACACCGCGCGTTGCGCGATGCAGGAGTTCCGTCGCATCGCCATTACGCCCGACGCCATCGCTCGCGCCATTGCATACGCGGTGGAGCAGCCCGCCGAAGTCGACGTCAGCGAGATCGTCGTACGGCCCACCGCCAGCCCGTTCTGATCCAGGCAGCACGCGGAACCCAAATCAATCAGGAGAACATCATGACATCACGAAACACGGCAGGCGGCGCCTTTGCAGGCAAGGTCGCCATCGTTACCGGTGCAGCCAGTGGCATCGGCCTGGCCACGACCGAACTGCTTCACGCCGAAGGCGCGAATGTGATTGCCGTTGGCCGCAGCAGCAACGTGGAAGCACTGGCGCGACCTGGCATCGTTCCCATCGTCGCCGACGTGGCGCGCGAGGAAAGTGCCGTACAGGCCGTTGCCACGGCAATCGACCGGTTTGGCAAGCTCGACATCCTCGTCAACAACGCCGCGGTCATCATCAACAAGCCACTGGTGGACATGTCGCTGGAAGACTGGAATGGCATTCAGGCCGTCAATGCCACGGGCGCTTTCCTATTCTCGCGGGAAGCCATGCGCGCCATGCTGCCGGCAAAGACAGGCGCCATCGTCAACGTGGGGTCCTACGCCTGCTATCAGGCTTTTCCGTTGATTGCGGCCTATGCGGCGTCGAAGGGCGCGCTGGCGCAGTTGACGCGGGCCCTTTCGCTGGAAGCCATCGAACACGGCATTCGCGTCAATGCGGTGGGCTCCGGCGATGTCATTACCAACATTACCAACCACATCCATGCCGACGGCCAGGCGTTCCTCGCAGAGCATGGCAAGAAGGCACCGATCCGCCGCGCGGCACAGCCCAAGGAAATCGCCGAGGTAATCGCCTTCCTCGCATCGGAAAAGGCCAGCTTTATCGTCGGCGCCGTGGTCATGGCCGACGGTGGCATGAGCGTGGCCCTGCCTTGATCAACGTCTTGACCGCATATTTATCTGAAGGAATTTTCATCATGAAACAAGCATCCCGTACATGGTTCATCACAGGCGCGTCGAAGGGCGTCGGTCAGAAACTCGTTGCCCACCTGCTGGAGCAAGGCCACCGGGTAGCGGCAACGTCCCGCATAGCCGCATCGCTGACGGAGACATTTGGTGGCGCATCCGACCGCTTTCTACCTTTGGAAGTTGACCTGACCAGCGACCGCAGTGTCCAGGCGGCCGTCGAGAAGACAGTGCAATGGTTCGGCGTGATCGACGTGGTCGTCAACAATGCCGGCTATGCCCAGCAAGGCACGGTCGAGGCACTGTCCGACGACGAACTGCGCGGCAATTTCGAGGTCAACTTCTTCGCACCGATGGCTGTACTGCGCCATGCGCTGCCGCAGCTTCGTCGCCAGCGCAGCGGGCACATCATCAACATCTCCTCCATCGTGGGCTACCAGGGCGGGTATGCGGGCTGGGGCAGCTACGTCGCGAGCAAGTTCGCACTGTCAGGCTTGACGGAATCCCTGGCGGCGGAAGTCGCGGAACTGGGTATCCGAGCCACTGTGGTCTATCCGGGGCCTGTGCGCACGGACTTTCTGTCGAACGGTGCGCTCGCAGTGGCCAAGCGACAGATCGACGACTACTCGGAGGCCAAGGCTTCGCTGGACCTGCATCTCGATACTCTACATGGCCATCAGGCCGGCGATCCTGACAAGCTCGCCCTGCTGATCATGCAGGCCGCTGCGGTCGAATCGGCGCCGTTGCATCTGTTCGCCGGCAAGATCGCCAATGAACTTGCGGCTGCGAAAGCTAACGCTGTTGCAAAGGATCTCGACACCTGGAGGGGCTCGTCCGAGGCTACCGACTTTGCAGACTGATCGATAGTGAGGGGGTCCCGGCTTTGCCGGGACTCTTTTCCTATAAGGCCTACGACACAACGTGGGCTTTGAGAATGTATCCACTCAGGCCCCATAATGGCAGCTTTGGCCAAGATGGGACATTCGAAGAGCGTAGGGATATGTCTCAAACTGGCCGATTGCAGCCACCTTTTGTCTTGGTAGGTCCATAAAAAATGGGAGCCATCAGCTCCCATTTCTCATCATCAAAGCAAAAAAACTCAATCCCAGCTCAACGCCCCACCCGTCTGATACTCAATGACGCGCGTCTCGAAGAAGTTGCGTTCCTTCTTCAGATCAATCATCTCGCTCATCCACGGGAACGGGTTCTCCTCGTTCGGGAACAGCTGATCAAGACCAATTTGCTGGCAACGACGATTGCAGATAAACCGCAGATACGACTTGAACATCGGCGCATTCAAACCAAGCACCCCACGCGGCATCGTGTCTTCCGCATAGCGATACTCCAGATCCACCGCCTTCTTGAACAGTTCGGTGATCTCGGCCTTGAACTCCGCCGTCCAAAGATGCGGATTCTCCAGCTTGATCTGATTGATCAGGTCGATACCAAAATTGCAGTGCAGCGACTCATCCCGCAGGATGTACTGATACTGCTCCGCAGCCCCAGTCATCTTGTTCTGCCGCCCCATCGCCAGGATCTGCGTGAAGCCCACATAGAAGAACAGCCCTTCCATGATGCAGGCGAACACGATCAGCGACTTCAGCAGCTTCTGGTCGTTTTCCGGCGTGCCGGTCTTGAACGACGGGTCGGTCAGCGTGTCGATGAACGGGATCAGGAACTCGTCCTTGTCGCGGATCGACTGCACTTCGTGGTACGCGTTGAAGATCTCGGCTTCGTTCAGGCCCAGCGATTCAACGATGTACTGGTAGGCGTGCGTGTGGATGGCCTCTTCAAAGGCCTGGCGCAGCAGGTACTGGCGGCATTCCGGCGCGGTGATCTGGCGGTAGGTGCCCAGCACGATGTTGTTGGCGGCCAGCGAGTCGGCGGTGACGAAGAAGCCCAGGTTGCGCTTGATGATGCGGCGCTCGTCTTCGGTCAGGCCGTTGGGGTCTTTCCACAGGGCGATGTCGCGCGACATGTTGATTTCCTGCGGCATCCAGTGGTTGGCGCAGCCGGCCAGGTACTTTTCCCACGCCCACTTGTACTTGAACGGGACGAGCTGGTTGACGTCGGTTGAGCCGTTGATGACGCGCTTGTCGGCGGCGTTGACGCGGCGGTTGCTCTGCGCGGCGGCGGCGTTGGGGTTGTTGCCCAGGATGCCGGCTTGCGTGGCGCTCGGCGGCAGGACGCCTTGCTGGTCAGCGGTGGCAGCCGATGCAGCGGGTTGCAGGGCAGGCTGCGGTGCGGCCTGCGGGGTGGCTTGAACGTCGTCGTCCCAGCTCAGCATGATGTGGTTCTCCGTGATTCGGTTTGGGGGCGGCGGTGGTCAGTGTTTTTTGACTTGTGCAACTTCGTGGTTGCGCCGGCCCTCTCCCCCGGCCCCTCTCCCGCGGGCGGGAGAGGGGAGCGGGGGGTTAGGTAAGGCTTACTGACAGGCTTCGCACTCTTCGAAGCCGGGGTCGCCCGGGCGCATCGTGCAGACCGCGCCTTCGGCTTCCGGCATGGCCGGGGCCGAGGCGGCCGCTGCGTCCAGGGCCGAGCCGCTGTCGCTGCCCGACGACACCGCGTTCAGCGAGCCGCGCGACACGGTGGACTTCTCCACGTGCGTGGCAGCCATGGTGCGCAGGTAGTACGTGGTCTTCAGGCCGCGCACCCATGCCAGCTTGTAGGTGTCGTCCAGCTTCTTGCCCGACGCGCCGGCCATGTAGATGTTCAGCGACTGGGCCTGGTCGATCCACTTCTGGCGGCGGCTGGCGGCTTCCACCAGCCAGGTCGGCTCGACTTCAAACGCGGTGGCGTAGATGTCGCGCAGGTCTTGCGGAATGCGGTCGATGCGCGACAGCGAGCCGTCGAAGTACTTCAGGTCGGCAACCATCACCTCGTCCCACAGGCCGCGTTCCTTCAGGTCGCGCACCAGGTAGTCATTGACCACGGTGAACTCGCCCGACAGGTTGGACTTGACGTACAGGTTCTGGAAGGTCGGCTCGATGCAAGCGGACACGCCGATGATGTTCGAAATGGTCGCGGTCGGGGCGATCGCGATGCAGTTCGAGTTGCGCATGCCGTGCTGCTTGATGCGGGCGCGCAGGCTGTCCCAGTCCATGGTGCTGGACAGGTCCACTTCCAGGTAGCCGCCGCGCTCTTCGGCCAGCAGCTTGAGCGAATCTTGCGGCAGGATGCCACGGTCCCACAGCGAGCCTTCGTAGGTGCTGTAGCGGCCGCGCTCTTCGGCCAGCTCGGTCGAAGCCTGGTAGGCGTAGTAGCACACCGCTTCCATCGAGGTGTCGGCGAACTGCACCGCGGCCTTGCTTGCGTACGGCGTGCGCAGCACGTGCAGGCAGTCCTGGAAGCCCATGATGCCCATGCCGACCGGACGATGGCGCAGGTTGGAATTGCGCGCCTTCTCGACAGCGTAGTAGTTGATGTCGATGACGTTATCCAGCATCCGCATGGCGGTGCGGATGGTCTTCTGCAGCTTGGCGTGGTCGAGCGCGTACGAGCCGTCGGCCTGCTTGGCCAGGTGGGCCACCAGGTTGACCGAGCCCAGGTTGCAGACGGCGATTTCGCTGTCGTTGGTGTTCAGCGTGATTTCCGTGCACAGGTTGGAGCTGTGGACGACGCCGACGTGCTGCTGCGGGCTGCGGATGTTGCAAGGATCCTTGAAGGTGATCCACGGGTGGCCGGTCTCGAACAGCATGCCCAGCATCTTGCGCCACAGTTGCAGCGCCGGCAGCTTCTTGAACAGCTTCAGTTCGCCGCTGGCGGCCTTGGCTTCATAGCCCAGGTAGGCCTTTTCGAATTCCTTGCCGACCTTGTCGTGCAGGTCCGGGCAGGTGGCGGGCGAGAACAGGGTCCACTCGCCGCCTTCCATCACGCGCTTCATGAACAGATCCGGGATCCAGTTGGCCGTGTTCATGTCGTGGGTGCGGCGGCGGTCGTCGCCGGTGTTCTTGCGCAGCTCCAGGAATTCTTCGATGTCCAGGTGCCACGTTTCCAGGTAGGCGCAGACGGCGCCCTTGCGCTTGCCGCCCTGGTTCACGGCGACAGCGGTGTCGTTCACTACCTTCAGGAACGGGACCACGCCTTGCGACTTGCCGTTGGTGCCCTTGATGTGCGAGCCGAGTGCGCGCACGTTGGTCCAGTCATTGCCCAGGCCGCCGGCGAACTTGGACAGCAGCGCGTTTTCCTTCAGCGCTTCGTAGATGCCTTCCAGGTCGTCCGACACGGTGGTCAGGTAGCACGACGACAGCTGCGAGCGGCGGGTGCCGGAGTTGAACAGGGTCGGCGTGGACGACATGAAGTCGAACGACGACAGCAGCTGGTAGAACTCGATGGCGCGCGCTTCGCGGTCCTTCTCGTTCAGCGCCAGGCCCATGGCCACGCGCATGAAGAAGGCCTGCGGCATTTCGATGCGGGTTTCATCGATATGCAGGAAGTAGCGGTCGTACAGGGTCTGCAGGCCCAGGTAGTTGAACTGGAAGTCGCGGCCGGCGTCGAGCGCGGCGCCCAGGCGGGCCAGGTCATAGGTGGCCAGCTTTTCGTCCAGCAGCTCGGCTTCGATGCCGCGGGCGATGAACTTGGGGAAGTACTCGACGTAGCGGGCCGACATCTCCGTCTGGGTCACTTCGGCGCCCAGGATTTCCTTGCGGATGGTGTGCAGCAGGATACGGGCGGTGACCTGGCTGTAGTTGGGGTCCTTTTCGATCAGGGTACGCGCAGCCAGGATGGCGGAGTCGTACACCTGCGTCATCGGCACGCCTTCGTACAGGTTCTTCAGGGTTTCCTTCAGGATCGGCTCGGCGCTGACCGCATCGCCCAAACCGGAGCAGGCGTTGTCGATCAGGGCGTGCAGCGCGACGATGTCCAGCGGCTTGGTCACGCCGGCGTCTGTCACATTGATCTGGATGCCGGACTGCTGCACGCGGGCCACGGCCTGGGCGCTGGCGCTGGCGCGCTCCTGGGCGCGCTTCTCGCGGTACAGCACGTAGGCGCGGGCCACTTCATGCTCGCCCGAGCGCATCAGGGCCAGCTCGACGTGGTCCTGCACGTCTTCGATATGGATGGCGCCACCGCTCGGGCGGCTACGCACCAGCGCGCGCACCACGCTGTCGGTCAGTTGCTCGACGATCTCGCGCACGCGCGCGGAAGCTGCACCCTGCCCGCCGTTGACGGCGAGGAAGGCCTTGGTCATGGCGACGTTGATCTTGGACGGCTCGAACGCCACCACGGCGCCGTTGCGACGGATGATCTTGTGATCCGGGTAGCTGGTGGAAGCGGCGCTGGAGGTCTGTGCGTTCGGTGCCTGGCTGGCAACGCCGGCGGCGGCGCCACCCGTGGTGAGTTCGTTCTGGGCCGTTTGCATGTGAAGTCCTGTTTTTACCCTGGATTTAAGAGACAAAAGAGTCCCTGGCGAAATGCGGCGGAAAGAAGGATCCGTTTCGGTGTGACCGCGCACGGACAAACTGCCTTTGCGTGAACATTTCGCCAGGGACTCTTTGTGATTCGCTAGCTTTGCGGAGGTTTCCGGACGGGTTGCACTCGCTGTGCAACCGGCACCTCACACTTGGGCCAGCTCCCCGGTTTGACTACTAGATATAGTGGGTACTGCTGAAAACTTGGCTAAGTATAGTGAAACGAATCCGAATGACCAGTCTTGACAACCGTTATTTCGGGGTCGTTTCGCGGTCGGGCCGCCGCGTGCGGCAGCGCCACATGCCCGGGAGCCTAGTACACACAAGGGTTTCAGCGAAACCGTTCGCAACTGCACATTTCACAAAAATTTTTTTGATTGTTGCGAGCATGCGATAGCCCCTAACCTGCCTGGGGCATGTGTGCCAAAAAGGGGCGCACGACCATGGGGAATGACGTTACGAATTCATCACCCCGTGGTATGCCGATAGGGCAACATGCCTGGCGGCACTGCTGCACCGGCGGCGAAGCGGTCCCAGTCGAAATGCGGGCCGGGATCGGTCTTGCGCCCCGGGGCGATGTCGCTGTGGCCGGCAATCGCGCGCACCGGGTAGGCCGCCATCAGGGCCGGGACCAGGGCGGCCACGGTGTCGTACTGGGCGGGGGTGAACGGCAGGTCGTCGCAACCCTCGATCTCGATGCCGATCGAGAAGTCGTTGCAGCGCGTGCGGCCGAAGAAGTCGGACTGGCCGGCATGCCAGGCCCGCTGCGTGCACGGCACGAACTGCACCAGCTCGCCCTGCCGCGTCACCAGGAAGTGCGCGGACACCTGGACCTGGTGGATGGTGGCGAAGAACGGGTGCTTGTCCGGGTCGAGCCGGTTCTGGAAGAACGCTTCGATGTCGCCGCTGCCGAACTGGCCGGGCGGCAGGCTGATGTTGTGCAGCACCACCAGGTCCACGGGCATGCCGGTGGGCCGTTCGTCGAAATTGGGCGACGGCACGCGGCGGGCGGCGGGTACCCAGCCGTCTGCGTCTGGGAGGAAGGCACGCACCTGTGCAGGCAGATTGGGCTGGCTGGGCCTCGTCATGGCGTGCCCTCGCCCGCGCCGTCGCCGTTGTTCTCGGCCACGCCGCGGTCAGCGGCGTCCATGGCTTCGCGGATGCCAAGCTGCTGGATGCGGTAGCGCAGCTGGCGCAGGTTCAGGCCGAGCAGCGGCGCGGCAGCGGTGCGGTTGAAGTTGGTCTGCGCCAGTGCCTGCAAAATCAGTTCGCGCTCCACGGCTTCGAGCCGGGCCGGCAGGTCGATTGGGAAGACGATGCCGCGGCAGGCGCGCTCGGTGGCGTCGCCCTCGGGTTCGGGCTGGGTGGCGGGCGGTGCGGCAACCTGTGGCGCGGCAGCAGGTTCGGCCACGGCTGCGGGCGTGGGTGTCGCCGCGGGCGGCATCGGCGCCCACATGCCCGGCGCGCCCCAGGGGGCGTACTGGGTCGCAGGGACCGGTGACGCCATCGTGGGCGCGGGGGCCATCAGCCCGGCGCCGGGCGCGCCGGCATCCAGCGGGCCGAGGTCGGCCACCTCGATCTGCTCGCTCTCGGCAAAGGCGTAGGCACGCTCGAGCAGGTTTTCCAGTTCGCGGACGTTGCCCGGGAAGCGGTAGGCGGCCAGCTGCTCCAGCGCGGCCGGCGCCAGGCGCTTGGGATGCGGGTCGCCATAGCGCACCGCCAGGTGGTCCAGGATGGCGCGCGCCAGCACCGGGATGTCTTCGCCACGCTCGCGCAGCGTGGGCATGCGCAGCGCCAGCACGTTCAGGCGGTAATACAGGTCCTGGCGGAACTGGCCGGCGGCGACCATCGCGGCCAGGTCCTTGTGGCTGGCGCACATCACGCGCACGTCCACGGCATCTTCGCGGCTGGCGCCGATCTTGCGCACGCGGCGCTCCTGCAGCGCGCGCAGCAGCTTGACCTGCATGGCCAGCGGCAGGTCGGCCACCTCGTCGAGCAGCAGCGTGCCGCCGTTGGCGGCGTGGAAGAAGCCGCCGCGCTCACCGTCGGCGCCGGTGAAGGCGCCTTTGACGTGGCCGAAGAACTCCGACTCCATCAGCGTCTCGGGGATGGCGCCGCAGTTGACCGCGATGAACGGATGCGAGGCGCGCGCGCTGATCGCGTGGATGGCGCGCGCGGCGCGCTCCTTGCCGCTGCCCGATTCGCCGCTGATGACCACCGGGGCCATGCTGCGCGCCAGCCGCGACAGCGAGCGGCGCACCTCGTGCATGGCGGCGGAATGGCCGGGCAGCAACGCCGCGGCGCGGTCGGCGGCAGCGTCCGCGCCGGCGCTGCCGCCGGCATCGGCTTCGGTGCTGTCGCGCTGCTGGCGGCCGAGTGCGTTGAGCACCAGGCTGCGCAGCTGCTCCAGCGAGACCGGCTTGGCGATGTAGTCGAAGGCGCCGGCCTTGAGCGCCTCGACAGCGTTGTCGGCGCTGCCGTAGGCGGTGATGACCGCCACCGGGATGCGCTCGGGCGCGGCCGACAGCTGCCGCACGATCTCGATGCCCAGGCCGTCGCCCAGCCGCATGTCGGTCAGCACCAGGCTGTAGCGGCCCTGCGCCAGCTTCTGCCGCGCCTCGGCCAGCGAGCCGGCCAGCACCACGTCATGGCCCATGCGCCGGATGGAGATGTCGAGCAGCTCGCGCAGGTCGGCCTCGTCGTCGATGACGAGGATGGGATCGGGCGTACGGGGTGGCATGGTGGCGGGTGTGGATGGGCGGACGCCGTTCATGCGACGGCCGCGTCGGCGGTCTCGATGCGCAGCGTCAGGACAAAGGCTTTGGCCGGCAGTGTATCGCGCGCAGCGGCGGCCAGCACGCCGGTGCGCTCGAGCAGCGCCGGCACCGAGACCGCGCCGTAGCGTACTTGCGCATCGTTGGCGCCGCACAGCTCGCGTGCCATGAACAGGCCCAGGCCGGTGCCCTGGGCGTTGCTGGTAAAGAAGGGTTCGAACAGGCTGCGCTGGTGCTCGCGCGAGACCTCGGCGCCGTCGTTCCAGACGATCAGCTCGGCGTGATGCTGGTCCAGCGCGTGCGCCAGCAGCCGGATCGAGCCGGGCAGCCGGCTGCAGTAGCGCCAGGCGTTGTCGAGCAGGTTGCCCAGCACCTGTTGCAACTGCGCGGCGTCGAACACCACCGGCTGGGCCACGTCGACGGTCAGGCGGATGGCGTTGGCGTTGACGTCGGCGCGGCCGGCCGGGCGGGTCTCGCCGGCGTGCGGGCGGCGCGAGCGCATTTCCAGGCGCCAGCGCTCGACGATCTCGGGCAGCGCCTGCGCCAGGTGCACGGTGCTGCGGCCGGTGCGCGGGCGGCGCGACATCTGCAGCACGTCGGACACCACCTGATCGAGCCGGCGCACGTTGTCGTTGATGATGCGCAGCAGGCGAGCGTCGATGTCGACGTCCGCGCCGCTGTCCGCCGCGCCAGGCTCCTGCCGCGCGGAATCGGCCAGCAGTTCGCTGGCCTGGCTGATCGCCGCCAGCGGGTTGCGGATCTGGTGCGCGATGCTGGCCACCAGCCGGCCCATCGCGGCCAGCTTTTCCTGCTGCACCTGTTCGGCGATGCGCTCCCAGCTTTCGATATGAACCAGCACGGTGTCGCGCATCTCGCTGCGCAGCAGCGCTTCGTCTTCCTGCGACCAGGCCATGGCCTCGTTCTGCGCAATGGCCAGGCGCAGGCGGGCGGCGGCCTCGGGCGAGAGCTCGTTCCACGCGGCGGTGTCGAGTTGCGACGGCACCGTGCGCCCCTGCGCCAGCGTCGAGCGCAACCCCGCCAGCCCCGGCAGCACGAAGCGCAGCCGCAACCGGGTGTGCTGCATGGTACCGTCGGCCAGCGCGGTGCCGGACGCCATCGGCAGCAGCTGCAGGATGCGCGGCACGTCGTCCTTGCTGCGCAGCCAGTCGCGCAGCATTTCCATCAGCGGCTGCAGGCGCGGGATGCGGCGCAGGTCGAACAGCACGGCATCGGTGCCGCCGCCACTGTCCTGCTCCGCCGATGCCCCCAGCCGGCGCGAATAGATGCGCTCATGCGCCTGCACGCCCAGCAGCACCACCGCCGCCGGGTTGGCCGCCACCACGGCGCCGTTGGCGCGCACCAGCATCACGCCGTCCTGCATGTCGTTGACCATCAGCCGGTTGACCAGCTGCTGCATGCGCAATTCCTGCTCGCGCACCAGCGCCAGGCGCTCCTGCGCGATCTGGCGGTTGGCCAGCATATACATCAGCAGCGCCGCGATCATGAACACCAGGCCGAACAGGCCCGAGCCCAGCAGCCCGGCATCGGCCTGGCGCAGCAGGATTGTGTGCATGAACGGTCCGCCCATCACCACCAGCGCGGAGATCGACGCGGCAAAGAGCGCGAACGGCAGGCTGGTGAGCGCACCGGCTTCGAGCGCGGGCAGCAGGAAGATCATGGCGAGGCCGTCGGCCTGGCCCTGGCTGGCCGGGTGGCCGATGGCGTGGAAGACCAGCGCCAGCAGCGCCAGGTCGGCCAGCACCTGCACGCGCACGCGCAGGTGGAAATGGCGGCGCCACAGCGTGCCGGCGAGCATCGCCAGCGCAATGCCAAGGTAAGGCACGGCGACCGTCATGGCCGCCGCATGTTCGACGCCGGCCAGCCCGAAGGACAAATCCGGCAGCAGCGAAGGCGGCAATGACGTTGGGGCAGGCTCGCCGCGCCGCATCAGCGCGTAGCCGAGCAGCAGCAGGCCCACGGCGACGCGGGTCCAGCAGAAATAGCGCAGCAGGCGCCAGTGGAATTCGGGCGGTTCAGGCTGGCGCCACAGCTGCGCCAGGCCGCGCCAGGCATTGAGCCGCTGCCAGCCTGACAGCGCCGGTTCGATCATGGGCGCGCGCCGCCGCCGTCGGTGTGGCTGGCCTCGTCAGGCAAGTGGCTGCGGCGGCAGTAGTGCAGGCCGCGCCAGGCGATGGCCTCGCCTTGCGGCAGGTGCACGCCGCACTGGGCGCACTGGACCATCGGTTCGGCGGATTCGGTTTGCCGGGCGTTGGCGCTGGACCGGGCGGCGCTTTCGCTGGCTTGCTGCCGGGCGCGTTGCTGCGCCAGCCGCGCTTCGGCGCGGGCGCGCAGCCACCAGAAGACGCCCAGCACCACGGCCAGCAGGATCAGGATACGTGCCATGGTGTCTCAGAAACGGTGGAGGACCACTTCAATTACAAAGCGGCTGCCGACATAGGCCAGCAGCAGGATGCCGAACGAGGCGATGACCCAGCGCAGCGCCACCTTGCCGCGCCAGCCGCGGAAGATGCGCCCTGCCAGGATGCCGCCGAACATGGCCCACGAGATCAGCGCGAACACAGTCTTGTGGTCCATCCGGAAAGCGCGGCCGAACAGTTCTTCGGAAAACAGCAGGCCCGAGCCGATCGTCAGTGTCAGCAGAACGAAGCCGGCGCCGATCAGGCGGAACAGCAGCTTCTCCAGCGTCAGCAGCGGCGGCAGCAGGTCCAGCCAGCGGCCCAGCCACTGGCCGGTTTGCGCGGCCTTGCCATCGGCCGGGCGCGCCGGCGCGTGGCGGAAACCGTGCAGCCGGCGCTCGGCCAGCAGCATCAGGAAGGCATGGAACGCCGCCAGCGTGAACAGCCCGTACGCCACGTTGGCGATGATGAAGTGCAGCTTGAACAGCGGCTGCGCGGCATAGCCCAGGATCTGCGAGCCGGGAAAGGCCAGCGGCATCAGGCTGGCGACCAGCGCGACGGGGATCACGATCAGCCCCAGCCCGGCCAGCGAAAAGAAGAAGCTCTCGATCCAGTAGATGCCAACGCCCAGCCACAGCATGGCCGAAAGCGCGAAGGCAAAGCCGAACATCATGCGCTCGGCCGGGAAGATGGTTTCGTGCAGCAGCATGCCGTGGCTGGCCAGTGCCGCCAGCATCAGCACGTGCCACCAGGCGGGCCGGCCCTCGCCGTGCGCGCCGCCCGCAGGTGGCAGGGTGTTGCCGGGCCCGCCGGCGACCAGCACGGCCGAGGCCGCGCCGCCGGCCTGTCCCGCCTTGGCGGCCGTGGAGGCAACGCCGGCATGGCGCGTGGCCCAGCCGTGCCAGGCCAGGCCGCAATAGAGAAGTGCCGTCAAGGCATACAGTACAATGACCATTTGCGCAGTTTACCTTAGTGCCCACGGACGGTGGCGGCCGGTTGAACCGGTGCTCCGGCCCTGCAACCGGCACGGGTCTGCCCCGATTTCAGACCGAGCTCCTGCTCCGATATCTCCCCCCGATTCCTGCCATGCTGGACAATCTCACTCAACGCCTGGCGCGTGTGGTCAAGACCATGCGCGGCGAGGCGCGCCTGACCGAGGCCAACACCGCCGAGATGCTGCGCGAAGTGCGCCTTGCCATGCTCGAAGCCGACGTGGCGCTGCCGGTCGTGCGCGAATTCATCGCCCGCGTCAAGGAAAAGGCGCTGGGCGAGGATGTGATCACCAGCCTCACGCCGGGCCAGGCGCTGGTCGGCGTGGTCCAGCGCGAGCTGACTTCGGTCATCGGCGGCGCCGAGGCCGCCGGCGGCAATAACAAGGAAGCCGAGCTGAACCTGAACGTGCAGCCGCCCGCCATCATCCTGATGGCCGGCCTGCAGGGTGCCGGCAAGACCACAACGGTCGGCAAGCTGGCGAAGTGGCTCAAGGAAAACAAGAAGAAGAAAATCCTGACGGTCTCTTGCGACGTCTACCGCCCCGCCGCTATCGCCCAGCTGAAGACCGTTTCCGAGCAGGTCGGCGCCGACTTCTTCCCGTCGCAGCCGGACCAGAAGCCGGTCGAGATCGCCCGCGCGGCGGTGGACTGGGCGCGCAAGCACTACCACGACGTGCTGATCGTCGATACGGCCGGCCGCCTGGGCATCGACGAATTGATGATGCAGGAAATCGCCGCGCTGCACGCCGAGCTGAAGCCCGCCGAGACCCTGTTCGTGGTCGACGCCATGCTCGGCCAGGACGCGGTCAACACCGCCAAGGCCTTCAACGACACCCTGCCACTGACCGGCGTGGTGCTGACCAAGCTGGACGGCGATGCGCGCGGCGGTGCCGCGCTGTCGGTGCGCCATATCACCGGCCGGCCGATCAAGTTCGTCGGCGTCGGCGAAAAGCTGGACGGGCTGGAGCCGTTCTTCCCGGACCGCATGGCCCAGCGCATCCTGGGCATGGGCGACATCATGGCGCTGGTCGAGGAAGCCCAGCGCGGTGTCGACATGGAAGCGGCCGAGAAGCTGGCCAAGAAGATCAAGAAGACCGGCGATTTCGACCTGGAAGACTTCAAGGCGCAGATCGGCCAGATGAAGAAGATGGGCGGCATGGCCAGCCTGGTCGACAAGCTGCCGGCGCAGTTCGCCCAGCAGGCGCAGGGCGCCAACATGGACCAGGCCGAGAAGCAGGTGGCCCGCATGGAAGGCATCATCAACAGCATGACGCCGGCCGAGCGCGCCAAGCCCGACCTGATCAAGGCCAGCCGCAAGCGCCGCATTGCCGCGGGCGCCGGCGTGCCGGTTCAGGAAGTCAACCGCTTGCTGAACCAGTTCGACCAGATGCAATCCATGATGAAAAAGCTCAAGGGCGGCGGCATGATGAAGATGATGCGCCAAATGGGCGCGATGAAGGGCGGCATGAAGGGCCTCTTCAACCGCTGAGCGCACGCTGCAGCGTTATCCGCCTCCCCCGCAAAAGGACAGGAAAGACATCATGATGAGCGCCGTACAGGCCCGCGAACTGTGGGCCAACTCCGAAGAAATCGTCTCGGCCGAGGAAGTCCAGGCATCGCTGGACCGCATGGCCGCCGAGATCACCGCCAAGATGGGCGATGCCTTCCCGCTGGTGCTGTCCGTGATGGGCGGCGCGGTGGTGTTCACCGGCATGCTGCTGCCCAAGCTGGCGTTCCCGCTGGAGTTCGACTACATCCACCTCTCCCGCTACAACAACAAGACCGTTGGCGGCGAGATGCAATGGCGCGTGGCCCCGCGCGAGTCAGTCAAGGACCGCGTGGTGCTGGTGCTGGACGACATCCTGGATGAAGGCGAGACCATGGCCGCGATCCGCGAGCGCATCATGGAAATGGGCGCCAGGGAATTCCACGCGGCGGTGCTGTGCGAGAAGACGCTGACCAAGCTCAAGCCGATGCACCCGGACTTCTGCGGCTTTGCGGTGCCGGATCGCTATGTGTTCGGGTGCGGGATGGATGCCAAGGGGTATTGGCGGAATCTGGGCGCGATCCGGGCGCTGGTTTGATTTTGACGGGCTGAGGTTTGGCCCCCCTACACTCCCCGCAGGCGGGAGAGGGGAGAAAATACATCACGCCTGGTGCGACCCCAAAATCGGCCACAGCGAAGCCAGCAGCAACACCGCCATCCCGATATTGAACGCGCGCAGCACCTTCGGCCGCGCCAGCCAGCGCCGCAGCGCCGAGCCGCATAACGCCCACATCGCCACGCTGGGCAGGTTCACCACCCCGAAGATCCCGGCCAGCAGCAGCACGTTGAGCCACAGGTTGCCGTGCAGCACATAGGTGCTGCACGCGCCCACGGCCATCACCCACGCCTTGGGATTGACCCACTGGAACGCCGCCGCGGCCCAGAAGCCCATCGGCCGCGCCACCTGCTGGTCCTGCACGCCGCCGGCCGTGGCGAGCTTCCATGCCAGCCAGACCAGGTAGACGGTCGCCACCACGCGCAGCACCTGCCAGGTCCATGGGAAGGCGTGGAACAGCGACCCCAGCCCCAGCCCGACCAGCGCCACCATCAGCGCAAAGCCGATGCTGACGCCGAGCAGGTGCGGCACCGTGCGCAAGAACCCGAAGTTCACGCCGGAAGCCAGCAGCATCGTGTTATTCGGACCGGGGGTGATCGACGACACCAGCGCAAAACCGGCAAAAGCGGCAAAGACACCGGTGCCGGCTGCGAGTTGGGATACTTCCATGACTGACTCCATGCGTTCAGGGAATCAGTCTAGGGTCAGTCAGCGGTACAGTACCGGTACACTTTTTCAGCAAATTGCCGATACAGGATCGATCGGCGCAATCCTGCTCGGCGCGGTCAGGCCTCGCTGCGATACGGCCGCTCGCGCAGCCACTTGGTCGCAATCCACTTCTCGCCCTCGGCGACCGGCAGGCCCGCATGCAGCGTGCGCTCGTCCAGCATGCCGTCGGGCAGCAGGTAGCTGAAGTAGACCGCATTGCCCTTTACCGGCGCCACTTCCAGCCCCAGGCGCGGGAACGCGGTGGCGCCGCCGGCCGCGGGCGTGTTCAGGTAGATCACCAGCGTGGCGATGCGCTGGCCGCCAACGGTCAGCTGGCGGGCCTCGCCCGGCCGTTGCGGATTGAAGAAATCGAAATGCGGCTGGTATTCGCCACCGGGCTTGTAGTTGAGGATCTGCAAGCCTTCGCCGTGCTCGGCCGGCACGCCGGTGACCGCGGCGATACGCGCCTCGATGCGTTCGATCAGCGCATGCTCGCCCACCTGGAACATGGCGCCCATGCTGGTGCGGGCGTCGATCAGGTTCTCGTCGCCGGTGTCGGGGTTGACCACCGGCGAGCGCGCCAGCCGGCCGCGCGACAGCGCCACCAGCGCGTCGCACTCGTCGGCGCTCAGCAGTTGCTGGTACAGCCGGATCTGCGGCGAGGCGAGCCGGAACAGGATCGGCACCTGGCGGTCGCCGCCATCGGCCACAAAGGCTGCCGCGGTGCTCCTGGCCTGAGGAGGCGCCGCCGTGCGCGCCGGCTCCGGCCTGGCCGGGCGGCCCGCGGCGACGTCCGCACCGAACGCTGCCGCCACGGCCCGGCGCGCAAAGCCGTCGTCATAGCCCGAACGCAGCATCGACAGCACCAGCGCATCGGCCGCAAAGCCCTGCGCGATATGCCGGGCCAGCCATTGCTCGAGTTCGGGCGAGGATTCGGTATAGCCGGCCCTGCCGCCGGCATCGGATGCTTCGCGGATCATGACGGGTTGGCGACGCGGCGCGGCGAGAAAGGATTGCGTTCCGGCGGATCCGACGGCAGCGCACGGGGGGCGCGCGCCGGCGCATTGTCCGGTTCGCCGGCAACGGTGACCGAAGCTTCGGAATACTGCCAGCGCTTCCACGCCGCCAGTACGGCATTGGGATACTCGGGGCGGCCGCGGCTGCCGTTGTAGCGGCCCAGCGCCAGGTACAGGTCGCCCTGCTCGCGGTCGAGGTAATAGCGCAGGATGGTGCAGCCGTAGCGCAGGTTGCTCTGCAGGTGGAACAGCTTGCGCGGGTCGCTGTCGCCGATGGCGCGGACCCAGAACGGCATCACCTGCATCAGCCCGCGCGCGCCGGCCGAGCTGATCGCGTACTTGCGGAAATTGCTCTCGACCTGGACCAGGCCCAGCACCAGCGCGGGTTCCAGCCCGGCGCGCTTGGCCTCGTAGTAGGCGACCTCGATCAGTTCCACGCGCACCTGCGGCTCGGGGATGCGCGTGGCCAGGCGCGAAGACATTTCGCCCAGCCACTTCAGGTAAGCCAGGCGCTCGCCGCCGGATGCAAAGACCGGCCGCGTGGGCCGGTCGTCTGCAATCGCCGCGGCCAGCGCGCCGCGCACGGAATCTGCCAGGTCTTCTTCCTTCTGCGCGCCGGCATGCGCGGCCGCCGCGGCCAGCGCCAGCAGCAGCCCGCCGGCAAGGCGGCGGGCGGCGGGCATTGCGCGTGCGGCGCGCATCGGGCTCAGTTCGCCAGCTGGTTGCGCACGTGGCTGACCACGTCGGCCACGCTGACCGGGGTGGCCTGCGCGTCTCGCCGGCCCTGGTACTCGACCTTGCCTTCCTTCAGGCCGCGGTCGCCCACCACCACGCGGTGCGGCACGCCGATCAGTTCCCAGTCGGCGAACATCACGCCCGGACGCTCGCCGCGGTCGTCGATGATGACGTCGACACCGGCAGCCAGCAGCTCGGCATGGATGCGGTCGGCCTCGGCCTTGACGGCCTCGGAGCGGTCATAGCCAACCGGGCAGATCACCACCTCGAACGGCGCGATCGCCGCCGGCCAGATGATGCCGCGTTCGTCGAAATTCTGCTCGATCGCGGCGCCCAGGATACGGGTGACGCCGATGCCGTAGCAGCCCATCTGCATCGGCTGGGTCTTGCCGTTCTCGTCCAGGAAGGTGGCGTTCATCGATTCCGAGTAACGCGTGCCCAGCATAAACACGTGGCCCACCTCGATGCCGCGGCAGATCTCCAGCGTGCCCTGGCCGTCCGGCGAGGCATCGCCCGCCACCACGTTGCGCAGGTCGGCGACGATCGGCTCGGGCAGGTCGCGGCCCCAGTTGACGCCGGTGAAGTGGTAGTCGCGGTAGTTGGCGCCGCAGACAAAGTCGCTCATGTTGGCGACGGTGCGGTCGGCCACCACCTTGACCGGCTTCTTCATGTCGATCGGGCCGAGATAGCCCGGGGGCGAGCCGAAGGCGTCGACGATCTCGTTCTCGGTGGCAAAGCGGAAGTCGGCCAGCCCCGGCACCTTGGAGGCCTTGACCTCGTTCAGCTCGTGGTCGGCGCGGATCAGCAGCAGCCAGATCTGGGCGCCGGCTTCGCTGTCCGTGGCCAGCACGATCGACTTGACGTTGGTCTCCAGCGGGATGCTCAGGAATTCGGCAACCTGCTCGCACTTGACCTTCTCCGGAGTGAAGGTCTTGACCAGGTCTTGCTTCGGCGCGGCGCGCTCCGCCAACAGCGGCAGCGCCTCGGCGGCCTCCATGTTGGCGGCGTAGGCCGAGGTCGGGCAGTAGACGATGGCGTCTTCGCCGGTATCGGCGATCACATGGAATTCATGCGAACCCGAACCGCCAATGGCACCGTTGTCGGCCGCCACCGCGCGGAACTCAAGCCCGAAGCGGCTGAAGATGCGCACGTAAGCGTCGTACATGTTCTCGTACGACTTGCGCAGGCCGTCGGTGTCGCGGTCGAAGGAATAGGCGTCCTTCATGGTGAACTCGCGCCCGCGCATGATGCCGAAGCGCGGCCGGCGCTCGTCGCGGAACTTGGTCTGGATCTGGTAGAAATTGAGCGGCAGCTGCTTGTAGCTGCGGATCTCGCTGCGGGCGATGTCGGTCACCACCTCTTCCGAGGTCGGCTGCACGGCGAAGTCGCGCTCATGGCGGTCCTTCAGGCGCAGCAGTTCGGGGCCCATCTTGTCCCAGCGGCCGGTCTCCTGCCACAGCTCGGCCGGCTGGATCACCGGCATGGACATTTCCACCGCGCCGGCGCGGTTCATTTCCTCGCGCACGATGTTCTCCACCTTGCGGATCACGCGCAGCCCGATCGGCATGTAGGTGTAGATGCCGGCGCCCAGCTTCTTGATCATGCCGGCACGCATCATCAGTTTGTGCGACACGATTTCCGCGTCGGCGGGCGCTTCCTTAAGGGTGGAAATGAAGAATTGCGAGGCTTTCATCCGTAGCTTTCTCTCGAGGCCGCAACGCCTGCCCGGCGAATTCCGGTAGCGGCGGCACTGAATTGTCGCGCACGCGCCTGAAACTGCCCTTCTGCTCGGGAAAACCAGCATCCCCCCGCCAGAGCCCAGCTGCGCGCTTCCTTTATAATCAGCGTAATTCTAAAGGATTCGAGGTGCAGTCATGCTCGATCGTGAAGGCTTTCGCCCGAACGTCGGCATCATCCTCCTCAACGCACGCAACGAGGTTTTCTGGGGCAAGCGCATCGGCGAACACTCCTGGCAGTTTCCGCAAGGCGGCATCAAGTACGGCGAGACGCCGGAACAGGCCATGTACCGCGAACTGCATGAGGAAACCGGCCTGCTTCCGGAGCACGTCAGGATCGTAGGTCGCACACGCGACTGGCTGCGTTACGAGGTGCCGGACAAGTTCATCCGCCGCGAGATCCGCGGCCACTACAGGGGCCAGAAACAAATCTGGTTCCTGCTCCGCATGGCGGGCAGGGACTGCGATATCCACCTGCGCGCCACCGACCATCCGGAGTTCGATGCCTGGCGCTGGAGCCACTACTGGGTGCCGCTGGAGGCGGTGATCGAGTTCAAGCGCGATGTCTACCAGATGGCGCTGACGGAACTGTCGCGCTTCCTGAACCGGCATCCGCGCGTGCCGCTGAGCCCCTATGGCACGCATGCGCACGGCCGCCATGGAGGCGGCCAGCGCGGCATCCCGCCCGCGGTCGCCGGCCAGTCGTCAAGGCCTGCCGCGGCCGACTGCGGCGGCGCGGCAGCACAAGAAACTGTTTCGCCGGCGGCGCCGGTTACCAACTCACGGAGTACTGATGACTAGTTGCACCGGCCCGGGCCGCCGCGGCGGCCTGACCGCTGCCGGCCTGCTGCTTGCCGCCGCCACGCTGGCGCTGGCGGGCTGCAAGACCACCGGCAAGGAGATGGCGGAAGAAGAAAGCACCTGGCTCAGCCCCTTCGCGCCCAAGACCTTCGAGGAAGCCAAGGCGATGCTGCCGGCGCCGCCGCAGGATGCCAACCTGGTGCCGTTCTCGGTGTCCGGCACCGGCACGCTGTCGTTTGCGGTGGACAGCAAGTCGGTTTCGGTGGGCAAGGACAACGTGGTGCGCTACACCGTGGTCACCACCAGCCAGAGCGGCGCCCGCAACGTGACCTTCGAAGGCATGCGCTGCGACGCCTTCGAGCGCAAGCTCTACGCCACGCTGCCCAAGGGCGCCACCGAATGGGTGCCCAACACCAGCGGCTACGGCGAGACCTGGCATCGCATGGAAACCGGCGTGCGCAACGCCTATGCTGCCACGCTGGCCATCGAGTTCTTCTGCCAGGGCCGCACGGTGGCCGGCAAGCCGGAGGACATGGTGCGCGAGCTGCAATCGCGCGCGCCCAGCCGCCGCTGAGGCGGGCGGCATCGGCATAAAAAAACGGCGGGACTGCCTGGCAGTTCCGCCGTTTTTCTTTGGCTGTTTTCGGTCGCCGCTCAGACCAGCACGAGGTTGTCGCGGTGGATCAGCTCGGGCTCGTTCAGGTGGCCCAGCACCGACTCGATCTCCGACGAAGGCTTGCGCGCGATCAGGCGCGCCTCGGCGCTCGAATAGTTGGTGATGCCGCGCGCCACTTCCTTGCCCTGCGGATCGACACAGGCGATCACCTCGCCGCGGGCAAATTCGCCCTGCACCTCGACCACGCCGATCGGCAGCAGCGACTTGCCGCCGCCGGTCAGCTTCTCGACCGCGCCGTTATCGATCACCACGCGCCCGCGCAGCTGCAGGTGGTCGGCCATCCACTGCTTGCGCGCGGTGAGCCGGCCGGTCGGCGCCAGCAGCTGGGTGCCGATGGCCTCGCCCGCGGCCAGCCGCTCGAGCACGCTGGCCTCGCGCCCGGAGGCGATGGTGGTGTGCGCGCCGGACTTGGCGGCGCGCTTGGCCGCCAGGATCTTGGTCAGCATGCCGCCGCGCCCGATCGAGGTACCGGCGCCACCGGCCATCGCTTCCAGTTCGGGCGTACCGGCCATGGCCTCGTCGACGAACTGCGCCGCCGGGTCCTTGCGCGGATCGGCGGTGTACAGGCCGCGCTGGTCGGTCAGGATTACCAGCGCGTCGCCTTCGATCAGGTTGGTGACCAGGGCGCCGAGCGTGTCGTTGTCGCCGAACTTGATTTCGTCGGTAACCACGGTGTCGTTCTCGTTGATGATGGGCACCACGCCCAGCGACAGCAGCGTGAGCAGCGTGGAACGCGCGTTCAGGTAGCGCTCGCGGTCGGCCAGGTCGGCGTGGGTCAGCAGCACCTGCGCGGTGCGGATGCCGTAGCGCGTGAACTGGCTTTCATAGACCTGCGCCAGGCCCATCTGGCCGACGGCGGCGGCGGCCTGCAGCTCGTGGATTTCCTTCGGCCGGCGCACCCAGCCCAGGCGCTGCATGCCTTCGGCGATGGCGCCGGAGCTGACCAGCACCACTTCCTTGCCCGCCACGCGCAGCCTGGCGATCTGCGATGCCCAGCGGGCGATGGCGTCGTGGTCCAGTCCCTTGCCATCGTTGGTGACCAGGCTGGAGCCGACTTTGACGACGATGCGCTTTGCCTGCGCGATGACCGATTGCATGGCGGGAATCCTGTCTCCGGAATTCGTTTCAGACCGTTGGGTTTTGATTATGCCTCGCGCTCGTCCTGGTCGACGTTGTGCAGCCGATCGTCCAGACGGATGTCCGGTTCGGCCAGCGCCGCGGCCTCTTCGGCCTTGATCGCCGCCAGATGGTCCTTGATCGCGTAGATCAGCTCGCGGCAGCCTTCGCCGGTCAGCGCCGAGATCTGGAACACCGGGCCCTTCCACTTGTAGCGCTTGAGGAAGTCCTTGACCCGTGCGGCACGCTCGTCCTCGGGCACCATGTCGAGCTTGTTCAGCACCAGCCAGCGCGGCTTGTCGTGCAAGTCCTCGTCGTACTTCTTCAGCTCGTTGACGATGGCCTTGGCCTCGGCGACCGGGTCGACCGCCTCGTCGAACGGCGCCAGGTCGACGATATGCAGCAGCAGGCCGGTGCGCTGCAGGTGGCGCAGGAACTGGTGGCCCAGGCCCGCGCCCTCGGCCGCGCCTTCGATCAGGCCCGGAATGTCGGCGACCACGAACGACTGCTCATGGTCAACGCGCACCACGCCCAGGTTGGGATGCAGCGTGGTGAACGGATAGTCCGCCACCTTGGGGCGCGCGTTGGAAATATGCGAAATGAAAGTCGACTTGCCGGCATTGGGCATGCCCAGCAGGCCGACGTCGGCCAGCACCTTCAACTCGAGCTTGAGCATGCGGCGCTCGCCCGGCTTGCCGTCCACCTGCTGGCGCGGCGCGCGGTTGGTACTGGACTTGAAATGCAGGTTGCCCCAGCCGCCCATGCCGCCTTCGGCCAGGCACACGCGCTGGCCATGCTCGGTCAGGTCGGCGATGACCTCGCCGCTATCCATATCCGTGATCAGCGTGCCGACCGGCATGCGCAGCGTGATGTCGTCGCCAGCGGCGCCATAGCAGTCGGAGCCACGGCCGTTTTCGCCGTTCCTGGCCACGTGCTTCTTGGCGTAGCGGAAGTCGATCAGGGTATTGATATTGCGGTCCGCCTGCGCGAACACGCTGCCGCCGCGGCCGCCGTCGCCACCATCCGGGCCGCCGAAGGGCACAAACTTCTCGCGCCGGAACGAGGCGCTGCCATTGCCGCCGTTGCCGGCGATGGCTTCGATTCGGGCTTCGTCGATGAACTTCATGATGGGTTTTCCGTGATGGGATCGGCAGATCGGGGGCCGGCGTAGTTTACTTCGCCAGAAAAGAAAAAGCCCCGCAAGCGTTGCGGGGCCTTTCATCCTGCAAAGGCTGTTATCAGGCCGCCGGGACGACGCTGACTTGCTGCTTCTTGGCAGGGCCCTTGACGGCGAACTGCACGTGGCCGTCAACCAGGGCGAACAGCGTGTGGTCCTTGCCCACGCCGACGTTGTCGCCGGCATGCACGCGGGTACCGCGCTGGCGGATGATGATGCCGCCGGCGTTGATGGCCTGGCCACCAAACACCTTCACGCCCAGACGCTTCGATTCGGAATCACGGCCGTTCCGCGTGGAACCGCCGCCTTTTTTCTGTGCCATGTCTTACTCCTGTCGCTTTACCGGATTACGCTCGATCGATCAGGCAACGATCGCTTCGATGCGCAGTTCGGTGTAATTCTGACGATGGCCCTGACGCTTCTGGTAGTGCTTGCGACGGCGCATCTTGAAGATCTTCACCTTGTCGTGACGACCCTGGGAGATAACGGTAGCCTTGACGGAAGCCCCGCTAACCAGCGGCGTACCAAACTTGATTTGGTCGCCGGCGCCCACTGCGAGCACCTGGTCGAGCGTGATTTCTGCGCCAATGTCTGCCGGTATCTGTTCTACTTTCAGTTTTTCGCCAGCAGCAACCTTGTATTGCTTGCCGCCGGTTTTTACGACCGCGTACATTGTCGAACCTCTCGGATGTGAATAAAACGCCGAAACCGCGCGATGCGGCCCGGTTATCTCCCACCGGCAAGGACCCGCAAGGCGAGCGACTACCGGAGGAAACCGGGAATTGTAAACGAGATCGGGGAAAACTGCAAAGAAAACAGGCACATAGCCTGTGAGCGGCGCGGCCGGCACAATCGGCGGCCGCCCAGCTCAGGTCAGATCGGCGAGAAGGAACCCCGCCAGTGCGGCAAACGCCACCCACCACGCGGTGCGGCGCAGCTGGCGACGGGATACGGGCTTGTCCATGTCCGCATTATAGTTGCGCCGGTCACCGACGCCGCTGCGCGCATACCCTGAGCCGCCTACCTGCCCACCCGCGGCAAGAATGCGGGGCATGCGTAGAACGCCGCGTGCTTCGCATATAATCGTCCGGTTTTGCGTAACGGTGATCATCTTGTCCCAGCCTTCCGCCACTGCCTTGCTTGCCCCGGTCGCTGCAGACATGCGCGCGGTTGATGCTGTCATCCGCCAGCGGCTGTCTTCCGAAGTCCCCCTGATCGAACAGATCGGTGAATACATCATCGGTGCCGGCGGCAAGCGCCTGCGCCCGGTGATCCTGCTGCTGACGGCGCGCGCGCTGGGTTATGACGGCAACCGGCACCACGAGCTGGCCGCCGTCGTCGAGTTCATCCACACCGCCACGCTGCTGCACGACGACGTCGTCGACGAATCCGAGCTGCGCCGCGGCCGCGACACCGCCAACGCGGTGTTCGGCAATGCCGCCAGCGTGCTGGTTGGCGACTTCCTCTACTCGCGCGCGTTCCAGATGATGGTCGATGCCGGCAGCATGCGCATCATGGAGATCCTGTCCAACGCGACCAACGTGATCGCCGAGGGCGAAGTGCTGCAGCTGCTGAACATGCACGATCCGGATGTCACCATCGAGCGCTACCTGCAGGTGATCCGCTACAAGACCGCCAAGCTGTTCGAGGCCGCCGCCCAGCTGGGCGCGGTGCTGGCCGGCGCCGACGCGCAGATGGAAGAAGCCGCCGCCGAATACGGCCGCCGCATCGGCACCGCCTTCCAGCTGATCGACGACATGCTGGACTACACCGCCAGCGCCGAGCAGATGGGCAAGAACGCCGGCGACGACCTGCGCGAAGGCAAGCCCACGCTGCCGCTGCTGCATCTGCTGGAGCACGGTACCGCGGAGCAGCGCCAGCTGGCGCGCGACGCCATCGTGCAGGGCGGCACCGAGCACTTCGACGCGGTCTTCGCGGCCATCCACGCCAGCGGCGCGCTCGAGGTCACCTTCGAGGCCGCGCGCCAGGAAGCGGAAGCCGCCGAGCGGGCCGCGCAGCAATTCCCGGATTCCGCGCTGAAGGAAACGCTGATCCAGCTCTGCGCGTTCTCGCTGCAGCGGCAGTCGTAAGGGATGCTTCACCCCTCTTCCATTTCAGGAAAAACGCTGTTATAGTTACGTTCTTTGCTGCTGACGCCCAGCGACGGCAAGCAAAAACAAATCGGGGTGTAGCTTAGCCTGGTAGAGCGCTACGTTCGGGACGTAGAGGCCGGAGGTTCGAATCCTCTCACCCCGACCAGATTTAAGAAAGCCGAATCAACGAAAGTTGATTCGGCTTTTTGTCTTTCTGCCCTCCCGATCCTCATGGCCACCCCTGCCCCCGCGCAAGTAGGGTTGCGCCCGTGTCGCGCAAACGCAAACACGTCCCGCCATCGCCTTTACAAAAAGTGACCCCAGCGGCAAACTGCCCCGATCCCAGGACGTGAACCGTATCGTCCGTCCGTGGCCGGCGGCCACTGTCCAACCACTGCGCACCTGTCATGACACTCGGACTTGCCCTGGCCCAGAGCCGGCGTATCGCGCCCGCCCTGCTTGCTCAGCTGGAGCAGGCCGCCCGTGAAAAGCAGTCGCAGCTGATCGACGAGATCGTCGGCAGCGGCACCATGAGCGCGCACGACCTGGCGGTGTTTGCCGCGGACAAGTACCAGCTGCCGCTGCTCGACCTGAACCAGTACAACCTGACCAAGGTGCCGCCGGGGCTGGCGGGCAACCGCGAATTCCATGCGCACCGCCTGCTGCCGCTGGGCCGCCGCGAAAACCGGCTGGTGCTCGGGCTGTCCGATCCGTCCAACCAGGCCGGCCTGGACGCGATCAAGGAAAAGTACAAGGTGCCGGTCGAAGCGGTGGTGGTCGAGCACGACAAGCTGATGAAGCACGTGCGCTCCGCCGGCGAGGCGCTGGGCACGCTGAAGAACATCTCGCCGGTGCAGGCCGAGCGCAAGATGATCGAGTACGACCCGGTGGCGGCCGCCGGCGCGCAGCGCAACCGCACTGCCGCCGATGCCATCGACGACGCGCCCGTGGTGCGCTTCCTGCAGAAGCTGCTGACCGAAGCCTTCCACCGCGGCGCGTCCGACCTGCATTTCGAGCCGTTCGAGACCTTCTACCGGATCCGCTTCCGCGTGGACGGCGTGCTGCAGGAGGTGGCAAGGCCACCGCTGGATATCCGCGACAAGATTGCCACCCGCATCAAGGTGCTGTCCCGGCTGGATATTTCTGAAAAGCGCGTGCCGCAGGACGGCCGCATGAAGCTGCTGATCGCGCTGCCCAAGGATCCGAAGGACAACAAGGACAGCAAGGACGCGAAGGATCCCAAGGACAAGGACGCCAGGGAAACGGTCGAGAAAGCCGTCGATTTCCGCGTCTCGACGCTGCCGACGCTGTTCGGCGAGAAGATCGTGATGCGGATCCTGGAATCGTCGACCGACAAGCTCGACATCGACCAGCTCGGCTACGAGGCGCAACAGAAGGCGCTGCTGCTGGACGTGATCAAGCGTCCGTACGGCATGGTGCTGGTGACCGGCCCCACCGGCAGCGGCAAGACGGTGTCGCTGTACACCTTCCTGAACCTGCTGAACCAGGGCGACATCAATATCTCGACCGCCGAGGACCCGGCCGAAATCCAGCTGCCCGGCATCAACCAGGTCAACGTCAACGACAAGGCCGGCCTGACCTTCGCCGCGGCGCTGCGTTCGTTCCTGCGGCAGGATCCGGACGTCATCATGGTCGGCGAAATCCGCGACCTGGAAACCGCCGATATCTCGATCAAGGCCGCGCAGACCGGCCACCTGGTGCTGTCGACGCTGCACACCAATGACGCCCCCACCACGCTGACGCGGCTGATGAACATGGGCGTGGCGCCGTTCAACATCGCTTCCAGCGTGCTGATGATCACGGCGCAGCGGCTGGCGCGCCGGCTGTGCACCTGCAAGCGCGCCGGCGAGCTGCCGCGCGAGACGCTGCTGGACGCCGGCTTCCGCGAACACGACCTGGACGGCAGCTGGCAGCCCTACCATCCGGTCGGGTGCGAGCGCTGCAACGGCAGCGGCTACAAGGGCCGCTGCGGTATCTACCAGGTCATGCCGATCACCGAGGCCATGCAGCAGATCATCCTGTCGCACGGCACCGCCCTGCAGATCGCCGAGCAGGCGCGCAAGGATGGCGTGCTATCGTTGCGCGAAGCCGGGCTGCTGAAGGTCAGGGCGGGCGTCACGTCACTCGAAGAGGTGCTGGCGACCACGAATACGTAGTAGCAACGCAGTCAAGTCACAACGTAAATACAAGACGTACCAGAAGCGTCATTTACACCGGGGGTCAACAACATGGCGACGCGCGCACCAGCGGCGGGCGCCCGGACGGCAGCACCGTCGCGGGCAAAATCAGGCAAGGGGCGCAAGGCCCCCACCCAGTACATCTTCGAATGGGAAGGCAAGGACCGCAAGGGCAAGACCTTCACCGGCGAGCTGCGCGCGGAGAGCCAGGCCGAGGTCACCGCCACGCTGCGCAAGCAGGGCCTGACCATCGTCAAGCTCAAGAAGCGCAAGGCCGCGCGCGGGCGCAAGATCACCGAGAAGGACATCGCCTACTTCACCCGGCAGCTGTCGACCATGCTCAAGGCGGGGATTCCGCTGCTGCAGTCGATCGACATCATCGCGCGCGGGCACGCCAATCCCAACTTTACCCAGCTGCTGTCCGAGATCCGCTTCGATATCGAATCGGGCAGCAGCATGGCGGCGGCATTCCGGCGACAGCCGAAGTACTTCGACACGCTCTACTGCAACCTGATCGATGCGGGCGAACAGGGCGGTATCCTCGACGCATTGCTGGAGCGCCTGTCGCTCTACATGGAAAAGACCATCGCGCTGAAGGGCCAGATCAAGTCCGCGATGATCTATCCGATCGCGGTGCTGACCGTGGCCTTTGCCGTCACCGTGATCCTGATGCTGTTCGTGATCCCGGCGTTCAAGGGCGTGTTCTCCAGCTTCGGCGCCAACCTGCCCGCGCCGACGCTGCTGGTGATCGCGATCTCGGACTTTTTCGTGCAGTACTGGTACCTGGTCATCGGCGCACCGGTGGCCGGCATCACGTTCTACCTGCGGGCGCGCAAGAAGTCGGAGAAGGTGCAGCGCTGGTCCGACCGCGCGCTGCTGAAGCTGCCGATCTTCGGCAGCCTGTTCCGCAAGGCGGTGATTGCCCGCTGGACGCGTACGCTGGCGACCATGTTCGCCGCCGGCACGCCGCTGGTGGAGTCGATGGAGTCGGTGGCGGGCGCCGCCGGCAACTGGGTCTACTACGACGCCACGCGCGAGATCGAACAGTCGGTGCGCATCGGTACCAGCCTGACCAACGCCATGCAGGCCACGCACGTGTTCGACAACATGGTGCTGCAGATGACGCAGATCGGTGAAGAATCCGGCGCGCTCGACAACATGCTGCTGAAGGTGGCCGAGTTCTACGAGCGCGAGGTCGACGACGCGGTGGCCGCCATCTCCAGCCTGATCGAACCGATCATCATCGTGGTGCTGGGCGTGCTGATCGGCGGCATGGTGGTGGCGATGTACCTGCCGATCTTCAAGCTGGGACAGGTGGTGTAAGCGATGGCGCTGGCGTATTCCGTTTCGCCGTTTCCCGCCGGCAGCGGGCAATTGCTGCAGGCACTGGCGGCGCTGCCGCCTGCCTTCATGGTGGCGGTGACGGCCGTGCTGGGCCTGGTGGTGGGCAGTTTCCTCAACGTGGTGATCCACCGGCTGCCGCGCATGATGGAGCGCGAGGAAGCCAACTATATCGCCGAGCTGCGCGGCGATCCGCTGCCCTACCCCGCCCGCTACAACCTGATGGTGCCGCGCTCGGCCTGTCCGCACTGCGGCCACGCGATCGCGCCCTGGGAAAACGTGCCGGTGCTGAGTTGGCTGGCGCTGCGCGGGCGCTGCTCGGCCTGCAAGACCCGGATCAGCGCGCGCTATCCGCTGGTGGAGCTGGCCTGCGGCGTGCTGAGCGGGCTGGTGGCGTGGCGCTTCGGCCCTGGCGTGCAGGCATTGGCGGCGCTGGTGCTGGTCTGGGCGCTGCTGGCGCTGACCCTGATCGATGCCGACACCCAGCTGCTGCCGGACCAGATCACGCTGCCGCTGCTGTGGCTGGGACTGGTGCTGAACCTGGGCGGGTTGTTCGTGCCGCTGGCCGATGCCGTGGTCGGTGCCGCCGCCGGCTACGTGGTGCTGTGGGCGGCGTACTGGCTGTTCCGGCTGGTACGTGGCAAGGAAGGCATGGGTTTCGGCGACTTCAAGCTGATGGCGGCACTCGGCGCGTGGTTTGGCTGGCAGGCGCTGCCGGCGCTGGTGCTGCTGTCATCGGTGGCCGGCGTGGTGTTCGGGCTGGCCAGCATCGCGCTGCGCCGGCAGGATCGCGACACGCCCTTCCCCTTCGGCCCCTTTATCGCGCTGGCGGGCCTGGTGGTGCTGGTGTTCGGCTCCGGTGTGCTGCCGCTGACCGTACTGCCGTGAAGCTGGTATTGTGACGGCAACATCGTCAACTGGCCTTCACGGCATCCCCACATGCTGGAAATCGGACTGACCGGCGGCATCGGCAGCGGCAAGACCCGCGTGGCCGACATGTTCGCCGCGCGCGGCGCCGCGATCATCGATACCGACCTGCTCGCCCATCAGATCACCGCCCCGGGCGGGCGTGCCATCCCGGCGCTGGTCGAGGCCTTCGGGACCGAATGCCTGCGCCCTGACGGCGCCATGGATCGCGACGCGATGCGCGCGCTGGTGTTCGCCGACCCGGCCGCCAAGGCGCGCCTCGAAGGCATCACCCATCCGCTGATCCGCGCGCTGACCAACGAGCATGCGCAAGCGGTCCGCGACGCCGGCGAGCATCCTTACCTGATCTACGTGGTGCCGCTGCTGGTCGAGTCCGGCTCATGGCGCGAGCGCGTGGGCCGGGTGCTGGTGGTCGACTGCACGGAAGACACCCAGGTGGCGCGCGTGATGGCGCGCAACGGCTTCAGCCGCGAACAGGTGCAGGCGATCATGGCCAGGCAGGCAACGCGGCGCGCGCGGCTGGCATGTGCCGACGACGTCATCGACAACGACGGGCCGGTCGATGCGCTGGTGGCACAGGTGGACCGCCTCGACCGCTATTACCGCGAACTGTCGGCGTCCGGAAAGGTCCATCCCGAAGCTGGCGCATGATGCGCGGGCACGGCCCGGCGGCACGCGGCGAACGCGCGTCCGACGTTGTCCTCGGCCCGGGTCTCGCATAGAATGCGCTGGAACATGCCGGGAAATCGCCGCATACTGCGGGCATTGGACACCGCGGATCACTCCGACACAGTCCACCCAGCCCCTTCCGGCGTTCCCCGGGCCACATTCCGCACCGGGCCTGCTCCTCACACGGGGCCCGCCCGGCGCCCTGCACGGACATAGCACTTGATTCTGTACGAATACCCTTTCAACGAACGCATCAGGACACTCCTGCGCCTGGAGGACCTGTTCGATCGGCTGGAATACTTCCTCGGCCAGGATCATCCCCAGCAGCACCATGTCGCGCTGACCACGCTGTTCGAGATCATCGACGTAGCGGGCCGCGCCGACCTCAAGACCGACCTGATCAAGGAACTGGAACGCCAGCGCCAGGCGCTGGCGCCGCTGCGCGCCAACCCGCAGATCGACCAGGAAGCCCTGGACAGCGTGATCGGCGAGATCGAGCAGGGCATCACCATGCTCAACCAGACCGTGGGCAAGGCCGGGCAGCTGCTGACCGACAACGAGTGGCTGACCAGCATCCGCAGCCGTGCCATCATTCCCGGCGGCACCTGCGAGTTCGACCTGCCTGCCTACTACGCGTGGCAGCATCGCCCCGCTGAGGATCGCCGCGCCGATATCCTGAAGTGGGCGCGCCCGCTGGTGTCGCTGCGCATGGGCACCACCATCGTGCTGCGCCTGCTGCGCGAAGCCGGCCAGAGCGGCAAGGTCATCGCCACCGGCGGCAGCTACCAGCAGATGCTGTCCGGGCGCAGCTACCAGTTGATGCAGGTGTGGCTGGATGACTCGCTGCTGGCCTTCATCCCGGAAATGAGCGCGAACAAGTACATGCTGTGGGTGCGTTTCACGCAGCAGGACGGCGACCTGCGGCCGCGCTCGGTCGATGCCGATATCCCGTTCCTGCTGAAACTCTGCAATTTCTGAAGCCTGAGTCTGAAGCCATGCCCGCTGTAGTCAAATGCCCCACCTGCGGCACCGAGGTGGCCTGGGTGCCCGACAACAAGTTCCGCCCGTTCTGTTCCGAGCGCTGCAAGCAGATCGACCTCGGCGCCTGGGCGTCCGAAAAGTACGTAATTGGCGGCAAGCCGGGCGAGACGCCCTCGCCTGACCTGCCTGACGACGAGGACGACTGACGTAATCGCCTTCGCCGCACAGTCCGCTCAGTGCGCCGCCGCCAGTACGCGGCGGTAGAACCCCACGCACACCAGCACGAAGACCGCCAGGCCCAGCCACACGCCGTCGATCGGCGCAATCACGGGCGCCGCGGCCGCGGGTATGTCAGGCCAAGCCGGCCCAGGGTCTGTGCCCTAGGCTTCTTCGCCCAGCCATTCGACCACCGGAATGGTGGCCGGCAGCAGCGGCGCGACCGTCACGGGCACCGTCTGCCAGGAAAAGGCCTGGCCTTCGCGGCCGACCGGGTCACCGCGCCAGGCAGTGACCTTGCAGAAATGCAGCCGCACATAGGCGTGCGGGTAGTCGTGCTCGAGCACATGCCAGCGCTCGCACGCGGTAATGTCCAGCCCCAGCTCCTCATGCAGCTCGCGGGCGAGCGCAGCTTCCACGGTCTCCCCTGGCTCGAGCTTGCCGCCGGGGAATTCCCAATAGCCCTCGTACGGCTTGCCCGCGGGGCGCTGCGCCAGCAGGAAGCGGCCATCCGGCTGCACCATCACGCCGACGGCGACTTCGGTGACCTTGCGCGGCGGGTTGCCGGCGGTCTCCGCGGGCTTGTCCATGGCCGCGCTCATGCCTTGTCGTTCCCCGGCACGTCGGCGATGTACGGCTGGCCATGCTTGCCGCCCCAGTCGCGCGCGAACTGCCACGCCACGCGGCCCGAGCGCGAGCCGCGCTCCAGCGCCCACACCAGCGCGTCGCCGCGCGCGGCGGCGATGTCTTCGTCGGTGCAGCCGAAGTGCCTGAGCCAGTGGCCGACGATCGCCAGGTACTCGTCCTGCTTGGGCGGGTAGAACGACAGCCACAGCCCGAAGCGCTCGGACAGCGAGATCTTCTCTTCGACCACTTCGCCAGGATGGATCTCGCCGTCGTCGGTGTGGCGGTAGGTTTCGTTGTCCTTCATGTACTCCGGCAGCAGGTGCCGGCGGTTGGACGTGGCGTAGATCAGCACGTTGTCCGACTGCGCCGCGACCGAGCCGTCCAGCGCCGACTTCAGCGACTTGTAGCCCGACTCGCCTTCCTCGAACGACAGGTCGTCGCAGAAGATGACAAAGCGCTCGGGCCGGGTCGAGACCAGCTCGACGATATCGCCGAGGTCGCCCAGGTCATCCTTGTCGACCTCCACCAGCCGCAGCCCGTCCTTGACGAAGGCATTCAGGCAGGCCTTGATCAGCGACGACTTGCCGGTGCCGCGCGCGCCGGTCAGCAGCACGTTGTTGGCCGGCAGCCTGTTCACGAACTGGCGCGTGTTGGCGACGATGGCGTCCTTCTGGCGCTCGATGTTCTTCAGGTCGTCCAGGTGGATTGGCGGCAGCTGGCGCACCGGCTGCAGGTAGCCGATATTACCGAACAGGCTCTGGCGCTTGCGCCAGCGGAACGCTACCGCCTCCTGCCAGTCCGCGTCGTTCAGTTGCGGCGGCAGCCATTGTTCGAGGCGTGAGAGGAAGTTGTCGAGGCGGGCGGCGAGGTCGGACATGGCGGGGCGGAGAATGAATTCTTGCGCCCTGCCCGCGTGCGCGGGCAGGATGGAACGGGCTCAGGAACGGTAGTCGGCGTTGATCGACACGTAGTCGTGCGACAGGTCGCAGGTCCACACCGTGGCTTCGGCATTGCCGCGGCCCAGCGCGATGCGCACCGTGATCTCGGCCTGCTTCATCACGCGCTGGCCGTCTTCCTCGCGATAGTCGGGATTGCGGCCGCCGTCGCGGGCGACCCAGACATCGTCCAGCCACAGGTTGACGCGGCCGACATCGAGGTCGTCCACACCGGCGTAGCCCACCGCGGCCAGGATGCGGCCCAGGTTGGGGTCCGAGGCGTAGAACGCAGTCTTGACCAGCGGCGAATGCGCGACCGCATAGGCGATCTGGCGGCACTCGGCCACGTCCTTGCCGCCTTCGACCCGGATGGTCATCAGCTTGGTCGCGCCTTCGCCGTCGCGCACGATCATCTGCGCCAGCTCTTGCGCCAGGCCGGTCACGGCATCGCGCAGCGCTTCGAAGGCCGGGCCTTCGGCACGGTCGACCACGGCACCGGACTTGCCCGAGGCGATCAGCACGAACGAATCGTTGGTCGAGGTATCGCCGTCGATGGTGATGCTGTTGAACGAGTGATCGGCGGCGTGCGTCACCAGTCCCTGCAGTACCGGCTGCGCCACGGCGGCGTCCATGGCGATAAAGCCCAGCATGGTCGCCATGTTCGGGCGGATCATGCCGGCGCCCTTGCTGATGCCCGACAGCGTCACGGTCTTGCCGTCGATCTGCACCGTGCGCGACGCGACCTTGGGCTGCGTGTCGGTGGTCATGATGGCTTCCGCCGCGGCCAGCCAGTTGTCGGCCCTGGCATTGGCGATGGCGGCGGGCAGCCCTGCCAGCAGGCGGTCCATCGGCAACTGCTCGAGGATCACGCCGGTCGAGAACGGCAGCACCTGGTCGGCGCTGATGCCCAGCTGCGCCGCCAGCGCGTCGCAGGTGGCGCGGGCATTGGCCAGGCCCTGCTCGCCGGTACCGGCGTTGGCATTGCCGGTGTTGACCACCAGGGCGCGGATGCCCTTGCCCGACTTGTCCGCGGCAGCGAGGTGCTCCCGACACACCTGCACCGGCGCGGCGCAGAAGCGGTTGCTGGTGAAGACGCCGGCCACGGTGCTGCCTTCGGCCACGCGCACCACCAGCACGTCCTTGCGGTTGGCCTTGCGGATGCCCGCCTCGGCCCAGCCGAGCTCCACGCCGGCGACGGATTTCAGGTTCTCTGCCTGGGGCAGCGGAAGATTGACGGGCATGTAGGACTCCTCGATGTTCCTGCTCGCGACTTGCTTGTCATCAGACGAACATGCCCGCGAGGGGCGGGCATGTTCGTTTCCTGTTGCGTCACGCCCCGCGCTGCGGGACCGACGTCATACCGGGCACCCGGCGCGGCTCAGTTCAGCTGAGCTTGCCGTGGCACTGCTTGAACTTCTTGCCCGAGCCGCACGGGCACGGATCGTTGCGGCCGACCTTGGGCATGCCCGCCAGCGCCAGTTCGGCGGCGGCCATGGCAGTGCCGGTGCGCTGCGACGGCGCTTCCTCGACCGGCTCGCGGCCTTCGGCGAACTCGTCGTGCTTGTACTGCACGTTCTCCAGGTGCGACAGGCCTTCCTCGATCTCCTCGGAAGCCTGTTCCAGTTCCTCCGGCGACTGGATCTGCACGTTGAAGGTCACGCGGGTGACTTCGTTCTTGATCACGTCCAGCAGGCGCGCGAACAGCTCGAACGACTCGCGCTTGTACTCCTGCTTGGGATCCTTCTGCGCATAGCCGCGCAGGTGGATGCCCTGGCGCAGGTGGTCCAGCGCGGCCAGGTGTTCGCGCCAGTGCGTGTCGATGCTCTGCAGCATGACCGAGCGCTCGAAGCCGGCGAACGACTCGCGCCCGACCATCGCGACCTTGCCGTCGTAGCGTTCGGTCGCCGCCTTCATGATCAGGTTGAGCAGCTCTTCGTCCTCGATGCTCTGCGCGCCCTCGATGGTCTGCGCCAGCGGCACTTCCAGGCCCCAGTCCTCGCGCAGGCGCGCTTCCAGGCCGGCGATGTTCCACTGCTCTTCCATGGTGTCGGCCGGCACGTGGTCGCGGAACAGCTCGACCAGCACGCTTTCGCGCAGGTTGGCGACCATCTCGCCGACGTCATTGGCTTCGAGCACGTCGTTGCGCAGCTTGTAGATTTCCTTGCGCTGGTCGTTGGCGACGTCGTCGTACTGCAGCAGCTGCTTGCGGATATCGAAGTTGCGGCCTTCCACCTTGCGCTGCGCCGATTCGATCGAGCGCGTGACGATGCCGGCCTCGATCGGCTCGCCTTCGGGCATCTTCAGGCGCTCCATGATCGCGCGCACGCGGTCGCCGGCAAAGATGCGCAGCAGCTGGTCGTCCAGCGACAGGTAGAAGCGCGACGAACCCGGGTCGCCCTGGCGGCCGGCGCGGCCGCGCAGCTGGTTGTCGATACGGCGCGATTCATGGCGCTCGGTGCCGACGATATGCAGGCCGCCGGCGGCCTTGACCTGCTCGTGCAGCGACTGCCATTCGTCCTCGAGCTGCTGGATGCGCGCGGCCTTGTCGGCGTCGGACAGGTTCGGGTCCGCTTCGATAAAGCCCGACTGCTTTTCCACGTTGCCGCCCAGCACGATGTCGGTACCGCGACCGGCCATGTTGGTGGCGATGGTGATCATCTTGGGACGGCCGGCCTGCGCCACGATCTCGGCTTCGCGGGCGTGCTGCTTGGCGTTGAGCACCTGGTGCGGCAGCTGTTCGCGCTCGAGCAGGCCCGACAGGTATTCAGAAGTCTCGATCGAGGTGGTACCCACCAGCACCGGCTGGCCGCGCTCGTAGCAGTCGCGGATATCGCGCACCACGGCGTCGTAGCGCTCCTTGCCGGTCTTGTAGATCTGGTCCTGCTGATCCTTGCGCTGGGCCGGGCGGTTGGTCGGGATCACCACCACTTCGAGGCCATAGATCTCCTGGAACTCGTACGCCTCGGTATCGGCCGTGCCGGTCATGCCGGCCAGCTTGGTGTACATGCGGAAGTAGTTCTGGAAGGTGATGGTCGCCAGCGTCTGGTTCTCTTGCTGGACGGTCACGCCTTCCTTGGCCTCGACGGCCTGGTGCAGGCCGTCGGACCAGCGCCGGCCGGTCATCAGGCGGCCGGTGAATTCGTCGACGATCACGACTTCGTCGTTCTGCACCACGTAGTGCTGGTCGCGATGGAACAGGCTGTGCGCGCGCAGGGCGGCGTACAGGTGGTGCATCAGCGTGATGTTCTGCGGCGCGTACAGCGACTCGCCCTCGCCGATCAGGCCCTGCTGCGCCAGGATTTCTTCGGCCTTCTCGTGGCCGGCCTCGGTCAGGTAGACCTGGTGGCCCTTCTCGTCGACGTAGTAGTCGCCCGGCTTCTCGACGCCGGTGCCGTCGGCCTTCTCTTCGCCGATCTGGCGCTCGAGCAGCCTGGGGATGCCGTTCATGCGCTGGTACAGGTCGGTCTGGTTCTCGGCCTGGCCCGAGATGATCAGCGGGGTGCGCGCCTCGTCGATCAGGATCGAGTCCACTTCATCGACGATGGCGTAGTTCAGCGGCCGCTGCACCCGCTGCGACGGGTCGTAGACCATGTTGTCGCGCAGGTAGTCGAAGCCGAACTCGTTGTTGGTGCCGTAGGTGATGTCGGCGTTGTACGCAGCCTGCTTCTCGTCATGCGCCATCTGCGACAGGTTCACACCCACCGACAGGCCCAGGTAGTTGTACAGGCGGCCCATCCACTCGGCATCGCGCTGCGCCAGGTAGTCGTTGACCGTCACCACGTGCACGCCCTTGCCGGTGATGGCATTCAGGTACACGGCCAGCGTCGCGGTCAGCGTCTTGCCCTCGCCGGTGCGCATTTCGGCGATCTTGTTGTCGTTCAGCACCATGCCGCCGATCAGCTGCACGTCGAAGTGGCGCATCTTCATGACGCGCTTGCTGGCCTCGCGGCACACGGCGAAAGCCTCGGGCAGCAGCGCTTCGAGCGACTCGCCGCCGGCGTGGCGCTGCCGGAAGGTCTCGGTCATGCCGCGCAGGTCGTCGTCCGAGAGTTGCTCGAACTTCGGCTCCAGCGCATTGATCTGCGCCACCGTGCGGCGGTATTGTTTGATCAGCCGCTCATTGCGGCTGCCGAAGACTTTCTTGAGAAGGCCCGTGATCATCGATTGCTTTCACCTGCGCGGGACCGGATTGACGCCCCTGGTAAGCGGGCTCCCCGGCGGCCGGGCGAGGAATGGATAGATTGGCGCGAAACGCCGAGTTTATCATGTGCCGGGGTCACGGCCGGAACGCGCGCCGGGCCTTGCCGTGCAAGGCTGCGAATGCCAGACACCGGCCAGCGCGGGCCGACCCCGCCCCCTGCCTACAGCAGTTTGGGGCGGGTGCGGGTGCTTCAATCCTTTCCGCCCCGGGCAGCCCCGCCGCCCCTTGCTAGAATGCAGCCATGCGCCGCTTCACCCACCACGCCCTGCAGACCGCTGCCGCCAAGCCGCTCAATGACTGGCTGGCCAAGTCCGGCCCGGTTTCCGGGCTGATGCAGACCGCGCGCCAGCTGTCCGTGCTGGAGGCCGAAGTGCTGTCGCTGCTGCCCCCCGGCATGCGCGCCGGCATTGCCGTGGCCGGGGTCAAGCGCGACGCCGTCGACGCAAACGGCCAGGTGCTGCTGTTGCTGGCGGCACACGGCGCGGCCGCGGCGCGGGTGCGGCAGGTGGTGCCGACGCTGCTGGGACGGCTGCAGCAGCGCGGCTCGCAGATCACCGCGATCCGGGTGCGGGTGCAGCCCGAGGTGCAGCGCCACGCGGACTGGGACACCGGTCCGGTCGAGCGCAAGCGCACCAGCGGGCAGATGACGCCGACCGGCCTTGCCAGCCTGGACCAGCTCGCGCGCACGCTGCCCGATTCGCCGCTGCGCGACGCGCTCAAGACGCTGCTCTCGCATCACCGCTGAGCGGCCGACGGCGATTTCCGGACAAACAAGAAAGCCGACCCCCGGGTCGGCTTTCTCGTTGCGTGGCGGGCAGGTGGCCCGGCTCAGGCAAAGGCCGGCTGCGCCTGCGGCAGGAAGGCAGCGGGCGCTTCCTCGACACGGTCGAAGGTGACCAGTTCATAGGCCTCCTGGTCCGCCAGCAGCGCGCGCAGCAGCTGGTTGTTCAGGCCGTGGCCCGACTTGTGCGCGACATAGGACCCGATCAGCGGATGGCCGACCACATACAGGTCGCCGATGGCATCGAGGATCTTGTGGCGCACGAATTCATCGCCATAGCGCAGTTCCTCGTTGTTCAGCATGCGGTGCTCGTCCAGCACGATGGCGTTGTCCAGGCTGCCGCCGCGCGCCAGGCCCATCTCGCGCAGCGCTTCCACCTCATGGGCAAAGCCGAAGGTGCGGGCCCTGGCGATCTCACGCACGTAGCTGGTGTCGCCGAAGTCGATCGAGAAGGTCTGGCCGGTCTTGTCGACCGCCGGATGACGGAAGTCGATGGTGAACGCCAGCTTGAAGCCGAAGAACGGCTCGAGCCGCGCGAACTTGTCGCCTTCGCGAACTTCCACCGGCTTCTTGACGCGGATAAAGGTCTTCAGCGCGTTCTGTTCTTCAATGCCGGCCGACTGCAGCAGGAACACGAAGGACGCGGCGCTGCCGTCCATGATCGGGATTTCCTCGGCGTCGACGTCGACATAGAGGTTGTCGATGCCCAGGCCGGCGCATGCCGACATCAGGTGCTCGACGGTCGAAACGCGCGCGCCATCCTTCTGCAGCACCGACGCCAGGCGCGTGTCGCCGATGGCCGAAGCGGCCACGGGAATCTCGACGGCCTCGGGCAGGTCGACGCGGGTAAAGACGATGCCGGTGTCGGCGGCTGCGGGACGCAGGGTCAGCGTGACCTTGCGGCCGGAGTGCAGGCCGATGCCAACCGTCTTCACCAGGGATTTGATCGTGCGCTGTTTGAGCATGACAGCCTCAACTATTATAAAAATCTATCGTGGTGCTTTTTTTGATTAAGCGATTTTACCACCACCTGGAAGGTGGTGCAGCCGGGTTTTGTTTCCGGCTGTTAACACCGCATTAAGATGTTGCGAATAATCCACGTTTACCCGGATGACTGTGTCAGCCGCGCAACGCAGCCAGCACGGCGTCGGCGCTGCTGACGCGGAATTCGCCGGGCGCCTCCACGTCGAGCCGGGTCACCACACCATCGTCGATCACCATGGCATAGCGCTTGGAGCGCACGCCCATGCCGCGCGCGCCCAGGTCCTGGTCCAGGCCCAGCGCACGCGTCCATTCGGCGCTGCCATCGGCCATCATGCGTACCGCGCCGGCGACCTGCTGTTCGCGGCCCCACGCGCCCATGACGAAGGCGTCGTTGACCGACACGCACCACACTTCATCGACGCCGGCGGCGCGCAGGTCTGCGGCATGCGTCACGAAGCCCGGCACATGCTTGGCCGAGCAGGTCGGCGTGAACGCGCCGGGCAGCCCGAACACCACGATCTTGCGCCCGCGCACCAGGTCGGCGACGCGGAAGGCGTTGGGTCCGAGCGAGCAGCCCTCGCTCTCGGTTTCGATGAATTCCTGCAGGGTGGCGTCCGGGACGCGGGAACCGACGGTAATCATGGGGCGAAGTCTCTGGGTTGTCTGAAGGATAGGACGGATGGCGGCCGGCTGCGCCGCAGCGGCGCGGCAGCGTGCCGGTTCAACAATCCGGACAGCGATCCGGACAGCGTTCCGGGTAGTGTTCCGTACTGCGGGCAACCCCAAGATCATAGGCGCCGCGCCGGCGATGCAAAAGCCGGATCACATCCGGTCGCATTCGATACACCTTGCTACAAAGACGTCCGCGCGACGCACCTGTGGGTGCGCCGCGCGGACGGCGAGACATCCCGACCGGGAAGGCGGGAAACCAGTCCGGGGAGGCGGCCAGCGGCACGCCCTGCCCGGCGACGGGATGCAGGTTGTGGCGGACGATGCGCCGTTGCGGCAGGCGGCGCGGCGCCGCCGGCTGCCTGCCGGGTCACGTCAGTCCATGCAAGGCACGCGCGGATAGGGAGCGCGCGTGCATCGCGACAAGGCGACGCGATCCGTCAGGCGGCCGGTGGAGGCACCGATGCCGAGCCGTCCGGCGCTCAGTCTGCCTGCTTGCGCAGGAAGGCCGGAATATCGTACGTGTCCACACCCTTTTCCTGCAGCGCCGCCACGTGGGCCGACGCCGATTCGCGCGAGCTGCGCCATACCGCCGGCGTGTCCAGGTTGCTGTAGTCCGGCGAGCTGTGCTGCGCAGCGGTGGCGGCCATGTTGGCCATCATCTGCACCGGCATGTTGTCCGTGCCGGTCTTCAGCAGCGTCATCGGCTGCTGCTTCTTGGCCGAGCGGCCCAGGCCGGTCGCGACCACGGTCACGCGCAGCGCATCGCTCATCGAATCGTCGTACACCGTACCGAAGATCACGGTCGCGTCTTCCGCGGCGTAGCTGCGGATGGTGTTCATGACTTCCTTGGTTTCCGACAGCTTCAGCGAACGGCTGGCGGTGATGTTGACCAGCACGCCGCGCGCGCCGGACAGGTCCACGCCTTCCAGCAGCGGGCTGGCAACGGCCTGCTCGGCCGCCAGGCGGGCGCGGTCCACGCCCGACACGGTGGCCGTCCCCATCATGGCCTTGCCCTGCTCGCCCATCACCGTCTTCACGTCTTCGAAGTCGACGTTCACCAGGCCGTCAACGTTGATGATCTCGGCAATGCCGGCCACCGCGTTGTGCAGCACGTCGTCGGCGCACTGGAAGCATGCGTCCATCTCGGCGTCGTCGCCCATCACTTCGAACAGCTTTTCGTTCAGCACCACGATCAGCGAGTCGACGCTCGATTCCAGCTCGCTGGAGCCATGCTCGGCCACCTTGGCGCGGCGCGCGCCTTCGAAGTCGAACGGCTTGCTGACCACGCCCACGGTCAGGATGCCCATTTCCTTGGCAACCTGCGCCACGATCGGCGCGGCACCGGTACCGGTACCGCCGCCCATGCCGGCAGTGATGAAGACCATGTGCGCGCCGCGCAGCGCGTCGGCGATCTGCTCGCGGGCCTGATCGGCGCAACCGCGGCCGACTTCCGGCTTGGCGCCGGCACCCAGTCCCGTACTGCCCAATTGCAGCACGCGCGAAGCGCTGGAACGCTTGAGCGCCTGGGCGTCGGTATTCATGCAGATGAATTCGACGCCCTGCACGCCGCGGCTGATCATGTGCTGCACGGCATTGCCGCCCGCGCCGCCCACGCCGACCACCTTGATGATGGTGCCGTCCATCACTTCCGTTTCGATCATGTCAAAGTCCATCACTGCCTCCGAGAAGAATCAGTCCCCAGACGATGCAGCCTCCCCGCCGCAACCCCTGGTTTCTGAACAAAAAAACCATTAAAAGAAAGAACCACGAAACCTTTGCTCAACGCGCCATCGGCTGTCCGGTAGACAAGACCTTGCGCGCGCCGTCGCATCTTCAGCCCGGCAATTTCCGCATCGATCAGAAATTGCCGACGAACCATTCCTTCATGCGGGTCCAGACCTGCTTGACCGACCCGCTCTGCACCGCCACCTTGCGCCCGCGCATCCGTTGCACGCGGCCTTCCAGCAGCAGGCCCATCACCGTCGCATAGCGCGGGCTCTTCACCACCTCGTGCAGGTTGCCGCGGTACTCCGGCACGCCCACGCGCACGGGCTTGAGGAAGATGTCCTCGCCCAGCTCGACCATGCCCGGCATCATCGCGGTACCACCGGTGATGACCACGCCGGACGACAACAGTTCTTCATAGCCCGACTCGCGCACCACCTGGTGCACCAGCGAGTACAGCTCTTCGATGCGCGGCTCGATCACCGCGGCCAGCGCCTGGCGGCTGAGCGTGCGCGTGCCGCGGTCGCCCACGCCCGGCACCTCGATCATGTCTTCCGGATCGGCGATCGCCTGCTTGGCGATGCCGTACTGGATCTTGATGTCCTCGGCGTCCGGCGTGGGCGTGCGCAGCGCCATGGCGATGTCGTTGGTGATCTGGTCGCCGGCGATGGGGATCACGGCCGTATGGCGGATCGCGCCTTCGCTGAAGATGGCGATGTCGGTGGTGCCGCCGCCGATGTCGACCAGCACCACGCCCAGTTCCTTCTCGTCCTCGGTCAGCACCGCCAGGCTCGAGGCCAGCGGCTGCAGGATCAGGTCATGCACTTCCAGGCCGCAGCGGCGCACGCACTTGACGATGTTCTGCGCGGCGCTGACGGCGCCGGTGACGATATGCACCTTCACTTCCAGGCGGATGCCGCTCATGCCGATGGGCTCGCGCACGTCTTCCTGCCCGTCGATGATGAATTCCTGCGTCAGGATGTGCAGGATCTGCTGGTCGGTCGGGATATTGACCGCCTTGGCGGTCTCGATCACGCGCGCCACGTCGGTCTGCGTGACCTCCTTGTCCTTGATTGCCACCATGCCGCTGGAGTTGAAGCTGCGGATATGGCTGCCGGCAATGCCGGTAAAGACCTCCGAGATCTTGCAGTCGGCCATCAGCTCAGCCTCTTCCAGTGCTTTCTGGATCGACTGCACGGTGGCCTCGATATTGACCACGACCCCTTTCTTCAGACCCTTGGACTCCGACTGGCCCATCCCGATCACCTCGTAGCTGCCGTCGGGGCGCAGTTCTGCGACCACCGCCGCCACCTTCGAGGTGCCGATATCGAGACCGACCAACAGGTCCTTGTATTCCTTGCTCATCGGGTTTTCTCCGCGTTCTTGCTCTTCAGTCGCGTCGGATTGTTGTTGGAAGTACCGGAAACCGCTGCCGCTGCCTGCGTAGCCCGGGCCGCCTTCGCCGCCCGCTCCGCCTTCTCGGCCCGCACCGCCGCAGCGATCTGCGCCTCGGTCAGGAAGCGGGCATTGGCGGCGCGGATGGCAAAACCATTGGGATAACGCAGGTCGGCGTAGTCGATCTGCTTGCCCCACTGCTCGGTGACCTGCGGCCATGCAGCGACGAAACGCCTGACCCGCTGGTCCATCGCAGTGCGGTCTTCATCGTTCTGCTCGCGGCCAAGCTCGACCACCATGCCGTTGGACAGCCTGGCGCGCCAGGCATAGCGGCCCGACAGCGTCACCGCCAGCGGCTCGGTATGCAACGGCTTGAACCACTGGCGCATGACCTCGAGCTTCTCAATCACGTCGCCCTCGCTGTCCGGAGGACCGTCCAGCGCCAGCAACTGTGCGTCTTCTTCCGCCTCGGCGGTGTTGGCCACGAAGATCTCGCCGTAGGTATTGAGCAGGCGCCCGCTCTCCGGCGAGCCCCAGGTACCCAGCGCCTCGTGTTCCTCGACCTCCACAGCCAGGCCGTTTGGCCACTCGCGCCGCACGCTGGCGCGCCGCACCCAGGGCACCGACTCGAACGCCTGCCGTGCCGCGTTCAGGTCAAGCGTGAAGAAGTTGCCCGACAGCTTGCCCAGCGCGCTGGCACGCACGCTGGGGGCGTTCACGTGGCGCAGCGCGCCGCCGTCCATCGGCGCGATCTCCACGTGGGTGATGGCAAACACCGGCCGCTGCGCCAGCCACAGCAGGCCGGCCGCGAGCGCCATCAGCGCCACCACGGCATAGAGCGTGGTGGCGATCAGGTTGAGCAGGCGTGCGTTATGCCACATGGTCCAGGCGGGTTCTCTGTTATTCGGGCTTCCAGTGCTCGTTCGGGTGCAGGTCCAGCGTCGCGGCGGCCACCACCTGCAGCACGAAGTCCTCGTAGCTGATGCCGGCCGCGCGCGCCGCCATCGGCACCAGCGAGTGGCCGGTCATGCCGGGCGAGGTATTCATCTCGAGCAGGAAAGGCTTGCCGTCGGCGCGCAGCATCACGTCGGCGCGCGCCCAGCCGCGGCAGCCCAGCACTCGATAGGACTGCACCGCCAGCGCCTGGACTTCCTTCTCGACTTCGGGGTCCAGTCCTGACGGACACAAGTATTGGGTATCGTCAGTAAAGTACTTATTTTGATAGTCGTAGTTCGCTTCGGGCGCGACGATGCGGATCACCGGCAGCGCTTCGGCGGTATCGCCCTCGCCCACGATCGGGCAGGTCAGCTCGGCGCCGTCGATGAAAGTCTCGGCGATGACGTCGTTGTCCAGCGCCTCGGCCTTCTCGAACGCCTCGCGCATCTGCCCGGCCGCCGTCACCTTGGTCAGGCCGATCGACGAGCCTTCGCGCGCCGGCTTGACGATCAGCGGCAGGCCCAGGTCGGCGACCACCGCGTCGAAATCCGTATCGGCATGCAGCATCGCGAAACGCGGCGTGGGCAGGTCATGCGTGGTCCACAGGCGCTTGGTGGCCTGCTTGTCCATCGCCAGCGCCGAGGCCAGCACGCCGCTGCCGGTGTAGGGCACGCCCAGTTGTTCCAGCAGGCCCTGGATGGTGCCGTCTTCGCCATAGCGGCCGTGCAGCGCGATAAAGACGCGGTCGAACTTGGCCGCGGCCAGCTCGGCCACGCCTTGCAGGCCGGGATCGAAGCCATGCGCGTCGACGCCGCGCGACTGCAGCGCGGCCAGCACGCCGCTGCCCGACATCAGCGAGATCTCGCGCTCGGCCGAGCGGCCGCCGAACAGCACGCCGACCTTGCCCAGCGACTTGGGATCGATATTGGGATGGGCGACGAAGCTCATTGCTGGCCTCCCGACTGTTGCGTCTGCTGGTGCGACACCAGTTGCCCCGGCACGCCGCCGATCGAGCCGGCGCCCATCGTCACGACCACATCGCCGGGCCGGACAGCATTCAGGATGGCCTGCGGCATCTCTTCCATCTGCTCCACGAAAACAGGTTCTACCTTGCCGGCCACGCGCAACGCGCGGGTCAGCGCACGGCCGTCGGCGGCCACGATCGGGGTCTCGCCGGCGGCATAGACCTCGGACAGCAGCAGGGCATCGACAGTGCCCAGCACTTTGACGAAGTCTTCAAAGCAATCCCGCGTACGGGTGAATCGGTGCGGCTGGAACGCCAGCACCAGGCGGCGGCCCGGGAACGCGCCGCGCGCCGCGGCAAGCGTGGCGGCCATTTCCACCGGGTGGTGGCCGTAGTCGTCCACCAGCGTGAAGGTGCCGGCACCGTCGGTGGTGGCCACTTCGCCGTAGCGCTGGAAGCGGCGGCCCACGCCGTGGAACTCGCGCAGCGCCTTGACGATGGCGGCGTCGGGCACTTCCAGCTCGGTCGCGATGGCGATCGCCGCCAGCGCGTTCTGCACGTTGTGCATGCCGGGCAGGTTCAGCACGATTTCCAGCGGCGGCTCGGTATGGCCGTTGAGCTGGCGCAGCACGGTGAAGTGCATCTGGCCGTCGACCGCGCGCGCGTCCACGGCGCGGATCTGCGCGTCTTCGGCAAACCCGTAGCGCACCACCGGCTTGGACACGAACGGCAGGATCTCGCGCACGTTGGGGTCGTCGACGCACAGCACGGCAATGCCGTAGAACGGCAGGCGCTGCGTGAATTCGATGAACGCCTGCTTGAGCCGGGCAAAGTCGTGCCCGTAGGTGTCCATGTGGTCGGCATCGATATTGGTGATGACCTCGATGACCGGGAACAGGTTCAGGAACGATGCGTCGGATTCATCCGCCTCGGCCACGATGAAGTCGCCGGTGCCCAGGCGCGCGTTGGCGCCGGCGGAGTTGAGCCGGCCGCCGATGACGAAGGTGGGATCCAGCCCGCCTTCGGCCAGCACCGATGCCACCAGGCTGGTGGTGGTGGTCTTGCCGTGCGTGCCGGCGATGGCCACGCCCTGCTTCAGGCGCATCAGCTCGGCCAGCATCACCGCGCGCGGCACCACCGGGATGCGCTTGCTGCGGGCGGCCAGCACCTCGGGGTTGTCGCCGCTGACCGCGGTCGACACCACCACGGCGTTGGCCCCGGTCACGTTGGCCGCGTCATGCCCGTGCATGACCGTGGCGCCGAGCGAGGCCAGGCGCCGCGTGGCGGCATTGCTGCCCACGTCGGAACCCGAGACCTTGTAGCCCAGGTTCAGCAGGACCTCGGCGATGCCGCTCATGCCGGCCCCGCCGATCCCCACGAAGTGGATGTTTTTGACGATATGCTTCATTGGATTGCTGCTTCGCTCACTTCAGTCCCTGGCCAGCTGGCTGCACACCTCGGCGACGCGCCGGGTTGCCTCAGGCTTGGCCAGTCCGCGCGCCAGGCGCGCCATGTCTTTCAGCTGCGACCGGGTCAGGCTGGCGATGGTCTGCGCCAGGCCCTCGGCCGTCAGGTCTTGTTGCTGCACCAACAGGGCCGCGCCCTGGCTGGATAAAAACTTTGCGTTGGTGGTCTGGTGATCGTCCACTGCGTGCGGGAACGGCACGAACAGCGCCGCCACGCCCGCCGCGGCCACTTCCGACACGGTCATCGCGCCGGCGCGGCAGATCACGAGATCCGCATCGGCATAGGCGCGCGCCATGTCGTCGATGAACGGCAGGGTCTGCGCCGGCACCTGTGCCGCCGCATAGTTGGCGCGCAGCGTGTCGATCTGCTTCGCGCCCGCCTGGTGCGTCACCACCGGGCGCTCGCTTTCCGGCAGCAGCGCGATCGCCTTCGGCACCACCTCGTTCAGCGCCGCGGCGCCCAGGCTGCCGCCCACCACCAGGATGCGCAGCGGACCGGTGCGCTGGTCGTAGCGCGCCTGGGGCGCATCCAGGTGCGCCAGTTCCTCGCGCACCGGGTTGCCGGTCCATTCGCCGCCGGGCAGCGTGTCCGGGAACGCGCACAGCACGCGGTCGGCCACCTTGGCCAGCACCTTGTTGGCCAGGCCGGCGATCGAGTTCTGCTCGTGCAGCACCAGCGGGCGGCCCAGCAGCGAGGCCATCATGCCGGCCGGGAAGGTGATATACCCGCCCATGCCCAGCACCACGTTCGGCTTTACCCGGCGCAGCGCGCCGATGCTCTGCCAGAACGCGCGCAGCAGGTTCAGCGGCAGCAGGAACTTGGTCACCAGCCCCTTGCCACGCAGGCCGCCGAACTGGATGTATTCCATCGGGATGCCGTGCTTGGGCACCAGCGTGGCTTCCATGCCGGTGCGGTTGCCCAGCCAGACGATGTTCCAGCCCTGCTCGCGCAACGCATGCGCGACCGCCAGCCCCGGGAACACATGCCCCCCGGTGCCGCCGGCCATCACGAGCAGGGTGCGCGGTGCGGTCATACCTTGCCTCCGCGCATCAACACACGGTTTTCATAGTCAATGCGCAGCAGGATCGCCAACGCCACGCAGTTCATCAGAATCCCCGACCCGCCATAGCTCACCAGCGGCAGCGTCAGCCCCTTGGTCGGCAGCAGCCCCAGGTTCACGCCCATGTTGATAAAGGTCTGCCAGCCGATCCACACGCCGATGCCCTTGGCCACCAGTCCGGCAAAGGTGCGGTCGAGCTGCAGCGCGGTGCGGCCGATATTGAAGGCGCGGCGCACCAGCCAGTAGAACAGCACGATCACCACCAGCACGCCGACAAAGCCAAACTCCTCGCCGATTACCGCAAGGATGAAGTCGGTATGCGCCTCGGGCAGGTAGTGCAGCTTCTCGATGCTGCCGCCCAGCCCGACCCCGGTCCACTCGCCGCGGCCGAAGGCAATCAGCGAATGCGTGAGCTGGTAGGCCTTGCCCAGCGCGTTGCTCTCTTCCCACGGGCTCAGGTAGGCAAAGATCCGCTCGCGCCGCCATGGGGACGCCGTGATCAGCAGCGCGAACGCGCCCACCGCCACGCCGACCAGCCCGGCGAACAGCTTGCCGTTGATGCCGCCCAGGAACAGGATGCCCATCGCCACCGCCGCGATCACCAGGAACGCGCCCATGTCGGGCTCGAGCAGCAGCAGCATGCCGACCACCACTACCGCCACGCCCATCGGCAGGAAGCCCTTGGACACGGTCTGCATCCACTCCTGCTTGCGCACGGTGTAGTTGGCGGCGTACAGCACCACTGCCAGCTTCATCAGTTCCGACGGCTGGAAATTCATCACGCCCAGCGGGATCCACCGGCGTGCGCCGTTCACGCCCTTGCCGACGAACGGCACCAGCACGATCACCAGCAGGATCAGCGCGACGATAAAGAGCTTGGGCGCATACCGGTCCCACACCTTCACCGGCACCTGGAACGCCACCAGCCCGACCGACAGTCCGATAAACAGCGCGAACGCATGCCGCACCAGGAAATGGCTTTCGCGGTAGTTGGCGTAGCGCGGCGAATCCGGCAGCGCGATCGAGGCCGAAAAGACCATCACCAGGCCGAGCGCGAGCAGCACGATCGCGACCCACAGCAGGGGCTGGTCGTACTCCATCATGCGCGAACGCGTGGGCTTGACGCCCGAAACCGCGTCACGCAGGCCACCCCAGGCGTTGCCGATGGTGGCGCCGATGAAACCGCTGCGCTTGACCTGTGCCTCACTCATGGCAGGATCCCCCGGGACAGGGCCAGTTCTTCCACCGCGGCGCGGAATACCTCGGCGCGGTGCACGTAGTTGCGGAACATGTCGAGGCTGGCGCAGGCCGGCGAAAGCAGCACGACGTCGCCGCGCTCGGCCAGTTCGGTTGCCTTGGTCACGGCTTCTTCCAGCGTGGCGGCATCGGCCAGGGTCGAGCCGCTGCCCTGCAGGGCATCGCGCAACTCTCCCGCGGCCCGGCCGATCAGCACCACGGCGCGTGCGTATTGCGCCACCGGCGCGGCCAGCGGCGAGAAATCCTGGCCCTTGCCTTCGCCGCCCGCGATCAGCACCACGCGCTTGTCCAGCCCGGACAGCGCGGCCACGGTGGCGCCGACATTGGTGCCCTTGCTGTCGTCGAAATACTCGACGTCATCGATGGTGGCGACCCACTCCACGCGGTGCGGCTCGCCGCGATACTCGCGCAGGCCATGCAGCAACGCGTTCATCGGCAGGTCGATGGCACGGCACAGCGCCAGCGCCGCCATGGCGTTGGTGGCGTTGTGCATGCCACGGATATGCAGCGCATCGGCCGGCATCAGGCGCTTGTGGCGCACCGGCACGGCTTCCTCGGTAGCTTCGGCGGCCTTGCGGCGGCGCGGCTTGCCCTCCCCTTCCGCTTCCGAATCGGGTTCGGCCAGCACCAGCCAGGGCATGCCGCCCTCGCGCAGGATGCCGAAGCTGCCCGGCACTTCCGGCAGATCGATGCCGAAGGTCACCGGCTTGCGGCCCGCCCGCGCCATGTCCAGCGTGAGCCGGTCATTGCGGTTCAGCACCTGCACGCACTCGCTGCCGACGGGCCCGAAGATGCGCGCCTTGGAGGCGGCGTAGGCTTCCATCGAGCCGTGCCAGTCAAGATGGTCCTGGCTCACGTTGAGCACGGTGGCCGCATCCGGCGCCAGCGTATGCGTGGTTTCCAGCTGGAAGCTGGAGAGTTCCAGCACCCACACCTCCGGCAGCGTGGCCGAGGCGATGCACGCCGACAGCTTGTCCAGCGCCGACGGGCTGATATTGCCCGCCACTGCCACGGTCTTGCCGGCGCGCTCGACCAGCCGGCCGGTCAGTGCCGTGGTGGTGGTCTTGCCATTGGTGCCGGTGATCGCGAGCAGCTTCGGCGCGTAGCCGGATTCGGCCTCCAGGTGCCTGAGCGCGCGCACGAACAGCTCGATCTCGCCCCACACCGGGATGCCGCGCGCCTGCGCGGCGGCCAGAAGCGCTCCGGTGCCGGCGTCCAGCGGCGACAGCCCGGGGCTGATCGCCACCAGGCCGATACCGTCGAGCAAGCTTTCCGAGAACGGCCCGCCCACGAACCCGGCCGAAGTCAGCTCGGCCTGCAGGAAGACAAGGTTGGCGGGCGCCTCGCGCGTGTCGGCCACGCGCACCGCGCAGCCGTTCAGGCCACACCAGCGCGCCATGGCCAGCCCCGATTCGCCGAGGCCTAGTACCAGCACATGAGGTTTCTGCAGCTCGCCAAACACTTCGATTTCCTGCCTTTGGTTTCCTGTTTCTATATAGAGAGCGCCGCGGTTCTGACCATCGGCGCAACCACCAACACCCCTAGCGCAGCTTCAGCGTCGACAATCCGATCAGCACCAGCAGCATGGTGATGATCCAGAAGCGCACCGTGACCTGCGTTTCCTTCCAGCCGCCCAGCTCGAAATGGTGGTGCAGCGGCGCCATCCGGAACAGCCGCCTGCCCTCGCCAAAACGGCGCTTGGTGATCTTGAACCACGTGACCTGCGCCATCACCGACAGCGTTTCGACCACGAAGATGCCGCCCATCACGAACAGCACGATCTCCTGGCGCACGATCACCGCCACCGTGCCCAGCGCGCCGCCCAGCGCCAGCGCGCCCACGTCGCCCATGAACACCTGCGCCGGATGCGCGTTGAACCAGAGGAAAGCCAGCCCTGCCCCGCCCAGCGCGGAACAGAAGATCAGCAGCTCCCCCGCGCCCGGGATATGCGGGAACAGCAGGTACTTGCTGTAGACCGCGTTGCCCATCACGTAGGCAAACACGCCCAGCCCGCCGCCCACCAGCACCACCGGCATGATCACCAGGCCGTCCAGGCCGTCGGTCAGGTTCACGGCGTTGCTCGAGCCCACGATCACCAGGTAGGTCAGCACGATGAAGCCGGCCACGCCCAGCGGGTAGCTGATCTCCTTGAAGAAGGGCACGATCAGGTTGGACTTGTACGGCATGTCGAGCGACAGCCCGCCCTCGACCCAGTTCAGGAACAGCTCCCAGACCCGCACGTTGCTGCTTTCGGACACCGAGAACGCCAGGTAGACCGCGGCCACCAGGCCGATCAGCGTCTGCCAGAAAAACTTTTCGCGGCTCGACATGCCGCGCGGATCGCGATAGACCACCTTGCGGTAGTCGTCGACCCAGCCGATGGCGCCGTAGCCGAAGGTGACCAGCATCACCACCCAGATAAAGCGGTTGCCCCAGTCGCACCAAAGCAGCGTCGAGACAGCGATCGACACCAGCACCAGCACGCCGCCCATGGTCGGCGTGCCGGACTTGACCAGGTGCGTCTGCGGGCCGATGGTGCGCACCGCCTGGCCGACCTTCAGCTCGGTCAGCTTGCGGATCACCCACGGCCCGAACGTCAGGCCGATCAGCAGCGCGGTGAGGTTGGCCATCACCGCGCGGAAAGTCAGGTAGTTGACGACCCGGAGGAAGCTGTAGTCGTTTTGCAGCCACTGGGCCAGAGCCAATAACATCGTGTTGTCTTCGTTAATGTGCGGAAGTGTCTGCGACCAGCGCAGCGACCATCCGTTCCATGCGCATGAAGCGCGATCCCTTCACCAGCACGGCGCCGGCTTGCGCCACCATGCCCCCGCTGTCTTCCTCCAGGGCCTTTGCCAGGTCCTCCGCGCTGCCGAAATGGCGGCCATTGGCGCCGAACGCACGCACCGCGTGCACGGCCAGCTCGCCGGTGCCCCACAGCGTGTCGACGCCGCGCGCCTGCGCGTAGGCGCCGATTTCTTCGTGGAACGCCGGCCCCTGGTCGCCGACCTCGCCCATGTCGCCCAGCACCAGCACGCGCGGCGCGGCGAAGCCGGCCAGCACGTCGATGGCGGCGCGCATGGAATCGGGGTTGGCGTTGTAGGTGTCGTCGATGACCACCGTGCCGCCCGGTGTGTACTTCACCTGCAGACGGCCCTTGACCGCCTGGAAGCCGGCCAGCCCCGCCTGGATCGCCGGCACGTGCACGCCCGCGGCCAGCGCGCAGGCGATAGCCGCCAGCGCGTTGCGCACGTTGTGCTCGCCCAGCAGCGCGAGCCTGACTTCAAACGCATGGCCCGGCGCGCGCACCTGCATCACCTGCGCGCCGTCGACCAGTGCCATGGTGGCGTGCACATCCGCGCGCTGCGAGGTGCCGAACGACAGCGCGCGGCGCGCACCGGCGGCCTCGCGCCAGACCGGCGCAAAGGCACCGCCGCTTTCCTCGTCGAGCGGGAACACCGCCACGCCGTCCGCCGGCAGCGCCGCCAGCGCGGCCGCGTGTTCGTGCGCCACGGCTTCCACGCTGACCATGAATTCCTGGTGCTCGCGCTGCGCGTTGGTGATGACCGCCACGGTGGGCTGGGCGATGCCGGCCAGGTAGACGGTCTCGCCCGGATGGTTCATGCCGAGCTCCAGCACCGCCAGCTTGTGCGTGGCGCGCAGGCGCAGCACCGTCAACGGCAGGCCGATGTCGTTGTTCAGGTTGCCGCCGGTGGCCAGGCGCTGGTCCTCGCCCACCGCCGCGGCGAAGATCGCCGCGATCATTTCCTTGACCGTGGTCTTGCCGTTGCTGCCGGTCACCGCCACCGCGGGCAGCGTGAACCGGCGGCGCCAGCCGGCGCCCAGCTCGCCCAGCGCGATGCGGGTGTCGGGGGCGACGATGGCCGGCACGCCGGCATAGTTGCTGGTAGCCGCGTCGCGGCTCACCAGCACCGCAGCGGCGCCCTTGGCCACCACGTCGGCGATGAAATCATGCGCATCGAAGCGCTCGCCCTTCAGCGCGACGAACAGGTCGCCGGGCTCGACGGTACGGCTGTCGGTCTGCACGCGCGAGAACGCAACGGCGCCGTCGCCACAAACGCGCGCGCCGGCGATCCAGCCGGCGGCGTCCTGCAAGGTAGTCATGGTGGTCTGGTTCATGCCGATACTCCACGGGTGGCAAGCGCCAGGCGGACATGCTCGCGGTCGGAGAACGGGCGCTTGCGCCCCTGGATCTCCTGGGTGGCCTCGTGGCCCTTGCCTGCCACCAGCACCACGTCGGCCGGGGCCGCATGCTTGATGGCGTAGAGAATGGCCGCGGCGCGGTCCTCGATCTGGCGGCCGCGCGCGCGGTCCGCCATGCCGTCGGAGATCGCGTCAAGGATGTCCTGCGGGTCCTCGCTGCGCGGGTTGTCGCTGGTCAGGATGACGTCGTCAGCCAGTCGTTCGGCCACTGCGCCCATCAGCGGGCGCTTGATCGGGTCGCGGTCGCCGCCGCAGCCGAACACGCACCACAGGCGGCCATGGCGCGCCTGCGCCACCGGGCGCAGCGCGGCCAGCGTCTGTTCCAGCGCGTCGGGGGTGTGGGCATAGTCGACCACGGCGAGCGGGCCCAGCGCGGCATCGCCACCGTTGGCGCCGAACAGTTCCATGCGGCCCTCGACCGGCGTCAGCGCGCGCAGCGCGGCCAGGGCCGCATCCCACGCCACGCCGTTGGCCAGCGCCGCGCCCAGCACCGCCAGCAGGTTGCTGACGTTGAAGGCGCCGATCATGGGCGTGGACATCTCGGCGCTGCCGAAGTTGCCGTCGATATGGAAAGCGGTGCCGTTGGGCGTGGCGCGCACGTTGGTGGCGCGCAGCCATTCGCCGCGCGGGCGGCGCACCGTGGCGGCGCCGGGCCCGTCGATGCCGTATTCGATCACGTGCGGCGCGGCGATCGCGGCCGCGTCCGCGGCCAGCAGCCGCTGGCCCATGGCGTCGTCGCGGTTGACCACCGCGGTGCGCAGGCCGTCCCAGCGGAACAGGCGCTCCTTGGCGGCCTCGTACTCGGCCATCGAGCCGTGGTAGTCGAGGTGGTCCTGCGTCAGGTTGGTCAGCACCGCCACCGAGAAATGCGTGCCGGCGACGCGCTCCTGCTCGAGGCCGTGCGAGGACACTTCCATCGCCACGGCACGCGCGCCGGCATCGTGCAGCGCCGCCAGGCTGGCCTGCAGCTGCACCGCGTCGGGCGTGGTGAAGCCGGTCGCCTGCAGGGCGCCGGGGAAACCGGTGCCGAGCGTGCCGACGGTCGCGCATGGCGTGCCCGCGGCCTGCAGCACGCGCGCCAGCCACTGGCTGCACGAGGTCTTGCCGTTGGTGCCGGTGATGCCGGTCACGGCCAGGCCGCGCACCGGATTGCCGTGCCAGCCGGCGGCGATCGGGCCGGCAAGCTGATGCAGGTTGCTGAGCGCCAGGTGGGGCACGACATCGCCAAACGGCCAGTCGAAGCCGTCGGCCTCATAGACGATGGCGCCGGCGCCGGCCGCGATGGCCTGCTGGATATACGGCCGCCCATCGGTGGTCAGGCGCTCGTTGCCGAGCACGTAGGCGAAGAACACGTCGCCGTGCGCCAGCCGGCGGCTATCGCCGGTCAGCTGCGCCGAAGCGGCCACGTTGGTACGCAGCCAGGCCAGCGCGTTGCTGGCCTGGGTGGTCACCTCGAGCGGGAGCAGGGGCTTGGCCGTCATTGGGTCGCAGTCCACGGTTCGCTTTCCGGCACCTTGTCGCTGACCACCAGCTGGCGGATCGGCGAATCGGGCTGGACATTCAGTGCGCGCAGCGTGCCGCCGGTGATGGCGGCGAACGCCGGGCCGGCCACCAGGCCGCCATAGTGGCTGCCGGCGGTGGGCTCGTCGACGCTGACGGCGACGATGATGCGCGGGTTGGACATCGGCGCCAGGCCGATGAACGAGGCGCGGTACTTGCTGCGGTTGTAGCCGCGGCCTTCGTGCTTGTAGGCGGTGCCGGTCTTGCCGCCGACGCGGTAGCCCATCACCTGCGCCTCGGGCGCGGTGCCGCCGGGCGCGGTCACGGTTTCCATCATGGCGCGCACGTCGCGCGCCACCTGCGGCGACAGGATGCGCTCGCCGGTGGCCGGGCCGTTGGTGCGGAACATGGTGACCGGGATCAGCTCCCCGTCGTGCGCAAAGATGGTGTAGGCATGCGCCATCTGGAACAGCGACACCGACAGGCCGTAGCCGTACGACATGGTGGCCTGCTCGATCGGACGCCAGCTCTTGAACGGGCGCACGCGCCCCGCCACCGCGCCGGGGAAGCCGATCTTGGGCGCCTGGCCCAGGCCGATGCTGGTGTACATGTCCCACATCTCCTGCGGCTTCATCAGCATCGCGATCTTGGTCGTGCCGATATTGGACGACTTCTGTATCACGCCGGTGACGGTGAGCGCGCCGTAGTTGTGGGTATCGGTGATGGTGGCGCCTTCGAACTGGTACTTGCCGGTGGTAGTGATCACCGTCGATGGCGTCACGCGCTTGAGCTGCAGCGCCAGCCCCACGGTGATCGGCTTCATCATTGAGCCGGGCTCGAAGGTGTCGGTCAGCACGCGGTTGCGCAGCTGCTCGCCGGACAGCCGGGTGCGGTCGTTGGGGTTGTAGGTGGGCCAGTTGGCCAGCGCCAGCACCTCGCCGGTCTGGGCGTCGAGCACCACCGCGCTGGCGGCCTTGGCCTTGTGCTTCTCGACCACGGCCTTCAGTTCGTTGTAGGCCAGGTACTGGATCTTGGCGTCGATCGACAGCTGGATGTCCTCGCCGTCGCGCGGAGTCTTCAGGATGCCGATATCCTCGACCACGCGGCCGAGGCGGTCCTTGATCACCTGGCGCGCGCCGGCGCGGCCGGCCAGCCCGGTCTCGCGCGCCAGCTCCACGCCTTCCTGGCCGCGGTCCTCGACGTTGGTGAAGCCCACGATATGCGCCATCGCCTCGCCTTCCGGGTAGAAGCGCTTGTACTCGCGGGTCTGGTGGATGCCGTCGATCTTGAGCGCGGCGATCTTGTCGGCGACGTCGGGCAGCACCTGGCGCTTCAGGTAGACAAAGCCCTTGTCTTCGGACAGCTTCTTGCCGAGGTCTTTCTCGGACATGCCGAGCAGCTTGGCCAGCTGGCGGATCTTGGCCAGCTCGACCTGGTTGGGCACGTCCTCGGGCACCGCCCAGATCGCCTTGACCGGCAGGCTGGTGGCCAGCACCAGGCCGTTGCGGTCGAGGATCTTGCCGCGCGTGGCCGGCAGCTCCAGCGTGCGCTGGAAGCGCTTCTTGCCCTCGGCCTCATAGAACTGGTTGCCCGGACCCTGGATCCATGCGGCGCGCAGCGCCAGCGCGACAAAGGCCGCGAACATCAGGAACACCACCAGCTTGGAGCGCCACATCGGCAGGCGCAGCCCCAGCACCGGGCTGGCCGAGAACTGGCCGCTGCGCGGGCGCGACGGGGTGCCGCTGCCGTTGCGGCCGGGCGGGTTGGGTCGGGCCATGCTCATTGGCGCGCCTCCGCCTCGCTGGCCGGCGCTGGCTGCGCCGGCGGCAGCACGATGCCCGACAGGTATTGGGTCTTGCCGGGGTTGGCCGGCGCCATCTTCAGCTGCGCGCGCGCCGCGTCGGCGATGCGCGCGCTCTTGCCAAGCGAGCTCTGCTGGTACTGCAGGCGCGCCCAGTCGATGTCGAGCTGGCGTTCTTCCCCCTGCGCCCGCTCCAGCGCCACGAACAGCGTGCGCGCCTGGTGCTGCGCGCTCACCAGCGAAAGCGCACACAGGATCAGCGCGGCCAGCAGGAAGAAGGTCAGGCGGTTCATGCGCGCGCACCTCCCCCGGCCGGAGCCAGTTTCTCGGCCACACGCATCACGGCCGAGCGCGCGCGCGGGTTGGCTGCGATTTCCTCGGCGCCGGGCTTGGAGCGGCCCAGCAGGCGCAGCGTGGGTTGCGGCAGGTCGGCCGCGCGCAGCGGCGCGCGGCGCAGGGCCGGGTCGGCATCCTGCTGGGGACGGGCGTGCGCCGCCATGAACCGCTTGACGATGCGGTCCTCCAGCGAATGGAAGCTGATCACCACCAGGCGTCCCCCTACCTGCAGCAGGTCATAAGCCGCCTTCAGCCCTCTTTCGAGGTCCTCAAGCTCTTGATTGACGTGAATCCGTAGAGCCTGAAAGGTGCGGGTCGCAGGGTCCTGGCCCTTCTCGCGTGTTTTGACGGCTTTCGCCACGAGCGCGGCAAGGTCGGCAGTAGTGGCGATGGGTCCGCCATCGCCGGGTTCGCGCCGGCGAGCAACAATCGCCTTTGCAATCTGTACAGCAAACCGTTCTTCCCCATAGTCTCGTATCACCCTGGCAATGTCCTGCTCATCCGCCTGCGCCAGCCACTGCGCGGCGGTGATGCCGCGCGTGGTGTCCATGCGCATGTCCAGCGGGCCCTCGAAACGAAAGGAAAACCCCCTCGCCGCCTCATCGATCTGGGGCGAGCTGATCCCCAGGTCGAGCAGCACGCCGGCCACGTGGCCGCGCCCGGCCAGGCGCTCTGCCATGTCCGCAAAGCTGGCGTGCTCAATGGAGAAGCGGGCATCCCCGATGGTGCCCGCTTCTGCGATTGCTGCTGGGTCCTTGTCGAACGCGACCAGGGCCCCGTCTGGGCCCAGCCGGGCCAGTACCGCCCGGCTGTGCCCTCCCCTGCCGAAGGTGCCGTCCACGTAGACGCCGCCCGGGCGCCAGACCAGGGCGTCGACGGCCTCGTCCAGCAGCACGGTGCGATGGCGCAGGGCGGGGGTTGCCGGCGTTCCGGTAGGACTCATGACCTCTTCAGAAAGAGAAATTTTTCAATGCTTCGGGCATGCCTTGCGCCATCGCCTGCTGTTCCTTGGCGGCGTAAGTCGCGGCATCCCACACTTCGAAATGGCTGCCCATGCCGAGCAGCATGACTTCCTTGTCGAGCATGGCTGCACTGCGCAGCTCCGGCGCGATCAGCACCCGGCCTGCGCCGTCCATTTCCACGTCGGCGGCGTTGCCCAGGAAGATGCGCTTCCACCAGTGCGCATCCATCGGCAGCGCTGCAATGCGCGTGCGGAAGGTTTCCCACTCGGGCCGGGGAAACAGCAGCAGGCAGCCATCCGGGTGCTTGGTAAGCGTCACCCGGCCCTCGGCCTGCTGTTGCAGCGCCTCGCGGTGCCTGGACGGAATGGACATCCGCCCCTTGGCATCCAGCGACAGCGCCGATGCTCCCTGAAACAAGCTCGCCCCCGGTTACTGCCCGCTGCCGGTGACCCCTGGCGGCTGGCAATCGCGTGAATTCGGCTGTTTCCGACTGTGACGAAATGATCCCACGGTCGGTTCGCAATTTCACACAAAAATACACTTCCTCACACTATTTCCCACTTTAGAGGAAGCAATTTGGGCGGTCAAGGCTGCTTGCAGGGCAGCAAACGAGATTTTTCGAATCAGAACAATGACTTAGCGCGCACACCTCACGCACCGTGAAAGTGAATCCTTAATGAAATGAACATCTTAGGGAGGAAAGCAGAGAAACCACCTGAGAACTGCGGGAGGAGGACTGCCGGCGGCGGCGGGAACGACTGTCCCGCAACCCGAGGGAAGGATACAACAATCGCCCGCCAGCGCCTGAAAATCAAGGGCGGGCGGGCAACCGCGAGCGCGCGGCCATAAGGCCGGGCGCTCGGACCCAGCGCGTCAGATGCGGTAGGCCGCGGTGGTCATCACGCGCGAGGCACCACGCATCAGCGCACGCACCGGCGCGGGCAACGGGATGCCACCGGCATCGCGCGCGGCATCGCCATGGCGGATCTCGTCGTCGCGCATCTGCTCGAGGATGGCACGCGAGCGGCCGTCAGCTCCAGGCAGGCGGTCCAGGTGGCCGCCGAGATGGTGCTCGACCTGGCGCTCGGTCTCGGCCACGAAGCCGAGACTGACCTTGTCGCCGGCGCGGCCGGCGACAAAGCCGATCGCAAACGCGCCGGCGTACCACAGCGGGTTGAGCAGGCTCGGCCGCGAACCCAGTTCGCGCAGCCGCTCGGCGCACCAGGCCAGGTGGTCCTCTTCTTCGCGCGCGGCGGCATCCATCTGCGCGCGCACCGTCGCGTTGCGCGCGGTCAGCTTCTGCGCCTGGTACAGGGCCTGGGCGCAAACCTCGCCGACATGGTTGATGCGCATCAGCCCGGCCACGTGGCGCCGCTCTTCGGCGCTCATCTGTTCGGTGTCCGGTGCCAGCTGGTCGGCCGGGTTGGCGCGCGCGGAGCGGGTTGCCCCGGCAACGGCGCGCAGTGCCACGTCGAATTCTTTGATCAGGGTGTCCATGTCGCGGATGCGGATTGATCTTCTGGCTCCCAAGGCCCCGCCATGGTGGGGTACGCGCTGCCGGCGCGGCCCGCTACGACCGCCATCGGGATTACCCGCATTGTAGCTTGCCTCTAATTCGCGCCATCCCGCGCCACGCCTTGCATTGATGCGGCACGCTACTCAGAAACCCTGAGTTGTTAAAACCAGACAAGGGGGTTGCGCCCGAATGGTGAACGAAAAGTTGTTTGTTACAGTACTTCGCAACTTCTAAGGAAGTTTGACGCATGGGGGATGGAGACCAACAGGAGGTTCCCCCGGGCCGTCACCAATAATTCTTACAGTGGAGATCAACGAGCATGAAGAAATCGCTTCTGGCGCTGGCAGCGCTTGGCGCATTTACCGGGGCGGCGCAGGCCCAATCGAGCGTCACGCTCTACGGTGTGGTGGATGCCAACATCGAGTACGTGAGCAATATGTCGAGCGTCACGCCGTCAGCGGCCAACGGATTCGCAACGGGCCCGTCGGAGAACCTCTTCCGCATGTCGTCCGGCGGCCTGTCCGGTTCGCGTTGGGGCCTGCGCGGCGTGGAAGACCTGGGCAGCGGCCTGAAAGCCTTGTTCGTGCTCGAAAGCGGTTTCGGCCTCGATGATGGCCGCTCGCAGCAAGGCGGCCGCCTCTTCGGCCGCCAGGCTTATGTCGGCCTGGAAAGCGCCCAGGCGGGCCGCGTGACCTTCGGTCGCCAGTACACCTCGCTGTTCGACATGATGGCCAACTTCTCGCCGACCGGCTATGCCACCCAGTATGAGCCGGTGGTGGCGCAGCTGGGCCTGAACTTCCGCTCGGACAACACCGCCAAGTACACGGGCAAGTTCGGTCCGGTGACCGCGGTCGCCCACTGGTCGTTCGGCAACGGCGTCGCCGGCGGCGGCGAAGTCCCGGGCCAGTTCCGCCGCGACACCGGCTACGGTGCAGGCGTGTCGTGGGCAGCCGGCCCGTTCGGCATCAGCGGCGCGTATGACCAGTACAACCCGACCCTGAACGCCGCCGGCGGCACCGGGGAATTCAAGAAGGCCGCGGTCGCTGCCAGCTATGCCTTTGGCCCGGCCAAGCTGATGGCCGGCTATCGCTGGGGCATGAGCAAGGCGCCGAACGACAATACGATCCTGAAGGACAACTACTACTGGGTCGGCGGCAACTACCAGGTCACCCCGGCACTGGGCCTGACGCTCGCGTACTACTACGACGACGTCAAGAACTTCAACCCGGCCGCCACCGGCGCCACCAACAACATCAAGAACCCCTGGCAGATCTCGTTCATCGCCGACTACAACCTGTCCAAGCGCACCGACGTGTACCTGACCACGGCCTTCTCGAAGAACGCCGGCCTGAACTTCGACACCTCGGCGATCAGCTTCGCCAATGGTTACTTCCTGGGTACCGGCGAAGACAAGATGATTGGCGCCGCCATCGGCATCCGCCACAAGTTCTGATCGCCAGCCTCACCGGCCGATCGATCAAAGGCACCTGCGGGTGCCTTTTTTTCATTGGGGGCGAGTGGCGCCTGCCGCATAGGGCATCACCCCATCGGCGCGCCGATTCCCGCCAACTAGAATGCACTGACCATGCCACCGCCCGGCAACACAAGGCGGCTACAACAGGAGACCACGCATGCAACCCCTTCGCCGGCGCGCCGTCGCGCTGTTGCTGTCCGCCAGCCTTGCCGCGCTCGCCAGTCCCGCGGCACTGGCCGCCGATCCGTATCCGACCAAGCCGATCCGCCTGGTCGTGCCATTCGCCGCCGGCGGCACCACCGATATCCTGGCCCGAGCTGTCGCCGCGGAGCTGGCCAAGCTGCCCGGCTGGAACGTGGTCGTGGACAACAAACCCGGCGCGGGCGGCAATATCGGCGCCGATATCGTCGCCAAGGCGGCGCCGGACGGCTATACGCTGCTGATGGGCACGGTCGGCACCCACGGCATCAACCAGTCGCTGTACGGCAAGCTGCCGTTCGACCCCATCAAGGACTTTGCCCCCATCGCCGAAGTCGCGGCGGTGCCGAACGTCCTGGTGGTCAACCCGGCGTTTGCGCAGCAGAACAAGATCGACAGCGTCAAGGACCTGATCGCCTACGCGCGCGCCAACCCGGGCAAGCTGAACATGGCGTCCAGCGGCAACGGCACCTCGATCCACCTGGCAGGCGAGCTGTTCAAGACGCAGACCAAGACCTTCATGGTCCATTTCCCGTACAAGGGCAGCGGGCCGGCGCTGACCGACCTGACCGGCGGCACCATGCAGGTGATGTTCGACAACCTGCCCTCGTCGATGGCGCTGATCAAGGCCGGCAAGCTCAAGGCGCTGGCCGTGACCAGCGCCAAACCCTCGCCGGCGCTGCCGGGCGTGCCGACCATCGCGCAGGCGGCCGGCCTGCCGCAGTACGAGGCCAGTTCCTGGTTCGGCATGCTGGCACCCGCCGGGACACCGCCGGACATCATCCACCGCATCCAGCAGGAAGTGGCCAAGGCGCTCGGCGCGCCCGCGGTGCGCGAACGCCTGCAGGCACAGGGCGCCGAACCGGTCGGCAACACGCCGGAGCAGTTCGCCGCGCTGATCCGCGCCGAAACCGCCAAATGGGCCAAGGTGGTCAAGGATTCAGGCGCCAAGGTGGATTGATGGCGGTTTGACCGCCGGCAGGGCGACCGTCCGCATCGCGCATATACTTGAGGCATCAAATGTTGGCTGCCGGTCCCGCTCCGGCAGCCGCTGGCGGCGTTCGCCGCACACCCGCGCACCGTTGCACTGAAGATGCCAAACCTGTCCCCTGCCGCCGGCGCCGAGAACGCGCCGGTCGACCTTGAAACCCGTGCCGACCAGACCGAGCACGAAGACCTGCGGCTGTGGCTGCGGCTGCTGACCTGCACCAACCTGATCGAAGGCGACATCCGCTCGCGGCTGCGGCAGGAATTTGCCTGCACGCTGCCGCGCTTCGACCTGATGGCCCAGCTCGACCGCCACCCCGAAGGGCTGAAGATGGGCGAGCTGTCGCGCCGCATGATGGTCACCGGCGGCAACGTCACCGGCATCACTGACCAGTTGCAGCAGGAAGGCCTTGTCTCGCGCGAGGCTCTGCCCACCGACCGCCGCGCCTACCTGATCCGCCTGACGCCGGCCGGACGCGCGGCATTCTCGCGCATGGCGCGCGCGCATGAGGACTGGATCGGGCAACTGTTTTCGGGTCTGGCCGAAACCGACCGGCGCGCGCTGTTCCGACTACTCGGCAGGCTCAAGAATGGCCTGATCTCGCCATGAAGACGCTACCCTACCTCACGCTGTGCGGCCTGCTGCCGCTCATGGCGGCGTGCAGCAGCACGCCGCAACCGCCGCAGGTGACCCCGGTGAACGCCACCATCAAGCTCGGCCGCGTGACCGAGAAGACATTCCTGACGCGGATGGACGTCGCGCAGGTGCCCTACTACGGCAGCGGCACCAGCGTCGGCGTGGGCGCGGCGGGTGGTGGCGGCGGCGGCGGGGTGGGCGTTGGCTTTGCCTTCGACCTGAGCCGACTGTTCAGCCGTCCGGGGCCGGTGCAGCAGATCGACCTGTTCCAGTACAAGGTGCGGACCACGGAAGGAGCGCTCGTATCGGCCAATGCGCCGGCGATAGCGGGGCTGGAGCCTGGCGCGTGCGTGCGGGTGATCTACCTCGACGGAAGCCCGGACCCAAGGCTGGCGCCGTCGAACGAATGCTGAGCCGCTGAAGGCTGCAAGACAAACGGCCCCCGTTGCGGAGTAATGCCGTTCAGTTAAGTCTGAACGGCATTTTTCTTTGCAGGGGTTGTAAACAAGGTGTCGAGCTGTTAACTTGC
>NZ_CP170643.1:483101-500698 GCF_051015765.1 Cupriavidus sp. a3 | reverse complement strand
CCCGTGAAGTCAAAGCCCTGCCTAAGCGCTACACCGTCCGGTTCCTCAGAAAGGACCTTAACTGAACGGCATTACCCGTTGCGGAGGCCGTTTTCGTTTGCGCAGGAACTGGCGCTCAGGCCGCCTTGCGGCTGTCGCGCAGTTCGCGGCGCAGGATCTTGCCGACGTTGGTCTTGGGCAACTCGGTGCGGAACTCCACGTACTTCGGCCGCTTGTAGCCGGTCAGCCGCTCCTTGCAGAACTCGATCACGTCCGCCTCGGTCAGCGCCGGGTCTTGCTTGACCACGAACAGCTTGACCACCTCGCCCGAGTGCGTGTCGGGCACGCCCACAGCGGCCACTTCCAGCACGCCCGGGCACTCGGCCACCACGCCTTCGACTTCGTTCGGGTACACGTTGAAGCCCGACACCAGGATCATGTCCTTTTTGCGGTCAACGATCTTGGTGTAGCCGCGCTCGTCCATCACGCCGATATCGCCGGTCTTGAAGAAGCCGTCAGGGGTCATGACCTTGGCGGTCTCGTCCGGGCGGTTCCAGTAGCCCGCCATCACCTGCGGGCCGCGGATGCAGATCTCGCCCGGCTGGCCCAGCGGCACGTCCTTGCCGTCGTCGTCGCGGATCACCACTTCGGTCGAAGGCAGCGGCATGCCGATGGTGCCGGAGAACGCATTGCTGTCGGTCGGGTTGCAGGTGGCCGACGGCGAGGTCTCGGACAGGCCGTAGCCTTCGATGATCGGGCAGCCGGTCTTGTCCAGCCACTTCTTGGCTACCGCTTCCTGCACCGCCATGCCACCGCCGTTGGCCACGCGCAGGCCGGAGAAATCGACCTTGGCGATCTCCGGGTTGTTGATCAGCGCGTTGTACAGCGTGTTGACCGCCGGGAACATGTGGAACTTGTACTTCTGCAGTTCCTTGATAAAGCCCGGGATATCGCGCGGGTTCGGGATCAGCACGCTCATGCCGCCGCTGCGCATCCCCAGCAGGCAGCAGACCGTCAGCGCAAAGATGTGGTACAGCGGCAGCGCGGTAATGGTGACGATCTGGTCGATATGGCCGCCCTTGGCCAGCGCCGGCTGCATCCAGGCCTCGGACTGCAGCACGTTGGCGACCACGTTACGGTGCAGCAGCACGGCGCCCTTGCTCACGCCGGTAGTGCCGCCGGTGTATTGCAGGAAGGCGATGTCGTCAGGTCCGGTGGTCGCCGGCTGCAGCGTTAGCTTGCTGCCTTCGGCCAGCACGCTGTTGAAGCGCACGCAGTTGGGCAGCTCCCACTCCGGCACCATCTTCTTGACATTGCGCACCACGAAATTGACGATCGCGCCCTTCAGTCCGCCGAGCATGTCGCCCATGGTGGCGACCACCACATGCTTGACCGGGGTGCGGGCCAGCACCTGCTGCAGCGTGGCGGCAAAGTTCTCCAGGATGACAATGGCCTCGGCGCCGCTGTCCTTGAGCTGGTGCTCCAGCTCGCGCGGGGTGTAAAGCGGATTGACGTTGACCACGACGAAGCCGGCGCGCAGCACCGCGGCCAGCACCACCGGATACTGCAGCACGTTCGGCATCATGATCGCCACGCGCGCGCCGGGACGCAGCCCGCGCGACTGCAGCCACGCGGCGAAGCGCGCGGACATCTGGTCGAGTTCGCCGTAGGTGATGGCCTTGTCCATGCAGACGAAGGCCTTGCGGTCGGCATAGGTGCGAAAAGACGCTTCGAGCAGCTGGGCAAGCGTACGAAACTGGCTGGCATCAATCTCGGCGGGTACGCCGGCCGGGTAGTGTTTCAGCCAAATCTTGTCCATAGCACCGTCTCCTGAATTTCTGAATGGTCGTTCGATTTTTCCGAGATGCTAAACGGGCGCCCCGGTTAGAACAACAACTTAGCAACAACTTAGACGAAGTCCTCGGGGACATTGCACGATGCAACGCGCCCCTGACGGGCATTATGCGCCACCGGTGCCGCGGTGGCAGCGGGATAACCCCTAGGACGGTGCGCTCAACCGCCGCTGGGCAGCACCAGCTTCATCATGTTGGTGGCGAGTTCGTGCGCAAGCGCCTCGTCATCCATGCGGCCCGGCTGGTGCCACGTGTACATGAAGCCGACCACGCTGCCGATCGCATGCGCCGTCACGCGCGCATCGCCAAAGGCAAACACGCCCTCGCGCTTGCCCTCTTCCAGCAACGCATACAGGTCGCGGTAGAAGCCGCGCGCCATGCTGTCGAGCCACGCCACGGTCTCGGGGCGCAGGTACTGGTTGTCGCGGAAGCTGAGCGTCGCGGGCACGTGGCAGGCGACGCAGCGGCGCGCCATTTCGAGCAGGCAGGCATGCAGGCGCTCGCGCACCGGCAGCGCCGGGTCGGCGGTTTCGCGGATCACGGGCAGGCAGGTCTGCGCCGACTCGCGGCACAGGATGTCGAAGATCTCGTACTTGTCGGTGAAGTAGTAGTAGACCGCCGGCTTGGTCACGCCCAGCGCGCGGCACAGGTCGTTCATGGTCATGCCGGGATAGCCCTTGGTGTAGAAGAGCTGCGCGGCGGTATCCAGGATCTGGCGGCGGCGCGCTTCCTGGCGCTCGGCGATCTGCGCGCGCGCCGGCACGGGCTCGGGCGCGACGTCTTGTGGGTTGGGGCTCGGTACGGTCGACATGATCGCAATTCTCGCATGGCGCCATGGGCGGGAACGGACCAGAATGCGCCGATCGTCAGTTGGTCGCGGCCGCCTTGCCGCTCGCGGTCAGCGTATCGACGCGGGTAGCGGGCGGCGCCAGCCGGCGCAGCGCCGCCTCGCGCTCGGCGGACGGCAGCGCGCCGATGCGGCCGGCTTCGGCATAGAAGCGGCGCCAATCGCCATCGCACTGCGCCAGCAGCGCGGTAAAGGCCGGCACCCACTGCTGGTAGGTCGCCACCGCCGCCAGGTGGGCATTGGTCAGGGGCTGGTCGAACCAGCGGTCATAGCCGCTGTAGTTGCCCCACTCCACCTTGAGCCGCGCGTATTGTTCGCGCATGCCGGCGAAGATCCTGGCCTTGCCCTCGCGCTTGGCTTCGTCGTCCAGCGGCGTCTCGTACAGCGCCGCCAGCCGGTCGCGCGTGCCGAGCAGCAGCGCGCGGAACTGCTGGCGGCGCGCGTCGTACTGGCGATAGCTGGCGCGCGCGTCCTCCGACGCATCCTCGGCCAGCCAGCGCTCCACGCCGGCGGATTCCACGGCGGTGGCAAAGGACTCGTTGAAGGCGGTGTCGTTGCGCACGTAGACCACCTGGTGCGCCAGTTCGTGGAAGATCAGCCGCGCCAGCTCGCCTTCCGGCAGGTAGACGAAGGTGTTGAGCAGCGGGTCGTCGAAATAGCCCAGCGTCGAATAGGCGGGAATGCCTGCCACGTACGCTTCCAGGCCGTCGCGGCGCAAGCCCTGCGCGTACTGCTCGGCATCGGCCTGCGCGTAGTAGCCGCGGTAGCTGATGCAGCCGACGATCGGGAAGCACCACTTGCGCAGCTCCATCGACAGCTCGGGCGTGGCGAACACGCTCCACACCACGTAGGGCCGGTGCAGGTTGGCGTAGCGGCGGTAGCTGCCGTTGTCGGGCAACTTCAGCTCGCGCGACGCGTAGTCGCGGATGCGGCCGGCCAGCGCCAGCCGTTGCGCCAGGCGCGCGTCGTTGGCGTCGCGCGCGCCGGCAATGGCGTCGTCGAGCGGCTGCGCCTGCGCCATCACGCCGAGGTGGCCGCCGATCGACTGCGCGTAGTAGCTGACGGTTTCGCACCCGGCCGTGAGCAGGGCCAGGGCCGTCATGACCGCCGCCGCCAGGATTGCCGCCCCGCGCCGGCGGCCGGGCCGCGGACCGTGCCGCGCGTTCATGCCGGCTGGACCGCCCCTTCCGTGCAGGCCTCGACCTGCACCAGGCAGTCATAGAATACCGGCGCCCGCCCCAGGTCGGTCAGGCGCTGGCTGGTCAGCTCGTTGGCGTTCTTGCCGTCCGAAGCCAGCTTCTTCCACCAGATCGACAGGCCTACCACCAGCCCGCGCCGGGCGCGGTCGGTCACGCGGGCGCGCGCCAGCATGCTGCCGCGGTCGTTGAAGGCGCGCACCATGGCGCCGTCCACGATGCCGCGCTCGGCGGCGTCGGCCGGGTGGATGTCCAGGTGCGGCTCGCCCTCGGTGGCGCGCAGGCTGTCGACATTGACGAAGGAGCTGTTCAGGAAGTTGCGCGCCGGCGGCGAGATCATCGCCAGCGGGTAGCGCGCCGCAAGTTCCGGCGCGGTCGCCGGGGACTCGTACTGCGGCACGTAGTCAGGCAGCGGGTCGAAGCCGTCGCGCGCCATCGGCTCGGAATAGAACTGGCACTTGCCCGAGTCGGTCGGAAAGCCGCCTTCGGCGAACGGTGCCGGCGCCAGCGCCAGCTTCTGCCAGCCCTGCTCCTTGAGCGATGCCCAGCTGATGCCCGCGGCACGCGCGTCGCCCGGAAGGATCGCCTGCGCGGCGATGTCGTCATCGCTGTCGGCAAAGCACGCCTCGGCAAAGCCCATGCGCAGCGCCAGGCGGCGGAAGATCTCGGTGTTCGGCAGCGCCTCGCCCATCGGCGCGATCGCCGCGTTGTTGGCCAGGAAATAGGTGTGGCCGTAGGCCTTGTGCACGTCGGTGTGCTCCAGCTGCGTGGTGGCCGGCAGCAGGATGTCGGCGTAGTCGGCGGTATCGGTGCGGAAGTGCTCCAGCACCACGGTGAACAGGTCTTCACGCGCAAAGCCTGCGGCCACCTTGCTGGATTCCGGCGCCACCGCGACCGGATTGCTGTTGTAGACCACCACCGCCTCGATCCGCGGTGCACCGGGGGCGGGGTCTGCCAGCAGTGCATCGCCGATGGTGCTCATGTTGACCAGCCGCGGCAGCTTCCCGGGCCAGCCCGGCAGCAGGTCGGGCCGCTGCAGCGCGGCCTCGTTGATCGGGAAGAAGCCCGAGGTCGACAGCTGCAGCCCGCCCGCGGCATGGCGCCACGCGCCCACCAGCGACGGCAGGCACGCCACCGCCCGCACCGCCTGGCCGCCGCCGTGCACGCGCTGCATGCCGTAGTTCAGGCGGATCGCCACCGGCTGGCGCTCGCGTACCGCCAGCTGGCCGTAGAGGCCTGCCAGCCACTCGATGTCTTCAACGGGGATGCCGCAGATCTCGGCCACGCGCGCCGGCGGATAGGACTGGGCGCGCTCGCGCAGTGCCTCGAAGCCCACCGTGTGGCGTTCGATGTAGTCGTGGTCGAGCAGCCCGTCGCGGACCAGCACATGGATCATGCCCAGCGCCAGCGCGCCGTCGGTGCCGGGCATCGGCGCGATATGGCGGTGGCATTTCTCGGCACTCAGCGAGCGGTAGGGATCGATCGCCACCAGCGTGGCGCCGCGGCGCTTGGCTTCCTGCGCACGCGTCCAGAAATGCAGGTTGGAAGCGATCGGGTTGCCGCCCCAGATGATCACCAGCCTGGCATCGGCCACGTGCTCCATGTCCATGCCGACGCTGGCGCCATAGGTGTAGCGCAACGCGGTGGCGCCGGCGCTGGCGCAGATGGTGCGATCCAGCCGCGATGCGCCCAGCTTGTGGAAGAAGCGTGCGGCCATGCTCTCGCCCTGCACCAGCCCCATGGTGCCCGCATAGCTGTATGGCACGATGGCCTGCGGATCGCGCGCGGCGATGGCCTGCAGGCGCGTGGCGATGGTGTCGAGCGCTTCGTCCCAGGAAATCGGCGCGAACTTGCCCTCGCCCTTCCTGCCAATGCGCTTCATCGGCGTCAGCAGGCGGTCGGGATGGTAGGTGCGTTCGGTGTAGCGCGATACCTTGGTGCACAGCACGCCCTGCGTGCCGGGATGGTCCGGATCGCCGGCCACCTTGACGGCGCGGCCGTCCTCGACGGTGACGAGCAAGGCACAGGTGTCGGGGCAGTCATGCGGGCAGGCGGCGCGGACGATGCGGGAAGCCATGGGATCTCCGGGGGCTGGCGGTCTGTCGTTATCTTTCGTTCGGTCGGAACGTGAGGTTTGTGGCGCGGTTTCCGCGGGTCGCGGGCCGGCGCCGCGGCGCGTCCCCGTCCGTGCGGGCGTGAGGAGCCAGGGCGGGGAGTATCTCGATCGGATTGTATTCGATATGATGTGCCGGCGCGCGGCCGGCCCCATGCTGGCAGCGCGCTTGCCGACCAATGCCGGCGCAGACCGGCCCATGGCGGCGAACGGGTAACCGAACCACATTTTGCGGGGGTTTATGTTTTTCCGATCCGGGGTCAAGGGCCGGCTTGCCGGCCTGCTGGTGGCGTACGCCATCGGCACGTGCGGCGCATCCGGCGCTGCCATCGCCAGCACTGCCATATCCGAAAGCGGCGTCACCGCCGACACCATCCTGCTGGGGCAATCCGCGGCACTGACGGGCCCGGCCAGGTCGCTCGGCAAGCAGATGAACGCGGGCGCGCGACTGTATTTCGACCACATCAACCAGCAGGGCGGCATTTTCGGCCGCAAGATCCGGCTCGAAGTGCTGGACGACTACTACGAGCCCGAGCCTGCCGCCAAGAACACCCGGAAGCTGATCGAGGAAGAGCGCGTCTTCGCGCTGTTCGGCTACGTCGGCACGCCCACCAGCCAGGCAGCGCTGCCGCTGGCGACACAGGCCAGGGTGCCGTTCTTCGGCCCGTACACCGGCGCGCGCTCGGTGCGCGAGCCGCGCAGCCGCTACGTCTTCCATGTCCGCGCCGGCTACAGCGACGAGGCCACGGCGATCCTGCGCCAGATCCAGACCACCGGCCTGAAGCGCGTGGCGGTGGTCTACAACGACGATGCCTATGGCAAGGCCGAACTGGAGGAGCTGGAACGCGCAGTGAAGAGCGCCGCCGACAGCGGCGTGCAGCTGGTTGCGCGCGAAGCCGTGGTCCGCAATACGATGGAAATCGGTGACGCCATGCAGGGCGTGCTCAAGGCCAGCCCGGACACCGTGGTGATGATCAGCGCCTATCGCACCGCTGGCGCCTTCGTCAAGGAAGCGCTGCGCCGCGGCTACAACGGGCAGTTCTATAACGTCTCGTTCGTCGGCACGCAGGCGCTGGCCAACGAGGTCGGCGCGAAAGGCAGCGGCGTGATCATCTCGCAGGTGATGCCGCATCCGGGCAATGCCACGCTGCCGGTGGTGCGCGAATACCTGCGCCTGCTGCAGGCCGCGGGCAAGCCGAACGAGTTCGACTACGCCAGCATCGAAGGCTACATTGCGGCGAAGGCGTTTGCCGAAGGACTGCGCCGCGCGGGCAAGGACCTGACGCGCGAGAAGCTGGTGACCGCGCTGGAATCGATGCGAAGCGTTGACCTGGGCGGCTTCATCGTCAACTTCACGCCGGAGAACCATGTGGGGTCGCGGTTCGTGGAGATGACGGTGATCAATTCGAAGGGGCAGGTGATCCGGTGAGTTTTCCTGCCCGCGCCTGTTTTCTCCCCTCTCCCTCTTGGAGAGGGGAGCAAGGCAGCGGGATTGCGTAAGCCGCCGCGCTACTTCATGTCATTCAAATGACAAGCCGAAAACCGCATCGGCGCAATCTCCTTCAGCGCCGGCTGCTCTTCCTTGCAACGTGGCATCGCATACGGACAGCGCGGATGGAAATGGCACCCCGACGGCGGATTCAACGGTGAGGGAATCTCGCCCTTGATCGCCACATAGGTCTTCTTGCCGACCTCCAGCTTCGGCGCTTCGGCCAGCAGCGCCTGCGTGTAGGGATGGTTCGGCGCGGCGAACACGTCCTCGGTCGGCGCCGACTCCACCACCCGCCCCAGGTACATGATCACGACGCGGTCGCTGATGTGCTTGACCACGCCAAGGTCATGGCTGATGAACAGGTAAGTCAGGTTCAGCTCTTCGCGCAGCCGCATGAACAGGTTCAGCACCTGCGCCTGGATCGATACGTCGAGCGCCGCCACCGACTCGTCGCAGACCAGGAACTCCGGCTTTACCGCCAACGCCCGCGCAATGCCGATGCGCGCGCGCTGCCCGCCCGAGAACTGGTGCGGGAAGCGCCGCAGCACGGTCGGGTCCATGCCGACGCGCACCAGCATGTCCTCGACATAGCCCTTCTGCCCGCCACGGTCGACCATGCCGTGCACCACCGGCGCCTCGCCGATGATATCCAGCACCCGCAGCCGCGGATTGAGCGAGGCGTACGGATCCTGGAAGATCATCTGGATCGCCAGTTGCTTCTCGCGACGCTTGTCCGGCGGCAGGTGGTCGAGGTTGGTGCCGCGCCACAGCCGATCGCCTTCCGTCAGCGTGTGCAGGCCCACGGCCATGCGGCCCAGCGTGGACTTGCCGCAGCCGGATTCGCCCACCAGCCCCACCACCTCGCCGGTGCGGATGCTCAGGTCGACGCGGTCGACCGCATGCACCACCTCTTCGCGCGCATGGGCGCCGAACAGGTTGGCGATGCGCGCGGCGGTGTCGAGCGACTTGACGAAGCGCTTGGACACGCCGCGCAGCTCCAGCAGCGGCGCCGCCGGTGCCTCGCCCGGTGCAGACGCAGTGTTTGCCATCGGTCGGGATTGCAGTTCAGTCGTGGTCATGGTCATGCCGCCTCCTGGTTGGCCAGCACCGGATGGAAGCAGCGCAGGCGGCGGCCGTCGGGAGCGGTCTCCAGCGGCGGCTCGGTCTTGCACGCGGCGGTCGCATACGGGCAGCGCTCGCGGAACGAGCAGCCGCCCGGCAGGTTCAGCAGCGATGGCGTCATGCCGGGGATCTGCCGCAGCGGCGCGCCGCGCGGGTTGCGCGACGGTGCCGATCCGATCAGGCCGTGCGTGTACGGGTGCTCGGGATGTTCCAGCACCTGGCGCACATCGCCGGCTTCGACAATTTTGCCGGCATACATCACGCACACGGTGTCGGCCAGTCCCGCCACCACCGACAGGTCATGTGTGATCCAGATCAGTGCCGTGCCGGATTCGCGGCACAGGGTCTGCATCTCGTAAAGGATCTGGCCCTGGATGGTGACGTCGAGCGCCGTGGTCGGCTCGTCGGCGATGATCAGGTCGGGCTTGTTCAGCAGCGCGATCGCGATCGCCACGCGCTGGCGCATGCCGCCCGAGAACTGGTGCGGATAAGCCAGCAGGCGCTCGTCCGGGGACGGGATGCCGACCCGCGCCAGCGCATTGCGCGCGCGCTCGCGGGCCACCGCCTTACCGACGTTCTCGTGCGCCAGCACCGCCTCGATCATCTGCGTGTCGATGCGCAGGACCGGGTTGAGCGTCATCATCGGGTCCTGGAAGATCATCGCGATGCGGTTGCCGCGCACGTCGCGCTGCTGTGCCGGCGTCAGCGCGCGCAGGTCGCGCGTAATGCCGTCGCGGCTGGTGAGCGCGATGCGCCCGTCGACCACCTTCCCGGGCGGGTCGATCAGGCCCATGATCGAGTAGCCGGTCATCGACTTGCCGGAACCGGACTCGCCCACCAGCCCCATGATCTCGCCGCGGCCCACGGTAAAGGACACGTCGTCGACAGCCTTGGCAATGCCGCCGCGCGTATAGAAATGCGTCTTCAGGTTCTCTACGACCAGCGTAGGTTGTGCCATGTCGGTCTCCCGCGGGTTATTGCGTCTGCAGGCGCGGGTTGAGCACGTCGCGCAACTGGTCGGCCACCAGGTTCATCGCCACGATGGTGACCACCAGTGCGATGCCCGGGAAGAAGCTGATCCAGTACTTGCCCGACAGCATGTATTGCTGGCCGTTGGAGATCAGCGAGCCCAGCGACGGCTCCGTGATCGGCACGCCCAGCCCGAGGAACGACAGCGTCGCCTCCAGCGTGATCGCCGACGCCACCTGCAGCGCCGCGATCACGATCAGCGGCGGCAGGCAGTTGGGCAGCAGGTGGCGGAACATGATGCGGCGCGGCGGCAGGCCCAGGCAGGTGGCCGCCTCGATATATTCCTTGCGGCGCTCCACCAGCGCGGCGCTGCGCGTGGTGCGCGCGTAGTAGGCCCACTGCACCGCCACCAGCGCGATCACGATATTGCCCAGCCCAGGGCGCAGGAACGCCAGCAGGATCAGCGCCAGCAGGATCGGCGGGAACGACAGCTGCAGGTCGGCCACGCGCATGATGAAGGCCTCGGTGCGCCCGCCCAGGAAGCCGGCCAGCAGGCCCAGCGTGGCACCCAGCAGCAGCGCAATCACGGTGCTGACCACGCCCACGCCGATGCTGATGCGCAGCCCGTACATCACCGCCGACAGGATGTCGCGCCCCTGCTCGTCCGAGCCGAGCAGGAAGGTCATGCCGGTGCCGGCCTTCTCGCCCGGCGCCAGGCGCGCGTCGAGCACGTCGAGCGTAGCCAGGTCATACGGGTTCTGCGGCGCCAGCCACGGCGCGAGGATCGCAATCAGGATGATGGTGACCAGCGTGGCCAGCCCGGCCACCGCGATCTTGCTGGAAAAGAACTCCGTGGCAAAGCGGCGCCACGGCGATTGTTCGCGCGCGGCCGGCGAAGTCTTGTCTTGCGGTTCAACGGTTGCGGCAGTCATGGCTCAGCCCTTGTTGTCGGCAATGCGCACGCGCGGATCGAGCATGCTGTAGACGATGTCCACCACCAGGTTGATCAGGATAAACAGCGTCACGATCACCATCAGGTATGCGACGATCACCGGCCGGTCCAGCAGCTGGATCGAGTCGATGATCAGCTTGCCCATGCCGGGCCAGGCAAAGATCGATTCGGTCACGATCGCGAATGCGATGATCGAGCCGAACTGCAGCGCGATCACGGTGACGATCGGGATCAAAATGTTCTTCAGCACATGCACGCCGACGATGCGCGTATTGGACAGGCCCTTGGCGCGCGCGAACTTGACGTAGTCCTGCAGCATCGCCTCCTGCGTGCCGGCGCGCGTGAGCCGGATCACCATGGCGATGTTCAGCAGCGACAGCGTCACCGCCGGCAGCACCAGGTGGCGGATGCCGTCGACGGTCAGGAAGCTGAGCGGGATGCCGAGCACGCGCACGGTCTCGCCGCGGCCGTTGGACGGCAGCCAGCCGAGCTGCACCGCGAACACCATGATCAGCATCAGGCCGACCCAGAACGTGGGCAGCGAGAAGCCCAGGATCGACACCGTCATGATTGACTTGCCCGCCACGCCGTTGGGCCGCAACCCGGCCCACAGCCCCAGCGGGATGCCGAGCACGATCGCCAGCAGGATCGCGCACACGGCCAGCTCCATGGTGGCCGGCATGCGCTCGAAGATCAGCTTGAGCGCCGGCGTGCCGTGCGCGAACGAGGTACCGAGGTTGCCCTGCAGCGCATTCTGCAGGAACACCCAGTATTGCTCCCATAGCGGCTTGTCCAGGCCAAGCGCCGCGATGGTGCGCTTGATGTCCTCCTGGTCGGCCTGCGGGTTGATCAGGATGTCGACGGGATTGCCGATGGCAAAGACGCCGAGGAAAACCAGCAGCGACATGACGAAGAGCACCACTACGCTCTGCATCAGGCGCCGGATGATGAAAACCAGCATATAAAGACCACTATCCTTTCGCGCGCGAATGCGCACGCCGCCCGGGAGCGCCATGCGCTTCCAGGCGGCGCGGCAGCCATGCGCGGCACCGCAAACTCAGCAGCAGGCAGCCTGCTTACCGGGGCTTGACTTACTGGGGCTTGAAGTTATGCGCGTAGGTGCGCTCGTCGGTACGCGGCACGTAGACGATGCCCTTCTGCGTGGCCCAGGTGGTCACCTGCTGGTGGATCGGGATGATACCGCCATCGTTGATCGCGATCGCGGTGGCTTCCTGCAGCATCTTGGAGCGTTCGGCGTCATTCACGGTAGACAGCGCCTGTTCCAGCACCACATCCATCTTGGGGTTGCAGTATTCACCCCAGTTGGTGGTGCCAAAGCCCTTCTTGCTGTCCTCGCACGCCAGCAGCGCGCGCAGCGGCGAGCTGACCTCGCCGGTCTGCGCGCCCCACCCGAGCAGGCCGAACGACCACTCGTGCTTGATGCCCTTGGACGAGTACGTCGCCATCGGCATGCCTTCGACCTTGGTGGCGATGCCGATGCGGGTCAGGTTCTGCGCGATCGTCTGCGCGATCTTCTCGTCGTTGACGTAGCGGTTGTTGGGCGTGTGCAGCGTCACGCCGAAGCCGTTCGGGTAGCCTGCCTGGGCCAGCAGCTTCTTGGCGCCTTCGGGGTCGTACTTGACCGTCTTCAGGTTGGGGTTGTAGCCGAACAGCGTGGGCGGCACCAGGTTGTTGGTCGGCTCCGACAGGCCTTCCATCAGGCGGTCCTTGATGCCCTGCCGGTTGATCGCCATGCTGATGGCATTGCGCACGCGCGCATCCTTCAGCGGGTTCTTGTCCAGCGGCGCGCCTTCCTTCGTGGTGACGTAGGGCGACTTGTCGCGCTTGGCATCGAAATACAGGTAGATCACGCGGTGCGAGATCTTGGAAAAGAACGACAGCTTGGGATCCTGCCGCACCTTGGGCAGGTCGGGCGTCGGCACGTTCTCGATCGCCTGCACGTCGCCCGACAGCAGCGCCGCCAGACGCGTGGCCGGATTCGGGATGAAGCGCAGCGTGGCCTTTTCCCACGCCGGCTTGGCGCCCCAGTAGTTGTCGTTGCGCACCAGTTCGACCCGGTCGTCGCGGGCGTAGCTGACGAACTTGAACGGCCCGGTGCCGATCATGCCCTTGCCCTGGGCGAAGTCGTCCGAGCTCAGGCCCTGCGTCGCCTTTTTCTGCACGATGAAGATCGACGTCAGGTCGTTCAGCATCAGCGGGTACGGCTTGTTGGTGGTCAGCTGGATGGTGTACTTGTCGATCACCTTCTTGTTGACGATCGCCTTGGTGTAGACATCGAACTTGCCCGGGCTGTTCTGGATGGTAGCCGGGCGGTCCAGCGACCAGACGATGTCTTCGGTGGTCAGCTCGGAACCGTCATGGAACTTCACGCCCTGGCGGATCTTGAATTCCCAGGTCAGGTTGTTGACCAGCTTCCAGGACTCGGCCAGGCCGGGAATGATGCGGCTGTCCGGGTCCATCTTCACCAGCGAGTCGAAGATGTGCTCCGACACGTTGATATTGGAGAACAGGTTGTAGAAATGCGGATCCATCGAGGTCGGCGGCGAACTCATGGCCAGTTTGAGGTCCGCGGCCTGGGCGCTGCCGGACCATGCCAGGCCAAGGGCCCCGGCCACGGCGACAACACCGATTGCCTTCTTGAAAGTGCGAAGGGACATCGCGCAATTCTCCCTGTAGGAAGTGAAGCAGACGTTTTAGGATCGGCAATGCACGCGCCGCGGGTCACGCGGCAGGTCGCGCACGGGCGCTGCTTTTTGGTGCGCTATCTGGCGCAGCGATGCAGCGCAAAACGGCAATTTGCCGGCCGGACACTTCAAGCATGAACTGTTCCAGCAGTCGACATATCCCGGCAATGCGGGGAAACCCACACCGTTTGGCATATTGCACCGCGCCATTCGCTGCATGAGGCACGAACCGGCGCATTTTGGCGCTTTTCCGAGAGGCATCGTATGATCGGGGGTATCCGACGCCTACCCGGCGCGCCACGCCCAGACTCCGGCATCATGAAGCTCATCCCCGAAATCCTGCAGGCGCAAGCTGAAATCCGCGCGATCCGCCGCGATATCCACGCGCATCCGGAACTCTGCTTCGAAGAACAGCGCACCGCCGACGTGGTCGCCCGCAACCTCGAGTCGTGGGGCATCGAAGTGCATCGCGGCCTCGGCACCACCGGGCTGGTCGGGGTGATCCGCAATGGCAGCAGCGCGCGCACCATCGGCCTGCGCGCCGACATGGACGCCCTGCCGCTGCAAGAGGCCAACACCTTCGGCCACTGTTCGCAGCATGCGGGCAAGATGCATGCGTGCGGCCACGATGGCCATACCGCGATGCTGCTCGGCGCGGCGCGCTACCTGGCGCAGCACAAGCCCTTCGACGGCACCGTGCACCTGATCTTCCAGCCGGCCGAGGAAGGCGGTGGCGGCGCGCGCGAGATGATCAAGGACGGGCTGTTCTCGCGTTTTCCCTGCGATGCGGTGTTCGGCGTGCACAACTGGCCCGGCATGCCGGTCGGCGCTTTCGGCACGCGCGTGGGTCCGCTGATGGCTTCGAGCAATGAATTCCGCATCGTCGTGCGCGGCAAGGGTGCGCATGCGGCCATGCCGCACAATGGCAACGATCCGGTCTTCACTGCCGCGCAGATCGTCTCGGCGCTGCAAGGGATCATCACCCGAAACAAGCGCCCGATCGATACCGCAGTGATCTCGGTCACGCAGTTCCATGCCGGCGACGCCACCAATATCGTGCCGAACGAAGCCTGGATCGGGGGCACGGTGCGCACGTTCACGGTGCCGGTGCTCGACCTGATCGAGCGCCGCATGGAGGAAGTGTCCCGCGCCGTCGCGAGCGCGTTCGACTGCACCGTCGACTACGAATTCCACCGCAACTATCCGCCCACGATCAATACCGAGGCCGAGACCGGCTTTGCCGCCACGGTGGCCGCCGAACTGGTGGGCGAAGCCAATGTCGACAGCGATATCGAGCCGACCATGGGCGCCGAGGATTTCTCCTTCATGCTGCAGGAAAAGCCGGGCTGCTACCTGTTCCTCGGCAACGGCGACGGCGCGCATCGCGACAGCGGGCATGGCATGGGGCCCTGCATGCTGCATAACCCCAGCTACGATTTCAACGACGAACTGCTGCCGGTGGGCTCGACCTTCTTCGTGCGGCTGGTGGAGAAATGGCTGGCGCCCGCGTGACAACTAGAACTCAAGGCGCAGCCTGCAGGCAAAATCGATAACAGCGCATTCGCGCAAGACAGGGGGAGCATCTGCATGGGCCGCTCGGCGCTTGATCGCGGGACGGCGCGCAGCTTTGCGCGCGTGGCGCTGGACAATATCCTGCGCCGCTATCCGTACAAGGTGGATCACATGATGTGCGCCACCGGCGACGTGGCCGAGCCGGCGACCTGGCACCCGGCCTTCTGCGGCAGCTACGACTGGCATTCGAGCGTGCACATGCACTGGCTGCTGGTGCGGCTGCTGGCGCTGTACCCGGACCTCGATGAAGCTGCCGAACTCCGCGATGCCCTCGACGCGCAGCTGCGGCCGCAGCATATTGCGGTCGAACTGGACTATTTCCATCGACCCGGTTCGCGGACGTTCGAACGTCCGTATGGCTGGGGCTGGGTGCTGAAGCTGCAGGCGGAATTGCTGGCACTGGCGCAGCAGGATCCGCGCGCCGCGGCATGGGCCGACGCGTGCGCGCCGCTCGCCTCGCACCTGTCGCGGCAATTGGCCGAGTTTCTGGACGCGGCGGATTTCCCGGTGCGCACCGGCACGCACTTCAACAGCGCCTTTGCCTGCGTAATGGCGCTGGCCTACGCGCGCGCGACGCAGGACACGGCCTTGCGGCGCGCCATTGTGCGGCGCGCGCACCGCTGGTTCGGGCACGACCGCAGCTATCCGGCGCGCTATGAGCCAGGCGGCGATGAGTTCCTGTCGGGCGGCATGACCGAAGCCGTATTGATGCATGCCGTCATGGACGGCAGCGCATTCGGGCAATGGTGGGAAATGTTCGTGCCGGGCGCGGCGGAACTGGCCAACTGGCTGACGCCAGTGGAGGTCGCTAATCGCAGCGATCCCAAGACGTCACATCTCGACGGGCTGAACCTGTCGCGCGCCTGGTGCTGGCGCCTGCTGGAGCCGGCGTTGCCGGAATCGCTGCGCCCGCTGGCCGTGCGCGCCTGGTCCGACCATATCGAGGCATCGCTGCCCTATGCCGTTGCCGGCGAGTATGTCTCGACACACTGGCTGGCCTCGTTCGCGGTGCTGGCGATGGCCGAGCCGGTCGGCGGCTGAAGCCGCCGCTTTGCCATCAGTCCAGCGCGATGTCCCCGTACCAGGATTCCGCGTTGCTCCGGGTGTTGTCGGTATCGGTCATGATGCCGACCGCAATCACTCGCCCAGGATCGGTGCCGAACGCCTTGCGGTAATCGGCGCGCAGGTCGCGTTCGTGGCATCGCCACTCATTGGCATGCTTCGTGCCGCTATCGACCACGATCATGCGCACACGGTCGGTATGCGGATTGGCCACCACCGAGCCTTCGGCGCGCTTGCCGCCCCAGATATACATCAGTGTGGCGTAGGGCATTTCCCGCCCGGTGGTGAGCCGTGCCATCTCGTACATCAGCTGGTCTTTCAGCGGCAGGCTGCCCTTGTCGCCATCGAAGGCGACGAACAGGCGCAGCGGAGAATCCTCGCGCGGACCGTGGCTGTTGTCGGCATTGCGGATGATGCCGCTGGTCTTCCAGCTCCAGCGCACCATGCCGGCATCGCGGTCGTGCAGGGGAACGTAGAGGCCTGACGCCGAGCTTTCGGCCTGCGCGTGGACGACGACGCGCTGGTCGACTTCGACTATCGAATAGCGCGTCGGGGTCTTGTTGCGGTTGATGGTCCAGGGCTGCCAGCCGATCGGCAGGCGGCCGTCACGCGGGGCAACCGAGAACAGCGGCAGCGTGGCACGGGTCTGGGGCTCGTCGGCGGCGTCTTCACCGTCGTCCCCGGCGTCTGCCTCCGCAGCCCGGGCACTGGCGGCGGCAAGCGGATCGCTCGGGGCGGCCGGCGCAACCTCGCCGCCGGCCGCGCGCTGCTCGGCGGCGACCTGGGCCGCGGCGTAAGCGCCCATGCGCTTGGCAAACGCCTGACAATCGACCGCCGAGGCCGTTGCCAGGGATGGCGTGTCAGCAGTGGAAGCGGAAGAACCCGTGGAACCAGGAGAAATGGATGCGCATCCTGCCAGCATCAGCGCGCTGGCCGCGCCCGTAAAAACCAGCCGAAACACCTTGGCCGTCATGTAACCCTCGAATCCCGAAACTGGCCCTGCTTCCTTGGCAAGGACCTGTCTGTTGCTCACTGCTTGCTGCCTGCAAACGGCTTCGTGCCGCTTGGGGACACTTAAAGGTCGAACATAGCAGAAGGTTTGCGGGGCCGGAATGCTGACGTACCCGGGATGCGGCGGGAATACAACGGGGTTTTTGATGTTGTCGCCGTTTGTGAGGTGTTGTCGGTTGTTGGAGCGGCTTTGTCGCGGTTGGTGACAGGCCCGCCGTTGAGGCTTCGCCGTCGCTGCTGATGACGTGCTGTCGGCCGTTGAACCGACAGATACTGCCGGCGCGCAGCGCAGCCGTAGGCGTTCCTGCGTTGACGCCGGCAGCAGGCGGCCTACGCCCGGCATGGGGATCGTTCAATAGTCGGTCGACGCAGCCACCATCCCAGACTCACCTGGCGTAGCAGGTCCGAACCACCAGCCACATCGAACGGAAATCACCACCGCCCGAACCACCGACGCCGGTGAATTGATAGCCAGCCGCTCAGGCGCGCGTTTGCTACTGCAGCGTCTCATCAACGCTCGCGCGACACCTTTACTACATCCCATATTGTTAAAGAACAGCCGATCTTGCGATCGCTTGGCAATGCCAAATGCAAACGCTCAATTCTTAAGCGCTTGCATTTGGCGGCCAACCAAAGTTACCAAGCAGTGGTGGAGGATGACGGGATCGAACCGACGACCCCCTGCTTGCAAAGCAGGTGCTCTCCCAGCTGAGCTAATCCCCCC
>NZ_CP170643.1:476825-483001 GCF_051015765.1 Cupriavidus sp. a3 | reverse complement strand
CATCTGTCCGCTCGACTTGCATGTATTAGGCACGCCGCCAGCGTTCGTCCTGAGCCAGGATCAAACTCTCCGATAAAGTAGTTTGACTGACTACGCACATCGCTGTGCGATTTTTAAAAACTGAATTAACAGGTACGTTTTGTCTTGTTTAGTTTTCAAAGATCATTTTGTTTGTCCGCTTTGTTAAAGCAACTTTATTAGTATACAACGTCACTTCTTCAAAGTCAACAACTTTTTTAAAAACTTTTGGTGGAGCCTAGCGGGATCGAACCGCTGACCTCCTGCGTGCAAAGCAGGCGCTCTCCCAGCTGAGCTAAGGCCCCATAAAAAATGGTCGGGAAGACAGGATTCGAACCTGCGACCCCATGGTCCCAAACCATGTGCTCTACCAAGCTGAGCTACTTCCCGATTTCCTATCTGTTCTATTAAAAGATATGGCGCGCCCGAGAGGAGTCGAACCCCTAACCTTTTGATCCGTAGTCAAACGCTCTATCCAATTGAGCTACGGGCGCAACACTTAATGCCGAGGGCCGGACTTGAACCGGCACGGTAGTCACCTACCGCAGGATTTTAAGTCCTGTGTGTCTGCCAATTCCACCACCCCGGCAATAAGAAGGCGACACCCGGATTCGAACCGGGGATAAAGGTTTTGCAGACCTCTGCCTTACCACTTGGCTATGCCGCCGTAATTGGAGCGGAAGACGGGATTCGAACCCGCGACCCCCACCTTGGCAAGGTGGTGTTCTACCACTGAACTACTTCCGCATTTTAAATGGACTTAATACATTATATGCAGTTGATATAAAAAGTGAGACTGGGCTAGCTGGATTCGAACCAACGCATCACGGAGTCAAAGTCCATTGCCTTACCGCTTGGCTATAGCCCAATGATAATATGGGGCGATTGATGGGAATCGAACCCACGAATGCCAGAGCCACAATCTGGTGCGTTAACCACTTCGCCACAACCGCCATAATCTCAAGATGTCATAAATTTGGCAGGGGCAGTAGGAATCGAACCCACACCGGAGGTTTTGGAGACCTCTGTTCTACCGTTAAACTATGCCCCTATAAATGGTGGAGGGGGGCAGATTCGAACTGCCGAACCCTGAGGGAGCGGATTTACAGTCCGCCGCGTTTAGCCACTTCGCTACCCCTCCACATTAAATTTTGAAAAAACAGTGCCGGCAAGAGGACTTGAACCCCCAACCTACTGATTACAAGTCAGTTGCTCTACCAATTGAGCTACACCGGCAAGATGGTGGAGGATGACGGGCTCGAACCGCCGACCCTCTGCTTGTAAGGCAGATGCTCTCCCAGCTGAGCTAATCCTCCATAATTGCACTAACGTGCAATTGCTTGGCGGCGTCCTACTCTCACAGGGGGAAACCCCCGACTACCATCGGCGCTGAAGAGCTTAACTTCCGTGTTCGGTATGGGAACGGGTGTGACCTCTTCGCTATCGCCACCAAACAAATTGAGAGTGTTCTCTCAAAACTAGATAACAGGTGTGACATCATTCAAAAATATGGTTAAGTCCTCGATCGATTAGTATCTGTCAGCTCCATGTGTCGCCACACTTCCACCTCAGACCTATCAACCTGATCATCTTTCAGGGATCTTACTTCCTTGCGGAATGGGAAATCTCATCTTGAGGGGGGCTTCATGCTTAGATGCTTTCAGCACTTATCCCGTCCGCACATAGCTACCCAGCGATGCCCTTGGCAGAACAACTGGTACACCAGCGGTGCGTCCATCCCGGTCCTCTCGTACTAAGGACAGCTCCTCTCAAATTTCCTGCGCCCGCGACGGATAGGGACCGAACTGTCTCACGACGTTCTGAACCCAGCTCGCGTACCGCTTTAATGGGCGAACAGCCCAACCCTTGGGACCGACTACAGCCCCAGGATGCGATGAGCCGACATCGAGGTGCCAAACCTCCCCGTCGATGTGGACTCTTGGGGGAGATAAGCCTGTTATCCCCGGGGTAGCTTTTATCCGTTGAGCGATGGCCCTTCCATGCGGAACCACCGGATCACTAAGCCCGACTTTCGTCCCTGCTCGACTTGTAGGTCTCGCAGTCAAGCTCCCTTGTGCCTTTACACTCTGCGAATGATTTCCAACCATTCTGAGGGAACCTTTGGGCGCCTCCGTTACCTTTTAGGAGGCGACCGCCCCAGTCAAACTGCCCACCTGACACTGTCTCCCCGCCCGATAAGGGCGGCGGGTTAGAAGGTCAATACAGCCAGGGTAGTATCCCACCGATGCCTCCACCGAAGCTGGCGCTCCGGTTTCCAAGGCTCCTACCTATCCTGTACAAGCTGTACCAACATTCAATATCAGGCTGCAGTAAAGCTCCACGGGGTCTTTCCGTCCTGTCGCGGGTAACCTGCATCTTCACAGGTACTATAATTTCACCGAGTCTCTCGTTGAGACAGTGCCCAGATCGTTGCGCCTTTCGTGCGGGTCGGAACTTACCCGACAAGGAATTTCGCTACCTTAGGACCGTTATAGTTACGGCCGCCGTTTACTGGGGCTTCAATTCGCACCTTCGCTTACGCTAAGCGCTCCTCTTAACCTTCCAGCACCGGGCAGGCGTCAGCCCCTATACTTCGCCTTACGGCTTCGCAGAGACCTGTGTTTTTGCTAAACAGTCGCCTGGGCCTATTCACTGCGGCTCTCTCGGGCTTGCACCCTAACAGAGCACCCCTTCTCCCGAAGTTACGGGGTCATTTTGCCGAGTTCCTTAACGAGAGTTCTCTCGATCACCTTAGGATTCTCTCCTCGCCTACCTGTGTCGGTTTGCGGTACGGGCACCTCTCACCTCGCTAGAGGCTTTTCTTGGCAGTGTGGAATCAGGAACTTCGCTACTATATTTCGCTCGCCATCACAGCTCAGCCTTATGGGAAACGGATTTGCCTATTTCCCAGCCTAACTGCTTGGACGCGGATATCCAATACCGCGCTTACCCTATCCTCCTGCGTCCCCCCATTGCTCAAATGGTGAGGAGGTGGTACAGGAATATCAACCTGTTGTCCATCGCCTACGCCTTTCGGCCTCGGCTTAGGTCCCGACTAACCCTGAGCGGACGAGCCTTCCTCAGGAAACCTTAGGCATTCGGTGGAGGGGATTCTCACCCCTCTTTCGCTACTCATACCGGCATTCTCACTTCTAAGCGCTCCACCAGTCCTTCCGGTCTGGCTTCACAGCCCTTAGAACGCTCTCCTACCACTGTTCGAAGAACAGTCCGCAGCTTCGGTGATACGTTTAGCCCCGGTACATTTTCGGCGCAGAGTCACTCGACCAGTGAGCTATTACGCACTCTTTAAATGGTGGCTGCTTCTAAGCCAACATCCTGGTTGTCTAAGCAACTCCACATCCTTTTCCACTTAACGTATACTTTGGGACCTTAGCTGGCGGTCTGGGCTGTTTCCCTTTCGACTACGGATCTTATCACTCGCAGTCTGACTCCCAAGGATAAGTCATTGGCATTCGGAGTTTGACTGAATTCGGTAACCCGGTAGGGGCCCCTAGTCCAATCAGTGCTCTACCTCCAAGACTCTTACCTTGAGGCTAGCCCTAAAGCTATTTCGGAGAGAACCAGCTATCTCCAGGTTCGATTGGCATTTCACCCCTACCCACACCTCATCCCCGCACTTTTCAACGTGCGTGGGTTCGGGCCTCCATTCAGTGTTACCTGAACTTCACCCTGGACATGGGTAGATCACCTGGTTTCGGGTCTACGACCACGTACTCATGCGCCCTATTCAGACTCGCTTTCGCTGCGGCTCCGCATCTTCTGCTTAACCTTGCACGGGATCGTAACTCGCCGGTTCATTCTACAAAAGGCACGCCATCACCCGTTAACGGGCTCTGACTACTTGTAGGCACACGGTTTCAGGATCTCTTTCACTCCCCTTCCGGGGTGCTTTTCACCTTTCCCTCACGGTACTGGTTCACTATCGGTCACTAGGGAGTATTTAGCCTTGGGAGATGGTCCTCCCGGATTCCGACGGAATTTCACGTGTTCCGCCGTACTCAGGATCCACTCAGGAGAGAACGAAGTTTTGACTACAGGGCTGTTACCTCCTATGGCGGGCCTTTCCAGACCTCTTCATCTACCTCGTTCCTTTGTAACTCCGTACAGAGTGTCCTACAACCCCAAGAGGCAAGCCTCTTGGTTTGGGCTAATCCCGTTTCGCTCGCCGCTACTCAGGGAATCGCATTTGCTTTCTCTTCCTCCGGGTACTTAGATGTTTCAGTTCCCCGGGTCTGCCTTCTCATATCCTATGAATTCAGATATGGATACCACTCCATTACGAGTGGTGGGTTTCCCCATTCGGAAATCTCCGGATCAAAGCTTGCTTACAGCTCCCCGAAGCATATCGGTGTTCGTCCCGTCCTTCATCGGCTCCTAGTGCCAAGGCATCCACCGTGCGCCCTTTCTAACTTAACCGTTAAAAAGAATCACTATGTGATATCTTGTGTTACTAATTGAATGTGATGTCTACTGTTATCTAGTTTTCAAAGAACACGTTTCGAAGGAATGATCCTTCAAAACTAAACAAGACAGGGAACGTTCTGTTTATAAGACCCAAGGTCTTATATTCCGTATAATATCCTTAGAAAGGAGGTGATCCAGCCGCACCTTCCGATACGGCTACCTTGTTACGACTTCACCCCAATCATCTGTCCCACCTTCGGCGGCTGGCTCCTAAAAGGTTACCTCACCGACTTCGGGTGTTACAAACTCTCGTGGTGTGACGGGCGGTGTGTACAAGGCCCGGGAACGTATTCACCGCGGCATGCTGATCCGCGATTACTAGCGATTCCAGCTTCACGCAGTCGAGTTGCAGACTGCGATCCGAACTGAGAACAGATTTGTGGGATTGGCTTAACCTCGCGGTTTCGCTGCCCTTTGTTCTGTCCATTGTAGCACGTGTGTAGCCCAGGTCATAAGGGGCATGATGATTTGACGTCATCCCCACCTTCCTCCGGTTTGTCACCGGCAGTCACCTTAGAGTGCCCAACTGAATGCTGGCAACTAAGATCAAGGGTTGCGCTCGTTGCGGGACTTAACCCAACATCTCACGACACGAGCTGACGACAACCATGCACCACCTGTCACTCTGCCCCCGAAGGGGACGTCCTATCTCTAGGAGTGTCAGAGGATGTCAAGACCTGGTAAGGTTCTTCGCGTTGCTTCGAATTAAACCACATGCTCCACCGCTTGTGCGGGCCCCCGTCAATTCCTTTGAGTTTCAGTCTTGCGACCGTACTCCCCAGGCGGAGTGCTTAATGCGTTAGCTGCAGCACTAAGGGGCGGAAACCCCCTAACACTTAGCACTCATCGTTTACGGCGTGGACTACCAGGGTATCTAATCCTGTTCGCTCCCCACGCTTTCGCTCCTCAGCGTCAGTTACAGACCAGAGAGTCGCCTTCGCCACTGGTGTTCCTCCACATCTCTACGCATTTCACCGCTACACGTGGAATTCCACTCTCCTCTTCTGCACTCAAGTTCCCCAGTTTCCAATGACCCTCCCCGGTTGAGCCGGGGGCTTTCACATCAGACTTAAGAAACCGCCTGCGAGCCCTTTACGCCCAATAATTCCGGACAACGCTTGCCACCTACGTATTACCGCGGCTGCTGGCACGTAGTTAGCCGTGGCTTTCTGGTTAGGTACCGTCAAGGTACCGCCCTATTCGAACGGTACTTGTTCTTCCCTAACAACAGAGCTTTACGATCCGAAAACCTTCATCACTCACGCGGCGTTGCTCCGTCAGACTTTCGTCCATTGCGGAAGATTCCCTACTGCTGCCTCCCGTAGGAGTCTGGGCCGTGTCTCAGTCCCAGTGTGGCCGATCACCCTCTCAGGTCGGCTACGCATCGTTGCCTTGGTGAGCCGTTACCTCACCAACTAGCTAATGCGCCGCGGGTCCATCTGTAAGTGGTAGCCGAAGCCACCTTTTATGTTTGAACCATGCGGTTCAAACAACCATCCGGTATTAGCCCCGGTTTCCCGGAGTTATCCCAGTCTTACAGGCAGGTTACCCACGTGTTACTCACCCGTCCGCCGCTAACATCAGGGAGCAAGCTCCCATCTGTCCGCTCGACTTGCATGTATTAGGCACGCCGCCAGCGTTCGTCCTGAGCCAGGATCAAACTCTCCGATAAA
>NZ_CP170643.1:283280-476725 GCF_051015765.1 Cupriavidus sp. a3 | reverse complement strand
TGGTGGAGGATGACGGGATCGAACCGACGACCCCCTGCTTGCAAAGCAGGTGCTCTCCCAGCTGAGCTAATCCCCCCTCGGATAACTTGGTGGGTCTGGTAGGACTTGAACCTACGACCCCCGCCTTATCAAGACGGTGCTCTAACCACCTGAGCTACAGACCCTTGGCTGTAACAGCAAACAAACCGATAAGTGTGAACGCTAGGCTTGAGACACAAGCCTCTGGAAAGGAGGTGATCCAGCCGCACCTTCCGATACGGCTACCTTGTTACGACTTCACCCCAGTCATGAACCCTGCCGTGTTTTGCTGCGGCCAGCGCTGCCAACTTCGCTGCGCCAACCTTGCGGTCGACCCCGCAACCCTTGCTGCGTCTGCTTTGCAGCGCTGCGTTGTGTGTTGCGAGGGGGCGAATATTAGGCCGGTTCCACGGACCTTGCAACATCTTTGTCACAGCGCTCAGCTAGGGGTTCGCGTGATTATGTCGTAACCCTTTGAGCAATAAAGGAAAACCTCAAGATGGCCAGCGCGGCGGCCCTTGAATACCCCCGCGCTGCCGTCAGGTATTCCCCTATCAAGTTTTCAGCGATGCTGGAAATTAGGGGCGCGCTTCTCTACGAAAGCGGCCATGCCTTCCTTCTGGTCTTCACTGGCAAAGGTGGAATGGAACAGCCGGCGCTCGAAGTGCACGCCTTCATTGAGCGTGGTCTCGTAAGCGGCGTTGACCGACTCCTTGATCATCATGACCACCGGCAGCGAGAACCCGGCGATGGTTTCGGCGGCGGCCAGCACTTCGTCCAGCAGCTTGTCGGCCGGCACCACGCGCGACACCAGGCCCGAGCGCTCGGCTTCGGCGGCGTCCATCATGCGCGAGGTCAGGCACAGGTCCATCGCCTTGGCCTTGGACACCGCGCGCGGCAGGCGCTGCGTGCCGCCGGCGCCGGGCATGGTGCCGAGCTTGACTTCCGGCTGGCCGAACTTGGCCGAGTCCGCCGCGATGATGATGTCGCACATCATCGCCAGTTCGCAGCCACCGCCCAGCGCGTACCCCGCCACGCCAGCAATCACCGGCTTACGGATCTTGCGGATGGTTTCCCAGTTGCGGGTGATGTAGTCGCCCTTGTAGACATCCATGAAGGAGTACTTGGCCATCATGCCGATATCGGCGCCGGCGGCGAAGGCGCGGTCGCTGCCGGTAATGACGATGGCGCCGATGCCCTCATCCTGGTCGAACGCCGTCAGCGCGGCACCCAGTTCATCCATCAGCGCGTCGTTGAGCGCGTTCAGCGCCTTTGGGCGGTTCAGCGTAACCAGACCAACGCGGCCGCGCGTCTCGACCAGGATGTTTTCGTACGGCATGTCTTCTCCTATGTATTGGCAATCAAATGGCAGCGTCCGCCACCGGCTGCGGGCTATTCTGCCACCTGTCGCGGCCTGGCGGCGCTGTTCCCTGTTCAGAGCATGTGCGCCAGGAATTCCCGGGTGCGTGCATGGGCGGGAGAGCCGAACACCTCGGCAGGCGCGCCTTCCTCGAGGATCCTGCCCTCGTCCATGAACACGACGTGGTTGGCCACTTCGCGCGCAAACCCCATTTCATGCGTGACGACGAGCATGGTCATATGCTCGTCCGCCAGTTGCCGCATGGTGCGCAGTACTTCCCCGGTCAGTTCCGGATCGAGCGCGGAGGTCGGCTCGTCGAACAGCATGATGTCGGGCTCCATCGCCAGCGCGCGCGCAATCGCCACGCGCTGCTTCTGCCCGCCGGACAGGCGCGCCGGATAGTTGTCCCGCTTGGCCAGCAGCCCGACCTTGCGCAACAGTTCCTCGGCCTTGGGCACCGCCGCGTCGCGCGACAGCCCCTTGACGGTCATCGGTGCCTCGATGATGTTCTGCAGCACCGTCATGTGCGGGAACAGGTTGAACGACTGGAACACCATACCCATCTTGCGGCAGATGCGGCGGACTTCCGCCTCCGGCACATACCTGGAGGCACCGTCGGGGCCAGCGGCCGCCAGCGCTTCGCCTTCGATGTCGATGGTGCCGCGGTCGATCACCTCGAGATGGTTCAGGCAGCGCAGCAAGGTGCTCTTGCCCGAGCCCGACGGCCCGATCACCGCGGTGACATCGCCCTTGCGCAGCGTCAGCGAGACGCCGCGCAGGACCTGCAGCGATCCGAACGACTTGAAGATGTCCCGCGCCGCGATCATGATGCCGGGCGCTTGGTCAGAGGTGGCGCCATTCGGGCTAGTCATCATGTTTGGCATAGCGTTTTTCGAGATTCTGGAAGAACCAGGTCAGAATCAGCGTCATCACCAGATAAAACAGCGCTGCGACCAGGAAAGGCGTGGTCGTGAAATCGCGCTGCACGATGCCGCGCGCGGTGCGCAGGATATCGTTGAGGGCGAGCACGTAGATCAGCGACGTGTCCTTGATCAGCGTGATGGTTTCATTGCTGACCGGCGGCAGGACGCGGCTGACCATCTGCGGCAGCACGACCCGGCGCATGGTCTGGAAGTACGTCATGCCCAGCGCCTTGCTGGCTTCATACTGGCCGCGGTCGACGGACTTGATCCCGGCGCGGAAGATTTCCGCGAAGTACGCGGCGTAGTTGAGCGCGAACGCCACCACCGCCGCGGGAAAATCGGGCAGCCTCACGCCGATGACCGGCACGAACGGCAGCGCGAAATAGATAAACAGCATCTGCAGCATCAGCGGCGTACCGCGCATCAGCCAGATGTAGCCATTGACCGCACCGCTCAGCAGCGGCCATGACGAGATGCGCGCGAGCGCCAGCGCCAGCCCCAGCGGCACCGACAGGGCGAGCGTGATGACGAACAGGGTGAGCGTAACTTTCGCACCCTGCGCCAATGGCCCCAGTAGAGATAAGACGTAATCCATGTTCGCGCGAACAGAAGGAGGAAGGATTCCAGGCAGCGGGCCGTCGCGCGGCCAGCGCCCGAGTCCGGCAGGAAGCCGGCACCCTGCCCGAACCGCGCAGGGCGCCGGCTGGCGCCTGGATTACTTGGTGATATCGGTGCCGAACCACTGGGTCGCGATGCGGGCGGCGGTGCCGTCCTGCTTCATCGATGCCAGGGTCTTGTCGAGCTTGCCGAGCAGATCGGCGTCATCCTTGCGGACGCCGACGCCGTACTCCTCGGTACCGAAGTTCTCTTCGAGCACGCGGTATTCGCCGGCACGCTTGCTGATCAGGTAGCGGCCCACCACTTCATCCACCACGATCGCGTCGAGGCGGCCGGCGGACAGGTCCATCAGTGCCGTCACGTTGTCGCCGAAGGTCTTGAGCTCCTTCAGGCTGGCGGAGACCTGGCCTTCCTTCTTGATGGCGTCCACCGCGCTGCTGCCGTCCTGCGCGCCGACGATGCGGCCGGCCAGGTCCGCCTTGGCCTTCACCGGCGAATTGGTGCCGACGATGACGATCTGGTGGTTGGTCATATAGGGCGCGGTGAAGCTGATGTTCTTCTTGCGCTCGTCGGTGATGGTCAGCCCGTTCCACAGCACGTCCACGCGCTTGCCGTTCAGTTCGGCTTCCTTGGCGCTCCAGTCGATCGGCTTGAATTCGACGGCCATGCCGAGACGGCGGCTGGCCTCTTTCGCCATATCGATATCGAAGCCGGCCAGCTCGTTATTGGTATCGCGGAAGCCCATGGGCGGGAAATTGTCATCCAGGCCGACGATGATCTTGCTGGCGGCGGCGCTGCCCGTGCCGGCGGCCGGTGCGGATTCGTTCTTGCCGCACGCGGCGAACAGCGCCACGGACGAGGCCAAAAGGAGTGCTGCGAACTTCTTCATAGGGAGATCCAGTGCGGAAATGAGGGAATCAGTGAAACAGTCTTGCGTGCCGGCGCGCAACGGGCACCAGCGATGCTGCAATTGTTGTTGGCAGCGCGATTATAGAGCGACACGGGATGCCGGCATTGCGGTCGCCATCCCGATTGCGGAACGCGATCGCGGGTTAGTACTAATAAGGCACCTCGGTCCGGCGCCCTTACGCTGAGCGAATAGCTCACGCATGCAGTATTTAGTGCTACCATTTGCCGACCGACTGGTCGGTTTATTTTAGCGGCGCCAGCCCCGCGCCGACCGCAAAGAACACCAGGCAGGAGACAAACATGCCCCCGATGTCCACGCCCGCTGGCCAGCCGGTCAGCCTCGATGCCGGCCCCATCCTGCTCCAATGGCAGGGGTCCGTCGCGGTAATCACGCTGAACCGCCCCGACAAGCTCAACAGCTTCACCCGCGAGATGCACAAGGCGCTGCAGCAGGCGCTCGACCATGTCGAGGCCGGCGGCGCGCGGGCGCTGCTGCTGACCGGCGCCGGGCGCGGCTTCTGCGCCGGTCAGGACCTGGCCGACCTGGATTTCACGCCCGGCCGGATGACCGACCTCGGCGAACTGATCGACACCTGGTTCAACCCGCTGATCCGCCGGCTGCAGGCGCTGCCATTGCCGGTGGTAGCCGCAGTCAACGGCACCGCCGCCGGCGCCGGCGCCAACCTGGCGCTGGCCTGCGACATGGTGCTGGCCGCGCGCTCGGCCAACTTTATCCAGGCCTTCGTCAAGATCGGGCTGGTGCCGGATTCCGGCGGCACCTGGCTGCTGCCCAAGCGCATCGGCATGGCGCGCGCGCTCGGGCTGGCGATGACCGGCGAGCGCCTGTCCGCCGAGGAAGCCGAGAAATGGGGCCTGATCTGGGAAGCCATGGACGATCCGCTGCTGCCCGAGCAGGCGCTGGCGCTGGCCACGCACCTGGCCGCGCAGCCGACCCGGGCGCTGGCCTCGATCAAGCGCGCCATGTACGCCAGCGCGACCGCCACCCTCGACACCCAGCTCGACCTGGAACGCGACCTGCAGCGTGAGCTCGGCCAGTCGGCGGACTATGCGGAAGGCGTCAATGCCTTCCTGGAAAAGCGCGCCGCCCGATTTACCGGCAAGTAAGCGCTTCAGGGCGCCTGCACGGCGCCACCCCGCCCCCCAAGGAGACCACGTTGCACAAGGACCCCCAGGCCCTCGCCGAAGCGGCCGCGGCCGCCATGTATGAAGCCGACACCTGCAGCCGCTGGCTCGGGATCACCGTTGAAGCGGTCCGCCCCGGCTATGCCCGGCTGACCATGCCGGTACGCAATGAATTCCTGAACGGCCACGGCATCTGCCACGGCGGCCTGATGTTCACGCTGGCCGATTCGACCTTCGCGTTCGCCTGCAACAGCCATAACATCAATACCGTGGCAGCCGGCTGCAGCATCGAGTTCCTCAAACCCGTGCACGGCGGCGACGTGCTGACCGCAGAGGGGATCGAGCAGACCCTGTCGGGCCGCCACGGCATCTACGACATCCGCGTGACCAACGCCGCCGGCGAGGTGGTGGCGTTGTTCCGCGGCAAGTCGGCGCATATCAAGGGCCATGTCGTGCCGCCGGATACCGTCGCCTGAACACCGCAGCCACCAAGATAACCGCCCCCCGTGCAGGAGACGACATGAGCACGCGCCTGACCGATCTGCCCCTGGACCCGATCGAGACCGCCAGCCGCGCCGAGCTGCAGGCCCTGCAGCTGGAGCGGCTGAAATGGTCGCTCCACCACGCCTACGCCAATTCGCCGGTGTACCGCCGCAAGTTCGACGAGGCCGGCGTCCATCCCGACCAGCTGCAATCGCTGGCCGACCTGGCGCGCTTTCCGTTCACCAGCAAGCAGGACCTGCGCGACAATTACCCGTTCGGCATGTTCGCCGTGCCGCAGGACCGCGTGGCGCGCGTGCATGCTTCGTCCGGCACCACCGGCAAGCCCACGGTGGTCGGCTACACGCTCCAGGACATTGATAACTGGGCGACGGTGATGGCGCGCTCGATCCGGGCCTCCGGCGCGCGCCGGGGCGACAAGGTACATATCAGCTATGGCTACGGCCTCTTCACCGGCGGGCTGGGCGCGCACTACGGCGTCGAGAAAGCCGGCCTGACGGCAATCCCGTTCGGCGGCGGCCAGACCGAGCGCCAGGTCCAGCTGATCCTGGACTTCAAGCCCGAGATCATCATGGTCACGCCCAGCTACATGCTGGCGATCGCCGACGAGTTCGAGCGCCAGGGCGTCGACCCGGCCACCAGCTCGCTGCGCGTGGGCATCTTCGGCGCCGAGCCGTGGACGCCCGAAATGCGGCTGGCGATCGAGAAGCGCATGGGCATTTCCGCGGTCGATATCTACGGGCTGTCCGAGGTGATGGGCCCGGGCGTGGCCAATGAATGCGCCGAAACCAAGGACGGCCCGACCATCTGGGAAGACCACTTCTACCCGGAAATCATCGACCCGAATACCGGCGAAGTGCTGCCCGATGGCGAATTCGGCGAGCTGGTCTTTACCTCGCTGACCAAGGAAGCGATGCCGGTGGTGCGCTACCGGACCCGCGACCTGACCCGCTTGCTGCCGGGTACGGCGCGGCCGGCCTTCCGCCGCATGGAAAAGGTCACCGGCCGGACCGACGACATGATGATCGTGCGCGGCGTCAACGTGTTCCCGTCACAGATCGAGGAACTGATCCTGAAGCAGGCCGAGCTGGCGCCGCACTACCAGTGCGTGCTGGGCAAGGACGGCCATATGGATACGTTGACGGTGCGTGTGGAATGCGCCCATGGCAGCGAGCTGGCGCGTGCGCAGTCTGCGCGCGAGCGGCTGGCGCACGAGATCAAGTCTTATATCGGGGTGACCGCCACCATCGAGGTGCTGCCGGAGGGAGGCATCGAGCGTTCGGTGGGGAAGGCGAAGCGGATCGTGGACCAGCGGCCGCGGTGATGGCCCAGGGCCATTAAGAATTCCGCCGCTTTGCTCCCCTCTCCCGCTTGCGGGAGAGCGGTTGGGGGAGAGGGGAGACAACATTCGCAGTATTAGCCTGATCGGCTGGCCTCAGCTACGCGGCATCAGCACCCACATCCGGCCGCCCTGCTTCATCCGCCCCGCCGTCTCGCCCGCCGCATCGCCGGCGCCCCAGAAGAAATCGGCGCGCACGCCGCCCTTGATGGCGCTGCCCGTATCCTGCGCAAACATCAGCCGCTGGATCGGTTCGGTCGACAGCGGGCGCGTGGTCGACAGGAACACCGGCACGCCCAGCGGAATGGTGGCGGGGTCCACCGCGATCGAGCGCTCGGCGGTCAGCGGCACGCCCAGCGCGCCCACCGGGCCGTCATTGTTCGGCGGCAGCTCGCGGAAGAACACGAAGCGAGGATTGACGTTCAGCATCTCGTCGACGCGCCCCGGGTTGGCCCGCGCCCACGCCTTGATGCCCTGCATGGTGGCCTGCGCCGGCGTGATCTCGCCGCGGTCCAGCAGCCATTTGCCGAACGAGCGGAACGGCTGGTCGTTGGTGCCGCCGAAGCCGACCCGCATCATGGTGCCGTCCGCCATGCGGATCCGGCCCGAGCCCTGGATCTGCAGGAAGGCGGCCTCGACCGCGTCATCCACCCACACCAGCTCGTTGCCGCGCATGGCCGGGTTCTGCAGCAGCTCGGCGCGGCCCGGCAGCGGGCGGTTGCCGAACTGCGCCGGCTTGCGGTAAAGCGGCACCTGGAAGCGCCCCTGCCGCGTGCGCGAGCCGTGCAGGATGGGCTCGTAGTAGCCGGTGATCAGCCCGCTGTCGGTGCCGTCGCCGTTGACCACGCGGAACGGCTGGAAGTTGGTCTCGAAATAGGCGCGCATGGCGTTGAGGTCACCGGCGTCGACCATCATGCCGGCGGCGCAGGCTCGGCTCCACTCGGCGCGCTTCTTCAGCGCCTGGCAGCTGGCCTGCAGCGCGGGCCAGGCTGCGCGCACGTCGTCCTGGGTCCAGCCGCCGATGTCGTTCCAGCTGGCGGCCTGCAGCTGGCCTTTCTGGGTCGACGAAGCGGGCGGCGTGCTGCCGGACGGGCCGGTCTCGATGCGCGGCGGCGGGCCGCTCATGCAGCCGGCCAGCAGCGCGCCGGCGCCGGCGAGCGCCAGCCAGGCGCGGGCACGGGCGCCAGCGCGCGCAGTGAAACCTGGGAGAGAAATCGAAAGCGAATCCGCGTATGCCATCTTGCTTGTTGTTCAGTGTCCCGCGCAGTGTCCCGCGACCGGTGCCGGCCCGGCAGGGATCGCACCGGGCAGTTGCCCTACAATCCCACCGTCATCTGTCATCTGTCATCGCCACCGCCGCATCCGCCATGAGCAAGTTCTTCGAAGCCCATCCCATGCTGCTGTTCGCCCTCGAGGCCGGCGTGGCGCTGTTCCTGCTGATCTTTATCGTGGTCTGGACCATGGGCACGGCCAAAAAGAACCCGCGCCCGACCCGCGCGCCCGACGACCACCCGTCGCGCCAGCCGCAGGAATCCACGCAGGGCCGGCAAACGCCGGCGCAGGAACAGGACAGCGCGAAGCGCCAGTAGGTTCCCGCTTCGAGGCTTCCCGGCTTCCGGCTGGGCGCGCGCTCAGTGCAGCATGCGCGGCAGCACCAGCGCGAATTCGGGGATCGGCACCTCGAAACGGTGGCCGTCCTCGGCCACGCAGAAGTATTCGCCCTTCATCGACCCGACCGGCGTCGAGATGGTGGCCCAGCTGGTGTATTCGAAATGCTCGCCCGGCTTCAGCAGCGGCTGGTGGCCCACCACGCCCAGGCCGGCGACTTCCTGCGTGCCGTTGTCGCTGTCGGTGATGATCCAGTGGCGCGAGATCAGCTGCGCCGCCACCTCGCCAGTGTTGTGGATGGTGATGGTGTAGGCGAAGGCATGGCGCCCGCGCTCGGGATCGGACTGGTCCGGCAGGTACTGGGTGCGCACCGACACGGAGAAGGCGTATTCGCTCATCTTGGGCAGGGCCGGCGGCAGCATCGGCCGGCAGGGGAATGGGGTAGCCGCATTGTGCGGGATGGCCGCGGGACGGGCAAGGGTGCCGGCCGGACGCGATCGCACCGGGCGGGCGTAGAATATCGGTCTTTCAACGCCTTGCCGCCGCCCGCCGTGCGCCCCGGCCGCCCCTGCTGCGGCGGCGCCTTCGGCCCGCCGCAGCGGCGATAACAGCATTCCCTGCATTCACCGCCCGCCAAAATGACCCAACCCACCTTCCGCATCGCCCCCTCCATCCTGTCCGCCGATTTCGCCCGCCTGGGCGAGGAAGTCCGCCGCGTGACCGAGGCCGGCGCCGACTGGATCCACTTCGACGTGATGGACAACCATTACGTGCCCAACCTGACCGTGGGCCCGCTGGTGTGCGAGGCGATCCGTCCCCACGTGACCGCCCCCATCGACGTGCACCTGATGGTGCGCCCGGTAGACCGGATCATCCCGGACTTTGCCAAGGCCGGCGCCAATATCATCACCTTCCACCCGGAAGCCAGCGAGCACGTCGACCGCTCGCTCGCGCTGATCCGCGATAACGGCTGCCAGGCCGGCCTGGTGTTCAACCCCGCCACCCCGCTGCACCACCTGGACCACGTGATGGACCGCCTGGACGTGATCCTGCTGATGTCGGTCAACCCCGGCTTCGGCGGCCAGTCGTTCATCCCCGAGACGCTGAACAAGCTGCGCGCGGTGCGCCAGCGTATCGACGCATACACTGCCCGCACCGGCCGCACCATCCTGCTGGAAGTGGACGGCGGCGTGAAGGTCGACAATATCGCCGAGATCGCCGCGGCCGGCGCAGACACGTTCGTGGCGGGCTCGGCCGTGTTCGGCAAGCCCGACGGCGACGGCGGCTACCGCGGCATCATCTCGGCGCTGCGCGGCGAACTGGCGAAGGTTGGCCGATGACTGCGGGCGTGGCACTGCGCCGCACCGACTGGAGCGGCATCGAAGGGGTGATCGTCGACCTGGACGGCACCATGGTCGATACGGCGGGCGACTTCCACGCCTCGATCAACGCCATGCTGCTGGCGCTGGGCCGCCAGCACCCCAACCTGGGGCCGGTGGCGCCGATGTCCGAGCAGGAAATCGTCAGCTACGTCGGCAAGGGCTCGGAAAACCTGATCCGGCGCGTGCTCGACGCGCGCTTCTCGCCGCTGCACGCCAACAGCCTCTTTGCCGATGCCTACGCGCTGTACGACCGCGAGTACATCCGCATCAACGGCCAGTTCTCGCAGGTCTACCCGGGCGTTCGCGAAGGCCTGGCGGCAATGAAGACAGCCGGCCTGAGGCTGGCCTGCGTGACCAACAAGCCCTTCGGCTTCACCGAGCCGCTGCTGGCCAAGACCGGGCTGGCGGCATATTTCGAGCTGGTCTACGGCGGCGATGCGTTCCAGCTGCGCAAACCCGACCCGTTCCCGCTGCTCAAGGTGGCGGAAGTGTTCCGGCTGGATCCGTCGGCGATGGCGGCCCTTGGTGACTCGGAAAACGACGCCCAGGCGGCCCGAGCGGCGGGCATGGGCGTGCTGCTGGTGCCCTATGGCTACAACCATGGCAATCCTGTACAAGCCGTCGAGGCCGATGGTATAGTCGACACCATTGCCCACGCCGCAGCGCTGTTTGCGGCACACCGGGCAGGTCATCGATAGGGTCGCTCTCAACAAGGTCGATCATCAGGTCGATCGCGACTGAAATCCCTGAACATTCAATGTTTCTCAACCGCAAACGCATCTCTTCTGGCAGTGATCGGCAGGCTTGGCCCTGGCGTCGCTGGCGCGCCTTCCAACAGGCGTAAAGTGCGTTCGCGAGTCTGCTGACGCGCCCTCTACCCGAGGGCGTCGTGACAACCGGCTGAGGGTCCAACCCCGTGCCGGGCATCCCACCCAAACCCGCCAAAAGCCAGCGCAGCGGAAATTCTCTGCTACGTTTAGCTCAAGAACGCGCCGCACGCCCTTCCCCGGCCGTGTGCAGTCTTGTCCGCAACTTGCCTGCACCACGGCCCGCCAAACGGGGCGGGTATCCATTCGCTCCAGCCTGATTGCCGAAATGCGGCGCCGCGCCCAACCTCATCGCGCAGCGACGCCGCACAAGAGGACCGCAAGAGGACCGACATGACCGAACTGGAATTCAAATCGCTGGCCGACCAGGGCTACAACCGCATCCCGCTGATCGCCGAGGCCTTTGCCGACCTGGAAACGCCGCTGTCGCTGTACCTGAAGCTGGCCCAGTCGCAGACGCGCGGGGTCAACACCTTCCTGCTGGAGTCGGTGGTCGGCGGCGAGCGCTTCGGGCGCTATTCCTTCATCGGCCTGCATGCGCGCACGCTGCTGCGCGCCTTCGGCAACCGCACCGAGGTGGTGACCGACGGCAAGGTGGTGGAAACGCACGAAGGCAATCCGCTCGACTTCATCGCCGAGTTTGAAGGCCGCTTCAAGGTCGCGCTGCGCCCGGGCCTGCCCCGCTTCTGCGGCGGCCTGGCCGGCTACTTCGGCTACGACGCGGTGCGCTATATCGAGAAGAAACTCGCCAGCACGCAGAAGCCCGACGACCTGAACCTGCCCGATATCCAGCTGCTGCTGTGCGAAGAGCTGGCCGTGATCGACAACCTGTCGGGCAAGCTCTACCTGATCGTCTACGCCGACCCGACCACGCCCGAAGCCTATCCCCGCGCCCGCCAGCGCCTGCGCGAGCTGCGCATGAAGCTGCGCCAGCCGGTGGACGTGCCGGTAACCAGCCCGTCGGTGCAGACCGAGGTCTACCGCGAATTCGCCAAGGCGGACTACCTGAACGCCGTGCACAAGGCCAAGGAATACATCATGGCCGGCGACATGATGCAGGTGCAGATCGGCCAGCGGCTGATGAAGCCCTACCGCGACTCGCCGCTGTCGCTGTACCGCGCTCTGCGTTCGCTGAACCCGTCGCCGTACATGTATTTCTACAACTTCGGCGACTTCCAGGTGGTGGGCGCGTCGCCGGAAATCCTGGTGCGCCAGGAGGAACGCAAGGTCGGCACCAATGGCGACAACGGCGGCGACACCCGCAGCGAACACATCGTCACCATCCGCCCGCTGGCCGGTACCCGTCCGCGCGGCAATACGCCGGAAAAGGACGCCCAGCTTGCCACCGAGCTGCTCAACGATCCCAAGGAAATCGCCGAGCACGTGATGCTGATCGACCTGGCGCGCAACGATATCGGCCGCATCGCCCAGACCGGCTCGGTCAAGGTCACCGACAAGATGGTGATCGAGAAGTACTCGCACGTGCAGCATATCGTCAGCTCGGTCGAAGGCACGCTGCGCGAAGGCATGAGCAACCTCGACGTGCTGCGCGCGACCTTTCCCGCTGGCACGCTGTCGGGCGCGCCCAAGGTGCATGCGATGGAAATCATCGACGAGCTGGAGCCGCGCAAGCGCGGCATCTACGGCGGCGCGGTGGGCTACCTCTCGTTCGGCGGCGAGATGGACCTGGCCATTGCCATCCGCACCGGCATCATCAAGGACGGCAATCTCTACGTGCAGGCCGCCGCCGGCATCGTTGCCGATTCGGACCCCGAGGCCGAATGGAGGGAAACCGAAGCCAAGGCGCGCGCCGTGATCCGCGCCGCCGAGCAGGTCCAGGATGGCCTGGACTCCGATATCTGAGAGAACAGGAGACAGACGCCATGCTGCTGATGATCGACAACTACGATTCGTTCACCTACAACCTGGTCCAATACTTTGGCGAACTGGGGGTGGAGGTGCACACCTACCGCAACGACGAGATCACCATCGAAGAGATCGAGGCGATGAAGCCCGACCATATCTGCGTCTCGCCCGGCCCGTGCAGCCCCAAGGAAGCCGGTATCTCGGTGGCGGCGCTGCAGCATTTTGCCGGCAAGGTGCCGATGCTGGGCGTGTGCCTGGGCCACCAGGCTATCGGCGAGGCGTTCGGCGGCAAGGTGATCCGCGCCAAGCAGGTGATGCACGGCAAGGTCAGCACCATCGAGACCACGCAGCAAGGCGTGTTCAGCGGCCTGCCCAAGCACTTCGACGTGACGCGCTATCATTCACTGGCAATCGAGCGCGAGACCCTGCCCGATTGCCTGGAGATCACCGCCTGGACCCCGGACGGCGAAATCATGGGCGTGCGCCACAAGGCGCTCGCCATCGAAGGCGTGCAGTTCCATCCCGAGTCGATCCTGTCCGAGCATGGCCATGCGATGCTGGCCAACTTCGTCAAGGCGCCGCGATGAGACTGCTCGACGCCGCGCCTTCCAGCACCCAACACGCCATCCAGACTGTCAACGAGAACGCCATGATCACGCCGCAAGAAGCCCTGACGCGCTGCATCGAGCACCGCGAAATCTTCCATGACGAGATGCTGCACCTGATGCGGCAGATCATGCAGGCGCAGATCTCGCCGGTGATGGCCGCCGCGATCCTGACCGGCCTGCGCGTGAAGAAGGAAACCATCGGCGAGATCTCCGCCGCCGCGCAGGTGATGCGCGAGTTCGCCAACAAGGTGCCGGTGAAAGACCGCGAGAATTTCGTCGATATCGTCGGCACCGGCGGCGATGGCTCGCATACGTTCAATATCTCGACTGCTTCGATGTTCGTCGCCGCCGCGGCGGGTGCGAAGATCGCCAAGCACGGCAACCGTGGCGTCAGCTCCAAGTCGGGCAGCGCCGACGTGCTGGAGGCGCTCGGCGTCAACATCATGCTCACGCCCGAGCAGGTCGGCCAGTGCATCGAGCAGACCGGCATCGGCTTCATGTTCGCCCCTACGCACCATCCGGCGATGAAGAACGTCGCGCCGATACGCAAGGAAATGGGCGTGCGCACCATCTTCAATATCCTGGGCCCGCTGACCAACCCGGCCGATGCGCCCAATATCCTGATGGGCGTGTTCCACCCCGACCTGGTCGGCATCCAGGTGCGCGTGATGCAGCGCCTGGGCGCAAAGCACGCGATTGTCGTCTACGGCAAGGATGGCATGGACGAGGTGTCGCTCGGTGCCGCCACGCTGGTCGGCGAGCTGAAGGACGGCGAGGTGCGCGAGTACGAGATCCACCCGGAAGACTTCGGCCTGTCGATGGTCTCCAACCGCGGCCTGAAGGTGGCCGATGCGGGGGAATCGAAGGAGATGTTGCTGGAAGCGCTGTCCGACGTGCCCGGCACGCCGCGCGAGATCGTGTCGCTGAACGCCGGCACCGCGCTGTACGCCGCCAATGTGGCCGACTCGATCGAGGACGGCATCCGCCGCGCGCGCGAGGCCATCGCCAGCGGCGCTGCGCGCGAGAAGCTCGACCAGTTCGTGCGCGCCACGCAGCAATTCAAATAAGAGGCGCTGATATGTCAGATATCCTGGACAAAATCCTGGCCGTGAAGGCCGATGAAGTGGCCGCCGCGCGCAAGAAGCGCGACCTGCCCAGCCTGCGCGCCGAGGCCGAGAGCCTGCGCACCGAGCCCGGCCTGGCACCGCGCGGTTTCGAGCGCGCGCTGCGCGAAAAGATCGCGGCTGGCCATGCCGGCGTGATCGCGGAGGTGAAGAAGGCCTCGCCGTCCAAGGGCGTGTTGCGCGAGAACTTCGTGCCCGAAGCCATCGCCGAGAGCTATGCCACCCACGGCGCAGCCTGCCTGTCGGTGCTGACCGACGTGAATTTCTTCCAGGGCCATGCCGATTACCTGAAGCGCGCGCGCGGCGCGTGCCCGCTGCCTGCGCTGCGCAAGGACTTCATGGTCGACCTGTACCAGGTCTACGAGGCCCGCACCTGGGGCGCCGACTGCATCCTGCTGATCGTCGCCGCGCTGGACCATGGCCTGATGGCCGAGCTGGAAGCCTGTGCGCTGGAACTCGGCATGGACGTGCTCGTGGAAGTGCACGGCGACGATGAACTCGACGCCGCGCTGCGGCTGAAGACGCCGCTGCTGGGCGTGAATAACCGCAACCTGCGCACGTTCGAGGTGTCGCTGGACAATACGCTGGGCCTGCTGCCGCATATTTCGGCTGACAAGCTGGTGGTGACCGAATCGGGCATCCTCGGCCAGGCGGATGTGAAGCGCATGCGCGATGCCAATGTGCATGCGTTCCTGGTGGGCGAGGCGTTCATGCGGGCGCCGGATCCGGGGGTGGAGCTGGCGCGGTTGTTTGGCTGAGGGTAAAGACCTACCGCTTGTTTGCTCCCCTCTCCCGCAAGCGGGAGAGAGGACCGGCTGGTGGTGATTGGGAAGCCATCGCCATTGCCCACCGTTAAATCCTCGCCATGCCCCAGGAAATCGAACTCAAACTCGCCGTCCCCGATGCCGCCCTCGCCCCGCTGGCCGCCTGGCTCGACGCCAACGGCCAGCCGCAGGGCGAAGCGACCCTGCTCAACGTCTACCTCGACACGCCCGAACACGACCTGGCCCAGGCCCGCGCCGCGCTGCGCCTGCGCCGCAAGGGCGCGCAATGGCTGCAGACGCTGAAGACCGCCGGCAGCAGCCAGGCAGGCTTGGCCACGCGCCATGAATGGGAAACCGGAATCGCCGGGGAGGCCATCGAGCTGCAGACCTTCCCCGCTGAAGCGCAATCCGTGCTCGCGCCACTGGTCAGCAAGCTGGCACCGGTGTTCCGTACCGACTTCATCCGCCGCACCTGGATCGTCACGCAGGACGGCGCGCGTATCGAGGCTGCCCTCGACACCGGCACCATTACCGCGCCGGCCAGCGCCGCGCAGGAACGCATCCAGGAACTCGAACTGGAATGGCTCGACGGCGACGCCGCGCACGCGGCCGATGCCCTGCGCGCCTTCGCCGCACGGCTTGGCGCCGTGGCCACGCTGGCGCCTTCCGATCTCAGCAAAGCCGCGCGCGGCTACCGCCTCGCGGGAATCGCCGAAGGCAAGGCGTCATAATCGCGGTTTTTCCCGCCAGGCATTCCTTACGCATGCAAGCCGATCTCTTCGCCGCCGAAGCGCCCTGTGCCCCCGGCGAGCCCTCCCCCGCCGCCAGCCTGCAGGCCCAGGCCGATGCCCTCCCCGCCGCGTGGCGCGCGCTGCTGGCGCCCTGCATCACCGTGCCGGCATGGCAGGAGCTGGCCGCCTTTGTCGATGGTGAACGCGCCGCCGGCAAACCGGTGTTCCCGCACCACGTCTTCCACGCGCTGCACCTGACGCCGCCGGATGCGGTCAAGGTGGTGATCCTGGGCCAGGATCCATACCACGGCACCGGCACCGTCGGCGGCGTGGAGCTGCCGCAGGCGCACGGCCTGGCCTTCTCAGTGCAGGAAGGCATCAAGGTGCCGCCCAGCCTGCGCAACATCTTCAAGGAAATCGCCGCCGAGTTCGGCGTGGATAGCACCCCGCCGCGCACCTCGGGCAACCTGGAAGGCTGGGCACGCCAGGGCGTGCTGCTGCTCAACACCGTGCTGACGGTCGAGCAGGGCCAGGCCGCCAGCCACGCGCGCCGCGGCTGGGAAGCGGTCACGGACTGCCTGATCCACGCGCTGGCGGCAAGCCGCCCGAACCTGGTGTTCATGCTGTGGGGCAGCCACGCCCAGGCGAAGAAACCGTTGCTCGGCGACGGCCACCGCGTGCTCGAAGCGCCGCATCCTTCGCCGCTGTCGGCGCATCGCGGCTTTCTCGGCTGCGGCCACTTCCGCGAAGCCAACCGCTGGCTCGAAGCGCACGGCCGCACGCCGGTCGACTGGACCGCGGCCTGATCGACTAGATCGTCGGCCGGAACTCGAAGCCGGCGAACTCCCCTTCCCCGCGCCCGACCTCGACAAACGTCACTTGCGCCGCCGGCGGGCCCGTTTCCATCCACGCCTGCAGCGCTTCCAGCTGCTTGACGGTGCCGTGCGCCATCACCTCGACGGTGCCGTCGACCCGGTTGCGCACCCAGCCGCCCAGCCCGAGTTCATCCGCGGCGTCGGCGCAGGCGGCGCGATAGCCGACGCCCTGCACGCGCCCATGCGCGACCAGGCGCCAGGTTGCCTTCTTCATGGCCGTTTCCCCGTGAGCGCACGCCAGGCGTGCGCGTTCTGTGATCGACACCAAGTAAACTAGACCGCCATGCCGGGCGTTACAAAGGGATGCGCGCCGCCCGGGTGAAGCCGGCTGCATGCGCCAGTAAGTCCGATCATCCTGGCCGTGATCCTGATGATCGCGTTCGCTGCACAGCAGATGAATGCCCCGTTCCACCCCGACCAGCAGCTGGCGGTGCACCTGGACGTGGCCTACCCTGCCCTACTACCTGATGCGCACCAGCATCCGCATGCTGGCGGCACTGGCGGCGTCGCTGCTGTTCTCGCTGGCGTTCGCGGCACTGGCGTCCAAGAGCCGCACCGCCGAGAAGGTGCTGGTGCCGGCGCTGGGGGGCGGTATGGGGAGATCTTTGAGTACAGCTATAACAGCGGGATGCTGACGTTGCCTGAGGATGAGATGCCGGAGGGGCACGGCCTTTAACGCCGCGACAGATTTTCTCCCCTCCCGCAAGCGGGAGAGGGGAGAAAACCCATCGGGACTCGAACGCGTGATTAAGAACGCGCCCGCATCGCCCGCCCGATCGCCCCGGTACGCAGCGCGATCTTGGCCGCGTCCTCGCGCAGCGCGCGCAGCCGGCGCTCCAGCACTGCGTTGGCGGGACGGCCAGTGGAGCTGGACGTCGGCCCAGCCTGCTCGCTAGACTCGCCCAGAGCGGCAGCCTGTACCAGCGTATCGGTGCGGCGCTTGTCCGCCGAGTCCGCCAGCCGCGCGCGGCGCTCGGCCGCCGCATCCTCCTCGGCTTCAGCGACATCGGCCACGACCGGCCCTGCCGCTACCGCCAGCGGCGCCTGCGCTTCGGCCAACACAGGCGCGCGTTCGCGGCGGATAAAGCCCGCGCCGCGCCCGCCGCCACGCTCGTCGGCATGCAGCCGCTCGCTGGCCAGTTGCAGGCTGTTGCGCGCCGCTTCGGTAGCCTGCTCGATGGCCGCCTCGGCCGCGGGAATATCCAGCTCATCGTAGTGCTGCCGCACCTGGATCCGCGCCGCCGCCACGTGCGCCGCCACCAGGTAGTTCTGCACGATAAAGCGGTTCAGGTTGTCGACCGCGCGATGCCGGCTCCTGGGCTCGTCCAGCATGCGCTGGAACGAAGAGATCAGCGCCGACAGGTTGTCCATGAACTGCTTGCGCTGCACGCGATAGGCAAAGTCGTCCTTGGCCCGGCGCAGCAGCAGGTCGCGCGTTGCGGCGATATAGCGGCGGTTGGCCTGCAGCACGTTCTCCACCAGCTTGGGGATGGCGCGGTATTCCCAGCTCGGCAGCACGAAGCTGAACAACGAGGCGATGATGCCGCCGATCACCGTATCGACCAGCCGCTCACCCGCCACCGTCGGGCTGCCCGGCATCAGCAGGTTGATCTGGATGAGCACCTGGATGCAGGCCGCGATCGCGGTGTAGCGGTACTTGATGGTCACGAACGCGGCGCTGGCCACCAGCGCCAGAAACAGCACGCCCAGCAGTATCAGCGGCTCGTCCACCACCTTCAGGATCCCCACCGCCACCACGCAGCCGATCAGCGTGCCGATCACGCGGTCGTTGTAGCGCTGCTTGGTCATGCTGAAGTTCGGCTTCAGGATGACGATGATGGTCAGCAGGATCCAGTAGCTGTGCGAGGCGTACGGCAGGTGGTTGGTGATCCACAGCCCCAGCGCCACCGCCATCGACATGCGCAGCGCAAAGCGGAACGCCGGCGAGCGCCAGTGCAGGTTTTCGCGCAGCACGCCCAGCTCGTACTTCTGGCGCGTCAGGAACGGCGTCATGTCGCTGCCCGGCAGCACCTTGGCCGGCTCCACCGGCGTGCGCGAGGCCTCGTGCAGCTGCCCGATCAGCGTGATCGCGCCGCGGATCATGTCCAGCGTCTCGGCCAGCGCCGTCATCGCCGCGGGCTTGATGTGGTGGTGGCGCAGCTGCGCGATCTCGGCCTCGACCGCGCGCAGGCCTTCGCGGTATTCCACCGTCGCGTAAGAGCCGCGCCCGCGCGTGACCTCGTAGGCGATCTCTTCCACGTCCTTGCACATCAGCACCACCAGCCCGCGCAGGTGGTCCAGCACCGGCGTGCCGCCGAAGGTCTGGCGCAGCAGCGGGTAGTCGGTGTTGGTGGACAGCACGTACTCGTACAGGTCGAGCATGCGCAGGTGCACCTGCACCAGCAGCCCGTCATGCGGCGTGCGGTTGCCGCGCAGCACCAGGTCGCGCGCGGCCTGCTGGCGCTCGGCCACCACGATCTGCTGGCGCACCAGCTGGTTGAACTGGGCATCGTAGTCATTGCCGGCGTCGTAGAAGCCGGCCTTGATCTCGAGGTAGCCGGCCAGCTCGTACAGCGACTCGGCCAGTACCTGTTGCCTGGTGCGCCGCTCGGTCAGCCAGCTCACCAGCATCGCGTAGCCGAGGTAGGCCACCGCGCCGGCGCTGAACTGCGCCGCATGGACCAGCGCGCGCTCGACCACGAAGTCCTCGTTGATCGTGAGCGTCATCACGAACAGCGCGGCGAATTGCAGCGGCAAGGTCTTGTTGCCGTACACCGTCATCATGGCGGCGAGGAACGTCACCAGCACCAGCACGAACGGCATCACCCGCGGGAACGGCGTGGTCAGCGCCACCACCAGCGTCACCGCGCTGCACAGCAGCACGCTCGCCAGCATCTCGTTGAATTTGTGGTTCAGCGGGCTGGGCAGGTCCATCAGGCTGGTGCACAGCGCGCCCATCGACACCACCATCGCGGTGGGCAGGTCGGAGAAATGCAGCGCGATCAGCGTGGCGCCGATCACCCCGGTGGCCGAGCGCAGCCCCCGGTATACGTAGTGCGAATACAGGAAGGTGCGGGGGTCGTGCGCGTATTGCATACGGCGATGCGGCCGGGGCGGTGGCTGGGTTGTGGGGGATCGCTGCGCTACGTCACTGGCCCAGCCAGCGCGAGCGCGCCGCATGCCGGCCGTCCGCCAGCTTGACCTTGAACTGCGCCGCGGGCTCGCGCGCCAGCGTGACCGGCAGCACCTGCAGCTCGTCGCGGCGGAAGGCGTGCAGGTCGATGCGGTCGCCGGTGCGGTAGCGTCCCAGCAGCTTGTCGACCTGGCCGGGCGCCACGCGCAGGCCGTCGATGGCCACCAGCAGGTCGCCGGCCGACAGGCCCGCGGCCTGCGCCGCGCCGCCGTCCAGCACCTGCGTGACGCGTACCCAGCCGTCGTCAGTCTTGACCTTGATGCCCAGCGCCGCGGTGCGCGACGGCTTCTGCGCCTCGGCCTTGACGCCGAAGTCCCTGAACAGCGCCGCCAGCGGCAGTTCGCCGGTGCCTTCGGTCAGCGAGCGCAGCAGGCTGCCCAGCTTCAGGCCGGTCACATCGTCGAACAGCGCATACACCTCCGGCTCGGTCACGCCGCGCTGCATCGCGCCGGGCGCATAGAAGCCGCGCCCGTAGCGGCGCCACAGCGCGCGCATGACGTCGTCGAGCGAGCGCCGTCCGCGCGACTTGGCGCGGATGGTCAGGTCCAGCGCCAGCGCCACCAGCGACCCCTTGGTGTAGTAGCTGACGATGGCGTTGGGCGCGTTCTCGTCCTGGCGGTAGTACTTGGTCCAGGCATCGAACGAGCTTTCGGCCACGCTCTGCTTGGTGCGGCCGTTGCCGCGCAGCACGCCGTTCCAGGTCTTGCCCAGCATCTCGACGTACTGCGCCTCGGTCACGCAGCCCGAGCGCACCAGCACCAGGTCGTCGTAGTAGCTGGTGAAGCCCTCGAACAGCCACAGCAGCGGCGTGTAGGCTTCGTCGGCCAGCCGGTACGGCACGAACGCGGCGGGCTTGATGCGCTTGACGTTCCAGGTGTGGAAATACTCGTGGCTGCACAGGCCCAGGAAGGTGCGATAGCCCTCGCTGGTGTCGCTGTCGCCGCGCACCGGCAGGTCATTGCGCGCGCACATCAGCGCGGTGCTGGCGCGGTGCTCGAGGCCGCCGTAGCCGTCGGTGGTGACCATCGTCATGAAGACGTAGCGGCGGTTGCTGTCCAGGAACGGCGCCTCGGCGCTGCGGGGTTCGAACAGGCGGATCTGGTTTTCGCAGATGCGCTTGAGGTCGCGGCACACGCGCTCGAGGTCGAGGTTGGGCACGCGGCCGGTGAAGACCACGTCGTGCTGCGCGCCACAGGCACGGAAGCTGGCGAGCTGGAAGTTGCCCATCTCGACAGGGTGGTCGACCAGTTCGTCGTAGTCGGCAACCTGGTAGCGGCCGAAGCCGTAGCGCTTCGCGCCGTCGCGGCCCGGCGCTTCCGGCATCGCGGTGGCGACACGCCAGCCGCGGTAGGCCTCGCCTTCGGGCGCGTGGATATCGACGGTGCATGGCCGCTCGGCCTGGCCTTCGACGCACAGGAACACCGAGCTGCCGTTGAAGAAGCCATGGGTGGCGTCCAGGTGCGCGGCGCGCACCGACAGGTCCCAGGCATAGACTTCGTAGCTCAGCATCAGCGGGCCGTCCGACAGGCTCACCGGCGCGGCCTGCCAGCTCTGCTTGTCGAGCTTGGTCAGCGGGACTTCGCGGCCGCCGGCATCGGCACGGATGCGCACGATATGGCGGGCGAAGTCGCGGATCATGTAGCTGCCCGGGATCCACGCGGGCAGCGTGAAGCGCTGGCCGGCGGGATCGGGCTCGCTCACCGTGACGGTGACGGCAAACAGGTGCGCCTCAGGCGCAAGCGGGGCGATGGCGTAGCGGATCGGCGTCATGGGCAGGATTGTAACGTCGGCGCACCGCTGGCCTCGCCGACGCTGGTGAAGCAGCCGGTCGCCGCTCAGGCACGATTGACGTCGACCACCACGCGGCCGCGCATGCCGCCTTCCACGATCCTGCGGCCGGCGTCGATCGCCTCGGCCAGCCCGATCTCGCGCGTGATCGCGTTCAGGCGATCCGGCTCCAGGTCGCTCGCCAGCCGCTGCCACGCGCGCTCGCGCAGCGGCATGGCCGCCATCACGCTGTCGATGCCGTGCAGCGTAACGCCGCGCAGGATGAACGGCGCCACCGATGCCGGGAAGTCCATCCCCTGCGCCAGCCCGCACGCCGTCACCACGCCGCCGTAGCGCACCTGCGCGCACGCGTTGACCAGGGTATGCGAGCCGACCGAATCCACCACCGCGGCCCAGCGCTCCTTCTGCAGCGGCTTGCCGGGCGCGCCAAGCTCGGCGCGGTCGATGACATCGGCAGCGCCCAGCGCCTTCAGGAAGTCGGCTTCATTGGTCTTGCCGGTCGACGCCACCACCTTGTAGCTCAGCTTGCTCAGCACCGCGATCGCGACCGAGCCCACGCCGCCGGAAGCGCCGGTCACCAGCACCTCGCCATCGCCGGGCTGCACCGGGCCGTTGACGCCGCCGCGCTCCAGCGCCAGCACCGACAGCATCGCGGTATAGCCGGCGGTGCCGATCGCCATGGCCTGGCGCGTGGTGAAGGCATCGGGCAGGCGCACCAGCCAGTCACCCTTCAGCCGCGCGCGCTGCGCCAGGCAGCCCCAGTGGGTCTCGCCCACGCCGTAGCCGTTCAGCACCACCTTGTCGCCGGCCTGCCAGCGCGCGCTGGACGATTCCAGCACCGTGCCGGCGCCGTCGATGCCCGCCACCATCGGCCACTTGCGCACCACCGGCGAGCGGCCCGTGATCGCCAGGCCGTCCTTGAAGTTGATGGTGGAGTAGTCCACGGCGACCAGCACGTCGCCATCGGCGGGCAACTGCGCTTCGTCTAGCGTGGCCAGATTGGCCTGGGTGGCGCCGTCGGCCTGGGTCAGCAGCAATGCCTGGAACGTCATGGTGTCTCCTAGTCGCCTGGCGGCGATCGCTTGGGAATGAGGGGAATGCGGAAAGCAGAACGGCCGGACAAGTCCGGCCGTCGATCAAGCCGGGACGGGGCCGGCGCGCGCTTATTTCTTGATGCTGGCGAGCTTCTTCTCCAGCGTGGCCACGTCGGCCGCGCCCGGGATGCGGGTGCCATCCATGAAGAACACTGCCGGCGTGCCGGTCACGTTCATGCTATGGCCCAGCGCCAGGTTTTCCTGCAACGGCGTCTGGCAGCTGCCGTTGCCGGTCAGCGCGACCTGCTTGAGCATCCAGTCGCGCCACGCCTTGGTGCGGTCGGCCGCGCACCAGACCTGCTTGGCCTTGGTTTCCGAGTCGGGCGACAGCACCGGGTACAGGAAGGTGTACACGGTGATGTTGTCCATCTGCTGGAAGGTCTGCTCGATGCGCTTGCAGTAGCCGCAGTTCGGGTCGGAGAACACCGCGATCTGGCGGCTGCCATCGCCCTTGGTCCACTTGATCGCGCGCGCCAGCGGCAGGTCCGACCACTTGATGCGGTTGATCTCGGCCATCCGCTCTTCGGTCAGGTTGGTGCCGGTGCGGGTGTCGATCATCTCGCCGTTGAGGATGTAGCGGCCGGTGCTGTCGGTGTAGACCACCTGCCCGCCGATATTGGCCTCGAATAGCCCCGGCACCGGAGTCTTGCTGACACTTTTCACCTCGGCGCGGCCGCCCAGCACCTTCTGCAGCGACTCCTTGATGCGGTCGGTGCCGGGTTCACCCGCCGCCATGGCATGCAGGGCAAAGCCGGCCGCGGCCAGGCCGCCAGCGACGGCGGTGACGGTGGCGCTGCGGACAGGGTGGCGGCGCAGGAATTGGAACATGTGGACTCCAGGGGTGTTCGGTGATCGGGTGATCGTTCGGGGCGCGGTGGCGGCGTCAGCCGAGCGCGCGCCCGATCAGGAAACGCTTGAGCAGCGGCTGGCCGCCTACCGCGCGCATGCCGGTGTTGCGCACCACCCGCGCCACGCCGCCGGGCAGCGAGAACAGCCGGTGCAGCCCGTCGGTGGCCGCGGTCAGCGACAGCAGGTCGGTGGCGCGCGCGCGCTCGTAGCGGCGCAGCAGGCGCAGGTCGCCCTCGCTGCGGAAAGGTTCTTTGTCGGCCATCACGCGGCCAAGTTCCGCCACATCGCGCAGGCCCAGGTTCATGCCCTGCCCCGCCAGCGGGTGCACCACGTGGGCGGCGTCGCCGACCAGCGCCACGTGCGGCTGCACGAACTGGTCGGCGCGCTGCAGCACCAGCGGGAAGCCCTGCGCCGGCGTCACGCAGCGCAACGTGCCGAACTGGCTGCCGACCGCGCCGGCGGCGCCCTGCATCACGGTGGCGGCAAGCGCCTCGGGCGACAGCGCGAGCAGGTCGCGCGCGTGCGCTTCGTCTGCCGACCAGACCATCGAGACATGGTTGCCCGGCAGCGGCAGCATCGCCAGTACCTCGCCGTTGGCAGGCTCTTCGTCGGCCATCAGCTTTTCCGGCGCGCCCAGGAACCACTGCCAGGCGGTCTCGTGGTGCGGACGCTCGCAGGCAAAGTTGGCGACCACGCCAAGCTGGCGGTACTTGCGCGTGCTGACGCCGATATGGCACTGCTGGCGCAGCCACGAGCGCGCGCCGTCGGCGCCGATCGCCAGCGCCGTGCGCAGCTTGTTGCCGTTGTCCAGCGTCAGGGTAATGCCCTCCGGATCGCGCTCGCATACGGTGGCGGTGCCGTCATGCCAGGTCACCTGGTGCTGGAAGCCTAGCGCGGTGTCGAGCGCGCGCTCGACATGGCCGGATTCGATGATCCACGCCAGTTGCGGCACCGCCGCGGCGTACGCGGAGAAATGCAGGTCGCCGTCCAGGCTGGGCGAGGTCTCGGCGGCGCTGACGTCGCCAAAGACACGCATGTCGCGCACCGGCTGGATGCGAGCCGGGTCCAGCGCCTCCCACACGCGCATCCGCTCCAGCAGCGCCTGCGAGCTGGCGGAGAAGGCATAGATACGGCTGTCCCAATCCTCGGCTGGCGCGCGGCCGACGCCGCGGGGCGGCTTCGGCGCCACCAGCGCCACGTCCATGCCCTGCTGGGCCAGCAACAAGGCACAGGACTTGCCGACGATGCCGCCGCCGACGACGGCCACCTGGAAAGCGGAAGAATTGCGCGCAGCGGTGCGCGCGGACGCGTGGGATCGGGTCATGGCTGGATTATAGCCACGTCACTCCGGGGCCCTTCGGGCGCGGCCGCTCATTATTTCCTCAGGTCATTAGGCATATGACAAAACTGTCGGTGCGTGGGTCAAAGTTCGGAAACGCACAGCCTATATTGAAACGAATTGTTTCTGACCGGGGACGAACCACCTGAAGGGAGGTGGAGCAATGAAGAGGGCGCTTTGGATTGCCGCGGTTGGTATCGCGGTTGCAGGGGGATCGGCATTCGGAGGCACGACTGGCCCGCGGGACGTTTATACCGACGGCGCCAAGGTCTCCAAATTCGATGTGTATTCGGATGGAGCACGGTCAATCGACCGGCGGGATGTATTCCTGGATGGTGCAAGGGCAATCGACAGGCGCGACATGTTTACGGACGGCGCCAAGACGACGGATAAGCGGGACCAGTTCACGGACGGCGCATGAACGTCGTGAACCTCGATTGAGCGGAAGCGGCGCTCACGCAACGGCCAGGAAGACTTTCCTGGCCGTCTTGTTTTATATGCGGGTGGAACGGCGACCGGCCAGCAACCCGGAGGCCCGATAGGGTTACAATTGCCGTTTTCCGTGGCAGACCCCGTATAGCCGTCGAGCCCGAGCTCGATGTGACGTGTTTGTCTCGTCCGATGCAGTCCCGCCACTGGCCCCGCCAGGCGCCCGTCGCCAGCCCGCCCGGCACCGGACCGCATCCTGCAAACCCTTGATTTCTAAGACAAGACCATGAGCCTCAAATGCGGCATCGTCGGCCTGCCCAACGTCGGCAAGTCCACGCTGTTCAATGCCCTGACCAAGGCCGGCATCGCCGCCGAAAACTATCCGTTCTGCACGATCGAGCCCAATGTGGGCGTGGTCGAAGTGCCGGATCCGAGGCTCGCCAGCCTGGCCGAGATCGTCAGGCCTGAGCGCATCCTGCCGGCCACGGTCGAGTTCGTCGACATCGCCGGCCTGGTCGCGGGCGCTTCCAAGGGTGAAGGCCTGGGCAACCAGTTCCTGGCCAATATCCGCGAAACCGATGCCATCACCCACGTGGTGCGCTGCTTCGAAGACGACAACGTGATCCACGTGGCCGGCAAGGTCGATCCGCTGTCGGACATCGAGGTCATCAACACCGAACTCGCACTGGCCGACCTGGCCACCGTGGAAAAGGCCCTGGCCCGCTATATCAAGCCGGCCCGCGCCGGCGACAAGGAAGCGCAGCGCCTGGTCGCCGTGCTGGAAAAGGCGCAAGCCGTGCTCGACCAGGCCAAGGCCGTGCGCACCCTCGACCTGGCCCCGGAAGAATGGGACGCCATCCGTCCGTTCTGCCTGATCACCGCCAAGCCGACCATGTATGTCGCCAACGTGCGTGAAGACGGCTTCGAGAACAACCCGCACCTGGACGCGGTGCGCGAGTACGCCAAGCAGACCAATTCGCCGGTGGTAGCCGTGTGCGCCGCCATCGAAGCCGAGATCGCCGACCTGGACGACGCCGACAAGGCCGAATTCCTGGCCGACCTGGGCATGGAAGAGCCGGGCCTGGACCGCGTGATCCGCGCCGGCTTCAAGCTGCTTGGCCTGCAGACCTACTTCACTGCCGGCGTGAAGGAAGTGCGCGCCTGGACCATCCATGTCGGCGACACGGCGCCCAAGGCGGCCGGCGTGATCCATACCGACTTCGAACGCGGCTTTATCCGTGCGCAGACCATTGCCTTCGACGACTACATCTCGTTCAAGGGCGAGACCGGCGCCAAGGAAGCCGGCAAGATGCGGGCGGAAGGCAAGGAATACGTGGTGAAGGATGGGGATGTGCTGAACTTCCTGTTCAACGTCTGAGCCAGCCCCCGACGCCAAAAAACCCGCGATTTCGCGGGTTTTTTGTTTTCTGCCGGGCGCGGGGGAACCGCCCGCCGCTTCACAGCTTTTCCATTTCCTTCCCCCGCAGCCCCACCAGCAGCGCCTGGCCGTCCGCGCCCACGCGGAACTCCCCGTACATGGCCTGGGCAAAGCGCTCGCCCTGCCCCTCCTGGAAGAAATACGCATCGGTCGACACCTGCACCTGCGCCCCGCCCCAGCGCGACCGCGCCGCCTGGAAGCGCAGCAACTGCTCGCCCACGCCCAGCGGCCCGCCGTCATGCAGCCGCACGAAGCTGGCCACGCCCTGCGCGTCGCGCCGGATCACCGCCACGCCGTCGCGCGGCGGGCGCTGCGCCGGCCCCTGCGCCGTGCGGATCTGGTTGCCGATGGCGAAGTTCAGCGCCATGTAGTCGCCCTGCATCAGCGATCGCGGATCGACCGGCGCGAGCCGCAGCAAGACGGTGTCGCCGCGTGCCAGCAGCGTTTCTTTGCCGGCGATGCCGGCGGCGGCCAGCGCCAGGGTCAGCGCCCAGGCGGTCACGATCCAGCGCTTCATGCGAACTCCTTGCCGGTGCGACCGCGCAGCAGCCAGTGGCGCCCGGCCAGCAACAGCACACCCGCCGCTGCCAGCGTGACGGACTTGGCCGGCAGGGTCCAGTGCAGCGCGCTGTAGTACCAGACGAAGCCGACGGCAATGGCGGTGACGCCCAAGCCCATCCAGGCCATGGAAGCCCGGCGCAGGGCCAGTGCCAGCGCCAGCGCGCCGGCCACGACGGCAGGCGCCGCGGCCATCAGTGCGCCAAAGGCGAGCGTGCCGGCGAGCACTGCCGCCTGCATGGCGGAGCCAGTGGCCAGGCGGCGGCACTCGGCCAGGGAAAACCCCGCCAGCACCAGCGTCAGCAGCGCGCCCCCCATCCAGTGCGCGACCGACAGCCGCCCCGCCTCCGGACCGAACAGCCACGTCATCGGATGACTCATCCCGGTCACCACCAGCGCCATGGCGAGCGCGGCCAGCAGCGTGGCATCGGCGAGCGGCTCCAGCAGTGCATGCCGCCCCGCCGCGCACACGCGCGCCTCTGCCAGCGTGAAGGCGGTCACCAGCGCGCAGCCCAGCGGCGCCAGCCAGCCGAGCGTCCACGTCAGCGCGCGCCAGTCATCGGAGGATCCGTGCGGCAGGGCAAGATGCAGTGCGCCCGCCAGCCCGATCCACACGCCAAGCCCGCACAGCAGCCGGTGCAACCGGTTGGGCACCAGCAACACCAGCACGCCTTCGAACAGCGCGATGCCGGCCCAGAATCCGGCGGTCCCGGTCACGCGCGCAAAGCCAAGCGCCTCCACCAGCCCATACACCGCCATCCCCTGCCCGCACAGGCTGACCGCCAGCGCGAACTGGCTCGCCGCGATCCCGCCGCCACGCCAGTACAGCAACGCGGCCAGCGCGATCATGGCCAGCCCGGTCACGGCCATGGCGATGCCGTTCTCGCGCGCGGCCACGAACACCGTCCCAACCAGGAACATCTGGAAAAACAAGGCGCCAAGCCAGCCGGCCGCGCCCATCAGGCAGCGCACCGCCCACGGCGCGTGGCTGTGCTCCGGGCATTCGCCCTGCACCGCGCCGCGCGCGGCCAGTTCCTGCCAGAGCCGTTGCTCGGTCTGCAAGGTGGTGCTCATGCCTGCTCCGGTTGGGCGCGCAGTTGAGCGCGATAAGCGCGCATCAGCCACGCCGCCGCGCCTGCGGCCAGGCCAATGGTGACCAGCCCGAGCAGCAGGAATGCGCCGAAGTCGCCCTTGCCCTCGAACAGCAGCTTGCCGAGTCCGGCCACCACCAGCACGATGCCGGTCAGGCAGGTCAGGCTCAGCACGACGATATCGAAGGCGCGTTGCCGGTACCACCACGCCAGACCTGCCAGCACGGCCAGCGCAACCACGAATGATGCCGCATCGAAGCGGCTGTCGAACAGGCTGGTCAGGCCCAGCGAGCCGGCCTGCACGCAGGCCAGCGCAGCCAGCAGGCGGCTGCCGGTCTGTCCCCGGAAGCCCAGCCCGGACGCGCGGGCGGCCAGCAGGTGCCACAGCGCCAGTTGCAGCAGCACCGCCCCCAGCAACGCCAGCGTGGCGGTGCGCAGGTAGCGGCTGTCGAACAGCAGCGCAAACAGGCCTTCCATGCCGAAACGGATGCTGAAGTAGCGCAGCAGCGCCACGTTGCCGACCACCAGCACCAGCCACCAGTGCGGCGCAGCGCGCGCCGCCAGCGCCCACGGCACCGCCAGCAGCGCCCACAGCGCAAACAGCTGCCAGGCATCGGCGCCGGTCTGGTAGTTCTGGCCGATCACGGCGAGCAGCACGCCGGACAGCACCTGCGCGCCCCCGAGCGCGGCGCGGCCGGCGGCGTCGGCGGCGGGTCGCAGCCACGCGAACGCTGCCAGCACCGTGATGGCGGCGGCGAGCAAGCCAAATTTGGAGAACTTGTGCAGGTCTTGCCAGTTGAAGGCAAAGAAGACGATCACGCCGGCGCATAGCAGGGCGGTGCCCAGCGCCATCAGCGCCTGGTCGAGCCAGCGGCGCCAGTCGGTAGCGGCCGGCTCGGTGCGTGCCCAGGGGGCGGCGATCGCCTCGGCAGCCAGCCGTCCGCGTGCGCGCCAGTCGGCCAGCGCCTGGCGGATGGCGCGCCGTTCGCCGTTTGCCACGGTGGAGGTTTGCATGCTCGCCCTTGCGTGCCCCGATGCGTGGGACTTTAGCAAAGCGCAGCCCGGGCCGCACCTTGCGGCGTGCCGGCGCTATGCCTGCCGCATGGGCGCCGGTATGCTCTGGGTTTCGCCTTCCACTCCGCCTGCCCCATGACCCTGGGAATCCTTGCCGCCATCCACGATGAAGTCGACGGCCTGGTGGCCGCGATGCGCCACGACGACAGCCGCGCCACGGTGCACACCATCGGCATGCGCGACTACTACGTCGGCAACCTGTACGGCCAGCCGTGCGTGCTGGTGCTGGCGCGCATGGGCAAGGTGGCAGCCTCGGCGACCACGGTCACGCTGATCCGGGAGTTCGGCGCCACCCAGGTGGTGTTTACCGGGCTGGCGGGCGGCGTCGGCGCCGACACCAATGTCGGCGACATCGTCATCGCGGACCGGACGATCCAGCACGACCTCGACGCGCGCCCGTTCTTCGGCCGCCATGAAGTGCCGCTGCTGGACCGCGCCGAGTTCCCGGCCGACCCGGCGCTGACCGCCGAACTGGAAGGCGCCGCGGCGGATTTCCTGCGCCTCGACCTGGGCGCCGACGTGCCGCCCGAGGTGCTGGCCCGCTTCGGCGTGGCCACGCCGGGGCTGCACAAGGGCATGATCGCCAGCGGCGACCAGTTTATCGGGGCCCCGGCTGCGGTGGCGGAACTGCGCGAGCGGCTGCCCGGCCTGCTGGCGGTGGAAATGGAAGGCGCCGCGGTGGCGCAGGTGTGCCATGAATACGGCGTCCCGTACGCGGTCATGCGCACGGTGTCGGACCGGGCGGACGATACCGCCCATGTGGATTTCGCGGCATTCCTGAAGGAGGTGGCCAGCCACTATTCCAATGGCGTGCTGCGCCGGCTGCTGGCCGCGCGGGCTGAAGCGGATCCCGTGCGCACCTGACCAGGATCAAGCGGCGCGCAGATTCCAGGCCGCCGCGTCGGTTCTGTCCTTACCGTCCGCGCGGCCGGACGGCTCCCCAGGCGCCGACCAGGATGGCGGCGCCGGCAATCACCGCCAGCCAGCTGCTGAGCTGCCCGTCGACGAACAGGTGCAGCGCGCGGCCACCGTAGAAAGCGGCCGCCGCGCCCGCCGCGCCCAGCACCAGCGCGGCCGGCAGGGTCACGACGCGTCCTGCCGGATGCAGCCGGCGCGCAGCCAGTCCCACCAGCAAACCCACGATCAAAGTGCCCAGCATCCAATTCTCCTGTGTAGCCTGAATCACAGCCGCATCCGGCTGCGTCGTAACGATACTGCAAACCAGACGGCTGCGACGCATACTGGGTATGCGCCTGCAATCTGTGGTGCCGGCGGTATAATGGCAACCGGTCCGGCCACGCTCCGGATCGTACCTGTCCCCAACAAATGCAACTGCTCGCGATCGGCATCAACCACACGACGGCACCAGTCTCGCTGCGCGAGCGGGTGGCGTTTCCGCTCGAGCAGATCAAACCCGCACTGGGAGCGCTGCGCGAGCACCTGTCCGGCCGCAGCGGCACCGAAGCCGCCATCCTTTCCACCTGTAACCGCACCGAGATCTACTGCGCCACCGACGTCCTGAAGCCGGGCCAGGAAGGTTTCGAGCACACCCTGCGGTGGCTGTCGCAGCACCACAACGTGCCGGCCGGCGACCTGGCCCCGCACCTGTACGCGCTGCCGCAGTCCGAAGCCGTGCGCCACGCCTTCCGCGTGGCCAGCGGGCTGGATTCGATGGTGCTGGGCGAGACCCAGATCCTGGGCCAGCTCAAGGACGCGGTGCGCACCGCCGGCGAGGCCGGCTCGCTGGGGACGTACCTGAACCAGCTGTTCCAGCGCACTTTCGCGGTGGCCAAGGAAGTGCGCGGCCAGACCGAGATCGGCGCGCATTCCGTATCGATGGCCGCCGCCGCGGTGCGGCTGGCGCAACGGATTTTTGAAAGCGTCTCGACCCAGCGCGTGCTGTTTATCGGCGCGGGCGAGATGATCGAGCTGTGCGCGACCCACTTCGCCGCGCAGCAGCCGCGCCAGATCGTGGTGGCCAACCGCACCGTCGAGCGCGGCGAGAAACTGGCCGAGCAATTGTCTGGCCAGGGCCTGATCACGCAGGCGATCCGCCTGACCGACCTGGGCGAGCGGCTGCATGAATTCGACATCGTGGTGTCCTGCACCGCCAGCTCGCTGCCGATCATCGGCCTGGGCGCGGTGGAGCGCGCGGTCAAGCGCCGCAAGCACCGCCCGATCATGATGGTCGACCTGGCCGTGCCGCGCGACGTGGAACCGGAGGTCGCGCGCCTGGACGACGTCTTCCTGTACACCGTCGACGACCTCGGCGCGATCGTGCGCGAAGGCAACGCGCTGCGCCAGGCCGCCGTCGCGCAGGCCGAAGCCATCATCGAAAGCCGCGTGCAGAACTTCATGCACTGGCTCGAAACGCGCAGCGTGGTGCCGGTCATCCGCGAGCTGCAGACCAGCGGCGAAGCCATCCGCCAGGCCGAGCTGGAGCGCGCGCGCCGCATGCTGGCACGCGGCGACGACCCCGAGGCGGTGCTCGAAGCCCTGTCCGGCGCACTGACCCGCAAGTTCCTGCACGGCCCGACCCACGCGCTGAACCACACCCAGGGCGAAGACCGCGAGGCGCTGCTGCGCCTGGTGCCGGGCCTGTTCCGCCACAGCAGCCACTCCGAGCGCTAGCCGCGCTCCGGTCTTGCCGCACGCCGACCGCGCTGGCACGCCGCCGCCGCATTCCGGCAGCCCCGGCCCACTGGCCTCCCTCCATTCCCCCGCATCCCGATGAAAGCCAGCATGCTTGCCAAGCTCGACCAACTGGCCGAGCGACTCGATGAAGTCAACGCCCTGCTCGCGCGCGAAGACGCGACCGCCAGCATCGACCAGTACCGCAAGCTCAGCCGCGAGCATGCCGAGCTGTCGCCGGTGGCCGAGCAGTACGGGCAATACCGCCAGGCGCAGGACGACCTGGGCACCGCGCAGGCGCTGCTGGACGATCCCGAGATGAAGGACTTCGCCGCCGACGAGATCGCCAGCGCGCGCGAGCGGCTGGAAGCGCTGGAGCAGAGCCTGCAGCGCCTGCTGCTGCCCAAGGATCCCAACGACGACCGCAACCTGCTGCTCGAAATCCGCGCCGGCACCGGTGGCGAAGAAAGCGCGCTGTTCGCCGCAGATCTGCTGCGGATGTACACGCGCTACGCCGAGCGCCAGCGCTGGCAGGTCGAGATCATGAGCGAGTCCGGGTCCGACCTGGGCGGCTTCCGGGAAGTCATCGTGCGGATCGCCGGGGATGCCGCGTTTTCGAAGCTGAAGTTTGAATCCGGCGGCCATCGCGTGCAGCGCGTGCCCGCCACCGAGGCACAAGGGCGCATCCATACCTCGGCCTGCACGGTGGCGGTGATGCCGGAAGCCGATGAGGTCGGCGAGGTCGAGATCAATCCGGCCGACCTGCGCATCGACACTTTCCGCGCCTCGGGCGCCGGCGGCCAGCACGTGAACAAGACCGATTCGGCCGTGCGCCTGACCCACCTGCCGACCGGCATCGTGGTCGAGTGCCAGGACGACCGGTCGCAGCACCGCAACAAGGACAAGGCGATGAAGGTGCTGGCCGCGCGCATCAAGGACATGCAGACCCGCGCCGCCCAGGCGAAGGAAGCCAGCACGCGGCGCAACCTGATCGGCTCGGGCGACCGTAGCGACCGCATCCGCACCTACAACTTCCCGCAGGGCCGCGTGACCGACCACCGCATCAACCTGACGCTCTACAAGATCGACATGATCATGGATGGCGACATGGACGAGCTGCTGTCGTCGCTGGCCGCGGAGCACCAGGCGGACCAGCTGGCCGCGCTCGGCGAGGACGCATAAGCGGCTTAAGCACCGCTCAGGCCCGCTTCGTGCGCGAACAGCGCGTAACGTCCCACAAGACTTTGTATTTCTTGTAAATGCTTGAAACAGCACTGGTAGGGGTAAACGCGCTGTCTATAATCGATTTCGACCGGCAAACGGAGAATGGTGCCGGGTGAGTCTCTCCCAAAACATTTCCTAGGACGAAATCATGAAAAAACTGCTCGCGCTGTTGATGATCACCGCAGCCATGGCCGCTTGCAGCAAGAAGGAAGAAGCCCCCGCAGCTTCCAGCGCCGACAGCGCCATGCAAAGCGCCGCTGAATCCGCCAAGGCCGCTGCCAGCGACGCCGCCGCAGCAGCTGGCAGCGCTGCCGACGCCGCCAGGGCTGCCGCCAGCGATGCCGCTTCGAGCGCGCAGGTTGCCGCCGAGAAGGCCAAGGAAGAAGCCGGCAGCGCCATGGCCAATGCCAAGCAGGCAGCCAAGGACGCCGTCAATGCCGGCGCCGACAAGGCCAAGGACGCCGTCAATAAGTAATCGTGCCGGCGGGGGGCTTTCAGCCGCCCGCCTCCGATGGGCGGTACACTTGGCGAAACGCCGGAGATCCCGCCTCAAAGCCCCGCCAGGCCCTGCGCCGGTGGGGTTTTTTGTGGCCGGCAACAGAACCGTCCCTACCCGATGTCTTCCCCTAACACTGCCGCGCTGCCGGCCACGCCAACGCTGCGCGAAGCCCAGACCCTCGCTGCCATGGTGGGCCTGCCCACGCTGGAAGCGCGCATGCTGCTGACGCACGTGACCGGCCTCACCCGCACGCAGCTGATCACGCGCGATACCGACACGCTCACGCTGGCCCAGCGCGATGCCTTTGCCACGCTGCTGGCGCGGCGCCTCGCTGGCGAGCCGATGGCCTACCTGCTGGGCGAGCGCGAATTCTTCGGCCGCAAGTTCCGCGTCACGCCCGATGTGCTGATCCCGCGCCCCGACACCGAGATCGCCGCCGAAGCCTCGCTGGCCCGGCTGGCCGACGTGCCCCGCCCGCTGGTGCTGGACCTGGGCACCGGCTCGGGCATCCTGGCCGTGACGCTGGCGCGAGAACGCACCGATGCGCAGGTATGGGCGACCGATATCTCGCCCGGCGCGCTGATGGTGGCGCAGGACAACGCCAGCGCGCTTGGCGCCGACCGTATCAACTTCCTGGTATCGGACTGGTACGCCGCGCTGCCGCCCGGGCTGCGCTTCCACCTGGTCGTCAGCAACCCGCCTTATATCGCCGCGGGCGACCCGCACCTGGCCGAAGGCGACCTGCGCTTCGAGCCCATCGATGCGCTGACCGACCACCAGGACGGCCTATCCGACCTGCGCACCATCGTCGACGGCGCGCCGCAACGGCTGCTGCCGGGCGGCTGGCTGCTGATGGAGCACGGCTACGACCAGGCCCAGGCGACGCGCGCGCTCCTGCAGGAGACCGGCTTTACAGACGTTTTCACCGCGCGCGACCTCGCCGGCCAGGAGCGCTGCACCGGCGGACGCTGGTCTGGGGCGCAAGCCTGAAGCCCGCCGGCGATTCCGGTAAAATCGGCGGCAGATTCCCGCCGCGTGGCTTGCCGCGCGGCATCCCTTTTCCCAGGCGGCGCCCGACGGCGGCGCCATCCAACTGAAAAGCAGACCATGAGCGACGTGCAGCAAAAGATTGACCAGATCGTCAAGGGCAACCCGGTAGTCCTGTTCATGAAGGGCACCGCGCAGTTCCCGATGTGCGGCTTCTCGGGCCGCGCCATCCAGATCCTGAAGGCCTGCGGCGTCGACGCGCCGACCACGGTCAACGTGCTGGACGACGACAGCATCCGCCAGGGCATCAAGGAATACGCCAGCTGGCCGACCATCCCGCAGCTCTACGTGAACGGCGAGTTCATCGGCGGCTCGGACATCATGATGGAGATGTACCAGAACGGCGAGCTGCAAACCCTGCTGAAGGGCTGAGCCCGCCATGCCCGTGAGCGCTGCCCCGCCGGCCACGGCGGGGTCTGTACCACCGCGGCGGCTGATCGTCGCGATCACGGGCGCCACCGGCGCCATCTACGGCGTGCGCCTGCTGCAGGTGCTGCGCGCGGCGCCCGCGGTGGAAACCCACCTGCTGATTTCGCCGGCCGGCGTGATGAACCTGCAGCACGAGCTCGACATCGGCCGTGCCGAGGTGGAAGCGCTGGCCAGTGTCGTGCACAACGTGCGCGATATCGGCGCCACCATTGCCAGCGGCTCGTTCCGCGCCCACGCGATGGTGGTGGCGCCCTGCTCCATGCGCACGCTGGCCGCGATCGCGCATGGCCTGTCGGATAACCTGATCGCGCGCGCCGCCGACGTCACGCTGAAGGAGCGGCGCAAGCTGGTCTTGATGGTGCGGGAAACGCCGCTGAACCTTGCGCACCTGCGCAATATGACGGCGGTGACGGAAATGGGCGGGATCGTGTTCCCGCCGGTGCCGGGCTTCTACCAGAAGCCGCAAAGCATTGCCGAGCTGGTCGACCATACGGTCGGCCGGGTGCTGGACCTGGTCGACCTGCCCGAGATCGGCCAGACGCTCACGCCCAGCTGGGGCGGGCTCAACGCCCGGCCCGGTGACGCGGCGGGCGGCAACTGAACGCTGTTGCCGGGCTCCCCGCCGTTGCTTCAATCCTGCCTACCTTGCCGCAACCTCCGGCAATCGCGGCGGTGCTGCTGTCATTCCAGCTGTCATTCCAGCTGTCATTCCAGCTGTCATTCCAGCTGTCATTACCAACGACGATAGCCACGGCCGTAGTAGCCGTAGCCGCCGTAGTAATACGGCCGCGGAGCGACCACGACCGGCGCGGGGGCAACATAGACCGGCGCGGGACCCACGGCGGGACCGGCGGGAGTGGGATAGACGGCGCAGCCGCCCAGCAGGGTGACCGATGCCGCCGCGGCAGCCAGTCCAATCGTCAGCAGTTTCATGGTGTTTTCCTAGGGGGCCTCAGGGCCGGAAACGGGCATGTGCCTGCCCTGCTGACGTTATACGGGCAGTTTGCGTAATACGGCGTCAAAGGCATGTAAGGCTTGTTACCGTTCCCTACGGCGCTCGTGATGCCGCCTTCAGATCTCGAACCTGATCCCCTGCGCCAGCGGCAATGAATCGCCGTAGTTGATGGTGTTGGTCGCCCGGCGCATATACCCCTTCCACGCATCCGATCCCGACTCGCGCCCGCCGCCGGTCGCCTTCTCGCCGCCGAAGGCGCCGCCGATCTCCGCCCCGCTGGTGCCGATATTGACGTTGGCGATGCCGCAGTCGCTGCCCGACGACGACAGGAAGCGCTCGGCCTCGCGCATCGACTCGGTGAAGATGCACGACGACAGCCCGTGCGCGGCGGCATTGTTCAGCGCGATCGCCTCGTCGAAGCTGGTGTACGGCATCAGGTACAGGATCGGCGCGAAGGTCTCGGTCAGCATGGTGTCGTGCTGCACGTCGGTCATCACCAGCGCCGGCCGCACGTAGCAGGCATGCGGGAAGCGCGCGGCCAGCAGCCGTTCGCCGCCAGTGACGATATTGCCCTGCGCGCGGCACGCGGCAAGCGCGTTGGCCATGGCGTCGCCCGCGGCGTTGTCGATCAGCGGGCCGATCAGCGTGCCGTCGTCGAGCGGATCGCCGACCGGCAGCCGGTCGAACACCGTGACCAGCCGGCTCGCCATGGTATCCATCAGGTCGGCATGGACGAAGCAGCGGCGAAGCGTGGTGCAGCGCTGGCCCGCCGTGCCCGCCGCTGCAAAGGTGATGGCCCGCACCGCCAGCTCGATATCGGCCGAAGGTGCGACGATGGCGGCGTTGTTGCCGCCCAGCTCGAGAATGCTGCGCTTGAACTGCCCGGCGCAGGCGATGCCGACCTCGCGACCCATGCGGGTAGAGCCGGTCGCGCTGACCAGCCGCACCGCCGCGTGTTGCACCAGGTGGTTGCCAAGCATGCGCCCGCCCGGCAGCACCGCGGTGATGCCGGCATGCTGCGGCGCCGCCGCAGCCAGCACGCGCTCTAGCAGCCCGTGCGCGGCCAGCGCGCACAGCGCCACCTTCTCCGACGGCTTCCACAGCACGCCGTTGCCGCACACCAGCGCCAGCGCCGCGTTCCACGCCCACACCGCCACCGGGAAATTGAAGGCCGAGATCACGCCGCACAGGCCGTACGGATGCCAGGTCTCGCGCATGGCATGCTGCGGGCGCTCCGAGGCGATGGTCAGCCCGTGCAGCTGGCGCGACAGGCCCACGGCGAAGTCGCATATGTCGATCATCTCCTGCACCTCGCCCAGCCCTTCCTGCAGGATCTTGCCGGATTCCAGCGACACCAGCCGGCCGAGCGCGGGCTTGTGCTCGCGCAGCACCTCGCCGTAGCGCCGCACGATCTCGCCGCGTGCCGGTGCCGGCAGCAGCGCCCAGGTGCTCTGCGCCGCGTGCGCGCGCGCGATCAGCGCATCGGCCTGCGCCGGCGTGCAGGCCGGCACATGGCCGATGGCCTCGCCGTCTACCGGCGAGCGCACCGTCACCGCGCCGGCAGGCGTGCCGTCCTGCCATGGGCGCGGCAGGCCCAGCGAATCCCAGCAGGCTGCAAACTCTTGCGCTTTCATACGTGGGTCTCCTGCAGCGGATGCTGCGTGTAGTGGCGGCCGAAGCGGTTCTTGAGGAAGGCGTCGAGCGGCATCGTCTCCTGGCGCACGAAGCCGGCCTGCGGCAACGCGCCGGTGGCTACCATGTCCAGCGCGGTGCAGATGCCCGCCGCGGTGGTCAGCTGGATCGCGTTGAGGTGCCCGTCCTTGTTGTCGACCCCGCCGATGCGCGCCGAGAACGAAGCCTGCGTCAGCGGCCCGCGCCCGCGTTCGCCGCCGGCCGGGTAGCCGGTGGCGGTGGCGAACACGATCACCACGTCCTGCTCGGTCACCGGGATGGCGCGGTCGAAGATCTCGCGCAGCCAGTCGCGGCGCTCGCGCAGGCGCAGGTCGTTGAGCAGCAGCTTCATCAGCGCGCAGTGGCCGGGGTAGCGGATGGACTTGTAGTCGACGTGGCGCGCGCGCCCGGCCAGCGTCTCGGGCAGCGTGCCAAGGCCCCCAGATGTATTAAAGGCTTCGTACTCGATACCGTCCAGCGCAAAGCTTTCCAGCCCTTCCAGCGCCGGCAGTTCGACGCGGCGGCCGTCGACGATGGCTTCGCACGGGTTGCAGTATTCGTTGATCAGTCCCTCGGTGCTCCAGGTCAGGTTGTACTTGAGCGCGTTGCTGGGGTAGCGCGGCAGCGCGCCGACCCGCATCTGCAGGTCCAGCAGCTCGCCGCCGCCACGCATGAAGCGCCGCGCCAGGTCATTCCCGACCACGCCGATAAAGCCCGGCGCCAGCCCGCACTGCGGCATTAGAACCGAGCGCGCGTTCTGCGCCAGCTGGCGGATCGCATGGGTGGCGGCCACGTCCTCGGTCAGGTCGAAGTAATGCACGCCCAGGCGCGCCGCGACCGAGGCCACGGCAATGGCGGCGTGGAAAGGCAGCGCATTGAGCACCGCGTCGGCGCCGGCCAGCAGCGCGGCGCAGGTGCCCGGCTCGGTAGGATCGCCGGCGCGCGCCAGCACGCCCCGCGGCAGGCCGTCGAGGCGGCGCGCGTCATGGTCGACCACGCTGACGCGGTAGTCGCCGGTGTCGTGCAGCATGGCGGCAATGGTGCGTCCGATCTTGCCCGCGCCCAGCACCGTCACATGCAGCGGGCGGTTCGCCTTAGGCAGGTCTGGTGGGGCCTGCCGGCCCAGGTTCGAGGGTTGCATGGTGCCTCCGTCCACAAGAAAGATTGTCCCGTGACTGGAGTATGGATAGCGGCTGCGACGGAATGAAGGCACAAGAACGACGAAAACCCGCCATAATCGAACGAACCGACGAACCTGTCCGACGTTATGACCGAACTCGACGTGACCGACCGCCATTTGCTGTCGTTGCTGCAGGCGAATGCGCGCGAAAGCGCCGCCAACCTCGCACGGCAGCTGGGCATCGCCCGCACCACCGTGGTCGCCCGCATTGCCCGGCTGGAGCGCAGCGGCGTGATCGCAGGCTATGGCGTGCGCCTGGGGCAGAAGATGGAAGACAACGTGATCCTGGCCTATTGCGGGCTCTCGGTGCAGCCCAAGGCCGCGCCGGCGATCCTGCGCGCGCTGCAGCGCCTGCCCGAGATCGAAGAGGTCAACTCGGTCAGCGGGCCGGTCGATTACCTGGTGGCGATCCGTTGCGACACGCACGACCGGCTGGACCGGCTGCTGGACGAGATCGGCATGCTCGACGGCGTGAACCACACCACCACCTCGATCGTGCTGGCGCGCAAGCTCGACCGCCGGCGCGCTGCCGGCTGAAGCGGTATGCTCGCAGACCGAACAAGCCAAAGCGGAGATATCCAATGAGCAATCCGATCCGTGTCGCCGTAGGCGGCGTGACCGGCTGGGCCGGCGGTGAACTGGCGCGCGGCGTGGCGCATGCCTCCGACATGGCGCTGGTGGCAGGCCTGTCGCGCGGCGCCGCCGGGCAGCCGCTGGCGCAGCTGACCGGCCATGCCGACACGCCGGGCGTGGCTGCTGCCAGCATCGAAGCGCTGGGACAGACGCCCTATGACGTCTATGTCGAGTACACCAAGCCGGCCATCGCCAAGCACAACATCCTGCAGGCACTGGCGCACGGCGCGCACGTGGTGGTGGGCACTTCGGGGCTGACCGACGAGGACTACGCGGAGATCGACGCGGCCGCGCGCCAGGCCGAGCGCGGCGTGCTGGCATGCGGCAATTTCGCCATCACCGTGGTGCTGCTGCAGAAGTTTGCCGAGATGGCGGCGCGCCACCTGGAACACTGGGAGATCATCGACTACGCCAAGGCCGGCAAGGTCGACGTGCCGTCGGGCACGGTGCGCGAACTGGCCTACCGGCTCGGCCAGGTCAAGACCGCCGCGCAGGCGGTGCCGGTGGACCAGGTCAACGGCCCGAAGGAAACCCGCGGCGCGACCATGTCGGGCACGCAGGTGCACGCGGTGCGGCTGCCAGGCTACCAGCTCGGCGTGGAGGTGATCTTCGGCGCCGACGGCCAGCGCCTGCACCTCAAGCACGAGGCCGGCGACGGCTCCAAGCCCTATGTCGCCGGCGCGCTGCTGGCGATCCGCAAGGTCCACACCGTGCGCGGCGTGGTGCGGGGGCTGGACAAGGTGATGAAAGGCCTGTGACGGCCGCGGGCCGCCACAGCCTCGCGCTGCTTACCAGCTGCCGGGATTGACCGGCTTGGCAGGCGGCTTGGCGGCCGTCTTTTCAGGCTTGTCAGCCTTGCCTTTCGCCGCGGGCGCCGATGCGGGGTTCAACTTGCCGTCCACCTCTGCATCCTTTTCCGCCATCAGCGCGCGCGCCTGGGGCAGCAGCATCTCGATGGTGCCGGTGGCCGGGTCTTCCGGCATCGCGTACAGCTCGACGGTCAGTGGCCTCTTCGTCCACCCGGCATGGATCGTCTTGACGGTCTTGCCGGCCTTGTCGCGCATCTCTTCCTGTTCCTGGCGGAACGGCTTGCCATACAGCGCGTTGATGCTGTCGACGGCGGCCTGCTGCGAATTGGCGCCGGCGGTCGGGACCACCAGGCCCACCAGCGCATTGCGGTCGACAAAGGCCACCAAGTGCGGGCCATCCATGAAGCCCGGGCGCTTGTCGCGCGGCACGCCAACCTGGCGCACCAGGCCGTCGCCCTTCAGTTCCACGCAGAACGCGGTCACGTCGCGGCCATCGGGCGAGCGCTTGTCGGCGCAGTCGGGCAGCGCGGGCAGCGGATTGCCGATCTCGAGCATGCCCAGCAGCGGCGCCAGCGCGCTGTTTTCGGGGCTGCTGGCTGTCTTGGCGGTCTTGGATTCTGCTGCCGCGGCAGCGGGCTTGGCGGCGGGGGCGGCAATGGCGCCGGCGGCGCCCAGCAGGCCGGCGAGCGCCAGCCCGGCAACGGGGAATTTCAAAGTCTGACTCCTGGAAATCGGCTCCGGGTTGGAGCGCGCCCCGGCCGGGATGTTCCACGGGCCGGGGGGCGGCACCGCTCACGCATGGCAGCGGGGCTGCGGCGTACGTGCCGCAAAAGTCACCTGACAGCCTGCGGATCGGGGCGAGCGCTAGCTTAACCGATCGCCCCGGCGGCTCCTGCACATAGCGCCGCGGTGCGACTCTCAGGCTGGCGCCTTGCTTGCCAGCGCCTGCGCCTCGCGCCTGAAGCCGTGGCTCACCTGGTGGTAGAACGGGCGCGGCGAGAACTGCCGCGCGATAAACGACGACAGCAGCGACGCCGCCAGCAGGAACACGGTCAGGTCCTGCGTGCGCGTCATCTCCATCACGATCACGCTGGCGGTGATGGGCGCCTGCGTGGCCGCGGCCAGGAACGCCGCCATCGACACCAGCGCCAGCACGCGCGGCTCGGCCATGCCGGTGACGAACTGCGCCACGTTCTGGCCGATGCCTGCGCCGATCGCCAGCGCGGGGGTGAAGATCCCGCCCGGGGTGCCGGCAAAGTAGGACACCACCGTCGCCACCAGCTTGGCGATGCCGAACCACAGCGTGGCGTGGGACTCGCCGTTGATCAGCGCCGCGGCCTGCTCGTAGCCGGTGCCAAAGGTAGCGCCCGAGGTCGCCACGCCGAGCACGGCCACCACCAGCCCGCAGCCGAACGCCACCCACACCGGATGCTGCGTAGCCAGGCCGCCCCAGCGCGCGGGCAGCAGCCCGGAAACGCCGCCGGCCAGCGCCTTGGCAAAGAAGCCGCCCAGCACGCCATTGAGCAGCGCGCACACCAGCACCGGGCCCCACGCATTGCTCAACACCAGCATCGGCACCTTGACCACGAAATACGGGTTGTTGCCCAGCACCGCCAGCGACAGGAAACCGGCGGTCAGCACACCCGACAGCACCAGCCGGTCCCAGCGCACGGCGGTGCCGCGCCCCAGTTCCTCGATGGCGAACACCACGCCGGCCAGCGGTGTATTGAACGCGGCCGCCAGCCCGCCGGCCGCACCCGCGGCGATCAGCGCATTGGGATGGAAGCCGATGCGGAAGCGCAGTTTCTCCTGGCACCAGTGGCCCCACGCCAGCATACCCGCGGCGCCGACCTGCACCGATGGCCCTTCGCGGCCCACCGACGCGCCGGCCAGTAATGCCAGCGTGGTCAGCAACACCTTCCACATCGATTGCCGCAATGACACCAGCGCGGTCTGTGCCGGACCATTCGGCGGCAACGTGAACGCGGCGATCACCTGCGGAATGCCGCTGCCGCGCGCCTGCGGCGCAAAGCGGATCGTCAGCCAGCGCAGCGCTGCCAGCCCGAACGGCAGCATTACAAACGCCAGCCACGGCGTGGCCTGCGTCAGGTGGTGGTTCCAACGCAGCGCCACCTCGGCGATCCATGCGAACACCAGCGAAAACAGGCCAACGCAACCGGCGCCGAACATGAACACCGTGTAGCGCAGCGTGGTGCGCGATATGCGGCTGGCCTGGCGCGACTTGCGCGAGGCGGCAACGCGGGCGCGGCGGGTGAGCTTGTTCAGCAGGCGGGGATCGGGATGCGGTGCGGTGGGGTCAGGCTGGGCCTCGGCGTCTGGACGCTGCCCCGGCTCCGCGGATGACGGATTGGCGGAATCGGGATCTTTAGGATCGGTGGGCTCGCGCTCGGTCATGACACGGGGGGCGTTGCTGGGGCATTCGGCGCGGTGACGGGACTTGCACGGCCGGGATCAGCGAGAACTATACGCCCATCGTTGCGGCGTGGGCCAAGGGTGGCCGGTGATCGGCTCGCGAGCAATTGAGTAAGCTGCCGCTCGTGGTGAACGCTCCCCTCCCGCGAAGTGGGAGAGGGGAGCAAAGCCTCAGTCAGCGAAAGCCAGCGTACTCAGTCCAGCGAAATATTGTTCGCCTTGATCACCTTCCCCCAATGCTCCCGGTCCGCCTCGATATACCGGTCGATCTCCGCCTGCGTGCGCGGCGGCTGCACGATCAGCCCGAGCGCGCTGAAGGTCGCGCGGAACTGCGGGTCCTTCAGCACGTGCGAAGCGGCCGCCTGCAGTTTGGCTACGGCTTCAGGCGGCGTCTGCGCCGGCACCGCCAGCCCGAACCACGTCGCTGCCTGGAAATTGGGATAGCCGCTCTCGGCCACGGTCGGCACGTTGGGCAGCACCTCCAGCCGGGTGCGGCCGGTGACCGCCAGCGCCTTGAGCTTGCCGGCCTTGATATGCGGCAGCGAGGTGCTGACCACATCGACCATCAGTTGCACGTCGTTGGCCAGCAGCGCCGCCAGCGCGGGCGCGCTGCCGTTGTAGGGCACATGCGTGACGTTGATGCCGAGCTCGGTCTTGAGCATCTCGGTGGCCAGCTGCAGCGCGTTGCCCAGCCCCACCGATGCATAGTTGAGCTTGCCGCCGGACGACTTGGCGTAGGCCGCGAATTCCTTGATGTTGCCGGCCGGCACCTGGGTGTTGGTCACCACCACCAGCGGCGCCTCGGCACCAATCGTGAAGATCTTGAAGTCCTTGGGCGGATCGTAGCTGATCTTCTTGTACAGCATGGGGTTCAGCACCATGCTGCCGTTGGTCGCCAGCACCATGGTGTAGCCGTCGGCGGGCGCGCGTGCCACGCTGTTGGTGCCGATCATGGTGGCGGCGCCGGGGCGGTTTTCCACCACCACGGTCTGGCCCAGCTGTCGCGACATGCCGTCGGCGAGCGCGCGTCCGAACTGGTCGGTCGAGCCGCCCGGCGTGTACGGCACCACCAGCTTGAGCGGCCGGTCCGGATAGGCGGCCAGCGCGGCGCCGCCCCACAGAGCCAGTGCGCATCCGGCGCCGGCTGCCATCGCGGCGAGCCAGGCCCGCCGTCCTTTCTTGTCCTTGTGCATCGCGTCTCCTCCTGTGGTTATCTCTGTATCGCCGCGCTGCCCGGTAGACTCAGACGCGCCGCTGGCGGCCTTCCCAGTATCGGTCACGCAGCCGGCGCTTGGCGAGCTTGCCGGTCTCGTCGCGCGGCAGCTGCGGCTCGACCACGATGCTACGCGGCACCTTGAAGCCCGACAGCCGCTGGCGCAGCCATTCGATGACCTCGGCCTCGCGGATTTCCACGCCCGGCATCGGCTGCACCATGCCGAGCAGGCGCTCGCCGTACTCGTCGTCGGGGACGCCGAACACCACGCAGTCGGCCACGCCGGGATAGCGCACCAGCTCGTGCTCGATCTCGGCCGGGTAGATGTTGACGCCGCCGGAGATGACCATGTCGGACGCGCGGTCGCAGATGAACAGGTAGCCGTCGGCGTCGACGTAGCCCATGTCGCCCAGCGTCACCAGCCCGCTGCGGTCGATCGCGCGGCGCGCGGCCTCGTTGTTGCGGTAGCTGAAGTCGGGATAGGCGGGCTGGCGCACGTAGACCAGGCCGATCTCGCCCGGCGCGCACTCGCGGCCGTCTTCATCCAGGATGCGCAGCTGCGCGTCGTCGACCGGGCGGCCGGCGGTGCCGGGACGCGCGGCGGCGTCTGCCGGCGTGGCCACGGTGATCATGCCGGCCTCGCTGGAGGCATAGGTCTCGTGGATGATCGGGCCGAACCAGTCGAGCATGGCGCGCTTGACCTCCGGCGCGCACGGCGAGCCGGTCGAGGCGACGAAGCGCAGCGACGACAGGTCGTATCTGGCGCGCACCTCGGGCGCCAGCTTGAGCAGGCGCACGTACATGATCGGCACCAGGTAGACCACGTCGATGCGGTGCTTTTCGATCAGCGCCAGCACCTGCTCGGCGTCGAAGCGCGGCGTGATCACCAGGCGCTCGGCCATCTGCAGCGCGTTCTGGATAAACGAGCTGGGCGCGCTGTGATACAGCGGCGCCGACATCAGCGCGCGGCAGCCCGGCTCCAGGCCGTAGGTCTGCCGCACCAGCGAGCGCGCGCGCGCCTGCTGCGCTTCGAGCTGGTCCAGCGGGACCGGAGCGCGTATCACGCCCTTGGGCCGGCCGGTGGTGCCGGACGTGTAGGCCATATGGCCGCGCGGCGCCACGCGCGGGCCGTCATAGGCCGGCTGCTGCGCCAGCCAGCCTTCATATTCGGTCGCGCCCTCGGCGCTGCCGCCGACCGACAGCACCGTCATGCCGGCGGGCACGGCGTCACGCACCGCGGCCAGCAGGTCGGACTGAACCAGCAGCACCTTGGCGCCGCTGTCGGCCAGCAGGAAGCGCACCTCTTCGGCGGTGAAGTGCCAGTTGATCGGGCAGTAGTAGCAGCCGGCGGTGCGGCAAGCGTTGACCACGTCGGCGTAGGCGGGATCGTTGCGCAGTAGCACGGCGACCACGTCGCCCTGCTCAACGCCCAGCCGGCGCAGGCCGCCGGCGAGTTGTGCGCCGCGCGCCACCAGTTCGTCGGCGGTGCGGTGCATGTCTTCAAACCAGAGGTCCGTGGCCATCCGTTGTCTCCCTTTCTCGCTTAGCTGACTATCAGCTTGCCACTGTATCGGCACGGTCATTCATCGACAATCACGCGCAGCGGAATCACAATGTTGCGCCAGACTCGACAATCCCACAGGCAATCCCGGATGGACCTCAACCTGATCCAGGCCTTCGTCGATATCGTCGACGCCGGCAATCTTGCCGAAGCGGGCCGGCGGCGCGGCGTCACGCGCTCGCAGGTCAGCCGCCAGTTGCGCGAGCTGGAGCACCAGGCCGGCGCCCAGCTGCTACGCCGGACCACGCGCCGGCTGGAGCTGACCGAGCCCGGCCACGCGCTGTACCAGCACGGCGTGCGCATCTTGCAGGAGGTGACTTCGGCACAGGCGGAGATCGACAGCCTGGGCAAGACCCTGCGCGGCCATGTGCGCGTGAGCGTGCCGACCGGGCTGGGCGACGCCTATATCGCGCCATTGCTGCTGCGTTTCGCCAAGCTGCATCCCGGGATCACGCTGCGGGTGTTCTTCGCCAACCGCGTCAACGACCTGATCGCGGCCGAGATCGACGTGGCGCTGAAGGTCACCTCGGCACCGCCGCTGGACCATGTGGCGCGCGAAATCTGCGATATCCGCTGGCAACTGTATGCATCGCCGGATTACCTCGCGACCATTCCGCCCGTGCGAGTGCCGCCGGACCTGGCGGGGTGCAGCTTTCTTTGCCCGCCCTATACGCCGCGCCAGTTTGCGCTGTCGTTGTACCGCGAGGGCCAGCGTGTCGACGTGGCGCTGACGCCGACGCTGCAATCCGAGCACTTCCTGTTCCTGGCGCGCGCGGTCAGCGAGGGGCATGGCATCGGCCTGCTGCCGGTCTATATCGGTTGGGAGGCGGTGCAAGCCGGCACGCTGGTGCCCGTGCTGCCGGACTGGCGGCCGGAAGGACTGGGCAACCGGCTCTACATCATCACCACGCCGAACCTGCATCCGTCGATGGCCACCCGCGCGCTGATCGGCTTCATGCGGGAAGAGCTGGGCAAGATCGAAGTCTTTGCAGCCTGAAGCTCGACATGGCCGGCAGGTTCAGCCAGCGCCGCCCCGTTGGCGACGGTGGCCGGTAATCGAACAGAATCCCCTGCGGCCCCCTCCCGATGCTGAACGAACTTTCATTCTGCAAGCTATGCTTCATGAAACTTGCAAATTGAAAGCAAGAGACCGACCGAGGCGCCGAGACCATGCCACCCACCCCAACCGATTTCACTTCCATGCCCTGCCCGGTCGCCCGATCCATGGCGGTGCTGGGCGAGCGCTGGGCCATCCTGGTGCTGCGCGAGGCCTTTTACGGCAGCACGCGCTTCGACGAGTTCGAACGCAACCTGGGCATCGCCCCCAATATCCTCAGCGCGCGGCTCAAGACGCTGGTGGCGCACGGCCTGCTGGCCCGCGTCACGCCAGAGGGCGGCGGCCGCCATGTCTACCGGCTGACCGACAAGGGCCGTGACTTTTTTCCGGCCTATGTCGCGCTCAAGGCCTGGGCCGACCGCTGGATGACCGATGAGAAAGGTCCGCTGACGCTGCTGCAGGACCGCCGCACCGGCCAGGAAATCGCCGAGCCCGCACTGGCGCGCGCCGACGGCACGCCGATCACGCTGGACGACGTGCGCGTGCTGCCGGGCCCTGGCGCCGGCCGCTTCCTGCAGCGCCGCTTCGGCGAACCCGACAGCGTGGGCCACGGCGCGGAGCACGGACATGAGTGAAACCGGCGCCTTGCCCGCCGGCACCGTACCGGCCGAGACAGTCCCCGCCACGGAACTCGCCCGCCGCATCGGCCGCCTGGCCGGCCCGACCGCGCTGATTGCGGTGCTGCAGGCGGTGGGCCAGCTGATCGAAACCTGGCTGGCCGCGCGCCAGGGCACCGCCGCGCTGGCGGGTTGGGCGGTGGTGCTGCCGTTTGCGCTGCTGCTGCAGCAGATGTCGGCCGGCGCCATGGGCGGCGGCGTGGTCGCGGCGATCGCGCGGGCGCTGGGCGCCAACAAGCGCGAGGAAGCCTCGGCGCTGGTGATGCATGCGCTGCTGATCGCGGTCACGGCCGGGCTGGCCTTTGCGGTGGTGCTGGCCGGCTTCCCGCGCGGGGTGCTCGGCGCCGTGGCCGGCGGCACCGCTGCCGAAGCTGCCGCCAGCTATGCGATCTGGCTGTTCGGCGCTGGCGCGATCCCGGCGTGGCTGGCCAATACGCTGGCCTCGGTGCTGCGCGGCGGCGGTCGCCATGCGCTGGCGGCGCGCGTGCTGGCGCTGATGTGGGTGGCCTTCCCGGTGCTGGCATGGCTGCTGGCCGAACCCGCCGGCATGGGGCTGGCCGGCATCGGCGCCGCGCTGGCCGCGGTCTCGTGGGCCGCGGCACTGGCGATGGCGATCGTGGTCGCACGCGGCGGCGCCGGCTTCGTGCCGGTGCTGCGGGTGCGGCCGTCGTGGGCGCTGTTCTCGCGCATCCTGTCGGTGGGGCTGGTGGCGTGCGCGCTGGCGTCGGTGGCCAACCTGACCACCATCCTGGTCACCGCGCAGCTGCGCCATCATGGCACCGCGGCGGTGGCGGCCTATGGGATCTCGGCGCGGCTGGAATTCCTGATGATCCCGCTGGCGTTCGGCGTGGGTTCGGCGCTGACGGCGCTGGTCGGGCGCGCGGTCGGTGCGGGCGACTGGCATACGGCGCGCCGCACCGCTTGGGTCGGCGCCTTCCTTGCGCTGGCGATCGCGGGTACGGCCGGTGCGGCGGTCGGGCTGGCGCCGGTGCGCTTTGCCGGCCTGTTCACCAACGATGCGGAAGTCATCGCCATCGCGGCGCGCGCGCTGTCATGGGTGGGGCCGGCGTTCGGCGGCTTCGGGCTGGGAATGGCGCTGTACTTTGCCTCGATGGGCGCCGGGCGGATGCGCTGGCCGGTGGCGGCGGGGCTATGCCGGATCGCGCTGGCGGCGGGGGGCGGCTGGGTGCTGGCGAATGTGTTCGGGATGGGGCTGGACGGGCATTTCCTGGGGGTGGCGCTGGGAATTACGGCGTATGGGGTGGTGACCGCGCTGGGGGTCAGGCAGGGGGAGTGGTCGGCGCGGTAGGGATGACTGTCGCATCCCGCCGGTTTGGTCATCTTTCCCGCTGAGGGGAGAGTGAGAACACCTTGCTTGGGCCAGCTCGGGCGGCTTGGAGCACCCAACACCGTCGGCTTCGGCTTCGGTCCTACCTCGCCAGCACCTTCGCATCCCCTTGCATCCCCGCCTCGCGCACGGCCTGCGGCACCGACGGCCAGCCGCCGCCCAGCGACTTGTACAGCGCCGCGGTGCTGGTCAGCACGTCGACCTTGCCCTGGATCGCCGCCAGTTGCGCATCGAACAGCTTCTCGCGCGCATTGGTGACCTCCAGGTAGCTCGAATACCCGCCCTCGTACCGGGCAAAAGCCTGGTCGGCATAGATGAACAGGCTCTGTTCCTGCCGGCGCAGGCTGCCCAGCCGCGTGCGGGTCTCGACGCCGTTGGCCAGCGCGCTGTTCACATCCGCCAGCGCCGCGAGCACCGTGCCCTGGTAAGCGAACATGGCCTGGTTGCGCTGCGCGGACGCGGTCTGCACCTGCCCGCGGATGGCGCCGCCCTGGAAGATCGGCTGGGTCAGCCCCGCGCCGAACGCCCACACCCGCGACGCGCTGTCCCACAGCGCGCCCGGCGACGCCGCCACGGCGCCGAACAGGCCGCTCAGGTTGACCGCCGGCAGGTACAGCGCCTGCGCCGCGCCCAGCTGCGCATTGGCGGCGATGGCGGCCTGCTCGGCCTGCAGCACATCGGGCCGGCGCGAGAGCAAGGCGGCCGGCAGGTCGGCGCCGACTGGCGGCGCCTGCAGCTCGTGGATCGGCTTGCCACGCTCGATCGGGCCCGGCGGCCGGCCCAGCAGCACCGACAGCGCGTTCTCGGTCTGCGCGATGCTGGCACGCAGCGGCGGGATCGAGCCCTCGGCCACGTAGTAGTCATTCTCGGCCTGTGCCAGTTCAAGCTGCGAAATCACGCCGCCTTCATAGCGCTGGCGGAAGATATCCAGCCCGCTCGCGCGCGATGCCAGCGTCTGCTGCGCGACATCGAGCTGCGCATCGAGCCCGCGCAGCGTGGCATACCCCTGCACCACGGAAGCCGCCAGCGCCAGCACCACGCCGCGGCGCGCATACTCGGCATTCCACAGGCTGGCCTCGGCCGCCTCGGCCTGCCGGCGGATGCGGCCCCACAGGTCGATCTCCCAGTTGGCGTTGGCCAGCAACTGGTAAGTATTGCCGGTGCCGCTGCCGAACTGCGTGCTGTTCAGGCTGCCGATGCTCTGGCGCGCGGCCGACGCGGAAAGATTGAGCTGCGGGAAAAAGCCGGCGCGCGCCACCATCAGCTGGCCACGGAATTCGTCGATGCGTGCGGCGGCGATGCGGATATCGTAGTTGCCTGCCAGCGCCTCATCCACCAGCGCGTTCAGCACCGGGTCGCTGAACTGGTTCCACCAGTCGCTGTCGGCGGCGATCGCCAGCGCGCCGGTGTCGAGCCGGTACTGCGACGCGTCCGGGGTCTCGGGGCGCTGGTAGTTGGGGCCGATCGCGCAGCCGCCCAGCGTTGCCGCCGCACAGGCCGCCAGCATCCACACGCGCGGGCTCATAGCGTTTCTCCGGCCGACGGCGCGGTGGGTGGAGTAGTGGGTGGCTGCTGTGCATCGCCGGCCTTGGCGGGCTTCCTGGGCTTGCCTTCGGACATGCGCTCCAGGCCCCAGAAGAACATCGGGATAAAGAACAGCGCGATCACCGTCGCCCCGAGCATGCCGCCGATCACGCCCGTGCCGAGCGACTGCCGGCTGGCGGCCGAGGCGCCGCTGGCGATGGCCAGCGGCACGCAGCCCAGGATAAAGGCCAGCGAGGTCATGATGATCGGCCGCAGGCGCAGCTTGGACGCGTGGATAGCGGCATCGTAGGCGCTCAGCCCCTCCTTCTCGCGCATTTCCACCGCGAACTCGAAGATCAGGATCGCGTTCTTCGCCGCCAGCGCGATCAGCACGGTCAGGCCGATCTGGAAGTAGACGTCGTTCTCCATGCCGCGCATCAGGATGCCGAGCAGCGCGCCGAACAGCGCGAACGGCACCGCCAGCAGCACGCCCAGCGGCAGCGACCACTTCTCGTACTGCGCCGCCAGGATCAGGAACACCATCAGCAAGGCAAAGGCGAAGACGTAGACCGCGGTGGAGCCGGCGGTCTTTTCTTCATAAGCCTGGCCGCTCCAGGCATAGGCGTAGCCCGGCCCCAGCACCTCCTGCGCCACCTCCTCCATGGCCGAGATAGCCTGCCCCGAGCTGTAGCCCGGCGCGGCGTCGCCCATGACCTTGGCGGCCGGGAAGTTGTTGAAGCGTGTGACGATGTCCGCCCCCGGCACATACTTGGTGGAGGTCACCGCCTTGATCGGCACCATCTCGCCGTTGTGGTTGCGCACGTAGACCTTGTCGAGGTCTTCCGGGCGCGAGCGGAACTCGGGCTCGGCCTGCAGGATCACCTGGAACAAGCGGCTGTTCTTCGGGAACTGGCTCACGTAGAGCGAGCCGAACATGGTCTGCAGCGCAGAATAGACGTTCTCGACCGGCACGCCCTGGGTCTCGGAGCGCTCCCGGTCGACTTCGACCAGGAACTGGCGCGAGCGCGAATTGATGGTGGAGTTCACGCCGGTCAGCTCCGGCCGCTGGCGGGCCTTGGCGATGAACTCGTGGACCTTCTGCTCCAGCTGCTGGTAAGTCCCGTCCGCTGTGCTCTGCAGCCAGAACTCGAAGCCGCCGGTGGTGCCCAGGCCCGGGATCGAAGGCGGATTCAGCGGGATCACGACGCCGTCCTGGTAGCGCGAGAATTCCCGCATCGACTTCTGGATCAGGTCGGCCGCGGACTCGCCCTCGCCACGCTCATGGAAGCCCTTGAGCGTGATGAACAGCGTGCCGGCATTGGCCTTGTTCTGCGAATCGATCAGGCTGTAGCCATCGACCGTGGCCACCGATGACACGCCGGGCTGCCTGGACAGCCAGGATTCGGCCCGGCTCGACAGCGTCTGGGTGCGATCCAGGCTGGCCGCGTCCGGCATGACCACCGCGCCGAACAGATAGCCCTGGTCCTCCACCGGCAGGAACGAGGTCGGGATGCGCATGAACATGACCACGCTGACCGCCACCATCGCCAGGATGATGGCGATCGACATCACCGTGCGCCGGATCACGATCTGCAGCGACCTGTCATAGCCGGCAATGAGCCGGTCGAAGGAATTGTTGAACCAGGTGAAGAAGCGGTTCTTCTTGTGCTGGCCGGGCTTGAGCAGGATCGCCGCCATCGCCGGCGACAGCGTCAGCGCGACCACGCCGGACAGCACCACCGAGACCGCGATGGTGATGGCGAACTGCTTGTACAGCTGCCCGGTGATGCCCGACAGGAACGCCACCGGGATGAACACCGCCAGCAGCACCAGCACGATCGCGACCACCGGGCCGCTGACCTCGTCCATCGCCTTCTTGGCCGCCTCCTTGGGCGGCAGGTTGAACTCCGTCATGTTGCGCTCGACGTTCTCGATCACCACGATCGCGTCGTCGACCACGATGCCGATGGCCAGCACCATGCCGAACAAGGTCAGCATGTTCACCGAGAAGCCGAACGCGCTCATGCCGACGAAGGCGCCGATGATCGACACGGGAACGGCCAGGATCGGCACCAGCGTGGCGCGCAGGCTCTGCAGGAACAGGAACACCACCAGGATCACCAGGATCACCGCGTCGCGCAGCGTGTGCACCACCTCGTCGATCGACTCCTGCACGAACTCGGTGGTGTCGAGCGCGATCTCGTACTCCAGCCCGGGCGGAAAGCTCTTCTTCAGCTCCGCCAGCGTGGACCGCACCTGCTTGGCCACATCCAGCGCATTGGCTCCCGGCTGCTGGTACACCGCCAGCAGCGTGGCGGTCTTACCGTTGTAGCGGCTGCGCAGCGAGTAGTCCTTGGACCCGAGCTCGGCGCGGCCGATGTCCTTCAGGCGCACCAGCGCGGCGTCGCCGGACTGCGCGCGCAGGATCATGTTGTCGAACTCGGCCGGCTCGGTCATGCGGCCCTTGGTGGCGATCGGGAAGGTCTGCTGCACCGGCCCGGTGGTCGGCGACTGGCCGATGCGCCCCGCGGAGAACTGCTGGTTCTGGTTGGAGACCGCGTTCTTGACGTCCTCGGTGGTGATGCCCAGCGACGCCATGCGGTCGGGCCGCAGCCAGATGCGCATGGCGTAGTCCGGGCTGCCGAAGATCGACGACTGGTTGGCGCCGGGAATGCGCTTGAGCGCATCCAGCACGTAGATGTTGGCGTAGTTGCCGACGAAGGTCTGGTTGTAGCTGTTGTCGGGCGAGTAGATGGCAATCACCATCATGAACGCCGACGACCGCTTCTGCACCGAGACGCCCTGCGCCGTCACGGCATCGGGCAGCGTGGGCAGCGCCAGGTTGACGCGGTTCTGCACGTCCACCTGCGCGAGCTCGGGGTCGGTGCCGATCTCGAAATACGTGGTCAGCGTCAGGTCGCCGGTCGAGGAACTCGTCGAGTTCATGTACATCATGTGGTCGGCGCCGTTGACCTGCTGCTCGATCGGCGCGGCCACGTTCTGCGCCACCACCTCGGCGCTGGCGCCGGGGTACTTGGTCGTGACCGTGATGGACGGGGGCGTGATATCCGGGAACTGGGCGATCGGCAGCTTGGTCAGCGCCACCAGGCCGCCCACCGTGATGATGATGGACAGCACCGATGCGAAGATCGGCCGGTCGATAAAGAAATGGGCAAGCTTCATGGCTTGCCCCCGGTGGAGCCCGCCGCCTGCTGCGCGCCTGCACCGGATGCAGCCGGAGCGGCCGGAGTGGCCGGAGTGGCCGAGCCCGCGGCAGCAGGCTGGGCACCCGTGGGCTGGGCACCGCTGGCCGCGCCATGCGCGGCCAGTTCGGTCGCCGGCACGGCCTTGACCGTCGCGCCCGGCATCAGCCGCACCAGGCCGCTCACCGCCACGCGCTCACCGGCCTTCAGGCCCGAGCGCACCACCCAGTTGGAGCCGGTCCATTCCCCCACGTCGACCACGCGCTGCTGCGCCTTGCTGTCCGGGCCGATCACCCAGACCGTCTGCCCGCGCGGGCCTTGCACGATGGCTTCCTGCGGCACGGCAATGGCCTGCGTGCGCATCGCGCCATGCACCTTGACCCGCACGAACTGGCCCGGCCTCAGCGTGCCCTGCGGATTGGCGACCTCGGCGCGGACCAGGTAGGTGCCGGTTTCCTGGCTGAACGAGGCGTCGGCGAAAGCGATCCTGCCGTGGTGCGGGAACTCCGTCCCGTCGGCCAGCACGATGACGATGTCGAAGGCTTCCTGCGCCGGGTACCGGACCGCCCCCGACTTCTCCGACGAGCGGAACGACAGCACCTCGTTCTCGGACAGGCTGAAGTTGACCCACATCGGATCCAGCTTGGCGACATAGGTCAGCAGGCTGTTGGTGGTATCGATATAGGAGCCCACCTGCCGCTTGGCAAAGCTCGACAGGCCCGCCACCGGCGACTTGATCGTGGTGTAGCTCAGGTTCAGTTTGGCATTGATCACATTGGCGCGCGCCTGCTCCACCGCGGCTGCTGCCTCCTGCTCCTTGCCGGTGGCGTCATCCAGGTCGCGCTGGCTGAGGGCATTGCGCGCCGCCAGCGGGCGCACGCGGTTCAGGTCGGCGCGTGCTGTATTCAGGCGCGCCTGCTGCTGCGCCATTTCGGCCTCGGCCGCCTTCAGCGTGGCCTCGAACGGCTTGGGATCCATCAGGAACAGGGTCTCGCCCGTCTTGACCAGGGCGCCTTCCGTATAGACCCGCTTCTCCAGGAAGCCATTGACGCGCGCACGTATCTCCACCTGCTGCGAACTCTGGGTCTGGCCGACGAAGTCATAGACGAGCGGCACGTCGCGCAGCGCCACGGTGATGACACCCACCTCGGCTGCCGGCGGCGCCACCGCCGCCGGTTTCTCCTTGCTGCAACCCGCCACCAGCAGCAGGGCCAGCAGGCCCGCCACGCCGCACCCGTTAAGCATTGTCCTCACAAAGCCTCCTCCGCCAGCAACCATGGCCGCCCCCGATGCCGGACGCAGCGGCGCCCGCCGCCGATCCTGTGCCTGTTCAGGCAGGTTAAGGCGCGCCCATGGACGCGCCAATTCAATCTTTCTTGTGCCCGTGTTTACTCATTTCGACAGCCGGGACCGGGCTGGCGGCAGTTGTCCGGCCACCGCTTCAGCGCCGGAATCCGCCATGGAAGCCGCCCCCGCGGAAGCCACCGCCGCCAAAGCGCCCTGCGCCCTGCCAGTGCTGCGCCATGCCCTGCCAGCGCTGCTGGCCGACCTCGCGTGCCTGGCGCTGCGACTCCAGCCGGCTGGTGGCGTCGTTGTTCGGCTGCACCGGTTCCCAGCCGCCGGCGGTGTGTTTCTGCCAGCCGTCGTCGGTGTGCTGGTACACGGAGCCGTCGTGGCCGGCGTAGACGTTGCCGTTGTTCCACACCAGGGCGTTGTCCTTGCCGGGGTTGGCGACAAAACCGCGGCTGCCGGCGGTGTGCGCGCCGGTCCGGGTGTTGCCGGCAATACCGGCCTCGCCCGCGCCGATGCGGCCGGTCTGCGCGTTGTAGCCCGCCGCCTGGCGTCCGGCCGCGTAGTCGCCGGTATAGGTGTTGCCGGCCACGCCGCCGCGCGCGGCGCCTTCGCGGCCGGTCGACGGTTTGGCGAACGAGCCCTGGTGGCCGGCCGCGTAGTTGCCGGAATATGGGTTGAACGCCGCGCCGCGGCTGCCCTGGTAGCGCGCGCCGGTCGCCGGGTTGATGCCCGAGGCCGCGCTGCCGCGCCACTCGGTGCCGGTCCAGGCATTCCAGCCTTGCGCATGCGTCACCGTGCCCTGCCCCCAGCGGCCATAGAAATTGGCCTGGTTCACATTGACGTAGTTCCAGTTAAACGGGGCGCCCCACCAGTACGGTCCCCAGTACGGCGACGCCGCACCCCAGAACGCACCCGCGGCGAAGCCGAAGGCAAACCCCTCGGCCATGCCGACGCCAAAGCCTGCGCCGTATCCATAGGTAACCGGGTAGCCGTAGTAGACCGCGCCGACGTAGGCCGGATAGACGTAGCCGGTGCCGTACACGACCGTGCCGTCGGGGCTGACCACCACGCCCATGTAGCCGGGGGTGTAGCCGACCACGACGGTGTCAGGCGTGACCGAGTAGATCCGTACATAGGTCACGTAGTGGAGCGGCGAGGCCGGCGGGATGGTGTAGATCGCCGACGGCACCTCGGTGGCGACGCGCCACGGTCCCGACGGTGCGGGCGCCGCGAACCAGACACCATTGGCGACCGCGTAGTAGTGGCTGGCATCGACCTCGATCACCGGCGTGCCCGTGTTCGCCGCATAGCTGAGCGAGGTACCGGTGATCGGCGTAAAGCGCGGCGCGCCGTCGTAGGTGACGTTCAGGCTGGCCTTGCTGCGCGAGACCGTGGCGGTCTGCGGGATGGTGGCGGCGATCTCGGCCTCGCGCGCCTGCGGCGTGCCCGGCACCGACACCAGCACGTTGGCCTTGGGATCGGTCGTCGGGATCTTGGCAAAGTCGGCCGGCAACTCGCGGCCAGGCACGTATTCCCACGGCCCGGTCAGCATCGGCGCGCGGAACCAGCGGCCTGACACCAGCACGTAATACTGGTTGGTGGCCGGGTCGACGAAGATGGCGTGATCGGCGTTGGAGACCGTCAGCAGGCCCACGCCACTGACCGGCGTCATCTGCGGCGCGCCGCTGGTGATCACCAGCTCGGTCGGCCGGGTGGCGAAAACGATGGCCGGTGCCCGCGCCGGGCGCTTGCCGTCCGCGGGCAGCATCGCGTCCGGTTTCATGCCGGCGGCGGCCTTGGTGGCGGCATGCTCCAGCGCCTTCGGCACCGTCGTCATGACCTCCCATGCGCCGCCCGCGGATTCCGAGCGGTACCAGTAGCCAGCGGCCTTCAGGTACAGCTCGCCGCCCGACTCGCGCAGCAGCAGGGCGCGGCTGTTGAGCGCGCGTTCATATTGCGTGCCGGCAACGGCGCGCCAGGCGGGGTCGCCGTCGACCAGCACCAGCAGTGTCGGCGTGGTCGCAAACAGGATCTGCGGGGCGTCGTTGCGGACCGGCACGCGGCCGGCGCGGGCCAGCTGCTGTGACACGGCATAGCTGGCCTGCAAGTGGTCCAGCGGCACCGTCAGGCCGTTGGCCGGCAGCCGGGACACCAGCGCCTGGCGTACCCGGTCGGCGGCGTCCGGCCTGGTGGGGACTTCCACGCTCTCGATGCGCAGCGCACTCAGCTGCACCAGCCCGGACGGCTTGTCGATATCGGCGGTGGCCGAAAAATGCACGACGCCGTAGGTAGGCGAGCCGCTCTTCTCGCCTACCGCCACGGCGGCACGGCCCGACAGGCGGTTGCCGTCCCATGTCTCGACCTGCGGCTGGTACAGCTCGACATGGTCGTTGGCGGCGTCGAAATTGCGCGGCCAGGCCAGCGCTGCGGCGGTTGGCTGCGGTGGCGTAGCGGCCCGCGGCGCGAGGGGCGCGAGCGCAAGCCACGCCGCCACGATCAGGGCGCTGGTCTGCTTGAGGCGAAAAGGCATGGCTTTCTCCAGCGTGGAGGGCACGATGCAGCACAGCAGGCGGCCCATGCTGGCAATCTAAATTAGGCCGGACAGGCGAACAATCGCATTTGAAAACATTCAGGGCGCTTGCAAAAAAAGACAGATCGGGCCGTCTGCGTGCATGATGCACCGCCCCTGCGGCGCCTGGTGGTCAGGAAGACACCGAGGCGCGATGCGCCGTTGCGCCAGCCACCAGCCGCCGCCCTTGAAGCGACCGCGCCACGGCCTCATCTCCAGTGTTTCCCTGGCTATTGCCGCGCCCCATGCCTCCTCGCACCACGATCCTGACTGCCGCGCTGATCACGGCGCTGCTGCACGCCTACATCGGGCTGCGCCTCTTGCCGGCAATGCCCGTGCCGATGCTGGTCAAGATGCTTGCTGTTGTCTGGCTCGCCCTGTCTTGCGCGCTGCTGCCCGCCGGGCTGCTGGCGCGGCGCTTCAGCCAGCCGTGGGCGGACCGGATTTCCTGGATCGGCATGCTGGCAATGGGATTCTTCTCATCCCTGCTGGTGCTGACGCTGGCGCGCGACGTCGCGCTGGCCGCCGCCTGGCTGGCGGGCAAGCTGCTCGGCTGGCAGGCCGCCGGACTGGCATCGGGCAGCGCCCTCGCCGTGCCGCTGCTGGCACTGCTGGTCACGCTGGCCGGCTATATCAACGCCCGCCGCGTGGCGCGCGTGGTCGAGGTCGACGTGCCCGTGGCCGACCTGCCCGAGGCGCTGCACGGCTTCACCATCGCGCAGATCAGCGACATCCACGTCGGCCCCACCATCAAGGGGCCTTACCTCGACCGCATCGTCGAGCGCGTTAACAGCCTGCAGCCGGACGCCGTGGCCATCACCGGCGACCTGGTCGACGGCACCGTGCGCGAACTGTCCGCGCATACCGCGCCGCTGGCGCGGCTGCAGGCGCGCCATGGCAGTTACTTCGTCACCGGCAACCATGAGTATTACGCCGGCGCGCAGCCATGGATCGACGAACTGCGCCGGCTCGGCCTGCGCGTGCTGATGAACGAGCACGTGGTGGTGGAGCACGGTGGGCAGCCGCTGGTGCTGGCGGGCGTGACCGACTACTCCGCCGGCCGCTTCCATGAAAGCCACCGCAGCGACCCGCACCGCGCCATCGCCGGCGCTCCGGCGCAGGCCGGCGTGCGCGTGCTGCTGGCGCACCAGCCACGCACTGCCGCCGCCGCCGCGGAGGCTGGCTTTGACTTGCAGCTATCAGGGCATACCCACGGGGGGCAGTTCTGGCCGTGGAACCTGTTCGTGCCGATGCAGCAGCCGTACACCGCGGGGCTGGTGCGGCATGGCGCGATGTGGGTCTATGTGAGCAGGGGGACGGGGTACTGGGGGCCGCCGAAACGGTTCGGGGCGCCTTCGGAGATTACGCGGTTGCGGCTGGTGCGGGCGTAGGACTAAGCAGCATCGCCAATGCGCTCGCGAGCGTTACAGCCATAAAAAAGCCATAAAAAAACCAGGCCCGCAGGCCTGGTTCTCTTTCACACTCAGCAGTACCTTACCGCGCAATCGGCTTGTACCGAATCCGCTTCGGCTTGGCCCCTTCTTCACCCAGCCGCTTCTTCTTGTCCGCCTCGTATTCCTGGTAATTGCCCGGGAAGAACTCCACATGCGAGTCGCCCTCGAACGCCAGGATGTGCGTCGCGATCCGGTCCAGGAACCAGCGATCGTGCGAGATCACCATTACGCAGCCGGCGAACTCCAGGAGCGCATCTTCCAGAGCGCGCAGCGTTTCCACGTCGAGGTCGTTCGACGGCTCGTCCAGCAGCAGTACGTTGCCGCCGGCGATCAGCGTCTTGGCCATGTGCAGGCGGCCGCGTTCGCCACCCGACAGCGTGCCGACCTGCTTTTGCTGGTCGCCGCCCTTGAAATTGAAGCGGCCGATATAGGCGCGCGACGGGGTTTCGTAACGGCCAACGGTCAGCACGTCGGCGCCGCCGGAGATTTCCTCGAATACGGTCTTGGTGCCGTCCAGCGCATCGCGGCTCTGGTCGACAAACGCCATCTTCACGGTCGGCCCGATCTTGATTTCGCCGCTGTCCGGCTGTTCCTTGCCGGTGAGCATCTTGAAGAACGTCGACTTGCCGGCGCCGTTCGGACCGATGATGCCGACAATGGCGCCCGGCGGCACCTTGAAGCTCAGGTTTTCGATCAGCATGCGGTCGCCGAAACCCTTGCTGACGTTGTCGAACTCGATCACTTCGTTACCCAGGCGCTCACCGACCGGGATGAAGATTTCCTGGGTTTCGTTGCGCTTCTGGTATTCCTGGCTGTTGAGCTCGTCAAAGCGGGCCAGGCGCGCCTTGGACTTGGCCTGGCGGCCCTTGGGGTTCTGGCGCACCCACTCCAGTTCCTTGTGCAGGGCCTTCTGGCGCGCCGACTCGCTGGCCTCTTCCTGCTTCAGGCGCGCTTCCTTCTGGTCCAGCCACGAGCTGTAGTTGCCCTTCCAGGGGATGCCCTGCCCGCGGTCCAGCTCCAGGATCCACTCGGCGGCGTTGTCGAGGAAGTAGCGGTCGTGGGTCACGGCCACCACGGTGCCCGGGAAGCGCGTCAGGAACTGTTCCAGCCAGTCGACCGACTCGGCATCCAGGTGGTTGGTCGGTTCGTCGAGCAACAGCATGTCGGGGCGCGACAGCAGCAGGCGGCACAGCGCCACGCGGCGCTTTTCACCGCCGGACAGGTGGCCGATCTTCGCGTCCCACGGCGGCAGGCGCAGCGCGTCGGCGGCGATCTCCAGCTGCAGCTCGACGTTGTTGCCATCGCTGGCGGCCAGGATGGCTTCGTACTTGGCCTGGTCGGCGGCAAGCGCGTCGAAGTCGGCGTCCGGCTCGGCATAGGCGGCGTAGATCTCATCGAGCTTCTTGCGCGCCTCGAACACGCCGCCCAGCGCCGCCTCCACCGATTCGCGCACGGTCTGCTCGGGATCGAGCTGCGGCTCCTGCGGCAGGTAGCCGATGTTCAGGTTCGGCATCGGCGTGGCCTCGCCCTCGATCTCCTTGTCGAGGCCGGCCATGATCTTGAGCAGCGTGGACTTGCCCGAGCCGTTCAGGCCCAGCACGCCGATCTTGGCGCCGGGGAAGAACGACAGCGAGATGTCCTTCAGGATGTGACGCTTGGGCGGAACGATCTTGCCCACGCGGTTCATGGTGAAAACGTACTGTGCCATGGGTGCGTGTTGGTGTTGGTGCGGGAATGGCGGGAGTGTATCAGGCACGCCGGCGCGCGCTGCCGGCCCCAGCCAGCTTTGGCCCCCGCCGGTACAATGGCAGGTTCGACTTTCCGCTGATTTTCCGAGCCATCGCCATGAGCAGACCTGCCCTGACCCTGAAGTTCAAGTGCAAGAAGTGCGCGAAACCCGTCACCCTGTACCTGCAGAAGACGTCCGCGTGCTCGCACATCACCCCGTACCAGGGCTTCTGCAAATGCGGCGAGATGATGCGCCACGCCACCGGCGACAAGGATGCAGTCGAGTCCTTCGTGAACTCGCTGGACAACAGCTGGATGCATCACCATCACCACTAAGCAGGCTGCAGCAGTGACGGAAACCTGGCGCCCCGCCGGCAAGGACCCGATGCGCTTCCTGGGCGGCTATCCGCCCGAAGTGCTCGACCAGGTGCGCGAACTCGCCGCCGCCGGCCGCCTGGGCGACCACCTCGCCCGCCGCTATCCCGGCCGCCATACCGTGCAGACCGATCGCGCGCTGTACGACTACGCCACCGAACTGAAGCAGGAATTTTTGCGCAGCGCGCCGCCGCTGCATAAGGTCGGCTTCGATGCCACGCTCGACTCGGCGCACAAGGCCTTGGGCCTGCACACCGCGATCTCGCGCGTGCAGGGCGGCAAGCTGAAAGCCAAGAAGGAAATCCGCGTGGCGTCGCTGTTCAAGGAAGCGCCGACGGAATTCCTGCGCATGATCGTCGTGCACGAGCTCTCGCACTTAAAGGAGAGCGACCACAACAAGGCCTTCTACCGGCTCTGCGAACACATGGAGCCGCGCTACCACCAGCTGGAATTCGACACGCGCCTGTGGCTGGCGTGGCGCGAACTGGACAAGGCGGGAAGCTAGTTACAGCTTCTTCGCGAATCGTCGGCCGGATTGGCGAAGTCGCATTACCGCCGGCAACGCGGCGGTAATGCACCTCCGCTTGGTGTGACTGCGAGCCCTCAATGAACCTGCATGCCGCGCATGGCATGTATCCGCTCATGCTGCCGCTTCAACGCGTCATATTGGCGCTGAAGTGTCGCGCTGGCATCGGGTGGCAGTGTCTTCATCATGACGGACTGATACTCGCGCCTGGCGGCATCTTCCTCGTGCTCGCACATTCCCAGCACGGCGTCGTCGTTGTTTGGCTGCAGCATGTGACGGAACGCCATCCAGCCACGGAACAGCGTGCCATTCATGGTGCCCCGGTCGGTCGGCCGGCCGCCCATGGCACTGACCATCGATTGCAATTCCTTCACCGACGCCCGGTAGGTGTCCGCCGTAGCGGTCAGGATGTCGCGAAGCTGTGCATCGCGCACTTCACCGGCACCGCTCATGCAGGCCAGTTCGCTGTCCTTGCCAGCTTCGATCAGCTGGTTCAGCGCCAAGACAGTTTGTTGCTGGTTGTCGCCCATGGCATTCTCCCAACACGCATTCAGGCGACGCGCAGCTTTGGCGCCGCCAGGTAAGCCAAAGGAGGAACCGCCGCCGCGTAACCGGCCGTGAGAGCGGCGTCGCAGACGCCATCGACATGAATCAGCTGGTTCGCGCCGGGCCCCGTTTGCCTGCTCGTTCAGAGGTAAGGCGTGACTACATGATAGGAGATGGCTGAAGCCCGGCGGGATGGCGCCGGCGCCACGATCCCAAGGGGCTATGCTTGAGCGGCAGCAGGAGTACAAGCGGATCATGCGCCATCCACACCTTCAGCCCGGCGCACTCTGGCCGGCCCTCGTGCAGCGCCCCCCTCCCCCAGAGGGCGGCGACAGCGGAGCCTTAGACGGGCCGTTCACCTTTGCCTGTCGGCACCCCCGCCCCCGAGCGCCTCAAGCAGCGGCCGCAAGGCATCGAGTTCCGCGCCGAAGCCGGCCCAGTCCCCTGCTTTCAGGCGCTCGATGGCGCGGTCATAGTGCGCGAGTGCCTCGCGCGCACGGGTGTTCGCAGCGCCCTGCTCAAATATCGCCACCGGGGCGGATCCCCCGAAAAGGGCCGCAAGGGCCGCGCCCAGGGTGTCCTCCATGGCCACGCGATCACCATAGGCGGCGATCACCCGCTTCAGTTCGGGTAACTGGCCGGACTCCGCGCGCAGGTAGAGCGGCGAGACATAGAGGATGGAATTCTCGATCGGCACGACCTGCAGATGGCCGCGGATGACGCGCGAGCCCATCTGGTTCCACAGCGAAATCTGCTGCGAGATCTCGGTATTCTGCTGGATGCGCGCCTCGATCTGGAACGGCCCGTAGACCAGCTTCTCCTTGGGGAAGGTGTAGGCGACAAGCTTGCCGTAGTTGGGCGGATCGGAGCGCGCCGCGAGCCACGCGATCATGTTCTCGCGCTGGCTGGGCACCATCGGCAGCATGAGCACGAACTCGGCGCTCGCTTCCTCAGGCAGCCGCAGGATCATGTAGTAGGGCATCATCCGCTCGGCGGGCGTGTTCCCTGCGCTCATGCCCGACAACTGGCGCGGGAACTCCCAGAGATCCTCGCGGTTATAGAAGACTTCCGCCGCTTCCATGTGGTAGGCGCGGTAGATCTGCGCCTGGACCAGGAACAGGTCTTCCGGGTAGCGGATATGCCGCTGCAGGTCCCGCGGCATTGCGCCCAGCGGCCTGAACATGCCCGGGAAGATGCGCTGGTACACCCGCAGGATTGGATCAGCGGGGTCGCTGACGTAGAAGTCCACCGTGCCGTTGTAGGCATCGATCACTACCTTGACTGCGTTGCGAATGTAGTTGTCGCCGTCGCCGGTGCCAGGCTGCGAGTAAGGGAACCAGCGGCTGGTGGTGTAGGCGTCCTGGATCCAGTAAAGGCGCCCGTCGCTTGCCACGATATAGGGGTCGCGGTCGAGGATGAGGAACGGGGCAATCGTGCGCACCCGGTCCCGGATGTTGCGATGGAGCAGGATGCGGCTCTGCGGCGTGATGTAGCCGCTCAGCAGGATATTGGGATCGTCGAGCTGCCAGGCAAACAGGACCCGGCGCGCCAGGCTGCCGACGTCGATGCCGTCGCGCCCGCGGTAGGCCGTATAGACGTTGTCCTTGCCCTTGGGGTAGTCGAACTCGGGCACACTGCCGTTGACGATGACATAGCCTTTGCCGCCTTCTCCGAAGTAGAGGCGCGGCTCGTGGATGACCGGGCCGCCGTCGGAGAGCGGTGGAATGTCATGCAGATAGAGCAAGGGCAGGCCTTCGGCGGATTTCTCGGTGACCGGCGACATGACCACGCCATTGCCATGGGTGAACAAGAGATGCAGGTTCACCCAGGTCTGGGCATTGGGCGGGATCAGCGCCGGCTCCAGCTCCCGCGCCGACAGCATGACCTGCTGGTAACCGGCGTCGAGTTGGTAGCGGTCGATATCCGTCGCGAGGAACTTGTAATAGGTCCTGATCTCCTGCAGCTGCGCATAGGTATCGCGCAGCGGCTGCAGGTCCCACAGACGGATATTGTCGATGGTCGGGCGATTGGCCTGGAGTGAGGCAAGATTCAGGCTCTGTTCGACCGGGAACGGCTTTGCCTCGATCTGCGTTACGCCATAGGCCTCACGTGTCAGCGCGATATTGTGTTCGAGGTACGGCGTCTCCAGTTGCAGTTCGTTGGGCTTGACATAGAATCGCTGGAACAGCGCCGGATAGACCGTGCCGAGCAGGAACGCGCTGCCGGCCACCAGGATTGCCCCGGCCGCAGGCACCCGGTAGTCCCGCCAGCGCAGATAGGCCCATGAAGCGGCGGCAGCCGCGGCAGACAGGCTGCACTGCAGCCACAGGACCGGCAGCCCCACATGGATGTCGGTATAGCTCGCGCCGACCACGACGCCGTTGTCGCCATAGAGAAGAAGGTAGCGGTCAAGCCAGTAGGACCACGCCTGCAACGCGAAGAACAAGCCCAGCAACGCGGCAGCATGGATAGCGGCCGCCGCTGAAAGCCCGCGCGGCGGCTGGACCAGCGCGATATCGCCGCGCAACCCATAGACCGCGCCGGCAATCACTGCGCAGCAGCCCAGCAGCAGGAGCAGCCAGTTCCTGAGTGCCAGATACGCAGGCAGCGAGAAGAAGTAGAAGCCGATGTCCTTGCCGAAGATCGGATCGGACTTTCCGAATGGAACCTGATTGATGTAGCGCAGCGCAGTGTCCCAGCTCGACAGCTCTCCGACGGCCATCAGCAGCCCTACAAAGACGGCAACGCCGGCAATGGCGGCGCGCCAGGGCAGGCGCATCGCCATCTCGCCGACCGGTTCGCCCCGGGCCTCCGGCGCCCAGGCCTGCGCCTGCCTCGCGCAGCGGTGCGCCAGCCAGCCCGATACCCAGATCGCACCCGCCGACACGCCGAAGACGGCAAGCAACAGCACCGCCTGGGTCGAGAATATGGTGCGGAAAACCCCGGCGTAGCCAACGGAGGTAAACCACAGCCAGTCAACGATGAGGTCGCTGACGCGCCCGGCAGCGACCAGCGCGACGATGACGGCCACTACCCAGGTCGCGGGGCGTCTCAGGCGCGTGGCATCCATCGCTGGCGAGCGCATCGATCATGCTCCTTTGCCGCACTGTCGTCCGTGACCTGCTTGCCTGTGCGATAGGTGCCGCGCGGCAATGCGTGGGTCCGGGCGAATTGTGCAGTCTGATTCATTGTAGGCGAGACGATCGGGAGACAGCGAGCCGTGCCGCCGGGGAAGCCATGCAAAAGGCGCCAGCTCGCCGGCGTGGGCGGGTTGAGGGAGGAGGGGTTTCGGTGTTTGGCTATTTGCCGGCGAACGGCACTCAGGCAGGATGCGGCGTCCGTATGGGAATGCGAAGTGTCTTATCGAATCGCGAGCCAAGGCGCGAGAGACTGAGGCCGTCATCGAACAACGATGACCGGGTGTGGAAGCCCGCGTGTCACAGTTTGATAGTCGCCGTTGGCGACCTTCTTGCCCATTCGGGCTAGCCATTGCTTTATGGCGGGCCGGACGAGACAGCCGCAAGGCTGACCGGCATTGGCTGTGACACCGGGCTTCCACCCTCGTTGTCAGGCCCGCCGCCCTCCCCTCACGTCGCGCGGCAGGCCTTCATCCAACGATCGGAGGTCATATGTCGGGAAACTCGTTATCCACAGCGGCACGGCTGAATCTTGAGTCATTGGCGGCGGGCATCGAAGGCGTGCTTGGCATGCTGGACCAGTTGTGCGACGCATCCGAAGGCTGCTTCAGTGCGCTTTGCCTGCTTCGACTGTTGAAGGCGCAGCTGGAAGGCATATTGGCGGAGGAGCTTGCCGCCTGACGGCCTTGGCCGCTGAAGGCTTGCCAGTCCCACTGGTAAGCCCCTGCCCGCAGCCTTACAGGAACCCAATCGAGAACCACGGCACCAGCGTCAGCAGCAACAGCGCAATGCACAACGCCGCCATATGCGGCCACACGCGCGGCATGGCAACGTCCGGCGACACGCGCCCGATGGCGCAGGCGGCATAGAAGCCCACGCCGAACGGCGGCGCGAACAAGCCCAGCCCCATGGCGAAGATCACCACCATGGCGTAGTGCACCTCATGCACGCCGACCAGCCTGGCAATCGGAAACAGCAACGGCCCGAACAGCACGATGGCCGGGATGCCTTCCAGCAAACTGCCCAGGATCACAAAAGCCAGCGCCGACACCAGCAGGAAGCCAGTCTTTCCGCCCGGCACAGCGGACATGATGCTGACCAGGTCCTCCGCAAACCCGGACTGCGTCAGCGCCCACGCCATGGTGGTGGCACAGCCCACGATCAGCAGGATCGCACCGGACAACGCCGCGGTATCGAGCAGGATCGGATAAATGCGCCGGAGTTCGAACTGCCGGTACACCAGCAAGCCGGCCAGCACCGTATAGAAGATGCCGATGGTCGATACCTCGGTGGCAGTGGCCACGCCCTCCACCACCGCCGTGCGAATGATGACCGGCAGCGCCAGCGCCGGCAGGGCCACCACCAGCAATCTCAGCAACGTCCTGCTCGATGGCCGCACCATGCCGCCCCTGTCCTCCTTGCGCGTCTGCCACCAGACCACCAGTGCCATCATCGCCAGGCCGACCAGCGCCGGCATCAACCCGCCGATGAACAGCGAGGTGATCGACACGCCCGTGACCGACCCCACCGTGATCAGCACGATGCTGGGTGGAATCGTTTCCGACATCGCACCGGACGCCGACAGCAGGCCGATCAGGTCGCCATCCTTCGCGCCGCTCTGCTTCATCTCCGGGAACAGCGCCGGCGCGACCGCCGCCATATCGGCAGCTTTTGAACCGGAGATGCCCGAGACGATGTACATCGCCCCAAGCAGCACATACTGCAGGCCGCCGCGTACGTGCCCGATCAGGCTGACCAGGAACTGGATCATCGCGCGCGCCAGGCCCGTCATCTCGATCAGCCCGCCGAGGAAGATGAACAGCGGGACCGCCAGCAGGATCAGGTGTGACATGCCCTCCTGCATGCGGTTCGGCATGATGGACAGCGGCGTGGTCGTGGACAGCGCCAGGTAGCACAGCGTGGAGAGCCCGAAAGCGAAGGCAATGGGCACGCCGATGGCAACGCAGCCAACCAGCATCAGCAGGAAGAAAATCACCAGGTTGGCGTTGCCCAGTCCCAACAGCACCGGCGAGAGCAGCCACAACGCGCCAGCGCCTAGCCCGACCAGCAGGCCACTGAGGGCCACCTGCCTGCGGCTTGCGGTCTCCAGCAGGCGGATCGCGGCGGTCACGAGCATCAGCACGGTGCCGGCGAACACCGCCCCGGCGCGCCAGGCTTCGCTGACCTCCAGGGTCGGCGTCAGCACGTCCACGTGTTCGACGAGATGTTCCCAAGCCGGCCGCACCAGCAGCAACAGGAACGCCACCACCATCCACATGCCACAGGCATCCAGCCATGCGCGCCGGTGCGGCGGCAGCTTGCTGATGAAGGTGGTGAGCTGCATATGCGCGCTGCGCTGCAGGGCAATGATGGCGCCGAGCATCGCCAGCCACAGGAACAGGATGCCGGCGAGTTCCTCCGTCCAGGGCAGCGGCGCATGCAAGGCATAACGCGCAAACGCGCCGCCCCCGAGGATCAGGGTCTCGGCCACGACGATCAGCGCGGCCGGAACCTCGACCACGCAGGCCAGGACGCGGCTCCAGCGTGCGCTGGCCGTGGAGGGGGTACTGGCGGGCCGGTCCAGGGTCTCGGCGGTGTGCTCCATCTTTGTCTCCTCTTGCATGTCGGCTTGATGGTGCCTGCTTCAGACCAGCGGCCCGGTGTATTTTTCCAGCATCTGCCATGCCTCGTCGCCAAACTTCTTGCGCCACTCGGCGTAGAAGCCCGCGTCCCGCAGCAGCTTGCGGAACGGCGCCGGATCCGGCCGGTTGAACTTAATGCCAAGCCGGGTCATCTCCGCCTGCGCTTCGACGTCGAGCCGCGCGATATCCTCGCGCTGCTTCAGCGCCGCGGTGGTGAAGCGCGTCGTCAGCAAAGCCTGCACCTCGCGCGGCAGTGCCTGGAATTTTCTGGCATTGCCGAAGATAAAGTGGCCGTCCCAGGTATGCGCGGTCATCGAGCAGAACTTCTGCACTTCATACAGCTTGCCGCTGCGGATCAGCGACAGCGGCGTCTCCTGGCCATCCACCACGCGTGTCTGCAGCGCCGAATAGAGATCGGCGAACGGTATGACCGTCGGCGCCGCGCCCAGCATCCTGAACATCGAGACCCACAGCGGGATCGCCGGGACGCGGATCTTGAACCCCTTCAGGTCCGCTGGCGTGTTCACCGGGCGGGTAGCGGAGGTGATGTTGCGATAGCCGTTGTCGAGGCACTTCTCGAACACGTGCAGGTTCACCTTGCCCAGCGCGCCCCGGACATAGGCGCCCAGTCCGCCGTCCATCGCGGCCCACACCGCGGCGTAGTCCTTGAAGGCAAAGGCCACACCGTTGATGCTGGCGGCCGGGACACGTGTCTGCAGGTTGGTGCTGGCCGTGGACATGAAGTCGATGGCACCGGCGAGGACCTGGGAGACCATGTCCGGCTCGCTGCCCAGCTGGCTATTGGGATAGACCTGCAGGTCGACCTTGCCGCCGGTGTCCTGGCGAATGGCCTCGGCGGCCTCCTTGATGCGAAGCGTGCCCGGATGGTCGGCCGGGAAGGCCGTGCCGTACTTCAGCCTGATGGTGGCGTTCTGGGCGAACGCGTTGCGCGCGGGCAATGCCAGCGCCAGTCCGCCGGCGGCGAGTGCGCCGAACTGCCGGCGAGTGAACCGATGGGCCATGATGTGCTTGTCTCCTGTTGTTCAAGTTGTGGCCGGGAAGGACAGCAGTGCTGCCGCGCCGCGCTCGCGCAATACCGTCAGGTGTGCGGCAAGCCGGCGCCGGAACTGCTGCGGCCACGGGGCGTCGCCAAATACGGCGCCGTGCGCCAGGGCCCGGTGCACGGCTTCCGTATTGCTGTCCGCGCCGCGCAGCGCTGCGGCAAGTGGCGGCGCACCGGGATCGCTGGCGACCAGCGGCTCGCCACGCTCGTTGATGTCGCAGCGCAGATAGTGGAGCCACAGCGCCAGCGCACGCTCCAGGCATGGCCGCTCGATGCCCGCGGCCAGGCTTTCGCGCAAGGCCGGCAGCCAGCGCACCGGGACCTTCTGCGTGCCATCCATCGCAATCTGCGCGGTGTGATGCGCGATCGCCGCGTTGCGCAGGCGGCACAGCAACGCATTGCCGTAGCGGGCGACGTCGTACTCCGGCGGCGCGGTGACGGTGGCATGCAGGTCCTCCATCACCCCGCGCGCGAAGGCACCGAGGACCGGATCGGCCATCGCCCCGGCCACGGTTTCTATGCCGCACAACTGCGCGGCATAGGCGATCGCCGAATGCGTGCCGTTCAGCATGCGCAGCTTCATGGCCTGGAACGGCCGGACATCACCGGTCATCAGCGCGCCGCCAGCCTCCCACGCGGGCCGCGCTCCGGCGAAGCGGTCTTCGATCACCCATTGCGTGAACGGCTCGCAGACAATGGCGGCTTCATCGCGTAGTCCGAGGCGCTGCTGCGTCCAGTTCAGCGACGTTGGCGTTGCGGCCGGCACAATGCGGTCGACCATGGTGTTCGGCAGCGCCACCTCATCGTGGATACGCCGGGCCAGCGCCGGATCGGCCTGCGACGCGTACTGCGTCAGCAGCTTGCGCAGCGTGTCGCCGTTGTCGGCCATGTTGTCGCAGCAGACAATGCTCAGCGGCGCGCCGAACGGCCGGCGGCGTATCCCCGCCGCCAGCACGCCGAGCGTGCTGCGCGGCGCCTCGGGATGGGCCAGGTCATGACGGATTTCCGGATCGCTGGTGTCGAGGTCGGATGTCGACGGATGCCGGTGGTAGCCTTTTTCAGTCACGGTGCAGGTTACGACCGACGCGGCGGGATCGGCGATGGCGCCGATCACCTGCTCCAGTGCATGCGGCGCATACAGGGCCTGCACCAGCGCCCCCACGATGCGCCCCGTGGCCTCGGCACCCTGTCGCTCGATGACCGCGTACAGGCAATCCTGCGCAGTCAGCGCGCGCGCCATGCGCGGTTCCCGCAAGCTGACGCCCACGATGCCCCAGCGCGTGTCGCCATCATGGATCGCTGCCTCGGTGTACAGCGCCTGGTGCGCGCGGTGGAAGGCGCCGAGCCCGATATGCACCACGCCGCGCGACAGACGGCTGCGCTCGTAGCCGGGCTGTTGCACGGCGGCGTCGGCGCTGCAGACGGTACGCTGCGCCAGCCTCATGCCCTGACCCTCGATTGTTTGTATTGCGGCATCGTGCGTGGCATCCGTGCTGTTGACCATGGCAAAACGTACCATTGAGAAATGCTGCAGACGTGCAGCCGTTTCGCAAGATTTGTGCAGCCCATGCGCTTTCCCGCTGCAGAATCCGCCCGTATCCGCCCCTCCCTTCGCGCGGTAACCTGCTTCGCATCCTTCCCATACGGTCATGCCCGTGCGCACCCCGCATGCGATGACGCAGCCAGTGGGAAGCGCACAACTGCCGGAGCACGTCTTGAAGATCGAACGGATACAAACCATCGTCACCTGTCCGGGCCGCAACTTTGTCACGGTCAAGGTGATGACGGACCAGGGCGTCTACGGACTTGGCGATGCCACGCTCAACGGCCGCGAGCTTGCGGTCAGCACCTACCTCGACGCGCATGTCATCCCCTGCCTCATCGGCCGCGACCCGCGCTGCATCGAAGACATCTGGCAATACCTGTATCGCGGCGCCTACTGGCGGCGCGGCCCCGTCACGATGACCGCGATCGCCGCGATCGACATGGCGCTGTGGGATATTCTCGGTAAGCTGGCGAACATGCCGGTGTACCAGTTGCTGGGCGGCAAGAGCCGGCAACGGCTGCTGGTCTACGGGCACGCCAACGGCCGCGACCACGAGGAAGCCGTCGATGCCGTCCACCGGCATATCGAGGAGGGCTTCAAGGCGATCCGTGTGCAATCCGGCGTGCCGGGACTCTCCAAGGTGTATGGCGTGGGCAAGCAAGCCGGCCACTATGAACCCGCGGAGAAGGGGCTCCCGCCGGAAGAACCGTGGGACACTGCCCTCTACCTGCGCCACACGCCGGAACTGTTCCGCAAGGTGCGCGATGCCATCGGCTTCGGGCCACACCTGCTGCATGATGCGCACCACCGGCTGACGCCGATCGAAGCGGCCCGCCTTGGCAAGGCACTCGAGCCGTTCAGCCTGTTCTGGCTGGAAGACGCCACGCCGGCCGAAAGCCAGGACGCCTTCCGCCTGATCCGCCAGCACACCACCACGCCGCTGGCGGTAGGAGAAGTCTTCAATTCGATCTGGGATTGCAAGGACCTCATCGGCAACCAGCTGATCGACTTCATCCGCACCACCATCGTCCATGCCGGCGGCATCACGCATGTGCGGCGCATCGCGGACTTCGCCGCGATGCACCAGGTGCGCACCGGATTCCACGGCGCCACCGACCTGTCGCCGGTGTGCATGGCGGCGGCGGTCAACTTCGGGCTGTGGGCGCCGAACTTCGGCATCCAGGAACTGATGCCGCACAACGCGCTGACCGACGAAGTGTTCCCGCACAACTATCGCTTTGCGGACGGCCATCTGGTCATGGACGAGGTGCCTGGACTTGGCGTCGACATCGACGAAGCGCTGGCCGCCAGGTACCCGTATGAGCGTGCCTACCTGCCTGTGGCAAGGCTACGCGATGGAGCGATGTGGAACTGGTAGCCTGGCACGCGATAGATGACGCTCACTTCCACACAATGCCGTCCCCCATGCCACCAGCACCCAACATGTTGAGCATCGTCGTTAACCAACCCCACGGCCTGTCCTTGTGCGCAAGGCCCATCCCCACCCCCGCCCCCGGCGAAGTCCGCCTGCGCGTGCGCTATGCCGGCATCTGCGGCTCCGACCTGCACATCTTCCACGGCAAGAATCCGTTCGCAGCGTATCCCCGCGTTATCGGCCATGAATTCATGGGTCATATCGACGCTGTCGGCGCGGGCATCAGCGCGCAGCGCATCGGCGAACGCGTGGCGGTGGATCCGGTCATCAGTTGCGGCCAATGCCACGCCTGCCGCATTGGCCGGCGCAACGTCTGCAGCCGCATGCAGGTAATCGGCGTGCACCGTGACGGCGGCTTCAGCGAATACACGTGCGTGCCGGCGTGCAATGCCTACGCGGTGCCGGCTGGCCTGGCGGCGACGAGCGCGGCGGTGATCGAGCCCTTCGCCGTCGCGGCAAACATGACCCACCGCACAGGCGTGCTGCGCGAAGACATCGCGTTGATCTATGGCGCCGGCCCTATCGGTTTGAACCTGCTGCAAGTACTCAAGCGCGTCTACGGTGCACGGGTTCTGATCACCGACCACCTTGACGAACGGCTGGCGCTGGCCCGCCATTGCGGCGCCGATGCGGATGACGTCATCAACACCTCACATGAGGACATCGGACAGGCCCTTGCAAAACGCGGCGTGGCAGAGGGCCCGACACTTATCTACGACGCCGTCTGCCACCCATCGATCCTGGAGGAAGCCGTGCGCATTGCCGCCCCGGCAGGACGCATCGGCATACTGGGCTTTTCCGCGATGCCATCGGCCGTTCCGCAACTGGAGCTGACCCGGAAGGAACTCTCGCTCTATGCCTCGCGCCTGAACTGCGACATGTTTACCACCGTGATCGACTGGATCTCCCAGGGGCTGGTCGACCCCGGCTGCATCGTCACGCATCGGATCGATTTCCACGATGTCGCCGATGCCCTGGACCTTGCCGAACACAACCCGCGCGAGAGCTGCAAGATATTGCTCGACTTTGGCGAGCCTGCGTAAGCGTCCGGGCAACCCGTCTTGAATTGCAGTGAGGGCCTTGGGAGTATCGTGTCCACTTAACGAATAGGTGGATCTTCTGCCTCATCACTGGCAACTCCCACCGTCCTGACCGCGGCCCTGTCGTCAAGACGAGATCACCGCGCGCTTACGAGCCTGCCTGATATGCCGCCAATCTTAGATATCGTCGAATGTTGCTAATGCACTACCCAAATGAAAATGGCCTCCCGAATCGGGAGGCCATTTATATTCCTGGTGCCGGCTGCAGGACTCGAACCCGCCACCTGATGATTACAAATTTTCAATTAAATCAATAAGTTATTGATATTCAAAGGAAATCTGGCGTAGTTAGCAAAAGAGTAAAGTACTTTAGATTCAGTAACTTAGCGTAAGTTAGCGAAGGCGGGACGAACTGGTGAACGTACTGTCTTTGTACTGATGCCTACGTCCGCTCGACGCACACGGCGCAGTGCCGACGCATCGATCACATGGGATAAAGGCGCACGCCAACCACTACAACTCCACTTGCTGGGCGGGGATCGCATTCAAGATCCAGCACTCTTGATGTACGTAGCGAATTTGTAGCTGACTGTCGTATTGCATTTCAACCGACTTTAGTGCGAGTTGCGTCTGGGGGGTTGAATGTGCCTGATCGGCCGCAGAAGCAGCTACCCACCTCTGATGCAAGTTGATGGACTCGACAAATGACTGTCCCTTTATTTGCTTGCTCTTCATATTGGACAGAACACCTGCATACTTATAGGAGTCCATTACCGTCACACGACCGTCGCCATCGACATCAACCGGATTGGAAATCCATTTGAAGACGTGAAGCAGAAACAGATTGGCCACCCACGTCAAAGGTCCGTTTACCAGCGTCTCCGTCGTCGACGAGCTAAGACTTTCGTGGAGATTCGTCGCGCCAATAAAAATTACATCGGGATCATGCCCCCCTTCCTTTCCTTTCCTACCAGCACCGATGTAGTTAAATATCCCTGCATGGCACTGACCGAGATAAATAACCGCCCGATTAAGATGCGGAGCTGATTTAATTCCACTAAGCAGTTTGTGCGGAGTTATAGGCGGATTTGCATCGATTCCATCTATACCCCCATGTCCCGTCACGAACATCACCATACTTTCATGGCTATTGACTTGAAGATCAACAAAAAAATCTGCCGAAGTTTTGATTGGAATCGCACTCCTTGTCCCATTGGACATGAAGTTTGAAATCAGCGCCCTATTAGCTCCGTCAATATAAATAAATATATCCTTCGCCTGCACACCCGCCGCCTCCAAACACTGAAGTCCGAACACCAAATCATTTACATGACGAGAGTCCGGCTCCCGAGCGGAGGATAGAAATAAAACCCACTTTGTATTATCTTTTCTGAGCCCCATTTCCTCACCAATCAATCACATCAAATCTGGCGCCGCGTCCAAGGAAGTCGAAAAATTGCTTAGCGACCCAGGCTTAGGCAAATCGGAAAAATAATACAACTCATCGATCTGAAGGTTTTCATATTTTCGATCAAGCTCTTCCAGGACAGCGCCTTTTTCGTTCAATCCATAAACGCTGGCGCCTGCCTTGAGATAAAATGCAACCTTATCACGAGCACCTTCTTGTCGCTTTTCAGATTTGAACAATAGCCATTGCCCGAGATTCACGCATTCCTTGGTCGAATCGTCAATATCTGGCAAATCCGTTGACAAGATGTCATGAAGTTTCATGTGTTCCCTCGCTCTTCATTATTCCTACCGCACCATGCTAACCGACTATACCCCAGTCTCCCTCGTCGCGTCATCCGCTCGCTCCCTGTCCTGCCGCTGTTGCTCCTCCTCGCGCTTGCGCTCCACCTCTAGCTGTTGCACATACACTTCGCGGACACTTTGAATGTGCCCGCCCCCCGAAACTTCATCAACGAGGCCGAGGAGCTGGGCATCCGCCGGCGTCAGGTAGTGATCCCCGGCAAACAATTCCCTGCAGAGTAGCGCGCAAAAATACCAAAACATCTGTGCGATTGGTCTCACAGGAGACAGAATTGCAGCTTGCTCCTCATCAGTTTTCTTGAAAAATTCGTCGTTGATAATTTCCCGCCCAAAAAATGCCTCTTGGTGCACAAGCATCAGGCGCAACGCTTCTTTGGCGTGAGCAGGCCCGTTCATCATTTGAATAACGGCGAACTCATGCATTACCTCTGCAAATGTCGCACCAAAATCTCGATCACTGATCCGCTTTGGCTCTGCAAGCGTGCTGATCGTCAAGCAATGAAGTAATTTAAGGTCTTCTTGATAAGGTAGAATCTCGCCCCTGGATTTACCCGCTGGATTCAAGGCCTCGTAAAGATGCCTTGCACCATCCAAGATGCCCGGTGTGCGACTGCCTTTCTGGCGATAGGTCGGTGCATCGGCAACTATTTGCTTCATGCGAACCCAATTCCCAAGTCGTTCTGCAACCTGTGGAATTAGATTATCACTCTGTTGCGAAAGTTCCGCGTACAAAGTAACCATAAAACTGATAACGTCCAACGTGCCAGCCGTAGGCCTCACCGTTGGCCCTAACTGCGCTTCAAGATGACGAACTACATTCGACAACTCATTGCATTTTTCTTCAAACTTTGATGTCAAGCCAATGTAATTCCAAATCATGCGAGAAACAATTCGCCCCGCCAGCTTCAGCGCGTGCTTCTCATTGGCCTCCTTCAAATCTTTTGCAGCAGCAGAAGCTTTGTCGGGCGTCACGTCCTGCAGCCCTGAATAACGGACATCGTGATACAAAATCTTGGCATGCTCCATAGCGACGGCATAATCACCGAATGCCAAGAGGTTTGCCGCTGCACTGTAAGCGCGATTTGTAACAACGGTAATTATTTCGCCCTTCTTTACACGCTGATTCGGCCCTCTAAGCAGGGCTAGCAGCATATCCAAGGAAGCGAGTGAACCCCCGGGGCTGTCGATCCCAACCGTAATGGGTAAATCGCTCTCTTCACGGAGAAGCAAGATTTCCGGGGTGAGCCTTTTCACCAGCACATCGTCGATCGTGTCGTTAATGAAGATCGCCCGCTTCCAATCTATCGTGTACGATTTTTCACTTGAAGCCATCATCTTGTCCAATGGGACAAAAAAAAACCCGCTAATGCGGGCATTTTTTAAGTGCGAAATTATTAGTCCGCAAGAAAGATTCGATCCAAAACGGCATCGAGACGCTGACGATCCTGGTCCGACCATTCGTTGTACATGCTGTGGCACGGAGCGGACATCGAAACCTCGCCAGCCGCAATCTTGTCTCGCAGGGCGTGAACTTGTGGATCCTGCTGCGCGGCGACATCAACAGGAACGATTGCCTTCGTGCTGTTCATGTACATGATCTTACCCCTTTGCAAAAATGCATCACGTAATCCGTCCAAGCCAACCTCATCTGCGAAGTTGCCACGGCCAGAACCAAATTCCAAAAATTTCGTGCTTCCACCGGTGTATGGATCAAAGAGCTTGGCGGTTTCCACAGCACGGCGTCCGTCGCCATTTGCTGCCCAACAATCTCTAGCATGGATCGCCCCTGATCCGCCAAACCGTGCGTTGGGCAACTCAGACTGTCCAAACTCGAAAGCGACTTTGCCGGAATCGACGTTCGCGATCAGCATGTTGATGCCCTTGGTTGCCGGAGGGTGACCTGCAGCACCAGTCGGCGAGGAGTGCAGCCACGACTTCCATTCAGCAATCTGGGCCGAGTCGCCTGCAAATACGAACGCGTTCCCACTCGCAAGTTCAATCTTCCCGAAGCCGGTATCGTCTACGAATGCGATTGCGGACCTCAAGGGCGCGGACCATCGGGAATCGCTCGTCACCAATCGAGCCGCCCCGTCGAACACGGTTGTTGTCATTTTATATCGTGAAACGATGAAAATTCGCCGTACGCTTGACTAACGGCGAATTTTAGGCCTAGCTAAAGTCGCTGGGCCACCCAAGTTCCATTGTTTTTTTCTATCACTCGCGCCGAAGTCGGAGCTTCCAAGCCCAATTTCTGCTACGGCACAGGCTTGACGCAACTCGACAGCCCCATAAGAGCCGCATGCCGCACATGAGCGGGAGTCGTGCCTGCGGGTTGAATGATGCACTGACGTATGCACGTTCTGCAAGCAACAAGGTGTATCAAGCGTTGTGTCGAACGAACGTCTAGCGACGACCGAGGCCGGGCGACGTTCGCGATGGCCCTGAGAAGCATCCATGGTGCCATGGTGGTTATCTGCCGAAATGACACCCTGTGTCCGATCTTTGCGTGAAATGCTGCCGTTCGGGCACTACGGAGCCCAGTCATCCCGAGTAGTATTGAGCGCATTGAACGGGCTTCTTGTACAGCCCTGAATGTCTAAAGCGCGCCAACAACGCCCCCCTGCAAGGCTCTCGTCATTCATGCGGGCACGCGCAAAGGCCGATGCCTTGGTGGCCGCTGCCTTGTCACAGGAGCCGCCCACATCCGAAATGCTCCACATCGGACGCCGCGTAGAGGATATGGGCAACGTAAAGGCTGAGCTACTTGCTGCCCAAGCTCGCGTCGAGAATTGGCTCGCACAACCGAGTATGGGCGTAGGTGCTATCCGCCAGCGCATCAACCTACGGGAAGACGAGGAACGGCCATTCACCGTGATGGCCGGTGTGCATCGGTAGAGTAGCTCAGACAACTGCGCTTACCTCGATCCCCTTGAGTCCACGGCTGAAAGTCGCCATCACGATGAATCCAGGCGCGGGCGCTCAGCTTGCACTTGTCCATAGTGCTCCGGCCGGATGCGCCTGAAAGGGGACATGGCTCATTGGATTACACGTACGAATGTGGTACGCGAAACACTCCTTTCATCGACTCCAACTCGGCTGCCATGAACGCTGGACCTGCACTCGATTGATACGGCTTGCACACTTCAAGCCTGTATTCGGATTCGAATACAAATCACGATACAGAAACGATTCCGTGACACACGAATATCGCAAATAAAACAATAGGTTAAGCTATTTTAGCAGCACTTGTGTGCCACACCCTTTATGTTCCATTCCCGTAAGCGGGGCATTTCCCCAGGATGCGCCGGCCTCTGTAGGAATCCTGTAGGAATCTTGAAGCGCTGCAGGAAACCTGTAGGAATTCTGTAGGAGTCCTTGGGAATCTGTTGGAACGCCGTAGGAATTTTGTAGGAAAGAGGCTTGGAGCGGTGAAGTCCGACGTACCATGCGCCCAGCAGCGGTCGCTGCTGGGCTTGTAGTCCCTGGGTACTACAATTTGCCTCCGCAACGTCAGTGCGTAGTACAGCTGCAGTCCTTGTTCTTCAAGCGAGCGGGACCATCTCTGCGCCATCCTGTACTACAGTCTTTATGTTCCATTCCCGTGAATTTTCGCGGCGACGATCCGGTGGCCTGAGACCATCTTCAGCTGGCAGGTGTTAGCAAAATGTTAGCGAGGGGCTAAGCCCACCCGAGAAGTGTTAGCTTTGTGTTAGTTTGGTGTTAGTTTTCTGTTAGCGGACTGTTAGTTCGCCCGGATTCATCGTGAATCACCCCAGGAAAGGCTGAACAGCAGCACGGATATTCACCGTGAATACCCCAAACAAGTCAGAGCCACGCCAAGGTCTCGACCAGCGTTCGAATTGTTGGAACATCGGGCTTCGGCGCTCGCCCACTACGATCCAGGTGAACCGCCTGCAGCCCGTAGGAGCGCGCCCCGAGGAAATCTGCCGCCAGAGTATCGCCAACCATCAGCGTCTCTTCTGGCGCCACTTGCAGTTCCTCACATATCCATCGGTAATGCATGGGGTCGGGCTTGAGGAAACCGACCTGAAATGACCATGCATAGCCGTCTAGCACCATAGGCAATTGCCGCACCACGGGCTCCCCATAGGGGGCAGCTAAGTTCGAGGCGATGCCGATCTTGAGACCTAGCGCACGAATGGCCGCCAGCGTCTCTGAAACCTCTGGAAACAACGTGATGCTGTTCAGCTCGATAGCCAAGTCAGCTTCGAGGGATGAGAGCGGAACTTCGTTGCAACCTAGCGCTTGCGCTGCCTCGCGCAGCCCCAGCGGTCTTGTCATAACAACTTGTAGCGCGTGACGCGGGTCGGCTGTCGCTCGCACAAGCCTTGCGAATGGCCATCGCCGTTGCCTGATCGCTACTAGCGTGCCAAACGCGTCGAAGACTACCGCGCGCGTTGGGGGCCGCGGTTGCACGCTCCTGGCCCACTGGGCCCCTTTTGCCGTCTTCATTTTCAGTTGTCCACAGCCAACAAGAGTCCGGGGCGCTTCTTTTAAGGTAAAAGATATATCTTGTTAGGGTTTCTGGCAGACACCTTTCCCTGCCCATCAGGTACCTACCAGACACCGATTCGACGGCATCAGGTGTCTGAGGGATACGTGTCACTCAGAGCTGTGTACAACTTCTATCGCGTCCCTTGAGGGAAGCTTGTCTCGCAGGGACAGGAGTGCTTCCCGTGTCGCGATCGGAAGTTCATCGAAGTCCGCCGCGTTTAGTGTGATGACATCGCGGCCGGCATGCGTGACATTGATCTGCAAACGCTCGATATGAACGACCCTGGAGCCAGAGAAATCTCCGGATAGCATGAGGTTCTTTATGTCTGCCATGGCTGCTTGCACAGTGGTCGGAAGGTAGTCCCAAGTCGCCACGGCTGCCTGTTGCCCCCTTCCATCGCGAATAGACACCTTTTCGCGAAGGCGATACTCGTTCTTTCGCCCGGCCTTTGTCCGTTTGAGGTAACCAAAGGTCTCCAAGACCTTTAGGACCCGTATCACCTGGCTCTTGCTAATGCCTGTTTCATCGACGATTACGTCAATCGAAGGGAAGGAGTTGCCAGTATTGAAGTTGGCATGCGCCTTGATGACCAGGTACACCGTGACAGCATAAGGCCCCATCCTTGCTGCATCGCGCGAAGAGAACATCGAGCGAAACACATGAAACCACGTGGTCTCGGCTCGAAAGCTCGCGTCCGCAGTCGGTGCTATGGCACTCATCTTTGCGACGCCGAGATTTCTTCGTCAATAAGTCGAGCAATGCCTTCCGTACGGAAGTACATGCGCCGGCCAATGTGGATCTTCGTCGCGTTGATGTGACGAGCCCAATCCGACCGAGATGTGGCCAAGCTGATGCGAAGCCCGTCCGGACTCCGACTTAGAACTTCAGCTAGCTGCTGCAGCGTGAGTAACACCGAATACTTGTCCTTCAGGATCGCAAATGTTGAGGTCAAAGCCCACTCCTCTTGCATCGCACTGTTGCGATTGACGTCGGTATTCTTCCGCAAACTGCGCTACATTTCGGGGTAAAAGAAATTCCGCGTCTAAAAGGCCGATGCAAGGACAACCGCAGGACCCTTGGCTGAATGCGGCACCTCGAAAGAAGCGTGGCCGGCCGGCCGGAACAATTAAGTGCCGCGTCGATCGATTGCGAGATCGGATCCGCACCGTCGCGACAATGTTTGATCTGCTCGCCCGTACGACATGTGCCGACAACGCAGACCAGTTTGCTCGATGGTTTGATCAGACAATGTCTGAGCGACACCCGTTGGTCGATTGGGGTACCCAGCGATCTCGGAAGTGGAGAAGAAACTTCCACGGCGATGCGGCATTGACCAGGGAATCCCTGGACCTTTTGCATGAGTTGTTTCCGGACGATCGCTACTACGCGGTTATGACAGCTCCTAGCGGGTTGCGCTCGGTAACCCGCGCGTATGCAGCGCCCTCGCAGCAGCCGAAGTATGGGCGCGAGTACCTTCCCTACCTCGGCGTGACTGAGCTGTTCTGGCAAGGACCAGCCAATCTATGGACGGCGCTCTGGGGCCACGAACACGCGACGGAGCGGCTTTGGGAGATTTTTCCGCTCGCAAGTGAATATGAGGGGGCGTGGGGACCTACAGCGGACTTCGAAGACGTCATCACTGACTTGGAAATCCGCCTGTATGGCAACTACGATTGCGACGTGGCCACTACGATCGTAGACCTTAGTCGAGCGCTGGTCCTATATCGCCTGAAAGGGCATGCCCGCGGCTTTCTGGCCGAGCATGGGCTCAGGGCGTACCTATGCGTAAGGCTTGCACTGGCAGACCTACATCCTCAGTTACGCGCCTGGGGCGTTTTTGATGACTTGTCGAGCTACGTCGTGGGGCTAGAGCAAGAGCGAATTTCATCAGACGGGCGCTACCGCCAGGCGATCCAGCATGCGTACCGCCCTTACGGGCCCTTTAACATCGGCATGTTCGTTGAGAATCCGTTCTTACATCTTCTCCTATGGATGCCGCAACTGGCTCGTCGGTACACTGCTTTGGCGCTGTATTCCGCCTACAAATGAAGTTGCACCCGTCGGGGCGATAACTCAGACCTAAGCCCCTTCCATTGCCCTCGCGATCAGTGATTTGTCCCCGTTTAAGGGGAGCAATGCGGGTACACAACAAAAAGCCGCAACATAATGGCCGAAATTTTTATTTATTTGGTTATTTGCGTCAGAAAAGTTTGCCGCTCTGGAAAAATCACGCTCACTCGCCCCCCATCTGGGGACATATGCCTAGCAGGGAGCGATCGAGAAGACACCTGCCGGGCCCGTCCCTTATCAACACCTTTAGTAAACCTTTAAATAACGTTTACATCCCTGAAACCCTTGCCTGGCTTGGGATTGCGGACCGATATGTCCCCATTTGGGGGGCATATGTCCCCTTTTGGGGGGCGAAGTGTCCCCAATTGGGGGGAAATTCCAGGGCGATATCCCCAGCATCTTCACAGGATATCCACAGGCTATGGACGCAAGTCAGTCGTAAGCGCTAAATTCAGCACACCTTGTTGAGTCGAACCGTTAGCCGGTAACGTACAAGACGGGAACACTACCGGGTAACCATGACGAGGGGAGAGCGGTGACCGATTCAAGTGTGATCCAATTGGCGCTCGTGAACGACGCCCCGGCGTCGCCGCCGGTCGGTGGCGGACCATTTCAGTCGCCAGCGGAGCAGCTGAAATCGACGCTCACGGCGCAGCTTCGCAACACCGTAGACGCCGTCCGCTCGGGCCTGCTCACCTACGAGAGCCTTCGAAACGTGAGCGAGGTGATCGGCGGCGAGTATGGCGATCGCGTGATCTACGAGCTCGTGCAGAACGCGCACGATGCGCACGAGGACGGCGAGGAGGGATCGATCCTTCTTAAGCTCGTGATCAGGGGAGCCGACAGCGGGGATCTCTTCATCGCGAACAAGGGCAAAGGATTCAGCTGGAAGAATGTGAACGCCATTCGCAACATCGGCGTGTCAAGCAAGTCGGTTGGCGAAGGCATCGGGAACAAGGGGCTAGGGTTCCGGAGTGTGGAAACCCTGTGCGACGACCCGAGGATCTACTCACAGGAGCAAGCCGTCGCGGCAGAGGAGTTCACTGGGTTCTGCTTCCGCTTTGCCGGCCCCGACGAGGTCAGGACGATGACCCTCGAAATCGCAGATGTCGCTACGGCGGATCACGTGGCAAAGGTCCTCCCACGCTATCTCGCCGCGATGCCGCTGCATAGCCAGACGGAGGAAATCAAGGAGTTCGCCAGGGGCGGGTTCGCCACCGTCGTGCACCTCCCGCTGGCAGGGCCGGCCGCCGTCAAGGTCGCCCGCGAGCAGGTCTCCGCCCTCGCGGACCTTGACGCGCCCCTTCTGCTCTTTCTGGACCGCCTGGCGCGCGTAGCGATAGAAATCGATGACTCAGGCACGGCTCGCCGACGCACTCTCACACGTAGCGCCCAAAGCGGGCTGTTGCCGGATGCAGACTCCACTTTGCGCTGCGAGATCGTCGCCATAGGGCCGGGCAGCCGTCGCTACATCGTGGCGCGTAGGTCTGTGGACCGCGCCCGCCTGTCCGCTGCAGTGGAGGCGAGCATCGCCAAGGAGCCCCAACTCGCGCGCTGGCGCGAGTGGCACGGTGAGCCGAGCGTCGCGGTGGCCATTGCTCTGTCGGCAAGCGACACGGAGCGCGGCCGCACGTACAACTTCTTGCCGATGGCCACTGAAGTACCGTCCCGGATCCGTGGCCACGTTGACGCCCCTTTTTATGCATCTATCGACAGGCGGCGCGCCAACTTCGACCTGCCCCTGAACTCATTCCTGCTCGACGAGCTAGCAGAGACTGCGCTGCGCGCTGCGACGGAGCTGAAGCCGCGTGCGCACGAAATTGGCCGCAACACCATCTTCGACCTCGCTGCTTGGGCCCCCGACGACGTGCAGCGGCTAGCCCGCGCCTCGCAGCGGGTTGGTGTGGACTGGCGCGACTGCGCACTCGTGCCAGCCGCTGGTTCCGACAACAGCTGGGCCACGTTCCGGAAGTCGCGGATCTGGCACGAGCAGGGATACAAGATGCTGCGCGTTCGCCGGCTGGTAAAGGCGGGCATTTCCAGCCTTGCCGATCCCCGGCTCGAGGGCCCCCGGCTCGACCGGCTCCGCCTGCTGATGGAGGCGGTGCATCTGCACCCGATGCCCGACGACGCCGTGCTCGCCGACTGGATACAGTCGGTTGCACTATCACTTCAGGAGGACGGCTCGGGTCTCAACACCTGGGGCAGCCTCTACAACGACGCGCGCAAGGCGCTCGCGCCGACGAACAGCCTGCGCCAGCTTAGCGGGAAAAAGATTCTCAGAACCCGTGAAGGCCGCATCGAGCCAGCGGGGGGAGCAGGCGGTGCGCCCGTGTTCGTCCGTGAGGCCGGCCCGCGGGACCGAGACCGTGCGCCGCTTCCGTCCTCCGCAGTTGCGAGCAAGATCGCCATTCTCGACGACGGGATTCCGATGGCCGCGGAGGTCGTCGCCGATTTCATCAAGGCAGGGCTGGTGCGTCGCTACGACGCCATCCAGGTGCTGCATAGCATGCACTCGCTCTTTGGCGAAAAGCCCGCGCCCAAACGGCGCGAGGCGCTCCTGAAGTGGGCCTTTGACGTGTGGCGCGCCGAGGGCCCCAAGTCGGAGAAGATCCTCCGCGAAGTCGATCTGCACGTGGAGACGAGAAGCGGCTGGCGGCCGGCGAGCACGGCGCGGTTTTCTGAGGGGTGGACGAATGCCGGGTGGCGACTCGCGACCTACCTCGCCGAGGCCGCTCCGCGCTCGCCCGACTGCGCGCAAGCGGCGGAACTCCTCCTGGCGCCTGAGCCTAGCTGGGCTCCGAAGTCGGAGGGTAACGCCCGCAGGCAGTGGATAGACTTTCTCCGCGCTGCTGGCGTTCGCGACGGCCTCCCGTTGCTAGATGACGAGGGCGCCTCAACGACCGGTACACCCTCCTGGACTTGGGACCGGTTCCGGGGCACCGTAGTTGTGGCCAAGGGCCGCTCGGCAGCATGGACTGCGGCGAATTCGGCCATCCATTTGCCAAATCCGCAGACCACGTATACCCGACGGGGCGGCCTCTGGCGGGTGCCCGGCCAAGTCGAACACGAAACCTTTCCGCCTGAGACGCGCCAACGCCTTGCTGAGCTCCTCCTTGTGCAGTTCGCGAGCGACGATCAGAAATGGCTCAAGTGGCGCCTCGGACGTTACGACCGCGGGCAAGGCGAGCAGAACGAGCGTGAGTTACCGACGCCAGCCGCCGTGTTCATCGCACACGCGCCTTGGATGCCTGTGGAGGGCGACCCCGAACGCTTTGAACGCCCGACAGTCCTTTGGGCAACGAAAGACCGCAGGCAGCGTCCGCCACGGTATGTCGATCGCCCGCGCGAACGACTTGTGGATCTGATAGACGACGAAAAGCGCCTCGCCGGGGTCATGTTCGGCTCTTTGGTGGGCCTGCGCGACTGGTCGGCTACCGGAGAGGTAGTTCGCAAGCTCGGCGACTTGGCGAAGGGGTCGAACGTCGTGGAGCCGCGGGAGCGGGTGAGTTTCCGGAAAATCTATCAGCGCGCGTGGGCGGAGGCCTGCGAGGCTGGAGCAACGCTGCCTGCCGACTTACCGGTCGCAACGGTCACCTCGGTCGGTGTCTCGGTAGTCACAGGAAACAAGTCCGAGCCGACGCGCGTCTTCGTGACCGGCGACTCGCTACGGGCGGAGACCAAGGCGATTATCGCCGCTGGCCAACCGGTCCTCGAACTGGGTGAGGAGGACCTCGTGGAACCGGCGCTCGAGCTGCTTCGGGGGAGCGGCGGCTTCGATCCGTTGGGCATCGACCGCAACCAAGTCGACGTTCTCGTTGATGGCGAGCCGATGGTGGCGAGCCTCGCCGACCCTCTGCTTGCAAGCGACGGGTTGGAATGGCTACCAGAGGCTGCGGTGTTGGCGAACGAGCTGCTCGGCCGGGAACTCGAGCGGCAAATCTCCAGCTCCGCTGTCGACCAGCGGCTCCGCCGCGTCCGCCTCCGTTATTGCGTAAACATCAGTCTCGCTGTGGCGGGAAAGCCGGTGGACGAGGCGCTCCCGTTCTTTGCGCTCCCTGATGACGATCACCCCACGCTGGTCGTCGGGAATGGTCAGGAGCTGACTTGGTCGGTGCTGGCCGATGCCGCACCATTCCTTTCCACCCTGCTCGACCGTCGCATGCGCTCGCTCGAGATGCTTATGCTGAGGTTGGCGCATAGGAGCGTCACGCAGGATCCGCGCGAACCTCCTACCGAAGACGAACTTGCCCGCGCGCTGGGGTGTAAGGTAGAGCTGATCCGCGAGCACGCTCTTGCGCTTCGGGCAGACGGCGACATGCTGATTCGTAGATTGCTGCCCGTTGTGGCGTGCGCTACGGACTTGCAGACTGCCCAGAATCTTGGCACCGAGCTAGGCGATAGCCCTTTGCGGTCGAAGGTCCTCGAGGCACTTGCCTCGATTGCCGACCGTCTCCCGCTTCCGCCGCACGAACTACTCGACGTTCTTGCGCGGCCGGACCTCGCCGAGATCCGCCGGACGCTCGGCCTCGACTACGGGCGCATGAACCAGATGCTTTCCGCTCTGGGTCAGCCGATCCTCTCCAACGAGGGCGAGCTGCGGCGCCTCTTCGAAACGTGGAAGGCCGAGCTCTCGCCTGCCGCCGTCGATCGGCTCCGGCGGCACTTCTGGTCGTCATTTGACGGGGGCTTCCCACTGGATCGTTACGTCAGCCTCCGAACGCTCGACTTTCTTGAGTTCCAAGAAGGGTGGGTCATCGACCGAGAGGAGCTTTCAAGGGACGACGTAGCCACCCTGTTGGAGGCGCGCCTCGCCGAGCTCGTCGGAGACGATGTGGAGCGCGAGCTGGAGCTGCTCACACCGCTTCGCAGCCGCTCAAAGCGCACGCTTCAGCGTTTCATTGACGAGGTGGCGCCAACGGTGGGCGCCTGGTGCTTCCGGAACGAGCAGCCGAACCCGTGGGCCGATGGCGCGCTCGCCGTTCTCAAATCGGTCGATCAACAGGGCTTGCTCGACTTCGCGCCGGTGGAGGGCGGGCAGGAAATTGCAACGCTCTCCCGGGCGGGCCGCTGGCCCCACGGCATGCCTCACACCGTCGATCCCGTGGCGCTTGGCCTCGATCCAGAGGACCTTCTTGGAGAGAAGAAACGTGAGGACGAGCGCAGAGAGCAAGCCGAGCTCGCCAAGCGCACGATTACCTTCGCGGACCGTCCACTCGACACCCGGTCAAAGGAGTTCGCGCAGAACCTAATCGTGCTCGCCGACGCCCAGATGGCGGACGGGGCGTGGCTCACGCGATCCCGCCGCCGGTTCAACCTCGCAGAGCAGGCGATTTCGGATAAGGGTGGCGGCGGCACCGGCGGTCAGGGCGGGAAGCGACGTCGGACCGAGAGGGTTTCGGAGGACTTGAAATGGGCGATGGGATTCGCCAGTGAGTATCTGGCCAGCCGGTTCCTGCGTGAAAAGCACAAGGGTCACTACAACGACCGCTGCTGGGTCTCAGAGAACCGAGGCCGGCTCGAGATCGACTGGGAGGGTGACGACAGCCTCGGGTTCGATTTCCGGCTGCAGACAGTCGAGACTGAGTGGCGCTACGAGGTGAAATCGAACCTAGACGATGCCTTTGAGTTCGAGTTTACGCAGAACGAAATGCGGAGTGCAGCCGAGTGCGCCGCAGATGGAAATCGGAAGTACAGAATCCTGTACGTACCGTTCGCCTTCGATCCTGCACGTTGGCGGGTGATGGAGCTTCCCAATCCGATGACCGAGCGGGGTCGCCGCCTCTTCAAGACGATCGGCACCGGCGCCACGCGACTTCGATTTGAGCCGTCATGACGGAACGACGTGACGCCAGCATTGCGGCTCCGGGCGTGCTCATGCGCAAGCGGCATCAGGTGCCGACCTTCGCGTCGGCGTCGGCGGCTGCCAGAAAGTTCTCAAGCCGCTGGTTCTGCGCCTGATCAAGGTCGCCGTCGATCCAGCGCGCGTAGTGCTTCAGGAACATCTGCACGGAGTGCCCCATCCGCTTTGCGGCGGCGGCCGGTGTGACTCCGGCCAGAATCCAACTAAACGCAACCATAAAGTACCTTGGAGGGCTCTGAAAGCCTCGGCAAGTCGCCCCGGACTGCTACTCCGCGCTACACGGCCTTGTGTGGCAACGGTCCGGAAACCCGCATGGATGCTAGGTCGGGGTGGTTGGCCGTGGAATCCCATCTGCCACCCCAAAAATATTCCTTGTAACACAGCCACTTTCGCACTACGTGTTCGGTCAGTCGACCGCCATTGTGTCTCCACTGCGTGCCAGCAGACCCTTGTCGCTAGCCGCTCAGTTGGCCGCTAGACGATCCATTTTCGCCACCAGATCTTCGGCGCGAAGATGCGTATATCGCTTCAGCATCTGCATCGACTTGTGGCCACTGATTGCCGCCACCTCCTGATCGCTCAGCCCTGCCTCCACCAGCCTACTTACGGCCTCATGGCGCAGATCATGGAAGTGCAGATCGCCTAGGCCTATGTCTGCGGTGATCTGGGCCCAAAGCTTCTGGAATACATAGGGTGCGCGCCGACCGCCCCTGCCCGGCTCGCCAAAAAAAATGAGATCCGTGTCAATGGGACGAACCGGGTTGTCGATTGCATGCTGGAGAACCTCGGTGGCAGCACGCGTCAGAGGCACCACCCTTGCAGTTCCATTCTTCGTATCCACGAGCGTAACAACGCGCCGCCGCAGGTCAACCTGGGAGCGGCGTAGGCCGGTGATCTCCGAGGACCGCATTCCAGTTTCTACTGCGAGGTGGACGATCCATCCAAGCATGGGATTACTGTGCGATTCCACTGCAGCGAACAGCAGCTTCTGCTCGTCAGCGCTCAGGCGGCGATTGCGCCCGGGCCCAGGACTCGGCTTCCGGATGTTTGCGACCGGGTTGAAGGTTAGCCCGATGCCCCACTCCTGAATCGCAGTGCGGAAAAGGTGCCCGAGCATTGCCAGCTCGATGCGCACCGTGTTGTTCGACTTTCCGGCACCCAGTCGCTCATCGCGGTACCTGGCCACCAGGTCGGCACTGACGGCCGCCATAGAGTATTTCCCAAAGAAGGCGTCCAGGTGCTGGGAGGTAAAGCGCTCGCTGCGCTGGGTGGTCGGCTTCTTGGTGATCGACACCTCACCCAGGTAACGCTTCAATGCAGCCGATACGGTGAGCTTTTCAGACGGCGCGCGAGACAGGTACACACCCCGGACCATCTCATCCTCAGTCCGTCGCGCCCAATCCTCGGCGTCGCGCTTCGTGCGGAAGGTCTTGGCCGTGGTGGGCCAGCCGATCTTGCGAATGACCGCCTTCCAGGTGCCGGAAGGCGTCTTGACGATGGTTGCCATGTACTGTTCTGAGAGCTGACTGTACCGAAAATGTACTTTTCAGCGCCCAGAAAGCACAAGGGGTCACGTGAAATTCACGTAACCCCTTGATTTATCTGGTGCCGGCTGCAGGACTCGAACCCGCCACCTGATGATTACAAATCAACTGCTCTACCTGATGAGCTAAGCCGGCATGTCTGGTGCAGACCGCGATTCTACTGCATCGCAGCCCACTTGGGGATGGCTTACTTCACCACCTTCAACGCTGGCTTCTTGCCGCCGATGCGAGGCACCGGGGGCGGCGTTTCGTCGTCGCCCGGGTCGGAGTCGGCGGTGGTGGCCGGGGTCTCGGCTTCCACCGGGGCCAGCTTGGGCGGCGGGTTGTTTTCGCGCTCGGTGGCGGCCTGCGTTTCCGGCACGCTGCGTTCGACCGGGAAGGCCATGCCCTGCCCGTTCTCGCGGGCGTAGATGGCCAGCACGTTCTCGACGGGAACGTCGATCTTGCGCGAGACACCGCCAAAGCGCGCACTGAAGGTGATCCACTCGTTACCCATATCCAGGCCGCTAGTGGCGTCGAAGCTCACGTTGAGCACGATCTCGTTGTTCTTGACGAACTCGCGCGGCACGTTGGTGTTGGCATCGACGAACACGGCGATGTACGGCGTGAAGCCGTTATCCGTGCACCACTCATAAATGGCGCGGATCAGGTAAGGCTTGGTGGAGGTTTCAGGCATTGTGCTTCCAGTGGCGCCGGGTGGCCCGAGGGCGGATGCCTTCGGGCCGGTGCCGATTAGCGGCGCATCACCTTCTCGGAGGGGGTGAGCGCTTCGATGTACGCGGGACGGCTGAAAATGCGTTCAGCATACTTCAACAGCGGCGCGGCGTTTTTCGACAGCTCGATGCCGTAGTGGTCCAGGCGCCACAGCAGCGGCGCGATGGCGACGTCGAGCATCGAGAACTCTTCGCCCAGCATGTACTTGTTCTTGACGAAGATCGGCGCGAGCTGCGTCAAACGGTCGCGGATCGCGGCGCGGGCGCGTTCGTGGTTCTTCTCCGCGGCCTTGCCCTTTTCGTTCTCGAGCGTGTACACGTGCGTGAACAGTTCCTTTTCGAAATTGAACAGGAACAGTCGGGCACGGGCGCGCTGGACCGGGTCGGCCGGCATCAGCTGCGGGTGCGGGAAGCGCTCGTCGATGTATTCGTTGATGATGTTCGACTCATACAGGATGAGGTCGCGCTCGACCAGGATGGGTACCTGGCCGTAGGGGTTCATCACCGAAATATCTTCGGGCTTGTTGAACAGGTCGACGTCGCGGATTTCAAAATCCATGCCCTTTTCGAACAGGACAAGGCGGCAACGTTGGGAAAACGGGCAAGTCGTACCCGAATACAACACCATCATGGTTGGATTCCTTGGGCTTAGCCGGAGCTGGGTCGGACGGTAAGGTCTGCCATTCTGCCAAAAGCGGACACCGAAAAGCAAATAAGTGGCATTTAATCCACTTACCCCGGCATATTTCATCACCCTGGCCCAATGAAAAAGGCCAGAGCGATGCTGCCTTCGCAACGTCCGCATCTGGCCTTCGGCGTGGCTGCCCGCCTCCGGGCCGCCACCAGCAAGACTTACTTCACATCCTTCCAGTAGGCCGCGTTCAGGCGCCATGCAAAGACGGTGAATATGCCCAGGAACAGCAGCACCCACACGCCAAGGCGCTTGCGGTGATTCTGCGCGGGTTCTGCCATCCAGTCGAGGAAGCCGACCAGGTCGGCGGTGGCCTGGTCATATTCGACCTTGCTCATCTTGCCCTGGCTCAGTTGCTCGAAGCCGGCGAACTTGTGCACCTTCTCGCCATGCTCTTCCACTTCCGTAAACTTGGCGGCGCGCTGGCCCTGCAGTTCCCACAGCACGTGCGGCATGCCGACGCTCGGGAACACGAGGTTGTTCCAGCCCGTCGCGCGGCTGTCGTCACGGTAGAAGGTGCGCAGGTAGGTATAGAGCCAGTCGTCGCCGCGGGCACGCGCGATCACCGACAGGTCCGGCGGTTGCGCGCCGAAGAAGGCCTTGGCTTCCTTCGGCTGCATGGCGATGGTCATGGTCTCGCCAACCTTGTCCGCTGTGAACAGCAGGTTCTGGCGGATCTGGTCGTCGGTGAGGCCGATGTCCTTGAGCCGGTTGTAGCGCATCATCGATGCGCCGTGGCAGTTCAGGCAGTAGTTGACGAACAGCTTGGCGCCGCGCTGCAGCGACGACAGGTCGGCAGTGTTCACCGGTGCCGGCTCCAGCGGGAAGCCTCCCTCTGATGCCATGGCGGGCGCGCCGGCAAAGCAGGCGCCGGCCAGCGCGATGATCGAAAGCAGCTTTTTCATCTTGTGTCCTTGTGCTCTTGTCGGGGTTCGCGTCGCTCAGTGCGGGTGGAACGTGACACGCTCAGGCACCGGCTTGAACTCGCCGGCACGGCTCCACAGCGGCATGGTCAGGAAGAAGGCGAAGTACAGCAGCGTACCGAGCTGCGAAACCTTCTCACCAACCGGCGACGGCGGTTGCACGCCGAGATAGCCGAGCACCAGGAACACCACCACAAAGACGATCAGGATGGACTTGTGGAAAGCGGGACGATAGCGGATGGACTTGACCGGCGAGCAGTCCAGCCACGGCAGGAAGAACAGGATCACGACCGAGCCGCCCATCACCAGCACGCCCCAGAACTTGGCGTCGATGAAGTAGAAGCCCACGGCCAGGATCACGGCGATGGCAATCGCACCGATCTTGACGCGTGCGTCCTTGCTGCGCAGGAACACCATGCCGAGCAGCAGCGCGAAGAACACCCACAGGATCGGCAGGAAGTTCGACGTGGTGGCACGCAGCATCGAGTAGAACGGCGTGAAGTACCAGACCGGCGCGATATGCGGCGGAGTCTTCAGCGGGTCAGCCGGGAAGAAGTTGTTATGCTCCAGGAAATAGCCGCCCACTTCCGGGAAGAAGAAGATCACCGCCGAGAAGATGATCAGGAAGCCGGCAACGCCCAGCGTGTCGTGCACCGAGTAGTACGGGTGGAAGGGGATGCCATCCAGCGGCACGCCGTTCTCGTCCTTCTTGGCCTTGATCTCGACGCCGTCCGGGTTGTTCGAGCCCACTTCGTGCAGCGCGATGATGTGCGCGATCACCAGGGCCAGCAGCACCAGCGGCACCGCGATGACGTGGAACGAGAAGAAGCGGTTCAGCGTGGCATCGCTCACCACGTAGTCGCCGCGGATGAACAGCGACAGGTCCTGGCCGATCACGGGAATCGCCGAGAAAAGGTTCACGATCACCTGCGCGCCCCAGTACGACATCTGGCCCCACGGCAGCAGGTAGCCCATGAAGGCTTCCGCCATCAGGCACAGGAAGATCAGGCAGCCGAAGATCCAGACCAGTTCACGCGGCTTGCGGTACGAACCGTACAGCAGCCCGCGGAACATATGCAGGTAGACCACGACAAAGAAGGCCGAGGCGCCGGTCGAATGCATGTAGCGCACCAGCCAGCCCCACGGGACTTCGCGCATGATGTATTCCACGCTGGCGAAGGCCACGGGAATGCCGGCGGCGTTGAGCGTGCCGTCCGGCTTGTAGTTCATCACCAGGAAAATACCCGTGACGATCTGAATCACCAGCACCAGCAGCGCCAGCGAACCGAAGAAGTACCAGAAGTTGAAGTTCTTCGGCGCGTAGTACTTGGAAAGGTGGTCTTCCCACAGTTGCGTTGCCGGGAAGCGGGCGTCGATCCAGCCCATCAGGCCGGTCGTCTTGACTTGTTTTTCGGCCGCCATGATCAGGCTTCTCCTTTCTCATCCTTGCCGATCACGATCTTGGTGTCAGTCAGGAATTGGTAGGGGGGAACATCGAGATTTTGCGGAGCCGGCTTGTTCTTGAAGACGCGCCCGGCCAGGTCGAACGTGGAGCCGTGGCAAGGGCAAAGGAAACCGGGATCGGCGCCGAGTTGGGGATTGGCACCGGAAGCGAAGGGGCCGGAAGGCGAGCAGCCAAGGTGGGAACAGATGCCGACCACGACCAGGACGTCCTTGTGTTCTGCGCGCGAACGGGTTTCGTTCTTGCAGTAATCCGGCGTCTGCATGGTAAAAGGAATTTCGGAATTCGGATCGGCCACCTCGCCGTCCGTCTTCTTCAGCGACGCCAGCTGTTCCTCGGTCCGCTTCATGATCCAGACCGGCTTGCCGCGCCATTCGACAGTCATCATCTCGCCCGGCTTCAGCGCACCGATATCTGCTTCGACTGGCGCACCCGCGGCCTTGGCTTTCTCCGATGGTGCAAAGGTACTGACGAAAGGAACCGCTACCGCCACGCCTCCGACGCCGCCAGCGACGGATGTCGCGATCAACCAATTGCGGCGACCTTTATCCACGCTCTTCACGTCTTGCTGGTCACTCATTCCAAACCCCAGGGGAAGTCAATTTAGATTTTGCGTCAACCATAAAGTGTACCTTAGACATCTGCGCACTAGATAGGCGCAAATTGCCTTGTCCTTGATCGATAATCGGACATGCAAGCCGGGAATCCGCCTCCAGACTTGCTTTCCGGGCAGTGATGCGGCAGGCTGACAGCTTGATACCGTTCATCGCTAGCAACAAGAAGGAGAACCCCCCATGGGCATGGTCTCGGAATTCAGGACCTTCGCAATGCGCGGCAACGTCATCGACCTCGCGGTCGGTGTGATCATTGGCGCTGCATTCGGAAAAATTGTGGATTCAGTGGTCAATGACCTGATCATGCCGGTAGTGGGCCGCGTCGTCGGCAAGCTGGACTTCTCTAGTATGTTCGTCACGCTGGCCGATCCACCGCCTGGAACGCCATTGACGCTGGACGCGTTGAAGAAGGCTGGTGTGCCCGTATTTGCCTATGGCAGTTTCCTGACTATCGTTGTCAACTTTGTGATCCTGGCCTTCATCATCTTCATGATGGTGCGCGCGTTCAACAAGATGCGCGAGAAGGAGCCGCTCCCGCCGCCGGCCGCGCCGCCTGAAGAAGTGGTGCTACTGCGCGAGATCCGTGACGCCCTCAAGACGCGCTGAGCCCAGAACGATAAAACGGCCCCGATGGGGCCGTATTGTTTTGGGTCAGACAGGATTGGGAATATCGATGAATGTGTGCCGCAATCCGAAGCGTTGCGCCACATGTTCGCCCAGTGAGCGGATGCCGTAGCGCTCGGTGGCGTGATGGCCGGCGGCCAGATACGCCACGCCGCTCTCGCGCGCGAGGTGCGTGGTCTGCTCCGAGACCTCGCCGCTGAGGTAGGCATCGACGCCCGCGGCTACCGCCGCATCGAAATAACCCTGCGCCCCACCAGTACACCAGCCGATCATGCGGATCATCTGCTCCGGCTCTCCGATTGACAGCGGCTCGCGCCCGAGCACGCCGCCGACGTGTGCCGCCAGCGCGGACAGCGGCATCGGCGCGGGCAAGGTGCCGGTCCAGCCGAGCTGGTCATCGCTGAAACGCCCGGTCGGCGTGAAGCCGAGTTGCAGCCCGAGCTGCGCGTTGTTGCCGAATTCCGGATGGTTGTCCAGCGGCAGGTGGAAGGCGAACAGGTTGATGTCGGCGCCAAGCAGCCGCTTCAAACGCGCGTGCTTCTGCCCGACCACACGCGCATCTTCGTTTTTCCAGAAATAGCCGTGATGGACCAGGATGGCATCGGCGCCGGCTTCGGCCGCGGCCTCGACCAGTGCCAGGCTCGCCGTGACGCCGGTGACGACATGAGTGACTTCCGGTCGACCTTGCACTTGCAGCCCGTTGGGACAATAGTCCTTGTAACGGGAAACCTCTAACAGGTCGTTCAAGTACAATTCAAGCTCTTTTGTTTTCATTTCCTGCTCAAAACTCCAATATGTTGCGGCGCTTTTGGCTGTTCTTTGCCCAGGCTGTCACCGTCGTGCTGGCGGTCTGGTTCGTCGTGGCAACGCTCAAGCCTGATTGGCTGCAGAGGGGGCGCGTCGCGGTCCAATCCGGGTCGCCGATCGTGGCGCTCAAGGAAGTCGTGCCTAACGTGTCCGGCCCTGCCGCCGAAGGGTCTTACAGTGAAGCCGCACAGTCCGCCATGCCGGCGGTGGTGAATATTTTTACCAGCAAGAACGGCAACAAGCGCTCGCCCAACCCGCAGGCCGAGGATCCGTGGTTCCGCTTCTTCTTTGGCGACCGCCTGCCTGAGCGGCAGGAGCCGGTGTCGAGCCTGGGATCAGGAGTGATTGTCAGTGCCGAGGGTTACATTCTAACCAACCACCACGTAGTGGATGGCGCCGACGAGATCGAGATCGCGCTGACCGATGGCCGCAAGGCCAACGCCAAGGTGGTCGGCTCCGACCCCGAGACCGACCTGGCCGTGCTCAAGGTGACGCTGAAGGACCTGCCCGCGATCACGCTGGGCCGGCTGGAGAACGTCAAGGTCGGCGATGTGGTGCTGGCGATCGGCAATCCGTTCGGCGTGGGCCAGACGGTGACGATGGGCATCGTGTCGGCGCTGGGTCGGAGCCATCTCGGCATCAATACCTTCGAGAATTTCATCCAGACCGACGCCGCGATCAACCCGGGCAATTCGGGCGGTGCGCTGGTTGACGCACAGGGCAACCTGCTGGGCATCAATACGGCGATCTACTCGCGTTCGGGCGGCTCGCTCGGGATTGGCTTTGCGATCCCGGTATCCACGGCCAAGCAAGTGATGGAGTCGATAATTTCCACCGGAAGCGTCACACGCGGCTGGATCGGCGTCGAGCCGCAGGACATGACGCCGGAAATCGCCGAATCGTTCGGCCTCGATGCCAAGGAAGGCGCACTGATCGCCGCGGTGGTCCAGGGCGGCCCGGCCGACAAGGCCGGCGTGAAGCCGGGCGATGTGCTGACCAAGGTGGATGGCTCGTCGATCACCGACACGACAGCGCTGTTGAATGCCATCGCCCAGCTCAAGCCGGGTGTCGACATCAAGATGATGGTGATCCGACGCGGCAAGCCTACCGAACTGACGGTAACGATTGGCAAGCGCCCGCCTCCGCCGCGCCGGGCGATGCCGTTCGAAGAGGAGGAGTGAGACCGAGTCGTTCCCGGCCTGGATGCAAAACCCCGCTAGCGATGGCGGGGTTTTTTATTGCGCGAAGGATGGGCTGACCCAGTGAAGGTTGACGGGCAGCGGCGCGACTGCCGGTGGGCTAGACAAGCGAACGAATGCGCGAAAGTCGAATCAGTGCCGCGCACTTTTTCCGATCGTTGCGGCCCAGTTCAGCTCGTAGCCCGTTGCCCATGCCCGAACCCCGAACCCCGAGCCACGAACCACGACCCTCCTGCTGCGTAACAGTACGCGCCGCGACGCTGTACAGAGGTCCCGGCTGGCTCCCGCCTGCTCGTGAGCCTCTGCCCCGACGCCAAGACTTCTCAGACAAGACAAAAGGCCGGCATCCTTGCGGACGCCGGCCTTCTGCAAGCCAATCTCAAGCGAGCTTACGCTCGCGCTGGATTAGAACTTGTGGCGCAGACCAACCACAGCACCGAACTGATCCTTGTTCGGCTGAACGTTGGTGGTCGTGGCGGTGTTGAAGCCGTTCACGCCCAGGGCCGAGCCCTTGTCGTTCAGAGCGTACGACAGCGAGGTGTACACGTCGGTACGCTTCGACAGCGCGTAGTCGGCCGTGATCACGAATTGCCACGGATCTGCGTCGCTCTTGCGGAAGTCCTGGTAGTAAGCAGCGCCCGACAGCGAGAACGCCGGGGTCAGTTGGTAGCCCAGACCCAGCCAGTACAGGTTGGACGAGGTCGACGTGGTGACAACACCGTTGTCAACCGTCGTGCCGCCCGTCAGCGGGGCGCCGTCGAAAGCCTTGGCCCAGCGATAGCCAGCGTACACCTTGGCCGGACCGAAGGCGTAGTTGGCGCCAACGGTAGCGCGGCGGGTGCGCTGACCGCTTTGGTCAACACCAGCAGCCGACACGGTGCCGTGGATTTCGTCGTAGGCAGCGCCAACCGAGAACGGGCCAGCTGCGTAGTTCAGCAGCGCGCCGTACTGTTGGCCGCGGCGGAACGCGCCAGCGGTTTCTTGGCCGTTGTTGTTGAAGCTGTAGAAAGCCGATGCGGTCAGGCCACCGAAGGTGCCGATGTACTTGACGGTGTTGTCAGCGCGAGCAGCAAACTGGGAGTCTTGAGCCAGGATGCCATAACGCGACGAGATGGCCATCGGGTCATAGATCAGACCGAAGTCATAGAACGAGGTCTGTTGACGGCCCAGCAGCAGCGAGCCGTATTGGCTTTGCAGACCGACGTAAGCTTGACGACCGAACAGACGACCGCCTTGGGCCGAAGTACCGTTGTCCAGTTCGAAACCGCTTTCCAGCACGAACACGCCCTTCAGGCCGCCGCCCAGATCTTCCACGCCACGCAGGCCCCAGCGCGAACCGGATTGGTTACCCGACGCCATACGGAACAGGTCGTCGCCAGCGGCGTTGGCATTGGTGTTGTACTCGAGGCCAACGTCAGCCACGCCGTACAGGGTCACGCTCGATTGGGCATACGCGCCGCCAGCGGCCAGAGCGGCGACGGCAGCAGCAAACAGTTTCATCTTCATATCGACACTTTCCTTGTCAACTGATTGGGAAATCTTGGTTGCCCAAGTGCTTGGGCGACGTATTTACATTCACGTCTGCTGCGTATTATGTGCCAGCCCCCCCAGCCCTCAGAAGGCTTTTTCGGCGTAAACCACGCTTACCAACGGTTTTTGTTGTGATCGAACAACACGGCTGGGCAAAAAAATCCCCGTTTTGGTGCAAAAACGGGGTGGATGGCTCGGTATACCTACCTCAGCGGTATTAGTCCGTCTGCGTTTCCGCTGAAGCCTCGGTTTGCGCGGCCGGACGGCCGACGAAGCGCGCCATGACCAGCCCAAGTTCATAGAGCAGCACCAGCGGAACCGCCAGCAGCAACTGCGACAGCACATCGGGCGGCGTCACGATGGCGGCAATGATAAACGCCCCGACGATCACATACGGGCGGATCTGCTTGAGCTTTTCCAGTTCGACCACGCCGAACCGGACGAGCACGATCACCACCACCGGCACCTCGAAGGTGATGCCGAAGGCCAGGAAGGTAGTCATGGCGAAGCTGAGGTACTTGTCGATGTCGGTCGACATGTCCGCACCCAGCGGCGCGTTGTAGTGCGCCATGAAGTGGAACACCGTCGGGAACACCAGGAAGTACGCAAACGCCACGCCACAGAGGAACAGGATGTAGCTGCTCGAGACCAGCGGCAGGATCAGCCGCTTCTCATGCTGGTACAGCCCGGGCGCGACAAACTGCCAGACCTGGTACAGCACCCATGGCAGCGCGATCAGGAACGCCACCAGCAACGTGACCTTCATCGGCACGAAGAACGAGCCGGTGACGTCGGTCACGATCATCTTGCCGCCCTTGGGCAGCGACTGCATCAGCGGCGCCGCAAACAGGTTGAAGATGACCGGCGCCCAGTAGACCAGGCAAACGAAGACCAGGATGATCCCGGCCACCGCCTTGACCAGGCGCTGGCGCAACTCGATCAGGTGGGAAATGAAGGTTTCCTGCTGCGACTCGTCTTGCGGGTCTTGGGGATCTGGGGACCGGGTGTCGCTCATGGCGTGGACCGCTCAGCCGCGCAGGCTGGCAAGGTGGGATCGATGATGCCGCTCGGCGCGGCGCGGTTGGACGGGCATGGCGATGGCGGCGGCAGCCCCGGCATGGGCCGGCACGCGCAACATGCTCACTCGAAGAAGGAACGGGACGGCCGGCTGGCCGGGCGGTGGCGCTTCACGCGCGCGGCGCCCGACTGCACCCAGACCCGCACATTGTGCTGGCGCTTGAACCACAGCGGCCGCGCGCCCTGCTTCACGCGCCAGCTCTTGCGGCCGTTGTGAGCCTTGTGCGCCGCGTCCCAGCTTGGCACGAAGCTGTCGCCGCCGGCGCTGACGCCTTCGGTGCCCGCTTCAGTGCCGCCGAGCGCTTCGTTCAGTGCCTGGGTCTGCTCGCTGACTTCCTTGTGGATGGTGCGCTCGACGTCGCGCGCCGCTTCCTCGAATTCAGAGCGCATCTTGCGCAATTCTTCCAGCTCGACTTCGCGGCTGACCTCGGCCTTGACGTCATTGATATAGCGTTGCGCGCGGCCGACCAGAGCGCCAACGGTGCGGGCGACCTTGGGCAGCCGCTCGGGACCGATCACGATCAGTGCCACGGCACCGATCAGCGCCAGCTTGGAAATGCCGAGATCAATCATGCGGACATCATGCGGAAGACAGCGGGGACGCGGGGCTGCGCACAGGCAGCCACGATCGCGGGAAGGGGATAGCGCACCGCCGGCTTACTGCTGCTGGCGCGACTTTTCCTTGGCTTCTACGTCGATGGTGGTGGAGTCGCGCAGTTCCTTGGACTGGGCGGCCTGGGCCGACTTTTCCTTGTCTTCGCCGTCCTTCATGCCATCCTTGAAACCCTTGACCGCGCCGCCCAGGTCCTGGCCGATATTGCGCAGCTTCTTGGTGCCAAACACAAGCATGACGATCACCAGCACGATCAGCCAGTGCCAAATGCTAAACGAACCCATCTCTTGCTCCTGGTGAAGCCTCGGGCGTAGTCATAGTCGCCCGGACCCGTTGTTCCGTCCCGTTATGGCCGCGCCGGGCGACGGTTGCCGGCGCAGCATTTGCCCCGGCGTTGCCGCCCGGGCGCTCCCATGCCAAGGCTGCCCGTTCAGGGCAGCGGTCCCTTCCACTCGTGGCGCGGCCCACCGAGCACATGCAGATGCAGGTGGTAGATTTCCTGGCCGCCGTCCGGCCCGGTATTGATCACCGTCCGGAAGCCGTTGCCACAGCCTGCCGCGCGCGCCAGTTCAGGCACCTTCAGCATCATTCTAGCAAGCACCTCCCCTTCGCCGGCGCCGCAATCGGCCAGCGAGTCGACATGCGACTTGGGGATGACCAGCAGGTGTACCGGGGCCTTGGGATGGATATCGTGAAAGGCCACCATGTCGTCGTCTTCGTACACCTTGCGCGACGGTATCCGGCCGGCCACGATCTTGCAGAAGATGCAATTATCCTGAACGTTCATGAAAATTTCATTGCGGCGAACCCTGCACCCCGAGGGTACCGTGTCCGCCCGGCATCAGAACTGCTGATCCGGGTACATCGGCTTGCTGTCGTTGAGGTACAGCCAGCCCTTGACGATACGATACAGCATCCACAGCGACAGCACGGCCCACACCGCAAACGCCAGCGGCATCAGCACCACGGTGGCGAACAGCACGCCGCCCAGCACCGCCCACGCCACCGACCACCAGAACGAGCGGATCTGCCATGCGAAGTGCGAGGCATACAGCGAACCGCGCGCGTCGTCGCGCTTGACGTAGTCGATGATGATAGCGATCAGCGCGGTGATGCCGCCGGTCAGCCAGAAGATCGCGTACAGCGCGTACAGGATATGCAGCAGCTTGCGCAGGCTGCTCTGCTGTTCGCTGCTGGGGCCGGTAACCTGCGCGGTATAGTCGTTCGCCATGTTTGCCCTTGTTCTGCGATGGCCTGCCTCGCGGCAGGCGGGAAACTGGCCAGCACAGCGACTGGTCAGCAGGTCAGCCCTCTTCCTTGCGCCGGGCTTTTTCTTCCAGGCCGGAGAGCCCTTCTCGCCGTGCCAGTTCGTTGACCACGTCGTCCGGGCCCAGCCCGAAGTTTGCCAGCAACACCAGGGTGTGGAACCACAGGTCCGCCACCTCATAGACCAGCTTGCCGGCCTCGCTGCCGCTGTGGCCGGCAGCGCGCGCGTCCTTGGCCGCCATCACGGTCTCGGTGGCTTCCTCGCCGATCTTCTTCAGGATCGCGTCGTCGCCCTTGCTGTACAGCTTGGCAACATAGGACTTGGCGGGGTCGCCGCCATTGGCGGGCTTGCGCGATTCGAGCACTTCGGCCACGCGTGCCAGCACATCGCTGCTGCTCGGTTGGGTGTCGCTCATGGCTTGGTATAGATCTGTGCAGGGTCTTTCAACACGGGCTCGACGGTCTGCCAGTCACCCGCCTCCGCATCGCCCTCGAATTTCTGGAAGAAGCAGGAATGGCGCCCGGTATGGCAGGCGATGCTGTCCACCTGCGTGACCTTGAGCAGCACCACGTCCTCGTCGCAGTCGAGGCGGATCTCATGCACCTTCTGCACGTGGCCGGACTCTTCGCCCTTGTGCCACAGGCGCTTGCGCGAGCGCGACCAGAACACGGCCTCGCCCAGTTCCACGGTGCGCTGCAGCGCGTCGCGGTTCATGAACGCGAACATCAGCACGTCGTTCGAACCCACTTCCTGCACGATCACCGGCACCAGGCCGTTATCGTCCCACTTGACCTTGTTGAGCCACTTCTTTGCCATGATCAGATCCGCACGGGAATGCCCTCGCGGGCCATGAATGCCTTGGCTTCGCCCACGGTATGCTGGCCGTAGTGGAAGATGCTGGCGGCCAGCACCGCGTCGGCGCGGCCCTTGGTGATGCCGTCGGCGAGGTCCTGCAGCCCGCCGACGCCGCCCGAGGCGATCACCGGCACCGGCACCGCGTCGCTGACGGCGCGGGTCAGTTCCAGGTCGAAGCCGCTCTTGGTGCCGTCGCGGTCCATGCTGGTCAGCAGGATCTCGCCGGCGCCGCGCGCGGCCATTTCACGCGCCCATTCGACCGCGTCCAGGCCGGTAGCCTTGCGCCCGCCGTGGGTGAAGACTTCCCAGCGCGACGGCTCGCCCGGGGCGGAGCTGCGCTTGGCATCGATCGCCACCACGATGCACTGCGAACCGTATTTGGCGGTGGCGTCGGACACCAGCTGCGGGTTGGCGATGGCCGACGAGTTGACGCTGATCTTGTCCGCGCCGGCATTGAGCAGGCGCCGCACGTCTTCGACCGTGCGCACGCCGCCGCCGACCGTCAGCGGAATGAACACCTGCGAGGCGACGTCCTCGATGATATGCAGCATCAGGTCGCGCCCGTCGCTGGTGGCGGTGATGTCGAGGAATGTGATTTCGTCGGCGCCCTGCTCGTCATAGCGGCGCGCGATTTCCACGGGGTCGCCCGCATCGCGCAGCTCAACGAAGTTGACGCCCTTGACCACCCGCCCGTTGGTCACGTCCAGGCAGGGGATGATACGTTTGGCTAGCATGAGAGTCCTTGTCCGCCGCCGCGCCGGCAAGGCACCGGTGCGACAGCGGCTGCGCCCGCGGGCGCGTTGGCTTGCGTTGGGCCCGCGTTGGCCTTACTGGCCGTCGCGCAGCTTGTCGGCACGGGCCTGCGCATCGGCAAAGTTCAGATCACCGGAGTAGATCGCGCGGCCGCAGATGACGCCTTCCACACCCTCGCCCTCGACCGCGCACAGGTTGTCGATATCCGCCAGGTTGGACAGGCCGCCGCTGGCGATCACCGGGATCGACATCGACTGCGCCAGCTTGACGGTGGCGTCGATATTGATCCCCTGCAGCATGCCGTCGCGGCCGATGTCGGTATAGATGATGGCTTCGACACCGTAATCTTCATACTTGCGCGCCAGGTCCGCCACTTCATGCCCGGTCAGCTTGCTCCAGCCGTCGGTGGCGACCTTGCCGTCCTTGGCATCGAGGCCGACGATGATGTGGCCGCCGAAGGCCGAGCAGGCGTCCTTCAGGAAGCCGGGATTCTTCACCGCCGCGGTGCCGATGATGACGTACGACAAGCCGTCGTCCAGCCAGCGTTCGATGGTGTTCAGGTCGCGGATACCGCCCCCCAGTTGCACCGGGATCTCATCGCCGACCTCGGCGATGATGGCCTTGATGGCCGCCTCGTTGCGGGGCTTGCCCACGAACGCGCCGTTCAGGTCCACCAGGTGGAGGCGCCGCGCGCCCTGCTCCACCCAGTGGCGTGCCATGGCGGCGGGATCTTCGGAAAAGACGGTGGCCTGGTCCATGTCGCCTTGTTTGAGGCGTACACACTGACCGTCCTTCAGGTCGATGGCCGGAATGAGCAACATATGCGTGACGAGCGTGGTTGAGTAAGTGAGGTTGAGCGAGACCGGCGAGGCCGGTCAGGTCGGGGTCGATGTTCGATCGGGAACTGGTCGCTTGACGGGTTGCGTGAAGGGTCAGGGTCAGGGTCCGGTGACGGGTCTGTCTGGTTCTCGGTCGAACAATCGTCAAACAAGCGATTCGGGGTGTCCGGTGCGCCTTATGGATTCCAGTGGACGAAGTTCCGGTACAGCTGCAGGCCCAGGGCCGCGCTCTTCTCGGGGTGGAACTGCGTCGCGAAAATATTATCGCGGGCTACCGCGCTGGTAAACACGACTCCATACTCCGTTTCGCCGGCGATATGGGCCGGATCCTGCGCCTGCACGTAGTAACTGTGGACGAAATAGAACCAGCTGTCGTCGGGAATCCCGGCCCACAGCGGGTGCGGCTTCGCCTGGCGCACCCGGTTCCAGCCCATCTGCGGCACCTTGAAACGCGAGCCATCGGGCTGCGTCATGCCGTCCAGCGCAAAACGCACCACCTGGCCGGGCATCAGCCCCAGCGCCGGTGTGCGGTCCGCGCCAGCACGACTTTCGGTGCTGAACTCGAACAGCATCTGTTCGCCGACGCACACACCAAGCATCGGCTTGCTGCCGGCGGCCTCGACCACCGCTTCCTGCAAGCCCGAGGCGCCCAGTGCCGACATGCAGTCCGGCATCGCGCCCTGGCCGGGCAGCACCACGCGATCCGCGCTGCGGATGCCTTCGGGGGCATCCACCACCCGCACGTCCGCTTCCGGTGCCGCGGCACGCAGTGCCTGCGCCACCGAGCGCAGGTTGCCCATGCCGTAATCCACAATTGCTATGGTAGTCATGATTTCAAAACAGGCAACAATGTCTTCAGCCCGTCCACGATGAATTCAACAGCCAGCGCCGACAGGATCAGCCCCATCAGGCGCGTGCCGATATTGATGCCGGTGCGGCCGATCACCCGGGCGATCGGGTCGGCCGCGCGGAACACCATGTACACCACCGAACCCAGCAGCGCGCCAATGCCCACCAAAATCAGCAGCTGGTACCAGTGCTGGGTCTTGCCGGCATAGACGATCACCGTGCTGATCGAGCCCGGCCCGGTCAGCAGCGGCAGCGCCAGCGGCACCACCGCGATGCTGGACTTTACCTCGGCCTCATCCTCTTCTTCCGGCGTGGCCTTGGTGCGGCCGGTCTGCGCGTTCAGCATGTTCATGGCCATCATGATCATGATGAGGCCGCCACCCACCTGCAGCGATGCCACCGAGATATTGAAGAACTCGATGATCTGCTGCCCCAGCAACGCCGACACCGCCACCACGATCGCCACCGAGATCGACGCGATCTTGATGGTACGCAGCTTTTCCGCTTCGGTCTGCTGGCTGGTCAGGCTGATGAAGAACGGGATCGCCCCGATCGGGTTGATCAGCGCCAGCAGCGAGATAAACGACTTGAGCGTATCCATCGGTTGCGGGTTGCCAGCATCGCTGGCGGTATTGGATAGAGAGGTGGGCGGGCGCCGCAACCAGCCGGCACGCCTACGGGTTCAGGAAGCTCAGAGCGTACCCTTGGTCGACGGGATCGTGTTGGCCGCGCGCGGATCCAGCTCCACCGCCATGCGCAGTGCCCGGCCAAAGGCCTTGAACACGGTTTCGCACTGATGGTGGGCATTTATGCCGCGCAGGTTGTCGATATGCAGGGTCACGCCCGCATGGTTGACGAAACCGCGGAAGAACTCGATGGTCAGGTCGACGTCGAAGCTGCCCACGCGCGCACGGGTGAACGGCACGTGGAATTCCAGGCCGGGGCGGCCGGAGAAGTCGATCACCACGCGCGACAGGCATTCGTCCAGCGGCACGTAGCTGTGGCCGTAGCGGGTGATGCCCTTCTTGTCGCCAATGGCCCTGGCGACGGCCTGGCCGAGCGTGATGCCGACGTCTTCCACCGTATGGTGGTCGTCGATATGCGTGTCGCCGGTGGCTTCGACCTCCAGGTCGAACATGCCATGCCGGGCGATCTGGTCGAGCATGTGGTCGAGGAACGGCACGCCCGACGCCAGCTTCTGGCGGCCGGTGCCGTCGAGATTCAGGGAAACGCGGATTTGCGTTTCCGAAGTATTGCGGGTGACCTCTGCAACACGCATGGTGTTAATCCTGCAGCGACGCTGCGAATGCCTCAAGGAACTGCGCGTTTTCTTCGGGCGTGCTGACCGTGACGCGCAGACAATTGGCCAGCAACGGGTGCATTTTACTCACGTTCTTGATCAATACCTTCCGCGCCAGCAGGCGGTCGAAGGTCTGTGCCGCATCCGGCACGCGCGCCAGCAGGAAGTTGGCGGCGCTTGGGAACACCGTGACGCCTGCATGCGCGGCCATGCCGTCGGCCACGCGGGTGCGCTCGGCGCGCAGTTGCGCGGCCTGTTCGTCCAGCACCGACACATGCTCCAGCGCGAAGAGCGCGGCGGCCTCGGTCAGCACGTTGACGTTGTAGGGCGGGCGCACCTTGTCGATCTGCGCCAGCCACTCCGGCGCCCCGGCCAGGTAGCCCAGGCGGATGCCGGCCAGGCCGAGCTTGGACACGGTGCGCATCACCAGCAGGTTGCCGAAGTCCGTCAGGCGCGGCATCCAGCTTTGCTGCGCGAACGGCTGGTAGGCCTCGTCGACCACCACCAGGCTGTTGCAGACATCGCCTTGCGCGGCACGGAGGATGGCCTCCATGTCGGCCGCGTCGAACAGGTTGCCGGTGGGGTTGTTCGGATAGGCCAGGTAAATGATGGCGGGCTGGTGCTCGGCCATCGCCGCCAGCATGGCGTCGCGATCGAGAGTGAAGTCGGCGCGCAGCGGTACGCCGACGAACTCGAGCCCGGCAAACTGCGCCGACATCGCATACATGACAAAGCCCGGCACCGGCGCCATCACCGTGGCGCCCGGCTTGGCCGCGGCCAGCGCCAGCATGCTGATGATCTCGTCCGAGCCGTTGCCCAGCAGCACGTCCATGCCGGCGGGCACCTGCATCACATCCTTGAGCCTGGCGCGCAGCGCTTCGCTGCTGGGCACCGGGTAGCGGTTCAGCGCCACCTCGCCCAGCCGCGCGGCCAGCTGCTGGCGCAGCTCCTGCGGCAGGCGGTACGGGTTTTCCATCGCGTCGAGCTTGACCAGACCGTGCGAATCCGGGACGTGGTAGGCGCCCATGGCGCGCACGTCGTCACGGATGATGCGTTCGATCAGGGAGGGCTCTACGGCTGACATGGAAACTCCTGGTTTGACTGCGTTGGTTCAGTAAATCAACTGCGCTTGAAACGGTATTCCGCGCTGCGGGCGTGGGCCTGCAGACCTTCGCCATACGCGAGCTCGGCGGCGATCTGGCCAAGCATCTGCGCCCCGCCCTCGCTGACCTCGATCAGGCTCGAGCGCTTCAGGAAGTCATAGACGCCCAGCGGCGACGAGAAGCGCGCCGTGCGCGAGGTCGGCAACACGTGGTTGGGGCCGGCGCAGTAGTCGCCCAACGATTCGCTGGTATAGCGGCCGAGGAAGATGGCGCCGGCGTGGCGGATCTTCTCGCTCCACTGGCGCGGGTTCTCGGCGGAGATTTCCAGGTGCTCCGGCGCGATCGCGTTGGCGATCTCGCAGGCTTCTTCCATGTCGCGCACCTTGACCAGCGCGCCGCGGCCGGAGATCGACGAAGCGATCACGTCGCGGCGCGGCATGGTCGGCAGCTGGCGCTGGATGCTGGCTTCGACACGGGCGATGTAGTCCGAGTCCGGGCACAGCAGGATCGACTGCGCCAGTTCGTCGTGCTCGGCCTGCGAGAACAGGTCCATCGCCACCCAGTCGGGGTCGGTGGTGCCGTCGCAGATCACCAGGATCTCGGAAGGCCCGGCGATCATGTCGATGCCGACGGTGCCGAACACGCGCCGCTTGGCCGCGGCCACATAGGCATTGCCCGGGCCGACGATCTTGTCGACCTGCGGCAGCGTCGCGGTGCCGTAGGCCAGCGCGCCCACGGCCTGCGCGCCACCGATGGTGAAGACGCGGTCGACGCCGGCGATCTGCGCGGCGGCCAGCACCAGCTCGTTGCGCACGCCGCCGGGCGTGGGCACGACCATGATGATCTCCTTCACGCCGGCCACACGCGCCGGGATCGCGTTCATCAGCACCGACGATGGGTAGGCGGCCTTGCCGCCCGGCACGTAGATGCCGACGCGGTCCAGCGGCGTCACCTTCTGGCCCAGCATGGTGCCGTCGGCCTCGGTGTACTCCCAGCTGTGGCTGCCGCACTCGATCTTCTGCTTCTCGTGGTAGGCACGCACGCGCGCGGCAGCGGCTTCCAGCGCGGCGCGGCGCTTGGGCTCGAGGTCTTCGAGAGCGGCTTCCAGTTCAGTCTGGGACAGCTCGAGCGCCGCGATCGACGGCGCTTCCATGCGGTCGAAGCGCTTCGTGTACTCCAGCACCGCGGCGTCGCCGCGGACCTTCACGTCGGCCAGGATCTGTGCCGCGGCGCGGTCGATGGCCTCGTCCTCGCCGGCCTCGAAGGCCAGCACCTGGCGCAGCGCCTCGGCAAAGCCCGGCTCGCTGGAATCAAGCCGGCGGATCGGCAGGTTTTCCATTTCGGATACGGTTGCGTTCATGACTTCTTTTCCTTCTCGGTCGGTACCGGCCTGATGTGGCCCGATGTGGCCCTACACCAGCGCCGCCGAAGCGCGTTCGAAAGCGTCGAGGATCGGCGCCAGCCGCTCGCGCTTGAGTTTGAGCGCAGCCTGGTTCACCACCAGCCGCGACGAAATTTGCACGATCTCTTCCACTTCGACCAGATTGTTGGCGCGCAGCGTGCTGCCGGTGCTGACCAGGTCGACGATGGCATCGGACAGGCCCACCAGCGGGCCCAGCTCCATCGAACCGTACAGCTTGATCAGATCGACGTGAACGCCCTTTTTCGCAAAATGCTCGCGCGCGGTCTGCACGTACTTGGTGGCCACCGCCAGGCGCGCGCCCTGGCGCACCGCGCTGGCGTAGTCAAACCCGGCCGGCACCGCCACCGACATGCGGCAGCGGGCGATATTGAGGTCGATCGGCGCGTACAGGCCGGCCATGCCATGCTCCATCAGCACGTCCTTGCCGGCCACGCCGAAGTCGGCGGCGCCGTACTGCACGTAGGTCGGCACGTCCGAAGCGCGCACGATCACCACGCGCACGGCGGGGTCCGAGGTCGGCAGGATCAGCTTGCGCGAGGTCTCGGGATCCTCGGTGACCTGGATGCCGGCGGCTTCGAGCAGCGGCAGCGTCTCGGTGAAGATGCGGCCCTTGGACAGCGCCAGCGTCAGCTGGTTGGGCGATGCGTTGAAAGTGGGGCTCATCGTGCGTCAGTCCTCGTGCTCAGGCAATGCGGCGAATCTTGGCGCCCACTGCAGACAGCTTGTCTTCCATGCGGTCGTAGCCGCGGTCCAGGTGATAGATACGGTCGATCACGGTGTCGCCCTCGGCGACCAGGCCGGCGATGACCAGGCTGGCGGAGGCGCGCAGGTCGGTCGCCATCACGCTGGCGCCGGACAGGCGCGGCACGCCGCTGACCACCGCGGTGTTGCCTTCCACGGCGATGTCGGCGCCGAGTCGGTTCAGTTCCTGCACGTGCATGAACCGGTTCTCGAAGATGGTCTCGGTCACGCGCGCGGTGCCTTCGGCCACGGCATTCAACGCCATGAACTGGGCCTGCATGTCGGTCGGGAAGGCGGGGTATTCCGAGGTGCGGAAGCTCACCGCCCTGGCGCGGTGCGGCATCGCCAGGCGGATCCAGTCGGCGCCGGTCTCGATGCGGGCGCCGGCTTCGCGCAGCTTGTCGAGCACGGCGTCGAGCAGGTCCGGGCGCACGTCGCGCAGCACCAGTTCGCCCAGCGTCGCGGCCGCCGCGCACAGGAAGGTCCCGGCCTCGATGCGATCTGCGACCACGCTGTGGCGGGCGCCGTGCAGCCTGTCGACGCCCTGCACCACCAGCCGGTCAGTGCCGATGCCGTCGATCTTCGCGCCCATCTTGACCAGCAGGTGAGCCAGGTCGGTGACTTCCGGCTCGCGCGCGGCGTTTTCCAGCACGGTTTCGCCTTCGGCCAGCGTGGCGGCCATCAGCAGGTTCTCGGTGCCGGTCACGGTGATCATGTCGGTGACCACGCGCGCGCCTTTCAGGCGCCGGGCACGGGCATGGATAAAGCCATGCTCGATGCTGATCTCGGCGCCCATCGCCTGCAGGCCCTTGATGTGCTGGTCGACCGGCCGCGCGCCGATGCCGCAGCCGCCGGGCAGCGAGACCCGGGCCTCGCCGAAGCGCGCCACCAGCGGACCCAGCACCAGGATCGAGGCGCGCATGGTCTTGACCAGCTCGTACGGGGCTTCGAGCGAGTTGACGTCGGCACCGTTGAGCGCGACGGTGGCGCCATCCTGCTCGGCGCGCATGCCCATCAGGCGCAGCAGCTTGAGCGTGGTGCGCACGTCCTGCAGGTTGGGCACGTTATCCAGCGAGACGGTATCGGCCGTGAGCAAGCCCGCGCACAGGATCGGCAGCGCGGCATTCTTGGCGCCCGAAACGCGGACTTCGCCCCGTAGCGGACCGTTGCCCTGGATCTGGAATTTGTCCATGTTGTGTCGGTTCTGGCCGGGCCTGGACCCGGCATCATTGTTTTCAACCGCGCATGCGGCGCGGTGCGGCACGGCCTGAGCTTACTTGCCCTCACCTGCCTGCCACTCGGCGGGCGTCAGCGTCTTCATCGACAGCGCATGGATCTCGGCGCGCATGCGGTCGCCCAGCGCGGCATAGACACGCTGGTGGCGCTGGATCAGCCGCTTGCCTTCGAACTCGTTGCTGACGATGGTGGCAAAGAAGTGCTGGCCGTCGCCCTCGACTTCCAGATGTTCGCAGGGCAATCCTTGGGCAATGTATTCCCTGACTTGTTCCGGTGTAGGCAGCATGGGGTTCTCTTCAGCGTATTCAGAATGTGCGCGATGTCAGTGCGGCGGCGCTCAGTGGCGCAGCTTGTAGCCGGATTTCAGCAGCCGCAGCGCCAGCGCCGCCAGCACCACGAAGGCCGATCCCACCACCGCCAGGCTAAACAGCGGCGACACGTCCGAGACGCCGAAGAAGCCATAGCGGAAGCCGTCGATCATGTAGAAGAACGGATTGGCATGGGACACCGCCTGCCAGAAGGCCGGCAGCGAATGGATCGAATAGAACACGCCGGACAGGAAAGTGGCCGGCATGATCAGGAAGTTCTGGAACGCGGCGAGCTGGTCGAACTTCTCGGCCCAGATGCCGGCGATCAGGCCAAGCGTACCGAGGATGCCCGCGCCCAGCAGTGCGAACACCACGATCCAGCCGATGTTGGCAAAGTGCAGGTTGGCAAACCATGCCGTCACCAGCAGCACGCCCAGGCCCACGGTCAGCCCGCGGATCACCGAGGCCAGCACATAGGCACCGAACATCTCCCAGTGCGACAGCGGCGGCAGCAGCACGAACACCAGGTTGCCGGTGATCTTGGACTGGATCAGCGACGACGAGCTGTTGGCGAAGGCGTTCTGCAGCACGCTCATCATCACCAGGCCGGGCACCAGGAAGGCGGTGTAGCTGATCTGGTCGTAGATCTTGACGCGGTCTTCCAGCACGTGGCCGAAGATCAGCAGGTACAGCACCGCGGTCAGCACCGGCGCGGCCACGGTCTGGAAGCTGACCTTCCAGAAGCGCAGCACTTCCTTGTACAGCAGGGTCCGGAAGCCGACCAGGCCGCCAACGGCCATCGGGCCCAGGCGGGCGTCTTCCACCAGTTCGATTTCGCCAGGCTGCTTCATGCCGAGGCCTCCATGGCGGGGTCGGGCAGCGCGCCCGGCATGTGGCCCTCGCGGCGCATGATCTGGACAAACACGTCTTCGAGGTCGGCCTTGTTGATTTCCATGTCTTCGATGTCACAGCCCGCTTCGCGGCAGGCGGCCAGGATCGGCTCGACCGCCTGGTAGCCCGACAGCCGCAGCCGCACCGCGCGCTCGCCCGGGTTGGCCGGCATACGCAGCGGCTCCAGCGCATGCGGCAGGGTGCCCTGCGCGAAAGTCAGCACAAGTTGCAGCCCGGCGAACTGCGTCAGCAGGTTGCTGGTGCGGTCCAGCGCCACCACTTCGCCGAACTTGAGCATGGCGATGCGGTCACACAGCGCCTCGGCCTCTTCCAGGTAGTGCGTGGTCAGGATGATGGTGTGGCCTTCCCGGTTCAGGCGCGAGATGAATTTCCACAGCGTCTGGCGCAGCTCGACGTCGACGCCGGCGGTGGGTTCGTCCAGCACGATCACCGGCGGGCGGTGTACCAGCGCCTGCGCCACCAGCACGCGGCGCTTCATGCCACCGGACAACTGGCGCATATTGGAATCGGCCTTGCTGGTCAGGTCCAGGTTGGCCATGATCTCGTCGATCCAGTCGTCGTTGCGGGTCAGGCCGAAATAGCCGGACTGCAGCCGCAGCGTCTCGCGCACCGTGAAGAACGGGTCGAAAACCAGCTCCTGCGGCACCACGCCAAGCATACGCCGCGCCATCCGGTAGTCGGATACGACATCGTGGCCCAGCACACGGACGCCGCCGGAGTCGGCGCGGTTCAGGCCGGCGAGAATCGAGATCAGCGTGGTCTTGCCGGCGCCGTTCGGCCCGAGCAGGCCGAAGAATTCGCCGCGTTCGACGGTGAAGCTGACGCCCTTGAGCGCCTGGAGGTTGCGGTAGCGCTTGCGGACGTCGTGGATTTCAATGGCTTTCATGGCCGTTGTCTGTGGCGTGTCCGGCCTTTTTTGGGGGGCCAGCCGCCTGGAATGGGGAACTACTGTGTGCCCGGATTTCCTGGGCCGGCTTGGCATGCACCGGAATCAGGCGGGGGGAAGGGCGAACAACCCGGAATTATAGGGGATCAGGGGTAGGTCCCGCTTGATCCCCCACCGGATGGTCCGCTGGGCGCGGCGACGCACCAGGCCGTCGCCGGGGCATCGCGTTCGGACGCAATCGCTGCGCCCGGCGATGCCGGATCAATGTCGGTGGTGGTGGCCCGGACGGGAAAGCGCGTCAGCGCCGTTCGCCAGGCCCAGCAGGCCATCGACGCCATACAGGCCGGCCAGCTGCGACAGCTGCGCCGGCACCCCGCGCAGCGACAGCGCCAGGTTACGCGCGGCTGCGGCACGATGCCACGCCAGCAGCACGGCAACTGCGGAGGAATCCACCTGCGCCAGGCCCGTGCAATCGACCTGCACCTTGCCCTGCGCCCCGCCCTGCGCCACGCGCGCCAGCCCGTCGCGCAGCACGGCCGCGGCGTTCTGGTTGGTCAGCGAGGTACCCAGCGAAAGCATGGTGGCGTCAGGAAACGTAATCGGCTTGGATGGAGAGCAAGGCGGCGCAAACAAAAGCTCCCGCGCTGAGGCGGGAGCCAGTGCCGCGAACGGCCATTGTAGTGCAAGATCGGCGCGCTGTGCTGCATTGCAGCGGCGCGCGCTCGCCGCGGCTTAGCTCTTGGCGTTGGCCAGCTGGCGGTTGCGGTCCTGCAGCGTCTTGATCACACCCTCGACGCCCTGCTGGCCGACGATGGTATTGAAGCTGCCCTTGTAGGCCTCGGTCAGCCACGCACCCAGCACGTTGATGTCGTAGACCTTCCAGCCGTTCGCGGTCTTCTCCAGGCGGTAGTCCATCTGGATCGGCTCGCCCTTGTTGATGACCTGGGTGCGGATGGTGGCATCGGTGTCCTCAGGCGTGCCGCGGTACGGGCGGTATTGCACGGCCTGGTCACGGATCTGCGCGATGGCGCCGGCGTAGGTGCGGATCAGCAGGGTCTTGAACTCCTCGGTGATCTGCTTCTGCTGCTCGGGCGTCGCCTTCGACCAGTTGCGGCCCATCGCGATCTGCGTGGTCTTCTGGAAGTTGGCGTTGGGGATGATCTTTTGCTCGACCAGCGCGGTGATCTTGGCAATATTGCCGGCCTGCATGTCCTTGTCGGCCTTGACGGTCGTCATTACGTCGTTGACCACGGCCTTCACCAGCCCGTCCGGCGTGGCGGCGTCCGTGCCCGACACCTGTGCATGGGCAGCGCCGGCGAAGGCTACTACCGTAAGGAAGGGGACCAACAGTCGCTTAATCATGGATTTTTCCTTCTTTCTCAAAGACGTTTGCCGGCGAAGTACACCGGACTGGCGCCGCCTGCCGGCAGCGGCCTTGCGGTGATTGGAACATAAGCACGGCCTGCGCGTTGCACGGACCAGCGCCTTCTCCGCCACTTCCAAACAAATTGTTTCAGCCCTGACAGGGCATTCACAGCCTGGCGCCGGCCCCCGGGACTGGCGCACAAGGCGCTTAGCGAATGCGGATCACGCCGGGGACGATACGCTGCATCGGCTCCACCGGCGGCACCGGCAGGCTCTGGCTTTCCGGCTGGATGTCGCCCTTGGGAGGCGTGGCGGCCGGGGCCGACGCATCGGCCGGCGGCGTGGCCGCGGGCGCGGACGCATCCGCCGGTTGTGCGGCAGGTGCCGGTGCCGCGGGCGTGGTGGCGCCAGCAGGCTTCTCGCCGGCGTCATCCGGGGCAGCCGGTGCTGCGGGTGCGGCGCCATCGCTGTCAGCGTCGTCGGCTTCCGGCGGATTGCCATCGTAAACCAGGTACTGGCGCCGCTGCAGGTAGGAGTCGCGCAGGAACGAGTACTTGTCCAGCGCCGCCTGCTCCAGCAGGTTGCTCGCGCCAAGCAGCTGCGCGCGGCCCGCGACGATGCGCACGCCGGCCAGCGAATTGCGCAGCGATACCGGGTAGATATAGGCCGACGGGTCGAACTGGCGGTCCACCAGCATGCCGCCGGTATCGCGCACCGAGCTCGGGCCGAACAGCGGCAGCACCAGGTACGGGCCTGGCGGCACGCCCCACACACCCAGCGTCTGGCCGAAGTCTTCCTTGTACTTGGGCAGGCCGGCCGGCGTGGCGATGTCGATCAGCCCGCCCAGGCCAAGCACCGAGTTCATCGCGACCCGCATCGAATCCTCGGCGGCGCGCGTGGGCTTGCCCTGCAGCAGGTTGTTCACCGCCGAATAGGCATCGCTGACGTTGGAGAAGAAATTCTCCACCGCGCGCTGCACCGGCGTCGGCATGTAGTCGGCGTACAGCTCGGCCACCGGGCGCAGGATGCCCTTGTCGAAGTCCTCGTTGATCTTCGAGACTTCGCGGTTAAAGGGCTCCAGTGGATCCTTCGGGTTGGCCGTGGGGCCGGTGGCGCAGCCGGCGATCAGCGCAGCGGCTGCCGCCGCGGCCATCAGGCCGGCCACCGGGCGGCGTGCAACGCGGCCCGGCTTGACGGGGGGGACAACCCTCATTTGGCATCCCCACCCAGCGCCGGCGCGCTGGCGCCGGCCGCGGGCGAGCCGCTGGCACCACCGGCATCCGCCGCCTTGTTGTACAGGAACTGCCCGATCAGGTTTTCCAGCACCACCGCGGACTGCGTCATGGTGATGCGGGCGCCATCGGCCAGCATGGCGGTGTCGCCACCGGCTTCCAGGCCGATGTATTGCTCGCCCAACAGGCCCGAGGTCAGGATCTTGGCCGAGGTGTCCTTGGGAAACTGGTAGCGCTTCTCCAGGTTCATCTCGACGGTGGCCTGGTAGGTCTTGTCGTCGAAGCGGATCGCCGCGACGCGGCCGACCACCACGCCGGCGCTCTTGACCGGCGCGCGCGGCTTGAGCCCGCCGATATTGTCGAAGCGGGCCTGCACGCTGTAAGTGTCCTGGAAGGTAAAGGCGCTCATGTTGCCCGCCTTGAGGGCCAGGAACAGCAGGGCCACAAACCCCGCCGCAACAAACAGCCCCACCCAGAAATCGAGTGTGATCTTTTTCATTGGAATCTCTTTCTTCAACCCTGTAGTGTCTTGTCGCTGTCTTTTTTGTCAGTATCGCCCGCGCTTCTGGTGCGGCCTCAGTTGCTGAACATCAGCGCGGTCAGCAGGAAATCCAGCCCCAGCACCGCCAGCGACGCGATCACCACGGTGCGGGTGGTCGCGCGCGAGACGCCTTCGGGCGTCGGCTTGGCCTCAAAGCCCTGGTACAAGGCGATGAACGTCACGGCAATGCCGAAAATAAAGCTCTTGACCACGCCGTTGAGCACGTCGGCGCGCACGTCGACGCCGCCCTGCATCTGCGACCAGAACGCGCCGGCGTCGACGCCGATCAGCTGCACGCCGACCACGTAGCCGCCCAGGATGCCCACCGCGCTGAAGATCGCCGCCAGCACCGGCATGGCGATCACGCCCGCCCAGAAACGCGGCGCAACCACGCGCTGCAGCGGATTCACCGCCATCATTTCCATCGCGGTCAGCTGCTCGCCCGCCTTCATCAGGCCGATCTCGGCGGTCAGCGAAGTGCCGGCGCGGCCCGCAAACAGCAGCGCGGTCACCACCGGCCCCAGTTCGCGCACCAGCGACAGCGCCACCAGCAGGCCCAGCGCCTGCTCCGAGCCGTAGCGGTTCAGCGTGTAATAGCCCTGCAGGCCGAGCACGAAGCCGACGAACAGGCCCGACACGGCGATGATCACCAGCGACAGGTTGCCGACAAAGAAAACCTGGTCGGTCACGAGCCGGAATCGGCGCAGCAGCGCCGGCGACAGGCCCAGCACGGCAAGGAACATGCGCGTGGCATGGCCCAGGCCCGTCACGCTGCGGCGCACGGCCGCGCCGATGGTGGCAAGGAAGCCGATCACCGCGCACCTCCGGCAAAGTCCTCGGCCAGCGACGGTCCCGGATAGTGGAACGGCACCGGGCCGTCGGCCTCGGCGTGGACGAACTGGTGCACGAAGGGGTCGGTGGAGGCGCGCAGCGCCTCGGGCTCGCCCTGCGCGGCGATGCGCCCGTCGGCAATGAAATACACGTAGTCGGCGATCTGGAAGGTCTCGTGCACGTCGTGCGAGACGATGATCGTGGTCGCGCCGAGCGCGTCGTTGAGGCTGCGGATCAGGCGGGCGGTCAGGCCGAGCGAGATCGGGTCGAGGCCGGCGAAGGGCTCGTCATACATCAGCAGCGCGGGATCGAGCGCGATCGCGCGCGCCAGCGCCACGCGCCGCGCCATGCCGCCCGAGATCTGCGACGGCATCAGGTCGCGGGCGCCGCGCAGGCCGACCGCGTTCAGCTTCATCAGCACCAGGTCGCGGATCATCGAGTCCGGCAGGTCGGTATGCTCGCGCAGCGGGAAGGCCACATTGTCGAAGACCGACAAATCGGTAAACAGCGCGCCAAACTGGAACAGCATGCCCATCTGGCGCCGCACCCCGTACAGGCCGCGGGTATCCAGCCGGTGGATATCGGTGCCGTCGAAGCGGACCGTGCCCGCCTGCGGGCGCACCTGGCCGCCGATCAGCCGCAGCACCGTGGTCTTGCCGCACCCCGAACCGCCCATGACCGCGATCACCTTGCCACGCGGGAACTGCATGGTGAGGCCGGACAGGATGGGCTTGCCGTGGTCCGCATAGGCGAAATCCACCGCATTCAGTTCGACGAGGTTTTGAGCAGGGTCGGTCACGTTGGCACCGGTCGGGACAGGGGCGCATTATAAGGTGTACTACCTAGCCCTGCTGGCACCCGTGTGCCGGGCACCACATCGCTGCCGACCGATGCAATAGGAAAGGGTCTGATTCTGTGAGCGAAAATTCTCGCTTTAAGGTTCCTGCACCTGGCTGACGTCCCGCAGGATCACCTGCCACTGGATCGATTCCGAACGGATCGCCGTGGCGAACGCCTCCGGCGAATCGCGCAGCGTCGTCAGCCCGGCGGCCTGCAGCCGGGAGCGCACCTCGCGCTCGGACATCACCGCGTCGAGTTCGATTGCCAGCCGCGCAACGATCGCCCGCGGCGTCTTGGCGGGCGCCATCACGCCAAACCAGGCGGCCGCCGCGTACCCTTCCAACCCAGACTCCTGCAGCGTTGGCACCAGCGGCGCCAGCGGCGAGCGCGCCACGCCGGTAACGCCGATCAGCCGCAGCCCGCCACTGCGGACCTGGCTCTGCACCGCGGCATACGAACAGAAGCAGGCGCTGATGCGGCCGGCGAGCATCTCCTGCACCACCGCGGCCTCGCCCTTGGCGGTGACCAGCGGCACGCCGTTGCGGATGCCGCGCACGGCGTACTGGGCGTACAGGTGGGAGGGGCTGCCCGGCTGGCCATAGCCGTAGCTGTAGGAAGCCGGGTTGGATTTCACCGCGGTCATCCACTGCTCCGGCGTACGCATCGGCAGCCGGGCGTCGATCACCAGGAACAGCGGCGTGGTGGCGACCCGCGCCACCGGGGTGAAATCGCGCACCACGTCATATGGCACCGGCTCCAGCCCCGGCTGGATCAGCATATTGGCCTGGTGGAAAAGCAGCGTGTGGCCGTCCGAGCTGGCCTTGGCGACGACATCGCCGGCGGTAGTGCCGGCTGCGCCAGGGCGGTTGTCGACCTCCATCAGCACACCCAGCCGCTCAGACAGGCGCTCCGCCAGCAGGCGGGCGACCGCGTCGGCCACGCCGCCGGCCGGGAACGGCACGATCAGGCGCATCGGCCGGTTCGGGAACGACATGCTGCGTACCAACTGCGGCCCGGCTACCACCGGCGTCGCGGGTACGGCGAGCGCGAGCGTGGCACAGCCCAGGACATACAGGCACAGGAAAGGCTTGAGCCAGCGCCGGAGCAATGTCCACGTGGATTGCCACGACGCGAACTTTGCGTTACCTCGCCAAAGCTGCGGCATATTGCGCACTTCGGTCATCAATTTCCTCCCACCCATCCCCTGAGGGGACGGCGAGCTGGTTCTGGGGAAAAAGGATTCGCGAGGCGGTTTCCGTGAGTTGTTTTTTTGAAAATTGTAAGTACATTGCCGGGACGGCCACAGGCACGTAAACCATAGCCGGGAGAACCCTGAAGGCCTTGTCCAGCCTAGCCAAACGCGCCATGACCAGGTCACCGCCCAGTGCCTGCCGCACCGCGGCCCGGCATGAACCGCCGGCTATAATCGCGCGATGACGATGTTTCCCCTGCGGCGCATGACAGCCGCCGACCTGCCCGCCGTGCTGGCCGTGCAGGCCGCCTGCTATACCGAGGTGCTGCTGGAAAGCCGCGGCGCGCTGGCCAGCCGGCTGGCGCTCTCCCCCACCACCTGCTGGGTCGCCGACGATCCGCACCGGCCCAGCACGCTGGCCGCCTACCTGTTCACCCACGCCTGGCCCGAGACCAGCCTGCCCCCGCTCGATGGCGTGCTCGACGGCGGCTGGCGCCAGCCGCCAACGCCGGCGCCCCTGACCTGGTTCGTCCACGACATGGCCGTGGCGCCTGGCGGCCGCGGCGGCGGGCTGGCGCCACGCCTGTACGCGGCAGCGCAGGCGGCTGCGCTGGCGGCCGGACTGAAGCATTCGCGGCTGATTGCCGTACAGTCGGCGGCGCCCTGGTGGCGCAGGCTCGGGTACGCGCCGGCGGCGGCGGAAACGGCGGCGCGGCACGCTGGCAAGCTGGCGGACTATGGCGCCGCCGCGGTCCTGATGGAAAAGGCGCTGGCCGGCTGAGGCCCGCCGCGGCGCCGAGTCCACAACGAAAAAAGCCCGCCGGCTTGCGCCAGGCGGGCTTTTTGTTGCGGCAATGAGCTGTGGATCAGCGCGGCAGGTCGGTATGCCCCATCAGGAATGCATCGACCGAACGCGCGGCCTGGCGGCCTTCGCGGATGGCCCACACCACCAGCGACTGGCCACGGCGCACGTCGCCGGCGGCGAACACCTTGGGCACGTTGGTGTGGTAAGCACGCTCGCCCTCGGTGGCGGCCTTGGCGTTCTTGCGCGCATCGGTGTCGACGCCGAAGGCTTCCAGCATCGAGCCCACCGGGTTGGTGAAGCCCATCGCCAGCAGCACCAGGTCGGCCGGCAGGATGAACTCGCTGCCTTCCACTTCCTGCATGCGGCCATCCTTCCACTCGACGCGGCAGGCCTTCAGCGCGGTGACCTTGCCGTTCTCGCCGATGAATTCCTTGGTGGCGACCGACCAGTCGCGTTCGCAGCCTTCGTCGTGCGACGACGAGGTGCGCAGCTTGATCGGCCAGTACGGCCACACCAGCGGCTTGTTCTCTTCTTCCGGCGGCTGCGGCAGCAGCTCAAACTGGGTCACCGAGGTGGCGCCGTGGCGGTTGGACGTGCCCACGCAGTCGGAGCCGGTATCGCCGCCACCGATCACGATCACGTTCTTGCCTTCGGCGCGGATGTCGTTGGCGCCATCGCCAGCCACTTCCTTGTTCTGCGGGATCAGCATTTCCAGCGCGAAGTGAATGCCGTCCAGGTCGCGGCCCGGCACCGGCAGGTCGCGCGGCACTTCCGCGCCGCCCGCCAGCACCACGGCGTCGAACTGGTCCATCAGGGCCTGGGCCGAGATGGTTTCACGCGCGTAGTTCTTGATGCCGGCCGGCAGTTCGCCATCAGTCACCATCACGCCGGCGCGGAAGGTCACGCCTTCTGCCTGCATCTGTTCCATGCGGCGGTCGATCAGCGACTTCTCCATCTTGAAGTCGGGAATGCCGTAGCGCAGCAGGCCGCCGATGCGGTCGTTCTTCTCGAACACGGTTACGTCATGGCCGGCGCGTGCCAGCTGCTGCGCGGCAGCCATGCCGGCGGGGCCGGAGCCGACCACGGCGACGGTCTTGCCGGTCTTGTGGCGCGGCAGTTGCGGTGCAACCCAGCCTTCTTCCCAGGCCTTGTCGATGATGGCGTGCTCGATCGACTTGATGCCCACGGGCAGCTCGTTGATGCCCAGCGTGCACGCGGCCTCGCACGGTGCCGGGCAGATGCGGCCGGTGAACTCGGGGAAGTTGTTGGTCTGGTGCAAGACCTCGATCGCCGACTTCCAGTCCTGGCGGTACACCAGGTCGTTGAAGTCGGGAATGATGTTGTTGACCGGGCAGCCGTTGTTGCAGAACGGGATGCCGCAGTCCATGCAGCGCGCACCCTGGATCTTCGCTTCGCTGTCGGACAGCGCGAACACGAATTCCTTGTAGTGCTTCACGCGCTTGACTACCGGTTCGTAGCCCTCATTCTGGCGCGGAAATTCGAGAAAGCCAGTCGCCTTACCCATGTTGCGTCCTTGGTCATGCTGCGCGGGACCGGCGGCTTCGCCGGGCCTGCGGTGGGGTCAGTATCTTGTCAGGGCCGCGGCGGCTGCCGCGGCCCATCGCTGCTTGGTTCTGCGCTCAGGCCGCGATGGCTTCGCGGTCGCTGTCGCGGGCGGCCTGTTCCTTGACGTACATCTCGCCCAGCGCGCGCTTGTACTCGGTCGGGAAGACCTTGACGAACTTGCGGCGTGCCGTGGTCCAGTCAGCCAGCAGCGCCTTGGCGCGCTCGGAACCGGTATAGCGGAAGTGCTGCTCGATCAGGTTGCGCAGGATGACTTCATCCAGCACGCGCTTGCCGTCGACCTTGTGCCACGAAGCCTGGGGCTGGCCCTTCTCCTGGTCGGCCGAGGCCAGCACCGCTTCCAGCGCCACCATCGAGGTGTTGCAGCGCTTGTCGAACAGGCCGTCCTCGTCATAGACGTAGGCCACGCCGCCCGACATGCCGGCCGCGAAGTTGCGGCCCGTGCCGCCCAGCACCACCACCGTGCCGCCGGTCATGTACTCGCAACCGTGGTCGCCGGTGCCTTCCACCACTGCCACCGCACCCGAGTTACGCACCGCGAAGCGCTCGCCGGCCACGCCGTTGAAGAACGCTTCACCGGCGATGGCACCGTACAGCACGGTGTTGCCGACGATGATGTTGCGGGTCGGGTCGCCGCGGAACTCGTGCGGAGCGCGCACGATCACGCGGCCGCCCGACAGGCCCTTGCCGACGTAGTCGTTGCCGTCACCCACCAGGTCCAGCGTGATGCCGTGCGCCAGGAACGCGCCGAACGACTGGCCGGCGGTGCCTTGCAGCTGGATGTGGATGGTGTCATCGGGCAGGCCTTCGTGGCCATGCTGCTTGGCGACCACGCCGGACAGCATCGCGCCCACCGTACGGTTGACGTTCTTGACCGGCTGGATGAACGACACGCGCTCGCCCTTCTCGATCGCCGGACGGGCCTTGGCGATCAGCACGTGGTCCAGCGCCTTGCCGGCTTCGGCCGACAGGCCGTGGTCCTGCACGTCGGTGTGGTACAGCGGCACGTCCGCGCCCAGCGACACCTGGTGGAAGATGCGGCTGAAGTCCAGGCCGCGCGCCTTCCAGTGCTCGATGCCAGCCTTGGTGTCGAGCAGGTCGGCGCGGCCGATCAGCTCGTCGAAGGTGCGGATGCCCAGCTGGGCCATGATCTCGCGGGCTTCTTCGGCAACAAAGAAGAAGAAGTTGACCACGTGTTCCGGCTTGCCCTGGAACTTCTTGCGCAGCTGCGGATCCTGCGTGGCCACGCCCACCGGGCAGGTGTTCAGGTGGCACTTGCGCATCATGATGCAGCCCTCGGCAACCAGCGGTGCCGTGGCGAAGCCGAACTCGTCGGCGCCCAGCAGCGCGCCGATGACGACGTCACGGCCGGTCTTCATCTGGCCGTCGGCCTGCACGCGGATGCGGTTGCGCAGGCCGTTGAGCAGCAGCGTCTGCTGCGTCTCGGCCAGGCCCAGCTCCCACGGCGTGCCGGCGTGCTTGATCGACGACCACGGCGAGGCGCCGGTGCCACCGTCATGGCCGGCGATCACGACGTGGTCGGCCTTGGCCTTGGACACGCCCGCGGCCACCGTGCCGACGCCCACTTCGGACACCAGCTTGACCGAGATATCCGACGACGGGTTGACGTTCTTCAGGTCGTGGATCAGTTGCGCCAGATCTTCGATCGAGTAGATGTCGTGGTGCGGGGGCGGCGAGATCAGGCCCACGCCCGGCACCGAGTAACGCAGCTTGCCGATGTAGTCCGAGACCTTGTGGCCCGGCAGCTGGCCGCCTTCGCCCGGCTTGGCGCCCTGCGCCATCTTGATCTGGATCTGGTCGGCCGAAGCCAGGTACTCGGCGGTCACGCCGAAACGGCCCGACGCCACCTGCTTGATCTTCGAGCGCAGCGAATCGCCGTCCTTCAGTTCCAGGTCCGTCTCGATCACGCCGTCGCCCAGCACGCTCTTCAGGGTATCGCCCTGCTTGATGGGGATGCCGCGCAGCTCGTTGCGGTAGCGCTTCTCGTCCTCGCCACCTTCGCCGGTGTTGGACTTGCCGCCGATGCGGTTCATCGCCAGCGCCAGCGTGGTGTGGGCTTCGGTCGAGATCGAGCCGAGCGACATCGCGCCCGTGGCAAAGCGGCGCACGATCTCCTTGGCCGGCTCGACTTCTTCCAGCGGAATCGCCTTGGCCGGATCGACCTTGAACTCGAACAGACCGCGCAGCGTCATGTGGCGCTTGCTCTGGTCGTTGATGATGTTTGCGTATTCCTTGTACGTCTGGTAGGCGCCCTTGCCGTCGTCGGCGCGCACCGAGTGCTGCAGCTTGGCGATCGAGTCCGGGGTCCACATGTGCTCTTCGCCGCGGATGCGGAAGGCGTACTCGCCGCCGGCGTCCAGCATGTTCTCCAGCACCGGGCTGTTGCCGAAGGCGTCCTTGTGCAGGCGCAGCGCTTCCTCGGCCACTTCGAAGATGCCGATGCCCTCGACGTTCGACGGCGTGCCGTGGAAGTACTTCTGCACCAGCTCGCGCGACAGACCGATGGCTTCGAAGATCTGCGCGCCGGTGTACGACATGTAGGTGGAGATGCCCATCTTGGACATCACCTTGAACAGGCCCTTGCCGACCGCCTTGACGAAGTTCTTGACCGCCTTCTCGGGCGACAGGTCGCCCGACAGGCCGCTGGCCATGTCGGCCAGGGTTTCCATCGCCAGGTACGGGTGCACGGCTTCGGCGCCATAGCCGGCCAGCAGCGCGAAGTGGTGCACTTCACGCGCGGTGCCGGTCTCGACCACCAGGCCGGTGGACGTGCGCAGGCCCTTCTCCACCAGGTGGTGGTGGATCGCGGAGGTGGCCAGCAGCGCGGGGATGGCAACGTGGTCGGCATCCACCGGGCGGTCGGTCACGATCAGGATGTTGTAGCCCGAACGCACCGCATCCACGGCTTCGGCGCACAGCGAGGCCAGGCGCGCTTCGATGCCTTCCTTGCCCCACGCGGTCGGGTAGCAGATGTTCAGTTCGTACGAACGGAACTTGCCGCCGGTGTAGTGCTCGATGTTGCGGATCTTGGCGATGTCCTTGAAGTCCAGCACCGGCTGGGACACTTCGAGGCGCATCGGCGGGTTGATGTTGTTCAGCTCGAGCAGGTTCGGCTTCGGGCCGATGAACGACACCAGCGACATCACCATGTTCTCGCGGATCGGGTCGATCGGCGGGTTGGTGACCTGGGCGAACAGCTGCTTGAAGTAGTGGTACAGCGTCTTGTTCTTGGACGACAGGATCGCCAGCGGCGAGTCGTTGCCCATCGAGCCGGTGGCTTCTTCGCCGGCCAGCGCCATCGGCGCCATCAGGAACTTGACGTCTTCCTGGGTGTAGCCAAAGGCCTGCTGGCGGTCCAGCAGCTTGGCCACCGGCTTCTTCTCGGCAGCGACGTCTTCCGGCTTGGCGTCGATTTCGTCCAGCTTGATGCGGACAGCGTCGATCCAGCTCTTGTACGGCTTGGCGTTGGCCAGGTTGTCCTTCAGTTCCTTGTCGTCAATGATGCGGCCCTGCTCCATGTCGATCAGGAACATCTTGCCCGGCTGCAGGCGCCACTTCTCAACGATGCGCGACTCGGGGAACGGCAGCACGCCGGCTTCCGAGGCCAGCACCACGACGTCGTCCTCGGTCACGTAGAAACGTGCCGGGCGCAGGCCGTTGCGGTCCAGCGTCGCGCCGATCTGGCGGCCGTCGGTGAAGCAGATCGCGGCGGGGCCGTCCCACGGCTCCATCATGGCGGCGTGGTATTCGTAGAAGGCGCGACGGTTGTCGTCCATCAGCGTGTGCTGTTCCCAGGCTTCCGGGATCATCATCATCATCGCGTGGACGAGCGGGTAGCCGGCCATCGTCAGCAGTTCGAGGCAGTTGTCGAACGATGCCGTATCGGACTGGCCCGGGTAGATCAGCGGCCACAGCTTGGGCAGGTCGTCGCCCAGCACCGGCGACGAGATCGCGCCGGTACGCGCGTTGATCCAGTTGACGTTGCCCTTGACTGTGTTGATTTCGCCGTTGTGGGCGACCATGCGGTACGGGTGGGCCAGCTCCCAGGCCGGGAAGGTGTTGGTCGAGAAGCGCTGGTGCACCAGGGCCAGGGCCGACACGGCGCGCTGGTCCTGCAGGTCCAGGTAGTACTCGCCGACCTGGTTGGCCAGCAGCAGGCCCTTGTACACAACGGTACGGGCCGACATCGACGGCACGAAGTATTCCTTGCCGTGCTTGAGCTTGAGCGCCTGGATGGCGTGGCTGGCGGTCTTGCGGATGACGTAGAGTTTACGTTCCAGCGCGTCCGTGGTCATGATGTCGCGGCCGCGACCGATGAAGATCTGGCGGATCACCGGCTCGGTCTTGCGCACCGTCGGCGACATCGGCATGTTGGCGTCTACCGGCACGTCGCGCCAGCCCAGCACGACCTGGCCTTCCAGGCGGACCGTGCGCTCCAGCTCCTGCTCGCAGGCCAGGCGCGAGGCGTGTTCCTTCGGCAGGAAGATCATGCCCACGCCGTATTCGCCGGCGGGCGGCAGGCTCACGCCCTGCGCTGCCATTTCTTCGCGGTAGAACTGGTCCGGAATCTGGATCAGGATGCCGGCGCCGTCGCCCATCAGCGCGTCCGCGCCGACCGCGCCCCGGTGGTCCAGGTTCTCCAGGATCTTCAGGCCCTGGGAAATGATCTCGTGGGACTTCTTGCCCTTGATGTGCGCGACCATGCCGACGCCGCAGGCGTCATGCTCGTTGGTCGGGTCGTACATGCCTTGCGCCTGCGGACGCAGTTGGTGCAGGTCGAGGGCGGAGGAAGACTCGCTGATTTGCTCGCTGGTCTGCGCTTGGGCCGAAAGGTTCTTCATTTGGTCCACGGGCTGAATTCCGGTGAAGGCTGCGCGAACTGCTGGACTACCGGAACGGGGACCGCGCGCTTTCTAATCAGATCCACCCTGGACTGGATCCGGCGGGTAGGAAAATGGGGACGAAGCTGTCTGCGGGCCGCAGCGGCGTACACGAGCGTGACGCGCCGCACAATGACTGTGGGTGGAGCAACTATATGGGAATCCTGAAAGCCTCGCAAAAATTTTAAATGGGGTCAGAACACATTTAATATCGCACCGTTTCGGTGACTGATTTAAATGGGGACACATCACTTTTGCGTGGCGGGCAGCACATTTTCCGCCGAAACTTGCACCTTTTTGGGGCGCCCTTTCGGGAGCGGCTGCACGCGTCGCGTTGCACCCCGCTCAAGCTGCGCCAAGAATACCTCGTCACCAAGAGGCCAACCGCTGTGGGCATGGCTGCGGAGCGCTTGCAGCGTGCGGCCGGAAAGCCCCTCGGCGGTCAGCATGCGGTAATTCGACTGGCGTTCAAACGGGGTATTGCCCAGCTCCCAGTACGCGGAGTGATCGCTCACAAGTGGGCTTGCCTCGATGCCGGCGTGATGGCGATAGCTGCTCCAGCGGTCGGCCTCGGGCGTCGAGACCTCACCCGCGCGCAGCGCATTGCCTTCGACATACAGCATGGCCGGCAGCATCCATGGCGCCGGTTCGAATACCGCCGAGCGGAAGCGCCCTTCCCACAGCGTGCCGGTGCGGTTGGCCACGCGATTGAAGTAGCGTGCATAGCGGCGGCCGACCGCCTGCATGGTCAGGCTTAGCGAGTCCGCCCCCTTGGGCGTGGCCACGATGTGGACATGATTGGGCCGCAGCGCGTACGCGTGGACGGCGAGGTCATGCTCGCGCGCGGCCATGCGCAGGCAGTCGAGGTAGTGCAGGTAGTCGTCCGGGCCGAGGAAGACGTCCTGGCGATTGTTGCCACGTTGCAACACCAGGGCGGGAAGTCCGGCGGGGGAGAAACGGGGAAGGCGGGCCATGGCAGGTCATGCGAGCGTCGATGCCCGCATGATAGCCTGATCCGTCCCCAATTATCCGAAGGTGCCCAAGCCCTTCCTTGCGTATCAGTTGCCCTCGCTGACCGCGAAGATGCGCCGGTGCTCGCGGATCGCATAGCGGTCCGTCATGCCGGCGATGTAATGCGCGATCAGCCGCGGCTGGTCGGCGCCGTGGCCGGCCTGGTACTGGGGCGGCAGCAGGCGCGGATCGGACATGAAGGCCCCGAACAGGTCGCCGACGATGCGCTGGGCCTTGGCCGACATTCGCATCACCAGGTAATGCCGGTACAGGTGCCGGAACAGGAAGCGCTTCAATGCCGCCGCTTCCTCATGGAGTTGGGGACTGAAGCCCACCAGGGGGCCGGCGGCCCGCACCGCGTCGATATTGCGCGGGTTGGCGGCGGCGATGTTGCGGCTGGTGGTCTCGATCAGGTCCACGATCAGCGTATTGATCATGCGCCGGACCGTCTCGTTGATGGCGCGCCGGCCATTCACGCCGGGGAAGGCATCGGCTACCTCGGCGCGATGGCGCGCCCACATCGGGACCTCGTCCAGCTGCTCCAGCGTCAGCAGGCCGGAGCGCAGGCCGTCGTCGATATCGTGGTTGTTGTAGGCGATCTCGTCCGCCAGGTTGGCCAGTTGCGCCTCCAGCGACGGCTGCGTGCCCTCCAGGAAGCGCCGGCCCAGCTCGCCCAGCGCCGCGGCATTGACGCGCGAGCAGTGCTTCAGGATGCCCTCGCGGGTCTCGAAGGTCAGGTTCAGGCCATTGAAGCCGCCATAGCGCTCCTCCAGCTCATCCACCACCAGCAGGCTCTGCAGGTTGTGCTCGAAGCCGCCATGGTTCTTCATGCAGGCGTTGAGCGCATCCTGCCCGGCGTGGCCGAAGGGGGTATGGCCAAGGTCGTGCGCCAGCGAGATGGCTTCGACCAGGTCTTCGTTGAGGCGCAGGTTGCGGGCGATCGAGCGGGCAATCTGCGCCACCTCCAGGCTATGGGTTAGCCGGGTGCGGAACAGGTCCCCCTCATGGTTGACGAAGACCTGGGTCTTGTATTCGAGCCGCCGGAACGCGGTGCTGTGGATGACCCGGTCCCGGTCGCGCTGGAATTCGCTGCGCGACTGCGACGCAGGTTCGGCGTGCACCCGCCCGCGCGTCTGCGCGGAGCGGGCGGCGTACGGGGCGAGGTGGCTTTCAAAGTCGGTCATGCGGCAATCCGTTGGCTGTAGGTTTGTGGGCCTGGGTTGCGAGGCATAACCGGTCACTCAAGCGACCGTGGCCTCGGTGGGAGGTTTAAGCACCGCGTGCTGCAGCGTGGCACGCAGGTCGGCGTCCGGCACCGTGGTGATGAACGCCTCGCCGAGCTTCTTCAGCAGGATGAACTTGATGCTGCCGGCCTCGGCCTTCTTGTCGACCTTCATCATTTCGATATAGCGGTCGGTGCCCAGTTCCGGCGCCACCACCGGCAGGTTGGCTGCCAGCGTCAGTTCGCGGATGCGGGCGCGGGTCTCGGTGTCGATAAAGCCCAGCCGGTGCGAGAGGTCTGCGGCCATCACCATGCCGCAGCCCACCGCCTCGCCGTGCAGCCAGGCGCCGTAGCCCATGCCGGCCTCGATCGCATGGCCAAAGGTGTGGCCGAAATTGAGGATGGCACGCAGGCCGCCCTCGCGCTCGTCCTGCGCCACCACGCCGGCCTTGATTTCACACGAACGTTGCACCGCCACCGCCATCAGCTCGGGGGCGCAGTCGTTCAGCGCCTTGATATTGCGCTCGATCCAGGCAAAGTACTCGGCGTCGGCAATGGCGCCGTGCTTGATCACCTCGGCCATGCCGGCGGCCAGTTCGCGCGGGGGCAGCGTGCGCAGCGTGTCGATATCGGCGATCACCGCGTTGGGCTGGTGGAACGCGCCGATCATGTTCTTGCCAAGCGGGTGGTTGATGCCGGTCTTGCCGCCCACCGATGAATCCACCTGCGACAGCAGCGTGGTCGGCACCTGGATGAACGGCACGCCGCGCATATAGCAGGCGGCGGCAAACCCGGTCATGTCGCCCACCACCCCGCCGCCCAGCGCGACCAGCGTGGTCTTGCGGTCGGCACCGGCCTGCAGCAGCGCGTCGAAGATCAGGTTCAGCGTTTCCCACTGCTTGAAGGCCTCGCCGTCGGGCAGCGTGACCGTGCGCACAATCTTGCCGAGCGACTTCAGGCTGGCCTCGACGCGCGCCGCATAGAGCGGCCCCACGGTCTCATTGGTGACGATGACGGCGTGCTGGCCGCGCACGTGCGGGCGCAGCAGTTCGGCGTTGTCGAGCAGGCCGGTACCGATATGGATGGGGTAGCTGCGCGCTCCCAGGTCGACTTCAAGCGTGATCATGGATGGGTGGGGTCCTGCGGCGCCGGTTGCGGGGGATCGATCGCGAAGCCGGCCATTTCGAGTTGCATCAGCACCATATTAGCAAGCTGCGCCACCGAAGGCTTGCCGGTTTCGATAATGAAATCCGCCACCTCGCGGTAGAGCGGGTCGCGCTGGGCGTACAGCGCCTCGAGCTTGCCCTTGGGGTCTTCGGTCTGCAGCAGCGGGCGGTTGCGGTCGTGGCGGGTGCGCAGCCACAGGTCGTGGGGGCTCGCGCGCAGGTAGACCACGGTGCCGCGGGCCTTCAGCACCTCGCGGTTTTCGGCGCGCAGCACCGCGCCGCCGCCGGTGGCCAGCACGATGCCCTGGCGCCCGGCCAGTTCGCGGATCATCGCGGTCTCGCGGTCGCGGAAGCCGGCTTCGCCCTCGACCTCGAAGATCACCGGGATGCGCACGCCACAGTGCGCCTCGATCTCGTGGTCGGAATCGAAAAACGGATAATGCAGACGCCGCGCCACCGTGCGGCCCACGGTAGTCTTGCCGGCGCCCATCAGGCCGACGAAAAAGAGATTGGGTCGATCGGATTCCGGTCGGTCGGATTCCTGTCGATCGGGGTGCGGGCGCGGTGCCGACCCTGTCGCAGAAGCTGTCACGGGACTGTCGTTCGGGAGCGCGGCGCCTGGGCCGCCCTCCCCGGTTAGGAACTGCATCATCTTCTTATGTTGTGGTGCGCACGGCAAGTGCCGGATGCAGCATCGACCACATCCCCGCGTGTATTGCCGCGCATGCCGGCCTCCTCCTGGCCTGGCTGGCCACCGGTCCAGCCCGGCGGCAACAAAAAAGGCCGCATCTGTCGATGCGGCCTGCCAGTCTACTGTATCCGGCGTCGAACCCCCGGTGCGATCACCGCAGCGACACGCTTTCGTTCAGGATCCGCGGCGTCAGGAACACCAGCAGCTCGGTCCGGTTGCGGACCTTGGCGTTGTTCTTGAAGAGGTAGCCCAGCACCGGGATATCGCCCAGCAGCGGCACCTTGTCGGTGTCGTTGGACTCGGTCTGCGTGTAGATGCCGCCGATCACCACGGTGCCGCCGTTTTCCACCAGCACCTGCGTCTGCACGTGCTTGGTGTCGATGGCAAAGCCCGACGTGGTCTGGATACCGACGCTGTCCTTGTTCACGTCCACGTCCAGCAGCACATTGCCTTCAGGCGTGATCTGTGGCGTCACTTCCAGCTTCAGGTTGGCCTTGCGGAACTGCACCGAGGTGGCGCCGCTGGAGGTGGCGGCCTGGTACGGCAGCTCGGTGCCCTGCTCGATCAGCGCCTTGATGTTGTTGGCCGTGACCACGCGCGGGCTGGAAATGATCTTGCCCTTGCCGTCCGCCTCGAGCGCCGACAGCTCCAGCGCCAGGAAACGGGTGGCCGCGCTGTTGAACAGGCTGACCGCGATGTTGGCCGGGTTGGTGCCGTTGATCGAGGCGGCCGGCAGGCTCAGGAACGGGCCGTTGTCCGAGGTCGAGCCCGGCAGCACGTTGTTATAGGTGTTGCCGACCTTGGCGTTGTTGTACTGCCCGGCAAAGCCCAGCTTCACGCCGAGGTTGCGGCTGAAGGAATCGGTGGCCTCGACAATGCGCGCCTCGATGATGACCTGGCGCACCGGGATATCGATCTTGCCGATAAAGCTCTGCACCTCTTCGAGCTTGCTGGCGATATCCGACACGAACAGCTGGTTGGTGCGCGCATCGGCGGTCAGCGAGCCGCGCTTGGACAACATGCGCGCACTCGCCCCCGCGCCGCCCGCCGCCCCAACGGGGGTCACAGCGCTGCCGCCGCCGGCACCCATGCCCAACAGCATCCGGCGCACGTCTTCGGCGCGCTGGTAGTTGAGCTGGAACACCTGGCTGCGGATGGGCTCGAGGTCATTGATCTGCTGCTGCGACTCGAGCTCGAGCTTTTCCTTGGTCTGGAGTTCAGCCTTGGGCGCCACCCACAGCACATTGCCGTTGCGGCGCGACGCCAGCCCCTTGGCATCCATCACAATCTGCAGGGCCTGGTCCCACGGCACATCCTTCAGCCGCAGCGTGATATTGCCCTGCACGCTTTCGCTGGTAATGATGTTCAGGTTGGTGAAGTCCGCGAACACCTGCAGCAGCGAACGGATGTCGATATTCTGGAAATTCAGCGACAGGCGCTCGCCACGGTAGCCCGGGCCGCTGATCAGCTTGGTCGGGTCTTCCTTGACGGGCCGCACCTCGACCACGAACTGCGTGTCGGTCTGGTAGGAACTGTATTCCCAGTGGCCGCGCGGCTCGATGGTCAGGCGCGCATTGCCGTTGGTGTCGGAGGCAAGCATGCTCTGCACCGGCGAGCCGAAGTCGCTGACATCGAAGCGCCGCCGCAGGTGGTCAGGCAGCGTGGTGCCGAGGAAATCGACCACCACGTTCTTGCCCTGCTGCGCGATATTGATGCCCGAATCGCGCGAGGACAGGTCCACCACCACGCGCCCGGCCCCGTCCGCGCCGCGCCGGAAGTCGATATGGCGCACCGACGGCCGCGCCGCCGCGGCTGCAGGCGTCGTCGCCGCAGCCGGGGCGAACGTGGGCACGGCGTTCTTGACCGCCGGCGCCACATTATCCAGCGCCACCACGAAGACATTGCCGCGCTGGTCGGTGCGATAGGTGGCGTTGCGGGTAAGCTCGAGGATCACGCGGGTGCGGTTGCCGATCTGCAGGACGTTGGCGGCCTTGACCAGCTTGCCGCCGTAGTCATACTGCGCGCGCCCGTTGGCAACGCCGGTATCGGCAAAATCGATCGCGAGCCGTGCCGGGTTCTGGGTGGTGAAATCGATCGGCTTCTGCGCCAGCGGCCGTTCGAGTTCGACCGTGAACACGGTCTGCTCGCCGACCGTGCTGACGTCCACCGCCTTGATCCGGTTGCTCTGTGCCAGTGCCGCCGGTGCGGCACTGAGCAGCAACAGCGCGAGCGTCGCGCTTGCGGCGCCCGCGAGCGCACGATACCAGCGCGCGGGGGTCATGCCGACACCTCCAGCTTGAGGCTGGTCATTTTCTCTTTCCACTCGGATACCCCCTCCCGGACTAATTCGCGCAACACGATCTCCTGATCGGTGATGCGGACCACCCGGCCGTAACTCTGGCCGAGATACTGACCCACCTTTACGTGGTGGATCTTGTTATCGACGCGTACGATGCCGAAGGTCTCCCCCTGCTTCTTCAGCATCCCGAGCATCTTGAAATTCTCGAGGGGGTAGTCTTCCAGCGGCTGGCGCGGCCGCCCGGCTTCGGGCGAATCCGACAGCGTCTTGTTCAGTTCGCCGATCTTGGCCTGGGCGAAGGGCTCCGGCGCATTGGCCGCGGCATATTCGCGCGCCACGTAGGGCTTGGCTTCGGGCAACGGCTCGGGCGGCTTGGCGCGGGCGTTGCGCGTGGCGTCCATCCACTGGCGCAGCGCGTCTTCGTCGCTGGCGCCACACGCGCCCAGCAGGCCGACGGCCAGCGCCGCTGCCGCCATCACGCGGGGCGATGCCTGCAGGCGCCGCCATGCCGGGCCGCCAGGACGATGGGCGCGATGGGTGCGATGGGTGCGGCTCATTTGGCACCTCCCGTCTTGGCGGCGGCGGCAGCCGCGGCGGCCTTGCGTTGCGCGGCCTGCTCGTCAGGATCGAGCGCACGGTACGCCATTGCGACCGCCTCCATGGAGAGTCCACCCTCCTTGGTATGGGCAAGCTGCAGGCTCTGCATCGACACGATCCGCGACAGCGCGGCCACGTCGGCGTTGAATTGCGCCACCTCGTGGTAGCGGCCGGTCACGCGCAGGTTCACCGGGATCTCGGCAAAGTAAGGCTTGAGCACCGCCGCCTGTGGCTTGAACAGCTCGAACTGCAGGCCGCGCGCCACGCCGGCATGGTTGACGTCGGCCAGCAGCGCGTCCATCTCGGTCTTGTTGGGCAGTTGCCGCTCCAGCAGCGCGACGCGTTGCTCGACCTGCTTTTTCTGCTCGCGCAATGCGTCGAGGTTGGCCACCTGCGCCACCTTGGTCTGGTACGCCTGCTTCAGGTTTTCCTGTTCCAGCCGCTGGCGGCCGAGCTCGTCGAACTTGCCGCTCCAGTAGAACTGCCAGCCGAGCAGCAGCACCAGCGCCGCGGCCATCACGGCGAACAGCACGCGCGGCGCGGCCGGCCACGTTTCCGGCTCGTTGAGGTTGAGCCCGCGGAACTGGCTCGTCAGGTCGGCCAGGTTGATTTCGGTATTGAGCGCCATGGTCAGGCTGCCTTTCCGGATGCGGCTGCAGGTGCGGGAGCTGAAGCGGGTGCTGAAGCAGGTGCGCCGGCGGGATTGCCCGCCGTACCCTTCTTGCCATTGGCGTCCGGCGCCTCCGGCGCGCGGTACGCGAAGCGCATCGAGAAATCGAACAGCCGGCGCTGCTCGCGCAGGTTGTTGGTCATCGTGACCGCCTTGGACTCGACCAGCTCGGCCTTGTCCAGCCACGGCACGTCGCCAAGGTTGCGCAGCAGTTCGGAGATGCGCTCGTTGGACTGGGCCACGCCGGCGATGGTGAAGGCCTCGCCCGCCTGCTTCAGACTGGTCAGGTAGACCCCTTCCGGCACCTGGCGCACCAGTTCTTCCAGCAGCTGGACCGGGCGGTTGCGCTCGGTCTGCAGGCTTTCCACCGCCTTCTGGCGCTGCAGCAGCGCGTCGATATCCTTCTTGAGGTTGTTGACCTCGCGGATCTGGCCATCGAGCCTGGCGTTCTCCGCGCTCAGCACCTGGTTCAGCGCGACCACGGAGTCGATACGACCGTCGATATAGAGCCCGCCCAGCAGCACGACGGCGGCACCGGCCGCGGCCGCACCGCCGAGCAGGGAATAGACCTTCTTGCGCCGCGCCGCCTTGCGGGCTTCGTGGTAAGGCAGCAGGTTGACCGAAGGCAGCGTGTTCGTGGACATTCGAATGCCTCCGGTGCGTTATTGCAGGCCGCGCAGGGCCAGGCCGGCACTGACGATATACGCCGGCAGGTCGCGCTGCAGGTAGCGCTCGTTGACCTTGGCGTTGGTCGCCATGTTGGCGAACGGATTCGCCAGCGTGGTGGTGATCTTGGTCTGCTGCTGGATCGCCGCCTGCACGCCCAGCAGCGAGGCATGGCCGCCCGACAGCAGGATCTCGTCGACGCGTCCCAGGCTGGAGCTGGCGATGAAGTTGCCGATCGCGGCCTGCACTTCCAGCGCCAGCGCATCGAGCGACGGCTTGAGCAGTTGCGCGCGCCACGCTTCGGGCAGCGTGTTCTTGCGCTTCTTGATCTCGGCCTTGAGCGCATCGAGCGTGAACATGCGCGCCGCGCTCTGCGTGAGCTGGTCGCCGTAGCTGTTCAGCGGCTGTTCGTAGAGCTCTTTCCAGCCCTGGTAGAAGATCGCCTTGGAGCGGCTGCCGCCCAGGTGGACCACCGCCACCACGGGCAGCGCGCGGGCATCGGCTTCGGACATCTCCTGGGGCACGCCCAGCATCTGCACGATCGAGCGCTGCACCGCGTACTCTTCGACGTCCATCACCTGCGGCTTGAGCCCGGCCATCTCGGCAGCGGTCACGCGCTCCTGCACGCGGTCGCTGTTGGCAGCGGTGACGCGCACGCCGATGCCGCCCTCGGTCTCGCTGGGGCCGATCACGGCGAAGTCGAAATTGACCGCCTGCGATGGCGGATAGAGCCGGTGTGCCTCGGACTCGACCTGCGAATACAGTTCGTCCTCGGACAGGTTGTCCGGCAGGCTGACGGTCTGCGACTCGGTCAGCATGGACGGCACGCCCAGCACCACGTCTTTCGAGCGGATGCCGGCCTTGCCGAGCGCACGCCTGAGCGCGATCCCGACGGCTTCAATGTTGATGACGTTGCCATCGGCAACGGCATTGCGGTCCAGCAGTTCGCTGGCGCACTTTTCCAGCCGATAGTCGTGCTTGCCGCCACCGACGGACAACTCGACTACCTTGATACTGGAAGACCCGATATCCACGCCGACCGTAGTCCGGCGCAGAAGCCCCGACAAAATGCCCCGTCGCAAGGTGACCCCCCTGACTTTGAACTCGCCCACGGCTTGTACGCTCTAATCGGGCGAGCCTTGTTTCTTGACCGAAACACTTGCTCTTATATGTTGGCCGATTCTCACAAAAACCGGCACCGGTGGCAATGTGCCGGTCTGACCACGATTCCTTTTTCAGACGGCTCTCGCCAATCCGTTGTCAAAACCCCACGGTCGTCGGGTTCCCTTCCGCCTAAGCTTGCTGCATGTAACTTCGCCCTGCATGCCGCCTTCCGCTGTCTTACATCTTGTAACAGCACTGTAGCGACGCGCGGGGCACTGCGCGCCCGGCACGCCCGATGCCGGAAGATATAATGCCCGGCACCCCTGACTAGGTATTTTCCTTATGGCCACAGCACAACAGAAGCATCCTGCCCGCCGCCCGATCTGGGCGCGCTTCATGTTCTGGGCGGTGGGGCTGGTTGTTGCCGGTGCCGTCATGATCGCGCTGCTGCTCGGCTATGCGCTGCTGGTGGCCGCGCCCAACCTGCCCTCGCTGGACACCATCACCGACTACCGGCCCAAGATCCCGCTGCGGATCTACACGGCGGACAATGTGCTGATCGGCGAGTTCGGCGAAGAGCGCCGCAACTTCGTGCCGATCGCCGAAATCCCCGACGTGATGAAAAAGGCCGTCCTGGCGATCGAGGACGACCGCTTCTACGAACACGGCGGCGTCGACTTCGTCGGCGTGATGCGCGCGGGACTGGCCAACCTGCGCGGGGGCCTGTCGCAAGGTGCGTCGACCATCACCATGCAGGTGGCGCGCAACTTCTTCCTGTCGAGCGAGAAGACCTACACCCGCAAGATCTACGAAATGCTGCTGGCGTACAAGATCGAGGCCAACCTGAACAAGGACCAGATCCTCGAGCTGTACATGAACCAGATCTACCTGGGCCAGCGCGCATACGGCTTCGACAGCGCCGCGCGCGTGTACTTCGGCAAGTCGGTGCGCGACGTGACGCCGGCCGAGGCCGCGATGCTGGCCGGCCTGCCCAAGGCGCCGTCGGCGTACAACCCGGTGGTCAACCCCCGCCGCGCCAAGGTGCGCCAGGAATACATCCTGCAGCGCATGCGCGACCTGCGCTACATCAGCCCCGAGCAATACGACGCGGCGGTGCGCGAGGAACTGAAGGTGCGCACCGAGGGCAACGAGTTCTCGACCCATGCCGAGTACGTCGCCGAAATCGTGCGCCAGCTGATGTACGCGCAGTACCGTGAAGAAACCTACACGCGTGGCCTGACCGTCTACACCACGCTGACCAAGCCCGACCAGGATGCCGCGTACGAAGCCGTGCGCACCGGCATCATGAACTACGAGCGCAAGCACGGCTACCGCGGCCCCGAGGCCTTTGTCGACCTGCCTTCCGATCCGGCCGAGCGCGAGCAGGCGATCGACGATGCGCTGGTCGAGCACCCGGGCAGCGGCGACCTGCGCTCGGCCGTGGTCACCAGCGTGTCATCCAAGCAGGTCAAGGCCACGCTGCTGTCGGGCGAGGTGGCGACCATCGAAGGCTCGGCGCTGCGCTTTATCTCGCCGTCTATGTCGGCGAACGCGCAGCCCAAGATGAAGATGCGCCCCGGCGCGATCATCCGCGTGACGCAGGATGACAAGGGCAACTGGTCGGTCACGCAGCTGCCGGAAGTAGCCGCCGCGTTCGTGTCGCTGAACCCGCAGGACGGCGAGATCCGCTCCATGGTGGGCGGCTTCGACTTCAACCGCAACAAGTTCAACCACGTGACGCAGGCCTGGCGCCAGCCGGGTTCGAGCTTCAAGCCGTTCATCTATTCGGCGGCGCTGGAGAAGGGCTTCTCGCCGGCCACGGTGATCAACGACGCGCCGCTGACGATCGGTCCCGATACCGGCGGGCAGGTGTGGGAGCCGAAGAACTACGACGGCCGCTTCGAAGGCCCGATGACCATGCGCCGCGCGCTGGCCAAATCCAAGAACCTGGTTTCGGTGCGGATCCTGCGCGCGATCGGCACGCAGTATGCGCAGGACTACATCACCCGCTTCGGCTTCGAGGCCGACAAGCATCCCGCCTATCTGCCGATGGCGCTGGGCTCCGGCGCCGTGACGCCGCTGCAGATGGCGGGCGCATACTCGGTGTTTGCCAACGGCGGCTACCGCGTCAACCCTTACCTGATCCAGAAGGTTGTGGACGCGCGCGGCAACGTGATCTCCGAAACCCATCCGCAACGCGCCGGCACCGATGCCGTGCGCGTGCTCGACGCACGCACCGCGTTTATCGCCGACACCATGCTGCGCGACGTGGTCCGCTTTGGCACCGCCAACAGCGCCAAGCAGCGCCTGGGCCGCAACGACCTGGCCGGCAAGACCGGTACCACCAACGATGCGGTCGATGCCTGGTTCGCCGGCTACACGCCTAACCTGGTGGCGATTGCCTGGATGGGCTACGACCAGCCCAAGAGCCTGGGCGTGCGCGAGACCGGTGGCGGGCTGGCGCTGCCGATCTGGGTCGGCTACATGAGCAAGGCGCTCAAGGGCGTGCCCGAGTCGCCGGAGCGGCCGGCGCCCGAAGGCGTGCTGATGGTGGGCGGCGACTGGACCTTTGAGGAGAACGCGGGCGGAGCCGGCGTGGCCTCGGTCGGCCTGGGCGACCCGTGGCCGGGCAAGCCGGACGAATCCTCGACGGCACCGGCGCCGGATACCGAGCAGGAGAAGAAGAAGATCCTGGAAATGTTCGGCGGCGCCTGATTGCTCCGCAGTATCGCCAGAATGCAGAAAAGCCGGCCATGGCCGGCTTTTTCTTTGCGCAACGCGTGCTTTGCTTCAGCCCAGCTTGAGGATGGCGCCGGCCTGCTCGCTCACATAGCCCGACAGCGCCGCGTACAGTTCGCCGCCATTGCGCGTGTCGACCCAGCGCTCGCCGTCGCGGCGGAAGTGGAAGCCGCCGGAGCGCGCCGCCACCCACAGTTCCTGCATCGGCGCCTGGCTGTTGATGATGATCTTGGAGCCGTTCTCGAACTCCAGTTCCATCACGTTGCCGGTGCGGCTGATTTCCACATCGGCATCGGCCGCGTCGGCGGCCGCTTCGACCGCGGCTTCGATGCGGTCCAGTTCCTCGGTGGCCAGGGCCAGGAACTCGCTTTCGCTCAAGGGGGGCATGCTAAACTCCGAGACCGCCGTTGCCGCCGCTGCCCGGACCGGGCGTACGTGGCGCGAACGGCTTTTTTGTTGAGAATTCATGTTGCGCAGCGCCTCGGCGATCCGGCCGCGCCGGACCCCGCCAACGTCATGCCAACAGCCTAAAGGACGACCGATGGGACAACCGATGCTGCGTCGTGTTGCGATTGTATCGGCGTTTGCCGCCACCCTTGCGATGCCCCTGCTGGGCGGATGCGGCATCCGCGGGCCGCTGACCATGCCCAAGGTACCGCCCGAGCCGACCGCGCCCACCGTAGGCGATCCCGGCCTGGGCCGTACCGATGTGGTGCCCCTTCCGGCGGCGGCTCCGGCCAGCCAGCCGGCATCGTCGCCCGCCGCCCCCACTACCCGATAACCATGACCGCTTTTTTCCATCGCCAGGACGGTGCGCTTGCCGTCGAGCAGGTGCCGCTGGCGCAGATCGCCGCTGAATTCGGCACGCCCACCTATGTCTATTCACGCGCGGCGCTGACCGCCGCGTACCAGGCCTACGCCGCCGCCTGCCAGGGCCGCAAGGCGCAGGTCCAGTACGCCATGAAGGCCAACTCCAACCTGGCCGTGCTGCAGGTGTTCGCCAGGCTGGGGGCGGGGTTCGACATCGTCTCGGGCGGCGAACTCAAGCGCGTGCTGGCCGCCGGCGGCGACGCACGCAAGGTGGTGTTCTCGGGCGTGGGCAAAAGCGCGGCGGAGATGGAACTGGCGCTGGCGCACGACGTACGCTGCTTCAATGTCGAGTCGATCCCCGAGCTGGACCGCCTGAACGAGGTTGCCGGCCGTATCGGCAAGCGCGCCCGGGTGTCGCTGCGCATCAACCCGGATGTCGACGCCAAGACCCATCCGTATATTTCCACCGGCCTGAAGGGTAACAAGTTCGGCATCGCCTTCGAGGACGTGCTGCCGACCTACCGCGCCGCGGCCGCGCTGCCGCACCTGGAAGTGACCGGCATCGACTGCCATATCGGCTCGCAGATCACCGAGGTCGAGCCCTACCTGGAAGCGCTGGACAAGGTGCTGGACGTGGTCGAGGCGCTCGAGCGCGAGGGTATCAACCTCGAGCACATCGACGTGGGCGGCGGCCTCGGCATCACCTATACCGACGAGACCCCGCCCGACATCACCGGCTTTGCCACCACGCTGCTGGAACGCGTGGCCGCGCGAGGCCACGGCCACCGCGAGGTGCTGTTCGAGCCGGGCCGTTCGCTGGTGGGCAATGCCGGCGTGCTGCTGACGCAGGTGGAATTCCTCAAGCCCGGCGAAGCCAAGAACTTCTGCATCGTCGATGCGGCGATGAACGACCTGGCCCGCCCCGCGATGTACGAGGCGTACCACCGCATCGAGCCGGTCGCGCTGCGCGACGCTGCGATGGTGACCTACGACATCGTCGGGCCGGTGTGCGAGTCGGGCGACTGGCTTGGCCGCGACCGCGCGCTGTCGGTGCAGCCGGGCGACCTGCTGGCGGTCATGTCCGCGGGCGCGTACGGCTTCACCATGAGCTCGAACTACAACACCCGCCCGCGCGCCGCCGAAGTGATGGTGGACGGCGCCCGCGTGCACCTGGTGCGCGAGCGCGAACTGGTCGAAGACCTGTTCCGCGACGAGCGCCTGCTGCAGGACTGATCTGCGCAGCGCAGCCGGCTATGGGGCCGGCTGCGGCGCTGCAGTTCATCAGGCAGCCCTGCCCTTGCGCGCCCACCACCAGACCCGCATCCCCAGCAGCACGAACATCACCGCGGCATAGATGGAGACTTCGCCGAAGTCGTTCTTGCCCGCCTTGTGCCACCAGTAGTGCAGGATCGCCAGCACGGCGGTCGCATAGACCAGCCTGTGCAGCGCCTGCCAGCGCTTGCCGCCCAGGCGGCGCACCATGCCGTTGGTCGACGTCAACGCCAGCGGCACCATCAGCATGAAGGCCGTGAACCCCACCGTAATGAAGGGGCGCTTGTACACGTCCTTGATCATGTAGGCCAGGTCGAAGCCGCGATCCACGCCGATCCACAGCAGGAAGTGCTGCACCCCATAGAAGAACGCAAACAAACCCAGCATGCGGCGCAGCCTGATCAGCCAGTTCCAGCCGGTCAGCCGGCGCAGCGGCGTGATCGCCAGCGTCAGGCACAGCATCACCAGGGTCCAGGTGCCGGTGGAACGGGTGACGAATTCCAGCGGGTTGGCGCCATATTGCCCGGTTACGCCCAGGTAAAGCAGGCGGATGAACGGCAACAGGGCCAGCAGCCACAGTACGATCTTGATGGCGCGCACGCGCTGCGGCGACAAGGCAGCCAGGCCGGCCGGCTTGCGCGCCACGCCGCCCGCGGCGGTCACTGCGTTGGAAGTGGAGGCCATGCGTTCACCCGGCATCAGAAGTTCTTCTTCAGGTCCATGCCCTGGTACAGCGATGCCACCTGCTGGCCGTAGCCGTTGAACGGCAGCGTCTTGCGCTTGGGCGCGAACAGCGCGCCGAAACCGCCGCCGCGGTCCTCGCCGATGCGGCGCTCGGTCGCCTGGCTCCAGCGCGGGTGGTCGACGTCGGGGTTCACATTGGAATAGAAGCCGTATTCCTGCGGCGCCGCCAGGTTCCAGCTGGTGGGCGGCTGCTTGTCGACAAAGCGGATCTTCACGATCGACTTGGCGCTCTTGAAGCCGTATTTCCACGGCACCACCATGCGCACCGGCGCGCCGTTCTGGTTGGGCAGCACCTCGCCGTACAGGCCGAAGGTCAGCAGCGCCAGCGGGTGCATCGCCTCGTCCATGCGCAGGCCTTCGCTGTAGGGCCAGTCGAGCACGCTGCTGCTGACGCCGGGCATCTGCTTCTTGTCGGCGAGCGTGATGAACTGCACGTATTTCGCGCCGGGTTGCGGCTCGACGCGCTTGATCAGCTCGGCCAGCGGATAGCCGATCCAGGGGATCACCATCGACCATCCTTCGACGCAGCGCAGGCGGTAGACACGCTCCTCCATCGCCGCGACTTTCATCAGCTCATCGAGATCGTAGACCTTGGGCTTCTTCACCAGCCCTTCCACCGACACCTGCCACGGGCGCGGGCGCAGCGTGCCGGCGTTGCGGGCCGGGTCGGACTTGTCGGTGCCGAACTCGTAGAAGTTGTTGTAGTTGGTCACGTCCTCGTAGGGCGTCCGCTTCTCGGTCACGACGTAGGCGTTGTTGGGCGTGGCCGCCAGCTTCGGGCCGTGCTGTCCCTGCGCCCAGGCGTTGCGGGCAAACCATGGCGCCAGCGTGGCGCCGGCGGCACCTGCAGCGGCCAGCGCGAGCATGCGGCGGCGCGACTCGAAGACATCGCGGGGGGTGATCTCGTCGGCGGCGATATCGCCGCCGCGGAGCCATTTGGGGGAAGGAATCAACATGGTTTTCCTCGTTGCCTGGCGCTTGCAGGGTTGGACTCAGTGCTTGGTCGTGGCGTGCGGGCCAGTCCTGACAGATTTTTTCGATGCGGCGTAGTCACCACGCCAGGGGCTAGCCGCCCTGGTATTGCTGGTAGACCGCCTGCGCCAGCGTCAGCAGCCGGGCGCGCTCCAGCGGCCCGGCCAGCGCAAAGCCGAGGTCGCGGTCGATCCAGTAGAACGCCATCGGCGCCGGGCCTGGAGCCGGCCGCCGAGAACCTTCGCGCGCCATGCGTTCGACGCGGAAGCCGGTGTCGGGCGTGCCTTGCGCCATGCGCCGCAACTGCAGCGACAGGCGCGTGCCGTCGTCCGCTTCGTACATCAGGATGGCCGACGGGCCGCCTTCGGCCACGCCCAGCCGTCCGCCGATCAGGTGGAAGCCCTGCGCGCGCAGGTCGGGCACTTGCAGCGCCATGCCGAGGCGCTTGGACAACCACGCGATCAGGTGCGCCTCGTCGCTGGCGGCGACTTCCACCGGGTGGCGCATTTCCGGCGCGTACACCACATGCGTGGCAAGCGCCTCGCGCGCAAAGCGCTCGCCGGGTGCCATCGCCACGGTGGTGGTGGTGTCCATGCGATCGTGGGCCATCCAGCCGAGCGCGCCCCCGAGCGCCAGCAATGCCACCGAGGCACAGCTCGCGGCCAGCGCCATGGTCCAGCGCGGCGCGCGGCGGCGCCCGGCCTGGCGCGGCTCGCCATGCAGGGCGGGCGGCAGCGCGGCCATCGGCACCGGCTCGTTCAATACGGGATCCAGCATGCCGTGCAGCGCATCGGCCTGGCGGCGCCACGCGGCGACCTGCGCCGCTGCATCCGGGTGCTGCGCCAGGTACGCTTCCACCGCGGCGCGGCGCGCGCCAGACAGCTGGCCATCGGCGTAGGCATGGAGATCGGCTTCGTGGATCGCGGACATCATTTCACCCGCTGCAGTGAGCTGGCGGCAGGTATCGGCTGGGCGGGGGCACCGCCGTCGAGCAGCCGCCGCATCTGCTCGCGCGCACGCGCCAGGCGCGACATCACCGTGCCTTGCGGGATGTCGAGCACGCGCGCCGCCTCGGCATAAGTCAGTTGTTCCAGGCTGACCAGCAGCAGCACCGCGCGCTGGGCTTCGGGCAGCTGCGCCAGCGCCTGCAGCAGATCGCGGCGCAGGCCGGGGTCGGCCGCGGGCGCGCTGACCTCGGGCAGGGTATCGGTGGCCACCACCAGGTCCTTGCGGCGCAAGCTGTTCAGGCGCAGCCGGTGCATCAGGGTCAGCAGCCACGGCAACAGGCCGTCGGCGCCGTCGCCCCACCAGGCGCCGGGGCGCAGGCGGAAGCGCCAGCGGTAGCGCAGCGCGCGCTCGAGCGTGTCCTGCACCAGGTCGTCGGCCTGCGCCGAGTCGCCGGTAAGGCCGCGCGCGTGGCGCCGCAGCCGCGGCGCCAGCGCGACGAGCTGGCCTTCAAAGCCTTCCATGCCGTGGCTTGCTTCAGTACGTCCGGGGCATCAGCCCATCAGGGCTTGGCGACGTGCCAGACGTTGTTGAGGTTGTCGCCGGTCTTGTCGCCAGGCTTGGCGTCCTTGGCAAAGCGGTACAGCGGCATGCCGCGATAGGCCCACTGCTTGCCGCCGTCATCGCGCGTGATGATGGTGTATTGGCCCGACGCGTTGGTGCCTGGCGCGGCCATCAGCGGCGGCCAGTTGGTGGCGCAGGGGCCGTTGCAGGCGCTCTTGCCGCTGTTGGCGATGTCGCGGTCGAAGGTGTACAGCGTCAGGCCCTGCGGGTCAGTCAGCACGCCACCGGTCACCTTCACCGTGGGCGGCATGGTGCCGGCGCTGCTGCCGCCCATGCCCATGCCCATGCCGGAACAGCCGGCGAGCAGGACAGCCGCGCAGCCGAGCGCCAGCGCGGCGGGACGAACGAGGGATGCTGCAGAGGTAAGACGCACACGTGCCATGATCTTGTTCTCCATGCTAACCGGTGCCGCCAGCCGGCACCGCTCCTACAGTAAACACCGGATGTGATGCCTTTATTCCGTCACCTTGTAAAAAAGTCGAAAAAAAACCTGCCCGGAGGCAGGTTTTCTTGCATCGCACCATGGTGCGTCGTAAGTGGCGGTCAGAGTTCGCCGTAGCTATGCAGGCCAGACAGGAACATGTTGACGCCGAGAAACGCAAAGGTCGTCACCAGCAGTCCGACCAGCGCCCACCACGCAGCCACCGTCCCGCGCAGCCCCTTCATCAGCCGCATGTGCAGCCACGCCGCGTAGTTCAGCCACACGATCAGTGCCCAGGTCTCCTTCGGATCCCAGCTCCAGTAACCGCCCCAGGCTTCTGCCGCCCACAGCGCGCCGAGGATGGTGGCGATGGTGAAGAAGGCAAACCCGACCGCGATGGCCTTGTACATCACGTCGTCGAGCAGCTCCAGCGACGGCAGCCGTTCTGCCAGGATGCCGCGCTGCTTGAGCAGGTATGCGACCGACACCATCGCCGCCAGCGCAAAGGTGCCGTAGCCGATGAAGTTGGCCGGCACGTGGATCTTCATCCACCAGCTCTGCAGCGCAGGCACCAGCGGCTGGATTTCCTGCGCGTTGCGGGTGACCGTGTACCACAGCAGGAAACCCACCGCGGCCGATACCACCAGCATCACGAACGGTCCCAGCGCGCGCGTGCCGTAGCGGCCTTCGTAGTACAGGTAGAACAGCGAAGTGATCAGCGTGAACAGCACGAACACTTCATACAGGTTCGAGATGGGGATATGGCCGATGTCGGTGCCGATCAGGTACGACTCGTACCAGCGCACCAGCATGCCGGTGAAGCCCAGCACGATCGCGCCCCAGCACAGCTTGCTGCCGATGCTGTAGCCGGTGTTCGAGCGTGTGGCCAGCCCGACCCAGTAGAACAGCGTGGACAGGAACACCAGCGCGCTCATCCACAGGATGGCCGACTGGCTCGACAGGAAGTACTTGAGGAAGAACGCCTGGTCCGCACGCGCGAGCTGGCCCTGGTAGAGCTGGATCGCGAACAGCGACAGCACCGTCAGCCCCAGCATCAGCGGACGTACCGCCTTCCACTGCCAGCCGAGCAGTGCAAAGGTAGGCACGGCGCCGATCAGCACCGCCTTGTCGTAGCCATCCATCCACTGCCCGTATCGCGACAGCGCAACGCCCGCGCCGACGGCCAGCGCCAGCGCGAACAGCCAATCCACCCACGTCAGCCGGCGCAGGAAGGAAGGTTCGAGATAGGCCTCGTCGCCGGCGCCCCCAGGGGCAGGCGTGGCGCGCGTGGCTTGCGTGGCGCCGCGCATGGTTTGGTCGCCGGGATTCAGATTTGAAGACATAGCGTACCTGCTCGTTTAATCGCTGCCGTTTTGATGTGGCGTTTCCGCGGGGGTCCCGCCGGCAGCACGGCCGATGTCGTCGCGCAGTGCCGTGAATTCCTTTTCGAAATCCATCGTGCGGCGCTGGGTCGACATCGCCATCAGTACATGGCTGCTGGACGGCACGGCGTCTCCCTCGGCGGGCTTGTCCTTGATCCAGATCCAGACGCGGCGCTCGCGGATATAGAACATCGCGAACACCCCCAGTGTCAGCAGCAGACAGCCAAGATACACGATGTTCTTGCCCGGCGCACGGGTCATCTGGAACACGCTGGCCTTGATCTCCTTGAACTCGTCAAGTTGCAGGAATACCGGTGCGCCGTAGAAAAAACTGTCTGACAGCGCACTGATCGCCTGCTGCAGGAAGGTGCCGCTCTGTGCGCTGTTTGGCACCACCGGCAGCTTGTCCTGGGCGCGCGCCAGCTGCCACAGCTCCCACATCGAGCCATTCAGTATCTTCAGCAGGACGTCGGCGGCCTTCTGCTGCTCGGCCTGCGGCACCGACTTTTCCAGGAATGCCGCGATTGCGGTGAAGCCGCCCGGGGGCGAGTCCGGCGTCGGGCGCGTGGCGCCCGCAAACAGGTCGAGCGCGCGCAGTGCGCTTTCGGCAAGCTGGCGGCGCAGGTCGGCCTTGTCGTCTCCCGGCATCGACGCCAGCGCAAAGCGGCGGGCGGCCTCGCCCCGAAGCGCGCGGTCCTGCAACGCGGCGCGCAGGCGCATCCAGTCGGCAACGCTGCCCTGGTCGTCGGCGGGAATGCGCAGGTAGCGGAACTGCTCGCTCGGCGATTCGCGCATGCCGGCCAGGAACACCGACTGCCCGTCCATCTGCACCGGCACCATGTAGTTGTTGTACTCGCGCGCCTGCCCGGTGCGATCGCGCAGCTTGTACTGCACGGACGGGCCTACGTTGCGCAGCGTCTTGGCGCGGTCGGCGCTGGCCGCGGCACCCAGGTGCTTTTCCAGCGTCTCGTTCAGCGATTTGCGCGCGACGCCGCGTGCGTCAGGCTTGCCCGAGGCATCGGTGACGTTCTCGATATTCATCAGCCGGAAGTCGCTGAACTCGACCGTCACGCCTTCGTTGTCCGCGCCGGTGCCGGTGCCCTTCAGCGGCGCATTGCCGCCCACGGCACCATTGATGGCAAAGGTGCCACGAGCGGTGCCCTGCATCGGGTAGCCGACGAACTTCAGGCGCGAGCCGCCATCTTCGAAGCTGGACTGGTAGATGGCGATGCCGTCGACGATCAACGGCTCGTTCACCTTGATGGTGGCCTCGGTCTGCTTGCCGGTGACGCGGTCGGTGACGATCACGTCCGAGGCGAACAGCTTGGGCATGCCGGTCTCGTAGAAGTCGATCGAGAACTTCTTGAGCGTCAGCGCAAACGGCAGGTCCTGCACCAGCGCGCCGTCGGCGACGTTCAGGATGGCCGTGGACACGGTCTGCCCCTCGGGCACATAGGCATTGCCGCGGAAACCGGGGTTGGTCGCCGGCAGCCGGTGCTGCGGCGGGATCTCGCTGATCACCGCGTTGCCGCTGATCGGGGTCTTGCCACCCAGCCACATCTGCGCGCGGATCAGCATGTCGCCATCGAGCAGGCCGCCGATGCAGATCACCACGATGGCGGTATGCGCCAGGATATAGCCGACCTTGTTGGCGGCCCCCGCCTTGCCCGCCAGCAGCGTGGCGCCGTCATGGTCGACGGCCTTGATGCGGTAGCCGCGGTTGCGCAGCAGCGCCGACAGCCTGCCGACCGCCTCGGTGCGCGCGCGCGCGCCGTCGAACTCGCCGCGATGATGGAAGGCGCGCAGGCTGCGCTCGCGCACATGGTCCTTCCATGAGCGCATGTCCCCGATCATCTTGGGGGTGTTGCGCACCAGGCAGAGCGTGGTGGACACCACCAGGAAGGCCAGGATCAGCAGGAACCACCACGAGCCGTAGACCTTCTGCAGCGATAGCGTATGGAACACATCGGCCCAGAACGGACCGAACTGGTTGACGTAGTTCGGATACGGCTCATTCTGCTTGAGCACGGTACCGATCACGCTGGCGATGGAGATCACCGTCAGCAGCGCGATCGCGAAGCGCATCGAGGACAACAATTCGACCGCGTCGCGCAACACGCGGTGAGAGGTCTTCAGGTGCAGCCCTGAAGTGGAAGCGGTCGACATGTGCAGTGACACCTAAGACAACATGCTGCTTTGAAATGAAAAAGGGTGGACTTGCTTGAACGAGCAGGCCACCCTTTTCGATTTTGACAGGCGCGTTCGGTTGCATGCCGCGCGGGCTGCACGCCGAAGCGCCGGCGCCCGGCGGCGCCAGCGTACTGCGCTAACGTCGTTACCGGACGCCGGCGACGTAGTCCGCCACCGCCTTGATCTCGGCATCCGACATCTTGGCAGCGATGGTCGTCATGACCGAATTATTCTTGCGGGTGCCCTGGCGGAACGCCACCAGCTGTGCCTCGGTGTATTCCGACCACTGTCCGCCGATACGCGGATACTGGGCCGGAATGCCGGCGCCGGTGGGGCCATGGCAGGCGGCGCAGGCCGGCACGCCCTTGGCGGCGATGCCGCCACGGTAGATCTTCTGGCCTTCCTCGATCGTGTTCTTGTTCTTGGCGGTGGCCGGCTTGATCGGCTGCTTGGCCAGGTAGGCGCCGATGTTGCGCATTTCGTCGTCGGTCAGCACCGATGCCATCGGCACCATGATCGCGTTGTTGCGCGCCTTGGACTTGAAATCGGCCAGTTGCTTGTGGACGTATTCCGGATGCTGGGCGGCCAGCTTGGGGTTGGCGGCGGCCGCGCTGTTGCCGGCTGCGCCGTGGCAGCTCAGGCAGGCAGGCACATTGCGATCAGGGGCGCCTTGCGTGTACAGCGTCTCACCCTTGGCCGGGTCGGCCTTCGCGGCGGCCTGCTCTGCGGCAGATGCCAGTCCGGAAAGGGCGGCTGCAGGAACGGCCAGTGCCAGGACACCCAGAATCTTCGCAATGCGGTTCATTCGCACACCTTCTCTGAATTGTTTTGGATACCGTGATGCATGCCGACCGGCACTCTGCCGGCGGTGAGGACGCGCCGGGGCAAAGGCCTGACATCGGGGCGACCCGCGCGGATGACCGATCCGCTGCGGTTTGCCTGGCGGCAGACCTCCGCCAGCCCCTGCTCCGCCGCCGCGGCACCCGAGGTGCAACGCGTGATGCGAAACAAGGCCGTGCCCACGATAGGACGACACAACGAGGCTTCCCGTCCGGACAACGGCAGCCGAGCCACGCGGCAAAGGATGTCGCGCGTCACCCGGTCAGGAGACCGTAAACCGGCGTATTGTACAATAAGTTATGTGCCGGATTGATGCCTTGCGCCCTGCTGTGCCGTGTTGAACCGGCCGCGGGCTGCGCCAGATCAAAGCCCGGCGAGCGGCCCCGGCCGCAGCCCTGCCCACCCCTGGCGGTACCCCGGCCACGGCCGCGCCAATGCGCGCCGCGCGGCGCCCCGCCCTACCTCTCCAGCGCATGTCCCTTCTCCACCAGGCCCGCTTCTTCATTACCGTCAACCACCTGCGCGACCTGCCCGCCACGGCCGTGCCCGAAGTAGCGTTCGCCGGCCGCTCCAACGCCGGCAAGTCCACCGCCATCAACATCCTGTGCAACCAGAAGCGGCTGGCGTTTTCCTCGCGCACGCCCGGGCGCACGCAGCACATCAACTATTTCACGGTGGCCCCGGTCAAGGCACCGGACCCGCAGGCATTCCTGGTCGACCTGCCGGGCTACGGTTATGCAGAGGTGTCGGGCTCGGCCAAATACCACTGGCAGGGCCTGCTCAGCGACTACGTGCAGACGCGGCCGCAACTCTCGGGACTGATCCTGATGATGGATGCGCGCCGTCCGTTCACCGATCTCGATTGCCAGATGGTCGAGTGGTTCCTGCCCACCGGCAAGCCGATCCACGTTCTGCTGACCAAAGCCGACAAGCTCACCAACAGCGAGAACGCCAAGGCGCTGCGCGAGACGCGCAAAATGCTGCAGGGCTACGCAGAGCAGCTGGAAACGCCGGTGCCCCTGACCGCACAGCTGTTTTCGAGCCTCAAGCGTCGCGGCATCGAAGAAGCGCAGGGCGTGATCGCCGGCTGGCTCAACCTGCCGGAAGCGCAGAAGAACGCGGCGCAGGACGGTGCCACGGCACCAACGGCGGCTGAACCTCCTGCCACCACAGACCCTGCGGCATAACGCCGCAGCGTAGCCAGCGCGCAAAAAAAGCCCCGTTGCAAGCAACGGGGGCGAACTTTCCCGCCGCTGGGGCGGGTACCCGCTCAGGGAGGAGTAGCGGGGGACACCGCGCCACGCAAGCGCAACGCACATAGTGTCCGCGAGTATGATGGCGGGCACGCATAAAAGTTTAGTTTTTCTTCAGCCGGCAACTTTGCGCCGCGCGCGCAGTGCTTGCCGGCTGGCAAATTGGACATTTCTGTCCCGTCTCCAGCACAAGAAGCCTGCCATGTCGACCTTCCCCGAGTACCGCCCGCGCCGCATGCGCCGCGACGATTTCTCCCGCCGCATGATGCGCGAACATCGCCTGTCGCCGGACAACCTGATCTACCCGGTGTTCATCCTCGACGGCCAGAACCAGCGCCAGTCCGTGGCGTCGATGCCGGGCGTCGAGCGGGTCTCCGTGGACCTGCTGATGCCGGTGGCCGAAGATTGCGTCAAGCTCGGCATCCCGGTGCTCGCGCTGTTCCCGGTGATCGACCCCTCGCTGAAAACGCCCGATGGCATCGAGGCCATCAATCCCGACGGCCTGGTGCCGCGCGCGGTGCGGGCGCTGAAAGACCGCTTTCCCGAACTCGGCGTGCTCTGCGACGTTGCGCTCGATCCCTACACCAGCCACGGCCAGGACGGCGTGCTGGATGAAAACGGCTACGTCATCAATGACACCACCGTGGAGATCCTGGTGCGCCAGGCGCTGGCCCAGGCCGACGCGGGCGTCGATATCGTGGCCCCGTCCGACATGATGGACGGCCGCATCGGCGCGGTGCGCACGGCGCTGGAAGACAACGGCCACATCCATACCCGCATCATGGCCTACTCGGCCAAGTACGCATCGGCCTTCTACGGCCCCTTCCGCGATGCAGTGGGCTCGGCCGCCAACCTGGGCAAGGGCAACAAGATGACCTACCAGATGGACCCGGCCAACACCGACGAAGCGCTGCGCGAAGTGGCGCAGGACATCCTCGAAGGCGCCGACATGGTGATGGTCAAGCCCGGCATGCCTTACCTCGATATCGTGCGCCGCGTGAAGGACGAGTTCCGCTTCCCGACCTACGTCTACCAGGTCAGCGGCGAGTACGCGATGCTGAAGGCCGCCGCGCAGAACGGCTGGCTCGACCACGACAAGGTCATGATGGAATCGCTGCTGGCCTTCCGCCGCGCCGGCGCCGACGGCATCCTGACCTATTTCGCACGCGACGCCGCGCGCCTGCTGGCCGCCTGACCTGCATCGCACGATCGCTCTATCGCTCTGTGGGAACCCAAGCGCCTATGGAACTGCTCGGCTTCTCGGCCAGCCAGGTACACCCGCTCGCCTCGCTGACCGAAGCGGCCAGCTTCCTCGGCGGCAATGCCGCCGCGCTGTTCGTCTGGGCGGACTTTTCCACCGAGGAAGTCACGGCTGCCCCGGACGCCTGGCGCGAGAACGTGCGCCAGCTCGCCGGCGCTTCGGTCCTCGACCTGCACCTGGCCGACGCCACCAATGCCGCGCATCCGTCGTATTTCGACACGACCAACGCGTATGACATGGTGATCTTCCGCAAGCTGACCTTCGAGACCAGCCGCGCGATCGCCGAGGCCGAGCCGCAGGAGGCAACGCCGGCCAATGCGCCCAGAGCGTCTGGCGATGCGACGACGGCGCGTGCGCGCCGGTATCCGCCCGGCTTCCTGCCCGCACTGGCCAAAATCGATACGCAGCCGGTCACGTTCTTCGTCTTCGATACGCTGCTGGTCACGGTACGCAACGGCCCGTCGCGCACCGTCGACCAGGTGCGCCAGCGCCTGCTCGAGCTCTGCCAGGCGCCGCGGCCGCAGGCGTCGCCCGCGCGCGGCAACGGCCAGACGCTGCTGCACGGCGTGCGCCCGCCCAACCGGCCCGAGGATCTGATGCTGCGCCTGCTCAATGCGATGGTGGACCGCTATCTGGAACTGCGCGCCCCGCTGACGCGCCAGCTCGACCGCTGGCAGCGCGCGCTGCTGAACTCGCGCCGCAGTTTTTCCAGTTGGGAGGGGCTGCTCGACGCGCGCATCCAGCTGCGCAAGCTGGAGCACCTGAGCGAGGAACAGCGCGACGCGCTGCAGGAATTCCGCGACAGCCTGCTCGACAACCGCTACAGCAGCGACCAGCACGGCACCCCGGTAGATGTCCCGGGTCGCGACGAACTGTTGCTGGTGCGCATCAACGACGTGATGGAACATATCCAGCGCGTGCTCGCGCATGCGCGGCGGCTGGAGGATTCAATCGAGTCGGCGGTGCAGATCCACTTTTCGGCGGTGGCCCACCGCACCAACCGCACCATGCGCATGCTGACGCTGATCACGGCGCTGTTCATGCCGCTGACGCTGATCACCGGCATCTTCGGCATGAATTTCGAGCGCATGCCCTGGCTGCAGGCGCCGGACGGATTCTGGTGGTCGATCGGCCTGATGGGGGCGGTGGTGGTGGTGCTGGGCGCGCTGTGGGCCGTGGCGCGGCAGCTGGAGCACTAGCGCAGGCGCAGGTACACCTCAGGTGCTGGTGCGCTTGCCGAAGGCGCGCTCCAGGCTCTCCAGGAAGCGGTTGGCCGACTGGTAGCCAATCACCCGCACCGGCCGCTCGCGCCCATCCGATCCGAACAGGATGATCCCCGGCGGCCCGAACAGCCCGAAGCGCTTGAGCAGCGCCTTGTCGTCGGCATTGTTGGCGGTCACATCCGCCTGCAGCAGCACGATCTCGGACAGCCGCGCGCGCACGCGCGGGTCGACGAAGGTCATGCGCTCCATTTCCTTGCAGCTGACGCACCAGTCGGCATAAAAATCGAGCAGCACCGGCTTGCCGGCCGCGGCGGCCTGCGCCACGCGGGCATCCAGTTCCGCGACGCTGCGCACGCGCTCGAAGCGCACCGCCTGAGCGGCGCCCGCGCTTTCCACACCACCGCGGCCTGCGCTCAGGTGCGACAACGGCTGCAGCGGATCGCGCCCGCCCGACGCCACGCCGATCAGCACGATGGCCGCGGCGATCGCGAACAAGACACCAAGCCCCTTGCCCACGCGCGCCAGGTTGCGCGGATCGGCCCCGAGCCCGTCAAAGGCGCCGAGGAACACCGCGGCCACCAGCAGCAATGCCGCCAAAAGCAGCATCGTCGTCCATGCCGGCAGCACCGGCCCGAGCATCCACAACGCCACCCCCAGCAGCAGGAAGCCGAAGAAGCGCTTGGTCACCTCCATCCAGCGGCCTGCGCGCGGCAGCAGGTTGCCCGCACCCACGCCCACCAGCACCAGCGGCACGCCCATGCCGATCGCCATCGCAAACAGCGCTGCGCCACCGATGACCGCATCGCGCGTCTGCGCGATATAGGCCAGCGCCCCCGCCAGCGGCGCGGTCACGCAGGGCCCGACGATCAGCGCGGAGATCGCGCCCATCGCTGCCGCGCCAGCCACCTGACCACCCTGGCGGCGGTTGGACGATTCCGTCAGCCGCGCCTGCCAGCGCTGCGGCAGCTGCAGCTCGTACAGGCCGAACATCGACAGTGCCAGCGCCACCATCAGCGCGGCGAACAGGCCCAGCACCCATGGCGTCTGCAGCGCGGCCGACAGGCCTTCGCCCAGCAGCCCTGCAGCCACGCCGACGGCGGTGTACACCACCGCCATGCCCAGTACATAGGCCAGCGACACCACCAGCGCACGGCTGCGCGTGACATGCTCGCCGATGACGATCGACGACAGGATCGGCACCATCGGCAGCACGCACGGCGTGAAGGTCAGCAGCAGGCCCAGGCCGAAGAAGAGCGCCGCGATCAGGCCCATGTTGCGGCTCGCCAGCGCGCCGGCGATGCGGTCGGAGTCGTCGGCACGCAGCGATGCGGCGGCAGCCGGCTGGGCTGGCTGGGCCTGCAGCGGGGCGGCAGCGGTCGCATCGGAGCGCCCGCGCTTGCCGAACAGGTCGGCCAGGCCGGTGCCACCGACCTTGTAGACGCTTTCCATCGGTGGATAGCACAGGCCCTTGTCGGCGCAGCCCTGCGAGGTGACCGTCAGCGTCCACTTGCCGTCCGCCGGCGCCGCCGCCACCGGCACGCGGATGGTCACGCTGTCCCGGTACGTCTCCATCTCCTTGCCGAAGGTGTCGTCGAACTTGACCTTGCCGTGCGGGAGGTCCGGCGTGCCGAGCTTCACGGCGGCAGGCTCCGTCGCAAAGGCGAATCGCTCCCGGTACATGTAGTAGCCGGGCGCGACATCGAAACGCACCTCCACGGTGTTGTCGTCGATCTGGCGCGCGGCGAAGCGGAAGGCTTGCTCCGGCGGCAGGAAGTCGTCCTCCGTTGCCGCCAGCGCCGCACCAGCCAGGCAAAGCCAGGCCAGTACCGCCAGCAGGCCTGCGGCAATATGCCGCGCCTGAACCAGCCCGCGTGCCCGCTCCGGAAGTGCCAAACCGATGTTCATGAAGCTGTTTCCTGTCTGTCCTGGCCGATGGGCCCTGCCGTACCCACTGCTGCGCGGCAGCCCCCTTCGCCCATTATCCCGCCGCCTGCGCGCCGGTATCCGTCTCGCTGCCAACCCACGCCAGGTACGGTGCAAAGCCCGCCGTCACCGGCACGGCGATGATCTCCGGCACGTCATAGGGGTGATGTTGCCGGATCACGGCCTCGAGTGCAGCGTAGCGCGCGCGCGTGGTCTTGATCAGCAGCGGCCATTCGCGCGCCTGCTCCAGCACGCCTTGCCACCAGTACTCGGATTCCACCGGGGCCAGACGGTTCACGCAGGCCGCCGCGCGCGCCTCCAGCACTGTCCGGGACAGCCGCGCTGCCGTCTCGGCATCAGGGGTATTGGTGATCACCACGAGCACCTCCGCGGGGTCGGGTGACTGGCTGGCATCGGGCATCGGCACTCTCCTGGTACGGCTGGCAAGGGTGGCACGGGCGGCTGGCGCCCAAAACAAAAGAGCCAGGCGGATGCCTGGCTCGATTGTAAGCGGTGTGCCCGGAACCGTCTCACGACGGCAGCGGGCAGGAAACGCACTTATTCCGCGGCTTCTTCGGCCGGGGCTTCGGTGATTTCCGGACGATCCACCAGCTCGACCAGCGCCATCGGCGCGTTGTCGCCCTGACGGAAGCCGAACTTCAGGATGCGGGTGTAGCCGCCCGGACGGGTGGCGTAGCGCGGGCCCAGTTCGGTGAACAGCTTGGTGACCATGTCGCGGTCGCGCAGGCGGGCGAAGGCCAGGCGGCGGTTGGCAACGGTGTCCTTCTTGGCCAGCGTGATCAGCGGCTCGACGACCTTGCGCAGTTCCTTGGCCTTGGGCACGGTGGTCTTGATCAGCTCGTGCTGGAACAGCGAGTTGGACATGTTGCGCAGCATCGCGAGGCGGTGCGACGAGGTGCGGTTCAGTTTCCGCAGACCATGACGGTGACGCATGATGATTCCTTTCAGTTAAGTGTTTGACCAGCTCTTCTATCGTCCGATACGGGCGGACGCGGGCCGGTAGTCATACGAGCCCCGGCCGAAGCCAGGGCGGTTACCGCGGTGCAGGGGCTAACGCCCCCGCGCCACAATTACTTTTCCAGACCTGCGGGCGGCCAGTTCTCGAGCTTCATGCCGAGGGTCAGGCCACGCGAGGCGAGGACTTCCTTGATCTCGTTGAGCGACTTGCGACCCAGGTTCGGGGTCTTCAGCAGCTCGTTCTCGGTACGCTGGATCAGGTCGCCGATGTAGTAGATGTTCTCGGCCTTCAGGCAGTTGGCCGAACGCACCGTCAGCTCCAGGTCGTCGACCGGGCGCAGCAGGATCGGATCGATCTGCGGCGTGCGGCTCGAAGCAGCCTCGGCTGCCGACTCGGTGCCTTCCAGCGCGGCGAACACGGACAGCTGGTCGACCAGGATGCGGGCCGACTGGCGGATCGCTTCCTCGGGCGAGATCACGCCATCGGTTTCGATGTTCATCACCAGCTTGTCCAGATCGGTACGCTGCTCCACGCGAGCGGATTCAACGGCGTACGACACGCGGCGCACCGGCGAGAACGAGGCGTCCAGCACGATGCGGCCGATGACCTTGCCCGACTCGTCGCCGAACTTGCGCACGTTGCCCGGCACGTAGCCACGGCCCTGCTCGACCTTGATCTGCATGTCCAGCTTGCCGCCGGCCGACAGGTGGGCGATCACGTGGTTCGGGTTGATGATCTCGACGTCGTGCGGCAGCTCGATATCGGCAGCCGTGACAACGCCTTCGCCATCCTTGCGCAGCGACACCGTGACTTCATCACGGTTGTGCAGCTTGAACACCACGCCCTTCAGGTTGAGCAGCAGGTTGACGACATCTTCCTGCACGCCGTCGATGGTGGAATACTCGTGGACCACCCCAGCGATCGTGACTTCGGTCGGGGCATAGCCGACCATCGACGACAGCAGCACGCGACGCAGGGCGTTACCGAGCGTATGGCCGTAGCCGCGCTCGAACGGCTCCATCACGACTTTGGCGTGATGGTCGCCCAGAGGCTCGACGGCGATGATTTTTGGCTTGAGGAGTGCTGTTTGCATTAGGTTGTCCTTTTCAATACCCTCGGCTCGTTACACCGATAAGGCTGACGTTTGGAACCTGAAAATACCCATCGTAACGATGGGCGAAGCCCGACCGCGCGTAGCGCGCGTCGGGCTGAAAGAGAAGCTTTGCGGAGAACGCAAGCGCTGGGCCGTCTGCCTCGCGGATTAACGCGAGTACAGTTCGACGATCAGGCTTTCGTTGATGTCGCCAGAGATATCGGCGCGATCCGGAACTTGCTTGAAGGTACCTTCGAACTTCTTGGCATCCACGGCAACCCAGGTCGGGAAGCCCGACTGCTCGGCCAGCGACAGCGCTTCGGCGATACGGACTTGCTTCTTCGACTGCTCGCGGATGGCGATGATGTCGCCCGACTTGATCTGGGCCGACGGCACGTTCAGGGTCTGACCGTTCACCAGGATCGCCTTGTGCGAAACCAGCTGGCGCGCTTCAGCGCGGGTCGAGCCGAAGCCCATGCGGTACACCACGTTGTCCAGGCGCGATTCCAGCAGTTGCAGCAGGTTTTCGCCGGTGTTGCCCTTGCGGCGATCGGCTTCGGCGAAGTAGCGGCGGAACTGGCGCTCGAGCACGCCGTAGATGCGCTTGACCTTCTGCTTTTCGCGCAGCTGGTTGCCGTAGTCCGAGGTGCGTGCACCCGAGGTGCGGCCATGCTGGCCCGGCTTGCTGTCCAGCTTGCACTTGTCGGCCAGCGAGCGGCGCGAGCTCTTCAGGAACAGGTCGGTGCCTTCACGGCGGGAAAGTTTGGCCTTCGGGCCGGTATAACGTGCCACGTTGTCTTCCTTTGATCGATCACGGCGCCTTCTTGACGCGCCGCGAGTCCGCCAACGCAGTACCCCCCGGAAACCCGGGAAGACCGTGACGGACGGTGGGCTTATGAAGCGCGACCTGGCCTGTTGGGGCCGGGATACGACGCTGAAAGCATTTACAGTGCATCGACACCGAAATGTGCTTTATGCGACATTCCCTCGATGCAAAACGAAAACCTGCCGCATCAAATGCAGCAGGTCAACGCGCGATACTACCATATCCGAAACCGGCAGGTAAACCCACCGGGCTCGGACACGCCATCGCTTAGATGCGGCGGCGCTTCGGCGGACGGCAGCCGTTGTGCGGAATCGGCGTGACGTCTTCGATGATCGCGATCTTGATGCCCAGCGCGTTCAGCGCGCGGACAGCCGACTCACGGCCAGGGCCAGGGCCCTTGATGCGCACTTCCAGGTTCTTGATGCCCTGGTCTTGCGCCACGCGGCCGGCGTTCTCGGCAGCAACCTGGGCAGCGAACGGGGTCGACTTGCGCGAACCCTTGAAGCCCTGGCCACCGGCGGTCGCCCACGACAGGGCATTGCCCTGACGGTCGGTGATCGTGATGATGGTGTTGTTGAACGAGGCGTGGACGTGCGCAATGCCGTCGGCAACGTTCTTCTTGACCTTCTTACGCGCGCGAGCGGCGTTATTCGGACCTTTTGCCATTAGTTTCTTCCTCTGCCTTCGGCTTTACTTCTTCAGAGCCACGCCGGCCTTGCGCGGACCCTTGCGGGTACGTGCGTTGGTACGGGTACGCTGACCGCGCATGGGCAGGCCCTTGCGGTGACGCATGCCACGATAGCAACCAAGGTCCATCAGACGCTTGATGTTCATCGTGGTTTCACGACGCAGGTCACCCTCGACCGTGACCTTGCCCACTTCGTCACGAAGCTTTTCCAGGTCGGCGTCGGTCAGATCCTTGACCTTCTTGTCAAACGGTACACCGGTGGCCTCGCAAATCTTGCGGGCGCGCGAGCGGCCGATACCGTAAATGGCGGTCAGGCCGATTTCGGTATGCTTGTGGTTCGGGATGTTAACCCCTGCGATACGTGCCATTCGTCAATCCTCTTTCCGATTAGCCTTGGCGTTGCTTGTGGCGGGGATCCGACGAGCAGATCACGCGCACGACACCGTTGCGCTTGATGATTTTGCAGTTGCGGCAAATGCGCTTAACAGAAGCCAGCACTTTCATAATTTTCCTCTTCCTTCAATTCCTGTTCGCTCACTTCGTCCGGAAGACGATTCGTGCGCGCGACAGATCATATGGGGTCAGCTCGACCGTCACCTTGTCACCCGGAAGAATCCGGATGTAGTTCATTCTCATCTTGCCGGAGATGTGGCCCAGCACTACATGGCCATTCTCCAGCTTGACTCGGAACGTCGCATTGGGCAGGTTCTCCAGGACCTGGCCCTGCATCTGGATGACGTCGTCTTTTGCCATACCTAGCCTGTACCGATCCGAAGTCAGCGCAAGGTCAGATTACCCTTGAAATTCGCCTTCTTCAGCAGCGACTCATACTGCTGCGACATGACATAGGACTGAACCTGGGCCATGAAGTCCATCGTGACGACCACGATGATCAGCAGGGAGGTTCCGCCGAAATAGAACGGAACGTTCCAGCGCAGCACCAGGAATTCCGGCAACAGGCAGACCAGTGTGATGTAGATCGCACCAGCCAGCGTCAAACGCACCAGGATCTTGTCGATATAGCGCGTCGTCTGCTCGCCCGGACGAATGCCCGGAATGAAGGCACCGCTTTTCTTCAGGTTGTCTGCCACTTCACGGCTGTTGTAGACCAGGGCCGTGTAGAAGAAGCAGAAAAATACAATCGCAGCAGCGTACAGCAGGATGTAGACCGGCTGGCCCGGCGACAGCGTGGCAGCCAGGTCCTTGATGAACCCGCCCACCGATCCAGTCGCGTCAGACGTGAACCAGCCCGCGATCGTTGCCGGGAACAGGATGATCGACGACGCGAAGATCGGCGGAATCACCCCTGCCATGTTCAGCTTCAGCGGCAGGTGCGACGACTGTCCGCCGTACACCTTGTTGCCGACCTGACGCTTGGCATAGTTCACCAGGATCTTGCGCTGGCCACGCTCGACGAACACCACTGCGAAGGTCACACCGATCACGATCGCCACGATGAAGATCGCCGCGATGATGCTCATGGAACCCGTGCGGACCAGTTCGAACAGTCCGCCGATCGCGTTGGGCAGGCCCGCCGCGATACCGCCGAAGATGATGATCGAGATGCCGTTGCCCAGACCCCGCTCGGTGATCTGCTCACCCAGCCACATCAGGAACATCGTACCGGTCACCAGCGTGATCACCGCCGTGGCCCGGAACATCAGGCCAGGATCCAGCACCAGCCCCGGCTGCGACTCCAGCGCCACCGCAATCGACAGCGCCTGGAACGTGGCCAGGACCACGGTGCCGTAGCGCGTGTACTGCGTGATCTTGCGCTGGCCTGCCTGCCCTTCCTTCTTCAGCGACTCCAGCTGCGGCAGCACGATCGTCAGCAACTGCATGATGATCGACGCCGAGATGTACGGCATGATGCCGAGCGCGAAGACGGTAAAGCGCGACAGCGCCCCGCCCGAGAACAGGTTGAACATCCCGAGGATGCCACCCGACTGACTCTGGAAAAGCTTCGCAAGCTGCTCCGGATCGATACCGGGCACCGGAATATGAGCGCCGATGCGGTACACGATCAGGGCCAGCACCAGAAACATCAGCCGGCGCTTGAGGTCGCCGTACTTCGCCGTGTTCCTGGCTTGCGCGCTTGCATTGGGTTTCGCCGTGGCCAAACGATGCTCCGACTATAACTGCCTATGCTGCGATAAATGTCTTGTCAGGCTGCGATCTGGCCGCCAGCGGCTTCGATCGCGGCCTTGGCGCCAGCGGTGGCGCCCAGACCCTTGATCGTCACCTTGCGGGTCAGCTCGCCGGCCTTGATGACCTTGGCGCTCTTGACCAGGTCGCTGACCAGGCCAGCCTGCTTCAGAACCAGCAGGTCGACTTCGGCCGCTTCCAGGCGCTCGATGTCACGCAGCGTGACTTCGGCGGTGAACGCCTTGGTCAGCGAGGTGAAGCCGCGCTTCGGCAGGCGACGATACAGCGGCATTTGACCGCCTTCGAAACCCACCTTGTGGAAGCCGCCCGAACGCGACTTCTGACCCTTGTGACCGCGACCGGCAGTCTTGCCCAGGCCGGAGCCGATACCGCGGCCGACGCGACGCTTGGCGTGCTTCGAACCGGCAGCCGGTTTCAGGTTGTTCAGTTGCATCTTGCTCTCCAAGTCCCGATCAGGCCAGAACCTTCACCAGGTACGAGACCTTGTTGATCATGCCGCGCACGGCGGGCGTGTCCTGCAGCTCCGACACCGAGTTGATGCGGCGCAGGCCCAGGCCACGAACGGTGGCGCGATGATCCTCGCGCGTGCCGATCAGGCTGCGCACGAGTTGCACTTTTACGGTTTTCTGCGACATTGCGTTCACCTTAACCCAGGATGTCTTCGACCGACTTGCCACGCTTCGCGGCGATTTCGCCCGGCGTGCTCATCTTCTGAAGGCCGTCCAGCGTGGCGCGAACCATGTTGTACGGGTTGGTGGAGCCGTGCGACTTGGTCACCACGTTGGTGACGCCCATCACTTCGAAGATCGCGCGCATCGGGCCGCCAGCGATCACGCCGGTACCTTCCTTGGCGGGCATCATCAGCACCTTGGCGGCGCCGTGCTTGCCAACGACTTCGTGTTGCAGCGTGCCGTTCTTCAGCGAGACCTTGACCATCTTGCGACGGGCTTCGTCCATTGCCTTCTGAACAGCAACCGGCACTTCCTTGGCCTTGCCCTTGCCCATGCCGATGCGGCCATCGCCGTCACCAACCACGGTCAGCGCTGCGAAACCGAGAATCCGGCCACCCTTCACCACCTTGGTGACACGGTTGACCGAGATCATCTTCTCGCGGAGGCCGTCGTCGCGTTCGTCCTGTTGGACTTTTGCTTGCATCTTTGCCATGACGTATCTCTCTCTATGCGCTTAGAACTTCAGGCCGGCTTCGCGGGCGGCGTCTGCCAGGGCCTTCACGCGGCCATGGAAACGGAAGCCGGCGCGATCGAACGCGACGGTTTCCACGCCGGCAGCCTTCGCCTTCTCGGCGATGCGCTTGCCAACCACGGTGGCGGCAGCGGCGGTAGCGCCCTTGCCATCCAGTTCCTTGCGCACTTCCACCTCTGCGGTCGAAGCCGAAGCCAGCACCTTGGTGCCGCACTCGGAGAAGACCTGGGCGTAAATATGCGAATTCGTACGGAACACGGTCAGACGATTGACTTTCATCTCCGCGATCTTGGCGCGGGTCTGACGTGCACGGCGCAAACGAGCGTCTTTCTTGTTCATCATTGCACCCCTTACTTCTTCTTGGTTTCCTTCAGGATGACGCGCTCGTCGCTGTAGCGCACACCCTTGCCCTTGTAGGGCTCAGGCGGGCGGTACGCGCGGACTTCCGCGGCAACCTGACCGACTTTCTGCTTGTCCGCACCCTTGATGATGATCTCGGTCTGCGTCGGCGTTTCCGCCTTCACGCCTTCCGGCATCTCATGGATCACGTCGTGCGAGAAACCAAGCTGGAGCTTCAGCGCAGCGCCTTGCAGCTGGGCACGGTAGCCCACGCCAACGAGGTTCAGCTTGCGCTCGAAACCGGTGGTCACGCCCTTGACCATGTTCGCCGCCAGGGCGCGCATGGTGCCTTGCAGGGCGTTTGCTTCACGCGACTCGTCAGCCGGCGAGAAGGTCAGCGTGTCGTTCTCGACATTGACCTTGACCAGGCTGTGAATCGGTTGCGACAGCGTACCCAGCGGACCCTTCACGGAGAGCACGCCAGCTGCCACGTTCACTTCCGCGCCCTTGGGGAGCGCGATGGGAGCCTTACCTACACGGGACATGGTTCTCTCCTTAAGCGACGTAGCAGAGAACTTCGCCGCCCACGCCGGTGGCGCGAGCCTTGCGGTCGGTCATCAGACCCTGCGGGGTCGAGATGATCGCCACACCCAGGCCGTTCATCACTTGCGGGATGTCGCTGCGGCCCTTGTACACGCGCAGGCCGGGCTTCGAGACGCGCTCGATGCGCTCGATCACCGGACGGCCGGCGTAGTACTTCAGGCCGATGCTCAGTTGTGCCTTGCCGCCATCTTCCTGGACGGCGTAATCGTCGATGTAGCCTTCGTCCTTCAGGACCTTGGCGATTGCCACTTTCAGCTTCGACGACGGCATGACAACCGACGCCTTCTGCACGCCCTGGGCGTTGCGGATGCGCGTCAGCATATCGGCGATAGGATCGCTCATGCTCATACTGTTTCTCCTGTAGCCTGTGCGTAATTACCAGCTGGCTTTCGTCAGACCCGGGATTTCGCCCTTGAAGGCGATTTCGCGGATCTTGTTACGCGCCAGGCCAAACTTGCGGAAGGTACCGCGGGGACGACCGGTGATCGCGCAGCGATTGCGCTGGCGAGTCGGGTTCGCGTTGCGCGGGAGCTGTTGCAGCTCGAGACGCGCGCTGTAACGCTCTTCTTCCGACTTCTCTTGGTCGTCGATAATGGCCTTGAGGTTGGCGCGCTTGGCGGCGTACTTCGCCACCAGCTTGGCGCGCTTCTTCTCACGTTCAATCAGAGCCAGTTTAGCCACGGTTACCCCTTAATTGCGGAACGGGAACTTGAACGCACCGAGGAGTGCCTTGGCTTCCTCGTCGTTCTTTGCCGTCGTCGTGATGCTGATGTTCAGACCACGCAGTGCGTCGATCTTGTCGTACTCGATTTCGGGGAAAATGATCTGCTCTTTCACACCGATGTTGTAGTTGCCACGACCGTCAAACGAACGGCCCGACACACCACGGAAGTCACGCACGCGCGGCAGGGCCACGGTGACGAAACGATCGAGGAATTCGAACATGCGCTCGCCGCGCAGGGTCACCATCGCACCGATGGGGTAGCCCTGGCGGATCTTGAAGCCGGCGATGGCCTTCTTGGCCTTCGTCACGACCGGCTTCTGACCGGCGATCTTGGTCAGGTCGCCGACGGCGTTTTCAATGATCTTCTTGTCATTGATCGCTTCGCCAAGGCCCATGTTCAGGGTGATCTTGGTGATGCGCGGCACTTCCATGACCGACTTGTAGCCGAACTGTTCGATCAGCTTCGGCACAACCTGTTCTTTGTAAAACTCTTGCAGACGTGCTGCCATGCTCAACTCCTAAACGTGCCCAGAATCAAGCTGCCACGACGGCGCCGGTGGTCTTCAGCACGCGCACGCGCTTGCCGTCTTCCACCTTGATGCCGACGCGCGACGGCTTGCCATTGGCATCCACGAGCGCAACGTTGGAAATATGCAGCGGCATGACCTTGTCAACCACGCCACCGGTGGTGCCCAGCATCGGGTTCGGGCGCGCATGCTTCTTGGCGATGTTCACGCCCTGCACCGCAACCTTGTCACCGAGCACGGCCTGCACGGTACCGCGCTTGCCCTTGTCCTTGCCGGTCAGGACGATGACTTCATCGCCTTTGCGAATCTTGTTCATGTCGGCTCCTTACAGCACTTCCGGAGCGAGCGACACGATCTTCATGAAGCGCTCGGTACGGAGTTCACGAGTCACCGGCCCGAAAATACGGGTGCCGATCGGCTCGAGCTTGTTGTTCAGCAGGACGGCGGCATTGCCGTCGAACTTGATCAGCGAACCGTCAGCGCGGCGCACGCCCTTGGCGGTACGCACGACGACGGCGTTGTAGATGTCGCCCTTCTTCACGCGACCGCGCGGCGCTGCGTCCTTGACGGTCACCTTGATGATGTCGCCAACGCTTGCGTAGCGGCGCTTGGAGCCACCCAGCACCTTGATGCACAGCACTTCGCGCGCACCAGTGTTATCGGCCACTTCGAGCCGGCTTTCTGTCTGAATCATGGTGTTTGTCTTCCCAACTTAATCCGCCAGGTGCCATAGCGCCCGTCGGTCAGTCTTGGTCCCGTCGGTTCCGGCCTTGCGCCAGCACCGTATGGGTTGATCAACTTTGAAGTCGGTAGGAGCCTGGCAACTTGACTGATGTCGAATCGCTTGGCCCTGGCTCGCTCAACAGGCCCGCCCGGGTGGTACTGCTAAGGCGAACGCAATAAAGCGGAAGTCCAGGATTATAGCTACATAATCCTGGACTTGCAAGTCAAGCTAAGAACGTGTTGTTCTTAGATGACGCGTGCAGCCTCTACCAGCCGGGAAACCACCCAGGACTTGGTCCGCGACAGCGGACGGCCTTCCTGGATTTCGACCTTGTCGCCTTCCTTGTACTGGTTGGCTTCGTCGTGTGCGTGGTACTTCTTGGAACGCAGCACGTACTTGCCGTACAGGGGATGCTTGACGCGGTTTTCCACCAAGACCGTAACGGTCTTGTCCATCTTGTCGCTCACGACACGGCCGACCAGGGTACGGCGAAGCGACTTTTCCGTTTGTGCAGCTTCAGTCATTTCGCGTTCGCCTTTTCAGTCAGCACGGTTTGCACGCGCGCGATGTCCTTGCGAACCTTCTTCAGCTGGCTGGTGTTCTGCAGCTGTTGGGTTGCCTTTTGCATGCGCAGGCTAAATTGGGCCTTCAGCAGCTCGGAGAGCTCCTGGTTCAGGCCTGCGGCGTCCTTGCCGCGAAGTTCGGATGCTTTCATCCCTGCTCTCCTTACGTCCCGACCTGGCGCACCACGAAATTGGTGGCGATCGGCAGCTTGGCCGCTGCGAGGCGGAACGCCTCACGCGCCAGCTCTTCGCTCACGCCATCCATTTCGTACAGCATCTTGCCCGGCTGGATTTCAGCCACGTAGTACTCCGGATTGCCCTTACCGTTACCCATACGGACTTCAGCGGGCTTCTTCGAGATCGGCTTGTCCGGGAAGATCCGGATCCAGATGCGGCCGCCACGCTTGATGTGACGGGTCATCGCACGACGTGCCGACTCGATCTGGCGAGCCGTCAGACGGCCACGGCCCATGGCCTTCAGGCCGAATTCGCCGAAAGACACGGCGTTGCCACGGGTAGCCTTACCCGTGTTGCGGCCTTTCTGCTCCTTGCGGTATTTTCTGCGCTTAGGTTGCAGCATCGTTATTCTCCACTCTTCCCATCTGCGCCAGGCGCAGCGCGACGACCGGCACCGGCACCGCCACGGCGGTTGCCACCCGGACGGCCTTCGCCTTCACGGCGGCGGCCTTCCGGACGACCCGGGCGACGACGACGGTCGTCTTGCGGCTCTTCCACCACCGGCGCTTCATTGCGGCCGAGGTGATCACCCTTGTAGACCCACACCTTGACACCGATGATGCCGTAGGTGGTTTCTGCTTCGGAGAAGCCGTAGTCGATGTCGGCGCGCAGGGTGTGCAGGGGCACACGGCCTTCGCGGTACCACTCGGTACGTGCGATTTCGATACCGTTCAGACGGCCGGCGCTCATGATCTTGATGCCCTGGGCACCCAGGCGCATCGCGTTCTGCATGGCGCGCTTCATGGCGCGGCGGAACATGATGCGGCGCTCGAGCTGCTGGGTGATCGAGTCGGCGATCAGCTGAGCATCGGTTTCCGGCTTGCGGATTTCCTCGATGTTCACGTGCACGGGCACGCCCATGCGACGCTGCAGTTCGGCCTTCAGCAGTTCGATGTCCTCACCCTTCTTGCCGATCACCACGCCCGGACGCGAGCTGTAAATGGTGATGCGGGCATTGCGGGCGGGGCGCTCGATGACGACGCGGCCAACCGATGCGTTCTTCAGCTTCTTCTTCAGGAAGTCGCGAACTTCGATGTCTTCCTTCAGCATGCCGGCGAACTTCGTGTTGCTGGCGTACCAGCGCGAAGCCCAGTTACGGCTGACAGCCAGACGGAAGCCAGTCGGATGAATCTTCTGTCCCATCGTGACTCCTTAGTTGCCGAGCGTCACAGTGATGTGACAGGTTTGTTTCTCGATGCGGTTGCCGCGGCCCTTCGCCCGTGCGGTGAAGCGCTTGAGCGAGGTCGCCTTGTCGACGTAGATCGATTTGACCTTGAGTTCGTCGATGTCGGCGCCTTCGTTGTGCTCAGCGTTGGCGATGGCCGATTCGACCACCTTCTTCACAATCCCGGCAGCCTTTTTCGGGCTGAACGTCAGGACATTGAGCGCGCGCTCGATCGGCAGACCACGGATCTGGTCAGCGACCAGGCGCGTCTTCTGGGCGGAGATGCGGGCACCGCGATGAATCGCTTTCACTTCCATGATGGCACCTTACCTCTTCGCTTTCTTGTCAGCCGCGTGGCCCTTGAACGTGCGGGTGATCGCAAATTCGCCGAGCTTGTGGCCAACCATGTTTTCCGTCACGTACACCGGCACGTGTTGACGGCCGTTGTGCACGGCGATCGTCAGGCCAATGAACTCCGGCAGAATGGTCGAGCGGCGCGACCAAGTCTTGATGGGCTTCTTGTCCTTGCCGCTGACTGCAACTTCCACCTTCTTCAGCAGGTGGGCGTCGCAGAACGGACCCTTTTTAGCGGAACGAGTCATATCTTTAGCTCCTACCTACCGATTAACGCTTGTGGCGCTTCTGGACGATCATGCTGTCCGTGCGCTTGTTGCTGCGGGTGCGGTAGCCCTTGGTCGGGGTACCCCACGGCGACACCGGATCGCGGCCAGCAGCGGTCTTGCCCTCGCCACCACCGTGCGGGTGGTCGACCGGGTTCATCACAACGCCGCGGACCGTCGGGCGGATACCGCGCCAACGGGTCGCACCGGCCTTGCCGATGACGCGCAGGCTGTGCTCTTCGTTGCCAACTTCACCGACGGTGGCGCGGCACTCGATGTGCACGCGGCGCACTTCGCCGGAGCGCAGGCGAACCTGGGCGTACAGGCCTTCACGGGCCAGCAGCACGGCGGAGCCGCCTGCAGCGCGGGCGATCTGGGCGCCCTTGCCCGGCAGCATTTCCACGTTGTTGATCGTGGTACCGACCGGAATGTTGCGGATCGGCAGGTTGTTACCAGCCTTGATCGGCGCTTCCGAGCCATTCAGCAGCGATTGGCCGGCAACCATGCCCTTGGTGGCGATGATGTAGCGGCGCTCGCCGTCGGCGAACACGACCAGCGCGATGTTGGCGCTGCGGTTCGGATCGTATTCCAGGCGCTCGACCTTGGCGGGGATGCCGTCCTTGTCGTTGCGCTTGAAGTCGACCACGCGGTAGTGGTGCTTATGACCACCGCCCTTGTGGCGGGTGGTGATATGACCATTGTTGTTACGACCCGACTTCTGGAATTGCTTTTCCAGCAGCGGAGCGTGCGGGGCGCCCTTGTGAAGGTCCTTGTTGACGACCTTCACCATCGAGCGACGACCCGGGGAAGTCGGCTTGGTCTTGACGAGTGCCATGATTACTTGGCCTCCGCTTCAAAATTGATTTCCTGACCCGGCTTCAGCGACACGTAAGCTTTCTTCACGTGGTTGCGACGGCCCATGAAACGGCCGAAGCGCTTCTGCTTGCCCTTCTGGTTCAGGATCTGAACGGACTGCACCTCGACCTTGAACAGCAGTTCGACGGCGGCCTTCACTTCTGCCTTGTTGGCATCGCGGGCCACTTCGAACACGACTTGTTCATTCTTGTCGGCGACCAGGGTTGCCTTTTCGGAAACCACCGGCGCGAGCAGCACCTGCATCAAACGATGATCGTTCTTGGCTACTTGCGTCATTTCAGCAACTCCTCGATCTGCGCGACGGCTGCCTTGGTCACCAGCACCTTCTTGTAGTGCACGAGCGACAGCGGATCAGCCTGGCGCGGCTCGACAACTGCCACGTGCGGCAGGTTGCGCGAAGCCAGGTAGAGGTTTTCGTCGAGGCTGTCGGTGATGATCAGCACCGAGTCCAGGCCCATGGCCTTGAACTTGTCGGCCAAGAGCTTGGTCTTGGGCGCGTCGACGGTGAAACCGTCCACCACATTGATACGACCTTCACGTGCGAGCTGCGAGTAAATCGAGCGCATGCCGGCACGGAACATCTTCTTGTTGACCTTCTGGCTGAAGTTCTCTTCCGGCGAATTCGGGAAGATACGGCCGCCCCCGCGCCACAGCGGCGAGGAAGACATACCGGCACGAGCACGGCCCGTACCCTTCTGGCGCCACGGCTTCTTGGTCGTGTGCTTGACCTCTTCACGATCCTTCTGCTTGCGGTTACCGCTGCGCGCGTTGGCCTGGTAAGCGACGACGATCTGGTGAACGAGGGCTTCGTTGTAGTCACGGCCGAACACTTCGGGCGAAGCGGCAACGCCCGCGCCGATCTGGCCATTGTCCTGGAGGAGCTTGAGTTCCATTACATGCGCTCCTTAAGCTTTGGCTTTGGCCTTGACGGCCGGGGTAACGATGACCTTGCCGTTCTTGGAGCCAGGGATGGCGCCCTTGACCAGCAGCAGCTTGCGCTCTGCGTCGATCTTGGCGATCTCCAGGTTCTGCACGGTGCGGGTGACATCGCCCAGGTGACCGGTCATGCGCTTGCCCGGGAACACGCGGCCCGGATCCTGCGCCATACCGATCGAGCCCGGCACGTTGTGCGAGCGCGAGTTACCGTGGGTGGCACGGCCGGAGGCGAAGTGATAGCGCTTGATGGTACCGGCGTAGCCCTTACCGATGGTCACGCCCTGCACGTCGATCTTCTGACCGACTTCGAACAGGTCGACCGACAGCGAACCGCCAGCTTGCAGTTCGGCAGCCTTGGCTGCATCGATACGGAATTCGCGGATGATTTCGCCGGCTTCCACGCCGGCTTTGGCGAGGTGACCCGCCAGCGGCTTGGTGACGCGGCTTGCGCGTCGTGCGCCGAAGGTGACTTGAACCGCGGTATAACCGTCGGTCTCGTCCGTCTTGATTTGCGTCACGCGGTTGTCGCCGACCTCGACCACGGTCACGGGAATCGCTTCACCGTCGTCCGTGAAAATACGGGTCATGCCAACCTTGCGACCTACAAGGCCAAGGCTCATGGTTTGCTCCATTCCCAGCTGCGATTGGCCGGGGCTGATTGATACACGAAAACTGTGTTTGCGCTTGTGCGCGGATGGGCTGCGCTAAAGAGGACTGCGCCTGGCCAAAACGGCCAACCCACTACCCGGAGACACGGGTAGCCTTACACTATAACCCTTCCCCGAGGAAAGGGCAATAAGCAATTGTGATTTGCCGATGGGTGTTGTAGGCAGGATTCAAGCAGATGTGCACAAAAGCTGGCACGAAGGCGGCGCGGCGGGCAGCAGACGCCGCTCGCCGGCATGCGGCTCAGGCGGCGACGCGCACGAAGCCGCCACTATAGAAGACCAGCGGCTCGCCTTCTTCCGCCGAGATGGACTCCACCGCGCCGACGATCAGCAGGTGATCGCCCACGGGATCGGCACGCTCGACGCGGCACGCGAGCGTGGCGAGCGCCTCGTCAAGGTAAGGCACGCCCTGGGCGCAGCGCGTATGGCGCACGCCGGCGAACTTGTCTACAGCCGGCGCCGCGAAGCGGCGCGCCAGGTCGCCGTGCCCGGCGCGCAGGATGCTGACACCGAACGGCCGGCCTGGCTCGAACAACCCGGCGTTGGGCGAGTGCGACGCCAGGCTCCACAGGATCAGCGGCGGCGCCAGCGACAGCGACGCGAACGAGTTGACGGTGATGCCGACCGGCCGTAGCTGCGCGGTACAGGCACCGATGACCGCCACGCCGGTCGCGTAGCGGCCGCAAACCCGCCGCAACTCGCGCGGATCGAGCAGGGGCGCGGCATGATTGGTGGTGTCCATGTCAGGCAGCCTGCGGCAGGTGGTGGTCGATCAGCTGGTGGCAAGCCTGCTCGTCCATCCACCACGGGAAATAGTCCGGTGGATTGTCGAAGCCGTTGGCGATGCGCGCCGCCAGCGCGGGCGCCTGCCCTGCCGCGCCCAGCAGCGCCAGGATATGCGGCGGCGGCGGGGTCAGCAGCGAGTTGGTCCAGGCCACGACATCGCCGGCGTATTGCCAGTAGCGGGCGAAGGTCTGCTCCATCCAGTCACGGTCGAACGGCCGCTCGCCATGGGCGAGGATGGCGTCGAGGTAGACCTTGCAGCATTTGGCGGCATTGTTGGAACCCTGCCCGGTGATCGGGTCGTTGACCACCACGGCATCGGCCATGCCGAATACCAGCCGGCCCGAAGGCAGCGTCAGCACCGGCTTGCGCACCGTCGGCGCGAAGCGGCCCGACAGGATGCCGTTGTCGTCGGTCAGCGCCACCCGCTCGCAGCGCTCGGCCTCCCACGGCGCATAGGTGCGCAGGATGCGCAGGCTCTCTGCGAGGTGCTGGTCGGGCGTGCGTGCCTCGGCCCAGCGATCCATCGGGCCGCCGGGGATGCCCTCGAACACCATGATCTCGCACGGCCCCGACAGCGTCAGCGCGGGGAAGACGAAGTATTCGCCGACACCCGGGATCAGGTTGAAGCAAACCCGCGAGAACGGCTCGCGCGGTACCATGCCGGTGACATAGGTCAGCGCCAGCGCGCGTTGCGGCTTGTCGAACGGGCTGCGCTGCGCGTCGCGCTCGAAGCGGCTGACGATCTCGCCCTTGCCGGCGGCCAGCAGCACCAGGTCGTGCTCGCCGGTCAGCGCTTCCAGTTCGTCCACGCCAACATCGACGATGCGCAGGTCGCCGCCGCGCGCGGCGAAGGCTTCCATCCACGCCGGCATCTTCAGCCGCTGGTCGACCGCCTGTGCCGGCCGGTCCAGCGGCGCGGCCCAATCGATGGCTTTCGCGCCGGGTAGTTCGGGATGCGGCACGGCCAGGCCGATGCCTTCGACCGGCGGGCAGTTGTCGTCCCACCAGTTGAGGCCGAGGTCGCGCTCGGTCTGCAAGGCGCGGTCGAACATGCACTGGCTCGACATGACCTTGCCGGTGCGGACTTGCTCCGGCGTGCGATTGGACAGCAGCGTGACCTGGTAGCCGGCCGCCTGCAGCCCGAGGGCCATTTGCAGGCCGGATTGCCCGGCCCCTACGATGGCGATGCGTTGGCGCATGATGTGGTCTCCTGATTGGATGGGGATGGCGTGTGCGGCGATGGCGTCAGCCGGCCAGCTTGCCGATTGCCGGGACGTTCTGCTCCGGGCCCATCGCACTGTAGCCACCGTCGACGGCGTAATCCGCGCCGGTGACGAAGCTGGCATGGTCAGAGCACAGGAACAGCACCACCTGCGCGACCTCGTCGGGCTCGCCCACGCGGCCCAGCAGGTGGAATGGCGCGGCGACGGCATCGGTACGGGCGCGGTTGCCGCCGCTGACCTCGTCCATCAGCCGGCACCATGTCCAGCCCGGCGACACCGAATTCACGCGGATGCGGTCGGGCGCCAGATCCATCGCCATATTGCGCGTCAGCTGCGCGATGGCCGCCTTGGATACCGGATATAGCCAGCGCCCGGTCTGCGCGACATTGGCCGAGATGCTGGTGAAATTGACGATGGCGCCACCGCCGCGCGCGCGCATCAGCGGCGCCACCGCCTGCGCCAGCATCACGCCGGACACGACGTTGACGTCGAGCGCCGCCAGCCAGTCGGCACGGCTGGAGCGGAAGCCGTCGTCGAGATAGGTGCAGGCCAGGTTGACCAGGAAGTCCACGCCGCCGAAGCGCTGCGCGACCTGGCCCACGGCATCGCGGACCTGTTCGTCCTGCGTGATATCGGCCGCGATAAAAAGCGCGTCCTTGCCCAGCTCCGCGGCAACGCGCTCACCGTTGGCGGCGTCGATATCAAAGATCGCCACGCGCGCACCAGCCTCGACGAAGGCCCGCGCCACGCCAGCGCCGATCAGAGTGGCGCCGCCGGTGACGATGGCCACCTTGTCCTGCAATCCCTTCATGGTTGTCTCCTTGTTTGCCATCCGTGTCCGTGTTCCGGGCAGGCCTCTGCGGGCCCGCTCCGGATCGTTGTTGTGCTCGCTACTTGCGCTCGCTACTTACCCTCGCTCTCCTGCCAGCGCGCCATCAGCGTGTTCGACGGCAAGGTTTCATCCAGCAGCTTGCGCGCGGTCTCCACGCCCGCCACCGGCAGACCCGCCGGGTCGAGCTTGCCGATCTGCACCAGCACGCTGGCCTGGTCCCAGTAGATATGCTCGTGATAGAGCTTGTCGCCGCGGAACTTGACGATGGCGACCAGCGGGATCTCCACGCGCTTGCCGGTGGGCGGCACGCCCGGCAGCATCCAGTCGATCTCGCAGGTATGCGTGAAGCAGAACAGCAGTTCATCGACGATCTGCGTGGTGCCGATCGTTCGCGACAGCGGAATCAGCGTGGTATCCGGTGGATTGCTGTGGACAAAGTGGTTCTGGTAGAAGCGCCGCAGCTGCGCGTAGCCGACGCCGCCGGTCATGGTCGGGATATGGTTCACGTAGGGCTGCGGCACCATCGTCGCCATGGTGGCATCCACGTCGCGCGTGGCGAATTCATATTCGCAGTGCTTGTCCCACAGCGTGGAGAAATCGTAGTGCGGCCCCATCTCGCGGCGCAGCGCGGCAATCGCGCGCTGGTGCGCCATCAGCGCGGAGGGCTTGTCGAAATGCTCGCCGCCCACGCGCGCGAAGGCATGGTCGACGCCCGGGTAGACATAGACCTCGATGTGGTCGCGCCCGGCCAGCGCTTCGCGGATCGCGGCCTGTGCCTTCGGCGGGCAGAAGCCGTCCTTCTCCGCGATATGCAGCACCAGGCGGCCGCGCACATTGGCGGCCTCGGCCAGCGCATGCTCGATGCCGACGCCATAGTAGGCCACTGCGCAAGCCACGTCCGGCAGCCGGCAAGCCGCCAGGTAGGCCAGCTTGCCGCCCAGGCAGAAGCCCAGCACGCAGGTCTGGCCGGCGCATTCCGGGCGGGCGCGCAGCGCGTCCAGGGCCGCGCCCACATCCTGCACGCCCCTGGCCTCGTCGAACTGCTGGTACAGGCCGAGCGCGCGCTGGAAGTCTTCGCCGCGATCAATCAGCTCGATGCCCGGGGCGATGCGCCAGAACAGGTCGGGCACCAGCACCGTGTAGCCCTCTTCGGCGTAGTAGTCGGCAACCTGGCGCATGGTGGCGTTGACGCCGAAAATCTCCTGGCACAGCACGATGCCCGGGCCCTTGCCTGCCGCCGGGACGGCGAGATAACCGCTGAAACTGCCTTCTGGGGTCTGGATCTGGATGGTCTGGCCCATGGCCTGCTCTCCTTGTCGTTTTCGCTTTACGGTACCTGGTGGGCGGCTGCCGTGCTGGAATCCATCATGGTGGCTCCGCACCGCAGCAAACTAGCCGCTGGGCGCAGCGGCTATCCGATTAGTGCAGGAAACTGCCGACCCGGTCAACGCTGTGGCGCCGGCGGCACACGGCGGCCGGGGCCCATCCGCTATAGTGGATCGCGTGGGAAACCGTTTGCCGGGCGGACTTCGACCGCCGGCCCGGTCCCTGACCATGCGGCGCGCACGGCGCCAGGCCCAGCCTGCCCGGCAGCACCGCGGTCCACGCCAGAGGAGCGAGACAATGCAGCTGCCCCCCGCCGCCACGGCCGCCGGACCGTTGGTGCGCGCCCTGCTCGGCGACCCCGCGCGGTGCGTGTTTGCCTCGACCGACGTAGCCGAGACGCGCGCAGCCGTCGGCCGCGTGTTCAAGCCGCATCGGCTGGAAGTGCGTGGTACCCGGCTGCAGGCGCGCATGCACCATGCCCCGCTGGGCGCGGTGTCGTTCAACCGGTTGGCGTACGGCGCCGACGTCACCATCGATCCCGGTCCGCTGGGCGACTTCCTGCTGGTGCAGATGCCGCTGTCGGGCCAGGCCGATATCCGCTGTGGCGACCAGCACATCCTGTCCACGCCGGACAGCGCCTCGGTGCTGACGCCGGCCGACGCGCTCGCGATGCGCTGGAGCGCGGACAGCGACCAGCTGATCGTGCGCATCGAGCGCAGCGCGCTCGACCGGATCTGCGCCGCCCACCTGGGCCGGCGTCCCGAGCGCGCGCTGCGCTTTGCGCTTGGCATGGCGTGGCGCACCGGCGCCTGGTACGAGCTGATGCGCTACCTCGCCGCGATGCTCGAGGCGGCCCCGGAATCGGCCCGGCATCCCCTCACCGCCTGCCAGCTCGAGCAACTGGTGATCGGTACGCTGCTGACCGCACAGCCGCATAGCCTGTCGGACGCGCTGCGCGAGCACGGCAAGCCGCTGGCGCCGCGCCATGTCAAGGTGGTGGAGGAGTACATTCATGCCAACGCTGATGCGGCGTTGAACCCGGCCTTGCTGGCGGAGGTGGCCGGCGTCAGTGTGCGCAGCCTGTTTGCCGGCTTTCGCGAGCATCGCGGTACTGGGCCGATGGCCTACCTGCGCACCGTGCGGCTTGAGCGGGTGCGGCACGACCTGCTGAACGATGCATCGGTGGCATCGGTCAGCGCCGCGGCATTGCGCTGGGGTTTTGCGCATCTGGGGCGCTTCAGCGCCGAATATCGGCGGGCATTCGGTGAATGTCCGGCGCAGACGCTGCGGCGGCGTGGGGCGGGTTGACGTCCGATCTGTACCGGCATACGTGCACCACGCGCTGAACGCAAGCCAACGCCCCTGGTAGAGGCTCCCCTCTCCCGCGAAGTGGGAGAGGGGAGCAAACAATCGGCGATTCAAACTTGTCAGCCAACAAAAACGGCGAACCCTGCGGTTCGCCGTTTTTGCTGCATCAGGCCACCAACGCGGCCAAAAGCATCTTTACACCTTGATCTCGACGTCCACGCCGGCCGGCAGGTCGAGCTTCATCAGCGCGTCAACCGTCTTGTCGGTCGGATCGACGATGTCCATCAGGCGCTGGTGAGTGCGGATCTCGAACTGATCGCGGCTGGTCTTGTTGACGTGCGGCGAACGCAGGATGTCGAAGCGCTGGATGCGGGTCGGCAGGGGCACCGGGCCCTTGACGATTGCGCCGGTACGCTTGGCGGTATCCACGATTTCGGCAGCCGACTGGTCGATCAGGCGATAGTCGAAAGCCTTCAGGCGGATACGGATCTTCTGGTTCTGCATGATATTTCCTTAAAAGAGCGATTGGGCAAGGTGCCCAGTTAAATGGGGACATGCCCGCAGGCATGTCCCAGGAAGTGCTTAGTCGAGGATCTTTGCCACGACGCCGGCGCCGACGGTACGGCCACCTTCGCGGATAGCGAAGCGCAGGCCTTCTCTTAGTCGAGGATCTTTGCCACGACGCCGGCGCCGACGGTACGGCCACCTTCGCGGATAGCGAAGCGCAGGCCTTCTTCCATGGCGATCGGGGCGATCAGCTTGACGGTGATCGACACGTTGTCACCCGGCATGACCATTTCCTTGTCCTTCGGCAGCTCGATCGAGCCGGTCACGTCGGTCGTACGGAAGTAGAACTGCGGGCGGTAGTTGTTGAAGAACGGGGTGTGACGGCCGCCTTCGTCCTTCGACAGGATGTACACCTCGCCGGTGAAGTGCGTGTGCGGCTTGATCGAACCCGGCTTGCACAGCACCTGGCCGCGCTCGACGTCTTCACGCTTGGTGCCGCGCAGCAGCAGACCGACGTTGTCGCCAGCCTGGCCCTGGTCCAGCAGCTTGCGGAACATTTCCACGCCGGTGCAGGTGGTCTTCACGGTCGGGCGGATACCGACGATTTCGATTTCTTCGCCGACCTTGATGATGCCGCGCTCGATACGGCCGGTCACCACGGTGCCGCGACCCGAGATCGAGAACACGTCTTCCACCGGCATCAGGAAGGTACCGTCAACGGCACGCTCCGGCGTCGGGATGTAGGTGTCCAGCGCGTCGGCCAGGCGCATGATGGCTTCTTCGCCCAGGTCGCCCTTGTCGCCTTCCAGGGCCAGCTTGGCCGAACCCTTGATGATCGGGGTGTCGTCGCCGGGGAACTCGTACTTGCTCAGCAGCTCGCGAACTTCCATCTCGACCAGCTCGAGCAGTTCAGCGTCGTCCACCATGTCGCACTTGTTCAGGAACACGATGATGTACGGCACGCCAACCTGACGGGCCAGCAGGATGTGCTCGCGCGTCTGCGGCATCGGGCCGTCAGCGGCCGAGCACACCAGGATCGCGCCGTCCATCTGGGCGGCACCCGTGATCATGTTCTTCACGTAGTCGGCGTGGCCCGGGCAGTCAACGTGCGCGTAGTGGCGGTTGGCCGTCTCGTACTCGACGTGGGCGGTATTGATGGTAATACCGCGTCTTGCCATGGTCAACGTGACCAATCGTACCAACGTTCACGTGCGGCTTGGTCCGCTCGAACTTTTCCTTTGCCATTTCTTAGCTCCTGATAGGAATGCAGTCTTGTTGTTTCATCGCGCCGCCGCACCGGCAGGCGCGGCGGCAAACTTCGAATTACTTGCCCTTGGCCGTCATCACGGCTTCGGCGATGTTCTTCGGTGCCTCAGCGTAGTGCTTGAATTCCATGGTGTACGTGGCGCGGCCTTGCGTGGCCGAGCGCAGCGACGTGGAATAACCAAACATTTCCGACAGCGGGACTTCGGCCTTGATGATCTTGCCGCCACCCACCATGTCGTCCATGCCCTGCACGATGCCGCGGCGGGACGACAGGTCGCCCATCACGGTACCCGTGTAGTCTTCCGGCGTTTCCACTTCCACGGCCATCATCGGCTCGAGCAGGACCGGGCTGGCCTTGCGCATGGCTTCCTTGAAAGCCATCGAGCCGGCCATGCGGAACGCGTTTTCGTTCGAGTCCACGTCGTGGTACGAACCGAACGTCAGCGTCACCTTCACGTCCACCACCGGGAAGCCAGCCAGGATACCGTTCGGCAGCGTGTCGACGATACCCTTCTCGACCGCCGGGATGTATTCACGAGGAATCACACCGCCCTTGATGGCGTCGATGAACTCGAAGCCCTTGCCCGGCTCTTGCGGTTCCAGCGTGATCACGGCGTGACCGTACTGGCCGCGGCCGCCCGACTGCTTGACGAACTTGCCCTCGACGCCTTCGGCCGTCTTGCGAATGGTTTCGCGGTAGGCCACCTGCGGCGCGCCGATGTTGGCTTCCACGCCGAATTCGCGCTTCATGCGGTCGACCAGAATTTCGAGGTGGAGCTCGCCCATGCCCGAAATGATGGTCTGGCCCGATTCTTCATCGGTACGCACGCGGAACGACGGATCTTCGGCGGCCAGGCGGTTCAGGGCGATGCCCATCTTTTCCTGGTCAGCCTTGGTCTTCGGCTCGACGGCCTGCGAGATCACCGGCTCCGGGAACACCATGCGCTCGAGCACGATCGGTGCAGCCGGATCGCACAGCGTGTCGCCCGTGGTGGCGTCCTTCAGGCCCACTGCAGCGGCGATGTCGCCGGCCAGCACTTCCTTGATTTCTTCGCGCTGGTTGGCATGCATCTGCAGAATACGGCCGAGGCGTTCCTTCTTGCTCTTGACCGGGTTGTACACGGTGTCGCCCGAATTGATCTTGCCCGAGTAGACGCGGAAGAAGATCAGCTGGCCAACGAACGGGTCGGTCATGATCTTGAACGCCAGTGCCGAGAACTTTTCGTTGTCGTCAGCCTTGCGCTCGAGCTTCTTCTCGCTGTCGTCCTCGTCCGTGCCCGTAACCGGCGGAATGTCGACCGGCGACGGCAGGAAGTCGATCACGGCGTCGAGCATGCGCTGCACGCCCTTGTTCTTGAACGCGGTGCCGCACAGCATCGGCTGGATTTCGCAGGCGATGGTACGGTCACGCAGCGCCTTGACGATCTCGGCGCGGGTCAGCTCTTCGCCGCCCAGGTACTTTTCCATCAGCTCTTCGCTGGCTTCGGCGGCGGATTCGACCATCTTCTCGCGCCATTCGTCAGCGGTGGCTTGCAGCTCGGCCGGGATGTCCTGGTATTCGAACTTCACGCCCTGGCTGGCTTCGTCCCAAACGATCGCCTTCATTTCCAGCAGATCGACGACGCCCTGGAAGCCGTCTTCAGCGCCGATCGGTACCACGACGGGCACCGGGTTGGCCTTCAGGCGGGTCTTCAGCTGGTCGTAGACCTTGAAGAAGTTCGCGCCGGTACGGTCCATCTTGTTGACGAACGCCAGACGCGGCACCTTGTACTTGTTGGCCTGACGCCAGACGGTTTCCGACTGCGGCTGCACGCCACCCACTGCGCAGTAGACCATGCAGGCGCCGTCCAGCACGCGCATGGAACGCTCCACCTCGATGGTGAAGTCCACGTGGCCCGGGGTGTCGATGATGTTGAAGCGGTGCTCGGGGTAGTTGCCGCCCATGCCCTTCCAGAAGGCGGTGGTCGCAGCAGACGTGATGGTGATGCCGCGCTCCTGCTCCTGCTCCATCCAGTCCATGGTGGCCGCGCCATCATGCACTTCACCGATCTTGTGGTTCACACCGGTGTAGAACAGGATCCGCTCGGTCGTGGTGGTTTTACCCGCGTCAATGTGAGCCGAAATACCGATGTTACGGTAGCGCTCAATAGGAGTCTTACGAGCCACTTTAATCCTCTATTCGTCCATGAGGCGCAGAGATCTCATGACCTGCGCCCTTAACACAAACGGGCGAGATGTGTGAAAACACAGCCCGCCCGGCAACCAACAGTGTTTTCGCGCGCTTTAGAAGCGGAAGTGCGAGAACGCCTTGTTGGCTTCGGCCATGCGGTGCACTTCGTCGCGCTTCTTCATCGCGCCGCCACGGCCTTCCGATGCTTCCAGCAGCTCACCTGCCAGGCGCAGCGCCATCGACTTCTCGCTGCGTTTCTTCGCGGCCTCGCGCAGCCAACGCATCGCCAATGCCAGACGACGCGACGGACGGACTTCGACCGGAACCTGATAGTTGGCGCCGCCCACGCGACGGCTCTTCACTTCCACCACCGGCTTCACGTTGTTGATGGCAACGGAGAACACTTCGATGGGGGCCTTGCCTGCCTTCTTTTCGATCTGGTCGAACGCGCCATAGACGATACGTTCGGCAACCGACTTCTTGCCGTCCAGCATCAGCACGTTCATAAACTTGGCAACTTCAACGTTGCCGAACTTCGGATCAGGCAGAACATCCCGCTTGGGGACTTCACGACGACGTGGCATCTTCTTTCCTTTAGATTCAGTTGAGAGCGCGGTCAGTTGTTTCCGCTCTCCGGCCACCAACTAGCTTGCATGCAATAGACAGCAAATTCGCCGGGTGACCACTTACTCGACGGCACGGTTGCCAAAAGGGCGCTCCGTTGTACCGCCGCCTGGTGACAGCACCATGACTTGCGCCACAGGCTATCGGTTGTTGCTGCTGTGGGTCTTTCGGACCCAGGCACCCTAAGCTTAGGCCGCCTTCGGACGCTTCGCGCCGTACTTCGAACGGGCCTGCTTGCGGTCCTTCACGCCTTGCAGGTCCAGCGAGCCACGGACGATGTGGTAACGCACACCCGGCAGATCCTTCACACGGCCGCCGCGGATCAGCACGACCGAGTGTTCCTGCAGGTTGTGGCCTTCACCGCCGATGTACGAAATGACTTCGAAACCGTTGGTCAGGCGCACCTTGGCGACCTTACGCAGTGCCGAGTTCGGCTTCTTCGGCGTCGTGGTGTACACACGGGTGCACACACCACGGCGCTGGGGGCAGTTCTCAAGCGCCGGGCTCTTGCTCTTGACGACTTCAGAGACGCGCGGCTTGCGAACCAGTTGGTTGATAGTTGGCATTGTTCAATCCAGCTTGGTTTTACGAAAAACGCCCCTCGCACCGGCATGAACCAGGATGGAGAGGCAACTACAAGTTTTTGGGCGGGAGAGATGAGCGGACGCGCTCTGGAGACGGGACTGTGCGGTAACAGCATGCCAAAGAGCGCGAGCCGGCATCCGGATCCCGCATCTGCCGCCACCGGTCCATCAAAACCGGTCCGGAAGGCTTGCCGGCAGCGGCATGAAAGCCACATATCCGACGGGCGAGCGAAATCCAAAGCCAAAAACTCGAATCTGGCACTCTAGCAGGGGAATCGTATACCGTCAAGCCGTATACCCGGCTGACAAGCAGCGCCGGCTAGACCCCGCGCAGGGTGTCGAGGATGCCCTGCCCGTAGCGCTCCAGCTTGGATGCACCAATCCCGGGAATGCCCTGCATCGCCGACAGCGAGTCCGGCGCCGTGCGCGCCAGTTCGGCCAGCGTGGCGTCGTGGAAAATCACGTAGGCCGGCACGCCGTGCTCGCGCGCGGCCTCGGTGCGCCAGCGGCGCAGCGCCTCCCAGTTGGCCAGCGTATCGGCGTCCATGTCCGCGGTATGGTCGATGCGGTTGCCGCGCGCCGCGCGCTCGCCGGACTTGGCCGGCTTGGCAGCCTGGCGTCGCAGGATGATCTGGCGCTCGCCCCTGAGCACCTCGCGCGCGCGTTCGCCCAGCAGCAGCGCGCCGTGACCGCCATGGTCGATCATCAGCAGACCCTGGGCGATCAGCTGGCGGAAGACCGTGTGCCATTCATGCACCGATCGGTCCTTGCCGATGCCGAAGGTCGATACCTTGTCATGGCCCCACTGCTTGATCTTTTCCGAGGCATTGCCGCGCAGCACGTCGACCAGGTGGGTCGCACCAAAGTGGATGCGGCTTGCCTGCGCGGTGCGGTACACGCAAGACAGCGCCATCTGCGCCTCGCGCGTGCCGTCCCAGGTGGCCGGCGGCTCCAGGCAGGTGTCGCAGTTGCCACAGGGCTCGCTGGCTTCGTCGAAGTACGCGAGGATGCGCTGGCGCCGGCAGCCGGCGGTTTCGCACAAACCCAGCAGCGCATCGAGCTTGGCCGACGACACGCGCTTGAACGCCTCGTCCGCCTCCGACTCGTCGATCATGCGCTTCTGCTGCACCACGTCGCCCAGGCCGTAGGCCATCCAGGCATTGGCGGGCAATCCGTCGCGCCCGGCGCGTCCCGTCTCCTGGTAGTAGCCTTCCATGCTCTTGGGCAGGTCAAGGTGAGCGACGAAGCGGACGTCCGGCTTGTCGATCCCCATGCCGAAGGCAATGGTGGCCACCATCACCAGCCCTTCTTCTTCGCGGAAGCGTGCCTGGTGGCGCTGGCGCGTGCCGGGGTCCATGCCGGCATGGTAAGGCAGCGCGTTGATGCCCTGCCCTTCCAGCCACGCCGCGGTGTCTTCCACCTTCTTGCGTGACAGGCAGTAGACGATGCCGCTGTCGTGTGTGCCGTCGGCGGCGGTGTGCTCGGCCTTGATAAAGGCCAGCAACTGCTGGCGCGCATTGTCCTTCTCGACGATGCGGTAGCGGATATTCGGCCGGTCGAAGCTGGAGATGAAAACGCGGGCGTCGTCCAGCGCCAGCCGCTCGATGATCTCGTTGCGCGTCAGCGCGTCGGCGGTCGCGGTCAGCGCGATGCGCGGCACGTACGGGAAGCGTTCGTGCAGCACCGACAGCTGGATGTACTCCGGCCGGAAATCGTGGCCCCACTGCGATACGCAATGCGCCTCGTCGATGGCGAACAGCCCGACGCGGGTACGCTCGAGCAGGTCGAGGAAGCGCGGCGTCATCAGCCGCTCGGGTGCGACGTAGAGGATCTCCACCCTGCCGGCGAGCAGGTCGCGCTCGACGGCGGACGCTTCCGAACCGGTCAGCGTCGAATTCAGTACCGCGGCGCGCACGCCGGCTTCGGTCAGCGCCGCGACCTGGTCCTGCATCAGCGCGATCAGCGGCGATACCACGATGCCGACGCCCTGCCCTGAGCGCTGGCGCAGCAGTGCCGGAATCTGGTAGCACAGCGACTTGCCGCCGCCGGTCGGCATCAGCACCAGGCTGTCGCCGCCTTCGGCAACGTGGTCGATGATCTCGGCCTGGCGCCCGCGGAAGGCGTGGTAGCCGAAGACATCCTTGAGGATCGCCAGTGCTTGCGACATGGACTGCGGAATTGCTGAAGCCGGAAAAGCCGTAACCTTACCACTAAGGGACCCGGCTACCGCGCCTCGCGGGCAAACTCTCCGACGATTCTCACGAAAGGTCACGCCACGCGCGGATAAAAAAAAGCCCGGCTGGATCAGCCGGGCTTTTTGACCGCCTTGCGGCGGGCATTCACTACTGCGAGATCAGGCGTTGTCGCCTTCACCCTCGGTCGTCGCCTGCACCACCGGCGGCGGCTCGATGAAGAGCGACTGCTCTTCTTCGGCGATCGCCTGGGCGCGTTCGCGCTCGGAGGCCTCGCGCGCCTTGCGGGCACGGTGGTAGGCCAGGCCGGTACCGGCCGGGATCAGACGACCCACGATCACGTTTTCCTTCAGACCACGCAGGTCATCGGTCTTGCCCATGATCGCGGCTTCGGTCAGTACGCGCGTGGTTTCCTGGAACGATGCCGCCGAGATGAAGCTGTCGGTCGACAGCGACGCCTTGGTAATACCCAGCAGCAGGTTCTCGTAGGTTGCCGGACGCTTGCCTTCGGCGATCACGCGGTCGTTCTCGTCGAGCAGTTCCGAGCGCTCCACCTGTTCACCCGGGATGAACTTGGTGTCGCCCACATCGGCGATCTGCACACGACGCAGCATCTGGCGAACGATCACCTCGATGTGCTTGTCGTTGATCTTCACGCCCTGCAGACGGTACACGTCCTGCACTTCGTCCACGATGTAGTGCGCCAGCTCTTCGATGCCCTTCAGGCGCAGGATGTCGTGCGGGTCCGCCGGACCTTCCACGATCATTTCGCCCTTGTTCACCACCTGGCCGTCGTGCACCAGCACCTGCTTTTCCTTAGCGATCAGGAACTCGTGGGCATTGCCGTCCAGGTCAGTGATGACCAGGCGCTGCTTGCCCTTGGTGTCCTTGCCGAACGAGGTCGTGCCCGTGACTTCCGCCAGCACGGCGGCGTCCTTCGGCGAACGCGCTTCGAACAGCTCGGCCACACGCGGCAGACCACCGGTAATGTCGCGGGTCTTCTGCGATTCGGTCGGGATACGTGCGAGCACTTCACCCACGTGCACCTGCTGGCCGTCCTTCACGGTAATCAGCGCGCCGACCTGGAAGCCGATGGTCACGGAGTGGTCCGTGCCCGGGATCTTCACTTCCTGGCCGTTGGCGTCGAGCAGCTTCACCTGCGGGCGGATGCCCTTGGTTGCAGCCGTGCGGCGCTTGGCGTCGATCACCACCAGGGTCGACAGGCCGGTCACTTCGTCCATCTGCTTGGCGACGGTCACGCCTTCTTCGACGTTCTCGAACTTCGTCGTACCGGTGTATTCCGAGACGATCGGGCGAGTCAGTGCATCCCACGTGGCCAGCTGCGTGCCAGCCTTGATGGCCTGGCCGTCCTGCACCAGCAGCGTGGCGCCGTACGGGATCTTGTGGCGCTCGCGCTCGCGGCCGTGGTCGTCGGTGATCAGCGCCTCGCCCGAACGCGAGATGACGATCAGTTCGCCCTTCGCATTGGTGACGTAGCGCATGGTCGCCGTGAAACGCACGGTACCGGTTGCCTTCGCTTCCACGCTCGATGCCACCGCCGCACGCGATGCCGCACCACCGATGTGGAACGTACGCATGGTCAGCTGCGTGCCCGGCTCACCGATCGACTGGGCGGCAATCACGCCAACCGCTTCGCCGGAGTTCACCATCACGCCGCGGCCGAGGTCGCGGCCGTAGCACTTGGCGCACAGGCCGTAGCGCGTGTCGCACGACAGCGGGGTGCGGACCTTGACTTCGTCCACGCCGATGTTGTCGATCAGCTCGACCAGGTCTTCGTCCAGCAGCGTGCCGGATTCGATCGCGGTTTCCTGGGTTTCCGGGTTCACCACGTCGGCCACGGTCACACGGCCGAGGATACGGTCGCGCAGGGCTTCGATCACTTCACCGCCTTCGACCAGGGCCTTCATGGCCACGCCGTTGGAGGTGCCGCAATCGTCTTCCACCACGACCAGATCCTGGGTCACGTCGACCAGACGACGGGTCAGGTAACCCGAGTTCGCGGTCTTCAGTGCCGTATCCGCCAGACCCTTACGGGCACCGTGGGTCGAGATGAAGTACTGCAGAACGTTCAGGCCTTCACGGAAGTTCGCCGTAATCGGCGTTTCAATGATCGAGCCATCCGGCTTGGCCATCAGGCCACGCATACCGGCCAGCTGGCGGATCTGCGCCGCGGAACCCCGTGCGCCCGAGTCGGCCATCATGTAGATGGAGTTGAACGACTCTTGCTTCACGGTCTTGCCATCGCGGTCGACCACGTCTTCGTGCTGGAGTTGCTCCATCATCGCCTTGCCCACCTGGTCGCCGGCGGCGCCCCAGATGTCCACGACGTTGTTGTAGCGTTCCTGGTCGGTCACCAGACCCGACATGTACTGCTTGTCGTATTCCTTCACCTTGGCCGAGGCCTCGGCGATGATCTTCTCCTTGGCGGGCGGCACCAGCATGTCGTCGATCGCGATTGAGATACCGGCGCGGGTTGCCAGGCGGAAGCCCGACTGCAGCAGCTTGTCGGCGAAGATCACGGTCTCGCGCAGGCCGCACTTGCGGAACGCCGTGTTGATCAGGCGCGAGATTTCCTTCTTCTTGAGCGGCTTGTTCAGCACCGAGAACGGCAGGCCCTTCGGCAGGATCTCGGACAGGATCGCGCGGCCGACCGTGGTGGCCTGCAGCGTGATCTTGGGTGCGAAACGGGCGTCGCCTTCGGCGTCCTTGTCGACAAGCTCATACTCGGTGATACGCACGTTCACGCGGGAAGCCAGCTCGACTTCCTTGTTCTCGTAGGCGCGGATCACTTCGCTGATGTCGGCAAAGGTCATGCCCTCGCCGCGGCCGTTGATCTTGTCGCGGGTCGTGTAGTACAGACCCAGCACCACGTCTTGCGACGGCACGATCGACGGGTCGCCGTTGGCCGGGAACAGCACGTTGTTGGAGGCCAGCATCAGGGTGCGGGCTTCCATCTGCGCTTCCAGCGACAGCGGGACGTGGACAGCCATCTGGTCACCGTCGAAGTCAGCGTTGAACGCCGCGCAGACCAGCGGGTGCAGCTGGATGGCCTTGCCTTCGATCAGCACCGGCTCGAACGCCTGGATACCCAGGCGGTGCAGCGTCGGCGCACGGTTCAGCATCACCGGGTGCTCGCGGATCACCTCTTCGAGGATGTCCCACACCACCGGGGTCTGGCTTTCGACTTCCTTCTTCGCCGCCTTGATGGTGGTGGCGATGCCCATCGTTTCCAGCTTGTGGAAGATGAAGGGCTTGAACAGCTCGAGCGCCATCAGCTTGGGCAGGCCGCACTGGTGCAGCTTGAGCGTCGGGCCCACCACGATGACCGAACGGCCCGAGTAGTCGACGCGCTTGCCCAGCAGGTTCTGACGGAAACGGCCGCCCTTGCCCTTGATCATTTCGGCCAGGGACTTCAGCGGACGCTTGTTGGCGCCGGTCATCGCCTTGCCGCGACGGCCGTTGTCCAGCAGCGAGTCAACCGCTTCCTGCAGCATGCGCTTTTCGTTGCGCACGATGATCTCAGGCGCCTTCAGCTCCAGCAGGCGCTTCAGGCGGTTGTTACGGTTGATGACGCGGCGATACAGGTCGTTCAGGTCCGAGGTCGCGAAGCGGCCGCCGTCCAGCGGCACCAGCGGACGCAGCTCGGGCGGCAGCACCGGCAGCACTTCGAGGATCATCCACTCGGGCTTGATGCCCGAACGCTGGAAGGCCTCGAGCACCTTCAGGCGCTTGGCGAATTTCTTGATCTTGGCTTCGGAACCGGTGGCCTGCAGCTCGGCGCGGATCTGTTCGATCTGCTTCTCGATGTCGATGCCGCGCAGCAGTTCACGGATGCCCTCGGCACCCATCATGGCGACGAACTCGCCCTCGCCGTACTCGTCGCACTTCGCCAGGTAGTCGTCTTCCGACATGATCTGGCTCTTCTTGAGCGGGGTCATGCCGGGCTCGAGCACCACGAATGCTTCGAAGTACAGTACGCGCTCGATGTCGCGCAGCGTCATGTCCAGGACCATGCCCAGGCGCGACGGCAGCGACTTCAGGAACCAGATGTGCGCGGTCGGCGCGGCCAGTTCGATGTGGCCCATGCGCTCGCGGCGCACCTTGGCCAGCGTCACTTCAACGCCGCACTTCTCGCAGATCACGCCGCGGTGCTTCAGGCGCTTGTACTTGCCGCACAGGCACTCGTAGTCCTTGATCGGGCCAAAGATCTTGGCGCAGAACAAGCCGTCGCGTTCCGGCTTGAACGTACGGTAGTTGATCGTTTCCGGCTTCTTCACTTCGCCGTACGACCACGAACGGATCTTCTCGGGCGAGGCCAGGCCGATCTTGATCGCGTCGAACTGCTCTTCCTGCTGTACCTGCTTAAAGAGATCGAGCAATGCTTTCATTGCAACTCCTTGTTTCGCCGCCGCTCCGGAGTCTGTCCGGTGCCGCGGCATTCAATCCTGTGGGAAATCCTGCGCTGGTGGGTGCCCGCCGTGGCTGGCACCCGCATCGTCTCGATCAGTAGCGATCGAGGTCGATGTCGATACCCAGCGAGCGAATTTCCTTCACCAGCACGTTGAACGATTCCGGCATGCCGGCATCGATCGAGTGCTCGCCCTTGACGATGTTCTCGTACACCTTGGTACGGCCGTTCACGTCATCGGACTTGACCGTCAGCATTTCCTGCAGCACGTAGGACGCGCCGTAGGCTTCCAGTGCCCACACTTCCATCTCACCGAAACGCTGGCCACCGAACTGGGCCTTACCGCCCAGCGGCTGCTGCGTCACCAGCGAGTACGGGCCGGTGGAACGTGCGTGCATCTTGTCGTCGACCAGGTGGTGCAGCTTCAGCATGTGCATCACACCCAGCGTGACCGGACGCTCGAACGCTTCGCCGGTGCGGCCGTCGTGCAGCGTGACCTGCTGCTTGGAAGCCGTCAGGCCCTTCTCGGCGGCGATCTCGTCCGGGTAGGCCAGGTCGAGCATGCGCTTGATTTCCTTCTCGTGCGCACCGTCGAACACCGGCGTCGCGAACGGCACGCCCTTCTTCAGGTTGTGCGCCAGTTCCAGCACTTCGGCGTCGCTCAGGCTGTCCAGGTCTTCCGGCTTGCCGCTCTCGTTGTAGATCTGCGAGAGCAGCGTGCGCAGTTCCTGCGCCTTGGCCGAGGCCTTGAGCATGTCGCCGATGCGCTGGCCCAGGCCGCGCGCGGCCCAGCCCAGGTGGGTTTCCAGGATCTGGCCCACGTTCATCCGCGACGGCACGCCCAGCGGGTTCAGCACGATGTCGGCCGGGGTACCGTCCGCCATGTACGGCATGTCTTCGATCGGGACGATCTTCGACACCACACCCTTGTTACCGTGACGGCCTGCCATCTTGTCGCCAGGCTGCAGGCGGCGCTTGACGGCCAGGTAGACCTTGACCATCTTGATCACGCCCGGCGGCAGTTCGTCGCCCTGCGTCAGCTTCTTGCGCTTCTCTTCGAAGGCCAGGTCGAATTCGTGGCGCTTCTGCTCGATGGCTTCCTTGACGGCTTCCAGCTGGGCAGCCAGTTCCTCGTCGGCCGGACGGATGTCGAACCAGTGGTACTTGTCGACGTCAGCCAGGTATTCCTTGGTGATCTTGGCGCCCTTGGCCAGCTTCTTCGGACCGCCGTTGACGGTCTTGTCGATCAGCAGGCGCTCCAGACGCTGGAAGGCATCGCCTTCCACGATACGCAGCTGGTCGTTCAGGTCCAGGCGGTAGCGCTTCAGCTCGTCGTCGATGATCGACTGGGCGCGCTTGTCGCGGGTCACGCCTTCGCGGGTGAAGACCTGGACGTCGATCACGATGCCGCTCATGCCCGACGGCACGCGCAGCGAGGTGTCCTTCACGTCCGATGCCTTCTCGCCGAAGATCGCGCGCAGCAGCTTCTCTTCCGGGGTCAGCTGGGTCTCGCCCTTCGGCGTGACCTTGCCCACCAGCACGTCGCCGGCTTCAACCTCGGCGCCGATGTAGGTGATGCCCGACTCGTCCAGGCGAGCCAGCTGGGCTTCGGCCAGGTTCGAGATATCGCGCGTGATTTCCTCGGGTCCCAGCTTGGTGTCGCGGGCAACGACCGACAATTCCTCGATGTGGATCGAGGTATAGCGGTCTTCGGCCACCACACGCTCCGAGATCAGGATCGAATCCTCGAAGTTGTAGCCGTTCCACGGCATGAACGCCACCAGCATGTTCTGGCCCAGTGCCAGCTCGCCCAGGTCGGTCGAGGCGCCGTCGGCAATCACGTCGCCGCGGGCAACGTGGTCGCCGACCTTCACCATCGGACGCTGGTTGATGTTGGTGTTCTGGTTCGAGCGCGTGTACTTGATCAGGTTGTAGATGTCCACGCCGACTTCACCGGCCACGGCTTCGTCGTCGTTCACGCGGATCACGATACGCATCGCGTCGACGTAGTCGACCACGCCGCCACGCATCGCCTGCACGGCCGTACCCGAGTCGACCGCAACGGTGCGCTCGATGCCGGTGCCGACCAGCGGCTTGTCCGGACGCAGGCAAGGCACGGCCTGACGCTGCATGTTCGCGCCCATCAGTGCACGGTTCGCGTCATCGTGTTCCAGGAACGGCACCAGCGAGGCTGCGGCCGACACGATCTGCGACGGCGCCACGTCGATGTACTGCACGCGGTCCGGCGTCACCATACGGGTTTCACGCTCGGAGCCTTCGCGCGCCGACACCAGTTCGTCGGTCAGGTTGCCGTCGGCGTCGACGGTCGCGTTGGCCTGCGCCACCACGTACTTGCCTTCCTCGATCGCGGACAGGTAGTCGACCTGGTCGGTCAGCTTGCTGTTCTCGACCTTGCGGTACGGGGTTTCCAGGAAGCCATACTCGTTCAGGCGCGCGTAAAGTGCCAGCGAGTTGATCAGGCCAATGTTCGGACCTTCCGGCGTTTCGATCGGGCACACGCGGCCGTAGTGGGTCGGGTGCACGTCGCGGACTTCAAAGCCTGCGCGCTCGCGGGTCAGACCGCCCGGGCCCAGTGCGGAGACACGGCGCTTGTGCGTGATCTCGGACAGCGGGTTGGTCTGGTCCATGAACTGTGACAGCTGCGACGAACCGAAGAACTCGCGGATCGCCGACGAGATCGGCTTCGAGTTGATCAGGTCGTGCGGCATCAGGTTCTCGGTCTCGGCCTGGCCCAGACGTTCCTTGACGGCGCGCTCCACACGCGACAGGCCGGCGCGGAACTGGTTTTCGGCCAGTTCGCCGACGCAACGCACGCGACGGTTGCCCAGGTGGTCGATGTCATCGACCTCGCCCTTGCCGTTGCGCAGGTTGACCAGGATCTTGATGGTCTCGAGGATGTCCTCGTCCTGCAGCACCATGGCGCCTTCACCGCTGGGGCGGCCCAGGCGGCTGTTGACCTTCATGCGGCCAACGCGCGACAGGTCGTACGACTCTTCGCTGTAGAACAGGCGCTGGAACAGCGCTTCCACGGCTTCTTCGGTCGGCGGCTCGCCCGGGCGCATCATGCGGTAGATCGCGATACGCGCAGCGGTCTGGTCGGCGGTCTCGTCCACGCGCAGGGTCTGCGACATGTACGGGCCCTGGTCCAGATCGTTGGTGTACAGGGTCTGGATCTGCTTGACACCGGCTTCGCGCAGGTTTTCCAGCAGCGTTTCGGTCAGCTCGTCGTTGGCGTTGGCAATCACCTCGCCGGTATCCGGGTCGATGATGTTCTTGGCCAGCACGCGGCCCAGCAGGTAGTCTTCCGGCACGCTGATCAGCTTGGTGCCGGCCGAGTCCAGGTCGCGGATATGCTTGGCGTTGATCCGCTTGTCCTTCTCGACCACCACGCGGCCGTTCTTGTCGGCGATGTCGAAGCGCGCGACTTCACCGCGCAGGCGCTCGGGCACGAACTCCAGCTGCGCGCCTTCCGACTGCAGCGTGAAGTTGTCGAACACGAAGAAGTGCGCGAGGATCTGTTCCGGGGTCAGGCCGATCGACTTCAGCAGGATCGTCACCGGCATCTTGCGGCGGCGGTCGACGCGGAAGTACAGGATGTCCTTCGGGTCGAACTCGAAGTCCAGCCACGAACCGCGGTAGGGGATGATACGGGCCGAGAACAGCAGCTTGCCCGAGCTGTGGGTCTTGCCCTTGTCGTGCTCGAAGAACACGCCCGGCGAGCGGTGCAGCTGCGAGACGATGACACGCTCGGTGCCGTTGATCACGAACGAACCGGTGGAAGTCATCAGGGGGATCTCACCCATGTAGACTTCCTGCTCCTTCACTTCCTTGACCTTGCCCGGGTTCTCGCGATCGTTGATGATCAGGCGAACCTTGGCGCGCAGGGCCGAGTGGAAGGTCAGGCCACGCTGCTGACATTCCTTGACGTCGAACGGCGGGTTGGACAGGTGATACGAGACGAACTCCATACGGGCGAGCCCGTTATGCGAAGAGATCGGGAAGATTGCGTTGAATGCGGCCTGGAGGCCTTCGCTCTTGCGACGCGCGGTCGGCGTTTCCGCTTGCAAGAACTGGGTGTAGGATTCAATCTGAGTGGCAAGCAGGAATGGAACCTGATGTACCGTCGCGCGCTTCGCAAAACTTTTGCGAATGCGCTTCTTTTCGGTGAAGCTGTACGCCATGGGATCTCCGAATCATCGCAGGACGGCTGGACCTGGCCGCGCCTGAGGTGTTCAGCGACTGGGAGGGGATTTGGCGGTTGGCCGCTACCAACCTCTGGCTGACGGTGTCCGCACGCTGCGGGCGGTGTGGTCGTCGCATCAGCGCAACGCCTGCACTCGCCCGGGGGACACCCGACCAAACTTGTCTTCTGCAGTCGGTTCAGAAGACAAACATCAGCAGCAACCACTTAGTGTGCCACTGATGTTTGGCCTCTGCTGAGTTGCCGGCAAATGAAGTGGTGCCGGGACCCGCAAACATCACATTTTGTAACTTTGCCGCTGTGCCGAGTGGTGACTAAAACACAATCGCACAAGCGCAAAAAGGCTGGCGCCGGGAATTTCCCTTTGCCAGCCCCATTCGCGTGCCGCAAGGGCACGCGAGTACAACATTACTTGACGTCGACCTTGGCGCCGGCGTCTTCCAGCTTCTTCTTGGCTTCGGCAGCAGCGGCCTTGTCCACGCCTTCCTTGACGGGCTTCGGTGCGCCATCGACCAGGTCCTTGGCTTCCTTCAGGCCCAGACCGGTGATTTCGCGAACGGCCTTGATCACGCCAACCTTGTTGGCGCCGACTTCGGCCAGGATCACGTTGAACTCGGTCTGCTCTTCAGCAGCGGCGGCACCGCCAGCGCCCGGAGCAGCAGCCACGGCCATGGCAGCAGCCGACACGCCAAACTTCTCTTCGAACGCCTTGACCAGGTCGTTCAGTTCCATCACGGACATCGCGCCAACGGCTTCCAGGATGTCGTCTTTGGTGATTGCCATTTGAAATACTCCTACTAGATTTGATTCGGTATCGGTAATGCGATCTTTCGATGCGCGGCCTGGATTGCCTTAGGCGCCGGCGGCTTCCGCTTCCGCGGGAGCGCCTTCTTCCTTCTTGGCGGCCAGGGCAGCCAGCAGACGGGCGAAGCCCGACACCGGTGCCTGCATCACGCCCAGCAGCTGAGCAATCAGTTCGTCGCGGGTCGGGATCGAGGCCAGCGCCTTCACGGCGGCAGCGTCGAGAACCTTGCCGTCATACGACCCGGCGCGCAGGACCAGCTTGTCGTTGGTCTTGGCGAAGTCGTTCAGAACCTTGGCCGAGGCCACTGCATCTTCGGAAATACCGTAGATCAGCGGACCGGTCATCTGCTCTGCGAGGCCTGCAAACGGCGTACCTTCGACGGCACGGCGAGCCAGCGTGTTCTTCAGAACACGCAGGTACACGCCTTGCTGGCGAGCGGCAGCACGCAGCTTGGTCAGATCGCCAACCGCAATGCCGCGATATTCGGCGACGACGATGGTCTGGGCCTTGGCGACTTGCGCCGAGACCTCAGCAACGACGGCCTTCTTATCTTCAATATTGAGTGGCACGGTTAAGCTCCAAAATGACGCTGGGTCTCCGGCTATACCGGAGCCTTCACGTCAGCACAAACGAACGGCGTCCGATTGGCCCGAATCACCCGGGTCAGTGCCCGGTTGCTTCAATCCCTTCGGGTGCGCCATCTGCGCTGGCTGGCCGGAAGACGTCGCTCAGGCATGAAGCCTTGCCGCACGTTCCGACCGATTAAGCCCTTTCCGCATCACTGCCGCGGACAAGGACACCAGCGGTCTTTGATAACCAGCGATGCCTGCCGATGCTTGCGCATCCAGCGAGCACCGCTGCCCAAAGCCATGCTCCATCCCTTGCGGTCCGGAGACGACCCTCGCCATTGGCCAGGGTCTTCAATTCTTTTTGCCGACCGGTGTTATCGGGTGCCGGTCAGCAATTTGCCGTCAGCTCAGGCAGCCAGCGTAGCCTGGTCGACACGCACGCCGACGCCCATGGTCGACGAAACAGCGATCTTGCGCAGGTACACGCCCTTGCTGGTGGCCGGCTTGGCCTTGACCAGCGCGTCCAGCAGCGCCGACAGGTTGCTCTTCAGCGCGGCGTCTTCGAACGAACGGCGGCCGATGGTGGCGTGGATGATACCGGCCTTGTCGACACGGAACTGGACCTGACCGGCCTTGGCGTTCTTCACGGCCTGGGCCACGTCGGGGGTCACGGTACCGACCTTCGGGTTCGGCATCAGGCCGCGCGGGCCCAGGATCTGGCCCAGCGTACCGACGATACGCATCGTGTCCGGCGAAGCGATCACGACGTCGAAGTTCAGGTTGCCAGCCTTGACTTGCTCGGCCAGATCTTCCATGCCGACGATATCGGCACCGGCGGCCTTGGCGGCCTCGGCCTTGTCGCCCTGGGCGAACACAGCCACGCGCACCGACTTGCCGGTACCGGCGGGCAGCACCACGGAACCACGAACCACCTGGTCCGACTTTTTGGCGTCGATACCCAGTTGCACGGCCACGTCGATCGACTCGTCGAACTTCGCCGAGGCGCAGCCCTTCACCAGGCCCAGGGCCTCGTCGATCGGGTAGAACTTGGTACGCTCGATCTTCGCCTTGTTGGCGGCGACGCGCTTGGAAACCTTAGCCATTTACAGACCCTCCACGGTGATGCCCATCGAACGAGCCGAACCGGCGATGGTACGCACGGCGGCGTCCAGGTCGGCGGCGGTCAGGTCAGCGTTCTTGGCCTTGGCGATTTCTTCAGCTTGGGCGCGGGTGATCTTGCCAACCTTGTCGGTATGGGGCTTCGGCGAACCCTTGGTGATGCCGGCTGCCTTCTTGATCAGCACGGTCGCAGGCGGCGACTTCATCACGAAGGTGAAGCTCTTGTCGGCGAAGGCGGTAATCACCACCGGCACCGGCAGACCAGGCTCCATGCCTTGGGTCTGGGCATTGAACGCCTTGCAGAACTCCATGATGTTCAGACCACGCTGACCCAGTGCGGGACCAACGGGCGGGGAGGGATTTGCCTTACCAGCCGGAATCTGCAGCTTGATAAAGCCAATGATCTTCTTGGCCATCTCTACTCCAATCCGGATCGCTCCACTCGGGGAAGACGATCCTGTTGAGTCGTAACGCGCTGTCGCCGCACCGGTGGCACGGCCTCACGCTCCTCTTTGGCAACGCCCTGGGACACTGCCGTTGCCAGTTGCCGCCCTCTCGGCCGACAACCGGCAAATTCCTTAAACCTTCTCGACCTGGCCGAATTCGAGTTCGACCGGCGTTGCACGTCCGAAGATGGTGACCGAGACGCGCAGGCGCGATTTCTCGTAGTTCACTTCTTCCACGTTGCCGTTGAAATCGGTGAACGGGCCGTCCTTGACGCGCACCATTTCGCCCACTTCGAACAGCGTCTTGGGACGCGGCTTCTCGACCCCTTCCTGCATCTGGGTCATGATCTTGTCGACTTCGCGCTGCGAAATCGGGCTCGGGCGGTTGCGTGCGCCGCCCACGAAACCAGTGACCTTGCTGGTGTTCTTCACCAGGTGCCAGGTTTCGTCGGTCATTTCCATTTCCACCAGCACGTAGCCCGGGAAGAAACGACGCTCGGTGACCGACTTGTGGCCGCCCTTGATTTCCACGACTTCTTCGGACGGCACCAGGATGCGGCCAAACTTGTCCTGCATCTCGGCGCGCTCGATGCGCTCCTGCAGCGCGCGCTGCACGCTCTTCTCCATGCCGGAGTAGGCATGCACGACATACCAGCGCTTCTTCGACGAAGGCGATTCCGGCGCGGTGGTTTCCTGCTGAGCGTTATCGGTCATGTGCTACCTCTTATTTCCAGCCCAGCACGAGCGAGAACACAACCCACTCGATGAGCTTGTCCGCCGACCACAAGAACAGTGCCATCACTACGACGAAGACAAACACCAGGCCCGTCATCTGTCCGGCTTCCTTGCGCGTCGGCCAGACGACCTTGCGAACTTCCCGATACGATTCCTTGGCGAACCCAATGAAGTCCTTGCCCGGTGCCGACACCAGTGCAACGACGACACCCAGTGCAATACCGCCGAACAGCGCAGCGCCACGTACATAAGACGGTTGCTGTGCGAGTGCATAGAAACCGATGACGCCGGCAACCACCAGCAGCACCGCGACGCCGAGCATCCACTTGCCGCTGTTGGCGTTCACGGTTTCAACATTGGGATTGGCCATGTTTCGCAAACGAGACTAAGCCGCGTCACGATTGCTCCTCGCGACGCGGCTGATTGATTTGGCAGGGGCAGAGGGAATCGAACCCCCAACCTTCGGTTTTGGAGACCGACGCTCTGCCAGTTGAGCTATACCCCTAAAACTACTGAGAGCTGACGCTAGCGCCAACCCTTTCTGGCAACGAACGCGGCCGGTTGGTGCCGCGTTCGCAATCGAACAACTTAGTCGAGGATCTTTGCCACGACGCCGGCGCCGACGGTACGGCCACCTTCGCGGATAGCGAAGCGCAGGCCTTCT
>NZ_CP170643.1:132035-283180 GCF_051015765.1 Cupriavidus sp. a3 | reverse complement strand
CCCGGGCAGTCAACGTGCGCGTAGTGGCGGTTGGCCGTCTCGTACTCGACGTGGGCGGTATTGATGGTAATACCGCGCGCCTTCTCTTCCGGCGCTGCGTCGATTTCGTCGTACTTCTTGGCGGCACCGCCGAACTTGGCAGCCAGCACCGTGGCGATCGCTGCGGTCAGCGTGGTCTTGCCATGGTCAACGTGACCAATCGTACCAACGTTCACGTGCGGCTTGGTCCGCTCGAACTTTTCCTTTGCCATTGCGCGACTCCTGTCTCGGTAGCGATGATGCCAGTGCGGTGGTGTTTGGTGCCCATGGGCAGGATCGAACTGCCGACCTCTCCCTTACCAAGGGAGTGCTCTACCACTGAGCCACATGGGCGAAACTAGACGTACTACTTTATGACAACAACCGCGCGACTGGAGCGGGTGAAGGGAATCGAACCCTCGTCGTAAGCTTGGAAGGCTTCTGCTCTACCATTGAGCTACACCCGCCCGGTTCTTTCCTGCTTCTTCACCGGCATTGCCGGCTGCTGTCTTGCATTCTGGTGGAGAGGGCTGGATTCGAACCAGCGTAGGCGTAAGCCAACAGATTTACAGTCTGCCCCCTTTAGCCACTCGGGCACCTCTCCGCAGAGAACTATCGATTATGGGGCTGTTCACCTCGCCTGTCAAGCACTTTCCGTTGCGGATGCTGTACTTGTTTCAGGCCAGGGAAGGCGTTCCAGCGTGGCGCTTGATGCCGCCTGATCGCTCCCACAAGCGTAGATTAGATTTCTACGTTCTCACCCTATAGGGGCTTCGCAAAACGGCTCCTGGAGGCTCTGGAGCTGCCTCGTCGCGCTGTGGGGCGACACGCAATCAGCCGAGCGGAAAAGCAAAAACCCCTCGCAGCACACGCTGTCGAGGGGTTTTGCACAATAAGAGCCTGGCGATGACCTACTTTCACATTTTTTTGCTGCGGCCAGCGCTGCCAACTTCGCTGCGCCAACCTTGCGGTCGACCCCGCAACCCTTGCTGCGTCTGCTTTACAGCGCCGCGTTGTGTTGCGAGGGGGCGAATATTAAGGGACCCGGAGGTGCTTGGCAAGGGGTTTCCGGAAATAATTCGGATCCAGCCTAAAAATAACGCAAACCGCTCTTTTCTGGCGGCGCCAGCGCCCTCTTCTACTTATAGGGTAGGGATGTCACAGAAAGGTGCAGATGTTTGTCATGCACGACCCGTTGATTCATGATCTGGGCTTCAGCCTGGCGCAGTCGCGCGGGCAGTCCGGAACGCGGAATCCTCCATGACCATCCGAATCGTAAGACTGGGAACGCCACGCGCAGCTGACGAAGGACTGCGTATCGGTACTGTGCGGCGGCCGCCACGCGGCGTGCCCAAGTCCGAGTTCGCCAGCCGTGACTACTACGACGTCTGGTACCCCGACCTGTCCCCTACCCCAGAACTGGTTGCGCAGGCGCAGGGCGCGGCTGACGACAAGGCATGGCGAGCATTCGTCCGGCATTTCCGCAAGGAAATGGCCGAGCCGGAGCGCAGCCGCACGCTCGACCTGCTGGCTGCGCTGTCGCACCAGACCAATTTCTCACTTGGCTGCTATTGCGAAGACGAAGCGCACTGCCACAGGTCGGTGCTGCGCGAACTGCTGGCCGAGCGCGGCGCCAAGATCGGTTGAGCCGCCCCTGCCCGGCGGGAGAGTTCCGCCTTGACCTTTTTGCTTGCGCAATCCGATGGCCCTGAACGTTGTCTGGCTCGGTTTTTTTCTGGTTTCCTTTGTCGCCGCATGCTTCCGCCTCGCCAGCGGCGACCTGGCCGTCTTCCCCGCCATGCTGTCGAGCCTGTTCGACAGCGCCCGCACAGCCTTCGAAATTGCACTAGGGCTGGCGGGCGTGATGAGCCTGTGGCTGGGCATCATGCGCATCGGCGAACGCGCCGGAGTCGTCGACGCCTTTGCCCGGCTGGTGAACCCGTTGTTGCGACATTTCTTTCCCGGCGTGCCGCAGGGCCATCCGGCGCAAGGCGCCATGATGATGAACGTGTCGGCCAACCTGCTGGGCCTGGATAACGCCGCGACGCCTCTCGGGCTGAATGCGATGCGCGAGCTGCAGACGCTGAACCGTCGCCCGGACGTGGCCACCGATGCGCAGATCATGTTCATCGTGCTGAATACGGCCGGGCTGACTTTGATCCCGACCTCGGTCATCGCGATCCGACAGGCAATCGCCGTCAAGCAGGGGCTGGTGGGCTTCAATGCGGCAGATATTTTCCTGCCGACGCTGCTGGCTACCGGTGGCTCGTGCCTTGCCGGGCTGCTGGCTGTCGCCTGGGTACAGCGGCTCAATCTGCTGCGGCCCGCGGTGCTGGCCGCATTCGGCATGGCTGCCGCGGCGCTCGGCGGCATGTTCGCCTGGCTGAAGCATGCGCCGCCCGAGCAGGTCGGCAGCGTGACGGCATTGGCGGGCGCGGGCGTCATCCTGTCGCTTATCACGCTGTTCCTGGCCTGCGGTGCCCTGCGGCGGGTCAACGTCTACGAAGCCTTTATCGATGGCGCCAAGGAAGGCTTCGGCGTGGCCGTGCAGATCATTCCTTATCTTGTCGCCATCCTGGTTGCGATCGGCTTGTTCCGGGCGACCGGGTGCATGGACGTGCTGATGGGCTGGCTGACGCTGGGCTTTGCGCATCTCGGCATCAATACCGATTTTGTCCCGGCCCTGCCGGTGGGCCTGATGAAGATCCTGTCAGGCGCCGGCGCGCGCGGGTTGATGGTCGATGTGATGACGACTTATGGGGTCGACTCGTTCCAGGGTCGCCTTGCGGCCATCATTCAGGGGTCGACGGAAACTACTTTCTATGTGTTGGCGGTCTACTTCGGCAGCATCAATGTGCGAAATACGCGGCACGCGCTGGGCTGCGCCCTGGTTGCAGATGCTGCCGGTATTTTTTGTGCTGTTGGCGCCGCTTATCTATTCCGCTAGGGCAGCATTTCGATTTTTTGTTGTACCCACACAACAGCATTGTGCGCATCGCAAGACATTGACACAACTGCACTTGGTGCGACGCAACAAACCATGTATAGTGAAGTCTGTCTCCTCCACCACCTCGGTGGATTCCAACCCACGCACAACCTGCGTGGGTTTTTTTTGCCCTGATGCCGGCCATTGCAACACCCGTTGCACACCAAGCCCTGGCAAGGGCTACACCTTGGCCACGGCGCAGCACAGAAGTCTTTTGTTGCGCCCGAGCAGGGGATCGCATGGAAGCGCGGTTACTCGCCCTTCTTTGCTGCATTGCAACATCCATGTTGCAGAGTGGCAACGCATTGGTGACGCCAGCCAGGCGCCATATGGCATCGGCAATCGGTGCGCCGAAGTCATTTCCGGACCCTTTACGGCAGGCCGTGGTGACCTAGAATGATTGAATACGTCCGTCGCCAGCACGAGGCACGCCATGCCTGAGATCACGTTCCCTCGCAGCGTCCCGACCTACTGCGCAGCCAGCCTCACGCTGTCCTGCCCCGCTACGGTCAATGGCAGTCCGACTCAGTATTCCGTCACCGCGGAAGCCCTTGAGGCCCACTTCGGTGCGCGCTCGCCGCGCGAGGAAGATCTGGTTGCCGCCTTCACCAGTAATCGCCAGCGCATCGAAAGCCTCGCCGAAAGCCTGTTCGAGCTGACCCAGGCGCGCGAGATCGTGCTGCGCAGCGGCCATTTCCGCTTCGCCGGATGACCCCTGTCGCGATTGACGACCGCGTCCAAACCGAGACGCCGGGCCAGTCCGGCGTCTTTCGCATGCTTAGTCGGCCTTGGCTTCGCCGCGCACCAGCAGCACCGGCGTAGTCGACTGCCGGATCACCGCTTCCGCCACGCTGCCCAGCACCAGCCGGCGCACACCCCGCCGCCCGTGCGTGCCGATTACCAGCAGGTCCGCACCCCACTGACGCGCGGCTTCGTTGATCGATGCACCGATATCGCCGGGCACCGGCGCCTCGGTGACCAGCCGGGTTTCATGCGGCACGCCGGCCGCTGACAGTTGCTGCGCGGCGTCCTGCAGCGCGCGTTGGCCGCTTTCCTCGAATGCCTTCTGCAGCTGGCTCGGATCGTAGTAGCCCACGTCGAACATCGGCGTACCCGTGTCGACGACATAGAGCGCCAGCACCGTGGCACCGCCCGGCGCCGCTACGCGGATGGCTTCGGCCAGTGCCAGTCCGGACGTGTTGCTGCCATCCACCGCCACCACGATCTTGCTGTATGCCGCGCTTGCCATTTGCGTTACCTCCGTAGACAAAGGGAATAAGGGTTGGACAGCACGAGGCCGTTCCGTCTCTGATACTACACGTGCCCCGGCCGTCACGTGATGTCGCTGCCCCGGCGACGACCAACACAAACCCGGCGCGGCTTAAATTGACCGACCGGTCGGCTTATATATAATAGGGCCAGCCGCCGCACCAACGGTCACCCACCCAGCCGCGGCCCCCCCGCCAGAGGAGGCGCTATGTACACCCAAAGCCTGGACGTTCCCGGCCAAGCTGACTCCGCCCAGATCGCTGCCCCTCAGGACCCTCAGGACGATGAGGTCCGCCAGGCCGCTTTTGACGCGCGCGTGTCCGCCGACGGCAAGATCGAGCCGCAGGACTGGATGCCGGCGGCCTACCGCAAGACACTGGTGCGGCAGATTTCCCAGCACGCGCATTCCGAGATTGTCGGCATGCTGCCCGAGGGCAACTGGATCAGCCGCGCACCGTCACTCAAGCGCAAGGCGATCCTGCTGGCCAAGGTGCAGGACGAAGGCGGCCACGGCCTGTACCTCTACTCCGCGGCCGAAACGCTGGATGCTTCGCGCGACGAGCTGGTCGACGCGCTGCACAGCGGCAAGGCCAAGTACTCGTCCATCTTCAACTACCCGACGCTGACCTGGGCCGACGTGGGCGTGATCGGCTGGCTGGTGGACGGCGCGGCGATCATGAACCAGATCCCGCTGTGCCGCTGCTCGTATGGCCCGTATGCGCGCGCCATGATCCGCATCTGCAAGGAAGAGTCGTTTCACCAACGCCAGGGATTCGACGCGCTGCTGGCGATGATGCGCGGCACCGACGCCCAGCGCGAGATGGTGCAGGACGCGGTCAACCGCTGGTGGTTCCCGGTGCTGATGATGTTCGGCCCGCCCGATGCGGCCTCGACCAACAGCGCGCAGACCATGGCCTGGGGCATCAAGCGCATCTCGAATGACGACCTGCGCCAGAAGTTCGTCGATGCCACGGTGGAACAGGCGCGGGTACTGGGCGTGACCCTGCCCGACCCGGGACTGCAATGGAACGCCGAGCGCGCCCACTATGACTACAGCCCGCTGGATTGGGACGAGTTCTGGCGCGTAATCAACGGCGACGGCCCCTGCAACCGGGAGCGCCTGGCCACGCGCGTCAAGGCGCACGAGGACGGCGCCTGGGTCCGCGAAGCCGCACTGGCCCACGCGGCCAAGCAGGCCGAGCGCGAAGCGGGCGAGCGCCGCGCGGCTGCCTGATCCCTGCTTGAACCCAAACCGCAGCCAGCACGCAAGGACTGAGGAGACAACGATGAACCGCAAGGAATGGCCGCTGTGGGAGGTGTTCGTGCGCAGCAAGCAAGGCCTGGAGCACAAGCACTGCGGCAGCCTGCACGCCGCCGACGCGCAGCAGGCGCTGCACATGGCGCGCGATGTCTACACGCGGCGCCAGGAAGGCGTGTCGATCTGGGTAGTGCCGTCCGCCGCCATCACGGCGAGCGTGCCGGAGGAAAAGCCGGAACTGTTCGACCCCATGGCCGACAAGATCTACCGGCACCCGACGTTCTACCAGCTGCCCGACGAAGTCAACCATATGTAAGGGCCACGCACGATGACCGCGTCCCCGCAACCCGCTTCCCTGGATCACTTGCCGCCGGCCCGCACCGCCGCGCTGCGCTATGTGCTGCGCCTGGCCGACAACGCGCTGGTGCTCGGCCAGCGCAATGCCGAATGGTGCGGCCACGGCCCCGTGCTGGAAGAAGACATTGCGCTGGCCAACATCAGCCTCGACCTGATCGGCCAGGCACGCCTGCTGTACGGGCGCGCCGGCGAACTGGAAGGCGAGCTGACCGGCCTGCCACGGCATGAAGACGACTATGCCTACTGGCGCGCCGAGCGCGACTTCCGCAACTGGACGCTGGCGGAACTGCCCCACCGCGGCCCGCTGGCCGGCACCGCCGCCGCGGAACGCGACTACGCGGTCACCATCATGCGCAACTTCCTGTACAGCGCGCTGATGGTCGAGCTGTGGCAAGCGCTGAAGTCCAGCAGCGATGCGCAGCTCGCCGCCATCGCCGCCAAGTCGGTCAAGGAGGCGAGCTACCACCTGCACCATGCCGCCGGCTGGGTGGTGCGCCTGGGCGACGGCACCGAAGCGTCGCATGCCCGCATGCAGCGGGCCCTGGACCACCTGCTGCCCTATATGAATGAGTGCTTTGCCGATGACCCGGTGGAAACCGAAGCCGCTGCGCAGGGCATTGGCGTCGTCACCGCCTCGCTGCGAACTGCGTGGGACGCGACCGTCGCCGAGACCCTGCAAGCCGCCACGCTGGCGCTGCCGCCGGCGAGCAGCTTTGTCTCCACCGGCAAACTCGGCGTGCATTCTGAACACATGAGCTACCTGCTGGGCGAGATGCAAGGGCTGGCGCGGGCCCATCCGGGCGCGCAATGGTAATTGCCCGCTTCGCCGCAAAGGAATGACTGGCATGAACGTCACCACCCTGCCCCGCCCGGCGAACACTGCCGCCGATGCGCGCGTCGCGCAGGCATGGGCGGCGCTGGAAGCGGTCCCCGACCCGGAGATCCCGGTGGTGTCGATCCGCGACCTCGGCATCCTGCGCGGGATCAGCGCCGATGCCGACGGCACGCTGGAGGTGACCATCACGCCCACCTACTCCGGCTGCCCGGCGATGTCGCAGATCGCCGAGGACATCGGCCATGCGCTCGACGCCGCCGGCCTGGCACCGTGGCGCCTGCGCACCGTGCTGGCGCCGGCGTGGACCACCGACTGGATCACCCCCGCCGCGCGTGAGCGATTGCGCGAATTCGGCATCGCGCCGCCCGGCCAGTGCGGCGCGCCAGCCACGGCGCGACCATTGCACTTCGTCCCGCGTGCCGCGCGCGCCGGCGCCCCGGACCGCGTCGCCTGCCCGCGCTGCGGCAGCGTGCACACGCAGGAAATCTCGCGCTTCGCCTCGACGGCGTGCAAGGCACTGTACCGCTGCCTGGACTGCCGCGAGCCGTTCGATTATTTCAAACCCTACTGAGCCCCGCCGGGCCGAAGCCAGGCTGCCATGACCCCACAGTTCCACCCGCTGCGCGTGGCGCAGGTGCGCCCCGAGACTGCCGACACCATCTCGATCGCGTTCGAGGTGCCGGAAACGCTGCGCGACGCCTACCGCTTCACCCAGGGCCAGTTCCTGACGCTGAAGGCGCCGGTCGACGGCAAGGACTTGCGGCGCTCGTATTCGATCTGCTCGGCGGTGCAGGACTATGACGCACAAGGCGAGCTGCGCGTGGCGGTGAAGCTGGTCGAGGACGGGCTGTTTTCGTCCCATCTCCACGACACCATCGCACCCGGCCAGGTGATCGACGTGATGACGCCAGATGGCCGCTTCAACGTGCCGCTGGATCCTGCGGCGGCGCGCCACTATGTCGCCTTTGCCGCGGGCAGCGGCATCACGCCGGTGCTGTCGCTGATCCGCACCACGCTGCAGGCCGAGCCGCGCAGCCGCTTCACGCTGGTCTACGGCAACCGCAATGTCGACAGCATCATCTTTTCCGAGGCACTGGAAGACCTGAAAAACCAGTACCTGTCGCGCTTCACGCTGTACCACGTGCTGTCGCGCCAGCCGCAGGAGGTCGACCTGCTGCACGGCCGGGTTGACCACGACCGCGTCACCGCCTTCCTGCGGACCCTGATCCCGGTGGACGACATCGATGCGGCCTTCATCTGCGGGCCTGCGTCGATGATCGACGAAGCCGAGGCGGCGCTGCGCGACGCTGGCGTGGATCCGCACCGTATCCACGCCGAGCGCTTCGGCGTGCCGCTCGCGCAGGCCAGGCCCAAGCCGTCGCACGCGCATGCCGACCATGCGGGCACCGCCGAGCTGGTGGTCGTGCTCGACGGCAAGCAGCACAGCATGCGCCTGCCGATGGAAGACGCCAACGTGCTCGATACCGCGCTGGCCGCCGGGCTCGACCTGCCGTACGCCTGCAAGGGCGGCGTCTGTTGCACCTGCCGCGCCAAGGTGCTGGAAGGCCAGGTCGAGATGGAGAAGAACTACACGCTCGAACCGTGGGAGATGGAAAAGGGCTTCGTGCTCACCTGCCAGGCGCGCGCGCTGACGCCGCGGGTAGTGGTCAGCTACGACGAGCGCTGATCCGGGTACGCCGCGCGGGGACGGCCAGCGGCGCGTACGCGTGCCGACACTCGCAGCGATTGGCCAGGCCGGGCCGTGATTACAATGGCGGCAGGCCGGCAGCGGCCTGGCGCGATGCTTGCAGGGGCATTGCGCGGGCTGCGGCGGCGATAGGCAGCGGTGGCGCACAGCCTTGCACAGCGGCGCCCGCCGACTGTCGCGCCAGCGCCGCTCGGTGCCAGCGAACCGTCCCACCCATATACAATCACGGCCATGCAATATATCCACGTCGTCAACGGTGATGTAGCAGGCACGACCCTGCGCCAGGCGCTGGCGCAGGCCGCGCGGCCGGACCCTGTCGTGGTGCTGCGCGACGACCTGGCAGTGGGGCCTCTGGCCGACATCGACAGCACCGGGCTGATCCGTTCCGGCTTCTGGCAGCGGGTCGCCCCGCACACCGACATCGATTTCGCCGCCGAGATGCGCCAGGCGCTGGACCAGCTACAGCGGCTGCGCCAGGACGAACTGGAAATAGCCATCTGGCACGGCCAGAGCGCGGCCGACCAGCTGATGCTGCGCCGGGTTGTGTTCCACCTGTATCAGGCGCCGCAACGGATCAATGAAGTCGCGATGGACCTGCGCGAGCTGGAGATGCCCGCGCAAGGCAACCTGGCCGCCATCGGCATGTATTCACCGGCGCGGCTGGCGCGGCGCTTCTCCACCATCGCGCCGGTTTCGGTGCTTCGGCTGGGACGGCTCGGCTACGAGTGGCAGCAGAACGTCAAGGAGAACGCCGACGTCCGCCTGTGGAAGGGCAATACGCTGGTTCCGGCCGCCTACCACACCATCGACGACATCATCATGGATCGCGCGCCGGCGGAATGGACCCCCGCGGTGCAGGTGGTGGGCAGCGTGATGGGCGCGATCGAAGGCCTGCTGGCCAGCGACTGGTTCGTGTTCTGGCGCTGCCGCGAGCTGATCGCCTCGGGCCTGATGGTGCTGCGCGGCAACTCCGATTCGCTCGAGACCTGCGAGCTGCGCCGCCGCGCCGGCGGCAGTGGCGAGTAACCCCGATACACATGGCCCGTACCAAGGCACCCGATTTCGAGGCGCAGCGCGAACAGATCCTGGACCTGGCCGCGGCTGCCTTCGCCAACAGCAGCTACCCCAGCACCTCGATGGCCGACCTGGCCGCCGCCTGCGGCACGTCCAAGGCGCGCCTCTACCACTATTACGAGAGCAAGGAAGCGATCCTGTTCGACCTGCTGGACCGCTACACGCGGCGGCTGATGCTGCTGGTCACCGAGGTCGAAGCCGACGCCGAGCGCCACGCGCGCACCGACAAGGACGCGTTTGCCAACCTGATCCGCGCCTTCCTGGCCGAGTACGAAACCTCGCAGACCCGCCATATCGCGCTGATCAACGACGTCAAGTTCCTCGCCGAAGGCCAGCGCGACGTGATCCTCGGCCGCGAGCGCGACGTGGTGGCGGCCTTCTCGCGCCTGCTGCGCCGGGCCTACCCGGAGCGTGTCACGCGCGATAACCAGACCGCGCTGACCATGACCGTGTTCGGCATGATCAACTGGACCTTCACCTGGCTCAAGCCGGGCGGACGGCTTTCGTACGCCGACTTTGCCGAGACGGTGCTCGACCTCCTCGAAGGCGGGCTGCCGGGCCGCGCCGCCGCGATCCGCTGACGAAGGCGGACCCGCCCCGGCCTGCCCCCGCCATCGTCAGGTCCACTCTGCCTCTTCGCGCTGCCGGCGCTGCTCGCGGTCTTGCCTGAACATTTCCTCCAGCTCGTCGCGGGCCTGGCGCGCCAGCGAGACCAGCTTCTTCTGGTCGGTGTAGTGCGGGTAGAAGCGGTCGATCGCCTGGATATTGTGCCGCCGGAAGCGCAGCGCCACGTTGCGCGCCTCGGCCGGGTCGAAGCCCAGCCCTTCCAGGACACTCCGTCCCATCCTCAGCGAACCCTCGAACATCTCGCGCTCGAACAATTGCACGCCGCGGTCCTTGAGCTGGTAGATATGCGACACATGCCGCGCCCGCGCATAGATCCGCAACTCCGGATAGCGCTCGCGCACACGGTCGATCAGTTGCAGGCTGTCGTCCATGCCGTCGATTGCCACCACCAAAATGCGCGCGCGGGCGATACCGGCGGCTTCCAGCAGGTCCAGCCGCGTGGTATCGCCATAGAAGATCTTGAAGCCGTACTGGCGCAGGAACTCGATCTGGTCCGGATCGTGATCGAGCACCGTGACGCCGATGCCCTGGCTGTACAGCAGCCGCCCGATGATCTGCCCGAACCGGCCGAAGCCGGCGATCAGCACCGGGTTGTCCTGCGGCGTGATGGCCTCGTCCGGCCGCGCCCTGGCGCGGCCCAGCCGCGGCGCCACCAGCTGGTCATAGGCGAGCAGCAGCAACGGCGTGGCCACCATCGACAGCGCCACCACCAGCACCAGCAACGCCTCGGTCTCGCGCGGCAGCAGGCCCGCGCCGCCGGCGACACCGAACACCACGAAGGCGAACTCGCCGCCCTGCGAGATCAGCAGCGCAAACAGCAGCCGCTGGCCGCGCGCAATAGCGAACCTGCGCGCCAGCAGCACCAGCACGCCGGTCTTGGCCACAACGAAGGCAACCACCAGGCCGAGCACCAGCCCCGGCGAGCGTGCCAGCACGGCAAAGTCGATCGACATCCCGACCGCCATGAAGAACAGGCCCAGCAGCAGCCCCTTGAACGGCTCCAGGTCGGCCTCCAGCGCATGGCGGTATTCCGAATCGGCCAGCAGCACGCCGGCGAGGAAGGTGCCCAGCGCCATCGACAGCCCGACCGCGTCCATCATCAGCGCGATGCCGACCACCAGCAGCAGCGCAAACGCGGTGAACATCTCGCGCATGTCGGTGCGCGCGATAAAGCGCAGCGCCGGCCGCACCAGGTAGCGGCCGCCGACCACCACAGCGCCGATCACCGCCACCGCCTTCACGCCGGCCATCCAGCCGGCGGCGCCCGCACCGGCGCCTTCGGCGCTCTCGACGGCGAGCAGCGGCAACAGCGCGATCATCGGGATGGCCGCAATATCCTGGAACAGCAGGATGCCGAAGCTGGCGGCGCCGGCCGGCGTGCCAAACAGGTTGCGCTCGGTCAGCGTCGCCAGCGCGATCGCGGTGGACGACAGCGCCAGGCCCAGGCCCGCGACCAGCGCCACCTGCCACGACGCACCCGCCAGCGCCGCCGCACCGCCGATCACCAGCGCGCAGGCGGCAAGCTGGGCGCCACCGTAGCCGAAGATGCTCCGCCGCAACGCCCATAGCTTGCGCGGCTCCAGTTCCAGGCCGATGACGAACATCATCAGCACCACGCCGAACTCGGAGAAATGCAGGATCGACTCGACGTCGGTAACCAGGCGCAGCGCAAACGGGCCGATCGCCGCGCCCGCCAGCAGGTAGCCCAGCACGGCGCCCAGGCCGCTGCGCCGCGCCAGCGGCACCGCCACCACCGCCGCAACCAGGAACACCAGCAGCGCAATCAGGAAGTCATGCTGGTTCATGCGCGCACCTCCGCGGGCATGGCGTCGGCACCCAGGCGCCCGCAGACGTGCGCAATATGGTCGGCCAGCGCCTGCGCATCGGCGTTGTCGGCGTCATGCAGCACCACCGGCGGCAGCCAGTTCATGCCGCACAGGAGCGCGGTCTGCTCCAGCGGCAACAGGAATTCACTGATCGGATGGCCATGGTTGCCGTCGGGGCCGTAGGCATCGGCGCTGCCGCCGGTACTGACCACCGCCAGCATCGACTTGCCGCGCAGTGCCGTGCCGCCTGGGCCGTAGGCCCACCCGTGCTCTAGCACCTCATCCAGCCATAGCTTTAGCAACGCGGGGACGCTGTACCAGCGCACCGGAAACTGCAACACGACGGTGTCCGCGACCGCCAGCACGCGCTGCTCGGCGACGACATCGATGTCGTAATCGACATAGGAACGGTAAAGATCGCGTACCTGTACCTGCGGCAATGAGGCCAGGGCGTCGGCCAGCGGCCGGTTGACGCGCGATCGGCTGGGCGTGGGATGCGCGTAGATCACTGCAATGGGAGACTCGGTCATCGAAGACGGGGCGGCTTGGCGAGGGCGGGCGGGATCGTGGCGGGCATGGGCCGGTTGCGGCGTTGCAGCATATCCACAGTTGATGTCGCGCAACAATTCATCACATTTTCTTAGGCTATTGATTTTATTGCATTTTTCAAAGCGATGTGGCGGTGCGGCCGGCTGCTGCGGCGCAGGAAGCTTACGCCAGACTGGCAATTCCACTACAATACTTTTCACGCTGCATCAAGATGGTGTTTCCCCGAATCTCGCACCGAGCCAGGGAAAAAGTGCCTGGCGAAACACCACCGCAGTGCCTATTTTTATCTGTTACTGCACCAGGAAGGATTTAACGTGAACCCGCTCGAACTGAGCAAGGCTGTCGGCGCACTGACCGACGAAGATCTGCGCAAGGCAGCTGCAGCGACGCAGGCCGCCCACCGTGCCACCGTTCTGGTGCGCGAGCTGGCCGCCCATCATCGCTCGCGCTTGCTGAAGCATTTCCTCGCCCTGGGCGAGGACGATCGCCTGCTCCGTTTCGGCCAGTCGGTGGGCGACCACGTGATCGAAGCCTACGTGGACAGCATCGACTTCGACCACGACACCGTGTTTGGCGTCTACGACGACAAGCTCGAGCTGATCGGCGTGGGCCACTTTGCCAACCTGCGCGACAATGCCCAGGGCCGGGTGGCCGAATTCGGCGTGTCGGTGTCGCGCAGCGCCCGCGGCCGCGGTATTGGCAGCGCGCTGTTCGAGCGTGCGGCCATGCATGGCCGCAACACCAGCGTGCGCACGCTGTACATGCACTGCCTGTCGCGCAACGCCGCGATGATGCACATCGCCAAGAAAGCCGGCATGAAGGTCCAGTACGCCTATGGCGAGGCCGACGCCTACCTGGAACTGCCGCCGGCGGACACCGTCAGCCGCCTGACCGAGGCGCTGGACGAACAGATGGCCGACCTCGACTACGCGGTGCGCCGCAACCTGCGCGACGCACGCCGCTTCGGCCTGCGCTTCTGGCGCTCCATGGTGCCGCAAAAACACACCGCCTGAGCGGGCTGCTCGCCCGCTTCGCCGCCCACGGCCGCCACGGCGCATCGCAAGATGCGCCGTTTTTGCATGCGCCCCCGGACCGCTCAGGCCGCGCCGCCGACCGGCAGCGCCGTGGTGTCCTTGATGCTTTCCAGCGCAAAGCTGGAGCGCACGTCGATCACCGACGGATGGGCCAGCAGCTGCTCCTGCATGAAGCGCGCGAAATGCTCCATGTCCTCGACGTAGACCTTGAGCAGCAGGTCCATCTCGCCGGTCATGGCATGGCATGCCGCCACCTCTGGCCAGACCGCGATGGAGGCGCGGAACAGGTCCAGCGGCGCCTTGCCCTTGGGCGCGCCGCCATGCTTCTCCAGCCGGACATTGATATAGGCCAGCAGGCCGAGCCCGATCTTGTTCGGCTCCAGCAGCGCCGCGTACTGCCGGATCACGCCGATCTCCTCCAGCCGCCGGATGCGGCGCAGGCAGGGGCTGGGCGACAGGTTGACGCGCTCGGCCACCTCCAGGTTGGTCAACCGGCCGTTGGTCTGCAGCACTTCCAGGATCTTCCGGTCGATCTTGTCCAACTCCACCTTGCTCACGATATTGTTGCTCCGCAATATGTTTATTGGCAATTTTTTTGCGCAAATTTAGCAAGCCGTGCACAAATACGCAATTTTTTGTGTAATTGCGCCCGCTGAAGGCCGGATTCCCGACGAATCGACAGCCTTTTAGGTCACTCGTGCTGCAGCCGGTCGGGCTGGGCAACCTGTCTGGTGGCACGGCTGCGGGGGTTGCGGCCGCGCCCGCGGCGACCGGGAGAAGGCAAGGATGGTGCCAAGGCCGGCCGCACAGGGAAGCGGCATTCTACGGGCGTTTGCCGCCGGGGTCAGATACTTCCTGGTCAACGCGCGCTCCGACGCAATGACGGACCGCGCCAAAGCAAAAGCGCGCGGCCGGCAGGCACGCGCGCTGAACAGCGGTTTCAGGCAGGACGGCCATGGCCGTCCTGCGGCGGCATCAGCCGCCGCTACTGGACGGGGCCCCCGGTGCAGACGGGTTCGCGGGCGCAGGCTGGCCGCCCGGAGCACCCTGGCCCTGCGGGCCACGGCGATGGTGGTCGCGGTCCATCTTCTCCATGCCGGCGCGGATTTCGTCACGGGTCAGCTTGGCGTCGCGGTTGGCGTCGAGCTGGTCGAAGCGCTTGGCCAGCCGCGGCATGCCGGCATTGGCCTCGGCCTTGGTCAGGGCGCCGTCGCCGTTCTTGTCGGCGGCCTTGAATTTCTCATCGAAGGCGGCCTGCATACGGGCGTGGCGCTCGGCCATGACGGCCTTGCGGTGCGCGTCCATCTCGGCCTTGTCGATCTTGCCGTCGCGGTTGGTGTCGAGCTTGTTGAAGTAGGCGTCGGCCTCCGCCTTCGAGATGGCACCATCGTTGTCGGTATCGACCGCCTTCATCCAGCCGCCGCTATGGCCCATATGGTGGTGGCCGGGGCCGGCCTTGCCGGCCGGTGCAGCGGGCGCGCTGGCCTGGGCGAAGGCGCCGCCGGCAACCAGCAAGGCGGCCGAGGCGGCCAGGAATTGCTTCAGGATCTGCTGCTTGTGATTGCGTTGCATGTCTTGCTCCTTGTCATCACGTTGGCATGTACGGATTAGAACGCAGACGATGCAGGGGGGTTGGCGCTTTTAATACGATGTTACCCGCCTCACAGAAAGGCTGGCGCCCCGTAAGGGAACGCAACGGGACGCGAATATTTGCGGCCTTGCCAGCTCAATTCTTGGGGACCAGCATCCCGTCCTGGCTGGGTGGCGGCGCCATCATGGGCTGGTGCGGTGCGGCAGGCTGCGCCTGGGGTTGGGCCTGGGGTTGGGCCTGGACCTGGGGCTGGATTTGCGCCTGCGGGGGCTGGCCCGGAGCCGGCTGGATCGGTTGGGCCGGCTGGCTGGTCACCGGGGCCGGTGGGGCCGGCGGCGGCATCGGCGTCGCCATCGGCGCGGCGGCGCCAGCGGGCGGCGTCGGCAGCGCGGGAGCCGGCGCACCAGCGGCAGGTGCGCGCGCGGCGCCCGGCTGCACCGGCAATGCGATTTCCTGGCGCACGCCGCTGCGTTCGATCACCACCGAGCGCTGGCGGATCTCCACCAGCCGGATCTGCTGCGACAGTTCAGCACCGGACCGCACCGCCTTGGGCGGCCCGCCGTCCAGCGACACGATCGCCGCGCCGGCGCCGCCATCGACCTCGGCCACCACGCCGAGCAGTTGCACGTCGCGCGGACCGCCCTGGGCCGAGCCGCCGAACAGCGTCGCCACGGCGCCGGTCTCGACCGCCTCGGTCTGGGCAACCCGTGCGCTCTGCGGCACCGGCAAGGTGCGCATCGCGCTGAAGGTCAGCGCCCAGTACGTGGCCAGCGCGCACAGCGCGACAAACAGCACCACGCCTGCCAGGCGCGGCAGCCACGGCGCAGCGGCATTAAAGCGAAGGACAGGCCGGAGGGAGAGTTGCACGGGAACGGTACCCCTGACGCAAATGAACGATCGCGCCAAGCGTACCAGAGCCACATGACACTGTCGCCACTCCCCCGGCTGGCCGGGCTCAGAGCAGGTGGTCGAGCAGGTCCGGGCCGAAGACTTCGCGCTCGATGTGCGCCACCGGCACGCCGGCGCTGACCAGCGCATGGCGCTGCGCCTGCATGAAGCCCAGCGGCCCGCACAGGTAGAAGCGGCCATCGATGAAGCGCTGCAGCTCCGGCCGCGCCAGCAACTCGGCCATCGGCATGGTGCCGGCATGGTCGTAGTCGCGGCCGATGGCGTCGGCGGCCTCGGGCGCTTCGTAGCTGATATGCGTCACCAGTTGCGGCAACCGCTCGCGCGCCCACTGCAGGTCCGCGCGGTGCGCATGGTGGCGGCCGTTGCGGGCGGCGTGGGCGAACAGGATCGGACGCTGCGAACCCTGTGCGGCCAGCGTGCGCAGCACCGACAGCATCGGCGTGATGCCGATGCCGCCCGACAGCAGCACCAGCGGGCGATGGCCGTCGAGCGCCGGGGTGAAATCGCCGAACGGCGCGCTCACCTTCAGCTCGGTGCCTTCCTGCGCGTTGGCATGCAGCCAGTTGGAGACCGCGCCGGCCGGCGTCGACTGGTCGCCGTCTTCGCGCTTGACCGAAATGCGCCAGGTCGGCAGGCTGGTCTCGCCCGACAGCGAATACTGGCGCAGCTGGCGCGTGCCGTTGTCGAGGCGCGCCTCGACGCTGATGTACTGGCCGGGACGGAAGTCGCGCAGCGGGCCGCCGTCGGCAGCGGCCAGCGTCAGCGACACCACCTGCTCGCCCTGCGCTTCGCGGCGCAGCACGCGCACCGCCTTCAGCTCGCCGGCGGCGACACCGGTGCGCTGGTACAGCCGTGCCTCGGCGGCGATCAGCTCGCCGGCCAGCAGCCAGTAGGCTTCGTCCCAGGCGGCGATCAGCGGCGGCGTGGCCGCATCGCCCAGCACCGCCTTGATCGCGCCCAGCAGGTGGCGGCCGACGATCGGGTAATGCGAGGCGGTCAGGCCTACTGCCGCATGCTTGTGCACGATGCGGTCGACCACCGGCGCCAGCGCGGCGCCATTGTCGATATTGGCGGCGTAGGCGAACACGGCCGACGCCAGCGATTGCTGCTGGCTGCCGTTGGCCTGGTTGCCCATGTTGAACATCTGCGTGAGTTCAGGCCGGTCGGCGAACATCTCGCGGTAAAAGTGGGTGGTGATGGCCAGGCCATGCTCGCGCAGCACCGGGACGCTCGCATCGATATAGGGGCGGGAAGCGGCGGACAGCATCAAATAACACTCCGTTTCATTCATGCATGTTATATGCATGTTTTATCGCACAATAAAACCGGCGCTCGTCGGCGCCTGCGCGGACTACGTCCACTCAGGCCGAACGCCGGTTCAGGAAATCGCGATGCAGCTGGATGATCGACTCGGCGGTCTTGCTGCCGGTGACGTCGGCCAGCGTGACCTCGTCCAGCGCGCGGTAGAACGCCTGCTCGGCCACGTCCAGCGCGCGCTTCAGGCGGCAGTTGCCGTTCAGCGCACAGGGCGGGTTGTCGCAGTCGATGATGGCCTTGTGGCCTTCCAGCTCGCGCAGGATCGTGCCGATAGTCAGCTGTTCGGCACCAGGCCCAAGCTGCAGCCCGCCGTGGCGGCCGCGCGTGGCGGTGATCCAGCCCAGCTTCGACAACCGCGCCGCCACCTTGACCAGGTGGTTGTGCGAGATATCGAACTGCTGCCCCACTTCCGCAATGGTGATGGGCCGGCTGCCGTCGCCACGGGCGACGTACATCAGCAGGCGCAGTGCATAGTCGGAAAAGCGGGTCAGTTGCATCGTGGCGACATCTTAAAAAATATGCATCCAGGATGCAAGTTAAATCCGGCCTGGCGCACCAGCTGTGCTTTGCATCACACATTGCAGCGGCGCCGACGCCACCCCCATAAAACAGTCATGTGGCGCCGGTTATACTGACTGGCGAAACCGGCCCGCCGCCAGCCCGGCCGTGGGCTCAGCCATTCCAGCAACGAGGTTCACAGACGATGCGCATTTTCACTACCGCCAGCCCCGCCCGTTCCCGGCCCGCACGCGCCCGCCGCGCGCGCGGCTTCACCCTGATCGAAATCATGGTGGTGATCGTGATCCTTGGCGTGCTGGCGGCGCTGGTAGTGCCCAAGATCATGAGCCGTCCGGACGAAGCGCGCATCGTCGCGGCACGCCAGGACATCTCGTCGATCATGCAGGCGCTCAAGCTGTACCGGCTCGATAACAGCCGCTACCCGACCACCGAGCAAGGCCTGGCCGCGCTGGTGACCAAGCCCGCCACCGAGCCGGTGCCGAACAACTGGAAGGGGGGCGGCTACCTGGAGAAGCTGCCCAAGGATCCCTGGGGCCATCCGTACCAGTACCTGAACCCGGGCGTGCGCGGCGAGATCGACGTGTTCAGCTTCGGCGCCGACGGCCAGGCCGGCGGCAACGGCAACGACGCCGATATCGGCAACTGGGAATAAATCCCGGCGCGCCCGCATCCCCTGACCATGACCACGGCGCCGCGCCACAGCGCGCCCTTGCGGCGCCGGGGCTTTACCCTGCTCGAGCTGCTGGTGGTCATGGTGATCGCCGGCATCGTGATTTCGCTGGTGGCGATCAACGCCTCGCCCAACGAGCGCGGCCGCGTGCTGGATGACGGCCAGCGCATCGCGCGGCTGTTCGAGCTGGCGCAGGAAGAGGCACAGCTCGGCGCCCGCCCGATCGCCTGGGAAGGCGACGCCGGCGGCTGGCGCTTCCTGGAAGCGACCCCGTACGGCTGGATCCCCATGCGTACCGACGTGTTCGCGCCGGGCCGCTGGCGGCTGGCGCTGGACCAGGTAGTGGTTGCCGAAGGCGGCCGGCCCACCGGCACCGGCGGCCCGCTGCGGCTGGTATTCGGGCGCGAGCTGATCGATATGCCGCAGCGGCTGGTGCTGGTGCGCGGCGATATCCGCGTGGACGTTGCCGGCGACGGCAGCGGCCGTTACTTCGCCAGCACGCCATGACCCGCATCCCCTTGCATGGCCGCCGCCGCGCCGGCTTCACGCTGATCGAGGTGCTGGTCGCGCTGACCATCCTGGCGGTCGCGCTCACCGCGGCCATGCGCGCCATGGGCTCGATGCTCGATGCCGGCGCGGCGCTGCAGACCCGCATGCTGGCCGAATGGAGCGCCGAGAACCACCTGGCCGCGCTGCGCCTTTCAAAGACCTGGCCCGAGCCCGGCGTCAGCGGTTATGCCTGCCCGCAAGGCGGCACCCCGCTGTACTGCGAGCAGTCGGTGTCGGGCACGCCCAATCCGGTTTTCCGCCGCGTCGAGATCGCGGTCTACCCGTCCGCCACCGACAAGTCAGTGCGGCTGGCGTGGCTGGTCACCATCGTTCCCAATGAAGCCCGCAACGTGCTCTGAGCGTCAACGCCCAGGCCGGCGCACCCGCGGCTTCACGCTGCTGGAGATGCTGGTCGCGATCACGCTGCTGGCGGTGATGGCGGTGATCGGCTGGCGCGCGCTCGACAGCCTGACGCGCAGCCGCGAGCGCCTGACCGACCACGATGCGCGCCTGGATGCGTTGAAGATTCTCTACGGGCAGTTCCAGGCCGACTGCGAGCACCTGGCCAGCCCCGCGCTGCTGCAGGGCAGCCCGGTCGAGGTCGGCCAGGACCGGCTGCTGCTGGTGCGCGACCGCCGCGACGAGGGGCAGCCGCCGGCGTGGCAGGTGCTGTCGTACCAGATCGACGGCAATACGCTGGTGCGGGTGGCCGCGCCGCCGGTGGCGGACCGGGCCGGGCTACAGTCGGCGCTGCTGTCGCTGCGCCAGGGCGGCAACAATGCGGCGCAGGTGCGGCGCGTGCTGCCCGACGTCGCCGGCATGAGCGTGCGCGCCTGGGTGGAGCCTGCCGGCTGGCAGGCCGATACCGGGCGCATCCGCAACGTGCTGTTCTCCGGCAATGCCGCCAGTGCTGTGGCCGCCTCGGACGTCGGCACGGCGCTGCCCAACACCGCGGTGCGCGCGGTCGAACTGACCGTGTTCGCGCGCATGGGCGACGGCGATGCGCCGCGGCAGTTCCAGAAGATCTGCATGACCGGGCTATGAGGCGCGCCCCCGTCCGCTCCCGCCCGGCCTTCGCTAGGCGCCGCGCCCGCGGCGCCGCCGTGGTCACCGCGCTGCTGATAGTGACGCTGGCCGTGGTGGTGGTGTCCGGCATGCTGTGGCGCCAGCAGGTGCAGATCCGTGCGATCGAGAACCAGCGGCTGCTGGCGCAGGCGACCTGGATCGAGCGCGCCGCGGTCGACTGGGCGCGGCTGATCCTGCGTGACGACCAGCGCCGCACCAACGTCGACCAGCTCGGGGAGCCCTGGGCGGTGCCGATCGCCGAAACCCGGCTGTCGGATTTCCTTGGGGCCTCGCTGCGCACCGACGTGGCCGGCGAGACCTCGTTCCTGTCCGGCCGCATTCTCGATGCGCAGGCGCGCTTCAATCTCGCCAACCTGGTGATCTGGACCGCCACCGCCGGCGGCCAGGGGCGCGCCGCTTCGGTCGATCCCGCTGCCCAGGCCGCCTACCGCCGTTTGCTGCAGACCGTGGGCCTGAACCCGCAACTGGCCGAGTCCACCGCGCGCGCCATGCTGCAGGCGGCGCAAGGCGGCAGCGACGGCGGCCGCGCGGCGCCGCGCCCGCTCGACAGCGTGCAGGGGCTGCTGTCCCTGCCCGGCTATACGCCGGAAATGATCGCCGTGCTGGAGCCATTCGTCACCGTGCTGCCCGAGCGCACCCTGGTCAACGCCAATACCGCCGAGGCCGAGGTGCTGGCCGCCGTGATCGACAAGCTGCCGCTGGAACGCGCCCGCGAACTGGTACGCCAGCGCGACCGCGCCTACTTCAACAACGTCGGCAACGTGCAGACCCAGCTGGCCGCGGTCGCGCCCCAGGCCGACAGCGCCAGCCTGGCCAATATGATCGACGTACGCTCGCACTATTTCCTGGTCTACGGACTGGTTCGCCACGAACGCGCCAGCCGGCTGCAGGTCTCGCTGATCTACCGCGGCGAGCCGCTGGGTGCCACCAATACGACACGGGTGGTCTGGATACAGGACGCCGACCGGCTGCCGGACCTGCGCTGAATGTCTGATACAAGGCGTACCGAGCATCCACGGTCGGCGCGGCTTGCAGGCATTGGCAACCGGGGAGGAACGGTATTGACGCGGTTTAGTCACACAGGCAAGGTATGCTGCGACGCTGGCGCGAGCGAGGCGCCACGCGGCAATGCGCCTTCCCGGGTTTTTCCCCCACGTCCCGCCATTGGCGCCACTGACGCCACGTTAAGGAAAAATTGAGCACCACCCTCTATGTCCGCCTGCCGCACCGGCCGCACGATCAGCCGCAACCCTGGCAGTTCGGCGCCCTGCCGTTCGCGCTGGTGCGCACCGGCACTGACGCCGCACGGCGCGCGGCCGGCAGCACGGCCTTTGAAGTGTTGCGTGAAGGCCACACCCGCATCGCCGACCTGCCCGCCGCCGAACGCCTGGTGCTGATCCTGGCGGCCAGCGACGTACTGCTGACCACCGCTAGCGTGCCGCCGCTGCCGCCGGCGCGTTTGAAGCAGGCGCTGCCCAACCTGATCGAAGACGCGCTCGCCACCGACGCCCAGCCCTGCCATATCGGCGTGGGGCCCGCGCTCGACGGCAGCGCCGCAATTCGCGGCCCACGCCGGCGGCTGCTGATGGTGGCCGACCGCGCCTGGCTGCGGGCCGTGCTCGACGCCTTTGCCGAACACCGCCATCGCCGCCGCCATGTGTTGCCGGCGCAGTTGTGCGTGCCGCTGGCAGCGGCGGAGGTTGCCGCCGCCGAGGCGCCCGGTGCCGAGCCCACACTGCGGCCGGCGGAGAACACCGCACCGGACGAGCCGGCCACGCTGGTGGTCGAGGCAGCCGCCAGCGCTCTGGCTGACGGCGGCGAACTGCTCGACAGCGCCACCCTCGGCGGCGCCGAGCCCGGCCCTGCACTGGCCAGCCGGTGGCAGCTGACGGTGCGCACCGGCGCACACGCCGGCTACGGCCTGCTGCTGGGCGACGACGCCCTCGCGGCCTGGCAGGCGCTGGCGCCCGAAGGCAACTGGTACGCCGACGCCGATGCCGCCGCCGCGGCGCCGGTTCCCGCATTGCGCGGCGCCGCCCGCGCCGGCTGGCCGCTGTGGATCGAGGGCGCGCAGGCGTGCCTGCGCGATCCGGCACTGGACCTGGCGCAGTTCGAGTTCGCGCAAGGCCGCGCCGACCGCTGGAACCTGGCTGCATGGCGGGTGCCGCTGGCGCTGCTGGCCGGCATCGTCCTGGTGCAGGTGCTGGGCATGAACATCCACTGGCTGCTGCTGCGCAACGAGCAGCAGCGCGTGGAAGCCGCGCAGCAGCAGACCTTGCGCAGCGCCTTCCCGCAGACCCAGGCCATCCTGGACGCGCCGCTGCAGATGCGGCGCCAGGTCGAGCAGCTGCGCATCGCCAGCGGCCGCAGCACGCCGGAAGACTTCCTGCCGCTGGCCGACCGCTTTGCCCAGGCCGCGCACCGGCTGCCGCCGGATGCGCTGCAGGCGCTGGAATACCGCGGCCGCATGCTGGTGGTGACGCTCAAGCCGGGCACGGACATTGCCGGCCTGCGCAATGCCGCGCGCCAGGCCGGCCTGCAGATGGAAGAGGACAAGACCGGTGGCGCGGCAGGCGGCGCAGGTAGCGCACCAGGCAGTGCGGCGGGCGGCGCGACGGGCGGCGCCACGCCGGTGACGCCGGGCTCGCGCTGGACCGTCAGGCCGGGCCTGTGAGCGCGGCAGCACGATACGCATGGATGCCATGAAAGACTCCGCCCGAAACCACACGTCCCGCCCCGCCCGGTCCGCAAGCACTACCGCCCTGCGCGCGCGCCTGGCGCGGCTGCGTCCGCGCGTGCCGCAAGCCTGGCAGGATCGCTTCAACGCGTTCTGGGCGGCGCGCAACCCGCGCGAGCAGGCCATCCTGGCCGGCGGCGCCGCGGTGATGGTGCTGGTGATCGGCTACACGCTGCTGTGGGAGCCGGCCGCCGAAGGCCGCCAGCGTCTGGCGCGCAACCTGCCGCAGATGCGCGCCGACCTGGCCGAAATGGAAACGCTGGCGCAGGAAGCGCGCGGCCTCAAGGCCACGCCGGCACCGGCGCTGCGCGGCGACGCGCTGACGCAGGCGCTGCAGGACAGCCTGGGCCAGCATGGCCTGAAGGCGGCCCGGCTTGCCGCCGGCGCCGACAACAATGTCCAGGTGCAGCTCGACAAGGTGCCCTTCGGCGCGTTCAGCAGCTGGCTGCAGGACGTGCGCCAGCAGCAGCGCATGAAAGTGATCGACGCCCGCATCGTCTATGTCGGCGCCACGGCGCTGGTCAATGTCAGCGCGACCCTGCAGGGTCCGGGCGGCCGCAGCTGATGGTACGGCTGGAAACGCTGCGGCTGCCGCGCCGCAAGCTACGCCAGCCGGGTGCATGGCGGGGCCTGCGCTGGCTCGCGCTGGGACTGGCCAGCGCCGCGGCAACGGTGGTGGCGATGTTGCCGGCCACGTGGATCGCCGAGCGCGTGGCCACGCAGACGCAGGGACGGGTGCTGCTGGCCGATGCCAGCGGCTCGCTGTGGCGCGGCAGCGCCACGCTGGCGCTGTCGGCCGGCGCCGGCAGCCAGACCGCCACGGTGCTGCCGGGCAGGCTGCAGTGGACGCTGGCCTTCTGGCCGCTGCTGGCCGGCACCGCGCGCGCGGTGGTGACGCACACCGAAGCCATGGCCGCGCCGGTGACGATCACCGCGACGCCGGGCGGCTGGACCGTGCAGTCCGGCGCGATGCGGCTGCCGGCATCGCTGCTGGAAGGCATCGGCGCGCCGTTCAATACGCTGCGCCCGGATGGCCTGATGCGCGCGGACTGGTCGACGCTGCAAGGCAGCTTTTCCGGCCAGAAAGGTGGCGGAAATAACGCCGGAAATGGCAGCGGAGATGGCAATGGCATGCGCGGCCATGTCACGCTGCGCATCGAGCAGGTGTCGTCCGCGGTCAGCCGGCTGCGCCCGCTGGGCAGCTACCGCGCCGAGATCGACTGGAGCGGCGCCGGCGGCGGCAAGCTGCAACTGAGTACTATCGCCGGGCCGCTGTACCTGGAGGGCAGCGGCACGCTTGGCCGGCAGGCGCGCTTCGAGGGCACCGCGCATGCCGAGCCCGATGCGGAAACGCAACTGACCAGCTTGCTGAGCCTGCTGGGACGACGAGACAACAACGTGACAAGGCTGCGCTTCTGATGCCAGGCAGCGCCAGGAGCGTACGGAAATGACTATGACAACCCATGCCACCCGACCTGTTTTCCAGACCGCCTGCGCCCGCGCCGTGGCCCTGCTGTGCGGGCTCTCGCTGCTGGTGCCCGCGCCGCTGTGGGCCCAGCCCGGTGCGCCGGGCGCACGCACCCAGGGCACGCCGCCGGCGCCGCCCGATGTCACGCCGGCCAACCGCGATCAGGTGGTGCTCAACTTCGTCAATGCCGACCTGGACTCGGTGATCAAGGCGGTCGGGCAGGCCACCGGCAAGAACTTCGTGATCGACCCGCGCGTGAAGGGCACGGTGAACCTGGTCACCGAGCAGCCGGTGTCGCGCGCGCAGGCGTTGCAGACCCTGGGCTCGGTGCTGCGCATGCAGGGCTATGCGATGGTCGAGAGCAACGGCTTCACCAAGGTCGTGCCCGAAGCGGACGCCAAGCTGCAGGGCTCGCCCACGGTGATCGGCGCGGCGCCGAGCCGCGGCGACCAGGTGGTGACGCAGGTGTTCCGGCTCAACTACGAGTCGGCCAACAACCTGGTGCCGGTGCTGCGGCCGATGATCGCGCCCAACAACACCATCACCGCCTATCCGGCCAACAACACGCTGGTTATCACCGACTACGCCGACAACCTGCGCCGGCTGGCGCGCATCATCGCCGCGATCGACGCGCCCGCTTCGGGCGAGGTCGAACTGGTACCGCTGCGCCATGCGCTGGCCAGCGACACCGCGCAGGTGCTGCAGAAGCTGCTCGACCCCGGCGCCGCGGGTGCGGCCGGCGGTGGCGGCGCGCCAGGCGTCGACGCCACGCTGCGCACCTCCGTGGTGGCCGAGCCACGCAGCAACGCGCTGATGATCCGCGCCTCCAGCCGCGCGCGGCTGCAGCAGGCGCGCCAGCTGATCGAGAAGCTCGACCAGCCCTACGCCCGCCCCGGCAATATCTGGGTGGTGCCGCTGCGCAATGCCGATGCGGTCAAGCTGGCCGCCACGCTGCGCGCCATCGTCGCGGCCGACAGCAGCTTTGCCTCCGCGACCCAGCCCGGTGGCGCCGGTGCCGCGGGCGGCATCGCCGGCGGGGGCGGCCTGACCAATGTCTCGACGCCGGCCGGCGGCCAGTTCACCGGCGGCACCACCGGCACGCAGACCGGCATGCGCGGCGGCACGTCGGGCACGGGCGGCGGCGCTTATGGCAACTCGGCCTTTGCCGCGTCGTTTGGCACCAGTACGCAACCGACCACCGGCGGCATCATCCAGGCCGATCCGTCGACCAACTCGCTGATCATCACCGCCAGCGAGCCGGTCTACCGCAACCTGCGCGGGGTGATCGACGACCTCGACGCGCGCCGCGCGCAGGTCTACATCGAGTCGATGATCGTTGAGGTCACTGCGACGCAGGCGAGCGAGCTCGGCATCCAGTGGCAGGGCCTGATCAGTTCCTCGAGCGGCAACAACAACGTCTTTGCCGGCACCAACTTCGGTACCGGCGGGCAGAACATCCTGAACCTGACCCTGGCCGGTGCGCTGTTCGACAGCAACCGCACCGCCGGCATCGCCGCGGCGCAGCAGCTGGTGCCGGACGTGGGCGGCCTGAACCTGGGCATCGTCAACAAGGCGATGGGGCTGGGCGCGCTGCTGCGCGCGCTCGGCACCAATGGCAGCGTCAACCTGCTGTCCACGCCGAACCTGATCACGCTGGAGAACGAGGAAGCCAAGATCCTGATCGGCCAGAACATCCCGATCACCACCGGCTCGTATGCGCAGACCGGCGGCGCGGCCTCGGTGACGCCGTTCCAGACTTTCGACCGCAAGGACGTGGGCATCACGCTGCGCGTGAAGCCGCAGATCACCGACGGCGGGCTGGTCAAGATGCAGATCTTCCAGGAGTCGTCGTCGGTGGTGGCTGGCACGCTGACGCAGGTGCAGGGCCCGACCACCAATGTGCGCTCGATCGAAACCAATGTGCTGGTCGACGACGGCCAGATCATCGTGCTCGGCGGCCTGATCGAGGATTCGTATGGCGACGGCGTGCAGAAGGTGCCGCTGCTGGGCGACATCCCGCTGATCGGCGGGCTGTTCCGCTACGAGAACAAGAACCGCTCCAAGACCAACCTGCTGGTGTTCCTGCGCCCGTATGTGATGCGCACGACGGGCGCAGCCGACCGCCTGACCGCGGACCGCTACGACTACATGCGCGCGCAGCAGCAGGGCTTTGTATCGCCTAACATCATGGTGCGCGACACCAACACGCCGCTGCTGCCGCCGGCCGACGCGCCGACCACGCCGTTCGTCGATCCGCGCGCAAACGGCCCGGTGCCGGCGCCGCTGCCTCTGCCGCAGACACTGCCGCAGAATCCGCAGCAGCCCGGCGTGCCGGCACAGCCGCAAGCGGTGCCGCCGCCCGCGGCCTTGCAGCAGCCGCTGAGCCAGCGCGGCGAAGCCGCCACGCCGGGCGCTGTCCAGAACTGAGGCCTGCCATGGCGAGCGAAGTCCAGACCCCTCCCCTCGATACGCTCGAACCGCCCTCGCCGATGGCGGCGCGGCTGGTTCCGTACGGCTTTGCGCGCGAAGCGCCGCTGCTGATCGCGCACCAGCGCCCCGACGGACTGGAGGTATGGGTCAGCCGCGCCACCTCCCCGACCGCCCTGGCGGAAATCGCCCGGGTGCACGGCGCGCTGCGGCTGCGCGTGCTGGAGCCCGAGGCGCTCGAGCGCGCCATGTCCGATGCCTATAACCGCCAGGACGGCAGCGCCGCGCAGGTGGTGGGCGAAGTCGAGGGCGAGGTCGACCTGTCGCGCCTGATGCAGGACATTCCCGCCGTGGAAGACCTGCTCGAGTCCGAGGACGACGCGCCGATCATCCGCATGATCAACGCGCTGCTGACGCAGGCGGCGCGCGAAGGCGCATCGGATATCCACATCGAGCCGTTCGAGTCGTCGTCGGTGGTGCGCTTCCGCGTGGACGGCACGCTGCGCGACGTGGTGCGGCCGAAGAAGGCCCTGCACGGCGCGCTGATCTCGCGCATCAAGATCATGGCGCAGCTCGACATCGCCGAGAAGCGCCTGCCGCAGGACGGCCGCATCACGCTGCGCGTGGGCGGGCGGCCGGTGGATGTGCGCGTGTCGACGCTGCCCACCGGCCACGGCGAGCGCGCGGTGCTGCGCCTGCTCGACAAGGAAGCCGGCCGGCTCGACCTGGCCAGGCTGGGCATGGCGCCCGACACGCTGCGCGGCTTCGACCACCTGATCCGGCAGCCACACGGCATCGTGCTGGTGACCGGGCCGACCGGCTCGGGCAAGACCACCACGCTGTATGCCGCGCTGTCGCGGCTGGATGCGCGCACCACCAACATCATGACGGTGGAAGACCCGGTCGAGTACGACCTCGACGGCATCGGCCAGACCCAGGTCAATGCGCGTATCGACATGACCTTCGGCAAGGCCCTGCGCGCGATCCTGCGCCAGGACCCGGACGTGGTGATGATCGGCGAGATCCGCGACCTGGAGACCGCGCAGATCGCGGTGCAGGCCTCGCTGACCGGCCACCTGGTTCTGGCGACGCTGCACACCAACGACTCGGCCTCGGCGGTGACGCGGCTGGTCGACATGGGGATCGAGCCGTTCCTGCTCTCGTCGTCGCTGCTGGGCGTGCTGGCGCAGCGGCTGGTACGGCGCCTGTGCCCGCACTGCAAGCGCGAGGAAGTGATCGAGCTGCCTGAGGGAGTAGCCGCTGCCGATGCCGAAGCGCTGCAGGCGCAGGGCAAGCCGCTGCAGCATGTGTGGCATCCGGTCGGCTGCGACAAGTGCGGACAGTCGGGTTACCAGGGGCGCATGGGCGTCTACGAGCTGCTGACCGTCGGCGACGAGATCCGCACCATGATCCACCGGCAGGCGCCGGAATCGGAGATCAAGCAGGTAGCGCTGGCGCATGGCATGCACACCATGCGCAGCGACGCGCAGCGCTGGATCGACAGCGGCGCGACCTCGCTTGAGGAAGTGTTGCGCGTGACGCGCGACTGAGGCGGAGCAGACACCGGATGCCAGCCTTCCGCTATGAAGCCGCCGACGCCGCCGGCAAGACCGACCGCGGCGTCATCGAGGCCGACAGCCCGCGCCAGGCGCGCTCGCAACTGCGCGCGCGCGGGCTGACGCCGCTGACCGTCGATGCGCTGGCCGGTGCCGGCCTGGCGCAACGCAGCGGCAGCCAGCTGTTCGCGCGCAAGCTGTCGACGCAGGAGCAGGCGTTGTTCACGCGCCAGCTCGCCAGCCTGATCGTGGCCGGCCTGCCGCTGGACGAAGCGCTCGGCGCGCTGGCCGACCAGGCCGAACGGCCGCATGTGCACGAACTGCTGGCCGGCATCCGCGCCGAGGTGATGGGCGGCAGCTCGCTGTCGGTGGCGCTGGCGCAGCATCCGCGCGACTTTCCGGATATCTACCGCGCGCTGGTTTCGGCTGGCGAGCATTCGGGCCATCTCGGGCTGGTGCTGGAACGGCTGGCGGGATATATCGAGTCGCGCAATACGCTGACGTCGAAGATCCGGCTCGCGTTCACCTATCCGGCTATCGTCACGGTGGTCGCATTCGCGATCGTGATCTTCCTGCTGTCATACGTGGTGCCGCAGGTGGTGAGCGTGTTTGCCAACACCAAGCAGAAGCTGCCGACGCTCACCATCATCATGCTGTGGCTGTCGGATTTCGTGCGCAACTGGTGGTGGGCCGCGCTGGCGTTCATCGCCGTCGTTGCGCTGGCGATCCGCAGCCTGCTGAAGCAGCCGGCGGTGCGGCTGGAATGGCACCGGTGGCTGCTGACCGCGCCCCTGTTCGGCAAGCTGATCCGCGGCTATAACACCGCACGCTTTGCCGGCACGCTGGCGATCCTGGTGTCGGCGGGCGTGCCGATCCTGCGCAGCCTGCAGGCGGCCGGCGAGACACTGACCAACGAGGCGCTGCGTGCCAATGTGGAGGATGCCAATACGCGCGTGCGTGAAGGGGCGTCGCTGGCGCGCGCGCTGGCGGCGCAGAACCAGTTTCCGCCGGTGCTGGTGCATTTGATCCGGTCAGGCGAGGCGACCGGCAATCTGCCGGTAATGCTGGACCGCGCTGCGCAGGGCGAGGCGCAGGAACTGGAACGGCGCACGCTGTTCCTGACCAGCCTGCTGGAGCCGCTGCTGATCCTGACAATGGGGGTGGTGGTGCTGTTGATCGTGCTGGCGGTGTTGATGCCGATTATCGAGATCAATCAGCTGGTGCGGTAAGTGGGATATGGCAGTGGCGTCTGTTTGCCTGACGCCGCTCGCACAGGCTCCCCTACCCTGCGAAGCGGGAGAGGGGAGCAAACCGCCGCGCTCAGTTACTCCGCGGCTTGTGCAGTCTTCTTGCTAGGCCGCTTGCGCGGCTTCCGTGCCGGCGCCGGTGCAGCTGCCGCTTCGGCCACCGCCTCGGCTACCACTTCGACGACTCCTTCCTGTTCCGCCGCCACGTCCGGCTCCGTCCCCACCGTCGCCGTCAACACCGTCGCTCCCGGCGCCGCAAACACCGACTGGTCGATCGGCCACGGCGTCTCGTTGAGCGTCACTTCCGGACGGCGCGCCGGGCGTTTGCGGCTGCGCGACTTGGGTTCCGCATCGGGCTTGGGCTCGGGATCGGGCTGGGGCGCGGCTTCGAGCGGTGGCACCGGTTCCGGCTCGGGCTGCACGACATCCGCAGCAACGAACGGGGGCGCGTCGTCGGCCAGGAATGCCGGCTGGACAGCCGCCGGTTCCGGGGCCGGCTCGGGGCTTTCCACCGGCGCCGGGATGGGATTGCGGCGCGCCGCTTCGGGCTGAGGCGCGGGTTGCTGCTGCGACGGCCGCTGTTGCTGCTCGCCGCCGCCCTTGCCGCGCTTCTTCAGCCGGATCCAGATGGTCTTGTTGTTGCCGCCGTTGCGCGTTTCCACCTCGAACAGGCCAGTGGCCGCCACCAGCTCCGAGAGCTTGCCGTAGCCATAGTTGCGCGAGTCGAATTCCGGCGCCTGCTTGGCGATGTGGTTGCCCATGCTGCCCAGCGTCAGCCAGCCGTCCTCGTCGGACACGGCCTGCGCCGCGCTCTGCAGCAGGCGCACCAGGCGCGAATCCTGGCGCAGTTCGCCGGTGCTGCGCTTGCGCGTCGGCGCGGCGGCTTCGTCAGCACCTTCGGTATCGGCTTCGGCGCGCAGCACGTCGGAGTAGATGAACTTGTCGCAGGCGGTGACAAAGGGCTTGGGCGTCTTGCGCTCGCCGAAGCCGTAGACGATCAGCCCCTGCTCGCGGATGCGCGAGGCCAGCCGGGTGAAGTCGCTGTCGCTGGAGACGATGCAGAAGCCGTCGAAACGCCCGGTGTACAGCAGGTCCATGGCGTCGATGATCATGGCGCTGTCGGTGGCGTTCTTGCCGACGGTGTAGCGGAACTGCTGGATCGGCTGGATCGAATGCGACAGCAGCCGCTCTTTCCAGCCGGCCAGGTTGGGACGGGTCCAGTCGCCGTAGATGCGTTTGACGGCCGCGACGCCGTACTTGGCGACTTCGGCCAGCAGGCCTTCGACGATGGCGGGCGCCGCGTTGTCGGCGTCGATCAGCACGGCCAGGGTCGCGGTGCCCTGGCGGGGGGAATTGGTCATGTTCGGGTATTCGCTGGTTTGCCCGTGCATGAGACGGGCAATCGGAAATCAGGTTGCACCAGGCTGGCGCGGCAGATGTGGTGCGTCGAGGATCGCGGGCGGCATCGCCGGCGTTCTCGATGCAACGCAGTGTACACGCGAAGCCCCGTCCATACGGGAAATCACCGTTGCCATGGGCACGTTTCGTGCTGCGCTGCAAGGTACCGCCGACCGCACGGCGGTGCTACCATGCCGCGCAGAGACACAGCCGCCCAACGCTTCCACAAGAGGCCGCGAGGCGACTGCCCACAACTGCAGGTGTCGGTGATCCCGACAACACGCCCCATAGAGGAGCACCTATGAATGCCCCCCTGACCCCGCCGGTCAGCGACGCCATCCACCGCGCGCTCGCTAATGTTTCCCTCGACGACAAATACACGCTGGAGCGTGGCCGCATCTACATCAGCGGCACGCAGGCGCTGGTACGCCTGCCCATGCTGCAGCAGGAGCGCGATCGCGCCGCCGGGCTGAACACCGCCGGTTTTATCTCCGGCTACCGGGGGTCGCCGCTGGGCGCGCTGGACCAGTCGCTATGGAAGGCCAAGAAGCACCTGGCCGCGCACAACATCGTGTTCCAGGCGGGGCTGAACGAGGATCTCGCCGCGACCTCGGTGTGGGGCTCGCAGCAGGTCAATATGTACCCCGACGCCAAATTCGATGGCGTATTCGGCATGTGGTACGGCAAGGGGCCGGGCGTGGACCGCACCGGCGACGTGTTCAAGCACGCCAACTCGGCCGGCTCGTCGAAGCACGGCGGCGTGCTGGTGCTGGCGGGTGACGACCATTCGGCCAAGTCGTCGACACTGGCGCACCAGTCCGAGCACATCTTCAAGGCCTGCGGCCTGCCGGTGCTGTATCCGTCTAACGTGCAGGAATATCTCGACTACGGCCTGCACGGCTGGGCCATGAGCCGCTATTCCGGCCTGTGGGTGGCGATGAAGTGCGTGACCGACGTGGTGGAATCGTCGGCCTCGGTGGAGCTGGACCCGCACCGCGTGCAGATCGCGCTGCCGGACGACTTCATCATGCCGCCGGGCGGCCTGAATATCCGCTGGCCCGATCCGCCGCTGGAACAGGAAGCGCGCCTGCTCGACTACAAGTGGTACGCGGGCCTGGCCTATGTGCGGGCCAACAAGCTGGACCGCATCGAGATCGATTCGCCGCACGCGCGCTTCGGCATCATGACCGGCGGCAAGGCCTACCTGGATACGCGCCAGGCGCTGGCCGACCTGGGGCTGGACGATGCCACCTGCGCGCAGATCGGCATCCGCCTGTACAAGGTCGGCTGCGTCTGGCCGCTGGAAGCGCATGGCGCGCGCGCGTTTGCCGAGGGCCTGCAGGAAATCCTGGTGGTCGAAGAAAAGCGCCAGATCATGGAGTACGCGCTCAAGGAAGAGCTGTACAACTGGCGCGACGACGTGCGCCCCAGGGTCTACGGCAAGTTCGACGAGAAGGACAACGCCGGCGGCGAATGGTCGATCCCGCAAAGCAACTGGCTGCTGCCGGCGCACTATGAACTGTCGCCCGCGATCATCGCCAAGGCCATCGCCACGCGGCTGGACAAGTTCGAGCTGCCGATGGACGTGCGCGCGCGCATCACCGCGCGGCTGGCCATCATCGAGGCCAAGGAAAAGGCGTTGGCTACCCCGCGCGTGACGGCGGAACGCAAGCCGTGGTTCTGCTCGGGCTGCCCGCACAACACCTCCACCAACGTGCCGGAGGGCTCGCGCGCGCTGGCCGGCATCGGCTGCCACTACATGACGGTGTGGATGGACCGCAATACCAGCACCTTCAGCCAGATGGGCGGCGAAGGCGTGGCGTGGATCGGCCAGGCGCCGTTCGCGGGCGACAAGCATGTGTTCGCCAACCTGGGCGACGGCACCTACTTCCATTCCGGGCTGCTGGCGATCCGCGCGTCGATCGCCGCGGGCGTCAACATCACCTACAAGATCCTGTACAACGACGCGGTGGCGATGACCGGCGGCCAGCCGGTGGACGGCCAGCTGTCGGTGCAGGACATCGCCTGGCAGGTGCACAGCGAGGGCGCGAAGAAGATCGTCATCGTCAGCGACCAGCCGGAGAAGTACAACGCGGCAATCAAGCTGCCCCAGGGCATCGACATCCATCACCGTGACCAGCTCGACAGCGTGCAGCGCGAGCTGCGCGAAGTGCCGGGCTGCACCATCCTGATCTACGACCAGACCTGCGCCACCGAAAAGCGCCGCCGCCGCAAGCGCGGCACGATGGAAGACCCGGCACGCCGCGTCTTCATCAATGACGCGGTGTGCGAAGGCTGCGGCGATTGCTCGGTCAAGTCGAACTGCCTGTCAGTGGAGCCGCTGGAGACGGATTTCGGCACCAAGCGCCAGATCAACCAGTCGTCGTGCAACAAGGACTTCTCGTGCCTGAACGGCTTCTGCCCGAGCTTTGTCTCGGCCGAAGGCGCGCAGGTGCGCAAGCCCGAGCAGCATGGCGTGTCGATGGAGAGCCTGCCCGCGCTGCCTGCGCCGGAGCTGCCGCCGATCCGCCGTGCCTACGGCATCCTGGTGACGGGCGTGGGCGGTACCGGCGTGGTGACCATCGGCGGCCTGCTGGGGATGGCGGCGCACCTGGAAAACAAGGGCGTGACCGTGCTCGACATGGCGGGCCTGGCGCAGAAAGGCGGCGCGGTGCTATCGCACGTGCAGCTGGCCGCGCGCCCCGATGACCTGCACGCGACGCGCATCGCGATGGGAGAAGCCGACCTGGTGATCGGCTGCGATGCCATCGTTTCGGCCACCGACGAAGTCATCTCCAAGACCCAGGCAGGCCGCACGCGCGCCGTGGTCAATACCGCGCAGACGCCCACCGCCGAGTTCATCAAGAACCCCAAGTGGCAGTTCCCGGGCGTGTCGGCCGAACAGGACGTGCGCAACGCCGTCGGCGAGAAGTGCGACTTCATCAACGCCAGCGGCCTGGCCGTGGCGCTGCTGGGCGATGCCATCTACACCAACCCGCTGGTGCTCGGCTACGCGTGGCAAAAGGGCTGGATCCCGCTGACGCTGCAGGCACTGGAGCGCGCGATCGAACTCAACGGCGTGGCCGTCGAGAAGAACAAGGCCGCGTTCGACTGGGGCCGCCATATGGCGCACGACCCGGAGCACGTGCTGTCGCTGACCGGCAAGCTGCAGAACACTGCCGAAGGCGCGGAAGTGGTCAAGCTGCCAAGCTCGACCGGCGCGATGCTGGAGAAGCTGGTCGCGCGCCGCATGGAACACCTGACGGCCTACCAGGACGCCGCCTACGCGCGCACCTACCGCGAAGCCATCGACCGCGTGCGCGCGGCCGAAAGCGCGCTGGCAGGCGGCGGCAAGCCGCTGCCGCTGACCGAGGCCGCGGCGCGCAACCTGGCCAAGCTGATGGCGTACAAGGACGAGTACGAGGTGGCGCGGCTCTATACCGATCCCGTCTTCCTCGACAAGCTGCGCGCGCAGTTCGAAGGCGAACCGGGCAAGGACTACCAGCTCAACTTCTGGCTGGCGCCGCCGACGACGGCCAAGCGCGACGACAAAGGTCATCTGGTCAAGCGCAGATTCGGTCCGTCGACGATGACGCTGTTCCGCGTGCTGGCGAAGATGAAGGGCCTGCGCGGCGGCATGTTCGATGTCTTTGGCAAGACCGGGGAACGCCGTACCGAGCGCGCGCTGATCGGCGAATACCGTGCCTTGCTGGATGAGCTGGTGGCGGGACTGAATGCCGCCAACTATGACACCGCGGTGACGCTGGCCAACCTGCCGGATGATATCCGGGGCTTCGGGCACGTGAAGGAAAACAACCTGAAGGCGGTGCGTGGGCGCTGGCAAAAACTGCTGGAGCAGTTCAGGCATCCGGAAACGGCGCAGCGGGCAGCGTAAGGCAAGAGCCTTTAAATCTCCGCGCTGTTCGTCCCCTCTCCCCGTGAGGGGAGAGGAAAATACGATCGGTCAACGAGGCGCAATGTGCCCTACGGCCGCGCCAGCTCCTTTTCCCCCGGCTTCACATACATCGAGTTTTTCGGCTGCGACAACACCCGACGCACCATCGGCTCGAAGAAGGACAACGGCAGCGTGTCGTAATCCGTCATGAACGCCGCCGCATCGTACTTGCGGCAGAACTCGGCAGTGCGCTCGAACAGCTCCGGCTGGTTGCGATACTGCTCGCGCAGGTTGCGGTCGAGCCCGAGGTGGTGGAAGAAGTAATAGCCCTGGAACACGCCATGCTTTTCCACCATCCACAGGTTCTCTGCGCTGACAAAGGGCTTCAGGATCGCCGCCGCGATATCGGGATGGTTGAAGCTGCCGAGCGTATCGCCGATATCGTGGAGCAGCGCGCAGACCACGTATTCCTCGTCCTGCCCGTCCCGGTGCGCCAGCGTCGCGGTCTGCAGCGAATGCGTGAGCCGGTCCACCGGGAAGCCGCCGCAATCGCCATCGAGCAGCCGCAGGTGCGCCAGCACGCGGTCGGGCAGCGCCCGCGCATACGGCATGAACTCGGCGGAAATCGCGGCCCAGTCCTCGCGGGTGCCGTGTTCCATATGGCTGAAGCTCGCGCGCGCGGGCGCGTAGGTGTCGCTCATGCTGGTCTCCTTTTGTGGGAGGGTGTGCGAGGGCCGCACATCCGCTCGTCATGTTGTGCCGGCATTGTGGCACCCGCAGCGGCGCTACACTGTCAAAAAGCTAACAATGTGCCGGCATATTGCGGCGCACCACCGGTTCCCGGCAGCAACAGACTGACGATCAAGGAGACGACATGACGTTCCACGGAAGCTGCCACTGCGGCAACATTGCTTTCGAGGTCGAGGCCGAAAGCATCCCGAGCGTGATCCGCTGCAATTGCTCGATCTGCCGGCGGCGCGGCCACCTGTTATGGTTCGTGCCACGCGCCACCTTCAAGCTGGATACGCCGGAGAGCAATGCGTCGACGTACCGCTTCAACACCATGAAGATCGCGCACCGCTTCTGCCCGGTGTGCGGCTGCGGCCCTTATGCCGATGGCCAGGACAAGGACGGCAAGCCGATGGCGGCGGTGAACGTGCGTTGCCTGGACAATGTCGACCTGGACAGCCTGAAGGTCATCGATTACGACGGCCTGCACCACTGAGACCGCCATGTTCCGCATTCTCGATCTCGACCACCTGGTGCTGCGTACCGCCGATGCCGACGCGCTGCGACGGTTCTATGTAGACGTGCTGGGCTGCAGCGTCGAGCGCGAGCAGCCCGACTTCGGCCTGACGCAGCTGCGCGCGGGCAGCGCGCTGATCGACCTGGTCTCGCTGGACGGCCCGCTGGGCCGTGCCGGCGGCGCGGGCCCTGGCGCCGAGGGCCGCAACCTCGACCATTTCTGCCTGCGCATCGAGCCGTTTGACGAGCCCGCGCTGCGCGCGTGGCTGTCCGGGCACGGCGTAGAGGCCAGCGAGGTCGCGCAGCGCTTCGGGGCCGAAGGCAAGGGCCCGTCGCTCTATGTCAGCGACCCGGACGGCAACGTGGTGGAACTGAAGGGTCCGCCTGCGCCGGTGACCGCACAGTAAAGCGCCGCAAAGGTCGTGCCGATGCGCGGGGTGCGCGCAGGATCGCTACAATTTCCCGCTGGTCCCGCGCGCCGCCAGCCATGGCGTCACCCCTCGCCGGGGCCCGCCATGACATCGCTAGAAGCCAGCTCCGACACGGACGCCGCCAGTACCGATTCTCCCGCAGACGCCAGCCCGGCACGCGCCGGCCCCGCGCAGCCGGCCACGCCGCCACGCCGGCTGGTCTGGATCCTCGGCCTGACCGAGACCATCTCCTGGGGCACGCTGTTTTTTGCCTTCACCGTCTTCATCGAGCCGATGATCCGCAGCACGGGCTGGTCCAGGCCATTCCTCGCAGGCGGCTATTCGCTGGGGCTGCTGGTGTGGGCGATGTGCTCGTTCGCGGTGGGCCGGCTGCTGGACCGCGCACCCGCGCGCAGGGTGATGGGCGCCGGTTCGGTGCTGGCCGGCCTGGGGCTGCTGCTGTGGGCGTGGTCGCCCTTCCCCGCGATGTTCCTGCTGATGTGGGTGCCGATCGGGCTGGCCATGGCCACCACGCTGTACGAGCCGGCCTTCGTGGTGCTGCGCCAGGCCTATGGCGACCAGTACCAGAAGCCGATCATGATCGTCACGCTGATGGCCGGCTTTGCCAGCACGATCTTCGTGCCGCTGGCGCAATGGCTGGTGCTGCATGCCGGCTGGCGGCCCACGCTGGTCGGCTTTGCAGTGCTTAACCTGCTGGTCTGCGCGCCGTTGCACGCGCGCATGCGCTACGCCATGCATCCCACCTACAGCGGCACGCCGACCGCAGGCGCCGACGCGGGCAGCACCGGCATCGCGCGCACCACGCTGCGCCAGCCGGTGTTCTGGGCCGTGGTGCTGGCCTTCACCGCGACCGCGGTGGTGGCCTCGCTGCTGGGCGCGCACCTGATCCCGATGCTGACCGAGAAGGGCCTGCCGGTGTCGCAGCAACTGGTGGTGGCGGCGCTGATCGGCCCGGCGCAGGTTGCGGGCCGCATGCTGATGATGCGCGCGGCAGTGCGCCACCCGGTGCGGCTGTCGCTGCCGGTCTATCTGCTGATGAGCGCTGGACTGCTTTGCTTCGCGCTGGGCCATGGCGCCTGGCTGATGGTGGCCGCGGTGCTGTATGGCTGCGCCAACGGCGTCAACACGATGCTGCGCGCGATGGCCATGCCCGAGCTGATCTCGCGCCACCACTACGCCACGCTGAACGGCCTGATGATGACGCCGGTGCTGCTGATGCAGGCCGCCGCGCCGTGGCTGGGCGCGCTGCTATGGCGGGCCGCGGGCGGCTACTGGCTGATGCTGTGGGTCATGCTGGCGCTGGCGCTGGGCGCGCTGCTGGCGTTCGGCTACGCACTGCACCGGCGCGGCCTGTTGCGCGTGGCGGGTGCCGCGCCGTAGCGCTGCCATGCCCCGGTCGCGCGGATGCACGACAATAGGGGCTTTTGCGGCCGGGCCGACGCGCCGGCCGCGCCCCCCCCCGCATCACGATGTCCGCTGGCCACGGTGGCGATCCTGGCCATGCCTTCGTTCTGGTGGCTGCTGCCCGCGCTGGTGGCGTTCGGCATGGCCAATGCCGGCTTCGACGTGGCCATGAACGCGCAAGCCGCCACGGTGGAGGCCAGCCGCCCGCGCCTGGTGATGTCGGCGCTGCATGGTGCTGATCGGCGGCGTGGCGCACCTGGCCGACCTGCGCATGGGGCTGGCCGTGGTGGCGCTCACCATGGGCTGGATCGCGCTGGCGGGCGCGCGCTCGGCGCGGCGCTACCTGCCGCCGCGCAAGGATGGCCGCTGAGCCGCGGCTGAAGCCAGCTCAGGCGGCCGCGCGCAGCGGCGTGCCGGCGCCGATCCCCTCGAACACAAAGCTGTCCATCGCCAGCACGCCGTAGGTAACCTCGTCTGCCACCCGGGCCGCGCTGGCCGGCGGCGTACCCGCCGCTGCGCTCCGCGGCCCCAGCGCCGCGCCCAGCGCCACGTAGAACGGCAGCAGGTGCTCGTCGGTCGGGTGCGCGCGGCGGGCGTACGGGGCCTCGGCGCGGTAGTTGGCAATGCGGCCGGTGTCGCCGGTGGCCAGCGCCTCGTCCAGCGCGTCGCCCATCCAGCCGCGGAAGGCCTCGACATAGGGCTCGGCCTGCGGCCCGTGCTGTTCAAGGCGGCCGCCGCTGCCGAACACTTCCTGCAGGTTGTGCGTAAAGCTGCCCGAAGCCAGCACCAGCACGCCTTCCTCGCGCAGCGGCGCCAGCGCACGGCCGATCTCGATCTGGAGGGCGGGCGGCAGGTAAGGATTCAGCGCCAGTTGCACCACCGGTACGTCGGCGTCCGGGAAAAAGTGCCGCATCGGCATCCAGGCGCCGTGGTCGAGCGGCCGTTCGTCGTCCTCGCCGACAAACCCGGCGCCGGGAATGGCCGCGGCCTCGACCAGCGCCTTGACGCGCGCGGCCAGCGCCGGCGAGCCCGGGGCATCGTAGCGCAGCGCGTACAGCTCGCGCGGGAAGCCGCCGAAGTCGTGCCAGGCTTCCTGGCGCTCGCGGCTGCTCACCGCCAGCGTGCTGTAGATCCAGTGCGCCGATACCACCAGCACCGCGCGTGGCGGCAGCGCCCGCAGGCGCTCGCCAAGTGCATCGAAGGCCGCACCGGTGGGACCGGGGTCGACGGCGAGCATGGGCGAACCGTGCGAGATAAACAGTGCGGGAAGCATGGCGTCGGGTCTCATTGTTCTGCTCATTGATCTGTGTGCTTGCTATTGAGTTTGGCAAAGATCGGCCCCTGGCACGCCCCGCTTTTGCGCATCTTTCATGCAAAAAAACTGAACCGGCGCGCGCCACGTGGGCTGGGCCACACACCGCCGCAGGCGTGCCGGGACGCCGCCGCGCACTGCACCCTATGATGCAGCCGAGGGCAAGTGCCGTACCCGGGCAAGCCCTCGGCCAACGCATGACGCCGCCAGCACGCCAAGCGTGCCGGGTGGCCGGAGACATCGTGGTACCGAACCCGCTGCGCCGCCCCGGCTGGCGCCTTCCCCTTCCCACCCATTGGTGGCAGCCGGGCGTCTACGGCAGCGCGCCGGCGGTCGCGCTGTGGATCGCGGCCAGGCTGCCGGCGCAGTGGCTGTGGTCGCTCGCCGGCCAGCCGGATGCCGGCGAGTGGCTGAACCAGGCGGGCGATACGGTGTTTGTTGCCGGCTGGGCCGGCAGCGCGCTGATGCTGTGGCTGGGCCGTCACCGGCCGCCACCGCCTGCGGCATCCGCTGCGGCAGAAAAGTGCGATCCGGGCGATGCGTGCGCGCAGCAGACACCACGCCGCCATACAGCGGCCTGATACTGGCCTGGCCGCTTCCGCGCCCGATTCAAAGCCTCGGCAAACCGATCTGAAAACTTTTGCGCACCGTTCGCACGCTTGCCCGCGTGGCTAGAATGCGTCGGACGGCTGCCGCCACGCGGCGCCGCGTGAGCCGTGTGCAAGGGGAAATACCCATGTCCGTACGCCTGCCGACTGACCGGTTTCGCGCCAGCCGGCGCCGCGCTTGCCGCTGGCGCGCCGCGGCGGCTGCGCTCGGCTTGCTGGCCGCGGGGACCGCGCACGGCCAGGCCGCCGGCAACGGGCTGCAACTGGTCGGTGCCAACGTGCAGCGGCACGCCAACGCGGTGCTGTCGCTGATGGCATATTCCGTGGTGCCCGACCTGACTTCCAGCTCGCTATCGATCAACAACGCCAGCACCGACGACCCCGGCGTCGTCATGTCGCAGCTCGGCGGCGGCTTCACCATCAGCAAGTCATTCCCGCTCTACCTGGAAGGCGCGATCGCGTACAGCCGCTACGACCCCACCTTTGTTGCCAGCAACGGCACCGAATCGCGCTCCATCCCGACCCGGTGGAACACGTTCTCGGGCACCATCGGCATCGGCTGGGATTTCCCGATCACCGCCAACAAGGAACTGGTGATCCGGCCGATCTTCAATTTTTCTCTGGGCAATGTCTCGAGCGACCTGTCGATCGGCAAGTTCGCGGTTGAGCAGGCCACCGACCGGCAGATCGAATTCCTCGATGGCGGCAGCCTGAACGCGTACGGCCTGGGCGGCTCGCTGATGCTGGACTGGGAGCACTATCGCGAGAACTATGAAGTCGACGTCGAACTGCGCTACACCAGCATCCATTTGCAGAGCTTCGGCGGCTCCTCAAGCGCGGTGACCGGTTCGGCGACGGCGCAGACCGCCAACCTGTGGGCGCGCTGGCGGGCACCGACAGGCCTGCGCGCGCTGGACCGGCCCCTGCGCTATGTGCTTGAGTTATCACATTCGCACTATTTCGGCAGCCAGGCAGGCATTCTCGGCTTCAATTACCTGACCACGGTTGGCACCGGGCTGGAGCTGGATACCAGTGCGCACGAGGTCTTTGTCACGCGGATACGGGCGGTGGTGCGCTATGTGTTCGGCAACAATGTGTCGGGGGTTTCACTGGGCCTGGCGGCGAGCTTCTGACGCCCGCTGCGGCGCGGATCGCTCAGTTCTCCTCGGCCCCTTCCCGGTAAATATTGATCACATGCCGCGCCTCGAAGCACAGCGGCATGCCCGGCGCCATCTCGTCGGTGCAATACGGCTGGTTGTCCAGTTCGCCGGTATAGAGGCTGCCCTCGCGCCCGGTCACAATCACCCACATCCGCTCGACATGGACCTCTTCGCCGCCGTCTTCGTCCGCCACCAGGATGCGGAAGATCAGCTTGACCTGCTGGCCCGGCACCAGCGCGTCGCGTTCCTCACGGGTCGGAATCCAGAACGTGTCGGGATGGGCGGCGGCAATGGGCTCGCCGTCATCCAGCTCCCAGCCGTCTTCATCCAGGGTCGTCAATCGCATGTCCATTTTCAGCCTTCCGCAATGTCTCAGGTGCGGGCATGATCGCAGCAAATGCGGCGCGCCGCGAGCGGATTGAGCGACACTTGAGCGACCACTTGAGCGACCGCTTGAGCGACACCTTGAGCGACACCTTGAGCGGCCACCGCACCGGATCCACCCAAAAGGGAGAAAGGTTAAGCATGACAAGCAAGAAGGAAGCGCAGGCCGCCCCGGCAGCGCCGGCGCGCTGCGGCTGGTGCGGCACGCTGGAAGACTATTGCCATTACCACGACCACGAGTGGGGCTTCCCGGTCGCGGATGACCGGCGCCTGTTCGAGAAGCTGTGCCTGGAGGGCTTCCAGTCGGGCCTGAGCTGGCTGACCATCCTGCGCAAGCGCGAGGCCTTCCGCAAGGCCTTCGCCAACTTTGACATCGACAAGGTGGCGCGCTTCGGCGAGCGCGATATCCAGCGCCTGCTCGGCGATGCCGGCATCGTGCGCCACCGCGGCAAGATCGAGGCCGCCATCAACAATGCCCAGCGGGCGCGCGAGCTGCTCGAAACCGAATCGTCGCTGGCCGCCTATTTCTGGCGCTTCGAGCCCGACCTGGCCAGCCGGCCCAAGGTGCTGACGCCCGAGGTGCTGCGCACCATGGCGATCTCGCCCGAGTCGACGGCGCTGTCCAAGGACCTGAAGAAACGCGGCTGGCGCTTTGTCGGACCGACCACCATGTACGCGCTGATGCAGGCAATGGGCCTGGTCAACGACCACCAGGAAGGCTGCGCGACGCGGACCGAGGTGATACGGGCGCGCAAGGCGTTCAAGGTGCCGCGTTAACGTTTGCAGGCCTGCCCGGGCGCTGACGGCGCGCGGTATACGCCCACGTATACGCCCGTGTCCCGGCGCCTCACCGCTGCGATCGCCGCAACGGTCTTGACGATGGTTTTTATATTGTTTACGTATGTAAACATAGTAGTAGTAGGTAAACCAGCCGCCGCCCCGTGGATAAGTCACCTTTCCTCTTTTGCTTCAAGGACTTGCAAGAAAGATAACCACGGTGCCAGCGCACCCGTATACCGGGATAGCCAGGCCCTTGCGTATACGTGCACGCCAACCGCGTGACGGTTGTTCGTATACGTCCCACAGCGCACCCCCAGGCGGGGCACAGCTTGTCCGGCGAGTTATCCCCAGGCGCGGGCGCAGATGTCCACAGCAGCCTAGCCGGCGGCGGCGGTCCTGGCGGCGTATACCGGATCGACGTGCGTCATCACGTTGAGCACCTGGTGATGCTCGAGCGCGCGGCGCCGTGCCTCGACGGCGATCGCATGGCCTTGCGCCACGCTCAGGGAGCCGTCGATCTCCAGATGGACGTCGACCAGCACCTGATCGCCCATCTTGCGCGTGCGCAGGTCATGCAGGCCGTGCACGCCCGGCGTGCCGAGCAGGGTCGCCTCGATTGCCGCGACGGTTTCCTCGTCCGCGGCGCGGTCCATCAGGTCGTTGAGCGCATCCCAGCCAAAGCGCAGGCCCATGCGCGCCACCATCAGCCCGACCACGATCGCCGCTACGGGATCCAGCATGTGGTAGCCGAGCAGGTTGCCGCCGATGCCCAGCGCCACCACCAGCGACGAGGCCGCGTCGGAGCGCGCATGCCAGGCATTGGCGACCAGCATGCCGGAACGCACGCGCCGCGCCACCGCCAGCATGTAGCGGAACAGCAGTTCCTTGGAAACCAGCGTGGCCAGCGCCACCCACAGCGCCAGCGCCTGCACCGGCTGGGCGCCGCCCGGGTGCTGCAGCTTGCCCACCGCGGCCCACAGCATGCCCGCGCCGACCGCCAGCAGCAGCGCGCCCAGCGCCAGTGACGCCGCGGTTTCGAAGCGCAGGTGGCCATACTGGTGGTCCGCGTCGGGATCCTTGCGGCTTTGCCACGCCGCCAGCAGCACCACGAAGTCGGAGAGCAGGTCGGACAGCGAATGCACCGCGTCGGCCAGCAGCGCCTGCGAGCCGGCTACCACGCCCGCGACGCCCTGCGCCGCGGTCAACCCGATATTGACCGCCACGCTGACAAGCGTGCTGCGCCGGCCTGCGCGGTGGCGGGCGTCGGCTTCGGCCGCGGTCGCGGCGGAGGCGTCGTCAGGCAGGCCGGGGCCGAAGCCAAAGCGTTTTTCGGATTCCGATTCCATCGCGCGACTATAGCCCAGGATACGCCGGCGCCCCACCGCATTCCCCGACGGCCCTGCGTCGCCTGTTTCGTGCCGATTTCGTAACAGCGCTGGCGAAGTCCCGGCGACGCCCTTACCGTAGTCATTGACCGGCATGCCGGTCAATGCAAGGAGGGCCCCTACGATGGCGATTCGGTCACTTGCTTCGCACAGCACGTCGCAACTGCGCCGCCTGGTCGGCCAGATGCAGGCGGAAGTCGATGCACTGGAACAACTGTCCACTGCCGATGCCGATGCGCAAAGCCGGCTCGGCTATGCCACCGCGCGACTGCGCGACGGCATCGAGGCCGTGGAAGACGCGCTGCAGTCGCTGCGCGCGCTGCAACAGGTACGGCCTTCGGCGATGAAGGCCAGGCGGCCGACGCGGGTGGCTTAGGACGACAGGCGTCTCTGCTTCGACTCAGTGCTTCGACTCAGCACGATTGCCTGCAGCAGGCGCACCCCGCGCGTGCCCGTCATGCGGCGCGCCCTCATCAAACCATTCAATCGACCGCAGAAAAGATTGAATTCTGCCGAACAGTCCCCGCTGCTAGAGTGCCCCATGCCACCCGGGCCGGAAGCCAGGCCACCGGGCCGGCTATTCCAAGACACAAGCGAGGAGACTTTGATGACGAAACGCGTACTGGTGACCGGCGCCTTGTTGGCTGCCGTGTTCGTCGCCGGGCAGGCAGGCGCCCAGCAACAGCCGCAGGCACAGCCGGCGCAACCTGCGCAACCGGCCCAACCGGCGCAGCCACAGAAGCCGATGACCGCCCAGGAAATGAAGGCGGCGTTCGCGGAAAAATTCAAGGCTGCCGATACCGACAACGACGGCAAGCTGACCCGCCAGGAAGCCGAAGCCGGCATGCCCGAGGTGGCGAAGAACTTCGACAAGATCGACCGCAAGAAGACCGGCTATGTCACGCAGAAGCAGGTCGGCTCTTACGCTGTCGCCAAGGCCAAGCAGCGCAAGACGGCTCAGGACCCCAGTTCGCTGAACTAAAGACGGCCGATCCGGGTTCCCCTTTAGGGAACCTCCAAAGAAAAAACGCACGGCATCGTGAGATGCCGTGCGTTTTTTTACAAGAAATCCTGGTGGACCGAAGGAGGATCGAACTCCCGACCTCTGCATTGCGAACGCAGCGCTCTCCCAGCTGAGCTATCGGCCCGTCGCGGACGATTGTAGCCTACTTCGGCAGCGGCCTTCAATCCTCCCCGGCTGGCGTGAGGATACTGCACAACATCAGGCGGCGATGCCCGCGTTGCCGTTCATCCCACGCACCGTGGGCTCGTTCAGCGGCCGCGCCGTGACTTCCTTCGTGCTGCGCAGCCACTGCGCCATCGCGTCCCAGACCGGCGCCCCGCCGGCCTCCCGCGCTTCCTCCGCCACCGGCGCCCAGCCCGCCACCTTGTAGGTCTTGCCTGCCTCCAGCGGCTTGCCGGCCAGGCGCATGTCGGTGATGCGCTTGCCCATGCCGGCGGTGGGATCGATGGTGTACTGCAGGCCGCCGACGCGCACCATGTCGCCGCCCTGCTGGTAGTACGGGTCGGGGTTGAACAGGTTGTCGGCCACGTCTTCGAGGATGGTCTTGATGGTCTCGCCGCTCATCGACGTCACGGTCGTGTACGGGTAGGTGATGGCGGTCTGGTCCATCAGGTGTTCCATGGTGATGGCCTGGCCCGGCAGCAGCGTGGTGCCCCAGCGGAAACCCGGCGAGAACGCGATCTGCGCGCCCTGCACCTGCATCAGGCCGTCCAGGATCAGCTGGTCGAAGGTGCCGTTGAAATTGCCGCGGCGGTACAGCAGGCCTCGGTTGACGGCGAGGACTTCGCCGAGCTTCTGTTCGTACGGTGCCCGTACCTTCCTGATAAGCGCGTCCATGGCCGGATCGGCCGGCAGGTAGTTGGCGAACACCGGCAGCAGCCGGTAGCGGAAATCGGCTACCTTGCCGCCCTTTACGTCGAAATCCAGTACGCCGAGGAACTTGCCGTTGGAGCCGGCATTGGTCACCAGCGTGGTGCCGCCCGCGTTCTTCACCGCCACCGGCGCGGGAACGCCGTCATGGGTGTGGCCACCGAGGATGGCGTCGAGCCCGCGTACGCGCGAGGCCAGCTTCAGGTCGACGTCCATGCCGTTGTGCGACAGCAGCACCACGGCCTGCGCGCCCTTGCCGCGCGCCGCGTCGATGACCTGCTGCAGGTTTTCTTCCTGGATGCCGAAGGTCCAGTCCGGCACGAAATAGCGCGGGTTGGCGATCGGCGTGTACGGGAAGGCCTGGCCGATGATGGCCACCGGCACGCCGTTGATCTCGCGGATCACGTACGGATCGAACACCGGGTCGCCGAAGTCGTTGGTCTTGATGTTCTGTGCCAGGAAGGCGACCTTGCCCTTGAAGTCCTTGTCGACGATTTCCTTGACGCGGTCCGCGCCGAGCGTCATTTCCCAGTGCGGCGTCATCACGTCGACACCGAGCGCCAGCGCCGCATCCACCATGTCCTGCCCCTTGGTCCACAGCGCCGTGGCCGAGCCCTGCCAGGTATCGCCGCCGTCGAGCAGCAGCGCGCCCGGCCGGCCCGCCTTGAGCCGCTTGACCAGCGTCGCCAGGTGCGCAAACCCGCCGACCTTGCCATAGCGTCGCGCGGCCTCGTTGAAATCGAGATAGGTGAACGCATGCGCCTGCGGCGTACCCGGGCGGATGCCGTAGTGGCGCAGCAGCGCCTCGCCGACCAGGTGCGGCGGCTTGCCGGCGTAGTCGCCGATGCCGAGGTTGACGCTGGGTTCGCGGAAGTACACCGGCCGCAGTTGCGCGTGGCAGTCGGTGAAATGCAGCAGGTGGACGTTGCCGAAGCGCGGCAGGTCGTACATCGACTCGGCGGCCTGCGCGGCGTGCGCGTCCTGGTGGGGGAAAGTCATGCCGCCGGCGCCGGCAATGGCCAGCACCTGCAGGAACTCGCGTCGGTTCATGTTCGTCCTGTGGATAAGTGCGTGCCGGTGGGCGCGTGGCGTCCGGCATCGCATCGCTATGGCTTCGCGTAACGCTCCAGCGCGGCCACGTCGTCTTCGAGCATCTCGCCCACTTCCTTCTGCACCACGCGCCCGCGCGCGTCGATCACGTACAGCTCGGGCAGGCCCTTGCGCTTGCCGAACACGGCCTGCAGCGCGGCGGAATCCATCGCTGCGGGAAAGGTGTAGCCGCGCTTCTTCATGTATTCAGCGGCCTCGCGCGGGTCCTTGTCGATGCTGATGGCCAGCACCCGCAGCGGCGTGCCGCGCGTGCGCTCGTACAGCTTCTGCAGGCGCGGGTTCTGCATCGCGCAGAACGGGCACCACGAGGCCCAGTATTCGACCACCAGCGGCTTGCCGGCCAGCGTGTCGGCGCGCAGCGTGCGCCCGTCGAGCGTCTGCACATCGGGCAGGCGCACGGTGTCGCCCACTTCCAGCGCGGCGGCGCCGCCGGCGGCGCAGGCCAGGCCAGCGGCCAGCAGCCAGCGCAGCAGGACGGCACGCGCGCGCATCGGGCTTACTGGTTGACGGGCGAGGCCGGGTCGAGCAGCAGCGCCATCACGTCGCGGATCTGGGCCTCGGTCAGGATGCCCTTGTGGCCGAAGCGCGGCATGTTGGAGCAGGCGGAGTAGGCGTTCGAATCCCAGATCTTGCCCCAGGTGTACTTGACCACTTCCTGCGAGTTGCCGCGCAGCTTGCCGTACTGGTACAGCGACGGGCCGATATTGCCGAACGAGATCTCGGCCTTGGTCATCTGGTGGCAGGCGTAGCAGTTGCCGCCGTTGGTGCCGCCGACCTGGTCGGTGAACTGCATGCCGCGGCCGTTCTGGGCGACCTTCTCGCCTTCCTTCCAGTCGCCGAGCCAGTTGCTGTCGGCGGGATATTTGACCTGCTTGAGTTCGGCGGCCTCAATCTTCTTCGCCACCTTGCCAGGCACCTTGCTGCGGTCCGGGTACTGGCTGCAGGCCTGCTGCATGGCGTCCTGGTTCAAAACGCCTTCCACGGTAGCGGGACCCCTGGAGGAGAACGAGTCCTCGATCAGGTGCTTCATGTCGGCGCTGCTGACGGCGGCGGGCTTTGTCTTGGCGGGACGGGCCTTGGCGTTGTCCTGCGCCTGCGCGCCGGTTGCCACCAGGGTAGCCAGCGCGGCGATGGCGAGTGCCTTGTATTGTCGTTGCATGTCGTCTCTCCCGTACTGGTCAGCGCTTCATCGCCGGGCCATCGTAGGTGCCGCCGTTGGCGTTCTTCGCCAGGAACATGGTCAGCGCGGTGATCACGTCCGAGCCATAGGCGGGTTCGGGAAAGCGTTGCTGGCGCAGGCAGTCGTACAGGCGGTGCTGCATCGAGCGAACCTCGCCCTGCGACACGCGGTAGGCGGGCCACGTGGTGTAGGCCGCCTGCGCGCCCTTGTCGGTGAGCAGGTTGGGCAGGTCCTGCAGGCGGATGCGCTGCCCGTCGACCGCGTGGCAGGTGGCGCAGGCAAAGTCATAGGCGCCGCCGCGGTAGAAGAACATCTTCTGGCCGAGGGCGTAGGTGCGCTTCTCTTCCGGATGGTTGAGTTGCACGTTCATCTTCGCGCCGCGCGATTCGCCAGTCAGGAAGGCAACCAGTCGCTCGATGTCGGACGGCTTGCCCGAGGCCGAGAACGGGTTCCTGGTCGCCTCTTCTTTCGTGAGACCCTGCAGCGTCACGCGGCACCAGGCCAGACGCTGCTCCAGGTCCATCACCTTGTTGGCGTCCTTGAAGTAGCGCGGCAGCTCGGCGTAGGCGCCCTTGGTCACGCCCGGGCCCTTGCCCAGGTCGCATTGCTCGAGCGAGACGTTCTTCGGGCCGGCCGGCTTTTTCCACAGCTCTTCGCCGGCGGCTTCCCACAGCTCGGCGGGATTGCCTTCGGCCAGCATCTGGCGGTACTTGGCGATTTCGTCGGCGGTGCTGCCCTGCGCATGCACGGCGGCAGCGCCCGCGGCCGCCGCGGTGGCGGCCAGGGCCAGCGCAGCGTGCCGGGCCAGGCTTCGGATCGGTTTCATGGGGCTTCTCCTCGCGGCCGCGCCTTTCGGGACGGGCCGCTTTTTCTAGCTTCTTCTCTTGTCTTGCCGTCAGGCAGCGCCAGCCCGGCTCAGGGCTTGATATAGGCGTAGCCTTCCTCGGCTTGCAGGCGGGCGATCTCGACCACGCCGGCCTGTACTACCTTTGCTTCCATCAACAGCTGCGATTCGGTAATCCTGCGCGCGGTCAGCGTATTGCGGCACACGCGGAACTCCACGCCTTCGGCGGCCAGCGCGCCCACCGGGCTCTCAAAGCTGTTGCCGCGCGCATCCTTGGCACCTTCGACCAAAAAATCGATGCCATAGCCGAACGCGACCACCACGATCTTGGTGCCGGGGGCGCCATTCAGGTGGTTGCGCAGGTTGCCCATCGCGCGCACCGCCTGGTCGATGCCTTCCGACAGCTGGTACACCACCTTCACGCGCCCGCCCTTGCCGGCACCGGCCTGCGCCGGCTGGCCGGACTGTGCAGAGGCCTTGGCCGCCAGGCCGATGGCTGCCAGCGCCGCCGATGCTCGAATAAATGCTCGCCGCATAATGCTCCTTCCGGCCGGGTCCGTCCCGGCATTCCGCCCCGAACCTTAGCAGAGGACGACGCGGCGTGCCGGCAACATGCCGGCATCGGTCGGCCTCAGGCGATGGTCGCTTCGTCGGTGCGCTTGTCGCCCTTGTTGTCGATCCAGGTCACCGCGACCTTGTCGCCCTTGGCGCCGCCCTTGAACTTGAAGTTCAGGAACGGGTCCTTGGACACCGCCGGCCCGAACTGGGCGCGGAACACTTCCTTGCCCTTGCACTGGGCGGTCACGGTCTGGATATGCCAGGCCGGGATGACCTTGCCGGACGCGTCCTTGCGCTGGCCGGTCTCCATGTCGTGCTTCATCAGGATCTTTACATCAACCACGCCGCCGTTCTCGGTGGCGCGTACGCGCATCGGGTCTGCCATGTGTTTCTCCGGTTGCAGTTGGCGGGAATCTCGGTAACGGGGCGAGTGTCGGCGTCAGCCGCCGCAACCGCCCAGCGTGACCTTGATTTCCTTCGATGCCACGTACCACTTGCCGCCGGCCTTGACCGCGGCGTGCACCACCGAGGTCTGGCCCATCTTCACGCGCGTGGAGACGAAGGGCTCGGTGCCGGCCGGGATGATGAAGTCGGCGGCCAGGGTATTGGGGTTCTTTTCCACCAGGATCGCGATCTGCTCGGTGTCCGGAATGGTGCTCGTCACGGCCACCGGCACCACGGCGCCGTTCTCGGCGATGTCGGGGGCATTGAAGGTGATGGCGGTGCTTTTCTCGGTGCCGCTGCCGCCGAGCGCCTTGATCACGTCGGCAACGCTCTTGCCGTCAAAGGCGGTCTTGTTCCACTCGGCCGCCTGCGCTTCGCTGATCAGGCCGGTGGCGGCCATCAGCGACAGGACAGCGGTGACCCGCAGCACTTCTCGTCGTTTGGAATTCATGTTCTTGCTCTCCGGCTACTCCGTCCCAATCGGTTCGCGTGACCGCTTTGGCGGTACTCGTTGGTGTTCTGTCCAGCTTGTGCCCTGCTCGTACTACGTGTGTCCTGCTCGCGGCCGGTACATTGCCGGCCGCTGGATCTGTGCAGGTCGGGTCGGCTTGCGCCGTCCGGCCCGTTGCATCGGCGGACTGCCCCCTGGGGGCGGTCAGGATTTACTTGGCGGGCGCGCCTGCGAGCACCCACTCGACCACGGTCTTCAGGTCGGCGTCGCTGATGGCGGCGTTGGCCGGCATCGGCACCGGGCCCCAGACGCCCGAACCACCGCTCTTGACCTTCTTGCTCAGCGTCGCGAGGGCGTTCTTGTCGCCCTTGTACTTGGCGGCAACTTCCTTGTAGGAAGGACCGACCAGCTTCTTGTCGACCTGGTGGCAACCCATGCAGGCGTTCTTGTTGGCGATCTCCTGTGCCTTGGCGGCATCGACCGCGTGAGCCGATGCGGCGGCGCCCAGCATCAGCGCTGCGATGACAAACTGCTTCATTGTTAAGCTCTCCAAGCTCTGTAAAGCCGTGGGGACGGCAAGGGCCGCTCGGCACGTACTGCAAGCTGCTTCGCGGCATACACCGGCCGCCGCCTCGGGGGCACTGCGGCGGCCAGCCCGCTATTTTGCCTCAAGAATCCACCCCACCATGGCATGGACGTCCGAATCGGGGATCTGCGGCTGCGGCGGCATCGGCACGCTGCCCCACGCGCCTTGCCCGCCGGCCTTGACCTTTTTGGCCAGCGCGGCGTGCGCGTCCTGGCCCTTGTACTTGCCGGCGATGTCCGCGAACGACGGGCCGACCAGCTTCCGGTCCATTGCATGGCAGGCCACGCACTGGTACTGGCTGGCCAGCCTGGCGCCGGCCGGCGCGGGCGCTGAAGCGGCGGATGCGGCATTCGCAGGCACGGCCGCGCTTGCCGCCACGCCGCGTACCGGGCCAAAGGCGCGCTGCTGCTGCGCCAGCTCGCCGTGGGCGTCGCGGGCATAGTCAGGCATCGCCGAAGCGATCGAAACCTGCCCGGAGCAATCCTTCATGCAGGCGGTATTGCGCGTGTCCGGGCGGCCGCGGCCGGGCCACAGGCCGTGGTCGGTGGTCATGCCGTCGCGGTTGGGCATGCGTCGCTGCACGGCCGCGATATTGGCGTCCGACAGCGTGAAGTCGGCCGGCACGATCTCGCCCAGGTTCAGCAGGTAGGCGGTGACGGCATAGACCTCGTCGGCGGACAGGCTCTTGGGTGCGTTCCACGGCATGGCGCGGTGAATGTAGTCCCACAGCGTGCTGAGCGTGCTCACCTTCATCAGCGTGGTGCGATACGGCTGGTTGCCGGTCATGGCGGCGACCCGGCCGCGCTTGATGTCCTCGGCCGTGGTGCCGCCCACGAGCGGCGTGAAGACCTCGTTGGACTCGCCGAAATCGCCGTGGCACGAGGCGCACTTGCCGACCCACACCTGCTGCCCCTGCGCCACGGTGCCGCTGCCTTTGGGCAGGCCCTTGAAGTCCGGGCGCACGTCGATATCCCAGGCGGCCACTTCGGCCGGCGTGGCGGCGCGGCCAATTGCCGCACGCGCATCGGCCGTGCCGGCGGCCCAGGATGGCGCCACGCAGGCCGCAGCCAGCGCCAGCATGGCGGCGCCGCGTTCAGCCCACGTGGACATTGGACACCTCCCCGCCTGCCGCCACCCGCCAGCTCTGGATGGCGTTGTTGTGATAGATCGAGCGCGTGCCGCGCACGGCGCGCAACTGGGCCATCTTCGGTTGCACGTAGCCGGTCTCGTCGATGGCGCGGCTTTGCAGGATCGCGGGGCTGCCGTCCCAGACCCAGTCGAGGTTGAAGCGCGTCAGGCACTTGGACAGCACCGGCGATTCCAGCCGCGCGGTGCGCCAGTTGCGGCCGCCGTCGGCCGAGACATCGACCCGCGTGATGCGCCCGCGTCCCGACCACGCCAGCCCGCTGATGTTGTAGAACCCCTTGCCCACCAGTTGCTGGCCGCCCGACGGCGTGGTGATCACCGACTTGCACTCCTGGATCGAGCTGTACTGGCGCAGTTTGCCGTCCGGCATCATGTCCACGTAGTGGATGGTCTCGTCCTTGGCGTTCCACGGCTGGTCGCCCAGTTCCAGCCGGCGCAGCCACTTGACCCACGACACGCCCTGCACGCCCGGCACCACCAGCCGCAGCGGGTAGCCGTTCTCGGGGCGCAGCATCTCGCCGTTCATGCCCCAGGCGACGATGATCTCGTCGGCCAGCTCCATCGGGATGGTGCGCGTCATCGACGAACCGTCGCCGCCCTCGGCCAGCAGGTAGCGGCCGCGGCGCAGGTCGGCGCCGGCGTCGTCCAGCAGCACGCGCAGCGGCACCCCGGTGAACTCGCAGCACGACAGCATGCCGTGCGTGTATTGCACCGTCGGCACGGCCACGTTGCCCCACTCCATGCCCGTATTGGCGCCGCACTCGATGAAATGCATGCGCGACACCGCCGGCAGGCGCATCAGGTCGTCCATGGTGTAGACGCGCGGCGTGCGCACCAGGCCGTTGATCATCAGGCGGTGGCGGGCCGGGTCGATATCGTGCCAGCCCTGGTGGTGGCGCTCGAAATGCAGGCCGTTGGGGGTGATGATGCCGAAGAAGCCCTGCAGCGGCGCGAATGCGACTGATGCCGCCGACACGCGCGTCAGGCCCGGCGACTCGCGCCGGATCAGGTTTTTCTCATGGACCGAGGGCTGGCCATAGGGCCGGGCCGCGACCGGCTGGCCAAGGGACGTGGCCCAGGGCTGGGGCTCCAGGATGGCGGGATCGCCGTCCGCCGCCAGCGCGTGCCGGCCGGCGGTGGCGGCGGCGATGCCGGCCGCGGCGCCGAGGAAGCTCTTGCGCAGGAAGTCGCGCCGCGGCGCGTCCAGGCCGTGCCGGCCGATGTCCTGCTGCAGCGATGCGCTGACGAAGTGCTCGGGCGCGGGCACGATGCGCCCGGGCCGGTTCCGTTCCTGCAATGCCGTCTCCTCCGGCAGCTTGCGCCTGCGGGGCGCGCCGCCTGTTATTCGTGCCGCCGCGCGCCTCGCGCGACAGCGATCGATGGTCCGGAAGAGCCGGATCGCGCTCAGCCTGCCGCCCGGCGCCTGCGCGCGGGCGCGGCCTCGGGCTGCGCCATGAAGCGGTCGACCGCGCCGGAGGGCAAGGCGTTGTCCTCCAGCCGGCTGGCCACCTGCACACACACGGTGCGGCACAGCTCGATCACGCTTTCGTCCGCAATCGCGTAGAAGACCAGGTTGGCTTCCTTGCGGCGCGACAGCACGCCCGAGCGGTACATCGCGTTGAGATGCCGCGACACGTTGGTCTGCGACGAACCCACCGTCTCGACCACCGTGGTGACCGGCTTCTCGCCATCGCACAAGGCGTGCAGGATCTTCAGCCGCGTCGGCTCCGCCAGCAGGCTGAAGTAGCCCGACACCTTCTCGAAAACGCGATCCAGCTCTTCCATGCCGTCCAATATATTCGTATATGCGTGAGTGCGCATATAGTGTTTACCCAATGATGCAGAACAGCATGATTGTGCCGGGCATGGCTGCGCGGCACCAATCATGGTTTGCCAGCGGTGACTCCCGGTGGTGGACCGGAGGATGGCCACGTGGTGGCCTCGTGGTGGCCTATCGGCGCAGCAGTACCCGGCCCGCCCACAGCCGCTGGCCGAACACATTGAGCAGCAGCCCCGCCATGACCACGGCCGCGCCCGCCCATTGCGCCGGCGACAGGTCTTCGCCCAGCAGCACATGCGCCGACAGCAGCCCCACCACCGGCACCAGCAGCGTCAGCGGCGCCACCTGGCTGGCGGGATAGCGCGTCAGCAGCCGGCCCCACATGGTGTAGCCGAACACGGTGGCGGCAAAGGCCAGGTACGCCACGGCGAACACGCCCATGGCCGACACATGCGTGACGCTCGCCACGATGCGCGCCGGCCCCTCCACCCACAGCGACAGCAGCGCGAATGGCACGATCGGCACCAGCGCGCCCCAGATCACCAGGCCCAGCAGGTCGACCGGCCCGATCTTCTTGCTGACGATATTGCCGCTGGCCCAGCAGAACGCCGCGCACAGCGTCAGCACGAAGCCGGCCACGCTCATGCCGCCGGCGCTGGCGGCAGCGCCCGAGCCGATCAGCGCCAGCCCGGCGGCGGCCACCGCCATGCCGGCAATGTTGTGCCAGCGCACCGGCTCGCCCAGCCACAGCGCGGCGATGGCCAGCGTGAAGAACGCCTGCGACTGGAGCACCAGCGATGCCAGGCCGGCCGGCATGCCGACCGCCATCGCGTAGAACAGGAAAGCGAACTGGCCCAGGCTGATGGTCACGCCGTACGCCAGCAGCAGGCGCCACGGCACGCGCGGGCGCGGCACGAAGAAGATGGCGGGGAAGACCACCAGCAGGAAACGGAGCGCGCCGAGCAGCATCGGCGGCACGCCCGCCAGCCCTACCTTGATGACGACAAAGTTGACACCCCAGACGCAGACGATGGCGAGGGCGAGGAGACGGTCTCTGGCTTGCATGGCGGGGGCGGCCGGGATGGCGACTGGCGATGTGATCAAACCCCCAGCCTACCAGCCGCCCCGCGCGCGGCATTGCACGTTCTTGCGGTTTTGTTATGGGCGCCCTGGCAACGCCCGAAATTGCCAGTGCCTTATCCCAGCATTTCCGACCAGATGCTCCTGGCCCACGACAGCGCGTACACCCCCTCCAGCGTATTGGGCGCGTCCGACAGCCCGCCCGAGCCCGGCACGGTCAGCATGGTCTTCTGTGCGGCATCGTAGCGGTGCACGCTCGCCACGTGCACCGCCTCGCGGTCCGAGGTGAAGCTGTAGCAGGTGTTGTTATAGAGCGGCTGCGGATCCGGCGCGCGGCCCGACAGCAGCGCCACGATCGCCGCGGCCGCCACCTTGCCATGCTGGTTGGCCATATGGCCGGACTTGGGCATCAGCGGCGCGATCTGGATGGCATCTCCGATCACATGGATGTTGGGCGCCGCGCGCGACTCAAAGGTAACGAAATCGACATCGCACCACTTGGTGTTGGCCGTGGCCAGCCCGGTCGCCACCGCGATCGCGCCCGCGCGCTGCGGCGGCAGTACGTTGATCACGTCCGCGCGCACATCGTCCTGCACCTCGAACTTGAGCGTGCGCGTGGCCGGGTCGACATCGACGGTGTCGTACTGCGGCCGGTATTCGACCATGCCGGCGTACTGCCCGGCCCAGACCTTGCGGAACAGGCCGGCCTTGGAGGTGATGTCCGGGTTGGCGTCCAGGATCAGCACCTTGCTGCGCGGCTTGTGCTGCTTGAAATAGTGCGCCACCTGGCAGGCCCGCTCATACGGGCCGGGCGGGCAGCGGTACGGCGCCAAGGGGATGGTGATGGCGTAGGTGCCGCCGTCCGGCATCGCCTCGAGCTGGCGGCGCAGCGCCAGGGTCTGCGGGCCGGCCTTCCAGGCGTGCAGCACCTGGTCGCCGCCGGGCCGCTTCAGGCCGGGCAGCGCATCGCTCATCAGCTCGATGCCGGGCGACAGCAGCAGGCGATCGTACGGCAGCGTGCCGCCGCCGGCCAGCCGCACCGTGCGCTTGCCGGGATCGATGGCGGCGGCGGTGTCGCGCACCAGCTTGACGCCGTGGCGGCGCACCAGCTGGTCGTACGACAGCGTGATGTCGGCCAGCTGCCGGCTGCCGCCGACCACCAGGTTGGACAGCGGGCAGGAAATGAACGCAGGATTGGGTTCGACCAGCGTGACTTCGATGGCGTTGCCGCTCCACTCGCGCAGGTAGCGCGCGGCGGTGGCGCCGCCGTAGCCGCCGCCGACCACCACCACCTTGGCCGGCGCCGCGGCCCTCGCCGCGTGCATGCCCATCGAGCCCAGCACCGCGGCGCCGGCGGCGCCCAGGAAATGTCGTCGTTGCATGGCGCTCTCCCCGTCAACGCACGTTGGCGAACCACGCCGCGATCGCCGCGAGCTGTTCGTCGGTGTAGCCCCTGGCGATCTGGTGCATCACCGTGGCCGGGCGGGTTCCGGAACGGAACGCCTGCATCTGCGCCACCAGTTCGGCCTGCGGGCGTCCTGCCAGCGACGGGATGGTGCTGCCTTCAGGCGCGCGGCCCGACGGGCCGTGGCAACTGGTGCAGCCTGCGGCATTGATGCGCACGTACTGGCCGGTGGGGTCGGCCGACAGTGCGGGCTGGGCGCCGCAAAGCGCCAGGGCCAGCAGTGCCAGCCGCACGAACACAGCGGGCCGGGGGATGGTTGTCATGGTCTCGCTCCGTGTGGGGTGCCGGGCGCAGGCATCGGCGAGATGCCTGCTGGCGCGGCAACCGTATCACATCGGGTGCGGACAGTGTGCGGTGAAAATCTCAGATGGAAAAACGGCGCCCGCATGTGCGGGCGCCGTGGTGCCGGCAAGCGAGCCGGCAAGCGAGCCGGCTCAGGGCAGGTTCCGGCCCGGCGGCAGGGCGACCGGCGAGGCAGCCGGCGAATCTACCGGGCTGGTAGTGACCTGGCTGGGCGTGCTGGCCGGCGCATCGACCGGACCGCCCACGCCCGGCACCGACTGCACCGGCGCCGGCGTGCCGACGTTGCCATCGTAAGACGGGTTCTGCGAGGTCGAGGCCGCATCCAGGCGCGCGCGCTCGGTGTCATTGACGTAGTCGAACGCCTTGACCACCTTGGTCACGCCGGAGGCATTGCGCGCCACGTCGGTGGCGCGATCGCCTTCCTGCTGGGTTACCACGCCGAGCATATAGACCACGCTCTTCTCGGTGGTGATCTTGATCGAGTTCGACGGCACGCCGTCGGCGGTCATCAGCAGCGTCTTGACCTTGCTGGTCAGGTACGCGTCCTGGCTCTGCGTCATGAAGCCGGGCGAGTTGACCACCTCGAGCTCGTTGATCACCACGCGCGCATTCTGCAGGCCGCGCACGTACTGCTCGACCTGCTGCTTGACGCTGTCATTGCTGGCCTCGCCGGTGAGAAGCACCTTGCGGTTGAACACGGTCACGTTGACGCGGGCCTGGCCACTGTAGCGCGAGTTGATGGTGCTCTCCGCTTCCATCTGCAGGCCGCGGTCGACGGTCTGGGTGGCGGCCGGACGGCGGTCGGTGGCCATGGTCACGCCGGTGCCAACGGCGCCGGCGATCACGGGGAAGCAGCCGGCCAGCTGGGTGGCGGAAACCAGCACCGCCGCCGCGGTCAGCGTGGCGCGAAGGATACGGCCGGCGCCGGCGGCGCTGGTCCGGGTTTCAGGCGTAGTAGGCAGGTTGGTCATGCGGTCCTTGCTGTGGCTGGATGTTGGAAATGGGGGCGGAAGTGAGTAAGCGGACAGGCTAGCTCAGGCTTCCCCGAGCAATGCCTCGTCGATGCCGTCGCACAGGCAATGCAGCGTCAGCAGGTGCACTTCCTGGATGCGCGCGGTGCGCTCGCTCGGCACGCACACGTGGATATCGAATTCATCGAGCAGGCCGCCGATGACGCCGCCGCCCTTGCCGGTCAGCGCAATCACGGCCATCTCGCGCTGGCGCGCCGCCTCGATCGCGGCGATCACATTGGCCGAGTTGCCCGAGGTGGAAATCGCCAGCAGGATGTCGCCGGGCACGCCGAGTGCCTCGACCTGCTTGGAAAACACCTTGCTGAAGTCATAGTCGTTGCCGATCGCGGTCAGGATCGAGCTGTCGGTGGTCAGTGCGATCGCCGCCAGGCCCGGGCGCTCGCGCTCGAAGCGCCCGACCAGCTCGGCGGCGAAATGCTGCGCATCGGCCGCCGAGCCGCCGTTGCCGCACGCCAGGATCTTGTTGCCGCTGGTCAGCGCGCCCACCATGCGTTCCACGGCGGCGTCGATATAGGGGGCCATTGCCGCCGCGGCCTGTCGCTTGGTCTCGGCGCTGTCTAGGAATTGTTGCTGGATACTCTCAATACTCATGGCTCTGTGGCCTTTCATTGGCAGTTGCACGCCCGGTCGCGCGCCAGCGCGCATTATGAACCAGCCGGCGCGGCGTCAAGGTCAAACGCGTGCTGCAGCCACTCCAGGCGCCCTGGCTCCAGCGCCACCACGTCGAATCGGCACGGCGGCAGCTGCGCCAGCGTGGCGAGGTAGTGAGCCGCGGCCAGCAGCACGCGGCGCTGCTTGGCCGGCGTGACGCTGGCCGCGGCGCCGCCGAAACCGCGTCCGCTGCGCTGGCGCACCTCCACGAACACCAGCGTGCCGTCCGGCGCGCGCATCACCAGGTCGATCTCGCCGCCTTTGCAGCGATAATTGCGGACCACGGGCTGCAGGCCCTGGCGCCGCAGGTGCGCCAGCGCCCGGTCCTCCGCCCGCATACCGCGCGCCTGCGCGCTGCTCGGCTGCGTGGTGGATTTGAATGATGGCATCGACGGAAGTTCTCAATGAGTGACTGGATCTCGCTGGCGGCCAGCCAGTCGTACCCGGGCGGCACGCTGTATGTCGTGGCCACGCCCATCGGCAATGTCGCGGACCTGTCGCTGCGGGCGCTGCATGTGCTCGGCCTGGCCGACGCGGTGGCCTGCGAAGACACCCGCAATACCGCCCAGCTGCTGTCGCGCGTGGGGCTGCAGCGGCCGCTGGTGGCCGTGCACGAGCACAACGAGCGCGAGGCTGCCGGCCGCATCGCCGCGCGGCTGGCCGCTGGCGAGCGTATCGCCTATGTCTCGGACGCCGGCACGCCGGGCATATCGGATCCGGGCGCAAGGCTGGTCGAGGCGGTGCGCGCCGCCGGGCACGCGGTGGTGCCGCTGCCCGGCCCCAGCGCGGCGGTGGCCGCGCTGTCGGTGGCGGGCGACATGCTCGATACCGGCGATGGCCGCTTCACCTTTGTCGGCTTCCTGCCGAGCAAGCCCAAGGCGCGCGGCGAGGCCATCGCACGGCTCGCCGCGCTCGACCACGCCTGGATCTGCTACGAGGCGCCGCACCGCATTGCCGACACGCTGGCCGCGCTCGCCGCCGGCCTGCCGGGCGAGCGCCGGGTGCTGGTCGGGCGCGAGCTGACCAAGCTGTTCGAGGACATCGCGGTGGTGACGGCGGCGCAGGCACCGGCATGGCTGGCGGCCGACCCGAACCGGGCCAAGGGTGAATTCGTGCTGGTGGTGGAAGGCGCCGGCGGCGACGCGGCCGCGGACGGGGCGCCCGATGCCGAGGCGCAGCGCGTGCTGGGGCTGTTGCTGGCGGAACTGCCGGCCAAGCGCGCCGCCAAGCTGGCGGCAGCGATCACCGGGGCGAGCACCAACGCGCTCTACCAGCTGGCACTGGCGCAACGTTCCGGCAATAGCGGGGACTGAGGTTGCCCCTGAGGACGCCCGGGCGACGACGCCGGGCCGGTGCGGGGAAAGTAACGGAGAGGTGTCAGCGCGCGGTGGCATGCATCGGGCGCTGCCGGTCTCAGCGGCGCTTGCGCTTGACCGGCTTGCCGCTGGCCTTGGTTGCCTTGCGCGCCTTGGCGGGCGCCAGCGAGTTGGCGAGTTCGGGCACGGAGACATCGTCGTCGCCACTGCCATCGCCGGCTTCAGTGCCGCCGGTATCGAACTGCGGGCCCAGCGCCGCGACTTCGGTGCGCGTCAGGCGGCGGATTTCGACGTTGACGGCGCCGCGCTCGACGAAGCCAAGCCGGCGCGCGGCGCCGTAGGAGACGTCCAGCACGCGGTTGCCGTGGTACGGACCGCGGTCGTTGATGCGCAGCACCGCAACCTTGTCGTTGCGCAGGTTGCGCACCAGCACCCAGCTGTCGAGCGGCAGCGACGGATGCGCGGCGGTCATGGCGCGCATGTCGAAGCGCTCGCCATTGGCGGTCTTGCGGCCGTGGAAGCCCTTGCCGTACCACGAAGCGACGCCGCGCTGCTCGAACGTGCCGATGTCCGCGCGCAGGCCGTCGAGCGAGCTGCCGCTGCGCCCTTCTTCCCGGTCGTAGCCGAACAGGTTCCAGCTACCGCCTTCGGACGATGCGCGGGCGCTCTTGTCCGCGTCGTTGCGGGCGGCCTTGCCGGCGTTCTTCGCGCCGCGCGTGGGCACCGCGTTCGACGTATCGGCGACGTCCGCATTGTCGCCCCCGGGGGGCGTGGCACAAGCGGCCAGCACCAGGGCGCATGCAGTGCATGTCCCGAGCTTGGCCAGCCGTTGCCAGCGCTTGGTGAGGGCGGTCAAATTAAGCATGGGCGCGAGTCTAGCATTCACTACTGCTGACTATCTCTTTCATTTTGTTACGAAATCTGTTCGATCTCGCACGAACGAGGGCGATCTTGCCCGCGATCGACGGTGTGACAAGGGATTGCGGGCGATCCGGAAATTTGTAACAGAGAGGCTTAAAAATCACATATGGATATGCGCCGCAACAATTTATCGCCCGGCGCTACAATGCAAAGCATGAATGCCGCGCGGTTTTCCAACGCTGTCGCGGCGGATGCGGCGCCTATTTCGAATGCCGTATCGATCACAAATATCAACTGATGAAAGTCCTCCTTATCCCGGTCACCCCTTTCCAGCAGAACTGCTCGCTGCTGATCGACGAAAGCACCGGCACAGCCGCCGTCTGCGACCCGGGCGGCGACCTCGAACGCGTCCGCGAAGCGGTCCGGGAGCAAGGGGTCACGCTGCAGAAGATCTTCCTGACGCACGGCCACGTCGACCACTGCGCCGGCGCCGCGGCGCTGGCGCGCGAATTCGGCATTCCCATCGAAGGGCCGCAGCAGGATGAACGCTTCTGGATCGAGCAACTGCCCGAGCAGACGCGGCGCTTCGGCTTCGGCCATGCCGAAAGCTTCGAGCCGGACCGCTGGCTTGAAAACGGCGACACCGTGCAGTTCGGCAATGAAACGCTGGAGGTCTACCACTGTCCGGGCCACACGCCCGGCCACGTGGTGTTCTTCTCGCGCGCCAACAAGCTCGCGGTGGTGGGCGACGTGCTGTTCGCCGGCTCGATCGGCCGCACCGATTTCCCGCGCGGCAACCATGCCGACCTGATCCGCTCGATCCGCACGCGGCTATGGCCGCTGGGCGAGGATGTGACCTTCGTTCCCGGCCACGGCCCGGTTTCGACCTTCGGCGAGGAGCGCCGCAACAACCCCTTCGTGGCCGACCACCTGATCGACGTGGGCTGAGGCCATGGCCAAGCGACAGCTGCCAGACACCCGGCCGGAAATCTACGTCAGCACCGACGTCGAGGCCGACGGCCCGATTCCGGGCCCGCATTCGATGCTGTCGTTCGCGTCCGCGGCCATGCTGGCGGACAAGTCCGTGATCGGCACGTTCTCGGCGAACCTGGAGACGCTCCCTGGCGCGGCCGGCCACCCCGTGCAGATGCAGTGGTGGCAAACCCAGCCTGAGGCCTGGAGCGCCTGCCGGCGCGACCTGCAGCGCCCGGAAGATGCGATGGTGCGCTATGTGGAGTGGGTCGAGAGCCTGCCGGGCAAGCCGGTCTTCGTGGCCTTCCCGGCCGGCTTCGATTTCACCTGGATGTTCTGGTACATGATGCGCTTTGCCGGGCGCTCGCCGTTCGGCTGGGCCGCGCTGGACATCAAGACCCTGGGCTTTGCGCTGACCGGGCGGCCTTATCGCAAGACCGTGAAAGCGGCGTTCCCGGCGGAATGGATGGATCCGCTGCCCCACACCCACGTGGCGCTGGACGATGCGCTGGAACAAGGCGCGCTGTTCTGCAACATGCTGGCAACGCTGCGCGAACGGGAAGCGGCACTGGCAAGCCTGGCGCCGGCTGTGGACAACGAGGCAAGCGAGTCCTCACAAGCTGATCCAGAGCCCTGATCCGCTGCTGCAGGGCAGCATGAACCGCGGCACGCCCCTTGCAGGCCGAAGGCTCGCATCCGTCGCCAACCGCCTATAGTAGAAGTGGATGTGGCGCACCGGGCGAAACGAGCCAACTGACTATTCGGCGCACTTGCGCAACCCGCCATCATCCGCCTGACCGATGTGCCCGGAGCCGCGCGGCGCCTGCCGAGGAGGTGTCGATCATGCGTTTTCCTACCGACCTGCACTTGAGAGACCTGGCCGGCCGGATTCACTGGCCGCATGGATCGCACGCGAAGGGCGTAACGCCCATCACCCATCACCACACCTCGGATGAAGACGCCGAAGTCGCCAAGGCCACCCTGTACGTCAGTACGGTGACACTGGTGGTACTGCTGGTCGTGCTCGCGGCCATTGCTTTCGGTCAGGAGGCCATGCACTGGCTGGGTGTTCATTAAGACGACCCGCCTGAAGCTGTTTGTCTCGCAGACCGGCCGGCCCCCACCCTTCGTGGGGGCCGGTTTTATTCCGGCGTCCGCCTCAGGCCAGCAGCGGCGCCACGTTCTCGGGCGGGCGGCCGATCGCGGCGCGGCGGTTGCGAACGACCACCGGGCGCTGCAGCAGGATCGGGTTATCGGCCACGGCGGCCAGCAGCTCGGCATCGGTCAGGCCCGGGTCGGCCAGGCCCAGCTCCGCGTACGGCGCCTCGTTGTCGCGGATCATCTCGCGCACCGGCACGCCCAGCATGGTGTTGAGCTGGCGCAGCGTCGCCACCGATGGCGGGTTCTTCAGGTACTCGACGATTTCCACCGGCTCGCGCAGGCGCCCGGCGGCTTCCTCGACCATGGCAAGCGTCTCGCGCGACTTGGAGCAGCGGGGGTTGTGGTAGATCGTGATCATGGCAGGTGGTCCTTTCTTGTTGATGTGCGCCCCGCCTCGGGGCGGTGGCACTAATGCGGTGCAAATCCAACGGCACTATATACAACACATCGGGCCGCGCGCAGGTGCAACGGAACAAGTGCCCGGCACACATCCGCGTTGCCCTAAGTCCATCCATCTGGCGCCACGGGCCGGTTTCGCATCGCGCCACCAGCTCGGCGAGCAGCGCCTGTCCCAGGGCCTCGCCAACACAGCGGTGGTCGCATGGGCAGTGGATCGATACGGTATTGATGCAGCGGGTGTTCGGGACGGGGGCGAATACGCTGCCGGAGTAGGCGCAAGCGCTTATAAAAAAACGCCACGGCCGAAGCCGTGGCGTTTCTGTCGCCGATCTGTCACCGGCGCGGAGATGCCTTCCCCGCTTACTTCATCAGATCCGACAACGCCAGCGCCACCACCTTGGTCGCGCGGTTCAGGTCGTTCAGGCGCAGGTTCTCGTCCGAGTTATGGCCGCGCGCTTCCATCAGGGTACGCGGGCCGGCACCGTACAGCACGGTCGGGATGCCGCGCTTGGTGTAGTGGCGGGCGTCGGTGTAGAGCGGCACGCCCTGCACCGGGATTTCCACGCCGAACACCGACTCGGCACGGCTCTTCAGCGCGCCGATCAGCTTTTCCACGCCCGGCAGTTCCGACAGCGGCTCGGCCAGGATGATGCGCTCGACCTTCACTTCGATGCCCGGGCGGTCCCTGGCGGCCTTCTCGACCACGGCACGGATCTCGCCTTCGGCGTCGAAGCCGATTTCCTCCGGGATCATGCGGCGGTCGACGCGGAAGGTCACCAGGTCCGGCACCACGTTGGTGTTGATGCCGCCCTTGATCAGGCCGACGTTCAGCGTGGCGGTGTCGATGCCAGGCACCTTCGACTTGCGCGTGGCCAGTTCGGCGCGCAGGCCGTAGATGGCCTGCAGGATATGGGTGGCGGCCTCGATTGCGTCGACGCCGGTGTGCGGCATGGCGGCGTGGCCCTGCTTGCCCTTGACCGTCACTTCGACGTGCAGGCAGCCGTTGTGCGACGAGGTGATGCCGTACGAGAAACCGGCAGAGATGGCGTAGTCGGCCTTGCTCAGGTTGTTGTCGAGCAGGAACTTGGGACCGATATCGCCGCCGGTTTCCTCGTCATAGGTGAACTGCAGCTCGACCGCGCCGTTGATCTTGGCGCCCTGCTTCTCGGCTTCCATCAGCGCCAGCACGGCGTAGGTGTAGGTGGCGAAGTCAGACTTGGACACGGCCACGCCGCGGCCGTACATGACCGGGCCGTGCTCGCTGTCGGCAATCTCGCCGCCGTACGGATCCTTGGTCCAGCCCAGGCCTGGAGGCACCACGTCGCCGTGGGCGTTCATGGCGATGACCGGGCCGCCCGTGCCGAACTGTTTGCGCACGATCAGGTTGGTGGCGCTGATCATGCCGGCGGCCTTCACCTGCGCGTCAGGCACCTTGTGCGCCTCCACCGTGAAGCCCAGGCCCTCCAGCAGTTCCTTGGCGCGCTTGCCGTGGGCATCGCAATCGCCGGCCGGGTTGTCCGAAGGCACCTTGACCAGCTCGGCCAGGAAGGCTTCCTGCTGCGGGCGGTGCTGGTCGATGAACTGCGTCAGCGTGGTTTCGATGGGATTCATACTGTCTCGTGCGGTCATGACTTGTTCTCGTAGCTTCTCAGGAGGGTTCGGGTGGGTTTCCGGGCGCTGGCTTACTGCTGCAGCCGGAAATGCTCGACGAAATCGCTGAACACGCGCGCGGACAGTGCTGCATCCTCGGCGGTCATGGTTTCGGTGGGATGGTGGCTGATGCCGCCGTTGCCGCAGCGCACGAACAGCATGGCGACATCGGCGATGGCGGCGATGGCCATGGAGTCATGGCCGGCACCGGACGGCAGATGGCGCACCGGCACGCCCTGGCGGGCGATGGCGGCGGCCCATTGCTCTTGCAGCCACGGGGCGCACGGCACGCTGTTCGCCTCGTGGGTCTTGCGCACCTGCGCGCGTACATTGCGGCGCGCGCACACGCGCTCGATCTCGGCCAGCACGTCGTTGACGGCAGCCTCGCGCTCGGCGTCGATGCCCGAGCGAATGTCGATGGAGAACACCGCATGGCCCGGCACCACGTTGGTGGCGCCATTGGGCACGTTGAACTGGCCGACGGTGCCGACCAGGCCCGGCTTGCCGCCGCAGCGCTTCTCGATGAACAGGCCGATTTCGGCACCGGCCATGGCGGCATCGCGGCGCATGTCCATCGGCACCGTGCCGGCGTGGCCGGCCAGGCCTTCCAGCTCGACGATAAAGCGCGTGGCGCCGGAGATCGCGGTGACCACGCCGACCGGCAGGCCCTCGTTCAGCAGCACCGGACCCTGCTCGATATGCACCTCGATGAAGGCGGCGACCTTGCTGCGGTCATGCTTTGCGGCAGGCAGGCCGGCCGCGTCGAAGCCAGCCTCGCGCATCACTTCGCGCATGGTCTTGCCGCTGTCGTCGACGTTGTCCAGCACCTTGGTGTCGAAGGTGCCGGCGATGGCGCGGCTGCCCAGCAGCGTGGCCTTGAAGCGCACGCCCTCTTCCTCGGCAAAGCCAACCACCTCGAGCGCGAACGGGAAGCGCTTGCCCTGGCGGTTCCACTCGGCCACGCAGGCGATCGGCAGGATCACGCCGAGGTTGCCGTCATAGCGGCCGGCGTCGCGCACGGTGTCGAAGTGGGAGCCGGTCAGCAGCGCCGGCGCGCCGGGCGTGGTGCCCTCGTAGCGGCCGATCACGTTGCCGGCGGCATCGCGCCGCACCGTCATGCCGGCCTGCTGCATCCATTCGGTCAGCTGGGCGGCGGCGCCGTGGTGGGCCTCGGTCAGGTAGGTGCGGGTGAGCATGCCGGGTTGCTCGGTGTGAACGGCCAGTGCATCGGCCCAGGCCATGATGCGCGTGCCTACCTCTGCGGCTGCCGGCGTGGCCGACGACGGATTTGCTGCCATGCGTGTCTCCTGCTGGAAGTGCTTGAAAGCCGCGGCGGCGTGGCTGGCGGGGCGCCAGTGCGGGCGGGACGCCCATGGCCGAAGCTCTATTCTGTGCGATTCATGGTAGCACAGTGAATTCAAAAATTGCATACAAAAATGATATGCACTATATTCGGTTCCACGTTCAGACAATCCGCTGCGGACAATCCGGTCCGGACAACGGATTGCGTGGATTCCGCCCCAACAGGGGGGCTGTCCGCGCGGTGGCGCGCTCCCGACCCGGAGCCCTGCCCGAGACGTAAGGCCGGCAGCCCACCCAGCCGTCAGAGCAGCACGGGGCCGCCGGTGATTCCTGGATCGAAATGGGCCAGCCAGCGCACATGCGCAGGACCGGCCCGGCACGGAGACAACCATGCAGCACGCAGTTCCCTCGCAGCACCGCCCGGGCACCCCACGCCTGCACACCCGCTTTACCCGCTCGCTGTTCGGCCAGGTGCTGATCGCCCTGGTGATTGGCACGGCACTCGGCCTCGCCTTTCCCGAATTCGCCGCCAAGCTCAAGCCGCTCGGCGATGCCTTTATCAAGCTGATCAAGATGCTGATCGGCCCGATCGTGTTCTGCGTGGTGGTGGCCGGCATCTGCGGCGCCGGCGAGCTGAAGAAGGTTGGACGCGTCGGCATCAAGGCAGTGGTGTATTTCGAGATCGTCACCACCATCGCGCTGGCGCTGGGCATCCTGCTGGCTTATGTGTTCCAGCCCGGCGTCGGCATGAACGTGGATCCGCGCTCGCTCGACGCGTCGGCCATTGCCGGCTTTATCGACAATGCCACCAAGGTCAAGGACCAGGGCACGGTCGACTTCCTGCTCAAGCTGATTCCCAATACCGTGTTCGGCGCCTTCGCCAACGGCGACGTGCTGCAGGTGCTGCTGGTGTCGATCCTGTTCGGCTGCGCGCTGTCGCTGGTGGGCGAGCCGGGCCGGCCGCTGGTCAAGCTGATCGATACCTTCTCGCACACGCTGTTCAAGATGATGGGCTTCATCATCAAGCTGGCGCCGCTGGGCGTGCTGGGCGCGGTGGCCTTCACCGTGGGCAAGTACGGCATCGGCTCGCTCAAGCAGCTGGGCTTCCTGGTGTTCCTGTTCTACGGTGCGGTGATCGTGTTCGTGCTGGTGGTGCTGGGCACCATCATGCGCGTGTGCGGCTTCTCGGTGATCAAGCTGATCCGCTACCTGCGTGCCGAGCTGCTGGTGGTGCTGGGCACGGCCTCGTCCGACAGCGTGCTGCCGCAGGTGATGAAGAAGCTGGAGTTCATGGGCATCAAGAAGTCGGTGGTGGGCCTGGTGATCCCGACCGGCTATTCGTTCAACCTGGATGCGTTCTCGATCTACCTGACGCTGGCCGCGGTGTTCATCGCCCAGGCCACCAACACGCCGCTGGCAATGGGCGACCTGCTCGGTATCCTGGCGGTGGCGCTGGTCACCTCCAAGGGCGCGCACGGCATTCCGGGCTCGGCCATCGTGATCCTGGCGGCGACGCTGTCCGCGCATCCGGCAATCCCGGCGATCGGCCTGGTGCTGGTGCTGTCGGTGGACTGGTTCATCGGCATCGCGCGCGCGCTCGGCAACCTGATCGGCAACTGCGTCGCAACCGTGGTGGTGGCCGCATGGGAGAAGGATATCGACCGCGAACGGGCGCGTGGCGTGCTCAACGGCACGATCGAAGCGACCGACCTGGACGCCGGCCTCGCCGCCATGACGGATGACAACGCCGTGGCCGGTTCGCCCGCCGCCGTGCCGGGGAGTGTCGCGGGGCGCTAGAATCACGGCATTTCCCCAACGCGCAGCCCCTGCGCAAGTGCGCTGCCATGCCCGAGCATATCGATCCCGACATGACCGCTGAAGCGATCGCCGACGACATCGTCGCGGCGATCGTCTCGCACCGCCTGCCGCCTGGCACCAAGCTGCGCGAGGAGGCGCTGGCCAGCGTCTACCGCGTCAGCCGCACCAAGGTGCGCGCGGCGCTGCTGATGCTGAGCAAGGACAAGGTCATCCAGATCGTGCCGGACAAGGGGGCGTTCGTGGCCAAGCCCAGCGCGGCAGAAGCGCGCGAGGTCTTCGCCGTGCGGCGCATCCTGGAAGCGGCGCTGGCGCGCGAGTTCGTCGCCAGGGCAACCGCGGCCGACTACAAGCGCATCGACAAGCACCTCGCCGCCGAGCGCAAGTCGCTGGGCGGCAACGACGCGCAGGTGCGCACCCGGCTGCTCGGCGATTTCCATATCGTGCTGGCCGAGGTGGTCGGCAATGGCGTGCTGACCGAGATGATGCGCGAGCTGTCCGCGCGCAGCGCGGTCATCACCATGCTGTACCAGTCACGCCGCGACGCGGCGTGCTCGTCGGACGAGCATCGCGAATTCATCGAGGCGGCGCGCGCGGGCGATGTCGAGCGCGCCGTCACGCTGATGGTGGACCACCTCAGCCATGTCGAAAGCGCGCTGCATTTCGAGGAAACCGCGCCGGTGGCACGAGGCAAGGACCTGGTCGCGGCGCTGCTGGCGTAGGAGAGGGACTGGCCGTTGACCCGCGCTTGACGTGAGTCAAAGCGGCCTGGGCCGCGCCCGGGCACACTTGTCCTCGCCATGAAGACGCGGGGGCGCACTTCATGAGCACTCTGCCTTTCGCGCATCATCGCCGGAAGGCCGCCCGCACGCTGCAACGGTGTGCGGGCTTTCTTTTTTCTGAGGGCTGGCTTTTGCCGCGCCGAGCATCGTTAGCCGGCGGGTCCTCGCGAGCAATGCCGCAGCGCGGCAATTTCCCTTTCCGGCCAATCACTTGCGCATGTGCCGGCCGCCGCAAGGCCGTGCGGGCTGGCGCACATTGCCGGGCCGGCCACTTTCCGTCGCCGGCGCAAAGCGGCCATAACCGAATGCGTGCTTCGGGTTAGGATCGCGAGGGCCCAACACAGAGGCCTGCGCCGCGGCATCGCCGCGGACGCGCATCAGAACAACCGTCATGGAGACCCGTCATGCGTGATCGCACCGTGCCCGCGCGGCCGTCCGGCCTGCGTTCGCACCCTCTCCCGGTTTTCGTTTCCTGAGCGCCCCGCCTCTGGCGGGCGCGGTCATCCCTCGCATTGCCTGACCATCGATCAAGAGGACTACCCATGCCCAGTGCCTTTCGCGCAGACGCCTTCTCCGGCAAGACCGTATTCATCGCCGGCGCCTCTTCCGGCATCAACCTCGGCATCGCGCACGGCTTCGCCCGCGCCGGCGCGAAGCTGGCGCTGATCAGCCGCACCGAAGACCGCATCCAGGCCGCGGCCGATGGCATCGCCGCCGCGGGCAGCACCGCGATCGGCATGGCGGCCGACGTGCGCGACTACGCGGCGGTGGAAGCGGCACTGGCGCGCACGCGCCAGGAACTCGGCCCGATCGACGTGGTGATCTCCGGCGCCGCCGGCAATTTCCTCGCGCCGGTGGTCGGCATGTCGGCCAATGCGTTCAAGACCGTGGTCGACATCGACCTGCTCGGCACCTTCAATGTGTTCCGCGCCAGCTTCGACCACCTGAGCAAGCCCGGCGCATCGCTGATCGCCATCACGGCGCCGCAAGGCGTCAACGCCATGATGTTCCAGGCTCATGCCTGCGCGGCGAAGGCCGGGATCAATATGCTGATCAAGTGCCTGGCAATGGAATGGGGGCCGGCCGGCGTGCGCGTCAACGGCATCTCGCCGGGCCCGATCGCCGATACCGAAGGCATGGCGCGGCTGGCGCCGACGCCCGAGGTGGAGGCGCGCTACAAGGCCCGCCTGGCGCTGCGCGACTACGGCACCAAGGACGATATCGCCGGCGCCGCCATGTACCTGAGCAGCGACAACGCGCACTTCGTCACCGGCACCATCCTTGACTGCGACGGCGGCAGCAAGCTGGGCGACGCGTCGGCCGATGCGCTCAAGCCCATGCGCTGACGCGCGACCCGGAGAACACAAGAGCAACCACAACGATACATGGAGATCCAACGATGACAGCATCCGTGCTTTACCAAACCGACGCAGGCGTGGCGACGCTGACCCTGAACCGCCCCGACGTGCTCAACGCGATGAACGCCGAGCTGATGCGCGAGCTGCGCGAAGGCGTGGAACGCGCCGCGGCCGATGCCGAAGTGCGCGCCGTGCTGATCACCGGCGCCGGCCGCGGCTTCTGCGCCGGCGCCGACCTGGCCGCGCGCCAGGCCGGCGGCAATGGCCTGCAGGATTCCGGCCAGATGCTGCGCGAGCGCTATCACCCGATCATCCTGGCGCTGCGCCAGATGCCCAAGCCGGTCATTACCGCGGTCAACGGCGTGGCCGCCGGCGCGGGCATGAGCCTGGCGCTGGCCGGCGACGTGGTGCTGGCGGGCCGCTCGGCCAGCTTCCTGCAGGCGTTCTCCAAGATCGGCCTGATTCCCGATGCCGGCAGCACCTACTTCCTGCCGCGCTATGCCGGCGAGATGCGCGCCCGCGCGCTGGCCATCCTGGCCGAGAAGATCGACGCCGAGGAAGCGCAACGCATCGGCCTGGTGTGGAAGGTCCATGACGATGCCGCGCTGCAGGACGAAGCCGGCAAGCTCGCGCGCCACCTGGCCAGCATGCCGACGCTGGCCTACGGCATGATCAAGGAAGCCCTGAACCAGAGCTTCGGCAATGACCTGGCCGCGCAGCTGGAAGTCGAGGCCACGCTGCAGTCGCGTGCCAGCCGCAGCGAAGACTGCAAGGAAGGCGTCGCCGCCTTTGTCGAGAAGCGCAAGCCGCAGTTCAAGGGGCGCTGAGCAGCGTTCTCGCCGCCTGCAGCACAACCGGCACACCCGGCACATCAACTCAAGGAGCCCGCGCATGAGCGCCAGCAGCAATGAACGGATCATCGTCACCATCGAAGGCGGCGTCGCCGACGTCCGCCTGAACCGTCCCGACAAGATGAACGCGCTCGACCAGCAGATGTTCGATGCGCTGATCGAGACCGGCGAGCAGCTGGCGCGCACACAGGACTTGCGCGCCGTGGTGCTGTCGGGCGAAGGCCGCGCGTTCTGTGCGGGCCTGGACATGGGCCGCATGGCCGGCATGCTGTCCGGCGATGGCGGCAGCGAAAGCGACAGCATCGGCGGCGGGCGGCTCGGCAAGCGCACCAACGGCATTTCCAATCGCCCGCAATATGCCTGCATGGTGTGGCGCGAGCTGCCGGTGCCGGTGTTCGCGGCGGTGCACGGCGTGGCGTTCGGCGGCGGCCTGCAGGTGGCGCTGGGTGCCGATGTGCGCTACGTCGCGCCCGACACGAAGTTGTCGGTGATGGAGATGAAGTGGGGCCTCGTGCCCGACATGGCCGGCATGGTGCTGACGCGCGGTCTGGTTCGGCCCGACGTGCTGCGCGAGCTGGTCTACAGCGCGCGCGTGCTCAATGGCATCGAAGCGTGCGAGCTGGGGCTCGCCACCTACGTTGCCGACGACCCGCGCGCCGCGGCGCTGGAAGCGGCGCGCCAGGTGGCGCAGAAGAACCCGGATGCGATCCGCGCGGCCAAGCGGCTGATGGCGGTGGTCGAGCGCGGCGACAATGCCGCTATCCTGCAGGCCGAGTCGGACGAGCAGGACCGGCTGGTCGGCTCGCCCAACCAGCGTGAGGCGGTGCTGGCCAACATGGAGAAACGCGTGCCGCGGTTTGACCCGGCGCGTTGAAGCCTGTAGCTCAGTGGTGGCGCCGGCGGCGCCACCAAACCGCGTAGACCGCCACGTTGACGACCAACACCACCAATCCCAGCCACAGCTGCACGGCGGGCGTCAGGCCCGGCGGATAGATCAGCGGCAACAGGTAGCGCTCGATAAATCCGCCGCTGTAGCCCGCCTCCCCCGCGGCACTGCGCAGCGCATTCTCCAGCGGCGTCAGCGGGCAGATCCACCCGGACCACTCGATCAGCACGCCCCACGCCGCGGCGGGCAGGTGGACCCACGCCAGCCGCGGCCAGCGCAGCACCAGCAGGCCGCCAGCCACCACGAACACGATAAACAGCCCGTGCACGATGACGACGAGATCCGCCAGCCAGGCTGATATTGGCATCTCGTCCCGTTGCGCTCAGTCGCCGTTGCCGCCGGCCATCCAGTAACCGGGGCGCGCGAACTGGGCTTTCAGGTGCTCGATAAAGAAACGGATCTTGGCCGGCACCGGGCGCTGCTGCGGGTACACCGCGAGGATGTCGTAGTCGGGCAGCGCGTATTCGTCGAGCACGGTGATCAGCTCGCCGCTCTCTAGCTGCGGCAGGATCTCCCAGGTCGAGCGCCAGCCCAGCCCGAGCCCTTCGCCGGTCCAGCGGTGCAGCAGCTCGCCGTCGTTGCAGTCGAGGTTGCCGTTGACGCGCACCGTCACGGTCTTGCCGTTCTGGCTGAAGTACCAGCCGCGCTGCTGGCCGCCCTGCAGGTTGAACGCCAGGCAGTTGTGGTGCTCGAGGTCGTCCAGCGTCTGCGGCACGCCGTACTTGGCAAAGTACGCCGGCGTGCCGCATACCACGCGCTTGTTCTGCGCCAGCTTGATCGCGACGAAGTTGGGGTCGATCGCGCCGCCGATGCGGATACCGACGTCATAGCCCTCGCGCACCAGGTCGACCACGCGGTCGGTCAGGTTGAACGAGATCTGCACTTCCGGGTTGGCGGCCAGGAAGGCCGGCGCGTGCGGCGCCACGTGCTTGCGGCCGAACGCGGCCGGCGCCGACACGATCAGGTGGCCGGTGGCCTTGTGCTTGCCTTCGGCGATCAGCATCTCGGCGCGGTCCAGGTCGGCGAGCGCCTTCTTGCATTGCTCCATGAACACCGCCCCCTGCTCGGTCACGGCGATGCGGCGCGTGGAGCGGTGCAGCAGCTTGACGCCGATACGCGCCTCCAGCGCGTTGATGCGCCGGCCGATCATCACCGGCGTGACGTTCTGCGTCAGCGCCGCGGCGGCCATGCTGCCGTGCTCCACCACGGCGATAAAGGCTTCGATTTGCTTGAGTTTGTCCATCGGATATCAGTCTCCCGGGCGCCATTGTGCGGCATCGGCGCCGCCGTGGCATCCCGGCGGCGCTTATGAAGCGGATCGGGCCCGGCGCATGGCGGGCGGCGCATCGCGGCGCTCGCGGGCACAATGCCGCACTTCGCGGCTGAATTCCGCGCAGGCGTGCGTCATCAGGTCGACCGAGCGATAGACCAGGAAAACGCGGAAATCCGGCAGCTCGTCCTGGATCGGCAGCGGCACCAGCTGGTCGCGGGCCAGCTGCAGCGGGCCGCCGGTGCCGTGGAAGACAAAGTCCGACCACATGCTGACCAGGTCGGTGCGCGTGGCCAGCTGCAGGCCGAGCAGGTTCGATGCGCTCTGCACCACCCGGCGCGGCATTTCCATCCGGTGCAGCCGCATCAGGCTGGCGAGCGGGCTGCCGGCATCGTCGACCGGGTCGAGCACCAGCCAGTCGGCGTCCAGCAGTGGCCGCAGCCGGCGCGTGCGGCGCAGCGGGTGCCCGGCGCGCACCGCCAGCTTCATGCCGACCGAGAACAGCGGCTCCCATTGCAGCGAGGCCGAGCCGGGGCCGCTGTTGGTGGAGATCAGGCCCAGGTCGAGCCGCCCTTCGCGCAGGCCTTCCTGGATCTGCTGCGGGCGCAGCTCGAAGCCGCGCAGCGCCACGTTGGGAAAGCGCTGCCGGAACGCCGCGATGGCCGCGGGCAGCGGGCCGCTCGACGCCACCGCGGTAAAGCCGATGTTCAGCTCCGCCTCGGCATGGCCGCGGATCGATTCGATGTCTTCCAGCGCATGCCGCAGCTCCTGCTCGACCACGCTGGCGCGCTTGACCAGCGCCAGCCCGTAGGCGGTCAGGCTGACGCCGCGCACCGAGCGCGACAGCAGCGTCACGCCGAGCTCGCGTTCCAGCTCGGCGATGGCCTTGGACAGCGCCGGCTGCGAGATATGCAGCGCGCGCGCCGCTTCATGGATGCTGCCGTGCTCGGCCACGGCCAGCAGGACCCGCAGTTGGTGCAGCTTCATCGATTTCGTTTCCTGTTCCAGGGTGCCGTGCATTGCCGTGCGCCATGCCCCGGCGCGGGGCAACACGCCCCATCCGCGGGCGCGGCGCCGATGCGCGTCGCGGGCAGCACTTCCGTCCCTTCGCCGCATCGGCCAAGGCTTTGCCGGCGCCCTTCAGTAGTTTTCCCGATATCGGGACGACACCGGTTATGACGGTGATTCGATCTGGTTATCAGGATGAAAATATATGATTTTTTGTCCCGGGCCGTTTGCCTGAATACTCAGCGCCACAGGTTGCCAACCTGACTGCCGCGCGAGCCGCTCCTGCTCACCGGGCCCTGACAACACCGGTCCGCCGTGCGTGCAGCCCCCCACCAGTTCGTGGAGAACTTGCATGAACGACGCCACCCTCGCGACGCCTGCCAGCGTCGCGGCCGCCCCCGCCGCCACCGTCAGCACGCCTCGCAACCAGAGCCAGTTCCGCCTGATCGCGGCGTGCTCGCTGGGCAACGCGCTGGAGATGTTCGATTTCACCGTCTACAGCTTCTTCTCGCTGCTGATCGGCAAGCTGTTCTTCCCCTCCGACAGTCCTTACGGCTCGCTGCTGCTGGCGGTCGCCACCTTCGGCATCGGCTTCGTGATGCGCCCGCTCGGTGGCGTGTTGATCGGCAGCTACGCCGACCGGCGCGGCCGCAAGGCTGCGATGACGCTGAGCATCGGCCTGATGGTGCTGGGCACGCTGTGCATCGCGCTGGCGCCGCCGTATGCGTCGGCCGGCATCGCCGGCTCGCTGATGATCGTGGCGGGCCGCCTGCTGCAGGGCTTTTCGCTCGGCGGCGAGATCGGTGCCTCGACCGCGATGCTGATGGAGGCAGGCGGGGTCAAGGGCCGCGGCTGGCGCGTCAGCTGGCAGCTCGGCAGCCAGGGCATCTCGGCGCTGCTGGGCGCGCTGACCGGCGCCGCGCTGTACGCCGTGCTGCCGGCCGCGTCGCTGGAGAGCTGGGGCTGGCGCCTGCCCTTCCTGGTCGGCCTGCTGATCGCGCCGGTGGGGCTGTATATCCGCGCGCACCTCGACGAAACCCACCAGGCCGACGACCACGCGCCGAGCCCGCTCGGCGAGCTGTTCCGCAACCACTGGGCCACCGTGCTCAAGGGCATCCTGGCGACCACGGCCGGCACCGCGACGATGTACCTGGTGGTGTTCTTCATGCCGACCTACATGATCCGCGTGCTGCATATGCCGGCGTCGCTCTCGTTTCTGTCGGGCTGTGTCACCGGGCTGACGCTGACGGTGGTGTCACTGTTCGCCGGCCGCCTCGCTGACCGCCTGGTCGCGCGCAAGCCGCTGGTGGTGGCATCGCTGGTGCTCAGCATGCTGGCGGTGTACCCGGCGTTCTGGCTGATCAATGCCTACCCGAGCGTGCCGCTGGTGCTGTGCGTGTCGGCGCTGCTGACGGCGCTGGTCAACCTGGGCACCACGCCGATGTTCCTGATGATGCTGGAGATGCTGCCCGCCGGCGTGCGCGCCAGCGGCCTGTCGGTGATCTACAGCGTGGGCGTGACGGTGTTCGGCGGCTCGTCGCAATTCATCGTCACGTGGATGCTGGCCCGCACCGGCAACCCGATGTCGCCGGCCCTCTACATGCTGGTCTGCGGCGTGATCACGCTGCTCGCCGTGCTGCGCATCCGCGAAATCCGCGCCCACTGATCCGCGCCCACTGAACCCTGACCATTTTCCGGAGACCGAACCCATGACCCGCGCACCGACGCTCCAGCCGTTCCAGTACCTGCCGCACCTGCTGCCGGCGCTCGGCATCGACGCCGAAACCTTCGTCGGCATCCGCCGCCAGATCCACGCGCAGCCCGAACTGGGCTTCGAGGTGGGGGCGACCAGCAAGCTGGTGGCGACGCTGCTGGCCGAATGGGGCTACGAGGTCCACACCGGCATCGGCAAGAGCGGCGTGGTCGGGCAGCTCAAGCGCGGCAGCGGCGCGCGCCGCCTCGGCATCCGCGCCGACATGGACGCGCTGCCGATCACCGAGGCCACCGGCCTGCCCTACGCCAGCCGCGTGCCCGGCAAGATGCACGCGTGCGGCCACGACGGCCATACCGCAATTTTGCTGGCGGCGGCCAGGGCGATTGCCGACCAGCCCGAATTCGACGGCACGCTCAACCTGATCTTCCAGCCCGACGAAGAAAACCTGTGCGGCGCGCGCGCGATGATCGAGGACGGGCTGTTCGAGCGCTTTCCGTGCGATGCGATCTTCGCGCTGCACAACATGCCGGGCGTGCCGGCGGGATCGTTCCGCGTGCTGCCGGGGCCGGTGAGCCTGTCGTCGGACGTGGCCGACGTGACCGTGCGCGGCGTGGGCGGCCACGGCGCGATGCCGCACCGCGCGCGCGACCCGATCGCGGCGGCGGCGGCCATCGTCACCGCGCTGCAGACCGTGGTGGCGCGCAATGTCGCACCTGACGATACCGCCGTGGTATCAGTCGGCTTCATTCGCGGCGGCGCCACGCACAACGTGATTCCGGAAGCCGTGACGCTGGGGCTCAACGTGCGCGCCGCGCGGCCCGAGACCCGTGCGCTGGTCGAGCAGCGCATCCGCGAGATCGTCGCGCTGACGGCACAGGCACATGGCGTGGAGGCGGAGATCGACTACCGCCAGCTGACGCCGCCGATGGTCAACGCCGAAGCCGAAACGCTGCTGGCGCAGCGCGTCTGCACCGAGCTGGTCGGCGCGGACAACGTGGTCACGCAGGCGCCAAAGGGACTCAACGGCAGCGAGGACTTTGCGTGGATGCTCAACGCAGTGCCGGGGTGCTACCTGATCCTCGGCAACGGCGAAGGCGAATTCGGCGGCTGCATGGTGCACAACCCCGGCTACGACTTCAACGACGCGGTGCTGCCGCTGGGCGCGGCGGCCTGGGTGCGGCTGGTGCAGACCTATCTCGCCGCGGCCTGATCACGCTTCGCGTGCAGCGGCGGCGCGTTGCGCGCGCCGCGCATCCAGTTCGGCGTTCATCCGCGCGGCTTCGCCCAGCACGTAGGCCAGCCGCCGCAACGGCCGGCTGCACTGCACATGCAGGTACAGGTAGCTGGCGCCGCCGGCGACCAGCATTACGCCATAGCCCCACAGCAGCGTCGGCACCGCCTGCTCCGGACGCGGCAAGGCGCGCCACGCGCCGGCCAGCACCACCGCGGCGGGCGCCAGAGCCAGCAGCAGGCCCACGGTACGTGCAGCCCCCTCCCATAGCCGCAGCTGCAAGGCCACGCGCCTTTGGCGCGCTTCCAGCTGCGCCGGCGGGATGCGCGCCAGCTGCCGCAGCAGCGCGTCCTCGGCCGCGCGCTGGCGGTCCATTTCCCGGGCTTGCCAGCGCAGCGGGTTGCGCAGCCTGGCCAGCACCGGGCGGGTGCGCGCCAGCCCGGCGCCCACATAGCAGGCGGCCGCCGCGGCCAGAAACGCCTCGAAGGCGCGCAGCGACCACGGTGGTACCGGGTGCTTCAGCCACAGCCGCCACGCGGCCAGCGCACCGCCGCCGAGCAGGGTCGCCACCAGCGCGACGATAAAGCCGATCCACAGCAAGCGGGCCAGCCCGCCAGCCGGCGCGCGCTCCGATGGCGGCGCGGGCGCGCTGGAGGCGTCAAGCGCTTCAAGCAGTTCGTAGGTCGGCGGCAGCCTGGAATACATGATCGGCACGGGCAACGGGATGCCGCCATTTTCGCCGCATGGGCACGTGCCGGATAGACACCGCGCCGGGTGGCCCCGGGGCGTACCCACCGCTGCGCAGCGTGGCCGCTTCATCACACCGCATATCCAATTGCATACGCCGGCGTGCTGTCGGCGACCGTCTCATCAGGCTTCCAAGGCCATATTCCATACCCGAAGTATCGAATCAACTGATCGTCCTTCTGTTTATCCCGCCCCGGTTGGGGGAATAGGATCGACTCCAATGCGAATCCCACCACCATTGGAGACAAGATCATGGCAAAGATGAGAGCAATCGACGCGGCCATCGCGGTTCTGGAGAAGGAAGGCGTGACCACGGCGTTCGGCGTGCCGGGCGCGGCGATCAACCCGTTCTACTCGGCAATGCGCAAGTCGGGCAACATCAGCCACGTTCTGGCCCGCCACGTCGAAGGCGCCTCGCACATGGCCGAGGGCTACACCCGTGCCGAACCCGGCAATATCGGCGTCTGCGTCGGCACCTCGGGCCCCGCCGGCACCGACATGATCACCGGCCTGTACTCGGCCTGGGCGGACTCGATCCCCATCCTCTGCATCACCGGCCAGGCCCCGCGCGCGCGCCTGTACAAGGAGGACTTCCAGGCCGTCGACATCGAGTCGATCGCCAAGCCCGTGACCAAGTGGGCCGTGACCGTGCGCGAGCCGGCACTGGTGCCGCAAGTGTTCCAGCAAGCGTTTCACATCATGCGCTCGGGCCGCCCGGGTCCGGTGCTGATCGACCTGCCGTTCGACGTGCAGGTCGCCGAGATCGAATTCGATCCCGACACCTACCAGTCGCTGCAGCCATACAAGCCGGCCGCCTCGCGCGCCCAGATCGAGAAGGCCATCGCGATGCTGAACGCGGCCGAGCGCCCGCTGATCGTCTGCGGCGGCGGCGTGATCAACGCTGACGCTTCGGAGCTGCTGGTCGAGTTCGCCGAGCTGGTCAACGTGCCGGTGGTGCCGACGCTGATGGGCTGGGGCGTGCTGGCCGACGACCACCCGCTGCAAGCCGGCATGGTCGGCCTGCAGACCTCGCACCGCTACGGCAACGCCACGCTGCTGGCTTCGGACTTCGTGATGGGCATCGGCAACCGCTGGGCCAACCGCCACACCGGCAGCGTCGATGTCTACACCAAGGGCCGCAAGTTCGTGCACGTCGATATCGAGCCCACCCAGATCGGCCGCGTGTTCGGCCCCGACCTGGGCATCGTCTCCGACGCCAAGGCCGCGCTGGAGCTGTTCGTCGAAGTCGCCCGCGAAATGAAGATGGCCGGCCGCCTGCCGTGCCGCAAGTCGTGGGTCGCCGACGTGCAGAAGCGTCGCCGCACCATGCAGCGCAAGAGCGACTTCGACAACGTGCCGGTCAAGCCGCAGCGCGTGTACCGCGAGATGAACCAGTACTTCCCGCGCGACGTGCGCTATGTCAGCACCATCGGCCTGTCGCAGATCGCCGCCGCGCAGTTCCTGTCGGTGAACCAGCCGCGCCACTGGATCAACTGCGGCCAGGCCGGCCCGCTGGGCTGGACCATCCCGGCCGCGATCGGCGTGAAGACCGCTTCGCCGAACTCGGACGTGGTGGCGATCTCGGGCGACTATGACTTCCAGTTCATGATCGAGGAACTGGCCGTGGCCGCGCAGTTCAAGGTGCCGTACATCCACGTGGTGGTGAACAACTCCTACCTCGGCCTGATCCGCCAGGCGCAGCGCAACTTCGAGATGGACTACTGCGTGCAGCTGGCCTTCGACAACGTCAACTCGCCCGAGCTGAACGGCTACGGCGTGGACCACGTCAAGGTGGTGGAAGGCCTGGGTTGCAAGGCGATCCGCGTGTTCAAGCCGGAAGACATCGCCCCCGCCTTCGCTGAGGCGCGCGACCTGATGGCCGAGTTCTCGGTGCCGGTGGTGGTCGAGGTGATCCTGGAGCGTGTGACCAATATCGCGATGGGCACCGAGATCGACAACATCAACGAGTTCGAGCCGATCGAAGACATCGAGGATGCGGACGAGGCCATCCTGAACGAAGAAGTGGAAACGGCGTAAGGCTCCACAGCCCCTTGCAGTCCGACACGTCATTCCCGCGGAGGCGGGAATCCAGCGTCTTTGAAAGTCACTGGGTTCCCGCCTCCGCGGGAACGACGAACAAAAACCAAGTCACAGGAGATGACAAAATGACCAAACTTGCGGCCAACCTCACCATGCTGTTCAACGAAGTGGGCTTTCTCGACCGCTTCGAAGCCGCCGCGCGCGCGGGCTTCCGCGGCGTGGAGTTCCTCTTCCCGTATGCGTTCCACGCGGACCAGATCGCTGACCGCCTGAACCGCTTCCAGCTGGACCTGGTGCTGCACAACCTGCCCGCCGGCAAGTGGGACGCGGGCGAGCGCGGCATTGCGTGCCACCCGGACCGTGCCGGCGAATTCCAGGACGGCGTGGGCGAGGCCATCAAGTACGCCAAGGTGCTGGGCGTGCGCCAGCTGAACTGCCTGGTCGGCATCCTGCCGCAGAACGTCAAGCGCGAACAGGCCCAGGAAACGCTGGTGGAAAACCTGCGCTTCGCCGCCGGCGCGCTGGCCGCCGAGCATATCGACCTGCTGGTCGAGCCGATCAACACCTTCGACATTCCCGGCTTCTTCCTGTCGCGCACCCAGCAGGCAGTCGACCTGATCAACCAGGTCAACGCGCCCAACCTGTACGTGCAGTACGACATCTATCACATGCAGCGGATGGAGGGCGAGATCGCCAACACCATCAAGGCCAACCTGCCGAAGATCAGGCACGTGCAGCTGGCCGACAACCCGGGCCGCAACGAGCCGGGCACGGGCGAGCTGAACTACCAGTATTTGTTCAAGTTCCTGGACGAGATCGGCTACACCGGCTGGATCGGCTGCGAATACAAGCCGAAGACCACCACCGAAGCCGGCCTGGGCTGGCGCGCCGCGCACGGCGTGCAGTAAGCCCCCGCGGTAACCCGCTACCACCTACTCGAACCAAGACAGACTTACTCTCAAGCAAGGAGACATCAATATGGCAAACCAACGCAACGTCGGCTTCATCGGCCTGGGCATCATGGGCGCACCGATGGCGGGCCACCTGCGCGCCGCCGGCCACACGCTGTTCGTGCATGACGTCAACCCGGCCCCGCAAGCGCTGGTCGATGCAGGCGTGACCGTCTGCACCAGCGCCGAGGAAGTCGCCAAGCGCGCCGACATCATCGTCATCATGGTGCCGGACACGCCGCACGTCGAGGCCGTGCTGTTTGCCGACAAGGGCGTTGCCGCCGCGCTGAAGGCCGCCGGCAAGGAAGCCAGCTACGGCAAGATCGTGGTCGACATGAGCTCGATCTCGCCGATCGCCACCAAGGACTTCGCCGCGCGCATCAACAAGCTGGGCGCTTCGTACCTGGACGCCCCGGTGTCGGGCGGTGAAGTCGGCGCCAAGGCCGCATCGCTGACGATCATGGTCGGCGGCCCGCAGGAGGCCTTCGACCAGGTCAAGCCGCTGTTCGAGCTGATGGGCAAGAACATCACGCTGGTGGGCGGCAACGGCGACGGCCAGACCACCAAGGTGGCCAACCAGATCATCGTCGCACTGAACATCCAGGCTGTGTCCGAAGCGCTGCTGTTCGCCTCCAAGGCGGGCGCCGATCCGGCCAAGGTGCGCGAGGCGCTGATGGGCGGCTTTGCGGCCTCCCGCATCCTGGAAGTGCATGGCGATCGCATGGTCAAGCGCACCTTCGATCCGGGCTTCCGCATCGAACTGCACCAGAAGGACCTGAACCTGGCGCTGCAGGGTGCCAAGGCGCTGGGCGTGGCACTGCCCAACACCGCCACCGCGCAGGAGCTGTTCAACACCTGCTCGGCCAACGGCCTTGGCAAGCAGGACCACTCGGCCCTGTGCCGCGCGATCGAGATCATGTCTAACCACCAGATCGCCAACGCCAAGTAAGCAGCAACCCCGTCGTCCCCGCCCCGCGGGGACGACTAGCTTTCGCAGTCAGCCAGTACCTCGTCAGCACCAGGATTCTTCATGCTCGCCACCGAACCCCAAGCCGCGCTGCTGTCGCCCCAGCGCACGGCAGCCCATCCCGGACAGATCAATCCGCGCGCGCTGCTGCGCGACCTGTTCGATACCGCGGTCGCTTCCGTCAGCGCCAGCCACTGCCTGCCGCCGCACCTGCCCGCGCCGCCCAAGGGCCGCACCGTGGTGATCGGCGCCGGCAAGGCCGCCGCCGCGATGGCGCAAGCGGTGGAAGCGAACTGGCAAGGCGAGCTGTCGGGGCTGGTGGTGACGCGCTACGGCCATGGTGCCGATTGCAAGCGGATCGAAGTGGTCGAAGCCGCCCACCCTGTTCCCGACGAAGCCGGCGCACGCGCCGCGCAGCGCATGGTGGAACTGGTGCAGGGCCTGACCGCCGACGACCTGGTGCTGTGCCTGATTTCCGGCGGCGGCTCCGCGCTGCTGGCCGCGCCCGCGCCGGGCCTGACGCTGGCCGACAAGCAAGCCGTGAACAAGGCGCTGCTCAAGAGCGGCGCGAGCATCGGCGAGATGAACTGCGTGCGCAAGCACCTGTCCGCGCTCAAGGGCGGACGCTTGGCGCTGCACTGCGCGCCGGCGCGCGTGGAGACGCTGCTGATTTCCGATATTCCGGGCGATGACCCGACCCTCATCGCCAGCGGCCCGACGCTGCCCGATGCGACTACCTGCGCCGATGCGCTGGCCGTGATCGCCAAGTACGGCATCGACGTGCCCGCCAATGTGCGCGCGCACCTGGAGAGCGGCGCGGGTGAAACGCCCAAGCCCGGCGACGCGCGCTTCAACGGCCACCGCAGCGTGACGCTGGCGACCGCGCAACAATCGCTCGAAGCCGCCGCGGCGCGCGCGCGCGAACTGGGCTTCGAGGCCCACATCCTGTCCGACTGCATCGAGGGCGAAGCGCGCGAAGTGGCCGAAGTCCACGCCGCCATCGCGCGCCAGGTCGCCCAGCGCGGCCAGCCCTTCAGCAAGCCGTGCGTGCTGCTGTCCGGTGGCGAGACCACCGTGACCGTGCGCGGCAAGGGCCGCGGCGGGCGCAATGCGGAGTTCCTGCTGTCGCTGGCGGTGGCGCTCGACGGCCTGCCCGGCGTGCATGCGATTGCCGGCGATACCGATGGCATCGACGGCTCGGAAGACAACGCCGGCGCGCTGCTGTCGCCCGACACGCTGACCCGCGCCGCCGGGCGTGGCCTGAATGCGCGCACGCATCTGGAGAACAACGACGGCTACGGCTTCTTTGCCGGCGTGGACGACCTGATCGTCACCGGCCCGACCCGTACCAACGTGAACGACTTCCGCGCGATCCTGATCGTCTGACGATCGCCGCCAACGTAGTACCGACTGACTCGCGGCGCCGAAGCGCCGCAACCGAGAATGGAAGAGGAGACATCATGAGACGCCAGCGCAAAGCGAAGATCGTGGCCACGCTCGGCCCCGCCAGCACCGACATCGCGGCGATCCGCGCGCTGTTCGAGGCCGGCGCGGACGTGTTCCGCCTGAACTTCAGCCACGGCACGCACGACGACCACCGCGCGCGCTACGACGCGGTGCGCCAGATCGAGGCCGAGACCGGCCGTCCCATCGCCGTGCTGGCTGACCTGCAGGGTCCCAAGCTGCGCATCGGCACCTTCGCCGCGGGCAAGGTCGCGGTGCGCACCGGCGACGTGTTCGTGCTCGACAGCGATCCAACCCCGGGCGACGGCACCCGCGTCTACCTGCCGCACCCCGAGCTGTTCGAAGCCGCGCAGCCGGGCCAGTCGCTGCTGATCGACGACGGCAAGGTGCGCCTGGCGATCGAGTCGGTCACCACTGGCACCATCACCACGCGCGTGGCCAACAACGGCACGCTGTCCGACCGCAAGGGCGTGAACGTGCCCGACGCGGTGATCCCCATCCCCGCGCTGACGGCGAAGGACCGCAAGGACCTGGACTTCGCGCTGTCGCTGGGCGCGGACTGGATCGGGCTGTCGTTCGTGCAGCGTCCGTCGGATATCGTCGAGGCGCGCGAGATCGTCGGCACCCGTGCCGGCATCCTGTCCAAGATCGAGAAGCCGGCCGCGCTGCAGCAGCTGGAAGAGATCGTGCGCGTGTCCGACTCGGTGATGGTGGCGCGCGGCGACCTGGGCGTTGAGCTGCCGCCCGAGCGCGTGCCCGGCGTGCAGAAGCGCATCCTGCGCGTGTGCCGCCAGCTGGGCAAGCCGGTGGTGATCGCCACGCAGATGCTGGAATCGATGATCGACTCGCCGGTACCGACGCGCGCCGAAGCGTCGGACGTGGCCAGCGCGATCTACGAAGGCGCCGATGCGGTAATGCTGTCGGCCGAGTCAGCCAACGGCCGCTACCCGGTGCAGGCGGTGTCGATGATGAACCGCATCGTCACCGAGGTCGAGCGCGACCCGCTGTACCGCAACCTGCTCGACGCGCAGCACGAGACCCCGCTGAACACGCGCCAGGACGCGATCTGCGCCGCGCTGCGCGAGGTCACGCAGATCATCGGCGCGGCGGCCACGGTGACCTATACGTCGTCGGGCGCCACCGCGCTGCGCGCCGCGCGCGAGCGGCCGTGCGCGCCGATCGTCAGCATCACGCCCAACCTGGACATCGCGCGCCGGCTGGCGATCGCGTGGGGCATCCACTCCACCGTGAGCCCGGACGTGCAGAGCGTCGACGAGATGGTCGAGGCCGCGACGCGCGCGGCGCTGGTGGAAGGCTACGCCGCGCCGGGCGACCAGATCACCATCGCGGCCGGCATGCCGTTCGGCCAGGGCGGGACGACCAACCTGCTGCGCGTGGCGGAAGTCGGCGCCAGCGCAGTGGCCACGGCCTCGTCCACGCGGGAAGCCGCATTGGCCTAGCCGACGCACCAGCGTCCCGTCGCGGGACGCTCAGGCAGTGACCGGACCGGGCGCAAGCCCGGTTTCTTATGTTTGCCGCACACCGCCCGCGTTGCCCGTCTCCAGGGCGATCGGGTGGTGTTTTTTTTGGGGCGCAGAAAGGCAAAAGAGGGGTACAAAAAGGGGGGCGGTTTTGGGCGCACGCGGGCCGCCCGAGCCCATTGCTATACTGACTTTCAACCCGGCAAATCCCGGATCTCCCTCACATTGCCCCAGGAGCCTGCAACATGCGCCTCGATGACGAAGCCGAAAGCCAGCACGTAGAAGACCGCCGCGGCGGATTCGGCGGGCTGGGCGGCAAGTCGATCGGCATTGGCACGGTCATCGTCGCGTTGGCCGCGTCGTATTTCTTCGGCATCGACCCGATGCTGATCATGCAGGGCGCATCGGTGCTGCAAGGCTCTGGCCAGCAGCAACAGCAGCAGCAGGCCAACCGCCCGCCCGCCACCGACCAGATGACGGTGTTCACGCGCAAGGTGCTGGGCAATACCGAGCGCACCTGGCAACACATCTTCGAGACCGAGCTGAACCGCCGCTACGCACCGCCGACGCTGGTGCTGTTCTCCGGCGCCACGCCGACCGCGTGCGGCACCGGCCAGTCGGCGATGGGCCCGTTCTACTGCCCCGGCGACCAGAAGGTCTATATCGACCTGGCTTTCTATGACGAACTGCGCAAGCGCTTTGGCGCCAGCGGCGACTTTGCCCAGGCGTACGTGATCGCGCACGAGATCGGCCACCATGTGCAGAACCTGCTGGGCGTGTCCGAAAAGGTCGACGCCGCGCGCCGCCGCATGGGCGAGGCGCAGGCCAACCAGCTGTCGGTGCGCATGGAACTGCAGGCCGACTGCCTGGCCGGCGTGTGGGCCGCCACCGCGCAGCGCGCCAACCAGCAACTGCTGGAACCGGGCGATATCGAGGAAGGCCTGAAGGCCGCCGCCGCCATCGGCGATGACCGGCTGCAACGCCGGTCGCAAGGCTATGTCGTGCCGGAGGCCTTTACCCACGGCTCCAGCGAACAGCGCGTGCGCTGGCTGCGCCGCGGCATCGAGTCGGGCGACGTCCGCAAGTGCGACACCTTCGCCGCGCGCGAGCCCTGAAGCCTTAGCCCAAGGGCACCCCAACGCCGGAGGGGTGCGCGGCGCGAAGGGCGTGACCAGCGTGGTGGAGGCCGCCGGCGCGCGGCTGGCCAGCGCCTGCGCCCGGTGGTGATGACCTCGCTGGCGTTCGTGCTGGGTACGCTGGCGGTGCCGCTGCTGTACGCGGCGATCGCGCGCAGGCTGCCAAAGGCGCAGGCGGAGCGGCACGACGCCGCTGCCACGCAGCCGCCGGCGGCATGAGACGCGCGCAGGCTATCGCAGCCGTGGGCTTGCAATCAGCACAATCGGACAAAGAGGAGAAAGACGGGGGAGAAAAACGCCTGCCAGGCGAAGAGAGAAGGAGGAGGAGGTCGGCCGGGCAGGCGGGAGAGAAAACGTGCGGCCACCGTGGTGGCCGCTTCAGGTCAGGCGAGGACCGGAAAGGTCAGGCGTTCGGCTGTGCCGCTCAGACGCGATAGCCGTACAGCGAGCCGTCACCCGTGCGCGAGTTGTCGAGCGCGCGGTCAGCGATATCGCCGCTGAAGGTGTGCGTACCTTCGCTGAAGGTATCGAACTTGCCTTGCTTAGAGATCTCGCCGCTGAAGGTATGCGTGCCTTCGGTGAAGGTGTCGAACTTGCCACCCTGGCGCGAGCCTTCCGAATACACATCGAAGCGGCCGGTGCGGGCGCCATCGGTATATGTATCGAACTTGCCTTGCTTGGCGCCGTCGGTGTACACGTCGTACTTGCCGGCGCGCAGCGCATCGGCATACACATCAAACTTGCCGACCTTGCTGGTGGCGGGGGCAGCCAACGCCGCAGCGGACGCGGCCACTGCCGCGAACACAAGCGCGCCGCCAAGGATACGTCTGGCGATCATTTCGGGACTCCTTCAACTGATTTCGTCGGTCTTATTTTTTGGCCGGGTGAAACTCCGACCGCCCGGCAATCTATGTTGCGATGCGAGCACGGACTGAAGATTAGTCACAGTGCGCGCAAGCAGAAATGCCGCTGCGACGAATGGTGCGTTGCGAGTCGTGAAACGACTCGCTTGCCGATGAATGGTGTCCACGGAGCGCCGGTTGCACGCAGGCGGCTGGGCTTGCGTGTGGCCAGGCCGGCACGCGCCGGCGGGCGCGCGCTGCGCTCAGAGCGTGTACTGGCCGCTGGCTTCCGGCTGGAAAGCGATCTCGCCGATCGTCACCTGCTGCTCACGGCCGTCCGGCAGGCGGTAGCCGACGGTCTGGCCGGCACGTGCGCCCAGCAACGCCTGGCCCACCGGCGACAGCACCGACAGCCGGCCGGCGTCGAAATCGGCCGCATCCGGGTAGACCAGCGTCCAGTTGCGCGGCGACGGATCGCCAGGCAGCGTGCACACCAGGCGCGAGTTCATGGTGACCACATCGGTCGGGATTTCGTCAGGCGCAACGATCGTGGCGCGCGCCAGCAGGCTGTCGAGCATGTCTTCGAGCTGGGTCGAGCCGGCGCGGCTGGCGATGCGCTCAAGGCGCGTGACGTCGAGCTCGGTCAGGTACAGCGACGGGGTCGCCACCTGAGTGGATCGTGTAGTTTTGGCGGATTGCTTCTTGGTGGCCTTCATGGCGGATCCTCCGGCAGTCATGGATTAGCGCGGCCCGGCCGCATGAACGTGGCGGGCGGCAGCGCGGTCAGGTCTTGGCTTTGCGCAGCAGCGCGAATATCGACGGTGCCGGCGTGTCAGTCGTCGGCAACCATGGAGAGGCTGGCTCGGGCCCGGTTCGGCCCGGGCCCCGTGTGGGGGAGAGTCAGGCTGGGAACCGGGCGGATGCAGGCGGTGCGCTGATCCGGCGCGGGGACATGGCGAACGCGGACGCGCGCGGGCGGCCGGTCCGCTGCAGGCGGACAGGCGCGTCGGTCATCGGCGTCAAGCGATCGTTCACGGTCATGTGGAAAAGATTGGAGTGCGGCGGCCATCTGGCCGTAAGGCCGGCAACGTAAGTCATTGCTTACTATGCAAGGCGCCGCCCGGGCTCGTGCACCGCTGTGGTGCGATCACGGTGACAGTCATCGTAGCACAGCGATGCGGCCGCGTACCTCACCCATTGGCGGCATGCCCGCTATCGTCGGCGCTATCGTGCGCGCCAGGATGGCATTCACAGGCGGCCCCGGCGGCGGCCTGCTGCAGGTTCTGCAGGATGCCGCATTCGCTGGCGGGCTGGTGGTGGTGATGGTGGCAGGTTTCGCGCAGTGCGCGCAACTGCCCTTCCAGCGCTTCGAGCGCCACCCGCTGCGCATGGATCTGCGCGATCTGGCGGTCCAGCAGCGTGTTGATGTCGTCACAATCCTGCGACGGGTTGCGCTCGAACTCGCGCAGCCTGCGCACGTCCGACAGGCTCATGCCGAGCGAGCGGCAATGGCGCACGAAGTTCAGCTGCACCAGGTGGCCGTCGTCATAGCGCCGGTAGCCGTTGGCCTCGCGCCGCGGGGCGTCGAGCAGCCCCTCGCGTTCGTAATAGCGGATGGTCTCGACATCGCAGCCGCTGGTACGGGAAAGCTCGCCGATACGCATGGTGGAAGTCCTGTCTTGGAAGATCGAATCCTGTAATCGCTCCAGGGTTTTGGCTAGTGTAGGGCAGTCTGCGCAACCTTGCAGCGGCGTGCGGCAGCCGGCGCCGACGTCATGGCGCATCCTGTAGAATCCCTCAACACCACCGATAAGTCGTCCCCCAATTGCGTTCGCTCCGGCTTCTCCTGCTGGTCATGATGCTGGCCTTCCTGCCCCTGCCGGGCTGGGCGGGCGCGCTCGCGCACGCCGCGGGTACGATCGGCGACGGGCTGGCGGCGTCCGCCACCGCACCGGCTGCAAGTGCAGCCGACAAAATGTCCGACCAAAGGTCCGATGACATGGCCGGCGATGTCGCGCAAGCTGAACCGTCCGTCCTGGCCGATTCCGTCCCTTCTCCCGAATCCCCCGAGCCGCAACCGCAGCCCGGCGCCGACCTTGCCGAGCAACTGCTGCCGGCATCTCCGCTGCGCCTGGCAGCGTGGGCGGGCCGCGCCGGCCGGCCGCGCTACGCCGGCGCCGCGCTGCCCGAACCCGACCTGCCGCTGCTGCCCCGCCCGCCGCGCGCCTGAGCGTGCGCGGCCGCGGTTGTCCGCGTCCGCCGTTTCCTGCGCGCCGTGCCGCGGGTGCGGTGCGCGCTTGCGGCTCGTCCGCATCCCCGCCGTAGTTGCTCCACATCCACTTCGATTGCACTCGACTGCATTCCATACACACATGAAACGCGTACTGCTTTTCCTGGCGACCAACATCGCCGTCATGATCGTCCTCAGCATCACCGCCAGCGTGCTCGGCGTGAACCGCTTCCTGACCGCCAACGGCCTGAACCTGGGCATGCTGCTGGCCTTTGCGGCGCTGATGGGTTTTGGCGGCTCGTTTATCTCGCTGCTGATGTCCAAGACCATCGCCAAGTGGTCCACCGGCGCGCAGGTCATCACCCACCCGAGCACCAGCACCGAGCTGTGGCTGGTGCAGACGGTGGAAAAGCTGGCGCAGCGCGCCGGCCTGCCCATGCCCGAGGTGGCAATCTACGACGGCGAACCCAACGCCTTCGCCACCGGCGCAACCAAGAACAGCTCGCTGGTGGCGGTGTCCACCGGTCTGCTGCAATCGATGTCGCACGAGGAAGTGGAGGCGGTGCTGGCGCACGAGGTCGCGCACGTGGCCAACGGCGACATGGTCACGCTGACGCTGATCCAGGGCGTGGTCAACACCTTCGTCATCTTCCTGGCGCGCGTGGTCGGCTACTTCGTCGATTCGATGCTGCGCAAGAACGACGAAGAATCGAGCGGCCCCGGCATCGGCTACATGGTGACCGTGATCGTCTGCGAGATCGTGTTCGGCATCCTGGCCAGCATCATCGTGGCGTGGTTCTCGCGCCAGCGCGAATTCCGCGCCGATGCCGGCGCATCGGGCCTGATGGGTTCGCCCACGCCGATGGTCTCGGCGTTGCGCCGCCTGGGCGGCCTGGAGCCGGACGGACTGCCGCAGAACATGCAGGCCATGGGCATTGCCGGCGGCAAGTCGTGGATGGCGCTGTTCTCCAGCCATCCGCCGATCGAGGAACGCATTGCCGCGCTACAGTCGGCCCGCTGACCTGAGGCTGGCCTCGCAAGCGGGGCTAGTCGAGCACCCTGCCGCGCAGCGCCTTGACCTGGCTGCGCTGGCTCTTGCCTTCCAGCCTGCGCCGGCGCGATGCCAGCGTCGGACGCGTGGCGCGCCGCACGCGCGGCGGCGTGGCCACGCTGCGCACCAGTTCATGCAGGCGCCGCACCGCTTCGTCGCGGTTCTGCTCGAGGCTGCGGAATTGCTGCGCCTTGATCACCACCACGCCGTCGCGCGTGATGCGGTGATCGTGCAGGGCCAGAAGGCGTTCCTTATGGTCGGGCGGCAGCGAAGAGTCCCGCACGTCGTAACGCAGGTGCACGGCGTTGGATACCTTGTTGATATTCTGGCCGCCCGCGCCTTGCGCGCGGATCGCGGTGATCAGGTATTCGTGGTGGGGAATGACTAGCTCGTCGACCATGCTGCATCATAGCAAGCCGGCCCCGCGCCGGACCGCACCTAGCGCCACGAATAAGCCAGGCCGATGCCATAGGTAATCTGGTTGCGCGTGCCGCGCTGCGTGACGATCGGGCTGTCGGCCGCGTCGCCGGCCAGCCGCTGCGCGTAGACCATCGCGCCGCCATACCAGTGCTTGTCGAACTGGTAGATCATCGCCAGCCAGCCCGTAAACTGCTCCAGCCCGCCGCCCGGGCTGTAGACGGGCAGGCCGCTGGCTGCCGAATCCGCCGGCGTTACGCCGAAGTAGGTACGGTTGAAGCTGCCGCTGACCCAGGTCGCGCCCAGGCCCATGCCCGCGTAGATGCGCTGGTGCAGCGGCATCCAGAAGGTGCCGGTGGCGGTGACGCGGCTGCCGCCGTAAACGATGCCGGCATTGGTCATCACGTTGATGCCGCCGCGCAGCCGCCACGGGACGCGGCCAGGGTTCAGGTATTCATAGCCGATGTACCCGCCCGCCTCCACCGTGGTGTCGATCTCGTGCACCTGCGCCACCACCGGATCGTCGACATTGTTGCGGCCCAGCCGCAGCCCTACCGCCGGCCCCCACTGGAATCCCGTCAGGCCGCCGAAATTGAACTGTGCATACGGCCCATACCATTCCAGCAGGCGGCCGCCCGGGGTCACGTAGCGCACGCCGGGCACCACGCCGATCATGCGGTCCTTGCCGCCGGCGAACTCGGTGGTAGAGCCGACGCCGAGGCCGACCATGTTCGGCAGCGATCCTGGCAGGCTGACCGGCGCGGCCTCGCCGGGGTGCGCGGGCACGGCCAGCGCAATGCCGGCCAACGCGCCGCGCAGCCAGCGCGGGAGGCTTGTCGAGATAACCATGACAGGGCATTCGGGACAGGGTGTGGTCGGGTGAATCTATCAGCATGGCCGTGGCGCAAGGTGGCGGGACCGTCATGAAACTTTTTGCGCCGCGAATTAAGTGCGCGCCGATATCCATGCCAGCAGTGGCGATATCCATACCTGGCAGCCTCGATCATTCCTTATCTGGCAATGACGCATCGAGTTCTTTGTTTATTATGCCGGATAGCACATGATGAGTTCAGCTTTCGCTGACCTCCGCCCCCTGCTGCTGCGCACCGCCTCGCACCTGAGCGCGGTGCTGGCGGCCAGCGCGCTATTGTTGGGGCTGCTGCTGTGGGTCACGCTGCAGGGCTTCCGCAAGCTGTTTTCGCACTACCTCGCCCGCGGCGAAGCGCTGCGCGAACTGGCCGAGACCGACGCGCTGACCGGGCTGGGCAACCGCCGCGTTATTCGAGGCGCGTTTTGCCATCCGCGGCAGCAGCACGGCGAATTCCTCGCCGCCGATGCGCGCCCGGCACGTCGATGGCCCGCACGGTCGCGCGCATCACGTCGGCCAGCTTCTTCGGCACGCGGTCGCCGCTGGCGTGGCCCAGTTGTCGTTGACGCGCTTGAAGCGGTCAATATCGACCATCAGCATCGACATCGGCGTCTTATCGCGCAGGCTGTGGTTGTGCGTTGTTGTTCTTCGCGGCGGTGGTGGCGGCGGAGGAAAAGCGGGAAATCCGGATGGGATTGGCGCGCCCGGCTGGGATCGAACCAGCAACCCCTGCCTTCGGAGGGCAGTACTCTATCCATTGAGCTACGGGCGCACAGAGACGGTTTTTTAAACCGGTATTGCGGGTACAGCAATGCAGCGCGCGAATGCCGCCGCAGGAAAGTCGCATAGGATACCGCGTTTGCCCCGCGCCGTCCATGCGGGCCTCTCCGGAGGGTCCGCCTTACGTCTCGCAACCGCCGCTTTTGGCACTGGCGAAGGGTGGAATGGGGCTATAATCGCCAGCTATTTGCGTCAAATCGTGCCCCTCACGCAGTCGACCAGGATCAAGGCTTTGCGGCTTGGTTTCGGCGACAATCCGGGGCCCGGCCCGGGAGACACTCCGAAGTGCGCAAATAGCGACAGACCCGAGCCAGGCAATGGCCGCAAGGCAGCATGGGGCGGACTTCTGTCGGGTCCCTGCGGGCCAGGTAGTGGTCAGACTAGGGCCAGATAAAGCAAGCCGAGGGTGAGCGGCCAGAAGGTTTCCTGCAAAACTGAGAGTTCTGTATGAGCGACGTCCACAACGAACACCACGAACACGAGTCTCCCATCAAGACCCCCAAGCAGCTGATCGCTGTGGTGGTCGCGGCTTTCCTGGTACCGATCCTCGTGATCGTCCTCCTGGTCAACTTTGTGGGACACGGCTCCACTGAAAGTGCCGGCACTGCCACCACCGCGGAAGCCGTCAACGACCGCATCAAGCCGGTCGCGTCGCTCGAAATCAAGGACCCCAATGCACCGCGCGTGTTCAAGACCGGCGAACAGGTCTACAAGGAAATCTGCGCGGCCTGCCACGCCACTGGCGCGGCGGGAGCGCCCAAGTATGGTACTGCCGGCGACTGGAGCGCGCGTATCGGCCAGGGCTTTGACGGCCTGATGAAGTCGGTGCTGGGCGGCAAGGGCGCAATGCCGCCGCGCGCCGGCAGCACGCCTGACGACTACACCGATTACGAACTGGCCCGCGCCGTGGTCTACATGGCCGACGCCGGTGGCGCGAAGTTCCCCGAGCCGCCGGCACCGGCTGCCGCTGCCCCGACGACCGCTGCGGCGCCGGAAGCCGCTGCGGCTGCTGCTGCGCCCGCACCGGCCGCACCCGCTGCTGCGGCTCCGGCAGCCGCTGCCGCGGCGCCAGCTGCGGCGCCAGCCGCTGCGTCGGCCGACGTCGGCAAGAAGGTCTATGACCAGGTCTGCGCCGCCTGCCACGCCGCCGGCGTGGCCGGTGCGCCCAAGTTTGGCGACAAGGCCGCCTGGGCGCCGCGCCTGAAGGAAGGCATGGACGCGGTCCACAACTACGCACTGAAGGGCAAGGGTGTGATGCCGCCCAAGGGTGGCTACGCCGGCCCGGACGCCGACGTGATCGCCGCGTCGGACTACATGGCGAACGCAGCCAAGTAAGGCACGACTGCGCCGCAAACAACAACGCCCGCGAAATTCGCGGGCGTTTTTTCATGCCTGGCGGCGGTTACACGACGCGCGAGTAGCGCGCCCGCGGCACGATGCGGATCGGTTGCGCGCCGTCGTTGGCGGACCGGCGAGTGCCTTCGCTTTCGGGCCCGGCGACCGCCACGCGTGCGGCATCGTCGCGCAGGTAGCGGTCGAACGCCATCGCCACGCGCCGCACCAGCAGGCGTCCCAGCGGCGTGACCGTAATGCGGGCTGGCTGGACCTGCACCAGCCCGTCGGCCGCCAGGGTGGCAAGGTCGGCCAGTTCGGGCGCGAAATCGGTGCCGAAGTCAATGCCGTGGCGCCGCTCCAGCGCGGGGATATCCAGCACGCCGTTGCACATCAGCGCGCCGATCAGTTCGCGGCGCAGATGATCGTCGGCGGTCATCTCCACCCCGCGCGCCAGCGGCAGGCGCTCCTGGTCCAGCGCGCCGTAGTACTCGTCCAGCGTGCGGGCGTTCTGCACGTAGCGGCCCGCCACCGCGCCGATCGCCGAGACGCCGAGGCCGAGCTGGTCGTAGCCGGCGTGCGTGGAGTAGCCCTGGAAGTTGCGCTGCAGCCGGCCTTCGCGCTGCGCCACGGCGAGGTCGTCATCGGGCAGCGCGAAGTGGTCCATGCCGATATAGACGTAGCCCTCGGCGGTCAGGCGTTCGATGGTGGAGACCAGGATGTCGAGCTTCTCGCCGGCAGGCGGCAGCGCGCTTTCGTCGATGCGCCGCTGTGGCTTGAACACATGCGGCAGGTGCGCATAGCTGTAGACCGAAAGGCGGTCGGGCCGCAGCGCCAGCACCTGGTCGATGGTGCGGCCAAAGCGTGCGGCAGTCTGGTGCGGCAGGCCGTAGATCAGGTCGAGGCTGACCGAGCGGAAGCCCAGCCGGCGCGCGGCGTCGACCACGGCACGGGTCTCTTCGTACGACTGGATCCGGTGGATGGCCTGCTGCACCTCGGGATCGAAATCCTGCACGCCCAGGCTGACGCGGTTGAACCCAAGTTCGGCCAGCAGCGCCATGCGCGCGTCATCGACGCGGCGCGGGTCGATCTCGATCGAATGCTCGCCATCGGGCGGCAGTTCGAAATGCTCGTGCAGCAGCGCCATCACGCGGCGCATTTCTTCGGGATCCAGGAAGGTCGGCGTGCCGCCGCCCCAGTGCGACTGGAGCACGCGCCGGCGCGTGCCGAGCCGCGCGGCCAGCAGCGCCATCTCGCGGCCCAGGTAGGTGACGTAGCGGGCGCTGCGGCCGTGGTCGCGCGTGATGATCTTGTTGCAGCCGCAGTAGTAGCAGATGTTCTCGCAGAACGGGATATGCAGGTAGAGCGACAACGGCGCGGGCGCATCGGCACGGCAGGCGGCCAGGGCGTCGTGGTACAGCGACAGGTCCGGGCCGTTCCTGAAGCGGTCGGCAGTCGGGTAGGAGGTGTAGCGCGGGCCGTTGCCGTCGATGCGGCCGGCGAGAGCGCGAAAGTCCGACAGCGCGCGGCGGTCGGGCGCAAGGGTAGTCATGGCAAGCGGGTTCATGGGGGGCGCGGGGGGAACGGTGTTTGACAGCCCATGCTAGGACTGCGCGCCGCGCGTTGCGTTGATCGTCGTCAAGCGCGGCGTTGGCACGGCACGGGTGCGCAGGCGCCCCGCGTCACACGGCGGTAATACGTGGCGGATACGCTGCGCGCCGGCGCGACTTGCGCCCCCTTTTTCTATTGCGCGATGCCGATCCCGGACACCCTGCCCCCTTCCCTGCCGTACCTACCGCTGCGCCGACGCCTGCTGGCGGCCGGCGCAGCGGCCCTGGCGCTGCCCAATGCCCCGCTGCTGGCCCAGTCTCCCGCGCGCCGCACCGTGGTGGTGGGCCACCTGATCGACCGCGGTAGTGCGCAGGCGGACCTGGCGCGCGACTACCTGGCCGGCGCCAAGGTGCTGTTCGACGCGGTCAATGCCGCCAACGGCCCGGTACGGATCGCCCACGTGGTGCGCAACGCCGATCCCGATCCGCGCCGCGCGGTGGCCCAGGCGGTGGCGCTGGCCGACAGCGAGCACGCCGAGCTGCTGTTCGGCGCCGGCGACCGTCTCCTGCCGGCGCTGGCGTCATCGGCCGAGCTGGTCCGGCGCGGCGTGCAGATTGTGGCGCCGCTGTCGGGCCTGGCATTGGCAGCGGACAACGTCTGGTTCACCCGCGCCGACTACCAGGCCGAACTCGACGCGGCAGTGCGGCAGTTGCGCAGCTATGGCCTGAGCGCGATCGCGCTGGCGGTGGCGCCGGACTTCGCCACGCCATCGCTGGCCCGGCTGGAGGCGCAGACCGGCACGCGCGCGGTGCCGCTCGATCCCAAAGCCGACCCGGGTGCCGACGCCGTGGCACGCCGCATTGCAGCCGCCCGCCCCGGCGCCGTGATCGTCGCGGGCGATACGCTGGCCTATGCCGGACTGGGCCGCGCACTGGCGGCGCAGGGCTGGTATGGCTTCCTGGTCGGCCTGTCGTCGGTCAGTGCCACGGCCGCGCGCGAGATCCTGGGTACCGGCTACGCCGGCGGCATGGTGCTGACCCAGGTCGCGCCCGGCCCGCAGCAGGCCACGCTGCGCGTGGTCAGGGAACACGTAGCGCGCATGAAGCAATACCTGGATGAGCCGCCGTCCTCGGCGACGCTGGCCGGCTATATCGGCGCCGCATGGCTGGCACGGGCGCTGGCCGGCGTGCGCGCCGGCGGTGCCGCCGAGCTGCGCCGCGCACTGCAAGGCCGTGTCGACGTGGGGGACTTTACCCTCGACTTCAGCCACGGCCAGCGCGGCTCGCAGTACGTCACGCTGGCGGTGTCAGGCGCGCGGTAGCGACAGGCGCGCGCGCCGCGCATTCTCGATCAGGTTGACCACCGTGCGCCGCAGCTCCGACGGCCACGCCAGCAGCGGCTGCGCCTGGCCGCTGAGCGCGACCTCGTGGCCGCTGTCGGCGGCGTCGTCGACCACCGCCTGCAGCAGGGCGAGCACGTCCAAAATTGCCCCCGCACGCTGGCGCGGCGGGGGCCAATTACAGGGAAAAGCCAGACTTGATGTCTGGCGCGGCAAGACCCGGGCAGCCCCTGCCGCCGCAAGCCGCACACCGTGAAAAGCGCAGAGCGGCACAACCGTCATGCTAAGGACAGCGGCGCGCGCGGTCTTGTCGGCCTGGTAGGGTTTTGTATCGGGCTTCGTACCTAAGATCAGCCTGCCGCCGTCTTGCCTGGGCCGCCGAGCAGCGCCTTGAGCGCGCCGAGCCGGTCCTTGGGGCTCATCGCCGGAGTTTCGTCCTTGGGTGCCGGCGCTTCTTCCAGCTTCATCTCGCCGATAAAGCGCGACGGCTGGCAAGAGTACGTCTCGCGCGCGCGCTTGCGCTTCTTGCACCAGCTGATCTGCAGGCTGCGCTGCGCGCGCGTGATGCCGACGTACATCAGCCGGCGCTCTTCCTCGATCTTCTCGTCGGTCATGTCGTCGTCTTCGCGGCAGTGGGGCAGGATGCCCTCTTCCACGCCGACCAGGAACACGTGCGGATATTCCAGCCCCTTGGACGCGTGCAGCGTGGACAGCCGCACGGCGTCGGGATCTTCCTCGCGCCCTTCGAGCATGCTCATCAGCGCCACGGTCTGCGTCAGCTCAAGCAGGTTCTTGCCTTCGCTGCCGAAGCCGTCGGCGTTGTCATAGCCGGTGGCTTCCTCGCCCTCGGCCGCTTCCGGCTTGGTGCCCTTGCGCTTGAGCCATTCGAGGAACTCCAGCGTGTTGGTCCAGCGCGACTGCGCCTGGCGCTCGTCGAAGCTGTCGTACAGGTATGCCTCGTAGTGGATGCCGGCCATCAGGTCGTCGAGCACTTCGGTGGCCGGATCTTTGGCCGCGCGGTCGGCCAGCCGCACCATCGATTCGCAGAACACGCGCAGCGGCTCCAGCTGGCGCGGCTGCAGCTTGCCCTCGATGCCGCCCATCATCGCCGCCTCGAACAACGACACCTTGGCCTGCCCGGCAAACGTGCCCAGCACTTCGAGCGTGGTATTGCCGACGCCGCGGCGCGGCGTGGTGATTGCGCGGATAAAGGCGGGATCGTCGTCGTGATTGGCGATCAGGCGCAGGTAGGCGCAGATGTCCTTGATCTCGGCCTTGTCGAAGAAGCTCTGGCCACCCGACAGCACATAGGGAATGCGCTCGCGCCGCAGGATCTGCTCGAACAGCCGCGCCTGGTGGTTGCCGCGGTACAGGATGGCGTAGTCGCGGAACTGCGCGCGGCGCTCGAACTTGTGCGCCGACAGGCGGAACACCACCGACTCCGCCTCGTGCTCCTCGTCGTTCATCGGGTGGATGGCGATGGGATCGCCCATGCCGTGCTCGCTCCACAGCTTCTTGTCGAAGAGCTTGGGATTGTTGGCGATGACCGCGTTGGCCGCTTCCAGGATGCGCACGGTGGAGCGGTAGTTCTGCTCCAGCTTGATCACCTTGAGGTCGGGGAAGTCGGTCTGCAGCCCGCGCAGGTTGTCCAGCGTGGCGCCGCGCCAGCCGTAGATGGCCTGGTCGTCGTCGCCCACCGCGGTAAAGGCCGGCGCGCGCAGGTGCGAGCCCCCCGCCAGCAGCTTGAGCAGCTGGTACTGGCAGGCGTTGGTGTCCTGGTACTCGTCGACCAGGAAGTAGCGCAGCCGGTTCTGCCACTTGAGCTGTACCGCTTCGTTGCGCGCGAACAGTTCCGCGGGCAAGCGGATCAGGTCGTCGAAATCCACCGCCTGGTACGCGTTCAGCGTGGCGACGTAGTTGCGGTAGACCAGCGCGGCCTGGTGCTCGTCGGCATTGGCCGCCTGCGCGATCGCGGCCTCGGGGTCGACCATGCCGTTCTTCCACAGCGAGATCGTGCTCTGCACGCCGCGGATCAGCTTCTTGTCGGTGGTGCCGAGCTGCTCCTGGATCAGGCCGAAGCAGTCGTCCGAATCCATGATCGAGAACTGCGGCTTCAGGCCGACGTGTTCCGCCTCCATGCGCAGAATCTGCACGCCCAGCGAGTGGAAGGTACAGACTGTGAGCTGCTTGAGCGGGATGCGCTTGCCCTCGCGCGTGGTCTTGCCTTCCATCAGCTTGCCGATGCGTTCCTGCATCTCCTTGGCAGCCTTGTTGGTGAAGGTGACGGCGGCGATATGGCGCGGCTCGAAGCCCTTGTCTTCGATCAGGTGCGCGATCTTCTGCGTGATCACGCGGGTCTTGCCCGAGCCCGCCCCGGCAAGGACGAGGCAGGGTCCGTCCAGATAGCGGACGGCTTCAGATTGGGCGGCGTTGAGGCCGTGGCTCATGCGCGGGAATGCTTGCGGGGGGTGGTCGGGGCGGCGTCGCGCCCTGTACACCACATGGGGCGGCGCCGGACGCAAAGCTAATCATGTTAACACGCTGGGCCGGCCCTGATCAGTCAGCGGGAACCGCTTTTTCCGGGGGCGGGGACGTTACCGAAGTAACACTTGGTAAGTCCCAAAACCGGGCGTCCGGGCCCTCCTCTAACCAGTATGGCGGGATGGCAGACCTGCGTCCCGAACGTACTCAAAGTTACTTTCGGAGCCCATCATGAAAATGCTACGAGCCTTTTCCAAAGCGACGATGGCCGGCATAGCCGTTGCGGCCCTGGCCACCGGCTGTGCCGACATGACACCGAAGCAGCGCAACACGGTCATTGGTGCCGGCGTGGGCGCGGCCGGCGGTGCTGCGTTGACGCACGGTAGTGCCGCAGGCACGCTGGGCGGTGCCGCCCTGGGCGGCGTGGTCGGTAACGTAATGACCGACGACCATCGCCGTTGATAGGGCGAATGGCTGCTGGCGGGGGGCGCCCGCCGCGTTGACAAAGGCAGGGCCCTCCCGTACATTGCGCGCATCCGACCGGGAGAGCGCGCATATCTGCGCCGCCGAAGGGGTATCACCCGAAAACTCTCAGGCACCACGGACCGCTCGGATCGGCATGCAACATGCACACGATGCATGCCGCACTCTGGAGAGCGGCACCCGCCATTCGTGGCGAGCGTGCCCACCGAAGGGGCGCGCGAGGACGGGATTCAACGAATCCGCCTCGTAATCTCTCAGGTATCGAGGACAGAGGGGTCATCCGCCGCAGCGGATTGCTTGGCCATTGGCATAGCGATCGTTGCGGCGGATGGCCCTTTTTTGTTTTCGCAACCCGACATTGCCCCCGAGGATTCCATGACGCTCCAGGCCACGCCCCTCAACGCCATCCACCGCGCCCTCGGCGCCCGCATGGTCGACTTCGGCGGCTGGGACATGCCGGTCAACTACGGCTCCCAGATCGAAGAACACAACGCCGTGCGCACCGACGCCGGCATGTTCGACGTGTCGCACATGTGCGTGGTCGACCTCAGCGGCCCCAATACCCGCGCCTTCCTGCGCGGCCTGCTGGCCAACAACGTCGACAAGCTGCAGACGCCGGGCAAGGCGCTGTACTCGTGCATGCTCGACGAAAAAGGCGGCGTGATCGACGACCTGATCGTCTATTTCTTTGCCGAGGACCGTTTCCGCCTGGTGGTCAACGCCAGCACCGCGGTCGGCGATATCGACTGGATCCGTGCGCGCAACGACGCCACCGGCAGCGGCGTGACCATCACCCCGCGCCGTGAAGATGTTGCGCCCGCGGGCGCGCAGCCGCTGGCGATCGTCGCGGTGCAGGGCCCTAACGCCCGCGCCAAGGTGTGGAGTACCTTCCCGTCGACCCAGCCTTCCGATGCGCTCAAGCCGTTCAACGCTGTCGTGGTGCAGGACCCCGCACTTGGCGAAGTCATGGTCGCGCGCACCGGCTACACCGGCGAAGACGGCTTCGAGCTGGTGGTGCCGGCGGCCAGCGTCGCCGGCCTGTGGGAAAAACTGAATGCCGCGGGCGTGCGCCCGGCCGGCCTGGGCGCGCGCGACACGCTGCGCCTGGAAGCCGGCATGAACCTGTATGGCCAGGACATGGATATCAGCACCTCGCCGCTGGACGCGGGCCTGGCCTGGACCGTCGACCTGCAGAGCGAGCGCGACTTCACCGGCAAGGCGGCACTGGCCGCGGCCGGCTCGCGCCAGCAATTCCTCGGCCTGATCCTGCGCGACAAAGGTGGCGTGCTGCGCGCCCACCAGAAGGTCATCACCGCCGCCGGTGACGGCGAAATCACCAGCGGCACCTTCAGCCCCTCGCTGTCGCAATCGATCGCGTTCGCGCGCCTGCCGCAGGGCGTGAACGTCGGCGACACCGTGCAGGTGGAGATCCGCGACCGCAAACTCAACGCGACTGTGGTTAAACTGCCGTTTGTGCGTAATGGCAAGGCACTCGTGAGCTAAGGGAAACATCCGCTCACCCAACGGTCGCCCTCGCCTGCCGGCAGCGTTGCCGGGCAGGCATCACCCAACAAGAAACAGATCTGAATCCGGAGAACCTTCATGAATTTCCCCGCCGACCTCAAATACACCGAGTCGCATGAGTGGGTGCGCGTCGAAGCCGACGGCACGCTCACCATTGGCATCACCGACCACGCACAGGATGCGCTGGGCGACATCGTCTTCCTGGAACTGCCCGAAGTGGGCAAGTCGGTCGGTGCCGGCGACGCGCTGGCAGTGGTGGAATCGGTGAAGGCCGCTTCCGATATCTACGCCCCGGTGGCCGGCGAAGTGATCGCCGTCAACGAAGCCGCCACGGCCGAGCCGGAAAGCGTCAATGCCAATGCCTTCGACGCCTGGCTGTTCAAGCTCAAGCCGGCCAACAGCGACGACGTCAACGGCCTGATGTCGGCCGACGCGTACAAGGCCAGCGTCGGCGCCTGATCGCCCCGCCGGTCCCGCACCCGGGATCGGCACACAGCATTTGCAGCGCCGCGGCACGGCTGACCACCTGCCGCAGCGCTCCCCACGAGGTTCTTGCCAATGAACGCCCCGCTTCCCATGACCGCCGCCCAAGGTAACCGGCCCACGCTGGCCGAACTGGAGGCGCGCGACGCCTTCGCCGCCCGCCACATCGGCCCCGATACCCCCGAACAGCAGCACATGCTGAAGGTGCTCGGCTACGACAGCCGCGCCGCGCTGATCGATGCCGTGATCCCCGCCGCCATCCGCCGCCGCGACGGCATGCCGATGGGCGAGTTCACCGAGCCGCTGAGCGAGGAAGCCGCACTGGCCAAGCTGCGCGGCCTGGCGCGCAAGAACCGCGTACTGAAGAGCTTTATCGGCCAGGGCTACTACAACACCGTCACGCCCGCGGTCGTGCTGCGCAATATCTTCGAGAACCCGGCCTGGTACACCGCCTACACGCCCTACCAGCCGGAAATCTCGCAAGGCCGCCTGGAAGCGATGCTGAACTTCCAGCAGATGGTCACCGACCTGACCGGGCTGGATATCGCCAACGCGTCGATGCTCGATGAAGGCACCGCTGCCGCCGAAGCGATGACGCTGCTGCAGCGCGTGAACAAGCACGACTCCAGTATCTTCTTCGTCGCCGACGACGTGCTGCCGCAGACGCTGGAAGTGGTGCGAACGCGCGCGCTGCCGCTGGATATCGAAGTGAAGGTCGGCCCCGCCGCCGACGCCGCTGCTGCGGGCGCCTTCGGCGTGCTGCTGCAGTACCCGGGCGTGAACGGCGACATCAATGACTACCGCGCCATCGCCGACGCGGTGCACGCCGCCGGGGGCCTGGTGGTGGCTGCCGCCGACCTGCTGGCGCTGACGCTGATCGCCGCGCCGGGCGAATGGGGTGCCGACGTGGCCGTGGGCAACTCGCAGCGCTTCGGCGTGCCGCTGGGCTTTGGCGGCCCGCACGCCGGCTACATGGCGGTGAAGGATGCGTTCAAGCGCTCGATGCCGGGCCGTCTGGTCGGCGTGACCGTCGACGCGCAGGGCAACAAGGCGTATCGCCTGGCGCTGCAGACGCGCGAACAGCATATCCGCCGCGAAAAGGCGACCTCCAACATCTGTACCGCGCAGGTGCTGCTGGCGGTGATGGCGTCGATGTACGCCGTATACCACGGCCCGCAGGGCCTGAAGCGCATCGCGCAGCGCGTGCATCGCCTGGCCGCGACGCTGGCCGCCGGCCTGGAGCAGCTTGGCTTCGTCCGCACCAACGCCACCTTCTTCGACACGCTGACGCTGGAGACCGGCTTCAACACCGAAGCCATCCATGCCGCCGCCACCGCGCGCGGCATCAACCTGCGCCATGCCGGCGCCACGCGCGTCGGCATCTCGCTGGACGAGACCGCCACCCGCGACGACGTGGTTGCGCTGTGGGAAATCTTCACGCAAGGCAAGCCGCTGCCGGCGGGCCTCGATTTCGACAAGCTCGAAGCCGCCATCAATGACGCCTTCCCGGCCGAACTGGCGCGCGCCAGCGAGTACCTGACCCATCCGGTGTTCAATACGCACCACGCCGAGCACGAGATGCTGCGCTACCTGCGCATGCTGGCCGACAAGGACCTGGCGCTGGACCGCACCATGATCCCGCTGGGCTCGTGCACGATGAAGCTGAACGCCACCAGCGAGATGATCCCGGTGACCTGGCCCGAGTTCAGCCAGATCCACCCGTTCGCGCCGCTGGACCAGACCGTGGGCTACCGCGAGATGATCGACCAGCTCGAGGCCATGCTGTGCGCCGCCACCGGCTACGCCGCGGTCAGCCTGCAGCCCAACGCCGGCTCGCAAGGCGAGTACGCGGGCCTGCTGATCATCCATGCGTATCACGCCAGCCGCGGCGAAAGCCATCGCGACATCTGCCTGATCCCGTCGTCGGCGCACGGCACCAACCCGGCGTCGGCGCAGATGGCCGGCATGAAGGTGGTGGTGGTGGCCTGCGACGAGAACGGCAACGTCGACCTGGAAGACCTGGCGAAGAAGGCCGAGCAGCACAGCAAGAACCTGGCTGCGATCATGATCACCTACCCGTCCACGCACGGCGTGTTTGAGCAGGGCGTGCAGCAGATCTGCGAGATCGTGCACAAGCACGGCGGCCAGGTCTATGTCGACGGCGCCAACATGAACGCGATGGTCGGCACCGCCGCGCCGGGCCAGTTTGGCGGCGACGTGTCGCACCTGAACCTGCACAAGACCTTCTGCATCCCGCACGGCGGCGGCGGCCCGGGCGTTGGCCCGGTCGCAGTCGGCGCGCACCTGGCGGATTTCCTGCCCAACCAGGACAGCGTCGGCTACCGCCGCGACGACCGCGGCATCGGCGGCGTGTCGGCGGCACCGTTCGGCTCGGCCAGCATCCTGCCGATCTCGTGGATGTATATCGCGATGATGGGTTCGGCCGGCCTGACCGCCGCCACCGAGAACGCCATCCTGGCGGCCAACTACGTGGCCAAGCGCCTGGCGCCGTACTACCCGGTGCTGTACACCGGCCAGCACGACCTGGTCGCGCACGAGTGCATCCTGGACGTGCGCCCGCTGCAGAAGGAGACCGGCATCAGCAACGAAGACGTGGCCAAGCGCCTGATGGACTACGGCTTCCACGCGCCGACCATGAGCTTCCCGGTGCCGGGCACGCTGATGATCGAGCCGACCGAGTCCGAAGCACTGCATGAGCTGGACCGCTTCATCGACGCGATGATCGCGATCCGCCAGGAAATCGGCCGCGTCGCCGACGGTACTTTCGACCGCGAGGACAACCCGCTCAAGCACGCGCCGCACACCGCCGCGGTGGTGACCGCGAACGAGTGGACCCACAAGTACACGCGCGAGGAAGCCGCCTATCCGGTGGCGTCGCTGCGCACGCAGAAGTACTGGCCGCCGGTCGGCCGTGCCGACAACGTGTATGGCGACCGCAACCTGTTCTGCAGCTGCGTGCCGGTCAGCGACTACGTGGTCGACTGACGCACCCCCGGGCCGTGCCATCGCATCTGCGGTGGCTCGGCCGCCGCACTATTCTTAAGATGGCGGGCCCGCCGGCGGCGGTGTCCGTTGCCGTACTTCGACCGCCTGAAAAGAGCCTCTGCAAGGCCACCCCATTGCTGGAGACATTCCGTGGCAGTCAGCGTCTTCGATCTGTTCAAGGTGGGCATCGGCCCGTCGAGCTCGCATACCGTGGGCCCGATGCGCGCGGCCCTGATGTTCGCGCAGGGGCTGGAGCGCGACGGCCTGCTGCCGCAGGTGGCCAGCGTGCGGGTCGAGCTGTACGGCTCGCTCGGCGCCACCGGCAAGGGGCACGGCACCGACAAGGGCGTGATCCTCGGCCTGATGGGCGAGTCTCCCGACACCATCGATCCCGATTCCATCGACAGGCGCCTCGCCGCGTTGCGCAAGTCGCGCGAGCTGTCGCTGCTGGGACGCCATATCGTGCCCTTCGTCGAGAAGGAGCACATCGCGTTCTACCGCCGCGAGGCCCTGGCCGAGCATCCCAATGGCATGAAGTTCCATGCCTTCGACAGCAGCGGCGCGAGCCTGCGCGAAGCGCGCTACCTGTCGGTGGGCGGCGGCTTCGTGGTCACCGCCGGTGCGCCCAACACCCAGGTGCTCAATGCCGCGCAGCAGCTGCCGCACCCGTTTCGCAGCGGCAAGGACATGCTGCAGATGGCGCAGGACAGCGGCAAGAGCATTGCGCGGCTGATGCTGGAGAACGAACTGACGTGGCGCAGCGAGCAAGAGGTCATCGACGGCCTGCTGCATATCTGGGACGTAATGCAGGCCTGCGTCGCGCGCGGCTGCCGCACCGATGGCGAACTGCCGGGGCCGTTCAAGGTCAAGCGGCGCGCGCCCGAGTTGTTCCGCAGCCTGACCGAGCGTGCCGAGCGCACGCTGTCGGATCCGCTCTCGGTGATGGACTGGGTCAACCTGTACGCCATCGCCGTCAATGAAGAGAACGCGGCGGGCGGCCGCGTGGTGACCGCGCCGACCAACGGTGCGGCCGGCATCATCCCCGCCGTGCTGCATTACTACGACCGCTTCGTGCCGGGCGCGAACCGGCAGGGTGTAGTCGACTTCCTGCTGACAGCGGGCGCGATCGGGCTGCTGTACAAGCTCAACGCGTCGATCTCCGGGGCCGAGGTCGGCTGCCAGGGCGAGGTCGGCGTGGCCTGCTCGATGGCCGCCGGCGCGCTTGCCGCGGTACTCGGCGGCAGCCCGGCGCAGGTGGAGAACGCGGCCGAGATCGGCATGGAGCACAACCTCGGCCTGACCTGCGACCCGGTCGGCGGGCTGGTGCAGATTCCGTGCATCGAGCGTAATGCGATGGCGTCGGTCAAGGCGGTCAACGCGGCGCGCATGGCGCTGCGCGGCGACGGCACGCACTACGTATCGCTCGATTCGGTGATCAAGACCATGCGCGAGACGGGCGCCGACATGAAGACGAAGTACAAGGAAACCGCGCGCGGCGGGCTGGCGGTGAATATCGTGGAGTGCTAAACGCGGGGTTTTCTCCCCTCTCACGCGCGCGGGAGAGGGAAGAAAACCGTCGTACATCGTGCATGGTTTGCGGCGTATCATTGCGGCGTTCCCCGACTGCAGAACAAGAGGGCCCGCCATGCAGACCTTCCACCAGCTCTTTGACGATGCCTCGTCAACCTTCACGTACCTGCTGATCGATGCGGAAACGAAGGAGGCGCTGCTGATCGACCCGGTCGACCACCAGCTCGAACGCGACCTGGCGCTGGTAGAGGATACCGGCGCACACCTGACCTGGGTCATCGAGACCCACGCCCACGCCGACCACATCACCTCGGCCGGCCACCTGGCCATGCAGACCGGCGCGCACACCGCGGCGCCGTCGGGCTGCGATATCAAGCCGGCACAGAAGCAACTGATCGACGGCGACACTGTCGCATTCGGCAAGCAGGTGCTGCGCGCGATCCATACGCCCGGCCATACCGCCGGCAGCATGAGCTACCTGTGGGAAGAGTCCACCTCCGAAGGCATCGTGCGCCGCGTCTTCACGGGCGATGCGCTGCTGATCGACGGCTGCGGCCGCACCGATTTCCAGTCGGGCGATGCCGGCACGCTGTACGACAGCCTGACCCGCAAGCTGTTCGCGCTGCCCGACGACACCCGGGTCTATCCCGCGCACGACTACAAGGGCCAGACCTGCTCGACCATCGGCCATGAGCGCGCGCACAACAGTCGCGTATCCGGCCGCACGCGCGAGGAGTTCATCGAGATGATGCGCAACCTGAACCTGCCGCGGCCCAGGCTGATCGATATCGCGGTGCCGGCGAACCAGCACCTGGGCCTGCGCGACGGCGAGAGCGTGCCGCACGGCGCCTGAAGCATTCCAACCTTGGGAGTCAACCGCATGTCCGTATATACCGCCGAAGTCCTGTGGCAACGCGACGGGCAGGATTTCACCGGCAACCGCTACAGCCGCAGGCACGTGCTGCGCTTCGACGGCGGCGCCGAAGTCCCGGGCTCGTCGTCGCCCCATGTGGTGCCGTTGCCGATGTCGGACGCCAGCGCGGTCGACCCGGAAGAGATGTTCATCGCCTCGCTGTCGAGCTGCCATATGCTGTGGTTCCTGTCGCTGGCGGCGAAGCAGCGTTTTGTCGTCGACCGCTATGTCGATGCCGCCACCGGCGTGATGGAAAAGAACCGCGAAGGCCAGATGGCGATGACAGTAGTGACCCTGCGCCCCCAGGTCACTTTCTCCGGCGAGCGCGAACCCACCCGCGACGAGCTGGAGCGCCTGCACCATGCCGCGCACGATGCCTGCTTTATCGCCAATTCGGTCCGGACCGAGGTGCGGTGCGAACCGGTGCTCGCCGGCGCCTAGCGCACGCGCCATGCCGGCCACCGCGCTGCCCGCGGCACGATCCGCGCCGGCGCGGCGCCTGCTGCGCTGGCTGCTGGCGGGCGCGGTCCTGCTGGGAGGCATCCTGATGCTGCAGGATCGTTTTCTTTACTTTCCCGACAGGGCCTCGGTCGACGATATGGTTGCTCAGGGACTGCGCGCATGGCCGGGTCCGGATGATTTCCGCGGCCTGCTGGCCGAGCCGCACGGTCCCGTCCGCGCCACCGCCATCGTCTTCCACGGCAATGCCGGGCACGCCGGCCATCGCGGCTACTACGCCAGCGTGCTGACGCGGCTGGGCATTCGCGTGATCCTGGCCGAATACCCCGGCTATGGCCCGCGCGACGGCGCGCTTGGCGAGCGCAGCTTCGTCGACGATGCCGGGCAGGCGATTGCGCTGGCCCGGCGCCAGTTCGACGGCCCGCTGCTACTGGTCGGCGAATCGCTCGGCGCCGGGGTTGCGGCGGCCGCCGCGGCGCGCCAGCGCGAGCACGTCGATGCCGTGCTGCTGATCACGCCATGGGACAAGCTCGCCCACGTCGCCGCACACCACTACTCATGGCTGCCGACCGGATGGCTGCTGCGCGACCGTTACGATAGCGTGAGCCACCTGGCCGCCTTTGGCCGCCCGGTCATGGTGGTCGTAGCCGAACGCGACAGCATCGTGCCGCCGCGGCTCGGCAAGGCGCTCTATGAAGCGCTGGACGAACCCCGCCGCCTGGCCGTGATCGACCACGCCGGGCACAACGACTGGACCGGGTACGTCGACGAGGCATGGTGGCGCAACGCGCTTGCGTTCCTGCTGTCGCCGCCCGCGTCCCGCTGATGCGCGCGTGCGCTGCCGGGCACCTGCGGTGCACGCATCGGCGCCAGCCGGTCCGGCGCGTTGAAACGATGCATTGACTTCGCCACGCCGGCTGCAATACTGGCCTTCAGACACGGCCGCCACCGCACACGGTGGCGCGGCCGGCAACCGCGGGGGATCGATCATGAAGCGAAGGCAAAACTGCACGCTGTACCGCGGCCTGGGCGTACTGGCGGCCGCCCTGCTGCTGGCCCCGGTCCAGGCACTCGCGCAAGGCAAGCCGGTGGCCTACCCGGCCAAGGGCCAGAGCCAGCAGCAGCAGGCCAGCGACGACGGTGCCTGCTACAGCTGGGCCAAGCAGCAGAGCGGTGTCGATCCCGCCCAGGCCGCCGCGGCACCGCCCCCGGCGCAGCCGCAAAGCGGCCAGCGCGTGCGCGGTGCCGCGGGGGGCGCCGCTGCCGGCGCAGTGGTGGGGGCGATGGCGGGCGATGCCGGCAAAGGCGCGGCGGTCGGCGCTGCAACGGGTACGGTGGCAGGCGGCGTGGCGCACCGGCAATCGCGGCGCCAGGCCAACGCCGCCAACCAGCAGGCGCAGGCCAACACCAGCCAGGCGATGGGTTCGTACTACCAGGCCTGGTCCGCGTGCATGCAAGGGCGCGGCTACAGCGTGAAGTAAGTGCCGGTTCAGCGGTTAGGCGGCGGGCGGTGTGTTACGCCGCCCAGCGCTCGCAGGCCTTGCGCACGGTCTCGCGCTGGCTGCGCGCGTCGGCATCGGTCTGGCGCAGCCATTCCGCATCGCCGTCGCGGCGCTCGGCCAGCGCGCGGATATTGGCCAGCGCGTCCAGCGAACCCAATGCCTCTGCATGCGGCACCAGTGCATCGCAGATCGAGAGGATGTGGTCGGCGATCGGCATCCGGGTCAGCTCGTTGGGATGCACATATTCGCCATCCAGCCCGAAGCGGCACGCCTGGAAGCGGTTGAAGGTGTACACCAGGTAGTCGTCTTCCTGCGGCATGAACGGGCGCGACAACAACAGGTAGCGCGCCAGCATCTGGATATACGCGGCGATATCGCAGGCGCGCTGCACCGTCAGCGGCGTGTCCATCACGCGGACCTCAATGGTGCCGAATTCCGGCTTGGGCCGGATATCCCAGTAGAAGTCCTTCATGCTCTCGATCACGCCGGTATTGCGCATCTTCTCGAAATACGCGGTGAAGGCGTCCCACGTCAGCAGGAAGGGCGCGCGCCCGCTCATCGGGAACGCCGCGACCGAATTCAGGCGCGCCGAGGCAAAGCCGGTATCGACACCCTGCACATACGGCGACGACGCCGCCAGCGCAACGAAGTGCGGCACGTAGCGGCCGATGGCGTGCAGCAGGAACAGCGACTCGTCCGCGCTCGGGCAGCCGATATGCACGTGCTGGCCGAATACGGTGAACTGCTTGGCCAGGTAGCCATACAGCTCGGAGATGTACTGGTAGCGCGGCGAGTCCGAGATGGTGCGGTCGGCCCATTGCATGAACGGATGCGTGCCGCCGCCGGAAATGCCCAGGTTGAGCGAGCGCGAGGCGGCCACCATCAGGTTGCGCATGGTGGTCAGCTCGTCCAGCGCCTGCTGGTAGCTGTGGCAGATGCCCGTGCTGATCTCGATCATCGACGGGCTGATTTCCGGCTTAATGTCGCCGGCATGCTCGGCGCCCTTGAGTGCGCGCAGCAGGTCGGGCGCGAACGGCGCCAGGTCATAGTCGTGGCGGTTGACCAGCTGCAGCTCCAGCTCCACGCCGAAGGTCAGTGCCTCGGATTGCTTGAACGATTCGAGCGACATCAGCGCCCTCCTCCATTGGCCCGGGATTCGCCGGCGAAGCGCAGCGCCCACGCTGCCAGCACCGGGCCGATCAGTTGTTCGATCGCCAGCGCGCACAGCACGATGGCGGCCAGCGGCTGTCCGGTGCCGGGGTAGATGCGCGCGACGTCGCTCATCAGCAGGTAGGCCAGCCCCGACATCGGCGCCAGCGCCAGCCCCAGTGCCATGCACTGGCGCATGCTCAGGCCCGAGAACGATCCCAGCGACATCACGCCGGCAAACTTGGCGAGGTGGCGCAGCAGCACCAGCACGATGGCATAGACGCCGCCCACGGCCCAGTCATGCGCGGTCAGCGGCAGGCCCAGCGACACCACCATCACGATGATCAGCAGGCTGCCGGCACTGCCGAAGTGCGGCGGCCAGACGTGCGGCTGGCTGTCCTGGTGCTTGAACACCACGCCGGCCAGCAGCAGCGTCAGCGGCATCGACAATTTTAGTACCCGGGTCAGCGCCAGCGTGAACAGCACCAGGCCCACCAGCACCAGGAAGCTGTAGTGGTCATCGGCCGACATGCGCTCATAGATCACGTGGCCGACCTTGCCCACCACCCATGCCAGCAGGCACGAGCCCACCAGCAGGTAGAGCGGGTGCAGCAGGGCGGCGCCCAGGTTGCCGTATTCGGAATGCAGCCAGCCGGTGGCCACCTGCACGATCACGGCAGCGTAGATGCTGTTCAGCGCCGCCATTGCCATCAGCCGCTCGGTGACCTGGCCCTCGGCACGCAGTTCGTTCTTGAGCTGCAGCACGATGGTGGGCGAGGTGCTGACGGCAATGCCGCCGGCCAGGATCGCCACGCCAGGCGAGGCGCCGATCCATTGCAGCACCGCCGCGACCAGGCCCCAGGTCAGCACGCTTTCGAAGGCGCTGGTCAGCAGCAGCCAGCGGTTGGCGCGCAGCCAGGTCAGCGACAGCCGGTGCCCGAGTTCGAACAGGGCCAGTGCCAGCGCCATATCGATCAGGATACGGGTCTGGTTGATCATGTTCTCGTCGACGATGCCGCGCCCGAGCATGCCGGCGAACAGCCCGGCGACGGCATAGCCCACGATGCGCGGGCAGCGCAGCCAGCGGCGGCTGACTTCCCCCGCCAGGCCCGCGCCTACCAGCGCGAGCCCGACCCAGAACAAGCCCCCTGGGGCGAGGGGAAGAGTTGGGAATAGTTGGCTCAGTCCGTTCATGGTCGACATGGTAATGTAAGCACATCACGATCCATGTCAGTGATTGTCCGACACCGCACCAAACGCCTTACGAACTTCGGTCAAGTTCGCGCAAAAAACGCCATCTTCTGGATGGCGTTTTTTACATTTTGTGCGGAACTCAACGCGTCCGCACACCCGTGCGACGCATCAGACGCCCCAGACCTTCCAGCGCGGGCGGGTGGACTTCAGCGCCGTCTCGACCTGCGTGTACAAAGTGCGCGTGGCGCCCTGCGCAGCGCCGCGTGCCCGGGCCTTTTCAAAGTAAGTCAGCGCCGTCTCGCGCTGCTGCAGCCCGAGTGCCGACTCGACCACGCGCAGGCATACCTCGGCATCCCAGTCGTCGCGCACGGCAAAGGCGGCGGCGAAGTCCGCCATGGCCGCTTCATGGCGCCGCGAGGCGTTGTGGACCAGGCCGCGCTGGAGGCGCGGCCCGGCCTGGTCCTCGGGATCGCCCTCGGTCAGCGCGACCGCCTGCTCGAACATCGGCAGCGCGCGCTCCGGTTCGCCCAGCTCGCGCCACAGCAGGCCGAAGCGGTTGTACAGCCAGGCATCCTCGACCAGCAGCGCGCGGCGCTGCTGGCCCTCGATCTCGGCCAGCGCGTCGGCACGGTCATGCTCGTCCATGCGCGCCATCTGTGCCTGCAGAAGCGCGGCGAAGTGAGCGCGCGCATGCGCCATCGGGTGCGCGGCCTCGCTGCGGGCCTCTACCGGCAGCGCATCCAGGCGCGCGTCCATGTGCGCCATCGCGGCGCGCGCCGCCTCGGCCGGCTCGGCGCCGCCCATGGACTTCCAGGCCGCGATCAGGCGGCTGAAGGCCCAGGTGACATCGGCCGGATTGCGCTCGAGCGGATAGCGATTGAGCACTTCGCCGGCCAGCTCGACCACCTTGCCGTGCTGGCCCGCGCCGGCATGGCAGTCGAGCAGGTCGATCCAGTGGTCGATGAACTCGCTGGCGGCCATGCCCTGGCGATGCAGCGCAATGCGCTCTTCCAGGTGCGCGGCATCGGCAGGCAGGCTGCGCGCCAGCAGCCGGCACAACAATGAATACACGTGCGGATCGGCATTGCCGCCGTGCCCGGCGGCATCGCCCTGGCCGGTGGCGAAATAGTGGTCGTAGCACCTCACGCCATGGCGGCACGCGGCCACCAGCGCGGGGCGCAGCGCCGCCTCGGCGGCGGGGACTTCGTCGATGAACTCGCCCAGCGCCATGGCGGCGCGGTAGTAGGCGGCGCCGTCGTCGGACTTGTCGGTGATGGCGAAGCGCTGCCAGGGCTCGCGTTCGGCATCCTGCGCGCCGGCCTTGGCCAGTTGATGGCGCCAGGCCAGTTCGCGTACCTGGGCCTGCGGGTCGGCCACCTGGCGCAGGTAGACGGCCAGGTCGTCGAGCGCGCCCTGCGTGTCGCCCACGCCCCAGCGCAGCGGCGCGCGCAGCCGGCGCGCCTCGGGGTGGTCGGGATGTTCGGCCAGCACGCGGGCGGCCTGGTCGGCGGCGAGCGCGTCGCCGGCATCGGCGTCGAGCTGCAGCAGGTGCGGGTTGTCCAGCGCCACGCGCCCCAGGCAGACGCGCATCAGCGGCTCCACCGGCACGCCGGCGGCCTCGGCGCGGGCAATGTAGTCCTGCACCAGCGGCGCGATGTCTTCCGCGCCCAGGTCGGGATTGCGGAACATCAGGTCGTGCCAGTAGCGCGCCGCGGCAGCCATGTCGTTCATGCGCAGCGCGGCCAGGCCGGCGTGGAAATGCGCCGGCCATTCGCCCGACAGCAATCCGCTGCGCTGCGCGGCCTCATGCAGCCACGGGCGCGCCTCGGCGTCGCGGCCCAGGCTCATCAGCATGGCGCCGTAGCGGTGCGCGATCACGCCGCGCGAGGCCCAGCGGTGCGGCGGCTGCAGCGGCAGGCTGTCCAGGCGCGCGAGTGCCTCGTCCAGCACGGCAAGCGCCGCGGCGGCATCGCCGTTGTCGAAGTGCAGCCGCGCGCGCAGCGTGACGAAATCGACCACCTCGGGCCGGGCCTGCGCAAGCTGGTCGGCGATCTGCAGGGCGTCGGCAAAGCGGCCCTGGTTGGCAAGCTCGATGGCGTGGTCGTAGCTGACTTCCGGCACGGACACGTACTGCTCCTTCTGCATTTTTGGTAAGCGAGTGCGGGATTATGCGCCATGAGGGCGATCCGCATCCGGACAACCATCGGCACGGCGGCCGCTTTCTTTAAGCCATTGCACATAAACAAAACGCCACCCGAGGGTGGCGTCCTGCCTGGCGGGCACTGATTGCTTACTTGCCGCCGACCGTTTCCAGCACGGTCCACTTGCCGCCCACCACCTTGTAGACGGTGATGCCGCCGTCCTTCAGGTCGCCGCGGGCGTCATAGGCCAGCGTCTTGGTGGTCACGCCCTGCATGCTGGTCGCGGCCAGCACCGGCAGGTAGCGCGCCGGATCGGCCGAACCGGCCTTGACCATCGCGGTCATCATCGCGGTGGCGCCGTCATACGAGTACGGCGAGTAGGTCTGCACCTTGGAGCCGAAGCGCTTCTCGTACTTCTTCTCGTAGGCGGCGCCGCCCGGCATCTGGTCCAGCGGCAGGCCGGCCAGCGACACCACGGTGCCTTCGGCGGCAGGACCGGCCAGCTTCAGGAAGTTGTCGGTCTTGGACATCTCGCCCGACACCAGCGGGGCCTTGATGCCCAGTTCCTTGACCTGCTTGGCCATCGGCGCGGACTGGGTCTCGGCGCCGCCGTAGAAGATGATGTCCGGGTTGCTGCGCTTGATGTTGGTCAGCACGGCCTTGAAGTCCACCGCCTTGTCGTTGGTGAACTCGCGGCGCACGATCTTGCCGCCGGCGGCCTTGGCGGCCTTCTCGAACTCGTCGGCCAGGCCCTGGCCGTAGGCGGTGCGGTCATCGACGATGGCGATGTTCTTCGCGCCCAGCTTCTTCACCACGTAGGCGCCGATCACCGAACCCTGCTGGGTGTCGGAGGTCATCATGCGGAAGGTGGTCTTGAATCCCTGCTTGGTGTATTCCGGCGCGGTCGCCATGGCGATCTGCGGAATGCCGGCGCGGTTGTAGACCATCGACGCCGGAATGGTGGTGCCCGAGTTGAAATGGCCGAGCATGCCCTGGATGCCGCCATCGACCAGCTTCTGCGCGACCACCGAGCCGGTCTTGGGGTCGGCCTGGTCGTCTTCGGAGACCAGCACGAACTTGACTTCCTTGCCGCCGATCTTGGGCTTGGTGGCGTTCATGTCCTCGATCGCGAGGACGATGCCGTTCTGCATGTCCTTGCCATACTGGGCCTGGCCGCCGGTCATCGGGCCGGCGTAGCCCAGCTTGATTTCCTGCGCCTGCGCAGAGGCGGCGGAGGCGCCGGTCAGGCCGGCCAGGGTCAGCGCAACGGTCAGTGCCGTCTTGTGGAATGTCGAGCTCATCAGATCTCCTTGGGTCCCAATTGGTGCCACTCTGTGCCGCGGTGGTGCCGGTATGGCGCCCTGGGCGGCGTATTTTTCTGGGCGCGGCCTGGCAGTGCCGCGCCCTCCTTGGTATGCGCGCCGGGGCAGGATCGCCGCCACCGGTGCGCGCTTCGACAAGACGCGTCGTCCGAGAATGCCTCAGCCGATCGTCATCAAACTTGCATTGCCGCCCGCGGCAGCGGTGTTGACCGACAGCGAGCGCTCGATCAGCAGGCGATCGAGCGCGACGGTCGGCTCGCCCTGCGCCAGCCCCTGCACGCCGATGATCGGCCCCGGGCGCGCCGCCACCTGCTCGCACACCGTGCGCAGCTGGTCGGAGTCGCCGTGGTGCAGCACCGCATCGATGGCGATGTCCGCGGCAGTCCAGTCAGCCACCATGCGGACGCGCGATTGTACGCCCTTAGGCAGGCGCGCAAACAGCCCCCGCGCAACGGGGGTTTCCGGCCATACGGCGCGCGCGCCGACGGTCAGCACGGCGCCCAGTTGCAGCGCCAGGTCGGCCTCCTGCGCGGCCAGGCACAGCACGTGTTCGCGCGGCAGCAGCGTGTAGGTGTTGCGCTCGCCGGTGGGGCCGGCCAGGGTCACTGCCAGGCCCGACGGCGATGCCTCGGCAAATCGCGCGCAGGCGTCGGCGACCGCGGGCAGCTCGGTGCCGGCCCAGTTGCGGAAGGCTTCGGCGGCGCGCACGGCTTCATCGTCCGGGCCGACCGCCTCGGCGTGGTTGGTCACGTCGGCCGCGCGTACGCTGCGTGCCACCGCGTCCTGCGGACACACGGACAGCAGCCGGTGCAGGTACAGCGGGCCGCCCGCCTTGGGACCGGTGCCCGACAGCGCCTCGCCGCCGAACGGCTGCACGCCGACCACGGCACCGACGATATTGCGGTTCACGTACAGGTTGCCCACATGAGCGCGGCTGACGATAAACGAGATGGTCTCGTCGATGCGGGTATGGATGCCCAGCGTCAGGCCGTAGTTGGTGCCGTTGATCTGGCTGACCATGGTGTCGAGCGCCGCGCGCGGGAAGCGCACCACGTGCAGCACCGGGCCGAACACCTCGCGCTTCAGTTCCTCGATGCTGTCCAGCTCGATCAGCGTCGGCGGCACGAAGGTGCCGTTGCGGCAGCTGGCGCCCTGCGCGGCATTGGGATCGGCCTGGTGGACGCGGCGGCCCTTGGCACGCATGGCGTCGATATGGCGCACGATGTTGGCGCGCGCCTCTTCGTCGATCACCGGGCCGACGTCGGTCGACAGGCGATCCGGGTTGGCCATGGTCAGTTCCTGCATCGCGCCCTTGAGCATTTCCAGCACGCGGTCGGCCACGTCCTCCTGCAGGCACAGCACGCGCAGCGCCGAGCAGCGCTGGCCGGCCGAGTCGAAGGCCGAGTTGACCACGTCTCCGACCACCTGCTCGGCCAGCGCCGAGGAGTCGACGATCATCGCGTTCTGGCCGCCGGTCTCGGCGATCAGCGGGATCGGGCGGCCGGCGGCGTCGAGACGGCCGGCGACATTGCGTTGCAGGATGCGTGCGACCTCGGTCGAGCCGGTGAACATCACGCCCTTGACGCGGGCATCGCCCACCAGCGCGGCGCCGACGGTCTCGCCGCGGCCCGGCAGCAGCTGCACCGCGCCGGCCGGCACGCCGGCTTCGCGCAGCAGCTTCACCGCGGCGGCGGCGATCAGCGGGGTCTGCTCGGCGGGCTTGGCCAGCACCGGGTTGCCTGCGGCCAGCGCCGCGGCGACCTGGCCGGTGAAGATCGCCAGCGGAAAGTTCCACGGGCTGATGCACACCACCGGGCCCAGCGGGCGGTGAGTCTCGTTGTCAAAGCCGCGGCGGATCTCGGCGGCGTAGTAGCGCAGGAAGTCCACCGCCTCGCGCACTTCGGCGATGGCGTTGGAGAAGGTCTTGCCGGCCTCGCGCATGATGATGCCCATCAGCGACTGCATCTGCGCTTCCATCAGGTCGGCGGCGCGCTCCAGCGCGGCGGCGCGCACGTCCGGCGGCGTCGCCTGCCAGATCGGCGCGGCATTGACGGCTGCCTGCAGCGCGGCGTCGACGTCGGCCTGGCTGGCTTCGGTGACCTGGCCGACCACGTCGCGGTGGTCGGCGGGGTTCAGCACGGGCGTGGTGATGGCGTCGGCCGCGCGCGGCACCTCCGCGCCCAGCATCGGCTCGGCAACCTGGCGCTCACTGGTGCCCGCCAGCAGCGCCGACGACAGCGACGCCAGCCGGTGTTCGTTGGCCAGGTCGATGCCGGCCGAGTTGGGACGGCTCTTGCCGTACAGCGTACGCGGCGACGGGATGCGCGGATGCGGCAGGCCCAGCGTACCTTCGTCACGGTGCATGGCCTCGACCACGGCAACCGGATCGGCCACCAGCTCGTCCAGCGAGATGGTGTCGTCGGCGATGCGGTTTACGAACGAGGTGTTGGCGCCGTTCTCCAGCAGGCGGCGCACCAGGTAGGCCAGCAGCGTCTCATGCGTGCCGACCGGCGCGTATATCCGGCATGGGCGGTTGAACTTGCCGTCGGCGGTCGGGCCGACCACCTGGTCGTACAGCGGCTCGCCCATGCCGTGCAGGCACTGGAACTCGTACTGGCCGGGGTAGTAGCTGTGGCCGGCGATCTGGTAGATGGCCGACAGCGTGTGCGCGTTGTGCGTCGCGAACTGTGGATAGATCGCGTCCGGCACCGACAGCAGCTTGCGCGCGCAGGCGACATACGACACATCGGTGTAGACCTTGCGCGTGTAGACCGGGTAGCCCTCCAGTCCTTCCACCTGGCCGCGCTTGATCTCGCTGTCCCAGTAGGCGCCCTTGACCAGGCGGATCATCAGGCGGTGGCGGCTGCGGCGGGCCAGGTCGATCAGGTAGTCGATCACGAACGGGCAGCGCTTCTGGTAGCCCTGCACCACGAAGCCGATGCCGTTCCAGCCGGCCAGCTCGGGCTCGAAGCACAGGCGTTCGAGCAGGTCGAGCGAGATCTCCAGCCGGTCGGCTTCCTCGGCATCGATATTGATGCCGATGTCGTACTGGCGGGCCAGCAGCGTCAGCGACTTCAGGCGCTCGTACAGCTCGCCGATCACGCGCTCGTGCTGGGCGCGGCTGTAGCGCGGATGCAGCGCCGACAGCTTGATCGAGATGCCCGGGCCTTCATAGATGCCACGACCGCGCGAAGCCTGGCCGATGGCATGGATGGCCTGCTCGTACGAAGCCAGGTAGCGCGCGGCATCGTCCTCGGTCATGGCCGCTTCCCCTAGCATGTCGTAGGAGTAGCGGAACCCCTGCGCCTCGTACTTGCGCGCGTTGGCGAGCGCCTCGGAAATGGTCTCGCCGGTGACGAACTGCTCGCCCATCAGGCGCATCGCCATGTCCACGCCCTTGCGGATCAGCGGCTCGCCGCCCTTGCCGATGATGCGCGTGAGCGCCTTGGTCAGGCCCGATTCGGTATGCGTGGCGACCAGCTTGCCGGTCAGCAGCAGGCCCCATGTGGCGGCGTTGACGAACAGCGACGGGCTCTGGCCCAGGTGCGACTGCCAGTTGGCGCCGCTGATCTTGTCGCGGATCAGCGCATCGCGGGTGGCCTTGTCGGGAATGCGCAGCAGCGCCTCGGCCAGGCACATCAGCGCCACGCCCTCCTGCGACGACAGCGAGAATTCCTGGATCAGGCCCTGCACCAAGCCTTCGCGGCCAGTTCCAACCTTCTGTTCGCGCAGCGCGGTGGCCAGCTTCTTGGCCATCTTGATGGCTGCCTCGGCCTGCTGCTGCGGCAGGCGTGCCTGCTCCAGCAGCACCGGCACGCAGTCGGTCTCGGGACGACGGTAGGCTGAGGTGATGGCGGCACGCAGCACCGACTGGGGCTGGATGCTCTGCGCGAATTCCAGGAACGGCTGCGGCGCGCCGTCGGCGGCGACCAGGTCGGGGGCGTCGGAACCATCGGAGTCGGCCGAGCCGGCGGCGCTGGTCTCGTGCGGCAGGTGCCCGCGCTCGACCTGCTCCAGGTAAGTGAAGATGGCCTGCTTGATCAGCCAGTGCGGCGTGCGGTCGATGGATTGGGCGACACGCTTGAGGCGATCGCGCGAGGCGTCGTCGAGCTTGACGCCGAGAGTGGTGGTGGCCATGCGGGCAGTTCTCCGAAAACTGGGGCGCCGCCGGTACCGCCGCGCCGATGCCGCAGGCATGGACGCACGACCGGCCGCAGCCTGTGAGCTGGCGCGATCTTACTCCCGAAAAACCTCAAGGTGCAACCTTGTGCAACCCTAGCGTTAACCCTGAAAAATGGGTTGCACCTGCGCAGCCCGCCGCTGTCGCTTCATATCCGGAGCGGGTCGATTTCCAGCTGCCAGCGCACCCCTTTCACCTCCGTTCCTACCTCTGCGAAAGTCTGTACCCACTCAGCCATGAACCGTTGCAGCGCCGGCCTTGATGTCGCCTCGACCAGCATCTGGGCGCGCTCGCGGTTGGCGATGCGCACCATCGACATGGGCACCGGGTCGTGCAGTTGCACCTCGGCCGCCAACCGGCACGAATCGGCGTGCCGCCGCGCTGCCTGCAGGAACTGCAGCGCCCGCTCCAGCTCGCCGTGCTCCGCGGTGACCAGCACCTGGAAGCAGAACGGGGGCAACCCGGCCTGGCGCCGCTCTCGCAACTGGCTGGCCGCGAATCCATCATAGTCATGGCGCGTCAGCGCCTGCAATGCCGGGGTATCCGGGTAGCGGGTCTGGATCAGCACCTCGCCCGGCAGCCCGGCGCGCCCGGCGCGCCCCGCCACCTGCATCAGCGACGCGAACAGGTGCTCGGCGGCGCGGAAATCGTGGCTGAACATGGCGGCGTCCGGGTGCACGATGCCGACCAGCGTCACGCGCTGGAAGTCATGGCCCTTCGCGACCATCTGGGTGCCCACCAGGATGTCGACTTCGCCGGCGTGGACTTCATCGAACATCGCCTGCGCGCTGCCCTTGCGCCGGGTCGAGTCGGCGTCGATGCGGGCGATGCGCGCCTGCGGGAAGCGTGCCGCCAGCGCTTCCTCGATGCGCTGGGTGCCGCGGCCGAGCGGCGCGATATCGACATTGCCGCAATCCGGGCAGTGGTGCGGCACCGGGGCCTCCAGCCCGCAGTGGTGGCAGCGCAGGCGCCGCTCGGGCCGGTGCAGCACCAGGTACGCCGAGCAGCGCGGGCAGCCGGACAACCAGCCGCAGCTGTCGCAGGCAATCACCGGCGCGTAGCCGCGGCGATTCAGGAACAGCAGGCTCTGCTCGCCGCGCGCCAGGCGGGCGTCGATCGCTTCCAGCAGCGGCACCGACAGGCCTTCGAACAGCGCGCGCTGGCGCTGCCGCTCATGGTTCAGGTCGACCAGCCGCACGGTTGGCAACGCGGCATCCGCCTGGGCGCGCTCGCGCAGCACCAGCTTGCGGTAAGTGCCCTGCCCCGCCCGCCACCAGGTTTCCATCGACGGCGTGGCCGAACCCAGCACGACGGCGATGCCGCGCTGCTTGGCCCGCCACACCGCCAGGTCGCGAGCCGAGTAGCGCAGCCCTTCCTGCTGCTTGTAGGAGGTATCGTGCTCCTCATCGACCACGATCAGTGCCAGTGCCGGCAGCGACGCCATCACGGCCATGCGCGTGCCCAGCACGATCCGGGCCTCGCCGCGATGCGCGGCCAGCCACTGCAGGCTGCGCTCCTGGTCGGCCAGGCCGCTGTGCAGCACCGCCAGCGGCAGGTGCGGGAAACGCGCGGCGATGCGCATCTGCAACTGCGGTGTCAGGTTGATCTCTGGAACCAGCATCAGCACCTGGGAGTGCGGGTCGCGCTCCAGCACGGCCTGCATGGCGTGCAGGTAGACCTCGGTCTTGCCGCTGCCGGTAACGCCGTGCAGCAGGAACGGGGAGAAACCCTGCGCTTCGGCGATCGCCTGTACCGCGGCGCGCTGCTCGTCATGCAAGGCAGGGGCCGCGGACGGCGCCTGCATCGGCGCGGTCGGCAGCAGCAGCCGCGCGGTGCGATCGGCTTCGACCCAGCCGGCGGCCTGCCATTCGGCCAGCCGGGCCGGTGCCGCCGCGCACAGCGCGCGCGCATCGGCCAGCGCCATTGGCGTGCCGACGGCCGCGCGTTCGGCGAGCGCCTGAGCCAGCGCCCGCACGCTGCGGGCGCGCGGCGGCACGGCGGCCAGCAAGTTATCCACATGCCCGGGCAGCAGGCGATATTCGTCGGTGCGGGCACGCTGTGCCAGGCCCGGCCAACTGTCGGCTTCACGCAACGCCGGCGGCAGCGCAGGGAGCATGACCTCGCCCAGGCGGCGCTGGTAATATCGCGCCGAAAACGCGGCCAGCGCGATCCAGTCGGGCGGCAACGGCGGCATCCAGTCCAGGCGCTGCGCCACCGGGCGCAGCCGGTCGGGCGGCACATCGGAGGTGGCAGCGCGCTCCACGGCTACGCCAACCAGGCTGCGACGGCCAAATGGCACCACGACGAGGTCGCCGGTCGCGACCTCGGGCGTCGCCAGGTAGTCGAAGCAATCGTCGGCGGGTGTATCCAGCGCGACACGGACGATCGGCAGGGCGATGGCCGGGTCGCCCCGCAATATGGCGTTGGCGCCGCTATCGTCCGCCATCGGACCCGACCTGGTGCACGCCAGTCGCACGATCGCTGTGCTTTGGGCGGCAGCACGGCGGCCGCAGGCGTTTTTGTGTGCGGCGCAACATCAACTTAAAGTAAAACTTCAAATGTGGCCCTAAGTCGATGATAGATGACTGGTTTTCCACTAATTCCATCGCCCCTGTGGATAACTTTGTTGAAAAGTCGCTCGGGAGCGCCCGGAAGGCCCGGAAATCAAGGGATCCACTGGCATCGGCCCACGCTTTGCAAATCTTCCAAAGCCTTAAAAATCAAGACCTTGCAAACATCCCCCGGATAGGTTAAGGCATTACCCTCTCTTGCACTGCGGCAAACCTATCGGTGTGCATAAGTCAAGCCCCGAGAATCAACTCCGAGCACCTTTTTGGCGAATGCTGGCGAAAAAGTTAACTTGACAGGCGTAACGGCGCGGCTCCCGCATCACCGGGTACGCGCCGGCGCGTTTCGCTGCAGCGCGGGGCGCCGCGAGCCCAACGGCCGCGGCGTATATCACGCGGGTCACTTCTGCGCGGCGCGCAGCTTGCGGCTGTAGGCATGCACTTCGTCGACCAGCACGGTGACATGCTCGGGCGGCGTGAACTGCGAGATGCCGTGGCCGAGGTTGAACACGTGGCCATCGCTGCCGCCGCCCGCGGCGTAGCTGTCCAGCACGCCACGCACCTGCTCGCGGATCGCCGCTTCGGGCGCGAACAGCACGGTGGGGTCGATATTGCCCTGCAGGGCCACGCGCCCGCCGGTACGGCGGCGCGCCTCGGCCAGGTTGACGGTCCAGTCCAGCCCGATCGCGTCGGCACCGGTATCGGCCAGCGCTTCCAGCCACAGTCCGCCGCCCTTGGTAAAGACGATCGCCGGCACCTGCTCGCCCGCGTGCTCGCGCTTCAGTCCGGCAAGCACGCGGCGCATATAGGCCAGCGAGAACGCCTGGTACATGCCGTCGGCGAGCACGCCGCCCCAGGTGTCGAAGATCATCACTGCCTGCGCGCCCGCGTCGATCTGGGCGTTCAGGTATGCAGAGACGGCCTGCGCGTTGATTTCGAGGATGCGGTGCATCAGGTCCGGGCGGCCATACATCATCGCCTTGACCGTGCGGAAGTCGTCCGAGCCGCCGCCTTCGACCATGTAGCACGCCAGCGTCCACGGGCTGCCCGAGAAGCCGATCAGCGGCACGCGCTGGCGGCCGTCCTGCACCAGCGCGCGGCGGATCTCGCTGACCGCGTCGAACACGTATTGCAACGAGGACATGTCGGGTACGGCCAGCTTCTGCACGTCGGCTTCGGAGCGCAGCGGATGCGCGAAGCGCGGGCCTTCGCCCTGGGCGAACGAGAGGCCGAGGCCCATGGCATCGGGCACGGTCAGGATGTCGGAGAACAGGATGGCCGCGTCCAGCGGATAGCGGTCCAACGGCTGCAGGGTCACCTCGGTGGCGTAGGCCGGGTTCTTGGCCAGCCCGAGGAAGCTGCCGGCGCGCGCGCGCGTGGCGTTGTACTCGGGCAGGTAGCGGCCTGCCTGGCGCATCAGCCACAGCGGCGTGTATTCGGTGGGCTGGCGGCGCAGCGCGCGCAGGAAGGTATCGTTCTGCAGTGCGGTCATGGTCATCCTCGTAAGACCGCCATTCTAAGGGATGGGCGAGGCGTGCCGGCGCTTCAGGGTATGGGCCCGATGCGCTGCGGCCACGCTCAGGCGTCGTCGAGCAGGTCGCGGAAGGCATCGGCGGCACGCCGCATCCATTCGCGCGCACGCTGGGCTTCCGGCTGCAGCCGCGCGAAGCCATGGACCATGCCACTGGCCTCGATGGTGATCACCGCGGCGTCGTGGCGCACCAGGAAGTCGGCGTAGGACAGACCATCGTCGCGCAACACGTCGTGGGCCGCGACCACGATCACCGTCGCGGGCGGCCGAACCGGCGCTGCGGCCATCAGGTGCACGCGCGGGTCGGCATGCGCCGCTCCTTCCGCAAGAGCCCCGGCGCCGATGAACTGGGTCCAGAACCATGCCATTTCGTCGCGCGTCAGGCCGGGACCGTCGGCAAAGGCCCGATAGCTTTCCGTGGCCAGTACCGGCGCCGCGACGGGGTAGATCAGCAGTTGGGCGTCGACCCGCACCGCGTTGCCGCCGTTAAGCTGCTGTGCGGCCTGCGCCGCCAGATGGCCACCCGCGCTGTCGCCGGCCAGCGCCAGGAAGGCTGGTGCCAGGCCCAGCGCCTCGCGCTGGCCCGCCAGCCACGCCACCGCTTCCATGGCGTCTTCGCAAGGCGCGGGGAATGGATGCTCGGGCGCCAGCCGGTAGTCGACGCTGACCACCGCGCAACCGGTATCCGCGGCGAGCAATGCCGCCACGGTATGGTGGGTCTGGAGCGAGCCGATGACCCAGCCGCCCCCATGGAAGTACACGATCAGCCGCGGCCGGGCCTCGCTTTGCGGCTGGAACAGGCGCGCGTCAAGGGTGCGGCCCGCCAGCGGGATCTGCAGGTCCCGCACGGCGATGCCCTCGGGGTCCGGCAGCTGCGAAGCCGCGGCGATCTCGGCGAAGCGGGTACGGCGCGCGGCGGCGTCGGCAGGCACGGGCGCGCCGGCATAGCGCTCGGCCAGGCGGCGATAGTAGGCGGTCAGTTCGGGATCGATGGCCATGGTTGCGAGGGCTTGTAAAAACGAAAACGGGCCAGTGCCGGCGCGGCTGAGCGCAACTTGGGCAACCTAGCGCGGCGCCAGTGCGCGCGTCAATTCGATCTTGCTGCAGCAGTCCTGGACCGCCAGCAGTCCCGCGGCGGTGGCGCGGCGCACGGCTTCATCGTTGACGATGCCAAGCTGCAGCCAGACCCCGCGCGCGCCGATGGCGATGGCGTCATCGACCACCGCGGGGGTATCCTCGGCACGGCGGAAGATGTCGACCCACTCGATGCGCACGCCGCTGGCGGCCATCGCCTCGGCCGCCTGCTGCAGACTGGCGTGACAGGTTTCGCCAAGGATGCGCTCGCCGGCGTGGCGTGGATTCACCGGCACGATACGGAAGCCGTGACCCTGCAGGAATTCCGCCACCTCATTGCTGGGGCGCTCCAGCCGGTCCGACAGGCCGACCACGGCCACGGTCTTCATCGCCAGCATGGCATGTATCGCTGGCTGCATCTCTGGGTGCATTGCGGCTCCGGCTGTGAAACTGTGAATAACTGCGGGATAAGTCTTGGGATAACGGCTGAACAACTGCAGGATAACCGGGGATAACTGTCCGGCTGCCGTCGGCCCGAGGCGGGCCAGCGCTGGGGACGTATCAAATCGTAACCGCGAATCGCCACATGGACATGGTGCGAGAGCGAACACGAAAAACAAGCCGGGAATGATACGCTATCGGCACGTTACAACGGCAAACTTGGTCGTAACTTGCACAAAAGTGGCGCGCACGGCGGGTATTGGTGCCAGCGGCTTTCAACTTCTTGCAAAACGATACATTTTGTTACTGCCATGCCGGGGAGTTTCCCCCACAATGCATTGACACACCCGCTGTCCGGGGTGCGGCGCCCCAGCAAAGATTGCTGTGCAGACCTAAAGGGGCGTGGTGAAGAAAGCCTTTTTGTAGCGTTTCTTGCAGCAACCCGATTTTCCGATCCAGCAAAATTGCCGCTGGACCGGAACACCAGGAAGACCGTTTTAGCGCGTGGCCTTTGCAGCCTGTTGCGGATACCAGGTATCCGATGCGCCTTGATTGTCACCTGGACCGAACCCGTTCCTTCGAATTGACCCCTCGAAGGGATTTTCCCGTCCGCGCGGAGCCTCCCCGGCCCGCGCGCTTTTTTTTGTCCAGGCAGGACGAAAGCATATCGCTGTGCCCACAAAAAAGGCAGCCTCGCGGCTGCCTTTTTTAAATGTCGCATCGAAAAAACAACAACGCGACAGTACTACCGAAGCAGTTACTTCTTACGACGCAGGCGGGCAATGGCAGCCAGCTGCGCAGCCGCCACGGCGAGCTCGCTCTGGGCACGTGCCAGGTCGAGGTCGCTGCTCTGGTTCTGCATCAGCTCTTCGGCCGCGCGCTTGGCTTCCTGGGCCTTGGCTTCGTCCAGGTCGCCACCGCGGATAGCGGTGTCGGCCAGCACGGTGACGTGCTTGGGCTGCACTTCGAGAATGCCGCCGGCAACGAACACGAACTCTTCGCTGCCGTCTTCCTTCTCGATGCGCACCGCACCCGGCTGGATGCGCGTGATCAGCGGCGTGTGGCCCGGCAGGATGCCCAGCTCACCCGACTCGCCCGGCAGCGCCACGAACTTCGCCTGGCCGGAGAAGATCGACGCTTCCGCGCTGACGACGTCTACAAGAATGGTTGCCATATCTGATCCTTTCTCCAATCGCTTCGCTTCTGGCGGCTGCACCGCTTGGCGCGATGCCCCGCCGCCCCCGCAGGCGCGGGGGCATCGAAACAAGGCTTACTGGAGCTTCTTGGCCTTCTCGAAGGCTTCGTCGATCGAGCCGACCATGTAGAACGCCTGCTCGGGCAGGTGATCGCACTCGCCGTCCACCAGCATCTTGAAACCACGGATGGTTTCCTTCAGCGGCACGTACTTGCCCGGCGAACCCGTGAACACTTCGGCCACGTGGAACGGCTGCGACAGGAAACGCTGGATCTTGCGCGCGCGGTTCACGGCCATCTTGTCTTCCGGCGACAGTTCGTCCATGCCCAGAATCGCGATGATGTCGCGCAGTTCCTTGTAGCGCTGCAGGGTCTGCTGCACGGCGCGCGCGACGCTGTAGTGCTCCTGGCCCACAACCTGCGGGTCCATCTGGCGCGAGGTCGAGTCGAGCGGATCCACGGCGGGGTAGATACCGAGAGCGGCGATGTCACGCGACAGCACCAGGGTCGAGTCCAGGTGCAGGAAGGTGGTTGCCGGCGACGGGTCGGTCAAGTCATCCGCAGGCACGTACACGGCCTGGATCGAGGTGATCGAGCCAGTCTTGGTCGAGGTGATGCGCTCCTGCAGCTTGCCCATTTCTTCAGCCAGCGTCGGCTGGTAGCCCACGGCGGAAGGCATACGGCCCAGCAGTGCCGACACTTCGGTACCGGCCAGCGTGTAGCGGTAGATGTTGTCGACGAAGAACAGGATGTCGCGGCCCTCGTCGCGGAACTTCTCGGCCATGGTCAGGCCCGAAAGTGCCACGCGCAGACGGTTGCCCGGCGGCTCGTTCATCTGGCCGAACACCATGGCCACCTTGTCGAGCACGTTGGATTCCTTCATTTCGTGGTAGAAGTCGTTCCCTTCACGGGTACGCTCGCCCACGCCGGCGAACACCGACAGACCGCTGTGCTGCTTGGCGATGTTGTTGATGAGCTCCATCATGTTGACGGTCTTGCCCACGCCAGCACCACCGAACAGGCCCACCTTGCCGCCCTTTGCGAACGGGCAGATCAGGTCGATCACCTTGATGCCGGTTTCGAGCAGGTCGGTCGAAGGCGACAGTTCGTCGAACTTCGGTGCCTTCTGGTGAATCGCGCGGCGCTCGTCCGAAGCGATCGGGCCAGCTTCGTCAATGGGGCGACCCAGCACGTCCATGATGCGGCCCAGGGTACCCTGACCCACCGGCACCGAGATCGGCGCTTCGGTGTTCTTCACCGGCATGCCGCGGCGCAGGCCGTCCGACGAACCGAGGGCAATGGTACGCACCACGCCATCGCCCAGCTGCTGCTGGACTTCGAACGTCAGGCCCTTTTCGGCGAACGACGTTTCGCCGCTGTCTTCCAGCACCAGCGCGTCGTACACCTTCGGCATCGCGTCGCGCGGGAACTCGATGTCCACCACGGCGCCGATGCACTGCACAATATTTCCGATACTCATTTCGTATCTCCGATAGCTTGAATTCTTGACGCCTCAGACCGCTGCCGCGCCGCTGACGATCTCCGACAGTTCCTTGGTGATCGCTGCCTGCCGGGTCTTGTTGTAGTCCAGCTGCAGTTCGCCGATCACGTTCTTCGCGTTGTCGGATGCTGCCTTCATGGCCACCATGCGCGCCGACTGCTCGGACGCCATGTTCTCGGCCACGGCCTGGTACACCAGCGCCTCGACGTAGCGGACCAACAGCTCTTCCACCACGGTCTGCGCGTCAGGCTCGTAGATGTAGTCCCACGAGTAGGCGCGCTTCTCTTCTTCCGTCTGCGACAGCTTGTCGGCGGCGAGCGGCAAAAGCTGCTCAACCATCGGTTCCTGCTTCATCGTGTTGATGAACTTGGTGTACGCCAGGTACACCGCGTCGACTTCACCGTTGGTGAATGCGTCGAGCTGGACCTTGATCGCGCCGATCAGCTTTTCCAGGTGCGGGGTGTCGCCGAGCTGCACCACATTCGAGGCCACCTTGGCGCCGATGCGGCTCAGGAATTGCATGCCCTTGCTGCCGATGGCAGTGGCTTGCACATCCACGCCTCGACCCTGCAGGCTCTTCAGCTCGTTGGTCACCGCACGCAGCACGTTCGTGTTCAGGCCGCCGCACAGCCCCTTGTCGGTCGTGACCACGATCATGCCGACGCGCTTCACTTCGCGCTCTTGCATGAACGGGTGCTTGAACTCGGGGTTGGCAGAAGCCAGGTGCGCCGCGATGTTGCGCACTTTCTCGGCATAGGGGCGGGCATTGCGCATCCGTTCCTGCGCCTTGCGCATCTTGGATGCGGCGACCATTTCCATCGCCTTGGTGATCTTGCGCGTGTTTTGCACGCTCTTGATCTTGGTTCGAATTTCTTTCGTTCCGGCCATATCTTCCTCTCCGTCCGAGTCCCTGCCGCGCCTGACTACTCAGGCGCGGCAGGGATGTCGTGGAATCACGCGGTGGTTAGAACGCGGCGGACTTCTTGAAATCCTCGACGGCGGCACGCAGGGCGGGTTCATCTTCCTTCGAGAGCTGCTTGGTCTCTTCGATGCGGTTGACGAGGTCAGCGTACTTGGTCTTCAGATGGTCGTGCAGGCCCTTCTCGAACGGCAGGATGTCCTTCACTTCCACATTGTCGAGGAAGCCGTTGTTGGCGGCGAACAGCGAAGCGGCCAGCTGCCACACTTGCTGCGGCTGGTATTGCGCCTGCTTCAGCAGTTCGGTCACGCGGCGGCCGCGCTCGAGCTGCTTGCGGGTCGCATCGTCCAGGTCCGAAGCAAACTGCGCGAACGCAGCCAGTTCACGGTACTGGGCCAGGTCGGTACGGATACCGCCGGACAGGCCCTTCACCACCTTGGTCTGTGCTGCACCACCCACGCGCGACACCGAGATACCGGCGTTGATGGCGGGACGGATACCGGCGTTGAACAGGTCGGTTTCCAGGAAGATCTGGCCGTCCGTGATCGAGATCACGTTGGTCGGCACGAACGCGGACACGTCGCCAGCCTGCGTTTCGATGATCGGCAGCGCGGTCAGCGAACCGGTCTTGCCCTTGACGGCGCCGTCGGTGAACTTCTCGACGTAGTCTTCGTTCACGCGGGCAGCACGCTCCAGCAGACGCGAGTGCAGGTAGAACACGTCGCCCGGGTAGGCTTCGCGGCCCGGCGGGCGGCGCAGCAGCAGCGACACCTGGCGGTAGGCCCAGGCTTGCTTGGTCAGGTCGTCATAAACGATCAGCGCGTCTTCACCGCGGTCGCGGAAGTATTCGCCCATCGTGCAGCCGGCGTAGGCAGCCAGGTACTGCATGGCGGCCGAGTCCGAAGCGGCAGCAGCCACGACGACGGTGTATTCCATCGCGCCGTGCTCTTCCAGCTTGCGCACCACGTTGGCAATGGTCGAAGCCTTCTGGCCAATGGCGACGTACACGCAGTACATGCCCTTGCCCTTCTGGTTGATGATCGCGTCCACGGCAACGGCGGTCTTGCCGGTCTGGCGGTCACCAATGATCAGCTCGCGCTGGCCACGGCCGATCGGCACCATCGAGTCGATCGACTTCAGGCCGGTCTGCACCGGCTGGCTCACCGACTGACGCGCGATCACGCCCGGCGCGACCTTTTCGATCACGTCGGTTTGCTTCGCGTTGATCGGGCCCTTGCCGTCGATCGGCTGGCCCAGCGTGTTCACCACGCGGCCCAGCAGTTCCTTGCCAACGGGCACTTCCAGAATGCGGCCGGTGCACTTGACCGTGTCGCCTTCGGAAATGTGTTCGTAGTCGCCCAGCACCACGGCGCCGACCGAGTCGCGCTCGAGGTTCAGCGCGAGGCCGAAGGTGTTGCCGGGGAATTCCAGCATCTCGCCCTGCATCACGCCGGACAGGCCATGCACGCGGCAGATACCGTCGGTCACGGAAATCACCGTGCCGGTGTTGCGCACTTCAGCTTCGGCGCCAAGACCCGAGATGCGGGTCTTGATCAGCTCGCTGATTTCTGAGGGGTTCAGTTGCATCACAATGCTCCTAATTCTTCAATCCGTCGGACTGCCGCTCAGGCGGCGGTCAGCGCGGTTTGCATGGCTGCCAGGCGCGCACGCACGGAGGTGTCGAGCACTTCGTCGCCAACCTTGACGCTGACGCCGCCGATCAGGGACGGGTCCACCGCCACCTGCGCGTACAGCTTGCGGCCGAACTTGCGTTCGAGTGCGGCGACCAGGTCGTTCAGCTGACCATCTTCCAGCGGAAAAGCACTGGTGATCTCGACATCCGACGACCCTTCACGGGCGTTCTTGAGCGCATGGAACTGTTCGGCGATGTCAGGCATCACCGTCAGGCGGCCGTTCTCCACCAGCAGCTTGACGAAGCGGCGTGCCTCGTCGCTGACCGGGGACTTCAGCACCGACAGGAACAGTTCGGCCAGCTTGTCGCCGGGAACGTTCGGATCGTCGGCGACCGCCTTCATGTCGGCATTGGCGGCAACTAGCCCCATTTCCGACACCAGCTCGGACCATGCACCCAGGTTGCCTGCGCTCGATTCACTGGCGACGCGGAACAGCGCCTCAGCGTAGGGACGGGCAATGGTTGCGGTTTCAGCCATGATTAGAGCTCAGCCTTGAGTTGATTGAGCAGGTCGCTGTGGACCTGCGCGTTCACTTCACGCTTGAGGATCTGCTCGGCACCCTTGACGGCCAGCACGGCGACCTGGTCGCGCAGTTCTTCGCGCGCGCGGGTAACCTGCTGTTCGGCGTCGGCCTTGGCCTGGGCAATGATGCGTGCGGCTTCTGCCTGGGCGTTCTGCTTGATCTCTTCGGCCGTCAGCTGGGCGCGCTTCTCGGCGTCAGCGACGCGTTGGGCGCCTTCGGTGCGGGCTTCGGCCATGGCCTGGTCCACACGCTTGTTGGCGAGTTCAAGCTCGGCCTTGCCCTTCTCGGCAGCGGCGAGGCCATCGGCGATCTTCGTTGCGCGTTCGTCGAGCGCCTTCACCAGCGGCGGCCAAATGAATTTGGCAACAACCCACCACAGGATGAAGAACACGACCATCTGCGCAAAAAACGTTGCGTTCAGATTCATGGTGTGTTCCTTTCGGTAATCAAACTACAGATAAATGCACAAAAGGCGGCTGGGCTGGTGGCCCGCGCCGCCCGTCAGCATCATGCAGACCGAAAAGAATTACTTGATGACAGCCAGCAGCGGGTTCGCGAAGGCGAACAGCATTGCAACACCCACGCCGATCAGGAATGCCGCGTCGATCAGGCCGGCCAGCAGGAACATCTTGGTTTGCAGCGGGTTCATCAGCTCGGGCTGACGTGCGCAGGCTTCGATGTACTTGCCACCCATCAGGGCGATACCCAGGCAGGCGCCGATAGCGCCCAGGCCGATGATGATGCCGATACCGATAGCGGTCAGACCCTGGATGTTGGCGAGAAATTCTTGCATGACGACTCCTTTAATTTAGAGAGACTTAGAACCAAAAAATCAAAAAACCAAAAACCTAAAACTTGAAACCTGCAGCGATCAGTGGTGATCGTGAGCCTGGCCGATGTACACCAGCGTCAGCATCATGAAAATGAAGGCCTGGAGCAGCACGATCAGGATGTGGAAGATCGCCCAGACAGCGCCGGCAAGGACGTGGCCGACGAAACCCAGCGCCGACAGGTCGGCACCAAACGTCCAGATGGAACCCAGCAGCGCGATCAGCAGGAACACGAGTTCGCCGGCGTACATGTTGCCGAACAACCGCATGCCGAGCGAAACGGCCTTGGCCAGGAATTCGATGATGTTCAGGATCAGGTTGAACGGGGCCAGGTACCACTTGGCGCCGAACGGGGCCGAGAACAGTTCGTGCATGAAGCCGCCCGCGCCCTTGATCTTGAAGCTGTAGTAGATCATCAGCACCAGCACGGCGCAGGACATGCCCAGCGTGCCGTTCAGGTCGGCCGTGGCCACCGCGCGGTGGTGGGGCAGGTGGATGTGGAAGATGCCCAGGACATGATTCAGGCCGGTGACCCAGTCCACCGGGATCAAGTCGATCGCGTTCATCATGGTGATCCAGCAGAACACCATCAGTGCCAGCGGAGCAATCCACGAACGGTCGCCGTGGATGATGCCCTTGGCCTGGTCGTCGACCATCTCGACGATCATCTCGACGAAGGCCTGGAAGCGGCCCGGCACGCCCGAGGTGACGCGGCGCGCGGCGGCATACAGGAACAGCACGGCGATGGCGCCGCACAGGACCGACCAGAACACCGTGTCATAGTTGATCACGGAGAAATCGACCACCGACGCTTGCTTGCCGCCGACCGAGTTCAAGTTCTGCAAGTGTTCGGCGATATAGCCGGAGGGTGTCAGCACGTGTTCCGCGCTTTGGGTAGCTTCTGCCATTGTCGAATCGAACGGTATATTGCGAAATCTTCGGGCCGCGCGCCGCTACACTCCTGTGCGGCACCCGGTACGCGTCTTGCATTGCCTTCGGCGGATTCGCCGGTCACCGCGATGCAAGCGGGTTTCCAACCTTGACCGTGTCCGGTGTCACCGCTGTGAAACCACGGTGAAACCGCCACGGAAACATCTTGATATTCCGTTTCGGTGCCCCACCTCCGGATGAAGCACCTGTCTTGTGCAGCGGCCTAGCGCATCGCGAGGGCCACCACCCAGTAAGTCTTGAGCGCCAGCAGGAACGTGACCAGCATTGGTACCCAACGCAGATCCCGGTACAGCACCACCACCAGCACCAGCATGGCCACGGTGGCGAACACCTTGATCGCCTCACCCAGGACCAGCCCGCCGACCGATGCGCGATCCCGCGCCACCCACAGCCGGAATGCGAAGAATCCGCTGGGCACGAAGCACACCATGCCGCCGAACAACGCTGACCAGCCGTACGGCCCCGCCTCTTTCCCGAACAACGCCCAGCAAAATGCTGACAGCAGGGAAACGATCACCTGCGCCAGGACAACCTTGCCCGGGGTCATGCGCGAAGGACGCAGCGCGCGTTCGCCAAACAGCTTCACCGCATCGGCGTGCGACAGCGGATCGACAGCTTCATCTTCACGTTCTGCGCCTTCTTTCCAGTCGTCCCAGTCATCTTCCTGACGGGAACCGGCGCTGCGCTGCTGACGGTCTCGAACCACTACCTGCCTGCCTCATTCAGGCCGGAACTTATCGGCCCGACCAGAATTCAAACCGCACGATTTTAAGGGGAACTACTGATTCGCGTCAATCTGCTTACAGTTAGCTTGCAGTGCGTTGCGCACAACGGTTGCCATCACGATTGCATGATGGCTTCACAAAAATTGCGCCGCAATGATGTTTGACGTAATTGGATTGCGCAGCGGACCCTGCGCATGATGGTGGATTAGCGGGTACGCCTCACGTATACCGATAATCGCACCGGCCACTGCTGCTTCGATGCAACAGTTACCCTCGCAATGGCCGGTTATCGCCCGCTATTTCAGGCTGCCTGCTGCCCTTCGCGCGATTCGCGCAGCCGCGCGAGCACCCCATCGAGCGCATCGTTGTCGCTGAAGTGGATGGTGAGCTGGCCCTTGCCGCGCGCACCCACCTTGATCTGCACCGAGAGCCCCAGCGCATCCGACAGCTCTTCCTCCAGCCGCGCCACGTCGCGGATATTGTTCACGCCCTTCTGCTTGAGCGACCTCAGGTCGAACGGCTTGAGCGTGGACGCCACCAGCTTTTCAGTCTCGCGCACCGACAGCCGCTTGTTGACGATCTGGTTCGCCAGCGTGATCTGATTGGCGCCGTCGACAGCAAGCAGCGCGCGCGCGTGACCCATGTCAAGATCGCCCGCCATCAGCATGGTCTGCACCGGCGCCGCCAGGTTCAGCAGGCGCAGCAGGTTGGACACGGCGCTGCGGGAGCGGCCCACCGACTCGGCGGCCTGCTCGTGCGTAAACTTGAATTCGCGGATCAGGCGCATGATGCCCTGCGCTTCTTCCAGCGGGTTCAGGTCTTCACGCTGGATATTCTCGATCAGCGCCATCGCGGCCGCGGCTTCGTCGGCCACGTCCTTGACCAGCACCGGCACCTGGTCCAGGCCCGCGAGCTTCGACGCGCGGTAACGGCGTTCGCCCGCAATGATCTCGTAGCGATCCGGCTCGGCCACGCGCCGCACCAGGATCGGCTGCATCAGGCCCTGCGCGCGGATGCTGGCGGCGAGCTCCTGCAGCGCGCCTTCATCCATGCGTGTACGCGGCTGGTACTTGCCGGGCTGTAACTGGTCCACGTGCAACACGCTGGGCGCGCCCTCCTGCTTCGCTGTCTCGACGATCTCGGCGGGACCGCCCAGCAATGCTTCCAGGCCCCGGCCCAGGCCCTTCTTCTTTGCCGGCGTCTTTGCGGTACTCATGGTCGATGCCTCCTCGAGCTTCAGCCCAGCTGCCTGACGCGCGCGATCATCTCGGCGCCAAAGTCCAGGTACGCCTTGGCGCCCTTGGATGACGGATCGAATGCCACGCCCGGCATGCCATAGGACGGTGCCTCGGCCAGGCGCACGTTGCGCGGGATCAGGGTCTTGAACACCTTGTCACCGAAGTGCGATTCGAGCTGTGCCGACACCTGCTGCTGCAGCGTGACGCGCGGGTCGAACATCACGCGCAGCAGGCCGATCACCTTGAGCTCGCGGTTCAGGTTGGCGTGCACCTGCTTGATGGTGTTGACGAGGTCGGACAGCCCTTCGAGCGCGAAGTATTCGCACTGCATCGGCACGATCACGCCATGCGCCGCGCACAGCCCGTTCAGCGTCAGCAGCGACAGCGACGGCGGGCAGTCAATCAGCACGAAGTCGTACTCGTCGTCGACTGCGTCGATGGCTTGCTTGAGCCGGCGCTCGCGGTGATCGAGCTCGACCAGTTCGACTTCGGCACCGGCCAGCTCGCGGTTGGCCGGCAGCACGTCGTACCTGCCGGTCTCGGATTTCTGGCGCGCTTGCGGGACGCTGGCCAGGCCAACCAGCACCTGGTACACGCTGTGTTCCAGCGCCTGCTTGTCGATGCCCGAACCCATCGAGGCATTGCCCTGCGGATCCAGGTCGACCAGCAGCACGCGCTGGTCCTGCGCGGCCAGGCCGGCGGCGAGGTTCACCGTCGTGGTGGTCTTGCCCACCCCGCCCTTCTGGTTTGCAATCACGAATACCTTGGCCATATGTTCCTGAGGCTCCTGCTTCAATTCATCCGGCCAGCCTCATGGCCGGCAGTTCGCGGCACTGCTTGCAGCGCCGCGGCGTAGGTCATGCGTGCGCGCCTGCGCGCCGCGACAGCACCACCAGGTGGCGCTCGGCATCCAGTCCCGGCACAGTGAGGCGCGGTACTTCGTCGACTTGCCAGTTGGCCATCAGTCCCGCGGCTTCCATCCGGTCGAGCTCCGCCTGTGGATAAACACCCTTCATGGCGATCAGCTTGCCGTGCGGCGCGAGCAACTGGCCCGACAGGTTCACGAAGTCGGTCAGTTCAGCAAAGGCACGTGACGTGATCACGGCAAAGCCGTCCGCATCGTCCAGTTTTTCCACCGGGCCCCAGTGCGCCGCGGCGTTGACCAGGCCGAGTTGGGCGCGGCATTGCGTCAGGAATGCGGTCTTCTTCTGCACGATGTCGACCATCAGCACCGACACGTCGGGACACGCAATCGCCAATGGCAGCCCGGGCATGCCGCCGCCCGAGCCGACGTCCAGCACCCTGCCCCGCGCAGGCGTACCGATCTCTGCAGAACGCGCGGCAGCGGCCAGCGCGGGCACTGCCGCGAGCGAATCCAGCATGTGATGCGTAAGCATCTCATCGGGGTGGCGGATCGCGGTCAGGTTATAGACGCCGTTCCATTTGCGCAGCAGCGCGAGGTAGTCGAACAGCTTGTCAATCTGTACCGGTGCCAATACCAGCCCGATCTCGGCGAGACCGGCTTCGAGGCGACGACGCTGCGTGGCGTCGTCTGTCATGGTGTGTCGAGCGCCCGCCACTCAGGCCGCCTCTTCCGAGTTGCCGCCAACGGCAGCCGAATCGGCGCGCGTTCGGCCGAGCCCCTTCTTCTTCAGGTGTACCAGCAGCAGCGAGATCGCCGCCGGAGTCACGCCCGAGATGCGCGATGCCTGGCCCAGCGTTTCCGGGCGGTGCTGGTTCAGCTTCTGGCTGACCTCGAAGCCCAGCCCACGTACCTCGGTGTAGTCGAGGTTCTCGGGCAGGCGGGTCGATTCATTGGCTTCCAGCTTGTCGACCTCGGCAGCCTGGCGAGCGATATAGCCGTGGTACTTGATACCAATCTCGATCTGCTCACGGATCTGGTCGGCCAGCATGGCATCGGCGTCGAGCGGTGCTTCGGGCGCGTGGCGGCCGCCCTGCAGCGCCATCAGCGACTCATAGCGGACTTCCGGCCGGCGCAGCAAGTCGGCCAGGCTGTACTCGCGTTCGATCGGCTTGCCCAGCAACGGCACGGCGTCTTCCGGCGGCAGCATGGCCGGGTTCACCCATGTGCTTTTCAGCCGCTCTGTTTCACGTGAAACAGTGTCGCGTTTGCGGTTGAAAGCATCCCAGCGTGCATCGTCAACGACACCCAGCTCACGGCCGACTTCCGTCAGCCGCATATCGGCGTTGTCCTCGCGCAGGCTCAGTCGGAATTCGGCACGGCTGGTGAACATGCGATACGGCTCGGTCACACCGCGCGTGATCAGGTCGTCAACCAGTACGCCCAGGTAGGCCTGGTCGCGACGCGGCGTCCAGGCTTCACGCTCGCGCACGTAGCAACCGGCATTGATGCCGGCCAGCAGGCCCTGCGCGGCGGCTTCTTCATAGCCGGTGGTGCCATTGATCTGGCCGGCAAAGAACAGCCCGCGGATCGCCTTGCTCTCCAGGGATGACTTCAGGCCGCGCGGATCAAAGTAGTCGTACTCGATGGCGTAGCCAGGGCGCAGGATATGCGCGTTCTCCAGGCCGCGGATCGAATGCACCAGCTCCAGCTGCACGTCAAACGGCAGGCTGGTCGAGATCCCGTTCGGGTAGAACTCATTGGTGGTCAGCCCTTCCGGTTCCAGGAAGATCTGGTGGCTTTCCTTGCTGGCAAAGCGATGGATCTTGTCCTCGATGCTGGGACAGTAGCGCGGCCCCACCCCTTCGATCACGCCGGTGTACATCGGCGAACGGTCGAGACCGCCACGGATGACGTCATGCGTGCGGCTGTTGGTATGGGTGATCCAGCAAGGCAGTTGCTGCGGGTGCAGCTCCGGACGGCCCAGGAAGGAGAACACCGGCACCGGATCCAGATCGCCAGGCTGTTCTTCCATCACCGAGAAGTCGATGGTGCGGCCGTCGATGCGCGGCGGCGTGCCGGTCTTCAGCCGGCCCTGCGGCAGCTTCAGTTCCTTCAGGCGCGCCGACAGGGATACGGCAGCCGGATCTCCGGCGCGCCCGCCAGTGTAGTTGTCCAGGCCGACGTGGATCTTGCCGTCCAGGAAAGTGCCGGCGGTCAGCACCACGGCCCGCCCGCGGAAGGCGATGCCGACCTGCGTCATGGCGCCGACGACCCGATCGCCCTCGACCATCAGGTCATCCACTGCCTGCTGGAACAGCATCAGGTTCTGCTGGTTTTCCAGGCGAGTACGAATCGCCTTGCGATACAGCACACGGTCCGCCTGCGCGCGCGTGGCGCGCACCGCCGGTCCCTTGCTGGAATTGAGAATGCGGAACTGGATGCCGGACTCGTCCGTGGCGGCCGCCATGGCGCCGCCCATCGCATCCACTTCCTTGACCAGGTGTCCCTTGCCGATGCCGCCGATGGACGGATTGCAACTCATCTGGCCCAGCGTCTCGATGTTGTGGGTCAGCAGCAGCGTCTGGCAGCCCATGCGCGCGGCCGCGAGTGCTGCTTCAGTTCCGGCGTGACCACCACCGACGACGATGACATCGAATTCTTTTGGGTAAAGCATGAGACACCTCCTCCGGGAGGCTGGCGGGAAAATGCGGGAATGCGAAATTATAGCGGCATTCGTCTGGCCGCTTTTCGACCGACACCATGTTTCACGTGAAACATGATGTGGACGATACCTGCGCGTGGCCGGCAAGCGACGCCTGGGGTGCCACGATGTTCCACGTGAAACAAAAAGGCCGGGCAACAAGGCCCGGCCAATGTTTCACGTGGAACAAGCTGCTCAGAGGCTGGCCCGGATATATGCTGCAACCTGCTCCGCCAGCCTGCCAAGGTCGTGCTGCAAGGTATCGAACCCGGCATTCCGTTTCCGCGTCGCCTCGTCCATATAGAGCGGGCGTCGGATCTCGATCTGCAGGCTGCTACGCCGCTCGGCCGGCCGCCCGATCTGGGCGATCAGCTGCACGCCCTTGTAGGGGTCATTGCGCGCAACCGTGTAGCCCATGTTGCGCAGTTCCCGGTCGACCAGGTCGACCAGCCCCGGCTCGCAGGTGGTTCCGTCCCGGTCTCCCAGCACAAAGTCCGCCAGCGGGTGCGGGCTGTCGATCTTCAGGCGCTCATAGGCATTGTTTGGCATCGAGTGCAGGTTCAGGTGCCAGACCGCGCCAAAGCGCCGGTATGCGCCCTCCACGGCCTCGGCAAGCGCCGCATGGTAGGGGCGGTAATAGCGGTCCAGACGCCCCTGCACTTCCGCCACGGACAGCCGGCGATCGTAGATCGGCGTGCTCGCATCGATCCGGCTCCAGACCAGGCCATAGCCCAGGCTGGTCTTCGGTCCCGGCGCCAGCGCCGTGGGCCACGCCCCGTCCAGCTGATCCGGGTCGATATCGTCGGCCATCCGGTTCGGGTCGATATAGACCCGCGGGAACGTAGCCGCCAGCAGCGTGCCGCCGACCGCCGGCACCGCTGCCCACAGCGCATCAACGTGCGTGTCTTCACCGCCGCGCAGCCGCGCCGCAGGGATCGCCGCGCCGAAATCCGCCGGGTACACGGTGCCGCTATGCGGCGAGTCGCACACCAGCGGCAGCGCCTTCCCTTCCGGCAGCCGCACGATGACCGGCGGCAGCGCGCCCTGATGATTCGCTTCAGCCATGCCTCAGTCCAGCTTGATCTCGGCGGCCTTGGCCACGCGGGCATAGCGCGCCATGGCTTGCTGGATCTGGGCCTTGAACTGATCCGGCGTGGTCGGCACCAGCGTGCCGCCCGACTCTTCCACCTTGCGCTTGAACTCGGGGTTCTGCATGGCCTTGTGGATAGCCTGGTTCAGCTTGTTGACGATCGCCGGCGGCGTGCCGGCCGGGGCGACGATGCCGAACCAGCCGCCCTCGCCCATGTCCTTGAAGCCCAGCTCGGCATACGTCGGCACGTTCGGCAGCTGTGCCGAACGCGACGCGCCCAGCACCGCCAGCGCGCGCAACTTGCCGGATTTCACGTGGGGCAGCGTCGACGACAGGTTATCGGTGATGGCATTGACCTGCCCTGCTACAGCGTCATTCAGCGCCAGGCCGGCGCCCTTGTACGGCACGTGCAGCAGGTCGATCTTGGCCAGCATCATGAAGTTCTCGATGTTGACGTGGCCAAGCGAGCCCGCACCCGGCGAGGCAAAGCTGTACTTGCCCGGATTGGCCTTGGCCAGCGCGATGAACTCCTGCATGGTCTTGGCCGGCACGCTTGGGTGTACGGCGAACACGCTGGGGATGGCGACCACGTTGGTCACCGGGGCGAAGTCCTTGATCGGGTCGTACTTCAGCCTCGGATACACAGCCGGGTTGGAGCCGTGCGTGCTGACCGTGGCCATGCCGATGGTGTAGCCGTCCGGTGCCGAGCCGGCCACCTGCTCCATGCCGAGCGAACCGCCCGCGCCGCCCTTGTTCTCGACCACGATGGACTGGCCCAGCTCGCGGCCGGCGAATTCGGCCACCAGGCGCGCCGACAGGTCGGTCGAACCGCCCGCGGCAAACGGCACGATCAAGCGGATCGGGCGGGTCGGATAGTTGGCCTGCGCGAAGGCGCTGCTGGTAAGCATCAGCGTGGCGGCGGCTGCGGCGCCCGACAGCATCAGCTGGCGGCGCGTCATCGTGGCTCGGTTCATGAGGCTTTCTCCTGTTGTTTTATGCGAAGGAACCGAGCGAGTGTCAGGCGTTTACCGGTTGCGCACAAACGACTATATTGCACGTTTGCATTACCAAAGATCATCCTGCCCCACGCCCAGGTAAACACTGTGGCATCGCAGGTTCTGCCCCCTCTCCTGCGCTGTACCCTGCGCCATGCGGCTGCGTTCCCCGTCGATGTCCGAGTTGCACGCCTTTGCCGCCGCGGCAAAGCTTGGCAGCTTCACCCGTGCCGCGGACACGCTGTGCGTCACCCAGGGCGCGATCAGCCGGGCAATCGCCCGGCTCGAGGAACACTTCGGCCAGCCGCTGCTCCAGCGCAATGCACATCGGCTGGTGCTGACCGATGCCGGCCGGCAGCTGCTCGATGCCGTGGCCGAGCCGCTGGCCGCAATCGAAAATGCCAGCGCTGCCCTGCTCGCCGGCGACCGGCGCCACCGCCTGACGCTGTCGGTCGTGCCGACGCTGGCCAGCGTATGGCTGGTGCCGCGCCTGCCGGACTTCCATCGGCGCCATCCGGAAATCCACCTCGACTTCGTTCCCTACCAGCGCGATGAGGATCTCTCGGGCGCCACGCCCGATGCCGCCATCCTGGCGGGTGAAGCGGGCAAGTGGCCGGGCCTGCAGGCCGACTACGTGATCGGGCGTGAAATGGTGCCGGTCTGCCATCCGGACCGCGCCCGTGCTCGCCGCGAGGCCGGCCGCTGGCAGACGCCGGCGGAGCTGTTGCAGGAGCCCCTGCTCTATCACACGTCAGCGCCGGCGAACTGGCAAAACTGGCTGCGAGCGGCCGGCGTACCCAACGCTGCGCCGATGTTATCCACAGCGTTCGACCAGGTGTCGATCCTGATCCAGGCTGTTCGCGCCGACATGGGAGTCGCGGTGTTGCAGCGATGCCTGGTGAGAGATGAAATTGCAGCGGGACGTGTTTTTGCGCCGTTTGATTTGCCGATTTCGCTGCAACGGGGCTATTTCTTGTGCGCGCCGCGGGAGCGCCGCGATCATCCGGCGCTAAACCGCTTTCGCGATTGGTTGCTGGAGACCGCGCAGCAAGAAGCTATCCAAGATACCGAAGGACATTCTCGCGAAAAATAAAACACCAAAATGATAGCGCCACTATATTCCTTCAAAGCATAATTTTAGCGCCATCATCGTTGGCCTCGATATCTACAGAGGATTCTCGCAGCCTTTCATTCATCAACCGAATCGAAGCGTACCCAACCCTGCGTCGCTCCTCCCGATACCAAAAAACAGGCCTCTGAAACCACTTATCCCCAAAGTTATTCACACGAGAAATGAAAAAGGGCTCGCCTAGGCGAGCCCTCATTCGTCCGGCTATCATCCTTACGGATTAAGCGGCCTTTTTTGCCAACCCAAGATAGGTTTCAATCACCTTCGGGTTCGCCGCCAACTCGTCTGCGGGCCCCTCCATCGACATATCCCCGGTCTCGATCACATAGCCATAGTCAGCCACCTGCAGCGCCGCCCGGGCGTTCTGCTCGATCAGCAGCGTGGCCACGCCGGTCTGGCGCAGGTTGCTGATGATATGGAAGATCTCCTTGACGATCAGCGGTGCCAGGCCGAGGCTGGGCTCGTCCAGCATCAGCAGCTGCGGCTTGGCCATCAACGCGCGGCCCACCGCGAGCATCTGGCGCTCGCCGCCCGACAGCGTGCCGGCATCCTGGCGCGCACGCTCGCGCAGGCGCGGGAACAAGTCGTAGACCACGTCCATCTGGTCCAGGTAGTTCTTCTCGCCGGCACGCTTGCGGCGGAAAGCGCCCAGCAACAGGTTGTCTTCGACCGTCATCGACGCAAACAGCTCGCGCTTCTCCGGCACCAGGCACATGCCGCGCGCGACGCGGCCCTCCACGGGGATACCGGCCATGTCGTGACCGAGGTAGCTGACCGATCCGCTCGCCGAGCCGTTGACCGGCAGCGCACCCATGATCGCGTTGAGCATGGTCGACTTGCCGGCGCCATTGGGGCCGATCACCGTCACGATCTTTCCGGCTTCCACCTTCAGGTTGGCGCCGTGCACCGCTTCCACCTTGCCGTAGCGGACGTGGAGGTCCTTCACTTCAAGTATCAGGCTCATGTCGGGTCCTTGCTCCACACCTATTCCACGCCACCCAGGTAGGCTTCCAGTACCGCCGGGTTCTTCTGCACTTCCTCGGGCACGCCCTCGGCGATGCGCGTACCAAACTCCATCACCACCAGCCGGTCGGTCAGGTTCATCACGAAGTCCATGTCGTGCTCGACCAGCAACACGCTCATGCCCTCGCCCTTGAGCTTGCGCAGCAGGTCGGCCAGCGCCTGCTTCTCCTTGTAGCGCAGGCCCGCAGCCGGCTCGTCGAGCAGCAGCAGCGCGGGGTCGCAGCACAGGGCGCGCGCGATCTCCAGGATGCGCTGCTGGCCCAGCGCCAGGCTGCCCGCTTCCATGTACATGCAGTCGGCCAGGCCTACGCGTTCCAGTTGCCGCTTCGCTTCGAACAGCAGCTTGTCTTCCTCGACCTTGTTCATGCGCAGGATCGCTGCCGAGACACCGCCCTGCGCGCGGAAGTCGCCGCGCAGGTGCGCGCCGATGGCGACGTTCTCCAGCACCGTCATGGTCGGCAGCAGGTGCACGTGCTGAAAGGTGCGGCCAATGCCGCGCTTGACGATCTCGCGCGACGGCAGGCCGGAGATCACCTCGCCGCGATAGCGGACCTCGCCACGCGTGACCGGCAGCACGCCCGTCACCAGGTTGAAGGTGGTGGACTTGCCGGCACCGTTCGGGCCGATCAGGCCGATGATTTCGCCCGCACGCACCTGGAAGCTGACATCGTTGACCGCGACCAGCCCGCCGAACTCCTTGCGCGCGGCGCGCACGTCGAGGATCAGCTCGCCCGCCTCGGGCTTGCGCCGCACCGCCAGCGCCTCGGCTTGCGCCGGCGCCAGCACCGCGGGGCCCGACGGAAACAGCCGGCGCAGGAACGGCCAGATGCCATCGCGCGCATACTGCAGCAGGAGCACCAGCAGCACCCCGAAGACGATGATCTCGAAGTTGCCGTTGGCGCCGAGCAGCTTGGGCAGCACGCCCTGCAGCACGTCCTTCAGGATGGTCAGGATGCCCGCACCCAGTACTGCGCCCCACACGTGGCCGACGCCGCCGACCACCGCCATGAACAGGTACTCGATGCCGTAGTTCAGGCCGAACGGCGTCGGGTTCACCGCGCGCTGCAGGTGCGCGTAGAGGAAGCCCGACACGCACGCCAGGATCGCCGCCACGACGAAGATCACCACTTTCATCCACGCGGTATTGACGCCCATCGCCTCGGCCATCACCCCGCCGCCCTTGAGCGCGCGGATGGCGCGGCCCGGGCGCGAGTTCAGCAGGTTCTGCATCGCCAGCACGGCCAGCAGCACCACTGCCCAGATCAGGTAGAACATCGAGCGGCCCGACTGCAGCTCGATGCCGAAGAACGACAGCACCGGGATGCCGTTGATGCCGTCGTACTTGCCCAGGAACTCCAGGTTGCCGAATAGGAAGAACAGCGACAGGCCCCACGCGATGGTCGCCAGTGGCAGGTAGTGGCCGGACATGCGCATCGTGATCAGCCCGATCACATAGGCCGAGGCTACCGTGATCACCAGGCCCACCAGCAGCCCGAACCACGGCGACAGCCCGAACTGCGTGGTCAGGTAGGCGGTGCTGTACGCGCCCAGCCCCACGAACGCGGCCTGTCCGAACGATGTCATGCCGCCCACGCCGGTCAGCAGCACCAGCCCGATCGCGACGATGCTGTACAGCCCGATGTAGTTGCCCAGCGTGATCCAGAATTCAGGCGTCGGCAGCACCGGCAGCAGCGCCAGCACGACGATGAAGGCCAGCACCAGAATCCGGTTACGGTTCAACCGCGCACGGCTGCCGGCCTCGGCGCCGGTCACGGCCGCCGCTTGCTTGTCGGTCAGCATGGTCATGGCTTATTCCTCCTCCTCGACATGCTTGCTCGTCAGCGAGCGCCACAGCAGCACCGGAATGATCAGTGTGAAGACGATGACCTCCTTGAACGCGCTGGCCCAGAAGGACGAATAGGATTCGAGCAGGCCCACCAGCAGCGCACCCAGTGCTGCGACCGGATAGCTCACCAGCCCGCCGACGATCGCGCCGACAAAGCCCTTCAGGCCCACCAGGAAGCCCGACTCGTAGTACACCGTGGTCAGCGGCGCGATCAGGACGCCGCACAGCGCGCCCATCGCCGCGGCCAGCGTGAACGACAGCCGCCCCGCCTGCGTGGTGCCGATGCCGACCAGGCGCGCCCCCAGCCGGTTCACCGCGGTCGCGCGCAGCGCCTTGCCCTGCAGCGTGCGCTCGAAGTAGAAGTACAGCGCGCCGATCAGCAGCGCCGACACGCCCACCACCCACAGGCTCTGGCCCGAGACGCTGAGCGCGCCCACTTCGAAACGCGCATCAGAGAACGCCGTGGTACGCGAGCCCTCGGCGCCGAACATCACCAGCCCCAGCCCCACCAGCGCAAAGTGCACGCCGACCGATACGATCAGCAGCACCAGCGTGCTGGCCTCGGCCAGCGGCTGGTAGGCGAGGCGGTACAGCATCGGCCCGAGCGGGATGATGACCAGCAGCGTCAGCGCGATCTGCGCCACCATCGGCAGCGGCTGCGCGCCGTATTGCTGGACCACCCAGTGCACCGCGAGCGGGAACACCAGGTACTTGCCGGCCAGCACCGCCAGCCGCTGGCCCAGCGTGCGCCGCAGCTCGGCGCTGCGCAGCACGGTCACGGTTTCATAGACGAAGGTCAGCGCGCCCATGGCCAGCAGCAGCCAGCTGGTCTGCGGCGCATGCCCGGCCTGCATCGCGGCCAGCGTCAGCGCGCCGTAGGCAACGAACTCCCCTTGCGGGATGAAGATGACGCGCGTCACCGAGAACACCAGCACCAGGGCCAGTGCCAGCAGCGCGTAGATCGCGCCCGAGGTGATGCCGTCCTGCGCCAGGATGGCGGCGATAGATAGGTCCATTGTCTCCCCGTATCGTTGAAATACCTGCCTGCTTCGAAGGGGGCCGACAGGGTGCTGCGCGCGGTGGGATTTACGAAATGGTAAACGGGTTGCCCATTGCGGAAATACTCGGCAACCCTAGGTATGGCGGTGCGGCAGAAAAAAGGGCGCATGGCATAACCCATGCGCCCTGCTTCACTCCTACTCAACTGTCACTCGGGAATTCAGTGCAGCGGCTTATTTCAGCAGCTTCCACTTGCCGTCGACGATCTGCACCATCACGCGTGCGCGCTGGTCGAAGCCGAGGTGGTCGGTGGTGCTCATGTTCATGATGCCGTGCGACACCGGCAGGTTCCTGGTCTGCTCCATGGCGTCGCGCAGCGCCTTGCGGAATTCCTTGGTGCCGGGCTGGCCCTTCTTGAGTGCCTCGGGAATGGCGTGCTGCAGGATCAGGCCCGCATCCCAGGCATGGCCGCCGAAGGTCGAGACCTGGCCGCCGAAGGCTTTCTCGTAGGCGGTCTTGTAGGCCATGGCCGGCTTCTTCACCGGGTTGCTGTCGGGCAACTGTTCAGCCACCAGCAGCGGGCCGGCCGGCAGGAACGTGCCTTCGCAATCCTTGCCGCACACGCGCAGGAAGTCCGCGTTGGCAACGCCGTGAGTCTGATAGACCTTGCCCTTGTAGCCGCGCTCCTTCAGTGTCTTGGCGGGCAGCGCCGCGGGCGTACCCGAGCCTGCGATCAGCACCGCGTCGGCGTTGGCGCTCATCATCTTCAGCACCTGCCCGGTCACCGAAGTGTCGGTGCGGGCAAAGCGCTCGTTGGCGACCACCTTGATCTTGCGCATCTCCGCCACCTTGGCGAATTCCTGCGCCCAGCTGTCGCCATAGGCATCCGCGAAGCCGATGAAAGCCACCGTCTTCACGTTGTTGTTGCCCATGTGCTCGGCAATCGCGGTAGCCATGTGCGAGTCATTCTGCGGCGTCTTGAAGATCCAGGCGCGCTTGGCATCCATCGGCTCGATGATGCGGGCCGAGGCGGCCATGGTGATCATCGGCGTATCGTTCTCGGCGACCACGTCGACCATGGCCAGCGAGTTCGGCGTCACGGTGGAACCGACCACCACGTCAACCTTGTCTTCGCTGATCAGCTTGCGGGTGTTCTTGACCGCGGTGGTGGTGTCCGAAGCGTCGTCCAGGACGATGTACTCGATCTTCTTGCCCGCGACTTCCTTGGGCATCAGCGTGAAGGTGTTCTTCTCCGGAATACCCAGCGATGCGGCCGGACCCGTCGCCGACACCGTGACCCCGACCTTGACCTGTGCCTGGGCGGCGCCGGCAGCCAGGCAGGCCGCCGCGATTGCCAGCAGGCTGGCGCGCTTGAAATCCATCTTGTCTCCTTCGGTTCCTGAAACGGAAAGGCATCCGTCCGGCGTCCACCGGCGGATGCCCATTTTCTACGGACCCCTCGGGTCTGACGCAGGCACATCGCCGGCACCTGCGCTACTGCCAGGAACGATGACACACCATTCCCCATTTCCCGTCCACGCCGAGAACCCGTTCGCCCTGGCGAACCGGCCCCATTTTCCCCGGAATTCCCCCGGAATTGGCGCTTCTGTCATTCACCGACCGTGCGGTCGGGAATGCGAATCGAGTCTATCACAGCGACTTGACGCGAAAAGCAGGATTAACCCGCATCAAGGTCAGCGCCCGGCTGCTCAGCGCGCAAACGCATCCCATGCCGTCTTCAGGATCAACGCGCTCACCACCACGATAAACACCTTGCGCACGAACGCGCTGCCATGCCGCAGCGCCAGCCGGCTGCCCACCTGGCTGCCGGCAACATTGGCCACCGCCATCACCAGCCCCAGCTGCCACCAGATATGGCCCTTGCTGGCGAGCAGCAGCAACGCCGCCAGGTTGGTGGCGAGGTTGACCAGCTTGGTCGACGCCGCGGCATGCAGGAAGTCATAGCCGAACACGCGCACGAACACGATCATCAGGAAGCTGCCGGTGCCGGGGCCGAACACGCCATCGTAGAAGCCGAGCACTGCGCCGGCGAGCAATGCCGCGAGCCGTTCGCGGCCGCCTTTCAGCGTCGGCGCATGCTCGGTCCCGAGGTCCTTCTTGGCCAGCGTATACACCAGCAGCGTCACCAGGATGAATGGCAGCGCCTTGCGCATCGGCTCGGCCGGGATCATGGTCAGCGCCCACGCGCCGGCCATCGAGAAGACAAAGGCCGCCACCACCGCCGGCGCGGTCGCGCCCCAGTAGATGCGCACGCTGCGGCCGTAGCGCAGCGCGGCGTTGGCGGTGCCGGCGATCGAGCCAACCTTGTTGGTACCCAGCAGCGTTGCCGGCGCCATGCCGGGATAGGCGGAGAACAGCGCCGGGATCTGGACCAGGCCGCCGCCGCCGGCGACCGCGTCGATCATGCCGGCGAGAAAGGCGGCAACCGCCAGGAAAGCGAACTCCATCATTGCAGGAACGGGGAAAGGAAAACGGGGAGAGGAAAAAACGGGGCGCCGGAGCGCGTCAGTGCCGGCTCAGCCGAGCACCTTGGCCGCCGGCACAAGATTGCGCATCCACATGCCGCTGGCATGCGGGGCAAAACCGGGCGGCGCGCCGCCCTGCGCGCCGGCCAGTGCCGGGGCGAGCAGCGCATGGCGGATGCCATGGGCGCGCCCCCAGTCGGCCAGCGTGTCGCAGCCGGCGTCCAGGCAGGCGCGGGTCATACCGGCACCAAGGCCGGGGCGTACCCACCATTCCGTGGCCAGGGCGGCCAGGCCTGCCAGTTCCAGGCTTGGCACCAGCGCCACCGGCAGGCAAGCCAGCACATCGTCCGGCGCGCCGCCATAGGCCAGAAGGCAGATCCCGCGCCCGGACTGCGCCAGCAACTCGTCCAGCATCAGCCGCCGAGCCCTGGCCGCCGGCACCGGCAACGGCTGCACGACTGCCAGCCAGGCCTCCAGCATGGCGCCATCGGCACTCTGGCCGGCGCGTACCCACAGCTGCGGCATGGGCCGTTGCGGCGTTGCGTCGGGACGACCCGAGCCGTCCGGAAGCGGCGGATCTTGGGAATCAGGGGGATAGTCGGGCATGGCGGGCAACGGAAAGCGCCCGCATTGTCGCATGCGTCGGGGACCGGGGTGATGCCGATCCGGCATGGGTGCCCCACAATGAGGCGAACACGGCACAGTGAAGGATTGCGTGCTCGCTGCCGTGGGCGAAGCACCAATGAAAAAAGCGTTGCCGAGGATCACCCGGCAACGCCCTTTATTTTATAACGCTGCTACCCGACACCGGGTGCGCGCCTGTCGTCTCCTCGCTTCCGCCTCCATTTAACCTGCGAAAACCGTATATGGAATGTAACGAAGCGGTGCACAGAGGACAAGCTAGAAAAAACCCTAGCCCCAGAATCGGGCATGTCGCCCCACGATCACTCGTGCTTGCGGCCGAACCGGGCCAGCAGCTCGCCCATGATGCCGCGGCGGAAGGTCAGCACGCAGATCACGAAGATCACGCCGGTCACCATCGTCACCGACTCGCCCAGCGTGTTGAACCACTGCAGGCCGGTGGCCGAGGCCAGGAAGCTGCCGATGTCGCCCAGCTTGTTTTCCAGCGCCACGATCACGAAGGCGCCGACGATCGGGCCCGACAAGGTGCCCAGGCCGCCCACCAGCGTCATCAGGATCACCGAGCCCGACATCGACCAGTGCACGTCGGTCAGAGTCTCGAAGCCCAGCACCAGCGCCTTGATCGAGCCGGCCAGCCCCGACAGCGCCGCCGAGAGCACGAAAGCGGTCAGCTTGAAGCGGTCGACATCGTAGCCCAGCGAGATAGCCCGCGGCTCGTTCTCCTTGATCGCCTTCAGGATCTGGCCGAACGGCGAATGCACCGTGCGCACGATCAGCGCGAAGGCCGCGACAATGATCACCAGCGCCACGTAGTACAGCGTCAGGTCATTGGACAGCGGCAGCACGCCGAACAGCTTGCCGCGCGGGATGCCCTGCAGTCCGTCCTCGCCGCCGGTGAATGGCGCCTGCAGGCAGATAAAGAACAGCATCTGCGCCAGCGCCAGCGTGATCATCGAGAAGTAGATGCCCTGGCGCCGGATCGCCAGCGAGCCGACCACGTAGCCGATCAGCGCGCCGGTGGCCGTGCCCAGGATCAGCCCGATCTCGGGCGTCACGCCCCAGGCCTTCATGGCATGGCCGGCCGCGTAGCCGGCACCGCCGAAGAAGGCCGCATGGCCGAACGACAGCAGCCCGGTATAGCCGATCAGCAGATTGAACGCGCAGGCAAACAGCGCAAAGCACAGCACCTTGAGCACAAATACCGGATAGGCACCCGCCAGCGGCGCGGCGATCAGCCCCAGCAGCAGCAATCCGTACAACAGTTTCTTCTGCACGCCCTGTCCCTTTCCTGCCCGGCCCGCGTTGGCAGCCACTGCGGGCCGCGTCGATGATGTGGTTGGTGCGCTCATCACTTCTCCTTCCCGAACAGCCCGGCCGGGCGCAGCAGCAGCACGATCACCATGATGAAGAACACCACGGTCGACGATGCTTCAGGATAGAACACCTTGGTCAGGCCCTCGACCACGCCTAGCCCCAGGCCGGTCAGGATCGACCCCATGATCGAGCCCATGCCGCCAATCACCACCACCGCGAACACGATGATGATCAGGTTCTGGCCCATCAGCGGCGAGATCTGGATCACCGGCGCGGCCAGCACCCCGGCAAACGCCGCCAGCGCCACGCCGAAGCCGTAGGTCAGCGTCACCATCAGCGGCACGTTGACGCCGAAGGCCTCGACCATCTTTGGGTTCTCGGTGCCGGCGCGCAGGTAGGCGCCCAGCTTGGTCTTCTCGATCACGTACCAGGTCGCGAAGCACACCACCAGCGACGCCACCACGACCCAGGCGCGGTAGTTCGGCAGGATCATGAAGCCGAGGTCGGTCGCACCCTGCAGCGCGTCAGGCGTCTGGTACGGCAGGCCCGACACGCCGTAGATCGAGCGGAAGATGCCTTCGATCACCAGCGTGATGCCCAGCGTCAGCAGCAGGCCATAGATGTGGTCGAGCTTGTAGATCCAGCGCAGCATGGTCTTCTCGATCACCACCCCGATGGCGGCAACCACCAGCGGCGACAGCAGCAGCATGATCCAGTAGTTGAGCCCGGCGTACTCCATGCCCATCCAGGCCAGCACCGCACCCAGCATGAAGAGCGCGCCGTGCGCGAAGTTGATGACGTTGAGCAGGCCGAAGATGACCGCCAGGCCCAGGCTCAGCATCGCATAGAAGGCGCCGTTCACCAGCCCCAGCAACAGCTGGGAAAGCATGGCAGGCAGGGGAATTCCGAAGATGTCCATGGGCATCCGTTGCTGGTTGTGTCTCCCCTCTCCCGCTTCGGGTGAGGGGTTGGGGGAGAGGGCCGGCGTGCAAGAGGCTGCCGACTTCAACACCGGCGCGTGCGGGCCTCAGGACCGCTGCCGGAAGTTTGGTTGCGCCACGCTCCTGCTAGCGCCGGCCCTCTTCCCCTGCCCCTCTCCCGCGCGCGGGAGAGGGGAGCAAACCGTCGCAGTGTCGACGGCTCTTACTTCTTCAACATCGCGCACTTCGACTCGGCCACCGTCGTGAATGCCTGGTCGCCCGGGATGGTCGCCACCACCTTCAGGTAATCCCACGGCTTCTTCGACTCGGCCGCGGTCTTCACCTGCATCAGGTACATGTCGTGGATGCCACGGCCGTCCTGGCGGATATAGCCCTTGGTGTAGAAGTCGTTGATCTTCATCTTCTTCAGCTCGGCCATGACCTTGTCCGGATCATCGGTCTTGGCTGCTTCCACCGCCTTCAGGTAGGTGCTGGCGGCCGAATAGTCCGCGGCCTGCAGGCTGCTCGGCATCTTCTTCATCTTGCCGAAGAAGCGGTTGGCGAACTTGCGGGTGTCGTCGTTCATGTCCCAGTACCAGCTGTCGGTCATCAGCAGGCCTTCGGTGTTCTTCAGACCCAGGCTGTGGATGTCATTGATGAACATCAGCAGGCCAGCGATCTTCATCGTCTTGGTGATGCCGAATTCCTTGGCCGCCTTGATCGCATTGATGGTGTCGCCGCCGGCGTTGGCCAGGCCCAGGATCTGCGCCTTCGACGACTGCGCCTGCAGCAGGAACGACGAGAAGTCGGACGCCGACAGCGGATGCCGTACCTGCCCCGCCACCGTGCCGCCGCTGGCCTTCACCACCGCGGCAGTGTCGCTTTCCAGCGAGTGCCCGAAGGCGTAGTCGGCGGTCAGGAAGAACCACGACTTGCCGCCCTGCTTGACCACCGCGCTGCCGGTGCCCTTGGCCAGCGCCACCGTGTCATAGGCATAGTGCACCGTGTACGGCGAGCACTCTTCGTTGGTCAGGCGCGCGGTGCCGGCACCGATGTTGATGTAGACGCGCTTCTTCTCGGAAGCGACCTTGTTCATCGCCAGCGCGGTGCCGGAGTTGGTGCCGCCCAGCAGCATGTCCAGGCCCTGCTGGTCCATCCATTCGCGCGCCTTGGAGGCGGCGATGTCGGCCTTGTTCTGGTGATCGGCGGAAACGATCTCGATGGGCTTGCCCAGCACCTTGCCGCCGCGGTCCTCGATCGCCATCTTAATGGCTTCCAGGCCGCCGGGGCCGTCGATGTCGGCGTACAGGCCCGACATGTCGGTGATATAGCCGATCTTCACGGTGTCGCCGGATACCTGCGCGGCAGCGCCGAACGAAACCGCACCCATGGCAATAGCCGCCATCGCGGCCGCGAGCCGAGTCTTTTTCATCTCTTTGTCTCCTGATTTGCGGCGGCGATGCGCCACCCGTTCCTGCCAAACAGCAATCAACGATCCGGGTATCGGTCAGATCCCGGGATCAGACCCCGAGCAGTTCATGCAGCACCGGCATCTTTGCCTGCAGATCGCCGGCATCGAAGCGCTCGACGATGCTGCCGTGCTCCAT
>NZ_CP170643.1:131267-131935 GCF_051015765.1 Cupriavidus sp. a3 | reverse complement strand
AGCAGTTCATGCAGCACCGGCATCTTTGCCTGCAGATCGCCGGCATCGAAGCGCTCGACGATGCTGCCGTGCTCCATCACGTAGAAGCGGTCGGCCAGCGGCGCGGCGAAGCGGAAGTTCTGCTCCACCATCACCACCGTGTACCCCTTCTGCTTGAGCATCCGGATCATGCGCGCCAGCGCCTGCACGATCACCGGTGCCAGCCCTTCCGAGATTTCATCGAGCAGCAGCAGGTTGGCGCCGGTGCGCAGGATGCGCGCCACCGCCAGCATCTGCTGCTCGCCGCCCGACAGGCGCGTGCCCTGGCTCTGGCGGCGCTCCTTCAGGTTGGGGAACATGTCGTAGATCTCGGACTCGCTCATGCCCGCGGTCGTCTCGCCACCCTTGCCCTTGAGCTGCGGCGGCAGCAGCAGGTTCTCCTCGCACGACAGGCTGGAGAAGATCGCGCGCTCTTCCGGGCAGTAGCCGATGCCGTAGTGCGCGATCTTGTGCGTGGGCAGGCCGATGGTCTCGTTGCCGTTGACCTTGATCGAGCCCTTGCGCGCGCCGGTCAGGCCCATGATCGCGCGCAGCGTGGTGGTGCGCCCGGCGCCGTTGCGGCCCAGCAGCGTCACCACTTCGCCGCGGTTCACCGTGAGGTCGACGCCGTGCAGGATGTGCGATTCGCC
>NZ_CP170643.1:128802-131167 GCF_051015765.1 Cupriavidus sp. a3 | reverse complement strand
GTGCCGGTGGTCGGCTCCAGGAACTTGGTGAGCAGGTTGAAGCAAGTGGTCTTGCCTGCGCCATTAGGGCCGATCAACGCATGGATCGAGCCGCGGCGCACCTGTAGGTTGACGTCGCTCACCGCGGTGAACCCCTTGAACTCCTTGGTGAGGTTCCGCGTTTCCAGGATGGTTTCCTGCTGGTTCATGTCTCCTGCCCGCCCTTCGTTGTACGCCGGGTGATGCCCGGCACTGACTGATGGTCCGAACCGGCCTGTAGGCCCTGTGCCGCGTCCGCCAGGCACGTCCGTGGTCGCGGCGTGCTGCGGCGTCTTTGTCATGGCTGTGCGGGGCGGCTCCCGCCGGAGGACAGCGGCCAGCACAATGTGCAGCCCGCGCACCCTCCGAGGCGTCTATTGTGTGCGCCTGTTGCATCGCAAAACATCGGGGTTTGCACTATGAAACATGAACCAAGTGTCAGTTTTTTTGCAGGCGCACATGATCAGCAAACGCCACCTGGCGCCCCCATGCTTTCGCGCCCGATTTCCCATGCTGCGCACCCCGCGCCTGCCACCTTCAGGCGTTTTCCGCCGCGGCGAGTGGCGCTGGCGCCATCACTCCCGCTGCCCCCGCGCCGCGCCGGCGGTCTTCGCGGATCATGTCGCTGGCGCGCTCCGCAATCATGATGGTGGGCGAATTGGTATTGCCCGAGGTGATCAGCGGCATCACCGAGGCATCGACCACGCGCAGTCCCTCGATGCCGAACACCCGCAGCCGGTTATCGACCACTGCCATGCCGTCGTCGCCGCGTCCCATCTTGCAGGTGCCGACGGGATGGAAGATGGTGGTGCCGATGCTGCCGGCGGCTTCGGCCAGTTCTTCGTCGGTCTGGAACGCGGCACCCGGCAGGTATTCCTCGGGCTGGTACGGCGCCAGCGCCGGCGATGCCACGATGCGGCGCGTCAGCCGCAACGAATCGGCGGCGACACGCCGGTCTTCATCGGTCGATAGGTAGTTGGGCGCGATCACCGGCGCATCGCGGAAATCGGCGCTGCGCGCATGCACGCTGCCGCGCGACGTCGGCCGCAGGTTGCAGGCGCTGGCGGTGAAGGCATTGAACGCGTGCAGCGGATCGCCGAATTTGTCCAGCGACAGCGGCTGCACGTGGTACTCCACATTGGGCCGCGCCTGCGACGGATCCGAGCGCGCGAATGCGCCCAGCTGCGACGGCGCCATGCTCATCGGCCCGCTCTGGTTGAAGGCGTACTCGACGCCGATGCACAACTTGCCCCACAGGCTGGCGGCACGCGTGTTGAGCGTACGCACGCCATTGACCTTGACCACGGTGCGCAGCTGCAGGTGGTCCTGCAGGTTTTCACCCACGCCGGGCAAGGCGTGGCGTACCTCGATGCCGAGTGCGCGCAGCCGTTCCGGCTCGCCGATGCCGGACAGCTCCAGCAGCTGCGGCGTATTGACCGCGCCGGCGGAAAGGATGACTTCATGCCGCGCCGCCGCGGCATGCGGCCGCCCGCCACCGATGTATTGCACGCCAGTGCAGCGGCGCCCGTCGAAGGTAAGCGCGCTGACTTGCGCGCCGGTGACGATGGTCAGGTTCGGGCGCTCCGACGCGCGGCGCAGGAAGGCCTTGGCGGTGTTCCAGCGGATGCCGCGGCGCTGGTTCACTTCAAAGTAGCCGACGCCGAAGTTGTCGCCCTGGTTGAAGTCGTCGGTACGCGGGATGCCGGCTTGCTCCGCCGCATCGGCAAAGCGCTCGAGGATGTCCCAGCGCAGCCGCTGCGCTTCGACGCGCCACTCGCCGTGGGCACCATGGAATTCGCTTGGGCCGCGGTGGTGGTCTTCGCAGCGCTTGAACAGCGGAAGCACGTTGTCCCATTTCCAGCCGTCGTCGCCGGACAGGCGGGCCCAGTCGTCGTAGTCTTCGCGCTGGCCGCGCATGTAGATCATGCCGTTGATTGACGAGCATCCGCCCAAGACGCGGCCGCGGGGGTAGCCAAGGGAGCGGCCGTTCAGGCCGGCCTCGGCTTCGGTGCGGTAGAGCCAGTCCGTGCGGGGGTTGCCGATGCAGTACAGGTAGCCTACCGGGATGTGGATCCAGTGGTAGTCGTCTTTGCCGCCAGCTTCCAGCAGGAGGACGTTGATGTCAGGGTCCTGGGTCAGGCGGTTGGCCAGGACACAGCCGGCTGAGCCGGCGCCAACGATGATGTAGTCGAATGTCTCCATGGCTTTCTTATGTTTGGAATGTGTGCTTTGCCTGCGGCTTGGCATCAAAAACCAAAAACCAATCAAGACCTTACTTAGCCACCGGCATCGTAAATTCAGCCCCCTTGGCAATGGCATCCGGCCACCGCTGCATCACGCTCTTGTA
>NZ_CP170643.1:72623-128702 GCF_051015765.1 Cupriavidus sp. a3 | reverse complement strand
ATCAGCGCGGCCAGGTCGTCATGGTGCTGGTCGAGCAGCTCCTTGAACTTGAACAGGATGCGCGCGCGGCGCAGCGGTGGCGTCTCGGCCCATGCCGGAAACGCGGCCTTGGCTGCAGCCACGGCGTCGGCAACGTCCTGCGCGGTAGCAAGCGCCACGCGTGCGGCAACTTCGCCAATCGCCGGGTTATAGATATCGGCCAGGCGTTGCGACGCGCCACGCGTCTGCCGGCCGCCGATGAAATGTCCAACGGTAGTTTGCACAGCGCTGGCTTCTGCAAGGATGTCTTCCACTTCCACTCCTGCTTGATACTGGATATCGAGGATCGGCCGCAATCATTGCGCGCGGTAATAACAGCGATAACAGCGCCGCAGCGTCGCTTGCCGCGCATGGCGCAGCGGGCCGGAATGAGCGCAAGCTTGGTGCAGTTGCACCGCCCCGTCCAATGATTTATCGTCAAGCGCAATATAAGCCGCGCTAAATATTGCGCCGCACCACTCGCGCATTCGAAACGCCCCCATTGCATTGGACCTCCACCACCTGCGCGCATTCGTCGCCGTCGCACGAGAAGGCAATCTGACCCGCGCCGCGCAACGCCTGCACCTGACCCAGCCCGCGGTCAGCCTGCAGCTCAAGGCGCTGCAGTCGGCGTGGCGCATCAAGCTGTTCGAACGCACCGCCGCCGGCCTGACGCTGACCGCGGACGGCGCCGCGCTGCTGCCGCTGGCCGAGCGCATCCTCGACGGCGTAGGCGACCTGCAGCACACCGTCGATGCCATGCATCACACGGTGCGCGGGCGGCTGGCGATCGGCACCATCCTGGATCCGGAATTCACGCGGCTGGGACCGATGCTGCGCACGCTGGTCGAACGCCACCCGCAGATTGGCACCGAGCTGCGCCATGGCATGTCGGGCTGGGTGCTGCAACAGGTACGCAGCGGCGCGCTCGACGTCGGCTTCTACCTCGGCCAGCCGGCCGACGCGAGCTTCCATGCGCTCACGCTCACGCCCTTCTCCTACTACGTGGTCGCACCCAAGGGCTGGAAAGAACGCACCGCGCTGCGCTCATGGGCGCAGCTGGCAACGCTGCCGTGGATCTGGACGCCACCCGAGTCGGCGCATAACCGCCTGCTGTGCGAGCGCTTCGCGCAAGCGGGTGTCGACGCGGCCGGCGTACCCAAGGTGGCGCACGTGGACCAGGAAGCCTCGATGCTGGACCTGGTCCGTTCCGGCGTGGGACTGTCGCTGGTACGCGATTCGATTGCGCTGCGCGAGTCGCATGCGCACGGCCTGGTGATCGTCGAGGGCATGTCCGTGCAGACCGAGCTGACGCTGGTCTGCCTGGCAACGCGCCGCGACGACCCGGTGGTGGCCGCGGTGTTCGGCGTGGCGGAGTCGGTGTTCCGGACCTAGCCCGATGGCGGCGCCGAGGCCGCAGGGGGTTGCAAGTGCCGCCGCAGCCAGTCGCCCAGCGCCGCGAACACTTCGCCGCGCAGCGGCTGTGCTTCGTTGAAGATCTCGTGAAAGCCGTGCGGATACCAGACCTCATCGCGCAGGTCGGGCGGCGCATTGTCGAAGAAGCTGCGGCTGCCCGCCGGATCGACCACCCGGTCGGCGCCGCCGACCAGCATCAGCATCGGCGCCTCCAGCCGCGCGGCATCGGCCTGTGCCTGCGCCATGCCGCGGATAAAGCTCTCCAGCACGCTGGCGGTGATGGTGGTCTGCACCAGCGGGTCGGCGCGGTAGGCCGCCACCACGGCCGGATCGTGCGACAGGTGCCGCGCGTCGATCGGGTTGGGCACGCGCAGGCGCGGCGCCAGCGTCAGCAGCACGCGGTGCAGCGCCAGCATCGGCTGCGCCAGCCGCAGCGCCAGCGCAGGGGATGACAGCACCAGCGCGCGCACCGGGCGCACGCGCGCGGTGGCAAAGCGCGCCGCGATCAGCCCGCCCATGCTGTGGCCGAGCAGGATCGGCAGCTCGTTCCAGTCATGCAGCGCGGCGTCGTAGACCTCGGCCAGGTCCTCGAGATAGATGTCGGGATGGTCGGCCACCATGCGCGCGCCGCCGCTGGCGCCGTGGCCGCGCAGGTCGAACGCGCGCACGCGCAATCCCAATCCGCACAGCAGTTCGGCGACGTGCTGGTAGCGCCCGGCGTGTTCTGCAAGCCCGTGCACCAGCAGCACCGAGCCAAGCGGTTCCGCAAAGCGGCCGGGATCGGGGAGCCAGGTGCGCAGCAGCAGCTCGGTGCCGTCGCGCATGCGCTGGCGGCTTTGCACCGGCGCGTGCGCAATGGCGGGGCCAGGGGCTGTAGTGGTGCCCCGGGCCTCGGCGGCGCCAGCGGAAGCGGGATCGTCCGTCATCGGTTGTGCCATGCGCTACGGTCTCCTCTGCGGCCGGGCCGGCGTGTGCGCCGGCATTGTTCTTTGTCTTGCTGCGTGACTGCACCAAACGGCACAAGGCGATCAGTGACAGCCCTGTTCTTCCCGCGCCGCGTGGCGCGCGTCGCCAGTGCCAGGCACATCCGCGATATCGGCCAGGATCGGGCAATCCGGCCGGTCGTCGCCGCTGCAATGCTGCGCCAGTTGCCGCAATGTATCGCGCATCGCCGCCAGTTCGGCAATGCGCTGCTCCAGGTCGGCCACGTGCCTCAGCGTCAGCGCCTTGACGTCGGCGCTGGCGCGGCCGCGGTCGCGCCACAGCGACAGCAGGTCGCGGATCTCGTCGAGCGAGAAGCCCAGATTACGGGCGCGCCGCACGAAGCGCAAGGTATGCACCGCGCGTTCGTCATAGCGCCGGTAGCCGCCCTCGGTGCGCGGCGGCGCCTCCACCAGCCCGATCGATTCGTAGTGCCGGATCATCTTGGCCGACACGCCCGACGCTTGCGCCGCTTCGCCGATATTCATCGCTTGCCTCCCTGTGCGGTGGCTGCCGTGGCTGCCGTTCTGGACTGCGGATGCCAGCGCCGCAGCAGCAAGGCGTTGCTGACCACGCTGACGCTGGAGAACGCCATCGCCGCGCCCGCCACCACCGGGTTCAGCAGCCCCGCCGCCGCCAGCGGGATGCCGACCACGTTGTAGAAGAATGCCCAGAACAGGTTCTGCCGGATCTTGCGCACGGTGCGGTGCGAGACCGCCAGCGCGTCGGCCACCAGCGCCGGGTCGCCGCGCATCAGCGTGATGCCGGCTGCGTGCATGGCCACGTCGGTGCCGGTCGACATAGCGATGCCGACATCGGCCGCCGCCAGCGCCGGTGCATCGTTGATGCCGTCGCCGACCATCGCCACGACCGCACCGCCCTGGCCCAGCGCCTGCACACGCGCGGCCTTGTCCTCGGGCAGCACCTCGGCCTGCACCTCGTCGAGGCCGAGCTCGCGCGCTACCCGCGCCGCCGCACCGGCGTTGTCGCCGGTCAGCATCACGGTGCGCACGCCCGCCGCGCGCAGCCGGGCGATCGCCTTGGGCGCGCCCGGCTTGATCGCATCGCCAAACGCAACCAGCCCGACGACGCGTGGCGGCGTGGTCTCGACCAGCCACGACACGGTGCGGCCTTCGCCTTGCAGCCGCTGCGCCACCGGTGCCAGCGTACCCGCGTCAGCACCGAGCAATTCGCGCAGGCGTTCGCTGCCGAGTTGCAGCGCCTGGCCGTCGACCACGCCGGCAATGCCGCGGCCCGGCAGCGCCTTGACGTCCTCGGCCCTGGGCACGTCGATGCCGCGCGCCTGCGCCGCGGCCAGCACCGCGCGTGCCAGCGGGTGTTCGCTGCCGGCCTGCAGCGCGGCCAGACGCGCCAGCAGCGCGCCGCCGTCGGCATCGGCGTCGGCATCGGAAGAATCGGCAGCATGCAGCGCCACCACCTCGGGCTTGCCGACCGTCAGCGTGCCGGTCTTGTCGAACGCCACCACGCTGACGCGATGCGCCACTTCCAGCGCCTCGGCGTCCTTGATCAGGATGCCGGCACGCGCCCCCGCGCCGGTGCCCGCCATGATCGCGGTGGGCGTGGCCAGCCCCAGCGCGCACGGGCAGGCGATCACCAGCACCGCCACCGCATTGAGCAGCGCCGCTTCCCAGTTTCCGCCCAGCAGGCCCCAGCCCAGCACCGTCAGCAGCGCGATCACCAGCACCACCGGCACGAACACCGCGCTGACCTGGTCCACCATGCGCTGGATCGGCGCCTTGGCCGCCTGCGCATGCTCGACCATGCGGATGATGCGCGCCAGCACGGTCTCGGCGCCGACGGCAACGGTGCGCGCCACCAGCAGCCCTTCGAAGTTGATCGCGCCTCCGGTCAGCCGGTCGCCCGGCTTCTTGGGCACAGGCACGCTCTCGCCGGTCAGCATCGATTCGTCCGCATGGCTGCTGCCTTCGATCACCTCGGCATCAACCGGGATGCGCTCGCCCGGGCGCACCACCACCTCGTCGCCGACGCGCACCGAAGCCAGCGGCACGCTGATTTCCTCGCCGCCGCGGCGCACGCGCGCGGTATCGGGGCGCAATGCCGCCAGCGCGCGGATGGCCTCGGCGGTCTGGCGCTTGGCGCGCGTCTCCAGCCACTTGCCGAGCCGCACCAGCGTGATCACCACCGCCGCGCTTTCGAAGTACAGGTGCGGCATGGCGTCGGCAGGCGTGCGCCACATCAGCCACAGCGACAGCCCGTATGCCGCGGTCGTGCCCAGCGCCACCAGCAGGTCCATATTGCCGGCGCCCGCGCGCACCGCCTTCCAGCCAGCCTTATAGAAGCGCCAGCCGAACACGAACTGCACCGGCGTCGCCAGCAGCCACTGCGCCCAGGCCGGCAGCATCCAGTGCACGCCGTACCATGCCAGCACCATCGGCGCGACCAGCGGCAGCGACAGCGCGGCCGAGATCGCCACCGGCCAGGGGCCGTCCCAGAACGCAGGCGTGCGCGCGGCTTGCGTCGACGCAACTGCGCCGGCTTCGGCACCAGCCGCCGGCGTGGCCCCATAGCCCGCGCGCGCCACGGCGGCAGTCAGCGCGGCGTCATCGGCGGTGCCGCGCAGCACCGTGACCGTGGCGCGTTCGGTGGCCAGGTTGACTTGCGCCTCCACCACGCCCGGCACGGCGCGCAGCGCCTTTTCCACGCGCGAGACGCACGACGCGCAGGTCATGTCGCTGACTTGCAGTTCGACGGTGTCCTGCGGCACCGCATAGCCGGCATCGGCCACGGCGCGCGCGGCGGCCGGCAGCACGGCAGCGGAGTCGGCATGCAGGGTGGCGGCCTCGGTGGCAAGGTTGACGGCCACGTCGTGTACCCCCGGCACGCGCGCCAGCGCGTTCTCCACGCGGCGCACGCACGAGGCGCAGGTCATGCCCTCGACCGCCAGGCGCCATTCGGGCGTGTCGTCAAAGTTCTTGGCGGGTTGCGGAGCGAGCACAGCGCTGGAACTTGTCATGGTTCTGGATCATCCACAGTGTCGATGTCAGCATCATTAACCTTACCATCATGGGAAGGTCAAGGGCGGAACAGCATTTCCCGCCACTTTAAAAATCCTCTTGCGCTTCCCACCATGGCAAGGTTCACACTATGTCTGTCGCGGCGCCGTGCCGCCATTCAACCCTTCAGGAGGTTTCCAGCATGATCCAGTTCCAGGTCGAAGGCATGTCCTGCAACCATTGCGTCGGCGCCATCACGCGTGCCGTGCAGGCGGTTGATCCGGCCGCCAGGGTCAGCGCCGACGTACCGACCCAGGCCGTGCGCGTGGACAGCGGCGCCGACACGCAGGCATTGCGGCACGCCATCGAAGACGCTGGCTATCCGGTCAAGTCGGTGTCATAAGCGGCAGGCCTGCAGCAAAAAGGGACGCCCCCGGGCGTCCCTTTTTGCACTGGCCGTGGCGCTGCGCTCAGAAGCGGTAGCCCACGCTCAGGAATGTCACCACCGGGTCGATCTTGATCTTGGTATGCGAAATGATCGTCACCGGGCCAGCCTGCGTGGTCAGCGTGGCGGTGGTGGACAGCGGCAGGTACGAAACCGACAGGCCGAGGAACCAGTTGTCGTTGATCGCATAGTTGGCGCCGATGTTGAACACCGGATTCCACGACGGCTTGGCGCTGGCGGTCATCCTGGCGCCGGGGATGCCGAACGCGCCATTGACGAATTGCTGGTTGGTGATGGTTTCGTCGGTAAACCAGGTGTAGTTGACGCCGATGCCGACATACGGGCGGAACTTGGTCCTGGCGTCGAAGAAGTGGTACTTGACCAGCAGCGCCGGGCTCCACTGCTTGACCGAGCCGAGCTTGCCGTACTTGGCGTACTCGCCGGTACCCGTGACGTCATGCTTGGGCGGAATGCCCGCGACCAGCTCGCCCGAGATGTTGTCCGTGAAGAAGTGCGTGAACGCCAGGCCCAAGGTGTCGGCGCTCTCGATATCGGCGCCGGTGTTGGCGCGGGTCATGTTGACCGGCCGGCCATTGATGCTGTCGACGGTCATCGGGTCGGCGGAGCTGTTCGGCATCACGCGGAACCAGCCCAGGCTGACGATATTGCTGCCGGCCGATTGTGCTTGTGCGGCTCCTGTCAGCGCCATGACAGCGCCAGCCGCCAGCATCTTCTTCTTGTAGGTCGATTTCATAGTCCTCTTACTCCTCATTCGTTTACTGCCGTATGCATTATCCGGCGGGTATGAGCAGGACTGTTTCACCGACGATACAGAATCGTAGAGGACGCCCCCTAAACGAAGGGTTAACCACTAAGAAACCCAGGCTGAAGACATTGCCAGGCCGGGTAAACGCTGCGTCGGCGCAACGCTTTATGCCGCGCGCCGGAAAAAACCCTGAAAGATACGAGGGTTTAGGGGCCGGCTGCGCAATAGCGCCCGCCTGCCCCTGCCCTACGCGGCGAGACCCGCGCTCACGGCGTGACGATTGCGAAGCTCGGCTCGAACTTGTCCATCAGTGCCAGCCATGCAGCGAGCGCCTGCGGATCGCCACCGACTTTGGCGCGGCCGGCCTGGGTCTCCGCCTGCAGCGTGGTCTGCCCCGAGAGCACGCCGGTCAGCACCGCGCGCGGCATCGTCAGTGTGGCCTGCGGTGCGGCATGCTGCGCGCCTGCCTTGTAGCGGAACACGCCGTTCTCGACCGTCAGCGCGTAGCGCTTGCCGGTGTCGGGCTGCACCCAGTTGATCGCGACGGTCTTGCCCGCGGCACGGTCGCCGTTCAGGCTGATCGCCAGGTAGTCCAGGAACATGGTGTCGGTCATCGCCCGCAGCACGTCGGGGCTGCCGGTGCGGCGCGTGGACCTGGGCGCGCCGTCGCGCAGCTCGGCAGCGCCGGTCAGGTAGGCATTGCGCCAGGTCGACGACTCGGCCTGGTAGCCGAGCTGCTCCAGCGCATCGGCCTGCAGCCGGCGCGCAGCCTGGTTGTCGGGGTCGGCAAAGACCACGTGCTTGAGCACCTCTGCCACCCAGCGGTACTCGCCGCGCGCATACGACGCGCGCGCCCGCTCCAGCACGCGCGCCGCGCCGCCCATGTACTCGACGTAGTGCTTGCCGGCATCCTCGGGCGGCAGCGGGTTCAGGTTGGCGGGATTGGCGTCGTACCAGCCGAGGTAGCGCTGGTAGACCGCCTTGGCGTTGTGGCTGACGGTGCCGTAGTAGTCGCGCAGGTGCCATTCGGAGGCCAGCGACGGCGGCAGCTTCACACGCTCGGCGATCTCGGCGGGCACGTAGCCCAGGTTGGCGAGCCGCAGCGACTGGTCGTGGATGTACTTGTAGCCATCGCGCTGCTTGCCGAGGTAGGTGACGATATTGTCGCGGCCCCAGGTCGGCCAGTGGTGCTGCGCGAACAGCACCTCGGTGCGGCCGCCGAAGCGGTCGATGGTCTCGTCCAGCGCGCGCCACCACTGGTTGGCGTCGCGAACCTGCGCGCCGCGGATGGTGTACAGGTTATGCAGGTTGTGGGTGGCATCCTCGGCCGCGCACAGCGCCTTCCACTGCGGCAGGTACATCAGCATCTCGGCCGGCGCCTCGGTGCCGGGCGCCATCAGGAATTCGATCTGCACGCCGTCGATGGTGCGGGTCTCGCCGGTCCTCGCGATCAGGTCGGTCGGCGGCACCAGCGTCAGCGTGCCCTGCGCGACCGCCTTGCCGAGCCCGGCATCGACCTGGCCGGTGGCCGAGCGCTGCAGGTTGGCGCCATACATGTACTGGGCGCGTCGGCTCATCGCATTGCCGGCAAAGACGTTCTCGCTGACCGCCTCTTCCATGAAGCCTTCGGGCGCCAGCACTTTGACCTTCCCCGCCTTGACGTCGTCTTCGCTGATCACGCCCTTGGCGCCGCCGAAGTGATCGGCATGGCTGTGCGTATAGATCACCGCCACCACCGGCTTCCTGGGGCGGTGCTTGTAGTACAGCTCCAGGCCGGTGCGGGCGGTCTCGGTGGCGGTCAGCGGGTCGATGATGATCAGGCCACTGTCGCCTTCGATGATCGTCATGTTGGAGATGTCGAAGCCGCGGATCTGGTAGATGCGGTCGGTCACCTGGAACAGGCCGTGGTTCATGTTCAGCCGGGCCTGCCGCCACAGGCTGGGATTGACCGTCGCCGGTGCGACATCCTTGTCGATAAAGCGGTATGAATCCAGCGACCACACCACCCTGCCTTGCGCATCGCGGATCTCGCCGCTGTCGATGGTGCCGATGAAACCCCGGCGCGCGTCCTCGAAATCACGCTGATTCTGGAACGGCAGTTGCTGAAGCACGGCGGCCTGGGCGCGGGCCGTGGCGTCGCTGGCCGGGTTGGGCGGTGTAGGCGCGGCACTGGCCGATCCGGAAGCGCCAGCGAAAACGAGGGCTGCGGCGAAGGCCGCGGCAGTAGAGGTCGGGTACGACATGCGGGTCTCCATGCGGGTCTCCTTCAGGCGCTGTCAGCGAGTGGTGTCCAAAGATTGTGCTGAACGTTCAGTACAATATTGAAGTTTGCTGGCAGAACTCCTCTACTGTCAAATCGCAGCGCCGCTGAAAATTCTGAACTTTGCCCCTGCCCCCTATGCCGTCATCGATGCCCCCGCCCACCAAGGCCCCGCCCGCTGCGCTCAAGAACCGCCGCGGCCTGGAAACACGAGACCGGATTCTCGCCGTCGCGCGTGAGCTGATCAGCGCACATGGCTACTCCGAGGTGACACTGGATCAAATCTCCGCCGAGGTCGGGGTGGCCAAGAGCAGCCTGCTCTGGCACTTCGGCAGCAAGGAAATGCTGCTGGCACAAGCCGCGACCAGCCTGTTCGAAGACTTTGGAAATGAGCTTGGGGGAGTCGCCAGGCATGCCGGCAAGACGCCGCCGCAGCGGCTGGAAAACCTGTTCGACGAACTTGCCGACTATTTCACGGCCAACCCCGAGGCCAAGGGCGTGGTGCTTGGCCTGCTGTTCTCCGGCGGCGTGCCGGCCAGCGTGCGCGAGCAGATCCGGCACAGCTGGGACGCGCATGTGCGCGACCTGGCCGAGGTGCTGTCAGTACCGGGCCAGCCGCTGCCGCCCGAAATGTCACGCCTGATCGTGGCCACGCTGCACGGCTGCTATGTCCACTGGTACGCCAGCGACCGCAGCGAGCCGATCGCCGGCTTCCTGGCGCCGGCGCGTACCTTGTTCAGCGACTGGCTGCGCGCCCGGGCGGGCCGAGCGGAAGATGATCGGGGGCGTCAGGCGCGGCTGGCCAGCACGCACGCCGCCAGGTCCCACAGCGCATAGCCCACGCTCTTGAACACCAGCGGGCTGCCGCCGCGCGTGCGGATGGCATCGGCCTGCAGGATCGCCGTCTCGAACGGCTGCACGGTGCCCCAGTCGATGCCCGCCTGCAGCAGGTCACCTGCTTCTTCCTCGATGCCGAACAGCGTATCGGCCAGCAGGCGCCCGTGGTCCGCGGCCGCATGGCAAAGCCGCGGCGGCAGCTCGCACATGTCCGGCCGGAAAGCGCCGACCGCGGCGATGAAGTGGTCGTCGCGCCAGAGCCCGCTGTCCAGGTCCGGCAGCACCGGGCTGCGGCTGGACGTGACCGTGACCACCATCGACACGCGCGGCAGCACCGCGGCAACGGTGTCGGTCACTTCGGCCTCGACGCCCAGCGTACGCGCCTGCGCGGCCAGCGCCTCGGCCTTGTCGCGCGTGCGCGACTGCAGCCATACCTTGCGCACACCCAGTCCGTCGACAAAGGCCTCCAGGTGCGTCAGCGCCTGCACGCCGGCGCCGACGATCAGCAGTTCGCCGTCGGTGCGCGCGGCGAAGCATTGCGCCGCCAGCAGCGACACCGCCGCGGTGCGCCGGCCGGTCACCGTCGGCCCGTCGAGCATGGCCAGCCGCGCGCCGGTATGCGCGTCGGCCACCACCACTTCGCCAAGGATATTGGGCAACCCGCGCCCAGGGTTGCCGGGGTGCACGGTGATGTTCTTGGTCATCACCAGGTTGCGGTTGCGCGCCGGCATCACCAGCAGCGTACCCTCGCCGTCCTCCGCATCGCCCACCGGCAGCGCGATGCGCGGCGGCGCCATGGCCGTACCGTCGCGCAGCTCGGCCAGCATGTCGGCGATGGCGCGCGCCAGTTCGGGATATGGCAGTCGGGCCGCCGTGCTGGCGGCATCGAGGGGAAGCAGGGACATGCGGGCGCTCCGGCGGGATGGTGAAGCGGCCATTATGCGGGACGGCCGCGCAGCGATGTCAGCGCCTGGCAGGCGCGGACGGCGCCCGCACCGATGCGCCGCGCACCTCGATGCCGATCCGGTCCACGACCTTGCCCGCCGCGTCTAGCAGTTCCACCTGATGGCGGCCCGGCCACGGCAGCCACGCCACCTCGGCGCCGCGACCGAGCGGCTTGCCGTCCATGCGCCAGCTGACCGCGCGCGCGGACTGGCCGGCGATGCCTTCGGCCTGGAACCAGACGCGCTGCGATGCCGGCGGCATGTCGGGGTCGAGCGCGAACACGGTACCGTTGGCCGGGTTGGCGATCGCCGGCGCGGTGCTGGCCGCCGCCGCGGGCTTGCCAACGCTGACGCGCGTGATGGCCGTGCCGGCGAGGAACACCTCTTCCCGCGCGGGCTCGAGGCCATCATCGAAATTCAGCGTCACGCGCTGCACGCCCGCGGGCATCACCGGCGCGCGGCTGCCTTGCTCGCGGTGCAGCGCTTCCATGACGTCATGCCACACCGGCGCCGCGCCGGACACCCCGGAAACGTCGCGCATGGCCGCGCCGCTGGCGTTGCCGACCCACACGCCCACGGTATAGCGCTGCGACCAGCCGATGCACCAGTTGTCGCGCATGTCCTTGCTGGTGCCGGTCTTGACCGCGGTCCAGAAGCGCGTGGTCAGCGGGCTGTCGAGGCCGAAGGTGCGGGCGCGCGCGTGGCGGTCGGCAAGGATATCGCCGATCACGTAACTCGCGCCCGGCTGCATGACCGCGACGGGCGCAGCAACAGGTGCGCCTTCGCGCAGCCGCGGCGGCGCATAGCGCCCGCCGCTGGCGAGCGCGCGGTAGGCATTGGTCAGCGCCAGCAGCGACACGTCGGCGCTGCCCAGCGCCAGGCTGTAGCCGTAGTAGTCTCCCGCCTCGGTCAGCGGCAGGCCCAGCGCCACCAGCCGCTTGTGGAAGCGGTGCGGCGTCACCATCACCAGCGTGCGCACCGCCGGCACGTTCAGCGATGCCGCCAGCGCCGCGCGCGTGCTGACCCAGCCGGCGTAGCGGTGGTCGTAGTTCTGCGGCACATACAGTCCGCCGCCCACCGGCAGGTTCACCGGCCGGTCGTCGAGCAGCGATGCCGCGGTCAGGCGCCGTTCCTCCAGCGCCTGCGCGTACAGGAAGGGCTTGAGCGTCGAGCCGGCCTGCCGCAGTGCGGCGGCGTGGTCGACCTGCGCGGCCGACGACAGCGCGCCGGACGAACCCACGTAGGCCAGCACGTCGCCGCTGGCGTTGTCGATCACCACCACCGCGCCATCCTCGACATGGCGCCCGGCCAGCTCGCGCAGGTGCCGGTCGAGGCTTGTGACCGCCGCGCGCTGCAGGCGTGCGTCGAGCGTGGATGTAATGTGCGCTGGCATGGAGGCGCCGGGCGCCAGCTGCGCGCGCGTGTCGCTGACAAGCCGGCGTGCGAGATGCGGGGCGAGCTGCTGCACCGTGGCAGGCACCTGCGCCGCGGCATTACGCTGCGCCACCGGCCCGGTGCGCAGCAGCGCCAGTTGCGCGAAGCCTTCCAGTCCTTCGCATTGGCGCGGCAGCCGCATTTCGCGCAGGATGCCGCAGGCCCGGCGCGCCACCTGCACAGCCGGCGCGTTGGGCGCGCGCACCAGCGCCACCGCCAGCGCCGATTCGCGCGCATCGAGCCCTTGCGGGTACTTGCCGAACAGCACCTGCGACATCGCCGACAGCCCGACCAGTTCGCCACGGAACGGCACCAGGTTCAGGTACGCCTCGAGGATCTGGTCCTTGCTCCAGCTGCGTTCCAGCGCCGCCGCCCCCGCCGCCTGACCAACTTTCTGCGTGAGACTGCGCCCCTGCGCCGCCGCGCCGGACCGGCGCAGGTCGTCGTCAAGCAGTCCGGCCAGCTGCATGGTCAGCGTCGAGGCGCCGCGCGTGCGCGTGTTCCACAGGTTGGCCCACGCCGCCGCGGCCACGCCTTGCCAGTCGACGCCGCTATGCGCGTAGAAGCGCCGGTCTTCCGACAGCACGATGGCCGTGCGCAATGCCGGCGAAGTCTGCGCCAGCGTGACCCAGTCGCCGCGGCGCGCGCGGAAGTCGTCGCGTACCCGGCCGACCACATCGCCGTGGCGGTCCAGCACGACCACGTCGGCGCTGCGCCAGTCGTCGCGCACCTGCGCGAAGGCCGGCAACGCGGCAGCATGGCCGCTCCACAGCAGCGGCAGCAGTGGCAGCAGCGCCAGCCAGGTCAGTCGCGCGCCGCGTCGCTTCATGCCTCAGGCCGTCCCGACACGATGCCCGCCACCAGCAGTACCTGTGCCGCGGCATAGGTCCACCAGATGCCCAGCGCGAAGGTCTCGAACGGCACCAGGAAACGCGCGATGCCGATCATCATGTCCGACGCGGCAAAGCACAGCGCGCCCAGCGCCGCCAGCGGCGTCGGCAGCCGCGCCACCAGCGCGCTGCACGCCATCGCCGCAAGCACCCCTACGTACACCGACACCGGCACCGTCAGCGTGCCGAGATTGGGCCAGAAGCGTCCCAGCATGGTCCCGGCCACGCCGAGCATGGCGCCGCATGCGATCAGCCGGTGCGGGCGCAGGTCGCCGGCCAGTGGCACCAGCAGCCGCAGGTAGGCGAGGTGCGCAAGCAGGAAGGCACCCAGCCCGCCCACGAACGAAAACGACAGCGCGGGCACCGCCAGCAGGAAATCGCCGACGGCCGAGCACACCAGCGCCGTCACCAGCCAGCGCCGTTCCGGCAGCGGCCGGTGGAACCACGCGGCCCGCGCCAGCAGCAGCGCCATCGCGGTCTTCCACAACGGCTGCATGGCGATCTGCCCGGTCAATGGCGCGCCTTCGGGCAGCTCCATCGACACCTGCACCAGCAAGGCGCCATAGAGCACTCCCGCCAGCGCGCCCGCGACCCACCACTCGCGCACCCGCGCCGGCATCCTCAGCGCGATCCAGCTCATGGACGTGCCCCGACCACCAGCCGCGCGTTCGGCGCCACGCCAAAGACATCGGGCGCGTACATCGCTTCGACGCGCGACGGCGGCAGCGAGAACTCGCCGGCGTTATTCAGGCGCACCGTGTACTCGACCGACACCGTGCCCTTGGGCAGGTAGCCGAAGTACTCGCGATACGCCTGCGGCGTGCGTTCGGTATAGGCCGGCCAGGCCACGCCCTGGCGCCGCTCGCCGCGCGTGGCGATCTGCGAATCGCGGCCCAGGCCGCTGCCGAGGATGGTGGCGCCGGCGGGCACCGGGTCGCTGACCACCACCCAGGTCATGTCGGCCTGCGCATCGATCTCGAGCTTGACGCGGTACACGTCGCCGCGCGACCACTTGCCCGACACCGCCTGCTCCTGCGGCGTCACGGTGCGCTTGATGCGGTAGCCCGCGGCCAGCGGCGCCGTGACCGGCACCGCGGCCAGCGCCTGTACCGTCGCCCACGGATGGCCCGCGCCGGCCTGCTCCACCTGCAGCGTGCCGCCGTCCGCGCCTGCCGGCCACGGCAGGTCGACACTGCCTTGCGCCACGCCGTCGTTGCGCTGCGCGCGCGCCCAGTCGAAGCTGCGCGTGGCATCGGCGGCGTTGCTCACCGAGACGCGCGTGCTGCCCGCCACCGGCGTCTTCTCGAACACCTGCGCAAAGCGCGTCACCGCCAGCATGCCCCACGCATTGGCGGTGGTGGTGCCCCAGGCGCCGCGCACCTGGCGGCCGATCAGGCCGGTGGCCAGCTGCGGCGCGTCTTCCTTCCAGCCCGGCAGTTCGGCGGCCAGCGTCAGCAGCCGCGCGGCGTTGGCGTCGCCGCCGGCCATCATCCACCACCAGTTGTCGTTGCGCTCGGTGGAGAACGCCAGCCGCGTGCCTTGCACCGTCAGGCGCGAGCGCAGCAGTTGCTGCGCCTCGGCCAGCCGCTGCTCGCGCTGCGGGATATCGGCCATGCGCGTCAGCAGCAGCGTCCAGTCGAGCAGCGCCGAGGTCGGCCACTGCGCCGGCAGGATCTGGATCGCATCCAGCATGCGCGCCTGCGCGTGGCCGGTACGCGACAGCGCTTCGAGCGCGGCCAGCTTGCGCACCTCCAGGTATTGCGTGCCGCCCACCGGCGACCAGCCGTCGCGGCGGATACGGCCTTCGACGAAGTCGGCCAGTCCGCGCTCCATCTGCGCGCGCTGCGCGTCGGGAATGCGCAGCGCCAGGCCTGCGCGCGCGGCTTCGTCGGTCACAGCCAGCAGGTAGGCGGTCAGCACCTCGCTGCCGTAGTCGCTGTCCGAAGCCAGCGGGAAATACGAAGCCAGCCCGTTGGCGTCGAGGTACGACGGCAACTGCGTCATCAGCGCTTCCCACGCGGCCTTGTCGTTCAGGCCGATCGCCTTCGACGCACGCTGCTCCAGGCAAGTGAACGGATAGTGGCGGAACCATTCGCGCACGCCCGGCATGCCGCCCGCCAGCGACGACTGGAAGTTCACCTGCAGCCCGCCGCGCACCTTGCCGGCGGGATCCGCCAGCGCTCCCGGCGGCGCCTTGACCGGCACCGACAGCGACGGCGACACCTGCGCCAGCGTTGCCTGCTGCACCGTCACCGGCACCGCGGGGACGATCTGCTGCGAGACCTTGATGCGGTCGCCGGCATTGCCGCCGCCCTGCTCGCTCGCCTGCACTTCCCACATCACGGTGCCGCTGCGCGCATACGCCAGCAGCGTGGGCGCGGTCACGTCCCAGCCGATCTCGCGCGCTTCACCCGCGGGAATCTGCACGGTCTGCGCCGGCAGCGTGCCGTCGTTGCCGAGCAGCGTGGCGCGCGCGCTCGCCTGCACCGTCATCGCGCGCTTCGTGGTATTGCGCAGCGTGAACATGGCGCGGTAGCGATCGTCCTCGCGCACCAGCAGCGGCAGGCCCGAGATCACCTGCAAATCCTGCGTGGCGGCGATGGTGGCGCTGCCGGTACCGAAGCGGCCCACGCCCAGGTCGGCCACGGCGACGATGCGGAAGCTGGTCAGCGAATCGTTGAGCGGCACTTCCAGGCTGGCGCGGCCTTCGGCATCGAGCTGCACGCGCGGGTTCCACAGCAGCAGCGTGTCGAACAGCTCGCGCGTCGGGCTCTTGCCGCCGCCACCGCCGGCGGGCACGGCCTTGCGCCCGTAGTGCCGGCGGCCGATGATTTCCATCTGCGCGGTCGACGTTTCCACGCCATAGCCGCGCCGCTGCAGCATGGCGTCAAGCAGGTCCCAGCTGGTGTTGGGCATCAGCTCCAGCAGCGCCTGATCGACCGCGGCCAGCGCGACTTCGCCATTGGCGGCGGGCTTGCCGTCGGGCAGCCTGACCTGGATCGCCACGCGCGCCTTGCCGCGCACCGGATAGGTGGCCTTGTCGGGCGTCACCGTGACATCGAGCCGGTGTCCGGCATTGCCCACCCTGATCTCGGCCAGCCCCAGCCGGAAGGCCGGCTTGGACAGGTCGACCAGTGCCGTCGGCGCGGCATACTCGCGGCCTTCGCTGCGGAACGCGCGCCACCACTCGCCGGGCTGGCGCCAGCCCCAGGTAAAGAACGAATGCCACGGCACTTCATGCAGGCGCCCGCGCAGCGCCAGCACCGAGACGTAGACATTGGGGCCCCACTCCGGCCTGACCTGCACGCGCACCGTGGGATCGCTGCCATGCAGCTCGACCACCTGGGTCTGGTAGACGCCCTCGCGCTCCACCGCCACCAGCGCGGTGGCGTGCCGGAACGGCATGCGCACCTGGAACACCGCGGTGTCTCCCGGGGCGTAGGACTTCTTCTCCGGCAGCAGGTCGATGCGATCGTGGTTCTCGCCGCCGAACCACAGTTCACCCTGGCGCGTGACCCAGACCGTCGAAGCGGCCTGCGCGGTGCGTCCCTCCTTGTCGCGCGCGCTTGCCACCAGTTCGACCTGGCCGGCCTGCTCCAGCGCCACCTCGCAGCGCGCGCGGCCCTGCGCATCGGTGCGGGTCTCGCACACGGTGCCGAGGTCGCGCGTCTCGGTGCGGTTGTCATAGCGGTAGAAACCGCCGACCACGCGCTTGCGCGCCGAGGTGGTGAGGCGAGCGCGCGCATTGAGCTTGACCGGGGCATCAGCCACCGGCTTGCCGTTCAGGTCCAGCACCACGCCATGCACCGCCAGCTTCTGCTTCACCGAGACCCAGCCTTCGGACCGGATGCCGACCACCACGCCAGCTGGCCACAGCGGCACGGTCTGGCGCAGCGTCTGGATCTCGCCGTTGGGGTCGGCAAAGCCCGCTTCGAGCACCAGGTCGCGCGGCGCGTCGGTCTTGGGCAGCTTGCGCAGCGTGACAGAGCCGTTGCCGTTCTTGTCCAGCGTCAGCGGCAGCTTGTCCGCCACCAGCTTCTGGCCGTCGTCGGGCTGGTCGGCGTCATCCATTTCCTCGTCGCCGCTGGCGCTTTCGCGCTGCGGTCGCGGCGGGTTGAACGAGAACTCGTCATAGCCGGGGAAGCTGACGCTCTTGTCGCGCAGCAGCGCCGATACGCGCACCGGCAAGCCGGCCGCGCCGCCGCCCGACAGGTAGTGGATTTCCACGCCGACCGGCAGCTCGGCCGGCGCGATCGCAGCGCCGGCCTTGCCGGCCAGCTGCAGCGTGCCGGCGAGAACCGGCAGCCGGAACGCTTCGACGCGGAAGCTGCCGCTGGGATAGGTACGCGAGCCTTCGTCGCGGCCATTCGCGCGCCCGCCCTGCTGCGTCTGCTCCTGCGTTTCCAGCTCGACGGTATAGACGCCGAGCTTGGCCGCGGGCGGCACCTGGAACGTGCTTTCCGCGCTGCGCCCGCCAGTCGCGGTCTGGCGCCACTGCAGCGGCAGCTCGTAGGTCTGGCCGCTGCCGTCGTGGCGGATCACCACGCGCGTCGGCAGCGGGCGGCTGGCCGGCGGCAAGGCAAAGCCCTGCGCGGTCTCGGCGCGGATCAGGTGCTTCATCGACACGGTCTCGCCGGCGCGCAGCAGGGTACGGTCGAAGATGGTATGCGCGCGCACCGTCGGCGCGGTGCTGGTGTCGGTGGGCACGTTGAAGCGCCAGGTCTCGATGCCGCGGTTCCAGTCCGACATCACGAAGGCCATGTCGGCCTTGCCGCGCGCCTGCGGATGTCCGGCGGCGATGCGCGCCGACACGAAATAGCCCGACAGCCCGTTCTGGTCGCAATTCGATTCCGGCACGGCGTCCAGCCGGGCAAAGCGCACCACGCCGCTGGCATCGGTGCGGCCCTCGCCCAGCAGGCGCCCGCTGCAGTCGCGCACCGCGACGGCGGCGTCGGCCACCGGCTTGCCGTCGTCGAGCGCCGTGACCCACGCCAGGCCGCTGCGGCTGCCGTCGTCCTCGTTGCCCAGACTGCGACCCAGCTTGAAATGCACGCCCAGGTTGGTCACCAGCGCGGCGGTGCGCACGTACATCGGCGCGCGCTTGCCGAGCAGCGCCTCGCCCAGCATCGGCGAAGCGATCTCGACCACATGGAAGCCCGGCTCGGGCAGCGGGATGCCGACCACCTCGAACGGCCGCGGGCCGTCGCCCGATGGTTTGGGTACGGCCAGCTTCTGCACGCCGGGGGCGCGCTCGAGCAACGACACCGAGCGCGTCTCGATCGACACCGCGTTGCGCAGATTGCTGACGCGGTACGGCGAGCGGCCCGCCAGCACCGCGTCGAGCTCGCCGCGCGTATAGTTGGACTCATGCATGCGGCGCACCAGCCCCAGCCATTGCATCACCGCGGCATCGTCGTCCACGTGCAGCTTCATCACCGTGCCGGCACGCGCCTGGATGCCGCGCACGGCCAGATCGGCCTCGACATTGCGCAGCGTCACCGGCAGCAGCGGCGGATAGTCGGCGGGCGACTTGCCGCGCGGCAGCTCGCCGAAGCGCTCCACCACGCCGAACGGCGCTGCGGCGAACTTGGCCAGCGGGGGCATGGACGCGGTGGCGACCTTGAGCGGGAACAGGTCGGCATTGGACAGCGTGCGGCCGCTGTCGTCCTTCAGGTCCTTCGGTATCTCGATGGTGAACTGCGCCTTCTCGGCGAACGGCGCGGCAAAGGTGAGCGCGCTGACGCTGGCATCCGGCGCCAGATCGGGAGCGAACTGCGGCGCACGCGGGCCGGACGGCGTCTTCAGCACCACCTTCTCGGCCTGCTTGCGCGGCACCGGGGCCGAGAACGTGACCGACATCGGCCGCAGCGGCGTGCACGGCGATTGCGCGTGCTCGCGCTCGCAGCTGAAGCTGGCGGCAAAGGGTTCGCGCACGGTGTAGTCGAAGCGGCGCTCGTCGCGCGTGGCCACCCCCGACGGCGTGGCAATGCCCGCGCCCAGCACCAGCTGCACGCGCGCCGCGGCCGGCAGCCGCTGCTGGCAGGCGAGCAGGTGCACGGCATCGGGCGCCGGCTTGGCCAGTTTGGTCCAGTGGATCGCCTCGAGCAGCTCATCGCGTTCCTTGCCGGCGAGCAACCGCACCGGGATGCGCTCGCCCAGCCCCTGCGCCTGGCACCAGGCGTGCTCGCGCACCGACGCCGGCGTGGCCGGGCCGTTGAAGCGCAGCGCGAAGACCTGGTCTTCCTCGATCTCGCCGCCGGACGGCCGGCTGGCGATCACGGTCGGGCCGCCGGTCTCGAAGCGGTATTCCGGCTTGCCGGCATAGGCGGTGCCGGCAACGCTCTTGAGCCCGGTGCGCATGCGCACGCTGCAGCGCACCCCGGGCGGCAGGTCGCTGGCGAAGTCATAGACCCAGTTCCTGGCATCCACCCAGCGAGCCTGGCCGCTGGTGCCGGCGCCGGTGCAGGACACCGCGGCGGGCGCGGCGGCCTGCACGTCGCCCATCGGCACCATGGCCTCGTCGAAGCGGATCGCCACCTGCCTGACCTGCCCCACCGTGCCTTCGGGCGAAAAGCGGGTGACCTGGGCGGCATCGGCGGGCTGGACGCCGGCGAGCAGCGCGAGCGCGGCGCCCAGCGCCAATGCCGCGGCGCATGACGCGCGCGCTGGCTGCCTGCTGCCAAGGTCCCGACCGGCTCCGGCGACGATTCCCTTCATCCTGCCATCCTCCCTTTTCCGCCACTTCGTGGCACCCGGCGAGGGTGACACGCACGCCACAGGAGTGCAAGACCGGCGCGCAATCCTGCATGGCGCACCTGGAAAAGATTCAACCCGGACTTAAAAGCCGGCTCAGCGCAGGTGCGACAGCGGCAGCGCCCCCTCGCACTTGATCGCGGTGAGCACGATATTGGAACGCACGCTCTCCACCCCGGGCACCCGCATCAGCCGCTTCATGGTGAATTCCGCCAGCGTGGGCAGGTCCGGCACGACCACGCGGATCAGGTAATCGGCCTCGCCCGCTACCGAATAGCACTCCTGCACCTCTTCGAGCAGCAGGATTTCCTCGCGGAAGCGCTCGACGATGGTGTCGCCGTGGTGCGCCAGCTTGACGCTGATAAAGACCAGCACGCCCAGGCCGAGCGCCTGGGTCGACAGGCTGACGCGGTAGCCGGTGATGACGCCATCGGCTTCCAGCCGCGCCAGGCGGCGCCCGACCTGGCTGGGCGACAGGTGCACGCGCTCGGCCAGTTGCTGGTGGGTGGAGCGGCCGTCCGCCTGCAGCGCGGCCAGCAGGGCCAGGTCGAACGGGTCAAGAGAGACGCTTTGGGCAGTCATACACAAATTCCGCATCGAGTCATCGCATGACGCACGTTACATGCACGATCAATTGAAGACAAGCCGATTTTGCGGCGTATATGCAGCATGCTGTCACTAAACTACGCAGTAAATCCGCATTCCGCGCTGCCGCGCCGCAGCGATCACGCATAACAGGAGACACAAACCTATGTCCGCACCCGCCATGGCCGCCACCGAAGCCCCCGCCGCCTTCCAGGGCACCCTCACCGACAAGCTGCGCGAACAGTTCGACGAAGGCCTGCTGTCCGGCCAGGCGCTGCGCCCCGACTTCACCATCGCGCAGCCGGTGCACCGCTACACCAGCACCGATCACGCCATCTGGCGCAAGCTGTACGAGCGCCAGGCCTCGATGCTGCAGGGCCGGGTCAGCGACGAATTCCTGCAAGGCCTGGCCACGCTGGGCATGGAAAAGGACCGCGTGCCGGATTTCGGCCAGCTCAACGAGACCCTGATGCGCGCCACCGGCTGGCAGGTGGTCGCCGTGCCCGGGCTGGTGCCGGACGAGGTGTTCTTCGAGCACCTGGCCAACCGCCGTTTCCCGGCCAGCTGGTGGATGCGCAAACCCGAGCAGCTGGACTACCTGCAGGAGCCGGACTGCTTCCACGACGTGTTCGGCCACGTGCCGCTGCTGATCAACCCGGTCTTTGCCGACTACATGGAGGCCTACGGCAAGGGCGGCCTAAAGGCGGCCGGCATGGGCGCGCTCGACATGCTGTCGCGCCTGTACTGGTACACGGTAGAGTTCGGCCTGATCCGCACCGGGCAAGGGCTGCGCATCTACGGCGCCGGCATCCTGTCGAGCCAGGGCGAATCGATCTACAGCCTGGACTCGGCCAGCCCCAACCGGATCGGCTTCGACGTGCGCCGCATCATGCGCACGCGCTATCGCATCGACACGTTCCAGAAGACCTACTTCGTGATCGACAGCTTTGAGCAGCTGTTCGACGCGACCCGGCCGGACTTCGCCCCGCTGTACCAGGAACTGCGCGCGCAGCCCACGCTGGGCGCCGGCGACGTGGTGCCGGGCGACCAGGTGATCAACGTCGGTACCCGCGAAGGCTGGGCCGACACCGACGACATCTGATTCCGGCGGCCCCTGCCCCGCTTCCCGCTTTGTGAAACAATGCCGGCATGCCCGCCGCCCCGGCGCGGGCGGGCCGGCTGTCCGCTCTGGCGGCGTCCCCCGACGCTGCCTGCCGATTTCCCAAGACCCAGATCGAGCCCACCATGACCCCTCTGTCCCCGCAAGCCCGAGCCACGCTGCTCGCCGAACTGCCCGGCTGGACCACCGTCCAGGACCGCGACGCGATCTTCAAGCGCTTCACCTTCCACGACTTCAATGCCGCCTTCGGCTTCATGACGCGCGTGGCGATCCAGGCCGACAAGGCCGACCACCATCCCGAATGGTTCAACGTCTACAACCGCGTCGACATCACGCTGTCCACCCACGACGCCAACGGCCTCACACAGCGCGACATCGACCTGGCCCACTTCATCGAGCGCGCCGCGGCGGCGCTGGTGGTGCCGGGCTGATACCCGGATACCCCGCGCGGCAGCAGATACCCGGGCGGATGTAGGCAAACCGTAAGGAAGCAGCCGTCCGCGCCGAGTACAATCTGCGGCAGGCCCGCACCGTGTGCTGCATGGGCCCTCCTCCAGCCATGCCCAACCTCCTGCCCGAGCCGCCATGCGTATCCTGCTGATTGAGGACGACCGCCAGATTGCCAGCGGCGTCGAAGCCGGCCTGTCCCGCGCCGGCCACCAGGTACGCGTCGTCCATGACGGCGTCTATGCCACCGAACACCTGCTGCGCGAGCAGCACGACCTCGTCATCCTCGACCTGGGCCTGCCCGGGATCGACGGCATGACCCTGCTGGCGCGCTACCGCGCCCGCAACCGCACCACGCCGGTCATCATCCTGACCGCGCGCGACGAACTGGAAGACAAGCTCTCGGGCCTGAACGCCGGTGCCGACGACTACCTGATCAAACCCTTCGCCCTGCCCGAGCTGGAAGCGCGCGTGCGCGTGCTGCTGCGCCGCAGCCAGCATGGCGAGGCCGCGCCCGAGCGCGACGTGCGCCTGGGGCGCCTGCGCCTGTCCGGCAACGACCGCCGCATGTTCATCGACGCACGGCCGCTGGAACTGTCGCCACGCGAGTTCGCGGTGCTCGAGCTGCTGCTGCAGCGCCAGGGCCGCGTCGTCAGCAAGGCGCAGCTGCAGGACCACCTGGCCACTTTTGCCCACCCCGCCGGCGAAGGCGGCGATACCGTGGGCGACACCGCGATCGAGGTCTACGTGCACCGCGTGCGCAAGAAGCTCGAGGACAGCGATGTCGAGATCATGACCGTGCGCGGCTTCGGCTACCTGCTGCAGATCCGCGCCGGCCAATGAAAGCGTTCCTGCCGCTTGCGCCGCCCGGCGCACGGCACTGACCCCCGGCCCCGACCCATCAGCCCAGCCGGCAATGTGGCCCCGCTCCCGCACCTCCACCCGGATTTCCTGGCGCACTTCGTCCCGCATCGCAACGCGGAACGAGCTCCCTTCCTCCGCCGCGGCTGACAACGCCGGCGCCGCGCCCGCATCGACACGCCAGGCCGCCCGCCCCGGCTCCAACATCAGCCTGCGCGTACACCTGCTGCGCGCGTTGGCGACGCCGCTGTTCGCGCTGGTGCTCACCAGCGGCTCGCTGTCCTACTGGCTGGCGGCGCACTACACCACGCAGGTGTTCGACCGCGCGCTGTATGGCGTGGCCAACAACATCGCCCAGCAGATCCGCATCGCCGGCCCGCGGCTGGAGCAGGACATCCCGATGATCGCGCAGACGCTGGTCGAGGCCGAGGGCACCGACCGCATCTACTGGCGCATCCACGGGCCCGATGGCCTGATCGGCGGCATGGACACGTGGCTGGGCTACGGCACTGGCCAGACCACGCTGCACGATGCCCGGCTGTTCTACGCCTGGTTCAGCGGGCGCCAGGTGCGCGCGGTGCGGCTGCCGGTGATGCTGCCCAGCGCCGCGGTGGACGAGCTCGGCACCAGCGAGGCCGGCAAGCCCGCGCGCGGACCTATCGTGATCGAAGTGGCCGAGCTGCTGGACCGGCGCGAGACCGCCGCCAACGAGATCCTGCTGTCGGTGTCGGTGCCGCTGATCCTGCTGCTGCTGGTCGGCAGCCTGATCCTGTCGCACGTGCTCAAGGAAGAGCTGGTGCCGCTGCAGATCCTGGCCGACAAGCTCAACCGGCAGACCGCGCGCTCGCTGGCGGCGCTGGACGAAACCCAGGTGCCGGCCGAGGTGGCGCCGCTGATCCGCGGCCTGAATGCACTGCTGGCGCGGCTGCGCGACGCCCTCGATGCACAGCGCAAGTTCATCGCCGATGCCGCGCACCAGCTGCGCACGCCGCTGACCGCGGTCAAGCTGCATGCCGACCGCGCCATGGAAGCCGATTCTCCGGAGGTCGTCCGGCATGCCCTGCGTGAAGTCCAGACCGCGGCCGACCGCGCGGTGCGGCTGTCGAACCAGCTGCTGTCGCTGGCGCGCGCAGAGCCTGGGCTGTCGCTGGAGCGGCTGGGGCCGGTGGAGCACTTCGATTTGGCCGAGCTTGCCTTCGAAATCGGCGCCGAATGGGTGCCGCAGGCACTCGCGCGCCGCATCGACCTGGGTTTCGAGATATTGCCCGGGCCTACCTTCACCGGCAGCACGCCCGCGGTTGTGCGCGGGAACCGCCTGCTGATGCGCGAGGCGCTGTCCAACCTGATCGACAATGCGGTGAAGTACGTGCCGGCCGGCGGCCGCATCACCGTGCGCGCCGGCGGCGAGGCCATGGGTCACCGCGGCATGGCGGTGGTGATGATCGAAGACAACGGGCCCGGCATCCCGCCGCAGCGGCGCGAAGAGGTGTTCAAGCGCTTCTTCCGCGGCGACCGCGCGGCGCAGAGTGGCGGCGCCGGCCTGGGGCTGGCCATCGTGCACGAGATCGTGACGCTGCACCAGGGCACCATCCATATCGAGGACGTGCCGCAGCAGCCGGCCAGCCTGCAGGGCACCGAGTGCACGCCGGAGCGCCGGCCGGTCATGCGCTTCGTGATCCGGATCCCGTGCGAGCCGGCAGGTTCGACCGGCTGAAGCGCCTTCGGCCTTACTTCTTCTTTTTCTTGTCCTTCGGCGCCAGCATGGTGCCGCGGCATTGCGGGCTGCCGCAACGGCACTCGAATTCCTTCTTCAGCTTGGCCGTATAGCGCGCCTCGATCACCAGCCCGTAGTCATAGAACAGCTCTTCGCCCTGGGCGATATCGCGCAGCGCGTGGATAAAGACGCGTCCCTTCTTCTCGCGCGCCTCGCAGTTCGGTTCGCAGGCGTGGTTGATCCAGCGCGCACGGTTGCCGCCGAACTTGGCGTCGATGACGCTGCCGTCGTCCAGGCTGAAGTAGAAAGTGTGGTTGGGATCGCTGGGATCGTGCGGGTGGCGCTCCAGCGCCTTCTTCCACGAGATGTGCTCGCCCTTGTACTCGATCACGCGCTCGCCTTCGGCGATGGGGGCGATCGCGTATACGCCCTTGCCGTGCACGCCCGACTGGCGCACCTCGATCCGGTCGCTCGCGGTCTTCTTGCCCGCTGCCTTTTGCTTTGCCTTGTCCGCCATTTGCCTTTCCATGCGTGTCGCCTGCCTGTGCCGGCCGTTCCGGCGCGATCGGCATGATACCGGCGTGGCTGCGACACGTATACGTGACCCCTGGTTAACGGCTCGACCGCTCGCCCTGGCAGGTATACGGCCTGGTTACGGCCGGTCACGTAAACCTCGCGCATGTGGATAACCCCGCCTCCTTCTGTGGAAAAGCACGCGGATTCGATGTGGGCTGCCTGGGGCCCGCATGGGGATGCCTCGGGCATAAGTCGGAGGCGTATACCGCAAGACCTCATCCATAAGGCCGGTTCATCCACTGCGACCAACAATGGATGCAACCACTTCTCGTTTACGTAAACCGTTGACGGCAAAGACGTTTACATAGTTTTCCACAGCCGGAGGCGCCGTTTACCTACTACCACTATCTGTATACATGAAAGAAAGATGTAAACCGAAAGGCGGAACCAGGGCAGCGGCAAGAGCCCGGCGTATACCGGTGCCCGCAGAGGTTGCCGCATACGCAAGTCTGAACACGCCGGATCCAGGCATGCACAAGCCGAATACCGTCTTGCGAGGCAGGTAACCTTGCCTGGATCTGCATGCAACATAGTGCAGCCGGACTGTGGGGCTTTTAGGGCGAATACAGGCGCGTATACGTGCCGGAGGCTCCCTGAGGTCCATCCCCAGTCGCAGAGGGCCCGTAAACGCCTCTGCGGCCCTCTATGGCCTTTGAACGGCTCGTGGGACATCCTGTAACGTGGCGGGCTGGCCGCCTGCCTGTGCAGCGTCATGTGGCCGTCCATGCGCTCGCCGCGCGGCGTTTGCACCGCAACGGCAGCGCCCGCAACCAGGTCTGCCAGCAGGTCGATTTGCCGCCAGCCACGGCCTGAGGCGGCCTGGCGCAATCCTGCAGGTAACAATCTGTTCGCGGTGCGCCTTGTCCGACACGGTATGATGTGGCCCGCGGCGTCTTTTGCCGGTCCGGTGGCAGCCTTGCTACCGCCGACCGGGCGCCTGTGTTTTATCAACTCGATACGGAGTGAAGCATGACGAAAACCGAACTGATCGACGCTATCGCAGCCGGTGTGGACGGTCTCACCAAGGCCAAGGCAGAACAGGCACTGAACGTGACCCTGTCGGCCATCATGGACGCCGTGGCCAAGGGCGATACGCTGAGCCTCATCGGCTTTGGCACGTTCAGCAAGGGCGAGCGTGGCGAGCGCATGGCGCGCAACCCGCGCACCGGCGAAGAAATCAAGGTGGAAGCCGCCAAGACCGTGAAGTTCAAGGCCGGCCAGAAGTTCAAGGACGCTGTCAACCAGTGAGCCTGACGGGCTGCACTGCACGGCCCGTGTTTGTTTGACCCCGCCATGCCGCCGCCGGCCGCAAGCTTCGGCCAGGGCGCAGGCGAGCGCCAGGCGGGGGACGTTATCCACAGCAGGGATCGACGTTTTCTGCAGTATCCGCCGCAGCGCTGAAGCCATTGCCGAAGCGGTTGCGCGTTAGGACTTCCAACAGGCGTCCAGCCAAGGCCGATGCAGGGCCGGACGGGGCGCCGAGCCATGTGGGGCTTCCATGTTCGCCCGTCCATTGCGCCGCAGATCTCCACAGCGTTATGCACAGCGCTTTCCACAGCGGATTCCACAGGTTTCTCCACAAGCCATTTGCGCCGCCGCGGCGCTGGCGCTGCTGAGCGCCTGCACCACGGTCAGCGAACCCGCGCGTCCGCAGGCACGGCCGCTGGCCGACAACGAGCGGCCGGTCACCACGCCCGGCGCCACGCCGCGCGAGCGCATCGTCGAGATCGCCACGCAGGAGTGGTCGCGCTGGGGCGGGCAGGTGGTGCGCCTTGGCCGCGACGACAGCGCCTGCGTCACCTACAGCCCCGCGCCGGCTCCCGAACTGCCCCCGGCCCTGCCTGAACCGCCGGAGGTGCAACCCGAGGACAAGGCCGATACCGGCGCGCCCGCCAGCGGCACCAGCGCCGACACCGACAGCAACAACATCAAGTGGCCTCGCGCCGATTGCATGACTTTCCCGGACGGCACCGGCATGGAGGCCACGCCGCTGGGCTGCACGCTGGCCCGGCGCTACTGGGGCATCGTCGGCGAAACCCCCAGTTGCCGGCAGGTCACGCAAGGCGCCTGGGCCTGGTCGGCGGTGTTTATCTCGTGGGTGTTGCGCAAGGCCGGGCTGGACGAGCAGCAGTTCCTGACCGGCCAGTCACATTCGATGTATGTAGTCGATGCGCGCGACGGCATCCTTGCCCATCCCGCCTTCCGCATCGAACCCGTTCCGGCCATGCCCCGCCCGGGCGACATCGTCTGTTCCGGGCGGGGACGCGACCGCTACCTCGAGGATGTGGCGGAGATCGGCTTCGGCACCACCCCGATGCATTGCGACATCGTGGTGGCCGTCGATCCGGCGGCGCGGGTGGTGCGTGCCATCGGCGGCAATGTCCAGCAATCGGTATCGATGGAGGAAATCGAACTGGGCGATTCGGGGCGGATCGATGGCGTGACCAATTCGCACATGCCCTGGGTGCTGGTGATGCGGAACAACCTGCAATAGGCAGAGCATCATCAATACGAATAATCGATCAGCGGTAAAAATCCACCCATTGATTATTCGCTCGAATAATTGGTTTTACTCGAACAGTTCGAGCTGCGACCGATCCCGGTCGCTGGTCGCCACCCCTACCCCCAGCAACCGCACCGGCAGCCCGCGCCGGGCGTGGCCCTCTGCCAGCAGGCGCGCGTAGACCGTGCGGTCGGGCGCATGGCCGCGGCATTCCACCGTGGTCTGGCGGAAGTCCGAAAAGCGCAGCTTGACCGTCAGCTTGTCGATGGTGCCGTGCGCCTGCGCGCGGGCAATGCGTGCCTCGAGCATGGCGATCAGCGGCTCCAGTTCGACCAGGCATGCCTGCAGGTCGGGCAGGTCGTCGGCATAGGTCTCTTCCACGCTGATCGACTTGCGCTCCCGCTCGGGCGTCACCTCGCGCTCGTCCTCGCCGCGGCACAGCTTGTAGAGCCGCGTCCCGAACGCGCCGAATTCGCGGTGCAGCCGGTCCGGCGACCACGGCCGCAGGTCGCCGCAGGTCTGCGCGCCCAGCCGCCGCAGCTTGGCCGCGGTGACCTTGCCGACCCCGTGGATGCGTTCGACCGGCAGCGCGGCGACGAAGGCATTGACCGCCGCCGGGCGGACCACGAACAGCCCGTCGGGCTTGTTCCAGTCGCTAGCGATCTTGGCAACGAATTTGCTCGGGCCCACGCCGGCCGAAACGGTCACGCCGACCTGGTCGCACACGCGCTGTCGGATTTCTTCGGCGATGCGGGTGGCGCTGCCGGCATGGCGCGTGCAGAGGCTGACGTCGAGATAGGCCTCGTCCAGCGACAGCGGTTCAACCAGCTCGGTGTATTCGCGGTAGATCGCAAAAATCTGGCGCGATACCTCGCGATATTTGTCCATGGCCGGACGCAGGATCAGCAGATCGGGGCAAAGCTTGACCGCCTGCGCCGACGCCATGGCCGAGCGCACGCCGAAGGCACGCGCTTCATAGTTGCAGGTGGCGATCACCCCGCGCCGGTCGGGCGAGCCGCCCACGGCCATCGGCCGGCCGCGCAGCGAGGGGTCGTCGCGCATCTCGACCGAGGCGTAGAAGCAATCGCAGTCGCAATGGATGATCTTGCGCTGGACCGGGGGCGTGGCATCAGGCGGCGCGGACATGGCCGGGGCACCAGGTTTATCTACATGAAGAATAAACGCTTCGCTGACTCAAATCGATTCATTAGTCGCCTGGATGGAAGCCGCCTTTTGCCGGCTGTTCACCCACAGCCCTTCCACCGCATACAGCGCCAGCGAAATCCAGATCAGCGCGTAGCCGACCTGCTTCTGCGCGGGAAACGGTTCATGCCACAGCCACACGCCCAGCAGCAGCTGCAGCGTCGGCCCGGTGTATTGCAGCAGGCCCAGCAGCGACAGCGGGATGCGCCGCGCGCCGGCGGCGAAGAACAGCAGCGGCACCGCCGTCACCGGCCCGGCCATCAGCAGCAGCAATTGCGTACCAGGCGCTGCGTGGGTGAAGCCATCCTGCCCCGTGGTGAAGAGGTAGGCCAGCATCGCCGCGGCAAAAGGAAACAGCAGCAGCGTCTCCAGCGACAATCCTTCGAGCGCGCCCAGCGCCCCCGTCTTGCGCAACAGCCCGTAGCCGCCAAAACTGGCCGCCAGCCCGAGTGCGATCCAGGGCAACTGGCCCGCCGCCACCGTCAGCCAAGCCACCCCGGCCGCTGCCACCGCGATCGACAGCCATTGCACCGCGCGCAGCCGCTCATGCAGGAACACCACGCCTAGCAGCACGCTGAACAGCGGATTGATGAAGTAGCCCAGGCTGGCATCGACCACGCGGTTGGCCGACACCGCCCAGATATAGAGGAACCAGTTGGCGCACAGCAGCGCCGCGCTGGCGCCGAACGACAGCAGCAGGCGCCGGTCCCTCAACTGCCCGAGCCAGGCCCACTGGCGCCGCCAGGCCAGCACCAGCCCCAGGAACGCCAGCGACCACACCATCCGGTGCAGCAGGATCTCCGTCGGCGCAATGCCGGGCAGCGACTTGATATAGAGCGGGAGCAGCCCCCAGATGACATAAGCCAGGAGCGCGTACAGGATGCCGATTTGCATAGGGAATTCCGGTCGATGCCGGCGATTCTACCGGCGCCGGGAAAAGCTCGCCGGGCAATAAAAAACCCCATGCCCGCAGACAGGCATGGGGTTTGTGCCCGGCACCGGCCGGAACGTGCTTAGAGCTTGCGCGCGAAGCTGAACTGCGAGTAGGCCTGCTCGGCCACGTTGAACCACGCCGCCTCGTTGTTGCGGAACACGCGCCAGTCGTCGTAGATCTTCTTGAACGACGGGTTCTTGGCGGTTTCGTCGGCGTAGGCTTCCTGCGTCGCCTTGAAGCAGGCTTCCATGATCTCCTTGGAGAACGGGCGCAGCTTGACGCCGTTTTCCAGCAGGCGCGCCAGTGCCTGCGGGTTGACCGTGTCGTACTTGGCCATCATGGTGGTGTGGGCCTCGATGGTCGCCCTCGATGGTCGCCGTTTCCAGTGCGCGCTTGTACAGCGCCGGCAGCTTTTCGAACTCGCTGGCCGAGGCGTAGAACGACAGCTGCGCGCTGCCTTCCCACCAGCCCGGGTAGTAGTAGTACGGTGCCACCTTGTAGAAGCCCAGCTTCTCGTCATCGTACGGGCCCACCCACTCGGCCGCGTCGATGGTGCCCTTTTCCAGCGCCGGGTAGATGTCGCCGCCGGCGATCTGCTGCGGCACCACGCCCAGGCGCGACAGCACCACGCCGGCGAAACCGGCGATGCGGTACTTCAGGCCCTGCAGGTCGGCCACGGTCTTGATTTCCTTGCGGAACCAGCCGCCCATCTGCGCGTTTGTGTTGCCGCCCAGGAAGTTGACGACGTTGTATTCCTTGAAGAACTCGCGCATCAGCTTCATGCCGTTGCCTTGCAGCATCCAGGCGTTCTGCTGGCGCGCGGTCAGGCCGAACGGCACGGTGGTGTCAAAGCACAGCGTCGGGTTCTTCCCGAAGTAGTAGTAGCCGGCCGTGTGGCCGATCTGCACGGTGTTGTTCTGTACCGAGTCCAGCACCTGCAGGCCCGGCACGATCTCGCCCGCCGCGAACACCTTGATGTTGAACTTGCCGTCGGTCAGTTCCTTCACGCGCGCCGACAGCAGCTCGGCGCCGCCGAAAATGGTGTCGAGCGACTTGGGGAAGCTCGAGGCCAGGCGCCATTCCACGGCCGGGTTGCTGCCGACCACGGCCGGTGCTGCCGGACCGCTGGCGGCGGCAGGCGCTGCCTTCTCTTCGCCCTTGCCGCACGCGGCCAGTGCCCCGGTGGCGGCTACGGCCGACGCCTTCAACAGAAAGGAACGACGTTCCATCTCTACTTCTCCTCTTATAAATTTTGGTTCGGTTGCAAGCGCGCGGCTCGCTTGGTGCCGGGCGCGGGACCGTGACGCACATGCCGCCGGCGATCGTGTCGATAGGCGGCCTGCGCACGCTGTGCCTGTTGCGAACGGGCACGGCGGCGTGCCCTGCATGGCCGGGACTTGCGTCGCACGGCGAGGGCTGTCTTACCCGAAAGAGTAGGGTAGGGACGAAGGTCATTACTGACCTGTCCCCCCCTAGGAACCGTACGTGCGAGTTTCCCCGCATACGGCTCGAGTCTCAACTAAATGCCCCTTCGGACACCGGCTTCACAACAGTTCTACCTTGGTGATGCACTTGCTTGTGACAGTTCGGATGCAGCAGCACGCGATTCCCTAGCGCATCGGAGCCCCCGCGTATGCGAGGTTCGATGTGATGATCTTCCCATCCTGTTTCCTTGGTTATCTTGCACTGACACACTGCGCACAAGCCTTGCTGGGATAGATACAACTTGATCCACTGCTTCCGGTGCGCCATGTTTTCCAACATACGCTCCTGTCGCAGCTTCTCGCCGTACCGTTCCTGCGTTGGATCGAAGGGATTGTAATCCCCCCGAATCTTCTTGTGCCGTCGGATAGGCGTACCCGCGAGCGAGTACAACTCCGTCCAACCTACACTGCCGTTGCCGCTTACGAACTTGGTTCCAAACACCCAGTTTCGTTCGCCGACGGTCGCAAAGTATTTCCTACGCACCCATTCGACGGACTTATGTGGATGTCGCCGCTTTGCCCACCGTCGCAGAGCATTAAAGATTTCATGCTCCACGCGGGCGAACACCGCTTTCGCCACCACCGGACTGTGATACTGTGCCCAGCCCCGTAGCATCGGGTTTAACAGTCGAATTAAGTCCGACTGATCCACCGTCTTGTTGGTGCTGATGACCGCCTTTACCTTGCGATAGAACGCTTGCGCGTTTTTCTTGCTTGGCTTTATGAGCAGGGTTCCCGAGTACTTCCGGAAATTCCACCCTAGGAAGTCAAAGCCATCAGTGATGCTGACGATCCGCGTTTTCTCCGTAGACAGCGACAGCCCCCGTACTGCAAGGAACTGTTCTACCCACGGCTTCACTTCGTCCTCTAGGACCTCCGGCGTATCACCGGTGATGACGAAGTCGTCCGCGTAACGCACAACGTTCACTTTGAGCCTTTTCGCCTTGGTCGCTCCCAACTTCGCTCTGAGGAACTCGATCAGTTGCGTTTCCAAGCCGTTCAGCGCCACATTTGCCAGAGTCGGGGAAATGATGCCTCCCTGCGGTGTTCCGGCTTCGGTCGCCTGAAACTGGCCCTGAAATACCACGCCAGCTTTCAACCACTTGCGCAGGATTGCTTTGTCCATGGGGACATTGCTCTCCAGCCAGTCGTGACTGATATGGTCAAAGCATCCTTTGATGTCTGCTTCCAGTACCCATTGAGCCGAGGCCTTCTGAGATAGGGAAACAAACAGCTGGGACATGGCATCCGCGGTGGATCGGTTGGTCCTGAACCCATAGGAGTTCGGATCGCTCGTTCCTTCGGACACCGGTTCCAGCGCCAGCAAATACAGCGCTTGCATGGCTCGGTCCAACATGGTTGGAATGCCCAGAGGGCGCTCCTTCCCATTGGCCTTGGGGATGAAAACCCTCCGTAATGGCAAAGGTCTGTACCCCCGGCGCTTCAACCTCCCAATGGCTTCCCACCGGGCTTCAGGCGTTGTCCACTTTTCGCGATCGACGCCTGCCGTTCGCTTACCTTGGTTCATCGTCACTCGTCTTACCGCCAGTGCTTTGGCGGAGAACGAGCGGGTCAGAGACCGTTGCAAGGCTTTCACCCTACGCCAGTCCCCTTCCTGTGTCGCCTTCGCAATTCGAATCTGCATTTCTCGAACGTTCCGCTCCACGCGGCGCCAATTAATGGCGCCCCAGGTTTGCGGCACGCCGGAGAGCGCAGATTCATCCTTGCGGATCAATGCTTCCATGCTGCTCTCCTATCTTGAGGATCTCCCCCAACATCAAGAGACAGCACGCCCCTTGAGGGACGTGTTGCCCCTCAAGGGAAGAAAATTTAAACAAGCGAGATCAGTCAGCCGTCCTGCGACGATTGACCAGTTGGAAGTCTGCCCGCTTTCGCGTGGGATGATGTCTCAACCCCTATCCGGACCATTACAGCCCGGCATTCGCTTTTTCCAACCTCCCATACCCGCACAGCCAACAGCGTTCCTTGCGGTTCGCCTGCCTGAGCCAAACTGCGCTCCGGCAGCCATGCGGGCTTACCACGTTCCCTGCGCATTACACGACTGGGTTAGGGTCTGCCTTTCCGCCGGTGGTCATCGTGGCGACGTGTCCCAAGGCTTGAGTAGGACAACCGACCACACACCTTTTGGTTAATGCCTAGCAGCAGCTTTGGCATCTCAATCGTTACGACGTTTATCAGCAGTTCACTTACGTTACCCATACCAGTCAGCCTAGCGCCTCAACCCCGTTGCTGCTCGGAGCCTCCACCATCCTGTCTCGCGACCTGATGGCACCCTTTCGGGGGCTACATTGTCAGGAGAGCTTCACACCCCACCGTTACCAGTGACGCATGTCTCCCTAGGCTACTGCTAGTCGCATAGCAGGTTCTCTATCGTGTAACCCTTTCGGGCATATTCGACCGAACCATAATGCACAGAGCTACCGCTCCGGGACCTCACTTACCTACCACTGTGCTCCTATGCAAGCGAGCGCTTGACGGCATCGGTCACTCTTGCGAGCGCTGGCTGCCGTCCCAAAGAACGTAGCGCCGTTCTATCCAGAACGGTTTGAATGCTATGTTGCGGCGATACAACGGAATCTCCGCTGTTTGACCGCATACACCCTCCGTTAGGGGGATGCCTACAGAGAACTCGCCCAAAGGCGAGCGTCCCCGCCCTTGGGCAATGGCTGGAAATCCATCCAGCAAAAAGCAAGCTGCAAGTCGGCCAGTGTTCCGGCTTCCTCACAACACATCGGACTCACCTCTGGCTGTTCGGCCGGGTTCGTCTAAGCAAGTAGTGGTCGAGATTGGACGGTTCAGGCCGAGGCCCTCCCCTTGTCTCGACAAAGGTCGATGCTCCTTACGTTGGAGCTACCCGGACACGAGAATGCGTGTCGCACCAAGCCAGCCGATTATAGCGGTGGCCCTTTCGGCACGGAGCATCGTGCCAATGCGGGTTTTCGCTAGTCGATTGCGACAGGAAGCGTGTGATTTTCGCATTGTGAGACGGGCAACACTGTGAGGGATTTTGTAACCCGGCTTGCGGTCAAATGGACCGGCTGATAAAAAACAGTCCCCGCCTTCGGCGGGTTTTGTTCGATCCAGCCGCGTGCTCAGGCCGCTGGAATCGTCGTTTCGCCTTGTTGTCGTCGTGCCCTCCGCCTTGCTGACCTCCTCCTGCCGGCTTGCCGCCGAACCCTCCTGCCTGCGCGCTGCCGCCGGCCTGGGCGGCTTGCCCCTGCGCCGCATCGGCTTTGCCGTGCTGGCAGCCTGGGGGTTGGCGGCGTGCGCGCAGACGGTCGCCCCGTTGGCTGTCGCCCCTGACGACGGCACGCAGCCTCCGCGCATTGCGCAGCGGCCGGCGGTGCCGCCGGTGGTACTGGCCGCGCCTGCAGCGCCTGTCGCGCAAGCCGCGACCGCGCCGGCAGCCACCGCGGGCCAGGACGACCCGCTGGCGGCGCTGATCGCGGGCGATGCGTCCACGGCTCCCAGCGGGACCGTCCCGGTTGTGGCGCCTGCAGCGGCGGCCGCGCCGTCCGAAGGCAGCGCCCCCGCGACCGTTGCCGCCACCGGCGCCGCGGATCCGGCTTTCGTAGGACCGCCGGAGCCGCCGGCGCCGGCACCGCCGCCGCTAGTGCTGTTCCCGCCGCGTCTGGGTGAGTTCCAGGCCGATCCGCCTGCCGCGCCGCCCCCGGCAAGGGCCGAGGCTCTGGCGGAGGCTGCTGGCGATGCCACCACCACGGCGCAAGCGCCTGCCGAGGCGCCGCCTGTGTTGCGCTCGCAACTTCCCGCCGACGATCCTGCGGGCGACTCGGTGTGGCGCCTGGGCTACAGCGGCCGCGCCGCCGTCGAAGACCGCCCGGCGACCATGCGCGCCTGCCCGGGCGGCGCGCTGTCGACCGGCATCGGCAGCGGCCTGGCCTGCCGCAGCGCCGGCGAAGTGAAAATCCGCGAGTCGGTGCTCGATGTCGATGGCGGTCCGCAGGTGATGCTGATCGCCCAGGCGCGCGGCACCGACGCCACCACCGTCAACGGCCGCCCCGCCGCGATCGATCCCTACGCGCTGGTGCCGCAGTTCTATACCGCCGTCAGCGGCCTGGCTGTGCTGGACGGCGCCACCATGTGGGCGGGCCGGCGCGACAATGCGCCGTTCCTGATGTCGTCCGGCCTGCTGCCGCCCAATTCCACGGCGATGCGCTTCGGCATCGACAACGCCAGGGTGATCGGCGACATCGGCCTGAACTACCAGTACACCGCGCGCGCGGACCAGAACGGCCAGAACCTGCCGAGCTACCACTCGCTGCGCACCGCGCCCATCCCGACCAACGACAAGGGCACGGTGCAACTCGGCTTCACCCGCGTCGAAGCCCAGCCGATGGTGCAGGACACCGGCGGCGCATGGTGGGCGTCGGCGCTGCACGAGCAGAAAGGCGTGCTGTACGGCACCAATCGCCTGGGCATGCAGTTTGGCTCAGGCTCGCGCAGTGCCATGACCGGCTACACCGGCATGGGGCCATCGCTGTCGCGCATGCGCGTGGCGGAATCGATCGAATGGAGGGGCCGCTCGGGTCTGGGCGGCGCGGTGGAACAGAGCCTGCAGTTCGATCGATCGCCGGTCGGCACGCTGCAGTGGACCACCACGCGCGTACGCCCCGCCTATGTGGCGAGCGACCAGTTCCGGCTGAACTTCGAGGTATCGCACGACCAGATTTCGTCGGGCTTCGGCGTCAGCGGCCAGCGCACCGCGCTGACGGTGGCGCCCACGCTGACGCTGGGCAAGTCGGCCGGCAACGCCAACCTGCGCGCGTTCTATACCTACAGCCGCGCCAGCGACGTGGACGGCATCGGCTATACCGCGCCGGCCGACGCATGGGCGTCGCAGGCCAGCGGTTCGATCTTCGGCGTGCAGCTCAATCGGCGCTGGTAGCGCCAGTCTGCCAGTTGCGCCGCGTGGTTGCGGCGGTGGTTGCGGCGGTAATCGCGGCGGTGGTCGCGCTTTCGGCCTGGGCCGGGTTTGACGCATGCGCCGTGTCCTCCGCAGCCGCCGGCTTGCGGCACAGCCAGTGGAACACCAGCGTCGCCGCCAGGCCGCCGCCGAGCTGCGCCAGCACGAAGCCCGGCACATCGACCGGCCGGATCCCGGTGAAGGTATCGGTCAGTGCACAGGCAATGGTCAGCGCCGGGTTCGCGAACGACGTCGACGACGTGAACCAGTAACCCGCCGTGATATAGCCCGCCACCACGAACGGCACCAGCTGCGGCCGGCTGCGCAGCGTGCCGATGCCCACGCCGACCAGCCCGAAGGTCGCCACGCATTCGCTCCACCACATCGACGCACCGGTACGCGCCTGGCCCGACCACGCCACCGCCGGTTCGCCGAACATCGCATGCGCGGCCAGCACGCCGCACACGGCGCCGGCCAGCTGCACCGCCACGTAGCGCAGCGCATCGCGCGGCGTTAGCGTGCCTTGCACCAGCGCGGACAGGCTCACCACCGGGTTGAAGTGCCCGCCCGACACCGGCCCCAGCGAGACCAGCAGCGCCACCAGCCCGGCGCCGGTGGCCAGCGAATTGGCCAGCAGCGCCAGCGCGGTATCGCCGGCGGCAAGTCGCTCGGCACGGATGCCCGAGCCGATCACGATCGCCACCAGCAGCGCGGTGCCCAGTCCCTCTGCCACCAGGCGGCGGGCGCGCGTACTCATCGCTGCGCCCCCATGCCGGCGCGCAAGCGCAAGGTAGTGGCCACGAGTGCGGGACAGACGGGGGGAATTTGCAGCGGCAAGATCGGCAACGTCGCCTGAGACGACGCCTCATACGGTGGCATTCAGCGGGGGATTTTCCGTGCGCGATGCCAGGTCCCGCGCGGACGCGACAGTGTTCCGCCGGCGCCTCCGAGCGTCAATGCGCGGCGGCTTTGTTGTGTGCTGACGCCGGGTCTCGAATCGACACCGCGGGCTGGCTCTCGTCTACACTAAGCCAGTCTGCACGGCCAGCACATCGATATCGCGCGCCTGCCCGCCGGCAGGCCAGGCCCGACCCCTGACCGCACCGACAGGAGCCCGCCCCATGTGGCGACGTTTGCTGCCGCAGCCGCGCTGGCTGCCCCGCCTTGCCGTCATGCGCCCGCAACGGGTCGTGCTGGCTTGCTTCGGCGCGGTGTTCCTGGTCACGCTGGTGGTCGCCGCGCGCGAGCTGTACCTGGTGCGCGAGCGCGTCATCGGCGAGCGCCAGCATGCGCTGGTGCTGCGCGCGCTGGGCGTCGACGCAATCCTGTCCGCCGAACGCCGCCGCCTGTTTTTCCTGCGCGACTTCTCCGAGTATCTGTTCGCCCTGTACGCCAATGTCGGCACGGCCGATGCCGATATCGAGCGCGCCTATGCCGCCCGCAATGACGATGCCTGGCAATTGCCCCTGCAGCGTGGCGATGCGCCACTGATCGGCGTCGGTCCCCGCAGCCTTGCCGGCCTGCAAGGCTTTGCCCGCCGCGATGCCGACCTGAAGGCCGACCTGATGGTCGGCCGCACGCTGAGCCAGCTGCTCGGGCTGGGGCTGCGCGGCGACCTGATCCAGGGCAATGCGCTGTTCATCTCGTCCAATGGCTTCTTCGCTATCTATCCGCCGCAGGATCCTGCCAAGGCCGTCCGGCTGATGCAGCGATTCGACAGCATGGACTACTATCGCGGCCACATGCCGGCGCGGAACCCGACCCGGTCAATCCATTGGGCGCCGCTCTATACCGAATTCGAGGGTTCGCGCGTGCTGACGACGATCAGCATCCCGGTCTATGCCGGCAGCCAGTTCCGCGGCGTGATCGCCGTCGACGTCGCGCAGCAGCGCCTGCACGAGCTGCTGGGTGCCGCCAGCGAGCCGGGCACGGTGCACTACATGGTCAATGTGCACGGCGACGTGGTGTCGTCATCCGGCAGCGGGTTCACCGGCCTGCGGAAGTGGCCCGAGGCCATAGCCGGAGACTGGTCCGGGCATGGCGTGGCGGAGTTGTTCGCGCGGGGCTCCGGCATGCTCGGCCACAACGGCGACCTGCTGTTCTTCCAGCGCGCGGGGCAAAGCCCGTGGCTGGTGGTCGACGTGCTGCCGCTGTCTTCGCTGGCACCGGCGATGTTCAGCCGATTGAGCGGACCCCTGCTGATCGTCTGGCTGCTGTTGCCGCTGCTGCTGTGGGTCACGATGCGCGTGGTCACGCAGCTGTTCGATCACTACCTTGCGCTGGGCGAGAAGCTGCAGGAACTGGCGCAGCAGGACCCGCTCACCGGCCTGGCCAACCGCAGGCATTTCCGCGCCAGCTTCGGGCGTGAGGCCAGGCGCCAGCAACGCGGCGGTACCGCGCTGTCGGTGCTGCTGATCGATATCGATTTCTTCAAGAAGGTCAACGACCGCTGGGGGCACGCCAGCGGCGACCGTGTGCTGGGAGCGCTGGCGCAGGCCCTGCACGGCACGCTGCGCGGGTTCGACCTGCCCGCGCGCCTTGGCGGCGAAGAGTTCGCCGTGATGTTGCCGCAGACCGGCCTGGCCGATGCGGTGCGGATCGCGGAGCGCCTGCGCGAGGCGATCGCCGGCTGTGCGGTGGCGGCCGAGCCGGAAGCCGAGCCCGAGTCCGATCCCGCGCTCCATGCCGCAGACGCGGGAACCTCGGGCCCCGAGCGCGTAATCCGCTTCACGGTCTCGATCGGCGTGGCCGAATCGCCGGCCGACGCCCCGCTCGCGCTGGACGCGCTGCTGGCGATCGCCGACCGGCGCCTCTACGATGCCAAGACGCACGGGCGCAACCGCGTCGTCAGCGACGACGGGCTGCATGCGGGCGAAGCGGATATATCGGAGCGCTCGACCTGAGTTCGCACCTGAGTTTGCACCCCGGTTCGCCTCAGCGCAGCAGGAACGCGATATCGTCGACGCCGATCTCCGACACCTGGATGCCCTTGCGGCGCTGGAACAGGATGTGCTGCTGCACGCGGCTGCGCTGCTCGGCGAAGACCGCCGGATCGATCGGCGTACCCAGTCGCATGTAGTGCTGCACCAGCAGCTTGTAGGCGCGATGGCGCACCTGCATGGCCTCGGCCACGGCTCGCAGCCGCCGCATCTCGGCCGGACTGCGGTCCACCGCCTGGTGCAGTTCGTCGACGGTGCGGGCATGGAGTTCGCGATAGACGTCGCGTTCCGCCTCGGCCTGGTGCAAGGCGTCGCGCAACTCGCGGATCTTGCGCTGCAGTTTCAGCGTCTGCGTCACGGCCTGCTGGACCTTGCCGGCCGCGCCCAGTGCCTGGCTCGCCGCGGCCATGGTGCTCTTCCACAGGCCGCGCTCGCCGCCCGTCCCGATCAACGTATCCATCTGACCCCCGGTAGAAAGGACTTCCCTGCGCCGGGTACCGCATTGTTCTGTAGCCGAGAGCGGTTTTGCCGGCGCGCGACGCGCTGCCAGGTGGCAGGGCATCAGGCAATCCTAGAGATACCTATAACGGGTGCCAAGTAGAAGATATTTACTTCTGGATTGGGTGTTGCGTGGCAGGCAAAGACATTGGCCTTGATGCCAGCGGGCCGGACCATGACCGACACCGCTTTCCAAAAGCAAAAAAGCCCGGCTGCAAGAGCCGGGCTTTTTTATTCTGGTGGCCTGGGACGGAATCGAACCGCCGACACAAGGATTTTCAATCCTCTGCTCTACCGACTGAGCTACCGGGCCAAAGAAGTGAGACTATAACCGTTGTCTTTGGCGCCGTCAAGCGACATCTGCATCACTGGCTCACTGCTCGGCCGGTTCAGGCTTGTTGCGGCCCAGTTCGACACCGAGCTGCTTGAGCTTGCGGTACAGGTGGGTACGCTCCAGCCCGGTCTTCTCGGCCACGCGAGTCATGCTGCCGTGTTCGCGCAGCAGGTGGTACTCGAAGTAGGCGCGCTCGAACAGGTCACGCGCTTCACGCAACGGCATGTCGAACGAGAACTGCATCTCGGCCTCGGGCACGCGCGCAGGGCTGCCATTGGCGGCGGTCTCGGCTGCGGCTTCCGGTGCGGCGGTGGCGCTGGCGGATTCGGCCGAAGGAGCGCTTGCCGGCGCGGCGGTGGCGGCGGGAGCGCTGCGCGGGCGTTCGATGCCGCGTGCCAGGCCCTGCTCCACCGCGGACAGCAGCTTCTGCAGCGCGATCGGTTTTTCCAGGAAATTCAGCGCGCCGATCTTGGTGGCCTCGACCGCGGTGTCGATGGTGGCATGGCCCGACATCATGATGACGGGCATGCTCAGCTGGCCCTGCGCGGACCATTCCTTGAGCAGGCTGACGCCATCGGTATCGGGCATCCAGATATCGAGCAGCACAAGGTCAGGTGTGCCGCCCGCGCGGTATTCGCGCGCCTGCTGCGCGTTCTCCGCGAGTTCGACCACGTGGCCTTCGTCGCTGAGGATCTCCGAGAGCAGCTCCCGGATTCCCATTTCGTCATCGACTACGAGGATGGTTGCCATACTTCCCCTCTTAACCCCACCGCAGCGTTCCGGGACCGGATCGCCAAAAGTTGACTATGCCAGTTTAACGAACAGGATCGAGATCTGTGCACCGACGACCTCCGCACCTTCCAGGCGATTGCGCAACTCGATGCGCGCACCGTGTTCGTCAATGATCTTCTTTACCATCGCAAGCCCGAGACCCGTGCCCTTGGCTTTGGTGGTCACGTAGGGCTCGAACGCGCGGCTCAGGATCCGTGGTGCAAAGCCGGGGCCATTGTCCGCAACGGTGAGCTTGACGGCCTGCCGGTTTTCGCCGGCAGAATCTTTGTATTCTACAGTCTCGGTGTTCAGAGTGATATGGGGCGCCGCCCTACCCGCCGCCACGTTCTCGGCGGCCGCATCCTGCGCGTTCTGCAGCAGGTTGTGGATGACCTGCCGCAGTTGCGTAGGGTCGCCCTTGATCTCGGGCAGCGCAGCGCCCAGCGCCGGATGGATCACCGGATGCTCGTGCAGCGCGGGATCGTCGATGCCATACAGATGCAGCACCTCTGACACCAGGCTGTTGAGCTGCAGCGATTGCAGCACCGCGGGCGGCGTGCGCGCGTAGTCGCGGAAATCGTCGACCATGCGCTTCATCGCCGCCACCTGGCTGACGATCGTGGCCGCGCCGCGCTTGAGCACGTCGACGTCGGTGCCTTCCAGCTTGGGCGAGAGCTTCATCTGCAGCCGCTCGGCCGACAGCTGGATCGGCGTCAGCGGGTTCTTGATCTCGTGCGCGAGGCGACGGGCCACTTCGCCCCAGGCCACCGAGCGTTGAGCGGAAATCACATCGGAAATATCGTCGAAGACGATGACGTAGCCGGGCTCGTCGCGCTCGCCGCCGGGCAGCCGCGCGCCGCGCACCAGCAGCGTCAGCGGTTGTTCGTCCATGCCGCCGCCGTGGCCCTGCGGCAGCTCGATCTGCTTCTGCCAATGCTCGGCGCCGCCCAGCACCTCGCTGGTGTTCTGGTCGGAGAACGCCTGGCGCACGATCTCGCCGAACGGGCCCATCCCCGGGATCTGCTCCACCGGCAGTCCCAGCACGGCGCCGAACGGCTGGCGGAAGATGCGCTCGGCGCCGGGGTTGGCGGTGATCAGCACGAAGCGCCGGTCGAATACCAGCACGCCCGCGGTCAGGTTCTGCAGCACGCTTTCCAGGTAGGCCTTTGACTGCTCCAGCGCCGCGCGGTTTTCTTCCACCGCCAGGCGCGCCTCGGCCAGCTGCCGCGTCATCTGGTTGAACTGCTGGGTCAGCATGCCGAGTTCGTCGCGGCTCTTCAGCTCGCGCTTGGGCGACAGGTCGCCCTCGGCCACTTCCTTGGTCCCCTGCAGCAGCATCAGCAGCGGCCGCGCCAGCTGGCCGCCGAGCAGCAGGGCCAGCATCACCGCGATAAAGACCGCGAGGAACAGCGTCAGCGTCAGCGTCCCGATATACATCTTGCGCAGGCCGGTGCGGCCCAGCGCTTTCTCCTGGTACTCCTGGTAGGCACGCTGCACCTCGTCGGCATTGCGCGCGAGCACGGCCGGCACGGGGTGCAGCACCTGCAGGTAACGCTCCTCGCGCACGGTCTCGCCGACCAGGCCGAAGCCGCTCGACGGCGCTTCCTCGGGACGGCGCTCCACCGACAGGCCCGACCCGGCCCAGCGCGGGCGCGGTGTCGCGCGCGGCGTGCTCGCGGCCACCTGCTCCTGCGCGGTGGTCGGCGCCGCGCCCAGCGGGATGATCACGCGCAGCCGGTACAGGGGGGTGCCTTCGACGCGCTCGGCGCCCTGGCTGTCCTGCGTCGGATCGGTGCCGCCTTCGACCGCGGCGTAGCCGCCCGCCAGCCGCGCCTGCTCCGCCAGCACGCCCGAAGGCAGGTCGGGCACCAGCGCGGCGTAGTTGCTCGATGCGGTGGCCAGCACGCGGCCGCTGCCGGTGAAGATTGCCGCCTCCTGCACGCCGTATTGCTCGCGCAGCCGGCTCAGCTGCAGCGACGTGGACACGCCCGACGAACCGGAGAGCTGCTCGGCCATCAGCCGCGCCTTGCCCTGCAGGTCGGCCAGCGCGCTGTCGATGGTGGAGCGGCCTAGGTTGAGGCCGGCTTCGAGCGCGGTTTCCACGCGCACGTCGAACCAGGACTCGATGCTGCGCGAAACGAACTGCAGCGACACCAGGTAGATCAGCACGCCCGGCAGCACGCCCACCACGCCGAAGAACACCGCGAGCTTGGTCATCAGCCGCGTGCCGAACTTGCCGCGGCGGTAGCGCAGCCACAGCGTCACCGCGAGCGCGCCGACGATCAGCACCAGCAGCGCGCCGATCACCAGGTTCACCTTGAACAGCAGCGTGAAATAGCGATCGAAGAATTCGGTATTGGCCGATGCCCCGGCCAGCAGGCCGACCAGCACCAGCGCCAGGAACACGATGATGCCTGCCACGACGCGATACAGCACGCGCCGGAAACGGCTGTCCCACAGCGAAGTGTTCATGGCTGGCTTGAGGCGGACAGCGCCGGCTGCGCCAGCAGCGCGGGCAACAGCGCGCTCGATACCGCCTGCACGAACACGGTGTTGCGCGGCTCCGCCGCGGCGGCGGGTGCGCCCGGCGCAGACGCGGGCGCCGGCATGGGCATGGGCATGGGTGCGGCAGGTGAAGCGGGCAGCGGCGGCGGCGCCGGAACCGCGGGCACCGGCACCGGCGTCGGGATCGCGTTCAGGTCCGTCGGCACGGTGTAGATAAAGCGCCGCCAGTCCGAAGCCAGGTTCCAGTCGCGCGTATTGACCGCATTGATCTGGAACGGCTTGGGCAGTTGCGACAGGTCCAGCCGCATGCGCACCTGCGCGTGATAGCTCTCGCCGGGCTTGACCGCGTTGCGCTCGAACACGCGCCAGCCGCGTACCCGCTGGACAAACTGCAGCGCGCTCTTCAGCCGCGAGAACGGCAGCTGCAGGCCGCCGGTGGAAATGCGGTATTGCCGCGTCAGCGGCTGGTAGGACAAGCGCACGCTGCGGCTGGTGTTGACCGGCTTGTCGTCGAACCAGTACCAGCGCGGCCGCGTCAGCTCGAAATCGACCACGAAATATAGCGATATGCCCTTGTGCAGCGCGTCTTCCAGCGCGGGCGGCAGGTCGAACTCGAAGCTCGCAGCCAGTTCGAAGCCACCGTCCTGGTATTCGATGCGGGCCTCGGTAGCCTCGATCACCTGCGCCTGGGCGGCAGGCGGCAGCCACAGCAGCAGAGCCAGCGCGAGCATCAGCACACGCATGCACGCCCGCAGTTGCGTCCGCAGTTGCGTCATTCCCGCGGCGAAATCCACGGTAACGCGGCAGTCTGATGGGCGCGGCGTGCTCGGCATCGGATCAGATCAGGCGCGTTTCTGGAAGCGGGCGTAGAAAAAGCCATCGTGATCCGATGGCAGGCTGGCGTGGCCAGGGTCCTTTTCACCTTGTTCGCCGGCCGAGTGCGTTGTCGTACGGGTGCCGGGCAGCAGCTGCCCCGGCGCCTGCAATCGTATCGCATCTGCCAGTTGTGCACCAAACCAGCGCGCCTGCTCCTCGCCTTCCGTTGGGAAAATAGAACACGTGACGTAGACCAGGATGCCGCCCGGCTTGAGCAGCGGCCACAGCTGCGACACGATGCGGCGCTGCTCGGTGATCAGCTTGGCGATATCGGTCTCACGGCGCAGCCAGCGGATATCGGGATGGCGCCGCACGATGCCGGAGGCCGAGCACGGCACGTCGGCCAGGATGCGGTCGAAGGGCTGGCCGTCCCACCAGTCGGCGGGCTGGCTGGCATCGCCCACCACGATGCGGGCCTGCGTGCCGAGGCGCGCGAGGTTCTCGTTGATGCGCGTGGCGCGCTGCGGGTCGCTTTCCACCGCAGTCACGTCGATGTCGGCAAGCTCCAGCAGGTGGCCGGTCTTGCCGCCGGGCGCGGCGCAGGCATCGAGCACGCGCATGCCGTCGGCCACCTCGAGCAGCGGCGCGGCCAGTTGCGCGCCGGCGTCCTGCACCGACACCGTGCCTTCGGCGAAGCCCGGCAATTGCGTCACCGGCACCGCGCGCACCAGGCGCACGGCCTGCGGGCCGACCACGGTGCCGGCGAGACCGGCATTGGCCAGGTCGGTCTGGTATTGCTTCACGCTGACCCGCGCGGTGTTGACGCGCAGCGTCATCGGCGGGCGCACGTTGACGCTCGCGGCGAGATCGGTCCACTGCTCCGGGTACGCCTCGCGCAGCATGCGCAGCCACCACGGCGGCAGGTTCCAGCGCGCCTGTTCGTCGCGGTTGACCTCGGCCAGCAGCGCCTTGCGCTCGCGCAGGAAACGGCGCAGTACCGCGTTGACCAGGCCGCGGGCGTGCGCAGTCTTGGGTTCCGACGCGGCCGCGCTGACCGCCTGATCGACCACCGTGAAGGTGCTGTAGCCGGCGCGGCCCGGGGTGCCCGGCGTCGCGCCCTGTGCCGCGTCCTGGCTGTCTTTGTCCTGCCGCTGGCCCGGTGCCTGCTCGAGCAGCAGCGCAAGCGCCACCGCCAGCAGCGAGTCCACCTGCGCGCCGGGCGGGCGCGTGACCAGCTTCGTCACCAGCGCACGCGCGGTGCCGAACTGGCGCATGGTGCGGTAAGCGATGTCCTGCAGCGCACCGCGCGTGGCGGCATCGCGCACGCGGTCCAGGCGCAACTGCGCGGCGGCGTCTTCGATCGCCTGCGGCAAGGCGGTGCCTTCGCTGACGGCGCGTACCGCGGCGGCGGCGCCAAGCATCTGGAAGGCAAGCGAATCGGGAGGCAGGCGCATATCGGTCAGGCAGCGGGTGAGGCGGCAGGTAAGTCGTGAATCGGTGGGCAGCCGGGCGAGGGCAAGAAAAATGCCCGCTGGTCCATGTTTAAACCAGCGGGCAGTTTACCTTGTGTGGGAGCCGCGCTCCGGAATTGAGCCACATTGGCTCCCCGGCGGGCTCCCCAGGGACCCCGCGAACTCCCGCCCGATCAGGCGGGATAGGTCCCGGTCTGCGCCATCTGCATCAGGCGCGAGATGCGTTCCTCGGTCGCCGGGTGGGTCGAGAACAGGTTGGCGATGGCGCCGCCCGAGAGCGGGTTCATGATCATCATCTGCGCCGTGGCCGGGTGCTCCTCGGCCGCCTGGAACGGGATGCCCTGCGCATAGCGGTGGATTTTGTCGAGCGCGCTGGCCAGCGCCTGCGGGTCGCCGCAGATCTCGGCGCCGCCGCGGTCGGCTTCAAATTCGCGCGCGCGCGAGATCGCCATCTGGATCAGCGAGGCCGCCAGCGGCGCCAGGATTGCCACCGCAATGCTGGCGATGGGATTGGTGCGGTTGCCGTTCTCGTCGCGGCCGCCGAAGAACATCGCCATGTTGGCCAGCGCGGAAATGGCACCGGCCATGGTCGCGGCAATGGTCGAGGTCAGGATGTCGCGATGGCGCACGTGCGCCAGCTCATGCGCCATCACGCCGCGCAGCTCGCGCTCGGACAGTACGCGCAGGATGCCGGTGGTCGCGGCCACCGCGGCGTGTTCCGGGTTGCGGCCGGTGGCGAAGGCGTTCGGCGCGTCTTCATTGATCAGGTAGACGCGCGGCATCGGCAGGTTGGCGCGCTGCGCCAGCTCCTGCACCATGCCGTAGAACTGCGGCGCGGTACTGGCGTCGACTTCCTGCGCGTTGTACATGCGCAGGACCATCTTGTCCGAGAACCAGTAGGAGAAGAAGTTCATGCCGAGCGCGAGCAGCAGCGCCATCATCATGCCGCTGCGTCCGCCGATCATGCCGCCGATGACGATGAACAGCGCCGTGATGGCCGCCATCAGCATGAAGGTCTTGACCCAGTTGAACATTGCGGTGATCTCCATGTAGTGGACCGCGCCGGCTGCTGCAAGGCGTTGCAAAACATGCCGGTGCGATGACCGTTAGATAGGGGCCAACACCAGAAAATTCAACTGCTTGCGGGGACCAGCCGCCGCACCATGGCGCATGACGCACACGAAGTGCTTGCCGCGCCGGCTTGACTGATTATGCCTGCGCCGCGCCATTGCCGGGGACCACGCAGCGCGTGCCCGGCGGCACCGGCATGGCCTGCAGGAACTGCTGCGCCGGCTGGCGGCGCCCGCCCGGCTTCTGCAGCTCGGTCACCTGCAGGGCGCTGCCGTCGCCGCAGGCGATGATGATGCCGCCGGCATCGGCCGCCAGCACCGTCCCGGGCGGGTGCGGCAGGCTGCTGGCCGCGGCCAGCGGCATTGCCTGCCAGCACTTGATGACGGTATCGCCGACCTGCACGGTGGCGCCGGGGAACGGGTTGAAGGCGCGTACCTGGCTGGCCAGCGCCGTGGCCGGGCGGCGCAGGTCCAGCGGCGCCTCGTCCTTGGCGATCTTCTCGGCGTAGGTGACGCCGGCTTCGGGCTGCTTCGTCGCAGCCAGCGCGCGGCCAGCGGCCAGTTCCTGCAGCGCGGCGACGGTCATGCGCGCGCCCAGCGCGGCCAGCTTGTCGTGCAGCGTGCCGGTGGTGTCGTCGGCGCCGATCGGCACGGCCTCGCGCGTGAGCATGTCGCCGGTGTCCAGGCCCTCGTCCATCTGCATCAGCGTGATGCCGGTCTCGGCATCGCCGGCCTCGATGGCGCGGTGGATCGGCGCCGCGCCGCGCCAGCGCGGCAGCAGCGAGCCGTGGATGTTGAGGCAGCCCAGGCGCGGCAACTCCAGCACCTCGGCCGGCAGGATCAGGCCGTAGGCGGCGACCACCATCACGTCGGGGGCGAGTTCCGCCAGCGTGTCCACGGCCGCCGCGGCCTCTTCCGGATACTTGCCTTGCCGGCGCAGCGAACGGGGCTGCAGCACCGGGCCGAGCCCGTTGGCCACCGCGTACTGCTTGACCGGGCTTGCCTGCAGCTGCATGCCGCGGCCCGCGGGCCGGTCCGGCTGCGTCAGCACGGCCACCACGGGAAAGCCGGCGGCGTGGATGGCTTCAAGCGCGACGCGCGCGAACTCGGGCGTGCCGGCAAAGGCGACACGCAGGGGCTTGGCTTGGGACATGGCAGGTTCCGAGGTGAATACTGGCTGAAAGCGCAACCGGCCGCTATCGCGGCCGGTACGTTTGTTCTTCGGAAGTCATAAAGATAGCAGACCCCGCGCGCGTGTCGAGCGCAGGCGGCGGATTCCGCCGTGCTGTTACATCTTCGCGCACTTCTCGCGGATGCCGCGCGCGACTTACATGCGCGTGCGTTCGCGCTTCTGCAGCTTGCTCTTGATGCGGTTCAGCTTCAGCGGCGACAGGTACTCGACGAAGACCTTGCCGCGCAGGTGGTCGATCTCATGCTGGATACATACGGCCAGCAGGTCGTCGGCGTCCAGCTCGAAGGTCTCGCCCTTCTCGTTGAGCGCGCGCACGCGCACACGGTCGGGGCGCTCGACGCGGTCATAGATCTCGGGCACCGACAGGCAGCCCTCTTCCCACACCTTGCGCTTGTCGCTGGCCCAGACGACTTCCGGATTGATAAAGACCTGGAGCTGGTCGCGCGTTTCGGAAACGTCGATCACCACCACCTGCTCGTGGACGTTCACCTGCGTCGCGGCCAGGCCGATGCCCGGCGCTTCGTACATGGTCTCGGCCATGTCCTTCACCAGCTGGCGAATACGGTCGTCCACGGCCGCGACAGGTTTCGCGACGGTGTGCAGACGGGGATCGGGGTAGGTCAGGATGTCGAGTTTTGCCATGATGCTAGGGCGCAACGCCCGCTTGAGCGAGCGGCCCGGCCGCGTTGCGGCGTCGGGACTTTACATGCAGAATCGGGGCGCCAGTACAAAAAATCAAGGCGCGCCGAAGCAGGCACGCTCTCCAGGGTCAATCCGGCCGAACCACCGGCCGGTTCAGGAAAATGCGCGATCTTACCAAAGAACACCAGGCGGCGTCGGGCCGCAGGCTGCACGCGTTCACCCTCACATTGCTGAGTGCCGCCGGCATCACTGCCGCGGCAACACTGCCCGCCAGGGCCGCCGACCTGACGGTCACGGCGGCGCAGCAGGCCGAGGCCCAGCGCACTGCCCGCCAGGGCATCCCGATCGCCGATCTCGCCCCCAATGCGCCCTCGCAGTACACCGTGCGCAACGGCGATACGCTGTGGGGCATTTCGGGCCGATACCTGCGCCAGCCGTGGCGCTGGCCCGAGTTGTGGGGGATGAACCAGCAGCAGATCCGCAACCCGCACCTTATTTACCCCGGCCAGATCCTGTACCTGATCCAGCGCGACGGCCGCGCCTGGCTGTCGACCACCCCCGCGGGCAACGGGACTGTGCAACTGTCACCTCGCGTGCGCGGCGGCGATGCGGACGGCGCCGCCATCCTCAGCATTTCCGCCAGCGATATCGAGCCGTTCCTGATCCGGCCGCTGGTGGTCGACGAAGGCACGCTTGCAACCTCAGCACGGATCGTCGCGGTGCCCGAATCGCGCGTGTACCTGGGCCGCGACGACAGCGCCTACGCGCGCGGCATTGCGCCCGATGCGCCGGCCGGCAGCGACTGGCAGGCCTACCGGCCGGTCACGCCGGTGCGCGATCCGGTCACCAACGCCGTGCTGGGCTATGAGGCCGAGTACGAGGGCAACGTCCGGCTGGCGCGCGGCGCGCAGGGCCCCGACGCGGTGTCCACGCTGCAGGTCACGCAGGCCCAGCAAGAGATGGGCGTGGGCACGATGCTGATGCCGCAGCCGGCGCGCGAAGCGGTGCGCTACGTGCCGCACGCACCCGATGTCGAGGTCGACGGCCGCGTTGCCAAGGTCTATGGCGGCGTCGAATTCGGCGGCGCCAAGCAGGTGGTGGTGCTCAACGTCGGCAGCAAGGCCGGGCTCGAGCCCGGGCAAGTGCTGGCGCTGTCGCGCACCGGCGAGACCGTACACGACCGGACCGACCAGAACCGCAGCATCCGCCTGCCCGACGAGCGTTACGGGCTCGCCTTTGTCTTCCGCGTGTTCCCCGGCGTGGCGTACGCGCTGGTGACCGACGCCTCCAACGTGATCGCGGTCGGCGACCGCGCCACCTCGCCGCGCTGAACCGGCCTTGGGGGATGGCGTGAAGGCATTGCCCCTGGCCGGCGAGATCCGGCAGGACAGCACGCGCGAGCCGCCTGACGTGCTCGCGTGGCTGCGGCTGGCCAACGCACCCGGCGTCGGCCCTGTGGCGATGCGGCGCCTGATGGCGGCATTCGGGCTGCCGCAGCAGGTGCTGGCGCAAAGCGTGGCGGCGCTGTCGGCGGTGGTACCGGCCAGGCTGGCGCGCGCCGTGCTGGCTGCCCCCGGCGCCGCGGTGTCGGCGCTGGCCGGCCGGACGCTGCGCTGGCTCGACACGCCCGGCAACCACCTCGTTACGCTCGCCGACGACGCCTATCCCCGACGCCTGTTCGACCTGGCCGATCCGCCGCCGCTGCTATATATCCAGGGCGATCCCGCGATGCTGGCCCGCCCCGCGGTGGCCATCGTCGGCGCGCGCTCGGCCACCGCGCAGGGCACGCGCGACGCGCTGACGTTCGGGCAGGGCTTGTCCGAGTCGGGGCTGACGGTGGTTTCGGGCCTGGCGCAGGGCATCGACGCGGCCGCCCATGCGGGCGGCCTGCGCGGCTGCGGCGGCACGGTGGCGGTGATCGGCACCGGGGCCGACCGCGTCTATCCCGCGGAGAACCTTTCATTGGCCCGCGAGGTGGCGCAGCGCGGCGCCATCGTCACCGAGTTCCCCCTCGGCATGCGCGGGCTGGCGGCCAACTTCCCGCGGCGCAACCGCATCATCGCAGCGCTTGCGCGCGGCGTGCTGGTGGTCGAGGCGGCAGCGCGCTCGGGTTCGCTGATCACGGCGCGGCTGGCGGCGGACCTCGGGCGCGAGGTGTTCGCGATTCCCGGTTCGATCCACGCGCCGCTGTCGCGCGGCTGCCACCTGCTGATCGGCCAGGGGGCGAAGCTGGTGGAATCGGTAGCGGACGTGCTCGACGAACTTGGCGCCCCCGCCCCACCCCCGGTCCCGGTCGTTGCGGCTCCGGACCACGATGTCACCGGCAAGGCCCGGCTTTCAGAACCGGCTGATACCCTGTTGCCGGCACTCGGCTACGATCCGGTTACGCTGGACGCGCTGTGCGAGCGCAGCGGCCAGCCCCCGGAGACGGTCGCGGCGCGCCTGCTGGAGCTGGAACTGGCCGGCATGGCCGAACGTCTACCGGGAAACCTGTTCCGGCGCCTCGGCTGAACCAGGCGTTTTGCCACAGCAAGGGGGCATGGCCCCCGATACCGATACAATCGCCGGCGTCCGCATGTCGCGGACGCCACATGACTCCGATGCCATGACCGTTTACTTTCCCGAGCGTGACGCCGCCGCGATTGCCGAATGCCTGGCGGCGCGGCCACAGGGCCGTCTGGTGGCTTGCCTGTGCGCGCAGTGGTGCGGTACCTGCCGGGATTACCTGAAGGCCCTGGAGACACTTGCCGGGCGCCATCCGCAGGACTGTTTCGTCTGGATCGATATCGAGACCCATGCCGATGCGCTCGGCGATATCGACATCGAGAACTTCCCGACGCTGCTGGTACAGCCGGCGTCGGGCGGCGCGCCGCAGTTCTATGGCACGCTGCTGCCGCATGTCGAGGTGCTGGAGCGCATGCTGACGCGCGGTGGCGCGATGCCGGCAAGCGCCGAAGATGTGCCACAGGTGCTGGACTGGCTACTTGCCGGGGAGGCTGGCGCCGCCTAGGCGGTGCCGGCGACAACGATGGCGCTTGCTTGCACCGTCGTTGAAACCGCGCTTATTATTGGCGCCTCAAAGCCTCCCGGCGTTCTGATTACTACGTTTGCAGTGCAATTAGCGGGTTGCCGGAAGCGGCTCGCAAGGACCCTTTCCCATGTCAAAAGCCCTCATCATCGCGGAAAAACCGTCGGTCGCGGCGGATATCGCCCGTGCCCTCGGGGGGTTTACCAAGCACGACGAGTATTTCGAGAGCGACGACTACGTGCTGTCTTCGGCAGTTGGCCACCTGGTCGAGATTGCCGCCCCGGACGAATACGAGGTCAAGCGCGGCAAATGGAGTTTTGCCAACCTGCCGGTGATCCCGCCGCATTTTGACCTGCGCCCGATCGCCAAGACCGAGTCGCGCCTGAAGGTGCTGAACCGCCTGATCAAGCGCAAGGACGTGACCGGCCTGATCAACGCCTGCGACGCGGGGCGCGAGGGTGAACTGATCTTCCGCCTGATCGCGCAGCAGGCCAAGGCCAAACAGCCGATCCGCCGCCTGTGGCTGCAGTCGATGACGCCGCAGGCCATCCGCGACGGCTTCGCCAGCCTGCGCGAGGACGAGGACATGCTGCCGCTGGCCGACGCCGCACGCTGCCGTTCCGAGGCCGACTGGCTGGTCGGCATCAACGGCACGCGCGCGATGACCGCCTTCAACAGCAAGGGCGGCGGCTTCTTCCTGACCACCGTGGGCCGCGTGCAGACGCCGACGCTGTCGATCGTGGTCGAGCGCGAAGAGAAGATCAAGCACTTCGTCCCGCGCGACTACTGGGAAGTGCGCGCCGAGTTCATCGCCGCCGCGGGCCTGTACGAAGGCCGCTGGTTCGACCCCAAGTTCAAGAAGAGCGAGTTCGATCCCGAGGCGCGCGAGTCGCGCCTGTGGAGCGAGGCCGAGGCCAAGAGCATCGTTGCCGCCTGCCGCGACAAGCCAGGCACCGTCACCGAGGAATCCAAGCCGTCGACGCAGCAGTCGCCGGCACTGTTCGACCTGACCACGCTGCAGCGCGAGGCCAACTCGCGTTTCGGCTTCTCGGCCAAGAACACGCTGGGCCTGGCGCAGGCGCTGTATGAGAAGCACAAGGTCCTGACCTACCCGCGTACCGACGCCCGCGCGCTGCCCGAAGACTACATGGACACGGTCAAGCAGACCATGGACATGCTGGCCGACAGCTCGCCCAACTACCTGCCGCACGCGAAGAAGATCCTGTCGCAGGGCTGGGTACGCCCGAACAAGAAGATCTTCGACAACAGCAAGATCAGCGACCACTTCGCCATCATCCCGACGCTGCAGGCGCCAAAGAATCTGTCGGAGCCGGAACAGAAGCTGTATGACCTGGTGGTGCGCCGCTTCCTGGCGGTGTTCTTCCCGGCCGCCGAATTCCAGGTCACGACCCGCATCACCGAAGTTGCCGGACACCACTTCAAGACCGAAGGCAAGGTGCTGGTCAACCCCGGCTGGCTGGTGATCTATGGCCGCGAGGCGCAAGGCGACAAGGATGCCGCCAACCTGGTGCCGGTGGCCAAGGACGAGAAAGTCAAGACCGACAAGGTCGAGAGCGTCGGCCTGACCACCAAGCCGCCCGCGCGCTACAACGAAGCCACGCTGCTGTCGGCCATGGAAGGCGCCGGCAAGCTGGTGGACGACGACGCGCTGCGCGAGGCCATGGCCGGCAAGGGCCTGGGCACCCCGGCCACGCGCGCGGCGATTATCGAAGGCCTGCTGACCGAGAAGTACCTGGTGCGCGAAGGCCGCGAGCTGATCCCCACCGCCAAGGCGTTCCAGCTGATGACGCTGCTGCGCGGGCTGGGCGTGCAGGAACTGACGCAGGCCGAACTGACCGGCGAGTGGGAGCACAAGCTCTCGCAGATCGAGCGCGGGCGCCTGAAGCGCGACGAGTTCATGCTCGAGATCGCGCAGATGACGCAGCAGATCGTCAAGCGCGCCAAGGAATACGACAGCGACACCATCCCGGGCGACTACGCCACGCTGGACACGCCCTGCCCGCAGTGCGGCGGGCAGGTCAAGGAGAACTATCGCCGCTTCGCCTGCACCGCGTGCGAGTTCTCGATCAGCAAGATCCCCGGCGGGCGCCAGTTCGAGATCGAAGAGGTCGAGGAACTGCTGCTGAAGAAGGAAATCGGTCCGCTGCAGGGCTTCCGCAGCAAGATGGGCCGCCCGTTCGCCGCCATCCTCAAGCTGGGCAAGGACGACGAAGGCAATTTCAAGATGGAGTTCGACTTCGGCCAGAATGACGACGAGGGCGACGGCGAGCCGGTCGACTTCAGCGGCCAGGAGCCGGTCGGCACCTGCCCCAAGTGCGGCGGCGCGGTGTTCGAGCACGGCATGAAGTACGTCTGCGAGAACAGCGTGGCCAGCCCCAAGAGCTGCGACTTCACCACCGGAAAGATCATCCTGCAGCAGGAGATCAGCCGCGAGCAGATCGGCAAGCTGCTCAATGACGGCAAGACCGACCTGCTGACCGGCTTCAAGTCGTCGCGCACCGGCCGCAACTTCAAGGCCTTCCTGGTCAAGCAGCCGGACGGCAAGATCGGCTTCGAGTTCGAGGCGCGCGAGCCCAAGCCGGGCGCCAAGACTGCGGCAAAGACGGGATCGCGTGGCGCGGCCAAGGTGGCCGATGCCGAGCCGGCGGAGGCACCGGAGGGCAAGGCGTCGGCCAAGACCGCGGCCACGAAGACGGCCACAAAGACAGCGGCGAAGACGGCAGCGAAGACGGCAGCGAAGACGGCAGCGAAGAAGACCGCCGCCACCAAGACCGCGGCCAAGAAGGTGCCCGCCAAGAGCGCGGCGCGCAAGACCGCTGTCGAAGCGGGCGAGTGACACCGTAACGGCAAAGGGGCCCGCAAGGGCAGCCCGCAAGGGCCCCTTCTGCAATCCGGAATCAGCCGCCGGCCCTTCCCAGGACTTACGTGCTGACGCTATGCGCCGGGTGCCGCGGCTCGGCGTCCTCCGCCTTGCCCTTCACCTGCCCTTCCTCCAGCAGGAAATCGATAAACGCACGGACCTTGGTCGGCAGGAACTTCCGGCTCGGGTAGACCACGCTGACGTCCCGCCGTGGCAACTGATACTGCGGCAACACATGGACCAGCTTGCCGGATTCGATATTCGGCCGGGCCAGGTAGGAAGACAGCATGGCCACGCCCATATTGGCCAGCGCAGCCTGGTGCGCCAGCTCGGCATTGCTGCACAGCAGGCCAGGGCGGATCGGCACGGTCACCTCGCCCTCGGGCCCGAGCAGCGTCCATTCGTGTTCGGCGTTGGGCAGCCGCATCGCGATGCAGCGATGGTGGCTCAGCTCGTGCGCATGGCGCAGCGGCGCGTGCGCGGCCACGTAGCCGGGCGATGCACACAGGATCACTTCGGCCGACAGCAGCGGGCGTGCCACAAGATGCGAGCCCAGTCCCAGGTCTGACAGCATTACGGCCACGTCGCGGCCTTCCTCGACGATGTCGACGTTGCGGTCAGACAGCAGCACGTCGAACACCACATCCGGATAGAGCTGCTGGAAGCGCGATAGCAGTTCGGGCAGCAGGTGCAGGCCGAACATCACCGGCGTCACCAGCCGCAGCGTGCCCGACAGCGACTGGCTGCGCGCGGCGACCACGCTTTCGGCCTCTTCCACATCCTCGAGGATCTGCTGGCAGCGCTGCAGGTAGGTTTCGCCGGCGTCGGTCAGCGACAGGCTGCGAGTGGTCCGGTTCAGCAGCCGGGTGCCCAGGTGGCTTTCCAGGTCGGCGACGTAGCGGGTGACCACGGCGTTGGACATTTCCAGCTGTTGCGCTGCACGCGCGAAGCTTCCCAGTTCCACCACCTTGGAAAACACACGCATCGATTGCAGGCGATCCATGACATAGTCTCCCGTTTCTGCGCTGAATCCTTACGCGTTCAGACTGCTTTATTGTTGGAATCAGAACTAATCATTGTGGATCCTGATATTTATTGATATGAGGGAAATGCCTAATATCTACCCATCGGATGCCGCAATGCAACAATCCTGTTTCAGCCAAAGTGCTGGCGGAGGCATCCAAGCTATAAAGAAGGCCTGAATCATGAAAAACCGCTCTGCCCTGATCGCTGTCGCCACCATCGCCGCTGCCCTGTCCGCTTCGCCGGCCTTTGCCAAGGCAGGCAAGTTCGATGTGTTCACCGACGGTGCCAAGGCGGCCAAGTACGACGTCTACACGGACGGCGCCAAGGCCGGCAAGTACGACGTGTTCGCTGACGGTGCCAAGGCTGGCAAGTTCGACACCTACACCAATGGCGCCCGCGCCGGCAAGTTCGACGCCTTTGCCGACGGCGCAAAGTACGAAACCGGTACCGATCGCGCGCCGCTGTAAGCGGCCCGTCCCTCCGGGGTCCGCTACCGCAACAAGGCTCCTGCAAGCGCGATCCGGGGCCGCTCCTCCCCAGAGCGGCCCCTTCTGTTTCTGCCTGGTCTCCAACCGGCTTTGGGAGAGAGTCAAACGCCCTCTCCCGCTTTATTGGAGAAGAAGCCCGCAACCGGCATGTCCGGCGGCGGGCTTCTTTGTTTCGGTGCGCGGCAGGTCGGGCGCCGCACTGAAATCGATTATGCCAGACGGCACAAATAAGAAACGGGCCCTTGCGGCCTAATGCCGTTCAGTTAAGGTCCTTTCTGAGGAACCGGACGGTGTAGCGCTTAGGCAGGGCTTTGACTTCACGGGGG
>NZ_CP170643.1:698-72523 GCF_051015765.1 Cupriavidus sp. a3 | reverse complement strand
GGCAAGTTAACAGCTCGACACCTTGTTTACAACCCCTGCAAAGAAAAATGCCGTTCAGACTTAACTGAACGGCATTAGCCCTTGCGGCCCGTTTTTGCTTCACCCCGGCAGATCAGTCGTGATCGTGGTGATGGCGATGCTTGTGCTTCTTGTGCTTGTAGTGGCCGTTGTTGTAATAACGACGGTCGTCTGCATACGAATTGCTGCGCGAGATATTGCCGCCCAGCGCCGCACCGGCACCGCCCCCCAGGCCGGCGCCAATCAGGCCGCCGGTACGGCCGCCCATGGCGTTGCCCGCCGCGGTACCCGCGCCACCGCCCAGCGCGCCGCCGATGATGGCGCCGGTGCGCTCGCGGCGGTTGGACGTCACGGCGCCGCCTGCGCCGCCACCCACCGCACCACCGATCACTGCGCCGGTGCTGCCGCCGAGCGCGCCGCCCACTGCGGCACCAGCGACGCCGCCGAGCGCGCCGCCCAGGGCGTTGTTCATGTCGCCCGCGAAGGCCGGCAGCGCGCTGGCCGCCAGGGCGAGGGCAATGGTCAGATTGCGAACGGGATGGCGAGTCATATGTCTTGTCCTTTGAATTGCCATGATGTGTCGCAAGTGTAGAGAAGGAGCCCCACGCTTGCTGTAACTACCTGTAAAGCCCTGTAACCCCCTACAGAAACGGCGTAACTGGGCAATAAAAGCGCGGTGAAAATACAACACCTAACAAAAAGACAGGCGATCATGTGATCGCCTGTCTGCTTTGTCTGCACCCGGGCCAGGGCCCGGATGCGTATTTTACCGTGTGCTCAGCAGCACTTGCCCTGCCCGCCGCCGTAGCGCGCTTCCTGGCGCTCGCGGAAGAACTCTTCGTAGCTCATCGGCGCGCGGTCCGGATGCGTGCTCTCCATGTGCGCCACATAGGTCTGGTAGTCGGGCAAGCCGACCATCAGCCGCAGCGACTGCCCGAGATAACGCCCCATCGTTCCCAGTTGTTCCAGCATGGCGGACTCCTTGTCGAGGTCAGGGTCAGGACTGGGCCGAAGCCGCGCCTGGCAGCGGCTCGAACGGCGTTTCCTTGTCGGTCGGGCGGTTCACCGCGCGGGCCTGCAGCGCGGTCTTGAAGCCATAGAACACGATCGACAGCACCACCACCATGAACAGCGCGCACAGGCCGGCGTCCAGGTAGTCGTTGAAGACGATGCGGTGCATCTGCTCCATCGACTTGGCCGGGGCCAGCACCTTGCCTTCGGCAATGGCGGCGCTGAACTTGGCGGCGTGGGTCAGGAAACTGACCTTCGGGTCGGCGTGGAACAGCTTCTGCCAGCCGGCAGTCAGCGTGCAGATCAGCAGCCAGACGGTCGGCACCAGCGTGACCCAGGCGTACTGGCCGCGCTTCATCTTGACCAGCACGCAGGTACCCAGCACCAGCGCCACCGCGGCCAGCATCTGGTTGGAGATGCCGAACAGCGGCCACAGGGTGTTGATGCCGCCCAGCGGATCGACCACGCCCTGGTACAGGAAGTAGCCCCAGGCCGCCACGCACAGCCCGGTGGCGATCAGGTTGGCGGGCAGCGAGTCGGTCTTGCGCATCGACGGGATAAAGCTGCCCAGCAGGTCCTGCAGCATGAAGCGGCCGGCACGGGTGCCCGCGTCGACGGCGGTCAGGATGAACAGTGCCTCGAACAGGATCGCGAAGTGGTACCAGAACGCCATCATGGCCTGGCCGCCCACCACCTGGTGCAGGATGTGCGCGATGCCCACGGCCAGCGTCGGCGCGCCGCCGGCGCGCGAGATGATGGTGTTCTCGCCGACGTCCTTGGCGGTCTGCACCAGCACGTCAGGCGTGATCACGAAGCCCCAGGTCGAGACCGCCTGCGCCACCGCTTCCGGCGTGGTGCCGATCACGGCCGCGGGGCTGTTCATGGCGAAGTACACGCCCGGCTCGATCACCGCGGCGGCCACCAGCGCCATGATGGCGACGAAGGACTCGGCCAGCATCGCGCCGTAGCCGATGAAGCGCGCGTGGGTCTCGTTCTCCAGCAGCTTGGGCGTGGTGCCCGACGAGATCAGCGCATGGAAGCCCGACACCGCGCCGCAGGCGATGGTGATGAACAGGAACGGGAACAGGTTGCCCGACCACACCGGGCCGCCGCCCTCGGCGAACTGCGTGAAGGCCGGCATCTTCAGCTCCGGCGCCACGATCACGATGCCCACCGCCAGCGCGATGATGGTGCCGATCTTCAGGAAGGTCGACAGGTAGTCGCGCGGGGCCAGCAGCAGCCACACCGGCAGCACGGCGGCGATGAAGCCGTAAATGATCAGCATCCAGGTCAGCGCCTTGCCGTCGTAGGTGAACAGCGGGGCCAGCGTCGCGCTTTCATGCACGTACTGGCCGCCGATGATCGCCATCATCAGCAGCACGAAGCCGATCACGGATACTTCGCCGATGCGGCCCGGACGGATGTAGCGGGTGTAGATGCCCATGAAGATGGCGATGGGGATGGTCACCGCCACGGTGAAGGTGCCCCACGGCGAATCGGCCAGCGCCTTCACCACGATCAGCGCCAGCACCGCCAGGATGATGATCATGATCATGAAGCAGCCGAACAGCGCGATCAGGCCCGGCACCGTGCCCATTTCGGACTTGACCAGGTCGCCCAGCGAGCGGCCGTCGCGGCGCGTGGAGATGAACAGCACCATGAAGTCCTGCACCGCGCCGGCGAATACCACGCCGGCCAGCAGCCACAGCATGCCGGGCATGTAGCCCATCTGCGCGGCCAGCACCGGGCCGACCAGCGGGCCGGCCCCGGCGATCGCGGCGAAGTGGTGGCCGAACAGAACCGCCTTGTTGGTCGGCACGTAGTCCAGGCCGTCGTTATGGCGCCAGGCCGGCGTCATGCGTTTCGGGTCGAGCTGCATCACCTTGTCGGCGATAAAGCGGCTGTAGTAGCGGTAGGCGATCAGGTAGATGCAGAGCGCGGCGACCACGATCCACAGTGCGCTGACGGCCTCGCCGCGCGCCAGCGCGACGGTGCCGAAGGCAAACGCGCCGAGCACGGCGACGGCCAGCCACACCAGGTGTTCTCCGATGCGATTCATAGTGAAGGTCTCCTCAGACCGGGATTTGGAAAGCCTGCGGCGGCGAAGGACTGGTAACTGGCAACGGGCTGGGTCGGCGGCGGGCGCGCCTGGGCGGGCAGCTGGGCAATCCGGCGGTGAAGGTGTCTCCTGGGATCTGGCTGCTGCTCGCCCGGTTCGTGTCGTTTCCGGATCTCGTCTTGCAGGCAGGCGGTGCACCATCCGGATAGGCCGGTGCACCAGCTGCGTGGATACGCGCGCCTTGTTGGGGCGGCCTGCGCATCCGGCGTGTAGTATTGACACCCGCCAAACCCCGCACAAGCGCGTAACTACGCAGCACTTCTGCGTAGTACTACGCAAATCGACGGTGGCATGCCGCCTGCGCGGCATCGGTGTTTACCCCCGGTCCTGTATGAAACTCCGCCAGAAGATCCTGTTGCTCGCGGTGGCGCCCCTTGCGGTGGCCATGCTGGGCATCGCGCTTGCCGTGCGCTACCAGGCGACCCAGCTCGCGCAGCATGAGCGCGCGCTGGTCGAAGCCGCTTACCTGCAAAGCAAGGAAATGGAGCTGCGCCACTACGTAGAACTGGCGCAGAGCGCGATCGCGCCGATGGTGCGGTCGGGCCGCACTGATCTGGCCACGCACCAGGCGGCAATGGAGGCGCTGGCCCGGCTCGACTACGGGCCGGACGGCTATTTCTTCCTGTACGACCTGCAGGGCCGCAACCTGATGCACCCGCGCCAGCCCGAGCTGGTCGGCCAGGACTTGTGGACCATGCGCGACCCGCAGGGATCGCTCACCATCCAGCAGCTGATCGCGGCGGCCAGGGGCGGAGGCGGCGCGGTGCGGTACCTGTGGAAAAAGCCGTCATCGCAGCAACTGGTACCCAAGCTCGGCTACGTGGTGTCGGTGCCCGAATGGGGCTGGATGCTCGGCACCGGCATCTACCTGGACGACGTGGAAAGCACGCTGCGCCAGCTCGATGCCCGTGCCGAGACCGATATCCGGGAGACCATGGCCTGGATCGGCGTGATCGCCGCGATCAGCATCCTGCTGGTAGCGGCCAGCGGCCTCGCGCTCAATGTCAGCGAGCATCGCGAGGCCGATGCCAAGCTGCGCCAGCTTGCGCAGCGGGTGGTGCAGTCGCAGGAGGAGGAGCGGGCACGGCTGTCGCGCGAACTGCACGACGGCATCAGCCAGTTGCTGGTGTCGGTCAAGCTGGTGCTGGAGACCGCTACCAACCGGCTGCGGCTGGCTCCGACCGAAGGCGCCGCGGTGGCGCCGGTGCTGGGCATGGCGCTGAACCGGCTCGACACGGTTTTCAATGAAGTGCGGCGGGTGGCGCGCAATTTGCGGCCGGCATTGCTGGACGACCTCGGTCTCTTTGCCGCGCTCCAGCACCTGGCGCGCGAGATGCAGGGCGGCAGCCGGCTGCAGATCTCGGTGATTCAGTCAGGTACCCCGCGCGAGTTGCCCGACGAGCAGGCCACCGCGCTGTTCCGCATCGCCCAGGAGGCGCTGACCAACGTGGAACGCCACGCAAACGCCCGGCACGTCAGCGTGTCGCTGGCATTCGACGCCGACGCCACCCGGCTCACGGTGCGCGACGACGGCGCCGGTTTCGACGTGCCGAGCATGCAGCGCGATCCCCGGCGCGGCATCGGCCTGCGCAACCTGGGCGAGCGCATCGCCGCGTTGTGCGGGCAGTTCGATATTGTTTCCGGCACCGGCGGCACCGAGCTGGTGGCGTCGCTGCCCCTGGCGAAGCCTGCGCCAAAGCCCGCAGCCGTTTCGCATGATCCTGTTTCCGCCGGACCTTCGCAGTCATGACACGTTCCCCTGAATCGAGCCACACCGGCGCACCGGCGCGCGTATTGCTGATCGACGATCACGCGCTGGTGCGCGACGGCATGCGCATGCACCTGGCGCTGCAGCCGGGGCTGCGCGTGGTCGGCGAGGCCGATGGCGGCGAGGCGGCGCTCGCGTGGCTGGACCGTGCCGGCGAGGCTGACCTGCCGGACCTGGTGATCACCGATATCGGCATGCGCGGCATGGGCGGCATTGCGCTGGCGGCCGCGCTCCATGACCGGTATCCGGAGCTGGCGGTACTGATCGTGTCGATGCACGACAACCTGGAGTATGTGCGGCAGGCCGTGCGGGCGGGGGCGCGGGGCTATGTGCTGAAGGATGCGCCGGCCGATGAGCTGATGGCGGCGATCCAGTCGGTGCTGGCGGGGCGGGTGTTCTACAGTGCCCGCATCGCGCGCGGCATGGCCGAGCAGAGCCCGGGACCGCTGGATGCGCTGACCCGGCGCGAGCGCGACATCCTGGGCTGCATCGGGCGCGGGATGGCCAACAAGGAGATTGCGGCGCAACTGGGCGTATCGGTGCGGACGGTCGAAACACACCGGCTCAACCTGAAACGCAAGCTGGGGATCGAAGGGCGCTCGGGGTTGGTGAAGTATGCGGTGGAGACGCTGGGGGATAGCGAGGGGGGCTGACAGGCCCCCAGGACGCCGAAAAGGAGTGCGGTTCTGGGTGCTCCCAGGCCGCCCGAACTCGCCTTGGCAAGGTGTTCTCCCTCTCCCCTCACGGACCTCACGGGGAGAGGGGAGCAAACCGGCAGCGGCTTAGCCCTCCAGCCGCTTGCCCAGCGCCGCGCGCGTTTCCGCCAGCGCCTGCGGCAGGCGATGATTCAGCTGCGTGAACAGCGCATCATGCAGCGCCAGTTCCTCCCGCCAGGCATCGCGATCAATCGAGGTCACCTGCGCAAATTGCGCCGGGGAGAACTCCACCCCATTCCAGTTCAGATCCTCATATCGCGGCGTCGTGCCAAACATGTGTTCGGCGCCCTGCCCCTTGCCTTCCACGCGATCGATCATCCACGACAGCACGCGCATGTTGTCGCCGAAGCCCGGCCACACGAAGTTGCCGTCGGCGTCCTTGCGGAACCAGTTGACGCAGTAGATCTTCGGCAGCTTCGCGCCCGCGACTTCCAGCTTCTGGCCCAGTGCCAGCCAGTGGCCGAAGTAGTCGCTCATGTTGTAGCCGCAGAACGGCAGCATGGCGAACGGGTCGCGGCGCACCACGCCTTGCTGGCCAGCGGCCGCGGCGGTGGTTTCCGAACCCATGGTGGCGGCCATGTACACGCCTTCGGTCCAGTTGCGGGCCTCGGTCACCAGCGGCACGGTGGTCGAGCGGCGGCCGCCGAAGATGAACGCATCAATGGGTACGCCGGCCGGGTTGTCCCAGCTCTCGTCGATCGACGGGCACTGCGACGCCGGCGCGGTGAAGCGCGAGTTCGGGTGGGCAGCCTTGGCGCCGGTCTCCCTGGCGATTTCCGGGGTCCAGTCCTTGCCCTGCCAGTCGATCAGGTGAGCCGGCGCTTCTTTGGTCATGCCTTCCCACCACACGTCGCCGTCGTCGGTCAGCGCCACGTTGGTGAAGATGACGTTCTCCTTCAGCGTCGCCATCGCGTTGTAGTTGGTCTTCTCGCTGGTGCCCGGGGCCACGCCGAAGAAGCCGGCTTCCGGGTTGATCGCGTACAGGCGGCCATCCTGGCCCGGCTTGATCCAGGCGATGTCGTCGCCGATGGTGGTGACCTTCCAGCCCTCGAAGCCCTTGGGCGGAATCAGCATGGCGAAGTTGGTCTTGCCGCAGGCCGACGGGAACGCCGCGGCCACGTGGTACTTCTTGCCCTCGGGCGAGGTTACGCCCAGGATCAGCATGTGCTCGGCGAGCCAGCCTTCATCGCGGCCCATGGTCGACGCAATGCGCAGCGCAAAACACTTTTTGCCCAGCAGCGCGTTGCCGCCGTAGCCCGAGCCGAACGACCAGATCTCACGCGTTTCCGGGAAATGGACGATGTACTTGGTCGGGTTGCACGGCCACGGCACGTCCTTCTCGCCGGCGGCGAGCGGCTTGCCGACGGTGTGCACGCACGGCACGAACTCGCCGTCGGTGCCCAGCACGTCATACACGGCCCGGCCCATGCGCGTCATGATGCGCATATTGACCGCCACATACGGCGAATCGGACAGTTCCACGCCGATATGGGCGATCGGCGAGCCCAGCGGGCCCATCGAGAACGGCACCACGTACAGCGTGCGGCCGCGCATGCAGCCTTCGAACAGGCCATTCAGCGTCTGGCGCATCTCGGCCGGGGCGGTCCAGTTGTTGGTGGGGCCGGCGTCTTCCTGCCGTTCCGAGCAGATAAAGGTGCGGTCTTCAACGCGGGCCACGTCCGACGGATCCGACAGCGCCAGGAACGAGTTCTTGCGCTTGGCCGGGTTCAGCCGCTTCATGGTGCCGGCGGCGACCATGTGCTCGCACAGGCGGTCATATTCTTCCTGCGAGCCGTCGCACCAGTAGATATTGTCGGGCTTGGTCAGCGCGGCGATTCCGGCGACCCAGGCAACCAGCTTGGGGTGCTTGACCCAGGCCGGGGCATTCACTGGCGCCGTGCCTTGCATCGAGGGGTGGTTCATACTGCAACTCCAGGTTTGTAAAGGGAAGGAAGGGAAGGAAACCTTGCAAAGCCTGGCCGGCGGGCGGTTGGTCCGTTGCTCGCGCGGGGGACGGAATCGCGGGATCGCGGCATGGGAGATGGCCCTGTCCCGATCGTCACATCCCGTTACAACTCCGCGGCGGCCCGTGTTGTGCAAAAGGTCGCGGCGGTCCCTGCGGCTGCGCTACAGTTGCGCTTCGCCCGCGCAGGGGTATCTGCGCGCGCCGGGCGGGCTTTGTCCGGCGGCAACCGCGTGTCGGGAGCAAGGCTCGACCGACAATCCGCGGCGGCACCGGAGCGGGCAAGGATACCACTGGCGCACCCCCCTGTTTTTTGCTGCGCAACAATTGACGCCGTTGTTTCGCAAGAGATGTTCCACCTCGCGGCGGGCCGGCATGCTGGCGCCGACGCTGGGTTATCCACAATACTGTTGGGCGGCGCGCGGCTCGGTTGCCGCGCGCACCAACCGGCACAAGCGCCGGAAGACAAACCAGAGTTGCCGATGAAGATTGCCGTACTCGACGATTACCAGGACGCCGTGCGCAAGCTGCCGTGCTTCAGCCTGCTGGAGGGACACGACGTCAAGGTGTTCAACAACACCGTCAAGGGCGTGGGCCAGCTGGCAGCGCGCCTGTCGGACGTGGAAGCCGTGGTGCTGATCCGCGAACGCACCCGTATCACCCGGCAACTGCTGGAAAAACTGCCGAAACTGAAGCTGATCAGCCAGACCGGCAAGGTCGGCGCCGGTCCGGGCAGCCATATCGACCTGGATGCCGCCACCGACCGCGGCGTGGCGGTGCTGGAAGGCGTCGGCTCGCCGGTGGCGCCGGCCGAGCTGACCTGGGCGCTGATCATGGCCGCGCAGCGGCGCATTCCGCAGTACGTGGCCAGCCTCAAGCACGGCGCGTGGCAGCAATCGGGGCTGAAATCGACCACCATGCCGCCCAACTTCGGGCTGGGCCAGATGCTGCGCGGCCAGACCCTGGGCATCTGGGGCTACGGCAAGATCGGCCGCCTGCTGGCCGGGTATGGCAAGGCCTTCGGCATGCGGGTGATGGTGTGGGGCCGCGAGGCCTCGCTGGAGGCCGCGCGCGCCGACGGGCTGGACGTGGCCGCCTCCAAGGACCAGTTTTTTGCCGACAGCGACGTTTTGTCGCTGCACCTGCGGCTGAACGACGACACCCGCGGCATCGTCAAGCTGACCGACCTGACGCGGATGAAGCCCACCGCGCTGTTCGTCAACACCAGCCGCGCCGAGCTGCTGGAAGAGAACGCGCTGGTCACCGCGCTTAACCGCGGCCGCCCGGGCATGGCGGCGGTCGACGTGTTCGAATCCGAGCCGATCCTGCAGGGGCACGCGCTGCTGCGCATGGAGAACTGCATCTGCACGCCGCACCTGGGCTATGTCGAGCGCGACAGCTATGAGCTGTACTTCCGCACGGCTTTCCAGAACATCCTGGACGTGCTGGGCGGCAATCACGGCTGCATCGTCAATCCCAAGGCGTTGACACCGGCGCTGTCGCGCTGAGGCGTTACGGTAGCTGCCGGGGCGGGTCGGCGCTGGCATTCCGCCTCGCGTCACTTCGTAGAGGCTCCCCCACCCCTCTCCCACTTCGCGGGAGCGAGCGCGGCAGAGGGGAGCCTGGTTCACATGGCGTGGGCTATGGCCAGGGCGGATTGCGCTGTCAACGCGAATCCGCCAATCCCGCTACACTCGGGACTTCCCTAACCGCCGGCCGCAACGGCCATGGCGGCAGCCCCGACAACAACAAGCGCCCGCGCGCACCCCCTCTTCCCAAGGCCGGCATGGATCCCAGGCTCGTGACGCTCTGCGTCGGCAATTTCGTCATCGGCACCGGCGCGATGATCGTGACCGGCATGTTGAACGATATTGCCGGGGATTTCGGGCTGGGCGCGGCCAGTGCCGGGCAGCTGATTTCAGTATTCGCGCTGGCCACCTGCGTGGGCGCGCCGCTGTTTGCCACGCTGGGTTCGCGCATCGACCGCCGCTTGCTGCTGGCGGGGTCGCTGCTGGTCTATGCGGTGATGCACCTGGCGGCCGCCTTTGCGCCCAGCTTCGCGGCGCTGATGGTGATCCGCTTCCTGACGGCGATCGGCGCCGCCATCTACACACCGCAGACCGCGGCGACGCTGCCGCTGCTGGTCAATGCGCAGACGCGCGGCCGTGCCATCAGCTTTGTCTTCCTGGGCTGGAGCGTCGCCAGCGTGGTGGGCGTGCCACTGGGCACCTGGATCTCGACCACGCTGGGCTGGCGCGTCAGCATGGGCCTGGTGGGCGCACTGGCGCTGCTGGTGTCGGCGGCGGTCTGGCGGGCGCTGCCGCGCGGGCTGTACGTGGAGCCGGTGGGGCGCGAGGCCTGGGCCGCGGTGCTGCGCCACAAGCCGGTCATGCTGGTGGTGCTGACCACCATGGTGTCGTCGGCCGGCATGTTCACCATGTTTACCTATGTCGCGCCGCTGATGCGCGATGTCTACGGCATCAGCGGCGGCGCGCTCAGCCTGATGTTCCTGGCCTATGGCGCCTGCGGCGTGTTCGGCAATGCGCTGGCGGCGTCGCGCATGGATCGCGTCACCCCGAGCCGGATCGTGCAGGTGGCCCTGCTGACCTCGGTGACCGCCATGGTGCTGTGGCCGCTGGCGGGCCTGGGCGGCGTGGCGCTGGTGCTGCTGTTCATGCTGTGGGGGCTGGGCGGGTTTGCCACCAACAGCGCGCAGCAGGCGCGGCTGGTCTTGCTGGCGCCGGAGCGCGCCTCGGCCTCGATCTCGCTGAACTCTTCGTCGATCTACCTCGGGCAGGCTGCAGGCGCGATGGCCGGCGCCGGCATCTATACCCTGGCCGGGGTCGATTCGCTGCACTGGGGCGCCGCGGCGCTGATGCTGGCGGCGCTGGCGGTGTCGCAGCGCGCCCGTTCGCTGGGCTGCCAGTGGCAGCGCCCGCAGGCTCCGCAGCAGGCTCCCAACGCCGGCTGAAACCAAGGCCCGGGGGCGTCCTGTCCCCGGGAGCGACCTGCCTCGCCGTGCACGCGGCGTCTTGTGAGGCACCGCACGAAGCACTTGTCCACAGTGTTATCCGCCCCCTTATCCTCAGGGATATCCGCAGCTTATCCACATCTCTTTCCACAACCACAAGCGGGGGCGCACGTGAGCGATTCCGGACGCTGGCAAGGCAATGCACGCGTGCTGGCCGTGAGCCTTGGCAAGGCGATCCCGCTGGTCGTGGCCGGCGCAGGCACCGAGGCGGTGGTGCTGTCCGGCATCCGCAAGCATCCCGTCAGCACCCTGCTGCACCCGCTCTCGGTGCAGGTGCGGCCGCTGGGCATGGCCGGCGACGAGCAGGCCGACCTGACCGTCCACGGCGGCCGGGACAAGGCGGTCTACGCCTATCCGTCCGAGCACTACCCCTGGTGGAATGCGCGCCGGCGCGCTTGCGGGCAACCCGAATCGGCACAGCCGCTGCCGTTCGGCGCTCTGGGCGAGAACCTGAGCCTGGAAGGCCTGCTGGAGTCCGACCTGTGGATCGGCGACCTGGTGCGCGCCGGGACGGCGCTGCTGCGGGTGGAGGCGCCGCGCCGGCCCTGCTACAAGTTCAATGCCGCGCTCGGCTACCGCCACGCGGTGCGCGACATGGTGCAGAGCGGGTATTCGGGCGTCTACCTGAGCGTGCTGGTGACCGGCCAGGTTCGCGCCGGCGACGCCATCATTGTGCAGCCGGGGCCACGCGAACTGTCGATCGACAGCGTCAACCAGTGGCGTCGTGACAGCCGGCGGCAGCTTTTCTGATAATGTTTGTCTAACGATACAAGCGCCTCGCCAACTTCATTTCCGGTTTCCTCCGTGGTCCGGAGGGCGCTTGCCGGCGCCCGTCTTCCCGATACCGCCTTACACCCCTGTAACGGACTGTAATACGCGACGCTGGCTCCGGCCGGCGAAGCGCGGTACTAGTAGAGTCTTTGCGCAGCACGCGCCGGCGACATTCGATCACAACAAGCCGGCGCGGATCACGGGGAGTAGCGCAAGACGCGGTGCAGAGGGTCCACACAACATGAAAACTGACAGGATCGACCAGCCCAAGGGGTTCGTCGACAGCAACTGGAGTGCGGCCGCGGGAACCGGGCGCGGCCGGGTTTCGCCGTGGGTACTGGTCTTGGCAGTGCTGGTGCTGGGCGGGCTGGGCTGGTCTGCCTGGCGCACGTGGCTGGCGCCCAAGCCGGCGCCCAAGCCGCCCGCCGCGGCGGTGGTCACCACCGCGCTGGTGCAGCAGGGTGACGTGCCGCTGCAGGTCACGGCCAACGGCAATGTCACCGCGCTGTCCACGGTCGAGGTGCGGCCGCAGGTGTCCAGCACGGTGCGCACGGTCCATATCAAGGAAGGCCAGACGGTCAAGCCGGGCGACCTGCTGTTCTCGCTCGACACGCGCATGGACGAGGCCAACCTGGCCAAGGCCCAGGCGCAGCTGCTGAAGGACCAGGCCGACCTGGCCGACGCCCGCCGCACGCTGGCGCGCAGCAAGGAACTGCTCGAGCGCAACTTCATTTCCAGGAGCGCAGTCGATACCGCGCAGGCCAGGGTCGATGGCTCCGAAGCCACCGTGCGCGCCGACCAGGCCGCCATCGAGGCCAGCCGCGTGGCGATCAGCTATGGCTCGATCCGCGCCACCATCAGTGGCCGCACCGGCGTGATCAACGCCTTCCCGGGCTCGCTGGTGCTGCCTACCGGCGCCGTGCCGATGGTCACCATCGCGCAGGTGCAGCCGATCGCAGTGACCTTCAGCCTGCCCGAGCGCCAGCTGGCGGCGCTGCGCGAAGCGCTGCAGGCCGGCCCGGTACAGGTCATCGCCCAGCCCAACGACGGCAGCAAGACCCCGGTGACCGGCAAGATCACCTTCGTGGACAACACGGTCGATCCGCAGTACGGCACCATTCGCGTCAAGGCCCAGTTCGGCAACGAAGAGCAGCGGCTGTGGCCGGGCACCTACGCCAACGTCAGCGCGGTGGTGCAGACGCTCAAGGGCGCGCTGTCGGTGCCGCCGCAGGCGGTGGTGACCGGCCCCGAAGGGCGCTTTGTCTACGTGGTGCAGCCCGACAGCAAGGTCGCGCGCGTGCCGGTGCAGGTGATCACCACCACCGCCGCCGCGGCCGTGGTGGAAGGCGTGCAGCCCGGCGCCCGCGTGGTGGTGGAAGGCACGCAGAACCTGCGCCCGGGCGCGCTGGTGCGCGAGGCGCCGGCCGGCGCCGCCTCCGGTGCGGCCGCCGCGCGGCCAGCCAGTGCCGCGAACGTTGCCGCCAATGCCGCCGCGGGGCACTGAGCCATGACGCTGTCCGAACTCTGCATCCGCCGTCCGGTGATGACGGTGCTGCTGTGCCTGGCCGTGGTCGTCACCGGCATCGTGCTGTACCCGACCATCCCGATCGCCGCGCTGCCCAGCTTCAACTCGCCGGTGATCCAGGTCACCGCGACGCTGCCGGGCGCGAGCCCGGAAACCATGGCGGCTTCGGTGGCGACGCAGCTGGAAAAGCAGTTCGCCACCATCCCCGGTGTGTCGGTGATCAGCTCGTCGAACACGCTCGGCAACTCCAGCATCACCATCGAATTCAACAGCGACCGCGATATCGACGACGCGGCCGTGGACGTGCAGGCGGCCCTGTTCCGCGCGCAGCGTTCGCTGCCGATCGAGATGACGACGCCGCCGTCGTACCGCAAGGTCAACCCGGCCGACGCGCCGGTGCTGCTGCTGGCGATCAACTCGCCGGCGATGAGCCTGGCGGACCTGAATGCCTTCGGCGACAACCTGATCTCACCCACGCTGGCCACGCTGCCGGGCGTGGCGCAGGTGCAGATCTTCGGGCAGAAGCGCTTTGCCGTGCGCGTGCGCGCGCACCCGGATGCGCTGGCAGCGCGCGGCCTGACGCTGGACGAGCTGGCCACCGCGCTGAACCGCGCCAACGCCAACACCCCCGTGGGCACGCTCGACAGCGCGCGCCAGACGCTGACTATCCAGGCCAACCGGCAGATGACCAATGCGGATGCCTTCCGCAACATCATCGTCGCCAGCCAGCCCAACGGCGCGCTGGTGCGGCTGTCCGACGTGGCCGAGGTCGAGGACAGCGTCGAGACCATCAAGACCGGCAGCTGGCTTAACAACGAGCGCTCGATCGTGCTGGCCGTGCTGCGCCAGCCCGACGCCAACACCGTGGCGGTGGTCGATGCGATCCAGGCCGCCCTGCCCCGCCTGATCGGGCAGATGCCGGACTCGGTCAACGTGGCGGTGGTCAACGACCGCTCGCGCTCGATCCGCGAATCGATCCACGACGTGCAGTTCACGCTGGCGCTGACGGTGGCGCTGGTGGTGATGGTGATCTTCCTGTTCCTGCGCCGCGCCGCCGCCACGCTGATCCCCACCGTGTCGCTGCCGATCTCGCTGATCGGCACGGTGGCGCTGATGAAGGCGTTCGGCTACAGCCTGGACAACGTCTCGCTGCTGGCCATTACGCTGGCGGTGGGGCTGGTGGTGGACGACGCCATCGTCATGCTCGAGAACATCGTGCGCCATATCGAGGAAGGCGTGCCGCCGCTGAAGGCCGCGCTGGTGGGCTCGCGCGAGATGGGCTTCACCATCCTGTCGATCTCGATCTCGCTGGTGGCGGTGTTTATCCCGATCTTCTTCATGCCCGGCGTGATCGGGCTGCTGTTCCACGAGTTCGCCGCGGTGGTGTCGCTGTCGATCCTGGTGTCGGCAGCGGTGTCGCTGACGCTGATCCCGATGCTGTGCGCGCGTTTCCTGTCGGCCGAAAACGTGCCGGTCGACGAGTCGCACCACGCTTATGGCGACCACGCGTTGGCGCAGCCTGCCGTGCCACAGAGGCAGACCATCGGCATGCGCTCCACGCAGTGGTTCGAGAACCTGTTCGAGTTCACGCTGCACCGTTATGCGCGCGGACTGGACTGGTGCCTGGCGCACCGGCGCACGGTGCTGGTGGCGGCGGGTCTGACCTTCGTGCTGACCGCGGTGCTGTTCGTCACGATCCCCAAGGGCTTCTTCCCGGAGGAAGACATCGGCCAGATCCGCGTCAATGCCGAAGGGCCGCAGGACATTTCCTTTGATGCCATGTCCGAGCGCCTGCGCGATGCGGCCGAGCGCATGCGCGCCAACCCCGCGGTCAAGAGCATCGTGGTGGCGATCGGCGGCGGCCCGTCGCCGGCCATCAACACCGGGCGCATGTTCGTCGAGCTCAAGCCGCGCGGCGAGCGCAACGCGATGCCCAAGGTGATCGAGTCGCTGCGCCGCGACGTGGCCGGCGTGCCCGGGCTGGCGGTGTATTTCGCGCCGGTGCAGAACCTGCAGCTCGGCGGGCGCCAGAGCAAGAGCCGCTACCAGTACACGCTGCAAAGCGTGAAGGCCGGCCAGCTGCAGGACTACTCCGACAAGCTGATGGCGAAGATGCGCGCCGACAGCCTGTTCCGCGATGTCACCAGCGACTCGCAGCAGTCGGGCCTGGAGGCGCACCTGTCGATCGACCGCGACAAGGCCAACGCGCTCGGCGTGCAGATGCAGGACGTGCGCACCGCGCTGTATTCGGCGTTCGGCGAGCGGCAGGTGTCGACCATCTACACGCCGATCGACAACTACTACGTGATCCTGCAGGCGGCCGACCTCGACCGCGTCGACGAGACCGCGTTCGCCAAGCTCTACGTGCGCAGCAAGACCGGCCAGATGGTGCCGCTGTCGGCGTTCGCCACCACCGAGCGCCGCGTCGGCCCGATCGCGGTCAACCACCAGGGGCAGCTGCCGTCGGTGACGGTGTCGTTCAACCTTGCGCCGGGCGCGGCGCTGGGCGACGCGTCGGCGCGCATCGACCGCTACAAGCAGGAGATCGCGATGCCGACGTCGATCTTCACCAGCTGGGGCGGCGACGCGGCGGTGTTCCAGTCATCGCAGGCCACGCAGATCGTGCTGCTGGTGGCGGCCATCGCGGTGATCTACACGCTGCTGGGCGTGCTGTACGAGAGCTACATCCACCCGCTGACCATCCTGGCGGGACTGCCGTCGGCCGCGGTCGGCGCGCTGCTGACGCTCTTTGTCTTCAATATCGAGCTGTCGCTGATCGCGGTCATCGGCGTGCTGATGCTGATCGGCATCGTCAAGAAGAACGCGATCATGATGATCGACTTCGCGCTGGCGGCGCAGCGCGAGCAAGGCATGACGCCGGCCAGGGCAATCCGGCAGGCATGCCTGCTGCGCTTCCGTCCGATCATGATGACTACCTTCGCCGCGGTGATGGGCGCGCTGCCGCTGGCGCTGGGCCTCGGCGCCGGCGCCGAGTTGCGCCAGCCGCTGGGCCTGGCGGTGGTCGGCGGGCTGCTGTTCTCGCAGGTGATTACGCTGTTCATCACGCCGGTGATCTACCTGGCGCTGGACAGGTTCTCGGGCACGGGGCCGCTGCAGATCGACTCGGAAGGCAACAAGCTGCCGGAGAAGGTGCCTGGGGAGACGGTGCGGCAGCACTGAGGGCGCTAGCCGGATCCATGCTAACGAACGAAACAAGAAAAAAAGGAAGCCGCGTGATGTCATTCCGCTTGCGCGTTCCGACCATGCTGGCCGCAGCTGCCGCCTTGCTGACCGCAGGCTGTGCTGCCTCGGGCCCCTCGCCGGCTGCCGTCAGCGCCGGCTTTGCCGGCAAGCCCTACGTGCTGCTGGGCGAGGTCCATGACAATGCCGCCGGACAGCAGCAGCGGCTGGCCGCGCTGACGCGCGCGGTCGAGCAGGGCTGGCGTCCGGCCATCGCCATGGAGCAGTTCGACCGCGAACGGCAGCCCGATATCGACCGTGCCCGCAAGGAGCGGCCCAAGGATGCCGACTACCTGATCGCGCAGGCCGGCGGTGGTGCCTGGCAGTGGCCGCTGTACCGGCCGGTGGTGGCGCTGGCGCTGCAGTACGACCTGCCGCTGGTCGCGGCTAACCTGTCGCGCGCGGATGCGGGGAAGATCGTGCGCGGTGGGCTGGACGGGCTGTTCCCGGCGCACGAGCGGGAGAAGCTTGGCCTGACGGGAGAGTTGCCGCCTGACCTGGTGGCGGCGCAGACCGCTGTGCTTGACCGCGGGCACTGCGGCAATTTCCCCAAGGCAATGCTGCCCGGCATGCTGGCGGCACAGGCGGCGCGCGACGCGGTGATGGCGCGGGCGCTGCGGCCTTACGCGCAGCGCGGCGCGGTGCTGATTGCGGGCAACGGGCATGTGCGGCGCGACGTGGGGGTGCCGCGCTGGCTTACTGGCGAGGCCGGCAAGGTTGTCAGCGTGGGCTACGTGGAGAGCGCGGCGGCGGACGGCGAGTTCGACCTGGCGGTGGTGGTGCCGGCGGTGGCGCGCAAGGATCCTTGCTTGCAGGCGGTGCCTGCAGGGTGAGCGCTATTGAGCTATTGCAGGGCTGCAGTCCCCGGATGCGCGGGCCCTCTCCCGCCCGTCCACATGCCAATCCCCCGCTATCCACGTAAACCCCAACCCCTTCCCACCACTTTTGACAGCCTTTTGACAGTTTCCCCCGCCTAGAATCCGCCCCATGACCGCTAACCCCGGTCTGATGTTCACCAATAATCCAAGAACAGTCCCGGCCACGCCCCGCTGCGCCCGGACAGGAGACAAGCCCGGCAGCGCCCCGTGCGCCGCCGGCAAGCCGTGTCCCAGTCCCCAGCAACGCTCAGGCTGCCGCCGGAACCCCCGGGTCGGATCGCGGCCAGCCAGTGACTGGCAAGCGATCACCGGTACAACCAAGGAGACCGCTATGCGCCGTTCGATTTCCCGTTTTGCCCATGCCGCGCTGGCATCGGCCGCCGTTGCCGCCACCGTCGTTGCCGCGCCCGCCTACGCGCTGGACAGCGTCAAGGTCATGATCGGCGCCAACCCCGGCGGCGGCTATGACCAGACCGGCCGCTCGCTGGGCGCCGCGATGATCGCAGCCGGCCAGGCCAAGACCGCTTCGTACGACAACAAGGGCGGCGCCGGCGGCACCATCGCGCTGACGCAGTTCGTCAACACCGACAAGGGCAACCCCAACGCGCTGATGGTGGTGGGTGCCGTGATGGTCGGCGCGATCGAGACCAACAAGCCGCCGGTCACGCTGAAGAACGCCACGCCGATCGCGCGCCTGTTCGCCGACACCATGGTCATCACCGTGCCGGCCAGCTCGCCGATCAAGTCGATCAAGGACCTGACCACGCAGCTCAAGGCCAACCCGGGCAGCGTCAGCTGGGGCGGCGGCTCCAAGGGTTCGATCGACCATATCCTGGCCGGCCTGGTCGCCAAGGAGAGCGGTGTCGATCCCAAGAAGATCAACTACGTGCCGTTCCAGGGCGGCGGCGAAGCCTCGGCCTCTATCATGGGCGGCCACGTGACGGTGGGCATCGCCGGCGTGTCGGAATTCCTGCCCTTCATCAAGAGCGGCAAGATGCGCGCGCTGGCCGTGACCTCCAAGGACCGCACCGCCGACATCCCGACGCTGAAGGAGCAGGGCGTCAACGTCGAGATCTACAACTGGCGCGGCGTGTATGGCGCGCCCGGCACCACGCCCGAGCAGCGCAAGGCCATGATCGATGCGGTGGTCAAGGCCACCGAGAGCAAGGCCTGGAAGGACACGCTGCAGAAGAACGACTGGACCCCGTTCCTGCTGACCGGCGATGAGTTCGGCAAGTTTGTCGACAGCGAATCGACCCGCCTGGGCGGCACGCTGCGCGAGCTGGGCGTCGCCAAGTAAAGCCCGCTGCCGCGCCAAGCCGGCGCGGCCTGTGAACCCCCCCGTTACCGCATCAGAAAACCGCATCAAACCGCTTTACCTGTCGTGCCTGCCAACACCGCCGGCGATCCCGGCGGCAGGAAAACGGCATGGGGCCCGGTGTCCACCTGCGATACCGAAGACAACAACCATATGTCGCCGGGCCTCATTGCCGCGCGGGCCGCAAGCTTAGCTAAGCCAGCGTCGCGGACGCCAGCCCCCTTGCTGGCGACAAAGGCCAAGGAGTCTCCATGAAACCCTCGCACGTTGCCATCGGCGTTGCCGTCCTGGCGCTTTCGCTGTTCTTCTTTCTCGGCCTGTCGGGCATTACCGGCGAAGAGGGCTATGCCGGCCTGTCGCCGCGCTTCGTGCCCACGCTGGTGGCCGTCGGGCTGGCGGTGTGCGGCGCGCTGCTGACGTGGCAGGGCGTGCGCGGCGGCTTCCACAACATGCCGGAGGAAGATGCCGAACTGCCCAGCGCGCCGCACAACTTCAAGGGCTTCCTGTGGGTGGCCGCCGGCCTGGTGCTGAACATGGCGCTGATCGGCACGCTCGGCTTCGTGTTTTCTTCCACGCTGCTGATGATGTGCGTGGCGCGCGGCTACGGCAGCCGCCGCATCGTGCGCGACCTGATCGTGGGCCTGTGCATCACGGTGCCGATGTGGGCGCTGTTTGAATTCCTGCTCGGCATCAACCTGCCGCTGCTCCCCATCGCCGGCTTCTGAGCCCGCCCGTCCAGCAAGGAGTCTTCGAATGGAAACGCTGAACATGCTGATGCACGGCTTTGCCGTCGCGATCACGCCGATCAACCTGATGTGGGCGCTGGTGGGCTGCTTCCTGGGCACCGCCATCGGCGTGCTGCCGGGCATCGGCCCCGCGCTGACGGTGGCGATGCTGCTGCCGCTGACCGCCAAGGTCGAACCCACCGCCGCGCTGATCATGTTCGCCGGCATCTACTACGGCGCGATGTACGGCGGCTCGACCACGTCGATCCTGATGAACACGCCGGGCGAATCGTCCACCATGGTCACGGCCATGGAAGGCAACCTGATGGCCAAGAACGGCCGCGCCGGCCCGGCGCTGGCGACCGCGGCGATCGGCTCGTTCGTGGCCGGCACCATCGCCACCGTGATGCTGTCGCTGTTCGCGCCGGTGGCGGCCGACGTGGCGCTGCAGTTCGGCCCGGGCGAGTACTTCATGATCATGCTGCTGGCCTTCACCACGGTTTCCGCGGTGCTGGGCTCGTCGCTGCTGCGCGGCATGACGGCGCTGTTCCTGGGCCTGGGCATCGGGCTGATCGGCATGGATTCGCTGTCGGGCCAGACCCGCTACTCGATGAACGTGCAGGAGCTGTATGACGGCATCGACATCGTGGTGGTGGCCGTCGGCCTGTTCGCCGTGGGCGAGGCCCTGTTCAATGCGTTCTTCCCGCAGCCGGACGGCACCTTCAACAAACTCAGCTCGGTCCACATGAACAAGTCGGACTGGAAGCGTTCGCTGCCGGCGTGGATCCGCGGCACGTTTATCGGCTTCCCGTTCGGCCTGATCCCCGCGGGCGGCGCCGAGATCCCGACCTTCCTGTCGTATGCGACCGAGAAGAAGCTGTCGGACCACAAGGAAGAGTTCGGCAAGGTCGGTGCGATCGAAGGCGTGGCCGGCCCGGAAGCCGCCAATAACTCGGCCGTGACCGCGACGCTGGCCCCGCTGCTGACGCTGGGCATCCCCACCTCGAACACCACCGCGATCCTGCTGGCCGCGTTCCAGAACTACAACCTGCAGCCGGGCCCGATGCTGTTCCAGACCTCGGGCGACCTGGTGTGGGGCCTGCTGGCGTCGCTGTATATCGGCAACGTCATGCTGCTGGTGCTGAACCTGCCGGCGATCGGCCTGTGGGTGCGCATGCTGCGCGTGCCCACGCCGCTGCTGTACGGCGGCATCCTGATCTTCGCGGGCCTGGGTGCGTACGGCATCCGCCAGTCGTGGTTCGACCTGCTGTTGCTGTTCGTGGTCGGCCTGCTCGGCATGGTGATGCGCCGCTTCGACTTCCCGACCGCGCCGGTGATCGTCGGCATGATCCTGGGACCGATGGCGGAGAAGCAGCTGCGCAATGCGCTGTCGATCGGCCAGGGCGACTGGAGCCTGTTCGTGCGCCAGCCGATCTCGGCCACCATCCTGGCGCTGACCGTGGCGGTGGTGGTGATCCCGCGCCTGCTGCGCTGGCATGCCGCGCGCGGCTCGGCGCATGCGCAGGCTGACAACGCGGCGTGATGCGCGTTAGCATGCGGTAGTTTCCGGGGCCCGGCGCCATGGCGTGCGGGCCCTTTGCATTTCCATCCCCTTAAAACAACAAGCGCCGGCGCCTGCGCGCCAGGCCGCTGACCGATGAGTCTCGCCGCCAACCGCTGGCTGTCCGCGGTGCCCACGCTGGCACTGGGGCTGGCCGCCGCCCTGCTTTGCACCGTCCTGCATACCCCGCTGCCGTGGATGATCGGCCCGCTGCTGGCCGTCGCCTCGGCACGCATGTGGGGCGCCGACCTGCGCGCGCCGTCGCAGGCGCGCAATGCCGGGCAGTGGGTGATCGGCGCCTCGCTCGGGCTGTATTTCACGCCCGACGTGGTGGCGCGGCTGGTGGAGTTCCTGCCGTACATCGTCGCCGGTTCGCTGTTCGCGCTGGCGATGGGCGCGGGCGGCGCGCTGATGCTGCGCCGGACCACCGGGGTCGCCTTCAAGACCGCCTACTTTTCCACAGCCATCGGCGGCGCTTCCGAGATGGCCAACCTGGCCGAGCGCAACGGCGCGCGCATCGACCAGGTCGCGGCGGCGCATTCGCTGCGGGTGCTGATGGTGGTGGTGACGGTGCCGGCGATCTTCCAGTACGGCGGCATCCATGGGCTTGACACGTACATCCCCGGGCCGCGCGTGGTCAGCGCGCCGGGCCTGCTGGCGCTGGTGGCAATCACGCTGGGCGTGGCGCTGCTGGTCAGGCGCCTGAACATGCCCAACCCGTTCGTGATCGGCACGCTGCTGGCGGCCGCGGTGCTGACGGCATCGGGCATCGAGCTGTCGGCGATCCCGGCCTGGATGAGCCGCGCCGGCCAGCTGCTGATCGGGGTGTCGCTGGGCGTGCGCTTTTCGCGCGAGTTCCTGCACACCGCGCCGCGCTTCCTGTCGGGCGTGGCGCTGTACACGGTGCTGGCGCTGGTGGTGTCGGCGCTGTTCGGCTGGGCGCTGGCTGCGCTGTCGGGCGCGCACCCGGCCACCATGATCCTGGCCTCCACGCCCGGCGGCATTGCCGAGATGTGCATCACCGCCAAGGTGCTGGAGCTGGGCGTGCCGCTGGTGACGGCCTTCCATGTGATCCGGATGGCCTTCGTGGTGCTTGCCACCGGCCCCCTGTATCATTGCCTGAAGCATCGCGTCGCGCCGGGGGAGACAGCGTAAGGTCGGCCACGGTCGGCCACGGGTGCGGCCAGGAACATGGATACAAGAACGAGGACCGCCATGTCTGAAGCATCACCGCAACTTGCCCTTGCCGACATCGACGCCACGCTGGAGCGCGTGCTGGCGCCGTGGGTGCGCCAGCTCGGCCTGCGGGCCGAAGCCGTCGATGCAAAAGGCGTAACGCTGCGCCTGCCTTTCAACGAATCATTTCGCCACGCGGGTGGCGTGGTCTGCGGCCAGGTGCTGATGTCGGCGGCCGATACCGCCATGATCGTTGCCGTCGCGAGTGCGCTCGGCGGCTTCCGCCCGATGACCACGGTCTCGCTCACCACCAACTTCATGCGTCCCGTGATCGACGGCGACGTGCTGGTGCGCGCCAACGTGCTGCGCCTGGGCAAGACCGTGGTGTTCGGCGAGATCGAGCTGACCGGCACCGACGGCAAGCTCGCGGTGCAGGCCACCACCACCTACGCGCTGCTCTGATGCCAGCCAGCGCGGGCACCAGTCCCGCCCATCCCGCCAATCCCTTCGACCAGGTCGTCTTTGCCGGCGGCGGCAACCGCTGCTGGTGGCAGGCGGGCTGGTGGGACATGGTCGCGCCCGAACTGCAGCTGCGTCCGCGGGTGATCGCGGCCATCTCGGCCGGCGCGGCCACCGCGTGCATGGTCTATGCGCATGACTCGCACCAGACCATGGATTACTACCGCGAGGTGCTGTCCAACAACCGCCGCAATGCCTACTGGGGCAACCTGCTGCGCAACGAGCGCGTGTTTCCCCACTACGGTATCTACCGCACCGCGCTGCTGACGATCTTTGCCGACGGCCGCCTGGCGCAGCTTCTACAGGCGCCCGAGATCCGCATCGGCGTGGCGCATATCCCGCGCTGGAGCGGTCCGCGGCTGGCGGTGGCCGCAGGCCTGCTGGCCTACAACATCGACAAGCATGTGCTCAAGACGCTGCACCCGCGGCTGGGGCGCAAGCTTGGCTTCCGGCCCGAGTTCGTGCGCGCGCAGGACTGCGCCTCGCCTGAGCAGCTGGCCGACCTGCTGCTGCAGTCGGCGTCGACGCCGCCGTTCACGCCGGTGCTGCGCCGCGACGGCCGGCCGGTGCTCGACGGCGGCCTTGTGGATAACGTACCGGTCGATGCGCTCGACACCGCGCCGGGCAATGTGCTGGTGCTGGTGACGCGGCTCTATCCGCGCCCGCGCCGTTTCGTCATCGAGCAAGGCGGCCAGCGCCGCCTGTACCTGCAGCCCTCGGAGCGCGTGCCGATCTCGAGCTGGGACTACACCCGGCCCGATGCCATGACGCACGCCTACGAACTCGGCCGCCGCGACGGGGAAACTTTCCTGCGCGAGTGGCCGTCGATCCTGAATACCGAACTGCGGCCGGCCGCCTAGCTTCGTGTTGTGGCACCGGCCCGATCGATTGTCGATGCGGCCCGCGTGCCGCGACAGGAGGCATGGATGACCGAGCGCAAGACAACCCCCACCGCAACGCAGGGGACCAACGAACCGAGGCGTGCCCGCCAGGTCAGCGCTGCGCCACCCGTCGAGCGCGTCCCGCGCGCCCGCGGCCAGGGAGGCAAGCGCCGCAACGGCAAGGCGCGCGACGCCGACCTGGTGGTGATCGGCGGCGGCTCCGGCGGCGTGGCCTGCGCGCGGCGCGCGGCGGCGCACGGTGCGCGCGTTATCCTGGTCGAGCGCGATGCCATCGGCGGCACCTGCGTCAACCGCGGCTGCGTACCGAAGAAGATGCTGTCGTATGGCGCCTCGTGGGCAGCGATCCTGTCGGGCTGCCTGTCGCACACCGGCGGGCACGAGGACTGGCGCGACGCGATCGTGCGCGTCAATGCCGAGGTGGCGCGGCTGAACGCGGGCTACACCCAGCGCCTGCATGAATCCGGCGTGGAGATACTGCGTGGCGACGCGCGCGTCACCGCGCCCGATGAAGTCCGCGTCGGCGACGAGACCATCCATGCGCGCCGCATCCTGATCGCCACCGGCGCGCGCCCGCGCCCGCTGGACGTGCCCGGCGGCGAACTGGCGGCCAGCTCCGACGATGTCTTTACCTGGCAGACCGTGCCCGCCTCGGTCGCGGTGATCGGCGGCGGCTATATCGGCGTGGAGCTGGCATCGATCCTGTCGCGCTATGGCGTCAAGGTCGACCTGATCGTCGCCGGCGACCGGCTGCTGCGGCATTTCGACCATGAGATCGGCGCTGCGCTGGCCGAGGCGCTGACGGCGCGCGGCGTGCGCCTGCATCTGAATGCCGAAGTCCACCTGCTCAGCCAGGCCAATGGCGCGGTGGAAGTCTGCTACCGCCCCACCGACCGCCCCGGCCAGACCGAGGCCGTGCGCGCGCAGGCCGCGCTGGCGGCGATCGGGCGCATCTCCAATGTGCGGGGGCTGGGGCTGGAAGAACTCGGCCTGGCCTTTGGCGACAAGGGCGGCATCCATGTCGACAAGCAGTACCGCAGCAGCGTGCGCAAGATCTATGCGGTCGGCGATGCCACCGACGGCTTGCACCTGACGCCGGTGGCGACCGCGCAGGGCCGCTGGCTGGCCGACCGGCTGTATGGCCGGCGCGGCGAGCGTGCCGACTTCGATTTCGTGCCCACCGCGGTGTTCAGCGAACCGGCCATCGGCGCAGTCGGCATGACCGAGGCGCAGGCGATCGCCGATGCCGGCAAGCCCGAGCGCATCCGCACCGTGGTCAAGCGCTTTGTCTCGCTGGAGAACCGCTTCGGCGGCACGGCGTACCAGAGCGTGTTCAAGCTGGTGCTGAACGCGCGCAGCGGGCGCGTGCTGGGGGTGCACCTGATGGACAACGCCGCGCCGGAGATCGTGCAGGCGCTGGCGGTGGCGCTGCGCCTGGGCGTGCGTGAATCGCACCTGCAGACCACGGTGCAGCTGCATCCGACGGTGGCGGAGGAGTTGTTCGGCTGAGCGCTATTGAGCGCTACTCGGGTTCAATCACCGACCGGCAGCTTCAGCACGGCGCGCACGCCAACGCCCTGCGCGCCGTCGCCCAGCTCCACCGTGCCGCCGAAGCGCGACGCCATCTCGCGCGAGATCGCCAGCCCGAGCCCCGAGCCGGGCTCGGCGTTGCCCACGCGGCGGTAGAAGCGCGCGAAGACCTTCTCGCGCTCTTCGGCCGGGATGCCCGGCCCGTCGTCTTCCACGACCAGGCAGGCCGTTTCGTCGTTGCGGCTTGCCGACAAGGTGATCCGGCTGCCGCGCGGCGAGTACTGGATCGCGTTGTGCACCAGGTTGGCCAGCGCCTCGCGCAGCAGGGCGGGATCGGCGCGCACCGGCAGCTTCAGCCCCGGCACCGGCTCCCAGCCGAAGTCCTGCTGCTTGCCGCGCGCCAGCGGCAGGTAGTCGAGCGCCACCTGCTCGGCCACGGCGACGGCGTCGATGATGTCGATGGCGTCGCTGGCCTCGCCCGGCTGTGCATTCTCGCCATGGTGCTGGCGTACCCGCGCCAGCGCCAGCAGCTGGTTGGTCAGCCGCGCGGCCTGCTCCAGCTGCGTGACGATGCCGCCCACGGCCTCGCCCGCGGCGCGGCGCGCGGCTTCCGGATCGGGGTCGCGCAGCTGGCGCTGGGCGTATTCGGCCTGCGTCTTCAGGATTGCCAGCGGCGTGCGCAGCTGGTGCGCGGCATCGGCGATGAACTGCGCCTGCGCCTGCGCCATTGCCGCCGAGCGCGACACGTGCAGGTTGACCGCGTCGACCAGCGGCCGCACCTCGGACGGCACGCGCTCGAAGGACAGCGGCGCGAGGTCGTCGGGCGAGCGCGCCTCGACGTCGTCGCGCACGCGCTTGAGCGGGCGCAGCACGTAAGTGACGCCGCCCACCAGGATCGCGGCGCTCAGCAGGATCAGCATCAGGTCGCGCGCCAGCGCGCTGCGCCACACCGTGGCGATCAGCGCGCTGCGCGGCTCGGCGGTCTCGGCAACCTGGATGATCACGCGCATGCGCGCATCGGGCCGGTACACGGGGCGCGCCATCACGCCGATGCGCACCGCTTCGCCCAGGTACTCGGTATCGTAGAAGCGCGGCTGGTTGTTGACGAGGTTGCCGGCGGGCAGCGGCAGGTCGTCGTAGCCGGTGATGGTCTCCACCTTGCCGGCGCGCTCCAGCGACACGCGGTAGTACACATGGGTCTGCGCCGCGCTCTCGAACATTTCCATGGCGGCGTCGGGCAGCGTGAGCTGGACGCTTTCGCCGGCCATGCCGATGGCGTTGTCGATGGTGCGGATCGAGCCGTACAGCGAGCGGTCGTAGGCCCGGTTGGCGGCGTCGCGCAGCGTGCCGTAGCTGAGCCAGGTGTCGATCGCCATCATCGCCGCCAGCGCCGGCACCAGCAGCAACAGCAGCTGGCGGCGCAGGCTGCCGCGCCGCCACAGCAGTATGGGATGGCGCGGACCCATGCGCATATTCCCTGCCATCCAGCGCATGTCAGCGCCCGGCCTCGGGCTCCAGCAGGTAGCCGAAGCCGCGCAGCGTGACGATGGTGACGCCGTGCCCGGCCAGCTTTTTGCGCAGCCGGTAGACCAGCACTTCGATCGCGTCGGGGGAGACGTCGGCGTCGAGCGAGAACACCTTGTCGAGCAGCTGCGCCTTGGTCAGCGGCTGGCCGCTGCGCGCCAGCAGCGCGCCCAGCAGCGTCGATTCGCGCGGCGTCAGCGCCAGCGGCTGGCCATCGAGCGTAAAGCTGCGCGTCTCGCCGTCGAACACCAGCGTGCCGCATTGCAGGCGCGGGTGCGCGCGGCCGCGGCTGCGGCGGATCAGCGCCAGCAGCCGCGCTTCCAGCTCGGCGATGGCGAAGGGCTTGGGCAGGTAGTCGTCGGCGCCGAGGTTGAGGCCGCGCACGCGTTCGTCGAGCGTGTCCTGCGCGGTCAGGATCAGCACCGGGGTGCGGTCGTCGCGCCCGCGCATCGACTTGAGCACGGCCAGCCCGTCCTTGCCGGGCAGGCGCAGGTCGAGCACGACCGCGTCGTATTCCTCGGCCTGCAGCCGTGCCTCGGCCTGCAGGCCGTCGGCGACGTGCTCGATCACGAATCCGCCCTGCTCCAGTGCGCGGGCGACCCAGCGTGCCAGTTCGACTTCATCCTCCACCAGCAGGATGCGCATGCCGGTCCTCCTCCTCTGCCGGTTGTGCATGGCGGCCCCAGCGCTATGGCGCGCCTGCCGCGGGCGCCTATAATAACCCCGCCCCGCCTGTCCCGGCGCGCCCGCTGCAGGGCCGTCCCCCCAGTTCCCGATCACCGTGCCCAAGCGTCCGCCCCAGCAGTCCGCTTCCATGCCGCCCGCGGCGCATGGGTCGCCCGCCCTTCCCGCATCACGTCACGCATCACACCCGTCACCCGCCTCACCGCGGCGCCGCCGGCTGGCCGGTGCCGCGCTGCTTGCCGGGACTTCGCTGTCATTGCCGCTTCAGGCCCAGTCCATGCTGCCGGCGCCGCCGCCGGGCTATCCGTCGGGGTATGACGCCACCATTGCCCGCGCGCTGCGCGAAGGCGAGGTGGTGGTCTATGCCTCGACCGACCTGGAAGTGGCGCAGCCGCTGATCACGGCGTTCGAGACGCGCTATCCCGGCATCCGGGTGCGCTATGAAGACCTGAACACCGTCGACCTGAACCAGCGCTTCCTCGCCGAAACCGCCGCGCTCGGCAGCGGCCGCCCGGCGCCGGGCGCGCGCTATGCCGACGTGCTGTGGAGCACCGCCATGGACCTGCAGATCAAGCTGGTCAACGACGGCAACGCGCAGCGCTACGCCTCGCCGGAGCGCGCCGGCCTGCCCGGCTGGGCGGTGTGGCGCGACGAGGCCTGGGGCACCACCTTCGAGCCCGCGGTGATCGTCTACAACCGCCACCACTTCGCCGGCATGCGCGCGCCGCGCAGCCGCACCGGGCTGGCGCGGCTGCTGCAGGAGAACGCGCCGCGCTGGCGCGGCAAGGTGGTGACGTATGACGTGGAGCGCTCCGGCGTGGGCTACCTGCTGGCGCAGCAGGACGCGCGCATGGGCAGCGAGTTCTGGTACCTGGCGCAAGCGCTGGGGCGCGCCGGGGTGCAGCTGTCGTCGTCGACCGCGGAGATGGTCGAGCGCATCGCCAGCGGCGAGCTGGTGATGGGGTACAACCTGCTGGGTTCCTACGCGCTGTCGCTGATGGAGCGCGGCGCGGCGATCGACGTGATCGCGCCGCGCGACTACACGCTGGTGATGTCGCGGGTGGCGTTTATCGCCAGGCGCGCGCCGCGGCCCAATGCGGCGCGGCTGTGGCTGGATTTCCTGCTGTCGCGCGAGGGCCAGGCGCTGCTGGCCAAGTCGACCACGCAGCTCTATACCATCCGCACCGATACCGACAGCGTGCACACCGCCGCGGCGCTGTCGGAGCGCCTGGGCTACGCGCTCAAGCCGATCAGCGTGGGGCCGGGCCTGCTGGCCGCGCAGGACACCCTGCGCAAGCGCGCCTTCCTGGCGCGCTGGCACGAAGCGGTGCGCGGCTAGCACCCAGGCCGGTTTCGGGGAGCCAGGGGAGTCAGGAGATCAGGGCACCAGGTCGCTGGTGTCCAGGCCCGCGGCTTCCTTCTGGCAGGCCTGCTCGCACAGCGTCGACAGTTCGTCGTCGAGCTGCGCCATCGGGCGCGGCACGTAGCCGAGCCGCAGCGCGGGGGACAATCTCAGGGTATCGATGAAGGCATCCGCCATGCGCTCGGCGTTGGCGTCGAGGTCGAAGTCCTCGGGCGAGAACAGCCAGTGCGCCAGCACGCCACCGATGCAGGCGTGGAACGCATTGACGGCGAGATCCAGGTCGAGGTCGGCCGGCAGCTGCCCGCGCTCGCGCGCCAGGCGCAGGTGCTCGCGGATCTTGACCAGGCCTTCCTTGTGCGACTGGCGCTGGCGCTCGAAGATGGCTCCGTTGTCCTGCACCATCTCGCACTTGTGGAAGATGATCTCGAAGACGCGGCGCAGGCGTGGGTTCACCACGGTCTGGCGCATCACGTAGGCGCAGATGTCGCGCACGCCCCCAAGGGGGTCTTCCTGGCGCGCGATCCGCTCCGGATCGCACAGCGCTTCCACGGGCAGGTGCACGCGGTCGCACATGGCGGCGAACACATCGCTCTTGTTCTTGAAGTGCCAGTAAATCGCGCCGCGCGTGACCCCCGCCGCCTCGGCGATGTCGGCCAGCGACGGCCGTGCCACGCCGCGGGCGTGGAACACGGTTTCGGCCGCGTCGAGAATCCGGTGGCGCGTCTCTAGCGCCTCTTCCTTGGTGCGTCTGACCATTTCTGTCTCATATGCCGGAGGCGCATGGACACGGTGTCCACGGTCCGGCGTGTTGAATCTCCCCGGTGCCGCGCAAGGTGCGCGGCGGGTCGTTGTCGTCACATGGCTATGTTGTCGCAAGCCCTTGGGTCCGACAGGACGGCGCGCATCCTAACCCGAGTCGGCGGTTTGCGCCGGATACCGGATCAGGTTGGCCGGCTTTTCGCTGGGATCCGATGGTTCGCATCGGACCCGCCCGGCGTGATGTGAAAGCCCCTGCTGATGAATCGACTTTAACATACATGCTTGAATGTATATATAATACGCGCTCGCCCGGCTTTCGGCCAGCCGCCCCCTGTGACATAGCCAGCACCCTGGGCGACTCCTTGCGCAGGCCAGCCGGACGGCAATCCAGTCGTCATATAAAAGCCACCGTTCGTCGTATTCGTCACCGCGCCGACGCGATTTGTGGCTAGCATCACGCTTTTATCCGCTGCAAATATTGCGGCGGGCTGCGTCGTTTTCGCTTTCCTGAGATGTCAGGCCGGGGCGATGCGGCAGATCTCAAATTGCCATCATGGGGTTATCGATGAGGAAGTCCCAACATATCAGTCGCGTTGCCACTTTTGCAGCCGCTGCGCTGTCGGCGCTGGCGCTCACTGCCTGCGGCGACAAGAAGGCCGAGGGCGGTGCCCCGCCCCCGCCGGAAGTGGGCGTGGTCACCGTGACGCCGTCGCCGGTCGCCGTCGTCAATGAACTGCCGGGCCGCCTGGAAGGCGTGCGCACGGCCGAAGTGCGCGCTCGCGTCGAAGGCATCGTGCTGTCGCGCAACTACACCGAGGGCGGCGAAGTGAAGGCCGGCCAGGTGATGTTCCGCATCGACCCGGCGCCCTACCAGGCCGAACTGTCGTCGGCCCAGGCCGCGCTGCAGCGCGCCGAGGCCAACGCCGTCACTGCGAGGCTGAAGGCCGAGCGCTACAAGCCGCTGGTGGCCGTCAACGCGGTCAGCAAGCAGGAATACGACGACGCCGTGGCCGCCGCCGGCCAGGCCAACGCCGACGTGGCATCGGCCAGGGCCGCCGTGCGCACCGCCCAGATCAACCTGGGCTACACCACCGTGACCGCGCCGATCAGCGGCCGCGCCGGCCGTGCGCTGGTGACCGAGGGCGCGCTGGTGGGCAAGGGCGAGGCGACCAAGCTGGCGCTGGTGGAGCAGGTCGACCCGATGTGGGTCACCTTCACCCAGCCGGCCTCGGAAGTCACGCGCCTGCGACGCGCCATCGAGTCGGGCGCCGTCAAGGGCGTCAACGGCGGCGCCAACGTGCACCTGTACGTGGAAGACGGCCGCGAGTACGAGCACACCGGCAAGCTGCTGTTCTCGGACATGACGGTCGACCCGACCACCGGCGCGATCACGCTGCGCGCGCAGTTCCCCAATCCGAAGCGCGAGCTGCTGTCGGGCACCTTCGTGCGCGTGAAGATCGAGCAGGGCGTGGATGAGAACGCGCTGACCGTGCCGCAGCGGGCGCTGATCCGCGGCGCGCAGGGCGCCACCGTGCTGGTCGTTGGCAACGACGGCAACGTCGCCTCCGTGCCGGTCAAGGCGCCGCAGGCCATCGGCGACCGCTGGATCGTGACCGAAGGCCTGAAGGGCGGCGAGAAGGTGATCGTCGAGGGCCTGCAGAAGGTCAAGGTCGGCGCGCCGGCCAGGCCGGTGCCGTTCGTGCAGGCGGGTGCCTCGGCGCCGGCCGCCATGCCGGCTGCGGCTTCTGCTGCCCCGGCCTCGGCCCCCAAGGCCGAAGCGAAGCAGGAAGCGAAGGCCGAGGGCAAGCAAGGCTGAAACCGCCGCGCCGCGGCGGCTGAAGCCAGCCGCCGCGGCACACAGGGCTAGACAAAGAGGGAGCCAGTCTTATGGCCAAGTTTTTTATCGACCGGCCGGTGTTCGCGTGGGTGCTCGCGCTGATCATCGTGCTGGGCGGGATATTGTCGATCATGCAGTTGCCGATCGCGCAATACCCGAACATCGCGCCGCCTACGATCTCGGTCACGGCCACCTATCCGGGTGCGTCGGCCAAGACGCTGGAGGATTCCGTCACCTCGGTGATCGAGCAGGAGCTTAACGGCGCCCCCAACCTGCTCTACTACAACTCGACCAGCGAATCGACCGGCCTGGCGACGATCACCATCGCGTTCGCGCCCGGTTCCAACGTCGACCTGAACTCGGTCGAGGTGCAGAACCGCCTCAAGCGCGTGGAAGCGCGCCTGCCGGCGGAGGTGCGCCAGCAGGGCGTGCGCGTGGACAAGGCCGGGAACAACTACATGATGTTCCTGACCGTGTCGTCCAAGTCCGGCACGGCCAGCGCGATCCAGCTCGGCAACTATGTCTCGGCGCAGGTGATCGACTCGATCCGCCGCGTGCCGGGCGTGGGCCAGGCCGACCTGTTCGGCACCGAGTACGCCATGCGCATCTGGCTGGACCCGTCCAAGCTGACCGGCTACAACCTGACGCCGCTGGACGTGACCGCCGCGGTGAGCGAGCAGAACGTGCAGGTCGCCGTGGGCGAACTGGGCGGCACGCCCTCGCCCAAGGGCACCGAGCTGAACGCCACCGTCACCACCGAAAGCCGGCTGTCCACGCCCGAGCAGTTCAGCAACATCCTGCTGCGCACCAACCCCGACGGTTCGTCGGTGCGCATCAAGGATGTGGGCCGCGTGGAACTGGGCGGCGCCGACTACTCGACGCTGGCCCGCACCAACGGCAAGCCGTCGGCGGCCATCGCCATCAAGCTGGCCCCGACCGGCAACGCGCTGGCCACGGCCACCGCGGTGCGCGCCAAGATGGAAGAGCTGTCGAAGACCTTCCCGGCTGACTACCAGTACACGGTGCCTTACGACACCTCGGCCTTCGTCAAGATCTCGATCGAGGAAGTGATCAAGACGCTGCTGGAAGCCGTGGTGCTGGTGTTCCTGGTGATGTACCTGTTCCTGCAGAACTTCCGCGCCACCATCATCCCGACGCTGGTGGTGCCGATCGCGCTGCTGGGTACGTTCGGCGCGCTGCTGGCGTTCGGCTTCTCGATCAACGTGCTGACCATGTTCGGCATGGTGCTGGCGATCGGTATCCTGGTGGACGATGCCATCGTGGTGGTGGAAAACGTCGAGCGGATCATGAGCGAGGAAGGACTCTCGCCACGCGAAGCGACACGCAAGGCCATGGGCCAGATCACCGGCGCCATCGTCGGCATCACGCTGGTGCTGACCGCGGTGTTCATCCCGATGGCATTCTTCTCGGGCTCGGTGGGCAACATCTACCGCCAGTTCTCGCTGTCGCTGATCGCCTCGATGGCGTTCTCGGCGCTGCTGGCGCTGACGCTGACCCCGGCGCTGTGCGCGACGCTGCTCAAGCCGGTGGAAGCCGGCCATCACCATGAGAAGAAGGGTTTCTTCGGCTGGTTCAACCGCACTTTCGCTACCGCGTCGACCGGCTACCAGGGCGTGGTCGCGCGCATCCTCAAGCGCACCGGCCGCTACCTGATCATCTACGCGCTGATCATCGCCGGCGTGGTGGTGCTGTTCAAGCGCCTGCCGTCGTCGTTCCTGCCCGATGAAGACCAGGGCTACATGATCACGGTGGTGCAGCTGCCCAACGGCGCCACGCAGGACCGTACCATCGGCGTGCTCAAGCAGATCGAGGACTACTACCTGCAGAAGGAAAGCAAGGTGGTGGACCAGATGATCACGGTGGCGGGCTTCTCCTTCTTCGGCCGCGGCCAGAACGGCGGTATCGCGTTCGTGCGCCTGAAGGACTGGAAGGAGCGCACCGGCGAGGGCGAGAACGCGCAGGCGCTGGTGGGCCGTGCCTTCGGCGCGCTGTCGTTCATCAAGGACGCGATCATCTTCCCGCTCAATCCGCCGGCGATCGCCGAGCTGGGCAACTCCTCGGGCTTCGACTTCCGCCTGCAGGACCGCACCGGCCAGGGCCACGCCAAGCTGATGGAAGCGCGCAACATGATGCTCGGCATGGCCGCGCAGAACCCGGTGCTGATGGGCGTGCGCCCCGAAGGCCAGGAAGACGCGCCGCAGCTGCAGATCGACATCGACCGCGAGAAGGCGCGAGCGCTGGGCGTGTCGGTGGCCGAGATCAACTCGACGCTGTCGATCGCGTTCGGCTCCAGCTACGTCAACGACTTCATCTATGAAGGCCGGGTGCGCAAGGTGATCGTGCAGGCCGACGGCGCCGACCGCCGCCTGCCGGATGACCTGACCAAGCTGCGCGTGAAGAACAGCAACGGCGACATGGTGGCGTTCGCGGCGTTTGCGACGTCCAGGTGGATCATGGGCTCGCCGCGCCTGGAGCGCTACAACGGCATGCCGGCGGTGAAGATCGCGGGCCAGGCCGCGCCGGGACGCAGTACCGGCGAGGCCATGCGCGCGATGGAAGAGAACTTCGCCAAGCTGCCGCCGGGCTTCGGTTTCGAGTGGTCGGGCCAGTCGTATGAAGAGCGCCTGGCCGGCTCGCAGGAACCGATCCTGTACACGCTGTCGCTGATCATCGTGTTCCTGTGCCTGGCCGCGCTGTACGAGAGCTGGTCGATCCCGTTCTCGGTGCTGCTGGTGGTGCCGCTGGGCGTGCTCGGCGCGCTGCTGGGCGTGACGCTGCGCGGCATGCCCAACGATGTGTACTTCAAGGTGGGCCTGATCGCCACGATCGGCCTGTCGGCGAAGAACGCCATCCTGATCGTGGAATTCGCCAAGGACCTGCAGGCGCAAGGCAAGGGCCTGGTCGAAGCCACGCTGGAAGCGGTGCACTTGCGGTTCCGCCCGATCCTGATGACGTCGATGGCATTCATCCTGGGCGTGCTGCCGCTGGCGATCGCCACCGGCGCGGGCTCGGGCAGCCAGCGCGCGATCGGTACCGGCGTGATGGGCGGGATGATCACGGCCACGGTGCTGGCGATCTTCCTGGTGCCGGTCTTCTTCGTGGTGGTGCGCAAGCGCTTCAAGGGCAGCCAGCGCCAGCGCATGCTGGACAAGAAGTGGCATGACCCGCAAGAGGAAATCTGACATGACCAAGACCCTGACCACACTGCTGCTGGTGGCCGGCGTTCTGACCGGGTGCACGCTGGCACCCCACTATGACCGCCCCGCCCCGCCGGTGGCAGACAGCTTCCCGGTGGCACCGGAGGGCTATGCCACCGCCGAGGTGAAGAGCGGCGAGACCCGCCGCGCCACCGACATCGGCTGGCGCGAGTTTTTCCGCGACCCGCGCCTGCAGGCGCTGATCGCCACCTCGCTGGATAACAACCGCGACCTGCGCCAGGCCGCGCTGCGCATCGAGGAAGCGCGCGCCACGTACCAGGTGCAGCGCGCCGACCTGCTGCCCACGGTGAACGTGGAAGGCGGCTATACGCGGGCCCGCACCACCCCGGCCGAGGCGGCCACCGTGCTGGGCCAGCCAGGGGTGACCGAGGTCTACCGGGTCGGCCTGGGCATCTCGTCGTACGAGCTCGATTTCTTCGGGCGCGTGCGCAGCCTGTCCAACGCCGCGCTGGCGCAGTACTTCGCCACCGAAGAAGCGCACCGCTCGGCGTATATCTCGCTGGTGTCGGAAGTCGCCAAGGCCTACCTGGCCGAGCGCTCCTTTGCCGAGCAGTACGAGCTGGCACGCAACACGCTGCAGGCGCGCGAAAGCACCTACGGGCTGGCCAAGAAGCGCTTTGACGCCGGCGCCACCTCGGCGCTGGACCTGCGCGACAACGAATCGCTGGTGGCGCAGGCACGCGTCTCCGCGGCGCAGCTGGCACGCCAGCGCGCGCAGGCGCAGAACGCGCTCGAAGTGCTGGTGGGCAAGCCCATCGGCACCATCGAGAACCTGCCCGAGCCGATGCGGCTGTCGGACGAGCGCATCATCAGCGATATCCCGGCGGGCCTGCCGTCGGAGCTGCTGGAGCAGCGTCCCGATATCCGGCAGGCCGAGCAGCAGCTGCTGTCGGCCAACGCCAATATCGGCGCGGCGCGCGCCGCGTTCTTCCCGCGCATCACGCTGACCACCAGCGTGGGCACCATCAGCCCGACGTTCTCGGGGCTGTTCGATGCCGGCACACGCGCATGGTCGTTCGCGCCGCAGCTGACGCTGCCGATCTTCGACTATGGCCGCAACCTGTCGAACCTGGACCTGGCCAACGTGCGCAAGAACATCCAGATCGCCAACTACGAGAAGACCATCCAGACGGCCTTCGCGGAAGTGGCCGATGCGCTGGTGGCGCGCGGCACGCTGGAAGACCAGGTCACCGGCCAGGAACAGGTGCGCGATGCCGAAGCCGCGCGCTACGAGCTGTCGCGCCTGCGCTTTCGCAGCGGCGTGGCCAGCTACCTGGACGAGCTCGACGCGCAGCGCCAGCTGTTCACCGCGGAGCAGGCGCTGATCCAGGCGCGGCAGCTGCGGCTGAACAACGCGATCGACCTGTATCGCGCGCTGGGCGGCGGGTTGAAGGCGGACAGCGCGGTGGCGCAGCAGGCAGCGCCAGCGGCGCAGCAACCGGTGACGCAGTAACGCTCACTGCTGGTTTGCTCCCCTCTCCCGCAAGCGGGAGGGGGAGCAAGCAGCTCAAGCGAAGAAACCAGTGGCAGCGCCACTGGTTTTTTTTCGCCTGCATCACAGCGGCGCCGATCCATCATGCCGTGATATTTCGAGCCAGCGCATCTGCATTCTGTGCCGTCAGCGCAAACACCGACAACTGCGGATTGGCCCCCACGCTGGTCGGAAAGACCGAACCGTCGAACACCGACAGGTTCTCCAGCTGGTGGTGGCGCCCGTGGCTGTCCACCACGCCGCGGCGGGCGTCGTCGCTCATGCCGCAGCCGCCCATCAGGTGCGCGGTGAAGAGCGCCGTGCGGAACGGCTTGAGCGGCAGCTTCGCGATCGCGTCGCGCGCTTCTGGCCAGCTGCGGTAGTCGGTGGCGTCCAGGTGGGCCGGCCGCACCTTGACCGCGCCGGCGGCGAACTGCGCCTGTGCCATGCTCAGCCAGGCGCGGCGCACGCCGTCCCAGGCGTAGTCGCTCATCTCGTAGTCGAGCAGCGGGCTGCCGTCGGGGGCCAGCCGCACGCGCCCGCCCTCGCTCTGCGGTACGAAACCGTCGCGCAGCAGCGCCAGCATGGCGTTGGTATTGGGCAGCTGCGCGATATCGCGCCGCAGCGCGTCGCCCATGCCGTTGAGCACGCCGGCGCTGATGCCGGGGAACAGCGGCGGCACCTCCAGCTTGTAGCCCATCGGGCCGGTGGCGCCGTTGGCCCACTGGAAGTGGTCGGAGGCGACCGACTGCGGCGCGCCATAATAGGGATCGATTTTCTCCGGCATGACTGCGACACTGATATTCACCGGATGGATGAACGTGCGCACGCCCAGCCGCCCATGCGGGTCCGGCACGCGCGAGCGCAGCAGCAGCGCCGGTGTGTTGATAGCGCCGCCGGCGACTACCACGTGCCGCGCGCGCACGGTCACGCCGACGCCGGTGGGCGTATAACCGTCTGCGCCGAGCGCTTCGCCGATGACCGCTTGCACGCGCTGCCCGTCGTGTCCGAGCGTGCGCACCCGCACCCGGTGCACCAGCGTCGCGCCTGCGGCCAGCGCCGCCGGGATGGTCGATACCAGCATCGACTGCTTGGCATTGACCGGGCAGCCGAAGCCGCAGTAGCCCGAGTTCCAGCAGCCCTTCACGTTGCGCGGGATGACGTGCCACTCCCAGCCCAGCTTTTCGCAGCCGCGGCGCAGCACGTCGTTGTTGGGATTCGGCGCCATGGCCCAGGGCGCGATGCCCAGGCGCGCTTCCACCTGCGCGAACCACGGCGCCATGTCGGCCTCGGCGTGGCCGCTGACGGCATGGTGCCCGGCCCAGTGCGCCAGCGTCTGCGGCGGCGTGCGGAAGCTGGACGACCAGTTCACCGTGGTGCTGCCGCCGACGGCGCGGCCCTGCAGGATGGCGATGGCGCCATCGGCGGTGGTGCGCGCCGCGGCCTCCTGGTACAGCTCGCGGTAGGCACGGTTCTCGTCCATGTCGCGGAAGCTGTCGGAGGTGCGCAGCGCGCCTTCTTCCAGCAGCACCACGCGCAGCCCGGCGCGGCTCAGCGTTTCGGCGCTGATGCCGCCGCCCGCGCCGCTGCCGACGATGACAACGTCCGCGTCGAGCGTGCGGGAGGCGGTAAAGGTGGCGGCATCCAGCACCTTCCAGCCGGCGGCGATGCCGGCATCGTAGAGATTGTCGATGGCCATGTCTGTATTCAGGCGTGCAGCGCCTTGTAGACCGGCGCATTGGGGCCGGGATAACCGCTGCCGGCCCAGGCGGCGGGCAGCACGTAGTAGCTCACGCTGGCGAGCTTGACCAGCACCACCGCGCCGGCATTGAGCGTGGCCAGCCGGCTGGCGCGCCAGCGTTCCAGGAAGGCCTGGACCTGTTCCGGCGTGGTGGCGTCCCAGGACTGGCGGATGCCGGCCAGCGCCCAGCGCAGCGGCGTGCTGGCGAGCAGGCCGAACAGCTTGCGCAGCTCAGCCTGCGCGCCGGCGTTCATCGCGGCGCAGCTGGTGTCGATATTGCGCAGTGTCTCCTGCACCAGGGCCTCGCGCCGCGGCGGCGGCGCCTCGGCGAGTTCGGTGACGACGGCGGGCAGCAACGCGCGGAACGTGGCCACGTCGTCGGGCCGCAGCCAGGCCATGCCGGCCTGCGGCGCGGCATCGGCCGCGCTGCATCCGGCCAGCGACGGCACCAGCGCGGTACACGCCAGCGCGGCCGAGAAGCCGAGTCCGACCTTGAGGAAGCCGCGGCGCGAGAGAGCGTGTAGCGCGTGCAGCGCCTCGGCGCCGGCATCTGCGCGCCGGTGTGGCGCAGGTTGGGAATGCGGGGGCATGGGGTGTCTCCTGTGCGTCGGTGTTGTTGTCGGGGCGGATGACTCCGCATTGACGCTACCTGTAGTTTGGATAAAGATCGGAGCCCCGTCTTGATTCCGCATGACAGGTGAATTGATGCCACGCGCCATCCCGCCCGCCGGCGGTGCCACGGTATCCGGCACCGTGTCGCTCGCTTACCTTCGCGCCGTGCTCGACCACGGCGAACGCCAGGGCATTGCCGCCGCCGACCAGCTGCGCGCCGTCGGCGTGGCGGCCGGCATCCTCGGCGCCACCGGTGCGCCGATCGCCACGCGCATCCCGGGTGCCGCCTACCTTGCGCTGCTGGACTGGCTCGGCGAGGCCACCGGCGATCCGCATGTCGGGCTGCGTGCCGGGGCCGCCTTCGTGCCGCGCCACTATGCCGAGATGGGCTATGTGGTGCTGACCACGCCGACCGTGCGCGACGCCATCCTGCAGGGCATACGCTATGAGGTGCTGGCCAACGATATCGGCCGCACCCGCCTGGTCGAAGCGCCGGGCATGGCGTGCATGACCTGGACCGCGCAGCACGGCCCGCTGTCGCGCCACGCGCATGAGCTGCACATGGCCACCTGGTCGGTGTTCGCGCGCTGGCTGATCGGCGAGCGCTACTTCGCCACGCAGGTTGAATTCCCGCACCCCGCGCCGGCCGACACCAGCCTGCATGCCGAGGTGTTCGGCTGCCCGGTCGCCTTCGGCACCGGGCGCCATGCCATGCATATCGACCAGGCGCTGCTGACCCTGCCTTCGCTGCAGGCCGATGCCGGCATGCAGGCGCAGATGACGCGCATCGCCGACTCTCAGTTGCAGCTTTGCGTCCCCGCCGGCGCCGACGAGCTGGCGCAGGCGCGTGCCTATATCAGCGCCCGCCTGCAGGACGGCGAGCTGCCCATCGCCGACGTGGCCGCGCACCTGCGGCTGCCCGTGCGCACGCTGCAGCGCCGCCTGCAGGCGCAGGGCATCAGTTATTCACAGCTTGTGGATAACGTGCGGCGCGCGCTGGCCGAGCAATACCTGGCCGATCCCGCGGTCAGCCTGGCGCAGTGCGCGCTGCGGCTGGGGTATTCCGAGCAGAGCGCATTCACGCACGCGTTCAAGCGCTGGACCGGCGAGACGCCGCACGGCTGGCGCCGCCGGGTCGCGCAGGCGTAGCAAAACCCGTGCTGGTTTTGCCGATAATGAGGGCAGACCAACCCCACCCGCCCGCCTTCCATGCATATCCGCTGGCTCGAAGATTTCGTCTGCCTGGCGCAGGCCGGCAGCCTGGCGCGCGCCGCCGAGCTGCGCAACGTGACCCCGCCCGCGTTCGGCCGGCGCATGCAGGCCTTGGAAGTATGGGCCGGCGCCCCGCTGATCGACCGCAGCGTGTTCCCGGTGCGCCTGACCGCCGAGGGCCGGCTGTTCCTGGAAGCCGCGCAGGGCGCGCTGCGCACGCTCGATGAAACGCGGCTGGCACTGCGCGCCGCGCACCGGGCCGACGCCAGCACCGTGACCATCGCCACCGGCAAGACGCTGGCGCGCTCGATGGTGCCGGCGTGGCTGTCCGGCCTGCGCGAGACGCTGCGCGGCGACCCCGCCGCGGCAGGCTTCCGCACGCGGCTGTCGACCTTCCCCATGCACGACGCGCTGGCGATGTTTGCCGAGGGCGATGCCGACTTCCTGCTGTGCTACAGCCCGCCCGACCTGCCGGTGATGCTGGACGACGCGCGCTACCAGTTCCACCTGGCCGGCGTGGAGCGGCTGGTGTGCGTCAGCGCCGCCGACGCGCACGGCGCACCGCTGCACCGGCTGCGCACCGGCAAGGCAGCGAAGGAAAAGCCGGTGCCGATGATCGCCTATGCCGAGACGCTGACGCTGGGGCGCATGGTCAACCAGGAGATCGCGCGCCGCAAGCTGGCGCCGCGGCTGGACGTGATCGCGGTCAGCGACTTTGCCGAGTCGGTGCATGAGATGGTGCGCCAGCGCATGGGGCTGGCGTGGCTGCCCGCGCGGCTCATTGCCGACGACCTGCACGCGGGCCGGCTGGTGCGCGCGATCGGCGCCACTGCTGCGGGGGCCGACGATGGCGGCGACCTTGCCCTCGATATCCGCCTGTACCGCCCGCGCGCGCCGATGCGGCCGCTGGCCGAGGCGTTCTGGCGCGCCGCGGTGGCGGCGCCGCGCTAGCTGCGGCCATTGCCGAATCGGCAACCCCACTTGCCAAAGCCGCATGCCGGCCGGGCCGCGCGCTCTCTAACATCCGGTCACAACATAGATTCCGGAACCCCCAGAGACAAGACCATGAAGACCATGAAGACCATCCTGCGCGCTGCCGCTGCCGCACTCTGCCTTGCCACCGCCACCGGCGGCGCCTTTGCCGGCACCTGGCCCGCCAAGCCGATCACGCTGGTGGTGGGCTATACCGCCGGCGGCAGCGTCGACCTCGTCGCCCGCACCATTGCGCCGGAGCTGGGCAAGCGCCTGGGCCAGAGCGTGGTTATCGAAAACCTGGGCGGCGCCGGCGGCACCATCGGCGCGTCCAAGGTGGTCAAGGCCGAGGCAGATGGCTACACCCTGCTGATGGGATCCGGCAGCGAGGTCTCGATCGCTCGCCTGACCAACCCGGCCGTGCGCTACGACGGCGAGAAGGACCTGGCGCCCGTGACCTTCGTCGGCACCCAGCCGATGGTGCTGGTCGGCAAGCCGGGCCTGCCGGCGAAGAACGCCGCCGAGCTGATCGCGCTGGCCAAGGCGCAGCCGGGCAAGCTGTCGTATGCGTCGTCAGGCGTGGGCACGCCGCTGAACCTGGCCGGCGAGCTGATCAAGCAGCAGGGCAACGTCAATATCACGCACGTGCCGTACAAGGGCGCATCGGCCATGGCCACCGACCTGCTCGGCGGCCAGATCGACCTGGCGGTGATGGTGCTGTCGTCGGCGCTGCCGCATATCCAGGCGGGCCGCGTGCAGGCCTATGGTGTGACCGGCGCCAAGCGCGCCGCGGTGGCGCCGAACGTGCCGGCATTGGCGGAGACGCCGGCGTTGAAGGGCGTCGACATGGGGGTGTGGTTCGGCCTGATGGGGCCAGCCAACCTGCCCAAGCCGGTAGTGGAGCGGCTGAACAACGAGATGCAGGCCGTGCTGGCGATGCCGGACGTGAAGAAGAAGCTGGCCGAGGCTGGTGTGGAAGTGACGCCGGGCAATCCTTCCCAGTTCGGCAGCTTTATCAAGCGTGAAACGGGGCGTTATCGGACGATTGTGCAGACGGCTGGGATTCGTGAGTGAGGGATGGGTGTCGGTGCTGCCAGCGCCTGCCAGTACCCACGACACACCAAATAGAAACGACCCGCCAGGCACCGACCCAATGCGCACCCTGTGAGCACCTGATTTCCATGACCCACCCCGCCCACCTCGACGCCTACCCCGTCGACGTCGCCTTCCCCGACATCCGCCCCTACGCCTCCGGCAACAGCGGCATCCCCTACCTGTACTCCTTCGACAGCGGCCAGCCCGGCCCGCACGTGATGGTCAACGCCCTGACCCACGGCAACGAGGTCTGCGGCGCCATCGCCGTCAAGGCATTGCTCGACCACAACCTGCGCCCGCGCCGCGGCCGCCTGACGCTGGCCTTCGCCAACGTCGATGCCTATCACAGCTTCGACCCGGCCCGGCCCGACGCCTCGCGCTTTGTCGACCAGGACTTCAACCGCGTATGGACCGCCGCCACGCTGGACGACACCAGCCGCGATTCCTCCGAGCTGCGCCGCGCGCGCGCCATGCGCCCGGTGATCGACACCGTCGACCTGTTGCTCGACCTGCATTCGATGCATGAGAAAAGCCGCCCGCTGATCGTCTCGGGCCCGCTCGACAAGGGCATCGCCCTGTCGCGCGCGCTGGGCGCGCCGGCCGACGTGATCGTCGACGAAGGCCATCCCGAAGGCCGCCGCATGCGCGACTACGACGGCTTTGGCGATCCCGCCAGCCCGCGCAATGCGCTGCTGATCGAATGCGGCCAGCACTGGGAGCCGGCTGCCGTGACGGTGGCGCAGGACAGCACCGCGCGCTTCCTGCTGCACGCCGGCGTGGTCGACGCCGCCGACCTGCCCGCCGGCTGGCTGCAGCCGCTGCCCGCCGCGCAGCGGGTGGTACGCGTGACCGAGCCGGTGGTCGCCACCGGCATGGATTTCCGCTTTGCCGGCCCCTATACCGGCCTGGAGACCTTTGCCGACGCCGGCGCGGTCATCGGCTGGCGCGACGGCGAGCCGGTGGTGACGCCGTATCCCGACTGCGTGCTGGTGATGCCTTCGCTGCGCCAGCTTCGCCCCGGTGTGACCGTGGTGCGGCTGGGCCGGCTCGAACGCTGAGCCGGGTTGGAAGGTCAGGGTCTGCCTGATCAGGCTCCCGCCGTCGGTGCCGGCAATGTGCCCGCCGACGGCGCCGGCGGCGGCAGCATGCCCGGGAACAGCTGCTCGACCAGCTCGTTCAGCTTGGACGCCGGGTCCACGAGATTGCTCAGGTTGAGCCCGCCCGCGCTGCGGTTGGCGCTGTAGATCGCCTTGCCGACGCGGTCGCCCTGGCGAAAGACTGTGATGTCCACGCTGTCCAGGTATGACGTCCAGAACCAGGCGCTGCGCGCGCTGTAATACGCCACCATCGGGCACGCCATCGCCGACGCTGCCTCGGCCTGCAGCATCTTCACTTCGAAGTTGCGGTGTTCCAGCGAGGCACGGAAGGCCTCGACATAGTTGTTGCCGCTCACCGGGTTCACCACCACGCACAGCAGCATGCCGTTGGCGCCGTAGTCGCCGCGCGGGCCGCCGCCGGCGGGCACCTGGAACGCGGTATTGGGATCGGAGCGGTCGGGGCGGTCGACCGGGGTCACGGCCTGGTAGGTCGAGCAGCCGCACAGCAGCAGGCCGACGCTGGCGGCCAGCAGGGCTTTGTTCATGGGAATCCTGGATGGCTTGGGGCACTGCCGCCGGCGCGCAATGCGGGCAGTGTGCCTTCACACTGTAGGCGCTGCCGGCGCCGGCCAATTCCCGGAACAGAGACGCAAAACCGGCGCTGCTGCGCCGGCGTGGCGCGTCAGCCGCCCGCCCCGCCTTGCGCGAGCCGGCCCACCAGGATCAGGCAGAACGCAGCCAGGCACAGCCCGACCACCGCGACCTGCAGCCGCGTCACGGGCCGGCCGCCCAGCAGGGTCTCGCTAAGCCAGCGCGGCGAAGCCAGGCCGGCGGCGGTCGCCGCCAGGATGATGAGCGCAAGCACGGACAGCACGGATTGCATCGCAGGTTCTCCGGTTCAGGCTTGCGCTCAGTTGGCGCCGCCGCGCAGCAGGCAGTCGCGCAGCAGCGGCACGCCATCGGCCACGCCCGCGCCGTTGCACTCCACCGCCACCTTCTGGCCGCGCCGCACCATGGTGGCGCGGGCCTCCACTTCGCAGACCCGGCCCGCCGGGCCGCAGATCTGCCGTTGCAGCAGCAAGGCACGCACATTGGCGGCGGGATCGTTGGTGCGAATATCGACAAACACCTGCTCGCCCTCGCGGCGCACGCCGCTGGCCACGCCTTCGACGATCACGTAGCGGTTCAGGTAACGCGCATCCGCGGCCTTGGGATCGTTGCGGTAGTCCTCCAGGATGGTGCCGGCCTGGTATTGCGGCAGGCGGTCGGCGGGCCGCTGCGGGTCGATGCTGACCGGGTCCAGCGTGCCGTCGCGCGGCACGCCGCGCACATCGCTGGCCGTGGCAACGGGCGCGCTGGCCTGCGCCGGCGTTGCGGAATCAGCGGGTGCGGCGGCGTCTTCATGCCGGTCATTGCCGGCAAGCCACAACATGCCAAGGACAGCCACGGCGACGATGGCAACGAGGATCTGCTGGGTACGGTTCAACATCTGGCGGTCTGCCTGGGAGCATGCAAAAAGGCGAAAGCGCGATTATGCGCCACCCGAAGCGCAGAAGCGCCCGATTGCAGCCACCGCGTGCTCCACCCCGCGCTCCGCCGCAACGGCGCGCCCCAGCGCGGCGGCCTTGCCGCGCGTCTCGGGGCGCTCGGTAAAGGCGATCATCGACGCCAGCCGCGCTGCGTCGATCTTGTGCCCCGGCACGTACGCCGGCGCCACGCCCAGCGCCGCCAGCCGTCCCGCCCAGAAGAACTGGTCGCCCGCGAACGGCAGCACGATCGATGGCACGCCGGCCGCCGCCACCGCGTGCGTGGTGCCGGCCCCGCCATGATGGATCGCCGCCGCCACGCGCGGCAGCAGCCAGTCATGCGGCGTGGCCCCGATCACATGGAAGTTGGCTGGCAGCGCCGACACATCGATGCCCGACCAGCCCGGATAGAACAGCGCGCGCCGGCCATCGACGGCCTGCAGCATGGCCTTGACCACCTTCTGCCGGTCAAAGCCCGCCATGCTGCCAAAGCCGATATACAGCGGTGGCGCGCCGGCCGCCAGGAAGTCTCGCAGCGCAGCGCCCGGCTTCCAGGCTGGCTGCGCCGGCATGTTCCACGCGCCGGTCACCAGCCAGTCCGCATGCCAGTCGCGCGGGCGCGGCACCAGGTGCGGCGAGATCGCGTACAGCGACGGGAAATCGCGCCACATCGCCCGGCGCGGCGCCACGCCGAACAGCTTCGCGCGCGCCGCGTTGGTGGCATTGCGGAACATGCGCCATAGCACGAAGTTGATCACCGCATGACTGGCCCGGTTGGCCCAGCCCGGCATGCGCAACGGCGGCAACAGGGCCGACGGGAAATCCCGCGTCGGCGAGATCGGGAACATGCCCGCGCCGATCACCGGCTTGCCGAGCTGCTCGCCCACGGACAGCGCCACATAAGCCGTCAGCCCCGAAAATACAATGCCATCCGCATCGCGCGCCGCTTCCGCCAGCTGCGCCATCCACGCCTCGGTGTTCTCCTCCGCAATGCGCCCGAACGCACGCGTGGCCTCGGCCACGTTGCCGCCCTCCGTCATCAGCTTGTGCAAGGCACCGCCGGGCTGCAGGGTTTGCTGGATGTCGCCGGCCATCGGCGCGAACGGCAGGCCATGCCCGGCGGCCAGCGGTGCCGCGGCGCGTTCGCCAAGCATCAGCACGTCATGCCCGGCGTCACGCAGGCCCAGGCCGAGGGCTACGATGGGGCGGCAGTCGCCTTGGGTGCCGAAGGTGATGAGGGTGAGGCGCATGGGAGAGGATGGTGGCGCGTTCCGGTTGCGACCGCCTCACTTCCCAATACAAAACCGCGTAAAAATCGTCCCCAGCAAATCATCACTGGTGAACTCCCCGGTAATGCTGTTCAGGCACTCCTGCGTCAGCCGCAGTTCCTCCGCAAACAAATCCAGCGCCTGCGCCTGATGCTCGGCTTGTTCCGCCGCAATATCGAGGTGCGACTGCGCATTGCGCAACGCCGTCAGATGCCGCTCGCGCGCGAGGAAGGTGCCTTCGTTGCCGGATTGCCAGCCCACCAGCCGCAGCAACTCGCGCCGCAGCAGTTCGATGCCTGCACCAGTGCGGGCAGAGATCCAGATCTCCGTCGGGTTTGGCCCGTTCGCTGCGACAACGTGCGGGCGGTTGCCGCCAAACATCGTGTCGCCCACTGCCGGCGCCTTGTCGATCTTGTTGACCACGCGCACGATCGGCGAGCCCGGTGGCAGATGGCCGCTGAGCCGGTCGTCGATGGCGTCGTCGATCTCGGACAGGCCGTGGCGCAGGTAGTCGGTGGCGTCGACCAGGTGCAGCACGACGTCGGCGCGGCGGATCGCGTCCCAGGTGCGGTCGATGCCGATGCGCTCGACTTCATCGGTGGCGTTCTCGCGCAGGCCGGCGGTGTCGATGATGTGCAGCGGGATGCCGTCGATCTGGATGGTCTCGCGCACGCGGTCGCGCGTGGTGCCGGCGATCGGCGTGACGATGGCAAGCTCGGCGCCGGCGAGCGCGTTGAGCAGCGAAGACTTGCCCACGTTAGGCTGGCCCGCCAGCACCACCGACAAGCCTTCGCGCAGCAGCGCGCCCTGCCGCGCCTGCGCCAGCACGCCGCCCAGATCATTGCGGATGGCCGCAAGCTGGCCGCGCGCGTCGGACTGCTCCAGGAAATCGATCTCTTCCTCGGGGAAGTCCAGCGTGGCCTCGACCAGCATGCGCAGGTGGATCACCTTGTCCACAAGCTTGCGGATCGCATTGGAGAACTCGCCTTCCATCGAGCGCGCCGCCGAGCGTGCCGCGGCTTCGGTGCTGGCTTCGATCAGGTCGGCCACCGCCTCGGCCTGCGCCAGGTCGAGCTTGTCGTTGAGGAAGGCGCGGCGCGTGAACTCGCCCGGCTCGGCCAGCCGCAGGCCGATGCCATCGCCGGCCTGCAGGCAGCGCGTCAGCAGCATCTGCATCACCACCGGGCCGCCGTGGCCCTGCAGCTCCAGCACCTCTTCGCCGGTGTATGAATTGGGCGCGGGGAAGTACAGCGCGAGGCCGTGGTCGATGACCTTGCCGTGGCCGTCGAGGAACGGCAGGTAGGTGGCATGGCGCGGCTTCAGTGCCTGGCCGCAGACGGCGCGCATGACCGGGCCGACATCGGAGCCCGAGACGCGCACCACGCCGATGCCGCCGCGTCCGGGCGCGGTGGCGATGGCGGCAATGGGAACCTGGGTAGCAGTCATGCGGTATTGTCGCAGATCGATTGCAGTTGGCGTGGCGCGGGTTGCACTTGCAGGAGCGCCGCGCGGCGCGGTGGGTCGGCCGCCATGTCGGGCGGGGCGTCAGCTCGCGCCGGGCGGTGGCGGCGGCACGTCGTCGGGCAGCTCCGCCACGTCAAGGCACTCGCACATCAGCCGGCGCGCGACGATGGCGTCGACAAAGCCGCCCAGCCGCGTCTGCTGCCTGATCAGCTTGCGGTGCAGCCGCCTGGTATAGCGCGACGGTAGCACCGGTGCCAGCGCCTCGATCGTGTAGCGCAGCCGCTTGCCCGCGATGCGCTGGTCATGCACCGCGCCCAGGTCGCCGCCCTGTGCGGCCTGCTTCAGCGCGAGCAATCGCTTGCGACCGCGGCGCACACGCTGGCTTGCGAACGGGCCCAGGCGGTCGCGCCGCCCGGCCTTGCCTCGGGCGGCGACCTTTTCCGCAAGGTGGCCCAGGTGGGCGAGATCGCGTTGCACGACAGGCAACTGTCCGTCGCGGTAGCTGACCAGTGTCGCCAGCATGGCCGCGCGAGCGCTGTTGCGCCGTGTGGCGGCAACCTCGGCCACGGCGGCCAGCACCGGATCGTCCGGCGCTTTCCCGTGCGCCGGGGCAACGGTCTCGGCCAGGAACACGTCCCAGTCGCGCACCTCGCTGGTCGCTCGCGCCAGCGTGCGCAGTTCGCGCTTCCAACGCTCGCGCTCCAGCAGTGGCAGCGCTGGCGCGAGCGCCCACAGCACCGCGCGCGCATAGCGCACCGCTACGCGTAGCTGGTGCAGGTCTTCCGCTTCGTCGCGGTGCAGCAGATCCTGCAGGGACGTGTCGATCCGCGCCAGGCTGGCCTGTGTCAGCGCGGCAAAGGCAACGACCGGATGCGTCTTGCGGCGCAGCGTGGGCGGCTGGGCGTCAGTCATGGCGGTCTTCATGCGGTCAGGCGCGCCGGTGGAGACGCAGATGCCACCAGTGTAGGCGACGGCACGCGCGAACGTGCCCGGGCGGCGCATCAGGCGCTGCCGCGGTTGACAGCGGCCCGCGGTCGCGCTGCAATGCGCACACCGCCTGGTGATGCAGTGACCGTAGCAGTGACCGTACGAGGACCCGCCATGACCACCGAACAGGAGCGTCTCCTGCTGCGCGACACCATCGCGGCCGGCTTCCGCCAGGCCGCCTTCGTCAATGATGTCGGCATCGCGCTGGCGGATTGCGGGCCGGGCTGGTGCGAATCGACGCTGGCGATCACCGCGCGTCACCTGCAGCACGGCGGCATCGTCCACGCGGGTGTGCAGGCCACCATGGCCGAGCACACCGCGGGCGCGGCGGCCACCACCATCCTCGAAGCGGGCCAGCACGTGGTCACCGCGGAATTCAAGATCAACCTGCTCAGGGCCGTGCGCAGCGACCGGCTGCGCTGCCGCGCCGACGTGCTCAAGTCCGGCCGCTCGATCATCGTGGTCGAGGCGGATCTGTTTGCGGACGTGCATGGCGAAACGGTGCTGGTAAGCCGCTTCAACGCCACCATGAGCGTGCTGGACCTGGCCTGAGTCCAATCCCAATCCTGCAAGGAGCCAAGCATGATCGACCATACCGGTGCCAGTGTCAGCGATTACGGCAAGAGCCGCGCGTTCTACCTGGCTGCGCTCGGCGCCATCGGCTACGGCCTCGTCAAGGAATTTCCGGCCAGCGTCACGGGCAGTGCCGACGTGGCGGGCTTTGGGCCGCCGGGCAAGCCGGATTTCTGGATCCACCGCGGCGAGCCCAACCGGCCGCCGATCCACGTGGCCTTCCGCGTGGACAGCCGCGAGCTTGTGGACAAGTTCTACCGCGCCGCGATCGAGGCGGGCGGACGGGACAATGGCGCGCCGGGGCTCCGGGCGCACTATCACCCGGATTATTACGGCGCCTTCGTGCTGGACCCGGACGGGCACAACATCGAGGCGGTGTGCCACAAGCCGGCCTGAGCCGGCTGGTGCGGCAGATGGCGATCAGCGCGTCGCCACGATAAACAGCCGCGGGAACGGCAGCAGCACCGACTTGTCGGGCAGCGCGGGATACGCCTTCGCGATCTCGCTTTCATAGCGCGCCAGGTACGCCAGGCGCCCGGCCTCGTCCAGCGGCTGCAGGAACGGCCGCAGGCCGCTGCCCTTGAACCACTCCACCACCGCCGCCGCGCCGCCGGCCAGCGGATGATGGTAGGTGGTCACCCACACATCCACGCGCCGGCACAGCGGGCGCAGCAGTTCGTAGTACCACTGCGCCGGCGAACGCTCGGCGCGCGCCTTGCTGGCGCTGGCCAGCTGCTGCGCCCACGGGCTTTCCGCCGCCACCTGCCGCATCAGCCGGTGCGCGGGCTCTTCCAGGTTGTCGGGCATCTGCACGGCCAGCGTGCCGCCTTCCGAGAGTTTGGAGACGAGCCTGGGAAAAAGGCTGGCGTGGTCGGGCAGCCATTGCAGCACGGCGTTGGCGAGGATCACGTCGTACGGGCCGGGATCGTCCCAGGTGCCGATGTCGGCCACGCGGAACTGCACGTCAGGCAGGCGCTTGCGTGCGGCCTCGACCATGTCGTCGGAGCTGTCCAGGCCGGTGATCGATGCGCCGGCATATCGCGCCAGCAATACCTCCGTGGAATTGCCGGGGCCGCAGCCGATATCCACTGCATTGCGCACGATCTCGTTCGGGATGGCGGCGACGAGATCGCGCACGGGACGGGTGCGTTCGTCTTCGAAGGCAACGTATTGGCGGGCGGACCAGCTCATGGGGATCTCCGGACGTTGAGGCGCAGGCCAGTAGCATACGCCTGCAAAACGCCTGCCGCAGCCAACACCGCACGAACGCGGCTCCCCTCGCCGCTTGCGGGAGAGGAGCAAACCGCCAGGGAATCAACGCCTGTCAGTCATCAAACAAAAAAACAAAAAGCCCGGCGACTCCGCCGGGCTTTCCGCTGACTACATCAACGCAACAGGCAATCAGCTCTTGGCCACCACCGCCGTCTTGCCCTTGCCAAGCATCCGGTTGATCTGCCATTGCTGCGCAATCGACAGGATGTTGTTCACCACCCAGTACAGCACCAGGCCGGCCGGGAAGAAGAAGAACATCACCGAGAACACCAGCGGCATGATCGTCATGACCTTGGCCTGCACCGGATCCGGCGGCGTCGGGTTCAGCTTGGTCTGCACGAACATCGACACGGCCATCACGATCGGCAGGATGTAGAACGGATCCGGCACCGACAGGTCCTTGATCCAGCCCAGCCACGGCGCGCCGCGCATTTCGACCGACGACAGCAGCACCCAGTACAGCGCGATGAACACCGGGATCTGGATCACGATCGGCAGGCAGCCGCCGAGCGGGTTGACCTTCTCGGTGCGGTACAGGCCCATCATCTCCTGGTTCATCTTCTGCGGGTCGTTCTTGTAACGCTCGCGGATCGCGGTCATGCGCGGCTGCAGGTCCTTCATCTTGCCCATGGACTTGTAGCTCGCCGCCGACAGCGGGAAGAACACCAGCTTGATCAGCACCGTCAGCGCGATGATCGACCAGCCCCAGTTGCCCAGGAAGCCGTGCAGCTTCTCCAGCAGCCAGAACAGCGGCTTGGCCAGGATGGTCAGCCAGCCGTAGTCCTTCACCAGCTCCAGGCCCGGGGCGATCTTCTCGAGCATGTGTTCTTCCTGCGGGCCGGCGAACAGGCGTGCATCGGTGCTCACCGTGGCGCCCGGGGCCACTTCGCCCAGCGGCTGCTGGATGCCCACGCGGTACAGGTTCGGATCGATCTGCTGGACGTAGAAGCTGTGCTCCTTGCCGGTCTGCGGGATCCAGGCCGAGGCAAAGTAATGCTGCACCATCGCCACCCAGCCGTTGTTGGCGGCGGCAGGCACGGTAGCCTTGCCCTTGGCGATGTCTTCAAAGCTGATCTTGTGGTACTTGTCCGCGTCCGTATAGAGCGCCGGGCCCGTGAAGGTACTGTAGAACTGCGACTGCTCGATCTTGCTGCCATCGCGCGCCAGTTCCAGGTACAGCGTCGGCGACACCGGCGCGGTGCCGGCGTTGGTCACCGCGAACTTGGTGTCCACCACATAGCTGCCCTTGCGGAACACATAGGTCTTGGTGAGCTTGACGCCGTTCTTCTCGGCGGTCAGCACCACTTCCAGCTGCTCGGCGCCGTCCAGGTTGCGCGGACCGGGAGCAGCGGTGAACACCGTGGTGTGGTTCGGCAGGTCGCCGCCGATCAGGCCCGAGCGCGCCATGTAGGTGTGCACGTTGTCACGCTCGAACAGCACCACCGGCTTGCCGTCCTTTTCGAGCTCCTTGAGCAGCTCCAGGCGCGACACGATGCCGCCGGCGGTGTCGATCTCGGCGCGCACCGTGTCGGTGGTCACCACGATCTTTTCGCCGGCGGGCTGGGCGGCGGCCTGCGGCGCAGCGCCGGCGGCCGGGGCGGCTGCGCCAGGCTGGACGTTGGCCTTGGGCACGTCGCCCTGCGCGGCCGCGCCGCTGGCGGCCGGCGCCGAAGCGCCCTGCTGCTGCGTCGCGCTCGGGAAGAACATCGACGCGTGGCCTTGGGAGCGTTGCCAGTTGTCGTAGAGCAGCACGAGGGACATCGAGAAGATGACCCAGAGGATGGTGCGTTTGATATCCATGTCTGGCTGTGGTCGGAGAAATCAGGGTCTGGGCAGACGGATCGCTGCAGGCACATGGGGCGCATGGCCTGCCGCGGCATGGACGGAACGGCCCGATGCGGAGTCCGCCCCGGCTGTGTCGGTTTCCGTGCCCGGCACGGGATCATACCCGCCTTGGGCGAAGGGATGGCAACGGCACAGCCGGCAGGCGGCCATCCAGCTGCCGCGCGCGGCGCCATGATGGACGATCGCGTCGCGGGCGTAGTCGGAACAGGTCGGCAGGAAGCGGCACTGCGAGCCCAGGTAAGGACTCAGGGCGATCTTGTAGATACGCAGCAGGGCTAGCAGGATTCGCTTCATGATGAGACCGTCAGGCCTAAAGGCCCGGTGGCTGGCTCTGCGGGGCAGAAGCCGGCGGCGGGGCGGGCGGTGCAGGGTTGGCAGCGGGCGGCGGCGGCAGCGGCCTGGCCGCCACTTCCAGCAGGCTGGCGATTTCCGCCGCGCACGCCTGTCGGACCGCCGTGCGCGTGGCAAATTCCGCCCGCGGGAATTTTGCCTGCAGGCGCAACAGCACATCACGACCCGCCAGCTCCTCGCGGCGCTGGCGGAACAGCTCGCGCGCCATCCGCTTCACCAGGTTGCGCTCGGCGGCGCGCGGCGCGAACTTCTTGCCCACCACCACGCCCAGCCGGGCTTCGGCCTGGCCGTTGGCGCGCACGTACAGCACGAAATGCGTGCTGCGCCGCCGGGGCCGCAAAGCAAAAACGGATGAAAACTCATCCGTCTTTGTTAGCCTCGCGGCTTTGGGGAAGGCATGGGCTGACACGCTGGGCAAGGCTGGCGAGAGATACTGCTGACTGACTAGCTGGACCCGGCGGCAACCCGGCGCAAACTGCGCAGGCCGCCCTGGACCCGAGGCAAGAGGCATCGACGGCGCCGCTGGCGCCGTCAGGCCGGTTGCCCGGGCCTCAGATGGCCAGGCGCTTGCGGCCCTTGGCGCGGCGAGCGTTGATGACGGCACGGCCGCCACGGGTCTTCATGCGCACGCGGAAACCGTGGGTACGCTTGCGGCGGGTAACGGAAGGTTGGTAGGTACGTTTCATGTTGCACTCTCTGGTTGATCTGGGCGTGCCCGGCTTCGGCCGGTGCCGGGGTGCCGTGGCCGCCGCGTATGGTTCGCATGGGGCTGCCGCTGGCAAGGAACTGCCGCGGTAATGCCGACGATTCTGGTTCTGTCTTGCTGCCGGCCGGCGGCGCAGTGCAGGCGTTGGCCTGTGGGCGCGGACGGCACGAACAGGCCAGACCCGGCGATGCGCATACGTGATCCCCTGCCGCATCGCAGAACCCGGCATTTAACCCAGTTTTAAAGAAGGTGTCAAGGTAAACGGCATTGTGCGCCGACACATATGCCACAAACCGAAGAACCTGTCAGTGCATCATTGTCCACAGTGGCCAGTGCATAAACTTTTGTGCCCGAGGCGCCGCCAACATATAAGACAACCCAGCCCAAAGTCCCTGTTTTGCCTGGTGTTTCGCGGCTTTCCACAGCCCGCTACCCCGCACTGCAGCACGGGTTGTGCACAACAATCCACTGAATTTGCACAAGTTGTCCACAGACTTATCCTTTGTGGATAACTCAGGGGCGGGGGTACAATCCCGGTCCAAACACATCACGGGCTGCGTGGCGCAGGCGCAACCCGGGCCCCCTCCGCGAAAACGCATGAGTTAACGCACGCTCAGTGCGGCGAGCTGGTCGCTCGCTGGCTGGCGCATGGCATGCCGCGGGGGTACGCCAACCGGTAGTGATTACCAGTTCGGCGAGCAAGGCCCGGTCGACGCGACGTATACGCCGCTTGTGACGTGCCCGGGCCGCGATCCCCGGGTGCCACTACTAAACAACAAACAATGCAAGATTTCTGGCAGGCGGCAGCCGCGCAACTCGAGCGCGAGCTGACGCCGCAACAGTTCAAAACGTGGATCAAGCCGCTGGCGCCCGTTGCGTTCGATGAAGAAACGCACGCGCTGCGGATTGCTGCGCCCAACCGTTTCAAGCTGGACTGGGTCAAGAGCCAGTTCTCCGGGCGCATCACCGCACTGGCCTGCGAATACTGGGAAGCGCAGGTCACCGTCCAGTTCGTGCTCGATCCCGCGGCCTCCGGCCGTGCCGCCGCCTATATGCAGGCGCCGCAACCGGCCATCGGGCCGGGCGCGCACCCGCAGGGCGGCGCCATGGGCGTGGACGGTCACGCAGCCCCGGGTACGGGCATGGGTGGCTATCCGGGCGGCCAGCAGATGGCCGCGCAGGCGCCCTACCCCATGGCCGGCCAGTCCGGCTATGGCGACTATCCGCCCGCCGGCTACGGCATGGGCCAGCCGCCCTATGGAAATCTGTCCGCCGCACCGGTGCCCGCGAATGCCCGCGCGCAAATGGCCGGCATGGGCCAGGGCGGCCAGCATCCCGGCCAGCACGGCGGCCACGGCAACCCGCTTGGCAACCATCCAGGCCAGCATGCCAACGACATGGGCGATATCGACGTGGTCCACATGGACCCCGCCGAAGTCAGCGCCCGCTCCTACCGCGCGCCGCAGCCGCAGTCGCAGCCGCCGATGGGCGGCCCCAACGGCATGCCCGGCCACCAGCCCAGCGACACGGTCCACGAGCGCTCGCGCCTGAACCCGATCCTGACCTTCGACAACTTCGTCACGGGTAAAGCCAACCAGCTGGCGCGCGCCGCCGCCATCCAGGTCGCCAACAATCCCGGCAAGTCCTACAACCCGCTGTACCTGTACGGCGGCGTGGGCCTGGGCAAGACCCACCTGATCCACGCCATCGGCAACTACATGCTGCTGGAGAACCCGCGCGCGCGCATCCGCTACATCCACGCCGAGCAGTACGTGTCCGACGTGGTGAAGGCGTACCAGCGCAAGGCGTTCGACGAGTTCAAGCGCTACTACCACTCGCTCGACCTGCTGCTGATCGACGATATCCAGTTCTTCTCCGGCAAGAACCGCACGCAGGAAGAGTTCTTCTACGCCTTCGAGGCCCTGATCGCCAACCGGGCGCAGGTGATCATCACCAGCGATACCTACCCCAAGGAAATCACCGGCATCGACGATCGCCTGATCTCGCGCTTCGATTCCGGCCTGACCGTCGCGATCGAGCCGCCCGAGCTGGAAATGCGCGTGGCGATCCTGATGAAGAAGGCCGCCGCCGAGAACGTGAACGTTCCGGAAGAAGTCGCCTTCTTTGTCGCCAAGCACCTGCGTTCCAACGTGCGCGAGCTGGAAGGCGCGCTGCGCAAGATCCTGGCGTTCAGCAACTTCCACGGCAAGGACATCACCATCGAGGTGACGCGCGAAGCGCTGAAGGACCTGCTGACAGTGCAGAACCGCCAGATCTCGGTGGAGAACATCCAGAAGACCTGCGCGGATTTCTACAACATCAAGGTCGCTGACATGTACTCGAAAAAGCGGCCTGCCAATATTGCCCGTCCGCGCCAGATCGCGATGTACCTGGCCAAGGAGCTCACGCAGAAGAGCCTGCCGGAAATCGGCGAGCTGTTCGGCGGCCGCGACCACACCACCGTGCTGCACGCCGTGCGCAAGATCGCCGACGAACGCAGCAAGGATGCGCAACTCAACCATGAGCTGCACGTGCTGGAGCAAACGCTCAAGGGCTGATGCATGGTCGTTCCCGGCCGTAGACCGGGAAAGGCGCATTTTGAAGGGCCGGCCCTCCGAGGCTGGCATACTGTAGGGTGCGCGCCACGGACAACCCGTGGCGCCTGGGGAATTAACGTCAGCGTCGCCGGAGCAACAGTCCGGAAAGTGGCCACCGATAAGGCTTTGCGGTGAGTCGGGACGGGATGGCAAGTGCGCCAAAGCGCACCAAGGCACCAGCGTGGCTTTTTGTGCACAGCTGGCCCGCCAGCCGGTCCCGCCCCGCTTCACCGCAGCGGCTTATCCTTGGTACAATGGCACATTAACTCCTTGATTCCTAAGTGAATTCGGAGTTGTTTGCGTTCTGCGGTCGCCGACTACAAACGACGAAGGATAAATTCAATGCAATTGGTCAAAACCTCGCGAGACAACCTGCTGCGTCCGCTGCAAATCGTGAGCGGCATCGTGGAGCGCCGCCACACCCTCCCGATCCTGGCCAACCTGCTGATTCGCAAGTCCGGGTCGAACGTGTCCTTCCTGTCGACCGACATCGAAATCCAGATCACCACGCATGCAGAATGCGGCGTCGGCAACGACAGCGTCGCCACCACCGTGGCCGCGCGCAAGCTGCTCGACATCCTGCGTGCCATGCCCGACGGCGACGTTGCGCTGTCGCTCAACGACAAGCGCATGACCGTGCAATCCGGCAAGAGCCGCTTCGCACTGCAGACGCTCGCCGCCGAAGAATTCCCGACCGTTGCCGAAGCCAGCGAATTCAACGCCAGCGTCACGCTGCCGCAGAAGACCTTCAAGCACCTGCTGGCAATGGTCCACTTCGCCATGGCGCAGCAGGACATCCGTTACTACCTGAACGGCATGCTGCTGGTGGTGGAAGGCAAGAAGGTCATGGCAGTCGCCACCGACGGCCACCGCCTGGCCTACTGCGGCGTAGAGCTGGAGAACGAAGCCGCCGGCGTCGGCGCGCGCCAGGAAGTCATCATCCCGCGCAAGACCATCCTGGAACTGCAGCGCCTGCTGGAAGACAACGACGATCCGGTCACGGTGCAGCTGGCCGCCAACCAGGTCAAGTTCACGTTCGCCAATATCGAACTGATCTCCAAGCTGGTCGAAGGCAAGTTTCCCGACTTCCAGCGCGTGATCCCCAAGGGCTACAAGAACGCCTTCGCGATCGACCGCGTGCGGCTGCAGCAGGCGCTGCAACGCACCGCGATCCTGACCACCGACAAATTCAAGGGCGTGCGCTGCATCCTCGACACGCACGTCCTCAAGATCAGCTCCACCAACGCCGACCAGGAAGAGGCGCAGGAAGAGCTGGAACTCGATTACTCGGGCGACGCGCTCGATATCGGCTTCAACGTGACCTACCTGCTCGACGTACTCGCCAACCTGAAGAGCGAGCAGGTGCAGGTCAGCCTCGGCGACTCGAATTCGAGCGCGCTGATCACCGTGCCGGAAGACGACAACTTCAAGTACGTCGTCATGCCGATGCGCATCTGATGATCCGGTAACAGGACACGCAGAAGACGAGCTACCGGAGCAGCAAACGGCACGCATTGACACCCGGCCCGGCCGGGAAGTCCTGGGGATGAGCATCCCGCAGCGGGGGCAGGATCGATATGACGATCCGCCCCTTTTGCCGTTTTTAGTAACCCGCCATGCGGACCCTTCGCGCCCCGCTGCCAGCATCCAGAGCATGCCGGCCCGGCCCGAAATCCGTATTCGCCGCAAGTAGGAAAGACATGACCGAACAGCAGAAACCGCAACAGGAAAACACCTACGGAGCCTCCTCGATCCAGATCCTGGAAGGCCTGGAGGCGGTACGCAAGCGCCCGGGCATGTATATCGGCGACACCTCCGACGGCACCGGCCTGCACCACCTCGTCTTCGAGGTGCTGGACAACTCCATCGACGAAGCGCTGGCCGGCTACTGCACCGAGATCCAGGTCACCATCCACAGCGACAACTCGATCTCCATCGTCGACAACGGCCGCGGCATTCCGCCCCTGGTCAAGTTCGACGACAAGCACGAACCCAAGCGCAGCGCGGCGGAAATTGCCATGACCGAGCTGCACGCCGGCGGCAAGTTCAACCAGAACAGCTACAAGGTATCGGGCGGCCTGCACGGCGTGGGCGTGTCCTGCGTGAACGCACTTTCCAAGTGGCTGCGCCTGACCGTGCGCCGCGACGGCCAGGTCCACCTCATCGAATTCGCCAAGGGCGATGTGCAGAACCGCATCATCGAGACCGTGCCCGGCCCCGACGGCCAGCCCGTTGAAGTCTCCCCGATGAAGGTCATCGGTGCCACCGACAAGCGCGGCACCGAAGTCCACTTCCTGGCCGACGAAGAAATCTTCACCAACGTCGAGTTCCACTACGAGATTCTCTCCAAGCGCATTCGCGAGCTCTCGTTCCTGAACAACGGCGTCCATATCAAGCTGGTCGACCAGCGCACCGGCAAGGAAGAAGACTTTGCCTTCTCCGGCGGCGTGAAGGGTTTTGTCGAGTACATCAACCGCGCCAAGACCGTCCTGCACCCCAACATCTTCTACGCCAACACCGAAAAAGACGGCATCGGCGTGGAAGTGGCCATGCAGTGGAACGACGGCTACAACGAGCAAGTGCTCTGCTTTACCAACAACATCCCGCAGCGGGATGGCGGCACCCACCTGACCGGCCTGCGCGCCGCGATGACGCGCGTCATCAACAAGTACATCGAAGAAAACGAAGTCGCCAAGAAAGCCAAGGTGGAAACCACCGGCGACGACATGCGCGAAGGCCTGGCCTGCGTGCTGTCCGTGAAGGTGCCCGAGCCCAAGTTCAGCTCGCAGACCAAGGACAAGCTGGTCTCGTCAGAAGTGCGCCTGCCCGTGGAAGAACTCGTCAGCAAGGCCCTGACCGACTTCCTGCTGGAAACGCCCATCGACGCCAAGACCATCTGCGGCAAGATCGTAGACGCCGCCCGCGCCCGCGAAGCCGCCCGCAAGGCCCGCGAAATGACCCGCCGCAAGGGCGTGATGGACGGCATGGGCCTGCCCGGCAAGCTGGCCGACTGCCAGGAAAAAGACCCCGCCCAGTCCGAACTCTTCCTGGTGGAGGGCGACTCCGCAGGCGGCTCCGCCAAGCAGGGCCGCGACCGTAAGTTCCAGGCCATCCTGCCGCTCAAGGGCAAGATCCTGAACGTAGAGCGCGCCCGCTTCGACAAGATGCTGTCCAGCCAGGAAGTGCTGACCCTGATCACCGCGCTGGGCACCGGCATCGGCAAGGACGACTACAACCTGGACAAGCTGCGCTACCACCGCATCATCATCATGACCGATGCTGACGTGGACGGCTCGCACATCCGCACCCTGCTGCTGACGTTCTTCTACCGCCAGATGCCCGACATCATCGAGCGCGGCTATGTCTATATCGCGCAGCCGCCGCTGTACAAGATCAAGCATGGCAAAGAAGAGCGGTATATCAAGGATGATGTCGAGCTCAATGCTTATCTGTTGAAGCTGGCGATGGAGAAGGCTGTGCTGGTGCGGCCGGATGGGTCGGAGATCAGTGGAGATGCGCTGACTGAGCTGGCGCGGCAGTATCAGCTGACCGAAGGCGTGATTGGCCGCCTGTCACGTATTGTTGATACGGACGCCCTGCGAGCCATTGCGGACGGCGTGGCGTTGGATCTGGACAGTGCCGCTGCGGCGGAAGCCTCAGCCGTGGCGCTGAAGGCCAAGCTGGCTGAGATGCATGCCAAGACGCTGCTCGGCGCGGCCGTGAATGATGATGGTACGGCTGATGTGTATGCGCAGTTTGATGAGAAGACTGACAAGCATCGGCTGATGATTGCGCGTCGTCATCATGGCAATGTGAGGTTGTCGCATCTGGATGCGGATTTTGTTCATGGGGCGGATTATGCTGCGCTCTCCAATGCGGCTAAGACTTTCCAGGGGCTGACGCCTGAGGGGACCAAGGTGCAGCGCGGGGAAGGTGACAAGCTGAGGGATCAGACTGTCAATGACTTCCATGGGGCTATGCAGTGGTTGCTGTCCGAAGCCGAACGTGGTGTGTCGCGTCAGCGCTATAAGGGTCTTGGTGAGATGAACCCTGAGCAGTTGTTTGAGACGACCCTCGACGTTACGCAACGCCGTCTGCTGAAGGTGCAGATTGAGGATGCTATTGCGGCGGACCAGATCTTTACCACGCTGATGGGGGATGAGGTGGAGCCGCGGCGGAACTTTATTGAGAGGAATGCGTTGGTAGCACAAAATATCGACGTCTGATCAGTTGTGTCCAGCAGCGAAATGGATGTGTTCTTGCAACTATAATTCGTTCGGATCAAGGGCTTGCGTTTATTGGCGAACCCTTGATACGTGCGACTCCGTTGACTGAATATAGAGTATTTGCGTTGAGCGAAATAGGTGCATGGCAAGTTACGCTACTTGAAACGCCACTGACGGATGCGTAGCGATCAGTGTTTCGCGTGAAGTACTATTTCTCGCGTTAATTGCTTGGCTATGCCCTCAGAGTTACGTAACAAAAAGATGAAATGTACTTCTGAATGCATGGCGAAGCCGGTGTGTCACTCATGAACGTTGAGCGCGGTCGTGCGTTGAGCTGGTCTGAGATTGAGGCAGCACCGGAAACGGCAGGCGTCTACGCTTGGTATTCGCATATCACGATATCCAAAGCTGATATCGAGGATGCTATAAAGCGCATCAATCAAGCTAAGGAGCGAGGTGAGCTGTATGCTCGCGCCGAGGTTGAGGCAATTGTCGAGCGCTTCATATTTAGCCCTTATCGTGAGACGCCGTATAAAGTCAGCCTGAGAGGCCCGCTCAAACCTCGCTTCCATGGCGAAGTTGTGCATGAGCCCGCCAAATCCGACTCGCTTATCGCACGCCTCGTTCAAGATCCTGAGCGTCTCAAAGCCGTTTCCGAAGTTCTCAAGACAGCTGCACCCTGGTTTACGGCTCCCCTGTACATAGGCATGGCCTCAAACTTACGTAATAGGCTAAAGCAGCATAAGGCTAAAATCGTCGACCTTCGTGACAACTGGTCCGCATCAGGTTTTAATGAGCCAACGGAAGCCGGTTTTGCGAATCAGATCGTAGCTCGTAATTTCGATCCCACAAACTTATTTGTGCATATTGCCGAAGTGCATGTGGATAGCGGCGAGCATAACGACATCGAGAACATTCTCAACCGTATCAATTACCCAATCTTCGGACGCAACTGACATGGCACTACTTTCAGGGAACAGAAGCGCACTAGATGTGCATCTCAACGGTACCGTCGGAACGTTCCGGGTAAGCTCGGAAAGTGGTGAGTCAGCCGGTGTGGAGGTTCGCTATCTCCTGACTCACGTTACACTTTCGGAAAAGCAGGGGCAAACTCAGTTGCTCGACATGCTGGCTCCGGTTAGAGAGGTTTTTGACCTCAAGCAGCTCGGATTTGAGGAAATAATGCAACGCGACATCGACGACGCTAGAGTGTCGCTGGAGCTAATTCCATATCTGCTTGATTCCTCCACGTCCGGGCAAATTAAGCTTTTTCCTCCGATCGTGGCTGTTGTTTTGCCATTGAAGCCTAACAGCCGCGTTCCAGATGAGTACTATCGTGCCATCCAGCGCTCGGATTTACCGTCATCGCTCCATAGTGGCCATACAGAACACCGGATCACGGCGGGTTTGTCTGGTGATGAGCAGTTTGAATTCTTTCAGTACTCAAAGGATGGTAATTACCTTTCTTCGGATGGAGCGCGGCTAAGTTTAGCACGTGACAATTGCGCCCTTGCTATCGTGGATGGCCAACACCGCGCAATGGCACTTCTTGCTCTCTACCGCAACATGAAAGGGGGGTGGTCCGATGCTCGCCGCAGCCCTTATGAGGGTTACTATCAAGTCTGGCCCGACAAAGAGATTCGCGCATATAACCTCAACGAGCTTCAGCTCCCGGTTCTAATTTGTACGTTCCCGGAGCTTGACGGAAGTCAGACTAAAGATGTTGACGTGGTAAGAGCTGCCCGGCGTGTGTTTCTGACTTTAAATAAGACGGCAAAGAAGGTTTCCGATTCGCGCAATAAGCTTCTAAATGACCAGGATATTGTAGCTGAATGTTTGAGAGAAACGTTATCGTTCATCAAGGGGCTTGGTCCTAAGGATGATACTGGACTTCGAATTTGGAATGTTGAATTGGATCAGGAGGGGGATCGTGTAAAAGTTGGCAGCGACGTCGCCTTCACAGGCGTCAGTCACCTCTACCACTCAATTGAGCACTTGCTTATGTCAACTGCGCCGGTACGAGGGATTGGTGCCCGGGGTAAGGTTGGGGCGCCTAGAAAGCGACTTGATGAAGCATTTGAACGCCTAGGGCTCAAGGATGAGCTCACCGCAGATCAGAAGGAGCTCAATACTCGATTTAACTATTCTGATGAGATCGCCGAAGTATTTCGAAAAAAATGGCGAAATCTATATGTACCAATTGTTGATCGGGTGTTTGGGAAATTTCATCCCTTGGTGGCTTTCTCGCGAGCGGCAATCGGTCTGAATAAAGAGCTGACAGGCCGGCGGGATATGGTGTTGGAAAGAATGCTCTTCGATGGTCAAGCAACGGCTCGGACCTTCGACGACTTTCGAGAGGGCCTATATCGACGCGTAATTGACAAAGAGCCCGGTTGGACTACACCAGAACTGAAAGAGACGCTCGCACGCGTCGACGGAGTCGTGCGAAGCCGTCGGGAAATGGTCGAGTCGATGAAAGCCGAACGTGCCAACTACATGCTTGAACAGCTTAGCCCGCAAGCTAAGAAGAAATTCATTGCTGATGGCCATGTTGTAAAGCCAGTTCGAGAAGCTGTGGACCGTTTGTACGACAATGTGTTCTCGACGGTTGCCTTCCAAACTGCTTTGGTCTGCACATATGCCGAAGCGGTACAGGAAGCATTAGGCGGTGTGGATAAATCGACGGTCGAGCTACTGGACCAGTATATTGCGGCCTTGAACAAGCTCTTTGCTCCGCGGAATGCTGAGGATTTGAAGCGCCTCTTACATACGTTCGAGGGCCTCCTGGAAATCGAATCGGAGGTCAAGCTAGTTCTTGGTGGCCCGACATTCCGACAGGTAGTCTTGCCTGCCGAACTGCAACCTGCTGAGTGGCCGAAGTATCGCTATATTCTGATCGAGCTCTGGGAGACGGACAGCGAGGAAATCAAATCGCTGATTGACGTGGAACGCAAGTCTGGACGGGAGCAAATTGCTCAGGCACTTTTCAGAAGGCGTTTGCGTAGTTATTGTGAAGATGAGCGAGTTCCCGAGGCGGACGTCGACGCGGATATAAAAGATGAAATTCTTGATAAATCAAAAGAAATGTATGAAGAGTTTCTTTCGTCTTTAATCGGAAAAAAGGTAAAGTTGCCAAGGAGTATCTTTGAGCCAGGCGTCCCGTCGGCAAGCTCGGTCGATCCTGAGAGTGGTGAGTCACCAGATCCTACTTAACAGTTTGGTATGACAGTCGAGACAGGCGCCCCAGTAGTAATGGGGCCGCTGTTGTTGAAACGTCAAATGAAAAATTCCCCTTTTTCGAAACAAAAAAGGGGAATTTTTTTCAACGGAAAGAGCGCCGCGTGGAAGCGGGACTGCAAAACGTGTGCATATGAGCTGACATTATTTGTGGCAAATCAGGCAGGACCCGCCCCCCTCGTCGTCACCGTAAACATCATCAATGTCTTCATGATTCGGCCTCGCGGGCCGAAGTGGATTTATTGGAATGCTCGCACGTAGCCGGGCTTTGCGAACCTCATAGCTTCCGACGATCTGCGCCATACGTTCAGGCCGCTCCAACTCAGAAAGGGACTCACGGTCGGACCAGGTGAACGGAGAGCCATGCTCAATGGCATCTTTTTCCAGGGCTTTTGCCTCTTCAAAAGCCTTCGGGTGTCGCTCTTTCAGTCGCACCCACTCAATCTTTTGTTGAAAAAAGCAGAATGTGCACCCGCTGCGGGAACGCCACTCGTAATACTTTGGGTAGCCTACGCCCGATGACTCGAGGATTTCTGTAACGCCAGCCTTGTCAATCCCGGACTCACGAAAGGGCAATTTTACAAATAGGTTCTTCTGTTTAGACGCATAGCCTTCACGGTATTCTTCGTCGGCCCGGATGGCGACATATGACGTTACAGAATCCCCCGCTGCGAGCATAGGTCTGATCCACTGCTCGAACGGAACGAGTTTAAGTTGCTTAGTGCACCAGCGAGTCTGTGGAGAAGGCAAGTAATGGTTGTACTCGCGCAGCCAGAAGTCGAAATCACGTCGCGGATTAAGGCGGATGATCGGCTTACCTAAGTAGCCTTCCAGGCGACCAAGAAATTCATGGACCTCAGGAAGTTCCTTGCCCGTATCGGTAAAAAAATACTCGATGTCGAGCTCCGGATGGTATTGGCGCATGAATACTGCAAGTGCTGCACTGTCCTTGCCGCCTGAGAGCCCCAACACGTGTCGATCAGCCATTGGCGTCCTCCTTATCTTCCATTGCCACGCGCATTCCTGCCTTTGCGAGGATGGCTAGAAGTACATCGGTCTCGAAGCCTTGCTCTTTAAGCTCTTTTGCAAGCTCAGCCGCCTTCGTTTCGACCGCCTGGCGGTGTCGATCCGAGATCGAGAACGATCGCGAGATAGTTTTGGTTGCTGACCCAGCACCAATGACCACAGCAATTGCTTCGCTGGTGGGATTGCGACCCTTGATAGACGCAAACGCTTCGGCTTGCCGGAAGCGGAGTGCCACTTTTGACATTTCGAGCATTGCGGCATCGATATCCATGTCGGTCCAGTCGCGAGGCGGCTTATTGGCCGCCAAACTCAGGACGCCTTCGATGCTTAGGCGCGCACCGTCATACTTGGCCAGGCGAGTTGCGAATGAATCCTGCCGCAAATCGCCGGTTAGGCCGGCGACGGTTGTTGCGCGAGCCCGTAGCCTATCAAGCTGCTCCGCAGGAGCGTCCAAAGCTAGCAACATTGCTGCCTCCACCTTTCGTAGCATTGCATCGTACGCCCCTGCAAGTTCTTCAATAGGCTGTCGAAGGGCTGCTATGTAGGCCTTTGCACTGCTTGCATCGAGCAGCGTGACAAGATCAACGAAAAGTACCTTATGGGGATCGCTGGCTTTAAGCAAGATGTCGCGTACTGCTCGCGTTTGCTCGCTAAGCTGTTGTGTGCGCTGCGACCAGGCGGGAAGATTGAACACCAGTGCTACGAGACCACGTGCCGCCTCCAATGGATCATTCGCCTCTGAGGCATGTCCAACATCAGCCAGGATTTGCGATATCCCCTTCAGGATCCGTGTTCGCTCTTCGTCGATAACGATCCAGCGAAGGGAGAATCGCTTTGGATCCTGCAAGTATTCGTCAATATCGGCATCGGTCAATCGCGGAATGAATATCCCATCCTTGTAGACGGCGATGTTCGATTTGTGAGCCAATACAAAGGCAGCGAAGAGAACTGGCTGAATACCTACCTTTAGCCCATATGGAGGTGAGGACCAAAGCTCGTGGATCGAACTCGCCTTAACCTTGGAGGCCGCGTCAGAAAAAAGATTGCGTGTCTCCTGCCAAAGCTTGGCAAATGAGTGCGGATCATTACTGTCTGGGGGCGAGAAACGCCACTGTCCGTTGTCGCCCTCTTGATGCAAGCCAGTGCTTCTCAGGAGCGTTTCATAGAGACCACGTTCTGCGGGGAAGCCATCGATACTCAAGTTTTCGAAACCTTCGAAGTCGAGCATGCGATGCAGGAGATCGCGGCGGGCTTTGACGCTGTTACTTGACACGCTATCCCGGTTGACAAGCTCGCTCCAAACAGAAGGGCAATACGCATAAAGCTCATCCGCAAGTTCCGAAGCTACAGCCGATAGGCGTGACCCGGTATCCATCGGCGCCTCCCCGCCATCGAACCAATGAGCGCCACTTATGGCCGCTTGCAGCTGCTCTTCCAGGTTCGCCTGAGCTGCGGCTAGACGCGCATGGACTTCACGACGTGCCACGGCATCGCCGCCAAGCTCATGCCGGTTCTTGACGCTTTCTAGTGCTTGGAGCTCAGAGCTCAATTCCTCAATGCGCGCATGGTTCTTCGGAATTCCAATAAGCACTGGCCATGGATCCTTGCGTGCCCATTCTTGTGCTCGCTTCAGCGCGCTCTTATAGCTCACCCCGCGACCGGGCAGTGCGAGCGCAAACAATCCGAACTCTCCCTTGGATGGAGCATAGTTGTTTGCCAAGCGCTCCGCGTCCTCAAGCCGATGCAACGATAGGTTCATCCAGCGCATTGTGCCAGTCTCATGGTAGTGGCGCTTCGCTACTACCGGATGTAAGCCCATGAGCTGGGATAGGTGAGCGAAGTCCACGCCTGGCGAGGACGCCAGAGTCTGAGCGATTGCAGAATCAATGTCGAAGTCACTGCCTTCGAATACCGACCAAGCGCCGATGTGCTTCTTAAAAAGGGCAACGCGCATAAGCGCTAGCTGTTCCAGCCCCTTCTCAATTTCGTCCGCCGGGCGCTTGAAAAAGATTGCACCAAGGACGGTAGCGTCAGCTGCAAGGCCAGAGCCATTGCGGAAAAGGTCAATGATGGCAATGTTCTTAATCAATTGAACCAGGAACGGATCGCCCGTCTTGGCTTCTGTGCGTTCGATTGCCTCGACTGCTTGCGACCAGCGGTGGCCGTCTGGAGATGCAAGGATCGAAAGCTCAAGGTTCGCTCGGAGGTAGTCCCAATAATTGTCTGGTCGATACCAAGTAGCTTCGGGCACTTCGGTGGAGCGCAGATAGGCTTGGAACCCATTTGGTTCCATGGAGGATAGGAATCCAAAGATGCTGCGTTCGTTCTGACCAAATTGCCGTTTAGAAATCGGGCCAAGAAGCGCGGCCATCGATGGGTGCAAAGGCCAGCATCGGGCAAGAGATTCTGCGAATTTGCTACCAACAGCCGGCCGGCGCGATCGGATCGAGTTCGCGATGACCTGAGACGCGTCGAACCGCCACTCTGGGCTTCTGTCAGTTTCAATCGCTCGACCGATTAATTCTACGACTTCGTCGCTTGGGGCAACGAACGGTAAGTCCACATAGCGACCTTGCACCTTCGACCAATCGTCCCGGGTATCGATTCCAAGTCGCGCGGCGTACTGAGCGAAGGATTGATGGAGAATGCCAACGATGACCAGCCGGCCATTGACACGAGCGGCAGCTTCTGCCAGTTCTTGAAAAAAATAAACATCATCGCCATTGCCGAGGGCAGATGCTTCCAGGAACTTGCCCATCTCATCCAGAATGACCAAAACCCCATCTAGGGAGCGGTCTTCTGCAGTTTGGCAAAGCTCATTGATTAGCGCGGTCGGTGAAATCTTGCGATGGTCTGTGCCCTTTCCCTTGGCTTTTCGCAAGGAAGAATTAATCTCCGCTACAACGCTTCCGCGCTTTCCGACAACGGGAACGGTTAGCCAGCCTTTTCGCGCGGGGAAAGCTCGGTCGAAAGCGGGCATAGAGTCGAGACCGAGAGCTTTGCGAGCCAGTGCTCGCAAAGACTTGTCAATATGCAACGCACTCGCGAGCGCAACTGCTAGAGACGACTTGCCTCCTCCGAATGGGCCGGTCCAAGTGAATGAGCGTTGATTTGTTTCTGCCAGTTGGATGGCCATGCTGTCCAGAACAGCGGTAGCGGTGGCATTACGGATATACCCGCTAAGGGCGTCTTTGCGGCCCAGGTCCGCATCGACGCGAATCGAGCGCTGATAGTGCCGCGAAATTCGGACAATATCCGACAGGAGGTAGTCCTTGTCATTCATATGCAATTCGAATTAGGTTCAGGCGCAAAGTCTCGCTGTCGCCGGTCTTCTTATGGACTTGGCGGAGGCCCGCCGTGTCCGTCCAGGCCAAGTGGTCATTGGTGAGGTCGGACAGAGCCATCAGCCTTTCTGCGACTGAGTCCTCGTCGAGCTTGAACACACGTCCAGGAGCGCCTTCTCCATAAGCGACCGTCTCGAATGCCAGCGAACTAAGCCCCGGAGCAGATCGCTCCCAGTAGTCCAGCAGGGCATAAGCAAACAGGCCATCATGCAGCGTTACCTTAGGTCCTCGCCGAAAAGCGTACTGGCCCTTATGAACCTCTTGCAGCAAGCCCAATTCTCCAAGCAGCGGTTCAGCAAAGTCCTCTGGCGTACCGCCGGCAAACCTCGGCGCGTAGCTTCTTAAGCATGTCTCTAAGTCACGCGAAAGCGTGGATGCAGACAATCGTCGCTGCGGGGCTAGCTTGCGAGCATAGACCTCCAACATCGGCTCGAGCTCTTGGCGTGTAAAAGTCGGTGTTGTCACATGGTTGAAGAGCCAGCGCCACGTGGTCGAGCGCTTGCCTTCGCCGGCCAAGCACCAATGAGCGAGCCATGCCGTAGCGGGGTTCTCTGCGTAAGGGTCAAGCCCTCCATCAGACAAAATCTCCCGGCCGATTGTGGAGATGACGAAGGAGTCCGGATCGTCTACTGAATCACGAATCACATCGCAGGCCATCGCCCAATGTCGGATCGAAGCGACCATGTTCTTACCAACGCCAAACGAAGCAATGGCTTTTTCGTCAGTAAATGTGGACTTAGGGACCTTTCCTCCCTCGATAGCCTGATCGAAGGCCTTCTTAAGCCACATTTGGCGAAGAGGGAAGGTCTCGTGGCCAGAGAAGTGGATGGGAGTCGCCGATTGCTGAGATGTCTTCATTGCGCCATTTTAGCGGCTATGCGGAACTGGCGGTAGCCACCAGTTCGACACGAACCACCTGAATGCGAAATTGCCACAGCGTCACTATACTGTACATTTGTACAGTATGTGGTTACTTTCCGATGCCGGTCCCGAGCAAAGTAACCTATTGGGCTCATTCCAGCTCTGGGCTAGCGGATACGGTTAGGGACCCTCGGATCCACCCGCCCGCTCCGCTCGCGAGCACATACGCCATATGATCTCCGGCTCGCTGCGCCGCAGTTTAACGTGCCTTACACCTCATAGTATTTGAATGGCGAATATGTGCGATGCCGCACGTAGCATGTTTTGAAAATGGTTCTTGCTGTCCTTGACTACTTGAGAGTCCGACAAGTCGCACGTGGCCGTAAGGCACGTGGGAACAGAATCGTCGAACGAGCTAACTGATGCGCAGGCGGCGGTCATTCCGTGCTTGGTGAGTCTTAGCTCCAACGCCATCCTGATTCCGAGAGACCTGCCGCGAGGCGGGTTTTCTTATTTCTAGGTGCCGGTTTCGGGCTCGCTCACCCGTCAACTCATGCGAGAGAAAAAATGCAAGCCGCTCCAACCACAATCCCCTCCTCCCAACGAACTTCCAACGCTGATGCCCTGAGCCTAGTTGGCGCCACAATGAAGGAAAAAGTCTTTCCGGTTCGCCTTGACCGTATGCTCGAGTCTCTTCGCTATGCGGAATACGACATGTCCCACGGTATGGGCGAAGCGATCGATAATTCAGTAGAGGCGGGAGCAGCGGACGTATGGGTTTTTACGGAAAACGAGATTAAGAAACTCGGCTCCAAATCTGTGGAGGTAATATCCCAGATCGCCGTCGTCGACAACGGTGAAGGGATGTCCAAGGACGTGTTGCATCGGTGCCTTGTCCTCGGTGAATCCCTGCGACAACCCAAGCCAAGTGGCAAGTCGGGAATCGGCAGATTTGGGGTAGGCATGACCTTGGGTGCGATCTCGCTTGGTCGTCGGGTTGAGGTATACGCGAGATCGAGCGGAGACGAGCCATTCTTGTTCACATACATTGATCTGGACGAGATCGCAAACAAGACACAGGTCACAATTCCTGAACCCCATCCGAAGGACCCGCCGGGGCATTTTAACAAGTTGCTTGCAGACTCCGGTGGCACCGTAGTGATTATCTCAAACTGTGACCGATTACAAACTGCACCAGTTGAATACGATAAGCCAATTTCCGCCTCGGATCAGATCAAACCTTTGATGGGCTTCCTCGGACGCACTTATCGCAAGTTCATCGACGCCGGGCGGAATTTTTGGCTAAATGGTGAGCCTGTCTTCCTGCATGATCCTCTCTATTTGATGGAGCCGACGTACCCGGAGCACAAAGCCGGTAAGCTCGACATCAAGGCTAAACTCAAGGGCGAAACCGAATTCGAACTAGCCGTGCCGAACATGCCTGGCAAAACCGCGAAAGTTAAGCTAAAGCTTACGCTATTGCCAAAGGAATGGCGTTCTGCAAAAAACTCGGGCGGAACGCAGTTCGCACGAGACCGAAAGATTCACGAAAATGAGGGCGTCTCGATCCTAAGGGCGGACCGTGAGGTGCTGTATGGAACGGTGCCTTTCATACTAGGCAAAAAGGGTCAGGCTCGCTCCTTGGAAATCGATCGCTGGTGGGGCTTGGAGATCTCCTTTCCGCCTGAGCTCGATGAATACTTCCATGTCCGCTATATCAAGCGTGGCGCTGAGCCTATCGCTTCCTTGCGCGACAAAATTCGAGAGCAAGTGTGGAGAGCTGTAAAAGAACTCCGCGAGGAAATTTCACGCGACTTGAATCAAGACCCGGCAAGCAAGGACCGAGAGCAAGGGGTGTTCGCCGATGCCGAAAGCGCAATGGCGGAAGCTGAGACGATACTGCCTAAGGGCAAGCGAGGAGTCGATACGCCGCCAGAGGAAGCGGAAAGGCAGCTGGGTGACGTGGCCAACCAAGATATCTTCGTCGCCTCACCGGAGCAGAAGGAGCAAAAGAAGAACGAGCTAAAGAGCAAACCGTTCTCGATCGTACCGGTGACCTTTCCGAAGAACGTCTTCTTTGAGACCGAGCATATTCTAGGCAAGATTATCGTGAAACTCAACGTGCAGCATCCTTTCTACAAGGAGGTCTTTGAGCCCCTGTGCGGGACTATTTCGTCTTTGGCTGAGGACTCCAAGCTCGACGAAGGGGCTGACACAGAGGAGAAAATCCAGGCAAGAAGGGCGCTCTTGCTGCTAATTCTCAGTTACGCCAAGGCAGAATCTTTTTTTGACGATAACGACGACGTATTCACGAATTTGCGGTCCCAGTGGGGCGTTGCTCTCGCTACTGCGATAAAGTCGTGAGGCCCGAATGCTGTACTACACCCCTACCCTTTTCTTACCGCAGATTGTGCGAGCACTTGTAGAAGAGGGTAGGCCTGGGGCGTACGTGCTTGGTTGCGGAAGTGACTTTCAGATTGGCTATGTGGGGCGCTCGGACAGATGTGTTATGGCTCGCCTGGTATCCCATAACTATCTCTACCGCTTCGAGTACTTTATATATCGATACGCTAAAACTGCTCTAGAGGCGTTCTTGTATGAGTGCGAGGCGTACCATGTGCTGCGGCAGCGCGGCGCTTCCATAGCTAATAGGCATCACCCTGCCGCCCCACGGGGCAGTGGCCTCCGATGTCCGTACTGCGAGTTTGCTTGCGACGTTCGGCGCGGACTACTAGCTGACTAAGTTGCCGCCGGGGGTGTCCCAACTAGGCTGGCTTGGCGACAAACAATGCAAACCGTCTATGTGATCGCTTTGAAGCTTATTGAGATCGCACTCGCGCTAGAACGGTTTACTGTCATTCTCAGGCATGCGGGAGAAGAGGGCGAAAGACTATAGTTCTGACGGGACAGCAATTCATCTCCAAAAGTCCAACTCAAGGTGCCAGGACAAATCGTGGTCAATCAGATGGCCAAGATTGAGAGTTTGCGCATAGCTTCGCGAAAGCTGTTCTGGGAGACTGGATGTGTCACCAACACATTGGTCGACCAGGTTTGACAGCCTGACCCACGTACACCGGACGAGCAGCGAAGCGGTATCCTCTCGTCTTTCGCCTACGTACGCTCCCTATGGGGCGGGCCGTGGCGGGGGAGCCTTCGGGCTCGCCGGTGGTACGTGCCGGTCTGTCAACCCTGCTTCGTGCTCGCCCTCCCGATTGACAGCGGACGACGAGCCTCCATCATTCCCGTACCGGAGGGCCTATCCGTATTTTTGTGTGCGAGGCGGTTTTGAATTCTTTCAGCCTCGAGCGGCAGTAAATCGCTCGCCATACAGAATAGCAAACTGATTCATGGCGGACTTCCAGTCATAGGTCGTACGAACGGACTTGGTCAGCACGTTGCGCAGGGCCAGCCATAGCAACTTGATCGCAGCCTCATCCGAAGGGAAATGCCCCCGGGTCTTGATGATTTTGCGCAACTGCATGTTCAAGCTTTCAATGGCATTCGTGGTGTAGATCACACGTCGGATATCGGGTGGGAACACGAAGAACGGCGTGACGTGCTCCCAGGCGCGTCGCCACGACTGTACGATCATCGGGTACTTCTCGCCCCACGCTGGCTGCGCTGTAGATTGGCCGCAGCGCCTGGGCCAGCACCTTGCGCTCCTTGTAGTTGGCGTAGTCCAGGCTGTTGCGGATCAAATGAACAATGCAGGTCTGCACCGTCGTGCGGGGATAGGCTGCGGCAACGGCCTCCGTCAGGCCCTTGAGGCCATCGACCACGGCGATCAGGATGTCCTGGCAGCCTCGGTTCTTGAGTTCATTGAAGACCTTGAGCCAGAACTTGGCGCCTTCGGTCTGTTCGACCCACAGGCCCAGCACATCGCGTTGACCGTGATGATGGAGCGCGCCGAGGCCGAGCGCCGCGGCCTGAAGCCGCTGGCGCGCCTGGTCTCGTACGGCCATGCCGGTGTCGATCCGAAGACCATGGGCATCGGCCCGGTGCCGGCGACGAAGATCGCGCTGGAACGCGCCGGCCTGCAGGTGGCGGACCTGGACGTGATCGAAGCCAACGAGGCCTTCGCCGCGCAGGCCTGCGCCGTGACCAAGGCGCTGGGCCTGGACCCGGCCAAGGTCAACCCGAATGGCTCGGGCATCTCGCTGGGCCACCC
>NZ_CP170643.1:0-598 GCF_051015765.1 Cupriavidus sp. a3 | reverse complement strand
TGTACGAGATCGGCGCCGGCACCTCTGAGATCCGCCGCATGCTGATCGGCCGCGAGCTGTTCGCGGAAACGATGTAAGCCCACCACGCGATGGCTGCACCCTACAACGAACCGACTGGCCGAGGCTGATATGGCGGCAATTGAGACAAAGCTGAACGCGCGTTCCGAAGCGTTCAAGACCAACGCGCAGTCAATGCAGGCACTGGTTGCCGACCTGGAAGCAAAGATCGCGAAGCTGGCGGAAGGCGGCGGCGAGGCCGCGCGCGACAAGCACCTGTCGCGCGGCAAGCTGCTGCCGCGCGACCGCGTGCAGCAACTGCTCGACCCGGGCACGCCGTTCCTGGGTCGCACCCGGCCTCGGCGCGCAAGGGCAATGCCTTCGGCATGATCGGCATGGCGATCGCGGTGGTCACCACGCTGGCGCTGATCATCAAGCTCAAGAATGAATTCCTGGCGGCCGGCACGGCGCAGTCGTCGGTGGGCTCCGGCCTGGCGCTGAACTTCGGCGCGCTGGTGGTGGGAGGCGGCATCGGCGCCTACGTGGCGCGCAAGGTGCAGATGACCAAGATGCCCGAGCTGGTCGCGGCGATGCACTCGCT